>NZ_JBPWPM010000002.1:0-402865 GCF_051810765.1 Bradyrhizobium sp. 604_D8_N2_3 | reverse complement strand
TTGCGCGGCTTGGCGCATGTGCCGCGCATAGACGCTCGTTCGGTCCTGTGCGTGAGGTCCTTGGCTTGCCGCCGTTGCCGCCGTGGCCTCTGGCATCGGAACGCGCTGGTGCCATGTCTGGGCTGGAGGACTAAGGGTTTCGCGTCTGCGGGCTCGAAAACCTACTTGGCGGGTGCGCCTGTTGTAGTCCCGCTGGAAGGCGCGGTCACTGTCACGTCATGGCCCTGCCGCAGCGCAAGTGAGGCCGCCGCAATTGCCGCCTCGAACGCAGCTTCCTTCGTGGCGTATTCATTCTCCGCCTTGCCATCATGACGCACCCGCCATGTGCCGTCGGTGCCGAAGATCTCGTATTTCGCGATGCCCATGCGGTGCTCCTTCTAGCCTGCGTCGTCGACTGTTTTCGGCGGCTGAGTGTTGCTTGGCGGATCGGATGCCGGAAAGCTGTCCTTCAATCCCTTTTTCAGCTCGTCAACCGACTTCTTGTCGGCGGCCGAGCGCTCTTTTGGTGTGTCTGCGTGTTTGTCGGTTGGTGCCGGGTCTAATTTGTCCGCCATGGCATTGTTCTCCGTTGTGGGAAAAAACGGCGATACCCCCGGTCTTTCCCTGCTGAACCAGTTACCGCTTTTCGACGGCGGAGCGTCAGCGGCGCGGGTAATGCGCCGCTGACGCATCCCAATTACCGCAGCAGAAGGATCAGGATGATGAGCGGGATCGGAATTCCAAGGAGCCAGAGTAAAATCGGCATGATGTTTCCTTTCGTTTATCGGCGGCGTTTCCAGGTGCCGTCGCGAAGGCCGCCGCCTTCGGTGGCTGCAAGGCTGGCGCAGAAGGCGCCGAGAAGAAGCGAAGCCGTGATCCAGAATGCGAGCGAAGCGGTTGCTTTGCGTGCGGCGTCGATGTCGGCCTTGATCTGCGTGACGACCTCATTGACCCGCTTTTCCGCGTCCCGCTGGCTCAGGCCCGTCCGGGCGGCCACGACCTTGACTGTGTAATCTCGGTCCGGACCCTTGAGTTCGCCGCCGTTGCGAAAACTTCGCGAGAAAAGGCGGACTACCTCGCCGCGGGCATCGGCGGAGTTAGCGTTTTGTGCAGCGGGATCGCCCCGCAGGATAGTGTCCACATAACCATCCATCGGACCGCTCGATTGAGCGGCGCTCGTGACGGCTCCCTGGCTCACACCGGCTGCGGTGCCGCCAATCAGGCTTGTCGCCGGGCTGGCGAGCACGACGGCGCCGAGTACCGAAGCTAAAGCCCACGCGATAAACCCGTGCGCCGTATCTCGGAAGTAGACCTCATCCGCGTGCACGCCTTCCCATGCCGTCCGCAGACGCCCGGCGAGATACCCGCCGATCGACGACGAGATCATGGCGATAACGATCAGATAAAGCCCGGTCGTGATTTTGAAAGTGGTGGCCGAAACGCCTGAGCCTCCCCACGGCGAGATCGCGCTAAGGCCAAGTCCGGTGCCAAAGGCGAGCAGTACGAGGGTCATCGCGCACGCGGCGACTGCGCCCGCGATGATGGAAGGCCAAGAGACGCCCGTTCCCGGCGAGCCCGCGGGCCCTCCCGGTGCAACCACGACAGTATCGATCATATAATTCGCTCCGCAAATGACCGCGCCGCGCGCCGTCTGCCGCAATAATGAGCATGTGAGAGGTTGGTTCCTGGGCAATGGAACTTTAGGACGCAGTGCCGATTTATCCCGGCGGCTGACACAGGGGCGACATTCATGAAGGGCAAAGCAAAGGCTAAAGAGCCGTCCGGAGTTTCGAAGTTTTTCGGCGAACTCGCCAACAGAACCTCCCTGGCGGCAGGTCGGGCTTCAACGTTCATTATCGCGGCCAGCATCGTCATCGTATGGGCGGTAAGCGGACCGCTCTTTGGTTTCTCAGATACGTGGCAGCTGGTGATCAACACAGGAACGACCATCGTCACGTTCTTGATGGTGTTTCTCATCCAGAATTCTCAAAACCGCGATAGCGCCGCGATCCAGGTCAAGCTCGACGAATTGATCCGGGTCGGCGCGGCCCGGAATTCACTGGTCGGTATCGAACACCTGACGGACGACGAGATCGAGGATCTGCGCGGCAAATGCGAGGCGAGGGCGCGCGCTGAAAAATCGGCCGACAAGAGCGTCGACAAAACGCGGAAGTCGGCGCGACGGGCCGCAGAAAAGGTCGCAAACTGATGCGGGCGGGCACTCAGTCAGCGAGGCCCGCCGCCCAAAGCATCGACGCAATCCTTCGCCTTGAAAAGCAGGATGAAGAAACTCTGGCGGTTCATCACCGTCTGTTTCACTGGATCGGCTGGTTCGTCGGCACCGTTCAGTTTATCGTTCTTCAATGCGCGTTCGTGATCGGCTGGATCATCCTCAGCCACTTTTTCCCGCATCACGCCTTCGACGAATATCCGTTCCCGCTGCTCGCGACGATCCTCGCGCTCGAAGCCGTTCTCCTCACCTCATGCGTGCTGATCCGCCAAAGCCTGATCGACCGAACTCTGGAACGGCGCGATCACCTGGAGCTGCAGATCAATCTCCTTGCAGAGAGGGAGGCGACCCAGTCGTTGCGCATATTGCAGCGCATCGCGAAGAAACTGGATGTCGAGGACACCGAGGATGGTAGGCCGGATGAGCTTGCAAGCGAGACGTCGGTTGATCAGATAGCGCAAGACTTGAAAGACCGCCAGGACGAAGACGCGAAGCAGTAGACGGTTACGAGGGGCCACGCTTTCGCCCGTTCCCACCTTTCGATCGCGTATCGATGCGCCCTTCTCGGTTTTGGACCACGTCTAAACCGCCTTACGTGATGTCTGCTCGATACCGCTCGTTTGTCTTGCGTCTTGGACTGCCGCCTTGGCCTCCGGCATGGAAACGGGTCAGGTGATCTGCTCCATGGTGCACTGTTTCGGAGCCAGGTTCATCCTAACGACCATCCTCGGGATCGTTGGTGCCCTCGTTGCGGCTTACCTTGGGCAAGCCCGTGGCTGGTATCGTCCTGGCGAAGGCACAGGATTGATCGACGGTCATCGTGCTGCTTGTCTAAGGCTTTGTGGTCGGCACACAACGGCGCGCAATCTGAGAAGTCACCTCAGGGGTGCACTCCGCACCTCGCTGCAGATCCACGTGATCACGACCACCGCAACCTTAGCCCGGTTGGGGGGACCTTACTTTGGCGGTGGCTGCCTCAGCGGCATCCATGCCGGCCTGCTTCACCCTATCCAAGGCTTCGGCACCTTTGTCGCCGACTTCTGCGACCACGGTATCTGAGGCTTCTCGCAAGGCCTGCGATACCGCGCCAGCGCGACGATTCAGGTCGGCCTTCACATCGTCGGCAACTTTGCCGATATATTCGTTCTCGATTTCGGAAGCGCGAAACGCGCCTGCGACTGCTGCACCGATCGCCATGCCCACAATCCCAAGCACCAGGGGTTGTCTTTCAAGCAACTCAGTTATTGACGATTGCGCACTGAGCGCTTCTTTACCTGGAAGCGCAGTGCCGAGTGTGTCCTGGAAGAAAGCGACGCCCTCGTCGAACCGATCCTGAACGCGGTCGGCAGCTCCTGAGACTACATCGGAAGCCGCTGCGGTGGCGCCGCGCAAAGTTTCGCCGACGCCCAGCGATCCCTCGTCGTCCATTTCAGGTGCCGTTGGAGGCGCCACAGTCTGCTTCACAGCCGACGCTGCCGACCTGAGAGTAGTTCCAGCATCGGCCACGGGTGAAACTGCGTCCACAGCCGAGCGGGTCGCGGTCTTCAGCTTCTGGTCGCCAGCCAACAGCCAAAGCGCTCCACCTCCGATAAGCGCAGCGGCAAGGGGGTTTTCCCGGGCCGCTGTCACCAAATTGTCAATAAAACTGCTCTTTGTGTTGCTCATCGCACCATTCCTTTCATGGTGTCCTTATCCTTTTCAAGCTGGCTGATCGTTTCTCGAGGTGCCAGATTGCGCACATCAAGCCGGTTGATGCCGACTGCAAAGAGCAAGGCCGCAATTACCGCCGCTATGAACGCCGACGTCAGATACGATACCGGTTGCGACCATCCTGCGGAGATCAACGCCGCGGATAGGGCAAACAGTGCCATGACGATCGCTGGAATCACCAGAACGGCACCACCTGCAATCAAACCTAGCGCGCCACCAAGCTTCTGAAGCTTGTCGCCAACTTCGGCCTTGGCCAGGTCCATTTCGTTCTGGAAGAGTTTGGCGAACTGCGACATGGTATCGCCCAGCAGCGTCGAGATGACCCGAAACTCGCCCTGGCTGGTTTTGATATCGTGCTCGATGCTCATGGTACGGCGCTGCCCTGTGAGGATGATGTCTGTTGCGAACTCGGACCGGGCGGCGCGGAACTCGCCGAGAACGGCGGGGCACCGGACTTCTGAACGGCTTCCGACGACGATTTATTCACTGTGCCGCTCCGCTTCGATGATGAGGATTGCTCGCCGGACGCTTTTAAAAAGCGGAGCGCTGCGAAGCCTGCCAGCACGGATATTCGGAGAAAGGCGGCGGGCTGACGCTTGGCGAAATCAGTTGCACCTTCGACGAGATCCCGGAAGCTGCCATCGCGGATCTTCTGGGCGGCTTCTTCGACGTAGTCGGCAGCAGAACCGATGCCGCGTGCAGCGAACGGTACGTCGCTCTCAAATGCTCGGCCGGCTTCACGCATGTTGCCTGCGAGGCGCTCAACGAAAGCGGCGCCCGACCGCTGCTGCTCGCGGGCCTGGCTCTGAATCTGCTCCACCGTCCCTTCCGTCACCCCTTTGGCTGCATCAGCCGCTTCACTGAACTTGTCCCGCGCGAGATCGGCCGTTGCCTGAAGGGCATCGCCAGCGCGCTGCTTCATCTCTGCCCCGGCTTCACCGATCTGTTCCTTCAGATCCTTCGAGGGTCCCTTGTCTCGGCTCGGCGCAAACTGCGTGATGTTGTTCGGGTCCACATCGTTCATGATTGTTTCCTTCAGGTGTTGGTGTTTTGGGAAGGGCTAAAGGCGGCTTTGACGACGTCGTCCGCAGCCTCTTTCAGAGCGCCCGCCACATCCTGCGTCATACGACTGGCGTAGGTGCCGAGATCGGCCTCAGCGATCTTTTGTGCCGCCGCGTCGGCTGCCGACGTGGTCGCCTCTTTCGCCGCCTCGAATCCGGAGTGGGCCGCCTCGGCCGCAGCCTGTTTCACGCCATCGCTCGCCCGACCGATCACCTTGCCTTCAGCCTTGGTCTCGGGAAGAGCCGCCGCGATGATGGCGCCGATCGCGATGCCGAGACCTCCGATGAGGGCAGCATTGTCGCTGATGGTCTGACGGGCCTGGTCAGGCGCCTTCGCCGCCGCATCCTTGGCTGCGTCGATACCAAACTTGAGTTTTTCACCTGAGGATAGCTTTTCCGTCGCGTCGCCCTGCATGGCGCGGGCACCCTCCGTCAACTCCTCGAGCATTTCCCCCGCTCTATCCATTGCCGGACCGGACGCGTCCGCAGCGCGATCACGCACCGTCTTCGAGGTCAGGGCAAGCCCGGCGCCGATCATCAGAAGTGGCAACGGGACACCTCGCGCCAATCGCAGCAGCGGAATTCCTAGTGCGGCGCTCGCGGCCACTGCGCGGCGGTGATGTGCGCTCGGTGCTGGTAGCTCTCCGCCGGTTTCCAGCTGTCGAATGTGGCCCCGCAGACGCAGCGCATCATCGTGTTTCTGGTCTCGCTGTCGAGTTCCTCGCTCCGAGCCCGCTTGGCCGCCATCGCGGCGCGCCAGTCGCGGTCTTGGCGCCATTCGGCGAAGGCGGCGTCGGGGATGGTAGGCCGCAGATCGGACCACGCGGCCTCGAAAGCCTCGCGTGCGGCTTCGAAGGTGGCGGCTATTCCTCTCCGCCCGGCGCCTGGCTCCATGCCGGGATAGAAGCCGATCGACCAAGCCCATTGATCGGCTTGCACAGGCACGCCGGCGCGCACGCCGATGGTGCCGATGCGGACGTCGCCGGAATAGATGTGCACCAGGTCTCGTCGTGCGGATTGTCGGAGCGGCGGCGGGTGAGGGCGGTGTTATTGATCATGACGACACAGGATAGGCGCTAGTCGGGTGCCGAGCCATCCGCTGGGGCTTGCGCGCGGCGCCTAGACCTGGCCCAAGAGGTTGGTCAATGGGGCCTAAAAGTTTCGCCCTCGCGAGCCTAGGGGCGCCGGGAAAACTTGGCGTCGCGGCGCGGACAGCGAGGGCGGTCAAATTTGGCTTAGGAACTCAATCGCCCACTTAGCCAACAGGCATAGCCCTAAAACCCCGACAATAAGGAAGACGATTCCCCAGAACCGCTCCAGCCATTTAGGCCAGCGGTACATAGGCTTCCATCGCCTCATGCTCGATTCCTCAGACAATGCGCTGAACTAGCAGCCAGTGCGATGCGGATGGGCCTTGCACTCTGCTTGTGCCCGCCGCAGCGCTTCGTCAAGCTGATCGTTGAAGCCTCCCGGTTCGCAGCCGCCGAGCCATTGACTCGATTGATTTCGCTCACCTGCGCGTCAGGCGATACCGCGCAACGGCAGGGTCAACTGCATGTCCGTGCCGGCCGGCCGCCTCGATCGCGATATCCGATCGAGGGCGAGGAACGCATACGCTGCTCCGATACAATAACGGGGGAGAGACGGCCACTATCTGGTGCTCGAAGAGGAGCGCAGAGCGCAAAAAAAGCCCCGCTTAAGCGGGGCTTTTGAAAGTAGCTGTTCCATTTCGAGCGCGTCAGGAAGCTTTGGGGAGCCCACCCGACACGATCAGGTTGGTGCAGTTAGCGGGTTCCGTCAATCACCTTTGTTAATTCACTCAAGAAAAAACGGCCCGGCAAGATGCAGGGCAAAAGTGGCAATTCACAAGTGAACAGTTCATTGATGAACGATCAGCGCCTGCAACTTTGTCACGCGTGATCACAGCTCCATATAACGTCCGTTTCAGGTCATTAGGCGTAGCTTCATCTGCCGTGGTCCTTGGAAGGCTTGCGCCGCTAGTTACGGTCTATGACCCACCGGCCGCGGATGCTCGAAGGCGACCCGTCGGCTTTCTTGCTCTTTGTAGAAGCATTGATTCTCGACCAAGAGGAGGTGACAATCCTGGGAACAACTGGCAATTTCTCCCTACTCGCTGCGACGAACGAGAACACGGCAGGGAGGTAGGAATATGTCCTTTGACCCGATGGCCGCTGCCGTTGCCTGGTTTGATGCCTACCGCGCTGGAGACATTGAAACTATCTTGGCAATGTATGCCGAAGACGCGGTGGTTCACTGCAGCTGCGAAGGCATAAAAATTATCACCAGCACAGACAGCTTGCGTGCTTACTGGGATGACCGCCTTAGGAAGCGTCCCGCGTCCCATCTAGACAACCTGCAGCTATCAGAGGATGGAACAGTAATCTCGTATGTCACACGCGAGGGTGTCGTGAGCGCCTTATTAACTTTCGATGCATCCGGGCAGATCGCGTCACTTACCTGCGGTCCTTCAAACTAAAATACATATCGGACGTTGAGCCGGCGACGACTGAGCGGCGCCCCGATCGCCAGGCGCCGCCGGTTGACGTTTTCCTGCAGCGCCCGGAATTGCCAGAGCCCAAATTTGAAGATCGGTTGCGCCAAGGGGAGCCTGACCAACGGCGGCGATGAACTGGCCGCATGATCTCTGCCAGACCCCGAGCGTCATGACTCCGGCCTGGCCAGCGAGAGCCGGCCCCGCAAAGCAGATCGCAATGATCGACAGCCAGAGCCGCATCGTCCCCGCCCCCTGAAACAAAAGACCCCCCTTTTCGGGGGGCTCTCCTTGGTAGGACGCATCGATTTTGTGGAAATGCAACGGGTCCTGGAAGAGGGTCTTGGTACCATTCCGCTGCAGAAAATGCAAATTAGCCGCGGTGGGCTTCGCCCAGTCCAATGCCAAGCTGATGCGCCTTGGCCCGCAATGCGGGGACGCTGCGCTTCATCGTCTTCGCCACCTTGCTGATTGGCGTGCGCGCCTTCGAGTACTGCTTCAGGGCTTTGAGATCGTCGCGGGTGTAGGCCTTGCGAATTTGGGTCTGCTTCTTCTTAGGTAGCAATGCTCGTCTCCATTTTGAACAGCACGGACCTGCCGAAGCAATCTGGCAGGATTGTGCAAACTCCCTGCAGCTCGCAAGCAAATCTGACTTGCAGTTCCTGCTGATCGACAGATGTCGAAGCGGCGAACCATACAAAGGCAATTGCGGCGAGCGCTTCGCGCCGATTAACTAACGTGGCGCTTATCGAGCGCATAGAATGACGGTCCTTCTACGGCAAGGTCAGCGCGTTGATAGTCGTATCGAAACTTAAAGGGCCCGCTGACTGGACGCGCGCTGCCGGCCCATGCGGTCTCGGTGGCGTTCCACTCCTGCATCTCATGCGCGGCTCTGAGAGCTGCGGTTAGCTGAAATTTGCGACGAATGACGTCGTCGACCGAACCAGGACGATCCAGTGATAGCGGTGCAGCCAGGCAGCTGTTCAGAAGCTTCAGTTCTTCCAGCTTGCGATCGAAATGCGCGTCTGAGCTCTCCATTATAATCCTGCTCGGATAGCCGACAGTCGTCAGGCTCCGAAAGGCTTCATCACAACTTTGATGCAACCGTCCTTCTTGTCCCGGAAGGTCTTGTAGAGTTCCGGCCCTTCCTCGAGTGTTGCCCGATGGGTGATGACGAAGGATGGATCGATTTCGCCCTTCTGGATGCTCTCCATAAGCTTCGGCATGTAATGCTGGACGGGGTCTGGGCCATCCGGAAGGTGAGGCCGCGATTAATGGCGCTGCCCATAGGAATCTTGTCCAGATACCCGCCATAGACGCAGACGATCGAAACCGTGCCGAAATTTCGGCAGCACTCGATCGCCTGTCGAAGAACATGCGGCCTGTCCGTTCCCATGAAGGTCGCGACCTTGATCCGGTCGATCACAGAGCCGATGCTGGCAGTGGATTCAGGCTCGGTGCCGACGGCGTCGATGCAAGCATCCGCGCCGCGCCCGCCGGTCAACTCCTGGATACGATCGTAGATGTCGTCGTTCCGGAAATCGAGCGTGATTGCACCCGATTGTCTGGCAAGTGCCAGCCGTTCAGGAACGGTGTCGATCGCTAGCACGCGTTCCGCCCCCAGCAGAAACGCGCTCTTGATAGCGAACTGCCCGACAGGACCACATCCCCAGACAGCCACTGTTTCGCCGCCCTTTATGTTGCAGAACTCGGCGGCCGTGTAGCCGGTCGGAAAGATGTCCGACAGGAATAGCACCTGTTCATCGGTGAGACCTTCCGGGACCTTGTAAGGTCCAACATCGGAGTAGGGCACGCGCAGGTACTCCGCCTGACCGCCGGCAAAACCACCGAGCATGTGCGAATAGCCGAACAAGCCGGCCGGAGAGTGTCCCCACATCTTCTCGGCCATCTTGGCGTTGGGGTTGGACCGCTCGCATCCGGAGTAGAAGCCGTTCTTGCAGAAGAAGCATTCACCACAGGAGATCGTGGAGGGCACCACGACGCGGTCGCCGACCTTGAGCATGGTATTGCCTTTGCCGACGTCGACGACCTCGCCCATCGTCTCGTGGCCCACCACGTCGCCTTCTTCCATGCTCGGCATGACGCCGTCGAGCAGATGCAGGTCCGAACCGCAGATCGCGCAGGCAGTCACCTTGATGATGGCGTCGCGTCCATGCTCGATCTTGGGATCCGGCACGGTCTCGCATCGGATGTCGCCTTTGCCGTGCCAGGTGAGAGCTTTCATGTAGGGAACTCCGAGCGAATGATTACGGCTAAGCTTGATTGCGTCTCGAAGTTCCTATCGGGTTAGGAACGGCGGCCGCCTAGCGCGATTGGAAAGGCAACTTCGGAGATAGCGGAGAGCCGAGATGGACAGGCAATTTGCAACCGTGACCCGCGCATCGACGGGGATCGGTTACCGACGTTTCCATGTCTCTCGACAACGTTCTGGCCGTGGCAGGGGCGGCACGCGAGCATCCGATGATCTTGATTTTCGGCCCGGGGCTTTCCATCGCGATGATGGGCGTGGCCGCTTCTTTCATTGCGCGCCTTCTGCAAACTTATCGATGGATTGCTTACGTCGGCCTAGCCGTCATCCTTTATGTAGCGGGCGAGATGGTCTTTCGCGGGACGTTGGATGTCATCAAGGTTGCGTCAGCATGACGGCCCTGTGTTAAGCTTGGACAACAACGTGTCGGGCGAGTTCGTGGGGCTCGGGTTGAAAAAGAAAAGTGCCGAAAAGAAGACCAAGAGGGGCTCGCCGGCGAAGTGCACAAGCAAACGAAAGGCCGCCAACTGAGGCGGCCTCAACTTTTTAATGGTCTGGCTTCTCGCGCACGATGACGCCGGTTTTGGGGTCAGCGTGAAATTCCAACTTCTGTCCGTTTTTGATGCCTTCGCCTTCCCACCGACCGTCATCGGCTTTGAGTTTAGTAACCTGCGTGTAGCCCGACTCCATGACTCTGTTCCATTGGCATCCAGTCAGGCCCTGGTACATCGGCCTTAGCTGCGCTGAGGGACGCGAGGGTGACGGCGAACGCAACTGCAGCAAAGTTCCTCATGGCGATCCTCGTTGCGGTTGTGAGCAAACGGGCCGTCTTTCGAATGGTTGCAGCCACAAGTTCAGAACAGGCCGCTGCCGGGGCGTGGGCTACCTTGGCGGCTGCAACCCGGGAGATCTGAGCCATTCGCTCATATGCGACCCGGTCTCAGCCTGTCTGGCTTTGCGGAGCAGGATTTCGCGCTCAGAGCCGTGCGGGAGCTTCTTGGCTTGCTCTCTTAGGCGTTCGGCCTCTTGGGCAAGGCGCTCTTCGAGGGATTGGGTTTGCTTAAACCGACGACGGTGCTTCATGACTGGCCTCGCGCATACGGGTCCTAACCGTTGGGTTTTGTAGTGCGAATGCTAATCCGACACGAGGCGGGCCATCATTAACAAATGTTCGCTGAGGTCCCGCGGGTTTAGGACCGCGCAGACGTCCGTTCAGTGTCGCCAGCCGTCCTTGTCGACCTCGACCTGAAATCCTTCCGGCATGCGCGAACCCTCACCTTCGCCAGTTGCGTTGCAGGCGAGGCAGGGCGCGCCGGCGCCGCCACAGGTGCAGGCGCGCGGGCCTTCCCAAGGGCGGTCCGGGTGGTTCTCGCATACCCAGCCGAGATCGTCACGTTGGTGCAACTCGCGGTCATTGTACCAGCGGCCAGCAGCTTTTCCTCGGGCATCAGGCGACCCCGCGCAGGGGCAGCGCTAGCTGCATGTCGAAGCGCTTTGTGGCGTTGGCGGCGATGAAGGCTTGCAATGCAGACGAGACCTCGGCGTCGGTGTCGGCTGCGCGCTGGGCCAGTGCGTCGGCGACGTCGGAAGTCGCATCCCGCGACCATCCCTCGACGGGATTGAAGGAAACCATCCGGACCGGATAGCGTACTGGCCAGACAGCAGATTTTGCAGCACGCCCTCGAGATCAGTGTCAGCCTCATCCGTCTCGCGCCAGGCGCAACCGGCGCGCGCGCCGAAGTCTTCAAGCACAAGATAGATGTCGCGATCGAGGCGATTGGCCGCACGATCGAGGACGAGGAACGCATACGCTACTCCGATACGACAATGACGGAGGGACGGCCCCGGCTGCAGGGGGGCAAGGGTAGGCCGGGGCCGCTCCGGCAGCAAGTCAGCAAAAAATAAACGCCGGCGAGCGTGCGGGTTCCTAACCGGTCGGACGATCATGGCGCGGGAAGACCGCAACCTTGCGCGCCCCTTGCCACAGTTCAATATCGTGACCGTCGACGAGCTGCTCAGCCAAGTGCTTGGCTACCTCGTCGTTATGGCCGAGGACGACGACGCGGCTTTGGACATGACCATCCGGTCCGATGGCGTATGCGTAGTATCCGGTTGTCATGGCGATCAGTCGGGCGATTTCAGTTCATTAAGCCAATCATCGATGTGAGCGGCGGTCTCGGCTTGACGTGCTCGTCGCAGAAGTAGTTCGCGGGCCGTGCCTGGCGAGAGCTTTGCGGCTTCTGCCCGAAATTGCACCGCCTCATCAGCCAAGCGTTCCTTGAAGCTCTTCCCACGCTCGATGCGGCGTCGGGGCTGCTGCTGTGTCCGTTGCATTGAGGAAACTCCTCCCTCCTGCGATGAAAATGCGGGCCGCTGCGGCGCTCCCTTTTTTGCCAGCGGGCGACATTGAACGGCTGCGACGAGTCATGATCTTCCCGAATTTTACGGGGCGCCAGTCCAATATTTTCGTTCCAAACACGAAACCTTTTAGGAACGGCTCAAGCTGAGTAAGCTGAGTTGCCGGCACACCCGCAAAGGAGATCAAGACACTTGATTTCTGGAGATTGCTAAATTTAACCTTGGCGTCGCCGGGGCTGGTTTTCATTTACGAACTCTATTCTGACCGGCGAGGGGCCGCCGTTAAGCGGCCCCTTTCGCTTTAGCTGAATGGGCAGAGGGCGGGCTCGCTAGGTCGGTTGCTGCTTGGCTGCGCAAATTGACTTTGAGGCTCCGGGCCCTCCAGCCCTGGGGCTTCGTCTGCCAGACGACCAGAGCCGGGAGCGCGCCGACCAAAGTTAATGTGTCCAGCGGTACAATGTGAACATTCGATCCCTCGG
Source organism: Bradyrhizobium sp. 604_D8_N2_3 (assembly GCF_051810765.1). NCBI lineage: Bacteria > Pseudomonadati > Pseudomonadota > Alphaproteobacteria > Hyphomicrobiales > Nitrobacteraceae > Bradyrhizobium > Bradyrhizobium sp. 604_D8_N2_3. The sequence continues at coordinate 390,267 of NZ_JBPWPM010000002.1, read as the reverse complement.
AACGTGCGAGCTTGAGAACGATCGGGATGGATCTGATTCCATACCGCGGTCGCGGGACGGCCGCCCGCTCAGCCAGCCCCGGCGGGAGCCGTCCCTGCATTGGGCGGCCGCAGTGCTTTAAGACGCCTGTTGCTGACCTCAGTGGCCTAGTTTGATTTTGGGAGCGGCTCTTTACGAAAAGAACAATTTGAGGTTGGCGTCGTTCTGGTCTGATGAGACGGTATTACTTTGACATCAGAGAGGGTGACGAGATTTTCCCGGATGAGGAAGGTCTGGAACTCGCAACCATAGAGAAGGTGCAGGAAGAGGCGGCGCGCTCGCTGGCCGATATGGCCCGCGATGCCGTCCGCACCCTAGGGGCCAGTAGCCAACAGATGTCGATTGAAGTCGGGGACGACAGCGGTCCGGTGCTCCAGCTCAAATTCACATTCGCGGTCGAACGGCGCAGGCATTGATGCCGCCTCCGTCGTTGGCCTGTGTTCCTTCTGTCGGGAACCCGAGTTCTGGCTTATGGTCCGGAGATCACCGCTCCGTCCGAGGCGCCCATCGGTGACTGAGAGTGCTTCATGCTCCCGCCTTCTAGGTCGAGCGGAAGCCATGTGTGAGAAGTGCATTCAGTACGAGGACAAGATCGCCCGGTATCGGCGCCTGTCGCTCGGAATCAACGACCGACAAACGCTGGACGGAATTGCAGTCCTAATCGCACAGGCGACGGACGCGAAGGCCCTCATTCATCCGTCTCCACCGGAAAAGCAAGGCAGTCAGTAGGACGGCTTCACATTCGGCGCTGGATTCCTGGCGGGGCTCTTTATGTTCGACTTCGATTTATTTTCCAAACGCGAATGGGCGACGATGATTGTTGCTTTCGCGGCTGTGACCGCGCTCGCCCCTCTACGGGTTTTTCCAGGTTCTCGACTACCTGGCACCACGCCTGTAAGGCCCCTCGGTTTGCTGCCTATTTCGGCCCAGCACCTTCCTATTTGCGAGACAGCAGATCTTCACCGGTCGGCATTAGCTTCACGTAAGTGCCGCTTTCGTGCTTCGACAACCAGCCGCGTTCGATCGCGTATTTGAGCCCCGCGCCGAACTCGCTGCCGCTGCCCTTCAGCTTGAACAGGAACGGCACATTGATCCGCTCGATGTAGATGCGCCCGTCCTGGACAGCTCCAGAATGATCCTCGTTCTTCTGCTGGCTCATTGAGCTCTGACGTGTTGGTCGCTATACATTCAATCCGTAGTATTCCGGAATCCGTAGACCCCGATTCGGCTTTAGTATTGTTAGAGGGCCGCCTTGGCCCTCGATAGGAGAGAATAACGGCTCTCGCTGTATTAGCGCCAAAGGTATTTCGCTTTACTGATCTCGATCAGTATCGAACAGCCGTGCGAAATCTGAAGGTCGAATTTACGCCTCTCGCACGGAAAATCTCTGCTGAGCAAGTCATCCTAAGTCTCCCGGGATGTGACATCAATTTTGCCAAGTCTTTCCCGCGCATCGCCGATGGTCAGCTTGCCGACAATTGCACAGCTGTCGGGTTCTCGATGGATGACGGGTTTCCCATTCGCTTCAACGGGGTCGAAAGAGATCACTCAGCTATCGCGATCGGCGGCAGCGGTGCTGCATATTCCACGGTCGAACGAGCCGAGCGGCAATTCACATCGATTATTTTCACGCCAACGATACAGGATCGTGGCTGGCCCCAGGCCGGTCCCAACTGGAAAGCGTTAGAAACGAGCACCGCTGCGCAGCATTGGCTGCGCGAGCTCGTGAGGCAGATCCTGTCAATTTCCGCGACATTCGATGCCTGCGAGACGGGCAACGCCTCGTCCGCAATCCGGGAGTCCCTACTGGCTGGAATTGATGCCGCATTCGCCGACGTGGTTGACGCAAGATGGGCCTTTCATGCGAATTGCCTCGGGTATTTCAGGATTTTCCGAGATATTCAGGAAGTATTGTCCGGTAACATTGGGCGTCCGGTCTACAGTGATGAACTTGCGCGAGAAGTTGGCGCCTCGGTGCGGACCATGCACGAGGCGGTTAAGCGATACCGAGGAATGAGCCTCCACCGATATTTGCGCCTGAGGCGTCTCTGGCTCGTGCGGCAACGACTGCTGGCCGGAGCGGATAGTGTAAAGGCGTGTGCGCTCGCTTTCGGATTTTGGCACTTGGGGGATTTCGCGAGGAGTTATCGTCTTCAGTTCGGCGAACGACCCTCGGACACTCTGGTGAAATCGCGCCTCCAATGATGCGGCACAGCCGCTCGCGTCGCTCGTATTGCTGCTGGTCGTGGCGACGCCGATGATGCCGATGATCGGCTCTATTTTGCCCCCGGCAGCAGCAACCGGGCTTTGCATGGTGGTCTCTACCGAAAACTTAAGCTCGGGCGTAGTGGTGATGAAGTCCGCTCAGGATGGCACGTGACCTGACCGCACCGGTTCGCTGAACCGGGCGAGAAACGGGCGCATCCTTATCTAAGGCCAAGTGTGTCCGCGTCGCATTATAGTAGCGAGCGTAAGATCTCAGAATCCGGCGCAGATGTGTCTCCCCCAGGACAATGATGTGGTCCACACATTCACGCCGGATTGATCCGATCAGGGCGAGGCCAGGACGGCAAGAACGAAGCAGAACAGCCCGATCATTCCGCCAGCTTAGGCGATTCCAACGCGGCATCACACTCGGATAAGGTTTTCGGTACACACAGCCAGTTGCGACGGCAATATGGTGGTCAGTTCTGCACTTCGGCCGCAAGCAGCGCGAAGTATGTATGGAAGTCAGGCGCGGGCTTCTGACCGGCAATGATATCCGCGTTTACATGCATCACTGCCAATTCCAGTTTTGGCGCTAACGGCTCGTACAGCGGTGCGATGCGAGCCCAATGGCCATCAGACACATTGTCGTCAGCCGTACGTACGATCTGATTGAGACGACCGGCCGTGTCTGCGTTTGCTGGGGTCGCAGCAAGAAGCTTCGTGGAAGCAGCGGCGAGCGTTGAGATAAGGTATTTGATAAAATCGAGTTTGTCGGACATAGTATCCTTGTATGACCGGTCAACTCCGGTGTTGTGGCACGCGAAAAATCCGCCGCGTGCCTTGCGGGTGTCGATGGCCTTAACATCGGAAATTAAAATCCTGCTCATCCCTCGTTCATGTGCACCTTCCTACTGTGCCGTACGTTCTAGCGCTCCACAGGAGGACACTTATGAAACTCAAGCTCGCACTCGTTGGACTAATCGCGCTCAGCGGCGTCGCGTTCACCGCTGGTGCGGCATCGGCTATGCCGCTCGCTCCTCTCGGACAAACATCAAACGTTGAGAGCGTCGCCTTGGTTTGTGGTCCGAACGGCTGTGTCCGCACGGCACCGGTCTATCGACGGTATGGCTACGGCGTCGGTCGCTATGGCTATGGCGTGCGTCGAGGTTACGGATACCACCGTGCGTATGGCTATCACAGGGGCTATCGTCGGTACTGACTGTTAACGGCGAGGCCGCCAACTGAGGCGGCCTCTCTCTCAAAGATTGAATACAACATAGAGACTAGAACCGTTGAAAAGACACCTAGTCCTATGATGGCAATTTTCAAAACCAGGTCGGCTGCCAAACGCACCTCCTTTAGCTTCCAAATCAGCCAGAATCATATGCCTTACTTCGGTGGCAGCAATCCGCGCGAGTTAAGCCATCCGTCAATGTGGGCGGCGATATCGGCTTCGCGGGCCTTTTTCAGAAGGTCCTCGCGGTCCTCGGGAGGCAAGTGATCTGCCTTTTCCCTCGTGAAACAGTAATTTTCAAGTGTCCATTCCGGATCGCGAGTATCGACCGGCTGTTACCGGCGGGCTCCTGTGAAGTCATTACCGACGAAGAGTTGATGGAAGGCTCGTCAATGCCGCTCTATCGGTGCGTCGGCCACCAGGATGATGGTGCCTACCCCCGCGTTTTTACACAGCCTGGACTCGAATGGGAGATCAGGCGCCGTTCATTGTTGCAATGCACTCCACCGATGATCTGTTTATATTTGGTGTAGGTCCATAATCGTTTCCCATGAGGCGGCGCGCGGTTGCGGCCCTCTCGATGCTCGGCGGTGCGACGGATGGGCGCTCGTCGTGCGCTGCCTGTGATGGAGGCCGAAATGTCACAAAGCAGCTCCGGAGTTCCAGCTTGGCAGCTCGAGGGCAATGCTCCCCTTGCCTACGACACACACATCGTCGACGTCTTTTTACAGGACTACTCGCGCCGACTTGTGGAAGCCGCCGCGATTAAACCGAGCGATCGCGTGCTGGACGTCGCGTGCGGCACTGGCGTTATGACCCGACTCTTAGCAAACAAGATCGGTTCTGCAGGACTGGTTGTCGGCTTCGATCTCAACGCGGGCATGCTCGCGCGAGCACGCGCTTCTCGTGAAACAGCCGCCGCAATCGAATGGCGGATGGGCAACGCTACAGACATGCCGTTTGCTGATGCGACTTTCGATTGTGTCATTTGCCAACATGGCTTGCAATTCATTCCTCACAAAGCCGCAGCGGTTTCCGAAATGCATAGAGTGTTGGCTGATCGAGGCCGGGTGGTTATCAGCGTCTGGCGTTCAATCGAGCATTGCCCGTGGCAAGCGGCGATCGCTGATGCTGTTGAGCGTAATATAGGGAGTGAACAGGCTACGCAAATCCGATCAGCATTCAGCTTTGGTGACGCTGACCAATTACAACAAATCATTGTTGCCGAGGGATTTCGGGGCGTTGAAATTCGAGTCGAACGCGAGACCATTCGACACGCATCAATGGCTGAATATGTGCCAGGCTATATTTCAGCAACTCCAGTCGCAGCAGCAGTTGCTGGCTTGGATAAGGAGGCACAAGAAAAGATTACCACCGACGTAAGAGATGCGCTTGCGGCCTACCGCGTTGGCGATGGCCTCGCTGCTCCAGTCGAAGCCCATGTGGCAATAGGACATCGCTGAGACGGGTGTTGTGCGTCCGAGGAGGTCGCTCGGCCTTGAACTGCCACCGACGCTGTTCGTCATCGCCGGCGAAGCGATCGAGTAAGCGCGCAACCGCCACGTCATTTGCTGCATCTGCTCACAGCAGCTTCTGGCCCTCTTGCGAAGTGTTTGCCGACACCGAGTGCTTCCGATTATTGTTGCAGATCGGAAGTGCGCGGGCCGTAGCTAAAGCGGCGCTTTTGAACGGCGGACTTACGGGGGCTATTGTTTGCCCAGGTACGCGCTGTCGCGCACCTTGGAGATGACGCCTTCGAGCCCGATCTTGCAGGCATGGGCAAACATCTCGTTCCCGTCGATCTCGAAACTCGCGCTGAACTGAACGTCGGTGCCGGCAATGATCTTCTTCAGCTCCGCCTTGCGCTGAAACAGCGGTAACTTCCGGATGTCCCTGCGGTTGAGGTAGAGCAGGTCGAAGGCGACGAGCACGATCTTCGTTGACTTGCCTTTGAGCTCATTCTGCAAGACAGAGAAGTCCGTCGTGCCGTCGGTGGCAGGTACGACAATCTCTCCGTCGATGATGGCCGAGCTCGCCTTGACGTGCCAGGCGTCATCGGAAACCTTCTTGAAACGCTTCGTCCAGTCGTGGCCGCGCCGTGTGAAGACCTTGACGGCTTCGTTGGCGAGGTGGACTTGCACGCGGTAGCCGTCGAACTTGATTTCGTGAATCCATCGCTCGCCGGATGGCACGCGGTCGGTCGCGGAGGCGTGCGGTCTGATCGGCTTGGCGCTGTTCGTCGCGCTCTATCTTCCTTGGTAAGCCGATCGCGAGTCCATCACAAAGACCTGCCGGTTCACGCTGGCGGGTTTTTATCGCTGACGCTTAACGCAGCCGAAGGCCGTCAGTTTATCAGACGGACGATTCCTTTGCTGGGAGGCGGTGCGTCATGGACTGTCTGAGCCTGGTAATACCGGCCGCTATTGGCGTGCTGGCTGGGCTGTTCTTCCTCGGCCACAACTGGCGGGCCTAGCACTCCCGGCGCTCTAATCCGCAATTGGATCGGCAGCCGGGAGCATTGGGGCTGGAATGACCTGCCGTGCCATGTCTGCCCTCCTAGTGACAATGCGTACAAAACCGGATTCCGGTAGTTGTCCGGACTCCATTTTTGGAACGGGGTGTTCTACTAAAGGAACACCGGCGCGATTTAAGTACCAACCGATTTCAAGTTATCCGGGATGGCCGCAGTGGGGCTGGAACCACGCTGCGGCTTTTCCCATTTGCGGGCCTGCTGGTTCAGCGAGTGTTTCGACCGGCAAGTCGCTGACGAACGCCTAGAATTCTCGCGTCATCGCCGGGTGCGTCCGGTTCTTCACCTTGATCCAGTCTTTCGAGCGGCCGGCGCCATAGCGCCGATCGCGGCGTTTCGAGACCAGACCCTCGAGGCCCATGCGGCAGGCGGCGCCGAACAGGTCAGGGCCGATAGCGCCCGCTTCGAACGGCGCGACGAATATGCCGTCCGGCCGGCCGCGCAGCAGCCGCACCAAATTGGTCTTACGCATCGTCAGTGGCAGCTGCCGCAGGTCCTCGCTGCCGACCGCAAGGATGTCGAAGGCGTAGAGCTGCACCTCGTGATCGTGCCGGCGCGAGTGCAGGGCGTTGAAGTCCGATGGGCCGTCGACGCCGAGGACCACGGCCTCGCCGTCGATGACGAATTGCTGCTCACGGTTCTTCAGCGCGGCCTCAACGATCCAGGGGTATCGCTTGGTCCAGTCGTGGCCGCGCCGTGTGAAGACCTTGACGGCTTCGTTGGAGGTGGACTTGCACGCGGTAGCCGTCGAACTTGATTTCGTGAATCCATAGCTCGCCGGATGGCACGCGGTCGCCTTGACACCGAGCGCTTCCGGCTTTTTCCGCTGGAAGGCCATGGCTACACCAGGCGAAGACTGAATTGCTGCAGGTCTTGTGGTGAGTAGCGATCCACAAACTCCCGCAGGTACGACGGCACGTCGTTCAGTTGCAGATTGCCGCGACGCTGGATTTCGCGGGCAATGTGCTCGGAAACATCTTCCGAGCAGCGTTCGGCTGTGTTGAAGGCGACTACGCGGATCGGCTTGCGATATTCTCCGGCCAGCAGATCCTGGATGACGGTCTCCACCGCGCTCTCCAAGTCTGCTTCGCCAAGCGCTGCCATTGCGGCCGGAGTTGTCCGCAACCAAGTAGACAGTCTCGTCGCTGTTCGGGGCGATCGACAAAAGCCATCGGAACTGACGCATTAGCACTCACGCAACGGAACCGGGATTCAATTTGTCGACGTCCAATTCGTTCCTGTCGCAGTGCGTACGCAGTTGGATCAGTGTCGGCACACCAACGCGACGGTCTGAATAAGAGGCTTCTTAGTTCACAGGCATGTATTTGGAGGATGACCGGATTAGGAACGCCCCCGATTGCCCCTAGTTGAGGGTCTGGAGAAGGCCGATGAATAGGCGAATTGATGAAGCCGTTGCGGCCCGGGCCTACGAGTTGTGGGAGCAGGCTGGTAAGCCAGAGGGCCGAGACGAAGACTTTTGGCGCTTGGCCGAGCAGGAATTGCTCAACGAGGATCAAAGCTCACCTCGACGCACACCGGATACGCTTTAGGCGAGGGCTATCTGTCATACCCGCGCTTGCCGGCTATCATCTGCCCTGCGCAACCCTGAGGAAATTTGGCGGGCGGTCTTTAGAAGACACCATGGGAGAACCGGTCCAGTGGTGGCAACGTCTCGGCCCTGGCTGTCCGCATACGGATCGTCTGTCATCTCCATCGAGAAGCCAAAGGGTTTGAGACGCTTCGCGTACAGATCTTTTGATCTAGTCGCGGATTTCAAGCGCTTGTTCGGAGGGTTGCGGCACCTTGGTATCAGAGAAGGTCGAGTTAATGGCTTCTGTCAAAGCGGAATTGGATAGATACTTTGAATCGTTCCGGCGACGGGTGCCTACGAAGGTGTCGAGCTTCATTCTGAGGCTACGAGAACCATCCTCGTTTTGGGTCCGTGTCGTTGTCGCCGGGTTGCTCATCCTGGGAGGCGTCTTCAGCTTTTTGCCTATCTTCGGCCTCTAGATGCTGCCTCTCGCCTCCTTCTTATCGCACAGGACATCCCTATTCTGCAGAAGCCTCTTCTCATGGCTTTGAGGTGGATCGAGGCCAAGTGGGAGCAGCTGAGAGCGCTCTTTAAGAGGAACTATCACGCTGATGGACGTGATCCGGAAGTTCTATCTCCACTTCACTCTGGCTGCTGCCGACTAAATCTGTCCGCGTTCTGGTGTCTCCCATGGCCCGCCGGTTGGCCCGGCGCGCTGATCCAGAGCGCGGCGGGCTTTTTTGTTGCGCGCAGAGGTGGATTAGACTGGGGATTGCCTTGATGCCGCCCTACAACTTGTGGCAACTTCCGCGACATGTTGGGAAACAATTGATCCATGAAGCCGGATTTGATCGCCGGGGATTTTCAGCCTCAAGGCTACTTCGACGGCCGCCCATATCGCTTCGACGGCGATGGCGCGATCTATTCGGTTGTCGATGGCCGCGTCGTCCGCTTCACTGATTTCGAGGCCTTCGTCGCCCCCCGAAGCAGCGCCTGGTGCTGCCGGCGCTGCTGCTGACGTTCGTGGCGGCTCAGTGCGTCTCGCTGTCACTGGTCCAGCGCTATTGCAGCTATCTGCCGTTCATCAGATTCGAGCCGCATCTGCTGGTGAGGGCGTGTGTCGACGTGCTGCCGGCGCTGGGGCTGGTTTTGCTGGTGGCACGGGGGCGAGCGAGTTTCGGGTTTGCGTTGAGCTTCTTTCTGCTGGCCTCAGTGGCCTAAGTAAAATTGTCGCGGCAGGACTTTGATTTTCGACTGGCCTTTAAGCCTGCTCTCGCTAGCATTGAGATCTGAATAGGCCGCTTTTATTCGGCTGGGTGTCATGTTCGAAGATGCAGCGAAGTTTCGTCGTGAGTATGTGGAGTGCCTCGAACAGGCAGACAAGACTGACGTCTTGTCGTCTAAAGCTCAATGGCTCTTGTTTGCCGACGAGTGGCTGAATCGGGCGATGGCCGCAGAGGCTCTGACGCGCGGCCGCTGAGCCTGTCGCGCGGAGTAAGGCCGCAGTTGGCGGCCAATCTCGCAGCCCAGTGTCTTCCTATTTGCTAGTCAGCAGATCTTCCCGGACTCTTCACGGCGCTCTGCCGCTGGAATGCCAGCGCTAGCGGCGTTTCGCTGTGGGAAATCAGTTCGGGAATTAGTTCGGTAATTTTGCCCGACATTCGGCGACATCGGTCGGCTTTGTCCGGCATCCTTTCTAAGCGAAGCGTGTACTAACAATATTTCGCGGTTCGCTTAATCCAAAGGCTTAGCGTCTGCCGGCAGCTCGGTTCGGGAATTTTTTCGGAACTAGGGTGTCCTGGCGCAGTCGAAAGTGTGCTATCATTCGCAACCCTTTCAATGCCGACAGCCAACGCCCAATACAAATGCTCCTGGAGTAGCGGCACCATTTCCCCGGTCCCGTGTGCCAAGCGTTATGCCGTCAACTACGAAGCGTGCCGAAAATACGTCATCGAGCATGGCTCGAGCGGGGCTGACGACATGTGGTGGTGTACGAGCCAGGGTTATACCAAGTAAGGCCACACCAAGTGATTTGAGGCCGACCACCAGCAAGAGGCCGCCTTCGTTGGCGGCCTTCCTCGTCGTCAGTTGCCCGTGCCCACTTTGGGCGGGAATTGCTTTGCGGTCATCCGCAAACGTTCGCGATCGGGCGGTCGTTCATGGTGCGGGGATCCTTTCAGGGCTTCGCCCTGGAGAGAGTCCTACCCCGCGCCGCCGGCCGCCGTGGGTAGCGAGCGCTTCGCGCTACCGAGTCATCACCGCGTGGACCAGCTCCGGCCGCTGCACGAGCACGGCGGCGATGCCGATCAGCAGCAGCATCGACGAGACCATGATGGCGATCCACTTCCTGTCATCCATCTGGGCCAATGCCCGCGCCGCGGTCCCGTTCCGAGCATGGCCGGCGAGCGCTACGCGCTAATCGGAAGTACTCATCAATGGCCGCGTGGACCAGGGAAGGGGACCACGTCGCCGTCCGCTGCGCGGATCACGGCCCTGGCCATCTCCATCGGGTCGAACCCCAGATCGGCAACGGCGTCGGCCACGCGCTGGCGCTCCAGCTCGGCGACGATCGCCTCGGTCACCTTCATCAGCCTGGCCAATTCGGAAGCGGTAGCGCTGTCGCTCATTGGGATGCCCCTCGGTAAAGCCGAGGCCATCTTACCACGGCGCAGTGTAGAAATCCGCGTGTCGAAGGTTCAATCCCTTCGCCCGGCGCCATCAATTGAACCTTGGCTTCTGGCGCATCCGCCCAACTGATATCTCAGCGGAGTTGATTTCAACAACTTCGCCTTTGTCAGTGGTCCCAGAACAATATGGCTCGACCGACCTGTCCGGCATGAGTCGCATCTTGCAAGAAGCGTTTATGCCGTAGGCCCTCATCACAGATTTTGCGAACTGCTCCGGTGGCACGTCTCCTGCGCCGAAAAAACATCTCCTCAGTGCCATCTTTACGATCTTGTCGCCTTCCATGTCGAACGCGGCGCAGCCCAACGGCCTCGACGTTGGCTGCGAGCTCGACGAGCTTGCGCGCGGCCGCTTCCGGGTCTGCATAGGGTCGTTCTTCGGTGTGCAGGAGCGGACATCTAGCGGACATGCTGGGTCGACCGCTAAGGGCCACAAGCGGGAGGAGAGGGAATAAGGAACGCCAGTCCGGCCGCGGATTTAAGGACGAAGGCGTTGGTTTAGTGGCGCACTAACAGCTCGCTTACATTTTCCTCACCGGCAGCTTATTGTTATGGTTTCCGAGGGTGGCCCCGGAGAGGGAATGCAGCTTGCGGTTTCTTTTTGAGGATTACGCATTGGATACCGACAGGCGCGAACTGCAGCGCGCAACAGACGTGGTTGTTGTCGCACCCCAAGTGTTCGATCTACTCGAATACCTGATCCGAAACAGAGAGCGCGTCGTCAGCAAGGACGACCTCATCAACGCCATCTGGAAAGGTCGCATCGTCTCGGATGCTGCGCTGACGACTCGCCTCAATGCCGCCCGGAGCGCAATCGGGGACACGGGCGATAAACAGCAGTTAATCAAAACATTGCCGCGCAAAGGTTTCCGCTTCGTTGGTGCAGTGCAGGAAGCCCGGAGGCCCGCAAATGAGACGGTTGGCCCAGTCGAGCGAACCGGCGACACGCCGCCGCGCCTATCCATCGTCGTGCTACCCTTCGCGAACCTGAGCGGTGATCGTGAGCAGGACTATTTCGTGGATGGTGTAACCGAGAGCTTGACCACGGACTTGTCGCGCATCAGTGGTTCATTTGTAATCGCACGGAACAGCGCCGTCTCATACAAGGGTAGAGCAGTCGATGTACGGCAGGTCGGCCGCGAATTAAACGTTCGCTACGTGCTCGAAGGCTCAGTGCAACGCAGCGGCAATCGGCTTCGGATGAACGTGCAGTTGATCGATGCCCACAGCGGTCAGCATCTTTGGGCCGAGCGCTTCGAGAAGCCTGTCGGCGACCTGTTCGATATGCAGGACGAAATCGTGTCGAGGCTCGCCGGTACATTAGGTGCCCAGCTCATCGAGGCTGAGGCGCGACGAGCCGAGCGTACGCTGCATCCCGATGCGATGGACTTGTGCTTCCAGGGCCGGGCCTGGTTGATGAAGGGGATTAGCCTTGAATGCGTGACGCAAGCGCGGGGCTTCTTCGAGCGCTCGCTGGAGTTCGATCCCGGCAACGTCGAAGCAATGATTGGTCTGGCAAATGTTGATACGGTAGTTGGAGGTAGCTTTACGACGGATGATGGGCCCGCGCGGCTTGCGGCGGCCGAGGCGATAGTGAACAAGGTATTGTCGATTAGGCCGAACAGTGCCTCAGCCCACATGGCTCGGGGGTGGGTCCAGACCTTTACGAACCGGGCCGCCCAAGGCATCCGTGAGTTCGAACTTGCGTTGGCGCTGGCTCCGAATTTGGTCCACGCTCATGCTGCCCTTGGTTTCGCAAAATCCTACATAGGTCGCGCTGCCGAGACCGAAGGCCATATACTCGAAGCTTTACGGCTCTCTCCTCGCGACGTTTTCGCCTACCAGTGGGCGTGTTTTGCGGGCGTCGCCAAGCTGCTGCTTGGTTCAGACGTCGAAGGCGTCAGTTGGCTGCGACGAAGCACCGAGGCGAACCGTAACTTTCATCTCGCTCATATATCGCTCGCCGCTGCCTTGGCCTTGACCGGCGCGTTCGATGAGGCGCGAACTGCTGCGAGAACGGGACTTGCGCTCAACTCAGGTTTCACCATTCGTCGCTTGCTCGCAGCTCAACAAAGCGACAATCCAATTTACCTTGCCGGGCTGCAGCGCCTGTGTGAAGGCTGGCGCCTCGCTGGCGTGCCGGAAGGGTGACGAGCGCTTCGGGTCAGAAGTCGACTTCAGCGCGTTCCTGACCTACGTCGGCTTTGCGTCACAAGCGGCTGTCCAGCTGGTGTCAGCTCAAAGCCCAAAGCCAACAATACGGCGATTGAGACAGATGATAGCTAAGGGCCAAGGCCGAATTACACTGTGACCAACGCAGGGATTTCCGACCGTGTGCCGCGTCTCCCATTTGTCAGCGCCGTTGACGGTAATTGCCCGGAATTGCTGCTCCGCGAACTATTGGGTGGAGTCCTTCCAACCAATCATGATGAATGTGCCTTCGCAGAACTGGTCATGGTGGTTGAAGTTCGGCGCATGTGTGACCGGCTGCATTAGCGGTGTCGTGGCGCGCGATGTGGACTCCCCAGGTGAATGGCGACGTTGAAGTTGCCATCGCCTGCACCTCTTTCGTAAGAACCAATGGCCGGCCACAGCGCGACCGGCGACGGTGTGGTCATGCTGGCGGGAGCGCAGCCGCGGCAGACGACCGGAGAGATGATCTAATCATTCGGGAAAGGCATTATCCAACAGAGGAGTATCCTATGAAGTTGGCTCAAACATCAGCATTACTCATTTGTCTGCTCGGCGCGCCGGGAATTTCGTTGGCCGCGGACGCCAAGGGGGACGTGGAGAAGGCTTACGCCGCTTGGGATGCCGCATTCAACAAGCATGACGAGAAAGCCATCGGCGCCTCCTATGTCGCGACGGCAAAATTGATGCCGCCCACACATCAGGTCGCGTCGGGGCCGGCCGAGATCGAGAAGTTCTTTGCCGGACTCTTCGCGAGCGGTGTGACGGATCACAAGTTGGAGATGATCGATGCCGGCGGAGACGACAAGGTCGTCTTCGGCACAGCCAAGTGGAGCGCTACGGGTAAGGACAAGGAGGGCAAGCCGTCTCCTTCAGTGGTTTAGCGACGCACGTCTTCGAACGCCAAGCCGACGGATCGCTCAAATTGAGGCTGCAAACATTCAACTAAAGCGGTCGAGGCTTAATCGGTCCGGCGAGGCGGCGGCGGCGCGGGCTGGAGGTGCTGGATCGGGCGGCGGCGGCAATTCGGCCGCTAGCGGTCAAGGCGCTTCGAGCAGCCCTGGGTCGACCAACCCGGGCGCGACATCAATGACCCGAAGATGAAGGGGAAGTAGTCCCATCGCGAACAGCCCGCCGGATATGATCCAGCGGGCTATCTTCATGATGCGTTCGCTTATGAGCAGGAGCAGTCGCGGTTGAGGACCGCATTCGTTGGAGCGATTGCCTTGGTTTTGAGGATCGATGACTAAATCGCCGACGAAGAGGAACGCTCTCAGACAAACAAAAAGTCATTCGCCGTCATCAAATTGGTGAAGTTTGCAAGTGTAACTTGATCGACTCCTGCGATGATAATGGTGCTAGTTCCATTTTGGGTTATGACAAGATCATCGAACGACTGCACGCCCGCCACGTCAATGAAAGCGACCTTATCATCTTGGCATTGGCTGAAGTCCCCGATGACATTCTGAGTTCCGACCGTCGTTGCACCATCATCCTTGAATACGAACGTGTCGCTACCGCCAAGAGCATTGCCGCGCAGTTGGCCATCGCCCCACATCTCATTGCTGACCGTGCAACCGGGCGCCGCGGTTCCAGCGTAGAGGACATCGCTGCCTCCCTTGGCACGACCCGAAAGTTGCTCCGCGTCGCCCCATAAGAAGTTATCGACCCGGCCGCTACCAACGGCCTCGCCGCCGACAATAAGATCATCGCCTCCTTGGGTCGCGCCGCCCATGGCCTGAGCGTCCCCATACAGCTCATTTACAACATCAGTCAGGGACCTATCGCCGCCGCTTAGACTGTCATTGCCCCCGCTGGCAGCGTCGAGCATCGTAACAGCATCGCCGACGGCGAAGTTCTTGCTCCCCTGCAACGTCGCAACGTCGTCGCCGCCTTGCGCATGCCCGGACATTGTGGCGCCGGCGTCCCCGTAAAAAGACACTGTGGAGCCGCCCTCGTTGACGAAAGTATCGTTGCCGCCCTTGGCAAAGCCGGAGATGTCGCCGCCGGCATCGCCATAAAAGGTCTTTGACGTTACCGCCCCACCGGAGCCCATGAAACTGTCGTCGCCTCCCTCAGCATGGCCCGACATATTACCTCCGGCATCACCATAGAACACCTGCGTGGCGAACAAGGCCCCGTTGAAGGTGTCGTTGCCACCTTTGCTGTAGCCGGTCATGTCACCGCCGGCATCTCCGTAGAATGTGTTGCCTGAGTCCGTTCTGGCTGTGAATGTGTCATCGCCGCCGTGGGCGTGACCGGACATATTGCTCCCGGTATCACCAAAAAAGACGTTTGTTGCCTGCCTGGAGCCCTGGAAGCTGTCATTGCCACCCTTGCTGTAGCCAGACATGTCGCCGCCCGCATCGCCATAAAAGGTGTGGGTGCCACCCTGTACCGTCTGAGTTATAAAAGTGTCGTCGCCGCCCTGAGCGTGACCCGACATGGCGCCGCCGGCATCGCCGAAGAACGTATTGATTTGCTGTCTGCCAGTTCCACTCAAGAAGGTGTCGTTGCCGCCCTTACTGTGCTCCGACATGTCCGCGCCAGCGTCCCCGTAGGCAGTGACACCAGCCAATGGGAGTCCGTTGAACGTGTCATCGCCGCCCTGCGCAAAATCGAAAATGCTGCCAACCACGTCACCATAAAATGTGTAATTGGAAAGTCCGACTTCATCGAAGGTGTCGTTGCCCCCCTTCGAGAAGTCGAACAGGTTCCCACCAGCATCGCCGAACAAGGTCGGTGCGCCCGGGGTGCCTATCAGGTTGTCGTCGGTGCCGAATTGATGATTGACCAGGTCCTCCGGAGTAAGCGGAACAGGCTGCCTGCGCATCGCGAGTCCTCCTCGACTGCATCCAGCGCAATCTTAGGATGTTACGTCAGACCGCGCGCAAGCTATAAAGAGGTATATCTTTGGACAGATCGCATTCCTGTCGGGAACGCCCATGGTTACCTGGTTCATTGCTGCGCTTATGCGCTGGCATGTCAACATGGCGCGATGATCGTGCGAAAAAGCGCGGCGCCGGGCGGGGCGCTCCCAGAGCGGCGCCTGCGGCTTAGCGTTATGCTTCTGGGCGACATTCCCGCACAGTAAACGTTTGTGCGAGTACTGGGGAAACAGCGACCTCGACACTGCGCTCGCAGGGCATGTTGAACTAGTCGAAATCGCTAAAAGTCGACTGCATTAACGGAGCGGATTTCCGGGCAGCCCGCCATGCTCTAGAGATCCTCGCGCAACCCTTTGAAGAACGGATGCCGCACCTTCCCCTCGGCCGACTTCGCTCGGTACTCAATCTCAGCAAGAAGCTTCGGTTCGACCCAGATGCCTTTGTGCGCTATCCGCTTCGCGTAGGGCTGTGTCTTCCGGACCAGCGGCTCGAGGCGCCGCCGCAGCTCGGCCGCCGACGTCTTGTCGAAGCCATGGTCGACCTTGCCAGCGTAAACCAGGTCAGAACCCTTTCGCCGAGCAAGGTATATGCCGTCCCATTTGCCGTCGTCGAGCGCGAAGCCGGCGATGGTGAGTGTCTCGCGCTGGGCGCAGGTTTTCTTGACCCAATTGTTGGTGCGGCCGACCGGGTAGACGCTGTCGCGCACCTTGGAGACGACGCCTTCGAGCCCGACCTTGCAGGCATGGGCAAACATCTCGTTCCCGTCGATCTCGAAACTCGCGCTGAACTGAACGTCGGTGCCGGCAATGATCTTCTTCAGTGTCATTCGGCGCGCTGTTTGACCCCTTATTGGAGTGGGCCCCTCGGAGCAGACGGGGTCAGGCTGCTGGTTTGACCGTTCGCCGGGTGTGTTGATCCTCGAATTGCACAGGACTGAGATAACCGAGTGCCGAGTGAAGCCGTCGACGGTTGTAAACCTCCTCAAGGAAGCGCGGAAGGTTTTCGGCAACGTCGATGAAGGTTTCGAATGCCATCGGATAAACGGCTTCGACCTTGAGTGTCTTCATGAAGCTCTCCGCCGTGGCGTTGTCGTATGGGTTGCCGCGCCGGCCCATGGAGCCGATCAAGCCGTGGGCGGCAAGATGATCGCGATAGGCAGCCGCAGCGTATTGTGATCCACGATCGGAATGATGCACGCAGCCGGGAGGTGGTTTGCGGCCTTCGATCGCGGCGGCCAGGGCCGCGAGCGTCAGCCGGGCGTCGATCGAGCGGCTGATGGCGTATCCGACCACTCGCCGTGACCAGGCATCCAAGATGACGGCGACATAGACAAAGCCGCCGGCGATGGCGACATATGTGATATCGGCCACCCAGAGTTGGTCGGTACCGGTGGGAGTGATGTCGGTGGCGAGATTCGGGAAGGTCGGCTGACCGTGATCGCTGTCTGTTGTCACCATGAAGCGGCGACGTAATCTCGGCTGAAGGTCATGCTCACGCATCAGGCGGCGGATCTTCTTGTGATTAACGATCAGGCCCTGCTGGCGAAGCGCAGCCTGGACGCGACGCCAGCCATAGTGCTCGAACTCGTCGCAGATAGTGGCGATCGCCTCAACGATCGCAGTATCATCGGCCGCCTTCTCAGAGCGGTCATAGTAAGTCGAGCGCGCAATCCCCATCAGCCGACATCCTTCCGTGACGGAGAGGCCGCGGGGCCGGTGATCGCGGATGTAGGCTCGCTTCTCCTCCGCGGTCGTGCATGCAGAGCCCCCTTTAGAAACTCGAGCTCCAGGGCCTGTTTCCCGACCAGCCTCTCGAGGGCGGCAATCGCGCCTCATAATCCTGGAGAAGATCGGCCGCCGCCAAATCTTCATCGAGAGCGCCTGCCTGAAACTTCTCGACCCAGATCCGGATCAGATTGCGGGAGATGTCATGCCGCTTCGCGAGCCCGTGCAGCGTCTCGCCGCTCAGATACTCTTGCGACACCTGCCGTTTGAACTCGACGCTGTGGGTTCGGTGCTTTGCCATGGGCCTTCATCCTCTGAAAGCCCGGCCGTCCGGTCAATTACTGAAAGCCAACCTGTCCCCCCTGGAGGGCCCACTCCATTAGGGGGTCAAAATTCGGCTCTGACGCATATTCGATGATCGTGATTGTTTTTATGGCGCGCCAATCAGCCTAGCCTGAAGGAGATCGAGCTTAGCGCGTCCGTACATTTGCCGTTTGACCAGCTTGAGCTTGGTGATCTGAGCTTCCACTTGGCCATTGGACCATGGTTGCGTGATAGCCGCGTGCACCGCGCCCTTATCGTTGGCAATGCCATTCGCGAACGAGGCAATGAGGCTCCGCTTGGATTCCTCAATCCAAGGTTCGAGCTCCATCTCGGCCTTCTTTCGGATCATCGCGTGGAAGCGGCCAATGAGAGCTTGGGCATCGGCCAGCATAGGAACGTTTTGTTCGATGACGGCAAGCGTGACGGTCTCGGCCCTGGTCAGGTGGTCGCGCTTCGTCGTCATCAGCTGCGCTATCGTCCTGGCGGCGGGGACCTTCTGCAATTGTTGATGGCTGATAGTCTCGGCACGCCGCCGTCGCGTCGCCCATTCCGCCACCACGCGCAGCGATCCCATAAAGCCTTGTCCCTTCAAACGGCGCCAGAGTTCGGCACCGTTGCGACAGCCGCCTGACCATTGCGCGTCCAGGAACGGCAGATGCCCGTCCAGGGTGCTTTGACGGGTGCGGAACATATCCGTACCGCCGCCGCGGCTAATTTGGCGAACCAGATTGCGACTATGTCCTGTGCGGCGGACGATCTCCTTGAACGGCACACCGTCGCTGACGAGAGCCGCAATTGCGGCATGGCTGTCCCGGCGCCGCAGATAGCCCTGATAGCGCAGCTTTTCCGCATAGGTCAGCAATTCCGGGTTGATCGTTGTCGCTCCGATTGCGGTTCGGATTCTGTTCATGGAGCGGCGCACCGCATCAAGGAAGGCCGCGCTCGCATTTTCCATCAGATGCCAGCGGTCGGCGACCTGGATGGCGTTCGGGAGCGCCTTAGCTGCTGCCTCGCCGTATCCACCACCGCGATCTCGCGACACAATGTTGATCGCTGGGTGCTTCGATAGCCACGCCCGAACGGTCGCAGTCTCCCTGTCGGGCAGCAGGGTAACGATCCGCCGACGCTCCAAATCGCACACGATCGTCCCGTATCGATGGTTTCTCCGGAACGCCCAGTCATCGATGCCCACAACAAGCAATGGATCTGTCGGCATCGCCGTCCGCCGACGGACCACCCGTAGCAAGGTATCGTTGCTGACAGGCAGCATGAGCCGCTTGGCGAAGCTTGCCGCCGGCCGGCCGCCGAGCGCCAACCCCAGGTGATGGACGATGTATTCCAGCCGTGCTGTCCGGCGCCGTCGCAGCGGGACGATGTCTTCTCCGAACCGCTCCGCGAAGATCCGCCGGCGGCAATGCGGCACCTCGCATGTGAAGCGCCGCGTGAGTAATCGGAGGCGCACCTTTCTGCCCGCTGATGGCAAATCGGCAACGTGCCGGACGTAGCGGCTATGGATGCGGCTCGACGCTGTCGCGCACAAAGGGCACCGAGCCTCCGCAGCTTCCGACCTAACAGACAGAATAAGCGAATCCATTGAGTCACTTACACCATCAACCACCAAACCACTCGGTACTAGCGATGAGATTTGAAAGCCCGTCCGCATGGCGCTGATTCTCCGTTTGAGAACCACAGTCGCCCGGCAAACTTCATCGGAAATGAGTCAGACCCAAAATTCGGCGCTTATTCACATTTTCCCAACTATCGCGCCCGGCGCTCTTACTCGGCTCAGCCTCGAGAGCTGTCCTTGAGACCTCGAACTTGCCGTGTTGCTTGCAATCAAACCCTTCGGCATCACCGGTTCTTGGAAGCTCTCCGATTTCGTTTCCGCAAATCGGACATGCCACCATTTGGAATCCTCTCCATGCGGGGCCGCTCATGGCACTGCAGAACCAAGCGAGATTTAGCGTGCGAGAAGCGTGCCGCTATAGGCGCATTCCCGCGCACGTTTCTGCATTTGTACTCACCGCGCCTACCCCGATGGTTTTCCAAAGAGCCTAAAAATCAAAGGGGGAAGCTGGTGCTGCCAGACAGGATTGAACTGGGGCGACAATCCTGACTTGCATTGATTTTATTGCGCTTTTCGGTCCAGTGATTTGTTTTTGTGTGGCACTCTTGAGCGGCGCCGTGGCACAAGCATTACCACTTCCGGCGCGGGGTCGTCACGTTGGAATCTCCAGGTGCCTCGCGGCATGGGCACTTCTCCGTTCGGCAACCCCGGGCGAGTTTGAGGCCAGCTGCTAGCCAAAAGCGCACCGCAACCTGAGCCACAGCTTTACCCCCGCGATGCTCTGCCTCGGTATCGAAGCGCGTCGACCAGCAGCGTGAATGCCGGCGATGGCTGCCGACGGCTCGGATAGTATAGGTGATATCCTGAGAATGGCGGGCACCAGTCCCCCAGCACCCGAATGAGCTCGCCGCTCGACAAGTAGGGCTGAACCTGACCTTCGGTCAGGTAGGCCAAGCCAAGCCCCTGCAGCGCGGCGTGCAGCAGCGCGCCCGAACTGTTGAAGACCAGTTGCCCGTCCACGCGCACATTCACGTCGCGCCCGTTCCTCTCGAACTCCCATGCATAGAGGCGCCCACCGTGGGTGGGTAGGTGAAGGTTGACGCAGTTGTGCTGCGTCAGATCCTGCGGCGTCCGCGGCCTCACTCGAGAAGCAAAGTAGGACGGCGAGCCTACCACAGCCATGCGTAGGTCCGGACCGACCCGGACCGCTATCATGTCCTTCGCGACCAGTTCGCCCGGCCGGATCCCGGCATCGTACTGCGCGGCCACGATGTTCGTGAGGCCCACGTCGATCATCACCTCGACTTTGATGTCTGGATAGAGCGGCGCGATCTTGGCCATTGCGGGCATCAGGATCGCCTGCGCGGCATATTCCGTCGCGGTAATCCGGATAGTCCCGGCGGGCTTTTCGCGCAATTCGCTCAGGGCTCCAAGCTCGGCATCCATTTCGTCGAACTTGGGTCCAATCTTCTGCAGCAGCCGCTCGCCGGCCTGCGTCGGTGTGACGCTCCGCGTGGTCCGGTTCAGGAGCCTGACACCCAGACGTTCCTCCAGACCTTGGACGGTCTGACTCAGGGTCGGCTGGGATATCGCAAGCCGAGCCGCCGCCCGGGTGAAGCTGCGTTCTCGCGCCACGGCCAGGAACGCTAGAAGATCGCTCGCGTCAGCGCGTTCCATTTATAGGCTACTCCAATCAATCCAATTGGATTTTATCATCTAATGCAGCAGGCCCCAAGCGCCTACTTTGGAAGTCGACCGGCGGGTGGACGAGGACAACGCGGAGTAGGAAAGAATGAGGGAAGGTATTGCAGACAGGTTCGTCATCACCCGCGCAAGCAACAGCCGCACGACCGTGATATCGCTCGGCGCCGTCGCGACTGAGCTTCCCGCCGGCATCAGCGATGCCGAAACCGCGGAGAACGTCCGGAACTTCTATTCGCAGGTTGCGGTACCGGCGGACTCGTTCGCCCGCGTCGTCGCCTTCGCGATGAGCCAGCCTGATGACGTGGACATCAACGAGATCCTCTACAGGCCAACCAAGCAGGAAGTCTGAGGGGCGGCGACATGTCAGTTGTAGCCATGCGAGAGGCCACGGAAGGACGTTCCTTTGCCGCGTCCCTGTTGCCGATCATGGGCGCGGTCTTCGTCGCCTTTCTCGTCATCGGCGTTGCGATGCCGGTGCTCCCGCTCTACGTCCACGATGGACTCGGTTTCGGCACTTTCGTGGTCGGCCTCGTCGCCGGTAGTCAGTTCGCTGCATCGTTGATTTCGCGACCCTGGGCGGGCCACTACTCTGACGGTCGTGGCGCGAAGCGCGCGGTCGCCGCAGGTCTGCTGGCGGCATCGACGTCCGGATTGATTTACTTGTGTTCACTGCTGTTGCGAGGCGCGCCGGAAGCATCGGTCGCCGTGTTGCTGCTTGGGCGGGGCGTGCTTGGAGGGGCGGAGAGCTTCATCATTACCGCCGCCGTTAGTTGGGGGCTTGCGATCGTCGACTCCCGCAATACCGGGAAGGTCATTGCCTGGGTCGGGTCCGCGATGTTCGCAGCCTTTGCGATTGGGGCCCCGGTCGGCTCCGCGCTTTACGCCGGCTACGGATTTGCCGCGATCGCGGGTGTCACGGCGCTGGCTCCCCTTGTCACATTGCTGCTGATCGCCCCGCTTCCGGCCGTTGTGCCGGTGCCGCGCTCCCGCTTATCGTTCGCCAAAGTGTTCGGATCGGTGTGGGTCCCCGGTTTCGGATCTGCGTTGGGCAGTGTGGGGTTCGGGGCTGTGACCACGTTCGCCGCGCTGCTGTTCGCCGATCGCGGTTGGACGCAAGGCTGGCTCGCATACACGGTCTATGCCGCCGCGTTTATCATTGCGCGCGTACTCTTCAGCCATGCTTCCGACAAGTTTGGCGGCGCCAAGGTCGCTTTATTCTGCGTGCTCATCGAAACTGCCGGCCAAGCGCTGATGTGGCTGGCCGTTCGTCCCGAACTAGCGCTCGTCGGAGCCGCCCTCACGGGATTCGGATTCTCACTGGTCTATCCCGGCTTCGGCGTCGAAGCGGTCCTGCGGGTGCCGGCACAAAGTCGCGGTCTCGCGATGGGAGCCTACACTGCCTTCCTCGACCTGGCTCAAGGGATCGCAAGTCCCGCGCTCGGGCTGGTCGCGAGGGGAGCCGGCCTGAATGTCGTGTTTCTCGTCAGCGCCGTCACCGTACTATGCGCCGCGTTCGTCGCGTCGTGGCTGATGGTGAACCCGCCAACAGTCGGAGGACAGCAGCGGTGAAACTTCTCGCGGCAACCATACTTTCGTTCTCGATCGTCGCCAGCGCGGCCAACGGTCAACAGACAATCATCGGAGGAGTAAAACCATGCCCACGACCGAAGACATTCGGGCCGTCGCGCCCGCCCTTGACAAATATGCGAAGGACGTCGTGCACGGTGACCTCTGGAAGCGGCCGGGACTGCCGCCGCGAGATAGGAGCATCGTCACGGTCGCCGCGCTCATCGCGCGCGATCAGACAGTCGAGCTGCCGTACTATCTCAACCTCGCGCTCGACAACGGCGTGAAGCCGGCCGAACTGTCGGAAATCATCACGCACCTGGCGTTCTACACCGGCTGGGCAAACGCGATGGATGCCGTCGCCGCGGCGAAGGACGTGTTCAAGAGCCGTAACATCGGCGCGGACCAGCTTCCGCCCTCATCCGGTCCCCAGCTTCCCCTCGACGAAGCGGCGGAGGCGCAGCGGGCGACGCGTGTCGGCGAGCAGTTCGGCAAGATCACGCCCAGCCTGGTCCAGTATACGACAGACGTGCTGTTCCGCGATCTCTGGCTGAGGCCGGGGCTCGCGCCGCGCGACCGCAGTCTCACCACGGTCAGCGCCCTCATCGCGACCGGCCAGGTCGCGCAGATCACCTACCATCTGAACCGGGCGATGGATAACGGGTTGACCAAGGAGGAAGCCGGCGAGGCCATCGGCCATCTCGCTTTCTACGCGGGTTGGCCCAGTGCCTTCTCGGCGGCGCCGGTGGTCAAGGACGTCATCGAGAAGCGGCCCCGGTAACGATGTCGCCGTACTCGCGTCGACAGGCCATCGCCTTGGTGGCCGGTTTCGCGACATCGGCGGCGCCGGACGCCCGCGCCAAAGATTCGAACATGCCAAGGAACGCAGTCATGGACATCGATATCAAACGAAACGGCTCCCGCCCCTCGACGAAGGGGAATGCCGACTGGTTCACCGGTTCGGTTCGGGTGGATCCTCTCTTCCAGGCTCCGGACCCGGGACGGGTGAGCGGCGGTCAGGTCACGTTCGAACCCGGCGCCCGGACGGCCTGGCACACTCACCCGCTCGGGCAGACGCTGCTCGTCACTGCCGGCCTCGGATGGGTGCAGCGCGAGGGCGGATCGATCGAGGAGATCCGCGCCGGCGACGTCGTCTGGTTTCCGCCGGGTCTGAAGCATTGGCACGGCGCTTCGCCCACGACGGCCATGACGCATATCGCCATCCAGGAATCCTTCAACGGAAAGAACGTCGATTGGATGGAGAAGGTGGCCGACGACCAGTACCGAAAGTGAGGTGTCCACGATGCACCGCTGGAACGACGATGAACTTCGTAAGATTGCCGACGCCGACGACCTGCACGTCTCCCCGTTCAGGGAGGACGGGAGGACATACGGGACACCGACGTGGATATGGTCCGTCGCGGTTGACGGCGCGCTCTACGTTCGCGGCTACAATGGACAGAACTCCAGGTGGTACGGGGCCGCTGCGCAGCAGAAGGCCGGGCGGATCGTCGCCGCCGGCCTCACCAAGGAAGTGGCGTTCGAACCGGTCGACGGACCGATTCTGGATTCGATCGACGAGGCCTATCGCTCGAAGTATCGCGGCAATCGATATCTCGAACCGATGATCAGTGCGCGTGCCCGGTCCGCAACCATACGGATCGTGCCGCGGCAGGCTGGAGTACGATCATGAAGCAGTTTTTGGTCTACGGCGCGTCGATGCTTGCCGTCGCGCTGGGCGGCGCCGCCGTCGCCCAGGACCTGGGCGGACAATATGTCCAGGTGGCGGAGATCGAGGTCGATCCTGCTCAATTGGACGCTTACAGGGTCGCGGTCCAGGAGCAGATCGGCGCGGCGATCCGAGAGGAGCCGGGCGTCCTGGTGCTTTACGCGGTGTCCGAGAAGGACGACCCGGCCCGCGTCAAGGTCTTCGAGATCTATCGCGACAGGAAGGCATACGAAGCGCACCTCGGATCGGATCATTTCAAGAAATACAAGGCGACGGTGGAGAAGATGGTGAAGTCACTCAAGCTGGTGCAGGCGACGCCCATCGCGCTTGGAGCAAAAACGAAGTGAGATGGTTTTGATGAATCCGACCTATGATTTCAGCGGCCAGGTCGCGCTGGTGACCGGAGCAAGTTCGGGCATGGGGCTGGCGACCGCTGAGGCGTTCTCCAACTCCGGAGCGGCCGTCGTGCTCGCCGATATCAACGAAGAGGCGCTGCGGGCGACCGCCGAAAAGCTGACGTCCGCGGGACGCAAGGTTCTGACCGTGGTCTGCGATGTCTCGGACGAGGCGCAGGTCGCGCGCATGATTGAGCGGACTGTGACGCATTTCGGCAGGCTCGATATGGCCTTCAACAACGCGGGCATCCAGGTGCCCCCGAGTGATGCTGCTGACGAGACCGCGGAGAACTTCGATCGGGTGAACGGAATAAACCTTCGCGGTGTCTGGGCTTGCATGAAGCACGAATTGCAACAGATGCGGACGCAGGGAAGCGGAGCCACCGTGAATTGCTCGTCGCTTGGAGGTCTCGTCGGATTGCCGTGCCGCGCCGCCTATCACGCCTCCAAGCACGGCGTCATCGGACTGACGAGGAGTGCGGCGATGGAGTACGCGCCACGCGGTATCCGGATCAACGCGATGTGCCCTGGCACGATCAATACGCCGATGGTCTCGGACATGCTGGCGAAGCAGGCCGACGCCTTGAAGGAAATCATGCGCGACCAGCCGATCGGGCGGCTTGGCGAATCCGATGAGATCGCGGCCGCCGTGCTCTGGCTGTGCAGTCCGGGCGCCAGCTTCGTCCTCGGCGTCGCGCTACCGGTGGACGGCGGGTTTACCGCCCATTGAACGCGATTGGCGGGGAGGGGCGAGCAACGAGCTAGGAACCTTGGTTGCCTTGAGCTGGTTGTCGCGCTCTCGACCCGCGGAGATCGATCTCAATGCCCGACTATCCGAAGCCGCCGTTCCCAAGCCAGAGCCAGCCCATGCCCGGCTCGACCGCGAAAATGAACCCGCGCCCCGATCATGGAGAGACCAGCTACAAGGGATCGGGCCGCCTGCAGGGCAAACGGGCCGTCATCACCGGCGGTGATAGCGGAATAGGAAGGGCTGTCGCCATCGCTTTCGCCCGCGAGGGCGCCGATATCCTGATTGCCTATCTCGATGAGCACGACGACGCCAAGGAAGTAGCGGCTCTCGTCGAAGCCGAAGGTCGTAAGGCGGTCCTGGTGAAAGGTGATCTGAGATCCGCGGACCATTGCAGGAAGGTCGTCGATCTGGCGGTCCGCGACCTCGGCGGTGTCGACATTCTCGTCAACAACGCCGCCCATCAGGCGACCTTCAAGGATATCTCCGACATCAGCGACGAGGAATGGCGGATGACATTCGACGTGAATATCCACGCCATGTTCTTCCTCGCGAAGGCCGCCGTGCCGCGCATGCAGCCGGGCGGTGCCATCATTAATACGGCTTCCGTGAACTCGGACATGCCGAATCCCACTCTGCTGGCCTACGCGACCACCAAAGGTGCGATCCAGAATTTCACCGGCGGGCTGGCCCAGATGCTGGCGGAGAAGGGCATTCGCGTGAACGCCGTGGCGCCCGAGCCGATCTGGACGCCGCTGATCCCGTCGACCATGCCCGAGGATACCGTGAAGAATTTTGGCAAGCAGGTACCGATGAAACGCGCCGGGCAACCGGCGGAGCTGGCGACGGCGTACGTGATGCTGGCCGATCCGCTGTCGAGCTACACCTCGGGAACCACGGTCGCCGTGACCGGAGGGAAGCCTTTCATCTGATGCCGGGCCTCCAGCATCCCGTCACGCCTGATGGGCGCTATTTCGTGGTCCGCGGTAGACTCTGGCGGATGAGCGATCCCGACCTGGCTGCCCACGACAAGACGCGGCTTGTGAAGCGGCTGATGGATGCACGGCGAGCCGTGAAGGCAGCAAAAGCCGTCGGCGATCAGGATGCCGAAACCGCTGCGCACCGCCTGGTCGACGAGGCGAAGCGTGGGCTGGGAGAGCGGGGACCGGTGTGTGGAAGGACGGCGCGCCCGACTTTAACAGGCACGCGGCCAAGAACACGCCCTACGCCGATTGGTACGCCCGGATCAGGCGGCGGCCTTCAGGGAATCGAGACGCTTGCGGAGAAACGCCAGCACCATGATCTCGTCGGGCGTGAGCTTGGGGTACTGGCGCTTGAATTTCTGCGCGATCTTGGCTTCGATCATCTTGACCAGATCGCCGGACATGTAGGCGTTCAGGACCTCCGGGTGCACATAGCACTTGCGGCAGATGGCCGGAGTGTTGCCGAGTTGCTTGGAGACGCTCTCGATCGCGGCGACGACGTTGCGTTTGGCCTCGGCCTGGCTGTCGTACTTCTTGAACTCGGTCAGCGCCAATGCCGCAAGCACGGTCCCCGCCCAAGTCCGGAAATCCTTGGCGCTGAAGTCCTCGCTTGTGATGTCCTTGATGTACGCAGAAATCCACGGTGCGGGGCTCTCCGTCCTCGTCGAGGTACTTGAAGTGTTCGTGCCCCGGGATCTCCGCACGGCGCTTCACGATCGAGGCTATCCGCTTGTCCTCGACGCGCAGCTTCCACTGCTTACCCGACTTGCCCGTGAACTCGAACCGAAGGACGCCGCGGCCGATTGCGACGTGCTTTCGGCGCATCGTGGTGAGGCCGTAGGACTTATTCATCTCGGCATACTCGGCGTTGCCGACCCGGATCAGCGTCTTCTCCAAGAGGCTAACGATCGTGGCCAGCACCTTCTCTCGTGGTAACCCGTCCCGCTTCATGTCGGCGGCGACCCGGTCGCGCAACGCGGGCAGCGCGGCCGCGAACCGGATCACGTGCTCATATTTGTCCTGGTCGCGCAGCTCCCGCCATTTCGAGTGATAGCGGTACTGCTTCCGCCCGCGGGCATCGAGCCCGGTCGCCTGGATGTGGCCGTTAGGCGAGGGGCAGATCCAGACGGACTCGTAGGCGGGCGGGACGCCGATCGACTTGATGCGCCGGATGACGGCGGCGTCTGTGATGGGCTTGCCGTCCTTGTCGTAGTAGCTGAAGGTAGTGCCGGTCCGCTTGCGCGTGTACCCGGGCGAAGAGTCGCTGACGTACCGGAGCCCTTCTTCCGCGATGTTGGCCGCCACTTCGGCGGTGCGGTCTAGGACCTCTTCTTCCTTACTAGTCTGTCGGAGCATCCGCCTGTCCCTCGTGCGAAGCGGAGGCTTCGCTAACTCCATAAGGCGGGAGAGGCCCAGTTCGTTCCGGGTCGGCGCGCACCTCCGCTCAGACGTCCTCGCGGAGCCCTTTAAAGAAGGGATGTCTCACCATTCCTTCGGCCGACTTTGCCCGAGATGCCCTTGTATGCGATCCGCTTGGCGTAGGGGTGCGTCTTTCGGATCAGTGGCTTTAGCTGCCTTTGCAGATCAGCAGTGGAGACGTTGTCGAGGCCATAGTCGACTTCGCAAGCGAGTGAAGAAAGACTTGCGCAGCGCCGCTGGCGATCGCGGGGCCAGCTCAATCCCGGTGCTTGGTGATTCGCTCGTTTATTGTTGGCAAAGGGAGCGGGCCGGTTTTGACCCGCAGGCGGGCTTCGTATTGGATCGCCAAATCGAGGAGCCGCTTCTTGGTGAAGGGGTCAGCTTTATTTGCCAACTCACGTACCAAACCCGCCTGCGAACAACCGGACGCAGAGTGCGAACCAATTGGCTTCGGGCACCAATCAGGCGCAGCCTACGACGGTCGCAATTCGACCACGGCTCAGCGGCCGAACAGCCAGCAGAACACGGCCGATCGCTCGTCGAACACGAACGTGAATGCGTCTGTAAATATCAACGATCGGCAGCGGTGTCGATTTCGCACCTGAACGTGCAGCCGCGGTGGCCCAAGCATCGGTTTCAGCTTCGGCACCCCCGAGCTGGTGAAGCCGCTCTCTGAATGGCGCCCTTTCGACGTCAATTACGTTTCCGCGGTGACGAGATGTCTGCTGTTGCGAGCTCCTGGGACGGAAGGAGCAATTGCTGGCGCGGTTCCAAGGCGATCCCGGCTCGAACGAGAGCGCCGAAATCCAGGCGCTCCTCGCCAAGATCGAGACTGCGCTGAAGCTCGGCACCCAGGACCCCGCCGCTGCAGCGAGGACGGCTAGCCCTGGGGAGCAAAGGATTGAGGGGTTAGAGCTTCACCGACGTCTTCACCTCGCGGCGATTCCAGACTTGGCGGATGAAGGCCCCAGCTCGGGGGGGCTATGAGCTGGGGCCAGTTCGGAGATCACCCCTCGGGGCAGGGGCGTCGCGAAAACTTGGCACTCAGGCTATCGTTCCTCTGCGCCGCCGAGAAGTTTCGGATCGCGTCTGCCGGAAAGGCGCGCAGGTCCCGTCCACTCTGCCACAGCTTTCTTCGCCGCCCGCCGGCTCCACGCTCCCGGGACGCAAGCACAGGGGGCAGTCTGTGAAAGCCAAAATTGGCTGCTAAGATGCAATGCTCTCTCAGTAGATCGGTGCTACGTTGCGCCCTGCTGGGGACAACAATGGCACTCTACCGAATACTTCAAAACTCGCCTCTTGGGCCTGAAGAGATCACGCGACTTTCGACAGCCTACGAACAGGCCCTCCGCACGATTGGCGTACAGGATCGCAACGATCCCCTCACCGAACTGATTGCCAAGAAGATCATCGAGATCGGTCAGACCGGCCTCAAGGACCCTGCTGAGATCTGCGGTCGGGCCGTCGAGGAATTAGGCCTGCCGAAAGGATGATTCCGTGGGAAGGGCGTGGTGCACCCAGCGACGGATCCAGCCCGGGGTCCGGGCTACGGCGCCCCCTTTTCCTCGCCGAGCTCCTTGATCATCCGGACGATCTCTTCCGGGTGGAAGGGCTTCTGCACGATGCGGCTGCCGGGAACGGGGCGTGGTGTGGCGGGCGAAAAGCCCGTCGCGTAGATGACCGGCAGTTCCGGATCCTGCTCTCGGTAGCGTTCCGCGATCTGCCACCCATCGACCTGCCCGGGCAGCCTGACGTCGGTGACCAGCACGTCCGCGACGTGGCGCTTGCACCAGGCCAGTGCCTCCTCCCCGGTGCTCGCGTGTATCACGTGATAGCCTGCTTCGCGCAGCGCTTCCACGACGAATCCGCGGATCAGAGGGTCGTCCTCGACGAGAAGTACGCTCACTGGTGGCTCATATCCAATAGCATTTGTTAAGCATGTCGAACGGCCAAAGTGCGCAGCCGTTCCTTTTGCGGCGTTGGCGAAGCTTGCGACGCGGAGGGCTGCAGTGCAGGGGCGGTCGCGGGCTCTGCTGGGGGGGCGGCAAACGGCTGATCGCCTCCGCCATGCGGGACATATGTACCGATGTTGCTCAGCAGCCGTTTGGCCTGGAGGTCACGTGCCTTCGAATACTCACGTCGCCGGTGGCTGCGGCCCATCGATCCCATGCCTCGAACGCCTCGGCGTAGTGCTTTCGCATCTGCTTCTCGGCGAAAAGGCATAGACGGCGAAGGATCAGGCTTCTTGGAACGTAATTGCCCTTGCCGCTTTTCTTGGTGTGAAGGGCGTGCAGCCGTCTCGTTGCCTATGTCTCGGTGGGGTCTGCGAAGGAGGAGCTTTGATGAAAGCGACAGCTCTGGCGATCGCCTTTTTAATCGCTGTATCGGCCGCTTCGGTTTCGGCGCAGCCCATAAGGTGGACGACCTACCGCATTTCACAGACGGGTACGTCGGTCGACTTCCCTTCTTCGATCTTCACCGAAGAAGCGGGCCGGCCGGACGGTTATGGGCAACGCTTTCGAACCGCCGACGGCCGTGCCGACCTCACGATACAGGCTGCTCCCAACGTTGGGAGCGATTCCCCCGCTGTTTTCCTCGCGAAAAAAGGTCCGCCTTCGCGCATTCAGTACAAGAGAGTGACGCCGCGGTTTTTTGCGGTTTCCAGCTACAAGGGCGACAAGGTCTGGTATGACCGCTGCAACTTCTCCGGCGGGCTGGTCCATTGCGTGTTGATCAATTATCCGGCCAGCGAAGAGCGAGCCTGGGATGGGATCGTTACGCGCATCAGCCTCTCGCTGAATGGCGGGTGATCCATCCGTCTTCGCGTCGGGCGACGCTTCCTGGAATCTTGGGCTTGGTGTCACAGCGCAATCAGGCCCCGGAGGCGTTGGAACGTCTAACGGCCATGACGCCACCCCGGCATCCCTCCCTCTGAGCTGACCCGCGCTTCTGTTCTCCCATCAGACCAACTAAGGCGGCTTCTTAGCGGCTTAGGACTTCCGGCGGCAAGCTGCGGACGCATGCCTTAGGAACAGAACCGGGGTCCCAGAGTTCGAGCAGTCTAACCCTTTCACGGAGTTACCAAATGACCCGCGGAATGCCGTCCATGACTGCGCTTTTGGGACTGCTCGCCATTGCCGGATATCAGAATCGAGACAAGCTGGCGGAGTTGCTAAAGGGCCCGGGAGCGGGCTCGTTAGAACCGCCCGGATCTCAACAGCCGCTTGGTGGGCTGCTCAGCAATCTTACGGGCATGCTCAGCGGGGCAGGAGTCGGCGGACTGCTTCAAGGAGGGATCGGCGAGCTGCTGGAGAAATTCAATCAAAATGGCCGCGGTGACGTAGCTCAGTCGTGGATCAGCACAGGGCCCAATAAGGACATTTCGCCTCCGCAACTGAGGGAAGCAATAGGCTCAGACGTGTTGGAAAAGCTTGAACTGGAGACCGGGCTTTCTCAAGACGAGATTCTCGCAAGGTTATCCCGGGAGCTCCCCTCAGCAGTCGACAAGTATACGCCGGAGGGACGCCTACCCAATTGAATTGCCGCCGCGTCGCTCTATTGAAAGGAATAAACAATGAGTATTCTTTGGACCATCATTATTGGTTTCATCGCCGGCGTGATAGCCAAGTTCATCATGCCGGGGGACAATGAACCGGCCGGGTTCATTCTGACGACCATCCTCGGGATCGTCGGGGCCTTCGTAGCGACTTACCTCGGGCAAGCGCTTGGCTGGTATCGTCCTGGCGAAGGTGCGGGGTTGATTGGCGCCGTGGTCGGCGCTGTCATCGTGCTGTTTGCCTATGGCTTCGTGGTCGGCAGACAACGGAGACCAATCTGAGGAACGACCTCCCAAGCGAGTTCCGTTCACTCCGCTACCTCGCTGCAGATCCACGTGATCCGCGACCACCCCAACCTTAGCCCGGTTGGGGGGACCTTACTTTGGCGGTGGCTGCCTCAGCGGCATCCATGCCGGCCTGCTTCACCCTATCCAAGGCTTCGGCACCTTTGTCGCCGACTTCTGCGACCACGGTATCTGAGCCTTCGCGCAAGGCCTGCGATACCGCGCCGGCGCGACGATTCAGGTCGGCTTTAACATCGTCGGCAGCTTTGCCGATATATTCGTTCTCAATTTCGGAAGCGCGAAACGCGCCTGCGACTGCTGCACCGATCGCCAAGCCCACGATCCCAAGCACTAAGGGTTGTCTTTCAAGCAACTCAGTCATTGACGATTGCGCACTGGTGAGCGCTTCTTTACCTGGAAGCGCATTGCCGAGCTTGCCAAAGTTCTCCTGGAAGAAAGTGACTCCCTCGTCGAACCGATCCTGAACGTTGTCGACAGCTTCTGAGACTGCATCGGAAGCGGCAGCGGTCGCGCCTCGCAAAGTTTCGCCGACGCCCAGCGATCCCTCGTCGTCCATTTCAGGTGCCGTTGGGGGCGCCACAGTCTGCTTAACAGCCGATCCCGCCGACCTGAGATTACTCGTCCCAGCATCGGCCACGGGCGAAACCACATCCACAGCCGAGCGGGTCGCGGTCTTCAGCTTCTGGCCGCCAGCCAACAGCCAAAGCGCTCCGCCCCCGATAAGCGCAGCGGCAAGAGGGTTTTCCCGGGCTGCTGTCACCAAATTGTCAATAAAACCGCTCTTTGTGTCGCTCATCGCACCATTCCTTTCATGGTGTCCTTATCCTTTTCAAGCTGGCCGATCGTTTCTCGAGGTGCCAGATTGCGCACATCAAGCCGGTTGATGCCGACTGCAAAGAACAAGGCCGCGATTACCGCCGCTATGAACGCCGATGTCAGATACGATACCGGTTGCGACCATCCTGCGGCGATCAACGCCGCGGACAGGGCAAACAGTGCCATGACGATCGCCGGAACCACCAGAACGGCACCAGCTGCAATCAAACCTAGCGCTCCACCGCGTTTCTGAAGCTTGTCGCCAACTTCCGCCTTGGCCAGGTCCATTTCGTTTTGGAAGAGCTTGGCGAACTGCGACATGGTATCGCCCAGCAGCGTCGAGATGACCCGAAACTCGCCCTGGCTGGTTTTGATATCGTGCTCGATGCTCATGGTACGGCGCTGCCCTGTGAGGATGATGTCTGTTGCGAACTCGGACCGGGCGGCGCGGAACTCGCCGAGAACGGCGGGGCACCGGACTTCTGAACGGCTTCCGACGACGATTTATTCACTGTGCCGCTCCGCTTCGATGATGAGGATTGCTCGCCGGACGCTTTTAAAAAGCGGAGCGCTGCGAAGCCTGCCAGCACGGATATTCCGAGAAAGGCGGCGGGCTGACGCTTGGCGAAATCAGTTGCACCTTCGACGAGATCCCGGAAGCTGCCATCGCGGATCTTCTGGGCGGCTTCTTCGACGTAGTCGGCAGCAGAACCGATGCCGCGTGCAGCGAACGGTACGTCGCTCTCAAATGCTCGGCCGGCTTCACGCATGTTGCCTGCGAGGCGCTCAACGAAAGCGGCGCCCGACCGCTGCTGCTCGCGGGCCTGGCTCTGAATCTGCTCCACCGTCCCTTCCGTCACCCCTTTGGCTGCATCAGCCGCTTCACTGAACTTGTCCCGCGCGAGATCGGCCGTTGCCTGAAGGGCATCGCCAGCGCGCTGCTTCATCTCTGCCCCGGCTTCACCGATCTGTTCCTTCAGATCCTTCGAGGGTCCCTTGTCTCGGCTCGGCGCAAACTGCGTGATGTTGTTCGGGTCCACATCGTTCATGATTGTTTCCTTCAGGTGTTGGTGTTTTGGGAAGGGCTAAAGGCGGCTTTGACGACGTCGTCCGCAGCCTCTTTCAGAGCGCCCGCCACATCCTGCGTCATACGACTGGCGTAGGTGCCGAGATCGGCCTCAGCGATCTTTTGTGCCGCCGCGTCGGCTGCCGACGTGGTCGCCTCTTTCGCCGCCTCGAATCCGGAGTGGGCCGCCTCGGCCGCAGCCTGTTTCACGCCATCGCTCGCCCGACCGATCACCTTGCCTTCAGCCTTGGTCTCGGGAAGAGCCGCCGCGATGATGGCGCCGATCGCGATGCCCAGGCCTCCGATGAGGGCAGCATTGTCGCCGATGGTCTGACGGGCCTGGTCAGGCGCGTTCGCCGCCACATCCTTGGCTGCGTCGATGCCACTCTTGAGTTTTTCACCTGCAAAACTGGCAGCCTTTGTTGCACCTGTCCGGAGCTCATCCGCAAGGCCGGCGGCCCGATCTTGTGCGTCTCCAGCCATGCCAGCGGCTCGGCTTGGAGCGGAGGATAGCTTTTCCGTCGCGTCGCCCTGCATGGCCCGGGCACCCTCCGTCAACTCCTCGAGCATTTCCCCCGCTCTATCCATTACCGGACCGGACGCCTCCGCCGCGCGATCCCGCACTGTCTTAGAGGTCAGGGCAAGCCCGGC
This sequence comes from Bradyrhizobium sp. 604_D8_N2_3, assembly GCF_051810765.1. Taxonomy (NCBI): domain Bacteria; kingdom Pseudomonadati; phylum Pseudomonadota; class Alphaproteobacteria; order Hyphomicrobiales; family Nitrobacteraceae; genus Bradyrhizobium; species Bradyrhizobium sp. 604_D8_N2_3. Next base: position 356,409 of record NZ_JBPWPM010000002.1, on the reverse strand, counting down.
GCCGATCATCAAAAGTGGCAACGGGACACCTCGCGCCAATCGCAGCAGCGGAATTCCTACTGCGGCGCCCGCGGCCACTGCGCGCATGGGATTGTCCATGATCAGCTGTTTGAGCCCTTCAATCCAGCTCTGGGTCTTGTCGCTGACGTATTCGGAGACTTCGGATTTGATGTGCTGCGGCGAGACCTTGTGGCGGATGTCCTCGGCGGTGTCCGATATCTGGTCCCTTAATCGCCCTACGGTAGCCGCCAGCTCTGCGCGGCTGCGCTCGGACTCACGCCTCAACTCCTCCACTGATCGCGCCATCGCTTCACCCTCTTGCTTTATTTCTTGTGCTTTAATTCTTGAATCTAAGGGCGAACACACGCTTTGTTCAATCGTTCCTAACTGAACAAGGATGACGTGCCGCCGGCCAAACTCTCTGCTGCGCGCAAGGCTTTGGTACGTGAAGAAAAGAGCCTTAGAGCAGCGGTGGTGTACCGAGAGGAGAGCTCGGAAAATGTCGCGTCGGACCGTAGGAACTTCGCAGGACTCGCGCTTGCGCGGGCGGCACAAGCGATCAGATACGATCCGCGGAACTGCCTGCCTCGTTGGCTATGGTTGCTCAAATCGAGACATTCTGCCGCGGCTTGCGGAATGCATTCGAACAAAAGCCAGGGGCCTTGTGGTTGTTACCGGGCATATTCCCCGTACCGCGAGCGGCGCGGGCGCTGGAATTGATTTCGAGTTCAAGGAACGACGTCCTCGCCGGAAGGTCGCGATGGAGACTGGGCCTTTCGCCGGAGAGCCGTGTTCAAATGTCGATTGTTCGCGAAATGCTTTCCCAAGAATAGTTGGCCAGTGTTGTCTGGGCCGGCACAGAGCGCTCAAGGGGGCAACGCGAGTGGGGATCGCCTCGAAGGTCCGCTAAGGCCAGCGATCGTGCTCTTCTGGGTGCGCATGCTCGTTGAGTCTGCGAGTTGTCAGCGAGCTCCTCTGTCTCGGCAGTTGCGGCCGGCGCTTTGATCCTCGACCTCCAGGGGGAAGTTGTCTGCTGTAAGTGAGGTATCCTTGCCCGTGCGGCACCTCGACGCGTTTGGTCCCTGCTCCAGCTTAGGAACGAAGGTTACAGCGGTCGGTTGCAAGCAAAATTAAATAGGAGAAAAATGACCATGAAGATCGGCAAGATGGCGCTCGCAGCTCCACTTTTGTTCGGATCGATCGCTGCCGCCTCCGCGCAGGGTGGCGCTGGTGGCGGGGCCGGTGGTGCTGGCGGAGCAGGGGCCGGCGCGGGCGCTGGCTCGGGCGGAGCCGGCGGCGCAGGTGCGGGATCACGGGACGGCGGAGGCGCGGGTGCGGGATCTGGAGGCGGCGGCAATTCTCCAGCCGCGACCAGCGGTCAAGGGGCATCGAGCAGCCCGGGTTCGGCTAACCCCGGGGCGACTATGAATGACCCGAAGATGAAAGGGAAATAGAAGCGAAAAGAAATGGCCCGCTGACATGATCGAGCGGGCCGCTTTCATGAAGCAGTCGCGGAGCGATTGAGGCTGCGTTAGACCGGCCGGGAGGAGACCGGTGCCAAGAACGTTGGTGTCCAAGTCCGATCTAGAACTGTTCGCTCTTCAGGAGATCCGGCACGTTCCCGGCGGGGAGTTCGTTATCTCCGTCGAGATTGAACACGGCGATGCGGAACCCGATGGCCTGAATTGGCGACTGCTCGTGATTGCTAAAGACGGTGCGGACCTCGATCGCCTCCAAAACGCCGCTACAACCACGAGCCATCGGCTGAAGCGTCGATACCAACTTGTCAACCAGGGCGGCAGCTCGGCGGGTGGCTGAAGTTAGAGACTGGCACCCAACACCAACAAAACGGCACCGATTGCCGCAAGGAGAATGCCCGGCCAGTTCGCTCTAACCCCCAGGAATCCCACGCCGCGCCGCGTCGGCTCCAGTGTATCGGCGGCGGGCCGACTAAGCGATCCCCGCCAAATTGTAGCGCGTGCCATGTACAAAATTCCGCCGAGAACAAGCAGGGCGCCAAATCCTATCAGGATCATTCTCGCCTCCTCGATTCATGGTTACCAGGTCAAGCGCCCGGAGGTGCGAGCCGCACCTCACTCGGGCTTGGTCGGCATACGGCCCTTGCCTTCACGCAGCGGCCCGGATAGGTCCTGCGGCCGGCTCGGACTCCCGCGCGGGATCCCCGCCGCCGCAAGTGTCTCACGAGACTTCGATCGCGCTCTTGGTCACGCCTCGCCGACCCGACCCCGGCAGCGGCCGCTCCGCGGCCCTAGGGACCGGCCACCTCGGGGCGTATGGGCTGACCAGCGCCAACAGGCAGCGCCTTTGCGTCTGTTCTTTGCAGAAGTGCTCATCCATGGCGCCTCTCACACCGAACTTCAGTTGGGCGGCTTCAGCTCACCGGCGAGCCAGCCGACCGCGTCCGTTTGCATCGGATCGACGCCGAAGCGAACCACTTCGGTACGCTCGCAAGTCGAGCACTCGAAGGTGCGCTCGTCGAATCCGCGCGGGCCGGGAGAGATGCGCGCCAACCCCATCCGGTGTTTGCACACAGGACCCATCGGACGCTCGTTGGTCGAGAGAGCCATCCCTGAGATCTCCACGGCCGATGATACGCCGTCCGCAGCCGGAGTCTTCAATATTCGTGAACGAAAAACCTTCCGAGGAGCGCCAAAGGGAAAGAGCCTGAGCCCGGTCGGCCCAGATTGACGGTCGTGCTCATGGCATCACCTCTGCAACCGGCAGCGGTCGACCAGGCCTTGGCTCATTGAAGGCGATCGGAAAGGTCGAAACGGAAAGGCTTTGCAGAGCAGCCTCCTCCTCGGAAAGCCGCCGTTCGATAAACTGGCGTTCCAAAGGCAAAAGCTTCGTACGCAAGAGCCGGCGATAGCGGCTGATGTTGTTGTGATGGGCACGAAGGCGTGCCAGGTTGTCGTCCATCATCATCTGGGCCTCTGAAACTACGCCGCCGCAGCTGCACGTTCGGTCGAATGGAGACGGTAGGGCTTTCCGCCGGGTGGCGTCCGGGGGGCCACCGTCCAGGGCGCGCAATGCGTCCAAGATTTCGTCGATCGATACGGGCTTCTTGAGCCCGGCAGGTGCGCGCATCGACGGGCAAGAGGCGATCGCGGACGCGTCGGACGCCCAAGATGCCAGGATTGCGCGTTTCTCGCTCAACGTCAGCGCCGGATGATCCAGCACGTCTCTCGGTGCTTCAAACACCGTGCCGGGATGAAGAAGAGCGTCGAAATCGAAAACGTTGTCGTCAGCGGTCGTCGGCCGCATGGTCCTCTCCTATTCATTCGACGAATGGATGGGAGCCGCACGATTTGTCGCGCGGCTCCAATGGCGTCTGCGCTAGGCGGCGGCCTTAGCTTCCAGCTTCGGCACGTTGCCGGCCGAGGCAGCACCGATGGCAATTCGGCGCGGCTTCATGGCTTCCGGGATCTCGCGGACGAGTTCGATGGTCAGCAAGCCGTTGTCGAACGCGGCGCCTTTCACCTGGACATATTCGGCGAGGCTGAATTGGCGCTTGAAGCTGCGGTGCGAGATACCGCGATAGAGGAAATCACGCTCGGTCTTGTCGGATTTGCTGCCTTCGACCGTCACCACGTTCTGCTCGGCGGTGATGACGATGTCCTCGGGCGAGAAACCCGCCACCGCCAGCGAGATCTGATAGCGATCATCCGCCAGCCGTTCGATGTTGTAGGGCGGATAGTTGTCCTCGCTGGCCCGCTGAGCGGTTTCTGCGAGGTCGAAAAGGCGATCGAAACCAATGGTCGAGCGCCAGAGGGGGGGCAAAATCGTGGGTGCGCATAGCCAAATCCTCCTAAGAGCAAGATGTCTACGAGCGGCACCGGACACAACCGGTGCCCGTCTCTTGGCCCGGGCCCATCAGGCGCCCGGACACCATCGTCAGATGGCGACAAAAAAATTAGCAGAGTCGGTTTTGGTTTCAAGAGGCGTTGAAAAAAATCGTCGCCGATCGCCGCCGTTACAGATCCTCGCGCAGCCCCTTGAAGAACGGATGCCGCACCTTGCCTTCAGCCGACTTGGCCCGGTACTCGATCTCCGCCAGCAGCTTCGGTTCGACCCAGATGCCTTTGTGCGCTATCCGCTTCGCGTAGGGCTGTGTCTTCCGGACCAGCGGCTCGAGGCGCCGCCGCAGCTCGGCCGCCGACGTCTTGTCGAAGCCATGGTCGACCTTGCCAGCGTAAACCAGGTCAGAACCCTTTCGCCGAGCAAGGTATATGCCGTCCCATTTGCCGTCGTCGAGCGCGAAGCCGGCGATGGTGAGTGTCTCGCGCTGGGCGCAGGTTTTCTTGACCCAATTGTTGGTGCGGCCGACCGGGTAGACGCTGTCGCGCACCTTGGAGACGACGCCTTCGAGCCCGACCTTGCAGGCATGGGCAAACATCTCGTTCCCGTCGATCTCGAAACTCGCGCTGAACTGAACGTCGGTGCCGGCAATGATCTTCTTCAGCTCCGCCTTGCGCTGAAACAGCGGTAACTTCCGGATGTCCCTGCCGTTGAGGTAGAGCAAATCGAAAGCGACCAGAACGATCTTCGTTGACTTGCCTTTGAGCTCATTCTGCAAGACCGAGAAGTCCGTCGAGCCGTCGGTGGCAGGTACGACAATCTCTCCGTCGATGATGGCCGAGCTCGCCTTGATGTGCCAGGCGTCATCGGCAACCTTCTTGAAACGCTTGGTCCAGTCGTGGCCGCGCCGTGTGAAGACCTTGACGGCTTCGTTGGCGAGGTGGACTTGCACGCGATAGCCGTCGAACTTGATTTCGTGAATCCAACGCTCGCCGGATGGCACGCGGTCGGTCGCGGAGGCGAGAGCCGGCGCGATGAAGCCGGGCAGGGGCGCCTTGACGCCGAGTGCATCCGGCTTTTTCCGCTGGAAGGCCATGGTTACACGAGGCGCAGGCTGAACTGCGCATCTTGAGGCGCGTAGCGATCGACGAACTCCTGAAGATGCGAGGGGACGTCGTTCAGTTGGAGGTTACAGCGATGTTGAATTTCGCGAGCGACATCCTCTGACACATCTTCGGACCAGCGCTCCGAAGTGTTGAAGGCGAAGACGTTGATAGGTCGTTTGCACTGGCCCGCCATCAGTCTTTAATGACCGTCTCCAGGTCGGCCGCTTCCATGTCCGTCTCGCGCCAAGCGCTGCCGGCGCGGCCAAAATCGTCCGCGACCAGATAAACGGTCGGCTCATAGGCCGGAATAATGGAAGGGATCCACCGGGACTGACCCATAGATACGCAACTCCACAAAGCCGGGATTCAATTTGCCGGGGCCCGATTCGTTCCAGAAACTGTGAGCAGCAGCACCAGAGAGGCAAAGCAATATCGGGAGGACGAAATGGCGGTCAACAAGCCCACCGGCGACAACGCTCGCAAAGGTGCGGTCAAGAAGCGTTCGCAGACGAAGACGACATTGGGTGGAGCTTCCGCCTTCACTAAGCGCGACAAGGCGTCCGGCGAATTCATGGGCGTCAAGAAGCCCGCGAAGGGCAAGAAGGCCGCAAAGAAATTCAAGGGCGTGCGGCTTGAGAAGAAAGCTACCAAAAAGAAAAAGGCAAAGAAGAGCTAGGCGGCTCTTCACGTGCGCCCTGATCTGGACGTTCGCTCAATCCTGATCTCAACATAGCCCGTCAGAGTAACGCGAGCGGACAACGAGTTGCCGGGAGGAATTACCCGAACCCACCCTTCTTCAGGATTTGCCGCAGTGTATTCGATCTGCTCCGCATCGTTCAGGAATACGCGGACTTGGAATCCGTCGAGCAAAAGATTGCAATAATTGCGAAAACCTTCTTCGTCGCAACTTCTTGCAACCGGTCCATGAAACTGCGGCTTTCCAACCAAGAGTCATCCCGTATTCATAGCAACGCGCGCCACGACAGAATGCTGCACCAGGTGGAGCCGTTCCTAACTTTTCCAGCCGGGGCCGGCCGGCATCATCTTGGCGGCGGTCGGCAGGCAAAAGTCGAACGCAGAGAGCATAGGGCTGAGATAGGGGCGGGAGCGGATTTTTGAAGTCGTCATCGCCAGTCCCATTGTAGGACAAATTAAGCGCATCATTGGCGTGCCACCAGAGGCGCCAGTATGGTCGTGAACGCAGTATTCGTCATTGGCGAACGACGTGTTCGCCAATCGGACATAGGCATTTGTCGGGATGCGTCCATACACCCGAGCCGGGCGCCGGTTGATTCGACCATCGCCGCGACGCCACGCGCCGTGCGCAGGTGGGTCAGCGGCGAGCTGGCCGTGCCGCGCCACATCGCGCTGCTTGTCAACCTGATGCTCGACACCGGCACCAAGCCCGAGGAGTTGCAGCCATGAGCGACCAGACTTACCACGTCATCATGGCAGTGCTCTTTGTCCTCGTGAGCGGCGGCTATTTCTCGGAAGCAATGCGCCAGCTCGACCTCGATGCCTACGGCGCGAACGACTTTCGCTATGCGCAGGTTCTCGCTGAAAAGCTCATAGGCTGGGCCCTCATCACGTCGTTATTCGCGTGGCTGTGGCTCTGAACCAGACGCCCGCTGAAAATGCCAAAGGCCCGAGGGCGACCTCGGGCCTTTTTTCCGGGGGGCGGGAGGACCACCAAATGTTCAATTGTGTACCAAAGTGAACGCACCAACCTGCGCCGACGGGTCTACAGTTCGTGGTTTGAAGGGGAGGCGTCACATGAGCATCCGATCACTGTACTGCTTCGCGTTCTTCAGTATTGTGGCCGCGTGTCCTCTCAGTGTTGTTGTTGCCCAAAACCTCCCTCCGGAACTTGAGGCCTGCCGCACAACTGGACTCATCGCGCTGAAAGAACGCAGTCCCGCGATAAAAGATATCTCGTTTGACGTTGATGGAGTGACGATTGCAAAGGCCAATGCAAAAGTCGAGGACACGATCATTCGCACCATCGTGATCGGGGATGCCTATCTTGAAAAAGGTAAGAGCGACACCCGTCGGACTTTTCTTTGCCTGATCGGCGAAAAAGGCAAAGTGCTCCTCACATTCTTTACGGACAAATGATGCAGCGTCCAGAACCATCCGGATGCTCAATGCTCAGGATTCGCCGCTCGGACGATACAACTTCGCGGCGCGGATGACGTCGCCGCCTGATCGGGGTCGTTCGGCCCCGGCGTCGTCCTACGGAAGGACAGATGACGGCGGCAAGGCCGCAGACGTTTGTGTAAAAGTCCCAGCCCGCGGACAGGGGTGTTCACGAGCTGGGGTACATGCAGGGGTGCCCTGTTAGGGCAGGGCATCAGGTAAACTTGGCAGCACGGGGGCCGTTCCTCAGGGCCGGGCGTGTGCCGGTACTCTTGAGCCGGGATAATTTCAGCTTATCTTTCGTCCGATGTTTCAGCTTTCATTGCCGACTAAACGGGACCGGGTTCCGACCGGCCCCGACTGGCTCCATGAGGTCAAATACGACGGCTATCGCTTGCAGGTCATCCGCAAGGGCGACCGGGTGCGTCTGATCACGAAGGGTGGGGCGGACTATACGAAGCGGTTCCCGTGGATTGTCGAGGTCGCGCGCAAGCTCAGGCAGTGATCGATGGCGAGGCGGTGCTCCTGGGCGTCGACGGCGTCTCCGACTTCCGTGGCCTGCATTCCGGCAAGTACAACGCGGAGGTGCAGCTCTACGCCTTCGACATACTGGCGGGCCAGGGCGACGACCTGCGCAGGTTGCCGCTGTCCCATGCGCAAGGCCAATCTGGCCCGGCTGCTGCGGGGCCGCTCCGAGGGCATCTTCATGCAGCATTCTTGAGTCGCTTCTGGCCTAAACCCCGTGGGTCGGAAGCTTGATGACAGCGCGGCTCCAGCTAGCCAATGGCTGGAGCCGTTGCTTAAACTGTGCCGCTTCCACTTTGAAATAACCTCCGGGCATTGAACCCTGGCATGGCGCACTCAGACAGCAGCCAAACTTTTTAGCCGGCTTCTCCTGCTTTCCAACCCTTCTCTGTAGGCTGATAACGCTCCCCCTGTTTCACCAGCCAGCCGCCTTCAACCATCTTCTCTGCCAAAGCCTTCGGGCATGCCGGCAGGTTGCTGCCGGGGTAATACAGGCCGTCTCTGCGCTCGACCATAAAGCCGTAAATGCGCGCCAGACGAAGGGCTTTCAGCATGCCAGGAATGAGAACTACGGTCGTGCTCGTCATCGCTCTCCAAATGACGGCACCACGCGAACGTTCCTGAAACCACGCGCCAAAATCTGCGTATCGATTCCTGACGGCTCGAAATGAGCACGAGCTACTGCCGATCGTGGGTGTGGAAAAGGGGGCGCTTCGGTCTGCCGAACGTCGGAATCGCGTAGGTTTGCCTATGGCGACGGAATCCGGGCTGGACCGGACAGTTGCACCCGAGGGCAGCGCGGCTTAGATCCCGCGCGTCCTCGGGCAAGATGTGGGGATTCAGCCACAGCACCACAGATTAAGACTTGGCCCAGGAACGTCTAGACGGTGTCGCGGCTTCTGTTTCGCGGTGACGGTCTTTGTCCCGCAAGACAAGAGCCTGTCCGGAGGCCCCAGCATCACCATGCCCCCCGGCCCGATGCTGGGGCTTTTTTTGTACGAGGCGCGATTGGAGAGGCTTGGAGAGTGGTGCTCGCGATTGGTGCGACAGCCATTGTCGCCGGCGGAGCCTTCTTTGCCATCCGGTTTATCATCGGATTGCCCCTTTTTCGATCCGGAGCACGAACTGTGGGTGTTGCGAGAGCGCCTCAGTGGGCCAAAAAGTGCACTTACGTCAATGTTACTTTCTTTTCGGCCACAACCCTCAAACGATATGGCTCATCACAGGTTGCATAAGCAGGGGACGCTTATGGATTGGGCGGAACGTTCATATCGGTTCGGCTTTGTCGTGCTGTCGATCTTCAGTGCGTTGGGGGCGGTATGGATGATTTTATCGCTGTAGGCGGCCGTGCTACGCGAGGCCTCAGCACGTAGCGTGCAGTGGGGTCTTGGTGCGTGCCGTTCGCTTGGATTGCGCTACTGGCGTTTGTTGCCTACGCGATCGCTAACCTTCCCTGGTAGCGCATCAAGGGATGCGCTCAACACAACGGCCTTATGGGACCTGATCCGCGGAGGGCTATGGCCAGCGGTCACGTGAACCGCGCAAACAGGCCGAACACATGGCCGCTCCGACCAGCGCCGCAAAGTGTTGCTTCTCCTTGCCAACCAGCAGCAGTAAGTAGCGGCACCTTTCAGGTGTGCTTGCTCACTCTGCATTCTTCGCATTTTTACCCATAGCTGGCCCGCGGCCCGCAAGGCGACGTCGTGGGAATATTACAATATGGGGCTGGCCGGCCAGACGCTCGCCACGGCCTACACCAACCGCGCGCGCGTGCTCGGGCTCTTCGATGCGACCAAGGCGAGAAACGTCCTCCACATCATCGATCCGACCAACGGTATCGGCGTCATCACCTATGCGAGCGTAGCGGACGCGCAGACCGGTAATGCGGCATCGGCGCAAAACCTCTACAACAACTATTTTCTGCTATACGTGGTGGCGGCTCAAGGTAAGCGTCGTTATCAGGCCACGGCTTTGAGGAACTGAGTGCGGTAGGCCCAAGGCAATAGCTGGTCGATGTCGCGGTTCGGATGACCACTGACGATCCTGGTCAGGACGTCGGTGAGATAGGCAAGCGGATCGACGTCGTTGAGCTTGCAGGTCTCGACCAGGGACGCGACGACCGCCCAGTGTTCGGCACCACCGTCGGATCCGGCAAACAGCGCGTTCTTGCGACTGAGCTTGATGCCGCGGATCGATCGTTCGACCGTATTGTTGTCGAGCTCGATGCGACCGTCATCGATGAAGCGCGTCAGCCCCTGCCAGCGCGAGAGAGCGTAGCGGATGGCGGCGGCGAGCTTGATCTTCTGGCTGATGAGAGCCAGCTTGGCGCGTAGCCAAGCCTCGAAGGCATCGGCCAGCGGTCGGCTTTTCTGCTGACGCACGAGACGGCGCTCCTCCGGGCTGCGGCCGCGGATCTCCTTCTCGATCGCGTAGAATGCGGCAATGTGCTTCAGCGCCTCGCTTGCGATCGGCGCGGGGCCCGCCGTCGCGAGTTCGTAGAAGTTGCGCCGCATGTGCACCCAGCAGAAGGCGAGCTCGACCTCGCCGCGCTCGGCAAGCTTTGGATAGGCGGTGTAGCCATCGACCTGCAGGACGCCCTTGTAGCCGGCAAGATGGCTGAACAACCGCTCGGCCTTGCGGTCGGGTGCATAGACATAGGCGATGCCGGGCGGATCGAGGCCGCCCCAGGGCCTGTCGTCGGCGGCATAGGCCCAGAGCTGGCCGGTCTTGGTGCGCCCTCGACCGGGATCGAGCACCGGCACCGTCGTCTCGTCGGCGAACAGCTTGGACCTCGCTCGAAGCATCGTGAGAAGGCGCTCATGCAGCGAGCGCAGGTGGAAGGCGGCATGCCCAACCCAGTCCGCCAGCGTCGATCGATCGAGAGCGATGCCCTGGCGGGCATAGATCTGGGCCTGCCGGTAGAGCGGCAGATGATCGGCATATTTGGACACCAGAACCTGGGCGACCGTGGCCTCGGTCGGCAGGCCGCCCTCGATCAGCCGGGCCGGAGCCTCGGCCTGCACGACACCATCCTCGCAGGCACGACAGGCGTATTTGGGACGCCGGGTAACGACAACGCGGAACTGCGCCGGCACCATGTCCAGCCGCTCGCTCTTGTCTTCACCGATCCGATGCAGTTCGCCCTGGCAGCAGGGGCAGGTCTTGTCGTCGATGTCGACGACGACCTCGATCCGCGGCAGATGCGCCGGCAGTGCCCCGCGGTTGACGCGGCGCTTGCGCGCCCGTTCCGCCCGACCTTCCGGGGCGGTCTCGTCCTGACCGGCCTCGGCAGAGGCCGCGACCTGCTCGACGTCCTCGAGGCCCAGCAGCATCTGTTCCTCAGGAAGCGACTCCGCCCTCCGGCCAAAGCGATGACGCTGCAATTCCTTGATGATCTGGCGCAGCCGCTCGCTCTCGTGCCGCTCGGCAAGCAGCATCGCCTTCAGCGTCTCGGGATCATCAGGAAGGTTATCGCTCACGGGCAAATCAGAGCATATTCGCGCCCGCCTGACGACGTACTCGATGCCTCTGATTCACTTCGCCGCAGCGCGGCCCACAATTATCCGGCTTGCGTCGGGACGACCGTCTCCCGTGCCGCGTGGACACGCCGCCAATCGAGCCCTTCGAGCAGCGCCGACAATTCTGCCGCTGACAAACGCATCACGCCATCCTCGATCTTCGGCCAGCGGAAGACGCCTTCCTCGAGCCGCTTGGCGAACAGGCACAAACCCGTACCATCCCAGAAGATCAGCTTGATCCGGTCCGCGCGCTTGGCACGGAAGACATAAACAGCACCCGAGAACGGATCGGCCTTCATGTGCTCGCGTACCAACATAGCAAGCCCTTCCATTCCCTTGCGGAAGTCGACTGGCTTGGTTGCCACCATCACCCGGACAGTGCCGGACGGGCCGATCACCGGCTTGCCTTCAACGCATGGACGATGGCCGCAATCATCGCCACGTCCGCGCCTTGGCCGACCCGGATAGTGACGCCTTCGGCTTCGATCTCGATGCCCCCAACATCCGGCTTGGCCTTCCGTCGCGCTGTCTTGCGCTCACGGCCCGCAACCGCGACCGGCGCCATGGCGTCTACCACCGCAGGTACAAACTGCGGATCGTTAGCCATCGGCGCCGGCTGCCGGCGCGCTTGCCGGCGCCAAGTGAATACTTGTTGTGGGGTCAGCCCGTGTCGCCGGGCAATCTCGGAAACGACCGCGCCTGGTACCAGCGTCTCCTCGACAATCCGGGCCTTGTCGTCCTTGGAGAACCAACGACGTCGTCCCGTCTCCGTGATCACTTCCAGCCGGCGCGCCGTTACATCCGACTTAAGCGTATGGTCAAACATAGACACAAACCGATCCCTTCAAAGAGATCGTGAAACTCGCCTATCCCATCTGCCCCGAAAAGGTGGGAGCGGAACGACGCTTACGGCTCAAGCAGCCGGCTTCACCAAGATCGTCACTTCGACGATCCTCCCACGGACCAACTTCAACGTCGGAACGGGAAATTTCGGGGGGGATTGCCGTAACTACTATAACTCGCTGCTGATCGCCGGAGCGGTGGCAAACGGCTATGTCGTTCCTGACATCGGCTCCATTCCGCAGCTCCAGAACACGGCCGACCTGACCTATTTCCTTCCTCACGGCATTCATCTGACGGCCGCGGGATACGCGCTGGTAGAGGCGGTCCGAAAACCGCTGGAAATTGCTTAGGCTGGGTACTCAGGGTAGGGCCGGGTCCGTAATCCAATCCGCTTCAATTCATCTTCTCACGGAGCTTTCGGATTAACTCGCGAAGGTCATTCGCGTAATCCTCAATGATCCGGCGCGCCTCCTCCAAGCGCGTGGGCTTGAGCTCGGGCTTATCGGACTCGGAAGGCTTGTTCATTGCCGAGCGCTGAACCTTGTCGTCGGCAACCAATTGATCTAAATCAACGAACCTTTCGCGCTACTCTCGCAATGTGCGCGATAATCGATGTGGGAGAGTCTGCTTTCTATCATCGATGCCAGTGCGGCCGTCGCATCAGGGCTGTGCCGGTCCTTGCGGATCGAAATCGGCAAGCCGCCGCTTGTCGTTTAACATGATCTCTCGCCTATCGTGGTCGACGAACGTAAGGACGCCCGCTTTACGCAAGCTAGTTAGCACGCGAGAAACAGTTTCTAACGTCAAGCCGAGATAGTCCGCAATGTCGAGACGAGTCATCGGGAGCGACATCTTGTCTGCTCCGGTGCGGCAATCCATCTCAAGTAAGAAGGCGGCAACCTTTTCTACCGCGGTCTTTCGGCCCAGAAGCAGCATATGGTTTTCTGCATGCTCCAGGTTGCGGGTGGTCATGCTGAGCAGGTTGTGCGAGACAACTCCGTCTCTAGTGGCTGCCGATTGAAGGCTTTCTCGCTTAATCAGGCGCACGACGGTTTCGACGACAGCCACTGCGGTAAATCGATGCTGGTTGCCATTTTCAAGCCCGAAGATATCGCCCGCTAAGTGAAAGGCAGCGATTTGACGCCGACCGTCCGAGAGCAACTTGTAACTTCGCACCGCACCCTGCTTGACTTGATAGACATATACAGCGGGCTCTTTTTCGCCGAAGATTTCGGTGCCTTTTCGGTATGTAAACTCACCGAGGCCGATTATTCGGCTGAATGTACTCGCTAAACCGAATTCATCGAGCGTGTTGGGCTGAGGTCGTCGATCCGTTGTGATACGCACAAACATCGGTCATTCCTCTTCCGCGTCAAATTCCTTTGAAAATCCTTCTCGTGCCTGCAGGTCGTTCGACGAGCGACCATATTCGTTGGATGTCCCTTGGGTCATTGTACCAAGGTACAATGTCAGGTTGATGGGCCAAAAGGGCTAAACTGCATGCTATGGACTAAAAGGCGAAAATGCCGGACTTATTTGCGTAAGAACGAATGGCCGAACCGGCCGCCAAACTCAAAACGATGGCCGATAGTTGCCGGCTGGCAGCGAGCGCGAGGCCCTTCTAAAGCGAGCCAGGACCGCCGAGACGGGTGCCCACATAAGCGACTGGCTAAGGTCTCCCGCCTTGACGCCGCCCAAATGACACCCGCGACACCTAGAACTCCTTATTGAGCTACAGGCACAGCTTGCTGTAATAAGGAATATTGCTCGCGAGTTGCGTCCGGAGGTAGCGCGGGTATTGCAGGTTTTTGCCGGCCAAATGGGAGCCCGCCCCCGGGCCATCGACAAACTCACTTGAGGTGAGCGCAACCATGAAGGAAAGGGCGATCCTCATGGCAGACCGCTTTGTCGTTCGGTACGAGCATCCCAAGAACGGCCGATTCACAGTGCTGGACACTTCAACAGATCAGCCTGCAGTCACGCCGGACGGGACGCCTCTAACTGGACTCTCTCATTCATCGGCAGAGGTTGTGGCCGAGAAGCTGAACAAGGGCGAAGCTCCGCCCGTCCTCAATCGTAAAACAGGGAGCAGGCTGCGCCTGCACATGGCTTGAAAGAATCAAAGTTGGCCGAGGGGCATGATGACGCTGGGGCGCTCCGGACAGGCCAGCCTTCAGTCACCGCATACTCAAGCCATCCGCCCGACGAAGTGGTCAGGCGGGCCGCCGCTTCGGCGCAGCACCACATTGGTGGCGGCTCCCTATCGAGCGAGAAGATTCTCTCCAGGCCTGAGCAGCTTCACATACGTGCCGCTTTCGTGCTTCCATAACCAGCCGCGTTCGATCGCGTATTTAAGCGCGGCGCCGAACTCGCTACCGCTGCCCTTCAACTCAAACATGAACGGCGCGTTGATCCGCTCGATGTAGATGCGACCGTCCTGCACGGCCTGGACGTTGGCTGCGAGCTCGACGAGCTTGCGCGCGGCCGTCTCCAGGTCCGCGTAGGGTCTTTCTGTGGCGTGCTTCATCGGCGTCTCCCATTGGCCGCCTGCGCGGCATAGACGTGCTGGCGGTGCTGGTAGCTCTCGGCCGGTTTCCAGCTATCGAATGTGGTCCCGCAGACGCAACGCATCAGCGTGCTCCGAATTTCGCTGTCGGGTTCTCGCCCCGCGCACGCTTGGCCGCAACCTCGGCCCGCCAGTCGCGATCGTGGCGCCATTCGGCGAAGGCATTGTGGGGGATGCTTGGCTGTAGCCCCGACCATGCGGACTCGAAAGCCTCGCGCGCGGCTTCGAAGGTGGCGGCTATGCCCCTTCGCCCGGTGCCTGGATCCATGCCGGGATGGAAGCCGACCGACCATTCCCATTGATCGGCGTGCACAGGTACGCCGGCGCGCATGCCGATGGTCCCGACGCGGACATCGGTGAAGTAGACATGCCAGGTCTCCTCATGTGGATTGATGGAGCGGCGGCGGGTGAGGGGGGCGTCATTGATCATGGCAAGAGGATAGGCGCTCGCCGGGTGCCGAGCCAGCCGCTGCGGCTTGCGCGCGGGCTTGGGCGGGGCGCAAGAGGTTGGTCAATAGGCTGCCCAGAACCCTGATTGCGGCCTTCGTGTCGTTGGTCATCCGCGAATGCGTGTTCATCAAAGGATACGGCTGGCGCTAGGGCGGCTAGAACGCCGCGGATAACAACGAGGCCGCTTCACGCTTGCTGAGCGCTTTGCTACAATGCGCTTGCGGTCGTCAGTCCGGATCGCAATTCTGAAGCTCAGCTCCCGGCTCACAAGGTCGGCGGTGTTCGTTGGACTAACCGTCTCGGCGCGGAATGCCGATGCTATCGCAAGCGAGTGCGAATGACTCTTTCGCCTCAGCATCTTCAAAGCAAAAGCGCTTTCCGACCTCTACGTGATCAATCCACCAATCGGCTTTGGCTCCTTTTGCGATGCGGGAAGCTTCACCGCGTAACAGGTCCAATTGTCTTCCGGCAGCACGAACGATCAAACAATTTTCCTTGGCCATGATGCCATCCATAAAATGCCCCAGATCAAGGCCGCAGCAGGAGGGCCGCTGCGGCCTCATTGTCGAAAAAATCCGGGTGAAAAGATCTAAGTGAAATATGTAGCCAGCCCCGGTGAGATGATCCTACTGCAGCGCTCCCAGCTTGCTGTATGATCCATTTCACAATCGGCTGGATGCCCAACATAGGTGAGGGAAGGCCCGCCGGGGCTGGCTGAGCTGGCGGGCCTTCAACCCCAAGCACAAGGCCGCGTTTGTCCCCACGGCCCACGGCTCAGGAACCTTCTCAGGTACGGAGCATTTTTGAGTCGCTTCTGGCCTTTTCCCCGTAGGTCGGAAGCTAAGTGACAGCACGGCCCCAGCTTGCCAATGGTTGGGGTCGTAGCTTTTTGCGCGGGCTAAGGATCATTCAGAGAGCGCGAGCAGTGGCGCCACCTATGTCGGAAGGCATACAGACCCGATTGCCGAATCTTCCTAGATCTTAGTAGATCTTGGCGCCCCCATTACCGCCAAGGCTTCCAACGGCCTCCGGCATCTAGTTGTGCTGGGGCCGTTTTTTGCGACCTTTAACAACGAGCGCGAGCTGCTGGCTGTCGTGGGTGTGGACAACGCCCGCCGTTTCACCCGGCGCCTCTAAAGGGCGCCGTGGTGTTCGGGTTCCATTTCTAAGCACCGCTAATGAGTTGCTTGATTTTCCCGTTTTGCTCAAGCCTTACTTACTGGAAACCTACTGGTCATCGCTTCTCACCAGTCGATCGTTGACGTGATCATTGCCTCACATTCGCGGAGGGCACGTGGACCGAGAGCTAAGGGAATTCCGTAGACTAGAGCGAATTTGCCGTGAACATGCAGCGATTGCTTCCATGGAGCTTGAGCGCGTCGGCCTTTTGAAGGTTGATAAGTTTTCGAGCAAGACGGAGTCAGTTCACCGACTGATAAGCTTTCATACGAAAGCTATCCAGTTCGCGACTGATAAGGAAATTACACAAACGGAGTGAGTCCGTGGCTGATAAGCAAAGATGTATAAGCTTATCAGTTGTCGGTGACCGCTTGGCGCAAAGCGG
This sequence comes from Bradyrhizobium sp. 604_D8_N2_3, assembly GCF_051810765.1. NCBI lineage: Bacteria > Pseudomonadati > Pseudomonadota > Alphaproteobacteria > Hyphomicrobiales > Nitrobacteraceae > Bradyrhizobium > Bradyrhizobium sp. 604_D8_N2_3. Next base: position 339,882 of record NZ_JBPWPM010000002.1, on the reverse strand, counting down.
TCGTTCGCTTTCGCGCCGACGTCGTAAAGCGAATCTAAAAAGCAGCCTCGGCACAAGACGGCGTCGAAGCGCGGTCGGCCCATGCCGGGAGACGCGACATTGAACGCAACTCCCGATCAGGGTTCGTTGAGTTATTCGGCCGCAATCGTATGCACGGTCCCGCCTTGGCCTGCGCTCGTGAACACAAAGCCCTCGTAGCCGTTCTCCGCGACCTCCGCGCACTTTCTGCGGTATCCGCCGACGCCCTCCGGACCGAGGTAGGGCAAGAACCGACGTGCCTTGCCCTCTATGTTGGCGCCCATGTACCAGGAATTGGTGCCGGGCATCAGGGTTGTATTCACGACCTCGGCGACATGGGCGCCCCATGCGTCCTGCGCCTGCGGGCTTGCCTCAATCGTGGCAAGCTTGTTTCTTCGCATGTGGGCGATGCACTCGGTGATCCATTCGACATGCTGTTCTATCGAGACCGGCATGTTCGACAGCACCGAGGGGCTTTGCGGGCCGGTGATCGTGAACAGGTTGGGATAACCGGTGATGGCCACGCCGAGATAGGTCTGCGGGCCATCCGCCCATTCTTGCGCCAGTGCCCGGCCGCCACGCCCCTTGACACCGAGGTTCTTCAGCGGGCCGGTCATCGCGTCGAAGCCGGTGGCGATGACTATGATGTCGAGCGGATACTCCTTGCCACCCGCGCGGATGCCATTCGGCGTGATCTCCTCGATTGGACCATCGGTGCTCGCATCCACCAGCGCCACGTTCTTCTTGTTGAACGTCTCGAAATAGTTGGTGTCCAGCGGTTGGCGCTTGGTGCCGTAGGGGTAAGTCTTGGGCGTCAACTTCTCCGCGATCGCCGGGTCGTTGACGACCGAGCGGATCTTACGCTTGAGGTATTCGGCGATGACATCGTTCGCCTCCTTGGAGAAGAACATGTCCTGATAGTTCGCCAGCCAGAAGGCGAAGCCACCGGCGTCCCACATCTTGTCGAACTCCTGCTCGCGCTCCTCGGGCGTTGTTTCGAGCACCGCCTTCGGTATGAAATTAAGCTCGAACCCGAAGAAGGAATCCTTAATGCGCTGGCGGATACCGTCGTAATCGGCCTTGCGCGCCCTGGTCACCTCGGGGTCGACACGACCGTTGCGCGCAGGCACGCAGAAGTTCGGCGTACGCTGAAAAACCGTGAGGTGCTTCGCCTGCTGGGCGATCTCCGGGATCGCCTGCACCGCCGTTGCACCCGTGCCGATGATGCCGACACGCTTGGCGGTGAAGTCGACGCCATCGTGCGGCCACTGGCTCGTGTGGTAATACTTGCCCTTAAAGGAACTCAGCCCTTTGATTGGCGGCATGTGGGCGATCGACAGGGCACCGACGGCCGGAATGACGAAGCGCGCCGTGACGGCATCGCCTTTGTCGGTGCGCACGGTCCACAGCTCGGTGGCGTCATCGAAGACCACTTCGACGACACGCTTGCCAAACTGGATGTCGGGCTTCAGGTCGAAGCGCTCGGCGCAGTGCTCGAGGTAGCGCAAAATCTCATCCTGCTCCGGATAGCGCTCGGACCAGTTCCATTCCTGCAGCAGGTTCTTGTCGAAGGTGTAACAGTAGATGTAGCTGTCGGAGTCGCAGCGCGCGCCGGGATAGCGGTTCCAGTACCACGTGCCGCCGACGCCGTCGCCAGCCTCGAACACCGTGACCTTCAGGTCGAGCTTGTCGCGTAGCGAATGCAACATGTACATGCCGGAGAATCCGGCGCCGATGATGACCGCATCGAAGTCGACTTTCGCGCCAGTCCGTTGCGCCGCTTGCACATTGTTCATTGACGTACCTCCCGTTGTGAGCGTTCTCCCTGCATCTCTTTTCATTCATCTTGTCGCCATGCGCGGGCACCGTCCTGCAGGACCAGAAGATCAGCAGGCGGCACCATCGCAAAGCACGCGCCCATGACGCCGTCGCTCGATTGCGAAAGCGGCGGCGCGCCGTGGCCCGGGGTAACCCGCGCTCGTCAGCACTACGCCGCAGCGCGCGCCTCGCCGGTCGCATAGGCGGCCGTCTCGAATTCCAGGTAGCCGCCGAACGAAGTCGGGTCGCCGAACGGCAGGATCTGCGTCGCCCAATACCCGCCGAACCCGTTCTTGCGGTCAATCCAGAAGAACGTGTTGGCGAGCCCGGCCCAGCCGATCGCTCCGGCCGGACGGCCGGTAGGCGCGTCCTCGTCGTTGACCATGAAGGTGAGGCACCAGGATTTCTTCAGGCCAGGGAAGAACTCGGCGTCGTTCGACAGCGTCGGGATGACGCCGGGCAGCACCGTGACCGCCTGGTTAGCCTGCAGGCCGTTGCGGACAGCGGATTCGACCGTTTCTTTCCTGAGCACGCGCCCTTGCTGTCCCGCCCCGTCGTTCAGCCACATCCGTATGAATTTCATGTACTCGTCGATCGAGCCATAGAGACCGTGTCCACCCATGTGGACTTCCGGCTCAGGCGGCAGTTGCATATCGGGAAGGGGGATCAGGGATCCGTCGGCTTCGCGCTGATGGATGGTGGCGACGCGCGTACGCATCGAAGGGGTCAGCGAAAAGGCGATGTCCTCCATTCCGAGCGGCGTAAAGATCCGCTCCCTCATCACGTCGCCGAGGCGCTTGCCGCGGATGCTTTCGACAACCTGTCCGGCCCAGTCGATGTTGCTGCCATATTCCCATTTATCGCCGGGATCGAACAATAGCGGCGTCATCAGTGATGCTTTCGAGCAGGTCACCACGCTCGGCTGGCCGCGCTCCTGCGCCAGGCGCAAGTAATTGGCGTTGAAGAAGTCGTAGCCGAGGCCCGCGGTGTGCAGCATCAGCATGCGGGTGGTGAGGTCGCGCTTCGGCGCTCGCAGCTTCGGGTTTCCCGTGGCGTCGAACCCGTCGAGGACCTCGAGCTTGCCAATGTCGGGCACGTATTTTTTGGCTGGGGCGTCTAGGTCGAGCCTGCCGTCCTCGACGCATTGCAGGATGGCCGTGCCGGTGATAGCCTTTGTGGTGGAGAAAATGGCAAACACGGTGTCGGTCGTCATGGCCTGGCCGCCGCCAAGACTGCGCTCGCCGACTGAGCCTTCGTAAATGTTGGTCGAGCGATCCGTGATCATCGCCACCACGCCGGGAACGCGGTCCTTACCAGTCACGACTTTTTGCAAGATCCCGTCACATGCGCTTTTCAGGTTGTTACCCATAGACGTTTCTCCCTTTGCCAAGTTTGATCACGTGCTTCTCGGTAATCCGCTGGCGGTTCGCGCCGGATGACGTAAGCGTATGGCGATTGTTGGGTATCGGCCTGATCGTCCCCGATGACGTAGCGCGAATGAAATCCCGCCGCGGTCCTGGCAGCAATGGTGACTGGAGTTGTTGATCATGGACAGCTCCAGGTCATCGCATTTCGACCGAGCGCTCGAAGCGTAGACCGTTTTCCTGTGATCGGCCATGTATTCCCCTGCGATTCTTTGCTCGGGCAGGTCAGCGAACCTGACACTTGATCTACGTTGAAACGTATCGCTGGCAATTTGTGGCTTCTCTCTTGTTGCACTTAGCAGACGAGGTCCGGCGACAAGCTCCATGTCTGCAGAGTGGTGTCGGTGTTTTGGCCTGAGCTGTAAGCAAGTCATACAGACGGAGTCTGCTCGCGGACTGATAAGGTTTCGAACAAATTGGAGTCAGTTGGTGTACTGATAAGGTAATTGCTGAAAGCTTATCAGTTCAGAATGCGGCTTAAGGAGAGGCCGCGTCGCTCGCGAGCATCACTGCCAGCGACGGCAGAACGGTAATTCCGAAGCAGTTAAGCGCTTGCTCCAAGAGCTACGCAGCTATGGCGGCCGCGAGATAAAAGGGTCGCCTGAAGACCGATTGCCAAAGCGTGTCGTACAGGATTGAACTGGGGCGGCAATCCTGACCTGCATTTGATATTATTGCGTTTTCGGTCCAGTGATTTGTTTTTGTGTGGCACTCTTGAGCGGCGCCGTGGCACAAGCATTACCACTTCCGGCGCGGGGTCGTCACGTTGGAATCTCCAGGTGCCTCGCGTCATGGGCACTTCTCCGTTCGGCAACCCCGGGCGAGTTTGAGGCCAGCTGCGGGCCAAAAGCGCACCGCAACCTGAGCCACAGCTTTACCCCCGCGATGCTCTGCCTCGGTATCGAAGCGCGTCGACCAGCAGCGTGAATGCCGGCGATGGCTGCCGACGGCTCGGATAGTATAGGTGATATCCTGAGAATGGCGGGCACCAGTCCCCCAGCACCCGAATGAGCTCGCCGCTCGACAAGTAGGGCTGAACCTGACCTTCGGTTAGGTAGGCCAAGCCAAGCCCCTGCAGCGCGGCGTGCAGCAGCGCGCCCGAACTGTTGAAGACCAGTTGCCCGTCCACGCGCACATTCACGTCGCGCCCGTTCCTCTCGAACTCCCATGCATAGAGGTTTGCGGCTAGGGGACGCGCCCGACGACTAGGCGTGTCCCAATCGTGTCGGCCTTTAAGCGGGATCTCCCGATCGCTTTGTCTAAAGGAGAAGTTACACTGACCTTTATTGAACTTTTGCCCGGACTACCGGACTCACTTGTGTAGGCGTCGGGACGAAGGTTTCCCGAATCGTCGAACGATTGTGGCTGTCGGGCTCATCGCGGGGTCGCAGCTGTAACCACCATCTTGTTTTCCGCGCGCCAGCTTTGTCCGCGTCAAGCGAGCGGACCAGCTGGTGAAGATCACGGAGGCAATGAGATGTTAGCAAAAGCTGCGACACAGCTACTTGCCTTAGCGGTCTTGGTGACGCCTGCACTCGGCCGCGATGATGGCCACTACGACAACTCTCCGCTGAACTCATGGTTTGAAAGTTTGGAGAGCGAATTGGGAAAGTGCTGTACCGATATGGACGGGTACATAGTTTCTGATGCGGATTGGGAGTCCAATCGCGGGCGTTACCGCGTCCGCATTGACAACGAATGGGTCGACGTGCCTGAAGGCGCGGTTCTCACACAACCAAACCGTTTCGGCCGTACAATGGTTTGGAGGCATTACATCGACGGCCATCCTCGCGTCAGGTGCTTCATACCCGGCAGCATGATTTGATCCAGTTTCTCCAGGCGCTACGGGAGGCTCGCCTTCTGCCTTCTGGTGCGCCGGGAGTCACCCCGGGATGGTAATGTCCTCGATCTGATTGTTGCGCTTGCCTCTGGCCTCGAGCTGCAGCGTTGCAGGCGATCGTTCCTGGTGGCGCTGTGACCGGGGAGGGGTATAGGAGCTTTAAAAAAAGAAATCGCTTTTCAAAAACCGGCGGCCCCCACTTTCACCGGCATCTGCAATTCAAATGTTGGGTCTAAATGGTGACCACGTCTAGCAAGAGACAAAGCGCTGTCATTAAAACTTGAGAATACCATCAAGGGATGAGTGGCTGCGTAAGCAGTCATGGGATCTTGAACTCTGAGCTCGCCGATGTCGGAGAAATGTCAGAGCGCTGTCATAATGAAGTCGGCACACTGGATCATGCGATCTCGAAAGACCTTCGAGAAGGAGCCAACTAGAAGCGGTACGACTCAAGAGCGGCACCAGCGGGGGCTGACGGGATTGCCAAAGCTGAGTAACTCTGTCCTCAAGCAAGTCCAGGGCGGGAGTGCAATAGCAGCTCCGTGGAAACGATTCACAAGCGGACCAAGACAAATGGTGTTACGCTTCATTACGTCAGGGTCCCATGGTTCTGTGCATGCACGGCGGCCGCAAAGCCACCGAGAGTTCCTTCCGAGGACTGAGCGGCTCGGCGACGGATCTGCGTTTATCGCTCCGGATCTGCAAGTTTGAGTCGATAGCAATTAAGGCTACGAAGATTATTGCAGAAGAGATGATGGTGGCCCGACAAACGTTTTCCGCATGACCATCATTCACGTCCCAAGCATCATGCGCGACGCCGCGTTGTGGCGCTAGACCGTTTGCGGACATCCATTGGAGAGAGCCATGGTGAGCCTCAATCAGGATATCATGTCACGACGCGGATTCTGCCTGTGCTGCGTGGCGGCGACCACAGTAGCGGCCACGGGCGGCTGGCTCTCGCCGCGACAGGCTTTCGCGGAAGCGCGCAACATTGTGGACCTCATCCGTGACGACGCCGCCAAAGCGGCCATCAAAGTCCATAAGCTGCGCGACAATGTCAGCATCCTCGAGGGTTCCGGCGGCAATATAGCGATCATGACGGGCACCGACGGCAAGGTGTTCATTGACGCCGGCATCACCGCATCCCGTCCGCGCATCCTAGAGGCTGCGAACAGTTTGAGCCGCGAGCCAATTTCGCACCTGATCAACACGCACTGGCACTTCGATCACACGGACGGAAATCAATGGCTAAATGCGGAAGGGGCAGCCATCATCGCCCATGAGAACACCCACAAGCATCTGCTAGTTGCCCAGAGAGTTGCGGACTGGGATTTCAACTTCCCGTCTCCTCCGCTATCGGCCGTTCCGACCGAAACCTTCTCGTCTGAGAAAGCCCTGAAGCTCAACCGGTCCACGCTTCTCCTTAAATATTACGGTCCCGCGCACACCGATAGCGACTTATCGGTGACGATCCCCGAAGCGGACATTTTTCATTGTGGCGATACCTACTGGAACGGCATCTATCCGTTCATCGACTATTCAACCGGCGGAAACATCGACGGGATGATCAAGGCGGCCGAGGCGAATGTTGCCGCCGTAACCGACAAGACGATCGTCATCCCGGGCACGGCAACCCTGTCAGCAACAAGGTTGAACTTGCGGTCTACCGCGACATGCTTATCGCAATCCGGGACAATGTCGGCAAGCTCAAGCAGCAGGGCCGATCGCTCGATGACGCGATCGCCGCCAAGCCGACCGCGGCGTTCGATGCGATATGGGGCCAGTTCCTCATCACCCCGGCGCTCTTCACCCGACTGGTTTACGAGGGCGTCTGACGGTCCTCTCAAATGATGGCCATCACCCGTTCTTCCAGTGAAAGGAGTATGGATATGTCTGCCTCCGAGAAGCCGCTTCACATCGATATTGCGGTGACGCTCAAGGACGTGAAGACAGTGTATAGCATCGGCGCGCTAACGTTCGAAGGCGATCTGCCGGCTTCCATTTTCCACCTTCAGCTGATCACCAACGACATCGCCCACGCGAAGGCCGAATCGGAGGTTATCGCCGTCTTTCACACGAATGCCGGCCACGTGACGCTGCACGACATCGCCTACAACGCCGATCGAAACATCGGGACCGGCAATCCCTATAAGGACCTTGTGGCAGACCTGATGAAGCGCAGTGTGCGCATCGAGCTATGCGGAGCGACCGCGAAGGCTCACAACTGGGGCAATGCCGATCTGCTCCCCGGCATCAAAGTCAACACGGATGCCATGGCGAGGACGACGCAGCTCGTTCAGCAGGGATTCGTGAAGATTACGGAATAAGCGCAAGAGCGCGTGTTGTTTGCCTAAGGCGAGTCTTTTCGACCTCCAACAGGGAAACTCTAATGGCCGATGCTAGGGCGAAGGCACGTTCTAGCCCCATACACGCCATCTCCGGCTAGAGGAGAACGACATGAATGTTCGTACCACTTTCACCTGGGCCGCCCTCGCGTTGGTCGCCGGATCCGCCTTGGCACCAAACGGTCAGGCCGAAACGGTCACGCCTAAAGTCGCGGAAGCGGTTCCGCTCGCCGTCGAGGAGGTTTCGGAGATAAGAATTCCGGATAGCAGATTGTCGCGCGATGCAGCTCAGGTCATTCGCGATAACGAAAACGATTTGCTGTTTCAGCACTCCATGCGCGTTTACTATTGGGCTGCCTTGGCAGGCAAGCGCAAGGGTCTTCACTGCCGCGCAGCGGAGCGCTGTCGAGACAGTTTATCCGCGTCCGCCACAATTCGCGGAAGGCTTCCTGCAGGCCCTTTACGACAGCCTCAAGCACCGTCCTGAAACCACCCAAGGCACCGGTTTGGCCGATGTAATGGCCTACAAGGACCCTGGTTTCCGTCGCAGGGACTTCAGCAATCTGATGCGGAAGTCGCGCTGGGCTGTCGGGCAATAGGCGAAGCGATCCCTCAGTGGTCCGGTTCTCCCACATGGAGAGCTTTCAGTTCGAAGAGGCTTCGGAGTTTCACAAGAAGATCTTGAAGCCGAAACCAGACTGTTGTCGTCGACGTCGAATGAGGTACGTCCCTCCGCCTAGCTTGGCGATTGAGTGCGATGATGTGCTCGGCGTTGGGTCGACGGGCTGAAACCTGCGTTGACGACGGCATCAGCGATGGGTGATTACAAGCAGAGCCCACAAGCCAAAGCGTTCTCAGCAATTGATCCCGGTCCCCGCGGGAGCCGGCGGCCCTCCACACCTGCTTGCCGCGACGCTCATCGTTAGCCCGAATTCAAGCGGGCGCGGTGACTTCGCCCGTGGCCTCTACGTTGAGAACGATCTTTCCTTTCGGCGGTGATCGTCGGCCTTCTAGCATCATGTGCGCGTCTCGCGCATCGGCGAGAGGCAGAACTACACCGACGCGGGTTTTCAGTTCGCCGCGGTCAATGAGATCGGCGATTGTGCGCAGCCGCTCGGTGGTCACTTCCACCAAGAAGAAGGCTGCGGTGACCCCGCGGGACTTTGCGCGGTCTTGATCGGGCTGGGACACGGCGGAGATTAGCTTGCCGCCCGGGCGAAGAACCTGAAAAGAACGCATTTGCGTTTCGCCCCCGACGAGATCCAGTACCGCGTCCGCGTCCTTCACCTTTTCCTCGAAGCGTTGCGTATGATAGTCCAATACTTCGTCGGCACCGAGGGAACGCACGTACTCGACGTCCTTCGCCCCAGCCGTTGCGATTGAACGAAGCCGAGCGCGACGAGCGAGCTGAACCGCGTAGGCTCCAACGTTTCCCGCAGCTCCATGAATGACCACCGTCTGCCCGGCTTCGAGGCGAGCGTGGTCGAACAGACCTTGCCACGCCGTGACCGCAACGACGGGAACGGAAGCAGCTTCGGCATAGCTCAGCGAGAGTGGTTTCTGCGCGAGCATCGCAGCAGAGGCCACCGCGTATTGTGCGTAAGCACCAAGGAACTGAGTGTTGGTCACTCCGAAAACCTGATCTCCGACAGCCAGGTCCGAAATGCCCGATCCCACAGCCGCGACCGTTCCGGACAGATCGGAGCCGAGCGTGAGAGGAAGAGGCTGCGGCAACGCGCTCTTGCCGGCCCTGATCCAGCCGTCCCAGGGACCGACGCCTGCTGCGTGAACATCGACAAGAACTTCGCCCGGACCAGGATCTGGCCTTGGGACCCGTTCAAATATCATCACGTCCGGCGGGCCGAACTCGTGCACGCGCCAGGCTCTCATCGTGGAGGGAGCAGGGCTCTGTGCCGCGTTGCCGACAAGGGTACTTGTCATCCTGGTCTCCTTATTGCCATCAATCTTTAGGTTCGGCTATTCGCCCAGTTGCAGTCCCGGACTCCACGGGCGATGGGATCGGCTCAGGGCACTATCGTGCGTCTGAATTCGGGTCTGGTATGGTCAGTGGCTGGTCCTCAGCATCGACGACGAAGACCGCCAGAAGACTCGCAGGGTCGGTCTCGCTGGCGTTTTCGCTCACCCGGTGATGCGCTCCAGGTTCTTCGTGGAAGCTCTCGCCCGCTTGGTAGACTTTGGCGGGCTCGGTGCCCACGACGCTTCGAATGGCGCCCGTAAGCACGTACGCGTAGATGAAGGCGGATTTTGCGTGATGGTGAGGCAGGGATTTCCCGCCGGGTGGATAGTTCACAACGACAGCGACCAATTTCTTTCCCGGAATGTTTGGGATCGCGTGCTGGAAAACCGGTTTTACCGTCTCAGGCTCGTGCGCATATCCAGCCGGCGCTCCTGCCAACGTCAAGCCAAGTACAGTGCAGAACAGTGCGATTTTCGACGAAGCTGGCATTTTCGTATCCTCTTGTCCAAGAAGTTTGAACTCTCACTTGTTTACGGTCTTCGTGGAATAGTCAGCCCGCATTGCACAGCGGGACGTGCCAGGCCGCGTTCGAGCCGGGCTGGCACTTCCCGAAAACGGTCGAATTCGACGAGTTCGCGCGCCTCATAGAAGCCGATCAGGTTGCGCACCGAGCCAAGCATCGAAATGTCCGCGATGGTATATTCATCGTCCATGATCCACTGCCGTCCGGCCAGACGCGCTTCCATCACGCCAAGCAGGCGTTTTGACTCAGCGACGTAACGCTGAAGTGGCCGCTTGTCCTCATGCTCACGGCCGGCGAATTTGTTGAAGAAGCCGACTTGGCCGAACATGGGCCCGATCCCGCCCATCTGGAAATGCACCCACTGGATGGTCTGATAACGGCGGGCCGCATCGACCGGCAAGAACTTGCCGGTCTTCTCCGCGAGGTATTGCAGGATCGCACCGGATTCGAACAAGGGCAACGCCTCGCTGCCCGGACCGTTGGGGGCCAGGATCGCCGGGATCTTGCCGTTAGGACTCAACGAGAGGAATTCCGGCGTGCGCTGGTCGTTCTGGTTGAAGTCGACCAGATGCGCCTCGTACGGCAGCCCGATCTCCTCCAACATCATCGACACCTTGACGCCGTTGGGCGTCGGCAATGAATAAAGTTGCAAGCGGTTCGGGTGTTTGGCGGGCCAGCGTTGTGTGATGAGGAAGGCAGAAAGATCTTTCATCTCTCAACTCGTTCTTTCGAAGTGCTTCACCACCGGCGCAGCGGCCGGCCTTCGGCCGCGTCGCCCTGCCGACCGCCATCCTCGCGGACGGCACCAACCTCGACCTGACGTCCCGCTGTGCTGGCCAGCACCGTCAGCAGCGCGGCCAGGCTGAACCCCGCGGCCACCCAGCCGAGCCGCCCCACTGGGCCATCAGCGATGACCAGCGCGCCCACCGCCGCGCCCATGGCGCTGCCGAGATAGATAGCCGACGAATTCAGGGAGAGGCTGACCGCGGCCAGAGTTGGAGCCAGCGCGACCAGCCGCGCCTGCTGCGCCGTAATCAAGCCCCAGCTGGACAAGCCCCAAAGCAGGATAGCCGGTAGCAGGGCCAGTAACGCGTGCGCCGGGCCAAGCGCGGCGCCTAGCGATAGGACAAGGTACGCCAAAAGGGTGAGCCCACAACCAACGATCACGGTGTAGCGCGCGCCCCAGTAGTCCGCGGCGGTGCCGCCGAGCTGGGTGCCAACGGCACTGGCGACCCCGAATCCGAGTAGCACCAGCGCCAGCTCCTGCGGCCCAATCCCAGCGACGCCGGCAAGGAAGACACTTAGATATGTGTAGACCGTGAATGTGCCGGCTACCGTCAGCACGCTGGTCGCTAGGACCGCCAGTATATCGGGGCGCCTGGTTAGTGCCAGGCGCTCGCCCAGACTCGCGGTGGTACCGGGCACTTGTCTCGGCATTCCGAAAAGGATCCCGACGAGCGAGAGCGCCGCCAGCCCGCCCACGGCGAGAAAGGTGGCGCGCCAGCCGAACCTCTGGCCAACCAGCACCCCGAGCGGCACGCCGGCGACGATTGCCAACGACAGGCCGTTGGTCACCATGGACAAAGCGCGGCCCCGCCGTTGCAGCCCGCCCGATGCGGCTGCATAACCGCTGGCCGCAGGCATAAAACTCGCGGCGGCGAAGGCCAATAGGAGCCGAGCCGCCAACAGCCCGGCGTAGTTCGGCGCGAGCGCTGCGAGTAGATTGGCAATGCTGAAGCCGGCAATCGCGAGGGCCAGCAGGCGGCGCCGCTCCAGCCTGGCTGTCAGCACTGCCATGACGGGAGCCCCGACGGCGTAAGCGAGGGAAAAGGCGGTGACTAGTTGGCCGGCGGCGGACAAGCCGACGTTTAGGTCTCGCGCGAGGGCAGGCAACAGCCCGGCGATCATGAAACCCTCGGTGCCAATCGAAAAGGCGCCGAGAGTTAACCACAGGAGGGAGCTAAGCGAGTTAGACATCGATGCCATACCAAAAAGAGCGGTACTGATGAGTTATGTGGTTTCCGCAACCGCCGTTTCAGGCAGACGAATGCGCACGACGGCTCAGCTATGCCAGGGAGTATTGCGGATGCGAGTGCACGCGTTCGGTTTGTGAAACGTGGGATCGTGATCTTTGATGTAATCGAAATTGACGGTACTGAACGTCGTCAAAGGCTTCTTTAAAGCGGAGCAAGTCTGAACTTGAATGAAATCATTTTTGAAATTATCACCGCGCGGAAATGCAGCGATCACTTGGTCGCGTTGCTCTGGCGTGTACTCATCATATCCAATCCCGACGACATCCACTAGAACCCCCGCGTTTGTGAGCGCGATTTCGGGCCGCATATATTGGGGGATACCGGGCGTGGTATGTAGGGCGATGGCTTCCCAAACCAGATCCGCATTCGGCTCGGGGATGCCGTGGCTTCGGAGAAATTCGCGCGCTGCGTCGGCGCCATCAACTTCAAATCGCTTTATGTCGGTATGATAAGCGTCGACAAGCCCTAAGTCGTGAAAAAGCGCTGCGACATAGAGCAGTTCAGAATCGAATTTGAGATTTTGGCGGACCCCCTTCATTGCGCCGAACGCAAACACTCGAACGGAGTGATTGAACAGCATCTCCGTTTCCTGTTGTCGCACCAGCTCAGTGGCCTCCCGAGCGATCTTGCTATCGGGGATCTTGATGCCAGAAAAAACGTCAGTCATTGTCGAACTCCTATTTCCTTGTTTGCGATCTGCGCTGCCGCGCGCGCTTCTGCCCGCCTAAAAATCGATGCTATCCCTTTTCCGACGATGCCGTTTCACCGTGAATTCCTCCGTGGCGAATTCGACGCGCTTTATGCGATGCACCTCGATGCTTTCGGACACGATGCGGAGACTTGTGTCGCGCCGATCGGCATCCCGCGGGTCAAGAGGTATTGAGGCGAAGTCTGGCGATCCCGGCTCTTGCGCGTTCTGATCAACCTTGTGTAACGGTGGCACTTTCTCAAGCACCTCGTAATCTTCCTGCCAACCATCCTCGGCCCAGCGGCCCGTACTCACGCCGATCTCCGTTCCCTCGGGAACGTTCATGGCTTCGACACGGGCAGCCTTGTGAAAAAGGACGACGTTGAGAGCGTCTCCGGCGGTCTGCACCGACGGGAAAATAATGCCATCAATCGGCACCGAAGCTTCCGTCGCGAGAAAGTCGGCGATGGTCTGCGTTGCGAGGTATTCAAACGGTTCGTCATCGGGCATTGCCGGCCGCGTGATACGCTCACTCAGCGACCGCAGGAACACGGCGTCCTCCGTCCTCCCGGCTAACCCGAAATCCAGAAGGCTTCCGGTGACGCGGATGTCGCTGAGGGCGGTCAAATCGAGCAGTCGAAGCTTTCTGATGATCTCGAATTGGGCTACCACGACCTGACTACCAACAGGCGGGCGGACCTCGGCAATAGCCGCTTTCTGATTGTTTGCGGCGTAGAAAACCGAGATACCACGCGCGTTCATGGGACCGGCCGCCGTCAGGGGTGCTGGTGGCGAGCCGAGATGGATGTCCGGCCTGCCGAGGGCAGTTTCGAGTTTGTCGTCAGATCGAAAGACCCGAGCGCGATAGAGGGTATGAAAATCCGTTCCGGGACCCGCGTCCACCACGAGTGGACGGCCGTCGCGCGTTTGCAACTCGCCAACACCACCGAAGATTGATGTGAGATGATTTGCTGCCGTCCGACTGAAAAAGCGCGCCTCGGTTTTGAGTGAATTTTCGAAGCTGCGCCAATCCATGCGTGTCATCTGCGTTTTCCTTTGGGAACCTCGCCAGGCGGCGCCTTCGATCTGCGCAACCGGAGCACCAACCGCGACAAGCCGTGCGGGTGCCGCCTGCGCGGTTGGGCTTTTTGTCGTCTGCTGCTGCGAGACCCGATCTATCGCTCTGGCCGTTGTTCAAGACGAATAGATGCGCTGCGCCCGGTCAAAAAAAAGTACCAAGATTGCCAACTTTGACTGTATCATCGCGCGATGGCTGCGTTTCCCATTCAACTCGATCGTGCCAGAAGGATTTCGCTGGCTGCCCAGATTTATTCGGCGATCCGAGAGGGCATCGAGAACGGGCGGCTCGCCTCGGGCGCGCGGTTGCCCTCTTGGCAAGATCTGGCCGCTCAGCTGGGCGTCTCCCGCGGCACCGTGCGTGTGGCCTACCAACGTCTCATCGCGGAGCAATTCGCGGTTGGTCTCGGGCCAGCAGGGACCCGTGTGGCCGAGCGGCAGCCCCGATCCTCAACGCACGACCGTTCGCCGGAAGCCCCGCTTCTGCCAGACCTCTTCTACGAGTTCGGAACCGCGCCGCTGGCATTTCAGATGGGCGTACCTTCGCAAGATGCCTTCCCGTTCAAGCTGTGGTCACGCCTCCTCACCCGCGAGACCCGGTGGGCCGCGGAGGCGCCGGTGACGTATCCGGATCCGCGTGGCGATCCGGAGCTGCGAAAGGAGGTGGCGGCTTACTTGGGGCTGGCCCGCGGCATTCGGTGCAGTGCCTCTCAGGTGCTCGTCACGGGCGGGTTCTCCGGGGCGCTCGGTCTGGCGACCCGAGGGCTTCAGCTTGGAAGGATGGGAGCCTGGATCGAGGATCCAGGCTTTCCGCTCACTCGCACCGCGCTCGGCTTGGCTGGCATGGCTGTGACAGCTGTCCCGGTTGATGCGGAAGGACTGGATGTCGCCGCTGGTGTCCAGAACGCCGCCGGAGCGGCACTGGCAGTCGTGACACCAGGCCAGCAGGCGCCGCTCGGGATGACGATGTCTCTGCCGCGGCGGTTTGCATTGCTCGCCTGGGCTCGGCAAAGCGACGCCTGGATCATCGAGGACGATTACCTGAGCGAACTGCAGCTGAACGGTCGGGCGGCGCCGGCTCTTGCATCGCTCGATCATGGGGGACGGGTGCTGCACATCGGCAGTTTTAGCAAAACGATCAGCCCGGCGCTGCGCTTGGGTTTCATGGTCGTGCCGCCGGAACTGGGTCGTAGATTCGGTGAGCTCGCTGCTTGCTTGGCGCCTGCGCCAGCCGCGGCTGTGCAGCGCGCTGTGGCGAAATTTCTGCGGGAAGGGCACTATCTTCGCCATCTGCGTCGCATGAAGCGGCTTTACGCCGCCCGACGGGAGGCCCTGCTTCGTTGCCTCGGAGAGATGGCGTTAGACTCGATAAAGGTAAAAGCCACCGCCGGTCTGGCAGTTGTGCTCTCGCTTCCCGAGTATGCGTCAGACGTGGACATCGCTTCACGCGCTCTACAACTCGGCATGGCGCCGGCTCCGCTGTCGCCGTGGTACATGCGGCCTTCCAGGCGGCAGGGGCTGCTGCTCGGCGTGACAAATCTCAATGAACGACGACTGAAGGCGGACTGTCGTCGGCTCTTGGAATTGGGGCGATAGCACTGTGGACGCGACGCATGCTTGCCAAGAGTTCCGCGAAGAACCCATTGCGTCGTACTCCGACATTTGAACAGAGCTCTATGAGCCCGCGTCCTCACCAAGCATTCGTGACGCCGGCATAGGCGTATTATCGCGTGTGGTCTTGAGTGACTTCAACGGCTGCCGTTGTGTCTTCATCGCCGATCCTCGCCATCAAAGGCCTGTACGCAACACGCCTCGAGGCGGCGATGTTCGAATTGCGACTGCGCCGCTGCGGCTAAAACTTTCGTTACCGAAGGCGGATCGGCCTCGTCCATGGGATTGGCGGCGGCAGCCGGGATATCTGCGCGCCTGGGCCAGGCCGAGACATCGGTGGCCCCTGACATTATCCACGAATTGATAACGTCCGGCCCGGCCCGGTCGGCCATTGTCTAATCAGGCGGCCGGTATCACGTTGTGATTGAGCCGGAACATGTTGGCCGGGTCGTAGGTCTTCTTGATGGACGCCAAGCGCTCGTAGCGCTCCGGGCCGTAAATCGCCGCGGCGTCGGCCGCCTCATCCGGCGCGAGGTTGTTCACCACCCGCCGGTCGCCCTGCCAGGGCTTCATGCCGTCGAGCAGCTCCGCGACCGACCTCTTGAGTTGCTGCTCCTGCGACAGCGGACCGGCCGAGACGCCCAGCAGGCTGTACGGCAGGCCCCGGGTCGCTACGGCGTTGGGTACCGCCGGCTCCCGGTCCCACGCCCCGCCCAAGGCACGCAGCTCGGCGATCACCAGGGTGGTCTCCGCGTCCGGACCGACGAGTTCGATCAGCTTGTCCTGCGCCTGCGCGGGGAACTCTCGCAGCATGATGCCCCGTTCGTAGTATGGCACCGGTTCGGTCGGCTCGCTGTGGATCGACGCTACCTCGGCGTACGGCATGTCCCGCACCGTGTCTAGGACTGCCGGAGCTACCGCCCGCAGCGGCTCTACCATCCGCTCGCCGTCCGCGGTCGTGCCGTTGTAGGCGATCCGCACCGCCACCAGAAACTTCCCGCGGAAGGGCTCAGGCACTCCGGGCATCGATGGCATCCGCATCACGGCGATCGACGTGACCATGGTCTCCGGGGTGCTCGGGTGCCAGTTGGTCCAGACTCGCAGGACATCGGCCGTCCGCTCACCGGTGAAGTAGATGCCGCCGCCGTAGAGGCGGGACACCGGGAACAGGTCGAATTCCAAGGCAGTGACCACTGCGAAGTTGCCCTTGCCGCCGCGAAGCGCCCAGAACAGGTCGGGTTCGGATTCCGCGTTGACGTGCCGCAGTTCTCCGTTCGCGGTGACCACGTCGAGCGAGCGCACGTGGTCGGCGGCGTAGCCTTGGGAGCGGCCGAGGGTCGGGCTGAGGCCGCCGCCCAGAGTGTAGCCGGAGACTCCCACGGTGGGGTTCGACCCGTTCAGCGGGGCCAGCCCGGCCTTGGCCGCCTTCGCGATGACCTCGGACCATAGCACTCCGGCGCCGACCCGGGCCGTGCGGCCCGCCGCGTCGATCGTTATGTCGTTCATTCGATGGGTCGCAATCGCGACGGCGCCGTGCGCCTGGCCGACCATCTGGTGGCCGGTTGTCTTCACAAGGACCGGCCGGCGCTGCCCGGCCGCGAAAGCAACGGCGGCCTGAACATCGGCCGCGCTCTCCGGCACCACGATCACCGCGGGCACCAGCTCGTGATTCAAGTTCCAGACGGCGCGTTCATGGTCGTATCCCGCGTCGTTCGGCAGTAGAACCGAACCCGCGACCGTGGCCAGGAGGCGCGCCGCATCCTCTGGCGATACCGGCGGCAGCGACCTATCGTTGAAAGGCATTACATACATCCTATTACTGGCGCCATCCCCGGAGCCAAGACATCTCGGACGGATCCGAAAAGCCTCCGCCTTTCGCGATGACGGCTGCAGCGGGTGAGAACAGGGCGGGCACCAAAAGACGCGCTTCCCACGTGTCGATGGCTGGTAGGTGTGGCCGGCTCTGCTCATGAAACAGAACCAAGATTGGCGGGAATGATCGTACCATTGCGCCATGGCCGCTCTGCCCATCTATCTCGACCGCGCCGCAAGGACGCCGCTGGCGACGCAGATCTACCGGGCGGTCCGGGACGCCATCGACGGGGCCGGCTAACCACCACAAGCTGATGACCGATGCGTCAGACACCGATGATGTCGCGCGCTACAACCAGGAGCGCAACGCCATCCTGCTGTCGAGCGCTTCAAGCAATGGGCAACCGTCAAGGGCGTGGTTTTTCACGACGAGCTGCAGGCCGAGAACACGATGCACAAGCGCATCACCGCTGTGCGGTCGCTGCCGATGGAGCTTCGACGCAAGTCGAAGCAGTGGCTGGAGGAGCGGGGCCTCAAGGCGCGGGATTCTGAAAGCGGACATCGGGGCCGGCGGTGAGGCATTAGGATGAAACCGGCATTTGGAAGGTGATCTTGGGAATCTGTTCCAATTTTTTCAAGCTTGTCGCCAAGCTTTGAGATTTTTGGCCCGCCGTGCGGGACTAGGATCCGACGTCGCTTCTTGAGGCGACGAGGTGTGTTGACCTGAAGCTTGGTTGGCCGCGGGCGACCTTGAAGCCCGGTTAAACGCCCGCCTTCAAGTATCGGCTAAAAAACAAAAAGGAGAGGAAACGATGCGCGTACTGAGGACGATCCTTGCAGCAGCCGTCGGCGTAATCGTGGGCGCGACTGTCGTCGCTGCACAGGATGGTGCCGCGAGCTATCCCAATCGACCGATCAAGATCATTGTTCCGTTCGCCGCTGGAGGGACGACAGACGTCCTTGCCCGAATCGTCGGGCAGGCGCTGACCGCTAAGTGGGGGCAGCCCGTTATCATCGAGAACCGTGCTGGAGCTGGTGCTACTATCGGCGCTGACATGGTCGCGAAATCACCTCCCGATGGCTACACATTGTTGATGGGCGCCACCCATCATAGCATCGCGCAAAGTGCTTACTCCAGAGTGCCTTATGACTTCGGGCGCGACTTCTCGCCGGTAACGGTCATTGCTCTTGTGCCCAACATGGTTGTCGTCAACGCCAAGGTGCCGGCGAGGACCATCGAAGAATTCATCACCCTGGCAAAACAGAAGCCCGGCAGCTTGAACTACGGCACTGCTGGCGCCGGCACCGCGCATCACCTCATCGGCGAAATGTTCAAGTTGAAGACTGGGACGGATATCGTTCACGTACCTTATCGCGGAAGCGCGCCCGCACTGGCCGATTTGATGGGGGGGCAGGTGCAGGTCATGTTTGATACCGTCACGTCCGGTTTACCGCAGGTCAGGGACGGCATGACGCGGGCGCTCGCTGTCACGACGGCGCGGCGTTCGTCGGCACTGCCCGACGTGCCCACGCTCGCCGAGGGTCCTATACCTGGATTTGATGTCGGGACTTGGTTCGGCTTATTGGCGCCCGCAGATACGGCCCCCTCCATCGTCGAGAAACTGAATCATCAGGTGGTCGAGATCGTCAACTCGCCGGAGGCGAGAGCACGCATGCTAGAACTCGGGGCCGAACCGGTCGGAAATTCCTCTGTCGAAATGGCCGCTCAGATCAGGAAGGAGATTGAGACGTTCGGCGCCTTGACCAAACAACTTCAATTGGTGGTGGATTGAGCCAAGGGCTTTTTCTTTCCGATTAATGTCCGAGCTTGCTCTCCGCATCATGGGAGTCGGTGGAGCGCGATGCTAGAGGAGCATAAACTGGATATCGAGGCCGCGCCCGTGGGCTTTGAGGAAGCCTCGAGGCTCGGCGGGACCTCACCGCACTCAGCGCTGCGCCGCTGTAGCTCCTCGGCAATGTCCTCCGATGCATCGCGCGACCAGCCCTCGCTGGTGTTGAAGCTGACGATGCGGATCGGGCTGCTGTACTGCCCCTCCATCAGGCGGTTGGCGACGTCCGGCGGCTCACCCCTGCAGCAGAAAGGATAACCATGGCTAACAATCCCAACACAAACAAACTTCGCCGCGAGTTCGAGCGCGAGGAGGCGTGGTGGAATGCGCCGACGGAAGAACAGAAGCAAGCGCAGCGGGAGATCATGACCGAGCACGCGAGGAATAAGGACAAGAGTGCAGCCTGGGAGGCTCTGCCAAAGGAGGACAGGGACACCGGGCACAGGGTTAACGATGCGCTGTCGAAAGTGGAGTCGGCACACAACCGCGCTATTCAAGCTGCGAAAAGTGCGCTGGAGCAGGCGGAGCGGCGGGCAAAGAGCCTTACTGGGATCAAGTAGGTGGCTTGGAAGAGTGTAGTTGCGCGATCTGGCCGACATCGCGCAGGTCTATCTTAGCAGCCGGTGGCGGCGAGGTGCGGTCCCTGCGGCAGTTGTTTAAGTCAATGCTGCCGGAAATGTATTCGACGTTGCTGGAGTGATGCCGCAAACGATCCGGGGCGCGGGGTGGCTATGAGGTCAGTCGAAACCGATCGATACAGCCTGTGAGCCCGACTGCGCCAAGCATCCCGTTCCTTCCGCACGTCTGACAATTCGTTGCGGAGCAGCTTGATAATTTGGCGCTGAGTGTCGATCTGCGCCTGTAGCAGAGCCATTTCTGCCCGTTCCCAGCCCGCAGCGTCTTGCCCCACTGACTCGCCGGAGGCATGTCCCTCGGCCGCTCCAAAGGCGTACACGCGGTGCAGCAGCAACTCGGCGGTGTCGATCTGGCCGATGTTCAAATCGCGGGATACTGGGGCAGCTTTCTTCAGCCTCAACATGGTGGACCTCGTTTTAGGTCACCCCCATTGCAACCTCCCAGATTCGGCTTAACCATTCGTTAACCCTGGACCAGCGGCAGCGGCGCATCTTTGATCCTTAGGTCAATGTATCGTCTGGTGTGCGCCGACCGTTCCGACGAGGCGTGGGCGTGGTTTCGCCAGCGAGATTTCTACGTGATGCCTCGATAGCGCGGCCAGGCCGCCCATCGCTCAGCTGCATCGGCGATCTCGTCGGGCGAATTGATTGCAATCGCGCGAGCAGCCTGACTTTCTGCTGTCAGACTTGCTTGGCGGTGCCGCCGAGCCGCTCCGCGATCTGCGCGTCAGTCTTCCCGGGCAGCCAAGCGCCTCAATAATCGCTTCTCACGCGGACTAAGCAGGTCGCGCATCGGACTCTCGCTGATAACCACGCGCATTTTGCAGCGCCGTACTTGATCAGCGCGCGACAGCCTCAAGCGTCCGAGAGGCGGGGCCGACGCTGGGGCCGCGAGCGGGCCCAGCGCACCGACGCGAGCATGTCCCTCATCCCTCTGTTCTGTTCACTTGTATACCAAAGGCGTCCCGCCCTAAGTCTATTCTCATCCGGCGAGGGCCGCCGTGAACGAGCGAATGTTCATCGTGCTAATTATCTTGGTGGGCATGACTACACCGGCATTGATCATCCTTGCACTGCTCTATCGGTGACGCAGCGCGCAACGGCCCCACGCGTCTCCGGGGGCTTTTGTGACAAGGAGGCCGGGGACGCTGGGGCCGCGAGCGCGCGGCTTGTCCAGCGCACCGACGCCATCCTCCGCTTTCGGCGCGCTCGCGCGCTAACAAATGATACGTCGCCACATTAAATTCCCGGGTAGCCCGCCTCCAACACATCTTCAGTAGGAACGCGGGCCCTCGAGCCGCATTGGCATCGCGCTTCGGGCCAGCATCACAACGTTTGCTCGAAGTGCGGCTCCAGCTAGCAGCAGGGACCGTAGGCTGGGGCCGCCCTTTCAGCAGGTGGACGTCATGACCGTCCCGACACTTCGGAAGCAGAGCTGTCTTACACCATCGGATTTCGCAAGCGAAGCAATGTCGAGGTTTAACGACCGAAGTGCCCGACGGCCAACCATGCGCTTGCAGTCATCGCAACCGTCGAACAGTCCGTGGGCAAGCTCGACTTCATCAGGTCGCCGCAGGAAGGCGAGATAGGCATCGAAATGATTAGAGTGTTGGCAAAACAAGAAGCCGAGAAATGTCTCAGACACCCGTTTGAGGCGTCTATCGTCGGTGCGCGGGCACACGCTCTGACGACAGCACTTGGTTGCGGGTGCCGCTGGTGATCAGCGCCTCGATCTCGCGGCCTTCTTTTTTGCTGATGTTTTCGAGGTCTTCTTAGCGACCTTCTTTGATTTCCTGGGCGCAGTGTTCTTGGCCGACTTCTTTGCGGACTTCTTGGCAGATTTCTTTTTGGTGGCTTTTTTGACTGCTTTCTTCTTCGCGGCAGCGTTGGCGACTGTTGTCGCCACCTTCTTGACTGACTTGGGGATGCGTCTAGCCGCCGCCTTTTTTGCTTTGTCCGCCACCGTTTTCACGGCGGTCTCGGCCAGCACTCCGGCCGCGTTGGCAGCAAGGTCGGTCATCTGGTCGATGATCGGCCTCTGCTCAGAAGAGTTTTTGGCCTGACCTTGAGGCGGTTGCTTTTCGGTGTCCATGGGGCGTCCTCCAGAATCACTATATTAGCTCAATTCCCTTCAGTTAGCGCTCCGTATCTGGGACGCTCCCTTCGTTCTACGGTCGCTCGCTTGCCCATCGGGTTTCCCCGAGCCCCACACAAGGGGCGGCTCGACCAAGGACTCACCTCAGCGCGCTTCAGGCAGGGGCGCGCTAAGGCTTTTCCCGGTCACTGTCGCGCACCTTCGACACCACGCACGCCTTCGAGCCCGACCTTGCAGGGGTGCGTGAACATCTCGCGGCCGTCGATCTCAAAGCTTTCACTGAACTGGACGTCGCTGCCAGTGATGATCTTCTTCAGCGCGGTCTTACGCTGGAGCAGAGGGACTTTCCGCAGGTCCTTGCCATTGAGACAGGTCAAAGGCAACGAAGACGATCAGGTGCCCTTTAGCTCGTTCTGCAAGACGGAGAAATCGGTGCTGCCATCCGCGGCCGGAACTACGATTTCGCCATCGATGATGGCCGAGCTCGCCTTGATGTGCCAGGCGTCGTCGGCGACCTTCTTGAAGCGTTTGGTCCAGTCCTGCCCACGACGGGTGAATATGGCGACGGCTTCGTTGGCGAGATGCACCTGTACGATAGCCGTCGAACTTGATCTCGTAAATCCAGCGTTCGCCCGACGGCACGCGGTCGATCGAGGATGCCAGGGCGGCTCGATGAAGCCGGGGAAGGGCGCCTTGACGCCTACTGCTTCCGGCTTCTTTCGTTGAAACGCCACGGTTACACCACGCGCAAGCTGTACTGCCGGCTGTTCTGGGCAGCGTAGCGATCGACGAATTCCTGAAGGAGCGAGGGGACGTCGCTCAGTTGCAGGTTACAGCGGTGCTGGATCTTGAGCGCGGCGTATTCGGAGACGTCTTCAGACCAGCGCTCTGCCGTGTTGAAGGCGATGACCTTGATAGGCCTGCGATACTCGCCTGCGAGCAGGTCCTGAATGACAGTTTCGAGGTCTGCCATTTCCAGATCGGCTTCGCGCCAGGCGCTGCCTGCGCGTCCGAAATCATCCGCCACCAGATACACGGTCGGCTCATCGGCCGGCACGATGGAAGGAGCCATCCGGACTGACGCATACGCAACTCCATGCAACAGAACCCGGATTCAATTTGATTTGAGCGGTCTCGTTCCAGCAACGGGAACTGCTCGTTGAGCCGCGCCTGGTCGCAAAGAGCGCAATTCAAAGCTGGCCATCTGCCTGGACCGGAGCCATCGACTCGGTGCGGCTAGACGCTAGGCAGACGCAAGCGACACCTTTTCCACACCCACGACGCGCACACTCATTGTTGCAGGTCGCAAAAAACGGCCGCGGCACAACCCGCCGGAGCCGTTGGAGGCCTCGACGGTAATGGGGGGCCGCCAAGGCATACTAGGCTCTAGGAAGATTCGGCAGTGGGGTCTGTATGCCTTTGGACATAAGCGGCGCCATTGGTCGCAGTCTCGGAGTGACCGACGCGCCGTAGCCCGCGACGACTACGAGCCAGACCAGCGACCCGATGTAGAGGCGGTCGCGGGGATGGTAAGAACGTCGCGCTGCCGATTGGCTGTTAGTTCGACATAGATCAAGTCGTGGCGGTTCGAACTCGTCCAGCACAGCGCCGTCTTGATCGTGGACTATCACTTTGCGACCTGTATCGCTCACGAGCTTCCGACCGAGCGACAGCGCCGTCTCAACGTCCGGCAGATCGAGCGAGATCAAGGAGTTCGTTCGGGGACCGGTCCCGATGATCGCGATATTTGCCTTGCTGTTAGACATAGCCGCTCCCTTGGGTTTGACGGAAGCGCTACGCGCAATCTCACACCGATGTCTGCCACGGTCCGCTCGGTGATGACGGTCAACTGCCGGCCACCCATTGAGTTGCTATCCGAACGTCAAGTTTTGCTTACCGTGCAGCTATATGTTCGATCTGGAAGCGGAGTTTGACGATCAAGACAGGGCCGATCTCGCCGCGTACTTCGATTGCCAGGTTTCGCACTTCGGATCCGGGCAAAACATCCCATAGCAAGGGACGCCTCCGCTTTGACCTCGTCGAAGGTTTCGAACTCTATTCCGACGTCATCGGCAATGAAGTTCTGATTATCTCTGGTGTCGAAATACTACCGCGGCATTTTTGACGAACGATGGTGGGCTGGTCTATTCCTACGAAAGCGGCCCTCTTCAAAATGAGGCCACAACGCCCGGACACAGACCAGACCGCCAGGACGGACGGCGACAAGGCGCAAAGGCATTCGGCGCGCCGCAGGGTGGTTCCAGCCCCCACTGCGGCCATCCGGGACAGCTATTGGCTGGTATTTAAATCGCGCCGGTGTTCTCACAGTTTAGCGGCGGAGTATGGCCGCTCAGGAACCAGCGACCTCAGACACTGTTACGGCTTTGCCGGCTCGCCGCCGAGCTGGCGGAGCGGCCTCGACCTATCCCCGCAATCACCCCTGCAGTCGGGGCCGACTCTCCGCCTTTGGCACGCCATAAGGTAAAAACGATCAATAGGTTTTCATCTACGTGAACACCGCCAAGCAGGTCGGTGACGTCGAGCATCTCAAGGTTTTCGCGACCGAAGACGCTGCCAAGGATTGGCTCGATGAGAACGATCCCGAGGGGGTAGCGTTCGAGTACGACGTGATAGGCCCCCGGCGCGTGTGGGGCCATCTTCCCGCCCAGAGAAAGCCGCCAACTGAGGCGGCCTTACAGGCGCGGCGCCAGGTAGTCGAGAAACGTGAAAAAACCGTAGAGGGCGAGAGCGGTTACAGCCACGAAAGCGACAATCATCGTCGCCCATTCGCGTTTGGAAAATAGATCGAAGTCGAACATAAGGAGCCCTTGCCGACGAGCTAGCGCCGAGAATGTATAGCCGTTTCCTACCGAGGCGGCCTCACGCTATCTCATCCTCCCAAACTTGCCTGTGGCACCTCCGACATTCAAACACCCGGACGTTTTGTTTCTTGCGGGGATCGAATGCCGAAAACGCAACAGCCAACTCTCCATGGCAATGGGGGCATGAAGGATGCGGGCCTCGCTCTTGCGGTTCGGGAGGAGCTTCTTTGCCTGCCTCTGTCATCGTTGGTCCGCACGTTCCCGTTCATGCGCGCGTGCGCGGAACCAGTCTAGGATACTCCCGGCCGCCGATCCAATTACGGATTAGCTGGCACAGGATCAATTCAAGGCGCATATTCGGCGCGTGGGAAGAGAGGACCAGAGGCGCTGCAAGTGCGGTGCGGTTTATCGCCGTACCGAACGCATGGCCTGCGAGCGAGAGTTCAGTAGTTTCGAGTGCGCCGTCTGCGGCGAGACAATTGAAAAATGGCATTCTGCTCTAGTCCCAAGCTACCGCCTGATAATCGACCTATCAGAGAACCAAATGACCCATCATCCCAAACGCCCTAGACCTCCAACTTCCTAAGTCCACATCGGGGTCGTGAGCTGCTGCCGGTCGCGCTTCCTGTGCAATCGGCCTTTCACACCCACGACAGGCAGTAGCTCGCGCTCGTGCACCGGATCGAATCAAAGGTGCAATCCGATGATAAACCGGATGGCAAGGAAGGCGCCGCCGACGACAATAGCCGTCGCACCGATCGCCAGCACCACTCTCCAGGTCTCGTCCAATCGGCGCCTCGCACAAAAAACGGCCCCAGCATCGGGGCCCGGGGCATGATGATGCTGGGGCCTCCGGACAGGCTCTGGTCTTGGGACAGAGACCGTCGCGGAACACAAGCCGGGCTCCGTCCGGACGTTCCCAGTCCAAGTCTTAATCTCTGTTGCTGTGGCTGAATCGGCACATCGGATCACTCCTTTTGCACACCCACGAATCGCCAGCAGCCCGCGCATTCGGAGCCTCTACGATTGGGCGCGATGTTCCCAGGCAAAATGCGTCATCAAGGTAAGCGTCGTTATCAGGCCACGGCTTTGAGGAACTGAGTGCGGTAGGCCCAAGGCAATAGCTGGTCGATGTCGCGGTTCGGATGACCACTGACGATCCTGGTCAGGACGTCGGTGAGATAGGCAAGCGGATCGACGTCGTTGAGCTTGCAGGTCTCGACCAGGGACGCGACGACCGCCAGTGTTCGGCACCACCGTCGGATCCGGCAAACAGCGCGTTCTTGCGACTGAGCTTGATGCCGCGGATCGATCGTTCGACCGTATTGTTGTCGAGCTCGATGCGACCGTCATCGATGAAGCGCGTCAGCCCCTGCCAGCGCGAGAGAGCGTAGCGGATGGCGGCGGCGAGCTTGATCTTCTGGCTGATGAGAGCCAGCTTGGCGCGTAGCCAAGCCTCGAAGGCATCGGCCAGCGGTCGGCTTTTCTGCTGACGCACGAGACGGCGCTCCTCCGGGCTGCGGCCGCGGATCTCCTTCTCGATCGCGTAGAATGCGGCAATGTGCTTCAGCGCCTCGCTTGCGATCGGCGCGGGGCCCGCCGTCGCGAGTTCGTAGAAGTTGCGCCGCATGTGCACCCAGCAGAAGGCGAGCTCGACCTCGCCGCGCTCGGCAAGCTTTGGATAGGCGGTGTAGCCATCGACCTGCAGGACGCCCTTGTAGCCGGCAAGATGGCTGAACAACCGCTCGGCCTTGCGGTCGGGTGCATAGACATAGGCGATGCCGGGCGGATCGAGGCCGCCCCAGGGCCTGTCGTCGGCGGCATAGGCCCAGAGCTGGCCGGTCTTGGTGCGCCCTCGACCGGGATCGAGCACCGGCACCGTCGTCTCGTCGGCGAACAGCTTGGACCTCGCTCGAAGCATCGTGAGAAGGCGCTCATGCAGCGAGCGCAGGTGGAAGGCGGCATGCCCAACCCAGTCCGCCAGCGTCGATCGATCGAGAGCGATGCCCTGGCGGGCATAGATCTGGGCCTGCCGGTAGAGCGGCAGATGATCGGCATATTTGGACACCAGAACCTGGGCGACCGTGGCCTCGGTCGGCAGGCCGCCCTCGATCAGCCGGGCCGGAGCCTCGGCCTGCACGACACCATCCTCGCAGGCACGACAGGCGTATTTGGGACGCCGGGTAACGACAACGCGGAACTGCGCCGGCACCATGTCCAGCCGCTCGCTCTTGTCTTCACCGATCCGATGCAGTTCGCCCTGGCAGCAGGGGCAGGTCTTGTCGTCGATGTCGACGACGACCTCGATCCGCGGCAGATGCGCCGGCAGTGCCCCGCGGTTGACGCGGCGCTTGCGCGCCCGTTCCGCCCGACCTTCCGGGGCGGTCTCGTCCTGACCGGCCTCGGCAGAGGCCGCGACCTGCTCGACGTCCTCGAGGCCCAGCAGCATCTGTTCCTCAGGAAGCGACTCCGCCCTCCGGCCAAAGCGATGACGCTGCAATTCCTTGATGATCTGGCGCAGCCGCTCGCTCTCGTGCCGCTCGGCAAGCAGCATCGCCTTCAGCGTCTCGGGATCATCAGGAAGGTTATCGCTCACGGGCAAATCAGAGCATATTCGCGCCCGCCTGACGACGTACTCGATGCCTCTGATTCACTTCGCCGCAGCGCGGCCCACAATTATCCGGCTTGCGTCGGGACGACCGTCTCCCGTGCCGCGTGGACACGCCGCCAATCGAGCCCTTCGAGCAGCGCCGACAATTCTGCCGCTGACAAACGCATCACGCCATCCTCGATCTTCGGCCAGCGGAAGACGCCTTCCTCGAGCCGCTTGGCGAACAGGCACAAACCCGTACCATCCCAGAAGATCAGCTTGATCCGGTCCGCGCGCTTGGCACGGAAGACATAAACAGCACCCGAGAACGGATCGGCCTTCATGTGCTCGCGTACCAACA
Source organism: Bradyrhizobium sp. 604_D8_N2_3 (assembly GCF_051810765.1). NCBI lineage: Bacteria > Pseudomonadati > Pseudomonadota > Alphaproteobacteria > Hyphomicrobiales > Nitrobacteraceae > Bradyrhizobium > Bradyrhizobium sp. 604_D8_N2_3. Next base: position 312,359 of record NZ_JBPWPM010000002.1, on the reverse strand, counting down.
TAGCAAGCCCTTCCATTCCCTTGCGGAAGTCGACTGGCTTGGTTGCCACCATCACCCGGACAGTGCCGGACGGGCCGATCACCGGCTTGCCTTCAACGCATGGACGATGGCCGCAATCATCGCCACGTCCGCGCCTTGGCCGACCCGGATAGTGACGCCTTCGGCTTCGATCTCGATGCCCCCAACATCCGGCTTGGCCTTCCGTCGCGCTGTCTTGCGCTCACGGCCCGCAACCGCGACCGGCGCCATGGCGTCTACCACCGCAGGTACAAACTGCGGATCGTTAGCCATCGGCGCCGGCTGCCGGCGCGCTTGCCGGCGCCAAGTGAACACTTGTTGTGGGGTCAGCCCGTGTCGCCGGGCAATCTCGGAAACGACCGCGCCTGGTACCAGCGTCTCCTCGACAATCCGGGCCTTGTCGTCCTTGGAGAACCAACGACGTCGTCCCGTCTCCGTGATCACTTCCAGCCGGCGCGCCGTTACATCCGACTTAAGCGTATGGTCAAACATAGACACAAACCGATCCCTTCAAAGAGATCGTGAAACTCGCCTATCCCATCTGCCCCGAAAAGGTGGGAGCGGAACGACGCTTACTCATCAAGCATGTGACTTGGCTTCCAGTCACGAACTAGCGACCGCACGCGCCAACGATGACACGAAAATTTTGAAGGGGCCGAAGGACTACCCTGACAGTCTTCGGGGTGCGGTCCTATGACTGTCGTACGTATGTCGGCTGGGTTTTGCAGCGGTGCTGGTGGCTACGCTGAGCAAAGAAAACGCCATTGTGTTGAGCGGTCGAGGCATTACCAGGGAAGGTTAGCGATCGCGTCGGCAGCGCACGTTAGAAGCGCAATCCAGCCGAACAACACACACCAAGACCAAACCGCAAGATATGTGCTATGGCCCCGCGTAGCACGGCTCACAGCGATAGAATCATCCATACCACCCCCAAAGCGCTGAAGATCGACAGCACGACAAAGCCGAACCGATATGAATGTTCCGCCCAACCCACAAGCATCCCCTGCTTATGCAACCTGTGGTGACGCTATATCGTGCTTGGTTGTGTGCGAAAAGAAAGCGACATTGACCTAAGCGCACTTTTCGGCGCACTGAGGCCCGCTCGCAACACCCACGACCGGCAGTAGCTCGCGCCGACGGCCGGCCCCTTAAAAGACCGGGCCAACCTCTGCTAAGCCGAACTGAGTGCCCCCCTTCGAGCAATCATTGTTCTCACTCCAGTCCGTTAACGTTATCTGGCACCGGGTTCGAGCCTACCCCCGGCCGCGGAGCCCGCGTCGCAGGCGGCCTCGCCCATGCGCAACATGTCGGCGAGGTCGCTTGCGCTGGTCTTAGCGAAGGAGTCGGTCTTCGGTCCTGCAACCGTCCAGGCAGGGCTGACGCAAAGGCCCTGGCCGTGCCCTCTCGGCTGGGGCCTCTGGCGTCGCCCCGCGGGAATCGAAAGCTTCACGCCCGCCCGCCCGCCGGATAAGACCGGGAAAATACACCTTGGCGCTTGATGCGGTCGTAAGAGAATGTGCAGCCGTGAGCGCGGGCGAACACTTGGGCCCCTGCAATTGCGATCGCACCCCTTCCGCCGAATGCGTGTTCAACGTACCGGCTGTGAATGATCACTTGCTGGTCCGCCCCGATTTCATCCAGGACGCCCGCCAGCCGGAGCAAGAAATCTTCACGCGTCTCCATGAGCGAAAATATGCAACGGGGAGGCGCTGAATTCCAGCCGGGATGCGCCCCCAGCGTGCACTTCGCAAGCGTCAGAGACGTGTGGCACGGCCATTGCACAATTCAAGCTAACTGGGATTTCAGAGCTCAGTTTGAGAATGAGACGCTGCCGGGACATGTATTTCGAGCCCGGCAGCGTTTTATTTCGAGACTAGTGGGACAGCCGCCAACTTGCACCGGCCCTGGGCGGTCGAGACCTCGCTCGATGGTCGGGCGGATTGATAGCCGGCGGCGTTGCACTGTCGGCCCGGTAGGCGCGCGCGCTCGGTCTGTCGCTGCAAGCGGTGACAGCAATTATTCTCGTTCTGCGCCGCGCATGGCGCCAAGGCCTCGGATCATTCCGCAATGGCGCGCGCACTGGAACTGATGACGGGCACGAGATCGCCGCGGCCTGAACTGTTACGCGGTAACAGTCTCCAGATTTGACGTGCCTTTCATCATGCGGGAACCGGAACAATGGTCCGACCCCGTGGTTGACGGCGCATCAACAACCACTGGAGAGTGTGGACATGAAAACCCGTCTTGCGATTTCGTTGGCTGCTGTGTCGCTGCTGGCGTCGAGTGCAGCCTTTGCCCAGTCGACGACTGAACAGGGCGCCAGGGACGGCGCACGTGCGGGTGGCGACGTCGGTGGCCCGGTCGGCGCGATGGTCGGCGGCACCGTCGGTGCGGCCGTTGGCGCCGGCCTCGAAATTCCGAATGCCGTGCTCGGCGGAATTCCGCGCGACGACTCCGTCGTGATCCACGAGCGCGTCGTCGTCGGCGAGCCGTTGCCCCCAACCGTGGTCTTGCGCCCGGTGCCGAACTACACCGAGTATCGCTACGCGGTCGTGAATGATCGCCGCGTCATCGTCGAGCCGCGCACGCGCCGCGTCGTCAAGATCATCGACTGATCGGTCAGAGCGTGAAGGCTTTGAACAGCCGGGCCCTGCGGAGCGTCACTCCGCGGGGCCTTAGTTCGTCAGACCGAATTGCCGCGAAACCGCGGCGCCTGCCCTGGTTGGGAGATCAGGCGTTGCGAGAAAACCGCCAGGCAACTGTGGCGGTTTTCTCGTGCTCGAGGCCGTCGAGGTGCGGGCGGGGTGCTTTTAAACGCACCACGAGGCCGCGCGGCGAGTCCTGGCGCGGCCCTGTTTTGTTCGAACCGGCGCGACATCGCCGGAGGCGCCCGGTTCGTGACCTTGATCCAGTCGCACGTCCGCGGCCGACAGCTCCTTTCGCGGTGCTTGGAAACGATCCCTCGAGGTTCATGCGGCAGGCCGCATCGAGCAGATCCGGACCGATCGCGCCGGGCTCGAAGGGCGCCACGAAGATGCCCTGGGCCGCCGGCGTAGCAGCTTGCCGAGTTCGGCCTTGCGCTCGAATAGCGGCAGCTCGCGAACGTCGCCGGCGTCAGCAGCGGATCTCGAGCGGCTCGCGCTGGCGCGATCGTTTGCGCACGGTCTGCGGGCTGATCCCAATGAAACTTTTTGTCCCGGCGGAAATTGTGCATGGAGTGGGCGCCTCGGAGCAGACGGGGTCAGGCTGCTGGTTTGACCGTTCGCCGGGTGTGTTGATCCTCGAATTGCATAGGACTGAGATAACCGAGTGCCGAGTGAAGCCGTCGACCGTTGTAAACCTCCTCAAGGAAGCGCGGAAGGTTTTCGGCAACGTCGATGAAGGTTTCGAATGCCATCGGATAAACGGCTTCGACCTTGAGTGTCTTCATGAAGCTCTCCGCCGTGGCATTGTCGTATGGGTTGCCGCGCCGGCCCATGGAGCCGATCAAGCCGTGGGCGGCAAGATGATCGCGATAGGCAGCCGCAGCGTATTGTGATCCACGATCGGAATGATGCACGCAGCCGGGAGGTGGTTTGCGGCCTTCGATCGCGGCGGCCAGGGCCGCGAGCGTCAGCCGGGCGTCGATCGAGCGGCTGATGGCGTATCCGACCACTCGCCGTGACCAGGCATCCAAGATGACGGCGACATAGACAAAGCCGCCGGCGATGGCGACATATGTGATATCGGCCACCCAGAGTTGGTCGGTACCGGTGGGAGTGATGTCGGTGGCGAGATTCGGGAAGGTCGGCTGACCGTGATCGCTGTCTGTTGTCACCATGAAGCGGCGACGTAATCTCGGCTGAAGGTCATGCTCACGCATCAGGCGGCGGATCTTCTTGTGATTAACGATCAGGCCCTGCTGGCGAAGCGCAGCCTGGACGCGACGCCAGCCATAGTGCTCGAACTCGTCGCAGATAGTGGCGATCGCCTCAACGATCGCAGTATCATCGGCCGCCTTCTCAGAGCGGTCATAGTAAGTCGAGCGCGCAATCCCCATCAGCCGACATCCTTCCGTGACGGAGAGGCCGCGGGGCCGGTGATCGCGGATGTAGGCTCGCTTCTCCTCCGCGGTCGTGCATGCAGAGCCCCCTTTAGAAACTCGAGCTCCAGGGCCTGTTTCCCGACCAGCCTCTCGAGGGCGGCAATTCGCGCCTCATAATCCTGGAGAAGATCGGCCGCCGCCAAATCTTCATCGAGAGCGCCTGCCTGAAACTTCTCGACCCAGATCCGGATCAGATTGCGGGAGATGTCATGCCGCTTCGCGAGCCCGTGCAGCGTCTCGCCGCTCAGATACTCTTGCGACACCTGCCGTTTGAACTCGACGCTGTGGGTTCGGTGCTTTGCCATGGGCCTTCATCCTCTGAAAGCCCGGCCGTCCGGTCAATTATTGAAAGCCAACCTGTCCCCCTGGAGGGCCCACTCCATAAGCCGGGGGATCGGCGTCCAAAATTGGCTCTGACTCACTTTTGATGCAGTTCGAGGGATGTCTGGCGCTTTGATTTGGGGGAGAATCAGCGCCATGCAGCAGGCACTCCAGCGCTCCAGTCTGGTGCCGAGTGGATTTGTTGTAGAGAGTGCGTACTACGAAGGTGATAAGGCTGTTATTGCGGTCCGGGCGTCGGGAAGCATTGGTCTGTGCCCATCTTGCGGAACGGTTTCCCGACGCGTCCATAGCCGATACCGGCGTCGTGTGACTGATCTTCCCCTTTCGGGGCGGATCGTACAGCTTCTGGTGATTGCTCGTCGCTTCCGTTGCGGCGCCGTCCTATGCGGGCGCCAAATCTTCACCGAGCGCTTCGCCGAAGGGGTGCTGGCACCGTCGGCGCGACGCACGGCAAGGCTGGACTCTATCGTCCATCACCTCGGTCTGGCACTTGGCGGTCGACCGGCAGCAGGCTTCGCAAAACGGCTAATGCTGCCGGTGAGCAAGGATACGCTCCTTCGCGTGGTCCGACGCCGTAGCCGTCCGCCAGCTGATCCGCTCAGGGTTATCGGCATTGATGATTGGGCCTGGCGGCGCAACCACAGATACGCCAGCATCATCTGCAACCTGGAGCGGCGCCGAGTAGTCACCCTGCTCCCGGATCGGGAGCCCGCAACTGCCCAAGCCTGGCTCGCTGCTCATCCCACGATCGCGATCGTTGCCCGTGACCGTGGTGGGGGATATGGCGAAGCGACAGCAAGAGCCTTACCGCATGCGGTACAGGTTGCAGATCGTTGGCATCTGATGGAGAACGCCAGTCGGGCCTTCCTCGATGCCGTTCGCAAATCGATGCGCCAGATACGCACAGTGATCGGCGCGACCACGATTGATCCCAAGCTGCTAACAGCCGCAGAGCGGATCCAGTATGAGGGTTATCTGCGCCGCGAGGAGACCAATGCGGCTATCCTGGCTCTGTCGAAGAATGGCATACCTATCAAGCAGATCGTGCGTCAGACTGGTCACAGCAGGCAGCTGGTACGGCAGGCGATTCGCGGCGAACGACACGATGTCTTCCGGACCCGGCAAAGTTCGTTGGACTTACACTTGCCGTGGCTCGACGATCAGTGGGCGTCCGGCTGCCGAAACGGGGCTGAACTTTGGCGTCGTTTAACGGCGCGTGGCTTCAGAGGCTCGCTCCGCGTCATCAGCGAGTGGGCGACCCGCAGACGAAGGGCTGAAAAGCCCGACGCACGAAACCTTCAGCGGATTCCATCGGCCAGAACGATCGCGCGCCTCATGACAATCGGCGGAGATCTGCTCACGAAAGCAGAGACCGTCACGGTCGCGGCAATCGAAGCTGGCGTACCATCCTTGGTCGAGGCTCGCGAGATCATCGCCGAATTCCACTTGATGATCCGACGCAGAGCCGAAGCAGGGCTCACGCCGTGGATCGACCGCGCCCGCGCCAGTCTCGTGACTTCCTTCGCCAGCGGCGTCACGAAGGATGAAGCGGCGGTTCGGGCGGCAATCACTTCGCCCTGGTCCAACGGACAGACTGAAGGTCAGATCACCCGCCTCAAGCTCGTGAGAAGGCAGATGTACGGTCGCGGGAAAATCGATCTCCTTCAGGCCAGGCTAATCGGTGCAGAATAATCGGAGCTGCACCAAAATTGCGTCAGAGCCAAATTTACAGGCCGATTGACAGCCTTGTCGGCGGCAGCGCGGTCGACCAGCCGACCGAAGTCCTTTTCGAAGGGGCGGCTAGGGTCTTATTCTGCTCAGTTTTCTGCCGCTCGTGCCCCTAAGCAGACGCAAATTGCGGAGGAGGCACGCAGCAACGCGGTTTGCCTCTATTCCTTGGTATGTGGCTGACCGCTGGCAGTGAGGTCGTCTTCCACCTTCCCTTCGCTCTTGAGCTTTGCGGCTCTGTCCTCGTTCTTCTTTGCTGACTCTTCCTTATCGCCTGGAGTGGCGCATTGCGAACCGGCCTTGAGATCGCCCCTCACCTGAGCCTCGTCGGCTGAGTTCTGCTGGGATTTGTCCTGCTGGAGCTTGTCCTCGCATTGCTCGGCCGACGTGGTGGCGGGGATGAAAGAGAAGGTCAGTGAGAAAGCAATTGCGATCGATCGATGCACGGAAGTGTTCCTTGATATTGTGCAATTTACGTCGTAGCCAACGCGTCCGGCGCGGCGTTCATTGAACTAAAATAACCTAGGACCGGACAGCTAGTTCCCGGCTCTCGGCTGGCGCCCCTGTTGGGGTTGAGCGGACTTTCTGCGGTCAGCCGCTTGATGAGCACACGGCTTAACAGCCCCGGCAGATACTTTTGATCTTCTTATCCAGAGCCTTGTCCGCGGGATCGCGAAGCTCCGCAGCAGGTCTAGGATCTTGCTGACCGGCAGCCGCGGGCTGCGCGCGGTGATAGTGGCGCCGGCTTTTCGCATCTGCCGTTTGAACGACGGGGAGTGCTGCAATAAGGAGCGTATACAAAACGACTTTCAGCAGTTTTTGCAAATCTTCCCCACCGTTCTGTCTGCCTTGGTGTTCTCTTGATCTATTTTAGCGTCGCTGTCCTGGGTGTTGGTTGTCGTCGTTCTACCGATGCCGCCTGCAGGCGCCGTGCTCCGCGCGCTATCGCCTGGAGATCCGGATGAGGTCGCGGTACCGGCGGCATTGGTGCCGGGTGCCTGTACGCCCGTGGCCGAGCCGTTTCTTTCTCCCGTCCCCTGGTTAATTGACGGGGCTGCTCCGGGAGCTGCCGCGGTGCCGGTTGGGCCGCCGGTCATCCCCGAAATTGTGCCGGCGGAATTTGCTGCGCCGGAGGCGGCACTTCCCGTGGCTGAAGGAGAAGAGGTCGCGCCGGCGCTGCCCGCAGCTGAAGAGGCTGCTCCACCGGCGCTTCCACCAGCGGACCCGCCGCCGCCGCCGCCTCCGCCGCTACCGCCTCCACCTCCTCCGCCTTGAGCGAACGCGGCACAGGGAAGGACGATAGTCATGGCGAGAGCGAGACGAAGGAGTTTCATGCTGCGATTCCTTTAGCGACCAAGCGGCCTCCGGTAATTTCGTTCCTATCGCCGACGCGGCTTCGCCAAGGCGAAATCGATAACCCGGGCTGCCACGGAAGCTTAATCTGCGCGCTCCGCAAGGCTTTGCGGCCGCGCAACATCGTCAGCCCTGGACCGGAGTTGTTATGCTTGCTTGGTATTCGATGCTGACACTTATGGCCGATGCCCTTTAGGTCATCGACGTTCGGCCGCGGCAGATCGCGGCGGGCACCAGCACTGCCGGCGAAATGTTCCTTATGGTCACTGAAAAGCTGGATGCTGCGGCGGAGGCCCGAACGATATTCATGCGTGGCGGCGACAGCGGCGAGGTTCTCGATCCCTACAGAAAATCGTGGCCTTCAACGTCAAGCGTTTGTCGGCAGGCAAGACGGTCGGCCTGAGATTAAGAGGCGGCCCATAGGAACGCGGCGCAGGAACGATTGTTTCGATCTAGCCGGTGCGTTCACGGCCTGCGACAGGGTGGGACATCAATGTGCGTCCCGCCGCGAGGCGAAGGAGCACGCCAAGTTCATCGCTCATCGCATAGGCGGTGAGAAGCCACCCTTCGCGCAGCCTGGCAACTACATCAGGGTCCGGGATGAACACGGTGTAGAGATTTTCGAGGCACCGATACACGTTGGGCCTGGCTATTCTATGCTCAGGCAGCTTAGGCGGCGAGCCGCCATTTTTTATGCCATTCCTTCCGTCTGCGCGTTTTGTTGTGCGCTTCTTTGCGCGCCGTGGACGCCATGGAGCTCGCCGAGCATATCGACCAGATGGTGCTGTTCTCGGGTGACGGCGACTTCCGGTCCCTGGTGGAGGCGGTGCAGCGCCGCGGCGTTCGCGTCACCGTGATTTCCACGATCGCGAGCCAGCCGCCGATGATCGCCGACGAGCTGCGTCGCCAAGCTGACGTGTTCACCGACCTCGTCGAGCTACAATCCAAGCTCGGCCGCGACCCGTCCGAACGCCCCGCCTCGCGTGCGTTGGGGCTACATCAGAGATTTCCAGCTAACGCTGTTCGAGGGCCGCTTAGGGTCAAAATGCGAAGAACTCAATGTGAGAAAATCAGGTCTGCCCTGGCTCACCCGGACATTCGTGAGGGCGCTGCGAATTCGCGAATGGGCCAGTAGCGGCCGAGCTGAGCGAGATAGCGCGCAACACTCTCCTCCAATTGCGTGCGCCGCCGCTCGACTTTGCCGCGCGTGAAGTTCTTATCGCGATTATTGACTGCTTTGAATTTGCTGCCGTCGATGGCAACGCTGGCTGTCGCGAGCAAGCCCATCTTGCGGCACACCTCGAGGAGGCTCGCGCAGACCTTTTTGATGCCGGGACCATTGTCCTTGCGGAAATCGGCAATCGTTTTGTGATCTGGCGCAAGCCTGGCGAGCAGCCACATCACTTCGACGTTGCGGCCAGCTTCACGCTCAAGCCGGCGGCTCGAATGGACACGGTTGAGATAACCGTAAATGTAGAGCCCTAAGAGCGCGGCCGGATGATACGACGGCCTACCTGTGCCGGCAGGCTCAACGCCACCGAACCCAAGTTCAGCCAGATCGAGGGCTGCAACGAAGGCGTCGATCACGCGAACCGGATTGTCATCTGCAACCCGGTCGTCCAGGCATTCCGGCAACAAAGTAGATTGCCCACGATCAGCTCCTTGAACGAAACGAGTCATGCCAGCCCCGCCGATTCACGGGAATCATAGCAGGCACGGCGTTTTCACACAGCCAGGGTCAAAACGCGAAGAACTCAGCAGGAGCAAATCTCGTCCGCCTTGCCATACTAAGCGGACCTCAACGAAACGCTCCGCTACTTCGCAGATGGGCGAGCAGCGGACCTCCGGCAACATCACGCGCCGCGCGGCGCGCGTGTCTTGAAGGAGGGCGCAATAACTGGCGACAAGCGCCCGTCGACGAACATCAGCGCGTGATCGGAGGGCTTCCGTTATCTGAAGACAGGCTGTGTCGGAGCGGAGCTCCGAAACGGATCATCGGAAGTTGAGAGTCCTCGATTGGGGGGCGGAGTGGCGCCGGGGAATGGGTTCCGCCAAGCTTCCTCACTTGTGCGATTGCAGAAATCCGGATGGCTGCATTTGCTCACCGAGTCTTGCCCCGTCAAGCTACCGAGTGCCCGCCTTGCAGGATGTGATCGGCGGGGCGGGTGGCGTGGAGGTGCAGCTTGCATTGCGGAGTGGGAGGTATAGTCCCGGTCTCGAACCTTCTTGGAGTCCACCTGGGAGTTCATCCGTGCCTGCGCGTTTCTCCCTTGTTCCCAGGTCTGAAATTGCCGGAATAGCGCTTCCTTATCGGCCTCCGACTGGATGTTGGCGACGGCGGGGGTCTCTTGCAGGAATGCCTCAAAGCGTTCTCGCTTTACCGGTTCGAGGCCGTGTTGGTCGAGCCATTGCTGTGCGAGCGGCAGGCGATTCCAGCCGGCGAGTGGTGCCGTCAGGGAGACCTCCTTCCACTTGGGATGAAAGGGCGGGTTCTGCAAAGCGGCGAATTTCGTGAAGAAGGCGTCAACGAACAGGGCGAGCTTGCGACGGCGTTCAGTGTTGGGAGCCCAATTGTATGCTGCGAGCACCGCCGGCACCGCGATCGTTTCCACCGTTTCTCCCTCGGGAATCAGGTTCGGATAGTCTTTCGAGGTCAACGTCGCCGGCAGATAATCGCTCTGCAGGGGCTTCGAATAGGCGACCGCAGCAAGATGAAAGGGGCCGTCATTCTTGAAGGCAGTGACAGACAGGTATGGCTTGCCGCCCACCACGATGACGGCGTCGAGCTCGCCCTTCTTCAACTTTTCCATTGCGATCCGCTGCTCGATATAGACGAAGTTCGCTTTGATCCCGAGCCGCTCGAAAACTGTCAGTGCAGTCACAAACGTGCCGCCATTGGGCAGGTCGACGCTCACCGTCTTACCTTCGAGATCGCTCAGAGTCTTGACTGCCTTCGGTGCGATGACCTGCATCTCCTCATTGTAGAGCTTGGTCACATAGGTGAACTGCTTCTTGATGTTGTTGGCGAAGCCCTTCTTCTCGAGATAGTCGAGCGTGTCGGCGCGCACGATGCCGAGATCGACGCCTTTAAGAAAGAGGATGTCGGCGATGCTCTGCACCGAGCCTCGACCGGTGATCGGCAGGACGCGCAGCTTACCGTCGTCGTCGAGCACGGAAGCGAGGTCTGCACCGAACTGCACATAGGTGCCGCCGATCGTACCAGTAAGCAGCGTGACCGTGTTGGCGTTCATTGCCTTCTTGGTCGAGACCGAGCCGAATTGGAAGACTGCCTTCAGGCTGTCACTAACCTTGGCCGGGTCATACTCGGTCTGTCCGGCATGGGCCGCAAATCCAGAAGCCATCAAGATCATCGCGGCAATCATTCCAAGGAGTTGACGCACAACATCCTCCTGGCGTGTGGAACCTGCCACACGGACACAACCTCTCGAATCGTTGATCGTTCCCATGGCGCCCAGTGGAACACTGGGACCGAACACTTCTGCTCCGGGTCAAAAGGCGAAGAACTCAGCGTGAGCAATTCTCGTCCGCTACGCCCCACTAAGCTGACCTCAGTGAGGGGTGTCGCCACTTCGCTGATGGGCCAATAGGAGACGTGCTCACCAGCAAAAGTCTTCCCGAGACCGGCCAGTGCCGAGCGCGGCTTTATCTTTCTCGCAGCACGAAACCTTTACGCTGCTCATCTATTGGTGTGTGTAGCGGCGAACCGGAAAACGGCAGCCGTCTGAGAAAGCCGCGCGGAGTAATGCCCGAGCGGCTTTTTCATGCAGATCGCGCCGTGTCCTTATCAGCGCATCAGCAGGCTCCGAGGTTTGGGACGAAAGCAGATGAGGCCTTTAGCGAGACAGCCATTTAGGGCACGTACCACCGAAGAACTTATGGCGCTGCTCAGCGCAGTAGCTACTGCAATTCTTGCGGTCATCATTATCTCGATGCTCTATTTTGGCCGGGATATCTTCGTGCCCGTTGCTTTGGCTATTCTACTAAGCTTCGTGCTGGCGCCGCTGGTCGGAATACTGCAGCGTATCCATGTCCCCCGCGGATTAGCCGTCGTGAGCGTGGTTATACTTGCCTTCTCGCTGATTTTCGCGATGGGGAGTCTCCTCGCCACGCAACTGACGCAACTCGCGGGAGACCTCCCGCGTTACCAATCGACGATAAGCGAAAAAATTCAGTCCTTCCGGGACACAAAAGCCGGCAGGGGCACGCTGGAACGCGCCTCCGACATGCTGAAGGATCTCAGCAAAGAACTTGATAAGCCAAAGGATGCACCATCCGCACGTGGCTCAGGCTCTGTCGCTGGTTTCAACACGCCCGCGCCGCTGGCGCCGGTTCCGGTAGAAGTACGCCAGCCCGATCCTGGCGCGCTGGAAAGCCTGCGGACTTTGATCTCGCCGCTGGTTCATCCTCTCGCGACAACCGGCATCATCATTATTTTCGTCATCTTCATTCTGCTTCAACGCGAAGATCTTCGTAATCGTCTCATTCGATTGGCGGGGTCATCCGATCTCCAACGTACGACGGCGGCGCTCGACGACGCGGCGAGCCGCCTTAGCCGGCTGTTCCTGACTCAGCTCATCTTGAACGGCGCATTTGGCGTGGTGATCGGGATAGGTCTGTGGCTCATCGGGATTCCAAGCGCGATCCTTTGGGGCATCCTGGCGGCAGCTCTCCGCTTCGTTCCCTACATCGGCGCCGTCATCGCGGCCGCGTTCCCGCTTGCGTTGGCAGTAGCCATCGATCCCGGCTGGTCGATGCTGCTATGGACGCTCGCGCTTTTCCTAGTTGTGGAGCCGGTCGTGGGCCATGTCATCGAGCCGATGGTTTACGGCCACAGCACAGGGCTTTCTCCAGTTGCCGTGGTCGTGTCGGCAACGTTCTGGACTGCACTATGGGGTCCAATCGGGCTCGTCCTCGCGACGCCGCTGACGGTGTGCCTTGTCGTGCTAGGGCGTCATGTGGAACGTCTGGAATTTCTTGATGTCATGTTCGGGGACCGGCCGGCCCTTTCTCCCCCCGAAATATTTTACCAGCGGATGCTGGCTGGTGATCCGACGGAAGCCGCCGAAAAGGCCGAAGAATTTCTGAAAGAACGGTCGCTGGCCTCGTACTATGATGAAGTCGCCTTGAAGGGTTTGCAGCTAGCGCAAGCCGATGCCGAGCGCGGCGCGCTTGACCAGGAACGTCTAACGAAGATTCGAGACGCGGTGAACGAATTTGCCAGCGACCTTTCGGATCAGGAGGACCGGCCGCCGGCGAAAAGCAATTCAACCACCGACGCGGAAGCATCGTCTGCGGTGGAAAGCGTTGCAGAAAATGCGACAAATGAAACGTTGCCCATTCTCAGCAAGGAATCCCTCCCGCCGGGATGGCAGGGTGAACATCCCGTCCTCTGCGTGGCGGGGCGCAGTCGCATCGATGAGGCGGCCGCGATCATGCTGGCTCAGCTCTCGACGACGCACGGCCTGGCGGCGCGAGTGGAAGGGGCGGAAGCGCTCTCCACGACGAATGTCTTCCGCCTTGATACCAGCGGCGTTGCGATCGTATGCCTGGTCTATCTCGATGCCAATGGACCAGCGCACATGCGTTACTCCGTTCGACGCCTAAGGCGAAAGTTACCGAAGGCAACCATTATCCTGGGCTGTTGGGTCAAGGAAATCGACCCGGCTGCGCTGGAATTGTTGCGGGAAGGCGCGAAAGCCGACCTCGTTGCCGCGAGCCTCGGTGAGGCGGTCAAGCTGTGCATCGAGGCGACGGGAGTGAAGGACCAGGAAGCCTCCAAGCAGGAAATGTCCGCAACAGTAGCTGCGTGAAGTTTCCATCATGGCGAGATTTCCCGTCGTGAAATCAGGCAGACGTTGTCGGCATATGTCCAATGCTGGAAAGGTTATTTGAGTGTGGAACCAATCTAATCGAATTCGCTGCGTCTTGATGGTGTGCGCGACAATCACGACGACTTCGACTTTCGCGGCTAACCCTGATCAAGGCGAAAACCTCGTCAAACGATGGTGCGCAGGCTGCCATCTTGTCGCAGCCGATCAGAAGGGCGCGAGAGCCGACGCTCCAACGTTCGCGTCCATCGCAGCGAGGCCGGATTTCGACCCCGCCAAGCTAGCGTTCTTCTTGCTCGATCCACACCCGAAGATGCCTAATATGCAGCTCAGCAGGGATGAAGCGTCAGATATCGCCGCCTATATCGCGACACTCAAGTAGCAGCAGAAAACACGCCGCCGACGCGGAGCACGCGCGATCCCGAACGTTCCGCGCTTGATGACCGACAAAGTGTGGTCGAGTTCAAGAAGTCCGCAGCGCGCCCATCTGCTGCCGAAGATTGGTCTACTGTACACCCACCATGTGCGGTCAGCGACGCAATTTGATGCCTTGAAAAGAGCCAAACCGTCCTTTTGCCTGAACAATCGACGTCACCAAAACAACGGGATCGCCTTGCCCAGTGGCATAGCCGCCACCTTCGAAGCCGCACGAGGCTTTCGAGGCCGCGTGGTCCGAGCTGCGGCTCACCATCCCAGACACCGCCTTCGCCGAATGGCGCCAAGACCGGGACTGGTGGGCCGAGGTTGCGGCCAAGCGGGCGCGGGGCGAGAAGCTCGACAGCGAGATCCGGAGCACGCTGATGCGCTGCGTCTGCGGCACCACATTCAACAGCTGGAAACCGGCGGAGAGCTACCCGCACCGCGTACACATCACCGCCGCGCAGGCGGCCATTGGGTACTGGCCGAAGTAGGCCTCCAACTGAGGCGGCCTTACTCCGCGGCGACAGGCTCAGCCTAGCGTTTTGTCAGAGCCTCTGCGGCCAGCGTCCGATCTAACCACTCGTCGGCAAACAAGCGCCATTGAGCTTTAGACGACAAGACGTCAGTCTTGTCTGCCTGCTCGCGGCACTCCTCATACCCACGAGGAAACTTCGCTGCATCTTCGAACATGGCACCCCGCTGTGGATCATAAACTCCAAGGAGCGGTTTATCCGGGTTTCGATCCTAGCGAGAGCAGGCCTGATGGCCAAAGGAAAATCAAAGTCCTGCCGCGCCATTTTAACTTAGGCTACTGAGATCAAATATAGGCCAGGACTGGCCGATGAGACACGCCTATGGAGCACACCGAAGAACGCCCCTATGCGAACCCGGAGGCGGCTGCGCGCAAGCTCCTCGAGCTCGCAGCCAACGTCGCGGCCGTGCAGGACGGCCGCATCTACATCGAGCGGATCAACGCGCTGGTCATGATCGGGCTGGAGGGCAGCGGGCGCGAGTTCGGCGCCGGGTTGAAATACGCGATCGAGGGCGGCTGGTTGTCGAAGCATGAAAGCGGCACCTACGTGAAGCTGACGCCGCCTGGGGAAGATCTGCTGCCTCGCACATAGGAAGGTACCAGGCGAGATTGGCCGCCAACTGAGGCGGCCTTACTTGCTAATGCGGGGAACGAGCGCAGCCACACTGAATGCCACTATGCAGGCGACGGCTAGGGACCAGAGCGTTATGGCAGTCTCTCTAGGCATGGGCCCCAACGTCATGCACCACCGTTTCAAGCGGGTTAATTCATGAAGTAGATGCTCGTAATCGCTATGGCGACCAGTAGTGCGCCACCAAACATCGCAATGGCAAAACAGACGCGCGCCGGGATCGGATACGTATGGAAGTGGGGTTCCCTGATCATGCTACGGCTTCTCCTGCGTTTGGAGCTCAACCGGCAGTTCCGATGAGTGGAACCACTAAAATCCCTTTATGAGACGGCGTCGAGTTAATTCGGTTCCGCGGTGCAAAGACCGGAACGTTCTAGCGAGGCGGCCTCAATGCCCGCGCCGTTCGACCTCGAATGTGAATTTGAGCTGGAGCACCGGACCGCCGTCGTCCCGGACTTCAATCGACATCTGGTGGCTGCCGTCCCCCGGGGTCCGAACGGCATCTCGGGCCATATCGGCCAGCGAGCGCGCCGCCTCTTCTTGCACCTTCTCTACGGTCGAGAGTTCCAGACCTTCCTCATCCGAGAAAATCTCGTCACCCTCTCTGATGTCAAAGTAATACCGTCTCATCAGACCTGAACGACGCCAACCTCAAATTGTTTCTTTCGTAAAACGGGCCACTCAACTAGGCGACTGATGCCGCAAGCAGGCCGGCCCCCCCACCTCTGCTCGTTCCTCGCGAGAGAAGCAAGTCTATCCAGCTAGCCAGCCAAACCGACATAAGTTCGGGCGATGTCGGCGCGATCTTTGGAAATGCCGCTCGCGCCAGAAAGTCTCTTGTAGAGGTCAGCATGTTCTCGGCACTCAGCAATGTTGATCACTGGCTCTGCCTTCTGTTGGCCGTGCGCGTCACAGGAGCGCCTTCCCCGCTGGCTTGCCTACTACCAAGTTAGGCCCCGTTAAAATCAGTCTTATGACACTGGTTAAATACGGAAGCGCCCGCTTCAGTTTGGAAAAGGAACCACAAAGGCGACTGATATTTGAGTCGTCGCTGGCTCGCTGGCCGAGCTGGCGGAGTGGCCCTGGCCTACCCCCTTTGACCCCTTTGCCGGGGCCGTCTCTCGCCCTTGTCATGTCGGACTAGCGTATGCGTGGCTCGCCCTCGATCTGCCGGCCGACCGCCTCGACCGCGACATCTATCTGGTGCTTGAAGACTTCGGCGCGCGCGCCGGTTGCGCCTGGCGCGAGACCGATGAGGCTGACACTGACATCGAGACGATCCTGCAAAATCTCCTGTCCGGCCAGTACGCCTATCCGGTCCGGATTGTTTCATTCAATCCCGTTGAGGGGTGGTCGCGGGATGCGACTTCCGACGTCGCGGACGCCCTGGCCCAGCGCGCAGCCCGACACGGAGCCCGAGATCTCGTCTGCGCTGCAAGACTTCATCCGCCAATGCCACACAGCGTTTCGACATGCAGCTAGCCCTGACCTTGCGCGGTGTCGCCTGACGGTGGCGGACTTCCGCTCTAGGTCAAAGAGGGCAACGCAGGTTCGAAAACAATCGGGTCAATGGCCCGGCGCTGACGCCGCTGTTGAAGGTCGACGCTTTGGCAGCCCGTGGTATCGCAAAGAGATACTGAGCTGATGCGCTTTGACAGCCACCGACGAAACGCCTCGGTTCAATTCAGCGGCTATCTCTTCGCGGCGGTGATTCCCGGCCATCGTCTTGAGCTTCTCAAGGTCTTCTGAGGTCCATGGGCGAACAGAATTGGCCATATGCCGATCCTCCGAAACGAAAATTTGGCCCGATGCTGGAGTGGGCCCTCCAGGGGGGACAGGTTGGCTTTCAGTAATTGACCGGACGGCCGGGCTTTCAGAGGATGAAGGCCCATGGCAAAGCACCGAACCCACAGCGTCGAGTTCAAACGGCAGGTGTCGCAAGAGTATCTGAGCGGCGAGACGCTGCACGGGCTCGCGAAGCGGCATGACATCTCCCGCAATCTGATCCGGATCTGGGTCGAGAAGTTTCAGGCAGGCGCTCTCGATGAAGATTTGGCGGCGGCCGATCTTCTCCAGGATTATGAGGCGCGAATTGCCGCCCTCGAGAGGCTGGTCGGGAAACAGGCCCTGGAGCTCGAGTTTCTAAAGGGGGCTCTGCATGCACGACCGCGGAGGAGAAGCGAACCTACATCCGCGATCACCGGCCCCGCGGCCTCTCCGTCACGGAAGGATGTCGGCTGATGGGGATTGCGCGCTCGACTTACTATGACCGCTCTGAGAAGGCGGCCGATGATACTGCGATCGTTGAGGCGATCGCCACTATCTGCGACGAGTTCGAGCACTATGGCTGGCGTCGCGTCCAGGCTGCGCTTCGCCAGCAGGGCCTGATCGTTAATCACAAGAAGATCCGCCGCCTGATGCGTGAGCATGACCTTCAGCCGAGATTACGTCGCCGCTTCATGGTGACAACAGACAGCGATCACGGTCAGCCGACCTTCCCGAATCTCGCCACCGACATCACTCCCACCGGTACCGACCAACTCTGGGTGGCCGATATCACATATGTCGCCATCGCCGGCGGCTTTGTCTATGTCGCCGTCATCTTGGATGCCTGGTCACGGCGAGTGGTCGGATACGCCATCAGCCGCTCGATCGACGCCCGGCTGACGCTCGCGGCCCTGGCCGCCGCGATCGAAGGCCGCAAACCACCTCCCGGCTGCGTGCACCATTCCGATCGTGGATCACAATACGCTGCGGCTGCCTATCGCGATCATCTTGCCGCCCACGGCTTGATCGGCTCCATGGGCCGGCGCGGCAACCCATACGACAATGCCACGGCGGAGAGCTTCATGAAGACACTCAAGGTCGAAGCCGTTTATCCGATGGCATTCGAAACCTTCATCGACGTTGCCGAAAACCTTCCGCGCTTCCTTGAGGAGGTTTACAACGGTCGACGGCTTCACTCGGCACTCGGTTATCTCAGTCCTATGCAATTCGAGGATCAACACACCCGGCGAACGGTCAAACCAGCAGCCTGACCCCGTCTGCTCCGAGGCGCCCACTCCACTTCTGCGCCAGCGCCACGCTCATCGAAAAACATGAGATCCGCCGCAAGCGGGAGGCCGGGCTCGTCGGCGAAAGGCGCGGGCAGGAGGCCGCCGCGCTCGACGCCGCCGGTGCAGCGCTTGGGGCTGTCGGGATGTTGGCGTTCGCGGCCGTGTTCTGGTGGATCGTCGAGCGTAGCGTGGCCGGCGCGTTCGCCGCGGCGTCGCTGGCCTGGCTCGTCGTCTCGATCACGTGCTGGTTCGCAAGACGCAAGCTGCGAGCGGTCCACCGGCCGCGACGAAATAGCGACCCCGCGATGTCGGGGTCGTTAGGGCCGGGAGACACGTCTTAGGCGGCGCTGGAGCTGGAGGCCTTGGCATTCACGCCCTTGCGCAGCGCCACCGTATTGAGTTTGGTATTCGCCGCCTTCTCTTCGTTCAGGTTGGTGGTGAGGAAGCGTACGATCTCGTCGTGGCCGAGCTCCTCGGCCCAGGCAATCAGTGTCCCGTACCGGCAAATTTCGTAGTGCTCGACCGCCTGCGCATTCGCGACGATGGCGGCGTCCAGAACCGCCTTGTCCTCGATCTCGCCCGCGGTCTCGTCGGCTTCCCTGATGATGCCGTCGATGGCCGGGCACTGCGCACCACTGGGTTCCCTGCCTAGCTTCTCGAAGACCTTCTGAAGCCGCTCGATCTGCTTATTGGTCTCTTCGAGATGGTTCTTGAGGCCCGTGACCAAATCGCGGTTAGTGGCCTTGTCGATCATCTTCGGCAGCGCCTTCGTGATCTGTTGCTCAGCATAGTAGATGTCCTGAAGCCCATGGATCAGCAAGTCATCCATGGTTTTGATGTCCTTGGTGAAGATACCCATAATCGATTTCTCCTCTCGCAATGATGGCAATGGAACGCGGGAGGTCTTCCGCTGTTCCACTAAGACGCCGATGAAGACAAGACCGGAAGCTTCGCCGTCCTGCTGGGACGGGCGGCCATAGACGTATGGGGCGACATGCCCGGGATATTCAGAAAGCCCTGTTCGATAGAGAATCCGAGCGCGAAGAACTCGCGCACCTGCTGCACGATCGTCATCCCGCACGTTGCATCCGGTCAACCCTTCCCAGGAACACCCGGCGCGCGGTAGATATATGATGTCGCTGCGGATAGCGTACATGGGGGCGAAGATGGCTGGAAACACCATCACGACCACCGGTATCGCAGTTCCGGGTGATGCTCGCGGCAGCGTTTGGCGATCTGCCATCCGTCGATCTTCCCGGGTAACCTGATGTCGGTGATGAGCACCTCCGCGACCGCCGCTTGCAACAGGCAAGCGCCTCGTCGCCATCGGCTGGAACACGTAAAGGCCTCCTCGCGCAGAGCGTCGACAACGAATTCACGGATGAGAGGATCATCTTCCACGACGAGTACGCGCCGAGGTAATGGGCAGCCCGCACGCCGGCGCAATCAGTCAAACCTGCTTCGCTCTTCAGGCCGAAAAATCCACTCTCGCCAAACCGTCAATAGTACGGCCATGATGACTGGTCCTAAAAACAAACCGAGTAGGCCGAAGGCAGCCAGCCCCCCGAAAATTCCGACGAACGCAAAGAGGAAAGGGAGCCGCGCCGCGCCCCCGACCAGAGTTGGCCACACAAAGTGATCCCCTGCAAGCATGACGGCCGCGCCCCAGAAAAAGACGCCTGCGGCTGCGATCCCGCTGCCACCGCCGGACAAAAGCGTCGCGGCGGCAGCCGTGAACACTGCCCAGGCACCGAATGGGAGCATCGCAAAGGCCGTGGTTATGATGGTAAACATCACGGCATTTGGTACGCCTGCAGCAAGGTATCCGACGCCGATCAACGAGCCTTTGCCGATAGCGACGATCACGGTACCGTTCACCGTCCCTCGGATCGAATCCACGATCTTCTGCACCACGCCCTCGCCGGGGTGCCCCAGGATGCGATCGCACGTCTCGATGGTACGGTTAGCGACCGAGCGGCCGTTGCTGAGCAGCACGAACAAGGCAAATAGGGAGAAGAAGAGCATGAACAGGCGACGCATCAGCTGACCGCCGAAAGTGTTGAATAGACCAGACGCATCATCCGCATTGATGGTCTTGAGCCAAGCAGTCGCGGCTTTCGGATCCGACAGATTATCGCGCCACCATTGCTGCGCGATTTCTGCTACGACCGGCAGGCGAGCGATCCAGTCGGGCACTTCGATTCCGCTCTCCCTGGCCTTCTTCAGCCAGTTCGCGATGTCACCGCTTTGCTCGGCCACCTGGTAGATGGCAAGCGCCATGGGCGTAAACAGGATGAGCGCGACGATCGCCGTAAAGGCGACGGCTGCCAGCCTTGTTGGGCCCGAGGTGAGCCGTGCAGCGAACTTGATGTAGAGAGGCCACAAGGTGACGGCGAGAATGGTTGCCCAGATCAAAGGTGGCAGGAATCCCCTCGCTGTCCACAGGGAGAGCGCTACCACCGCTACGGCAAAGACCACCCGGGCGTTCATGCGCGCGCCCGAACCAAGTGGGAGCGGCTTTTGCTGCACCGGGTTGCGAGATGCGTCGCGATCCGAAGCTGTCGATGTGCCGGGCTTTGCTATCCGCTTGCTAACCGTGTTCGGGCGACCCACTTGCTACCTCGCTTGGCGGTCCGGCGCTCGTCGATCCTACCGGGGTCGCTAATCTTGCCGTGAAGTAGGCGCCGCTCGTCAGAAAACATCCGAGGCTTGATCAAGGTTCCATCCAATGTACGGGGCCTCTCATCGCTCTTACGGCAGAAAAGACCATTGTTCACGCAACAGGCGGGCGCCGCCTTAACAAGGCCGGGCTGCCCACGTGGGCTGCCCTATGCCGGCATCTAGGTAAGCCGATTTACTTTTTACTTTCGGTTTCTGTCGAGTTCCTGCGCCAGGCCAAGATGATGCTGCAGAGCATGCAAGGGTTTGTTCGCCCCATCCTTGTTTCGGATCGTCACCGCCTTCAGCGTAACGTTGAAAAAGGGAGGCCTTGTGAGCGCTCACCTGCATCGGACCCTACTCGCCAGCACCGTGCCTTCATGCGAGCCTTTGTCCAACCGCTTGACGCTTTGAGAGATGAGATCCGCAGTCGATGCTTGATAAAGTCCGGTCACTCTTTTCCGTGGACTGGGCGCGCATCGGCTGCGAGCCGAAGGCTGGACGCTTCGGCAAGTGTCAGCGGAAAATCTACGGGTCGGGGTGGGGCGCCGGAATAAGTCTAAAGTCACTTCCGCCTGTCGGAGAAATCAATCCGTCCGCCGGTGCCGCTTCCTTTAGAGGTTGCCGAAAAGAGAAGCCGTGATGGGCGAGCGCCAGCCTAGGCCACGTCAAACTCTGTCTGCAACTTCCGCACTTCCTCACCCAAAGCCGCTTCGGCGGATTCCTCCAGAGGCTTCTGCCGGATACCGCCAAGTTGCCAACTGGGGCTGTAACCCTTTACGCGGATCAGCTTGAGGCCGGTTACGCCAGACCGCTTCTCGAGTTCGTCGGCGAGCTCATGTTGATACACGATTGCTTTCATCCGGCGGGTTCTCCAGGCGCATCACACTCGAGCGGCTAACAGTCCCGGCAGATGCTTCTGATCTTCTCGAGGGCGCGGTCGGTCGGGTCCCACAGATCCTTCTTGGGTCTAATCGTACCGATTTGCTCCGCCGCCCGCGGGTATTGCCTATGCGATCCGGGCCGTTTTCCACTAGCGGAAATCGGCTCCATCAAAAAAGGCCCCAACATGAGGATCAACACGATGCTCATTTGCAGTTTTTGCAGATCGACCCCACCATCCTGTCCGTGTTGCTGTTCTCTTGATCGATCTTGGCGTCGCTATCCTGCTGGTTGGTGGTCGCAGGCCTTCCGATCCCTCCGGCAGGCGCGGTCTTCGCAGCCGCGGCCGAAGAGCCCGAGGAAGCAGCGGTGCCGGCCGCATTGGTGCCGCGCGTCCGGGCTTCGCTTTCGGTGTCGATCCTTTGCCCCGGTTCGTGATTGACGCCGGGCTGCGCCGTTGCGGGGGCATTGCCGACGGTGGAGTTGCCGGGAGAGCCAACGGTTCCGGCGGGATTTGCTGGGCCAGACCCTGCAGTGCCAGCGGCGTTTGTAGCTGAAGGTGAGGATGTCCCTGTATCGCCCGCCCCGGAGGAGGCTGCGCCGCCGGCTCCTCCGCCCGCGGACCCACCGCCACTGCCTCCACCACCGCCACCTTGAGCGAAAGCAGCGCAGGGAAGGATAATCGCCAAGGCCAAGGCACAACGAGAGAGCTTCATGTCGCGACACCTTTAACGACCAAGCGGGCTCTCGAGGTTTCGTTCGTAGAGTTATGCGTGCTAGGCGTCGAGGACGCCGAATTGCCGCCGGTAAGCATCGATCGCCCGGTTCGAGAGCAGCAACCTGCTACGTTCACCGTTCCGGACCATTTGCTCGATCTTATGGGAGAGAAATTGGCTGGCTTCGGCAGCGTCGCCGAGGTCGCCCGAGCGCTCGAGGAACTCCCAAGCGATCTGGACCGAATGTTCAACAAGATGAGAAAGTGGGGTGTCGACCATAGTGAGCCGAACGCTTGCTCCTTCCCAGGGTTCCTAGGCCACCTCGGAGGACGCAATGCGTGGTCGAGGTAGATGCATCCCATTTGCCATCGGCCGGCGTCCGAGAGCAATGAGCGGCGTAATCGCTTGTCGTCGCTCCCACGGCTAACCAGTTGCGGACCTCAAGGGAACATGGGTTGAACCCCCGCAGTTGCTCCCCGGCCAATGGAGAAGGAAAGATGTCCAAGAAATCGCTCGCTGAAATCGCGAAGGAAATGGCCGGCATCGACATCGCCATTCTTTCGACCCACACAGAAAACGGTGAGATCGCCAATCGACCCATGAGTAACAACGGCGACGTGGCTTACGACGGCACGTCTTATTACTTCACTTACGAAAAGACGCGGACAGTTTCTGACATCCAACGGAATCCTAATGTCGCGCTCGGATTCTCATCCGAGGCCGGTCTATTCGCCGAAGGGATCTATGTGGCCGTCGAAGGGACTGCCGAACTGATCCGCGACAAGGCCGTCTTTCATCAGCACTGGACAAGTGATCTCGACAAATGGTTCGAAAATGGCGTGGATACTCCAGGCATTGTCCTGATCAAGGTCAAAGCCAACCGCGCGACCTATTGGAAAGGTCGCGAAGAAGGTGAGGTTGGACTCTGACTGAAGATTCAACCGGGGCGAAACCCTAGTGGGGCCAGCTCTTTCGATGATTTTTCCGCAACCGCAAGACCGGCGCTATCACGATTGTACAGTCACCCAATCTCATTCTGTGGATTGTGATCGTGGCCGGCCTTTTGCTCTGGGTATGGCCATCAGCACGCAAAGCAAACTTGGCCCTGACGATCGCGGCCAACGGTGGCCTCGTTCTCTGGACGGTGGATGAAATCGTCCGTGGCGTCAATCCTTGGCGGCGCTCTCTCGGTGCAGTCGTTCTTCTCTACGAATTCACGACCCTTTTTAAACGACGGTAAAGATTCCGCACGCGGGAGCGGGAGCCCAGATGTCGCCGCGGGCTTGCATTGTAACGGCGCCAGCAGGGCTCGCGAGGCTGTAGCGGTAGGCAATCGAGGCTCGTTCGCAGATGGCACCACCGACGCGGATCGAATTGACGCCCGAGGAGCTCCGAGAACGAAGACGTCTGCGACGCGAAAAGCAGCGCGAGGACAATATCAAGCGTGCCGCAAAGATGCATGCTGCTCGCCTCAAGACAAAAACTGACCGTCCAAAGGATTCGCCGCGGCACAGACAGTTTGTCCACGTCGGATGCTCCGGCTGGCGTTATTGGAAATGGCGGGACTCATTCTATGCAGACGTGCCGCAGACCGAGTGGTTTAATCATTATTTAAAGCGTTTCGACACTGTCGAAATCAATGCATCCTTTTACTCGTGGCCGACAGTCGCCGGTGTTCAATCCTGGCGGCGGCAGCCCGGGAGAAAGAAGTTCATCTACACCGTCAAAGTCTCCGAACTCATCACCCACGTGAAACGATTCAAAGCGACAAAGACGCTCATCCGGGATTTTGGAATGATCGCCGACATTCTGGGTGACCGGATGGGCTGCTTTCTGTTTCAAATGCCGCCGAGCTATCGTTACACCAAGACCCGGCTTAATGACATTGTCAGCCAGCTGGATCCCGAGCGTCGCAACGTCGTGGAGTTTCGGCACGCGAGTTGGTGGAATGAAGAGGTCTATGAGGCTTTTCGTAGCGCGGGGATTATCTTCTGCTCCTGCAGCGGGCCACGCTTGCCGGACGAACTCGTTCGGACGAGCGATGAACTCTACATCCGCCTGCACGGCCCAAAGCGATGGTATCGTCACGATTATTCCAAGAGCGAGCTGGAGATCTGGGCCAAAAGGATCAAGGCGAGCGGTGCGAAGCGGGCCTGGGTCTATTTCAACAATGACAACGACGCGCACGCTCCCAAGAACGCGACAACCTTCAGGCGCATACTGGCCGTTGTGCTCAAGGTCTGACACTTAGAATTGGAACTCGGCCTGACATGGGAACGTTCTCACGTGTTTGGAGAACATCATGACCAGCAAATCGCTCTGGATGGATATTGACGTCGCACCTGATGCGCGCGTGCTCGATGGCGCCCAGGAGTGCGACGTCGCCGTGATTGGCTCCGGGATCGCCGGGATATCAACGGCCTATGAGCTTTGCCAGCGCGGCAGGTCCGTCATTGTCATCGACCGCGGCCGCATTTGCGGTGGCATGACGTCGAGGACGTCGGCTCACCTTGCTCCTTTGTGCGACGATCTCGTCAGCGAAATGACGAAGATCAGGGGGCACGAGGCGACAAAGCTCTTTTGCGACAGCCAGGCGGCTGCCATCGACCGCATCGAGGAAATCCAGAACATAGAGAAGATCGACTGCGACTTTCGCAGGCTTGACGGCTATCTCTTTCAGGGGCGGGACATGCCGTCCGATATCATCGACCAGGAAATGGATGCGGTCCGCGAGGTCGGAGCTCCCGTCCACCGGCTGATGGGCGTATCCCTCAAAGGGTGCGAGGGCCGCCACGTTCTGCGCTATCCCAGGCAAGCGACTTTTCATCCCCTCAAATACCTGGCCGGGGTGGCAAAGGCCTGCAGTGAGAATGGCGTGACCTTTTTCCGAGACAGTCCGGTCGACGAAGTGACTGAAGACAATGGTGTCGTGACGGTTAAAGCCGCGCGCGGCGCCATTCGCGCCAAACATGCCGTTGTCGCAACCAACTCTTCGATCTCCGACCGCTTTGCCATCCACACGAAGACGGCTCCCTATCGGACCTATGTTATCACCTTCGAGATCAAGCGCGGTGCGCTACCTGACGCGCTCTACTGGGATACTGAAGATCCTTACCATTATGTCCGCCTGCAGCCCGGTCCCGCCAATACCGACTATGTGCTGGTGGGAGGCGAAGATCACAAAACCGGAGAGGCAGACGACGCTGATGAGCGTTTTGACAGACTGGAAGCTTGGGCCCGCAGCCTGGTTTCCGGCCTCGGCAAAGAGACGCATCGCTGGTCCGGGCAGGTGCTCGATACAATCGATTATGCCGGCTTCATCGGACGGGATTCCGGCGGCAAGAATATCTACGTCGCGATGGGCGATTCCGGGCAAGGCCTGACGCACGGTGTCGCCGGCGCGATGCTGAATACGAGCCTCGTTTTTGGTGAGGATCACCCCTGGAAAGACATCTACGAGCCGGGCCGGGTTCCTCTTAAGGCCGCGAAGAACTTTGTGACTGAGAACATTACCGCACTTAAAAGCTTTGCTGAGTATGCGGCGCCTGGCGAGATTAACTCACTGGACGATCTCAAGCTTGGCAAAGGCGCGGTCGTGCGGCGTGGACTGAAAAAACTTGCAGCCTTTAAAGACGAGGCAGGTGCGCTGCACCTGAGGTCGGCGAGTTGCACGCATGTGGGTTGTCACCTGCATTGGAACAGCTTTGAGACGTGTTGGGACTGCCCCTGTCATGGATCGATGTTCGATGTCGACGGACAGCCAATCAACGCTCCTGCCATCGGGCCTCTTGCTCGTGTGGAAGACTGAGCGGCGTGAAAAAGCGCCGCATCGCAATCAAGGCCATGGAGGCCCGTTCGGTCGACGCCATTCCGATCGGCGAGCTATGGCTGTACGAACCGAAGTGGGATGGCTTCCGTTGCCTTCTGGTGCGGGAGGGCGAGCAAGTCGACCTCCATTCGAAGTCCGGGCAGAACCTCAACCGGTACTTTCCCGAAGTCATGGCCGGCGCGCTTGCGGTCCGCGAAAAAAGCTTTGTCCTCGATGGCGAGATCGTCGTTCCGACCGGCGGTCAACTCTCATTCGATGATTTGTTGCAGCGCATTCACCCTGCTGCAAGCCGCGTGAAGAAACTGGCGGCAGAGAGCCCGGCCTTGTTCCTCGCGTTCGACCTCTTGTTGAAAGGCGGAAGCGATCTGGCGGGTGAGCCTCTCGCCAAGCGGCGGCCACTTCTGGAGAATTTCGCCGCTCGTTTCTTCTCGAAGACAAACCTGTTTCGCCTTTCGCCGGCCAGCTCGAAGCTGAGGGATGCCCAACGTTGGCTCGCGTCGGCGGGCGGTGGAAGCGATGGCGTCATCGCGAAGCGCCTCGACCTTCCATACCAGGCCGGCAATCGAGAGGGTATGCAAAAGATCAAGCGTTATCGTAGTGCGGACTGTGTCATCGGCGGCTTTCGCTACGGCGAAAACCGTCTGGCGGGCCGGCAGGTCGTCGGGTCGATTCTTCTCGGGCTCTACGATGACGACGGGTTGCTGCATCACGTTGGATTCTCGTCGGGGATCAAAGCAAAGGACAAGCCGGCTTTGACCGACAAGCTCGAAGCCGTCAAGCAAGCTCAGAGCTTTACAGGAAATGCCCCTGGCGGTCCCAGTCGCTGGTCCACGAAGCGATCGCCAGAATGGCAGCCGGTCAAGCCGAAATATGTGGTCGAAGTGTCCTACGATCATTTCACCGGCGGTCGCTTCCGTCACGGGACTTCGATCATCAGGTGGCGACCGGACAAAAAGCCTTCTCAATGCACGTTCGAACAGGTTAGGCAAAGAGCCGATCGCACCCTCTTATCCAGGCTCGGGATTGGTGGACGTTTGTCTCGGTAAAGAGGTTGCGCACCGTTACTCCGGAATGAGCGGGCGCTACCGTTGGTATAATGCGCTCGCGAGCAGCCCGCGATCCGGCTTGTTGACGTTGTCGCCGGACATGTTTGGATTGCGAGCACTACGGCGGTCCTCCCCTTGGCGCAGTTCATCAGGGCGATATCGCCTTGTCCTGGCTCTTATCGGGGATGAGAACGCCATTAGCGCTCCCGCCTTCCTCAGGAATGCAGCAGCGCTATGCAGCACCGTCGCCGTTTCAAGCAAACTATGTCCCTTGAGGAACGCCTTGCAGAAGAGGCAAGGCGTCTTCGTGAGAAGGCTCAGTCGCTTCCACCGGGTATCGAACGGGAGCGCACAATCCGCAAGGCCAGGCAAGCCGAGACCGGCGCGCATATGAGCGAGTGGTTCAGGTCGCCCGGTCTGGCACCACCGGAATGATTGGATGTCGCGCCTACATCCTAGGCCCGGATGGCCATAGTTAGCGGCTTGTCGATCCCATGAAGAGGCCAAGGAGCAGACCGAAAGGCTAGTGGACGACTATGACGTGCCACCTGAAACGCAGGATTTGCGAGGTCAAATCAAAAGGGTAGGGCCGCCTCAGTTGGCGGCCTCCGAGTGGCCAGCACCTAACCGGCGGGTTTTTCTTTGTCCGCGTGCGGCTGCTCGCCACGGTTTTCGGCAGTCTGCTCCGAATCCCCGGGCTTCTTCCCGGCCATGTTCCCAGGATTGAAATGGTACTTGCCGTCCGGATTCTCGCCGGGCTGCTTCTCATTTGGATTTTTGTTGTTGTCGTCGGCCATAAGGCTGTTCCTTTAGAGGGAGGAACAACATGCAACAGGGCGGGCAATCCCTTAGTTCCTACCAGTGGCACTAATTCACTTTCGCGAGTGGCCTATTTCGGCCAGTACCCACTTATTCGCCAACAGCGGCGCAGAAGCCGACTCTTCACGAAGTCCGCTAAGGGGCCGCAAGCGGACTCATCGGGGCAGCAGGACCGATAGGGACGCGCGTTTCATCGCGCGCGCCCCGCACAGAACCGTCCTGGCGCGGATGCAGGATCGCGAGATCAGCGGACCGGCAGCATCAAATGCTCGTATTGCGTGCCAGGCCACATCACATAGGGCTTCGTTGGGTCGGCCTTCGCGTCGCGTGGATAACCATCCAACATCTTAGCGCCAGAGCCCACGATCATTACGTGTGCGCCGGTTTTGATCCAATTGTTGCCGGGCTCTTCTTTTGTTGCATAGGGGTCGGTGTTGCTTGCACCTCCGTCCCCTTGCAGCATGTACATGAACCCTACCTTATTCGCCGGTGGCTCCTTGTGCTCCATCCATGCCGTCGCCCATTCCATCGCGTTTTGATCGCCGCACATCGGGTCGGGGTTGGCCGGATCGGCATGGCCCGGCATGCACGTCCACTGCCCAGTTCCTTTGCGCAACGTCCGCATCTTGCCGTCGTGATCCATAGCGACGATCGTTGCGTCTTTGGCGATGGCCTCGGGTGCCGCGGACAAGGACAGCTTAATCAGCTCCTCGTCGCTCATCTTGTGGCCGGTTGACTGTTGAGCGAAGGCGTAGCTCGGCATAAGCGCGAGGACAGATAGAGTTACATAGGCCAGCGATTTCATCGCGAAATCCTCCATGAGTTTTCGCTGATGCCAGCCGCGGGGGAGCCGGAGGCCGGCGTCTGCGCTGAGGTCTTGCACGTAGTTATCCTAGCCTCCTTTTGAGCTCCTGAAACGCGCCATTTGGCCGCTGCGGAACGATCAGCGCCGGGACTTCCGCTCAGGTCAAAAGCGAAAAACTCAGCGTAAGCAAATCTCGTCCGCTGCGTCCCACTAAGCTGACCACAGTGAGGGGCATCGCCACTTCGCCATTAGGGCAAGAAGCCAAATTGACTCGGCGTCACGTCAAAAAGCAAAGCATGCCGAGGAACTGGCCGGCACCTAAGTGTACTTCCGGTTGAACCTTCGCTCGTTTCCGATGACCCACGCAAACGGGCTAGGAAACGGAGGTTTCCATGACCAGTTCCAATGGACACCCAGTGCATCTTTATCGGTTGATCGTAGCCGGCACGGTGGGATTGTGTGCGGTCACATTTTTCGGCATCAACACAGCCTATTCACATGACCTGATGCGACCAGAACTGAACGCTTGGTTCAAAAGTCTCAAGAATAGGGCAGGTGAGCCGTGCTGTGATGGTGGGGACGGCCAACAGGCGGAGGCCGAGTGGGATATGGCAAAAAATGGCTATAGAGTCCTTCTGAAGCATCCGCATCGGCCAAACGAACCCGGGCAATGGTTTGACGTGCCAAACTCTGTCGTAGTCAACGGGCAGAACCTCAGCGGCAGGGCGATGGTTTGGTGGTGGCCGTCATACGACAATGGAAGAATGACTCCTTTGTGGCGGTGCTTCATTCCCGGACCGGCGGGATAATCCTCCCTGGGAAATCAATAGCACCGACCAAGGAGATGGGCACCTCGGCAATGAGGCGTAAGGTTTCATCGCAAGCACGTGCACTCATAAATCCGCGATGCCCGCTTATTTCCCAACCGCGGCGGAGAAGAGGACATTGCACGAGGTCCGTTAAGGGCCCACAAACCGACATCCAATCAAATCGACCCGAGCACGATCTGCCATAAGTGCCGAACTCGGGAGACCCAATTGAGGAGGGTGGTGCGTTTGGCAGCGTCGGTGCTTAATCGCACGGTCCCCCCAACCCGCCTTCGGCGAGTGAGCAAGCCGGCCATAGCGTTGGCGTTGGCGGCAACCTGAGCTGGGATTGCGCTCTGACGAGGGCTAATGCGCTAAGAGAACGGGGCGTACCGAAGCGTTCTTAAGGATGTGGCGCGTGGCCCCGCCCAGAAACATCTCGCGTAGGCGGCTATGGGAATAGGCGCCCATGATCAGCAGGCCGGCTTCATGCTCTGCCCCCACCGCGAGCAGCGTATCACCCACCGAGCGCAATTCCGGTGCAACCACCTGCGCGGTCGCATCGATGCCATGACAGCGCAAATAGGCAAGCACCTCCGCCTGCGAGGCTTGACGATTGCTGCCGTCCCGGTCAACGCTTATGACCCGCACTGATTTGGCAAGTTGCATGAACGGTATGGCAGCCGAGACCGCGTGCCAGCATTCCGGGCTCTCGTCCCAGGCGATCATCACGCTGTCGGTCAGATCACTCTGCGGGCGAGCCGGCGCCAACAGCACGGGGCGACGGGTCCGCAGCAGCGATTGCTCGGCAATAGCCATGAGCGATTCCATCACGCTGGCGCTTGCGGCGACCATTAGGTCGAAGGCAGCGGCCCGTTGCACCGCGATTTCCACATACGATCCCTCGGCTTCGCGCCAGGATGCTGCGAGCGGGCGGCCGGGCTCGTCGCTCGCCGATAGCATCGGGATGCCGACTACCGCGCAGCCCCGCGCGAAAACCTCACGCGCATCCCGCGCAGTTCGCTCCCGTTCCTCGGCGTGCCAATTTACCGGGACGGTCGCCGTTCGTCGTCCCATTTCGGTGGCCATTAGGTCGGTGGCCATTAGGTCGCGCGTGACTGGCGGCGGCTCACTGATGAACAGTGCCTGGACGTGAGCCACCAGCACCTTGGCGGCAGACAGGGCCGTTTCAATTTGACCGGTGAGGCCGGCTGAGCCGGGAAGTGGAACCAAGATTCGCTTGATACTCATGAAGAGCCTCCTGCGATGCCGCGGTTTGCGACGACAGACGGCATATGTGTGTTGAGCGTGTGTTGAGCCGAAAGCGAAATCGCGATACCGCCTAATTTATAAACTCCCGGAATCACCCCAAAGTTCCGGAGACCCGCAGGTGTGCCGGTTGCCGACTTTGGTCGTCGATGTCCGGTGTGGTCAGAAGCCGACTTCGGGCCAACGGCCGGGATACGGCTGCTATGGGCCTTGGCGGATGATGCGGCCGAGAAGGCGCGTGGCGAAGGAACGACTCCGAAGCCCGAATTGGCTCTTTGAGATAAATTGGCCCGGCGGTCCTGCCCTTTGTGCCTCCTGCCCAAGGCAGGACTGCGCTCTGGGAGATTTCATGATGGCCCACCCAACCGAGGAGCAGATACGGAAGCGCGCGTTCGAGCTGTGGGAGCAGGCGGGCAAACCGGAAGGACGCGAAGACGAGTTCTGGGACCAAGCGCAGAGGGAATTACAGGGCGCAGAAGAGCGTGGTGCCCCCAACAAAGGGGCCGACATTTAATAATAATTCCGTTGTCGCCCTACGCTGGCACCGCACCAGTCTTAGTGCGCCGCGCCCTCGGCGTTAGCCGAGCGGGAGCATGCTCCGACCGTGCGCTGAGGTGGGTTACTCGAACGTGCATGCGTCGCATTTGTTAGCGGCCACCCGTCTCGCGCAAATGTCCGAGTTGGGTCAAATGGCGAAATTGCCGGACTTCTTTGCATAGGTCCGCTTTATCTCGAGAAGCGGCAATATGAGTGCACGCCCTAATCCGGTATTCGTGTCAAAACTCTCTGGACATAGCGGGGTGTGTTCGGTTCTTCATCTTGATCCATTCCTTTGTGCGGCCGGCGACGTAGCGGCGATTCCGCCGTTTCGAGACTAATCCCTCAAGGCCCATGCCGCAGGCTGCTTTGAAGAGGTCCGGCCCAATTTCTCCGCCCTCAAACGGTGCGACGAAGATGCCATCGGGGCGGCCGCGTAGCAGGCGCGCCAGGTTGGTCTTGCGCATCGTCAACGGCAGCTGACGTAAGTCTTCGCCGCCGAGCGCCAGAATGTCGAACGCATAGAGCTGCACCTCGGCGCGAGTGCAGGGCGTTGAAGTCTGAGACGCCGTCGACGCCGAGCACTACGGCTTCACCGTCGATGACAAATTGCTCCTCGCGGTTCTTCAACGCTGCCTGGAGGATCCAAGGGAAGCGGTCGGTCCAGTTGTGACCATTCTTGGTGAGCAGCCGAACGTCGCGGCCTCGCCGTTCTACGCGCAGGCGTTAGCCGTCGTATTTGATTTCGTGGATCCAGTCGGGCCCGGCCGGTACCATCTAGGCGGCGGTAAGCCGGCAAAATTCGAACGCAGTACGCATAGACCGCAGATAGGGCTTGAAGGCTCCAGAAGAAAGGGCCGCCCTTGTGGGGCGGCCCTGTCCAAAGTCTATCGACGCCGGTCAAAAAAAATAGGTTCGAGCAAAGCCAGCCCCGGGAATGAAAACAACTAAGGATACAAACACCGCGCCCGGTTGAAGGCATGGAAGCAGCGGTTTGTGTCAGGAATATTTCGTGGGCTCTGTTCCGCGAAGGAACACTGCGCAACGGAGGAAGCCCGCAAAGTTAATCTGGGACACTCAACATTTGTTAGAGCCTGCGATGAATCCCGGGGCGGAGAATATCCACGGCGCCCCAACTTCGAGCCGGTGCGTCGTTGCGGTCCCGGTGTCTCCGTTCCTCTCCAGCCCCGGAGGCGCCTGGGCCGCTCACATCGATAGAGGCACCACAGTGCCGCCAGCCGTCCTTGTTGACCTCGATCTGAAAGCCTTCTGGCATGCGCGGCACTTCACCTTCGCCAGCAGCGTTGCAGGGCAGGCAGGGTGCGCCGGCGCCGCCACAGGTGCAGGCGCGCGGGCCGTCCCAGGGGCGGTCCGGGTGGGTCTCGCGCAAACCCAGCCGAAATCGTCACAGTTGACGCATGTCGTGGTCGTTGCACCAACGGACACAGGCTTTTCCTCGCTGGGCATCAGGCGACCCCGCGCAGGGGCAGCGCCAGCTGTGCGTCGAAGCGCCTTGTGGCGGTGGCGGCGATGAAGGCTTGTAGTGCGGAGGAGATCTCGGCGTCGGTGTCGGCCGCGCGCTGGGCCAGCGCGTCGGCGACGTCGGAAGTCGCATCCCGCGACCACCCCTCGACGGGATTGAAGGATACAATTCGGACCGGATAGGCGTACTGGCCGGACAGGAGATTTTGCAGGACGCCCTCAAGATCAGTGTCAGCCTCATCCGTCTCACGCCAGGCGCAACCGGCGCGCGCGCCGAAGTCTTCAAGCACCAGATAGATGTCGCGGTCGAGGCGGTCGGCCGGCACGATCGAGGGCGAGGAACGCATACGCTACTCCGATACGATGAGGACTGAGAGATGGCCGCCGGCTCCAGGGGGTCAAGGAGGTTAGGCCGGGGCCGCTCCGCCAGCTCTGGCGGCGCGGCAGCGACGGCTCAAATATGCGCGCGCCCTTGTGGTTCCTGTGCTAACCGGTGGGCCGTGCCGCGCCGATCGTGCGGAACGTCGCAGCATAGGCCGCAGGAGCTGTCTAAAGGCGGCGCCTGCGGCCTCTCATTTGGCACCTTCTTTTTGCCCCCGCATTGTACGCGATGGGCGACGCTGATTTTGTTAGGTACCTGCATCAAGCGCAGAATTGCTTGCATCGGGCTGAAAAGGCGACACGCGAGGTGGACAAGGAGGCGTGGCTGCACCTTGCGGAAGAATGGATGGAGATGGCGCGCAAGGCCCTTCGTCGCAAGTTGAACTGAAGTTGGCTAATTCGTTCCTCTAGGGGAACCGTCCTCGCCTTTCGTCGTTTAGCAGGCCGCCAAACTCAAGACGATGGCCGATCGGTTGCCGGCCGGGGCCGAGCGCGAGGCGCTCCTAAGGCGAGTTAGGATCGCCGAGATCGGCGCCCATATGACTGATTGGCTGCGCTCGCCGGGTTCGCAGCCACCCAAATAATACCTTGGAACAATTGTTCACATTGATACTTTGGAACATCGACATGACAGCCGATGATCCGACGCTCCAAATGATTTTGATAATGTCAGGCATCCGGACTGCGCTGATCGGCATCATCGTCATCGTATTCGAGTGGCGCGCGTTGGTCGGGCACTGGCGCCTCAAGAGCCTGCCCGCAAATCCACAATGGACGTGAATTAAGGCCGCCTGAGTTGGCGGCTCTTGAGCTTGAACATGAAGGGCGCGTTGATCAATTGGCGAGCGCGCCGGTAATCGCAGGTCGGGCGACACTAATTATTTTCGACC
Organism: Bradyrhizobium sp. 604_D8_N2_3; assembly: GCF_051810765.1. Classification (NCBI taxonomy): domain Bacteria; kingdom Pseudomonadati; phylum Pseudomonadota; class Alphaproteobacteria; order Hyphomicrobiales; family Nitrobacteraceae; genus Bradyrhizobium; species Bradyrhizobium sp. 604_D8_N2_3. The sequence continues at coordinate 278,226 of NZ_JBPWPM010000002.1, read as the reverse complement.
AAGTGAGACCCGCCGGTTCACGCTGGCGGATGGGGACTGAGGAACGGAGCCCGCCAGTCTGCGGTTAGGCCCGAAGCAATGAGAGAAGGTAATCTTCGGCCTCAGGTCCTTGCACCCTGGGGCCGCTTTTTGCCAGCCTGCGCTGGTTCATGCTGGGGCCTCCCATCATTCCTGAAATAGAAACGCCGCCAGGCTCTAAATACATTGTCCTGGCGGCGATCGGTTCAGTCCAGCCCCGAGAGGGATCAACAAAATCCCGGATAATCATTGGTCCAGACGTCGGCCATGAAGGTTCAGCCCCGATCCGCTTGGTGGCCAAAGTTTCGTACTGGCTTGTTTGGCTCTTAGAGCGCATAAAATAGGCATGTCAGAATCACATCACCGATCCTGCCAGTGCGGCGCCGTTTACAGCCGTGTCGAGTCCATGGCGCCCGGCCGCCAGATAGCCAGCTTCGAATGCGCAGTTTGCGGCACCACCCTTGAGAGCTGGAATACAGCGTGGGTGCCAACCTATCGCCTAATCGTCGGACCCGTTAGGCAATCACAGCAAAGCTCCTAAAACCCTCGCTGATTGGGCAGACTTATGGCGTTGAGCTTTTGCGCCGATGTTCCTTATGTCGGGAATGTCGGGAACCCGGTGCAAGGTATATAATTGCAAAATCACCGCCCAGTCCGAGGCGCCTATCGGTGACTGAGAGTGCTTCACGCTCCCGCCCTCTATGCCGAGCGGAAGTCATGTGTGAGAAGTGCACTCAGTACGACGACAAGATCGCCCGATATCGGCGCCTGTCATTCCGAATTAACGACCAACAAACGCTCGAGGGAATCGCAGTTCTGATCGCACAGGCGACGGACGCAAAAGCCGTCGTCCATCCATTCCCGCCCAAAGACTGAGGACGGGCTATTTGTGCGGCGAGGTTTCGCCTTTCATAGCTCCTTGCTGACGCGCGAAGACTTCCTGCTTAAGCTAGCGACGGTTTTGGATGACGTCGGGTCGAACCAGAAATTGATAATTCGGGACCGTTACATCGAGCGTGCGTTTGGCGGCACGCGTGCCATCGCGATTGCAGAGGCGGAGGTCTTTGCCCGGGCGCACGGCTGCACTTTTCGCCGCATCAAGCGCCAAGGAGAGCTCACCCGTGCTTATCCGGCAGGCGGCAGGGCGTGAGGTGGCTCGTCGAGAGCGCGGGCTACTGCTGGTCGTTGGGTGCGGAAAAGCAAGTCCGGCGGCCGGTTCACGCTGGCGGGCCAGAACTTCAAGTAAGCATCCAGACGGAGAAAACGACACAGAGGCAGCTTGCACCTATGAATGCGAGACCCAAAAAGAAGCGCTCGGCAAGGTCCATTTCCATGGCGTTCCCCTCCGGCTGCCCGCGATAAGTAACATTCAATTGTGATCCGAGGTTCCCGCGTTATCGCGTGGAACTTGTGTTCACTAGGGCACAGACCACGGAACTGCCCGCGCGTTAGGCTGCAAGAACTCAAACCCAACGGTTAGGACCCGTAAGATCGAGGTGTGTCATGCAGCGACGCCGTCGTTTTAAACAAACTGTGTCCCTCGAAGAACGTCTTGCCCAAGAAGCCGCACGCTTAAGAGAGCTAGCCAAGAAGCTCCCTGCCGGCTTCGAGCGAGAAGCTCTCCTCCGCAAGGCCAGACAGGCCGAGACCGGCTCGCACTTGAGCGAGTGGTTGAGATCACCCGGACTGCAGCCGCCAGAATAGGAACACGCGAACATTTCTTCTATGCTCTCCCTCGAATGAGGGCGGCTTATGACCCGGTACTACTTCAACATCCGGGACGACACTGGTTTGTACCCGGACGAGGAAGGTCTGGAATTCGACACTCAGCAAGAGGCCGAGGTCGAAGCCGCTAGGTCGCTTGCGAACTTGGCAAAGGACTTTGCCACCATACGGCAGGACGTTTCCGTGGAAGTGAGGACAGACGTTGAGCGGGTGTTTCAAGCCGCATTCATTTTCGACAGAAGTAGGACGAAGCAGTAAGGACGGTTCCTATTTGCGAGTCAGCAGATCTTCCCCGGGCGGCATCAGCTTCACGTAGGTGCCGCTTTCATGCTTCGATAACCAGCCGCGCTCGATGGCGTATCTGAGCCCGGCGCCGAACTCGCTCCCGCTGCCCTTCAGCTCGATCATGAACTGCCCGTTGATCCGCTCGATGTAGATGCGGCCGTCCTGCACGGCCGCGACGCTGGCCGCCAGCTCGACGAGCTTGCGCGCGGCCGCATCCGGGTCTGCATAGGGTCGTTCTGCGGTGTGCTTCATCGTCGTGTCCCATTGGCCGCCTGCGCGGCGGTGAAGTGTGCGCGGTGCTGGTAGCTCTCCGCCGGTTTCCAGCTGTCGAATGTGGTGCCGCAGACGCAGCGCATCAGCGTGCTCCGTATCTCGCTATCGAGCTTCTCGCCCCGCGCCCCGCTTGGCCGCAACCTCGGCCCGCCAGTCGCGATCGCGGCGCCATTCGGCGAAGGCATTGTCGGGGGTGCTCGGCTGTAGCTCCGACCATGCAGTCTCGAAAGCCTCGCGCGCGGCTTCGAAGGTGGCGGCTATGCCACTCCGCCATGTGCCTGGCTCCATGCCAGGATAGAAGCCGACCGACCATTCTCATTGATCGGCATGCACAGGCACGCCGGCGCGCACGCTGATGGTCCCGACGCACACATCGGTGAAGTAGATACGCCAGGTCTCCTGGTGCGGGTTGTCGCTGCGCCGGCGGGTGAGGGCGATCATGCATCAAGAATAGGAGCGAGCCAGTCGCGGAACCAGCCGCTGGATTTTGAGCCTGCTCTGGTCTCAGGGCTCTATCTATTGGTCAACGCTTAAGCGCTTCGTGCTGCCAGATCTCCACCTCGTCATCGTGGCGGTGCGTCGCGCTGCGGTGATCGCGCCAGCGCGCGCCGCTCGCGAAGATCACGGCCTCGGGCCCGCACTCCTCCAGCCGATCGGACAGCAACAGCACGTCAGCGTAGGCGACGCTCGCCATGTTCGCGCGCGATAGCAAGATACGGCGACGGCAACGCGAGGCTTGATGAGTCGTTCCTATACTGGGCGCGCGCGCCTTAGGGACGGCTGAGGGCCGCTCCGCAGTGGTTCAGTCCGGCTATCGGAATTGTGGCGCCGCGATTCAATGGAACCGAATCGATCGAGCCGTGTTTCAGTAGACTGTGTCCCAACCCACACTGGGGCTGGGATAGGATTCGTATGGAAACCTCAAACCGCTTCGAAGCCGCACAAACTAGCGACGGCCGCTACCAGCTCCTCGTCGAGGCGATCACTGATTACGCGATCTACATGTTGGATCGCGGGGGTCGCGTGACCAGTTGGAACCCTGGCGCCAGGCGCTTCAAGGGCTATGAGGCGGATGAGATTATCGGTCGCCATTTCTCGACCTTTTACACCGACGCTGAGCGGTCGCAGAACGTCCCTGCTCAGGCGCTGGCGGAGGCCGAGCGCACCGGCCGCTTCGAGCGCGAAGGCTGGCGCGTCCGCAAAGACGGCACGCACTTCTGGGCCCATGTTGTCATCGACGCGATCCGCTCGCCTGAGGGGGCCCTTGTCGGCTTCGCCAAAATCACCCGCGACTTGACCGAGCGAAGGGCCGCCGAGACAAAACTGCGCGAAAGCGAAGAACAGTTCCGATTGCTGGTTCAAAGTGTTACCGACTACGCCATCTATATGCTGGATGCCGGCGGCCACGTGGCAAGCTGGAACGCCGGTGCGCAGCACATCAAGGGCTATGCCCCTGAAGAGATCATTGGCCGGCACTTCTCCGACTTCTACACGGAAGCCGACCGTGCCGCCGGGCTTCCGCGTATCGGCCTGGAGACGGCAACCCGAAACGGACGCTGGGAGAACGAAGGTCAACGGGTCCGAAAGGACGGCACTGCGTTCTGGGCACACGTCGTGATCGACGCCATCCGGGACGACGCCGGCAAGCTTCTCGGCTTCGCCAAGGTGACACGGGATATCACCGAACGCCGCGAGGCGGAAGCGGCACTCCAAGCGGCGCAGGCGACAATGATCCGTTCGCAGAAGCTGGAGGCGATCGGGCAACTCACCGGCGGCGTCGCCCACGACTTCAACAACTTGCTGCAGGTCATCAGCGGAAACCTGCAACTGCTGAGCAAAGATATCGCGGGCAATGCCCGGGCCGAGATGCGGGTCCAAAGCGCCCTCGGGGGTGTTGCCCGCGGTTCAAAACTTGCCTCACAATTGCTCGCCTTCGCGAGGCGACAGCCGCTGGAGCCGAGAGTGGTGAACGCCGGCCGTCTGCTCAGAGGCATGGATGAGATGCTTCGTCGCGCCTTGGGTGGGGAGATCGAAGTCGAGACGGTGGTTGCAGGTGGGCTATGGAATAGCCTCGTCGACCCGGATCAACTGGAGAATGCGGTTTTGAACCTCGCGATCAACGCTCGCGACGCGATGAACGGCGAAGGCCGGCTGACGATTGAAGCAAGCAATGCCTTCCTCGACGACGAATATGTCCGCCAGCATGACGAGTTGTCTGCGGGGCAATACGTGATGATCGCGGTGACCGATACGGGCACCGGCATTCCGCCTGACATCCTAGAACGGGTCTATGAGCCATTCTTCACAACCAAGGCGGAGGACAAGGGCACGGGACTGGGCCTCGCCATGGTTTACGGCTTCCTCAAGCAGTCCGGCGGACACATCAAAATCTACAGCGAAGTAGGTGCCGGAACCACTGTGAAGCTGTACTTCCCGCGAGAGGTGGCCAGCGAAGACACTTTGGTCGGGGCTACGTCCGACGAGATTAGAGGCGGAGAGGAAACCATCCTCGTGGTTGAGGATGACGATGAGGTTCGCGAGGTCGCGGTCTCGATGCTCACCGAGCTAGGGTACCGCGTGGTCAAGGCGCGAGATGCGGCGAGCGCTCTCGTCGTCGTCGACAGCGGCATTCCGATAGACCTTATCTTCACCGACGTCATGATGCCTGGCAGCCTGCGTAGCCCGGACTTGGCGCGAAAAGCCAAGGAACGTTTGCCCAATGTCGCCGTGCTTTTCACATCCGGCTATACTCAGAACGCCATCGTGCATGGCGGGCGGCTTGATCCCGGAGTGGAGCTCCTGGCCAAGCCATACACGCGGGAGTCACTCGCGCGGAAAATCAGACACGTGTTGGCCAATCAAGCTCAAAGGCGCGTCGCTCAGGGATCGCAACACTCGGCCAACGAAAAGACTTTCAAGGACGCGACCGTGTTGCTCGTCGAGGACGACGACCTCATCCGCTTCACCACGATGGAGATGCTGAGCGATATCGGATGCAAGGTAACAGAGGCAGGCACGGCTCAAGAGGCCCTGAAGATCCTGGATGAGCAGCCCGTGGACATCTTACTCACGGATGTCGGCCTCCCTGGGGTTTCCGGTCTGCAGCTCGCAAGGGACGTCTACGCGCGCCGGCCCGATCTTAGCCTAATTCTCGCGACAGGTGACAGCGGAGTGAAATCTGAAGCCGCGCGACTGGGCGCGATACTCATCGTGAAGCCCTACACACCGGCGTCTCTTCGCCAGGGTTTGGAACATGCGATGAAGAAGCGTCGCTGAATAGATGGGGTCTCACTGGGTGAAATATGGCTTTCAACGTTGACCCCACATGATAGTCGAGGTCCGCGCTCATTCTGGCCGGGGTCAGCCTTTGCGCCGAATGGGAGCGAACGCCGCGCCGAATTACAGAAAGGCCGGCGCAATGTCCGCTGATTGGCCCATCAGCGAAGTGACGACACCTTTCAACGAGGTCCGCTTGGTGGGGTGGAGCGGACTGATTTTGCTCACTCCGAGTTCTTCGCATTTTGACCCAAAGCCGACGTAGGGCAGGAACGCGCTGAAGTCGACTTCTGACCCGAACGCTCATCACCCTTCCGGCACGCCAGCGAGGCGCAGGCCTTCACAGATGCGCTCGAGCCCAGCAAGGAAAATTGGATTGTCGCTTTGTTGAGCAGCGAGCAAGCGACGGATGGTGAAACCTGAGTTGAGCGCAAGTCCCGATCTTGCAGCAGCTCGCGCCTCGTCGAGCGCGCCGGTCAGGCTCAACGCAGCGGCGAGCAACACATGAGCGAGAGGAAAGTTGCGGTTCGCCTCAGTGCTTCGTCGTAGCCAACTGACGGCTTCGACGTCCGAACCAAGCTGTAGCTTGGCCACACCCACAAAACACGTCCACTGGTAGGCTTCAACGTCGCGAGGGGAGAGACGTAAAGCCTCGAGTATATGGCCTTCGGTCTCGGCAGCGCGCCCCATATAGAATTTGGCAAAACCAAGGGCAGCATGTCTTTCGGCCATTCGCTAAGGTCGACCGGCTTTGATCCGCCGACCGTGCCGCTCTCAACGCAACTGCTACGCTACGCAATACACAGAGCATGAGCGGGTGGTGGTCGCGCAACCAACGACGCGAGCCGCCTCAGATTTTGAGCGATGGCAGCCAGAACAAACTCGTCCTGGGCGCCCCGTGGGCCGCGCAGTCGAAGTCGGCCGAGCCTCAGGATGCGCTTCAGGTGAGCGAACCGCATCTCAATCTTCTTCCGCTCACGTCGCGACTGCTCAAAGCCCTCGGTCCCAGCGAAGGACCGTGCAACGTCTCGGGCGTGTTCATGGATGTCGCGCGGGATCTTGCGTGAGGGCTCCTTTGGGCAGCACTGCGGTTTGAGGGGGCATACATCGCAGTCGAGCTTGCTTGCGCGGTACAGAAGCGTCTTGCCCTCGTATACTGTGCCGCTCGTCCCGAGCCGCTTTCCGCCTGGGCAGAGGTAGACGTCGCCGGCCGGGTCATATCGAAAGTCGGTGCGCGAGAAGGTGCCATCCTCTCGCTTTGACTTGTCGATGACCGGAATGTGTGGCGCGATGTCCTTCTCGACCAGCCAGTTCAGCATCGGAGCGGATCCATAAGCGGTATCGGCCGCGAGCCGCTCCGGTTTGAGGCCAAAACGCTCCTCTGTTCGTTCGATCATTGTCTTTGCGGTACCGACTTCCGCGCCGTGTGATCGGGCTGAAGCGAGAGTTGGCTCAGCCGTGATAGTTGGAGGGTGACATGACGGCATTGGCTACCCGTATGTTTCCCAGGGCATCGGTCCTGGCGATTGCTGACTTCCAGACGCTCGTATCGCTCGCGCTGTTCTGCTTCGGCGGCCTGCTCGTGTCAGTGAGCATCATCGTCGCCGACAAGTACATACCGGGCGAGTGGTTCTGAACCATCGCCTTGATGATGGCGATACCGACGGTGCGTACGATCGTACTTGCCGCATCTCTGATGATGGTCGGTGCGTTGGTGCTGTCGCTCAGCCGGTTGTCGAGGATCAATATGCCGACCTGCAGAAGAAGTTTGCCGACGCCTACAATCGCAAAGACGTCGATGCCATGGCTGCAGCGTTCACCGAGGATACCATCAGAGTAACGCCGAGCGGGATCTTCGTAGGCCGAGAAGCGATTCGCCGTAACCTGCAGGATGTCCTCAACCTTGACCTGCACGACTACTCCGTAGAGCGCAACGTATCCCGATCTTTCGGCAACTTCGTCTTCAATGCTGGCGAGTGGCAGGCCAAGTTCGGCGATCAACCGCAACACGGCTACTATACCGCTATCGTGGTGCGAGAAGGTGACCGAGCAAAGATCATGGAAAAGACAGTGACCGTAGCTGCACCAGGGCAGTGACGGGCTTCGCCAAGCGGCGAGGCCGCATGAATCCCATTAGATTAATGGCGTGAATGGTGACGCTGACGTCAACCGCATTGGTCTGCGCTCTGTACGTGCACGATTAAGAGCCTTTCCGAGAGTTGGTTGCGGGTCAGGCGACATTGGAGCGCATTGCCACAGCGATGCTTTCGGCACGATTGGCTTTGAAGGCAGAGTACGGAAGGCTACACAGGCCGTGCTGGCAGCTGTGCGTGACGATGCGGTCTGTCGCCGGCTGATGACAGTGCCAGGCGTTGGTCCCCTAGTGGCTATTACCTACAAATCGGCGACTGATGATCCTCATCGCATCGCGAAATCGAAGGCGGCAATTGCGTGCGCCGCCGCTCGACTTTGCCGCGCGTGAAGTTCTTATCGCGATTATTGACTGCTTTGAATTTGCTGCCGCCGATGGCAACGCTGGCTGTCGCGAGCAAGCCCATCTTGCGGCACACCTCGACGAAGCGCGCGCCGACCTTTTTGATGCCGGGACCATTGTCCTTGCGGAAATCGGCAATCGTTTTGTGATCGGGCGCAAGCCTGGCGAGCAGCCACATCACTTCGACGTTGCGGCCAGCTTCACGCTCAAGCCGGCGGCTCGAATGGACACGGTTGAGATAACCGTAAATGTAGAGCCCTAAGAGCGCGGCCGGATGATACGACGCCCTACCTGTGCCGGCAGGCTCAACGCCACCGAACCCAAGTTCAGCCAGATCGAGGCCTGCAACGAAGGCGTCGATCACGCGAACCGGATTGTCATCTGCAACCCAGTCGAGGCGAGACAGCAAACAGAGCAACGATGACCAACAACAATTTGGCGCTTTGCAAGATTGTCTCCCTTAATTGATGATACCGAACGGTTAGATGATCGCCTAACTAGCCGTTCGTCAATCATTTGGAGGGCCCGCCTCTGGCCTCTTCCATTCCGCGACGACGACCATGGCGACGGCGATGGTCGTGCCATCATCAGGGGTTCGGGGGCGGCGATGTCATGATGACTTATCCTCGTCGAGATCCACGTCTCCTATGTGCGGCCCGCTGACGCCATTACGTTCATCTCTCGCGATGTGCTGCCCGATTGCCCTGGCCAACGCCAACCATTGTTCACGGTGGCTAAGATGATCAAGACTACGCGGGTCGCTCGGCGGTACGTTGCTGCTGATGGCGATCATGGGGTCGCCCTTTCGTTTCAGCGTCGGCCTGACCTCCTCGAAGCATGCTGGGTGCCACTTGCCATGGACAGACTCTCCCTTCTTGTAGGAGACCGTAATGCTGATCACATCCGCGTCTTGCACTCGGCAGTGCGTGCAGGTGAATAGCGGAACCTTTCTCATACTCTCACTCCGCCGAAGCCTCAACTTTGGTGGCGGACACGAGCGAACTTTCGCTCGCGGAACGTGGCCCCAGCGCCGGGGATAGGGGGCTGTTTGTACGCCGGGGCCAGCGTTCCCCGCCGTCGGATCGTGCTATTGGAGATAGAACATCCTGGGCGGAAACCCCACTGATGGTGCAGACATCGCGCTCCTGGACAAGTGCAGTTTGTGCCAAGCGATGTCGCGCTCACGGAAAGCCGTGTACCGATGGTGAATTCACTGGAACCGGCGAAATTCGTAGGTCGGGAAAAATGGCGCGCTGGAAGCAGGAGTGGACCGCCGAGGAAATCGAAAAGCCTAGGACGGCGGGCACGACGCCGCTAAGTTCACTTTCGTATCGAACGGGCGCGGCTCTAGGTCTCTGTGGTTCTTATGGCGCACGAAATTGATTGCGCCCGGCCGCAAGATCGACGGCACACGCGTCCTGATGGAGCCAACGGAATTGGGAAGAATCGAGCTTTCGCCAATGTGTGCACCGCCGAAAACCGCCAGCGGGCGGGATAACCCAATCCGGCGCGCGCCCAGTACATGAGTCGTGCGTTGAACGCGGTTATTCGATCTGATCGGTGAAACGGCGCCAAAATAAAGAAGCCCTCAATTGGCGGCCTCTTCGTATGCGCCGGTTCAGCGGGCGGGCTTCTCATTGGCCTTAAAATTGAACGCCGCCAGGCTCAAAATACATTGTCCTGGCGGCGCTTATTTCGCTGGCCTCAAATCCCAGTCCGCCAGTTTAGCGGGCCGAATATGAAGGGCGCCTGAACCAACTCACGTATCTCTGGGGAACAGTGGCATTTCGCGCCCCCGCGCTCATTGGCGATCCTGGAGAGCCGTCAGGATGAGATATCGCCACGAATGCGCGGCCTGATTGCTGGCTTGTACGAAGACTGGATATCTCTCGATGAACGGGTCGCCCTTTCCGGCGAGATTGACCAGATCGGTGAGAAGGAAACTGACTGCCGTCGCATCATGAGCATTCCGGGCGTCGGCCCTCTGATCTCGACCGCCGTGGTCGCCGCCATTGGTACCGGCGAGACTTCGGCGCATGGCTGGTCTTGTGCCAAAGGTGCCGCAGCTTGGTTTGCCCGGATGGCAAAAGCAATTCGCGCCGTGATGTCCGGCCGGCCGCTTGCCTCAATACTTCTTCACTGCGGCACCGAACGCCAGCCACAGCCCCATCGATGCGAGCCCGAAGCCGCCCAGCAGCAAGAAGGTCGAGCCGTAGCCGATCCACTGCGCGATCCAGCCGCCAAGCGCGGGGCTCAGGCTTGCGCCGACGCCCTGCACGGTGATGACGGCGCCCTGGCCGAGATTGATGCGGCCGGTGCCGTCAAGCGAGCGCGCCACCATTGGAGGAACACGCCGACGAACAGTCCGATGCCCGACTGCATGTCGGCCATGAAGAAGTTGACTGCGTAGAGGGGCCAGAGGCGGGGAGGGGAGCGCGATGCCATCGAGACGCTGAACGACTTCCGACAGAATGTGGTCCCGTACACGCAGGGCTGACAAGCTGCGATGACATGACCAGCCAATTGGCGCGGGGGTGGACCAGAGGATAACATGGGCCAATCGCGGTGGTTCCTCCGCCTCTGCGATGGGATGGTTACGGCGTCATCTCGTGGGTGCCCCCTTGCTTCTCCTGGATCATGGCCATGCCTCTCTGGACCTGCGAAACCTGCGGCGCCCGATTTCAGACAGCGGAAATCCACCTGTCTCGTGCCTGATCTGCGAGGACGAGGGGCAATATGTGAATTGGAAGGGAAAGAGCCGGAGATCGGCCGCTGGGGTAAACGCCAGCGACGTAGGCGTCAGAGAGTCGATACCGGCCCGCGTCCGCAGCTCAGTTGGTAGCAGCGCCGCTGTGACATGGCGGAGGTCGGCCGTTCAGAACCCGTCCGGACGCACCACCCAATTCGCACTTTTAGCTCAGGGGTAAGCTTTGGGCTACGACGCGTTATGTCGCTACAGCTAAAGCCCTGCCGTCACAGATTGTTGCTCAGGATACCTTCACCTACACAACGGTTGATGGTCATGGCGGTAGCGACACCTCCACCCTGACGTTTTCCGTTTTTGATCCTTCCTTCACCTATAAAGCCGGCTCAAACACCATCTTGTGGGGCGATAACGGGAAGAGCGCGCTCGACGGATCTGCAGGCCATGCTGTTGCATATAGCGGCAAAGGCACTGACGTGCTGATCGGCGGTAAAGGCGACATCCTGGCTGGAGGCAAGGGGCCCGATCAATTTGTTTTCCGGCCTGAGTCTGGTGCCAACACCATTCTCGACTTCGATGTGAAGAACGATCATCTGCAGTTCGACGACTCCATTTTCAATTCGGTTAAGAGCATCTTGGATCATACGACCAACACGGCCTTACTCCTACCGCTCGAACGCCGGCCGCACTCGCTTCTTCTTCGGAGTGAACGTGGGGCCTAATCGAAAGGTCGGGATATGGAAACGACCAATCGAATATCGGACCACATCGACCATAAGACTGCCCGCTCGATCTGTGACGAGGTGGGTGACAGATTGCAACAGAATTTATCTCTCGAAGCCTCGCCTCTGCCGCCCTATCTCGAACGTCTAGTCGATGAGTTGCTCAAACAGGAGCGTCCTCCAATTGATGGCGTCGCAGCGCCCGCTAACCGTTTCCTTCATGCGACGCGGCGGGTAGCCGCGGCCGTCCGTCTGAGCGCGTAAAGAAGAAGCCGTCGCCGTTCCAAACCGGCGTCGGCTTTTCCGCTAATGAGGCATTCCAGGCCCCGGCCGCGCCGGACGCCATGAGGACGTGCTTGTTCAGTGAACGGGTCAAGCCGCGTTTCCCCTGTTGGCACATCAGCGAAGTAGCCGCGCACCTCGTTGAGGTCCGCTCAGTAAGGCATGGCGGGCTAGATTTGCTTACGTTGAGTTCTTCGCATTTTGACCCAACTCGGACTCCGCCTAATAATTCGCGTTAGTTTACGCGGCGCGTTCCTCCTTGTCTGACTGCCCCTCGACAGTGGTCGTGGTTTCTTCCAACCCCTTTTCGTAATTGCCCGCGAACCTCTTGATGCTGTTGGCCCACATCCTCAGCATTGAGACCTGAAAGTGCATAATCGGCTTCAAGGCATTCATGCCGATTGTTGTCACTGCGGTGATGCCCCGTTGTGAGTCGCGCGCGAAGCGGTTTGCATTAGCGGTCTTGTCTGCCATGCTGTTCGCTCCTTCGCTCTGGTGCTATGGCCTAAAGCTACGTGTCAGGTTGTGCACTGCGTGATGCTGAAAACTCGGCCAAAACTTGATCTGCCGCGAGTCTCGCACATCGGTCGTCATGCAATTCGTCGAGTTTTCTCAAATAGGCGACTGCCGCTATTTGCAAGAGATCGAAATCATCTTCGCCGGTATCGCGAAGATGGGCGACGTAGCGATAGAGGGCGGAACACCTGTCGTCGTTCTCGCTGATGCCGCTGTGGAGCAGCAAGTAGTTCCGCCACGCGAACGCGCACGCACCATCTACGGCCTGAGATGTCATGGGCGTATCCCAAAGTCAGAGAAAGACTGACGATCCCTTTCGTTCCGCGAATCTCGCAGATGTAACGTTGTTCCGTAGTTGCGCCGCAAGATGGACTACACGCGGGCGATGTCGATCGCTGCACATAACGGTCAATGCGATTGGCTGTTCGAAAAGCGTCGAGCTCGGGCGCGCCGCTGGGGCGTAGCGGACGAGATTTGCTCACGCTGAGTTCTTCGCCTTTTGACCCTGGCTGTGTGAAAACGCCGTGCCCTGTTAGGATTCTCTCGTGATTCTGCGGGAGGAATCGATGAGGCGCTTCGTTGAAGAGGCGGATCGTGGGCAATGGAAGAGGCCGGACGCAATGTCGAGGTGATGTGGCTGTTGGGTCGGCTTGCTCCAGATCACAAGACGATCGCGGACTTCCGCAAGGACAACGGCTTGGCGCTGCGCAAGGTCTGCGCGCGCTTCGTCGAGCTTTGCCGTGAGATGGGCCTTCTCGCCACGGCGAGCGTCGCCATCGATGGCAGCAAGTTCAAGGCCGTCAACAACCGGGACAAGAACTTTACGCGGGCAAAGGTGGAGCGGCGGCGTGCCCAGTTGGGGAGAGTGTGGCGCGATATTTGAGCCAGCTCGACACGGCCGATCGGCAAGAGCCGACGGAGGCGCTGGCTGCAAAGGTGTCGAGGCTTAAGGAGAAGCTGACGAAGCTGAAGGACGAAATGGGCAAGCTTGCCGTCTACGAGAAGCAGATGCGCGCTTCGCCTGACCAGCAAATCTCGCTGACCGATTCCGACGGCCGTTCGATGGCGACGAGCGGCCGCGGCTCCGGGGTCGTCGGCTACAACGTGCAGGTCGCCGTTGATACCGAGCACAGGCGCCGACCCAGTCCACGCCGACGAGATGCTCCCTCGACCACGATCAGAAGCTCCATCAAAAGGTATCATCAAGCGGATGAACGGCGGCTGGCGTGTCACAGACAAGGGGCGCTCGGTTCTCGAGATTATGGAGGCGCGGTCCGCACCCGCCCAAGCAACTGAGTTAACTCCCGTCCGCGCCGTCGAGGAGCCGACGCTGGCCACGACTCTGTCACCGATGCCTTCGATAACGCTAGTTCGGCGCAAGCGCGACCGAAACCGGCGCCAGCGGGACACTGTACGGCGAAGACAAACGAACGCGTCCTAAGGAAGGTCGGTCGGGGCTGGACTCGACTTTTGACGCGGCGCAGATGACGCGTAAATCATTGATTCCAATAAGCTTTATTTATTCGCATAACCTTCATTATGGAATATATTCCTATAATTTGGAGGAAGCTGGCACGGTGAACCTTCTCTCTATCCGAGTCTGTTTTGGCTATTTTGAGTCTGTCCCCTTCAACGCACCGAGCCGCAGGCAATGATCGTCGTAAACGTGTTCAGCCAATTTCCGCAATTTGAGCTCGAGCTGCGGGCGTTCATCGTTGGAGGTGTGCAGGCGAAATGTATGGGAAGCTAGCTGGCCCCAAAGAATACTCATTTACCCCAATCCGATTTTCGAAACGACAAATGGTGAGCGCTAGGCAGCAGCTAAGTCATGCTGACCAGGCGTGAAGCAGCCTTCAATGTCGGTCGGGAGAGGAGTCGGCGCCAAATGCTCCCAGTATTCTGTCTCGGTGAGCAGTTTCCAGCTTCTGTCAGGATGAAGCGCGGCACTCTGCCGACAGAGCGCCGCCATCGCGCGCAAGCGTACAGAGCGACGGGCCATGCGCGATCGCTTTGTGACCCCAAAGTGACCCAGCGAAATTTGTACTTATCCTTGCGAGGACATTCCAAGAAGACCACTGTGAAATTTAGCGAACTTGGTGGGCGCACCAGGGCTCGAACCTGGGAGCCGCGCAATCGCGATTGAGACGATTGGGTCTTGGTTTGCACGCTATGGAGGAACATCTCCGTCCGACTCATGTTGGGCCGATGATCGTCGCAGAGTGTCGCTTGATGCGGCGAAGGGAGTATTGCGGTGGCCAGAACAGCGATCTTGAGGAAAGATCTCGAGCTTGTCGCGCTTCAGGAGATCCGCAGCTTTCCAGGTGGGGAGCATGTTGTGTCCGTCGAGATCGAATGCGGCGCAGAAGAGGACAGCGACATGGGCTGGCGACTTAATGTGATCGCCAAGGATGAAGCCGAGCTCCGCCGCATCAACTATGCCGCGAAGATCACAACTGATAGATTGAAACGGTATTGCCTCAAGTGGTGACCAGATGATCCATCACGTTTCTCTCGGCAGCAATGACGTCAAGCGCGCTAGGGCCTTCTACGATCCGCTCATGTCCCTCATTGGACTGCGGCTCCTTAAGCACTCGGAACGTTCGCTCCACTACGGCGCCTCCGACATCATTTTCAGCATTGAAACTCCCACAGACGGGCAGCCGGCAACCGTCGGAAATGGCGTTCACGTAGCTTTTCAGGCGCCGGATCGCGAGACGGTCAGACGCTTTCACTCGTCCGCCCTGGCGAACGGCGGCGTCGACGAAGGGGCCCCCGGTATTCGGGAGAATTACAATGCCAACTACTATGGCGCATTTGTTCGCGACCTTGATGGCAACAAGATCGAAGCGGTGACTTACACCGCACGAGAGAGATTCTAAAGTCGGACCGACAAGCGGCGCGTAGTCAGCGCTCAGCTCACTCTGAGCTTCCCGGAGCAAGTGCGAACTGCGATCGATCTGCTGAACAGTTCCACAATGCGCCCAGCCTTGCGGGTATCCTGGAAAGCCCGGCGCGCTCGTGACATCCGAGAAGCCTCCGTGTCCATCACCCGTCGATATTGCAACCTTCGGGCCGGCACCGCGTTCGTTTCTGGAACATTTTCGGAGGTTTCGTATGCCCGATACATCTGTTGGAGCGGGCCGTTCCACCACATCAAGTTTTATCCAGTCCTGAGTTCGCCCCGGCTGTTGGATTTGCCCGGTTGGGCGGTGGCAGCGGCGCGAGCTGGCGCGGAGCCCTCGGCATAGCGCAGCGCCAGCTCCTGGCGCGGATGGCAGCTGAAGGCGAACTCGGACGGCGTCTTCCATCCGAGCTGCGAGTGTGGTCGTGCCTCGTTGTAATCGGCCCGCCAGCATCCGAGCGCGACGCGGGCCTGGGCCTACGACGTGAACAGCGTTTCGTTCAATAGTTCATCGCGCAGCCGGCCGTTGAAGCTTTCGATGAAGGCATTCTGCATGGGCTTGCCCGGCGCGGTGTAGCGCCATGCCACGCGGCTTTGATCAGCCCATGTCAGGATGGCGTTGCTGGTGAGCTCGCTGCCGTTGTCGCTGACCACCATCTTCGGCTTGCTGCGCTCAATCATCAGCCGGTCCAGCTCCCGCGCCACCCGGGTGCCGAGAGCGAGGTGTCGGCCACCAGCGCCAGGCACTCGCGGGTGCAGTCGTCGACCACGGTGAGGATACGGAAGCGGCGACCATCGGTGAGCTGATCCGATACGAAGTCGAGCGACCAGCGGTCGGTCGGCGCCATCGGCACCGTCATCGGCGCCCGGGTCCCGATCGCCCGCTGCGGCCGCCACGGCGACGCACCGCAAGCTTCTCTTCCCGGTAGAGCCCGAACAGCTTCTTGTGGTTGATCACATAGCCCTCCCGCTTGAGCAGAACGTGGAGCGCCGATAGCCAAAGCGGCGGCGCTCCTCGGCGATCGCCCTCATGCGTTGGCGAAGGCCGGCATCGTCCGCCCGGGTCGTTTGGTATCTCATGGTCATGCGACAGCAGCCGATGGCTTTACACGCCCGCCGTTCGCTCATCCCGAAGGCGTCTCGACGATGGTCGACAGCTTTCCGCTTGGCCGCGGGCGTCACCATTTCTTTCCCACGAGGTCCTTCAAGGCTGCGTTGGATCACCCCAGGAGCGCCCGTCGGCTGATTAAAGGTTTTCGGGAGTGCGTAAGTACGAGGATTTATCCTCGTTCCGCAATCTTGTTCGGCCGCGTGCCAGAACTCATCTTCACGACCTTCGTGCTTTCCGAGGCGGGCTCGATGGCGCCACATCCGAACGCGAAGCCGGCTTGTGGCACCTTGCAACGTGTCGGCGCGTTCCCGCACAAGACAAAAGTGGCCACGGGTATCTTACGCCTCCTGCAAGATTGACCGCAGGCGCCGCGCCAGGTCTGGCAGGCGGAAAGGTTTGTCGATGATCGGAAACTCGTCTACCGCTCGATATCGTTCCAACACATCCCCCGCGTAGCCCGAAGTGAGCAGGACCTTAATGTTCCGCTGTCTGGCTTGCCGGGCAAGCTCAACGCCATTCATTCCGTTCGGCATCACGACATCGCTCAACAAGAGTTCAACTTGTTGGCCATTCTCCAACATCTGGATGGCCTCCGCACCATTCCGCGCGCAAAGCACCCGATAGCCAAACGTGGTTAGCATTGCGGATGTAACTTCCAGGAGATCCTCATCGTCCTCGACCACAAGAATTTGCTCATGGCCTCCCGGTACGGCCTGCGTTTGGATGGTTTCCATCTCTGCCTCCGCTGTTTGCTCGGCTCTAGGCAGATACAAAGCGACCGTGGTTCCCGCGCCGGGCGTACTTTCTATGGTTACATGCCCATCGGATTGCCGGACGAAGCCATAGACCATGCTGAGGCCGAGGCCGGTACCCTTGCCGACTTCCTTGGTCGTGAAGAAGGGCTCAAAAACCCGATCTCGTACTTCCGGAGCCATCCCGGAGCCGTTGTCCGCGACGGACAACCTTACATAGCGTCCGGGCACACACCCGGCCACACCTCCCTCGTCCAGAACGACGTTCCGCGTCTCGATCTCGAGTACGCCGCCATCCGGCATGGCATCGCGCCCGTTCAGGGCCAGGTTGAGGAGAGCGGCCTCCAGCAGCGGCGGGTCGATGTGACACAGCCATAGTTGCTCATCGGTCCGCAGCCTGAGCTCGCATCCACCACCGACCGCCTGGCGGATGAGCCCCTGGAATTTCAAAATCAGCTCGTTTGGGCTGACCAGTTTTGGGTTCAGTTTCTGCCGCCGGGAAAAGGCGAGAAGACGCGCCGTCAGCGCTGCTCCCTGATCAGCGGCACGCCGTGCAGCCGCGGCGAACTGCCGGACCCTGCCAATATCCGCCGAATTTTCGATGAGCTCGAGATTTCCGGAGACCACCGTCAACAGGTTGTTGAAGTCGTGTGCGACGCCGCCCGTGAGCTGGCCCACGGACTCCATTTTCTGGCTCTGCTGAAGCTGCTCTTCGGTCAGGCGGCGCGCCTCCACGGCCTGCTTGTGCTCGGTGATGTCTCGGAAGAAGATTGCGAGGCCTTCGCTGGAGGGGAACGCATTGAGCGCGTACCAGACACGGCGGCGAGGGCAGAACTCTTCGAACGAGGCCGGGCGCTGGTCTGACATGGCTTCTCGAATTCGGCTAATAATTTCCGTTCCGGCAGCGTCCAGAAAAGCCTCTTGCAGCTCCATGCCGATGAGTTCGCCCCCTTCGGCGATCTGCGCCCAGGCCCGCTGGTTGAAGAAGCTGATGCGGCAGTCCCGATCGACCGTGATCACGCTGTCGGTCGTACTCTCAAAGATCATCGTGAGCCGGGCCGCGGAATCCTCCGCCTTTTCCTTCGCCTCAGACAATTCCTGCTCGCGGTGCTCCAGTGCGTCGGCCATGGTGTTGAACGCGTTGGCGACCCGGGCGATTTCGGATTTGTCCCGGATGTCCACGCGCCGCGAATATTCGCCGAGCCGCCATTGGTTTGCGGCAGGGGCCAATTCACCAAGCGGACGATGGATGAACCGGCGGGCGCCCAAAGTTGTGAGGACCAACACCAGCGAGGTGCTTAGAGCTATCAGGAGGATGTCGCGTAGCGTGCGATCCTGGATCTCGGTGAAGGCCTGCGCCTTGTTGAGGCCAAAGCTGACAACGAGTGCCCCGGAATCGGCCTGCAGGGCCGAGTAGCCTTCGATCCGCTCCGTGCCATCGACGTCGAGGATATCGACCGCATCCCGGTCGTCCATGTTCAAGTATTTGTAACCGGGCATCTTCGTGCCGACGAACCGGCCGTTAGCGGGGTAGCGGGCGAGATAGGTACCGTTGCGGTCCGTGATGGCGAGTGCGGCTCCGCGGGGGGTGCCCTTCTGAGCGATGTAGTCAGCGAGCCAATCGAGGCTGAGACCCGCGACGATGACCCCGCCCAACCGACCATCGTCGCCATAGAAGGGCAACGCAAACTGAATAACTTTACGGCCGGTCGACAGACCTGCCGAGTATTCTCCGACCGAGAATTTGCCGGTCTTCAACATGCTGGCAAAGTAGGCCCGCCCAACGATGGAAATTGGTCTATGGACACTGTTCGTGTCACAGAAAGACCAGCCTTTCACGTCGGCGACAAGAAAGGTAATGAAGGCTGGAAATCGCCGCTGCATACCGGCCAGGTAAGCGTCGCACGCTTGGCTGTCCCTCGTTTTTATCGAGGGGAGTTCCGACATCGCGATCAAAACCTGACGAATTCCCTGTACGATCTGCTGCTGTTCTGCCGCGGCGAGCTTGGCCAGGCTGAGCGCCTGGTTCTGCACTTCGACCTGGCGCGCACGACGGAGATCGAGTTCATTGTATACCTGAATTGCGATCGCGGGCAGTAGCGCGACAGCCACCAGCAAGAAAAAACGCGATAAAATGGTCACTTCTCGACCGACCCCAATCCTCTAGCGTTGTCCTCAGAGCGCTGAGGATCATCACTCTGCGAGCATTTCCCCCGAGCCGCCGACTCGGCCGGAAATCCTTCAATTTGGGGAGCCCCTCCCCCTCGCCAGTACCGCTTATGCGCAATCGACATGAATGACCGGCTCGAACTCAAGCGTCGGCATCGTTGACGCGCAGATATTCACCCAGACCTAAAGACGGGAGAGCGAGCATCAGATGCCGACCGCACACGTCAAACAACTGGGCTTCGCGGGATCTTTTGAAATGCTCGCCATTCAGGAGGCGAATAATGACGCCAAGGGCCTCGTCTTGTCGTCCACGAAGGAGCGTAGGGTCGATGCCAAATGCTCGAGCGTATGCGGTCAGAGCGCCTGGCCCCGAGCCAAAGATGACTCGACCGTTCGTCAGGTGATCGAGTTGCACCATGCGATCAGCAACGCGAACGGATGGTGATATGGCAGATACCTCGCCAGCACCGATGCCTAATGCGCTGTATTCGTTCTCCTGCCGCCGCAAGGAACAGCTCAGGCGATCCGATCGTCTCCCATCCCAAAAGAAATGGTGTTCTCCTCTCCAAAATTCGTCTGGGCCAAAATCGCGCTGCAACGTTGGATGCTCGCCCACGGGATGATGAGGCGCAAGGAAAGCGCCGAACCTCAATTTCGCCATTGATCAATCCCCGCATCTAAGCACGCCTCTTCATTTCTTCGCTTCTTCCGTTTCGCACGACACCTCTGGTGGCACTGCCGAATAGCACCCTGCGCCGGGCGAAGTCACGGCTTCCAGAAGACTCGCATGGCAGCATCGATGCGACGAACCCCGTAATGGCCCTTGATCTTCGGCGCCGCATCCAGGTGGAGTTGCGGAATTCGAGCGGTGATCACGCTCAGGCTTTCCTCAAGTTCGGCGCGCGCGAGTGCCTCGCCGATACAACGGTGTGCGCCGAAGCCAAAGATCGGATGCAATCGCGGTTGATCGGTACGACGAATGTCGAACGTGTCAGGACTGCGGTAGGCAGTTTCGTCCCGCATCGCCGACATGATCGAAAGCACTACAAGTTGACCGGCCGGTATTACACTCCCGCCAACGTCGATATTCTCGCGCGCAAGCCTCGCGGTCCCGGCAGCGCTAGGCTCAAACCGCATTGCTTCAGTGACGGCAGCCGGAACCAATGAAGGATCATCACAGACCGCTGCCCACTGCTCGCGATGCTGAAGCAGTAGGGCGAGTTGCATCGTGATCGCCACCCGCGTCGTATCGGCACTGCCGATGATCAGCGGCATAACCTGGTAAAGCATCTCCTCTGGCGACAGCTCCCCGGCTTCGGTAGCTGCAGCCAGGAACGCCGACAGGAAATCGTCGCGTGGCCTGCGGCGACGTTCCCCGAGAACCTTGTCTACATAGTCACGCAACTGCCGTATGGCATTCTCGATCTCACCGAGCTCGTCCGGTTTCAATCCGAAGCTGAAGATTTTCGTCACCTCATAGACCAGCAGGGTGAATTTCGGAATGTCCTGCCTCGGAAGTCCCAAAAGGTCGGCAATCATGCGGGCAGGCATTTCGGAGGCGAACTCGCCGAAGAAGTCCATCTCGCCCCGCCCGTAACGCTCGCCAATGAGATCATCTGCCGTACGGCGAATGCTCTTACGCATCTCATTGATTGTGCGGGGGGCAAATAGTCTCGAAAATGGCGCGCGGCGACGCCGATGGACATCACCGTCGGCTGTTATCATGCTATATGTGAAGAGATCGAATATCGCTCCGCTGCTGACGCCCAAAGCCTCCGGAAAGCTCGTTCCGCTCGCGCCGGCTCGCGGATCCTTTCCCAACCGGTCGACGTCGGCAAAACGCAAGACGAAATATCCGCCAGTCTCGTGCAGCACGACAGCGTGATCCTTTCGGTACTGGCGGAAGACACCATGCGGATCCACATCCAGTTGCTTGAGGGTGAGGACCGGGAGCGCTGCGCCATGCAGGCTCCCCGACCCCGTCGCCGCAAAATTCTCCACCATCAGTCTCCTTAGTTCGAGTGTTCGATCGCGAAAGCACAGTTCGAGCCCGACAGCCCGCTCACGGTCGCGATTTCGTCGCCTTCGCCGCTCGGAAATAAGGGCTCTGTGAGCCCGTCTTCGGCCGCCACCACAACGTCGCCGCCTCGATCAGACGGTTAGAGGCGTCGCTGAGAAGAAGTTATCCGGATCGAAACGACGCTTCACCGCCTGAAGTCTCGTGAGGTTGTTGCCGTAAGCGTGAGCGATTTGGTCCTGAGCCTGCGGGCCCAGAAGGTTGGGATAGCCGCCCGGCAACGACATCGGAGCTAACTTCTGACTAAGATCGCGTGCCCAGCGTTTGTGGACGGAGCCGTCACCAGTAGCAGGGTCCCAACACGCTATGATCTCAACCATGACATGTTCACGTCGCAGTCCAAAGGCGGTGTTGTCCGGCGGGATTTGCGTGGGAAGGCCACGGAAATGCTGAAGGACGATGGTCGAGAATGGCGACGTTCGACTGGTGCCACCTGCAATCAACGCAGAGACCGTCTCTGGATTGAGTTTCGGAATCCAGCGGCTCTCGACTGCATAGCACCGGTCGTTCTCCACACGCGCATCAAAGCTCTGAATTAAATCCTGATAGCTCATTGAAGCGATCTGCACGTGCATGGGCTTACCGCAGCGCTTCAGAACCTCCATTGCGATTTCACCGTCGGATATCTCCCCCGTCCACGCTGGCGCCAAGAATAGCGCCGGGCTGCCGTCCGGTAGAGAAATGAACCCGATAACGACTGACAGTTTGATGTCGGCAGATGCTATTGCCTTGGCATACCGGCCCAGCACTGTCTCGGCTTCACCCCATGGAAACAAAATCATGCCGCCCAGAACCCGGCGAGCGCGGTGCAAGCGGACTTTCATCGACGTGACTACGCCGAAATTGCCTCCACCGCCCTTAAGGGCCCAAAGCAGGTCCGGGTTTTCATCGTGATCGACGGTGAGACGTCGCCCGTCGGCAATGACAAGTTCGGCGCCAGTCAGGTTGTCCAACGCCAGTCCGTGGCTTGCAATCAGAGGGCCATAACCGCCGACGGTCGTCAATCCGGTCATTCCCGGCAAACCGTTCCAGCCCGTGACGGCAATGAGGTTGCTCGCGGTCGCGGCAGCGATAACTTTGGCGGCCGTGGTGCCCCCGGCAATAGTCGCGATTTGCCCCTCGATATGGACGTGGTTCAGCTGAGACAGGTCGATGACGACTGCTTCCGACCGGACCGAACGACCGGTAACGTCGTATCCACCACTACGAACCGATACTGGCATGTTATGGGCACGCGCTGTTCGCACGGCCGCTTGCACGTCTTCCACGCTTTCGCAGAGGGCAATCGCAACCGGATAGTGATCCACCGCGCCGTTCCATACCCGTCTAGCGCTGTCGTAGCCCTCGTCTCCTCGCGCGATGACCCGGCCTTGCATTTGGGTTTGTAGATCGTGCACCGATTGTTCAGATCGACTAACACTCTGCACCATACTTCGAACTCCCGGCTGTGATTGTACGACGGTCGAGAAATACCGGAAGACGGTGTCGAAGATCGCAGGATGGATCGTTGGCGCCGCAGCCTTTCGCGACCCAGTATTCAATCTGGCAGGACGATTCCTGGGCAAACTCCGTATTGCCGCTTATAGGCGACGATGAAACTGGAAGTCGTACTGTAGCCCGCATGGCGGGCCGCCTGTTTAACGCTTACTCCTGCTTCTTTGAGAGCACAGTCGGCCCGTTGCAGCATGAGTGTTGTGCGATGTCCGGATAGTGTCGTGCCGTAGACCTGCTTGAAGGCGGATCGGAGCTTGGTTCGATTCATGGCGGCAACGCGCGCGAGATCATCAACATCCAAAATGCGATGCGGCTCCCGGTCGATGATCTGCTTCACCAAGCCCAACCGATCAAGAATGCCCGGATCGAAGGCACCCGCGCGCAAAGCATCGCGTCGGGAGACCTCGCTCAACAGAGCGGAAACCAGCTCAAACGTCTTGGCCTCATAATAGAGCGTCGCGAGAGACGGAAACATGGCACGTCGGGCAGCAACGTCCCTTGCGATCGCGCCAAAATGACCGGAGTCGAGCGTCTCCATCGCGATCTTCCGCCCTCGGATCATGCGCAGAAGCGAGTCCGGCAATGTCGCAGCAGGAAGGCCACGAGCTTTCATCATGGCCATCAGGTTGACGACGACAGTAACGGCCTTGAGACCTCGCGAAACACTCGTTGCAAATTGGAAGCGCTCGTGTTGCGGCACGAAGACCATCGTCATATCTGCACCCTTCGCATCAAAACGACTATTGCCGACGGCGAAGTCCGTCCAGGCTCCATCCTGATTGAGTACAGCAGTACATACGATCACGTCCTTCCTTGCCAACGCCTTCAGTTCGACGGTTCTCGAATTCGCCCAATCGACTACGAAGATGCCCATACCTCGTCCTGCCCACGCTACGTTGCCAACATCGGTTGACCATGGGGCCTGGGTCAGATTTCCTCCTCGGGCCTGCATGCCGGCGCGACTTAAAACTTCCTCGAAATCGACTTGCGACACATTCATCTCCGATATCAGCGTCGCCGAGACCACGACGCAATCGGATGATAGCGGAGGCTAAGACCCGATGAACTCAACTCGTTGTGCGTTTCTGCCTTACTGCTAACGGGCGTGATGAGTCGTACGTGTGTCCGTGCGGGTGCACGCCTGCACAATCATTCACAGAAAGGCGAGAGGATAGTGAGGCTATGAAATTCGATCCTAGCACTTTGCGTCGCTCAGACGATGAGAGACATCGCGGCAAGTCAAATCGCGGCGATCCGATATTGGCGCGGGGATTCCAAGGCCGGGGCGCGCCTCGCCACTGTCCCGCTGATCTTACGGAGCCGTTGTCGACATTGCGGCCATCTTCTTCAGCACGCGCGTCATCGCTTCGATGACAGGCTTGGCGGTTTCACCGATACTATGCCGATCTGCGACAAAGGCAGGATCATTATAGGAAAGAATGGTGTTGCCGGCCTCATCCTGCCAGACCAGCACCTTCAACGGCAAGTCGATGCCGATTGTTTGCGCCGATCGCATCAGCGGAGTTCCGACCTTAGCCGCACCGAAGATCAGAAGATCCGTCGACCGCAGCGGCAGCCCGACCGCGGCGGCGCCAGCGGTGTGGTCGATATGGCTAAATATCGTCATGGCCTTGGCACGGACCTCCGCCTCAAACCGGCTCATCGTTTCCTCTGGGCCAAAGCTGCTGCGCAGCGTGATCAATCCATCAGCGGCCATTGCATGCTCTCCTGATAACGACGTCGTTGCGATCAACACAAAGACGACAGTCCTTGTGGTTGGCAATTCTCGTTTCC
The DNA here is from genome assembly GCF_051810765.1 of Bradyrhizobium sp. 604_D8_N2_3. Taxonomy (NCBI): domain Bacteria; kingdom Pseudomonadati; phylum Pseudomonadota; class Alphaproteobacteria; order Hyphomicrobiales; family Nitrobacteraceae; genus Bradyrhizobium; species Bradyrhizobium sp. 604_D8_N2_3. The sequence goes on along the minus strand of NZ_JBPWPM010000002.1, from coordinate 253,632 downwards.
TCGAGGGTTTCGGGTTAGTCGATCTCGCTTTCCACGGCGCGCTCTTGGTGGCCGCAGCTCCTCCGTTGCAGCACATCAAACATCTTCCCGATATCAGCAGCGCGATAAGCAGCCGTGGGCCGCAGGGCGAAACACAGGATGGAAGCGAAGCCGATCCCGAAAAGAACACAAGCGCTCGTCTCCGCATCCGGAGCCAGTCCTCCGGCGACCAGCATGGTCGCTGCACCTGCGAGTCCGATGAAGCAGCCTTGGAAATGCGCGGCCACCGCCGGCAATTTGTCGGGCATGAGCAACGCCTTGAGCACGTAGATGACAACGAGCACCGCCCAGACAACACCGGCAATCAAGTAGATCCAGTCCTCGATGAACTTGGGAAGTTGCCAGGTCCGCTCGGCTCCCCGCCAAGCATTGCCCAGGCCTGCAAGGCCCAGTACAATTCCGAAATAGCTGGCCGGCATATTGCCGAAGATCTCGGAAAAAGGACCGGACGACTTATCCAGCACCCGCCATCGCGCAATTGCCGCCTCCATGATGGTTACTCCAAAGAACTCAGACTGAATGTGTTCGAATGTGCGGGTAGAATAGGCGACGGCATTGATCGAGCCGCATACAGAGCGCCTCGACGCGGTTCAAGGTGCCACCTGCAGCCGCGTCGAACCGCCTCGGCTTCGCTCACTTGCGCATGCCGCCTGCAAACTGGGCAACGAGCGTTGCCCAAGGCATGTCGAGCGCGCCATACACGAGGCCGGCCTCCGGCCGGCTGTTGTCTTTGAGGATCTCGACCATCAACGTGGCGTAATCGGACACGACGACGCCGGCCTGCATCATGCGCAGCAATCCGGCCTGGCGCTTGGTCTCGCTGAACGTTCCGCAAGCATCGACGGCTACGTACGCGTCCGATCCACGAGCCACGGCCGTCATCGCCGCGAAGGCCGCGCACACTTCAAGAGAGATGCCGGCGAAGATCAGCTTGTTCCGCCCGGTGGCCGCGATAGCGTTGACGACGAGGTGGCAGTCATAGGCGTTCACCCATGGACGATCGATGACCTCGACACCGGCCAACGCTTCGACTAGTTCGGGGAAGATCGGTCCCCACATGCTGTCGCTCGCGGTCGTCGTGACGACGATAGGCAGCTTGAGCGCCCTCGCGGCTTTGGCAAGAGCCACCACGTTGTGCTTGAGCTCCCCGATCGAGATGTCCCGGACCCCGGTCATCAGACCAATTTGCTGATCGACCAGTACAAGAGCGGCGTTCTCAGCGGTGAGCGGTTCATAGGTTCGGCTGGGCATTAGGTCCTCCTGGTTAGTTCTATTCGGTTCCCAAACCGGGCGAAGCCGGCTCTGGAGTGACGACTTAGAGCTACCCACTGGACGCTCGATCCAAAAGTCATCAAAATCCGAACCCAGCGTCCCAATGGTTGGACGACGGACCTATGCTGGATCTGAACGATTTCTTTCTGTTCGTGCAGGTGGTCGACAGGGGCGGCTTCACGGCCGCGAGTCGAACTCTGCGGACCCCCAAATCGACGCTCAGTCACCGCGTCCAGCAGCTCGAGGGCAGTCTTGGCGTACGGCTGCTCAACCGGACGTCGCGCAAGTTTGGGATGACCGATGCAGGTGAGGACTTCTACCGGCACGCAGTCGCGGTGCTGCGGGAGGCGGAACTGGCCGAGAATACCGTCCGGCATCGGCTGAGCGAACCGAGCGGCACGATACGGTGTACGGGTGGCGTGGCGACCATGCAGTTCGCCATGACCGGCATTATCAGCGACTTCCTGATACAGTATCCGAAGGTGAACATCGTGGTGCATGCCATCGACCGGCCGGTCGATATTGTTGGTGAGAACTTCGATATCGCCATCAGGGCCCATTCCGGCCCGCTCCCCGATTCCAACCTTGTCAAGCGGACGCTCGCACCGGCCCCCTGGTTCTTGTTCGCAGGATCCGACTATCTCGCCGCGAACGGAGAACCGGAGAAGCCTCAGGATCTCCGCGATCATCCTTCGCTCTTCATGATGAGACCCGGCGTGGACCCGGTCTGGCGATTGCGCCCTGCCCGCCAGGCGAACCAGGCGAGGAATGAAGTCGTGATGCCGCTGACGCCGAGGCTCTTGAGCGACGACGAGATCGGGCTCCAGGAAGCAGCAATCAGAGGTCTCGGGATCGTGGCGTTGCCCGGTTACATCTGCCGCACTGCGGTCAAATCCGGAGCCCTGCGGCGGGTATTGCCGAACTGGATCGCCGGCGACTCCACGATTACGGCGCTCATTCCGTACAGGCAGGGACTGCTGCCGTCGGTTCGGGCCTTCCTTGATCATCTGGTCACGGAATTTCCGAAAGCCGTCCTGATGTAGGTCGTCCAGCCTGTCGTACGCTAGGTTCCAAATTTGGCATCTGTTCAGCTGTCGGGCTTTGCTCCTAGATGCGTGTCGAAGACGAAATTCGTCTGGAGCATGAGCGATGAACATATTGCCGGAATTGAGCTGGACGTGTCTCTCCGAAACGTTGGGCAAGATCGTCTCGGCGGCCCGCATCGATCGGAAACGGCTTACCGCAGATCAAGTCTTGGAAGCGATGATCGGCGGATAGATCCGTTGTAGATAGCGGACGACTTCGTGATGACGGCGCCGACCTGAGACCCTCGCGCTGGAATCCGAGCCGACAACCGCGGAACGCTTGTGACGCGCACGGGATGTCCGCCTCCTGCGCCGACGGCAAGCTCGGCCGCATCCCGACCTGCCACTTCTCCCAAATGCCCCCTTGCTACGTGTTTAAGCTTCTGGAGAGGAAATTAATGATGTCAGCTCCCGGATTGAGGAATTATCAGCAGAGCAAGACGGAGTTCGTTCGAATTTCGACGGACGAGCGTGACCGTGAGCGCGCCTTACGCGAGCGCTTCGCGGACTTCTGGGGGACGGCGAGCGCCGAGCCGAGGGCGATCTACGACGCCTTCATTTCTGCCAGCCCCCTGACCCATGATGTTGATCTCGAGGCGGTCTACGAAGGCAGCGTGCGGGGGTGGTGGGTTCATCCACAACAGGCCGAGGCCGGCGAGGCCATCCTCTTCCTGCATGGCGGCGGATACGTGAAGGGCTCCGCGAGAGCATACCAGGGTTTCGTCAGCCAGATCGTCAGCCGCGCACGGATTCCGACGCTCGTCATCGACTACCCGCTGGCTCCGGAGGCCACGGTGCCGGCGCCTCCGGAAGCAGCTATAGAGGCCTGGCGATGGCTGGTCGCACAAGGCCTGAACCGAATAGCGATTGCCGGCGACTCGGCGGGCGGCGGTCTGACGCTCGTGACGCTGGCAGAGTTGACCAAGAAGCCCCATGGCCCGGCGCCGATCGCAGGCGTGGTCTTCTCGCCGTGGTCGGATCTGGCTTTCACGGGCGCATCGATGAAGAATCCGGCCGTCGCTGATCCGTTGATCGGCTACGAATACCTGAAGGATTGCGCGCACAAGTACCTCGGCGTCGCGGATTCCCGCGATACCCTCGCCTCGCCCCTTTACGGCGATCTGCGGTGCCTGCCGCCACTTCTCATTCAGGTGGGTACTGATGAGCGCCTGCTCGACGACGCCCGGCAATATGCCGACCGTGCGACGCAGGCCGGAGTTTCGGTCGAGCTCGAGATATTCGAAGGGATGCATCACGTCTTCCAGCTCGACGTCGCACATCTCGAAAGTAGCCGCGTCGCGCTCGATCGCGCAACCCGATTCCTTCGCGACGCTTTCGACGGCCGATGACATTCCCTCGCGGGGTCATCCATCAGGAAAAAGGAACGTGTTATGGTCAAGGAGCCTAAATCGCCCGACGTCGTCATCGTAGGTGGCGGATCCGCAGGCGCCGTGCTCGCGAGCCGCCTGAGCGAGGACAGCGCGAGGCGTGTTCTCCTGCTGGAGGCGGGTAAGACATACGCGCCTACGGAATATCCGGACGTGATAGCGAACGCGAACCGCGTCGGGGGCGACCAGACGCACGACTGGGGTTACCACACCCAGGATCACGTCGGACTCGGTCACGATGTGACGGCGCTTCGCGGCAAGGTGCTCGGGGGCAGTTCAGCCATCAATGCTGCGGTCGCGATGCGCGCCAGACCGTCCGATTTCGCGCGCTGGAGTGCGCACGGGATCGAGGGCTGGTCCTTCGACGACGTTCTGCCGATCTACAAGGCGATGGAGAACACTCCCACAGGGGACGATGCCTGGCACGGGCGTTCAGGCTCCTTTCCGATCCGACAGCGGACGATGGAAGAGAATACTCCGTCGATGCGAGCCTTTGTGCTCGCCGCTGAAGCGTGCGGCTTGGCACGCGTAAGCGACTTCAACGGAGCGGAGCAACACGGTGTGTCACCTTATCTGTTGAACGTGGTCGACGGCAAGCGCATCAACACGGGTATGGCCTACCTCACCGACGAGGTGCGCCGCCGACCGAACCTGACGATCATGGGTGGCGTCGAGGTCGACAGCGTCGTCTTCGGCGGCCGCAGGGCGACCGGCGTTCGTCTCGCGAACGAAGATACGATAGCGGCCGGACAGGTGATCCTGTCGGCCGGCGCGTACGGTAGCCCTGCGATTCTCATGCGCTCGGGGATCGGTCCGCGCTCACATCTGCAGGAACTCGGCATTCCCGTCCTCGTCAATGCCCCGGTCGGCGCGCGGCTGAAAGAGCATCCGTTCTACTACAACATCTACGCCCTGAAGCCGGAAGCGAAGTCGATGGCGCCGGCCGCGGGCGCCATCATCTGGACCAGATCCAGCAAGGCTGGGCCCGCCGAACTTGATCTGCATATTTCCGGTACGCACATATTCGATCCAGCGCAAAGCCCGACCGGAGGGGCGATCGTCCTTGCCTGCTCGGTCACGCTTCCTGAATCGAGCGGATCAATCCGCCTGGCGAGCCGCGACCCGCGCGCTATGCCGCTCATCCGCTTCAACTTCTTCCGAGATCGAAGTGACCTGCGCCGGATGATGGAGGCCGTGCGCCTCTCGCGCAAAATCGGAAGAACGGCGCCGTTCAGCGAGGTGGTCGAACGCGAGATGACGCCCGGCAACGAGGTACAGGATGACGACGCGCTGGAGGCGGCGGTGATCGCGTCTGTCGACGGATATTCTCACCCGACCTCGTCCGTTCCTATGGGCGGTCGCGCGGACCCTGGCGCCGTCGTCGATGCGAAGGGCGCGGTACGTGGAACGGATGGCCTGCACGTCATCGACGCGTCGATCATGCCGGACACCGTCTCGGCGCCGACGAACATCACGACCATCATGATCGCGGAAGCCCTCAGCCGGCACTTCTGACCCCTATGTCATCTCGCAGCCGTCGAGCATCGTCGTCTCCTCTGGCGCGCCCCTCCGCGCCGGCAGCGCCGCCGCTCCGGCCCGCGAGTACTCGAGGACCAGCACATCGGCCGTTTCGGCGCGCGGATCGGCGAGCTCTCCTGCCACTTTTCCTCGGCCTAGGTAAGAGATGCACCAGCGCCCTCAGCGAACGATGCTACCTGCGATGCTAATACGTTTTCGTTGGTAGGTTGGCGGCAGAGGCCAGGCGTGAGCTTCTCACGCGGTGCCCCATGGCAAGCTCGCCTCGAATATACTCATCGTCGAGCGGCGAGGCATGCCCCGGGGACGACATTCAGAATCTAGATGGCTTCCACGAACCGAATAACAACATCACCATCACGCTGCAACGGCGCGGCGCGTCTTCATCGCATGCCATGGTTCGATCCACGCGTCAAAGACAATGCGGGCCGTATGCACCCCCGCTTCGGTGACGATCATGCCAGAAAAGGAATGACCTACCAGGACCGTCGGCCGTCTTGCCGTGCCAGCACGCGCTCTGCCAAAGCGACTGCTTCAGGCAGCATGGCCAGCGGATTTTGCACGGAGGTAGCATTGAAGCCCTTGTGCCTTCAGTGGGGCGATGACTTCGAACGAGCACGCCCCGCCGGCGAAGAGCCCCGCACGAGCGCGACGGCGCGGGCCTTCGGCGGAGGCATCTGCGGCCATGCCGCGAGTGGAGATCAGCGAAGCTACTGCGCCTTAGCGGTGTAAAAAGTGCGTCTGTGCATCATCATGATGCCTGTTCCATTGATCATTGGTTGGGAGGGGACAGTCTTGATGCCATCGCCTGGCCTGCATTCAGCAATGCCAGCGACGCAAATGGCCGCGCGTCGCATCTAGTCATCTGTAACGCAAGTTCGTCACATTAGTTGATAGCTCGATTCTCTACAGAGGAGAGAGCTCGTGGCGAATGGTGAGCGAGGCCGGCCGATCGCGCCGTCGGTGCTTAGTCCGCGGGAGCGGGCGTACTTGGAGAGGCAAGTTCGTCGTCATCGCGTTGCCCGATCGCTATCTGAGCGCTGCCGCGCGATCCTGCGGTGGATGGCTTGCCAAGCAAGTCGGTGGCTGCCGAACTTGGCATCCATGAACACACCGTTGGCAAGTGGCGCCGCCGATTTTTGAAGGATCGCTTGGCCTGCTTGACGAAGCCCGCCCTGGCCGCCCTCGAACCATCGACGACGATCAGGTTGCTGAGGTAATCGAGCGGACATTGCGTACGACGCCGCGCGACGCGACGCACTGGTTGATCCGCTCGATGGCTGCGGAAACTGGCTTTTCTCACACCACGATCCGCCGAATGTGGACGGCGTTCGGCCTGCAGCCGCACCGTAGCCAGACATTCAAGCTGTCGAGCGATCCGCTGTTCGTCGACAAGGTACGCGATATCGTCGGCCTTTACCTGTCCCCGCCGAACCGAGCCCTTGTCCTCACCATCGATGAGAAAAGTCAGATCCAGGCACTTGATCGCGAGCAACCGGTCTTGCCAATGATGCCTGGCGTACCGGAACGTCGCACGCACAGCTATGTGCGGCATGGTACGACCTCGCTGTTTGCCGCGCTCGATGTCGCCTCGGGGTTCGTCATAGGCAAATGCTACAAGCGCCACCGGGCAGTTGAGTTCTTGAAGTTCCTCAAAGAGATCGACGCTCAAATCCCTGAAGGGCTCGATGTCCATCGTCATGGGTAACTACGCCACCCACAAGACGCCTAAGATCAAAGCGTGGCTCGCCCGCCGGCCGCATTATCACGTCCATTTCACGCCGACTTCCGCGTCATGGATCAATCAGGTCGAGCGCTGGTTCGCTGAGCTCACCAGAAAGCAGATCCAGCGAGGTGTTCACACTTCAAATGGACCAAGTCCGCAGACCAGATTTTGGCTTCCGTCTAACGCTTCTGCCACAATGCCTAGCAGACTTTATGTGGCGACTTTTAGATTCACGTGACTAGTTCTGAAGGCATTGGTTTGCGGGGTCGCGGAGTTGTGCTCACATCGATCTTTGCTTCTTACTCCGTGATCTTCACGAATCCTTGCTGGACGAGCTGTGACGTTCTCGCCATAGCATCCGTATTGACCTTGATGTCCGCAAGCAAGTCCTCGTTTCCCCAACCGTGGGCCTTTGCGGTCGCGCCGCAAAGCTCAACCTTCACGCCGCGCTTCTGCAGACCGGAAATGAGATCCTTGTAGGGATTGCCCGTCGCAATGTTGCGATCCGCGTTATACGCCGTGTCGTGCAGAGTCACATGCCCAGCATTCGTATGGAAGACTGCGACAATCTCCGAGGTCGCGCTCCAACCCGCGATGTCGTTCTTAATGAGCTGCATGTGAAAGATCGAAGCCGGAAGGTCTCCCTCGAACTGTAGGGCGCCGATGCTGAATACGATCTTCACATCCGACAGCTTGACCGGGATGTCGATGTGAAGCGGCTTTTCGGGCACGGACATGTCAAGGCTCCTGTCAGGTTTGAATTGTTGCGCTTCCTCGGAAGCGAAGGCGATAGCGTGGGCGCTCGCGCTGAGGGTATCAGACGCCCTCATAGACCAGCCTGGTGAACAAGGCGGGCGTGATCAGGAACTGGCCCCATTTCGCGTCGAATTGTTCGGTTGGCTTGGCCGCGATGGTCTCATCGAGCGAGCGGCCCGAGCGCTTGAGCATTGCGACTTGATCCCGGATGGCGACGAGCATGTCGCGATAGGCGATCAGCTCGTCCTTGTTGCTCACGGCACTGGCACGGTTGGGCAGGTTGTGGCCGGGGATGACGATGGTTTTGCTTCCGGCGGCGGCGATGTTCTGCTGAGCCGCCTTGATCATCCCGTCGATGTTGCCGCCGGTCGAATAGTCGATGAACGGATAGATGCCGTTCCAATAGGTGTCCCCGCAATGGAGGATTTCCGCCTCGGCGAAGCTGACCGAGATGTCGCTGTCCGTATGCGCGGGGCCATAGTGCTTCAAATTGAGGGTCGAGCGGTTGATGGTGATGCGCTTGTCCGAAGAGAACACCTCGGTCGGCACCGCGGCCAAGGGCGGCGAAGGGAACGTGTAGTCCCAGTCCGCGACTCTCTGGGTGGAAAGCAGATGCTTGTGCGTGTTCTCGTGAGCCAGAATGGCAGCGCCTTCCTCACTTAGCCACTGATTGCCGTCCGTGTGGTCGAAGTGCCAGTGAGTGTTGATAAGATGCTTGATGGGATCGCGGCTAAGGCTGTTGACAGCCTCCAGGATGCGCGGGCGGGTAGCGGTAATGCCGGCGTCGACGAACAGCTTGCCGTCTCCGCCTGTCAGAACGGCGATGTTGCCGCCAGAGCCCTCGATGACCGCGACATTGCCGCGCAGCTTGTGAATCTCGATGGGCATCGTCGCGGCGGAGTCACGGATCGTATCGACGATGTTGCGTGCTTCGGCGAACGCTTCGGCGGGCTTCAACCAGTCACGATTCGTACCGAGACCGGCGGCGACGGCGCAGCATATGCAAAAGCTGCGTCGTGACAGTGTCTGCGGGGTGCGCACGGACATCGGAGACTCCTCTGATAGATTGGATGGTTTCCAGGGTGGCGGTCGTCCTTGCTGCGCTGCTGCTCCTTGGCGCGCCTAGTTTTATGCCTCGATGAACGCCAGAAGATCCTGATTGATCACATCAGCATGGGTGGTGAGCATTCCATGGGGGAACCCGGGAGAGATGTTCAGCGTCGCGCGGTTACGGCGCTTCGCCGAGAACAGGGCAGCGTCATTGTATGGCACGATCTGATCGTCGTCTCCGTGCATCACGAGCGTTGGCACTGCGATGACCTTCAGGTCCTCGGTGAAGTCAGTTTCGGAATAGGCCTTGATGCCCTCGTAATGCGCCTTAGCCCCCCATCATGCCTTGGCGCCACCAATTCGCGATGACGCCCTCCAGCGGTTTCGCGCCGGGCCGATTGAACCCGTAAAACGGACCGGACGCGACGTCGCGATAGAACTGGGCGCGATTATCCGTGAGGCCCGCGCGCAGCCCATCGAATACTTCGATGGGCAGACCATCCGAGTTGTTCGGCGTTTCCACCATGATCGGTAGCACGGCCGACATCAATACCGCCTTGGCGACCCTACCCTTGCCATGGCGCGCAACGTAGCGCGTCACCTCTCCTCCTCCGGTGGAATGCCCAATGTGGACGGCATCGCGCAGAGCCAGATGGTCTACAACTGCGGCCGCGTCTGCAGCGTAGTGATCCATATCGTGGCCGTCCGAAACCTGGCCTGAACGCCCATGGCCACGGATGACTCGGTATCCCCGCTGGACAAAAAACAGCATTTGCGTATCCCAGTCATCGGCGCTCAATGGCCAGCCATGATGAATGACGATAGGCTTTCCTTGACCCCAGTCCTTATAGAAAATCTGGGTACCGTCTTCGGTTTCGACATACGGCATGTCGATTCACTCTGTTTACGATTTCCGTCTTCAACGGCGGAGATCTGTACCGACTGTCCTTTTGATTGTTCCGCGTGGGTTCGCCCATTCGAATGTGGCGAATGCTTCACCAGCTTCGGCGCTTAAGCTCATCGATCTCAACCTTTGAGTCCACTATGTTCCGGTCGAGATCAGAGCCTGATCTCACGTGTATCCACGGATCCAGCGCAACCACATAATCAGCAACGTTGGCCCTTACACAGATGCAGATGGGTGACAGACTGAGTCAGTTATGCAAGTTTCTAGTGGAACAGATACCGTTGTGGGGCTTTCAGAAAGGCGGATATGTCTGAGACGTATCGACACGAATATATTGTGCGAACGCTGAGCAGCCTGATTGAGCGTGGCGTGCTGCGGCCCGGCGATCGTATGCCTTCGCTGCGAGAGACGCGTGAAAAATGCGGAGCCAGTTTGGGGACCATAATGCACGCTTATGCACGGCTCGAAGACTACGGTCTCATCGAGGCACGGCCGAGGTCCGGCTACTACGTGCGCTCACGTCTGTCACGGCCGGCCGCAGAGCCTGTGATGTCATCGCCTCCAACGGCGAGTACAGAGGTCACCGTTGCCAACTTGGTGTTCGACGTGCTTGAGGCAATCAAGCGGCCCGAAATCGTGCCTTTAGGATCGGCCTTCCCAAGTCCCGAACACTTTCCCACCGAGAAGCTGAATAAGGCGGCGGCCGATGCGGCACGCCGATTGCCCGTGTGGAGCAGCGTAAGAGATTTGCCGCCGGGCAACGTTGAATTGCGTCGGCTCATTGCGTTGCGCTACGCGGAAGCGGGAGTAGACATCGCACCCGAGGATATCGTCATAACCTGTGGCGCTATGGAGGCCATCAATCTCAGCCTGAATGCCGTTGCAAAACCGGGCGACATCATTGCCATTGAGTCGCCAACCTTCTACTCGTCTCTGCTCTCGATTGAGCGAATGGGGATGAAGGTGGTTGAGATCGCGACGAGCCCCCGCGACGGCATTGATCTTGTCTCGTTGCAAAATGCGCTGGATACCCTTGATGTGGCAGCCTGCCTCGCCATGTCGAATTTCCAGAACCCACTTGGAGCGTCGATGCCGGATGAGAAGAAACGGGAATTGGTTGCTATGCTGGCAAAAACCAACACTCCCCTCATCGAAGATGATGTCTATGCGGAACTCTACTTCGGCAAAACAAAACCTCGACCGGCCAAGTCCTTTGATCGGTCAGGGCTCGTCTTACACTGCGGGTCCTTTGCCAAATGTCTCGCGCCGGGCTCCCGCATCGGCTGGGTCATACCCGGCAGGTTTAAGTCGGAAGTCGAGCGTTTGAAGTTCATCAGTACCATTTCAACATCATCGTTGCCGCAGGCTGCCCTGGCAGAATACCTGAAATACGGTGGCTATGAGCGGCACTTGCGCGGATTTAGGCAACGTCTAACGGAAGCACTTGCAGCCATGACGCAGGCCGTGACGACGCATTTTCCTGCGGGCTGCCGGCTCACGCAGCCCCAAGGCGGTTATATGCTTTGGGTCGAAATGCCAAAGTCGATCGACGCATTGCGGTTGCACCAACTGGCCTTGGCGGAAGGGATCAGCATCGCCCCCGGACCTCTTTTTTCAGTTAAAAGAAAATACAAGAATTTTGTCCGCCTGAACTATGGCCATTTTGATGTCAAATCGACTGTGAATGCGGTGCGGACATTGGGCCGCCTTAGTGCTGATCTGATGCGGTAGAATCGTATAGTGCCTTTTGTTGCTCAGCGAGAGTCGCGTTGCTGCTTGGTACTTAACGGACGTCGATAGTTGGTGGTGTCCGCTTAAATCGCTTTCGCCGAAAGGACGAGGTCGCTTGCGCTCACGAGGCAGTGCCGTCATTCGATGCCGGATCGGTTGGGCGCCCCAATACCGAACGGGCCACGAAAGTCATCTCGCAGGTCGAAGCAATCCCAAGTCCTAGTTCAAAGACTTAGCTGATGGACGAGGCCGGCCGTCACGTGGCTTCGCAAGCGCGGACGGATCGCCCATAATTTCGAGGCGGCTGCCGAGCTGCGCAAGGCGATGGAAACACGGATCGGGGCCAAGGCGCTATGCAACAATTAGAGTGCAGTCCTCCGTGTCACCGCTTCGGAGAGACCCGCAGCGATCGATTCCGTAATGGCCCTGATCTTCGCGCCGCATTTAGGGCGTGGACTCATAAACGCGTAGCCAAACCCGAATGGCTGCGAGCTTGATGAAGGCAAGGTAGTTTGCGGCGAGTTTGTCATACCGAGTAGCGACGCGCCGGCATTGCTTGATCCTGTTGAAGAAGCGCTCCACCAAATTGCGAGCCCGGTACAGATATGGGCTAAAACAAATTGGGTCTTTGCGATTTCGCTTCGGAGGAATGTTGGCCCACGCACCCTGTTCAACGGCGAATGCTCTGATCCAGTCCGCGTCGTATCCTCGATCAGCAAGCAACATCGCGCCTGATTTTAGATCAGACAGTAGCTCGGTGACGAGCCGGTTGTCATGGGCCTCACCGGTGGTCAGTTCAAGGCGAACGGGCATTCCGTTGGTATCGACGCAAGCGTGTATTTTGGTCGTTAGCCCACCTCTCGACCGGCCCATCAGCCTTGCTTCGCCCCCTCCCGCGCAACCGCCGTGCTGATGGACGCGGACAATGGAAGTGTCGATCATCTGGACGGAGCCGTCATGGGTTTCGGCGAGGGCCTCCATGATCAAGTCCCAGATGCCAGCCATCCGCCAACGAACGAACCGGTTGTAGCAGGTCGTGTAAGGCCCAAAGCTCTCGGGCAGATCGCGCCATGGCGCGCCTGACCGCAATATCCAGAAGATGCCGTTGAGGACACGTCGGTCGTTGACCCTCGGTACGCCGCGCGGCTTGTTCGGAAGGAACGGCCTGATGGCAGTCCACTCAAAGTCGGTGAGTTCGTATCTCATGATTCGAGGCCCCCGGTTCGGGAGCTTGAATCACGCCTATCTCCCTGTTTGCAACGCCGTATTGCAGGTCCGAGATGGGCCGGATAGCGGACATGCTGCAGATATGTCAAAAACGACGCTAATGACCCAACTCGGACGTCGAATTTGTCTCCGATTTAACTGCGCAGTTGGGAAATACCGCACCGGTGCGTTGGCGCCAGCGCGGTACAAGTTTAGCTCGCCTTTTGCACCGCCGGGGGCTTCCACGAGCCGTTCAGGATCGAAGGCGACTCATTCTTCGGCCAGTACATCCTCAGCATCGGAATGAACTCGCCCTTCGGAGTCGGAAGCCAGTTCGCCTCCTTGTCCTTACCCGGCGATTCATTCTGGAAGTAAATCGTCAGCGAACCATCGGCATTGAACTTTGGATTGTCGCGCAGGCTGGCGGTAAATTTGTTCAGCGGGTTGGGAACGAACCACCAGCCCTGGTCGATCATGTACATGGTGATTGACCAGAAGCCGTTGACCGGCGGCGTCGCGTCCTTGGCGAAGGTCAAGGTGTACTTGTTTGCGCCCGTCAGCTTCTGTCCCGTCGAATCGGTCTCCGTGTAGGGATAGACTGCATCCCGCTGCTGGTTGGCGGGCCAACCGAATGCCGCCACCACAGCGCGCGTCATGTAGCTGTCGGGGCCGTAGGTACCTAGTCCCTTTGTCACCACCCAGCCGTCGATGATCCCGCCCAAGGCTGCCTTGTTGTCTTCAATTTTCTTCAGGGCTGATTGCGGAATGTCCTTCAGTGCAGCCTGCACAGCGGGATCGAGCTTGCTCATCTCAAACGGCTTGCCGGGTACGATACCGATCTTCGCCATGCTCGCGAGGATGGGGCCATCTCCCGCCGCTGGCGGTGCATCCCCACCCATTAGCGTCGCCAAGAGATTGAAATATCCCTCTGTTCCCATAGTTATGATGACCGGTTGCGGCTTATCGGTCATGCTGAAGCCGGGATTCGGATTCACCGGCGGCGCGACAGGTGTATACGACTTGCCCCATGAGGAAAGCGGCGTGATCTTGTACTGTGCCTGCAACTCGTTGACTGCCTTGTAATCCTGTTCGGTGCCATCGGCATAAGTTCGGCCCAGAATGACCATGTAGCGCGTCGCCATGGGGAACTGCTTCATGCCTGCCGGTACCTCGCCCTTCCAGCCAGGGCCGGTGAACAGGTAGTTGGCGGCCTTGCCGTCAGCCGTGCGTCTGCTCGGCGATGACTCGGAGTCCGACATCCAAAGGTCGGTCAACTCGAACAAATAGTAACGATTGCCCATATCTGGATGACTGAACACCTGCGGTTCAGTGAGGTCGAGCCAACCAAGAGAATAGAGTGTGTCCGCATTTGGCGCCGAAACGCCACGATAATCGGCCGGCGGATAGCGCGGAATGTTGATGAACTGTCCGGTCGGCGCCGTAACCCCTTCAACCTTTGGCACATTGCTCATCTGAACCCGGGTGACATCGGTCGTGATGAGCGAATAGCCGTAGATATATGCGCCCTCGGCGATTTGCCGCGCTTCCTCAGGAGTGACTGCTTGTGCGTTTGCAGGCAGGGGCATTCCGTTGAGGACTGTGAATGCCAAGCTGGCCGCAGCCGCGCCGTTTACGAATGATCGTCGGGTCGATTTCATGGCGAACTCCTCACTTTGGTTCAAAAGGGGAGACAAGCGCTCGTCGAACGTAAGGAAAATTCAGCGGCTCAACACGACGCCAAGTTGACCTTAATCTTTGAAGCATACCATTAATTGCACTCTAAAACCAAGCGTGCCATGACCTCTGTTGGCCCATCGCGCCGTTGACGCGGTACAACTACATGTCGGCTGATGGGGGCAGACCGGAATGTTTGCAGCCGAGCGCGAAACCGACGCGATTGACCCAAAGACGACATGCCGCTTCGCCAATCCGCACGCAAAAGGAAGCAGGAGGGCTGCCCTTAGTTGGCTGGCACGTTTACGGGAGGAAGCGGCATCGTCGGGTGGATGACCAACTGATGCGTTCTCGACGAGAATGCGAGCGCCAAGGCCAAGACGGCCACCATGAAGATAATCATTCCCCGCATTAGGCGATCTTAGAGCAAAGTCAGCTTCGACCAATATGACCGAAGTCTAACAGGCGCCTTCTTCCAAGGTTGAATTGGCATTACCACGATGTATAATGGCATTAGGGTGCTCGCTGCATAGAGCAGCGACAGGCTAAGCGATGGTCGGGCCGCCACGCGGAAGGCGTGCGCCCCATGAATGATAGACCTTCATTTGACGATCTGCCGAAAGCCCAGCGGCTGGCGGAGCAGGCCCTCAGCACCTTCCATCGATACCTGCATGTTGAGGCTGTCAGCGGTGCCGTGCTCCTCGTTGCCGCCGCCGCTGCACTGATCTGGGCCAACTCTCCGTTCGAGCATAGCTATCACGCCTTCTGGAACCTTCCGCTCACAATCGGTGTCGGCGAATACGGCTTTTCCCGGTCGTTGCATTTCTGGGTCAACGACGCACTGATGACCGTCTTCTTCCTCGTCGTGGGCATGGAGATACGGCGCGAGGTCCATGAAGGCGCACTGAGCAGACTCGACCAAGCCATTCTGCCGCTGGTCGCCGCGACTGGTGGCGTCATCGTTCCGGCGCTCATCTATCTGAGCCTCAACAGCGATCCGGCTAGAGCGCAGGGCTGGGCCGTGCCGACCGCGACAGACATCGCCTTTGCAGTCGGAGTGCTCGCGCTACTTGGACGAAAGATCCCGGTCAATGTGCGTGTGTTCCTGCTTGCTCTGGCGATCATCGACGACATCATTGCGGTGCTGATCATTGCCCTGTTCTACACCGCCAGTCTTCAGCCTAGCGGTTTCATCATCGCGTCAATTGGCGTTCTCGCGGCTTTAGGATTTCAGCGCATCGGCATCGGTTCTGCGCCGTTCTACGTATTGCCCGGCTCTTTGGTTTGGATCGGGTTCACGGTAGCCGGGATCCATCCAACCCTTGCGGGTGTCGTGCTCGGGTTGATTACTCCGGCACGCACCATACGGATGCGGGAGCCGCCGCTGGAAGTTGTGTCGCGAGTGCTGAAACAGCTACGAAGCAGCGATGCGGTGAAAGCGAGGGATCCGCATCTGTTGGAGCAACCGCTGCGAGACCTTCGTGTAGCTCACCGCGAGTTATTGCCGCCGGTGTCACGGGTGCAGATGGCAATGCATCCGTGGGTGGCTTACGGCGTCATGCCGATCTTCGCGCTAGCGAATGCCGGCGTCAGCTTAACCGGCACTGATCTCTCCGCAGGGGGCCACCTGGTGATGATGGGCACTGCGCTTGCCTTGGTCGCTGGAAAACCGCTTGGCGTCGTCGGTGCGACTTGGGTCGCGGTACGAATGGGCTGGTGTCGCCTTGCTCCTGGAGTTTCGTGGGGTGGCGTCTGTCTGGTCGGCCTGCTGGCTGGCATCGGTTTTACCATGTCGATCTTCATCTCGATGCTCGCCTTCTCCGATGAAGGATTATTGAGGGCGGCGAAACTGGGCGTCCTCTTCGGTTCGCTTGTCGCCGCCACACTCGGCCTTGGCTGGGGCGCCACTTACGTGCGACGTCAGTGAAAGCGGGCTCAAATGTCTTTCAAAGATCCCCACGTATCTTGTGTATCGTTTGCCGTCGAGATTCTGCCCTCCGGGGTTACCCAAGTGATGATCGTAGAAACTGGCTTGCACCTAAATCCGAAACATTCCTCGTACAATAAATCCGCCGTGGAAGGTCTCATTTCGGCCACGCAGAAATATGCTAGCGTCAACATAGAAGGTCCTGCCGCTATTCGGCTTGTTTCGACCCAAAGCGGGGAGGTCAGACTGTCTGCTCCCGTTGTTCGTCGGAATCGGCTCTATCGGGCTCCGCCATCTCGCCAAAGATTTAATCCGCCGGTAGATCATCAATGAAAGATGATAAACTTCTATTCTGGCTTACAGGAGTGGCGGGCCTCCTTGCGATCGGCTACTCGCTCTACCTTCTCTATTTCATTTTCGGTTGAGAGTTGTGTGCGATGTTTGGGATGTCGGCTGTTGGCCGATTTTGTTGCAAAAGTCGGTTGAGACGAGCCGCGAACCGTGATTCCGTTGTGTTGACGCGAATCTCGGCGAGGTCGATCCATGATGGGCCGTGTGAAGAGTGACCAAGGTCAACTGTTCTACGAGTTTCATCTTGGCGACGCGGTTCCTGAAGATCATTTGGTGCGGAAGATCGACGCTGCTCTCGATCTGTCCTGGCTTCGCAGTGAACTAGCACCTCATTATTCGTCCATGGGTCGCCCGTCGATCGATCCGGAACTGATGATCCGGATGCTGGTCGTGGGATATGTCTTTGCGATCCGCTCGGAGCGATTGATCTGTCGTGAAGTGCAGGTGAACCTTGCCTATCGCTGGTTCTGCAAGCTCGGGATCGAGGACGCCATCCCGGATCATTCGGCGTTTTCGCGCGCCCGCAACGAGCGCTTCCGCGAGGGAGACGTATTTCGCCACATGTTCGAGCGAGTCGTCGAGAGGTGCATTGCGGCCGGCCTGGTTGGCGGCGATGGCTTTGCAGTCGATGCGAGCCTGATCCAGGCTGATGCCAACAAGCAACGCTCGATCGCAGGTCAGGACTGGCGGAGAGATCGTGATCCAGCGAGGTCGAGCCGCGCGGTGAAGGAGTATCTGGCGACCCTTGACGATACGGCGTGGGGTGCCGCCAGCGATGTTGTCCCGAAGTTCGTTTCGCCATCCGACCCCGCGGCGCAGTGGACTGGGGCTCACAAGGGGCCGGCATTCTTCGCTTATTCCGACAATTATCTCATCGACGTGAAGTTCGGCGTCATCGTTGATGTCGAGGCCTCCCGCTCCATTCGCCAGGCTGAGGTCGGGGCGGCGAAGACCATGATCGAGCGAACAGAGGAGCGCTTCGGCCTCAAGCCGGAGCGGCTGATCGGAGATACCGCCTACGGGGCAGCTCCGATGCTGAACTGGCTGGTCGAGGAGAAAGGCATCGCGCCACATATCCCCGTGTTCGACAAGTCGAAGCGGGATGACGGCACCTTCTCGCGCAGCGACTTTCGATATGACCCGACCAGCGACGTCTACGACTGCCCGGGCGGAAAGCGGCTTGGGACGAGCGGTACCGTGCACGAGGGCAAGACCCTTCTGTATCGCGCAAGCAAGCTCGACTGCAATGCATGCCCGCTCAAACCGCAGTGCTGCCCAAAGGAACCATCACGCAAGATCCCACGCGATATCCATGAGCACGCTCGAGACGTGGCCCGGTCGTTGGCTGGCACCAAGGGCTTCGAGCAGTCGCGGCATGAGCGCAAGAAGATCGAGATGAGGTTCGCACACTTGAAGCGTATCCTGAAGCTCGGTCGGCTCCGACTACGTGGTCCACGAGGCGCTCAGGACGAGTTTGTTCTGGCCGCTATTGCTCAGAACCTACGGCGGCTCGCATCGCTGGTTGCGCGACCGCCACCCGCTCAGGCTCTGTGTACTGCGTAGCGTAAAAGTTGCGTAGAGAGTGTCCGGGTCGCGGGACCAAACCCCGTTACCCCAAGTGAAATGGTCGAGCCACATCACCAGTCACTGCCGACTTTTGCAACAAAATCGGCCCTAAGCCGAATACCGCAAGAGCCGCCGCCACTTCCGCTATCCGGGGAAGACGCGACGTTACGGGTCGTTGGGCCGAGCGCCGCTTTTGACCCGAAGCGGAAGTGCAACCAAGGGGGAAGGATTACGCCGCCTGCGGCCCGAGCAATGCTTGGTAGTACGATTTAACGGTCCCGTAGCATTCGCAGACGGTTTCCTGCAGGCCCTCTAGATCGGTGATCTGTATTTGGCCCCTCGAATATTTTATCATTCCAGCCTGTTGAAGCGTTCGGGCATGCAACGTCACGCTGGTTCGCTTGACGCCCAACATCTCGGCGAGAAATTCCTGGGTGAAATGCAGATTGTCGGTGTCCGCTAGATCCCTTGCTCGGAGCAGCCATCGGCAAAGTCTCGCCTCCACCTGATGGGCTGCCATGCAAGCAGCCGATTGGCTTGCCTGCGCGTAGACCGTCTGCTCATGACGAAAAAGCGTCGATAGCAAGGATTGACTTTGAAGCACCGCGCTTCTGAGTTCACTCACTTTGCACGTCAGCGCGGGCCCGGCGAGTTGGACTATGGCTCGATTGACGGGAATGTTCCCGCCAAGAGCGGCGAATGCGCCGACTACCCCATCCTTACCGACCATCGCGGCTTCAATTATCTCTCCAGAGGAGAGACCCACCACATGCGAGATAATCGCCCCAGTCGGGAAGTAGATGTCCGTGACCGTGGCTCCCGCTTCAAACAGAACCTTCTCATGGTCCAGATATACGGATTTCAGGTGTGGCCTAACGGCCGTGGCGTCACTCTCGGACAGAGAGGCCAAGAGCAAATTGCCGGAATTGCGCATGTCATGCTCCCGAGTACAGGCGGGAGCGCAGAGAACTCTCAGTCAGCGGCGCCCAGAAAGACTGCCGCTAATGCGGACACCCTAGGCCTTTGCTTGGTGATAGCGAGAGCTTTCTTTTAGGTGTGTCGGGAACTCAACCGACAGGCGTCGGGATCAGGGATTGGGATGGAATTTTGGAGGCGCCGCGATGGCCCAATATGATCCTGAAACCTTGATTATCCTCCGAAGGGCGCTCGATGAAGCTTGGGCAGATCTATCGGATGGCTCCAAATCCCAAACCCTAGAATCTGAGATTGCTCAGCGCGTCCTGAAGCTGGCGGCCCGCACCCAGTCAGATTCGAGCTTCTGCCTCGTTAGTGCCCGCCACCGCATCTAAGCCAAGCGCTTCAGCGGCCAGTTATAAAAATCTACAGTGGCTTGAATTGAAATGTCGGGTACGGGACAGAGGACGAAGGCGGAACGCGCTTAGAATTGGCTATTTATTTTGTTGCGGAGTGTGCGCCATGGGTCAGATAGGGAAGCGTACAAAACACCAAACCACCTTTGAAGAGCGTCTAGCGGCGGAGGCTCGGCAGTTCAAAGAAGCGGCTGAAAAGCAGCTTCCGGGTAGTAAAGCTCGCGAGTTGCTTTTACGCCGGGCGCGACAAGCCGAAACAGCTTCGCACATCAACGAGTGGCTAACCTCTCCGGGGCTTGCCTCGCCCAAATGAACGAGGATCGCGCCTATTTGATGGAGCCGGACGGCCGTATCCGTAGCCGGGCCGATCTAGACTGCGAGCATAAGATGGCGATGATCGAACGAAGGAGTGACGCGAGTACCGAACTAACCGTCGGAACCAACGCCCCCTTTCTGCGTTTCGCAGGCCGTACAGCTTTTGCCGGGAGGGGGCGCAGTGACAGTTGAGCGCGTATTTCAAGTCGCCATTTTTGGACTGTTCATTTTTTCGGCCGTCTTGGCGGCTTTGCTCGTCCTAAATCCATGATGAACCAAAAGGCGCCGTTGATCATCATCGATGTGTCGAACCCCGCCGCTTTTTCGGGGAAAGGCAGCATCATTGTGCTTGAATACACAGATGAAGATGTCGCCTTAAAAGTGGCCCGCAAAATCGCTGAAGAGACTGGCCGCTCCGTCACAGTTCGACGCGAGGACATGGGGGTGATCAGTTCGATACCGGCGATCACCACCCACTGAAACCCCGAATGTCAGCATCTGCCCCTGGCTGTGTGAAAACACGAAAGATCGAAACTCGGCTAGAATTACATTCTTCAGTTCGTTCTCTAAGTTCAATCGCTTGCGCGTCTGACCGCGAAGACGGTCTTGAGCGAATAACTTGTTCTATCGCCGCCTAGTGTCCTGGCGTTTTCACACAGCCAAGACCCAAAGGCGACCTTCGAGCTAAGCGTTGGGTGGCCCCCACACGGTTTCTTCCGTCCAACCGAGACCAGCAAACTCCGATGCCCTTAATGGCGCTTGTGAGATTGAGCTCGAAGTCTGCGTCTGGCTCACCGCAATGAATCCCATGCCTGCTAACGGAGGTCAGGACAAGAGCGGACTCGTGCCCCCAGCCGACGTTTGGCCGGCAATGAAGTATCCTAATTTGTTGATTAGGAACCAACACGGGTTTATGCATTGTAGAGGGACACGCGCAACCAAGAAGTCGCTTCCATGGTGGACAGGCTTAGGCGTTCGTTAGAGCAGCTGGAGTCGCCGATCTGCCCTGACTGCCAGCTCGAGATGAGGTGGTCACGTTCCACGTTGGTGGGCGTAGAGCCAACGGAAATCATCCACGTGTTTTCCTGTCCCCGCTGCCACAGGGTTGATGAGCAAAAGTCGACAATACGCGCATCGGCCATAGAGTAACAATGCCTCAATTGGCAGCCTCCTTCATCCCCCAATGTCGCCTGTTGGCCCGTAGGCGAAGATGGAGGCGACGTTCAGCACGACCGTAGTCGGGGCCAGACCGGACATCGCGCGCTCGCGGCCAAACCGACGCTTCTGACCCAAAGCCGCCTTTGGCTAGCCGTCGCTCGTGGCGCAGCGTTCTGCTATTGTAGCGTTTTCATCGATGAGTATTGGCGAATGGAGCGCGCGATGCCAAACAGCAAGGAGATCGAGGCGAAGTCGCACAAGCCGACGCCGCCGGGCTATGTGCTTGGCGCCGAAGAGGGTGAACACCTGATCCATTTTCGCGATGGCGGCAACATCTTCATCAAGCTCGACCCCGTGACGGGATCTCATAGTCTTGGCCTGGGCACGCAGCAGCTACCCAAGGGCTCGGGCATTCCGGTTCACCGGCACCTCGACAGGGATGAAGCCTTCTACGTCCTGGAAGGCAGCGGCACGGTCACCCTCAACGAGGTGCGTCATCGTTGCGAAAGAGGCGGAACGATTTTCATACCCAAGAACACGTGGCATGGTTTCAGTAGTCCAGATCAGGAACTGGTTCTGCTGTGGATCATGGCCCCCCGGGCCTCGACGGTTTCTTCCGCGCAACCTGCAGCCGACGGGGCGAACCTCGAAAGGAATTGACGCGGGAGCAGATCAACGCGATTGGTCTCAAATATGGTGCAGAATACCGATAGGCGTGCTCAAGCATTTGCCCCAGGAGGCTTAGACGCTAGGTCGGAGATTGGCCCTCGATCGCCGGGCAACAAAATCGACAGACAACAGCTTTTCTATCGCACCACTCAGAGGCGGCCCGGTCGCCGTCCGTAAGCCGGTGCCGGGCCTAACCACCGCGCGGGGGAAGTACTCGCGCGGCGGCTAGCCGAGATATGCTTCAGCTTCGAGGCAGAGAAAAGGTCAAGCCTTCGCTCCCATCCCGCTCACCTGTTTACACCGGGGCGACTTCCGCTTCTGGCCCCTTTTCGGACTTGAGGCGATGTCCGGATTGAGTCTGCAATAGGCCGGATAGCGGACATGCGTCGGGCTCGCTCACGAACCTCGATTTATGAGTACACGCTCTTCTGTAATGGGCCCGATGATGTCAAGCCTCCCGAGTGAATGTCACGCCGCCGAGCTCATGCTTCTGTCCGTGGTCAACGCCTGGCCGCCACATCATGCTGTCAGAGGGAGCGGTGAGCCTATCTAGATACGCGTGGTCCGTCAGAAGACGGCCACTGGGCGTGTAACGGCTTCACCGGATCCACCGTCCCGGCGACGGGACTTCGGGCACCAGGCTCAGTTCAGCCCGGTTGCATTCCAATTCTTCTCCTCGTGTTCTATGCTGCGATCGGGGCCGCGTCGGTCCATCGGTAAGTTGTGCCGTCGACCCAGATTCGATGCAGGATCACTGCGAGCTTGCGTGCCAAGGCGACTTTTGCGCGCTTCGAGCCTCGCCGCTTGGCGACGTCCATCCCCCAGCGCTTAAGTTTTGAGAATCGCGTGATGCGCGATAGCAGAACGTTGGCGGCCTCATACAACACCGTACGCACTATCTCGTCGCCGGCCAGCGTGATCCCGCCCGTGACGTCCTTTTCTCCCGATTGGTATTTCTTTGGCGTGAGCCCGAACAGCGCGCCTGCCGCCTTCGATTTTACAATGCGATGAGGATCATCAATCGCCGATTTGTAGGTAATCGCCACTAGGGGACCAACACCTGGCACTGTCATGAGCCGGCGACAGACCGCATCGTCACGCACCGTTGCCAGCACAGCTTTGTGTAGCCTTCCGTACTCTGCCTTCAAGGCCGATCGTGCCGAAAGCATCGCTATGGCAATGCGTTCCAATGTCGCCTGACCCGCAACCAACTCTCGGATCCGCGCTTCGAAATTCTTCCGCGTCACCGGGCCAACCTTCAGCCCAAAGCCACGCAAAATCCCGCGGATACTTAACTCCACATCGATAAGTCGCCCAAGAAGCTGTTTGCGCGCAACCAGCAGCGCTCGGATCTCTTGAGCCCCTATCGACTTTGCGTGCACCGCGCGGAACCATCCCATCCGGATCAACTGGGCAATTCCGCGTGCATCCTTGCGATCCGTCTTCACTGTCATCGCCGACAATGCTGCCTTCACATGCCGTGTTTCCAGCAGAACCGTCTCGAATCCTGCTCTTTGCAGCCCCGCATGCAGCCATTGCGACAGTGGCCCAGCCTCCAGCCCGATCCGATTCACTGCAAAGCCAAGCGTCTCGAAAAATTCGACTAAGGCGTCGGGTTCGCTTGCGACCTTCGCCTCCTTCAGGATCTTACCCTGGGAATCCACAACGCATACGCTCGACAGTTCCAACGACACGTCAATTCCGGCATAATTCTCCACGGCTGTCCTCCGTCTCCAGATGCTTGGGGCCGACTCAAGTCGTGACCCCGTTTCATCATCTATCGGGGGGGACAGCCACCATCATGCCCCCTTGCACGGAGCAGGGCCCATTACGGCATCTAGTTGGATTTGCAGATTTCGAGCGGTGATCAAGCTGAGATTTCCTCAAGTTCGTCGCGCGCAAGTGCTCCGCCGATGCAACGGTGTGCGCCAAAACCAAAAATCGGACACAATCGCGGTTGACAGCGCACCGGCTGCAGCTAAACCGCTCATGCCTGCGCCGATTATTACTGCCTGTTTACCGATCGTTCTACCTGTCATAGGAAACTCTCTCTAACTCTCTTCATAGACCACCGTGACATAAGGCGACTTTATCGTTTGTTTCGCCGCACATGCATTCAGAAGCGCAGAATCCGATACCTAATAATAGGCGGCTAATGCGTCGCCGCGATCGTACGAAGGCGGGCCACGCACGATGCGCGCCGATTAAGCGATTGAACGATTTTGTTTTTGCGGAGGTCACTGTTCGGCGCCGTTTCACAGCATTGCAAACGTAACCACTTCCCGCCGATCTGCAATCAAGCTGTAACCGCCGTCTCCCTACAGTGGCGCGATGAAGAACCATGCAGGTTATAATTGCGTGCTGATCGCCCGTGGTGGGGAGGCGACATGCCAGAGGTGAGTAACATTCCACCGGGCTCGTCGTACTGGCCAGCCGATCCGGCCGAGCCTGTTCTGGACATCTCCATCGGTGATGCGCTGCGCGCAGCCACATCAACATGGCGAACCCGCACGGCCCTAATCGACGGAACCTCGGAGGAGCAGACGCGTCGTCGATGGACGTTCGAGGAGTTGCTTACGGAATCGGAGAAGGTCGCGCGGGCACTATTGCTCCGTTTTGTTTCAGGCGAACACGTTGCGATCTGGGCGGCCAATCGCCCGGAGTGGGTAATGATTGAACTCGGCGCATCTCTGGCGGGTCTGACGCTCGTCACCGTTAACCCTGCGTATCTCGGCGAAGAGCTCGCATTCGTCCTAAGACAATCGCGGGCGCGCGGCATTATCGTTCAGGATGTCTACAGGAACCGGAACCTTGTGCAGGCAGTCAATGCTGCCCGTGACACACTTCCAGATCTCCGCGAGGTCATCGCCCTGTCCTCATGGCCGGAGTTCCTGAAGAGCGGCGAGGCGCGAACAGCATTGCCGTCAGTCAAGGCCGCCGATGTCGCTCAAATACAGTACACGTCCGGAACGACCGGTACACCCAAGGGAGCGCGCCTGACCCATCGTAATCTGGCGAATAACGGGCGCATCTATGCGCGGACGATCGGAGCGGGGCCGCAAGACATCTGGATCAATCCGATGCCGATGTTTCACACCGCCGGTTGCGGGCTTTGCACGCTCGGTGCTCTGCAGACGGGCGGTGCCCAAGTTCTGCCGCCGGGGTACGATGCCGAATTTATGCTGAGCTTGTTCGAGCAAGAGCGCGGCACCATCATGCTCTGCGTTCCGACCATGCTCATTCGGATACTCGACTCTCCATCCATTGCACAGAGAACCCTATCATCCTGGCGGCTAGTCACGCTCGGCGGCGCGCCCGTTCCTCCAGAACTGGTGCGTCGGGCTCGAGCGAAGGGCGTAAAGGTTGCGATCGGGTTTGGCCAGACCGAGGCCTCTCCGTATTTGACGCATACGCTGCCCGACGATCCTCACCCTGACTGGGTTTCAACGGTCGGCCGGCCCATGCCGCAAACCGAGATCAAGATCGTCAGTACTGAAACCGGCGCGATTCTGCCGGTCGGAGAGATCGGCGAAATCTGCGCTCGCGGATATTCCATCATGAAAGATTATTTCGACAATCCCGAAGCGACGCGATCGGCAATCGATTTCGAAGGCTGGCTTCACACCGGCGATCTGGGGAGTCTGGACGAGCACGGTTATTGCCGCGTGCAAGGTCGGCGCAAGGAGATGATCATCCGCGGCGGCGAGAATATCTATCCCCGCGAAATTGAGGACGTTCTGTATACCCACCCCGCCGTAATGGGAGCCGCGATCGTCGGGATTCCGGACCGCGAATGGGGCGAAGTGCCCGTCGGATTTGTCCAGACCAAGCCGGGGTATGAGGTCGCCGAGCAGGAATTGTCGGAGTTCTGTCGAGAACGCCTGGCCTCTTACAAGGTCCCCCGTATCTGGCGGTTCGTCGACCAATTTCCGCAGACCGCATCCAGCAAGATTCAGAAGTACGTTCTTCGCAAACTTCACTTTGCAGAGAAGGTCCCGTGACGCACTTGGGATGAATTCGATTTCTGCCGCGCGAATGCGCAGCATGGTTACGACGCCGCTTTACACACGTAAGAGACACGTAAGAAGGAGCTTTCCATGGGCACGCCGCTCCCGATATCGGTCCTCGATTTCTCGCCAATGCGTGACGGCGAGACGGTAAGCGATTCGCTGCGCCGAACCGTCGAGCTGGCACAGCTGGCCGAGTCGTTGGATTATCGGCGATTCTGGTTTACCGAACATCACAATGTCCCACGCCTAACCAATGCAGCACCGGCCGTCTTGCTCGCACACATCGCCAGCGTGACGAGATTGATCCGCGTTGGCTCCGGCGGGGTGATGCTGCCCAACCATTCGCCGCTGGTCGTTGCGGAGCAGTTCGGGACGCTGGCGGGGCTGCATCCCCGTCGGATTGATCTCGGGATCGGGCGCGCGACGGGCGGGCCCGGTGCGGATTCGGAGATATTCCGGATGCTACGCAAGCCGCCCGATGCGCGCGATCGATTCAAATGCGACCTCGACGAGCTTCTGGCGCTGCTCGGTGAGCGGCAGGCGGACGACGCTGCGTACGTCCCTGCGCGAGGTCTCGATGTTCCAGTGTGGCTTCTGGGATCGTCAACATCGTCGGCGGCGCTGGCCGGAACGCTTGGCCTGCCGTTCTCCTACGCGAGCCATATTGCGCCCGATGACCTGCAGGTCGCCTTGCACACCTATCGCAAGAATTTCCGAGCTTCCAAAACCCTGCAGCGCGACTATACGATGGTTTCCGCCTTCATCATTGCTGCGGAGACCGATACTCAAGCCCAGGATCTGCTGGCATCGATCCGGCCGATCCTGATGCAGTGGTTTCGCAAGACAAGCGTGCCATTGGCGACGGACAAGGTCACGACACCCACTGCAGCGGCAACGCCTGAGCAAGACCTGCCCTATGCTATCGTGGGCTCGCCGGAGACGGTGCGATCCGGTATCGAGGCAATGGTGCGAAAGACGCTGGCCGACGAACTGATGGTCGTCACGCTGATCCGCGACCCCGCTGCTGCCCGCCGCTCTTACGAGATCGTTGCCCGCATCTGCAGGAACATCACCCGTGAGCCCGCGAGATCAACCACTGGCTGAGCATGTGGGAGTTCCGAATTCGTCGACCTCTCCCACACAATTCTCGTCAGGCAATTGCTACCTTTTGCTGACGTTTGGAGCTAAAATGAAACCTGGTGTCACCACGGAATTTGAAACGACGGAATTCGCAGGAATAGCCGCCAAGATCATCAACCCCTTCCCCAGCCCGTTCACTGTCATCGACATGACTATCAAGCCTGGTTTCGGCGCGCCTGCTCATATCTCGTCGACCGAAGACAAGCTCTTTATGGTAATCGAGGGGCAAAAACGTCAACCTTTAGGGAATAAGAGCGGAAGCAAAAGGCTCTTTCCCGTCCGATCGGAAGTATGGGCCGGGATATGGGCCATGAAACAAGCGGTTTCAGAAAGCGCTGAACAATAAGGGCTTTTCGGCCTATATGGCGGAGAGAGTGGGAGTCAAACTCGCGATTTTTGATCCGACGACTTTCTCTGGCATGCCCTCAGCGTTC
Organism: Bradyrhizobium sp. 604_D8_N2_3; assembly: GCF_051810765.1. Classification (NCBI taxonomy): domain Bacteria; kingdom Pseudomonadati; phylum Pseudomonadota; class Alphaproteobacteria; order Hyphomicrobiales; family Nitrobacteraceae; genus Bradyrhizobium; species Bradyrhizobium sp. 604_D8_N2_3. The sequence goes on along the minus strand of NZ_JBPWPM010000002.1, from coordinate 226,361 downwards.
CCTTTCCTGAAATCTCTCGCGCCCGCCAGTCTGGTTTCGCCTGACATCGACTTTATCGCTCTCGGATCGATGTCGATCTTGAATCGGTTCTGCCACCGTCGCGCGCGCGAACGAATGTCCCCGCGCGAGATGTCCGGCAATGCGGTCCTTGACCGCTTCCATGATGTTTCGCCGCGCCCGCTCGTCCTCCGGAAACGCGCGTTCTACCAGCTTCTCAATGATGACCATCTTCGATTGTGCCGCGATCAAATCGGCATCACGCGCCGCCGTCTGCCGATCGGCCGAGCGGAATTTCTCCGCCGTCACACGCCAGCGGTTGCGGGGCACCTGCCGGCGCGCGGACCGTGCATTTCCGGTTGCTGCGTCGATGATCTTGATATCTTTAAGGACGCGTTCGACGCCCTCGCGGCGCACTTGGACTCGGTCGCCCGGCCCTGTCTTGCTGTCTGCGACCGCCTTTTCCAGACCCACGCCCCACACTTTATGCTGCTGGCCATTGTCGAGCTCGAGAGCCAAGTAGGTCGACATCTCGGCGTTGTTCCGATTGCCGTAAGGTGCCCGGCCGAGCTCGATCAAACGTCCCGAAACGCCTTTGTCGTAGTCGACTCTTGCCGAGGGCTCGTCCCTGTCAAAAGCTGAACGAACCTCCTCCTGATGCGCGCGAGGACGTGTTCGGTTCCAGACGGCTTGCCGATCAGCCAGCGCCTGCCGATCGAGATCAGTCGGCTGATACCCCTGCACTTCGATTCCGCGGGTACCAGCCTCAAGCCAGACCTCGCGTCGGAATTCCGCGGAGCCGCGGACGTGAAGTGCCTCCCATTGGCGATGTTGTGCCACGCTGACCATGTCCCGGATTACTTCCGCTGCGGCCAGCCGGGTGACCAGTCGATCTTCCGTGATTTTGAAGGCCAGATACTCGCCACGTTCGTCGGCATAGAAGCGCGTTTCCCCGCTATGCCGGTCTCTTCCGGTCTCATTTGAAATGACGTAATATTTGCGACTGATACGCTCGGGGAGCGCATTGTCATCAACTATCGCGGCGGACGACCTGGCAGCCGACTTTGACTTCGCTTCCGCCTGGTCGCCCGGTTCGTTTCTTCCCGAATCGCGCCCTGTGCGATCTTGCCGTTCAAGGCTGAAGTCCTCGCCGTTGTCACGCTTGTCGTTCATGCTGCTGCCCGGTCTGTTTGCGGCCGGACCGTCGCGCCGGCGGAATGGCCTGGGCGTCGATGTAGTTCAGGGTCCAGGCCTTTAACTCTTCCTCGGAGAGCCCCTCGAGGTCCACGTCCACGTCGCCAAAGTCGAAACTGGCGCCGGCAGGAATGGCGGAGGGGTCGGCCACCTCCTCGTCGGTCAAGGGGCGCGTCCGGAATACCGCGCGCAATTCGGCGATCTCGGAGCGCAGTTCCTTGATTTCGGCGTCGAGCAGCGCATTTGAACGCCCTTTGGGCATCCGCGGAACGGGCGCCGGCAGCAATCGCTTTAGAAAACGCCTGTCTTCGTAGTAGATGATCTTGTCGGCGATGATGGGCGGAATACCGGTGCCAAGAATGAAGGCCTTGGATCTCGGGAGAAGTTTTAGTTCCTGCGGCAGCATCAGGGCGCGACGATGTTCGGAGATCGTCTCACTAGTCGAGCGCATCGCCAGCCCTTTTGGTCCGCTGCGGCTGCGCGCGTTCACGGTCTCGTAGCCGATACGCTCCGAGAGCTCATTCGCCACGTCCTGTTCTTTCGGTGCAAACACGACCTCGACGGCGTGATTGGTCATGAAGTTGCGCGCGGCATCGACCCCGTAGATCGCGCGCAGCTGCGCGGGGCTCTGAACTACAGTGAGGAGGCGAATGCCGTATCCGGCGATGAAAGCCACTGCTTTCGCGAGCACGTTGACATTACCCAGCGCTGGAAACTCATCGAGCAAGAGCAGCACCTTGCGATTGAGTTTGGGGTTCTGCTCCGGCAGTTCGCGGGTGTTAAGATCGACCACCTGCTGGAAAAACAAATTGAGGAGCGGGGCCATGCGGTCGAGATTGTCTGGCGTGACCCCGAGATAGATCGACATCGGTCGTTGCCGCAGCTGCCGTAAATCAAAATCGTTCGTCGATGTCGCCGCATCGATGCGCGGGTTGAGCCAGAGACCGAGCCTCGCCGTGATTGTCTTGCGCACCGAGCTCAGGGTGTTTTCGGAAGCGGCGAGGAAGTCGTTTAATGCCGTTATGCAATGCCGCGACAGTGGCGACGGGCCTGACTTGCGAGCGGAGATGATTTTCTCGAAATGAGACTTGAAGTCGCTGGCCGCAGACAGCTGGTGCAGAATCTCGCCGATCGTCAGGGGCAAGCCAGGCGTTTCCGCGACGTAGCCTCCGATCGCCACAAAGGCCGAACGTGCCGCCTCGAACCAGAATGGGTCGCCCCGGCTTTCCGCCGGAAACAGCATCACCGCGATGCGCTGCAGATCGTCATAGAGATCGGCGGGATCGCTGCGCACATAACCTAGTGGATTATAGCGTGCCGTGCGGCCGCTCTCCTCGAGAGGGTCGAACAGATAGACCTCCTGCCCATGCGCTGCACGAAATCCCGCCGAACGATCCCAGTTCTCTTTCTTCACGTCCAGCACGACAACTGAATCCGGCCAATTGAGTAGGTTAGGAATGACATAGCCAACGCCCTTCCCGGCGCGGGTTGGGGCGTAAACCAGGACATGCTCGGATCCCCCGAAACAGAGCAGCGCGCCGTCTTTGCGGCCGAGCAGCACGCCCTCCTTGGATCGCAGGCCAGCGGCCTTGATCTCGCGCGCCGAGGCGAAACGGGCGCTGCCATGAAGCGGCAGAGGACGCTGCCGGAGGATAGCGCCGAGCAGGCCAAAGACGACTATCACCCCGGCTAGAGTTGAGAGCGTCAGCCAGCGGTCAAAGCGTGGGTCCGTGCCGTACCGGGGCCAGCCCGTGGCGATCTCGGACCAATGGATGCCTCCGTCGTGATGCCTGAGCCCGAGCAGCAGAATATTTGAGGCGACCAGCAGAAACAGCCCGATGGCGCCGACCGCAAGCGCAGTACCGAGCGCGAACCTAGTGGGCGTGGTCGCGTTTGCGAACGGGGTCATAATAGATTTCCGAGATGCGGTACCGGCCGTCTCGCTTCTGCATCTGGACGACGACGTCGACGAGAAGCAGCAGGAGCGAGCGGATATCGTCGCGATGAAGGTCACGGCCTTCCGGGCTTTCCTTCACCAGCAAGGTCAGTTGCTCGAAGGCAAGCCGGGCACTGTCGGCATGGACCGTCGTGATCGATCCTGGATGTCCCGAGTTCACGTTCCTCAAATAGAAGAACGCCGTCCCATCCCGCAGCTCCTGCAGCAGAATCCGATCTGGCCGCATCCGCAAGCACGACTCGAGCAGTTCGCGCGCTCCAATCCTGGCGACGCCCTGCCCGTCCTTGGCATAGAGCAGCCGCACGCAATTCTGATGGGGAATGACAAGCTCGGCAGTATCCTCAATCGTGATGAGCCGCTCATGCGACGGAATCGCCGCGATCAGCGCCTTGGACAGGGTGGTCTTGCCGGAACCGGTTGCGCCAGAAATGAGAATGTTGCGGCGGGTCCGTACCGCAAGCTCGAGAAACTCGCGCCAGGCGCCGGCTTCTTTCAAGGCAAGCAAGCGATGCTCGTCCGGGCGGAGCTCATTCCCCGTGATACGGACCTCGTCGAACAGACTTGCCTGCTGGAAGGCGTCAAGCGTCATGGTCAGGGTCGATGGCTTGCGGATTGTCAGGCTGATCGTCCCGGCCGGGACAGCCGGGGGCACCACGATCTGGCAGCGCTCATCGCCGATCAAACTGGTAGAGATGACCGGATGCTCCGGACCGATGTCCTGGCGGGTGTGACCGGCGGCGGCAGTCGCCAGATGCGACAGATAAGCATGCGTCAAAGCCGGCGCCTCATGCCGGGTCCAACCGCCCGGCCCTTCCACAAAGATCTCGCCGGGGCGGTTGATGACGATTTCGGACAGGGTCTTGTCCGCCAGGTATGGTGCCAGCGGCTCCAGATAGCGCTCCAGGACCAGGCGGCCACCGTCGCGTTCGCTCGATGCACCCGCGCTCATTTCGTCACCAGAGCCGGGGCCACGATGCCACCAGGGATGGTGCGGTCGAGAATCTGGGTCCGGGTCTCAATTCGCCGAAGTTGATAGACCGAGGAGAAATCGACGTCGCGCGCGACAAAGATATCGACGAGCTCGCCCTGATTCTTGTTCAGCGTCGGCGGGATGTTGATCGACTGCTCAACAGCAATGGCGGCGGCGGTGTTCGTGGCCCCCGCGGTGTTGTTAATCTGGATGGAGCCGTCCTGCATCTGCTGACGACCGATCGATGAGGCATCGCTGACGATTGAGAGCAGGAGCGCCGAGCCAAACCGCTCAAAGAAGTGGGTGTCAATGTCGCCGTCGAAGCCGGCACGGCCCAGCGCATCTGTGGCCGGCGAGGACAATGCTGCAATCACCCCTGTTGGCGTCTTGGCGCGGGTCCACAGCACGAACAGGCGTTTTGAGCCTCGCCGGACATTCCCGCGATACTCGCCAACCACCTGCGTGCCTTTTTCCATGAGCACCACGTTGCCGGAATCCGACATCACGTCGCGTATGACGACGCAGGAGACGAAGCCGGCCACGTCTGAGGACATCGCGGTTTCGAGTACGCACGGAATTGAAGTACCCTGGGTGACCAGCAGATTGCGGTTGGGAAGCCGCGCGGCGCGCACGCCCTCGATCGGGGTGGGCTTCAGTTTGTCGGCAAGATCGTTGCGCGGCTCGCCCCGTCCAAACTCATAGGGCTCGGTCAGGACGCTTCCAGTGGCGCTATCGCGGGCGGGGCGCCCGGAAGAAATCGGCCGATTATAAGCGAGCACCGGCGCCCGCCGCGCGCTCTCCAGGAGCTGGTCGGAGGCGGGTGCCGGCGCCGCTGGCGCGGCCCCGACCGGCGTGGCTGCAATTGAAGCCGTGGTGATCGGTGCAGACGGCGGTTCCGGTGCGGGCTCGAACGCCGCCGCCGGCCTAATCATCAGCTTGCGTGCGAAATCGCTCACCGGCTTATCTCTCTTCCAGGTGCTCCAGATGATCAGAAAGGCAAAAGCGGTAAGCGCCAGCGCGCCGAAGCCGCGCTTGAGCATCGCCGTTCGACCATTGTCCCCGCCTCCCACAGGGGTAATGCCGCGGTCGCCGGCAATCGTCTCATCGTGATGCTCGGTCATGTCGCGCCCGCCTATCTGACTTCAGGGATGGAGGTGATTTCTTCGCCCGCCGCTCGATCGAGGGGCTGGTGGTATTGGTACCGGGGTTGATTCCCACCGCATCGAACGCCTCGTTGAAAATGCAGAGCACGTTGCCTCCTTTGCGCAGACGAAACTCTCTTGCTGTGGCATGAACGACCACGAGCTCGCCGCGGACATCCTTGGGCACCAGGCTTTCCGAGCCGTCTGAGTTGATCAGGTAGATCGCTGGAACTTCGCGGTTGCCCGCGAAGCGGAAAGTGGTCTCCTTGCCGTCATCGAACACGGCTTCCGGCTCGAGGTCGATCGATCCCTGCGCCGAAAACCGCCAGTTGCGTGCCCCATAAGCATGATGCAAGTCGAAGGTCTGCTCGATCAGCGCGCCTTCCCGCTCGGCGCCACGCGCGGCCGCTTCCATGCGTCGGCGCTCAATCTCGTCACCGGGATAGGCGAAGCGGACGACGAAATAACTGTCCGCAAGCGTGGTCTCGGCGATCGACAGTTCGAACTGGTAAGAGCGCTTGCGGCCGTCAGGGCGGGTGGTCACAACCTGCAGATTGGTCGGCGGATGCTTTTCGCGCGGCTTGAGGAACAGGATCGAGCCTGCCGGGGCAACCTCCCATGCCACGGAGTCGCCGATCGCGACATGCGCGACCTCCTCGTCATCGGCAAACAAAATCTGGGTTGAGGCCCGGATGACGCCGTTGACCCGTACAACGTTGGCCGGATCGTAAGTGACCGTGCGCACGCGGGCGTCGCGTTGACCAGGCGCGGGCTGCTGCAGCGCCAGCACCGGTCCCGCGGATCCCAGCGCAAAGATCATCAAAAGGACGAAACGTTTCATGGCACGACCTCCGGATCGGCGCGATATTCCGAGACCAGGAAGCCGAGGGGGTTGATGAGACGGTCGGCGGAGGACATCGGCGCACTGGCATAGGAGAACGTCAGGGTCGAGACCCAATGGGTGATGCGGGTCTCCTCACCTCTGCGGCTCTCCTTCATGAACCGTACGGAGGCGACATTGTCGGCCAGGAGCGAGATCGCCTTGATGCGTACGGTGGCGACCCCGAAACGGCCTTGAACGACCTGCGGGCTTTCGGGATTGGAGCCGCGGTACCATGCCGCGAAACGAGCTTGCTCGCCTGCGCCGGACAGCAAGGAAATGGTTCGAAAGTTGGTTTCCGCCTCCGGATAGCTGTAGCCCTCGCGTGCACGCACGTAGCGGCCGAGAAAATACTTGGTCACGGCCTCATCGTAGCGCGCCGGCGTCGATTTGAGGGCGGAGACGGTGTCGACAATGCCGGTCGCATTATCGACACGGATGACGAACGGCTCGACCGTCTTCAGCGGCGCAAGAGCCGCAACCGCACCGACCGAGGCGGCCGCCAATACACAGGCACCCGCGGCAACCACCCATGCCGTTCGGCGCGAACGATGGGCCGACAGCAACAGATCCTGTTCCCACCGGCGCGCGTTGTCGAAATAGGTCTTCAGATCATCCTGCCGGACCATCTCACGCCTCCTTGCCGCAGGCGCGGTAAGAGGCTGCAATGTCCAACCGAGAGCTCGAATTGGCGGTATGGCTGGATGGCGCCGACGGCCCAATCTCGCCCTTGCGGATGATGGGTGCTGGCCCGGACGGCGGAATTGGCGCTTCGGGCGCCACCAGCGGCGTGCCGTTCTCCCAATCCCAAAGTGAACGATTGAGTGGGCGGCGCGTCAGACCGTCACAGGACGGCGGCCCCTTTGACCAGTTCGCGCAGGCCCCAAGCTGCCATGCGATAACGCAAATGATGAATAGTCGACGCCACATCGTTCTGATGCCCCTGTCTTTCTTGTCGCTTGATGCCGGCGATCCTTGCTTACGCTGTCGTAGTGCCCTGGGATCGGATCCGCCGCATACTGCCGCCCTGCCGGCTGGCTCTGACTGCAGCAAGACCCCGGCTTGCCGACCAGCGTGCGCCGGCATACGCGCCGCCGGCTGCGGCCGTGGCATTGGCAATCAGGGGACTTGTGACCAGCCGGCTTGCGAGCGACGCGCCGCCCCCGGCAAGACCGCCTGCGATGATCGGCAGTTGCAGCGAGATGTATCCGGACAGACCGAGCACGGCGCTGATCGCAACTGCGGCGACCACCATCTCGCCGGCTGTACCCGCATTGGCCGCGAACCTGTCGATGAAGCCACTGACGGTTGTTAGCATCAGCCCGACCAACGCGACGACGAGCACCAACAGAATGACGAAATTGGCGACCTGCCGAAGCCAGGCTTCTGTGAACGGCCGCGTGGCCTCAAATAGCCCGAGCGCAATGAAGATAGGGCCGAGCGCGATCACGACGCCGAGACCAACCTTGGCGTAGAGCAGGATGGCAAATTGCAGGAAGGAGCCAACCGCCACGAAGACCAGGAGAATCGCGGCAATCAGCGCCGGCGCGATGTTGGTCAGACCGGCTTGTTCGTAGATCTTGTTCGCAACGTCGATCCCTTTCGAGAGAAGCTGATCGAAAGGCGCTCCGGAACTGGTATTTAGTCCTGAGCCCGCTAATGCATTGCCGATTTCCTTGGGCAAGGAGTCGAAGAACAGGCCTGTGACGTATTGCTGGAACGCGCTTGAATTGGTCGCGAGCAGAACCACGACCACGATCCGCATCGCCCGCCAGGCGAATTCCATGATCGGTTCGGAAATCGCGCCGCGCATCACAGCAAAACCGTAGAGGACGACATAGAGCATCACGGCCACGCGACGCGGGCCATCGATGTACGATGCCAGATTCGAAACCGACGTCGACACGAACGCCGTAATGGGTTGCTCGAATTCCTTCAGAAAACTGTCAAAGACGTCAATGGCCATCGCAGCGGTCCTTACTTCAGGGCGTCTTTCATCTCTTGAATGGTGACCTTGTTACGCGCTTCATTCGCGTTGATGCAGTTCGCTGTCTTTCCCAGTTCTCCGGGATTGTCGCGGCATGCTTTGAGCGCCATGGCGAGTTCGTCCCGATGGTCAAGAAACCAGCCGACGGTCTTCGTCTGCTGACTCCGATCCTCGTTACAGCCAGTAAGAGCGGCGGCGACAGCGATCACCAGAATGGATGCTTTGATTGTCATTGCAGGGCCGCCTTCATTTCATCAATCAGTTGTCGTTGTTTTTCGCGCTCCCGCTGCCCATCCATGTCCATGCGGGCCTGCTGGATCATCGCGAGGCCTTGCATCCGGAGCACATCGTTCTGCAGCAGCGCCTGCTCAGCCTGCAGCCGCGCGGACAAGTCGAGTGTCTCCTTGACATCGGTCGCCGTGCTGATGCGGGTTCTCAGTTCCTCAAGTGCGTCGATACGCTGCGAAGCGGTGTCGTACACAGCCTGGCCCATGGAGTGCTTGGCGCCGGTCTGCCGCGCGATCCGGTCGAGCTCGCTCTGATAGTACGAATTGCCGCTGTTGCCGGCATATGCGCGGTTCTGCGACAGATAGCGGTCGATCGCGTCGGCGAAGTTGCCGCCACCCTGCCCCGCGACGAGCCGTTCGATATCAGAGAATTGTTGGGGCAGAACTTTCCGGAACTGCGGCGTGTTCAACAGCGCTCCAACGTCGTTTGCGTTGGTCCGCTTGTTGAAGCTGTCATAGAGCTGCTTGGCCTGGTTCAGTTGATCCTGCGCCACCTTGAGATGCGACGTCAGGGTCTCGACCTGCCTCTTCAGTTCCGTCAGTTGCTCAAATTGCCTTGCAAAGACGTTAGGGTCGAACACAATCTCCGCTTCTGTCGGAGAGGCCATCAGGAGGGCCGCTACGGACGCGGAGGCAAACACCGCCGACCTTCGCCGAACCATCATCGGACGTTCCTCCGCTCCGCGTGAAATACCGGCAGCCATTGGACCGGATCGTCGCCGTGCTCGCTGCGAATGCGATCGAGCAGTTCGACCGTTTCCGTCCGTCCCGACAACACGGCGAGTGCGTCGTCGAAACCGTTGAGATCAAGTTCCGCCACCACCGAGTTGTGGCCCTGCTTGACCAGGAACCGCCGGCTTTCGGGTGCGAGCTCCTCCTTGATCAGGCGGAATTCAGTGTCGGTCAGATGGAAGCCGTCGACATAGTCCGATCGCGTTCCCCGTGCGTTCGGCAGGAAGATTTGTGTCGGGCATTGCTCGACAATGGTGTGTGCGATCGGCGAGGCCAGCGCATCGCGTGGCGACTGCGTGCCGAACACCATGACGCCGTTCTGCTTGCGGATGGTTTTCAGCTTGTTATTCGCGAGATCACGAAATGCCTCGTCCCCAAGCGCCTTCCAGAACTCGTCAATGTCGATGATCAGGCGCCGGCCATCGATCAGGCGCTCGACGCGATGGAACAGATACATCATCAGCGGCGTGCGAACGGCCGGGTGATCCAAGAGATCGGTCATGTCGAAGCCGATGAACCGGGCCTCTAAGGCGATGGCATCCTGCTCACCATCGAGCACCCAGCCGAAAGGCGCGCCCCGGCACCATCGCTCCAACCGGGCACCAATGCCTTCCCGGTCCTGCTGGCCAAGAAAGGCCCGCAGCGCCCCGAACGAGCGTTCCGCTTGCCGCAGTTGACCAAGAGCTCGTAACCCGGAGTCGATCCGCTCCTCCTCGGTCACCGTCAGCGGCCGGTTTTCCGGTGTGACGAGTTTCCGGACAAGTGCGCCGAGGAAGGACAGGTTCGCTGGCGTCAGCTCCAGCGCCTTGAGCGGCGCGCAGCCGGTCGCAACGCCGTTGTGGAGCGTCAGATAGGTGCCGCCGGCGGCGCGGACGAAAATCTCGGCGCCGCGGTCCTTGTCGAAGAACACGTAAGTGGCGCCAAGCCGCTCGGCCTGCGACAGCAGGAAATTCTGTACGACGGTCTTGCCGGATCCGGACGGACCGCAGATGAAGGTGTTGCCGAGGTCGCCGTGATGGAACGAGAAGTAGAACGGCGAGCCGGAGGCAGTCTTGAGCATCGCAACTGCCGGACCCCAATGGTTGCCGGCAGCCCGCCCCGTCGGATAGGTGTGAAACGGGGAGAACGCCGCGAAATTGCGGGAGCTGATCGCCCCAGTTCGTGCCCGATATTTGAACAGGCCAGGCAGCTGCGCCCAATAAGCCGCTTCAAGTCCAAGATCTTCGCGCGCGACCACGCTACCGGCATCCGCCAGTGCTCGCCGCGCTACGCTCATATGTTCCTGTAGCTGGGAAGGCGTCTCCGCGTAAATCAGCAGCGAGAGGTGATGATCGCCGAGCGCGAATCTATTGGATTCGAGGTCGTCGAGCGCGTCAGCGAGCTCGTCGATCTGTGAGGCTGCCGGATCTTGCGCCGACACCAGCTGGTTCTGCTTGCGCGTCAGGACCGTCTTGGCGTCGGCCTTGGACAAGAACGCGAAGGATTGTGTGAGGATGATCTCGAAGGGCGCGGAAAGCAGCGCGTTCAACAGCCCAGGTCTGGTGGACGCCGGATATTCCTTGATCCCGAACATGCCAGCGAAGTGCGATCCACCGGCACCCCGGATTTCGATGGCTTCGCGGCCGAAAATGACGCGGTTCGAATAGAGCGCGGGGCCGATCGGCCCTTGCGGCAACGGGACTGGGAGCCACTCCCCGCTTGTGATGGCGTGGAGCAGTTCCATGGGTTCTGAAAACACGATCCCGTTGCGCTCGACCAATCCAAGGGTGTGGGCACCGTAACGCTCCAGTGCCGCGACCAAGTCGCGCTTCGCATCCTCGAGCCGCTTCAAGGCGTCGCTGTCGACCTCGACCGCATGTGCAGCGCTTCGGCCAAGCTGCTTGAAGAACGCAGCGGCCAGGTCGGTCGTGGCACGCCCAGGATGCCAAACAAGCGTCAGATAGAGATCGTTGCGAAAGAGCGCCTCGTGGCGGAGCCTATCGCGATATTGCGCGTCAAGCGCGGCTGCAAATGTCGATCGGAATGTACCGGCCGGACAATCCGACGTACGGCGGCGCACCAGATGGGTCCATAACGCCAGCCGTGGATCCGCAACGTTGCGTAAGGTGAGGTTCAGCTTGGCGTGAAGGTCGTTCAGATCCGCCGTCTCGGCGGTTTCGAACGAAGTGCCGTCAAGCCTGATTACCGTGAGCAGCGCTTGTGTCGTGAGACTGATCACCGTATCCGTGACATGCCGGCCGAACGGCAGGTGGACGTCAGGCCCGATCTCTCGGGTCTTAAGCGCTGCGTTACGCATAGCCAAGGTCTCTTGTTCGATAGCGCCGAACGAGCTTGAGCGGTGTGCAAGACGATCCGCCCCAGAATGACGCGTTGCGCGTGCGCCCTCGCGTCTCGATCCAGGCAAGCAGAATCCGGAACATGTTAGGGTCGTGCCGGCAGATGATGCGGCAAAGGCCATGGATCGGAATCGCGATCAGGCCGTAGAGAATGCTTCCAGCCACCAGAAACAGGATGCAGGAGAACATCACATTGAGCGCCATGGCTTCCATGGTGACGCCGGCAACCATGGCGGGACGCGTGCAGGCCAGGAATAAGGTGTCCTCCGTGAGACGCGCGGCCTCTATCATCAGTGGCCCCCGGTCAGGGTCGAGACCACCTCGGATGCGCCGAAGGTGATGGCGACACCGAGCACGACATAGGCGGCCTTGCGCAGATCGAGATAACCGAACATCCAGGCGATGCCGACGATAATGACCGCTAACGTCGCCAGCAGGCGGGCGACGTTGCCGGTCAGCATGTTGACGATGTTCTGCAGCACGCCTTCGATGTTCGCGGTCTGAGCAAACGCGGGCTCGACCAACGCGATGCTGAGAACGGCGCCCATGCAAAGGAGGGCTGCGGAGTGTTTAAGAGAAGAAGTCATGGCACGGCTCCGATTGGCACTGCAGCCGGACCCAGCCCGGACCGCGGTATTGAGATGAGATGAAAAAACGACGATCCTCATCGTTCGTAAACAAAGGCTGACGTGCCTATTCCCGAGCGATAGACGTCCCAGGGCCGGCGCTCGCTGGCAGAGGCTGCGGGTGGATTGACTGTCGTATCGCCGGTGAGGCGATCGCGACCGGTAGGAGCAATCGGCTCGATACGAGGTTCCGAGACTTGACCGGAAGCCTTCGGCGCGAAGCTCGCGACAACCTCGGCAATCGCCTGGTCGCGGTCTGCGCGTTTTATGCTCGCCGCTTGCAGTCGCGCATCGAACAATCTGCCAAGCCCGGCAATGTGCTGGCACGCATCGAAGGTGGTACTAGCCGTTAGGCCAGCCTTCCGTGTGTCCTCCGCATCAAGTTGACCGAGACCCGTTCGGACCTGCTGACCGGTCGCGATGGCCTCGGTTGCGAGCTGGATGGCTTCGTCACGGTCGGTTGCCTGAATCGGAATCGGTTTGGGCCCCTGAATCGTGATGAGCAACGGCTCGAATGAGCTCGCCTGCCGCACGATTGCCGTCAGCGGCCGGACCATTGCCGTCGGGGCGCATCGCTCGACCAGAGCCGCGAATGCAGCTGGATCCATGGTTGAGAGCCTTCTTGTCAGGAGCTGAGACGTTGGGTGCTAGGCTGCGATCGCCAGGCTTGATGGTGCGTCAATTGCACACCCCGAAACCTGCCCGGCCGCTCGGATCGCGCCGAGAGCCTCCTTAGTGATCGGCAGCAAACCGGCGACGGCTTTGGTCGAGCCGATTTGGCGAGGCATGCCGAGGCGATCGAGCTGCCATCCGGCCCGGCGCAGGATGCGTTCCATGCGGAGGTCAGTGACTGTTGCGATGGCCTGAAGATCGTGCTGCTGCCCCCATTCGATCATGGCTGCAAACAGCAGGAATGTCGCTTTGCGCAGACCATTCTCTGCTGTTGCCGCCGCACTTTTGGTGTCAACGCAGAAGCGCGAGCTCTCCCAAATTCTGGCTGACCTCGGCGCCGCGTTGCCATCGAGCAACACCGGGAACGTATCGGCCAGCATGTTGCGTCCGGTGGTGGGCAGCAGGCGAACACAGCCCATAACGTCGTTCTGCTCGAGTGCCAGGAGATAAGTTGGCTTGAAGGTGTCGTACTGATCGATCTCCAATCCGTTGCAGACAGAGACGTCCCAGTCGAGCCGTTCCTTGAACACACGCCCTCGCAGGCGGTGCATTCCCATTGCCAGTTCAGAATCGTGCTGGAGCGCTGCACGGGTTCGCACAATGACCTTCATTCTTAACCTCAAAGTTACGAATCACAGCTTCGAGATCAAGAAAGCAGTCGCTGTCACAGCGTTGCGCTGTCAGTTCTGACAGGGCGCTATGGAACTGTTGGGCCGCGAGCAACACTCGCAACCTGCGATTGTCCGCGCGCAGCCTTGCCAAAGGTTCGAGGCCGTGACGAGCAGATCTGACAGTGCAAGGAATGGGATTCCTTGTAGGCCCGCAAAACGAGAAAAACCGCTTCGTTGATTGCCGCACTTAGAGGTTGCTGCATCTCCCTCTACGTTCGCGTCTGCCGATGCAGACTGAGCGGGGGCCCTCAGACGATCCTGACTCCTAGAGGTGCAGATGATCGGATCGACTGGCTCGTCATTCCGCAACATCGCAGGCGTCCTCGCGATGGCAAGTTTGGAACTGTTCGTGCCGCAAAGCTGCCGCAACATCGCAATACACGACCCCGCACGCAACACGCGAATCGTTGAAGTATTCGCGTTCCAAGTACTGCCAATAGACTGAAGTAGCGCAATGAAAGATGTCAAACGAGCGTACAATGAATTTGTTGATTGTCTTCACTCCGCCCATGCGGAGGATGATTTTCGGCGTGTCGCGGAACGAACAGCGCACGCATGGGGCTTCCGGTGGTTCGCCTATTTTGGTCAGCGCGCGAATGGCCCTACTCTGATCTCATCCTATCCGAAGAGCTGGACCAGCCACTATTTTCGCGAAGGATATCACAACATCGACCCCGTTCTTCAGGAGCCGAGGAACACGAGCCGGCTGTTCCTGTGGGATGGACGTGAGGCGCGAAGCGCAAAATCAGCGAAAGAGCGCCGTCTGTTTGACGATGCGCTCAGCTTCAAAATCAGGACGGGCCTGACGGTTCGCATTCCCTCAAGCCAGAGCCGGTTCGCGGCGTTCACGCTGGCGGTGGACGAGCGCAGTCTTGGACTCGATCGCTTCATCGAGAGCTCGCAAGATATGTTGGAAAGGGTGGGTCTCACCTACCATGCCCATGTGAACGCTGCCCGGATTGGACGCACGCCTCAGTGCGCCCAGCAGGTCTGCACCTTGACGCAGCGTGAAAGGCAATGCTTGGGGTGGATCTCCGAGGGCAAGACGATGCAGGATATTGCCCAGCTCCTCGGTGTTCGTCCGCGGGGTGTAAAATTTCATCTGGACAATGCGAGACGGAATCTCGGAGCGTTGACCCTGTCTCACGCCGTGGCGCTCGCGCTTCGCCAGGGATTGCTCCTGTGACGACACGCAGAGCGACTGGCAGAGATATTTGAACTGCGCTAGGATCGCCCGAGCTCGAAGAGACTGTCTACTTCGTCGACGAGCAGGGTGGCCCGGGAAAAGATGTGCAGATCGGGCACGCTCACGTACGGCCTAACTGACGTGAGAACCTGAACTCTCGATCCAATCCATCTTGGGCAAGTTTGAGCTGGCTCGAGCAACCGATGTCCAATTCGATCTTAAAGGGGTCAATGACTAAACAGACGGTCGCCCTTTCCCGCCTGCCTGCCACCGATCACACGGTCGCAGGTTCAGATCGTGGAGGCACAATCATCGATGCCGACATTCACTGCAGGTGGCACATTGTCGCACTGTTCAGTGATTTGCTGCCGCTTCGAACAGCCGAATCTAGGAGAAGCAGTGCTGCGGAGAGAGTGTCAGTCAACCCCCATTGAAATATAGACCATTTTTCATTTCAGCACAGGGCAACTTGCGATCTTGGCTACCGGTAGCGACCCGGCGAGGGCGAGGCCACACTTCGAGCACCAAGCCGCGACAGATTACCCGTGAAGTCATCGACTGCTCCTCTCAACTCCCAAAGGCCTCGCGATGAAGGTGTTCGACGCGTGGCGCAAGCTGCCGACAATCGGAGCAATTCGGCATTGGTTTCTTCTGAATGCTCCCCAAACGGCAGCCAATGCGGCACAAACGCGCAAAGATGACCCGATGCCAATCGGGAGCTGAGCATGTCCCAGTTAATACACGTTCGGGCCTTTCGCGACCTTGTAGGCGAGGAAGGCGTCGTTGACGACCCTGAGCGGATGGCTACCTATACGACGGATCAACGCCAGCTCTCCACGGGCTCGGCGTTTGCCGTGCTGAAGCCCAGGGCGACGAACCAGGTCGCCGACATCGTGCGCCTCGCGGCGTACCACGGTATCGGCATCGTTCCACAGGGCGGCAACACCAGCTACTGCGGCGGCGCGACGCCGGACGCCTCAGGTCGTCAGATCATTGTCAGCCTCGAGCGGATGGACAGGATTCGCGAAATCGATCCGGCCTCCATGAGCATCTCTGTCGACGCCGGTGTCATCCTGAAGGACGTACAGGACGCCGCAGCCGCTGCCGGACTTCTGTTCCCGCTCAGCCTCGGCGCGGAAGGCAGTTGCCGGATTGGCGGCAATATCGGCACCAACGCCGGCGGGCTGTCGGTCGTCAAGTACGGGATGACGCGCGATCTGCTGCTCGGAATCGAGGCGGTGCTCGCGGACGGCACGGTGGTCTCCGACATGCGCAAGCTGCGGAAGAACAATACCGGCTACGACGTCAAACAGTGCTTCGTCGGAAGCGAGGGGACTCTCGGCATCGTCACCGCCGCAGTGTTGCGTCTCGCGCCTCTGCCGACCTGCCGCGCGACTGCCTGGCTGAAGCTCGCGAGCGGCGCGCCGCTCGCCGAACTTCTCGCTCTGGTCCGTCGCGAATCCGCAGACCTGCTGACCACGTTCGAATTCATGGCGGCCCGATCGATCGCGCTCGCGCAAGCAATGACCGACCCGCCCGCCCTTTCAGCGGGTCCAGCAGGCGCCGTCCTCGTCGAGTTCACCTCTTCCTCACGCCACCTCGATCTCAACGAACTGATGGAAGCCGTTCTGGGCGAGGCGATCGAGTCCGGGTGGATCGAGGACGCATTGCTGGCGCAGAGCGGATCGCAGCGGGCCGGGATGTGGCGACTCCGCGAGACGATCCCCGAGGGCGAGAAGCGCCGGAACGGATCGGTCAAGCACGACATCTCGGTACCGCTTTCCTCCATTCAGCGCTTCCTCGATCTGGCCGGCTCGCAGGTGCGATCGTATGACGCCGACCTTGAGCTGTCCGTCTACGGCCATGTCGGCGACGGCAATCTGCACTACAACGTGCTCGTTCCTCCCGATGTCGACCGGCTGGAGTTCACCAGACGGATCGAAAGCAGCCTGTCGCTGCAACTCTACGACACGGCCGCGGCGCTCGGCGGCACGTTCAGCGCGGAGCACGGCGTCGGTCGTTTCAAGAAGTACCTTCTGGAGCGATACGGCGATGTTGGGCGTATCGCGGCGATGCGCCGGATCAAGACCGCCTTTGATCCGGCTGATATCATGAACGCCGGCGCGATCGTTCGTCCGCTGGGCGAGACGTCTGCCTCTTGAATCATCGGCGGCGCGCTGGCGATCTTTCGTCGCGGCCCGAACGGTGCGTCGTCGGCTGGGGCACCTCGATTGCCCAAATCGCCTTGTCCCTAAAGAAAGAGCCACTCCGAAGGAGTGGCTCAAGTTGGGGAGGAGAAACCTGACGCACTCGATCAACTCCTACCGTTTTGCGTTCATGAGCCGGCGGACTTGACGGCGCGGAAACATGGGGTCCCGCTCACTCGTCTGCCGATACCTTGGCTTCGCTCGGTGCGCGTCAGGCCTGACTTCCGGCTCGATTTTCAGATGGCCGAGATGTCCAGCTTCGAGCCGTCGGTCAAACGCGACAGCCGGAACGGTGTGGGATCGACGCAGGGCGTGTCGTTGACGACAAGCTCTGCGGCCAGATAGCCGAGCCCCGGGCCCAGACCGAAGCCGTGACCGGAGCAGCCCGCCGCAAGGACGAGGCCTTTCACCCCGTCCACCTGTGAGACCACAGGCACTGCGTCCGGCGTGCAATCGACGAAGCCGCCCCAGGCGCTATCGATCTTTATTTCGCCGAGTTGCGGGAAGGTTTTCCGGACACTCTCCACCACTTGGCTCACCAGCCATTTCAAGGGCGGAGGATCCAGCACGCGATTCTGCTCGAAGATCCGATCGTCGTTGGTCAGCAGTGCGGGCAACGAATCCGGCCCCGAAACAAACGACTGGCCGATGCCGAGCCTGACGTTCTTCAAGCGACGCAAGAACTGCGGCATGAACTCCCGGCTATACCGGATCGCCTGGGGCGTGATTTCGAGGTTCGCCTTGCCGCTGATCGCAAGCGTATAGCTGCCGTCCAGTCGGCGCGTGATCGTGCAGTAGGGTGTGGAGATCGCGTCGCCTATGTTGATTGTCGGGGTGGAACGCAGCGCGGTCTGCCGGATGCTCGCCTGGGGGAAACTGATCCCGAGCGGCCGAAGGAAGCGCGAGGACCAGGCGCCGGCGGCGCACAGCACCGCGCTGGTCCTGATATAGCCCTTCTCCGTGTGCACGCCCGCGATCTTGCCATTGGCCAAGTCGAGCGCCCGCGCGGCGCATCCCTGGTGGATCGTGGCGCCCAGAGTTCTGGCCCCCTCGGCGATAGCCGGCGCCGCGAGCGCAGGTTCGGCCTTGCCGTCCCGCTCCGAATAGGTCCCGCCGACCCATTTGCCGCGCGCTTCGGGGACGCGCTCGGTCACCTCCGCCCGGCTCAGCACGCGGGTGTCGACGTCGTACTCCCTGGCGACCTCGCGCCACTTTTCCCAGCCCGCGAGCACAGCCTCGTCGTGGGTCGCATAGACGAGTCCGCAGCGCCGAAATCCGAGGTCCCGATTGATATCGCGCGTGAGTTCGTCCCACAGCCGCATGGAGATCACCGAGAGCGGCAGTTCGCGGCGATCGCGGTTCTGTTGGCGGCACCAACCCCAGTTTCGGCTCGATTGTTCACAGGCGACGTGACCCTTCTCGAGGAGCGCCACAGAGAGGCCACGCTTTGCCAGGTAGTAGGCGGCTGTAGAGCCGAGGATTCCGCCGCCGACGATGACGACGTCGGCCTCGGCGGGGAGACGCTCATCGCTGTGAACGCGCTCGACATGGGGCGACATGTTCCAACGAACCTCGGGTGCCAAGAACGCGGAAGCAAAATTCCGATCAACCCTTCATCGCATCGGGCGCTCGATAGAATGTGCTGAAATCATCTAGGACTTCGAAAGATGCTTGGGTTTTTGGCCGCTTGATTGATCGATGCTGCTCAAGCCCGACCGAGCTCGAGTTCGGCGGAGGGCGGCGCAACCTGCTCGTCCGTGGGATCGCGCTCGTGGCCTCGTCCGCTTTCGATGATGTTGAAATACTCTCGTTTGCGCCGCGCTGGTGCGCGGAAGGCAGCTGATGATGAGTGACCGGGTAGTTGCGCAGGAGCAATTTTCAATGCGGCGCCGCACGTTCTTGGTCTCGCTTGCCCCCTGGCTTGTCGGCACGACATCGCTGACACGTGCGACCGTCACCCACAATCGCGTCCCACGGGTACCGTTTCCGAACGCCGGAGATCGAACGATCCGGTCCGTGGCAGTTCTTCACGCTGACGAAGCGCGCGCCATGCAGCTATTGTCGATAGGGCTGGCGACGCCGGACGTGTGATGGCACCAGCGCTCGCCAGAAAGCTAGTTTTGTAAGTCCCCGAAGTCAGCTTTAGGCAGCCGGCGTGCTAACGACGACGTAGATCTTCCGCACCGTCTCGATCGTCTTCCAGACACCGATATAGCCAGGTTTCATCACAAAGCTGTCGCCGCCGCGAAAAATGCGAGGCTCCTTACCTTCCTCGGTCAGCTCCACCACGCCGGAAAGGATGTGGCAGTACTCGAAGGTCTCGCCTTTGATCGAGCGGTTCTCGCCAGGCGTGGCCTCCCAGACGCCGGTCTTCACCGAGTCGCCGCGCGAGGAGTCCTGCTCCCAGGTCTTGTAGGACGGATCGCCAGAAACCAGGCGGCCCGGCAGGGTCTTGGAGTGCTTGGGCTCGCGGGTGGGGGCGAGGTCGAGCTTGACGAGAAGAGACATGGCGACAGCCTTTCTTTGGTGATGGAAGTGGACGGCGACGAGCAATCGCGCGTTGGGGGCAACGAGGCCGACCGGCGGAAGGCGAGCGGACAGCGACAAACGTTTGTTCCGATCGCAGGCGGGCAGTCTAGCCTGCGACCTCGTGAGCGGTGCCGGCGCCCAGGGTTGTGCCGGGTTCGAGCAGCACGACCTCGCAGATGTCGTCCAGCGCGACAGGGCAATGCTCTACCCCATGCGGGACCACGATGAACTCGCCTTGCTCGATGATCTCGTCCCGATCACGGAACTTCATCAGCAGGCGGCCCTTGTGCACCAGGAAGAGTTCGTCACCGCTCCTGTGGAAGCGCCAGGCGAACTCGCCCGCGAACTTGGCGAGCTTGATTTGCATGTCGTTAATCTGACCCGCGATCTTGGGAGACCAAGTCTCCTTGAGCTGCCCGAACGAGCTGGCCAGGTTCTTCTTGTGGAGCGGCGAGAGATGCCGGTTCAGAGCGGCCACGTCACGAATGATGGCCCCAAGCTGGCGAGCGACGTCCTTGTCGTCGGCCGGATACTTGCCGTCCAATGCGGCCGTGCCGATGGTGAAGCCGGCGGCTCCTGCGTCCTTCAGGATGGCGATCCGCTCAGGCGTATCAATCGAGCCGGCCACATAGACGGGCTTGGGCACCGCCGCGCACACCGCTTTGATGAGGGCCGGGACGTCTTCCTTGGAGCGATAGGCGAGTAGGTCGAGGCCATGAACGCCCTCCCGCACGGCGAGCGCCTTGGCGCTCTCGACGATCTCCTCGATGCCCCCTTCGAGCACGCTCGGGTGACCGGTGATGCGACCCGGGAAGGGGCAGTATTGAATGCCGGTGCCGGCAAGGATCGGCAGCATGTCGTCAACACGTGTGCCGCCGAGCAAGACGTCGACGCCGATTTCAACCGCCGCTTTCGCCGAAACGATCTCACTTTGCCGGTCGAGTGAGACGACTTCGAGATAGGAGGTGGCGCCGTCTGCCTTGATGACCTGGTTGAGAACTTTGAGTCGATCAATCGGCAGGCCGATGTCCTTGAAACCGATGTGGCGAACGCCAAGGCTCAGGGCGGTCTTGAGTTGTTCAGAGGCGTCCTCGACGGTGCGATCGTTGCGCGTGAGCATGAAGATGAAGCGAAGGCCCATTAGACTACCCCTTCTTTGGTCTTAATTTGCGCGGCGACGAGCCTTCGCGCGTAAGCCAGCGCAGTCTCGAGACTGCCGGTGTCGGCGATGCCTCGGCCTGCAATGTCGAATGCCGTGCCGTGATCAGGGCTTGTACGGACGAACGGAAGGCCGAGCGTAATGTTCACACCCTTTTCGAGGCCGAGATATTTCACCGGGATCAGGCCCTGATCGTGATATTGGGCCACCACCACATCGAAGCTGCCCTTGCGGGCCTGCATGTAGACAGTGTCCCCGGGCCAGGGGCCACTGGCGTCGATGCCCTCGGCGCGGGCCGCTTCGATCGCAGGCCGGATGATCTGGATTTCTTCGTCGCCGAAGAGACCACCTTCGCCGGCATGGGGGTTGAGCCCTGCGACCGCAATGCGCGGCGCCGCGATCCCGAGGGCCTTGCCGCCCTCATTTGCGAGCCGGATCGCTGACATCTGGGCATCGAAATCCGCTTGGTCGATGGCCTTGCGCAGCGACGTGTGGATGGTGACGAGAACCGTGCGGATATCATCGTTGGCCAGCATCATCGCAACGCGCTTCGCACCACCATAGTCGGCGAGGATTTCGGTGTGCCCGGGATAGCGAATGCCCGCGCTTGCCATCGCTTCCTTGTTGATCGGTGCGGTGACGATGCCGCTGACCTTGCCGGCCTTTGCTGCCGCGACGGCGGCGACGATGGCATCGAAGGAAGCTTGGCCGGACATGGCACTGACGCTCCCGAGCGGGGGCGGCGCGATGATTCGCGTCGCCTCGACAACCTCGATGGACCGCGGCTCAGAGCGCGCCTCTTCAGGTCCGGCGATACGCCTGACCGTCAGCTCGAGACCCAGACGATGGACGATATTCTCCATCACGACGTAGCTGCCGAATACGACCGTGCCTTCGCCGGCTTTGGCCAATGTCTTCGCCACGATCTCCGGGCCGATGCCGGAGGCATCGCCCATTGTGATGGCGAGGGGAGCGGATTGGGTCATGATACAACCAGTTCTGATACCGAGGTGCCAAGGCGGAGCTGCGTGATCGCACGACGCAGCGTATCGTCGTCGCCAAAGCCGCCTGCCTTCATGGCGATCAGTAGCTCTCGTCCATCTCCGAGGGACGTGCGGCCAAGTGGAAAGCCTGGCTCGAGCTCTTGCAGGATCTCGAACTCATAAATCGCCAGGCCATCCAGGATCGCCTCCATGGTGTCCCCGCCTGTGGCGATCACCATGTCGAAACGCTCGTCGGCCAACCGTCGAGCCGCAGTTTGGGCAATGTCGTGCAGGACGGATCCGGGATCATTCATCCGTTCGATCGGAGCCTGCAGCAGAGCGATTCCAGGCTCCATTGCAATGCAGTCGGCCTGACGATGGCTGCGCGGATTGGCGCTGCCGATAGCAACAAGAATGTCGCCACAAACCGTGACGGTCACGTCCGACGCCACCGCAAGCGGCGCAAGACGCTTCGCCAGAGCAAGGGCCATGCCCGGAGAGCCCACCCATAGGATCGACTCCGGATCCGGCAGGGCGGCAACTTGTTTGTCGAGATCGGCCTGTGTCGCAGCATCAAGGATAACGACGCTTCCAATGGAGGCCGGAACGAGCTCAGCCAGCCGAGAATGTCGCGCAGGATGGACGGGGTCGCGACCGTATTCGGTCTCCGCGACAGGAATGCCGCCCACAAGCTGAATGCCGCTGACGGTTGTACGCCCAGCGCCGGGGAACGCCGGTGCAAAGACCAGCATCTTGCGGCCGCTTGCCACGAAGGCCGCTTCCATCTCGGCCGTCACATGCCCGCGAAGGGTCGAGTCCACGGTCTTGTAGAGGACATCCCGTGAAGCGAGCTGCTCGGCAAGTTCCGACACCCGCTGTGCCGCTTGCGAAGCTGGTACCGATCGCGATCCGCTATCGACGGCGATGATCTTTGCATCCTCTAGCGGCCTCCGACGTCGGCCGACAACGGCTCGCAGGCACCGCTCGACAAACGGACCGGCCCCATCGGCGGCGCTGGTCAGGTCATCGGCCAGAATACCGATTGTGTATTCGCCATTGGTTCGCATGGATCAATTATGCCAAGCTAACCCAGCATGAAAAGCGATATTTTTTGCGCTATATTGGTGATATGGGATCACCAATGAGGCGATCAGAAATACCTTCGTTGGACGACTTGCGTGCGTTCGAGACCACTGCGCGGCTGGGGTCGGTTCGGCTTGCCGCGAACAGCCTTGCCTTGACCCATGGGGCTGTGAGCCGCCGTATCACCAAACTGTCGGAAGACCTTGGCTTCAAACTCTTTGAAAAAAGCGGACGCGGCTTGCGCCTCACGGCTTCTGGAGAAATGCTCAACCTCACCCTCGGCCGTTTCTTCACCGAGTTGGCGACAACCGTTGAGAGCTTGCGTGCTGCCAATGCACAGCAGAATTCCCTCGTTCTCTCATGCGAGCCTTCAGTCGCTATGCGCTGGCTAATTCCACGGCTTGCAAACTTTCAGGCCGTCCATCCCGACATCGCTCTACATCTCTCAGTCGCCGGCGGCCCCGTCGAGTTTCGCCGCGATCGGATCGATCTTGCTATACGTCGGCTCGACTTTGCGCTCCCAGAGGCGTGGCACGTCCGGCGCCTTTTTCCTGAAAGGGTAGGACCGGTCATGAGCCCTCAGCTCGCGCCGGTGTTTGCCTCAGGAAACTACATCGCCCTAGGTTCGAAGACTCGGGCGGACGCTTGGTCGCGGTGGCTTTCCACCCACCCGTCGGTGCGGCGCCCCACGGAGATACGCTTCTACGACCACCACTTCCTCATCGTTGAAGCGGCATTGGCCGGATTGGGCGTTGCCCTCAGCCCGCGGGTCCTTGCAACGGACGACGTAGATAGAGGGCGGCTCATCGCACCTGCCGGTTTCGAGCCTGACGAAAGCCATTATGGCCTTATCTGGGCGGGAGAAACTGAACTGTCTGGGAAAAGCGAACTATCTTGCTTTATGGCTGCAGGAACAGTGCAATCTGATCTAATGATTCCACTTCGCGCTCCTTAAGGGCTCGGCGCTACCTTGCTCCTCGAAAGCAGAAATTGACCGATATAGAGATCCTGGAGAGCAATCCCGGAGCTGTCGAAGACGGTGATATCGTCCCGCGCGATCCTGCCCGAACAGCGCCCTTCGAGTACCGCGCCGATTGCGTTCAAAACGAATTCGCCGCTTTCGATTCTTTCACGAACATGCTGGAATTCCCCGATCTGGATCGATTGCTCGGGCAGATCGCAGAACAGCTTCGCACGCTCGTAGATCTCGCTCGGCAACTCCTGTTTGCCACGCGCGTCGGACCCCATGCCGGCGATGTGCGTGCCTGGACGGACCCATTCGGCCTTGAACAGCGGGACCCGCGACGGCGTCGCGGTGACGATGATGTCCGCTTGCCGACACGCCTCTTCCGCCGTCGAGATGCGGATGTCGAGTTTCACACCAAGCGACAACAGTTTAGTCGTGAATTCATTGGCTTTGTCACGATTGCGCGCGACCACATGCAAGCGCTTCAGCGGAAGGATGCGAGCAAGGGCACAGCATTCGAACAACGCTTGGTTGCCAGCGCCGAAGATCGCCAATGTTTCAGATTCCGGTCGCGCGAGCACACTCGCCGCCACCGCATCGGCCGCCGCAGTTCGATGGGCGTTGGCAGCCGAAGCCTCGATGACCGCGCCGATCCGCCCGTTCGCCTGATCGATCAGGACGATCGTCGAGCTATGGCGCGGCCGGCCTTTGGCGGGGTTGTCGGGCCAGAATGAGCCGACCTTGAGGCCCGCCAACTCAGGCGTTGAACCCGACTTGAGCGAGAACGTGTTCTGCGCAGCCGACGCGTGTGCGATCACGGCCGGAAACACTTTCGCGTCAGCGGAAGCCGCCGCGACCAGAGCCTTCCGGACGGCCTCGAACGCCGATTCATGAGAGATAAGGCGAGTCGATTCGCTTTCCGAGATGAATTTCATTGATAAAATCCGAGAACGGCCTTGGTCTCGAGATATTCTTCCATGCCTTCGCGGCCGTATTCCCTGCCGTTCCCGGAACGCTTGTATCCGCCAAAAGGTGCGTTCGGGTCCCAGTCGGGATAGTTGAGATGGACTTGACCGGACTGGATCTGCCCAGCCACTTTCCGCGCGGCGTCAATATCAGTGCCCTGCACATGCGCGCCGAGGCCGTAGACCGTGTCGTTGGCGATCTCGATCGCCTCGTCAACCGAATCGTATGGAATGATCGACAACACCGGGCCGAAGATCTCCTCCTGAGCTATCCTCATGTCGCGACGAACGTTCGAGTAGATCGTCGGCCGCGCATAGAGGCCGACCTGAAGGTCGTCGGGCCGCCCCGGCCCGCCAATGACAAGCTTGGCGCCTTCCTCCAGACCGACGTCGATCATGGTCTGGACACGCTCGAACTGCGGCCGGTTGGCGATCGGACCATGGGTCGTGTATTCCGAAAGCGGATCGCCGACTACTATTTCGGAAGCAGCCGCCGCAGCGAGAACCTCGACCTCCGCCATCTGCGAGCGGGACACAAGCATGCGCGTCGGCGCGCTGCAGGATTGGCCGAGATTGCGGAAGGCGGCGCCGACGCCGAGTGGAACGGCCCGGCTCAGCTCGGCATCCGGCAGAATGATATTCGGCGACTTGCCACCGAGTTCCTGGGCGACGCGCTTTACGGTGGGCGCAGCCGCCTGCGCAACGAGAACTCCGGCACGGGTCGAGCCCGTGATCGAGACCATGTCGACCTGCGGATGCGACGCCAGACCGGTCCCCACGACGGCACCGGTCCCGTTGACGAAGTTGAATACGCCGGGCGGACAACCGGCATCGTCCATCACCTCAGCGAACAGCAAGGCGCTCAGGGGCGACAATTCGCTTGGCTTCAACACCACCGTGCAGCCCGCCGCGAGCGCCGGACCGACCTTGGCTGTGATCTGGTAGAGAGGCCAATTCCAAGGGGTGATGAGACCACAGACGCCGATCGCCTCGCGCATGAGGGCGGTGCTGCCGCGCGAGGTGATAAAAGAATAGGTCGCGAGATTGTCGCGCGCGACGCGGATATGTTCGGCGGCGAGCGGCACCTGGGCGCGGCGCGCATAGGTGATCGCGGCCCCCATCTCGCTCGTGACTGCCTGTGCGAACCATTCGAGCCGCGCGAGGATCAAACCATGGATCCTGTCGAGCAGCGCTGCACGCTCGGCAGCCGGCTTGCAGGACCAGCCCGCGAAGGCTCGTCTGGCCGCGGCGACGGCGTATTCCACGTCCTCGTCATTTCCGAGCGCGACTTCGGCGATTGGCTGCTCGGTCGCCGGATTGACGACGATCGCCGTCATCGATCCGATCGGCTTCTGCCAATCTCCGTCGATGTACAATTTACCGAGGAAGCCGGCTTCCGTCAGGTGTCGAATGGCCGAGTTCATTGGAAGCGATCCTTGATCCGGTAATAGGCGCCGACCAGCGGAAGGAACCAGGGAGGACCGAGATGGCCCGCAATGGCGGGCCAGGCGAAGTCCTTCCAGGGATTGAGCTCGGTGACCCCGGCCTCAAAAGACCGGTAGAGCCGGTCGGCGACTTTCTTGCCAAGCTTGGCCGAGAGCGTGCCGT
This sequence comes from Bradyrhizobium sp. 604_D8_N2_3, assembly GCF_051810765.1. Classification (NCBI taxonomy): domain Bacteria; kingdom Pseudomonadati; phylum Pseudomonadota; class Alphaproteobacteria; order Hyphomicrobiales; family Nitrobacteraceae; genus Bradyrhizobium; species Bradyrhizobium sp. 604_D8_N2_3. Next base: position 200,223 of record NZ_JBPWPM010000002.1, on the reverse strand, counting down.
AGTCCTGAGCGAACCCGTTGTTGCACATGCTGCCGTTCCGGCCGGACGCCGCGTGCCCGATCGTCTCCGCTTCGGGGAGCACGACGGGCGCGTCCTTCTTGGCGAGAGGCAGGGCGGCCGAAGAACCGGTCAAGCCGCCGCCAATCACTGCAACGTCGCAGGTGCCTTGCACCGGTGCTGCGGTGTCGCTCTTGAATGGCTCCGATGTGTCCAACCAATAGGATGTGAGCTTCATATCGACTCCAGAAACCCGCTATCTGAACGCTGGGCATGCGCAAATCGCCGCCCGATTCTGTTTCAGGCCTACCAGCCGCGCATCCGCGGCCACTGAGCTTCGATTGCGTCGCTTCCCGCCGAGATGACATTGTACAGTTCGTGCTGTGACGCCATCGCGCAGGCATGATTGGGCAGAATTCTGACCTTCGCGCCGATCGGGATATGCGGGAGGGCTGCAGCCGATCCGGACCTGATGGCGAGGATGCCGTGCTCCTGGCTCGCCTGCGCGACGATTAGGTTCGGATAGAGTTGGCCGGACAGATCGCAGACGAGACCGTAACCTTGGTCGACCCGCTGCGCCGCGGTGCCGCGATCGCGTGACAGTGCCATCCAGCCCGCATCGACCAAAATCCATCCCTTTTCCGGCTTCGTGCCGATGACGGTGGCGAGAACCGAGATCGCGATGTCGTCGGTCGTGCAGACACCGACGCCGTGCATCACCAGATCGAAGAACATGTAGACGCCGGCCCGCATCTCCGTGACGCCGGTCAGGTCTTCGGCGAAATAGGCGGTCGGCGTCGAACCGACACTCACGACCGGGCATTCATGCCCCGCCGCCCGCAATGTCTCCGCGGCCGCCACGGCCACGGCCCTTTCGTTCTCTGCGGCCGCAACGAGGGCATCGGACGTGCAAAGGCTGTAGGATTCGCCGGCATGGGTGAGAATGCCGGCGAGCGTGACGCCGGCCTCGGCCAGGGCCGCCGCGACGGCGATGAGCTTGGGATCGGTGGCGGTCAGCCCGCCGCGATGACCGTCGCAGTCGATCTCGATGAAGGCGGAGGGCGTCACGCCGGCGGCGCGAGCGGCCGCGCCCAACATCGCCGCCTGTTCAGGCGAATCGAGCAGCATCTTGAGGTGGACGCCGGCTTGACGGAGACGCATCGCCCTTTCAGCGGTGTGCGGTGCCACACCCACGGCATAAGTCATGTCGCGGAAACCATATCGCGCGAAGTATTCCGCCTCCGCCAAGGTGGAGACCGTGATCGGCCCCGGCCCGAAGGGATACGCGCGCCGGGCGACCTCGATGGATTTCGCGGTTTTCATATGGGGGCGCAGCACGACGCCCGCCGCGGCCATACGAGAGGACAGACGCGTGAGATTGCGATCCAGCCGTTCTTTGTCGAGCAGGAGGGCCGGCGTCGCCAGCGCTCCGATCGTCTCGCCCGGTCGGGCGTTTGGGATATCCGTTCGGTGCACCTCTGAGCGCAGCATCCCGATGTCTCCTAACCGAATGACTGGTTGGCGAGCGCGAACGTGCGCGCCGGCCCGGTCGATGGCATCTGCGTCCCAAGGACCATGGTGGTGGCATCGCTGACCTGCTGCAGGCCGATGCCCTCGAGCCACTCCCCGAGGTGCGAGGTGGCAGAGGTATCGACGCGGACGAAAACACTCCCGAGGGGCGCGAGCGCGGCCTCGATCAACGCGCGCGCATCGGTCGGGCTTTCGGCGACCACAGGACCGATGACATGCCCACGGCCGAAGAGACGGGAAATGGCGTAGCCGCGGGGTATGCCGTCACGCAAGAGAACATAGCCGTCGCCGACCTCGATCAATCGGTTCAGCATCTCCCGCCTCGTCCAGCCGGTGGCCTCGTGATCGAGACCCACGATCGCCCCGATATCCGATGGAGCCATTGCCCTGACGAAGCACGGACCCGGCGCCTCATGGCGTTCCCTGGGAACTCCGTGATGCTGATGGATGATCCCGATGGGGACGAAGCCACGGCGCTGGTAAAGCGCCATGCCTTCGACAGTCGAGTTCAGCGTGATGATCCGGGGTCGTGCCGCCGCGAGCAGCGCGTCCATCAGCCGCGCCCCGTAACCGCGTCCCTGAATGGCTTTGGAGACGATGATCATTCCGGCGGAAGCATGGGTGTCGCCGTAAGGCCACCAGAGCGCAGTCCCCACCACAGCACCTGCACTCGTCACCACGAAGCCGCGGCCAAGCTGCAGCGCAAATTCCCAATCCCTGAGCAGGTACGGCCAAGACATCTCCTGCGAGAGCTTCAGGGCACCTTCCAGATGCGCTCTCGCGAAAGGGACCAGGGCCACGTCTTGAATCTCGCGTTCTCCGGCCTGGGTAGCTGCTGTTGCCATGATGCGTCGACGTCTCTTGCTTGGGTTACCGGACTAGTCGTCAGTGCCTGACACGGCGAGGTCCATCTGACGATGTTCACACGAAGTGCAGCGTATCTTGGCTCCGACAGCATTACGCGATCAGACTGACGCAAAGTTCGGCAGGGTATTGCATTGATGGTACGGTAGAAGGGACGATGTGCTGTCAGCGGCTCGCGCGCCAAGCTCAGCTTTGTGCCGAGACCTGCCGAACCGGTGCGGGCCGACCGCCACGTCACTCGCGTCCGCTACCACCGGTCGCCACCTTCAGGCGTGCCTGCAAGGTCGCGGTAGCTTTTGCCCCGCGAACCTCGTCGCATGACAGCTCCGTAATACAGCCATGGCTGAAACGCTCCTCGATCCGGAACCGACCCTTCAGCACGTCGCACCCTGCACGACGTCGGCGATGTAGTTCTTCACGGCCTGTGCATCCGGGGGAAGGACTTTGACTCGCCTCGGTAGCCCTTCTATTCCATCGAACCGTTGCGGACGATCCGGCTGCCGGCCTAACGCTTCCTTGATCGTCGCAGCGAATTTGATTGGCTGCGCCGTTTCGAGCACAAGCATCGGCGTCTCGGGGTTCGCATGCATGCGCCCGACCGTCACACCATCCGCAGTGTGAGGATCGATCATTGTGTTGTAGCGGTCCCACGTGTCACGGATCGTCGCCAGTCGATCGGCATGGGTGCTCCTGCCGCTGCGGAATCCAAAACGCGCCGCCGCCGTTACGAAGCTGGGATCACCGCTGAGGTCGAACGAACCGCATTTCCGAAGTTGGTTCTCAAACAGCGATTTCGTCCGACTGGCGTTGCGACCGAGTAAATCGAAGATGAACCGCTCGAGATTTGATGCCTTGGAAATATCCATGGAAGGGCTCGATGTTTCAAGCGTGTCAGCTCGGCTTCTGGCGCGATAAACGCCGGTGCGGAAAAACTCGTCGAGCACGTCGTTTTCGTTGGTCGCAAGGACGAGACGGGATATTGGAAGTCCCATCATGCGCGCAACATGACCAGCGCAGATGTTTCCGAAGTTTCCTGAAGGCACGGAAAAGTCAACGCCTGCTGACCTCCCTTCGGAGACTTGAAAATAGCCGGAGAAGTAATAGACGACCTGCGCGACCAGTCGGGCCCAGTTGATCGAATTCACTGCACCTATCTTATATCGTCGTTTGAATTCCAGATCGCTGGACACACATTTGACGATGTCTTGGCAATCGTCGAACACGCCATCTATAGCGATGTTGTGGATGTTGGCGTCCTGCAGGCTGAACATCTGAGCTTGCTGAAAGGAGCTCATCCGTCCGAGGGGCGACATCATGAAGATCCGCACCCCCTTCTTGCCGCGCATTGCGTATTCGGCAGCGCTCCCGGTGTCGCCACTGGTGGCCCCAAGAATGTTCAATTCGTCGTGCCGGCGTGCCAGTTCGTACTCGAGCAGATTGCCGAGCAACTGCATGGCCATGTCCTTGAACGCCAGCGTAGGACCGTTCGACAATTCCTGGAGATAAAGCCGCGTCTCCAGCTTTCGAAGCGGAGCGATGTTCGGGGTACCAAAGATCTCGGGCGTGTAGGTTTTTTCGCAGATTGCCTTCAGGTCGGCGGGCGGAATATCGCTGACGTAGAGCGACAGGACCTCGAAGGCCAGGCTGGGATAGGACAAGGCACGCCACGCATCCAATGTAGCGGCATCCACACGCGGGTAGGTCTCAGGCACGTACAGCCCGCCATCCTCGGCGAGGCCTTCAAGCAGTGTCTCGCAGAACTGTCTGCGACCTGAATGTCCGCGCGTGGATACGTAGTGCATCGATGCGTTTCTTTCGAGAGGCGGCGGTGCCGCCAGGTCCATGACCTGAGTTGTACCTTTGAGAATGCCCGATGGAGCTCCAGCCGTCAGCGGCGGTCGCGCCACAGCGCGAAATGATCCTGCATCCGATATCCCCAGATCATGGCCGGCATGAACCAGGGATCGCCACGATAGAGCGGGATGGAGTCCGGCGGACGGAAGTCAAAGGCGGTGCGCGCCCGTTCGTGATTTCCCATCAGCTTGTGGGCCGCGTGCATCCCGATCCAAGGCGCCCAGACGACGCCTGAACCGCAGAAGCCAGTGGCATAAACCACACCGTCCTCTTCGAAGATGCGCGGGAGCATGTCGCGATTCATCGCCACATTACCGAACCAGCTGTGCGAAAGGCGAACATTCTCGAGTTCGGGGAAAAGGTTCACCAGCCCCTTGCGCAGCAGGAGCTTTGGAGCCACCGGGTTACCGACACGAGAGCTGTCGCGCCCCCCTAACAGGATACGTTTGCCGTCGGGCGATGGGCGGTAATAGAACCCGATCTGGCGGTTCTCGGTCATCATCATGCGTTTGGGCATCAGCCGCGCCATGACGTCAGGTGCGAGCTCCTCGGTTGCAATGATCCGGCTGCGAACCGGGACCAGCCTGCGGCGCAGGAAGGGAACGGCGCTATCGGTATAGCCATTCGTGCAAACCAGCACCTGACGCGCCTGCACTGAACCGGCCGAGGTCACGATGCGGAATCCGGAGCCGTCCCTCTCAATTGAGATGACGGGCGTGTCCGCATGAACCGCGACGCCCGAAGCGAGCGCCACGCGAAGCAGTTCAGCGTGAAACTTCGCCGGTTGTAGCCCACCGATATCCATCCGGACTGTTCCACCCCGGTAGACATCGGTGCCGATGTAACTGCGCTGCTCGGCATAGGGTACGGCGTGAGACTCGATCCGCAGCCTCTTCGCTAATACTTCCGCGCTACGCGCCATCGTGTCGTACTGTTCATATCCGAACGCGCCCTTGAACTGTCCGACCAGCTGGAAATCACAGGCGAGCCCTTCAGTCTTGATGAAATCGTAAAGGAATTCGCGGGCGATCTTGCCTTCCGCCTCGATTGCCAACGCCTTGTCTTCGCCGAAGCGTCGGGAGATCGCCGCGTAATCCGGCCGTATGCTTGCGCTGGTTATTCCACCGTTGCGCGTCGAGGCGCCCTCGCCCGGAGTCATCGCGTCAAAGGCCGCAACCGAGCGTCCCTCGCGCGCCAGCACCAGCCCGGCCGAAAGAGAGGCATAGCCAGCGCCCACGATCAGTACGTCAAGTTTCTTGGGAAGAGTCTGTTGAGGCAGCGACCTAAGTGGTGCGGCTTCCCACCAATAGGGCGTGTCCTTCTCTGCGGCTCTGGGCTCGTGCATGTCGCTGACTTCTCGGGTGTTAAAGGTGGCCTTGGATTACTGACAAGACGGCTTCTGATCAGCCAACGCGGTGCTTGCGACGTCTACGCTATCAGGAGGTTCTGCCTGATAGCCTTCAACGCTGTCCGCTGCCTGGCACCTGGGCTCAAGCCGTCAAATGTGGTCATCTCTAACGTCAAGCGCATCGCGCAGCCCGTCGCCGATGAAGTTGAAGCTGGTCACTGCGATCGTAATCGCCGCGCCTGGAATGATGGCAAGCCAGGGAGCGCTGGCCAGATATTGCTGGGCGCCGTTGAGCAGATTGCCCCAGCTGGGCAGCGGTGGTTGGATGCCGTAACCGAGGAAACTGATATAGGCCTCCAGAAGAATCGCACGGGCGACGGTGAGGCTTGCGGCCACAATGATCGGACCGGTGGCATTGGGCAGAATTTCGCGAAGCATGATATGCCTGCCGCTCAGACCGACCATGCGCGCGGCCTGGACAAACTCGCGCTCGCGCAGCGAACGGACCTCGGCTTCGACGATCCTGGCAACCTCCATCCAGCTCGTGACAGCAATGATGACAGTGATCATCATCGGGCTGGGCCGGAGCGTCGCGGCCAGCGCCAGCACGAGGAAAATCGAGGGGAAGGAAAGAAAGCCATCCACCGTGCGCATCAGCGCCGCTCCGATCCAGCCGCCGCGATAGCCTGCGGTCACGCCGACGAGCGTTCCGATCAGCGTTGACAACAACATCGCGGAGAATCCTACCAGCAGCGAGACACGCCCGGCCATCAAGAGTCGTACAGCCAAGTCTCGCCCCAACGGGTCGGTGCCGAAATAATGATGACCGCTCAAGGGAGGAGCAAAGCGAGCGCGCAGATCTATATAGAGCGAATCGTAAGGCAAGGCGTAGGGGCCCAAGACGCACGCCAACACGAGCAGGGCGATCATCGCGAATCCGAGCAGCGCCAGATGGTGGCGCATGAAGCGGCGCACCCCGCGGCTGTGCCACCAGCGAATTGGAGGGAGGTGGGCGGCGATGTCAGTCATAACTGGGACTCCTGTTGACGGCACGAACCTGCGTCTTCAGCTGAGACGAATGCGCGGATCGACGAGTGCGACAAGGATGTCGGCGACGAGATTGCCCAGCACCACAAGGATGGCTGAGAATATCAACAGCCCCATGACCATCGGATAGTCACTGTAGCCGAGGCTATCGAGAAACAGCCGCCCCATTCCCGGCCAGGTAAAGATGGTCTCAGTGACCAACGCGCCGGTCAGAATGCTCGGCAACTGCACCCCAGCCAGCGTGATCATCGGCAACAGCGCATTGCCGACGACATGCTTCAGCAGGATGCGGCGCTCACTTAGGCCCTTGGCGCGAGCCGTCTTGACGAAATCCTGGCTCAGTGCATCGAGTGTCGCGGTGCGCATGTAGCGGCTCCAGACCGCGACGTGGACCAGCGACAGCACCAAACTTGGCAGGATCAGGTGATGCAAGTAGTCCAGCACCGAGCCGTCACCGATCGTGTACATGTTCCCTGCAGGCACCCAACCGAGCTTCAGCGTGAAGATATAGATGCCGACGAGGCCGAACCAGAAGGTCGGGACCGACAGCGCGACCATGGCGCCGATCGTCGCGCAATAGTCGAACAGGGAATAGCGGTGGGTGGCACCGCGGATTCCGATCCAGGAGCCAATGGCGATGGCCAGTGCCGTGGACGTCCCCATCAGCAGCAGCGTAGCGAAGAGGTGACGCCCAATCACCGCCAGCACCGGCGTGCCGTCGCGGAAAGAATGTCCCCAGTCGCCCTGAACCAGCCGCCAGGCCCAATCAAAATACTGAATCCACAACGGCCGGTTCAGCCCGAGCTGCTCTGCGAGTCGCTCAATGTCCTTCTGGGTCATGCCGGGATCCAGCCCGAACTGCGCGAGAGGACCGCCCGGCATGAAGTTGAGCACCGTGAAGCCGATGATCGAGACGATCACCAACAGCACGATGCTCTGCGAAAAACGATTAAGCAGGAACCCGGGCATTCGAGTCTCCATGTTAGCTTGACAGCGCCTAGTCGGCCGCCCTGCGCCTATCCGGCCTCGGGCGGCGATACGTCAACTCGCCCAAGACCAAGCCAGCGCGTTCCACGATTCGGTGCGCGTGTTGACGTTCGGCACGACGCCGGAAATGCCCTTCTTGTTACCCTGGACCGCATTGGTCTGGTACAGCGGCAGGAAGGGCAGGTCGCGACGAACGAGCTCTTGTACCCGACGGTAGATCGAGCGCCGCGCGTCCGGATCGAAGCTGCGAGCGCCTTGGTCGAGCAAGGCATCGACCTCTGGATTTGAATACTGCGCATTATTCGAACCACGCCCGCCCTTCGCTGCAATCGCGCGCGAGTGCAAGCGATTGGTCACGTCCGGGTCGGCGCCGATCAGATACGTGCTGCCGACGATCACGGAATCGAATTGCGATTGCTGCCAGAACTCGCCCCACATCACCGCGGCGGGCAAGTTCGATATCTTCATCTCAACGCCCAACTGAGCAAATGTCTGCTGCAAGAACTGCTGCACCTGCTCGCGAAGCGGATCGCCTGACGTGGTCGAGCTGGCAAAGGACAGACGGACGCCGCTTTTGGCACGAATGCCGTCCCGCCCGGGCGCCCAGCCGGCTTGGTCCAGGATCTGACGCGCGCGGTCCAGATTGTATGCGTGTGCCGGAAGATTGGGGTTATAGTAGGTGGACTGCCTCGGCATGAAGGTCTCCGTCGGAGTCGGCACGCCGTAATAGAGCCCCTGGATGATGGATTCCTTGTCGATGGCTGCGTAAAGCGCCTCACGGACTGCAAGTTCCCTGAACTGTGGACGCTCCAGATTCAGGTAAAAGGACTCGAATGAAGCCTTTGGGACCAGTGTCACCACTCGGTTCGCCAGCGCCTTGGCTTCCTCGTAATGATCAGCTGTGATGTACGGCTGCCCCATCAGGTCCACGTCGCCGCTCTTGAACTGAGTGTAGAGGACGGTGAGGTCGGGAATGTATTTAAAGATCAGCTTCTCGATGTGTGGGCCTTCTCCGAAATAGTCGGGGTTAGCCACGAGTTCGAGATGATCGCCTGCGACCCGCTGACCCCACTTGAACGCGCCGGTGCCGACCGGCGCCTGGTTGAAGGCGGCGTTGTTTGGATTGGCCTCCTTCTCGAGGATGTGCTTGGGCACGATGAAGGTTTCGGTCAGGAACGATAGATAAGGCGCAAAAACCTGTTCCATTCGCCACGAGATCTCCGTGGGCGAGATCACCGTGATGTCGCGCACGAGGGCATGGCCCGCCGTGCGCCAACTCCGGAAGTTCGGATTGATGATCAGTTCGAGGGTGAACTTCACATCCTCGGCCGTGAAGGGTTTGCCATCGTGCCAGCGGACATCGTCACGTAAACGAAGGTGCCATTTGAGACCGTCCTCCGAAATTCCGCCGTTCTTTTGGTTCGGTACTTCGACGGCAAGGTTGGGCTGAATCTCGCCTTTTGGGTCGATGCGGAAGAGCGCGTCGAAAACCGAGAAATGCACACCATCATCGACTTCAATGTGCGCCATCAGCGGATTGAAGACGGTCGGCTCTTGTCCAAGTCCGACGACAATGCGACCGCTCGGTTTGGCGGGGGCCTTCTGAGCGAAGGCGGGCGTACCCAGCAGGCCTGGTGCAGCGAGGCCGGCAGCCCCGGCCACCATCAATCGAAGTGCATTGCGCCGTGAATAGCGCGAGTCAAAATAAGCTTCCGTCATGACCTCTCCTCGTTCTTGGCTGTGTCCCGCCGGTGTTCATTGACTCCCGCGAGCGCGCGAGCGCCCCTTGGCTGCTCGCCGGGGATGGCGGCGACGAGCTCGCGCGTGTAGGCGGATTTCGGGTCCAGGAAGATCTGCGACGGCGGTCCGCGTTCGATGATCTGTCCTCGATGCATGACGGCGATCTCATCGCAGATCTGGCTGGCAACGCGCAGATCATGCGTGATGAAGATCATCGAGACGCCGGTCTCCCGCTGAATCTGATCCAGCAGCTTCAAGATTTGGGCCTGGATCGAGACATCAAGCGCGGAGACGGCTTCGTCGGCGATCAGCAGTTTTGGTTTGAACATCAGCGCCCGGGCGATGCCGATGCGCTGACGCTGCCCGCCGGAGAACTCGTGCGGATAGCGGTCAAAGGCGCCTGAATCCAGGCCGACATGGGACAGAAGCTCCCGCGCCCGCTCACCAGCCTCTCTGTGCGGCACGCCATGCGCGACCGGCCCGACTGTGAGAATTTGCCCGACCGTCGAGCGCGGGTTGAGCGACGCAAAAGGATCCTGGAAGATCATCTGGATTTTTGGCCGCAGCGGCCGAAACTCGGCCTCGGTAAGCCGGGCGACGTCGCGGCCTTCGAACAGAATCGAGCCACCGTCGCTCTCCATGAGCTTGATCAGCAGCCGGCCGAGCGACGATTTGCCCGAACCGCTTTCTCCGACAACGCCTAGCGTGCGGCCCTGCGTGAGCTCGAACGAGACACCATTGACCGCAGGCACGATGCGCTGCGTACGGAAAAGCGCACTGCCGCTGCGATAGGTCTTGACCAGACACTCGACCTTCAGGATTGACGCCCTGTCGGCGGCTTCCAAGGGATTGCGGTCCTTGCCGGTCAGGTGCGGCACGGCCGCGATCAGGCGGCGCGTATAAAGGTGACTTGGCGACTTGAGCACCTGCTCGGCACTGCCTTGCTCCACGCAATGGCCCTTCTCCATCACCACAACGGAATCGGCAATCTCCGCCACGACTCCAAAGTCATGGGTGATGAACATCACGCTCATTCCCTTGCGGCGCTGAATGTCGCGGATCAGTTTGAGGATCTGCGCCTGCGTCGTCACGTCGAGCGCGGTCGTCGGCTCGTCCGCAATCAGGATCGCGGGCTCAAGAGCCAGAGCCATGGCGATCATCACCCGCTGCCGTTGCCCGCCCGAAAGCCGGAATGGATACTGGTGATACATGAGTTGCGGATCGGGAAGACCGACCTCAACCAACAAGTCTATGGCGCGGCTGCGGCGGGATTTCGACGTCCCAACGTCGTGCGCCGCCATGACCTCCTCGATCTGCGCGCCCACGGTCATCAGCGGGTTCAGCGCCGAGAGCGGGTCTTGAAAGATCATCGACACGACGCGGCCGCGAAGGTTGCGGAGCTTATCGGGCGAAATGGCTACGATGTTGGTCCCATTCAGGTCGATCAAACCCGAGGCAACACGTATCGCCTTGGGCAGAAGCCCCATGATCGCATTGGCTGTGACCGACTTGCCCGATCCGGACTCTCCAATGATGCACAGTATCTGACCGCGCTTCAGATCAAAGGAGACGTTCTCGACGGCGTGAGCCCGCTCCATCCCGGCCGGCAAGCTCACGGTCAGGTCGCGCACCGAGAGTGCCACATCTTCCGAAGTTACAGCCTGAGAGGCAGAGGCCATTTGAACAGTCTCCCCTTTCAACAGCGTTGGGTCATTCTGCTGCGGATTGGCTCTTCGGCCATTGTTGCCGCCGCGACGCTCGGACAGGTCGAAAATTCGCCGCTCATTTTGCCATTCCCTGTTCGGAGGCTGCGACATGATTCAGAGCTTTGTGCTCAACGGGAAAAGCGGTCACGGCCAAAGCATCGGACGAGTGGCCAACTCGATCACTGAATCGAGGTTCGTGGAGCTATCAGTGCCGTTCAGCTTGATTGCTCTTGTGAAGGTCTGCTCATGGACAAGGCTCATCCAGCGTCCCTTTTGAACTTCTGCCATTGATCGGCATTGACCCGGCATGTACGAGTTTGACTGCTTCAATGGCCCCGGAGTCGCCGAAACGCGCCTTGCGGGCAGCAGGAAGTTCTGAAAACGAAGTGCCATCTGGCATTTCAGTCTGCGCCGCCAAACGTCGGAGATCAATTACCGAACTGGACTGGATTGAGATTGACGCCGCGACGAGAAAACTCTCAGTCGGCCTGCCTTTTACGCACAAGCGCACTATCGTTAGGCACGGCACGGCCGAACGCGCTCAAAGCTTGATGCCCTGGTACTTTGGCGAATGAGGTGGGCGCGAGCAACGTATTCTCGCAATAATAGCTTGAACAGAAGTCGGCAAACCGCAGAATATTCCGTCTAATCACAAATTCCCGCAGAGCACCTGCCGCGAATGCTCAGCTACGATAGGTCAAACGCCGGGAGTCCTCGCTTCATGAGTGCGCCGCTCATCCATATTGAATCAAGCCCGTCTCTGCCTCAAGAGGCTGACGTCGTCGTCATTGGCGGCGGCGTGGTGGGCGTGTTCGCGGCTTACTATCTCGCCCGCCGCGGCGTTAAGGTCGCCTTGCTCGAAAAGGGGCGTGTCGCCGCCGAGCAGTCCAGTCGCAATTGGGGATGGTGTCGTCAACAGAATCGCGACGCGCGCGAGCTACCGATCGCCACCAAGAGTCTCGATCTTTGGGAGAGAGTAGCACAGGAGACCGGGGAAGACACGGGTTTCCGCCGCTGCGGGCTTCTCTATCTGTCGAATGACGAGAATGAGCTGACCGGCTGGGCGAAGTGGCGCGATTTTGCAAAGACGGTCGGCGTTACGACACAGATGTTGAGCACGAACGAAGCGAACGAGAGAGGCAAAGCGATGGGCCGCAAATGGAAAGGCGGCGTATTCTCTCCAACCGACGGAACGGCAGACCCTTCGAAGGCTGTGCCCGTGGTCGCGCGTGCGATCATGACGGCTGGCGGCACGGTGCACCAGCACTGCGCCGCTCGCGGCATAGAGCTCCGTGCCGGCCGGGTGAGCGGCGTAGTGACCGAAACGGGCACAATCCGGACCAACACGGTGGTCATGGCAGGAGGGGCCTGGGCCTCTTCGTTCTGCAACCAGCTCGGCATTCGCTTCCCGCAGGCGTCCGTGCGCCAATCCATTCTCGCCGTGGCTCCTGGCGCGGCGGGTCTGCCCGACGCCCTGCACACTGCAGGCGTGTCGCTCACGCGGCGTAGCAGCGGCGGGTACACGCTGGCGATAAGTGGGCGCGCGCGAGTCGATCCAACGCCGCAGCAATTCAGGTTCGCCCGCGAATTCGTGCCGATGTTTGCTCGCCGCTGGCGCAGTCTCGCCCCTGGAGCATTCGAGGGCATGCGCCAAGGTCATGAATCCTTGGCGAAGTGGGCGCTCGATGAGACGACCCCGATGGAGCTGAACCGGACACTTAATCCCCGTCCCGACATGCGGCAGATACGGCTGACACATCAACGAGCTTGCGAATTGCTGCCTGAACTCCGTCGCGTCGCAATCTCCAATGTCTGGGCCGGCTATATTGACAGCACACCGGATGGCGTTCCCGCAATCGGTGAGGTGGGGGCGATTCCAGGCTTTATCCTTGCGGCCGGGTTCAGCGGCCACGGTTTCGGGATTGGCCCCGGCGCGGGGCACCTGATCGCCGACATCATTACTGGTACTGCGCCGATCGTCTGCCCGCGTCCATACAGGCCGGAGCGGCTGAAAACGGGTGCCTGGGGCAAGGTCGCCGAGTTCTGAAAAGCAATCTCTCCGCCCGGTGGGAAAGGAAGCTGGTTGGTGCTATGACAGTGCGTATGACGCTGAAGCCTCAAAGCCTTGACGCCGCTATGGCTCCCATCTCATGGCATTGCTTATGAAGCTCGATAAGATCGACATCAGGATTTTATGCGAACTGCAGAAGAACGGGCGGACTTCCAACGTCGAGCTCGCAGAGCTGATAAACCTTTCCCCGAGCCCGTGCCTGATGCGCGTCAAGAGGCTCCAGACGGAGGGCTTCATCACCGGCTATTCCGCCCAGATCGACGTTTCCAAGCTCGGACAAACTCTGACTGTGTTCGCCGAGATCACGCTCAAAAATCATCGCCAGATCGATTTCGCGCGCTTTCTCACGACTATCGAAAAGATAGATTCGGTCGTCGAATGCCATCTGGTTTCGGGCGGATATGACTACCTGGTGAAGTTTATCACAGCGGGAATCAGCGAATATCAGGCGCTGATGGAACGTCTCGTCGAGATGGATATCGGAATCGACAAATACTTCAGTTTTGTCGTGCTGAAGTCCCCGATCGTGAAATCCCACCTGCCTCTCGAAAGCATATTCAACAGCTGAAGAACAATCCTCCATCTCGGGGGGCACGGGCAGATCGCCGGCCGCGCTACGGCTCAGGCTTTTGCTGGCCTCGGAACGACAGGCGCAGTGATCATCCTTTCATCGCCGCGCGGACGTCCCTGTCTTCGAGGGTTTGGTCGAGCGTCACGCGAGTTCGTTCGATGATGCCGTCGATGTCCGCGTCCGTGCAGCAGAGCGGCGGCGCAAAACCCAGCACGCCCTGGGCAAAGGCGCGAATGACGAGACCGTTGTCCCATGCGCGGTCGAATAGGCGGCGCGCGGCGTCCGCTTCCGCCGGCAGCGCCGTCTTGCGCTCCTTGTCCGTGACGAGCTCGATTGCGGCCAGCATGCCGCGACCACGAACATCGCCGACAAGTGGATGATCGGCAAGCGCGCGAAGGCCCTCCATCAGGCGGCGCCCGGCCTTCCGGCCGTTTGCAAACAAGCCATTTTCGTAAAGATCCAGGCACGCGAGCCCGACCGCTGCACTGACGGGATGTGCGGAATAGGTGTAGCCGTGGCCGACGGCCGTCTTGCCGGCTCCGTCCGCAATCGTGTTGTAGACGCGGTCGGACATGAAAACGGCTCCCATCGGCACATAGCCCGACGTCAGACCCTTTGCGGTGGTCATGAAATCCGGCACGACGTCGTCTTCTTCGCAGGCGAAAAATGGGCCGACACGACCAAAGCCGGTGATGACCTCATCGGCTACGAACAAAATGTCGTTCTCCTTGCAAACAGCGTGCATGGCTTTCAACCAAGACGGCGGTGGCACGAGGACGCCCCCTGATCCCTGAATTGGCTCGACGTAAAAAGCCGCAATGCGATCTGCGCCCAGTTCGGCGATCTTGGCTCGCAGGGCCGCGACCGACGCAGCAATGATAGCCTGAGGATGGGAACCGACTGGATTACGATAGGCATAGTGCGACGGAATTTTGTGCTGCCAGCTATACGGTACCCCAAAGCCCGCATGAAAGGCGGGGATCGCCGTCAAGCCGGACCCGGCCGTCGACGATCCATGGTAGCCATGCTCGACGGAAATGAACTGATCCTTCTCCGGCGTACCCTTGGCATGATAATAGTACCGAATAAATCGGATCGTGCTGTCGACGGCATCGGAGCCACCTAGCGTGAAGTAAACATGGTTCAGATCGCCAGGCGCCAATTCGGCCAACCTGGCGGCCAGCCGGATGGCCGGATCGGAGCCCAACCCGAAATAGCCCGTCGCATAGGGCAGTTCGCGCAGTTGTCTCGTGGCTGCATCAACGATGCTGTCTTGTCCGTACCCGGCATTGACACACCACAGGCCGGCGAAGCCGTCGAGCAATTGATGTCCCGAGGCATCGGTCAGGGTCGCGCCCTTCGCTGATCTTAACACCCGCACACCCAAGGCCTCGTGACTGCGATAGGATGAGACGGGGTGAACCAGATGCGCACGATCCAGCTCGATCAGCGAATTGCTCAACATGTCGTCCTCCATATCAACCCGAAGGCAGATTAGGATATCGAGGACGGCAGTTCCTCCCAAGCCGCGCCTGGATCGGAGGAGTTTTGACTTTCGTTGATGATCGATGCCGCAGCTTATGCCGGAGCAGGCCCGGCGCTTGACGGTGCTGCTCAACGCGAGCGGTTGCTTGGCGCAACTCTCTGCCAAAGCTTCGATCCGATACAACACAATCTGCTTCGGTTCCAGCGAAAGCGGCGCTTTATCTTACGAGATGCTCATTATGATGCTTGTCGTACCGGCGCGCGGTGCCGAGAAGATTGGAGGATTCCACGTCATGACCAAGTTCCGACCGAAATATATCACTTTCGATTGCTATGGCACGCTGACGAATTTCGACATGGCCGGTGCGGCAAGGCGAGTCTACGGCTCTCGGCTTTCTGCCACGACGATGGCAAGTTTCATCAAGGATTTCGCTGCCTATCGCCTGGACGAGGTTCTTGGCGCGTGGAAGCCATACTTCGAGGTCGTGCATAACTCGGTGGAGCGCGCGTGCAAGCGCAACGGTGTCGTATTTCGGCCTGAGGATACCCAGCGCATCAATGAAGAAATCCACACATGGGGTCCACATGCCGACGTCCCGGCGGGCCTCGCCAAGGTCGCCACGGAGATACCGCTGGTGATCCTGTCGAACTCCATGAAGAACCTCATCATGTCGAACGTCGAAAAGCTCGGCGCGCCCTTCCACATGGTCATCACGGCCGAGGAGACCGGCGCCTACAAGCCGCACATGAAGGGCTTCGAGTACATGCTCGACAAGCTGGGCTGCGGCCCGGAAGATATCACCCACGTCTCCTCGTCCTTCCGGTACGACCTGATGACGGCCTACGACCTGGGCATCAAGAGCAAGGTGTGGGTAAACCGCGGTCATGAGCCCGCGAACCCCTTCTATGAATACACCGAGGTCGCTGACATCGGCGGGCTCGCCGCCGCAGTCGGATTGGACCCCCTTCGAAGAAGCGCGTGAAAGCGTATCCTTTCGGGCTCTTTCGCGGCGCGTCAGGCCTTCGAAAGCTTCAGTAGAGACCGTTGCGTGATGAATAAAGGGGGCGGTTCAACCGCCCCCTTTTTTCCGTGTTCCGGCTGGTCATCCGATAGATATTGCCCCCTTATTCCAGCCCGCCGACATGAAGCGTTTTGATCTCGAGATATTCGTCTATCCCGAGTTGAGATCCTTCACGCCCCAGTCCCGACTGCTTTACACCGCCGAAAGGCGCAACCTCGGTTGAGATCAGGCCAGTGTTTAAGCCCACCATGCCGAATTCCAGCGCCTCGGCAACGCGCCATGAGCGGTTGAGGTTTTCCGTATAGAAATAGGCAGCAAGGCCGAACGGCGTGCCGTTTGCGATCGCGACCGCTTCGTCCTCGGTCTCGAAGCGGAAAAGCGGCGCGACTGGTCCGAACGTCTCTTCTGAGGCCAAGAGCATTTCAGTCGTTGCCTCACCGAGCACGACGGGGCGGGCATACTGCCTACCTTCCGGCATACGTTCGCTCTGCGAGATGATCCTCGCGCCTTTGTCCAGGGCGTCTGTGATGTGCCGCTTGATCTTTTCTATCGCCGGGCCATTGATCATCGGTCCGATTTCGACGCCTTCTTCAGTGCCGGCCCCGACCTTCATTTTCGCAACCCGGCTGGCGAGTTTTTTAGCAAAAGCATCGTAAATGCCGGATTGTACGAGAATGCGATTGCAGCAGACGCAGGTCTGTCCGCCATTGCGGAATTTCGACGCAATCGCGCCCTCGACGGCCCGGTCGAGATCGGCGTCATCGAAGACAATGAATGGTGCATTGCCGCCGAGCTCGAGACTGAGCTTCTTGATGTTATCGGCGGCGCCTTTCATCAGCAATGCGCCGACGCGGGTCGATCCGGTAAACGAGATCTTGCGTACGGTTTCATTGGCCATCAGCTCCTTGCCGATTTCCGCAGGCATGCCAGTCACGATATTAATGACGCCCGCCGGAATTCCTGCCCGCTCGGCCAGAACGCCGATCGCAAGGGCCGAAAACGGCGTAAATTCAGATGGTTTGATGACCACGGTGCAACCCGCAGCAAGCGCAGGTGCTACCTTGCGCGTAATCATGGCGTTAGGGAAATTCCAGGGAGTGATAATCCCGCAGACACCCACCGCCTCCTTCAGTACCAAAATGCGGCGGTCGGCATTGGGTGAAGGGATAGTCGATCCATTGATCCTTCGTGCCTCTTCCGCAAACCATTTTACAAAGGATGCCCCATAGCGGATTTCTCCGAGCGATTCAGCAAGCGGCTTGCCCTGTTCCAGCGTCAGCAAAAGTGCCAGATCCTGCTCATGTTTTCGCATCAGCTCATGCCATCGCTCCAGGAGCGCTGCACGCTCTGCATGAGTCTTCGTTTTCCAGCGCTTGAAAGCATCGGCCGCAGCGTCAATCGCGGCCCTGGTCTCGTCGCGGCCCATATCGGGAATGGTGCCAAGAACTTGCTGACTGGCAGGATCGGTGACATCGACGGTCGCTTTCGCGTTCGCACCCCGCCACTTGCCGCCGATCAATGCCTGCTGGCGAAACAGGTCTTTGTCCTTCAATGCAATCATGTTCTTTCCCTTCGGGGCCAACCCGTCATCACTGCGATGCGTAATCGCTTTATGTTCCTTCCACGAGCCAGTCTGCTCGACGGGAGTTCGACGAGCATGCTCTTGGAATTGCGATTGGCGAGATAAAGTCGTCTGTTCCGAGTAATACAGGATCGAACGCCGCATTTTTCATCGAGAATGAATGGATTGACGGCGTTGAATCGGGTCACGCGCGACTTGGAAAGTCGATTGTTCTGGCGGGCCAAATATTGGACCGCTCCGAACATTGTGCTCAGTCGTAAGCGCTGACGTAGATCTTTCGCACGGTCTCGATCGTGCGCCAGACGCCGACAAAACCCGGCTTCATCACAAAGCTGTCGCCGGCGCGGTAAGTCTTCGTCTCGCCATCCTTTTCCTCGATTTCGATAAGACCCGAGATGATGTGGCAAAACTCGAAAGTTGTGCCCTTGATGGAATGGGTTTCGCCAGGCGTTGCTTCCCAGACGCCGGTTAGTACCTTCTCGTCTTTCGAGGCGTCCTGCGCCCAGGTCTTGAAGGATGGATTGCCCGAAATGAGCCGTTCCGCAACAGGCAAGGCGTTCTTTGGTGCGAAGTCCGGATTGGGATCGATAGTAATCAGAAGTGACATGACATTATCCCTGGTTAGTAGCCGTGTTTTCGATCGACAAGGCCGATCGGATTTTTCCCGGCGCGGTGGCGCCGGATGTTTTCTATGACGGATAGTGCTGCCGTATGCGGTTGCGTCACGGAGGCGATATGCGGCGTTATCATCACCTTCGGGTGCGACCAGAGTGCATGGCCTTCCGGCAGCGGCTCGGGGTCGGTGACGTCGAGCATAGCTGCCGCGAGGCGGCCGCTATCGAGCGCCTCGATGAGAGCGCCTTGGTCAAGCTGCGGGCCACGGCCAACATGCAGCAGTCGCGCTCCCATCGGCAAAAACGAGAAAAGCCTCGCGTTCAGAATGCGTCGAGTCTGCTCAGTCAGCGGCAGGAGACAGACCAGAATATCCGTCTCCCTCAGAAAGCCGGCAAGCTGATCTTCGCCGTGAAAGCAGGTGACCCCCACGACCACCTTCTTGCTGCGGCTCCATGCGGCGAGAGGAAATCCAAAGGGTTTGAGGCGGTCGATGGCCGCTTGCGCCAGCATCCCAAGACCCAGGAAACCCACACGACGTTCGGTCGCCTGCGAACTGGCACGAGCTTGCCACAGGCCCCTGCTCTGCTGCTCCCGATATGCGAGCATCTCCCGATGGAGCGTTAGCACACCAAGCACGACGTATTCCTGCATCATGCGTATGATGCCATCCTCGACCATGCGAACCAGCTTCACATGGTCGGGTACGATCTCCGGCTTGAACTGATCAACCCCTGCACCGATAGAAAAGAGCACTTCCAGATTACGAAAACGCGAGACTTCGTCCGGCACGTTCCAGGTCAGGAGGTATCTCACCTTGTCGAGGTCGATATTTTCACTACAGTGGTAGAATTCCTGGTCGGGGAGTTCGCGCGCAAAGACTTGGCGGAAGACTGCTCCCCTGTTGGCATCGGAATTAAAAAGAAATGCCATCGATGCACCCTTCTCGTGTCCCGCGGCAAAGCGCGCATCGAGGTCCTCTCCCGTGGCCTGCGACGGTCGGAAATGCGATAGGCCACGCAAGGATTTCTTCGACAGTCATGGCGTCGCTCTGCCCGCCCAATTCACCGGATGTCGACACCGTAACCGCAACCAGGAGCTTTCCCTGCCGAATAGCGTTGCGCTATAGGCCGAAGATTTCGAAGACTGCCCGTAAACAGTCGAAATCTGCTGAGTTTCTGTGCGATGATCAGGCGACGCATCGGCTGCCGCAATGCGGCAGGAGGATCAAAAGCCACAATATGCCAGACACTTTGGGCATTCCGCAAAGGAACGGATGAGTTGAAATGGGGCGATCGGTACGTCTGAAGTCCTTTGAACTGGTCGCGCGCGATATTCGCGAGGTTGATGTGAAGCTGCTTCACGCGCTCTCGATTGCGGTCGGCTGGCCGCATCGGCCAAAGGACTGGGATTTCCTGCGCCGCGCCGGTCAGGGCATCGTCGCTGTTGACGGCATCGGGCGCGTTTTCGGAAGCGCGATGTGGTTCCCGTACGGACGCAAGTTCGCCACCATCGGCCTGGTACTCACATCGCCGCGCACCCAAGCACAAGGTACCGGCCGATGGCTGATGGAACAGGTGTTCGAACGGTGTGGCAATCGGAATTTGGTCCTGAACTCGACCGATGCCGCCTATCATCTTTATCTTTCGCTGGGCTTCAGGAAGGAAGCTCTCGTGTATCTGTGGCAGGGTGAGGTCGCATCATCTCTCCCGGCGGTGCCAGTGCTGGACGGCGAACTGAGGTCGCTGTCGGCAAAGAAAATTGAGGAGATCGCAGCGCTGGATGAGTGCGCGTTTGGAACAAGCCGCCAGAAGCTGCTTGCTTTGCTTTCGGAAGGTGCGTCAATCTTCACTCTAAGCCGCGGCGGCGAGATCGTCGGCTACTCCATGAAGCGCGAGTTCGGGCGTGGCCACGTGATCGGTCCCATCGTCGCCAGCAATGATTGTGACGCGATCCATCTCACGGCCGTGCATCTTAAAGAGCTTACGGGACGGTACGCCCGCGTCGATACGCGAGAGCAGACGGGTCTATTTGCTGACTATCTTCAGCAGAGCCGCCTTGGGATAAGCGAGACCGTCACGACCATGTCCAAGGGGAAGCAATTTCTTAACCGAAAAGATAACGAGCCGTGGGTTTACGGATTGGCCGGCCACGCGTTGAGCTGAAGTCGTAAACAGAGACGAAAGACGCCAGCAGCAATACGCGAATTGTGTCAGCAGTGAGTAACTGGTCGGCACGCTCCGAAGCGTGAATGATTTGAAAATCAGTGTGGATTCTCGGATGAGAACGTCGCTTCTGTTGTCAACCTGGCACTTTGCCTGCGTCGCGACTCCACCGGTATTGCTCCGAGGCAAGACAGTGTCTTGCTTGCGACAGAACGAGGCAAGTGACGCTGCCGGCTCCGTCGGGTATGTCGGATGCTCTAGCGCCTGACATCGCTGCGGAAAGTCCTTTCGAACGCGCAGCACTCGATTGGTCTGGGGCAGCGTTCGGGACCGCGATCGCCCGCCCGGTTGGCGGCTCGACGCAGGAGACAGGATGAGCGCCCTAAAGGTCCGTTCGGCACAGAAGGGCCGAAAGAGACAGCACTACGAAAGGTCGTGCTGGTTTTTGCCGTCGACCGTTGGGCCTTCTGCTGAATGACCATGCATTGCGGCACATTCTGCCAAACGCCAGCGGCTATGCTCGGCTGGTAAGGCAACTCGACGGGACCAAGGACGTGGATCGCTTCCGGCCGAAATACGTGACTCTTGATTGCCACGGCACACTGGTCAATTTCCAAATGGCGGAAGCCGCGAGGGATCTGTTCGGTCGTCTTCTGGATGGCCCGCGCATGGACGAATTCATCAAGAATTTCTCGGCCTACCGCCTCGACGAGGTGATGCAGGACTGGAAGCCTTTTGCGGATATCGTTCACAACTCACTGGAGCGCACCTGCCGCCGCAACAACGTCGCATTCCGTGCCGAAGACGCTGAAACGATTTACAACCGTATCCCGACCTGGGGGCCGCATCAGGACGTACCCGAGGGATTGGCTAAACTAGCCAACGAAATTCCGCTGGTTATCCTTTCGAACGCTACGACGGCCCAAATTCCGTCGAACGTGGCAAAGCTCGGCGCGCCATTTCATGCCGTCTATACCGCTGAACAGGCGCGTGCCTATAAACTTCACCTCAATGCGTTCGAATATATGTTTGACATGCTGGGATGCGGCCCAGAGGACATAACTCACGTTTCCTCGTCTTTCCGCTACGACCTGATGTCCGCCTATGATCTGGGGATCAAGAACAAAGTCTGGGTTAATCGCCGCCATGAGCCAGCCAACCGCTATTACGGGTATACGGAAATCTCCGATGTGACCGAGCTACCAGGCCTTTTCGGACTCTGAGGGGCAAGGATGGACTCGGCCCCGCAAAGCACCGAAGCCTATTTTCGCGCTGCCGCTGCAATCCTGGCCATGCGGCCGGGCGCTTCCGAACCGGACATGTCGGCGGCACTACTTAAGCGCCACTACGGATTAACGG
The DNA here is from genome assembly GCF_051810765.1 of Bradyrhizobium sp. 604_D8_N2_3. Lineage (NCBI taxonomy): Bacteria > Pseudomonadati > Pseudomonadota > Alphaproteobacteria > Hyphomicrobiales > Nitrobacteraceae > Bradyrhizobium > Bradyrhizobium sp. 604_D8_N2_3. Next base: position 178,283 of record NZ_JBPWPM010000002.1, on the reverse strand, counting down.
GATCGATTGCGACATTATCCTCCGAGGTCGAGCGCACCGTGGAGGTCAACCTGTCGGAGGGCCGCCGATTAATCCTGAAGACATCGACCAGACCGGAGGCGGTCGACAGCTTTCGTTTCCAGGCCGCCGCTTTAGCTGGATTACAAGGGGCCGCGGGCTTCGTCGCGCCCGAAGTGCTCCGCACGAATAACGGCGCACTGATGTTTGAACAAGACGGAGTATGCGGGTACTTACAGACCCGGATTGAAGGCATTCCGCTGCACCAAGCGACGCCGACTCCCGACCTGCTTTTTCGAACTGGCAGCGCTCTGGCCCGGTTGCACTTGAATCTTGATCTGGTCAGCGTGCCCGCGGCCCACCGTCCCGTGCTTTGGCACGTTGGTTGCTGGCCGAGGTTGACGGAACTAAAGCAATACCTGCCATGCCGGACAATTGCCGATAGCGTTCGTGTCGCGATGGCGGAGTATGTCGAGTTTGTTGAGCCACAAATCTCGAATGTCGCGTGGCAGGTAACTCATAATGATCCCAGCCCATTCAATGTGATGTTGACTGGCCAGGGAATGGGTTTCATCGATTTTGGCGATGGCTGCTGGGGCCCCAGAATCCAGGATCTCGCAATCGCAGCGAGTCACGTCGTTAAGGATCCGACCCTTCCTTTGGGTGGGGCCGAACATCTTATCGCCGGCTACGCCTCGGTCATTACACTTTCGGCGCTTGAAGCAAGATTGCTCGTGGGACTGATGCGGGCGCGACAAAGCGCATTGATCCTGGTCAACTACTGGCGATCCTACCTTTTTCCGGCCGACGCCCAGTACATCAAAAAGAATGTCGCGCGTGCCGAGCACGGCCTTTCGATTCTAACACCTCTTGGCGCCGCATCGGGCGAGGCGGCAGTTCTGGCGGCAATGTCGTCGTTCCAGCCGTAACGCCATTTCGGTTCACTCGACCGGCACGGTCGCCAGCACAAAGAACCGCGAACTGATTAAGCTACTCTTTCAAACAGGTAGAAGCACATGTCTACAGATCTCATGCCAAATCGCTACAGACCCGGCGAATCCAACCTTCCTAGGCGCGAGTCCGAGCTAATTGCTCGCCGTGACGAAGTTCTGGGGGCCTCATATCGACTCCAGTACCGCCGCCCCGTGCACTTCGTTCGCGGCGAAGGCATGTGGCTCTACGATCCTGACGGGCGGGCCTATCTTGATTTCTATAACAACGTACCGTCTCTCGGTCATTGCCACCCAGAAGTAAACGTCGCAATGGCTGAGCAGGCAGGCCAGATAAGCGCCAACACGCGCTATCTCGAGCCAAAACTTGTCGACTATGCCGAGCGATTGGTCGATACGTTCCCAAACGAGCTCGACCGGGTGGTTTTTACTTGCACGGGCAGTGAATCCAACGATTTGGCCTTGCGTATCGCGCGATTTGCGAGCGGCAACGAAGGCGTGATCGTGTCGACCTACGCGTATCACGGCACTAGTGCGGCGACCGCTGCGGTTTCCCCGAACTTGGGCGACGCAGTCAAGCTCAGCCCATTCGTGCGCATGGTATCGCTACCCGGACCAGCGGGCGTGCCGCAGCCACAAGCCGCGGACTTTTTCGAGGCGCAGATCCGTTCAGCTATTACGGATCTGAACCGTCGTGGCATTGGCGTTGCCGCCCTGCTCATCGACAGTATTTTCTCCAGCGATGGCGTATGGGTAGACCCTCCTGGGTTCATCGCCAGTGGAGTTGTGGCAGTCCGGGAGGCAGGTGGTCTCGTCATCGCCGACGAAGTTCAACCGGGCTTTGGGCGAACTGGCGTTCATATGTGGGGCTTTGAGCGGCACAGCATTGTTCCGGATCTTGTTACCCTCGGCAAGCCGATGGGCAATGGATTTCCAATTGGCGCTGTCGTTGGCCGCAGAGCACCGATGGACCAATTTGGGGCCACATCTCGCTACTCAAACACGTTCGCCGGAAATACAGTTGGAATAGCGACGGCGGACGCCGTGCTAACGATCCTTCAGCGGGACCAAATCCCCCAGCGAGCGCTTGCCATGAGCCAGCGTCTCCGAACCGGGCTGGAGAGAATCGCGAAGCAGCCTTACGGAGTTCGCTCAATCCGAAACGCTGGTCTCTTTTTTGGCATCGACATAGGGCTTGAGGGCTCACCGGCGGCAAGCCGGCGTGCAATGGCTTTGGATGTAGTGAACGCAATGCGGGACGACGGCGTACTTGTGAGTACGACAGGGGCCAACGAGGATTCACTTAAAGTGCGCCCTCCGCTCGTTTGCCAGGCTGAACATGTCGACCTCTTCCTTGCATCCATGGAGCGCGCGCTCGTCGGGGTCGCTGGCTAGACCGCCTACGTGCGAGCAGGGGGCAAGGCCTTAGTACGGTGCCACCGGAGCAAAAATTCGGAAAGTTCTTGCAATGCCCGTTCAAGTTGATGCCGTTCAAAATAGCCGGGGTTTTCCACGCGTGCAGGTGTCGGAGCGCGCACGTGAGTTGCTGGTTCGCGTGGTCACCATATCCGCATCCCAGCTCCTTCCATCCACCGACGCCGATCTGCTCTGCGTCGCCGCCGCCCCACGCATCTCAAGGAGCGCCTGATGAGCGCCCCGGAAGCGCGAGATCCTATGAAGGGTAAGGTCGCAGAACTCTGGCGCTATCCGGTGAGCTCCATGGCAGGCGAACAGCTCGCCGTGGCTCGCGTCGAGGCAGGCGGCATTGCCGGCGACCGGATCTGGGGAGTGCTCGATGAAGCAACCGGCCGCATCGCCTCCCCTGGACGGGAAAAGCACTTCATTGGCGTGCCGCGCGCGCATGCTAGGATCGCTGATGGCGGCGTGACCGTTTCGGTCGATGGCAGGAGTTGGGCTGGACCGGAGGACGCCTCGATGCGGGAAGCCTTGTCGACGACTTTCGGCTTCAAGCCAATGCTGAAGCCGTTCGACCCCATCGGATCAGGCGGTTTTCGCCCTCGCTACGAGCACGCCCCGATCCACCTCTTGACCACGGCTGCACTGCGCAGCCTTAGCCGAGAATTGCCTCACAGCGTCATCGACACGCGCCGCTTCCGTCCGAACATTCTTGTCGACTGGCCGGATGAGGACGAGGCGGTGCCTGAAAAAGACTGGATCGGCCGGGAGATCAGGATCGGCGAGGTCGTGTTGCGTGGCAAGGGGTCTTGCGGACGCTGCGGCTTCATCACGATCGAGCAAGATCGCTTGCCGGTAGACATCGAAATCCTGCGCAGAGTGGTCCAGCGGCACGGTCGTGATTTCGGAATTTATTGCGACGTCATGCTTCCCGGCCACGTGGCAATCGATGCGATGGTCGCCGTTGCGTAGGCTATAGTAGCGCTATGCCTCCGGAGAAGGGAGCCAAGAAAATTAACTCAATGGCTTAGAAGATTGCAGGTGCGTCCGAATTGAGTAACTTATTTGCACGCGCCAGACCAGCATTGATTTCGAGGCTTCCCACCGTGATACGGCCGCTCTCACCGTGCTTGTCCCGTACGCCACCGCCTGATGGTTGTTCCTCCACGCGGTTGAAAGACTGCACCCCGAGATGCTTTCGCCATCGTGGCATTTGGCGATTCGATCACCGACGGCACAGGCTCGACCATGAACGGCGATGATCGCTGGCCTAACGTGCTATCGCGCCGCTTGAAAGCTCACTACGGCAACAAGGTCGCGGTGGTGAACGGCGGTATGGGCGGCAACCAGATCGCCGGCCCCGCCGAATACGGCCCCGACAAGCCATTCCCTGGCGGCCCCGCTTCAGGCCAACGGCTCGATCGCGACGTCTTCGCCATGTCGGGCGTTTCCGGCCTGATCTGGCTCGAAGGTATCAATGACTTCAGCAAGAATGGCGATGCCTCGACTGACAAAGTCATCGCGGCGATGAAGGACGGTGGCCCGACTCCGTGCGAAATGGCCGCAGCTTCGTGTCATCGGCGCCACCGTGACGTCGGCGCTCGGCAGCACCAGCACCGCGCATGGCTTCGAAGAGAAGGACAGCAAGCGGAAGGCGCTCAACGACTTCATCCGCACATCAGGCACGTTCGACGGCGTGATCGATTTCGACAAGGTCGTGCTCGATCCGCGATCGGGCGGGCTCAAGCCGGAATTCGTCGCCGACAGCACCAGCGGCGGCCCCGGCGACAAGCTCCATCCCAATCGCTCCGGATATCTTACAACGGGCCAGGCGATCGATCTCGATTTGTTCAAGCCGAGCCGCACGAAGGCAAAGGCTCGGGAATAGCGGAATAAGGACGCTTTTCCGGCCGGCAAGAGCTCATCCTATTTTTGTATGGGCCGCGATCAGCTCTTTGCGAGTGCCAAGTCCCCTTATGACTTCTTTAGCTCTTCTGGAAAATTGCAGCTGGGTTTCGTTGCCGAGCCTCAGCCCGTCAGAACACGATCTTGGGAAATCGCAGGACAGCGTACAAAATCAAAGAATTGGTAGCGATGGAAGGACTCGAAGCTTTGACCTTAGTGTTGTTCTTTAGCGATCGGTCGCCGGACAACCGGTTGTCTCGACGTTTCTTATAGCCACCTTCTAAACCACCCCCGGTTGCAGACCTGAGTCCTTCCGGCGCGCTCTGAAATGATGAGCATTCTAATCGCAGAGGTGTTCGACCGACTTGCCCGAGCATCCAAATCTACGACGCGCACAAGGTCGACCTGTATCAATAACAAAACGATCCGCTTTTGATCCATCGAAAGCAGCGTTCACCTATTCACTCCATAACGGCTCATTCCGCGAATTGAGCCTTTCGCAAAAGTGTGTTTGCTCGCAGGGTCTTCGGAAGCGTTGTGGCGGGAGCTGGGCGTCACCCCTGCGGGGCCGGGCTGTTGGCTGCGCTGAAGCCCCGCAGGCGGGTCTTCCCCCTTGCGGGCGGCCATCCCTGACGCAAACGGCCCAAGCCTCCGAATACCGACCGGAAGCAGCTTCACGAAGCAGGCCTTTAAACCCTGCGGGTGCAACGCCTATGACCTCGAGGGTGTCGAATGGAAACGACAAGTTCGCGAAGCGATCTTCGCGTGGGCAAACACGCTTTCATTGATCCCGGACAGAATGACGACGATCGTTCTTGCTGTCGACCCGAACGGCAACGTATCTGCGGGATGAACGATGTGCGCCTTGGTTCACCATGCTTCCGGTGAAGGACCAGCCCCGCTCTCGAATGGGCTTTCCTTGGTTCTGGTGCGGCCTTCCACGATCAACCCGCAAGGGGTTCGCTACGCAAGCGTGCGACCTCTTCGGCTTCGCCTCTCGAGGTGACCGCAGCCGCCCCCGAACACGTCGGCGCCTGTCGAGCGGGGATGGTCCTCGCCGCAAGACGGGAGCCTTTCGATGTCGCACGATCTCACCCTCGCCCAGAACCACGCCTTCGATCTGGCCCGCACGCTGATGGTGCCGGTCATCCTTTTCCAGGCTGAGAGCGAATTCGGTGTGATGCTCTCCAGCGAGTACGACGGCGAGCAAGACGCTATCGTTCACGAATACGATCCCTGGTCCCCGGCCCATTGAGCCGGGTGACCGGCTGCCGCTGGCGCCATGCCGGCTGCAAGGGAAGCTTCGCCGCGCCCAGCTATCTGACAAATTCGACAGCTTGTCCGCGCGCCCTTGCGCCCGGCAGGCTTCGCGGCCGGTCGGGGATGTGCCGCAAGGCTAGGAACAAGTGAGACCAACAGAAGAAGGGGCCGGATGTCGCCTGCGCGACACCGGTGCAAACAATGGACAAGAGAGAAATCGAAGTGCTGCGCGAACAGGTCGGCTGTGCGGCCCTGCTCGAGCAGGATGGGTGGAAGGTAGATATCAAGGAGAGCACCCGCCGGGCGATCAAGTATCGCCGTGACCAAAGGATCGTGATCGTCATCCACGACGGTCGCGGCTGGTTCGACCCCCTCTCGACGGCAAAGGGGGACGTGTTTTCGCTCGCCCAACATCTTGGCGCCGATGGATTCGCTGACGCGTGTGATCGTGTTTCCGGCGTCGTCGGCTTCGTGCCCAGCGCGCCCGCCTGGCGACCTGCCGCAAAGCCAAAACCGGTTGCCTCGATCGCGAAGCGCTGGCGTCGTCGCTCCGAACCTCGGCCCGGCTCCGCGACCTGGCGCTATCTGGTCGATGAGCGGCATATCCCCGAACGGATCATCGCCGCCGCCGTTAGCGAAGGACGGCTCCGCGAGGGCCCGCAAGGCAGCATGTGGGCGGCACATAGCGATTCGGTTGGCGTCATCACTGGCTGGGAGGAGCGTGGCCCGAGCTGGCGCGGGTTTGCGACGGGCGGTACGAAAGAGCTGTTCCGCCTGGGCGCCGCCGATTGCTTGCGCATCTGTGTGACGGAAGCCGCAGTCGATGCGATGAGCCTTGCTGCTCTCGAAGAGCTGCGTGATGACACTCTGTATATCAGCACGGGCGGGGGATGGGCGCCGGCAACAGAGACGGCGGTCCGCGCTTTGGCCGGGCGCGCCAATGCCGTCATTGTCGCCGCGACCGATAACAATCGGCAGGGCGAAGTCTACGCCCGTTGGATTCGGGAGATCGCGGACGAGGCCGGCTCTCGTTTCCTGCGGTCGCAGCCGCGCACCGACGATTGGAACGAAGACCTCAGCGCCGCCCGAATCGGAGGTGGACAGCAAGGCACGGCATGGTCCTGTGCTGTATGTCGTCCGCGCGAAGGCGAACGAATATGAGGAATGAGAAAAAGCGAGGATCGCTGCCGCATGCCCGGCCGGCGCGTCAAGGGTGAAGCTTCGCCCGCGTTCCGCGGCCCTTGACCCGCCGGACCTTCGATGCGGCCGGCGAGGAGGTGTGATGAAGGACTGAAGTGACGAAGGGATCAGGCGGATCGCTCGCGCTGTCAGTCCGGCCAGGCCAAGAGGAGCCGCCCATGCACACCTCCCCCAGCATCCGCAAAGTTTTCGAAGGCGTTGCGACGCGCCACGAGATGCACCGCTTGTTCAACCGCCATCGTGGTGACCCCGCGATGGCCGAAGGTGAAGGCCAGCATCTCTTCGCCGGTGAGTGGTTTGAGATCAACGAGCGGGAGCACGACTACATGCTCGAGATCCTGTCGCCGCTGTTTATGCGCGCCGACATGTTTGCGATGCGCGAATTCATGACGGGCAGCGTCACCAGCATCTTCTTCACGCTTGCCATCGACGGAAAGCGGCGCTGGTTCCATGGCTATTGCGATCTTTCAGATCGGCTGTCGCCGGAGCGGATGAAGGCGGCGATCATCGAGCACGAGTCACGGCCCGTGCACGCGATGACGCGCGACGAGCGGCTCGACCACATCTGGTCGAGCACGCATGACGATTATCGCGGCTATGCTGGCGAGCGCTGGCCGCAGGCCATGCGCGGCCGCCGCACTGTACTCGTCTATGCCGGCCAGAGCGGCACGGCCTGAAGCTCCTCGACGACCTCACCGAGGCAGAGATCGCGGCCAAGCTGCCGGTGCAGTTCCGCCATCTGCCGGAGACGGCCGCGGCCTAGCCCGACCTCCCCTCCCCGCCCCGCGGCAGCCCGGCCTCGCTCGGGGCGTCGCATTTCCGCACCCGGCCCTGGCGCCGGCTCTCCGTCAATCCCGCAACGCCGTGCCGTCCGTCGCAGCCCGCGCCGGCGGACGGCGGCGCGCGCCCAACTGGAGGACATTTCCCATGGCGCATGACGATCCTTTCACCCTCGACCTCTTCGGCAATACCGCCCTTTCATCCAGTCTCGGCCTTGGCGTTACCGCGTTCGGCCCCGATCCCGGCGGCGACGACGATCATGATGACGATCCGCCGCCGTCGCCGTCGGTCCCCGCAGGGCCGGCGGTCTCGTCGACGCAGCCCTCCCCGGCCGGCTCGCGCAAGCGCGGCGACAATTTCTACCTTGCCGATGCGCGCGGCCTCGCAAGGAACTGGAAGCAGCGCGCCCGCGACAATGTCGCGGCGGTCCGGCTCGCCTCACAGGTCGAGGCCGAGCAGCGGCCCGCGACGATTGACGAGCAGCGGCAACTGATCCGCTTCACCGGATTCGGCGCCACCGAGCTTGCCAATGGGGTCTTCCGCCGACCGGGCGAAACCGAGTTCGCGAAGGGCGGGGACGCGATCGGCGCCGATCTGCAGGATGCGATCGACGATGCTGACTACGCCTCGCTCGCGCGCTGCACGCAATACGCCCATTTCACGCCGGAGTTCATCGTGCGGGCGATCTGGGCGGCATTGCTGCGGTTCGGCTGGCGCGGCGGACGCGTGCTCGAGCCCGGCATCGGCACGGGCCTGTTTCCGGCGCTGATGCCCGAAGCGCTACGCCATGTCTCGCACGTCACCGGCGTCGAGCTCGATCCCGTCACGGCGCGCATCGCGCGGCTGTTGCAGCCGCAGGCGCGGATCGTCACCGGCGATTTCGCGCGCATCGATCTGCCGGCGCGGTTTGACCTCGCGATCGGCAATCCGCCCTTCTCCGATCGCACGGTGCGCTCGGACCGCGCGCTGCGCTCGCTCGGTCTGCGTCTCCACGATTACTTCATCGTTAAGGCGATCAAGCTGTTGAAGCCGGGTGGCCTCGCCGCCTTCGTCACCTCGCACGGCACCATGGACAAGGCGGATGGCTCGGCGCGCGCGCTGATCGCAAAGCATGCCGATCTCCTCAGTGCCATCCGTCTGCCGGAAGGCAGCTTCCGCGCCGATGCCGGCACCAACGTCGTGGTCGACATCCTATTCTTCCGGCGGCGCAAGTACGGCGAGCCCGAAGGCGACATATCATGGCTCGACCTGGAGGAGGTGCACCCGGCGACCGACGACGAGGGCGCCATCCGCGTCAACCGCTTTTTTGCACGCCATCCCCGTCGTGTGCTCGGCGCGCACGCGCTGACCTCCGGCCCGTTCGGCGAGACCTACACCTGTCTACCCAAGGCCGACGAGGAGCTCGCGGCTGCGCTCGCCGACGCGATCACCCTCCTTCCGGTCGCAATCTATGATGGCGAACCGGAGGCGATCGACTCTGACAGCGAGCACGAGGCCGTGCCAGCGAAGTCGGAGAGCGCGGCGAGCCTCACGGCGCGCGAGGGCAGCTATTTCCTCGATCACCGGCATTGCCTGATGCAGATCCTCGACGGGAAGCCGGTCTCTGTGGCGGTGCGCAAGGGCCGCAGCGCCGACGGCATTCCGGAAAAGCATGCCCGGATCATCCAGAAGCTGATCCCGATCCGCGATGCGGTGCGCGACGTGCTGAAATGCCAGGAGCTTGATCGCCCGTGGAAGGATGCGCAGGTCCGCTTACGCATCGCGTGGTCGAACTTCGTGCGCCTTCGGGCCGATCAACACGACCATGGTGTCGACGGCCGAGGACGACGAGACCGGTGAGGTCCGTGAAACGCACCGCAGGCCGAACCTCCAGCCATTCCTGGACGATCCGGACTGCTGGCTGGTGGCTTCGATCGAAGACTACGACCTCGAATCCGATACGGCAAGGCCAGGCCCGATCTTCACCGAGCGGGTGATCGCCCCGCCGGCGCCGCCGGTCATCACCAGCGCCGCCGACGCTCTGGCCGTCGTGCTCAACGAGCGCGGCCATGTCGATCCCGATCACATCGCCGAGCTCGTGCATCGCGATGCGGACGACGTGATCGCCGAACTCGGCGGCACCATCTTCCGCGATCCGGCCGATGGGTCGTGGCAGACCGCCGACGCCTATCTTTCAGGCGCCGTTCGATCGAAGCTCGCGGCGGCGGAAGCCGCGGCCGCGCTCGACCCCGAATATGAGCGCAATGTGGCGGCCCTGCGCGAGGTGCAACCCGCCGACCTCCGGCCCTCAGACATCACCGCGCGGCTCGGCGCGCCGTGGATTCCCGCTGCCGATATCATCGCTTTCGTCCACGAGACGATGGGCGCGGAGATCAAGATCCACCACATGCCGGAACTGGCGTCGTGGACCCTGGAAGCCCGCCAGCTCGGCTGGATGGCCGCAGGCACATCCGAATGGGGCACCGAGCGGCGGCACGCCGGCCAGCTTCTGTCCGATGCGCTCAATTCCTCGGTGCCGCAGATCTTCGACACCATCAAGGACGGCGATAGCGAGCGTCGTGTCCTCAACGTGGTCGACACCGAGGCGGCAAAGGAGAAGTTGCACAAGATCAAGACTGCCTTCCAGAACTGGATCTGGTCCGATCCGGATCGGACCGATCGCCTGGCGCGGGTCTATAATGACCGCTTCAACAACATCGTGCCGCGCGCTTTCGACGGCTCGCATCTGAAGCTGCCGGGCGCCTCGGGCGCATTCGTTCTCTACGGACATCAGAAGCGCGGCATCTGGCGCATCATCGCCTCGGGCGCGACCTATCTCGCCCATGCCGTCGGCGCCGGCAAGACGATGACCATGGCGGCTTCCATCATGGAGCAGCGCCGGCTCGGCTTGATCGCCAAGGCGATGCTCGTCGTTCCCGGCCATTGCCTGGCGCAGGCGGCGCGCGAGTTCCTGGCGCTCTATCCGGTCGCGCGCATCCTCGTCGCCGACGAGACCAACTTTACCACGGACAAGCGGCATCGCTTCCTGTCGCGCGCCGCGACCGCGACGTGGGATGCGATCATCATCACCCATTCCACCTTCCGCTTCATTGGCGTGCCGTCCGCATTCGAGCAGCAGATGATCCAGGACGAGCTCGAGCTCTACGAGCAACTGCTGACCAAGGTCGAGAGCGAGGACCGGGTCTCGCGCAAGCGGCTCGAGCGGCTGAAGGAGGGCCTGAAGGAACGGCTCGAAGAACTCGCCACGCGCAAGGACGATCTCCTCACCATCTCGGAGATCGGCATCGACCAGATCATCGTCGACGAGGCGCAGGGGTTCCGCAAGCTCTCCTTCGCCACCAACATGTCGACGCTGAAGGGCGTCGACCCCAACGGCTCGCAGCGCGCCTGGGATCTCTATGTAAAGTCCCGCTTCATCGAGACAAAGAACCCGGGCCGCGCGCTGGTGCTCGCCTCCGGCACCCCGATCACCAACACGCTCGGCGAGATGTTCTCGCTGCAGCGCTATCTCGGCTACGCGGCGCTTCTGGATCGCGGGCTGCACGAGTTCGACGCCTGGGCCTCGACCTTCGGCGATGTCTCGACCCAGCTCGAGCTTCAGCCGTCCGGCAAGTACAAGCCGGTCACGCGCTTCGCGACCTTCGTCAACGTCCCCGAGCTGATCGCCATGTTCCGGTCCTTCGCCGACGTGGTGCTACCGGATGACCTGCGGCAGCATGTGAAGGTCCCGGCGATCTCGACGGGCAAGCGGCAGATCCTGACCGCAAAGCAAACCCCGGCCTTCAGGCGCTATCAGTCCCTGCTCGACGCGCGGATCAAGGCGATCGAGATGCGCGACCGGCCGCCGGAGCCGGGCGACGACATCCTGCTTTCCGTCATCACCGACGGCCGCCATGCGGCAATCGATTTGCGTCTGGTCGATCCAGGTAGCGACAACGAGCCGGACAACAAGCTGAACCTGCTCGTCGCCAACGCCTTCCGCATCTGGAATGAGACATCGGCGAACAGCTACGTGCGCGCCGACGGCAAGCCGTACGAGCTGCCGGGCGCCGCGCAGATGATTTTCTCCGACCTCGGAACGATCAGCGTCGAGAAGACACGCGGCTTCTCGGCTTATAGCTGGATCAGAGACGAGCTCGTCCGCATGGGCGTGCCCAGATCCGAGATCGCCTTCATGCAGGACTTTAGGAAGTCCGAGGCCAAGCAGCGCTTGTTCGGCGACGTGCGCGCCGGCAAGGTCCGCTTCCTGATCGGCTCCTCCGACACGATGGGCACCGGCGTGAACGCGCAGCTCAGGCTGACGGCGCTCCATCACCTCGACGTGCCGTGGCTGCCGTCGCAGATCGCGCAGCGCGAGGGCCGGATCGAGCGTCAGGGCAACCAGCACGATGTCATCGACATCTTTGCCTATGCCACGGAGAGATCGCTGGACGCGAGCATGTGGCAGAATAACGAACGCAAGGCCCGTTTCATCGCCGCGGCGCTCTCCGGGGACACGTCGATCCGCCGGCTTGAGGACCTCGGCGAAGGCCAGGCCAATCAGTTCGCGATGGCCAAGGCGATCGCCAGCGGCGACCAGCGGCTGATGGAGAAGGCGGGACTGGAAGCCGACATCGCGCGGCTGGAACGTCTCCGCGCGGCGCATATCGACGATCAACACGCCGTCCGCCGGCAGATCCGCGACGCGGAGCGCGACATCGAGTTCTGCACGCGGCGGATCGCAGATGTCGGCAAGGATATTGAACGCCGCGTTGCGACGGCCGCTGACGCCTTCGCCGCGAGCGTGGCCGGCAAGCGCTATGTGGAGCGCAAGGAGGCCGGTCGCGCGCTGATGAAGGAGATCCTGACCCTCGTGCAGCTTCAGCAGGAGTGCGAGATTGTGGTCGCGACGATAGGCGGCTTTGACCTCGCATATTCCGGCGAGCACTTCGGCCGCGACGGTTACCGCTACACCACCGTGCTGCTACGCACCGGCGCGGGAGCCGAGATCGAGCTGCCCGTCACGGTCACGCCGCTCGGCGCGATCTCGCGACTGGAGCATGGGTTGGAAAATTTCGAGGGCGAGATCGAGCGCTATCGCCAGCGTCTCGCGGATACACGCCGCAGGCTCGCCTCGTATCAGGCGCGCGAGGACGGCGACTTCGCCTTCGCCGCCGAGCTTACCGAGAAGCGCCGGCAGTTGGCGGAGGTGGAGAAGGCCCTTGCGAGCGATGTGGAGGGGAGCGGCGAGAACGCCATCGCAGCGTGATGAAGAAGGAAAGCCGCTCGCAGATCGGCCAAGCCGGCAACGCTGACGCTCAACCGCGGCCTGCGCGATCCCGGCCCGTCGTCCTTCGCAGGGCTTAAGGGCCCTGCTTGTCCGGCCGGACAGAGATGCTCGGCCGCTGTTGTGCCGGCCCGACCGCTCCGCGGGCCGGGGGATGTCTTCGGAAAGAAGACGGAAAAGGACGCGCGAGCCGCGGTCCGCGAACCCCGAACAGGAGAAATCCGATGCAACTCATCAAGGTCGATCCGCGTGCGCTGAAGGAGAATCCGGACCGCATGCGCCAGTCGAAGTCGACACCGCAGGCCGACGCCCTGCTGCTGGCGACGATCAAGGCCGTCGGCATCGTCCAGCCGCCCGTCATCACGCCTGAGACTGGCGGCGGCAACGGCTATGTCATCAACGCCGGTCATCGCCGCGTGAAGCAGGCGATCGCCGCCGGCCTCAAGGAGATCGACGTCCTCGTCGACGAGGCGGCGAACGACAACGGCGCCATGCGCTCGATGATCGAGAACATCGCCCGCGAAGCGCTCAATCCCGTCGACGAGTGGCGCGCGATCGAACGCCTCGTCGGTCTCGGCTGGACCGAAGAAGCGATCGGCGTCGCCTTGGCGCTGCCGGTGCGGCATATCAGAAAGCTCCGCCTCTTGGCGAACGTGCTGCCCGCCATGCTCGATCACATGGCCAAGGGCGACATGCCCGACGAGCGGCAGCTCCGCACCATCGCCTCCGCCTCGCTGGATGAGCAGAAGGAGGTCTGGAAGAAGCACAAGCCCTCCAAGGCCGATCCGCAGGTGTCGTGGTTTAGCGTGGCGCAGGCTCTGACCAAGGCCCGGATGTACGCACGTGATGCCAGCTTCGGCGACGACCTCGCCCAGGCTTATGGAATCCAGTGGGCAGAGGATCTGTTCGCGCCAGCAGATGAGGACAGCCGCTATACCACGGATGTCGAGGCCTTCCTTGGCGCGCAGCAGGAATGGATGACGAACAACCTGCCGAAGCGCGGCATCATCGCTGAGACGACGAACTGGGGCGATGTCAAGCTGCCGCCGAAGGCAGAGCGCGTCTACGGCAAGCCCTCGAAGAGCGATTGCACCGCGATGTATCTGGACCGTGACGGCCGGGTGCAGAGCGTGCATTACCGCATGCCCGCGGCGAAGAAGGCGACGGGCAAGGCTGCGGCGGCCGACAGCGACGCTGCGGATGAGTCCGCAATAGTTTCGATGCCGCGTCCTGACGTGACGCGCAAGGGCCTCGAGATGATCGGCGACTTCCGAACGGACGCGCTGCACGAGGCGCTGGCCCGCGCGCCGATCGAGGATGACACGCTGATGGCCTTGTTGATCCTCGCCTTCGCCGGCCAGAACGTCTCGGTCGATTCGGGCAGCGGCGGGACCTACTACGGCAACCGGCGTTTAGCACGCCATGCTGCGTCGCTATTCGATCAGGATGGCAAGCTCGTCATCGATATCGACACGCTCCGCGTCGCGGCGCGCTCAACCCTCACGGAAGTCCTGTCGTGCCGGGAGAACCGCAACGCCAGCGGCATCGTAGCGCGCATCGCCGGCGATGTGGTCGGCGCGGACAACTTCCTGCCGAACATGGGCACGGACGATTACCTGTCGTGCCTGTCGCGCGCCGCGCTCGAAGGCTGGTGCAAGGACACGCCGGTTCTTCCGCGCCAGAAGGTGAAGGACACCCGCATCGCCCTGGTTGAGCACTTCAGGGAGGGTCGCTTCGTGCATCCAGCCGCGTTGTTCGCTCCCGACAAGGCCGCCTTGTTGTCGTGGCTGGCGAAGAACGCCGTCGCCGAAGACGACGCGGCCGACGACCAGGTGGAGGACCCGGAGGCCGGCGATACCGACGATGGCGAAGCCTTGGACGACGAGGCGTTCCGCGAGGCGGCGGAATAGTCCGCCCGGCATCGCCAATCCGAACAACACGCCGCTGCCGGTTGATCCGGCGGCGGCTCCGTTTCGCCCCCATGAACAGGAGGACGTCATGTCCGCACAGTTGATTTACGACCTCGCCCCGCTCGGCTCGCTCGTCCGGTTTTCCGACGGCACGCCGCGGCCGCCGGAGCGGCACCGCAAGAAGCTCGCGGCCTGGGAACACCGCAATAGCGGCGGTCGCTTGATCCGCAAACAGCCCGAACGCCGCATCGGCAACACGGTCCTCGGCGCGAGCATCACGCTGCACGCCGGCGACTATGGCGGCGGCGGTGTTGTGGTGCTTCGCGTCCACCGGACCTTCCCGGTCGATAGCGACCTGGCGTTCGTCGTGACCGAACGCCCGAAGCTCGGTACGGTCCGCGTGCTCGACCGGCCCGGCGAGGATGCCGAGCTGGTCTATCTCGCCGGCAGCGGCGCCGATGCCGAAACCTGGCTGCAGAGCCACCGCTATCCAAATGCCGTTCTCGAAGAGGTGACGGCCGATGCGGTCGCGGCCGACGTCGCGGAGGGGAGGACAGCCGCATGACCGCGCCCACCCTCCCCACCACCATCACCGATGACTCAACCTCCGGATTCCCCGAGGTTGCGTTCGGGCGCAGCGGCGATGGCTTCCTCGCCGCGCGCCTTGCCGACACCGCCTTCGCCATGCTGCCGGCGCGCGAGGGCCGCCACTATCTCGCAACCGGCTGGCGCATCGGCCGGCCGATCGCCGAATGGAAGCACTCCGACTTCTACGGCCATTCGGGCGAGCTCGCCGACGAGGCGGCCTTCCGCGCCAAGGTGGCGGAGAACGCCGAGCACCAGCGCATGGCGCGTGCGCTCGGCCGTCGCGACATCGCCTCCACGGCGAACACGCCTTGGGGCCCATCTCAGGGCGCGACCGTCTATGCGGAAGGCGTCGTCTGCCATTCGACGGCAGGACACGGCGGCTTTCATCTTTCCGCCGAACGCAACCGCAGCGTCCATTCGATGCTGCGCGCGCGGGGTGGCTGGTACGAGGAGGACGAGGGCTGGGCGATCGTGGCGATCACCTTCCCGAATCTGTTCACCAGCTACGAGCGGCGCTGCGCGGAGCGCACGATTAGGGATAGCTGGCCCGATGCCTGGGAGATGATTTTCGGGACCCTGCTCCAGCCCGGCGAGTCCCGGGAGAAGGATCGGCGCGCCTTCGAGACCGAGCACGCCGACGATTGGATCGTCATGTCGGCGATCGCGTCGGATCAGCATCCCGGCTTTGTCGAAGTCGTCGCCACGCCCGGCGGCCGACGCGGTGCAGGCACCGAGGAGCGGCGCTTTCTGGTCCCGTCCGACGAGTATCGAATGGGCCGCTTCGGCTTCGTGGTCGATGAGACCCGCCACCAGGCCTATTTCGGGCCGTCGAGCTTCATCGCCTGGCAGGGAAGGACGTCGCCATGAAGACCTCCCCCGAGCGCCTCGCCCAGCTTTCGCGCATGGAGGAGGCTCAGCGCCAGACGCAGCGCCAGCTCGACATGATCGACCGGCAGATCATCCGCCGCATGACGACGCTGATCCCACAGCTCGATCGCAAGCGGCCTGGATACCGCCGCGGCAAGCCGCCCGACCCGAGTGCGTTCTTGGAACGCTACCGCTGGAATCTTGCGGCGATCACGGCAGCGCGCCAGCCGGAGATCGACGCGTTATCGCGCAAGCTCGCCCGGCAGGATGCCGCGATCGAGATGCTGCGGGCTCGGTGCGCGCCGGAGTCTCGACACGCTCGTGACGACCCGGAGCGCGCACATCGCAAGGGCGAATGTCGCAGTCCGGCTGAGTGTCGTCCAGGGAAGCGGCATGGCGCTGCGGCATAGCGGACCACGCAGGTGCATACTTCGCGGCATTCCCGGCCACACGTTGCGAGCACAGAAGCGGCGGAGGCCAGGTCGAACCTTTCCGGCATCGCCAACCCGGCCCCTACCCTGTCGGTCCTCCCCTCGGGTTTGCTGCGGTCTGCGCCCCCGGCGGTCCGCTTCAAGGCCAAGTCGCAAGCGACCGGAAACCGCCGATCTCGGCAAGGCCCGGCCGCGTCCGGCGCAGGGCCCAGCAGCCTGGGACCGCGCTTGTCCGCAACCGGACCTTGCTCGCCTGGCGGTGCCCGGACCTTGAAGCGGCCCTCATCCCGGCGGCGCTGGGCGACCGCACCCGAGGGGAGAGCCGGCAGGGGCCGGACCGAACCCGACGGCGAAACCAGAAAAGGACTTCACCATGACCAAAACAGCTCGCGCACCCCGCACCAGCGCCCGCGTCGTGCCACTCCGCCGCGGCACCACAGTCGAAATGGTCCGGCTCGTTTGCCCGGACGCAGCCCAGGCCACCCGCATCGCCGAGAGCTTCGGCCTCCCCGTCCTCGACAGCGACGGCATCCGCGATCTCCACCAACGCCTCATCACCGAGACCGCCGACGCGCTCGGCGAAGGCCTCAACGAACGCGCCATGCAGATCCACCTGCAACGGATCGTCGGCTCCTATGTCGGCTCGGCCCACGGCGCCGGTCAGTTCTACAGCCGCGCGGTCACCGAAGCGCGCGAGGCGACGGCAAAGCTCGCCAACGACACGCGCGACGAGGACCTCGACGGACCTGTCGGGTTCGAATCCGCGGCCCAGCGCAAGCGCGAATTCGCCGCCGAGGTCGCCGTTCAGGCACACGCCCTGCGCATGGCGGCCGAAGGCGCCGCCGCAGCCTACGAGCACGTCGTCGGCGAGAGCTGGAAGCCGTTCGAGCGCCAGCCCGACCAGCCGGCCGAAACCGTCAGCCGCAAGGCGGCCGAGGTTCAGATGGCGGCGTTCGGGTGACGCCGCCGGCGGGGCTTCGGCCCCGCCATTCTCTTTCACGATCGGATATCGGCCGGTCCCTGCGGGCCGGCCTTTTTCATGTCGCACATCGCGACGGCGCAAACGAGCAAAGAGAAATGACCCGGGATCGAGCGCACGTCGCGGCCCGTACCGGCTTTCAGTCGATGCTCCGGCCGGCGCGGCAGCGCAACGGCTTTGCCGTCCTCCACTGCGTTCCGGTCCGGCGTCTCTCCCCTCACCCCGACCATCAGCGTCACCGGATGCGCGACCCCGCAGGCCTTCGCAGCGGACCGCCGTGACGGGCCGCGACGGGCGCGGCCTCCAACGGAGGTTAGGATTATGACTGGTAAGGAAACCAAACCCCGCGCCGACATCTATGCGCGCATCACCGATCGCATCGTCGCAGACCTTGAGCGCGGTGTGCGTCCGTGGGTCAAGCCGTGGAATGCGGCCAACGCGGCTGGGCGCATCACGCGCCCGCTGCGTCACAACGGCATGCCCTACCAGGGCATTAACGTCGTGCTGCTGTGGTTAGAAGCGGTCGCGCGCGGCTTCACGTCATCGATCTGGATGACGTTCAAGCAATCACTCGAGCTCGGCGGCCATATCCGCAAGGGCGAGAGCGGAACGATGGTGGTCTACGCCAACAAGATCACCAAGACCGAGACCGACGAGCATGGCGACGACGTCGAACGGACCGTTCCGTTCCTGCGCGCCTATACCGTGTTTTGCGTCGATCAGATCGACGACCTGCCGGATTACTATTACGGGCGCCCGGCGCCGACCATCGCGCCGGCGCAGCGCATCGCGCATGTGGACGCCTTCTTCGCCAACACCGGCGCGACCATCCGGCATGGCGGTGACAAGGCTTTCTTCGCACCATCGCTCGACATCATCCAGATGCCGCTGTTCGAAAGTTTTCGTGACGCCGAGAGCTATGCCGCCACGCTCGCGCATGAATGCGTGCATTGGACTGCGCCAGCGCATCGCGTCAATCGCGATCTCAGCCGCTACGCAAAGGATCGCAGCGAGCGCGCCCGTGAAGAGCTGGTTGCGGAACTTGGCGCGTGCTTCCTCAGCGCGGACCTTGGTATCGTGCCCGAACTCGAGCCGCGTGCCGATCATGCGAGTTACCTTGCATCGTGGTTGGAGGTGCTGGCCAACGACAGGCGTTTTATCTTCAGCGCGGCCGCCCACGCGCAACGCGCGGTGACTTACCTGCACGGTCTTCAGCCCGAGCCGGCCGAGATCGACCAAGCGGCATGAGGCGCAACGATCCGTGTCTCGGCCGCTTGCGCTCATCGTTCACCTTTCTAGACAATGACGAAGGCCTCATCTCACGCGGGGGCCGCTCTTTTGTGCGGCGTCATGCCTGTGCCGGCGACTGGAGAGGCGGCGCTTCCCATCCCGACGGCATAGGCGAGATGCGCCGGGCGGGTTCTTCTGGCTTCCGAGATGCCCGTCTGTTTCTGGGCGAGCGTCTTTCCGAAGCCGCAGAAGGCTGGTGTCATCACGATACGACAGTCCGGGGTTGTTATTGCGTCCGCTGGACTGGCGGAAAGCTTACGCGACGCGCGCGAGTGCCTTTCACCGATGCGCCCGTCGTCGTGCGGTGTGGCTTGCCTGTCGCTCAGCCGTATCCTCATCGTTCGGCCTGTCGCGCCCAATGCGTCCTCGATTTGGCATGTCTAACCGAAGGCCGTCGTCGCTGCGCTCCGCCTCGATCAAAAGACCGCAACGGCCGTTCTCGGCTTTCTTCCCCTGGTCGCTGCGCGTCCATTCCTCGCGAGACAAGAAAGCCTCCCCCTGGCCGCCCTCTACTGCGTGGCGGCCCTTCGGGTGCGGTCCGATCGCCTCCGGTCAACGACAGCCATCGAGGTCGCGATGGTCGCGGCCCGAGAACGAAAGAGGACACGAACATGGCTACCATCGGCAACTTCACCGTCAACGGCAACGGCTTCGTCGGCACCGTCAAGACCCTCGCTCTAGGCACCGTCAAGACCAAGATCGTTCCGGCCGAACGCACTTCAGACAAGGCCCCGGACTACCGCATCTTCGCGGGCGCGAACATCGAGTTCGGCGCCATGTGGAAGAAGAAGTCCCAGGACACGGGCCGCGAGTACCACTCGGTCAAGCTGGACGACCCGAGCTTCCCGGCTCCGATCTACGCGACGCTGGTCGAGGTCGACGGCGAGGAAGGCCACTCGCTCATCTGGTCTCGCCCGAGTCGCGACTGAGACGCCGCGCAGGTGGCCCCGCCGCGAGGCGGGGCCTTCACCCGTAGGCGGTGAGAAACGATTTTGAACGCGCGCGTAAAGTCGACAAGCGCTGCCTCATCGTGCCGCCTATCCCTTCATGGATAGCTGATGGGGAGGCCGGAAGGGCCTCGTCGGCAGTCACACCGCATCACCTGCGGCGCGTTGCGACGGCCCACCTACGCTCATCCAAATAGCCGGGCCAGCGCATTCGATTGCTCGGCGAATTTTCGGGCATTGGCCTTCCGAAGCCGTTCCAAATTTTGGAGCTTCCATCGCAGGCCGGGAAGCTGCTCCAAGTGCGGCACGCCCAGTAGCGACCATTCGGGCTCTGCGGCAACCAGCGACAGCAGGAAGCGGCGCTCGTCGGCGTTCAGACCTTGCTGCAGTTCGCGCATCATTCGCTCGCGCGCTGCCAAGAGCGCGTCGAGTTCAACGGGCTCGGTGGTCATGCCCGCGAAATTGTGCTCGAACTCCTGGCGGAGATCCCGCAGCGATGGAAACAGGACCTCGTGCACCGTCGCGCACGAACAGGTTGATCGCCGTGCCGCCCTTGAGTGCGAACGTATCGTCGACGAGCACCAGCGGCGCCACGCGCGTCAGCAACCGCGCGCTGTCGAGGTAGACCTGGTTCATGGCTTCAGCACCAGGAGCCCGTCAGCGGAGCGGGACACCCAGGCCCTGGCGCTGCCCTTGGGCAGTTGAGACGGATCGAGCTTGCTGGCCCAGGGCTGAGAGAGTTCGCGGCCAAGCTGCAGACACAGACGCACGGTCTTGACACTGGTGCACCGCTTGAGCAGGTCTCGCAGCAGATCGGCACGCAGGCTGTAAGTGCTTTCGACCAGCTCGCGCGCTTCTTGCAAGGGCTGCCGGACGCCGACTTCGCTCAGCACCTCCAGCAATGCGCGTTCCGGCGCCGAGACGAGCGGGCCGCCCTTGCGGCTCTCGAAGGGTCGGACATGAAGCGGCGCGCCGGGTTCTTCCTTGAAGAGTCGCTTGCGGTGGTACTCGGCCGGGAAGCGCTGAGTGAACCACTCCGGAAGGCGTCCCGCTTTCCAGCCGTACAGATGGAGGACGGGCCGCTGGGGGACGTACTGGCGGATGCCTTGCCAGTCCAAGGCCGACTTGGCGCCGACATGCAATCCTTCGATGCTCCGCTGCAGCAGGACGAGGCTCGGGTGCAAAGTGGGCGGATCGTTTGGCCGGCAATAGACGCCGCGTGCCAACCGTTGCAACCAGCCGGCACGGACATAGTGGACGGCCAGGTCGACCGATATCCCGAGGGCGGCGAGGTCATCGGAGGTCAGCGACGCCCCCGGCGTCAGGCGGGTATAGAGCCTGTTTAGCTTGTTTCTGTGGGTCGTAGCCATGCTACGATAATCCGAATAATGTCAAGTTCTGCAAGCTTGAATTGGAAGTCAAAGTCGTAGTCAGGCTACGATAACCCGGATTAAGCTAAAATCCCCAAGATCGGCCATGAAACTCGTTCAGCTGCGGTTGCGCGATGCTCGGTGATACGCGCCCGGCACCACGTGGTGCGTAATTCGGGTCTACTCACCGGTGCACGAACGCGCCTACTCCCCGCTGACAAGAAACCTTGCCGGCGAATACACCGCATGCAGAAGTCACCGCCCGATCTTGATGTCGCCGATGCCGCGCCGACCGCGCCGATTTTGACCGGCTATGACGAGCAGCACCTGGTCACCTATCTCCGTCTGCTCGACGCCGCAGCCGACGGCGCCGACTGGAAAGAGGTCGCGCGGACCGTGTTGCATATTGACGTCGCGCGCGAGCCGCATCGCGCGCGACGGGCGTGGGAAACCCATCTCGCCCGTGCCCGCTGGATCACCGAGGATGGCCACCGGGATCTGCTGCGGGGCGGGGCACCGCACTGAGGGCGCCTACAGAATCCCCCAGGCCCGATATCGTCCCCTGCCGGTCACCTCCCGCAGGCCAAGCTCGCCGACCAGGTCCTGAGCGGCGCGCGGCGTGATCTTCAGCTCCTTCGCGATCGTACCGGCCGAGGCGATCGGCCGGGTCAGCATATAGTCGAGCAGCGCCGGCAGTTTTGACGTGGCGCGGCGGCCGGCGAGTTTTCGGGCGAGCAGGGTTCGCTGGTTAAGCCAGCGGTCGTGGTCCTTGAGACCGGCCGCCGCGGCAGCGGTGATCGCCTCGAGCTGCACGGCGAGTCGCGCCGCCGCGTCGCGCGGCCGCCGGCGTTCGCGGGGGATCGCCTTCAGTCCGTCATGCAGGCAGGCCAGATGCCAGCGGGTCTTGGCCCGCGCGCGCAACACACTGGCTCCTAGCAGCCGGCCGAGCCAGGGCGTGTGCTGCAGCGGGGCGATGGCGTCCCAAGCCTCAGTCGCAAGCGCGGCCGCGAGCGTCGGCGGCAATGTGCGGGTCTGCTCGACCATCGCGCGCCAGGCGTCGAGGCGGCCGTCCTCGTCCCAGTCGGGATCGTAGACCAGCGGGTCCCGCTCAGACTCGGTGCGGCTGCCGCCGGCGAGTGTCCGCTCCGCCTTGGCATTCGCGGCGTCGACCGCGGCGAAGGCGGCGGCCAAGTGCTGGTCGGATT
Source organism: Bradyrhizobium sp. 604_D8_N2_3 (assembly GCF_051810765.1). Classification (NCBI taxonomy): domain Bacteria; kingdom Pseudomonadati; phylum Pseudomonadota; class Alphaproteobacteria; order Hyphomicrobiales; family Nitrobacteraceae; genus Bradyrhizobium; species Bradyrhizobium sp. 604_D8_N2_3. Next base: position 155,922 of record NZ_JBPWPM010000002.1, on the reverse strand, counting down.
CGGTGCCGCCAAGCGGCGTGTCGAGATCAATGTCGTCCTGATCTCCGCTATCATCGCCGCCGACGAAACCTCGCTCCGCTTCCTTCCGGTTGCCCTTTCCCGCCTCCCAGTCGCCCTGCCCGCTGCGGCCGCGCAGGCTGTCGAGCCCCACCGGCGATGGCGCCCAATCCGGCTTCGCGTCGGCGATGCGGCGCCGGGTCCGCAGCACGGCGTGGGCGCGGGTGAGTTCGTGGGTCGGGGCACGGATGTCCATGCCAGCGTCGTGGAGAACCAGATCTTCGAGATGGACCAGCTCGCCTTCCAGCCACAGGCTGGCGCAAGCGTCGGTATAATGTGTGCGCGCAACCCAGCCGTCGCGGATCGGGCTCTTGGCCAGGCGTTCGTCGAGCCTGGCCAGCGCGTCCTCGGCGAGGGCGAGCGGGCCGGCGAGCTGAGCCCAAGGCAGTGGATGCGGAATTGAGTAGCCGTTTTGCAAGATATTGATAACCTTAACAGGTATCGCTCAAACGGAACGTATCACGGAAATAGCTTCCGTCATAGCGACAGCGGGTTCCGCGGCGCGCTCACCATCGATAACCACGGCTTATCGATAGGGTTGGACGTCAGAACGCAAATCGGCGGTTCTTAGTCTAGCCTCCGGAAGCCCGCCCGACGGCCGCGGCAGGGCTCCGATCGACGAGAAGGCCCGGGTGGATGCCAGTCCCCCCTCTTCCGGACGCACTCGGCCGTGAGCAGCGGCGGTCACTCGGTGCGCGGCACCTGGCGCAATCGGCCGGCGCGCGCGAAGCCGAGCAGCTTTTGCCGCGCCGCCGTGGCGAGCTTTGGCGGCAGCGGCCCGAACCAGACGCTGGGCGGTGTCCGGCCGGCCGCCGCGCGCAGGTCCGGTCCCGGCCAGGCAAACACGTTGGCCTCATTGCAAATGATCCAGGAGCGCTGCGCGTCGAGGCCGAGGCGCGCCTTGGTCACCGCCGGAATTTCGATCGCTGTCGTCGGGTCGGCCGGCGGACTGTGGGTCACAGGGACCACGATCGCGACGATTCGATCGCCCTCGCGCCGCGTCGCTGTGACCAGCGCGCACGGCCGATTCTTGATCCCCTCCTCGTCGCCGCGCCGATGATCATCGGCCCACAGATAGCTATAATTCAGGAGCCAACCGACCTTCGGCTCAAGGGTCATTTCGCCTCGAGCTCGGCGTCGAGGTGCTCATATCCCGGCGCCATCTCGCTGGTTTCGATCGCGGCGATGTCCTCGTCCGTGAGGTCTTCGGCCCGCACCGCCCGGCGGTCGCGGGCACGCAGCCGCTCGTATTCGTCGTACGACAGCACGACATTGCGCGGCCGACCGTGCTTGGTGATCAGCACCGGCTGGCTGAGCGAGCGGTCGAGCGCTTCGCCGACCCGGTCCTGGAATTCGCTCGCGCTGAGCGTGACAGTGGCCATAAAAAATCTCCATTTCCGCCAAAATAGCGAAAATCGAGATATTAATCAAGTGGGACTTTGACTTATGACAGCCCTGCTCACCCCTGAGAGCGTGCGAGAATGACGACCCCTGCCCGCCTCCCGATGCAGCCTCGCTCGAAACTGTCCTGGCTGGGCTGAATCCGGCCTCGGCTGATGCGGACCTCATCCCTGCCCTCACCGCGGCCTTTCCGGGCTTTACATTCGGCATCGCGCCGATCGATGACGATCATTGGCGCGACACCCGCTCGGTACTTCGTCCCCATGGCTTACGGCTTGAATTGCGGCCGTGGATGAAGGCCGAACTCGCCAAGAAAAACGGCGATATGACGGTGGTCTGGAAGCGGCTGAAGGAGACTGACCTGCAGATTACGGAGTGGCGCGGCACGAGCGCCTTCGTGTCGGCGCCAACCGGGTCAGGCGTGGCCTACAATGTTCAGATCGCGCTCGGCCGCGAGGTTGAATGGCGCGCCGGTCCGATCGTCAACCCGGACTATCGACCGCGGGGCGAAGAGGAACTGCTCGATCCGAGCTGGCCTCGTACCGATCAGCTCCCGGACTCGGATCGCCTCGCCGGTCCAGCCTATCGCCTCCGCGACCGCGCCCACGGCGCGATCGTCCACGTCCGCAGTTTTCTCGATCGCTGCGGCCGCATCGAGCGCGACAAGCGGGGAGGCTAAGCGGCCCGAGTTGGAGCGGCGGGTCATTCGCGAGGTCGGGCCGGCGGAGCGCGCGAGACGCCCTTCCTGGCGGCGGTCTCGGACTATTTCGCCTTTGTGCCGAGAGAGTTGCGGTTCTTTCAGGACTGGGAGGAATCGAGCGCCAGGCCGAGCGGGTCTTTGCCCACTGGGCACTCGATATCCGCGATTGCCCCCATAAGGGCGAGCGCGAGGTCGGCTTCATTCCCGACCGTTGCGGCCGCCGAAAGGACGTCTGCTCATGACGCCAAGATGCCTCGGTCCATTTGCTGATGGACGGCATCGAGGCGGTGGGCCGCGAGATCGGCTTTGCCCTTCGGTGGTTCTTCCTGATGACCCACGGCCACTGGTCGATCCCGACGTCGGCCTGGCGGTCGCGCAAGGCATGGAAGCCCAGCGCGTGCGGCTTCCCGACCCGGACGCCGGCGTGCTGCTGCGCTGGGTGGATCGCACTTACGGTTTCTGACGGAGCGCCGAGGATGGACGACATCACCTCCCGCGCGCTGGTCTCCCACCCCGAAAGCCGGCGGGCGCTGCAGCTCGATACGCTCTCTGCCATCCTGCCGAAAGAGCGGGCAGGAGGTCCCGTTTCGCTCACCCAGCCTGCGCTCGGCACTCCGGCTGGCGGTCCGCGCCAGCACCCGGCCGCGGCAGCGCAAGAGCAAACGGGCGGTCACCCGCGACGTGCTGGTTGGCACCTGCCGGTTCGACCGGCTGGCCGATACCCACGATCTCGCCATCCTGCCTCGGGTGGGCGCCGCCGCAGCGAGGTGGCTCGGCTCCGGGGTCGAGCAGATCAGCGACGGGGCCGGACCAAGACCGGGGTCACGGACGAGGCGGGCAGGGTGCTTTGGTCGGACCGCCGGTCGAGGCGCTGCGCGAATGGCTCGAACGGGCCCGCATCAGCAAGAGTCCGATCTTCCATGCCATCAACCGCTGGGAGGTGGTGAGGATAGGGCGCTGACGCCGCAGTCGATCAACCTGATCGTGAAGCGGCGCTGTGCGCTGAAGGGCTTGGAGGCGAGGGAGTTTTCCGCGCATGGCTTGAGATCCGGGTATCTGACGGAGGCAGCGCAACGCGGAGTTTCCTTGCCGGAGCCTATGCAGCAATCCCAGCATCGATCCGTGCAGCCGGCGGCCAGCTATTACAATGAGGCTGAGCGCAGATACGGGCGAGCCGTGCGCCTCGGAATCTAGTAGGGGTCTGTCATTGAGTTGTCAGCGTACAACTGTTCGGGTCGGCTCGGGCGAACCTCGCGTTGCTGGAACCAACACACGGAAAGCCGGAGCCGGGCAATATGTTAAGTTGTCAGCGTACAACTGTTTGCCTTAGGCCATTTTTGACGTGACCTCGCGAGAAATTCCTCGAGACGAGGAACAGCCGTTAACTTCTCGTTAACTCAATAATCCTTGCGGCTTCGGAAGAATCGGGCATTACTGACCATCAGCGCATTTTGAGGCCAACTGCTCAAAATTTCGCAGATGCAGAGTTTAAAATGCCGACGTTAACCAAGTCTCTAGACGAGAATGTGCGTGATCTCCGATCGCTGATCAATGCCGACGCGGCGGAGCTTTCGACACGGTTGCGCGCTCAGCAGCTTCGAGACTTCCCGCCAGCGGCGGAGAAGACCATCCGCCGATTCTCATCGGCGGAAGCCGCGCGCTTTATCGGCATCGCTGAGGGCTATCTTCGGCAACTGGTCTCTGAAGGGAAGGGCCCCCCTGCACCGCCGAACAGCCGTCGAAGCTATTCAGTTGAAGACATTGACGCGCTGCGAAGCGAGCTGGATAGCGCCGGCAAAGGGGTTCGCCGATACGTTCCACACAGGCGCGACGGCGAGGCTCTGCAAGTCATTTCGGTGATGAACTTCAAAGGCGGCAGCGGCAAAACCACGACGGCCGCGCACCTCGCGCAGTATCTAGCGTTCCGCGGCTACCGCGTCCTCGCAATCGATCTCGATCCGCAAGCGAGCCTCTCAACGCTGTTCGGACATCAGCCCGAACTTGATGTAGGCGAGAACGAGACGATCTACGGCGCCATCCGCTATGATGCCGACCGCCGCGAAATGCCGGAGATCGTGCGCGGCACATACATTCCGAACCTCCACATCGTTCCGGGGCAGCTTGAACTCATGGAGTTCGAACACGAGACGCCCAAAGCGTTGATGACGCGTCAGAGCGACGACTCAATGTTTTTCGCCAGAATTGGCGAAGCGCTGGCCCAGGTCAGCGATGCCTATGATGTCGTGGTGATCGATTGCCCTCCGCAGCTCGGCTTCCTCACTCTCTCCGCCCTCTGCGCAGCGACGTCAGTCCTGATCACCGTGCATCCTCAGATGCTCGACGTGATGTCGATGTCTCAATTCCTCAATATGACCGGAAGCCTTCTCGATGTCGTCGCCAAAGCTGGCGGCGCCACTCAATACGATTGGATGCGCTATCTCGTCACTCGCTACGAGCCCAGCGACGGGCCACAAACGACGATGGTTGGTCTCATGCGCTCGATCTTCGGCTCGCGCGTGCTGACTCACCCCATGGTCAAGAGCACCGCGATCGCTGATGCGGGGCTCACCAAGCAGACTCTGTACGAGGTCGAGCGACAGCAATTCACGCGCGGTACCTATGATCGGGCCACCGAAGCGCTTGACCTGGTGAACGGAGAGATCGAAGGCCTGATCAAACAGGTCTGGGCCAGGAGCTGACGATGGCGCGCAAGATCAATTTTGATGCTCCCGTGACGGAACCGTCAGAAGCGCATGAGATCGCCCCGCAACGCGCGCGCCCTCTTCTCGGGCTTGAACGCACGATCAAACAATCTGGCGCGCTAGGTGCGATATCGCACTCACTTGGCGGGATTTCGGAGAAGGTAAAGCGCGCGGAGGAAATCGAGCAGAAGCTCATCGAAGGGCAGGTGATCGTCGACCTCGATCCGGCGCTCATTGACAATTCCTTTGTGCCGGACCGCATGGAGGCGACGGAGGAGCAAAACGCTGCATTCCGCGAGCTCATCCGACAGCACGGCCAGAACGTACCAATCCTTGTACGTCCAAAGCCCGGCGGCACCGAGCGCTATGAGGTAGCATTCGGGCACCGCCGCCTCAGGGCAGCGCGTGAGCTCGGAATAAAGGTGAGGGCGGTGGTTCGCTCCCTCACCGATGAGCAACTGGTCATCGCCCAGGGCCAGGAAAATAGCGGCCGCACCGATCTCACCTTTATCGAGCGCGCGCGCTTCGCAGCCCGCCTTGAGGATCGAAAATTTTCGCGCGAGATAATTATGGCATCGCTGAACGTCGACAAAGCCGCCCTCTCGCGGCTCATCGCGATCGCGACCCGGGTGCCTGTCGCGGTTATCGACGCCATCGGGCCGGCGCCAGCCTTCGGCCGTGTGCGTTGGCAGGAACTCACCGATCTGCTGGATCAAGATGCCAATCGTGCTCGCGCCCTCGAAATCGTCAAGGCCCCAACTTTCAACGCGTTGGACACCGACAAGCGCTTCGAGGCCCTTGCCGCGGGGCTGCGTAAAAAGACGTTGCGCGCGCGCGCCGAGAATTGGGCGGCCAAGGACGGAACGCATGCTGCCAAAGTCTCTCGCGTCGGCAAGAGGCTCACTCTGACATTCGACGATCGCGTCGCACCAAAGTTCGGCGACTTCGTCAGAGAGAAGCTGCAGACCCTTTACGACGAATTCAAAGCTGGCGATCCGCCGGCATGAACATAGCTTGCCCGGTCGGAATGAGCCGACTGGATCAAGACCAACGCAACCGAGTCGGAGAACCATAGGCAAAAGAAAAAGGCCCCCGTCACGTCGCCGTTCCGGAAGCCCCTTCTTTGTATTCGCACCCAAAGAATCACACTTCCGCGAATCGGTGTCAAGCCTTTTGGCGTCGTTTCGGCGAGCAGATTTTCTTTGCCCAAACTAAGGCAAAGACATGCAGTCACATCCTCCAACGACGCCCTTTGGGCGGCGATCACTGACGCTTGCCCATGTGGCAAGTCAAATGGTCGCAACGGCACGACCGCCCGAAAAGATCGTGCACAAATGGAAGATCTTCCATGCCATCTGCACGGCAAGGCCGCGCCTCGGGGTGTCGGAGCGCTCGCTCTCGGTACTGAACGCGCTTCTAACCTTTCATCCTGAGACCGCGCTGACAGGGGAGGATGATCTAATCGTTTTCCCGTCGAACCATCAACTCACTCGGCGAGCGCACGGCATGCCGGCATCAACGCTGCGGCGCCATCTGGCCGTGCTGGTCGACGCGGGTCTGATCGTTCGGCGCGACAGTCCGAATGGCAAGCGGTATGCGCGAAAGGACGATACCGGCGAAATTGAGTTCGCTTTCGGATTCGATCTGTCGCCGCTCGTCGTGCGCTCGGAGGAGTTTGAGAGCCTGGCGGACGATATCGAAGCCGAGGCCCGCGCACTGAAGCTCGTGCGTGAGCGGATTACACTGTGCCGGCGCGACATCGCGAAGATGATTGCAACTGGCATCGAGGAAGCCGTCCCGACGCGAAGGGGAGGGCAGGGGCCTGCCAATTGGCAGGTCGTGCACGCGGCCTTCCGCGCGATCGTCGATCAGATTCCGCGCACGGCGACGCGCCAGGAGCTCGAGCCGATCGCCGACGAGTTGTCTCAGCTCGCCGATGACGTGCTCAATCTTCTGGAAACACATATCAAATCCAAGAATCCGAGCGCCAATGAGTCCCATTCTGAGCGCCACATACAGAATTCAAATCCAGATACCCTCATTGACCTTGAACCTAGCCTTCAAGAAGGCAGGGCGGCGGGAGCTGAGCCAAGGCCTCAACCATCGCGAGTCGGGGAGGGGGCGTATCCGTTAGGAATGGTCCTGAGTGCATGCCCGGACATCGTCGATTATGCGAAGGGTGGGGTTTCGAACTGGCGCGATTTCCTGGCCACAGCGGCCGTCGTGCGATCGATGCTGGGGATCAGTCCGAGCGCCTGGGAGGAGGCGCAAAAGGTTATGGGCGAGGTGCCCGCAGCCATCGTCGTCGCGTGTATCCTGCAGCGGGGGACGGCGATCAATTCCGCCGGGGGTTATCTGCGCGGTCTGACGCGAAAAGCCGAGATCGGCGAATTTTCGCTTGGCCCGATCCTGATGGCGCAGATCAATTCTCGTCGGCGAGACAAGCAGCGGGCGTGAGGCGAGGAGCCGAGACCTTGCTTTTTTGGTGTGATCGAAGCTACCCGCACTGACCCGGCTTCTGCGCTGTGTCGACGCAAAGCCGTTCGGAGAAATCGTCAATGGCAAAACACCCTCCAATCACCCTCACGCCATTTTTCCAGCCTCGTGATGAAGGTGCCGCAGAGCAACGGATGTACGTGGCGGGGTTCGCGGACGAGGCGGGCGAGGCCTGGGGGACGCTGATTCCGTTGGATGCGGAGATGGTCGAGCACGCCGTTCTGGGACAACAGACATTCACTGTCTGGTGCAACTCCGACGGTCGCATCCAACCGCAGCCGAGCAGCGACAGTCTTTTTGAAGAGCTTCTGGAGAAAGGCCAATTGAAGGAGACGCCCCTTGATGAGCTCGTCGCCGAAGCCATCGAGCAGGGCAAGAATGAAACCAATGATGACATCCTCGATCTGTTCGAGACCCTGCATGAGCGGCTGGTGCGGGCGGAGGGCATGGTCGCTGACGAGATCGCGCGGCGCAGGCGATGACTCCTCGCGCCGCGGTCAGCGCGATTCAGTGCAATAGGGCCCAGCTTGTACTAACGCGAGCACCGCGACCGCGCGCGGCCGACACCTCCGGTCATGAAGACATAGAAACCCGACGACCGGCCCGCGCTCCGACTAGTTTTAAGCTTCGCCGGAGCCGGAAAACAGCACCGTCGGTGGCGTCGCGCGCGGCGGCGGGAGAGTCCGACTGCCCGGGGCTCCCGGTTTGCTCTTGAGATCGAACCGCTGGGCTAGGTCGAGTAGCCGCCGCTTGGTGAATGGGTCCGCGTTCTCCGCCAGATCGCGCGCCCGCTGTGCGAAGCCCCTATAAAAGTCTTCCACGACGCCACCCCCGCAACATCACTTAAAATCGGATTTCAACGTGAGACGCGCTCCGCGTCAAGCGGCCTGATGCATGCGGACAATTTTCGGCGATTTACTTGTGCTCGCGGCGCACGGGAAACTAAGCTGGTCCCGGCAGGCAAAAATCATGACTCCGCTCTACCTCAGCCGGAAGCTGTGCCCGAAGTGCGGTAAGCCGATGACGGCCGTCCCCGACGACGTCGCGCCCGGCCGGCCGCGCTACGTCTGCCTGGTCTGCGAGGACGATCCGCTGCGCGATCCCGCCGCCCGGAAGTGGGCGGAAAGCCCGCTGCGACCGCCGGCCAAATAACGTTCGAGTTGAAATCGAGCCCGGAAGCCGGATTGCTGCAGCGGCCGATTGTGCTCACAACCCTCTCCGTCGATGTGGAGTGACAACCCGAACGCCCAGCTTCGTTCCATCGCGCGTGCCGGCGGAATCGTCCCGGACTCGGAGGCCGGCATGCCAAGCGACGGTAGCATCTGTTTTACGCCTCGCGGGGCGCTCGGTCGCATGGATGCGGTGGGCGGGTTGCATCCACATGGCGAGTACGTTGCCAGCCTCGTTATCGATCTTGCGCTGGCAACTTCGACGGCTACGCCGAAATGCTGACGGTGACGATCTCCATTGCGGGTGATGCGCGCCGTCCAGGTGACCTATTAAGGTGAGCTGCATTTTGCTTGCCGCGCCCATTGCCTGAGATCCGAATGGCCGAACGGATCGGGGCCGCCTGTCTTCATTCCATGTGGTTTAGCGACGGGCGCACCCATCAGCATCCTCGATAGAGGCTGGTCTGACCGAAGGCCGATCCCGCTTCGCGGGCTCTCGATCTTGTCCCTGCAACGTCCGTCCTCGACTTTCTTCACCTGGCGCTGCGCACCATTCCTCGCGGTCCAAGAAAGTCGCTGCCGGCCGCCCTCCATTTCATTTCGGCCCTTTGGGTGCAGGTCGATCGCCTCCGGTCTCACGACCGCCATCGAGGTCGCGATCGGCGCGGCCCGAGAAAACCAAGGGAATGAGACAATGGCTACCATCGGCACCTTCACGTCCACGGGCAATGGCTTCTCCGGCGCGATCAAGACGCTCAACCTCAACGTCAAGGCCAAGCTGATCCGCGTCGACACCCCTTCCGACAAGGGACCGCACTTCCGCATCTACTCCGGCAACGTCGAGTTGGGCGCCGCCTGGCAGAAGACCGCCAAGGACACCGAGCGCGACTACCTCTCCGTCAAGCTGGACGATCCGAGCTTCCCGGCTCCGATCTACGCCACCCTGATCGAAGTCGAAGGTGCGGAAGGCCTGCAACTGATCTGGTCTCGGCCGAACCGGGACTGAAGCTCCAGGAAATCGGCTCCGCCGCAAGGCGGGGCCCGCTCCCTTCTACCGGAGATGCGATCATGATCGTCGACACCATTGAAGAATTGCGCGCCGAGCTGCGCGAATGCCTGTTCACGCCGGCGGAGCGCATGGCGCTCGAAGTCGAATTGGCCGAACTCATCCGCCAACGCAACAAAGCGCTCGCAGCCGAGGAGCGGGCATAAGCCCCGTCCTCTTGCATCTTTGCGATGCACCTTCATTACGGTCCGCTCCTGCGTTCAGACCATCTTTGATGGGCTTTGGCCTTCGCAAAGGCAGCTTCCTGGAAGCTGCGATTGCAATCGTTGCGACGGTCGATGGATTGCGCCCCTCACGAGCGGGGCTGTCCTTGGCCTTGAACTTGCCGAACCCGGGAAGGCTCGCTCGGCTCCGCTCACGCCGCATCAGTGCCCGCGTTGCAAACGCTATCGACGATGGTTTTCGCCTGAGCCTTTGTCAGGTCGTTCTCGGTGCAATTTTTTTCGGCGATCTCATTGGCAGTCGTCATGGACGAGCTCCGTCTTCTTTCAATCTTGCTCGTCAAGGCCGTGGACCAGATAGCGCCGCCATCACAGGCAGAGCCGTAATCCTCGAAAGAATGTCAGCCTAAGGCGGTTTTCGTCCATGACAGCGTAACCGCGCCTCCGCTTCGCACGCTCCAGCCGTACGAATGCTTCGATCGCCTCCGCACTACTATCGAAGGTCTGCACCATGGTTTTGCCACTCGTGCCGATGCGGCCCCAATTGCGGATCTCCGAATAAGGTGGGCTGGGTGGATAGCGCATAGAACCGCCGCATATTGTGCGGGCTTCGATGCGGCGCAGATGAAGCGGTTCTGGTTCGGGTTTCGGCACGGACAGATTCTCGCTTCGGAGGGAAGCGCCGTCCAATGAGTTTTATGAATCGACCGGGCAGATCGATTCACTTTATCAATAGGTCCATCGGGCCGGAGAATGCCGCACCCCCGTCTTATTTGTCGGATTGAATCTCTCCTCGATGGAGACTTCGCCATCGGACGCGCGTCGCAATTCCTGGCTTGCAATTGCGCCAGTCTTGATCAGAACAGCCGCCCGAAAGAGATCGGCTCTAATTCAAAGTTCCTGCGGCTCTTACAGCCTTGCCTGCTTGGGCGAGCCCCTTCGGGGACGGCTCTACTCGCGCCGCCGCGGCGACGCTCCCGGAGCCCACAAGCGGTCTCCGCGCCTTCGCGTGACGATCCTCTCGCGACCGGTCGCGGACCGCTCAGCAACGAGCACGATTGCCGGCTCACTTCGCCAGAATTTCCCTCCATGGCTATGGGCTGACCTGACTCTTGTGGCAGGGGATTCGCTGTACGAATTCCGGGATCGTTCCGGTGACCGGATTCGCAATCGTCTGTTGGTTCAAACCAACATCCCCCAGGACATGATGGACAAGGACATGGCTCCCGCACTGTTAGATCCATTTCGGACCTTAAGATGAAGACCATTGTCATCAACAATCAAAAGGGCGGGGTCGGCAAGACGACGCTTGCCGTGCATCTGGCTTGGTTCATGGCGGAAGCGGATCTCCGCGTCCTCGTGATCGACGTTGATGCGCAAAGCAATGCGTCGGATACGTTGAGGCACTACGCCGGTTCAACGTTAGCCGCGGATCTGTTCAAGCCGGGGATACGTGTCGTACCTCGGGAAGACAAGTCCCTAACGCTCGCGCCGGCCGATAGCTCGCTGACCGATCTCGATCGCAGCAGTGCGGCCGCCATAACGACTCTGCAAGAGAACCTCGCTATCGCGTCGGATCAGTTCGATGCCTGCGTCATCGATACGCCGCCATCACTTGGACTGCGCAGTGTCGGCTGTTTGGTGGCGGCGTCGCATGTGCTGGCTCCCATCTATCTGGAGGACTATTCGATCAAGGGCGTCAAAGGTCTGATGCAGACCGTGATCGGCGTGCAGAGGCGCTACGGCCGCCAGGATACCAAGTTCCTCGGGTTGCTGCCTTCGAACTTCAATACGAAATCGCCCCGTCAAAGGAGCCATCTTAAGCAACTGTTGCGCGAGGCGGGCAAATATGTGTTCCCGGGTCAGATCGTTGCAAGGGACGGCTACGCCGAGGCCGTTGCCGAACGCCTGCCGGTCTGGAAGCTGAAGCGCCGCTCTGCCCAGGAGGCTGGTCGGGAAATCCGCGAGGTTCTCGCCAAGATCGTCGCGCAAATGGACGAGCCGGCACATGGCGCTTGATCTCAGCTTTAAGCAGCTCATCGATGCCGCGGAAGATGGTGCCGCCACAATCGGACAACCGACTTGCATCGCCATCGATCGTATTGACGAAGATCCGGACCAGCCTCGTCGCAGTTTCGACGAACAGAAACTCGAGGAGCTCGCGGAATCAGTCCGTCAGCATGGCGTGCTGCAACCGATCGTGCTGCGCCAAGCGACCGAGGAAGGCCGGTATGTGATCGTCGTGGGTGCGAGGCGGTATCGTGCTGCTAAGCGCGCCGGGCTCCGGGACATCCCGGCTTTCATTCATGCCGTTGGTTCTGCGGATCGTTATGTTCAGATGATCGAGAATATTCAGCGCGACGATCTCGATGCTCCCGAAATTGCAGCGTTCGTCGCGGACCGCTTGGAGCAGGGTGACAACCAATCCGACATCTCGCGCAAGCTCGGCAAGCCGAGGGACTGGGTATCTCGCTACGCGTCGGTCCAGAGCATGCCGGAGTTCCTCCAGTCGAAGCTTGCCGGCTCATCAATCCGTGCTGTGTACGAACTCTATCAGGCTTGGCGTGAGCAGCCCCACGCCGTCGAGACTTTATGCGCAGCACAGCAGAGTTTCACCGACGCCCACGCCCGTCAGCTGGCTCGCAAAATTCGCAGCGAAGTCCGCGGCTCCCCTGCTGATGGCGAAGGGCCGCCTGGAGCTCAAGCCGGACGAAGCCCGATCGCATCGCCAGTGGCATTGCGACCCAGCGAGAGAGACGGTGTAACCGCGATCGCGGAGAAACCTCTCAACTCCTTGGCCGATCGGAATGCGCGAATGAGCCCATCGCTGACGATCAGAGTGCGTCACCAAGATCGCATGGGCTGTCTTCTGATCGATCGACTCGCGTCTCGAGGCTCACGCCATGCCGTGCTGCTGATCGATGGTACAGAAGAGGCGGAAGAGGTTCCGGCATCGACGGTTACAATCGAAGAGATACTGTTCGCATGAAGCTTGTCTTGAACAGCCTCCGCAGAAACGCTGCTACAGTTGGTGCGCCGGCGGAGCGGATTTCCCATCCGAAGGATGGCGCGTTAGCGCAGCAGCCGGAGGCCGAACGCGCCTTCCACAGCGCCGTAGAGAGGCCGGAGGCTGCTGGAAAGCCGCGGTCCACATGCTCGATTCCAATGTTGCCGATCTGGACGCGCGGGTTTCGTGGAGAACAAGGATTAGGGGCGACGGCTTCGTCATTCCCGGAGGAATTCTCCGCATCGATCGGCGACCGTGTTGGATCTCACGTCCAGCACCCCCCGAGATTTGACTGCCGAGCCCGTTGGTTTGAACCAACATGGAGGGGGAAGGATTCGCACTTTCTAGTGCAGGATAGGCTTCGCGCCAGCGATGTATTACATCGCGATTGGGATTGGAGTGCATGGCTCTGATCTCGCTTCGTGTCTCCGACGAAGTCGCTGCAGAATTCTCAGCTTTTGCAGCTACCCAGGGCGGTAAGTCTGCGCTGCTGCGGCGTCTCATTGCTGATGCACTAGCTGCACCAGCGCCGCGCATCTTGGCGTTGCCGGTCGGACGGCCGGAAAAGGTGACGGTGCGATTTCGCGAGAGCGAGATGCGGCAGCTGGCGGAGGTCTCACATCAGCGCGGCATGACCCGAACCGGCTGGATCGTCGCGCTGGTGCGCTCGCGATTGGGGTCGCCGGTGCAGCATTCCCCGCACGAGCATGACGCGCTTCGCGCGATCGTTCGCGAGCTCAATCGGATCGGCGGCAACATCAACCAGATCGCGCGGGCCGCAAACACCAGTGTGCTACAGGGCAGGGCGGTTGAGCCCGATTTGTCGGTAATTCAAGAAGCCAAATTGGTCATCGAAAGAGAGCTCGCGCAATTGCGTAGTGCGCTGCACGGCAACGCGGATTATTGGGATGGACCGCGATGAGCCGTCGCTCGCTGCGGCCAGCCGACCTGGACTCCGAACTTCCGCCGATCTCGTATGTTTGGGAAACGCCCAATCGGCGCCCACGGCGGGCCGAGTGGGATATCCCCGATCCGGCCGCTCCAGGCCGTCTTACGCCGGCGATGCGTGCAAAGCTCGAACGCATCGTGCGCCGAGCGCCCGAGGTGATGGTCAAGATCACCGGTCGTACCAAGGACGTGGCGCATCTCAAATCGCACCTGGCCTACATCACGCGAAACGGCGAGCTCGATGCGGAAACTGAGCAGGGCGCGACGCTGGCGGGTCGTTCCGGATTGAAAGATCTGCAGCAACGCTGGGAGGATGATGCCGGCCTCGACAAGCGCCGCCGTGATGGATTGCTTTCGATCAACATCATTCTATCGATGCCGGCTGGTACCGATGCCATTGCGGTTAAGGATTCAGCTCGGGCATTTGCCATCGAGACGTTCGGGGACAACCACGACTACGTCTTCGTCCAGCACCTCGATGACAAGCATCCCCACGTGCACTTGACCGTTCGGTCTTTGGGCCATGACGGCAAACGCCTCAGCCCCCGCAAAGCGGATCTTCAGGCCTGGCGAGAACGGTTTGCCGGCGAGCTCCGGCTGCGCGGGATCGCGGCGGAGGCAACGCCGAGGCGAACCCGCGGACGGGTTCGAAAGGCCGATCGCGGAGCGGTGCTTGGTTTACGCAAGCGAAAGATCACGCCCGATGTCGATCGGCTCGCCCGTAAGGAGGTGCTTTCGGAGGTGAGGGGCGGCAGAACCGCCAAACATCCCTGGGAGGAAAAGATTGAATCACGTCAGGACGCCATTCGGCGGCGATATCTAGACTATGCCGCGGAGCTGCAGCGTTCTGGAGCGGCAGCAGATCGCGAGTTGGCTCGCCAGGTTCGGCAATTCGTCAAGGATATGCCCGCAGTCGAAACCCGCCGGCATACGTTGAAAAGCGAGCTGTCGGAGCTTGCGAAAATCCGGAGCGTGGGCGCAGAGCAGGGCGTCGTTGCAGACCGGCGCGACGATACGCGAGGCGATGAAAGGACGAGATAGGCGAGCGCAGGAATCATAATCCTGGGGTCGGGGGCTCGAGTCCCTCTCCCGCTACCAATTCCAGCGTAACCCTTTGATTTTCCAGACTTGGCCGACCGATGTTTCGAGGCGAGGGATGTCTCATTGATACATCCTCAACGGTCGCGGATCAATTCTCGCCGTGAACGATCAACATCGGGCGCGGAGAGCCGGCGTGCGGGCTGCGATTTGCGAAAGTGTGGCGGGTTAACGGGGGTTCGAATCCCTCCCTCTCCGCCAGTATATTGTTCTCCTCTGTTCGTAGTCATTCGGACTCCACAGCAAAATCAGTGACTTGCGCCGAAAAGCTGTACTTCGCAGTTCGTCGGTGTTCTTCCTAATCTGCTCACTAACCGTAGTTTTTACCCGTGGGTTCGGAGGACGGTTTTCCTGGAGGAACAATGGCTGGAAGGCTCAAACCACTCGACATAGAACGCCAAACCAAGCCCGGCAAATACGCTGATGGTGCTGGGCTCTACTTGATCATCACCGGCCCAACATCGAAGAGCTGGTCATACAGATATTGGAAAGACGGCAAAGAGCGCTGGCACGGCCTGGGCTCGTTGAAGGACGTGTCGCTCAAGGACGCACGTCTTGCGCGCGATGCGGCTCGGCTGCGCGTAAAGGGCGATCGCAGCACCGCCGGCGTGGATATCGTGCAGGAGAGGCGAAAAGCACGCGACGAAATGAAAGCCGTCGAGGCAAAGGTTGTGTTGCCGACGTTCGAAGAATGCGCGGAAGCCTACATCCGGGCGAACTGGTCGAGCTGGAGCGAGAAGCATCGCGATCAGTGGCCGTCCTCGCTCAAGCGCTACGCATACGGACGTGTAACGGTGCACGGATTCCGGTCGACCTTCGCAACTTGGGCCGAGGAATGCACCGACTATCCGGATGGCGTACGCGAAGCTGCACTGGCCCACAAATACAAGAGCGAGACGACCGCAGCCTATCAACGAGGTCAAAAGCTCGAAAAGCGCCGGGCGCTAATGAAGGATTGGGCCGTATTCCTGACCGGCGCCAATGTGACCCAATTTGAGGACCGGAGGACAGGATAGGCCGTCGAGCCAACAGTGAGGGTCAAAAGCGTTGGTTGCGTCCGATCCAAGGCTCCCGGTCTGCCCCAAGAGTAGCAGGGCGCTCGGCAAACGGCCGGCTCAAGGCCAGAAGCGGAATTGGTGTCGGTCTCTATCCTCCGCAAAGCCAGACAAGCCGAGACTGGATTGCATGTGAGCGAGGGGCTGCGGTTCCCGGGCTCGCAGGCACCGAAGTAGCTCGCACAACAAAGAAGGACCGCTGTCGTCCACAGCGGCCCCTCACGCTTTCCGGGTTTCAATAATTCCGAAATGAAATGGCTTAACCAGCCCCGGAATGCCACTTTGTCCCGGTTAATAAATCCTTTCCATAACCTATGTGAATCGCGCGCCCCTAATTCTTGAGTGGAGGCCGCCTTGTTCGGATTAGCCACCGGCGGCACTGGATCCTGAGGCGGCCGGTGCACGACGTAAGGATTGCTCGGCGGTGTGGGGCTATCCGTAAGCGAGGCCACCTCCTGGAGCTCCGGCGCAGCAAGATTCGGGGAGCGATCCACCATCAACGTGGTGGCTTGGAGAGCGGGAGGTCCCTAGGAACTTTCGGAGGTGCAGCCCATTGAGCGGTCATTCAAGTAGAGGACAGCTCTTGAACCACATCGCAGTTATCTTGATCTTGCTCGTTGGCGGCTCTTCGCTCGCTTCGGCCCAGAGTGCGAGTGGATCGAGCAGCAGCGGCTCGGCGGCGAGTGGAACTGCGACCACCGGCTCGAAAGGTTATGCGGGCGGCACCCTATCGACTGGGCATACCATAAGCGGCACTGCGGGCTACTCCAGTCCCAACGTGGGCAACCCGCTCAGCCACGCAGCGACGGGCGACGTGGATGCTTCCTCGGTTAGTCCGGCTCCAACTTCCCACGACAACGCGGTGGACACGCCCGCCGCCGAACGCGCCATAAAGAACCTGGGCAACACCGACATCGGCATTCTCAAGAAGTAATACATGCTGCGCAGCCTGCGTGAGGCCGAGCGTTTTCTTCCCTGGCGATCCTGCGAGGCCGATCGCGGCCCGGCAGGAATATAGGTGGAGGCATGAGCAAGACGGTGCTTGTCTGCGCGGCCCTGACACCGCTCCATTTGGCCGATAATCTCGCCGGGCGGTGCGCCGATTGCGGCTGCGGCGTTCAGTATCGCCCGCATGCGCCTGCCGACGCGCGCAAGCTGTGCTTTGAATACGCGCTGCCGTCCCTTGAAGAGAACGACACCAAGCTCGTCACCACCCGCGCATGGTCGAGGATTTCCCCGCCTACATGCCAAAGAAGCGGCACTGATGATCACGGAGGTGCTCGCCAGATCAAAGGGCCGAACTACACCGCCGGGATCGTGCTGTCCCACGACGTGGTGGTCGAGACGGCACCCATCGTCCGCTGGCGATCCTCAACCTGCAAGGCATCTCCGATCTCGAGGCGCTGCATTCCGGCCAGTACAATGAGGAGTACGTGGGGGGCGGCACGAGGTTAGAGGAATTGCGTACCGTCGCGGTTGCACCGGCGCGTTGCATTGAAGGCGGCGCATGAAAGTCATAGTTGATGAAACCGGCGAGATCATCGCCATAGCAACGGATGATCACATTTTAGTCGGCCACCATCGCCTCGCGGTGGCGGGCAGCATGGGTAAAAGACTGTTCTGGCGAGATACCGGCGAACCTGTGGAGCTTGATCACTTCTTCAAGCATTGTGACCGCTGTAGGAGAAGGACACGTCACCAAGGTCGGATCACTGCAATGTTGAACTGGATGCTCCTGGCGCTAGAAAGCAATCGCGTAATCGAGCTGCGGATTGCGAAGCTCATGCGCGGCGGCAAAGCTGCCCAACGTGAAGCCCTCCTGACCTGCCCCTGAAGTTTCACCCAGTAGCGGTTAGAGTCTCGGCGGATGTTACGCCGTTTGGCGCGGTGTGAGCAACGTGCGATCGGCGGAGCTGGTCGGGGTTGCGCAGCCGATCGCACGTTGCGGTGAGGTAGGCGGCATAGGCCGCAGGGGTCAGATAGCCGAGCGAGGAATGCGGGCGTTGGCCGTTGTAGTCGCCGACCCAATCCGCAATCTTGGCGCGGGCGTGATCGAGGCCGAAGAACAAGGTTTCGTTGAGAAGCTCGTCCCGCATCCGGCCGTTGAAGCTTTCACAGAAGCCGTTCTGCATCGGCTTGCCCGGCGCAATGAAGTGCCAGTCGATCTTGTTCTCCTCCGACCAGGCCAGCATGGCATTGCAGGTGAACTCGGTGCCGTTGTCGGAGACGATCATGCCCGGCTTGCCGCGCTGATTGATCAGCGCCGTCAGTTCGCGTGCCACCCGCCGCCCCTGGATCGAGGTGTCGGGGATGGCCGCCAGACATTCCCGGGTCACGTCATCGACGATATTCAGGACCCGGAAGCGACGGCCGCTGGCGAACTGGTCGTGGACAAAATCCAGCGACCACCGGGCGTTCGGCCGAGCCTCGACCAGTATCGGCGCTCGGGTGCCCACGGCGCGGCGGCGGGCCCGGCGCTTGCGCACGCTGAGGCCTTCCTCTCGATACAGACGGTAGATCCGGTTCCGCCCGGACGGCTCGCCCTGCTGGCGAAGCAGCACGAACAGCCGGCGGTAGCCGAACCGCCGACGGGCATTAGCAAGCTCGCGCAAGTGGCCGCGTAGTTCGGTGTCCGGCGGTCGGCACGATCGGTACCGAACCATCTTGCGGTCAGCGCCGACGATGCCGCAGGCCCGCCGCTCCGCCAGACCCATGACGGCCTGCAGGTGCGCGACGGCTTCGCGCTTGGCGACGGGCCCTACCATTTTTTTGACAAAAGCTCGCGTAGCGCTGCAGCATCCAGCATCTGCTCGGCCAGCAGCTTCTTCAGCTTGGCGTTCTCGTCCTCGAGTTGCCGCAACCGCTTGGCATCGGAGACGTCCAGACCGCCGAACTTCGCCTTCCAATTGTACAGCGTCGCTTCAGAGACGCCATGCTTCCGCGCCAAATCGGCAGCCTTCGCACCCGCCTCATGCTCACGCAGCACGCCAATAATCTGCTCTTCCGTAAACCTGGCTCGCTTCATCTGTCCGTCCTTCAGAAGGCCGGACTCTAACTTCAACTGGAGGAAATCGGCAGGGGCAGGTCAACCCAACATGCGGTTTGTGCCGACCAAGACGGTCGAGCAGCAGAGCTGCCTGATGCTTCACCGCGCCCGCCATCTCTTCATCCGCCAGCAGACGGCCGTCATCAACTCGATCCGGGCCTATCTTGCCGAGTTCGGGATCGTCGCCCCCGTCGGACGCAGAGGTGTCGAGCAACTTCTGGAAGTCGTAGCGGATAGCTGATTCCCGGCTCCCGGAAGTGGCCCGCGCCTGCGTTACGGCACTCGGCGCTCAGTTGCGAGCGCTGAAGGCCCAGATCCTGGAGTTCGACCGCCGCATCATCGCCTGGCATCGATCAAATGCGACGAGCAAGCGGCTGGATGCGATCCCCGGCGTCGGGCCGGCGCTGGCAACCGCGCTGGTGGCGAGCATAGCAGATCCCAGGCTTTTGGATCGGGGCGGGACTTCTCAGCCTGGGTCGGGCTCGTGCCGAAGCAGAAGTCCAGTGGTGGCAAGGACAGGCTTGGCAGCATCAGCAAGCAAGGCGACCGCTATTTGCGCAGCCTGTTCACCGCTGGCGCACTCGCCGTAATCCGCTACGCCAAGATCCATGGCACCGGGCATCGGCCCTGGCTTACGGGACTGCTGGCGCGGCGACCGACCAAGGTTGCCGCCATCGCGCTCGTGCCGGTCGATCCGGCGATCAGGACAACCCACTTGGACCACAGCATCTTCGAATGCGTGCTATTGACCGGGACCTGATCCGCGGAGGGCATTATGGCCAGCGGTCATGTGAGCCGCGCAAACAGGCCGAACACATGGCTGCTCCGACCAATACTGCGACGTGAAGATTCTTCTTGCCAACCCGGAGCCGTCCACACAGGCCCCCAAGCTGACGTTTCGGGACCGTTGGCGTTTAGACCCTTAGCGGACCTCTGCGATCGGAATCACGCAGGTGACCGCGCGCACTGCAGGCGAGCTCGTCGGCACGGTCGACGCTCTTACGCACCATTAATCGGGGAACTCCGAACTGCCGGGCGAGTTACAGAACCGCCGAAAGGATCGAGCGGCAATCTAGTCGTGTTCGCAGTAGCACGTGGATTTCTGTCCAGCGCGCTCGTCCTCTATGCGGCAGTAATTGAATAGAGAGGCGACAATGAAGGCACCCCTTTTTTTTGCTGGCGCACTAATCATCGGATGCGCCGCCCCAGCGATGGCTGATGAGTACTACGTCGTACAAGGACCCAGCCAGCACTGCACGATTACAACCACGCGCCCGGCGGATAAGGAAGTCGTGACGCAGATCGGTCCAATGGCCTTCAAAACGCGCGTGGAAGCTGAGGATCGCATCAAGCAGACCAAAGTCTGCGAAGAAGGTACTGTTGGTAGCACCAGCAGTACGACCGTTATCAAAGAAAAGTAATCAATGGCCTCATTCCTACTAATTCTGGTGACGTCAAGAAATTCTGGTGACGTCGAGAAAGGTCGCGCCCATTCCGCTGGGCGCGACTTTTGTTTGCAGACCATCTGTTGGAGGGCTCTTTGAGACTTCAATGAGCAAGCGCGGTTAGCATTCTGCCGATTGCTGTCAGCAGTGCCGCGATACCTAATGCGGGCCCTTTATCGTATTCGGTTGTCGGACGAACTCAGAGCAAGGCTCGGAACGAGCCGCGAGGGCTGCTCGTGGCCCATTTGCGAAGTGGCTGCCGGCACCCGGTTCGTCCGATTATCGGGGTAGACAGGAAGGGCGCGGGCAAGTGCCAAAACGGCGCTTTTGATCCTGAGCTAATTTGAATCTTTCCGGGGAACAAGTTGCAATTCGGTGCGTCGAGGGGCGTCGTTGGGAACAACCATCGTGCCGACCGCTGAGTACTATTTGAAGCAAGCCGAAATTGCGTCCCGGATTGCACTGGCAGAATCCGACCCAAAAAAAGCGAGTGCCATGCATATCCTCGCCTTGGAATATTACGACAAGGCCTACCTTGCGCAGGTCCAAGAAGCGTTGCCACCGCAGCCAACCAGCTCGCCCAACATCATCCAGAGGCAGTGAGACCGCCATAGTTGACGGGGATGTCACCTCTTGGTCCCATCGCGTCATTTGGCTGCGCTGCAGAATTTGGTCGCTATCGGTGCAGAGCGGACTCTGGCAAGCCGTCCGCCCGGATTTATGGGTTCACGGCCTAACTAAGGCAGGATGCGCCCGGTTCTTGACCTTCACCCAGTCAAAGACCCGCGGCCGGTGGCCACGCTCACGGTGCTGGAAACGATTCCCTCGAGACCCATGCGGCAGCCGGCGTCGAATAGGTCTGGCCCGATCTCCCCAGGCTCGTACGGCGCGACGAAGATGCCCTCGGGCCGGCGCTTCAGGAGGGCAGCCAGCTTCTCCTTGCGCTCGAACAGCGGCAGCTTCCGCAGGTCGTCGCCGTCCATGGCCATCAGGTCGAAGGCGTATCGCTCGGCGGCGTCGTTGTACTGGCCGGAGTGCAGCCAGTCGAACTGCGAGATGCCGCGCACGTGCGGGAAACACTCAGTCGCAACGGTGGTTATAAGGTGGAGAATCCGGATTCAGGCCAACCAAATAGTTCCCGCTCGAGGAACGCTTGTGGGCTCTAAGCTTTCTTTCGTAAGCGGGAGAGATATGAGCAAAGAAACACCCAAAGACGATCCGCGGCAGCAAGCCGAGGAGGCGACGCGCAAGCAGACGGACAAGCCCTGGAAGGGCAATCCGGAGAAAGAGCAGCGCAACGAAGCCGACCTCGATCTCGAAAACTGGCAGAAGACCAACACACACTAGGCACACATATGGCAGTCGACGCGGGAGACTCACAATGAACTTACGCCTATCGATAGCAACAGCGGTGCTCGTCCTTTCGACCGCCAGCGCAGCGGCGCAGTCCGCCGGCGCTCCGAGCGGACGAGGGGCGACCACGGGTGACCCCGCGGCAAGCTCGGCGGCGCCAAGTAAAGATCCGCGCGGCACCACAGGTATGTCCCCTGGTTCGAGCAGCGGGAGCGGTACGTCCACTTCTGGCGGGAAGGACGACAACGGCGATCAGGGCCGCGACAGAATGCCCGACAGCAACATGACTGTCAGGCCCCAAAACCAGCAGCCGGAACGGCCGCGCTAACGCTCGTGAGACCGAAGACCGAGGCAGCTCGTCCGATGCTAGAGGATTTTCCGTGCAGCTTCGTCCGGTCTCTTCGCAGCTTCTCGGCGTCGGCAACGGATCTCTTCGGGATGCGTGATGGGGGTCTTGGGTCACCGGTTCAGTCATCGAGCCGACGACAACTATTGTCGGGATCTTCCGCCGCGACAAACCCAGCGTTTTTGGCCGTTCTATCGCGGCGCGGATGCGGGCCGCTCCCACCAGCGACGCACAAAGGTTAGAGCCGTGGCGAGCCACAGTGCATCTTTCCGCACCATTAAGACAGCGTGAGGAACGCCGCCTCATCTTTGGCGTTTATATAGTCCTTCCGCAAGTCACGATGCGCGAAGCAGCAGGCTCAGGGCTTAGCGCTGCAAACGCTGGGCCCTTTCTTTTGATGCCGACAGGAACACATTCACAAATCCTCCCGCAGCCCCCTGAAAAAGGGATGCCGCACCTTCCCCGCGGCCGACTTGGCCCGGTACTCAATCTCGGCCGAGAGCTTGGGCTCGACCCAGATACCCTTGTGCCCGATCCGCTTGGCATAGGGTTGGGTCTTCCGTACCAACGGCTCAAGGCGCCTCCGGAGCTCCGCCGTCGAGACCTTATCGAAGCCGTGGTCGACCTTGCCGGCGTAGACCAGCTCGTCGCCCTTGCGCCGGCCGAGATACATCCCGTCCCACTTTGTTCCGTCGAGTGCGAAGCCGGCGATCGCCAGCGTCTCGCGCTGGGCGCAGGTCTTCTTGACCCAGCTGTTGCCTCGGCCGCTGACATAGACGCTGTCGCGCACCTTCGATACAACGCCCTCCAGCCCAACCTTGCAGGCGTGCGCGAACATCTCCTCGCCGTCGACCTCGAAGCTTTCGCTGAACTGGACGTCGCTACCGACGATGATCTTCTTGAGATGGGTTTTCCGCTCGACGAGTGGCAGCTTCCGTAGATCGTAGCCATTCAGATAGAGCAGGTCGAATGCGACGAGCACGATCTTGTTCGAGTTGCCCCGCAGCTCCTTGATGAGCACCGCGTAATCGGTCGTGCCGTCGTCGGCGGGCACCACGATTTCGCCGTCGATGATCGCGCCACTGGCCTTGAGGTGCCAAGCGTCGTTGGCGACCTTCTGGAAACGATTGGTCCAGTCGTGGCCCCGGCGCGTGAAAACCTTCACTGCTTCGTTGGCGAGATGCACCTGGACACGATAGCCGTCGAACTTAATTTCATGGATCCATCGCTCGCCGGATGGGACGCGATCGATTGAGGATGCGAGCGCGGGCTCAATGAAGCCGGGAAAGGGTGCCTTGACGCCCAGCGCTTCAGGCTTTTTCCGCTGGAAGGCCATCGCTATACCAGGCGAAGACTTAATTGCTGCAGGTCTTGTGGTGAGTAGCGATCCACAAACTCCCGCAGGTAAGACGGCACGTCGCTCAGTTGCAGATTGCAACGACGCTGGATCTCGCGGGCGATGGCCCCGGAAACATCTTCCGACCACCGCTCTGCTGGGTTGAAGGCGACAATCCGGATCGGCTTGCGATATTCTCCGGCAAGCAGATCCTGGATGACGGTCTCCACCGCGCTCTCCAAGTCTGCTTCGCACCAAGCGCTGCCATTGCGGCCGGAGTTGTCCGCAACCAAGTAGACGGTCTCGTCGCTGTTCGGGGCGATCGACAAAAGCCATCGGAACTGACGCATAAGCAACTCACGCAACGGAACCCGGATTCAATTTGACGCGGACCGATTCGTTCCTGAAGTTAGAAAAGGCACTGCAAGACAGGATTCCCAAGTCTAAGTTGCCTCAGGGAGGAACATGGCGGTCAATAAGCCCGTGGTGGACAATGCTCGCAAAGGTGCGGTCAAGAAGCGTTCGCAGACGGAGACGACATTGGGCGGGGCTTCCGCTTTCACCAAGCGCGACAAGGCGTCCGGCGAATTCATGGGCGTCAAGAAGCCCTCGAAGGGCAAGAAGGCTGCAAAGAAATTTAAGGGCGTGCGGCTTGAGAAGAAAGCTACCAAAAAGAAAAAGGCAAAGAAGAGCTAGGCGGCTCTTCACGTGCGCCCTGATCTGGACGTTCGCTCAATCCTGATCTCTACAAAGCCCTTCAGTGTACTACGAGCGGACAGCGAGTTGCCCGGAGGAATCACCCGAACCCACCCTTCTTCAGGATTTGCCGCAGTGTATTCGATCTGCTCCGCATCGTTCAGGAAAACGCGGATTTGGAATTCGTCGAGCAAAAGATTGCAATAATTGCGAAAGCCTTCTTCGTCGCAATCCCTTGCAACCGGTCCATGAAACTGCGGCTTTCCAACCAAGAGGCATCCCGTATTCATAGCAACGCGCGCCACGACAGAATGCTGTAACAAATGGAGCCGTTCCTAACTTCCGGTCGAATCCGGCCAGGTACCGTCTAGGCGGCGGTCGGCAGGCAGAATTCGAACGCGGTACGCATAGGCCGCAGATAGGGTGTGAAGCCCGCAGAAGAAAGGGCCGCCTTTGTGGGGCGGCCCTGTCCAAAGTCTATCGACGCCGGTCAAAAAATTGGTTCGAGCAAAGCCAGCCCCGGGAATGAAAACAACTAAGGATACAAACACCGTGCCCGGTTGAAGGCATGGAAGCAGCGGTTTGTGTCAGGAATATTTCGTCGGCTCTGTTCCGCGCAGGAACTCTGATCGCGTTGCACAGGCGCAACGGAGGAAGCCCGCAAAGTTAATCTGGGACACTCAACATTTGTTAGAGCCTGCGATGAATCCCGGGGCGGAGAATATCCACGGCGCCCCAACTTCGAGCCGGTGCGTCGTGGCGGTCCCGGCGTCTCCGTTCCTCTCCAGCCCCGAAGATAGCTGAGACCCGCACCACGGCGATCGCGCTCGGCGCACGGCCGGACGACAGCGCAAAGATGGTCTGGTCTCGCGGATGCATGGCCTATTTGTCCGCGCCTGGGGCCGCTCACATCAGTCGAAGGACCTCAGTGTCGCCAGCCGTCCTTGTCGACCTCGACCCGAAAACCTTCTGGCATGCGCGGCACTTCACCTTCGCCAGCAGCATGGCAGGCCGGGCAGGGTGCGTCGGCGCCGCCACAGGTGCAGGCGCGCGGGCCGTCCCAGGGGCGGTCCGGGTGGTTCTCGCAGACCCAGCCGAGATCGTCGCAGTTGACGCACGTCACGGTCATTCCGGCGGCCGCCGGCTTTTCCGCGGTGGGCATCAGGCGACCCCTCGCAGGGCAGCGCCAGCTGTACGTCGAAGCGCCTGGTGGCGTTGGCGGCGATGAAGGCTTGCAGTGCAGAGCAGATCTCGGCGTCGGTGTCGGCCGCGCGCTGGGCCAGTGCGTCGGCGACCTCGGAAGTCGCATCCCGCGACCACCCCTCGACGGGATTGAAGGATACAATTCGGACTGGATAGGCGTACTGGCCGGGCAGGTGATTTTGCAGGACGCCCTCGAGGTCGGTGTCAGCATCGTCGGTCTCGCGCCAGGCGCAACCAGCGCGCGCCGCCGAAGTCTTCGAGCACCAGATAGATGTCGCGGTCGAGGCGGTCGGCCGGCACGATCGAGGGCGAGGAACGCATACGCAACTCCGATACGGCAAGGGGCGGAGAGACGGCCCCGCTGGAAGGGGGCAAGGGGGTAGGCCGGGGCCGCTCCGCCAGCTCTGGCGGCGAGCCAGCGACCACTCAAATAATTGCCCGCGCTCGTCGTTCCTATTGGGACCATCATTCCAAAAATGGGCACTGGCTTGTGTCCGACCTTAGGCGCTGGCCGTACTTATTGGTGCGGGAACAAGTGGCAATTCCACGGATTTTCGAACCGTCTGTGTTGCATGGTTATGCGCCGAGGCATCGATGAAGACCAAGCTATCCGGGAAGTTGTCGCACTACGATAAGATGGCCGCCTCCGCTCAGCAATTTTTCACGGAGGCGACGGCCTGTCGCGAGGAGGCGGCTCGGAGCCTCGACCAGGTCGATCGAGAAGGCTGGTTGAAGCTTGCGCGCGAATGGACTGAGCTCGCGCTCGCGGCCGAGCGGGGCCTTTTTCCGCCGGGATTAGCAGAGTCAACCCATGGCAGACTTGGCTGGCTGGCCAGATGCTTGCCACGACTTAACACCAAGCGCACGTGTGCTCGGGCTCTTTGAGCCCGCTGAGGCGAGAAACGTTCTCCACATCATCGACCCCATGTGAGCGCGTACGCGCAAACTGGCAATCGGCGCAAACCTCTGCAACAACTATTCCCTGCCGTCTGGGTGGCAGCTCGGCAACCTTTTTTGCTGAAGCCAATCATTGCTTTCATTGAACGGAAAAGTTCTGTTTGACTCCCGCGTCGCTCAGTCCCTGATAAATGCCGAGATTGGGGCGGCTCTGGACCGTCCCTCCCTCGTGCTCGACCGCGCCGGCTTTCTGGGCGAGCAGCCCCCCGCGAGATCACCACCCCGCATTTCTTCGACAAGGCTGGCCAATGACCATCGCCTTGATCGCGCCTGCAGGATCCAGGCTGGACGTGCTCGCGCGTGGAACGGCTATCGCTGGCGCAATGGCCGACGCGCGTGAGCGCCTACGAGATCATCGGGCGCGAGCCTTGGCCTGCACCGCTGCTGCCTACGGTATCGTCTGGGCTACGTCCCGATCCGGCTGTACATCGGATACAGCTAGGGGCCGCTGTTTCTTAACAATGACTGCGAAGCTCAGCTAGCCGCCAGGTTGGGTAAGTAGGAGGGCACGTCGCCCTGCTCTGTGCGCTCGGCGATAAGCTCCTTCTCAGCCTCGTACCAGAAGGTGTCCATCTGCCTCGCTGGTTGGCCCGCCTTCTCCCAAAGAAGGTAAGCTCGATTCCTGATATCTTGCTCGGTCATACCCGCCATCTGAGATCTCCCTTTCCGGGAAAACGTAGGGCGAGGTGTCGAAGTTCCTGCACTCAGTGAACCAGCGATGCGACGCGACAGCGATAGCGACTTATGGAACTAAAGTTTCGGCTCTGCATTTTCTGCTCATGCCGAGATACTTCTTTCATATCAAGCACGTGCGTGACGAGATCGACCACGAGGGTGAAGAACTTCCTGACAAGCATGCAGCGTGGAAGGAGGCCACTGTAACGGCCGGACAGATGCTCCAAGGCATTGATGGGAAGCTGACGCCGGGACGAGACTGGCAGATGGAAGTGACGGACGAGTTTCAGAACACGCTTTACGTCCTGCGCATTCAAGCTGAAGTGCCAGAGTGAGGCCCAGAGCCCCGCGTTTCCACACGGTTTGCCGGCGTTCTTGGGTCTGATCCTGACCTGCGTAGTTCGCGCGCCGCGTGCTTCGGGGGCGTCGCTGCTAAGCCTTGAACCGGCCTGAGCTCAGCACGTCCCGCCTAAAAAAGATCGAGCTCGGCCCCGGCCCAATTCCGACGCTGCCCAGGAGCTCGCCAATACGGTCCCGGCCTGAGCGGCTCGCCCGTCGTCCACTCGTTTGCGGGGGGTCGACGGTTCAGCCTGTACGAGACCGGGCTCGTGGATCATTTCGCCGAAGCCGGCACAGTAATGCATGGATGGATGACCGCTTCTGGAGGCAAAGCAGACTTACGCAGGCAATTTGAGCATTTCGCCTTTTGACCCTGGCTGTGTAAAAACGCGGCGCTTGACGTGATTCTCGCGGTATGATTCCCGCGCGATTTGCGGGGGTCTCGGATGAAGCGCTTCATTGAGGGTGCGGATCGTGGGCAGAGCACGCTGTTTCCTGAATGCGTGGAGACTGGATCGGCGGGGACAATCCAGTTCGTCTCATCGACGTCATCGTCGATGAACTCGATCTGGCCGAGCTTGGGTTCGGCGGGATCGATCCCGAAGCAACTGGCCGGCCATCGTACCACCCCTCGCTCCTCCTCAAGCTGTACATCTACGGCTATTTGAACCGGGTGCAGTCGAGCCGTCGGCTCGAACGCGAGGCCGGGCGCAATGTCGAGGTCATGTGGCTACTGGGTCGGCTCGCTCCCGATCACAAGACGATTGCGGACTTCCGCAAGGATAACGGTCCAGCACTTGGTAAGGTCTGCGCGCGCTTCGTCGAGCTCTGCCGTGAGATGGGCCTTCTCACGACGGCGAGCGTCGCCATCGATGGCAGCAAGTTTAAGGCCGTAAACAACCGGGACAAGAACTTGACCCGGGCAAAGGTGGAGCGGCGGCGGGCCCAGTTGGAGGAGAGCGTGGCGCGCTATTTGAGCCAACTCGATGCGGCCGACCGGCAGGAACCGACGGAAGCATTGGCCGCGAAGGTGACGAGGCTCACCGAGAAGCTGACGAAGTTGAAAGAGCAAATGGCCAAGCTTGTTGTCCACGAGGAGCAGATGCTTGCCTCGTCTGATCAGCAAATCTCCCTGACCGATCCCGACAGTCGTTCGATGGCAACGAGCGGCCGCGGCTCCGGCGTCGTCGGCTACAACGTGCAGGTCGCCGTTGATACCAAGCATCATCTGATTGTGACGCACGAGGTGACGAACCGCGGCTCGGATCGAGCACAACTTGCTAATATGGCCAAGCAGGCCAAGGCCGTGCTCCGGACCGAGACGCTCGAGGCCGTAGCCGATCGCGGCTACTTCAGCAGCTCAGAAATCCTCGCGTGCCACGAGGCCGGCATCACGGTGACTCTGCCCAAGCCGATGACGTCGGGTGCCAAATCGGAAGGGCGCTTCGGTAAGCAGGACTTCGCTTATCAGCGGGAGGAGGACGTCTATCGCTGTCCAGCTGGGGAGCGGCTGCCATATCGCTATACGAACGAAGAAGACGGCAAGATGCTGCGGCGCTACTGGACCACTGCTTGTTCAAATTGCACACTCAAATCCCAATGCACGACAGGACCGGAGCGGCGGATTACGCGATGGGTGTATGAGCATCTGCTCGACGCGGTGCAGCAACGCCTTGATGCGAACCCAGAAGCCATGCGTCAGCGTCGCGAGACAGTCGAGCATCCGTTCGGCACGATGAAGGCCCGCATGGGAGCGACGCACTTCCTCACCAAAACCCTTCCGAAGGTCGCCGCTGAGATGGCACTCTCCGTCCTGGCCTACAATCTGACACGGGTCATGAACATCATCGGAACCAAGCGGCTAATCGCTGCGATCACGGCCTGAAACGTCCTCGGCACCTAACTCTCAGAACCGACCTCCCGTGAAACCGTTTTTACACGGCCAAGATCCATTTGAGACATCTGTCGAGCAGAAAAACCATTCTTCAGATCAGTGAAATCGGCTAGAATTAGCCTAGCTCCGGAAGCGGACGTCCTAAGTCTTTGCATGGGACCGCGGTACGCTAGCGTACCGTCGGCGGGCATCGCACTTCAATTAATTGACGTCTCCTTCTTGCCAGCGTGACTTCCCCATCGCAGGGCCGTGGGCGCCAGCGCCCGACACGTATCACAACAGCAGGAGAGTGATATGCAGCCGAGAACGCTCCTCTTGAAGCACATCGTCCTCGTATCGGTAGCAGCCATGTTCCTCGCCGCGTGTCCGTCGTTCGCGCAGCAGAAGGGCGCGTCCTCTTCGGAGATGAAAACAAAAGAGGCGCGAGTTAATGGCCTTACACTGCATTACATTGAACTCGGGCAAGGAACTCCAGTGGTGTTGGTGCACGGCACATTGGAGGATTACCGTACCTGGGATGGACAGCTTGAGGCGTTCTCGAAGGGATATCGACTAATCTCGTACAGTCGTCGGTATCACTATCCAAATGAATGGTCCAAAGATGCAACAGATTTTTCTGTCACCATACATGCAAGAGACCTGGCTGCATTCATCAAGGCACTTAATCTGCCCCCGATTCATCTCATTGGTCATTCGTTCGGGGCGTTTATTGCGTTCCTGGTTGCACGAGATCACCCGGAGGTCATTCGCAGTCTGACGCTGGGCGAACCGCCTATAATGCCGTTACTAAGAACCACACCTGAAGGAGAAGCTCTTCTTGCCGCTGCTATCGCTACATCAATCGCTTCGAGCGAAGCATTCAAGCAGGGGAATGACGAAGAAGGAGTGCGTCGATTTACGAACGGCGTGTTGGGCGAGGGTTCGTACGAGAAACTCCCACCTCCCGTTCTGAAGCGCCTCATGGACAATGCCCAAGGACTAAAAGGCGAGACCTCATCCCGAAACCTCTTCCCGCCCACCACATGCGAGGATGTGCAGAAGGTGAAAGCGCCAACCTTGGTCATCGACGGGGAGCTCAGTCCTAAGAGGTTCCATGTCATCAACGACATGCTGGAGCACTGCTTACCGAGCGTAGAACGTGCAACGATTCCGGCGGCATCTCATCAGATGGAGGTTGAAAACCCCCAAGCCTTCAATGAGAGGGTCCTCGCATTCATTGCAAAGCACTGAAACGCTGCGGTGCATGAGTCTGCTGTTGGCCATTAACCGAAGGTCGATTGAGCGCGTGTCATGTCGGCTGTCAGGGGCAAACCGGACGCCGATCCAAATTGGCGTCCACTGCTGCTTTTGACCCGTTTCGGACTTCGGATGCTTCCACGGGGCCTCGATCCCGGAACCTGTCCGCCACGATCAATGCGTGGTAAATGAATCTATAAGGTAGTTGCGACGAACAGTGTACGTCCTCTGGTACGAACATGGGAGTTCCGCGATGTCTGCCTTAAAGAAAAAGACTGTGTTCACCGGTGTGGGCCTTATCGCCCTGGTCGGAGCCGTTTGGACTGACACGCATTCCAATGCCGCAGAAAACGAGGGCGTTGTAGTAACTCCCCCGACTCCGAGTACGCCACCGGCGCCTGAGACGACTTTTGATGTCTGTATAGGAGAACATTATTTTTGCGACAGACGCACTGCGCAATTCGTGAGGTGTGGAGTAAACGTCGAAAATTACATCAAAGCGCAATGCGAAAAGTTCGAATTTACGGCTCCGATGGAAGAGCGCGGGGACGGAGGAATGTGCGGCTATCGAGTTTACCACGTGAAATGTACAGCCAAACGATGACTAGCGTGGCGTGCGAAATCTGGAACGGTCACTGCCGGACTACTTCATATGGTGTTCGGAGCCCAATTTTATCATCCAATGGGCTTGGGCGCGAAGCAGAAGCAGGGAGACGGCAGCCCGGCTGCTCCCAGTTTGCAAAATGGATGGCACGCGGCGGACGATGGGAGGCTCAGATGTTTATCGACGGCCTCCCAAACCAGCGCTTCCGGAGTGACGCGGCGACCGCGTCCGTGACTTCCGTTCTTGGCCGATTGTGTTGCAAAAGTCGAAAGTTGCAGGGCTCAAGATTCTTCGCGAAAACACTAAGCAGCGAGCGATCGCTGATTCGTATGACCTCAATCGCGCTACCGAAGTCGCCTGTGAATTTTGCGTGAGGCCGTGAGGTCCCTCGCATCTTGTACGCGAAAGTCGCGCCCACGGCCCGCAGAATTTTGGTCATCGGCGAAAATCGACTTTTGCAACAATATCGGCCCTTAGCTGACTAGCGAGGGAGAACTAACCATTTCCGCTCCCGGGGGCAGAGCGGACATTCGCACTGCGGCAGCATACTTCAGGCCGCGTCGGTGCTTGTCGCCCATTGAAACCGCCCCGGGGCGGCTCACATTAACAACAAGGACGGCCGCCATGACGCATCCTATTGGACTGGCCGTGGAATGGCCTGCGGACAACGTCCAGCGCGTGGCCGTGGACAGGCTGCGTTCTTACCCCAACAACACGCGCACGCACTCACGGGCAGGTAGCGCAACTGGTCGCATCTATTCAGGAGTGGGGCCGGACCACGCCGGTCCTTGTCGATGAACAGGGCATGCTGATCGCCGGGCACGCCCGCCTGGAGGCGGCCAAGCAGCTCGGCATCCCCGAGATCCCCGTCATGGTCGCGCGCGGCTGGACGGAGGCTCAAATCCGGGCCTACACCATCGCCGACAACGCGCTGCCCCTGAACGCCGGCTGGGACGAAGCGCTGCCCGGCGGGCCGGTTAGGGAGGACATTCTTGCAAAAGCACCTTAGGGCGCTAACGGCCCCGGATCGATTAATCGCGCTCCACTTGCGAGCAATAGAAACATCGCCTGGTAGCCGCGATATCTCGCGGCCATTCGCGTTCGTTCACGGCCCTTACCTAGGACAGTGCCAGAATAGTCGCAGACTCGCCATTCGCGATCAACATAAGCTCCAGCATGGAAGCTAAGCCACCCTGGATGCTGCACCGGGGGTTGGACCGTCGAGATTCAAGGAAAATGGGAAAGTCGTCGTCGATAGCGCATCAATAGCGATTTGCTCCTCCGCGAGGCGTTTGATCAAGAACTCGCGCTCAAGATCTGAGAGCCGAGTGCTCAGCAGGCGGCGGTAGCGGTGGACATTGTTGCGATGGAAGCGAAGCCGCGCCAGTTTTTCGTCCGTTGTCATCTGAGGCTCCGAACTTCACGCCGCGGCCGCACGTGCAGTCGAACGGAGGCGGTAAGGCTTTCCACCGGGTGGCGTTCGAGAACCTCCGTCCAGGGTGCACAGCGCGTCCAAGATCTCGTCGATCGACACCGGCTTCTTGAACCCGGCAGGTGCACGCATGGACGGGCAAGAGGCTATCGCAGATGCATCGGACGCCCATGAAGCCAGAATTGCGCGCTTCTCGGCCAACGTCAGGGCCGGGTGATCCACGACGTCTTTGGGTGTCTCAAACACCGTGCCGGGATGAAGAGGAGCGTGGAAATCGAAAACGTTGTCGTCAGCGGTCGTCGGCCGCATGGTCCTCTCCTTTTCGTTGACGAATTGGATGGGAGCCGCACGACTTGCAGCGCGGCTCCATGGCGCCTCTACTACGCGGCGGCTTTGGCTTCCAGCTTCCGCATGTTGCTGGCCGAGACATCGCCGACCGCAATCCGGCGGGGCTTCATGGCTTCCGGGATTTCGCGAACGAGCTCGATGGTCAGCAAGCCGTTGTGGAACGCGGCGCCGTTCACCTGGACATATTCGGCGAGGTTGAACTGGCGCTTGAAGGCGCGGGTTGAGATACCGCGGTAGAGGAAATCACGCTCGGTCTTGTCGGATTTGCTGCCTTCGACCGTCACCACGTTCTGTTCGGCGGTGATGACGATGTCGTCGGGTGCAAAACCCGCAACCGCCAGCGAAATTTGGTAGCGGTCGTCGGCGAGACGTTCGATGTTGTAGGGCGGGTAATTGTCCTCACTGGCCCGCTGAGCGGTTTCCGCGAGGTCGAAGAGGCGGTCGAAACCAATGGTCGAGCGCCAGAGCGGGGCGAAATCGTAGGTGCGCATAGCCAGATCCTCCTAAGAGCAAAATGTCTACGAGCGGCACCGGACACAACCGGTGCCCATCTCTTGGCCCGGACCCATAAGGCGCCCGGACGCCATCGTCGGATGGCGACATAAAAATTAGCAAAGCGCGTTTTGGTTTCAAGAGGGGGCTGAAAAAATTTTGCCCCCGATCGCCGCGCCGTTACAGGTCCTCGCGCAACCCCTTGAAGAACGGATGCCGCACCTTCCCCTCGGCCGACTTCGCTCGGTATTCGATCTCAGCAAGTAGCTTCGGTTCGACCCAGATGCCTTTGTGCGCAATCCCCTTGGCATAGGGCTGTGTCTTACGGACCAGCGGTTTCGAGGCGCCGCCGCAGCTCGGCCGCCGATGTCTTGTCGAAGCCATGGTCGACCTTGCCGGCATAGATTAGGTGGTCGCCCTTGCGCCTCGCGAGATAAATACCGTCCCATTTGCTCTCGTCGAGCGCGAAGCCGGCAATTGTTAGGGTCTCGCGTTGGGCGCATGTCTTTTTGACCCAATTGTTGCCCCGGCCGCTGGCGTAGATGCTGTCACGCACCTTCGAGACTACGCCTTCGAGCCCCACCTTGCAGGCGTGCGTGAACATCTCGGGGCCATCGATCTCGAAGCTATCGCTTAACTGTAGGTCGCTGCCGGTGATGATCTTCTTCAGCGCCGCCTTGCGCTCGAATAGCGGCACCTTCCGGATGTCCCTGCCGTTGAGATACAGCAGGTCGAAGACGACGAGCACGATCTTAGTCGAGGTGCCCTTTAGCTCGTTCTGCAAGACGGAGAAATCGGTGCTGCCATCGGCGGCCGGCACCACGACCTCGCCGTCTATGATGGCCGAGCTCGCCTTGATGTGCCAGGCGTCGTCGGCGACCTTCTTGAAGCGTTTGGTCCAGTCGTGCCCGCGGCGGGTGAATACGGTGACGGCTTCGTTGGCGAGATGCACCTGGACGCGATACCCGTCGAACTTGATCTCGTGAATCCAACGCTCGCCGGATGGCACGCGGTCGATCGAGGCTGCCAGGGCCGGCTCGATGAAGCCGGGGAAGGGCGCCTTGACGCCCAGCGCTTCAGGCTTTTTCCGCTGGAAGGCCATCGCTACACCAGGTGAAGACTGAATTGCTGCATGTCTTGTGGTGAGTAGCGATCCACAAACTCCTGCAGGTGCGAAGGCACGTCGCTCAGTTGCAGATTGCAACGACGCCGGATCTCGCGAGCTATGTCCTCGGAAACATCTTCCGACCAGCGTTCGGCCGTGTTGATGGCGACTATCCGGATCGGCTTGCGATATTCTCCGGCAAGCAGATCTTGGATGACGGTTTCCAGCGCCCTCTCAAAGTCTGCTTCGCGCCAGGCTTTGCCGTTGCGGCCGAAGTTGCTTGTGACCGAGTAGATAGTCTCGTCACCGTTCGGGGCGATCGACATAAGCCATCGGGATTGACGCATAAGCAGCTCACGCAACGGAACCGGGATTCAATTTGACGAAGGCCGATTCGTTCCTGTCGCTGTGCGTACGCAGTTGGATCAGAGTTGGCACAACAGTGCGACGGTCTGAATAGGAAGCTTCTTAGTTCACAGGCACCGGCTTCAGGGGTCGAGGGGGTAGGCCGGGGCCGCTCCGCCAGCTCGGCGGCGAGCCAGCGACGACTCAAACATTCGCCGCCCTTGCGGTTCCTCTGAACGGTCCCCCTGAAAAAGGGGAGCTGTCCGTGGTTAAGCTCCGGTGTCCTAAGTTGATTTTGGGGGTGTCCTAATTCGATAGATGAACAAAATCGACAGCTTGGCCGTCTAACTTTGAGGACGGTCATTGGGGACCGCTGACCTGCCCCTGAAGTTTCACCCAGTAGCGGTTAGAGTCTCGGCGGATGTTGCGCCGTTTGGCGCGGTGTGAGCAACGTGCGATCGGCGGAGCTGGTCGGGGTTGCGCAGCCGATCGCACGTTGCGGTGAGGTAGGCGGCATAGGCCGCAGGGGTCAGATAGCCGAGCGAGGAATGCGGGCGTTGGCCGTTGTAGTCGCCGACCCAATCCGCAATCTTGGCGCGGGCGTGATCGAGGCCGAAGAACAAGGTTTCGTTGAGAAGCTCGTCCCGCATCCGGCCGTTGAAGCTTTCACAGAAGCCGTTCTGCATCGGCTTGCCCGGCGCAATGAAGTGCCAGTCGATCTTGTTCTCCTCCGACCAGGCCAGCATGGCATTGCAGGTGAACTCGGTGCCGTTGTCGGAGACGATCATGCCCGGCTTGCCGCGCTGATTGATCAGCGCCGTCAGTTCGCGTGCCACCCGCCGCCCCTGGATCGAGGTGTCGGGGATGGCCGCCAGACATTCCCGGGTCACGTCATCGACGATATTCAGGACCCGGAAGCGACGGCCGCTGGCGAACTGGTCGTGGACAAAATCCAGCGACCACCGGGCGTTCGGCCGAGCCTCGACCAGTATCGGCGCTCGGGTGCCCACGGCGCGGCGGCGGGCCCGGCGCTTGCGCACGCTGAGGCCTTCCTCTCGATACAGACGGTAGATCCGGTTCCGCCCGGACGGCTCGCCCTGCTGGCGAAGCAGCACGAACAGCCGGCGGTAGCCGAACCGCCGACGGGCATTAGCAAGCTCGCGCAAGTGGCCGCGTAGTTCGGTGTCCGGCGGTCGGCACGATCGGTACCGAACCATCTTGCGGTCAGCGCCGACGATGCCGCAGGCCCGCCGCTCCGCCAGACCCATGACGGCCTGCAGGTGCGCGACGGCTTCGCGCTTGGCGACGGGCCCTACCATTTTTTTGACAAAAGCTCGCGTAGCGCTGCAGCATCCAGCATCTGCTCGGCCAGCAGCTTCTTCAGCTTGGCGTTCTCGTCCTCGAGTTGCCGCAACCGCTTGGCATCGGAGACGTCCAGACCGCCGAACTTCGCCTTCCAATTGTACAGCGTCGCTTCAGAGACGCCATGCTTCCGCGCCAAATCGGCAGCCTTCGCACCCGCCTCATGCTCACGCAGCACGCCAATAATCTGCTCTTCCGTAAACCTGGCTCGCTTCATCTGTCCGTCCTTCAGAAGGCCGGACTCTAACTTCAACTGGAGGAAATCGGCAGGGGCAGGTCACCGCCCATCCAGCGCAAATGCGGAATGATGATGTGCGACAAGTGCAAGGAACTGGACGGAAAGATCGAGCGCTACCGTCGTCATGCGACTCGAATAAACGATCAGTTAGCACATGACGGGATCAAAAAGCTCATTGAGGAGATGCAAGTCCAAAGGGCTGCGCTTCATCCCGAGCAAAAGAAGTAAGGCCGCCTCAGTTGGCGATCTCCTCGCCGCCGGTTCACGCTGGCGGGCCTCGGAGGTGAGCAATATTGACCATCACGGGGAACAAAGATGTGCCACCCTCCACCTTATCACCGCGCGGCCCTGGCTTTCATCGGTGATGAGAACGCCATTAGCGCTCCCGCCTCCTCTAGATAGGAGCAGCGCCATGCGTCGGCATTTCACGCAAACCCAATCCCTCGAAGAACGTCTCGCCGAAGAGGCGAAGCGCCTGCATGAACAAGCCGAATTGCTTCCGCATGGCAATCTGCGCGAAGCCGTCGAAAGGAAAGCACGGCAGGCTGAAACCGGCTCGCACATCAGCGAGTGGCTGCGGTCCCCCGGTCTAAGAGTCCCCACCTGAAAGTTAAGGCCTCCCAGTTGGAGGCCTCTTCGTATGCGCAGTTCGCGCTGGCGGGCCCTGGACCCCAAGCACAAGGCCCCTAAAGTTTCCCGCGGCCCAGTCTCGAGAGGGCCCACGGGCTTCCGCTTAGTTCGGGGTCTACAGCCTCAACGGACGGTTGAAGCTCTCACGAAATTTACGGTGCGGGCGATAAAGCGAGCGTAGGGTAGTGAACAGCCCCGCGGGGTTGGCTTCCCCGACGCCGCCCGGTTAGGCCCGGCGCTAGACTTACGGCTGGTGTCGGGCCGTCTGAGTTGGCGGTCTCGTCCACTTAGGAACCCGTTCCACAGAGTGTCGTTCAATACGCATGCCTAGAGAGATCGCCATAGCACTGTGGTCCCTGGCCGCCGCCTGCGTTGTGGCGTTCAGCATGGCTGCAATCGTCGCTCCTCACTGGTCGTAAAAGAGGGCGTTGGGTCACCAGCTTGCGGCCGTCCACCTCGATCGGCTCCTCGAAAAGCCGCCCCCAGCCCTTGGTCATTGCGTGTTTCGGTACCCCATGATTGCGAGCTGCGGGTTGCCACGTTCAAAATCCGGCCGAACCTCGGCGCCGCGACTGCCGCAACCCTGGCAGACGAACCGCGGCTCGAAATCGGACAGCCGCAGATCGTCCGGCCGGCGATCTAGTAGCAGACGGCGGGCCTTCATGGAAACGCGCGAGGACTACCTGCTTCGAATAGCGAGTGTTTTGGATGTTATCGCGATGGACGAGCGGCTGATAGTTCGCGACCGATACATTGAGCGCACGTTCGGCGGCACGCGTGCCCTCGCGATTGCAGAGGCAGGAGTCTTTGCCCGCGCGCATGGCTGCACGTTTCGTTACGACCGCATCAAGCGCCAAGGAGAGTTCACCCGAGCATATCCGGCAGGCGGCAGGGCGTGAAGTGGCTCGTCGAGAGCGCGTGAGTGTGGGGAGCCGCCAGCTAGCGCACGGGGGCGCCAGCTGGCGGCACACCGCCGGCAGTTGAAGCGGAGGCACGAGGCCCGCCGGTCCACGCTGGCGGGCCTAGCACTCCCGGCGCTCTAATCCGCAATTGGATCGGCGGCCGGGCGCTCACAGCGGCTTGAATTGAAAAGTTTCGCTTTGGAACTGAAGTTGGCCCGTCTGCATATTAGAAGGCTGGGAACTCAAACCCTGCGGTTAGGACCCGTAAAGACGAGGTTGTGTCATGAGACAGCGCCGTCGTTTCACGCAAACCGTGTCGCTGGAAGAACGCCTTGCCCAAGAAGCGAAGCGCCTTCGCGAACAAGCTAAAGCCCTCCCTCACGGTTCTCAACGAGAGGACCTCATCCGCAAAGCCAGACAGGCTGAGACCGGCTCGCACATGAGCGAGTGGCTCAGGTCGCCCGGGCTACGACCCCAAGAATAAACTCCCGTAATATGTCGGCGGCTAGCAACCTTTGGCCCCGCCGCCGGTCTTATCTGAATGGAGCCCGTCACCAAGCCAGAGCTAGAAGCCAGGCTCGTCCAATATTGCGAGCTGGCGCATCAGTATTTCGACCCCGTGTCGGTTGAAAACATGCGCCTTGCAACAGCGGAACTAGAGCAGCAAATTCGAGACTTCAAAGCCAAGGAATGAGGCCGCCTCAGTTGGCGGCCTCTTTATTGATCCCTCTTGAGCTTGCGCCGGCCCCAATGGGGCTCCTTTCCCTTCGGGTTGAACTCCGGGATGTAGT
Source organism: Bradyrhizobium sp. 604_D8_N2_3 (assembly GCF_051810765.1). Lineage (NCBI taxonomy): Bacteria > Pseudomonadati > Pseudomonadota > Alphaproteobacteria > Hyphomicrobiales > Nitrobacteraceae > Bradyrhizobium > Bradyrhizobium sp. 604_D8_N2_3. The sequence continues at coordinate 117,287 of NZ_JBPWPM010000002.1, read as the reverse complement.
GTCGGTTCAATGCTCGAATGACTCCGATGCGGGCAAACATCGTCGGGCCGCCGCCTTCAGCGACCAGGATCAAGGCTTCCATCGCCGCTTGCCATTCCGGCGCGGCGTGCTCTTTCTTCGGTAACGCGGCGATGTACTCGCCGGCATCGAGCAGCGTCACCAGCACGCGATCGCCGATCCTGATCGGATCCTCGAAACGCCGACCCCAGCCTCGTTCGGTCATTCCTTCTGCTTCAGCTCGGGTCCCGCGGCGGCAATGGCGTGTTCAACCTCGTCGGCCAGAACTCTCAGATGCTCGGCCAGCCTTGTGAACAGTTCTCGCTTCTTGGGTTCAGTAGCAAGATCGCGGATCAAGGCGCACTCGGCAGCATCCGTGCGGAGCTTTTCCAACTGAGCCTGCATGTCCTCCATTGCGATCGGTTCCGTTCCCGACGAGATACCGCTTTGGGCACAAGTGGACAGAACTGATTGCCGGTTTTTCCTATGCTCGTCACCACCTGGCGACCCCATTACCGCCAAGGTCGCCTCCAACGGCCCCGGCCTCAACACCTCAAAAGCCGCCATGGCCGGGGCCGTTTTTAAATTGAGCGGGCCACGGTCCGCCAAAAAATGCGCTTAGGTCAAAGTTTCTTCCTTTTCCCAAACAACCAAGCACGATATGGAAAATCACTACAGGTTGCATGAGCAGGGGACGCTTATGAATTGGGCGGAACGAACTTATCGGTTCGGCTTTGTTGTGCTGTCGATCTTCAGTGCTTTGGGGTTGGTATGGATGATTCTATCGTTGTGACCCGTGCTACGCGGGGCGTTAGCCCGTATCGTGCGGTTAGGTTTTGGTGCGTGTCGTTCGCTTGGATTGCGCGTCTCGCGTTTGTTGCCTACGCGATCGCTAAGCTGCCTTGGTAACGCCTTAGGCAATGCAGGCGCTCAACCCAACGGCCTTTTCTTTGCGCTCAGCGTAGCCACCAGCACCGCTGCCAACAAAACCCAGCCGACGATATGGATAGCAGTCATAGAACCGTACCCTCAAGATCATCAGGGTAGTCCCCTCGGCTCCGAAAAGGGTTCAAGATCTTCGTGTCATCGCTGGTGCATTCGGTCGCTATTGCGTCGCGACTGGTTGGGCTGGATAGAGACCGTATTCTTGTTTCCGCACCGACAGGAAAGAGTGAAGCCCAATCGTCGCCAATACCGCAATGGAGTGGGCGTCTCCAATCGACCGTACTTTTCGTCGCGGAATTTCGCAAACTTGTATTCCATCGCATACTCGCCGCGGACAAGGACCCCGCCCGATCGTTGCTCGGCGGATACGGAAACACCGGTCACACGACGGATACGGATGATGCGTCTTCCGACAGTATGATAGCTTTTCGTCAACATTCATAACGACGGTTCGTCCGGTCCGCCTGCAAATGTGGCAGTCGAGTTGGATTTCTGCCGAGCGATTAAATTCGATCCGGGAGACGGAGCTTGACAGGTGAAGCTGAGCGACGAGTACACGTCGAACTGTCTCCAACTTCGAAGGTCATTCCGTTTTGCGTCCTGCTTCAAGAACATTCTTGCGACGTCTAGTGCCTGGAGCCACCATGGACAACAAGTCCTAAGCCGAACATACGATGCGCCTTGCGTCGGCGCTCAATGATAGGGTGTTTGCAGCAGAGAGGGTAGTTTCATGAAGCGTTTGGCGATTTTCATGGACGGGACATGGAATATTCCCACGAGCGACACCAATGTGTCCCGGCTGCTCAGGCTTGTCGATCTCGACAGTAAATCCGATGTCGAGCAACGTACGACTTATATCGTCGGAGTCGGGACGACGTGGAATAGCCGGCTCCGCGGCGCTTTCGGCAAGGGCATCAATGACCGGATTAGAAGAGCCTATCTATGGCTTGCAAAGAACTATGCCGCAGGTGATGAGATCTTCATCTTCGGTTTCAGCAGAGGTGCCTTTGAGGCCCGTTCCCTGGTCGGGTTCATCGAACGGTGCGGCATTGCCCGCAAGGGCACGCCTGATGAAGTGGCCTCTCTGTTCGAGCGATACCACAGCACTGATCTTTTCTCAACGCGAGGAAATATTGAGCGATCTGCGAAAAATGAAACTTCACATCCTGAAACTGTTTTTCTGGAACGGACCGTTGCTGCCCAAGTGCAGTTTCTTGGAATTTGGGACACCGTTCGCTACGCCGACTTACCGTGGGGCGAGATCAGAGGACTCAGCCGCTCCCAGAATTTGTTTCACCACATCATGAGCACGAACGTCTGCCGACACGTTCGTCAGGCGATTGCTATCGATGAGCACCGGCGCGAATATCGTAACGAACCGTTTGAGGTTTCCGTAGATCATACTGAGCGAGTGGATGTCGAGCAGCGCTGGTTCGTTGGCGATCACTGCGATGTGGGTGGTGGGCACCCCGGCGGCGCCGTTTCTCATGTGCCTTTGTGCTGGATGCAACAGCAAGCGGCCTCGGCTGGACTGCGTTTCACGAAACAACTCGCACTAAACGGTGATGAGCACTTGCAGCCACTTCACGACACGTACAGTCGGTTTCTGAAAGGCACATATCGGCTCGTGAGCCCTCGTTACTACCGACCCATCGGCGACAAGGGCACCGCGGGGCGAAGCCCAAACATCCGGCAAGTGATCGATGCGACCGTTTTCGATCGATGGCGCCGTTCAAGCTGCTATCGCCCTGTGAACCTGCAAGCCTGGGCGGGGATTTCTCTCACCGGGAGTCAGCACGGAGATTTCGTGATCTGATCCTGCCGGGAACCGAAGCTCGTGGCCACGGGCACGCCTTCGCCCCTTCAGGACCGCGATGGCTTACTGCCCTCGCGCTGCGGGCTACGGCGTGGCAGCTTTCACTCGCTGTCCAAGCGAAGGCTGAAGAGAGCAACGGGATCGAATCCTCGTTTTCAGCTTGAAAGTCAGACGCCTCCCGTTCCCCTGCAACGCCAATTCCGGCCAATCGAAGCCAGCCTCGCCCAGGGTAGCGAGCGCCGCCATCGTCGCGGCGCTAAGGCACTGACCGCGATCGTGGAGAACTGGTGATGCCGACGAAGCGCGAACTCGCCCGCGCCGTCGCGCGCAACGCCGAGGTGCTCGGCATTATGGTCGAGCGCCTGCTGCCGGATGCCGAGGTAGTCAACGTTGAGGCGCGTGCTCCTAGCGCGCGCCAGCCGTCGGCGGCTCCGTGGAGGCCGCTGGCCGACCGCGAGCGCCGCCGCGCGGAGACCTTCCGTGCGATGAACGAGGTCGCGAGCCGGCGCCTCGCACGGGAGGTTGTGCAGCGGGCCGCCATGCTGGAGCGCCTCCGCCCGAGCCGGCGCTGCGGCACAATCGGCTGCGGCGACCGGTCCCGCAGCATGACCACGGCTGCGGCGCGTCGGCCTCTCAGAGCCCGCACAGCGCGTTTTTTTCCGGTTGACGCCACTGCACCTGCAGCCGTTCTCGATAGCGGCGCCTGCGAGCCGCTGACAGCGACGGTGGGCGGTACGGGGCTGGACCACAGCGTGGCCCGGTTCGGCGATGCCCCACACTGATGGTTCAGATTTCAGCCGGCGCCTGCCTTTCGGCGGGCGGCGATGCGCTCCTCAAGCGCGCTCACCAACGGCGTGCCGCATTGCATCAGGATGTCGACGATTGCGGTGAGTTCCGCACCGTCGAGCACCGCCGGCGAGACGGGCGCGCCGAACACTGCCTTGTCGATCCATTCGCACAGGCGCCGTCCGATCCCGTGATCAATCCAGAACTCGGAATTTGCGCCTTGAACCCGCCACCACGCCGCCACCGCGCCGGCGATGAACGTCAGTCGATTCGTGTGCGACTCGATCTCCAGCAGTCCGAGGAACGCGACAGCGACAAACGTGGATGCCGCTGCCTGCTCGGTCAATTGCGTGAGCATAGGCAGGAGCGAGTCAGCGCGGGCGGCTCCAAGGGGGTTGACGTAGCAGCGTGGCCCTCGTCCAATTTCGTGCTGCCCCATGAACATCGCGGCAATCGCTCCAGCAATGTGAAGGCTTGCGCCCGCAGACCGCTCGGATGCGAGGCGGCGCCATGACGAGGTCGCCACGAGCCGCTGCGCCAGCCCCTCGCGGATCGATACGGCTGTGCTGTCCGATAACGCGCCGTCGTTCAGCCAGAGCTGATCCAATGCATGCAGCACGGCCTCCGCTGCACCGAAGAAACGCTCTTCTGGCAATTGGGCGAGGGGATCGAGCACATACTCTTTGATGCCCGCGTCTCCGATCGAGACCGCGCACGCGAGTGCGGCTGCGAAATAGGCGTCGTTCCATTCGAATGCACGCTCGCCAGGCTCCTCATCTGGCTCACAACCCACACCATTCGCGCAGGCGGTCCATGGCCAACAATGCCGCACCAACGCGCGCAGCAGATCGGGACGAGTCACACGCCAGAGTGCGACTGCGAGCGACAACCATGCAGCCGCTGCTGGCGCATGCAGCGCGAAAACGCGTGGTCGAGTAGGGGATCGTTTCTGTCGCGGCCGCGCGCTGCCCAGCGAGATTCTGCGTCGCTCTTTTGGCGGGTACGGATCGGGCAGTTCAGGCCATCCGGGCTCTGGCCCTTCACTTGCGAGCCAGCGCAGTTCTGCGTCGACCGCGCTCTGGAGCCTCGTCTGCTCGGCCTCCTTGCGGGCCGTCTCTTGCGCTTCATAGCGCGCAGGATAGTCGGCGATGTTGCCGAAGTCGCTGTCGTCTCGTTGTCGGAGGGCATGGATGGCAGATATCAAGCCAAGGCGAACCAGTGATCGTGTGAGTTCCAGGCGCAATGGGCGTGCCGCTGCCACCTCGGCGCGGAGCACCGCTGCCATGCCCGTATCCGGTCTGGCGGCCAGGTGAAGCAGTAGAGAAAGGTCCGCGGGGACAAGACCGTCGCGGTATGCGGACAGGAACCCTACGGCCGCGATCGCGGCAGGGTTGAATTGCAGTTGCCGCGGGGACCCGCGGTCGATCGCCTCGCGCTTCGCCGCTTGCGCCAACTGGGCGCGCGCCCAATCACCATGCGCGGCCTTCAGCTCCAGCGATCCATCGCGCATCACCAGTGCGGCAACGATGAACCGCGTGCGCTTGATCCGCTCCTGCTCGTCCTTGTCCGGATCGTCCTGCGACGCTGACGCGTCCCGTGTCGCCCAGCGTACACCCCGCTCAAGAAGCTCAGCGGAACAAGGGGGGTCGGTGAGGGCTCGCATGATTTGCAATTGAATCGCAACCTCGTCGCTTCCAAGCTGCGCCTGCTCCGCGAACTCGCGGGCTAGCCGCCCTTCGTCGGCAGGCGCCACGTACTCGATGATTGAGCGTCCGCTGTCGTCCGTACCCCGCACATAGTTCGCAGGATTGAGCTGGTTCAGCGCGCTCATGGCGGCGAACTTCGGATCGGCCATTGCGCGGCTTTCACTATCCGGCGCCCCGATTCGTGCTGCCTCGTCCCGCAGCGCCTTCTCCATCGCTTCGCGCACGTCCGCGGGCCCATATACCCCGTACTGGCTGAGCCAGAAGTCGAGTGGCGTGCGACGTGAAGGGCGGCGCAGCAAGCTGTCCAGCCGAACCGCGCTGGCGGGTTCCGGGTGCACCCAGCCGGTGGAGATGCCATTGGCGTTGATGACGTCGTAGCCGTACCGCTGACGATCCATCGCCAGCAACTCGGCCGAGGCCGCTAACGGCCACAGGCACTCTCGCGTCTTAGGCCAATGCGACAGCATCACGTCGACCGCAACGAGTAGGTAGGCCGCCGGGGATCCTTCGCGGCCCAGAACGTCATCGATCACGGCCTGCACGGGCTCCCCGCGTTCGATGAGCAGGTGCGCCCACGCTTCCAAGGCCATGAGCGCCGACGCGGCGATATAGGCATCCTGCGAGCGGGACCACATGTAGGATTGGCGCCAGGGGAACGAGCGCCGGCCGCTAGGAAGTGGAATCTCGACGCGGTTGTCGCCTGGCTCTCTGCCGCGAGAGCGCTGCCGTACAGCGTGCGCGATGACACCGCGCACCAGCCGCAGCCCTTCCTCCTTGTTCGCCTGCAACAGATCAAAGAACGGAGCGCGCGCTGGCGACGCGGGGAAATACTCCAAGTCCCATGTCGAAAACATGTCCCCCAGCCGCGACCGTTGACCGTCTTCGTCGGAGTCTCCTTCAGGCAAGGCTTGCAGGAATAGGTCGGCCACGGCTCGCGGCGCCGCTTGGGGCGCGGTGCCCACAAACGGCAGCAGCTGGCGGAATAGAGCGTGCCGATGCGGATGGTTGGCTACAGCCTCGATGTACGATGCGGCGTCGGCCGGGCGAAGCTTGCACCATAGGAGAAAGTTCGTTCGAAGGTCGCGCTCCTGCGCCTCCGTCATCGACAATCCGGGTGCGGTCCTGGCAGCCATCCACGTATTGAAGTCGGGCCCCGTCGGGTGGTTCTTCGCCTCGACCTCGACTAGCCACGCATACAGGCGCTGAACCAGTAGTGGCGACAACGCATCAAGTCCCGCATAAGCGATGCACCAGCGACCGTAGAGGTCGACGAACAGCGGCACCGCCGCGTGGGGCAGCTGGTCCCCGATCGTGACCGACCAGATGATCAAGTTGAGCCACGCCGAACCGCGAGGCGCGACGATGTCATCGGTGAGTTGGGTTGTATCGAGACCACGTGCTGCCAAGAGCGGCGCTGCTGGTTGGGAGTCGACGGTTATGGCCGCGCGGACCAGATCGCCAAGCAGTTCGGCCTTGTTCGCGGCCAGCGCCGGCAAGCAGCGATTCAGCACTTCGTCTGCGCGCTCCGAACGCGCGAGGGCGAGCAAGACAGCGCGTCTCCATGAGCCGTGCGCGCCGGGCGCGCTCACCCGATCAAGCAGAGCCCGCCATGCCGTAGCATCGGTGCCCAACTCCGCGTGCAAGCGGGCGGCGAGTTCCACGCCGCGCACCAGGCGCGCCGGCGCCGGGCTCTCCAGCGCGATAGCGGAGAAGTGCTCCGGCTCCTCATACAGCAGGCTACCGATCGCCCAGTCGCGCAATACATCGTGTTCGGGCTCGACGCGAACCGAGCTGAGCGCACGGAGTGATCCGCTCTCAGTCAGCGCAGCGACTGCCTCCGCCGGCGACGTGCTGGCGTCGATTGGAACCGACGAGGCCAGCGAATGCACTGCAAGCGACCGGAGTACGCGGCGCCGCTCCAGGCGACCTGTCGCATCCGCGCCATCGCCCGTCGTCCACCACTGCCATGCCATCTGCGCTTCGCTGAACGGCACGGCGTCCTTGGCCGGCACGCTGCGCGCCAGCCGATTCAGGCGGTACAAGTTCCGCACGAGCTTCTCGGCTGGATGCCCTGGCCGTAGCAGCGCGGCCAGCGCGAGGTTGGCGCTCCGAAGCCCAGTCACCTCGTCGTCGTCGAGCTCCTCGATGACCAACGGTGGCGCTTCGCCGAGATCCTGCAGTGCCTGCGCCGGCAGCCACGCGCGCGCATCGGCGTCGAAGTCCAATCGCGCTGTGACCACGATGCGGAAACCGCGCACCTGAGCCGCGGCACCAATCAGGTCCGCGACGGTGGCCCGCTGCCCGGGGTCGTCGAAGCGGTCGAGGCCGTCGATAAACAGCGTGCCGCCGCCATCACCTGCTAGGTCGGTCAGGAACTCGCGCGCGTTCGCGTCGCAACCGAGCTGCGCCTGCAGTGCTGCCCATCCGCCGGCCGGGACACGATGCGGTGCGACGACCACAAGGCAGGACTCGACACCGATGCGCTGCGCTAGGTCCTTCAGCACCCCGGACTTGCCGACGCCGCCGGCGCCGCGGATTTCGAGGTACCGGGCCTGCTCAAGCGCATCGAGTGCTGCGGCAACACGGCCGCTACGATCGATAGCCACACCGTGCACGTGGGAGCCGATGGTGGCGAGCGTGTTCTCCGCGGCTTCGGCAAGCCGCTCGCGCGCGAGATGCAAGCGGCGGTCGCCAGCCAGCCGGTAGGCGCGCTCGGCGGTAAGTCGCTCGCGGAGCGTGGTGGCGTCCAGGTCTCCGCCAGCGGTATCGACATGCAGCGCGATCTGTTGCAGCGAGTCCCATAGTTCGCCCGCGCGCCCCGCCTCCTGGGGCGCAAGTATCAGCGCGCAGCGCTCGCGGGCCAGTTGCGCGCAAGCCGAGCCGGGCTGCTCGAAGTCGAACGCCAACACCTGGAGGCGAGACAGCAATCGCCACACGGCCGCGTCGTCATACGCCGCGCCGGCCGTACGCATGTGACCGCGGAATGCTTCGACGAAATCGCGCATCTCCTGGTGCGCTGCACCGGGCTGCGTCAGTCGAGCGAAAAAGCCTTCAGCGTCCTGGTACTCGCGTGCCCACTTCAGCACATTCTGGATGTGCTGCTCGATCTTGGTGGACGTGCGCGCGATCGCCACCGCGAGCTCATAGCGCGCCGTATCGAACTTCGGCTTGGTCGCGGCCTGGCAGGCCAGCGCGACCACGTCCGCGAAGACTGTGTCGCTGGCCGTGAAGGCAATCGTGCGCTTCGCCTGCAATTCGAGCGTGGCCGGGCGTCCTTGACGATCATGGCCGGTGATGATGACGTCGTCCATGGGGTGGCCGAGGCTGGCTCGTTGGAACGCCACGCGTGTGACCACGACGCCCGGAAGTCCGCGCGCCTCACCACCCGACAGCAGCGGCAGTAGATACTGCGCGCCGACGTGCCCCTCCAGCAGAGCGCCGGAAGGTCCGGCCGCGGCCGGACTGGCGACGGCCGGCGCGTCACCGACACGGCGACGCGTGCCTGTGCGCTTGGCCCCCAGCGCTCCGGATTTCTTGGCGGTGGCTTTCTTGCTCTTGGATGGAGACTTCGAGGATCGGGTCTTACGCGATCGCGCCATATGCGTGGGTCATTCCTGCGGCGCCCGCCGTCCACGTCAGATTCTCTTGGCGCGCGACAAGTGCTTATAGGGTCTGTCGTGGGGCAGGGGAAGCGTGGGCGCTCGCACAACGTTTGGGGGCGGACTGGGCTAAAATACCAGCTTTCTACTTTTGCGCGGCCGCTTGATCCCGTGCTTTCGCTCGAATGCCTTGGTGGCCCTGTCTTCCATTCTTGATCGGTAGCGCGTCAGGCGCTCGGGGTACGCTGCGCATAGACCGCGCGCCCACCGTTTGGGCAGAGCGGGCCTCGGATGACGAGGTCGTGCTACTTGGCGCCCGTCAGTAACAAGCCCGCGCCGCTGTAGCGCCTCACTCGCGAGAGTGGGCGTTTTACTTGCTCTATTTGCCGCCCGGCGCTAACCCTGTATCGGCAGGGAACGTCACATGTCAGATAGGGCCCGCGAGTTTATCGATTTCTGGGCGGAAAACAGCATCCACGCTGTCGAACAGGACCAGACTGCGGGCGCGTCGCAGGATGTGGCGGAACTCACACGGCGTCTCATCGAGGCTGCCAAGGGGAGGGCATTTCAGAGGCCGACCTGCGGGCCGCGATTGGCGACATCGCCGCCTATGTCGAAGAGCTTCTGAGGGCGGTCAACAGGGCTGAAAGCGAGCGACGTCAGCCTATGTAGGCTCTGTCCAACCTGCGGACATCGCCGGGCTCAAGGTTGAGTTCTTCGAACATTCGCTGCTGGTTGGGCGTCAATGCGACACTCAATACTTACGCTGTCGACCCTTCCGGGGCGGCGGCGAGGACCAATGTCACCGCCTGGCTCGGCTTTGCTACCGCAATCCAGATCTGCGTTTCACCGTCGTCGGCCGTCACTTCAACGACGGCGAATGAGTCGCCAAATGATTCGGCCATTTCGTTCAATGCGGTAACCAGCGCCGGGTTTCTCTTCGCAGGCGCCGCTCGCCTGAATATCGCCAGCCTGCCTTGTCGAATACTGTCCTGGAGCCCTCAGGTGGCCGGGGTGGCTGCCCCTCCGCCGGCACGTTGCAGCGCGGGCACGGCACGCCAGCTCCGCCACAAGGGCAAGTCCCGTCCCAAGGGTAGTCGCGATGGTTTTCGCAGACCCAGCCGATATCTTCGCAAATGAAACAATCCATCGCGCGCCTCTTTGGGCGGAGAGACGGCCCCGGCTCCGAGGGAGGTCAAGGGTGGGCCGGGGCCGCTCCGCCAGCTCGATTCGGCGAGCCAGCCAGAAATAACTGAAGAGCCGCAACAGCGGTTCCTGGGGCCACGCAGGCTGCGGCGGGGCATCCCCGCCGGAGAAGCGGCATGCGACGCTGGCCTGCCTCCGCGTTCATCGCCACACGGCTTGCGTAAAGCAGCGTGCCGACGCCTAGCGGAAACGCGCTGGAGATTATGAGCATCACCGGCCACACCGATATCCGCGAAATCGAGCGGTATTGTCGCGAAGCTGCGCGCAAGAAACTTGCCGTATCCGCGATGGCGAAACTTGAAGGCGGGTTTGATATCCGACTGCCTAACCCACCGGACGAGTTAGGCAAAAACGACGATAACTTATTGAAATCATTGGCTGCAAAATCAGACTGGCGATCCCAGCAGGACTCGAACCTGCAACCCGCGGAGCCGGGCGCGGATCGATTATCCGCTACTCAGCAAAGGCTTAGGTTGCGCCGTTGCGCAACTCCGGGGATTTCTCCGGGGGTATGCGCTTCCTGTAATGCGGCGTCGGGTCATAACCGAGCGCCACAACGGCCTTTCGACTCAATGGGCGCTTTCCGTTGAGCCATTCGCTGATGCGGCTATGGGAAAGGCCCAGCTCCTCGGCGACCATGCCTAACGATCCTTGCTCGACCAGCGCGCGGAGCTCCTCGACAATGTCGTTTGCGCTCGTCAGCGCGGCGCGCTGATGTGTTATTTTGGCCTCGGTGCTGCCGGAGTGCGGGACGGGGTCGTCCGGGCGCATGGGCGGGGCTCCTAGCGGGTTTTCTACACCCTGATGAGACTGGCTTTAAAAAGGGTCCGGTGTGCCTAGGAGGCCGGACCCATAGCCTCAGCAGCGGCAATGACCGTGGTTCGGCTATGAATCCCTAATTGACAAAATCGACGTTCGTTCCTGTTCGCGCTCCGCGGCTTCACGCATGATCCCGACGCGGCGTGCCAGTTAGCGCTCTGCCAGCCGATACTCAGCAAAGCCTTAGGCCGGCTCGCCGCCGCGCTCCGGGGTTTTCTCCGGGGCGTGCCCGTCAAGGTGGTCGATTAAGTTGCGGATCTTTGCTTCGGCGGGCCACGAGCCGTGCAGGACTTCGCTGACGTGCGCCACAATCCTGGCAAACCGATCTCGCTCATCGCGCGCCAGGTCGCGCTCTAGACCCAGAAGGTCGTTAATTTTCAGGAAGAGGGCGGCCTCAGCGTTGGCAAAAGACGCGGACGATTTTGTAGCCGCATCGTCCATTCTTGCGCTCATTCTCTGACGCAGGCAAAAGTTTGTAGGATCGTTCGCAGACGCTCTTCGCGAGTCCCTCGACGCTGCCCGTGCAGTCGATGAATTCGGTGTGGCGCTCACAGAGCTCTTCCTGATCACCCTGACACACCAGCAGATCTCGGGTGCCTCTGAAAAGATAAACGCTGGCGCCCCAATAGAGACCGCCGAGCAACGCTACAACTATCGCTCCTGTGATGGAGGCTATTCTAATCGACGAACGTTCCATCGTTGGACCTTGGGAGAGCTTTCACAGGTGTTGTTGCTTCGGCCATCTACATCTTCGGTTAGTCACAGCCAACCAGCCGCGAGGCGGAGCCACCGCTCCTTGTCACTCGGCGCAGACAGTCAGATCTCCCCGCTTTGAGTCGAGACAAGCCGAATAGCGGCGGGACCTTCTATGTTGGCGCTGACGTATTTCTGCGCGTCCGAAATGAGGCCTGCCACGGCGGATTTATTGTATGAGAGATGCTTTGGATTTAGGTGCAGACCGGTTTCGACGATCATCACGTGGGTGATTCCGGAGGGTAGAATCTCGATGGCGAATGATACGAAGGACGCATGCGGAGCTTTGAAGGGCATAGGAGCCGGCTTTCAGTGACGGCGAACGTAGATGGCGCCCCAGCCAAGGCCGAGTGTGGCGGCGATAAGCGAGCCGAAGAGTACGCCCAGCTTCGCCGCACTCAACAACCCTTGATCGGCGAAGGCAAGCATCGAGATGAAGATCGACATGGTAAAACCGATGCCAGCCAGCAGGCCGACCAGACAGACGCCACCCCACGAAACTCCAGGAGCAAGGCGACACCAGCCCAGTCGCACCGCGCCCCAAGTGGCGCCGACGACGCCAAGAGGTTTCCCGACGACCAATGCAAGCGCAGTGCCCACCATTACGAAATGGCCGCCAGCGGAGAGATCGGCACCCGTTAAGCCGACGCCGGCATTCGCCAGTGCGAAAATCGGCATGACCCCGTAGGCCACCCACGGATGCATTGCGATCTGCACCCGCGACACCGGTGGCAATATCTCACGGTGAGCTATGCGAAGATCTCGCAAGGGTTGCTCCAACCGGTGCGGGTCCCTTGCTTTGATCGCATCACTGCTTCGTAACTGCTTGAGCACGCGGGAGACGACTTCCAGCGGCGGTTCCCGCATCGGTATCGCGCCTGCCGGAGTCATTAATCCGAGTAGGACACTCGCAAGGGTCGGATGGATCTCGGCTATCATGAATCCAAGCCAAACCAAGGAGCCCGGCAAGACGTAAAGGGGCGCAGAACCGATCCCAATCCGCTGAAATCCCAACGCAGCGAGAACGCCCAGTAACGCGATGATGAAACCGCCCAACTGAAGGCTGGCGGTGTAGAAGAGGGCAATGATCAGCACGGCAATAATGTCGTCTATAATCGCCAGAGCAAGCAGGAAGACTCGCACGTTGACCGGGACCCTTCGTCCAAGCAGCGCCAGGACACCGACGGCGAAGGCGATATCTGTCGCAGTTGGCACGGCCCAACCATGCCCTCTAGCCGGATCGCTATTGATGCTCAGGTAGATGAGCGCCGGCATGATCACGCCACCCGTCGCCGCGATTAGCGGCAGAACTGCTTGGTCGAGTGTGCTCAGAGCGCCTTCGTGAACCTCGCGCCGAATCTCCATGCCTACGACCAGGAAGAAGACTGTCATCAGAGCGTCGTTGACCCAGAAATGAAGCGATCGGGAAAAGACGTGTTCGCCGACACCAATGGTGAGCGGAAGGTTCCAAAACGCGTGATAGCTATGAGCGGACGAAGAGTTGGCCCAGATCAGTGCAGCGGCGGCCGCAACGAGAAGAGCGGCACCGCTGACGGCCTCGACATGCAAGAACCGATGGAGGGTGCCCAAGGCCTGTTCCGCCAGCCGTTGGGCTGTCGGTAGATCGTTCAATGGAGGACTTTCGTTCATAGGGCGCACGCAATCTGCATCTGCGTGGCGGCCCGACCATCGCTTAACCTGTCGCTGCCGTGCAGCGAGCACCCGAAACCGTTATACATAGCGACGGCTGCAATTCAATCGACAATCGGTGCGAACGGAAGCACAGCCGCGCTCTATTGCCGCGTCGTTCCTGGTCAAAACCGACCAGCGCTCCTCTCGTTGATCATGCACTGTTGCGGTCATGAATGGCTGGACAGAACATCTCAGGTGCCTTAAGTGCGGCAAAACTGGCGATGCCGAGCTATTCGAGATTAGCCAATTCAATAATGATTTCAGAAAAGTCCCAGAGGGTTTCAAAGTCGTTGTCGGCGAATTTGGAAGTGAGTTTTATTGCGCATCTTGCGAGATACCCAGTTTAACTATGAAAAGGCCGCCTCAGTTGGCGGCCTATTCGTATGAGCCGGTTCACGCGTTCAAAAAGACGAAGGCCGCAGCGATGTTCTCGCTGCGGCCGCGCGTGTCAAAAGATATCCGGGTGAAAAAGATCTAAGTGAAATATGGAACCAGCCCCTGTACCGGGGCAATTCGGTACCTTTCAAGTCAAATCTGCCGCACATGCAACCGGGATCTATGGCTTGCTTAACCTGCATTAGATTGCTGAAAGAAAGTTCGACGGGCTGAACCGACGGAGGAACCATCTTGAGTATGCGGCATTTTCGAACCGCTTCTGGCCTTTCCCTTTGGGGCTTCCTTGAGGTCGGAAACGTGATGACAGCACGGCTCCAGCTTCCAAGCTGGGCCGTGGCTCACTTCGCGGGCGCAAATTGCGGTGGCTTGCCGCTTTCGAAATCTGGCCGAAGCTCGGCGCCGTGACCACCGCAACCCCGGCAGACGAACCGCGGCTCGAGATCGGAGAGCCTTACATCGTCCGGCCATTGGTCGACCGTCTCCGGCGCCAGCGTGATGTGGTGGCCGCATTTGTAATCGGCGCAGTAGACCAGCAGGCCGCGCGTGCCGCCGCGGCCGGCGCGCATTTCGCCGAGCGTAATCTTTTGCGCGCGTTTGTTCATTCGCCGCTCTTGTCGACCTGCTTTGCCGGCGCCGGCGACAGGTCGCGGGCGCCGTTGGTCTCTTCCATCGCTTGGCGCAGATCCTCGACGTTCGCCACCGTGTAGAATGTGGCAGTCGTCTTGATGTCGGTGTGACCGAGCAGCTCCCGCACCACGCGGAGATTGCGGGTCTTGCGCAAGGTGCGCATGCCCGTGGTGTGGCGCAGGTCGTGAATGCGGGCCTTGGCACCGGCCTTTTGCCACGTGCGGTCCTTGTGCGAGCCGAGGCCCTCATAGGTGATGGGGTGGCGCTCACCCTTCATCATCCGGCGATCGGCCGGGTTGCGCCAGTTTTTCCAGTTGCGCTGCGCCTTCGTGGTGAAAACGAATTCGGCATGATGGCCGCGCCAGCGCCAAAGGATCGCTTTATTCCGCTGGCTACAATCTGGCTATATATTTTGTAGCCAGCTTCATCGTTTTCCGGTAACCCGTTGAAAAACTTGGTGAGCGCGCTGGGGCTCGAACCCAGGACCCCGTGATTAAAAGTCATGTTCTCAGGTAGAATTCCTCGTGCACCCCTGCAGACTGACCGGCTGCCGAGATAGCAACTACACTGCAGTCGCTCGCAAGGGAAGGCCGGCGAGGAGGGGCCCGTACCGCGTTAGTGGGCCCAAAACTACGGTCGTGATGCTGCGAAGATGACCGAGGTAAGGACCGTAGTTATTGCCCCTAGGCGCAAGGAAACATGCGTCAAATCAAAGCGATTGACAGGACTCCCTCTCCGCCACGGACCCTCCGAAACCGCTGAAACTCCCGCTTAACCTATAAAATAAGGCTTTCCGAAAAAGTCCGGTGGTACACGCAGGTGGTCACCGTGAGCCGTTTTCGCATGATCGAGCCGTGGGTAAATCCGCGTTCAGAGTTCTACTGGTTTCGCCGCCGCGTGCCCGTGGCGTACCGCGGATTCGGCATGCCGGCCGAGATCAAGTTTAGCTTGAAGACCAAGGATTGGGACGAGGCTGTCATTCGCGCGGCCGAAGCCAACGTCAGGATCGAGCGGGAATGGCGCTCCACCCTCGTGGGCAGGTCCCCGGACGAGATCTGGGTGCGGAGCTCGCAGGCGGCCTCGATCGGGCTGATCGTGAACGAACTCGTGACGAACTGCTTCAAGTACGCGTTTCCGGAGGCCGCCACGGCTCGGTGGAGGTCGAGCTGCGGGCCAAGGAAGGCCAAGTTCTCGTGTCGATTAGGGACGACGGGATCGGTTGCTCCGCGGAAGCGAAGAGCGGACTGGGCACCCGGCTCATCAACCTCCTCGCCACCCAGATGAAGGGAAGGGTCGCGAGAAAGCCCCTTCCGCAAGGCTGCGAGGTGCAGGTCTCGATCGCGCTCGATACCTGAGAATGGCGAAGTGTTTTCGGATTTCAACTGCAACCATGGACGGGCTCTGACGTAGACGAGTGTCGGAGCCTGCGAGAACACCATGGTCGATCGGTTGCCAAAACACCTCGAAGAACTGGACCGATTCCGCAGGCTTCGCGGAGACGACCGATCCTCTGGCCGCACGGCTGCTGCAGGACATCATAGCCGAACTCGAGGCAGATCTTAATCCGCCCCCACAGGCGAGCGGCTCGAAGAGCGATCGCACCTAGTTCCCATGCTCCGCGACAGCCGCCTGGATCGCCCGGTCAAGATCATCCACTTGGAAGGGCTTGCGCAGCATGGGCCTATTCTTGAAACACTCGGGTACATCGGCTTCCCCATAGCCGCTCGCGAAAACGAACGGCACAGCTCTCTTCGCGAGATTCTCCGCCACCGGCAGGCTCGTCGATCCTCCGAGGTTGATGTCGAGGATGGCGATATCGAAGCCCGGATCGTGCGCAAGTCGTAGCGCGTCCTCGATATGCCCGGCCTCGGCGACGACGGCGTGTCCGAGCTCCTCGAGCATGTCGACGAGCATCATTCGGATCAAGGCTTCGTCTTCGACAAGAAAGATCTTCCGGGGAGATTCACGTGGATCCTTGGAGGGGCCGATGTCCGCGCAGTCCTTCGTCCGCATGCAACGCCTCGATAGGCCGCAGATGATGTTTTTGGACGAGGACGACGTCCGGATTAAGTGCCTCGGACGCTCGCTCCCCCCGCAGCGGCGACGGTCCAGTCGCCAGAGGGAAAAGGGGTAAACGACCTCGACCGGGGTCGAGATCGCCAACCTATTGGCTAGGTTTCGCTCCCGGCTGGGGCTTGGGGGGCAAGGGTGCCGAGAGCAGGGATTCGACGCGGTGAAGTGCCGATCGTTCCCTTGCGGAGCGAAGCAGCGCTTGCAGCACTCCTTCGTACGCGTGATGAGCAGGAGCGCCGCGCGAGTTGGCGCGGCAGACTGATAAATCCGAAAGGCGCCGCCCCGAAGGGCGGCGCCTGAAGCATCGATTACCAGCGGCCGGTACCGAAGCTGAAGCCGATGCTCGGCCCGCCTCCGTAATAGCCGTACCCGCGATCGTAATAGCCCGGACCGCCGTAGGATCCATAGCTCCTGCGCACGACGTAGCTGTCGTCGTCGCCGTAGTAACGCTGCACGTAGCGGGGGCCACGGGTGCGGAAGCAGCGGCCGTACTCGTTGCAGACCAGGCGAACTTGGTCGACGTTTGCCGCTTCCGCCGATCCGACCGGGGTGGGATTGAGCGGAGCTGCCGAGGCCGCCGACGCCAGCATGGCGGTGGCGGCGAACGCTCCGAGAGCAATAGTCCTCATGTTCGCTCTCCTTCGTGTGACGAGATCAATCGATCTCTTCGATGACGCGACGTTCCTGCGGGTCGACGATGTAGGTGCGTCTATCCCGGTTGATGTACCGGTACTCCCGCAGGCTCGGGGCCTCGCGATAGACCTCCTCCGGGAAGGTCTCGACTTCCACGTCTTGCGGCAGGCGCTCGCCCCTCCGGATCTCGGTACGCACGGTGCTGCCGGTGGTCTGCCGCTCGCGCTCGACAGGACGCGCCTTGGCGTGCTTGCGGACGACTTCGCGATCGCGATCGCTGAACGTCACCTTGCGCTGTTCGGTCCGCGCCGGCGCGGCCGCCGTCGAGCGGCCGGAGTACGGGAGGACCGCGACGATCTGATAGCTCGAAGGCTCCACGATCACGATCTCATCCTTCACCAGCACGAAGTTGTAGCCTCTGTACTGCGGCACGACCTCGACGACCTCGGCAGGAAGCGGCTGCAGGCGGACATCGCGCGGCACCGCCGTGCCCACCGACAACGAGAAGTTCACGTTGTTGAGGGGTTGCACGTTCAGATGCGAAATCGACGTGCTGATCCGGGTCCGCTGCTGATCGTTGATGTTCACCGACGCGTTCACGTTGGTGTTCGAGGAACGATCGGCCGTATTCTGCTGATTGTTCGGCTGCTGCGCCGTGTTGGTCGAACCGCTACCCGTGGGCGACTGCGCCTGGTTGGTGCCCGAGGTGGGCGGATTGGCGCTCTGCGTCTGGGTGTTCGTGTTCGAAGGAGAATTGGTCTGCGCCTGGCTCGAAGGCGTAGTGGTCCGATTGGACGGCTGATTGGTCTGAGCCTGGTTGGTCGAGTTGTTCGAGGCCGGCGCCTGCGTGGTGTTGGTGCCCGAATTGGACGACCGGCCTGCGGCGCTCTGACCGGTCGAGGACGGAGACTGCGTCTGGGCCGAATTCGCCGAAGGATAGGCGGGCTGTGCGGATCCCGAGGATGAATTGGACGGGGTCGAAGAGGACGGCGTCGTGGATGTGGAATCCTGCTGACGCGTCGGCGGATTGGAGTTCGACGTACTCGGAGAGGACTGGGCAAAAGCGGCAGTCGCGATCGCGACTGCAGCGGTGGTAGCCAACAATAAACGCTTGTTCATCTGAACCTCCTTAATGCGGACGTCGAACAACCTCGGGCGGGACGCTGGGTTCCATTCCGGGAAAACTAGGCAATTCCGCGAGATCCGTGTTTTCTGTTGTCCCGAAATGGTGCAGATCGCGAGAGTGGGAACTTCGGTCGCGCGGCGTCGTTGGCAATGACTACTTACGAGTTATTTTTCACTTTGAGGAGGACACACCATGAAGAAGCTTATCCTGTGCGGCGCTCTTGCCGCCTTCGCCCTCGGCACCCAGGCGGCCAGCGCCGCCGAGTTCTACATCGTGCGCGACGCCACCACCAAGAAGTGCACCATCGTCGACAGCAAGCCGACCACCACCACCACGACCGTCGTGGGCGACGGCGTCTTTAAGACCCGGGTCGAGGCGGAGTCCGCGGTCAAGACCACGAAGGTCTGCACCGAGCAGTAATAGCCGCGACGGCGTCAAGAGCCGTCTCTCAAGCGTTCTGACAGCGATTGGAGGAGAAAATGCCCGTACTGATTTTTTGGGCCGTTCCAGCCGTCCTGGTTGTTGGCGGCGTCGGCTATTTTCTGGTTCACATGCACTGAGCGGAAACCCCGTACGGATGAACGGCCCGCCCATCTGGGCGGGCCGTTTTTCGTTGCAGCACTTCCGTACACAAAAAAGGGCCCCGTAGTTGGGGCCCCAATTCGCCGAGAGCACTCGTCGCCCTTAGTTGTAGTCGGAATATTTGAACTGCGGGAGTGCCTTCAATTGCTCCTTGTTGCCGCTCATGACGGCGTGGTCAGGGACCCAATCGTTCGCGGTGCGGTTCGTCGTGGTTGTGGACGCGGTCCCGGTCGTGGTGGTCTCGCGCGACGTGGTCGAAGTGCCGCTCGAGCTGGTCCGGACCGGCTCTTCGACGAACTTCAGCTTGTCCATGGAGATGGCGATATCGTGCTCGCCCATGCCGAGGAAGCCACCGATGCCGATGACCACCGCGTTGATCTTGCCGCTCTTGTCGACGAGCAGTTCGTTGATGTCGCCGAGCTTCTCGTTGGCTTCGTTGTAGACATTCAAGCCCATCAGCTTCGAGGCACGCCAATTTCCCTTGAGCGCCATCTTATCGGCCGGCTGAGCGGTCGCCGCCGGCGCGGCGCGATCGGCGGGCTGTGTGGATTGTGCGAAAGCAGCGCCGCCGATCACGGCAGTGCCAAGCAAAGCGACGGCAAGAAAGCTTTTCATCGATGATCTCCTCCAACGTGACGCACCCGTTGGGATGCCGGCCTCAACGCCCCTAATTACCGCTTGTTCCCGATGCGGAACGGATTGCCAAGGATTCGATCGCGCCTGTCCGGCAAACTAGCCGCGGAACAGATCTCTCACGCGAGGCGTCCTCCGCGAGCGACCAGGTCGCGATATCGGGTCTCGTAGTCCTTCGCCATCCGACTTGCGGCGAAGCGCTCCTCGAACCGGGCGCGGACCACTCGTCTGTCCAGCCGGCCCAGATCTTTCACTGCCCTGATCGCCTGCTCCTCACCATCGACGATGAAGCCCGTGACGCCATCCTCCACGACTTCCGGGACCGAGCCTGATCGATAGGCGATCACGGGTGTCCCGCAGGCCATCGCCTCGATCATGACCAGACCGAACGGCTCGGGCCAACCGATCGGAAACACCAGGCCCGCCGTTGGGCGGCTTTTCTTTTTCTACCGGCCGGCCCGGTAGAATGAAGACGCCCACTTACCTCAGGGCGTTTGATCGCAGAAACCGAGCGCGGTTTGGAGCCGCAGCCGATCTTGGCGCCCGACTTAATTGCTGAGTTGTCTTGTTTGACCGTGGTTTGAAGCCCGTGACGCCGTCAGCACCGATCCGGAACGGTAGGCGATCACGGGGGTACCGCACGCCATCGCCTCGATCAAGACGAGGCCGAACGGCTCAGGCCAATCGATTGGAAACAAGACGCGGCGGCGCCGGCGAGGAACGGCTGCTTGCGAACCTCGTCCACCTCGCCGATAAGCTTGATCTCTTCGCCGTCGAACTTGGGTTCGAGCTTCTTCTTGAAGTAGGCCGTTTCCGCGCGGGGTATCTTGGCTGCGATCCTAAGTGGCATCCCGACGGCGCGTGCGATGCGTATGGCGTCTTCCGGCCCCTTCTCCGCCGTGAGCCGTCCGAGTTCTTCGGTATCGCTTTCGCGCTCCTCCCATCTCCTGTGCAAATGGCGCTCCAGCAGACAGCGTCGGCACTGCGCGCTCGCCGGATCTCGACATCTTCTCGCAAGCGCTGGCCGCAACTTAAAGCGGTCTTAGGAGAGCACAACGAGCCGAGAGCTAATTGTTCTCAGGCCGACGCCCGTTGAGCATAGGTCTGGAAGATCGCCAGCTAGACGTTTGTTGGTTGGAGTTGCTACCTGAAATCATCGTCCACATCGCAGAGCGTGCGATTGATCTCAGTTCATGCGGGACTCCAAAATGCGCGGGTTTGGAACGCCACATCACAAAGCCTGTTGTCGGTTCAGAAATGACCGTTGTGGTCGCAGCCCCATATTCTTGGAGCGTCAGATGAGCAAACGCAAACCGGCACCAGCGTCAAAGCGCGCCCGCAATCCGAAAATGACCGCGCGGGCCCAACGGAACACGCAGGCCATTGCTAGAAGCCCGAAAGAGACTTTTCTTCGCTCTGTTGCGGCAGTCTCGATTGAACCGCCTCTTAAGCTTCATGATGATCCTAGACACGAGGCTCCTTTCATTGAGTCTCGGGTGGATGCCTTGCCAGAGGACCTCAGTCAGAGAATGATTGATAGCGATCCAATGAAAGGCTTTGCGGAAGCCACGGCAAACATGCAGGCGTACCAAGCAAAGCTTCTTGAGATAGCCCAGGCCAACGTGCAATTTGCTTTTGATTTCGGCCTGAGACTTGCGATGATCAGGTCACCAACTGAACTTTTCGCCGTCATTACGGAGATTACAAGCAGACGGGTCGATATGTTCGGGCAGCATTCGAAAGAATTGGCGGCGTATCCGTTTTGGCGCATCAAGCCGCCCCGAGAGCTCACGGCTCTGGCCGGACGATAACTGCAAGCGGTACCCGCTGCGGCAAAGGATGGACGCAAACGCGGATCACGCACGCGCCGATCACGTTGCGCGGCTCACAACGAGGGAGCGGAATCAGCAGCCCTTAGCGGGCTCGGTGCCGCCAATGCGAGGGACCCACGATCAGGAATGTAGGTTGACACCATGTCCACAACTGAAGCCGTTCTGCTGATCGTTTTTGCGGGGCTTGTCGTTCTGATCTTCGGCAACATCGCGTTTCAGGTGACAGCGGAGCGAAAGAATCCGCCTATCGGCGTCATTACCGATTGCGACGGAGTGCGCCTTCACTATATCGAACGGGGCGATGCCGCCGCGCCTTGCGTGGTCCTGTTTCACGGGAACGGCACCATGATTCAGGATCTCGTCCTAAGCGGTTTGGTCGACCGTCTGGCCCACAACTATCGCGTCGTTTGCTTCGACCGGCCAGGGTTTGGCTACAGCGACCGTCCGCGCACGCGCATCTGGACGCCCACAACGCAAGCTGCCTTGTTCGCGAAGGCTCTTGATCAGCTTGGGGTGCGCAATCCCGTGGTGCTCGGCCACTCCTGGGGAACGCTGGTGGCGATCGCGCTGGCGCTGCGAAGCGGTTATGCCGTGAGTGGGCTGGTGCTTGTGTCCGGCTATTATTTTCCAACCGCTCGGACGGACTTTTGGCTCATGTCAGCTCCGGCGCTGCCGCTGCTCGGCGATCTGATGCGCTACACTATCTCGCCGATCATATCGTGGGCCATTATGCCGAAGCTGATGCGCACCTTGTTCGCGCCGCGTGCCATTCCGCCGGAATTCAAGAATGAATTTCCGATCTCGTTGGCTCTCCGGCCCAAGCAGTTGAGGGCGGCCGCCGAGGAGAGCGCGTTCCTTATTCCAGCTGCTGCGCAGCTGCAGCTTCAATACCGGGGCATCCGGTGTCCGGTTAGGATCGTGCATGGAAAGGCTGACCGGCTCATCGAGGCCGACCAGTCGCGCCGCCTCCACGCGGTGTTGCCCCGCTCCCTGCTTCATCTGGTCGAGGATGCCGGTCACATGGTTACCTATGCAGATACGCCGGGAATAGCGGATGCCGTAGCGGCGCTGGCGCTCCCCTCACCGGTGCGGACCGCATAGGCTTTCTTGCTGCAATGCGGGCGTCCGAAAGGGCCCGAGACATGCCGGTCCGGTCTGACGATGTCCGTTATCCGGTCAGACCAGAAGTCGCCCGCTCAGGGACAAACCGACGCGATTGACCGTGCGCCCCGAGGGCGCGAACTATCAGTAAGGGAGGGTCTCACCCGGATAATGTCGATTGGTCCGGAAGCTGGCAGGCGGCTCGGTCGGGTAACTGGCTGGGTCGGAGCCCTGCGACAAAGGCGGCCTTGGGCCGCTGAGCGATCCGATGGGCCGTAACAAAGTGAAGCCTGAGCAGGCCTCGAAAGTTCTAATGCGGATGCCGACCCTCCGGTCATTTGGGGAAGGCCGCACGTGTGGGGAAGCAATTGACACGCGCACCCACGCGATCCGCCGGGGTAGTGGGCACGGCACGTCGGAAGGGTAGTTCGCAGTTACAGGGGGAGATCCGTCGCGGACGAGGGTAGCGGCCTCAACATCGCATCAGGCGGTGGTCACGGTGGGAGTCGGACAGGGCAGTAGGAGCGTTGATGCCGGGTAATGCCGGTGGAGCAAAGGGCCCCGACTTCTGGTGCGCTTTTGAAGATGGTGAGGTGACCTGACAACGCCTGATAAGATCCGGAGCCTTCAGAGAAAGCTCTACTGTAAAGCGAAGGCGGAGCCCACCTTTCGCTTCTATCTGCTCTACGACAAGATCTGTCGCGACGCATGGTTCATCGCTCGCGAGCCTTCAACCGGTCATCGTCACGGAAGCGGGCCCGAACAGCAAGCATTGTTGCGATTGATCGGAACGCTGGTCGAGGTACCGCCTTTTGTTTAGCAGAACTCAGCAGTTCGCAGGTCATGGCGCTGGCCGACGTGTACGCCTTTAGTGCGGCAAGCGCGCAGCTCGTGGCTGCGAGCGTTCGAACTTTACGAGTCTGAGCGTCAGACCGACATTGGCCGCGCCTTTGTCACACCTCGTGCCTTTGAGGGGGCTTTGCGCGCCGCGCTCTCAGGACATTTTCGCGATCGATCAACCGCTGAAGGTCACTGAAGGTACGAAAGCTGATCTTCCGTAACGACTCGCTCGATCCTCTCGGACTTGCACTTGATGCGGTACCTAACCCGTCCATCGGATTCGATGGGCATATGCTGTACGATGGTGTAAATCATTGGCCGTTCAGTTCCGGATCGTCCTTGTGGGCCTTGGGGTTGGTGGCGGACGTCTTCATTGAGCTTATAAGCATAGGACATGTGTTTACCTTACGGTTGCGGCTGCTCCAGCGGGGCTGGAATGCATCCTGTTGCTTCCGGATCCTGACGCGCTCACGTGCGAACCATTTTTACCTTGGCAGGGCTCTCTAATCCTCGAGTATGGATTTTGTAGCGTCGAATATCTGTTCCGCTGTGCCCTTGATTGTGCCCTTCGCCCACGCCTGAAACACGGCGACGTAGGCGTTCCTGTAAGCCTCTTCATCTGCAGAAAAGTAGACTTCGTCCGTGGCAGTATCCAAGACGAGCGCTCCTTTATCGATGCAGATTTCCTCGACTAAGACCAAGCGCTCTTCCTGCTCTGCCAGATGCCGCTTTACAATGCTCATTTGATCTCCTGCTTTGCGCTAGTCCTACCACGTTTGTTGAATTGCACGGCCGCCCAATGCACACACGAATCGTTTCGTAAAGAGGTTGAACAGGCCGCATCAGGCCGAGGGGGCGAACTGACAACAGGCAAAGCATCCGCGGCAGCGGGGTACTCATGAAGTCTGTAAACATCGCCCGCAGTTTAGATCTTCAAACAGCCTTTGCTGCTCCTTCGCCAGGATAAAACTAGGAGTCAGCCATCCAGCGATCGGGGAAGCGAATACCAACCTCTACGCTCTTGACCTGGCTTAGCGAATCCAAACTGCTTTGTCGGCTCTTCTCTCGGCGACCACGCGCGATGATTTTTAAGCGAAGCCGCCGACGAGCTTGCTTATGCATGGCTTTGACCGGTTCAATCAAAAACCCCGCTCCCAATGATTTGGGAACGGGGCATGACCACAAGCTCTGCCAGTACATCCGTGGCGAAAGCGACAGGTCTGTCGTGCTCTTACTTAAGCAGCAGCACGAAGATTTTCGGCGGCGGACTTGCCCGTACGACGGTCTGCGACGACGTCATAAGACAGCGTCTGACCTTCGCTGAGAGTGCCCATACCGGCGCGTTCGACCGCGCTGATATGAACAAAAACGTCGTTGCTGCCGTTTGTCGGCTGGATAAAGCCGAAGCCCTTTTGGGTATTAAACCACTTCACTGTACCTGTGTTCATCAGATCGTCCTTTCGTAACCGCGCAGGATCTGGCGCGCGGAGTTGCGGCCAGTCCGGTTAGTCGATGTTGGAGAATGTCTGAAACGTGCGCGCCGTCAGGAGTTGAGGCGAAAGCGGAACAGTTGTTCGGCCAGTATCGATATCTGAAACAATACACCAGCAGTTGAGAGACTTCAATAAGAAAGCCAACGGTGCTTTTCAACACGGTTGGTGGATTTGTTCCGAAACTGGTGACTGAATTGCGGGAACGACCTTGGGTGCTCGGAAATAGAGCGGCTCCTCGCCTGCACGACAAAAGGAGTCGGCCGGGGCCGGGGGCTTGAAATGCTTCCGCGAGCTTCACTTTTTGCGCACTTTCCTGCATAGTTCGGCATGGCAAAAGTAAAAGTGAGTTTCAAACCGGTCCGTAACTCTGAAGGCGACTGGGCTATCATCGCCGAGTACCCAGGCGCAGAACCCCGAGAAATTATGGGTTTCACAAGCAAGACAGAAATTGACGATTGGATGAATGGAGAGCGTCGGATCGCATGGCTCCGATCCCAGGGTTACGCGAAGTGACATGATGGCTCCTTCCTCCAACTATCTTTGCAGGGTGATACGGCTCTGATCAATGAGTGCAAGGATCCAGTAATGACCGAACGGAAACGCTCCGCCCAGCAGCAGGTAGCCTTCGAGGCGGACCGCAAGGCGCAAAACCCAAACGGAGCGCGGCAAACGATTGCGGACAGTCAGGCCGATCCAAAGTTTCAGGAAAACCACAGACGTCTCAGAGCGGAGCGGTTAGCGCGAGAGATCGAGGGCAAGGCCGGCAGGTGAGGCTCTTGAAGTTCTATCGGGGATGTTCTTCCCGGTGGTGCGGATTTCAGGAGAGTGCCGCTTCGACGGTGTGAACCTAAGTAGTCGCAAATGGAGAAAGCCCGCTCGTTCCGGTGTCATGTTGAAGAAGTGAAAGCCGGCTTTGTAGGAGCCGTGCACAACGCTTGATGAACGTGTCCTCGATGACCGGCCGGCGGAGCACGCCGTGCGGCGAAGGCAGCTGGAGACGGACCGCGGAAGAAATCTAGTAAGCGAGAGCGAGAATCCTCGTCGGTGCATCGAGCCCCGAGGGTCTCTAGAATGAAAGCCTTTCTACACCGCCTCCTGACGATCAAGTCCGACTTTCCAATCTGGGTACGCTAGGCGACGGCGGTCGCGGCCATTCTGGCCGCCGCCTACCTCTGCTCCATCGGTTGGATCGCCCGACGTCACGCGCGGACACAGAACCCTTTCCAGGGCTCGCGACGTTTGCACAACTGGAGGAAGTGAGGACGTGTAATGAGGGCCAGAACGACATGCGGATACTGATCGTCGACGACCATCCCGTTGTCGTAACGGGCTGCCGGGCCTTGTTCACTTCGGACCCTTCCGTCGAGATCCTGGAAGCTACCGATGCAAAGGACGGCCACCGTGCGTACTTGCAGAAGCATCCCGACGTCACCGTGGTTGACGTGACGCTTCCCGACCTTACCGGCTTCGAATTGACCCGGCGAATCCGCAGGGATGATCCCGCCGCCAAAATAGTCATGTTCACCGTGAGTGAAGATCCAGCGTTCGTGGTGCGCGCTGTGGAGATGGGCATTCAGGGATATGTCTCAAAGAGCGATGATCCCCGTCTCCTGCCAAGGCCATCCGGAAGGTTGCAGCCGGGGAGCGCTTCGTCTCACCGCGTCTGGCTGAAGCGACGACCTTCGCGGGCGCGGCGATCAAGGCCAGTCCTTTGACGCAGATGAACCCACGCGAACTCGAGATCCTGAAGCTTTTGGGTCGCGGCGACCGCATCTCAGAAGTCGCGTCCGAACTCGGCATCTCCTATAAAGCCGTTGCCAACACGACCTCCATGCTGAAGTCCAAGCTCGGCGCTAAAAATCACTCCGACCTCGTCCGGATTGCAGTCGAGATCGATTTGTACCGGTGAAGGGTCGTCGACTGGGATCCTGTTTTTCGGCCGCTTTCGCGCAATAACGACATCGGAGAGAGTTCTACTCATCAGTGCCATCGAGCGGTACGACCTCTGGACGGCTAGGGCGATCCATATGGCGCTATCCGGACGGACTGATTGAACTCATCGTCAGAAACGTCCGCACGAACTCCATTATGATAACTAGGAACCCAATCGGCCGAGCGGAGTTAAATCGCCGCTTCTCAGTTGCGTTGCGAGGCCGAGCGAAGGAAGCCCATGCGTCGCGTTCGACTTGTGATAGCAGATCGACGTCCCATTGTTCTGCAGGGTTTTGCATCGCTGCTCGTAGCGCAGCCCGATTTCGAAGTGGTTGCGTGCTGTCTTGATGGAGTTAGTTGCCTTGCGGCCATTCGGAGCTTGACGCCCGATGTGGTGTTACTGGAGGACGGGTTCACAGATGTAACCGCCTCCGACATCCTCGCCGTCGTGGACGACGAAGGCCTTTCCTCCCGGCTGGTGTTCTTTACTGCTACTGTCGCCTGCGGCGATCTTGCCAGGGCACTGGCGACCGGTGCTTGCGGCGCGATTTCGATGAACGCCCAACCAGAAGCGCTGGTCCAGTCCCTGAGGCTGGAAAAACCGGGGTCCGACTTGGCTAGGGTCGGTAACGAAGCTAATGGGATCGCCTCGTTCGGCAATAACGTTCTGGCGGTTCTGACCGTCAACGAGCGGACGATCATGGATCTCGTCGCCGAAGGTTTGTCGGACAGTGAAATTGCTCGGGTGCTCGGTGTCTCTCTGGAGATCGTCAGGATTCACATCGACCACGCGCGACAGAAGCTCGGAATCAAAAGCCGGACGGAGCTCGCCGCGCTGGCACTGTCGCGCCGTTATGGCGCGATGAGTATCCTGGCAGCTGCGATCTTGGCAGCATTGGACGATTCGCCCGGTCACGCCGCAACCGAAAGTTTCACGGTCATGGCCGAAAACGGGTGTGCGGAGGTCGTCACCATCAAAATCAGCCGCAAGGAAGCAGTATCAGGTGGGACCCTGGCCAGAGGCGCGACCAAGGACCGCGCCGGCGCCGCAACTGGGTCATCGCCGACCGGCAAAATCGTCGATCCCGTGGCCGAGATTGCCGCGAGCCTATTTACGCAGGTAACACTCAACGCGCCGAGGCCGGGTTCGAGCAGCTACAGCATCTTCATGGTTGCAGCTTTCGCCGCCTTGATCTACGAGGTCGATGGTGCCAACCACGCCGTGCAGGCGTTCGATTTCGGCGATGACATCGTCACTTCATCTACCGTAAGCGACGCCAATGGACTGGCATCCGCACTTCCCGGGTTCGCAAATTTCGGCGGCACGGCCGTGTACGATGGGGCGTTCGCATTCGAGTTCGCTCAAGGCGATACAATCGCCACAGGCGGCAGCGAGCTTAATGTCGGCAATGCCCATGCGGAGGGTGGCGGCAGCGACCGAGAAATCACTATTCCCCGAGGTTCCGGGACCGTTGACGTTGTTGCGGCGGCCACGAACGAAGCCTCGCAGCGTGACCCAACGCAGACAGGCCGGGATAACGGGTCCAATCAGGATCGATCGCAATCGGACTTGCGCGCTTCCGACAACAGCTCCGAAACCGCTAAGCGCGAGGCCCCGGGAGACGATTTAAATCACGGCCAATCGCAGAAGGCCCTGCATGAGTCCGACCACAGCTCCGGAGCCGCCAAGGGGCACGCCAAGCATGAGGCCGCGGGAGACGATTTAAATCACGGTCAATCGCAGAAAGCCCTGCATGAGTCTGACGCCGGCTCCGGAGCTGCCAAGGGGCACGCCAAGCATGAGGCCTCGGGAGACGATTTAAATCACGGTCAATCGCAGAAGACCCTACACGAGTCCGACAACAGCTCCGGAGCCGCCAAGGGGCACGCCCAGCATGAGACCGCGGGAGAACATTCGAATCGCGGACAGGCGCACGGCGATTTGCAGGCTTTCGAAGATGGCTCCGCGGCCGGCAAGCAACACGCACAGCATCCACAGGCAGGTGATTTAGATACTGCCAAACCGCAGCGTGATATACCAACGGCGTCCGCAAATTCTGCCAACGATGCACATTCGGCATTGAAGATTGCGACTGCAGGAAAGAGTGGGCCCTCTTCCGGCAGCGCAGATCAGGCCAAATCAGCGGTTGGCACCGAACTTGGCGATTCCTTTCATTTTAAAAATGGCACCGACAATACGTTTTCAGACATGTATGACCTACAGCAACTGAGCCACGGAAATGGAAAAAACCATGGAGATAGTCAGCATGCTGTTGCACGCGAGGGGCCGGAGCCGGTCCAGGATGCTGATGGGATTGATATTTCAGATGCGCACCACGATCACTCAGGGCACGCCAATCTCCATGCGGCTCACGATTTGATTGTGTAGCAATTACTGATCGAATGGGCCGTGCTGCCTTCAGAACAGCAAGATCATCCGTGTCGGCCAAGTCGGCGTTCACCACAGCATTCGAGCATCCCCTCGAGGCGCTCGCGACGCCATCAAGGCGATCCAGGACAAGACCGAGGTATCCAGGGTCGTAGAGGAGCTGCTCGATGGCTGACGGGACCTACAAGCTGAAGGAGTGGCCGTCGCCTCGGGACCTCTCGGCGCTCCCGCGACATCACCCGGCTGCTATATTCCTTGACAAGCTCAGACAACGCCCACTGAATGCGGGCATTAAAGGTCAGACCAGATGGTGAGCGACGGCTTGAACGAGGGAGTGGTAGGCGGCACCAGCGAAGCTGGTGGCACATCGGCTGATAGCGCGGATGCTTCGTCGCGACCCTTCGTTGGTGGAGAGGGCGAAGGCCGCTCATGGCCGCCAGGCCAACCAGTTCGCGCTGGCCTTCGTACGCGAGTGGGAGGACCAAGGACCTCCTTGCGCTACAGCTCGGCGAGCGCGCATCGAACCTCATCAGCCGTGACCGCGAGATGGTGCGGCTCGGCTGCGCAACTGTTCTCCGTTCTATCTTGCTGAGGGCGTGACTTAGGCGACTACGACGCCAGGCTCCGCCTCAGAAGGGCGGCGCGACGCGTCGCCAAGCGAGCATCTGGAGCTTCACCGAAGGACCGGCCGGACGAGGACACAGAGAGCATCAAATGGAAAACCCCGCCGTCCGCCGGCGGGGTTTTTTTGTGTCCTACGAAAGTAGAGGGCGTTTAATTAGGGGCGTTTTATGCTCGTCGCGCGCAGCGCGGAAAGGGCCTCTCCGAGAGCGGGCTTTTCCTAGGTCACCAGCTACGGGTCCCGAAGCTGAAACCGATGCTCGGGCCGCCGTAGTAGTATAGCCGCGGTCGTAGTAACTGGGCCCTCCGTAGTACCCGTAGCTGCGGCGCACGACGTACCCGTCATCGTCGCCGCCGTAATAGCGCTGAACGTAGCGGGGGCCACGGGTCCGATAGCAACGTCCATATTCGTTGCAGACCAAGCGGACCTGGTCGATGGCGGAGGCTTCCGTCGACCCGGCGGCGGTCGGATTGAGCGGCGCGGCGACCGCCGCCGATCCCAGCAGCGCCGCGGCCACGGCGCTGGCGGGCGCTTTTGGTCGATCCTGAGGTGGATGCGAGTTTTTGGATTTGCTTCATGGTGGGAAAGCGCCAGCGGGCAGGGTGGTCGGTAATGAGGCATTAGAACATAACAAGAACAATTGAGTCGAGTCGCAACTCACGGACGCAGCGGGGAAAACCGTCGACGCTGACGGCGTCGCAACCGATGCGCTCGGCCCTCAGAGAATGGCGCGGCCTAATGCCCCCGCGCCGGCGCGCCGAGGTCGATCGGGCGCAACACGGCAGCAGTCGGAATCATCAGCACGGCAATGATCGCGAGCATCCAGAACACGTCGATATAGGCGAGGAAGTCGACCTGCTGCTGCAAGGTCTTCCCCACCCAGGCGATCGCCTGCGCGGCCGCGTCGCTCGGATTCGAGCCCTGGGCCTGGAAGTACCGTGTCATCGCGTCGATGGTCTGCTGATAGCCGAGATCGGACGGCGCGGCATGCTCGATCAGGCGGCTTTGATGGAATTGCTGGCGCTGCGCCAGTACCGTCTGCGCCAGCGCCACGCCCATGGAGCCGCCGATATTGCGAGCAACGTTGATCAGCGCTGACGCCTGGTTGGTCTTGTCAGACGGCACGCCATCAAAAGACGCGGTTGTTACCGGCAGGAACAGGAATGGAAGCCCAATCGCGAGGAAGACGCGTGCCAGCGCCGCGTAGCCATATGTAATGTCGCCGTTCAGCCCGGTCAGATGCCACATCGAGAATGCAACCACCGTGGCGCCGAACATGATGAGATATTTCGGCTGCACCGTGCTGACGAGCCGGCCGACGACCGGCATCAGCATCAAGGTGGCGATGCCGCCGGGCGATAGCGCAAGACCGGCCAGTAGTGCCGTGTAGTTCAGCTCGGTCTGGAGCAGTTGCGGCAGGATCTGTGTGGTCGAGATCAGCACCGCACCGGTGCCGAGCATGACCAGGAAGCAGGCAGCGAATTGCCGCCGGCCGAGCAAGCGGAGATCAATGATAGGCTCTTCGCGTGTCAGCTCCCACGGGATCAGTGCAAGCAGCGACACAGCTGACAGCACAGCGAAGAAAATGATCATATTCGAGCCGAACCAGTCGTTGCGCTGGCCCTCATCGAGCACGTATTCGAGCGAGCCGAGCCCGATCGCGACCAGTGCGAAGCCGATATAGTCGACCTGCACACCCTTGCTCAGCAGCTTCTCCCGCTCCTCCTCCGCGCCCGACGGCTCTTTGACCAGCGTGCCGACCAGGAACAGCGAGAGCAGCCCCATGGGGACGTTGATCAGGAAGACCCAGTGCCAGCTGTAGGTATCGGTGATCCAGCCGCCGAGCGTCGGGCCGATCACCGGCGCGACGACCACAGCGACGCCGTAGATGGCAAACGCCTGTCCGCGCTTCTCCGGCGGGAAGGAGTCGGCGAGGATCGCCTGCTCGCTCGTGGCCATGCCGCCGCCACCCAGACCTTGCAAGATACGGAAGAGCACCAGCGATTGCAGATTCCAGGCGAACCCGCACAGCAGGGAGGAGATCGTGAAGGTTGCGACGCAGATCATGTAGAAGCGCTTGCGGCCGATGACGGTCGACAGCCAGCCCGAGATCGACAGTACGATGGCGTTGGCGACCAGATAGCTGGTGATGACGTAGGTGCTCTCGTCGATGCCGACCGCAAGCCCACCGGCGATGTGGCGCAACGCGACATTGGCAATGGTGGTGTCGAGCACCTCCATGAAGGTCGCGATCGAGACCACGAAGGCGATCAGGTAGGGATTGTGCCCGCCAGCCGCCGAGCGTTCCGGCGACCAGCCACCGGCCGATGCGCCGTCTTGCGTGGTGTCCGTCATCGCACCCGCGTCCAGGGCACGACCGACATGCCGGGACCAACCGGCAGATCGGCCGGCCAATTGTCGACCACGATCTTCACCGGCACGCGCTGCACCACCTTGACGTAGTTACCGGTGGCATTTTCAGCCGGCAGCAGGCTGAAGGCGGTGCCGGAGCCCGGCTGCACGGAATCGACATGGCCGGTCAACTTCTGCCCGGGATAGGCATCGATGCGGATCTCGACCGGCTGGCCTGGCCGCATGTCGGCAAGCTGCGTCTCCTTGTAGTTGGCGACGATCCAGACCTCATCGGGGACGAACATCATCAGGCTCTGTCCGGCGGTCACGAACGTGCCCTTGGCGCCCGAAAGCTTGACGACGCGACCGGACTGCGCGGCAATGAGGCTGGTGTATTGCAGGTTCAGGTTCGCCTGATCGAGGTGCGCCTGTGACTGCTCGAGCTGCGCCTTGGTGCCTTCGAGCTGGGCTTGCAGCGTCTTGATGCCGAGTTGCGCAGCCGTCACCGCGGTCTTGGCGCGCTCGGTGTTGGCTTGCTGGGCTTGGAGATCGGAGCGGGTCTGCTGCTGGCGCTGCACGGTGCCGGCGCCCTTCTCGACCAGATCCTGGGCGCGCGCCGATTCTTCCTGTGAGAACTGAAGTTGGGCCTGCGCTTGCTCGAGCTGCGCCTGGGCCTGCTTGATCTGCTCCTGCTGGGAAACAATCTGCGCCTCGACATTCGCGACGTTGGCCTTGGAGACCTCGACCTGCGCCGCAGCCTGATCGACAGCGATGCGATAATCGCGCTCGTCGATCTTGGCGAGGAGATCGCCGGCATTGACATGCTGGTTGTCCGTGACCGGGATATCGGTCACGTAACCGCCGACCTTCGAGGCCACGGAAAAGCTGCGCGCGGCGACGAAGGCGTCGTCGGTGGATTCATAGCGGCGAACTTCCAGCCAATAGAGCAAACCGCCGACCAGCGCTGCGATCAGCACGATCGCGCCGACGGTCGCGAGCAGCCAGTGCTCGGCGAGCCGCTCGCGCAGAGGCGGGGTCTTGTCCGGCTTGCCGGGCTGTCCCTTGGTCTGGTGCTTGGGGTCGGGCGAATTCGTTGGAGCTTCGGCCCTCTGCGGTTGCTCCGCGGACGGCCCACGCTCCCGGGTTTGAGCATCCACGGTGAACACCTCGACCGCGACTTTTGGCTAGGCAAACGGCTTGGCCATGCGAACGCCGGGAACCCAACCCACAGCCCTGACGCATAGTTCCGGGTCCTGAGAGCACCGCTGTCATCCGTGAATGCATTGCAAAAAAAGCAAGCGCGGCGCTGTTGCTACCGCGCTCCAGAAAATGTGCACACTCTGTTAGTGCGTTTTGGTCTCGTGCCATTTCTCCAGGTCCGGCTTCTTGTCGCTGGACTTCTGCTCCTTCTCCGGATTGCCCTTCCAGGGCTTGTCAGTCTGGGCGTGCGATCCCCAATCGTTCTGCTGCCGGGGATCGTCGTTGGGCTTTTCCTGGCTCATCGGATCTCCTCTCAAGTAAAAGGAACGCCGTAGTAAGCGTTGATACCGCGCGGCGGCGTCATCGCCCCAGTTCCAATCGCTGCGCTCGCTGTATTTCGGCGCACCTTCGAGCGCCTTCGTTCATCAGATGCTCCTGATCAGCCACATGTAAGGACGACCTTGCCCACCGTATGGCCGTGCTCCACAGTCGACAGGGCCTGTGCTGCCTGTTCTAGCGGGAACGTGGCCTGAATGTGCGGTTTGAGCTTGTCGTTTTCGGCGAGCTTCCCGATCTTCGCGAGCTCTTCTCCGTCGGGCTCGACAGTGTATCGCATCGCGGTGACGCCCAGCGATTTCGCGCGGTCCTGCGAGGGCTCCGTCAAGGTCGAGATCAAACGGTCGCCCTTGTTCAAAAGCGCCCAGGAACGCTCGCGTGTCTCGCGGTCGGCCCGGCGTGTAGGGAAGGCGATCCTCCTGCACGGCGGGATATTTGCCAGACCTGATCTTGAAGTCGACCGGATTGACGCTGGCTGCCCGAACGGAAACCAGGATCTGACCGGCGTCGGGACCTGACTGTTCGAGCCGGTCGACGCAGAGCACGTCGTTGCCGCCGAACTGGTGAAATCGAACCTTGATGAGTTTTGCCATACCGGCTGACGCCGAAAGGCGGCGAGCGTTCCTATGGGCCGGAGAAGTCGCGAAGGTGTACAATGCTGAAGGATTTCGGTCGACAGCGAGACCGCCTCCTCCACCACCCGCCTAGGAACCGTGCCCCGAGCCTCGGGTTGGACGGATTGGACCAACTATCGAGAAGCCATCATGACGGAACCGGACGTTCGCAAGGGAATGCCGCCCGTCAAGCTGTCCCGTGAGGAATTCGAGAGCCGTTACAGGAGCCAGTTCGTCGATCCTGCCTTCGCCCCGCTAAAGTGGGAACTCGATGCGATCGTTGGGGCTGCCTGGGATGCCTACAGCCATTCGCGCAAATCGCCAGTAACGCGGAAGGCGGGTGTGGGGTTCGCCGATCCTGACTACGAGCTCGCCGTCGATTGGCTGGCGACGCGTACCGCCATCTTCGAGGCACAGCGCCGGCACGACGACGCTGGCGCGACGCCGCGTATTCTCGTCATCAACGGTTCGGCGCGCAGCGAGCACACCTGTCCGGGCGAGATGTCCAAGACCTGGCGCATGGTCAAGCTCGCCGAGCCCGTCTTCGTCGAGATGGGCTTCGCCGTCGACATCCTGGATCTTTCCCGCCTGACCTCCGAATTCGGCAAGTATATTCATCCCTGCAAGTCGTGCGTCTCTACCGCCATGCCGCTCTGCCACTGGCCGTGCAGCTGCTATCCCAACTATTCGCTCGGCCAGACCAGCGACTGGATGAACGAGATCTATCCGCTCTGGGTGGCAGCCCACGGCATCCTGATCGTGACGCCGGTGAACTGGTACCACGTGCCGGGCGGCCTCAAGGCGATGATGGATCGCCTGGTCTGCGCCGACGGCGGCAACCCGGATCCGACATCGACGCACGGCAAGAAAGCCGCCGAAGCCAAGGCGCTCGAGCTGAAGGGCTGGCCGTATCCGCGTCATCTCGCCGGCCGCCATTTCGGCCTCATCGTTCACGGCGACAGCATCGGCGCCGAGGGCGTGCGCCGAACCCTATCCGACTGGCTGACCGACATGCACCTGATTTCGGCCGGCCGCTTCGGTGAGACGGACGGCTATGTCGGTTACATGGAACAATATGCGACCTCTCACCGGGAGCTGGACGAAGACCACGCGTTTCAGCAGGAGGTGCTGAATACGGCCAAGGCGCTGGGCCGCGCTGTGAAGCTCGCCCGCAACGGTCGGTTCGAGGACCCGGGGGGCCGAACTCTCGGATCCGGATCCGAAATGAGGAGCGACATGCCTGCGGCTCCCGATCGCCGCGGGTTGATCGCGGTCGTCAATTGAGGATGTCGTCGGGTGAGCAAGACGGCGGAAGGATCGTCGAAGACCATCGTCTATGCCGCGCTCGTCTGCAACCTCCTCGTTGCCGTGACCAAGATCGGAGCTGCGATCTGGACCGGAAGCTCGGCGATGATGAGCGAAGCTGTGCACTCGGTCGTCGATACCACTAATGAGGTGCTGCTGCTTTACGGTTACCATCGCGCGAGACGTCCGCCCGATGAATCCCATCCGCTTGGCTACGGGCGCGAGTTGTACTTCTGGAGCTTCATTGTCGCTATGTTGATTTTCGCGCTCGGAGCGGGCGTCTCGCTCTATCAGGGCGTCCTCCACGTCACCGCGCCGGAGCCAATCGAAGATCCCATCGTCAGCTTCATCGTGCTCGGCTTGTCCTTCGTATTCGAGGGTATCTCGTGGCTTTTCGCCTGGCGGCGCTTCCGGTCGGAGACCTTGCGCCTCGGGTGGTACGAGGCCTTCGTCCGCAGCAAGGACCCGCCCGCCTTCATGGTGCTGCTTGAGGACAGCGCGGCGCTGGTCGGCATCGTTATTGCTGTTGTCGCGACCGCAGCTGCGGTGTTGTTCGCCCAGCCGATCTGGGACGGTGTTGGCTCGATCCTGATCGGCATTCTCTTGGGCATCACCTCCATCGGGCTCGCCAGGGAAAGCAAGAGCCTGCTCATCGGCGAACCCGCCATTCTGATCTGACACGATCCATCCTCGACATCGCGCGACGGTCACCCGGCGTGCTCCGGGCCAACGGGCTGCTGACGGTGCAACTGTCGCCGGCCGAGGTCGTCGCGGCGCTGAGCGTCGAGTTCGCGGACGACAAGCGCGCCGATAATATCGAGCAGTGCGTCATCTCGATCGAGACCGAAATACGCAGACAGCATCCGAACGTCGCGGCTCTCTTCATCAAGCCGCAAACGAATGCGCAATATCACGTCGTTCGCGCTAGGCGCCGGGGTACGGGCGCCTGAAACACCTTGGCCAGGAACCAAGCACGCCACGCTGAGTCGACTGAGGTTAATGGCTGTTGCCCTTCCCAACGATCGTCCTGCGAAAAGGCGCCTCGGCGTAGCATTAACGGCACGGGCTCGTGGTGTCTTCCAGGCCCGATGAAGCCTGACGCCTCTGTCCGGGGCGGGAACGCGGCTTTCCTTGATTACAGGCGGCAGATTGTGGGCCAGCAAGGAACCTGATCGCGTGTGCCTAGCATTGAAGTCGCGAAGAGGAGGACTTCACATGAATGGGATCATCTATCTCGTGGGCCTGATCGTAATCGTCATGTTCATCCTGTCGTTGCTCGGTCTTCGGTAAGACGCCATGACCATTGAACCGCTCCGGGATCGAAACCGAAACCCTCCCAGCCGCCGGCCTGACAAGGCGGTTGGGGGTCGCAGTGGCCGCCCATCATTGTCGGAGCCTTCGTCGCGACAGCGTTGTCGCTGATACTGATCTCCTTTGGAACAGCACTCGGCCTAGGCATGGCCTCCGCTGCGCCGACCTGGAGGGATGCCTCTGTTGCCCTATGGCTGTGGTCGGGTGTCTACCTGATCTTCCAATCCCTTATCAGTTTTGGCTGCGGCGGCTATTTTGCCGGGCGCGTCCGGCCACCCTATGCCTCGGCGACCGTCGACATCGAGACACGCGACGGACTGCATGGCGTTGCTGCCTGGGCGCTGGCGGTCTTGATCGGAGCCGTTCTGACCGCGTTGATAGCGGGTGCTGCAAACCGTCCGTCCGCAACTACGCAGCCGCCGCCGGCTACCGAACCATCTGTCCTAAGTTACGAGCTCGACCATCTTTTCCGTGCCCCTCGGCGGCCGCCGAACGTTGATCTGACCAGTGAGCGCGCTGAAGCCGCACGAATTCTGGCAACCGCTTCGAGCCACAGCGGGGTCCTTGCCGAGGATCGCGCTTATCTTGTTCAGCAGGTCACGGCGTTGACCGGGCTGGCAGCGCCGGACGCCGAAAGGCGGGTAGATACAACGTTGGCCAATGCCAAGAGCGCGATCCCAAGGGCTCGTGCGGCGAGCATTATCATTGCCTTCTCGGCGGCTTTGGGGAGGAAAAACGTTTTTACACAGTCTAGACCCAAAGCGGACACGCCCTTCCTTGGGTCGTCCCGTGACCCAAAGCGGGCCCGCGTCAAAATCAAAGCGGTCAGGCGTGCCGTCCACAGCGTCGCGACTAGACAATGGCTGGAAAACGCATGCGGATTATTCCGCGCTCGCTCTTTAAGCTTGGCTTGGTCCACTAAGCAAAGGTCGCCGTGCTACTACTTGATCACACTCGAAGACACCTAGTCTCGCATGATCTGATTGACACGGTGGCGCGCGGAGCCCATCAGCCGCGCCAATAGTTCGATGAAGAACTGCCGCACCATCTGTCTCGGACAGAAGAGGGAAACACCGTTACGGCAATGGCCCGACGATAGCTTGGTCGTGACGTTGGGCGATCGCCGGCAGTTGGTCCATGTGCTCCTCACGCGGTTGCGGTATGCTGTGCAAATCGAGGAAGAACTCCTCGTGGCGGCGTGGCGTGGACACAAGGATATGCCGGGCTTCACCGATGCCGACATTTGTGAAGCCGTGAATGACGCCCCTTGGAATTATCACGCGGGCGCCGGGGCCGACAATTTCGGTCTTATCTGCCGATGAGATACTTTAGTTGCCCCTCGATTACCATAAAGAGCTTGTCTTCGGTCGACGAGATATCAGCAGGCGCGCCGAAACCAGGCTTGATAGTCATGTCGAGGACAGTGAACGGGCTGGGGAAGGGGTTGATGATCTTGGCGGTTATTCCTGCGAATTCCGTCGTTTCAAATTCCGTGGTGACACCAGGTTTCATTTTAGCTCCAAACGTCAGCAAAAGGTAGCAATTGCCTGCCGAGAATTTTGTGGGAGATGTCGACGAATTCGGAACTCCCACATGCTCAGCCAGTGGTTGATCTCGCGGGCTCACGGGTGATGTTCCTGCAGATGCGGGCAACGATCTCGTAAGAGCGGCGGGCAGCAGCGGGGTCGCGGATCAGCGTGACGACCATCAGTTCGTCGGCCAGCGTCTTTCGCACCATTGCCTCGATACCGGATCGCACCGTCTCCGGCGAGCCCACGATAGCATAGGGCAGGTCTTGCTCAGGCGTTGCCGCTGCAGTGGGTGTCGTGACCTTGTCCGTCGCCAATGGCACGCTTGTCTTGCGAAACCACTGCATCAGGATCGGCCGGATCGATGCCAGCAGATCCTGGGCTTGAGTATCGGTCTCCGCAGCAATGATGAAGGCGGAAACCATCGTATAGTCGCGCTGCAGGGTTTTGGAAGCTCGGAAATTCTTGCGATAGGTGTGCAAGGCGACCTGCAGGTCATCGGGCGCAATATGGCTCGCGTAGGAGAACGGCAGGCCAAGCGTTCCGGCCAGCGCCGCCGACGATGTTGACGATCCCAGAAGCCACACTGGAACATCGAGACCTCGCGCAGGGACGTACGCAGCGTCGTCCGCCTGCCGCTCACCGAGCAGCGCCAGAAGCTCGTCGAGGTCGCATTTGAATCGATCGCGCGCATCGGGCGGCTTGCGTAGCATCCGGAATAGTGCTCTCGCGACGCCGGCTGTCGGTCAATCGCTTCAGGTCGTTGGATACTCGGGCTATCTCGGCGAATGGGAGTTGACCGCCACCGTCATGGAAACCACATCCGGCCATACAAAGGAATACACCGGGCCATTAACGATGAAGCACATCGGTGTGTGTACTCAGGATGGTCCGGAAGAAAAGACTGGTGAAATGCGTTTTCAGATATCGGCCTCATCATCCCAATTGAACGCGACAGTCTCGGTTGCCGGCGTCGAATGCACCTACAGTGGGCGGCTGTCAGACTCCTATACGGGCGCCATGAAATGTCCTGATCGTCAGGCGGTTCCCCTCAAGCTGTGGCTGAGATAATCGCCTGTCGAGAAACGCTCACCTTCACTATCTCCGGCAGCTAGGAAGGATGGTACGCTGCGGCCTCGTTGATCTCCTGGGGCGTCATGGCTCGCGCGATGTTCCGCATAAGCTGGCTGATTTCTTGCGGCGCTCGCTCGAGGCGCGTAGTTGCGCCTTCACGTGGCCTCCGATTGTCCCTCCAGCTTACCCGCCTTATTTGTCGAGGCTGCCGTGTCACGCAGGGCGCGATGCCCCGCTGCGGTGCGCCGTAGGCGTAGTAGGCCGCGAGATCGGCGATTGGTCCGTCAGGTTGACCGTGACATCGCGGCGTTGGTGAGGGCTCCCGAGCGGAAGTCGAGCAGCTCCTTGTAGATCAGGCTGGCGTACTGGCTTCGACGACTCCGCGCGGCTGATGCCCGTCGGACCGTGGCAGATGGCGCAGGCTGCGCGAGCGTGGCTCCGCGCCGAAGCATTCCTCGCTCGGCTTAGCCAACATAGTCGACGCCGGTTCAGGAGATGGTGTGCCGTTGGCGTCCGATTTCGAGCCGGTAATCCGCCGATGCTCTAAGCTATCTTGGCGTCGGGCCACGCAATTCGGGAGGCTCGATATGGCCTTCAACAACGCGGGCATCCAGGCGCCGCCGAGCGATGCGGCGGACGAGACCGCGGAGAACTTCGATCGGGTGAACGGAATAAACCTTCGCGGAGTCTGGGCTTGTATGAAGCACGAATTGCAACAGATGCGGACGCAGGGAAGAGGAGCCATCGTGAATTGCTCGTCGCTCGGAGGTCTCGTCGGATTACCAAGCCGCGCCGCCTATCACGCCTCCAAGCACGGCGTCATCGGACTGACGCGGAGTGCGGTGATGGAGTACGCGCCACGCGGCATCCGGATCAACGCGATCTGCCCCGGCACGATCAACACACCGATAGTCTCGGACATGCTGGCGGAGCAGGCCGACGCAATGAAAGAAATCATGCGCGACCAGCCGATCGGACGGCTTGGCGAATCCGATGAGATCGCAGCCGCCGTTCTCTGGCTGTGCAGTCCCGGCGCCAGCTTCGTCCTCGGCGTCGCGCTACCGGTGGACGGCGGGTTTACTGCCCATTGAACACCACGTCGGCTTGCTGAGCGACGACATGGACCTTCCGCTGGCGCGGCGGGCCGGCTTGCCTGGTTGTCGTCTTTCTCGTCGGTCACGCCGCTGACCCGGCGGGGTCTTCCTTCATGCCGCGGGCGACGATCCGCAGCGTCCCGTCCGGAAGCGGGCGCTGCAGCTTCAGCGCCTCGTCAGCGGGCGCGGTCATCCAGGTCTCGACTTCCGCAGTCCTGCGCGCTCGCGCCGAGGAGAGTTTCGAGCGCCCTGTTCGCGTAGCAGATGCGCTGGTCGCCGCGGAAATGTTTCGAGACGACGATGGCGATCGGGATGTAGTCGAGGAAGCGTTTGAATTCCTCCGTTTCGATCGCCTTCGAAAGCTCGGCCGAGTCGAACAGATCGTTGATCTGTTGGGCGGTTTCGGACGGCTCCGGACCAGGTTGCTCGGATGACATCGTCGGCCCTTTCTTCAAGCTTCGTGGCCCGGCAGGACCGACCGTCTCCCGGCCAGCCTTTACCCCGCGGTCCGACGGGGAAGAGGCAATGATGGCACATGCAAGTGCCTCGGTCCCCTCCGGATTAGTGAGACGTCCGCCCGGCCCGATTGGCATGCTGCTCGGGCGATGAGGCAGACCAGGCTGACCGACGGGCCTAGTCCTCGCCGATGCCTCGGTCCGAGCGGCCAGAACGTGTCGCGTGCCCTGCTCGTCGGTTGCGCCGAAAGGACCGATGTCCGCCCGAGCGGGGTTTGTTCCCGTCCCCGTGCGGCCGAGGCGATTTTTACCGGCCGCGGCGCCTGCTGCGCCATGGGAACTCGCCGCTGGCGCGGCGCGTTGGCCAAGGGTAATTCCTTTCGCCGTCGGGGGCCGTCAAATCACGTCGAGCAACTGACGCCGGCCTTTTGGTCGCGTTCGTCTGGAGCATTGGTTCGGTCGGGTCAGTCCGTCCGGGCGCTGCATCCGCAGGTGTCAGGAGCATCTATGATCGAAGTCGACGACCTTGCGAGCCGACCGGGTCAAATCTCGGCGGCACAGTGGCGCCAGATCGTCAACGGGGCGACCGAGACGGCCATCATCAGCACGGACGGCGAAGGCATCGTCACCAGTTGGAACAGCGGGGCAGCCCGCATTCTGGGCTGAAGCGAACCCGAGATGCTCGGCAAGTCTCTGGCCCGCATCTTCGCCGACGGGGACGGACAGGCGAGGCTTAGCCAGGAGATCGACGATGCGGCTGCCCGCGGCAGGGGCGGCGGCGAGGAAGGATGGCGCCTCCGCAAGGACGGGAGCCGCTTCTGGGCGGTCGGCGAACTGACCCCCATCCGCGAGGGCGGAGAGATCGTCGGCTTCGTCAAGATCCTGCGCGACCGCACGGTCCAGCGGGAGACCGAGGACATCATCCGCGAGGAGCGGCACGCGCTCGAAGTGCTCAATCGCGCCGGATCCGCTCTTGCGGTCGAGACCGATCTCGAGCGCCTGGTGCAGATCGTCACCGACGCGGGCGTCGAGCTGAGCGGCGCCGAGTTCGGAGCGTTCTTCTACAACCGCACCAACGACGCTGGCAAGAGCTACATGCTCTACACGCTTTCGGGCGCTCCGCTGGAGGCCTTCTCGAAATTCCCGATGCCGCGAAACACCGGAGTATTCGCGCCGACGTTCAACGGCGAAGGCATCGTCCGTTCCGACGACATCACCAAAGATCGTCGTTACGGCAACAACCCGCCGCATCGAGGCATGCCCGAAGGCCACCTGCCGGTGCGCAGCTATCTCGCCGTTCCCGTGATCTCTCGGACCGGCGGCGTGATCGGAGGATTGTTTTTCGGCCATGCCAAGGCGGGCGTGTTTTCGGAGCGATCGGAGCGGGGCCTCTCGGGTCTTGCGGCCGAAGCTGCGGTGGGGATCGACAATGTCCGCCTGTCGCAGGCCTCCCAGCGCGAGATCGCGGAACGCAAGCGCGCCCAGGAGGCGCTGGTCGAGTTAAATGCCACGCTGGAAAAGCAGGTGCTTGAGCGCACCGAACAGCTCAAGCGCAACGAGGAGGCGCTGCGGCAGTCCCAGAAGATGGAAGCCGTGGGGCAGTTGACGGGAGGCATCGCCCACGACTTCAACAACCTCCTGCAGGTGATCATCGGAAATCTCGACACCCTGCAGCGCAATCTTGGCCCCGAGTCTCCTCGCCTGCAGCGCGCCGCACGTCACGCGATGAACGGCGCGCAGCGGGCCGCCTCGCTCACTCAGCGCCTGCTGGCGTTCTCGCGCCGTCAGGCGCTCGATCCCAAACCGGTCGACGTCAACGTTCTGGTCAACGGCCTTTCCGAAATGATCCATCGCACTCTCGGCGAGACCATCGCGGTGGAGACGGTCCTCGGCGCCGGTCTGTGGCGGGTGGAGGCCGATCCGAACGAGCTCGAGGCCGCCATCCTCAATCTCGCCGTCAACGCTCGGGATGCGATGCCGAACGGGGGAAGGCTGACGCTCGAGACCGGGAACGCCCACATCGACGAGGCCTACGTGGCTGCCCACAGCGAGGTGGTGGCCGGGCAATACGTCGTGATCTCGGTCAGCGACGCGGGCGTCGGCATGGACCCGCAGACCGTGGCGCAGGCGTTCGAGCCCTTCTTCACGACGAAACCCGTAGGCAAGGGCACGGGACTCGGACTGAGCCAGGTCTATGGCTTCGTCAAGCAGTCGGGCGGGCACGTGAAGATCTATTCGGAGGTCGGGCAGGGTACCACGGTCAAGATCTATCTTCCCCGGCTGGCAGGTGAGGCATCGCATGACGCCGCACCTGAAGAGATGCTCAATCCGGAGGCCGGCCAGGAAGAGACCGTTCTGGTCGTCGAGGACGACGAGGAAGTCAGAGCCTACTCGGTCGAAAGCCTGCGCGAGCTCGGCTACCGTGTGCTTGAGGCCCACGACGGACCGGCGGCACTGCGGGCGCTGGATCGCCAGCCCCGAGTAGAGCTACTGTTTACGGACGTGGTCCTGCCGGGCGGCATGACTGGCGCACAGCTCGCAGCTCAGGCCAGAGCCGTTCGGCCTTCCTTGAAGGTTCTGTTCACCACCGGATACGCCCGCAACTCGTCATCCATCACGGTCGCCTCGACAAAGGCGTGCAGCTGATCGTCAAGCCCTTCAGCTTCAACGAGTTGGCCGCCAAGGTCCGCGACGTGCTGGACCAGGTCGAAGAATAGGGCGAGTTGAGAGCCATTTGGTCCCATTTGGAAGGCCAAGTTGTTCTGGGGACCGGTGTGCCCTTGCCGCGACATCAGCGACGTCGCCACCGGAACCCGCCATCCGTAACCGGCCGGTCGGAACAATTTCCCGGCAAAGCCTTTGACTCGTTGGACCACCGCCCGCCGTTTGAGAGTACGGCGCCTGTAGCGGATAGCCAAAGGCGTAATGCCCGCTGTTCAATAACATGCGCTCGCGCGGATAGCCAAAGGCGGTGGTCCCGTTCCGCGCGGTGAGAGAACCAGCT
The DNA here is from genome assembly GCF_051810765.1 of Bradyrhizobium sp. 604_D8_N2_3. Classification (NCBI taxonomy): domain Bacteria; kingdom Pseudomonadati; phylum Pseudomonadota; class Alphaproteobacteria; order Hyphomicrobiales; family Nitrobacteraceae; genus Bradyrhizobium; species Bradyrhizobium sp. 604_D8_N2_3. The sequence goes on along the minus strand of NZ_JBPWPM010000002.1, from coordinate 73,415 downwards.
TGAAGAAGCCGGCGAAAACCCGCGAGGAACTGGAGTCTGCCATCAGGCTGGAGATGGAAGACATCAGCGACTGGCCGACGGACCTGGCGATCTCGGTCGTGCCGCACGAAGATTCCTGGAAAGTCGAGATCATGAGGGACGGGCCGCAGCGGGACGCGGATCGTTGCGAGATGATCGAAGCAATAGCCGACAGGCTGCGCATCCAGTTCGATCTAAAAGCCTGACTACCGATCCCGGCCCTCATCGACACCTTTGGACACCGCTTTCATCCGGCCAGGCCTTGCTGCTGGATCTGCCGATGTGTGTTTCCACGAGACCCAGCTCCACCAGCCGCTCCATCTGGCGGTCGCTGCCGACGGCGTGAACGCCGCCGCCGAGGCGTCCGCCAGGAACGGAGCCGTCGTCGTCCCGTTGACTCCAGAACAACAGAGGGAGGTCAACATGGCCATGGAAGATCGCGAGACCTTCAGCCTGATCGGGAGCGACAAGGTCGAGGGCACGAACGTGTACGGGGCCGACGGAGAAAAGGTCGGCTACATCGAGCGCGTCATGATCGACAAGGTCGGCGGAAAGGTGTCGTACGCCGTGCTCAGCTTCGGCGGCCTGCTCGGCATCGGCGATGATCATTATCCGCTGCCCTGGCAGGCGCTGAAATACGACACCAACCTCGGCGGTTATGTCACCGGCATCGCCCAGGACCAGCTCCGCGGCGCTCCCAAATACGCCGACGAGAGCAGTTGGAACTGGAGCGACCCGGCGACCACGCGCTCCGTGAACGCCTACTACGGTGTGCCGGTGGCTTGAGGCCGCACAGCACCCGCGGGCCGACGCGCCCGCCGCCACGCGAGACGACCGCATCGGTCGCCGAGGAGACCTGAAAAGTGAGTAATGCCGTTCGTGTTCTGGTCGTGGAGGATGAAGCGCTGATCTGCAGCTTCGTCGAGGACGTCTTGTCCGGCGGCGGTTTCGAGGCCTGCTCGGTCCATACGGGAGAGGCGGCCCTGTCGACCTTTCGCGACGGCCGCGAAGGGTGTCGGGCGCTGCTGACTGACGTCAACCTGGGTGATGGCATCAGCGGATGGGAGCTGGCGCGGCAGATAAGGGAAATCACGCCTGGCTTTCCCGTGGTCTACATGACGAGCGCCAGCGCGCCAGACTGGAAATCGCAAGGCGTCGATGGCAGCCTCCTGATCGAGAAGCCCTTTGCGCCGGCGCAATTGGCTGCCGCTGTCTCGCAGCTACTGGATACCCGAGCCTAGCCGGGTCGAACCGGGATCGTTGTGAGACTCCGATCCTTCGATCAAGCCCGCAATGGTGGGCGGCGGATCAGCGGATGGTCGAGCGCGCCGGCGATGCCTTGGCCTTGCATGCGGCCGCAGCGCAAGCCTCCGCTACCGCCATCCAGTCCCGCAGCAGGCCTTTGTCCTCCTTCGAAAAGACGCGCTCGGCCGGCTTGCGCGCAAATGCAAGGACGAGACCGATGTCTGAAGTGACCTACTATGTTCGCTTTGCCGTTCGTCCCTTCGCACCGGCCTTTACGCCCAAGAGCGAGCAATGAAAGTTCGAACTCCTAAAATACCGATCATGGTGCAGGTTGCGGACATACTTCGCCGGGCGCGCAAGCTTCCCCCCGGACCGGCCCGAAATGACCTTCGGCAACTAGCGCAGGGTTTGCTGAAGCTCCATCGGGCGGGCATTCGTGCAAGCGTGCAGATCATCGAAGACGCCACAACACACTGAACGCTGCGCTCAATTCACTTTGCGGTGCTTAACCACGCCAATTAAACGTGCGCAGGCGGAATGTCCGACTCTAGACCTTTGGGACATGCCCGCCTGTCCCAACGAAATACGGGGACCTAAGGTCGCCTTGCTAAGGCCTCTTTCCATCCGCCCATCGTAACTGGCTTCCATTGATTTAACTCAATGGCCCTTTTGGTTTTCATCTAACCACGGAACTCATGAACCAACCCGACCAACCAGCCCCAAGCAAAGGCGGCGTGCCGGAGCCAAAGCCTTCCCGCTCGGCGGAGGCGCGCCAGATTATCGAAGAGTACGCATCCGATCTGCGGGAGGATATCAAGAAGCTCCGCAGACATTTGAGTTGAGTCTCGCCTTGTTGGCGGCCTCTTCATGTCTGAGTGTGGCCCATCAGCAAAGTAGCTGCGCACCTCATTGACGTCCGCTCAGCGAGGCACGGCGGACTAGATTTGCTCAGGTTGAGTTCTTCGCATCTTGAAGCGAAGCGGACCACAGTGCCGACTCGTGTGAAGCGGTAAAAGCGAGGCCCGGCCTGAAATCACAGGCCCCGTGCCTGCGCGTTTTCGCAGGGCAATTGACGTCTGTTACAACACCTCAGCACGAACCTGGGCGACGCCACGGTTGGTAAACCCCAAGCTGCGCGCGGCGGCGAGCGAGAGGTCGATGACGCGACCGCGAATCTATGGTCCGCGATCGGTGATACGAACGACCACCGATTTGCTGTTCTTAAGGTCGGTAACGCGAACATGCGTGCCGAACGGCAGATTGCGATGAGCAGCAGTTTGAGCTGCTGCCGGTTTGATGGACACCAAGATTAGGTGTTTCATGAAGCCGGAGGTGGCGATGAAAAGACGGAAGTCCAGCCGCGAGTTCAAGGTCGAGGCGGTCAAGCTGGTGCGGGAACGTGGGGTGTCGGTGGCGCAAGCCGGCCGTGACCTGGATGTTCATGAGAACGTACTGCGCAAATGGGTGAAGGAGTTGGGCTCCGACTCGGCGCAAGCCTTTCCCGGCCACGGGCAGATGAAGCCGGAGCAGCAGGAGATCGAGCGGCTGCGCCGTGAGGTCGCCAAGCTGAAGGCCGAGCGGGATATCCTAAAAAAGGCCGCAGCCTACTTCGCGAAGGAAGCGACATGAAGTTCGCCTTCGTCGCGAAGCACCGGACGATCTGGCCGGTGGCATGGCTATGCGATGCGCTGGGAGTGTCGCGGTCGGGCTTCCATGCCTGGCTGAACCGCTCTCCCAGCGCCAGATCCCGCAGCGACGAGGAGCTCGGCGGCAAGGTCAAGGCCAGCTTCGCCGCCAGCGACCGCACCTATGGCGCACGCCGGGTGTGGCGTGACCTGCTCGCCGATGGGGCGGATTGCGGCCTGCACCGGATTGAGCGGCTGATGCGCCTGCAAGGCTTGCGGGCGCGGCCGCGACGTCGGCGCTTGCCGAAGGACAGCGGCGATCGACAGCTCGAGACCGTACCGGCGAACCTCCTTGACCGGCAGTTCGCCGCCGAGCGGCCGAACCAGAAGTGGATCGCCGACTTCACCTATCTCTGGACGGCCGAAGGCTGGCTCTATGTCGCAGCGGTGATCGACCTGTTCTCACGCCGCGTGGTGGGCTGGTCGATGAGTGCCGCCATGACGGCACAGCTCGTGACGGACGCATTGTTGATGGCCGTCTGGCGGCGCGGCAAGCCGGATGCGCTGTTGCATCACTCCGACCAGGGCAGCCAGGGCGGATTCAAACGGTCGTCGCAACACTCGGAGGTTGGAGGTTGCGATGAACGTTGTAAGGCGCCGATCGGCGCGGTCAGGACGAGCCCCATTGCCATCGCCAGGACGGCCGTCTGTTGCAGGACGCGATGAACAGAATAGATTTTGGCTGGCGATTGCCGCGGGGCTAAGCAGCGAGGATGCTGCGCTGGAAGCCGGATTGTCACAACCTGTCGGAAGCAGATTATTCCGAAAGGCGGGCGGCATGCCACCAGCGATGTTCAGATCTTCGGCAAAGGTACTCTCCGGGCGGTACCTCTCATTGGTAGAGCGCGAGGAGATCGCACTCCTCAAGGTGCAGGGCCATTCCAGGCAAGAGATTGGACGTCGCCTGGGGCGGGCTGCTTCGACAATATCCCGTGAACTGCGACGCAACGCGGCTACCCGCGGCGGCGGGTTGGAGTATCGGGCAACAACTGCCCAATGGCATGCGAATCGATCCGCCCGCCGACCCAAGCCGACCAAGCTTGCGCTCAATGCAACCTTGCGCACTTATGTGGAGGAGAGACTTGCTGGCGGCGTCGTAGCCCCGAGCGGCGCGCTCGTTCCTGGTCCCGCCGTTCTGTGGAAGGGCCGCCGGCATGGCCCACGCAAGGATCGGCGATGGGCCAAAGCCTGGAGTCCCGAGCAGATTGCCCGACGCTTGCCGATCGACTTCCCGGACGACAAGACGATGCGCATCAGCCACGAAGCTATCTATCAAGCTCTCTTCGTTCAGGGCCGTGGGGCGCTGCGCCGCGAGCTGACGGCCTGCTTGCGAACCGGGCGTGTATTACGGATGCCCAGGGCGCGCGTACGCAGGCGAGGCAAGGGGTTTGTCTCGCCGGAGATCATGATCAGTGAGCGCCCTGCTGAAGCTGCCGATCGAGCAGTGCCGGGACATTGGGAGGGAGACCTCATCCTCGGTCTTGGCAGCTCGGCAATCGGCACGCTGGTCGAGCGCACGACGCGCTTCACGATGCTATTGCACCTTCCCCGGTTGGCGGGGCACGGCGAAGCTCCGCGCGCGAAGAACGGACCTGCGCTCGCGGGACACGGGGCCGAGGCCGTGCGCGACGCGATCACGCGCACCGTCATCACCTTGCCCGAAGAACTGCGTCGCTCGCTGACCTGGGATCAGGGAGCCGAAATGGCTCAGCACGATCGTCTCAAGATCGATGCGGGTATCCAGGTCTACTTCTGCGACCCGCAAAGCCCTTGGCAGCGCGGTACTAACGAGAACACCAACGGGTTGCTGCGACAGTACTTCCCGAAAGGCACAGACCTCAGCATCCATAGCGCCGACGAGATATCCGCTGTGGCAGCGGCCCTCAATGCCCGTCCGAGAAAGACACTAGGCTGGAAAACGCCGGCGGAGGCGCTTGACGAATTGCTGTTATGAGTGAAAACAACTGGTGTTGCGACGACCGTTTGAATCCGCCCAGTACACCAGCGAGCAGTTCCAGCGCCTGATGGCCGACCACGGCATCGTTTGCAGCATGAGCCGCTCCGGCAACGTCTGGGACAACGCGGCGATGGAGAGCTTCTTCTCCTCGCTCAAGACCGAGCGTACGGCCAACAAGATTTATCGAACCAGAGATGAGGCACGCGCCGATGTGTTCGAGTACATCGAACGATTTTACAACACGACCCGCAGGCACTCGACCATCGGCTATCTCAGCCCGGTTGAGTTCGAGCGCAAGCTGGGGGATTAGCTTAACCGGGTGTCCATCAAACCGGCAGCAACTCAAAAAGAAAATGCCGCCCGGAAGCGGCTAGTTCTTGGTCTTCCCTCTTCTGCTTACTTCTTGAGGGCGTCGACGGCGTCCCGCGCTGCGTCCTTCACATCTCCAGCAGCGTTGTGCGCGGATCCCTTGGCCTTATCGATCTTGCCTTCAGCTTCCAGATCCTTGTCGCCACTGAGCTTGCCGGCACCTTCTTTGATCGCGCCTTTTACCTTGTCGGCAGCTCCCTTGACATGTTCGCGGTCCATTATCGTGTTCCTTTGCGTTCGGGAATAGGCCAACGAAAGCTTCGCGAAGTAGTTCCTCAAGGAGCGCCGGCGTACAACAACCTCGTGTGGCGAGGCAGCAGCCAAGTCGATCCCGAACGCCATTCCCACCCGATACGCGCACCTTCCTGTGGTATATGTTTGTTGGGCTGGGCAAGTTGAGCGTCCATGCAGACCGGGAAGCAATCGAATGGTTTCGGCGTAGCCTTGAGGCCAATCGAAATCACGCGCTGTCGCGTTTTCACTTTGCTACCGCGCTGGCGCTGGCGGGGAACTCAAGGAGGCGCGATCAGCCGCTGAAGCAGGACTCACCCTCGATCCCGGCTTCACAATTCGCCGCTGAGCGATCTGGGGTAGATTTCGGAGGCCGCGACGCCCGGTCAGGCGCTGAAGTTGATCAAGGACGACGCCCATCCGGATCCGACGTGGTCATGCCGGAGACGTCAGGGAGAACTGGCGGCGACACTAGGAAGCTTTGCGGCCTGGCCTGAAGGTTGCTTCACCACCGGCTACACACGGAACGCCATCGTGCATAGTTCTTGATCCAGCCACGCATCTTCTCTCCAAACCGTTCGCGATCAGTCAGCTTGCGAGAAAATACAGGAGATTTTCGACGAACCGCAACTGCATGACGATGGACATTGGAGATCCTGTCTCCATCAAACCAACGCGGGGCTGCTCTCATTCGAGTGGCGTCTCGCTGATATCGAGCAGAGCTCCGAGACCCTGGCGCAGGCGTCGGGAGGCGTGCGCCTCGGAAGCCAGGCCCAAGGCAAGCAGAGACCGGCCCGTCACCGCATAGACGTGACCAAATTCAAAGGTCGGCAATTGCGCTTCAGGCTGGTTGGTGTCGATCAGGCCCAACCAAGAGTGGCCTTCAGGCACCGCCGGCAGCGTGAAATTTACCACGTCATAGTGCGCGTTATAGACAAGAAGCATGGTTGCATCCGAGCCGCGGCGCTTGATACCTGTCTCTTGCGCACGGCCGTCCAGCAGCATGCCAAAACACTTCGCGTTGCCATCCTGCCACTGCTCGGTCATCATCTCTTCGCCGGACGGCGAAAGCCACGTGACGTCGTTGACGTCCAGCTCTTCATTGCGCGATCCCACCAGGAAACGGCTGCGATAAAGGATGGGAAAGGCCTTGCGCAAGGCGATCAACTTGCGGACAAATTCCCGCAGGGACCGGCCTTGCGAGGATATACCCATCCAGTTCAGCCACGTCGTCTCGTTATCTTGGGCATAGGCGTTATTGTTACCCGCCTGCGTATGGCCGAACTCATCGCCCGCAAGAAGCATCGGCGTGCCGTGGGACAGCAGCATCGTGGCAAGCAAGTTGCGCTTTTGGCGCTCGCGTAGAGAGGCGATTTCGGGATCGTCGGTTGGTCCCTCAGTTCCACAATTCCAGGAATGGTTGTTGCTGTGACCGTCGCGATTGTCCTCGCCATTGGCCTCGTTGTGCTTATCGTTATAGGAGACGAGGTCGTTCAAGTTGAAGCCATCATGTGCGGTGACGAAATTCACGCTCGCCCAAGGTCGGCGGCCGCGCTTGTTGAAAAGGTCGCCGGATCCCGAGAGGCGCTTGGCCAGATCCTGCATCGTGCCGGCGTCGCCCTTCCAGAAGGCGCGCGCCGTGTCTCGGAATTTGTCATTCCACTCGGCCCAACCGGGCGGGAACTGCCCCACCTGATAGCCGCCGGGACCAATGTCCCATGGTTCGGCAATCAGTTTTACCGACGACAGAACGGGGTCCTGCCGACATGCATCAAGAAACCCGCCGCCCTCATCAAAGCCATAAGGCTCTCGCGCCAAAATGGTGGCCAAGTCGAAGCGAAAGCCGTCGACCCGCATCTCGGTCGCCCAATAACGCAATGAGTCTGCAACCAGCTGAAGCACCCGTTGGTGCGATAGATTGACCGTGTTTCCGGTGCCGGTATCGTTAATGTAGTAACGCTTCTTGTCCGGCATCAGACGGTAATAACTGGCGTTGTCGATGCCTTTGAAAGAGAGGGTAGGCCCGAGTTCGTTGCCTTCAGCGGTGTGATTGTAGACCACATCTAGGATGACTTCGACACCATGGGCGTGAAATTGATTGACCATGGTTTTGAATTCGGACGGGAACGGCGTCTTCAGGTAACGCGGCTCCGGCGCGAAAAACCCGATCGAATTATACCCCCAGTAGTTGCGCAGGCCCTTTTCCGCCAGATAGCTGTCATCGACGAAGGCGTGGATTGGCAAAAGCTCAGCGCTCGTAATACCGAGCGATCGCAAGTAAGCGGGGACGTCCGGGTGTGCCAGACCAAGAAAAGTGCCGCGCTCCGCTTCGGGAATCAGGGGATGCAGTTGGGTAAAGCCCTTGACGTGCATCTCGTAGAAAATGGTTCGCTCCCACAGCACCTCCGGCTTGCGCGACGTTCCCCAGGTGAAAGCCGGGTCGATGACCCGGCACTTTTGCATCAAGGGGGCACTGTCGCGCGTATCGAACGATAAGTCTCTGTCCGGGCGATCGAGCTGATATCCAAATACTTCGGGTCCCCAAATCAGATTGCCAACCAGTTGCTTTGCGTAAGGGGCGAGCACCAGCTTATTGGGGTTGAAGCGATGACCGGCGTCCGGTTCATACGGACCGTAAACGCGGTAGCCGTAGACCGTGCCAGGCCGGGCCGACGTCAGGTAGCCATGCCAGACTTCATCGGTGTATTCGGGAAGTTCGATACGTTCGAGCTCGGTCGCGCCTGTCTCATCGAACAGGCAAAGCTCGACCTTCGTTGCGTGCGCCGAAAACAGCGCAAAATTGACCCCGAGGCCGTCCCACGTGGCTCCCAGGGGGAATGGCCTGCCCTCCGTCACACGAGAGCGCCGCAAGCTCGCGGCCGCGCGCGTCAATTCGTCACGAGATGATGTTTGTTCGTTCATTGCTGCCCCCAAAAGAACAGCCCCGCTAGGGGGCCTTTTCGTTCATTGAGATGTCGGATGCTGCCGGATCGGACCCTACTACGGTCACGATTACCGCAGCCGGTGGAAGCTGCGGCGGCTGCGGAATGATGCTCGCGCGCTGCGCCGTCGCTTCTTTGCCGATAGCGGAAATCGAGTTGCCGATCCGTCCGACAATTGCGCTCAGCTCTGTCTCCGAAAGACGTAACCGCTTTTTTATCAGGCGCACTTGCGCGCGGTCACCGAGATCAAGCTTGTTTCGAATTGGCTGTGGCTTTGATCGAAGCATGGCATCCTCACGGTCTTTAGCCGTAACAAGGACTTGAGAGCGAAGTTCCTGGCGATCCTCAAATCCGAGTGGCAAGAGGAGCAACGGCTTCCAACATCCTCCGCCATCCGGGGGGCCTTGCGGCTGGCGAAAAGAGAAAAACCCCGGCCAAGGGACGCGGGGTTCTTCAAAGCCGACATCACCGGGGGAAGCGTTGTCAGCACCACTGATACGCCGCACCAACCTCTGGGGGCCGGCGGTGGTTCCGCGCCTTACGCCGCGGTCGAGGCTTTTTTATTGACGTCCTTGCGCAGGGCGATCGTATTGAGCTTCGTATTTGCCGCCTTTTCCTCATTCAAATTGGTGGTAAGGAACCGGACGATATCCTGGTGCCCCAATTCTTCCGCCCACGCAATCAGCGTTCCGTAGCGGCACATTTCGTAGTGTTCGACCGCTTGCGAATTGGCCACGATGGCGGCATCGAGAACCGCTTTGTCTTCAATCTCGCCGGCCGTCTCGTTCGCCTCTTTGATGATGCCGTCAATCGCCGGGCATTGGGTGCCGCTCGGCTCCTTTCCGAGCTTCGCGAAGACCTTCTGAAGGCGCTCAACCTGCTTCTGGGTCTCCTCCAGGTGGCTCCGAAGGCCGGTCGCCAAATCGCGATTGGTCGCCAGATCGATCATCTTCGGCAAAGCTTTCATGATCTGCTGTTCGGCGTAATAGATGTCCTGAACGCCGTGAAGCAGCAGGTCGTCCATCGTCTTGATGTCTTTCGTGAATAAACCCATCCGATCCTCCTTTGAAACAACCTGCAACGCGGCGTAGGGTTACGGTTCCTCGATCACCCGGCGGCCGGCGAGCGGGCGAGTGGACAGTTCGGCGCCCCGAGGAACGAGGGATGATTGACCACGTTCGCCTATCATGTCTCGCTACTTCTTCAGTATCGCAAACGGTCACCCCTTCGAAGATAACGAGGGTACCGAGTTGCCTGACGACACGGCAGCTTGGCGCGAGGCGGTCCTCACCGTGCGGGACATCGAGAGCGCTCTGATCCCCGGCGGGTGCTGGACGCTTGAAGTGAGGCGTGACGGCGAGATCATATTCCGGATTGATATACAGGCAACGACGACGACCGCTAACTTGTAGGCTTCAAATGCAGGTAGCCGTCTTCGAAGCTGCCGAAGGCTTCCAGCTTCGCGCGTTCCAGAATGCGAAAGCGACCGCGCTGTACTTCGACGAAGCCCTCACGGCGCAGTTCCTGCAAGACCCGGTTCACATGGACCGCTGAAAGGCCCAGGCAATCGCCGAGATCGGCCTGGGTGATCGGAAAGACGAATTCATCATCCTTTGCCTGCCCGATCACTTCCAACCGGCGATAGAGTTCCATCAGCAAATGGGCCACGAGCATTCGCAGGCCGTGCGCCCACATTGACGATCCATTCCCGAAATATGGCAGCATCAATGAGTGTTTCGCGCCAAAAGGCGTCCGCCACAGCAGGTTGTGCGCGACCAAGCGCTTTGACCGCGTCGTGCGAGATCAAACCGACCACGCATGGCGTCATCATTATAAGGTCGTGGTCCATCACATGCAGGTACAAGCTCTGCATATCCGGGATTTCGCCTGGAATATGCAGAGATAGGACCTGCCGCCGTCCATCGATGATTGTTTTGGCCCGGTAGGCGAAGCCACTAAACAACAAGCAGCAGTCGGTTGGCCTGTCTCCGTCGGCGACAATGCGTTGCTGTGCCTCAAGATCACGCCGGCGTATCGGCAGCGCCTCGATGGCTTGTACATCATCCTCACTCAGATTGTTCGAAACCTTCAACTTCGTAACAAGTGCTGCGGCTAAGGCGGTCATGGGGCGGCCCTATGAACTGGACAAGCGAGCATATCCAAAAATAAAAGAAACCCAGCGGTCAAATGTGATTTCTTCCCAAATGTTAAAGTAATCGCTGTTCCCCATCACGCAAAACAGGAAGCCGGGTTCGGTAAAAAAGAAAGATGGTCGCCTCTCGTCACCACCGCCTCTTCTTAGGAACAACGTCTCGGACTGCCGGTTCGAGAAGTATCTTTCTCACACCGTTGAGGCGTTCAATGTACCACCATGTCAAAAAGCTGATGTTCACCGTGCGTGTCGACGAGCCCGACGTGCGGTTCGGCAACATGTTGCTCGAGCAATTCGGCGGCGCCAACGGCGAGTTGGCCGCAGCCATGCAATATTCCATTCAGGGACTCAACTGCGAGGATCCCGACCGCAAGGATCTTCTGATGGATATCGGCACCGAGGAACTCAGTCACCTTGAGGTGGTCGGCACCCTGGCCCGCATGCATCTGAAGCCCGCCAAGTTCGATCGCGAGGCGGCCGAGGCTGATCCCTTAATCGCCATTGCGGGAGGCGGCGGCGTCAATCTGTTCAATTCCCAAGGCAACGCCTGGACGGCGGATTATCTCAAGATCACCGGTGAACTTGATGTCGATTTGCGCAGCAACATCGCCGCCGAGGCGCGGGCCAAAATCGTCTATGAGCGTCTCATCAATTTCTGCGACGATGCCGGGACCAAGGAGGCGCTTCAGTTCTTGATGACCCGCGAAATCACCCACATGAAGGCGTTTTCTGCTGCACTGGAAAGCATGAACAAGCCCGCCTTCAGCATTGGCCGCATCGCGCCCACACCGGGCCTGGTCAATCAGTTTTTCAACGACTCGACTGGCACCGGCGATCACGGCGAAATCGATACACGCGGCCCCTGGAATGAGGGCAGCGATTGGGTGTTCACAGAATCTCCGGCCATCCAAGCGGGCGGCGAGACCGCACCGTCAGCAATCGTCGCTGAGAGCTCGTCACCTGTCGATGAAGCCGGCCTTGGCGACCTTTTGATCGACCAGCTTCGCGATATTCTGCATGCTGAAAAGCAGCTCACCAAGGCCCTGCCAAAGATGGCCGAAGCCGCGCGGTTCGATCAGCTGCGGGAGCTGTTTGAACAACATCTCACCGAGACCGAAGCGCAGGTCGAACGTATCAACGAGTGCTTCGGATTGCTTGGCAAATTGGCGCGCGCCAAGCCCTGCAAAGGGATGGCCGGCCTCGTCGAAGAAGGCCAGGAAGTCATCGCCGAGGGCGAGGACAAGGAAGATGCCGCGGCCGATCTCGCCCTTATCGGCGCCGCCCAACGCGTCGAGCATTATGAGATTGCCGGCTATTCGACGGCGCGCAGCCTGGCGCAGCAACTGCGGCACAGTCAAATCGTCAACCTTCTCGCGAAATCGCTGGCCGAAGAGGAAAACGCGGATCAACTGCTCAATCAGGTCGCGCGCTCTTTGATGTCCATCGCAAAGATGCCGGCCGCTATTGAGCGGACTGAGTAAGAGACACGAAAGAGGTGAGGGCACTTATGCCCTCTCCAGATCGTTGCCGCCGGCATGGAATCGCGGAGCGACGCGTTTTCACCCACAGCAAATCGTCGATAAGTTTGCCGAGCGGGGGCAGCCTTTGAGACCATACCCCTGCTCACGCTGCGAGCGTGTCGTCGGACGGGACTCGCAGCGAACTCGTTCGCCGAGCTGGCGGAGCGGCCCGCTCCATGCCTGCGTGTCTTACGCAGCGGGGTGCTGGCACAGTCCCTTTGCGGCTTCAACTGGGATCGTGGCTTTGGCGCGCCAGTTACCGTGTAGAGTATTTATTTGCATTCGGAGCAGCGGTCGACGGTCTTGCGGTCGCGCCTGAGTTCGCCGTGCCCGTTGCTCCCGCACGGGAGGGAGTTGATGCGCCCGAACCTCCGGTACCCGTGGTGGACGCCGCACCGCCTGCGCTTCCGCTGGCGGATCCGCCGGCAGCACCGCCTCCGCCGCCTTGGGCGAAGGCCGCACAGGGAATGGCGATAGCCAGAACAAGTGCAATGTGTGAGGGCTTCGTGGCGTGAACTCCGACCGAGCTGGCTTGTGCATTTCGTTCCTATCGCGGATGACCCGGCTGCAGGCAACGCGCTGGGGAGCTGATCTGCACCGCCAATTGCGGAAGGCCGGTGAGGCAGTATTCAAGGGGCGGGGGAGCGGAATAGGAACACGTTTCACCTGAAAGGGAGACGCCAATGAAACACCTGATGCTCACTGCAGCCTGTGTCTTTGCGCTTGCAACGACCAGCGCCTATGCCCAGACCAGTCAGCCCGCACCTGGTGCGTCGGGGCAGGGCGAAGTCGGTCCGTCGGCCGCCGGCACGAAATAAAGCACAACTGGGATGAACAATGACGCATCGAAGGGGATGAAAGGCGCCGATCCATCCGGCCAGGGCGGCTCCGGCCCCGGTAGCGACCAGGGTGGCACTAAAGCCGCGCCCCACAAGTAGTGCAAGCGGGCTGGCAATTTGCGGAGCCCTTCTCACTGCTGATTGGGTTAAATTTTGCGATAGGCGCGCGCCGTTGCAAAATGAATTCCCGCCCGGCCGGCTTCGTTTTGCATATTGTGTTGGGAGCTTTGTTGAGCCATTGCGGGTGCCGCTCCCGTCGCGAGGACGATTGCTGTAATTGCGAGTCTCATGGTGGTTCTCCTGAGTTGTCTTCCGATAACCGTGTAGTATTGTCGTATTGGCAGCCCAGACCGGAAACGGAGGGATGAGTCACCCGCTACCGACTTCGGCACCCGGCGCTGATGCAACGACCGCCGCCATCCTGGTTGAGACGCTGATCTACTGGGCGGCGCGACCCACGCGTCCGGCCAAGAAGTCACCGATCCCGAGGCGGCACACGGGCGACAATACTGCGCCTGTTGAAGATGCCCGACGGTACTACGACAATCTATACTATTCGCGTGGAACGCGGTCTTCGCTAAAGCATCTTCCTCAAAGCCTGGGCATCGGCAGGCGCCGCACTCTTTTGGTCATTGTCGAAATAGACGTAAACGTCGCAACCTTGCCGCTTCCAAGACTTCACGCGTTTGGCCCATTGGGCAAGCGCCATCTGCGAGTAATGACCGTGGTAGCGTCCGCTTGGACCATGTCCACGGACATAAACGAAGTCGGAGGTGCGTTTCCATGGGGCTGGCGCATCGTGATGGTCGGATAGACAGAGTGAGATATTCTCGTCGGACAGCATTCGGAGAATCCTCGGCTGATACCAGCTTGGGTGACGAAATTCGAAGCTATAGCGACGTTTCCTGGACAAGAGCTTGAAGAACGAGCCGAGCCGCTCGGGATCCACCTCGAACTGAGGCGGAAGCTGAAACAGGATCGGCCCCGCCTTGCCGCGCAAGAGGGAAATGCTGTCTTCTAGCAGCTCGAGACTGTTTTCGGAGCGACCGGAAAGACGTTTCCAGTGCGTGATGAACTTCGACGCCTTCCAGGCAAAGACAAAATCGCGGCCAGTCTGTTTTCGCCACGCCGTCACTGCCTCCGGCGTCGGCGTGCGGTAGAACACCCCGTTCAGCTCCGTGGTGTCGAACTGCTCGGCATAGTAGCGCAGCTGGTCCTTGATCCGGACCTCCCGAGGATAGAACGGACCTCGCCAGGATGCGTAATGCCAGCCCGAGGTGCCGATTAGAATGCGTGCCATTCGAACGTCGTCCAATCTTATCGGCATTGCCAAATCGGCCGTGCATGACGCTTCCAAAGAACTATCGACTCCCCGACCAGGGCGATGTTCCTGATTTTGAGGAACTGGCGATGATCTCTCAGGTTTTCCATTAACAAACTTTATGTTGAGGACCCCGGCATGCGGCAGAAAGCGAAGATTGAAAAATACGATGCGCCGGCCGGCGGCTGGGGCTCGCTCAGTGCGGTGGCGCACATCCTCACGCAGGAAGAGGTTGCACTTCTCGGCAGCGAGATACTGCTGAAGCAGAACAAGGCTGGCGGCTTCATGTGCGTGAGCTGCTCCTGGGCCAAGCCGGCGGAGCCGCGCATGTTCGAGTTCTGCGAGAACGGAGCCAAGGCGACTGCTTGGGAGATAACAGGTAAGACCGTCACGGCGGATTTTTTCGCGCAACACACGCTTACCGAGCTGCGAGCCTGGTCTGATCACCAATTGGAGGAGAAGGGGCGCCTGACGACGCCAATGCGCTACGATCCCGGCAGCGACAAATATCTGCCCGTCGACTGGAGCGAGGCCTTTCGGGAGATTGGCGCAGAATTGAATGCGCTCGATCCACGCTCAGTCATCATGTACACCTCCGGCCGTGCCTCGCTCGAAGCGAGCTATATGTACCAGCTGTTCGGCCGGATGTACGGCACCAACAACTTCCCTGACAGCTCGAACATGTGCCACGAAACGACATCGGTGGCGTTGCCGGAAGTCATCGGCGTACCGGTCGGAACGGTACTGCTGACAGACTTCGACGAGACCGATTGCATCTTCTTCTTCGGTCACAACACCACGACGAACGCGCCGCGCATGCTGCATCCGCTCCAGGAGGCGGCGCAGCGCGGCGTACCGATCGTGACATTCAATCCGCTCCGGGAGCGCGGACTGGAGCGCTTCGTCAATCCGCAAAGTCCCGTCCAGATGATTGCGGGCGGCACGCGCATCAGCTCGCAATATCATCAGGTGCGGATCGGGGGCGATGCCGCAGCCATTGCCGGCATCTGTAAATGGATCGTCGAGTCGGATGACCTCGCACGAACGAACGGTGGTCCGCGTGTGGTCGATGTGGCGTTCATCGAACAGCATACGGCCGGCTTCGATGAATTTGCCGCGTTCTGCCGCGCCCAGGATTGGGGCCAGATCGAACGAGCATCGGGACTTTCACGAACCGCCATGCTCGACGCGGCAAACACCTATATGGCGGCCAATGCCGTCATCGCCAATTACGGCATGGGCATCACCCAGCACAAGCACGGTGTCGAAACCGCCAAGATGATCGTCAATCTGCTGCTCTTGCGCGGCAATATCGGCAAGCCTGGCGCGGGGATTTCCCCGATTCGCGGACATTCCAACGTGCAGGGCCAGCGTACCGTCGGCATCTCCGAAAAGACCAAACTTGTGCCGCTCGACAAGCTCGCCGAACTCTACGGCTTCGAGCCGCCGCGATGGGACGGCCTTTCGACCGTGGATGCCTGCGAGGGCATTTTGAAAGGAGATGTGCGCGGCTTCGTCAGCCTTGGCGGCAACTTTGTGCGCGCAATCCCGGAGCGATCACTGATGGAGCCCGCATGGTCGGGCCTGCGCCTGTCGGTCCAGATCGCGACAAAACTCAATCGCAGCCACATCGTCCCGGGCGAGGTGACGTATCTGCTGCCGTGTCTCGGTCGGATCGAGATCGACCAGCAGGCAAGCGGCCCGCAGGCCGTATCGATGGAGGATTCGACAACCTGCATTCATGGCTCGCGCGGTCAGCGCCAGCCGGTCGCTGACAATCTCTTGTCAGAGCCGGCGATCGTCGCCGCGCTGGCCAAAGCCACGCTGGGGCCCAATCCCGCGGTCGACTGGGATGCCTGGGTCGCGGATTATGCGCAGGTGCGGGACGCCATTGAACGCACCTATCCGGATCAGTTCAAGGATTTCAACGAACGCATGTTTGAACCCGGTGGCTTCCCTCGGCCGCTGCCAGCCCGCGAGCGCAAGTGGAAGACGCCCAATGGCAAGGCGAATTTCACCGTGCCGAAGGCGGCGTTCGCGCCGCCGCGCGATGGCGACGGCATCTATGAGCTGATGACGATGCGTGCCGATGGTCAGTTCAACACGACGATTTACACGGAAGACGATCGATTCAGGGGCATCCAGGGCAGTCGGTATGTCGTCCTGATGAACCCAGCGGATATGGAGGACGACGGGCTGAAGTCCGGAGATACCGTCACGTTGGTCACTGAAGCGGGCGATGGTGTCGAACGGAGCCTGAGCGAACTTCAGGTCGTGCCCTACGATATTCCGCGCAAGAGCCTCGCCGGCTACTACCCGGAATGCAATGGCCTGATCCCGCTGTGGCACTATGCCGAAGGAAGCAAGGTGCCCGCGGCGAAGTCCGTTCCGGTGCGCCTGTTCCAGGATATGATTCCGGAGATCATCGAAGGCGGCGAGATTCCGATCTCGACGGGCTGAGCCCGGCTGCAGAGCCAGTGCCTTTCGTATCGTCGATAGGCCCCGAGCTCGCCATTGGCCCACAGGTGAATAGAAACTTCGACGGTCCTTCCGAATTGAACCGTCATCGACTTGATGATTGGAGTTTGAGATGAAGAAGATCGGATTAGTTGGAGCCGCTGTCGCCGTGATTACAACAGTCGCGGTCACCCCCGCCGACGCACATTGGCGCGGCGGCGGATTTGGCGGCCCGGGCATCGGCTTCGGAATCGCAGCCGGAGCACTCGCGGCAGGAGCTTACGGCGCCTACGGTCCTTACGGATATGGTCCGGGCTATGGCCCCGGCTACGCTTATGGCCCCGCTTACGCCTACGGCCCCGGCTATGCTTACGGCGGACCTTACTACGGTCATCGACGGTAGTATCGCCATCATCGACACTGGTGATCTGATCACGGCGGACTCGGCGTCGGCAGCGAACGAGGAGAGAATGCGCGGGCGCCTCTGGCTGATCTCAGCAGTCTTCGCGATCGTCGCCGCCGCTGTGGGGATCTGGTTCCTGACTGCGCCCGCGCGTTTCACCACAACGGAGGTCGGCGGTGTCTGTGATACCGCCGGCGATGCTGCGCGCGGGAAGCTCGTCTTTGCGGCCGGCGACTGCGCGTCTTGCCATGCCTCGCCGGGCCAAGCTGATCGCATGCATCTTGGCGGCGGATTGGCGCTGGCCTCGCCTTTCGGGACGTTTCGTGCACCCAATATCTCGATGGACCCGGTAGACGGGATTGGAAGCTGGACCGCAAGAGACCTTGCCAACGCGTTGCTGCGCGGAGTTTCTCCAGATGGCCGCCACTATTATCCCGTATTTCCGTATTCGAGCTTCACGCACATGCGCTCCGAGGACGTCCAGGATCTCATGGCCTACCTGCGCACGCTCCCGGCCGTGAAGGGGCGTGCGCCCGATCACGAGCTCAACTTGGTTTTCGGTGTTCGGCGCTTTGTCGGGTTCTGGAAGCTGCTCTACTTCGAGCCGGGTCCGATCATGGCCGATGCCGGGCATGACGATTCCTGGAATCGGGGCCGATATCTGAGCGAGGCGCTGGCTCACTGCGCGGAATGCCATTCATCACGTGACCTGTTCGGCGGCATCAAATCAGCCACCCGTTATGCCGGGGGGCAGGATCCCGAAGGTACCGGCTTCTATCCGAATATAACGCCGGCGCGCATCGGTGATTGGTCGGAGCAGCAGGTGGCGGAGATGTTGCAGACCGGGAATACGCCCAATCATGGCCGCGTGGGCTCGTCGATGGCCGATGTTATCAGGAATACGGCGATGTTGCCGGACAGCGATCGCAAGGCGATCGCCGTTTATGTTAAGTCGCTGCCGCCGCGACCGACGCCTCGTCCCTGATCCTCACTGCGCATAGAGATAGGCCGCGACATCGCGTGCCTCCGCCTCGCTGATCCCCGTGGCCGGCATTGCTGTCCTCGGCGAGAAGACCTGCGGCGTCACGATCCATCGAATGAGATTGTCCGGCGAGTTGGTCACTACGCCTGCGATATAGACGCGTTGACGGAGGCCGGCGAGGGAGCTTCCGACCTGGCCGTCACCGCCGGGAATGCCGTAGATGGTATGACATCCGGCACAACCATAGCGGCGGATCAGGGCGGGCGCCCGGGCTGGGTCGCCCGCGGTCATGGCCCGGGCGGTATTCTCGGTCTCCTTGCGGAAACTTTGGGCGACGCCGCCTGCGACGGCCAACGCAGTCAGAGCGCAGGCCGCGACGACCATGGCAATAAGCATTCTACTAAGCGTGAATGGCATCGGACCGCTCCGTTTGTTTCGCGGCACGCCTGATCCACAGCGCAATCAGGGCAAGGGCCGCGCCGGCATAGATCGTTCCCGCCGGCACCCACATGATGATGCCAGCCAGTTGCTGATCCTCCAGGGGAGTCAGGCCCCACTCGGCCGCGGCCGCCTGCTGCTCCCGGTAGAGCAGATGCGGCGCAAGTGCCATCAAGGCGCCGAGGACGCTGCTGTGCAGCATGGTGATGAAGACATGCCAGGCGGCGGCACCGGTTTCGCTGCGCCTGAACACTGACCACCAGAACAGGACGGCCGTCAGGAAAAAGCTGAGATGCTGCAGCCGGTGCAGGACGAGGTTGGAGACGGCTGCATCGAACAGGAGCGGCGCGTGCCAGCCCCAGATCGCCATTCCGTGCAGGATCGTGGCGGTGAGACCGGCGCTGAGAAAGCCCCACACGGCGTCGGTGGCAGGCAGTCGCATCCAGCGGCCGACCGACAAGCGAACCCGGCGGGGCAGAGACCACAGCAGCGTTCCAACCGGTCGCGCTATCACGAGCAATGGGGCGGATACCGCCATCAGGATCTCGTGCTCGATCATGTGAAAGCTGAGCAGGCGCTCGCCCAGCCAGTGCAGCGGCGACAGGAGCGCTGCGGTCAGCGAGAGCCAGCCGGCCGTGCAGGCAACGACCTGCCAGAGTCCGGCACTAGGACCACGAGCTCGTTGCTTGAGCAGGACAAACGCGCCGACGCCGTACGTGAAACCGAAAACGATCAGAGGGAGGACGATCCAGGGATCGAGCGTCCAACGCGCGCCGCTCACGTTCGGCGGCAGCTCGTGGGCATGTGCCGCGCCACTCGCCAGCAGGCCAGCTGTGATTGCCGCTATCTTTCGCATCCCGTCAACACCAGAGAGGCGATGCTCTGCATCGCAAGAGCAAAGGTGAAGAGGCAAGCGGAAAGGGCGCTGACCGCTCTGGCGAAATCGATCGTATGAGCCGGCGCGCTCGCCACACCCAGCCTTGGTGTCCAAGACCACGACGCGACGCCCGACAGAGCCGTCAAGGCCGCGCCTGCAAAGGATATGATGGCAGAGATATGCAGCGGTGACCGGCAATCGACATCGGGCAGGATTGGTCCGAGCTGCATGTTGACGGCCCAGATCATCGAGGCGAACCAGAGGCCGGCCCAGATCGCAAGATGGGTCAGGAATTTTGACGCGCTCATAGCCGTGCCAACCAATAGATGCAGCCATAGATTGGAAGCCAGGCCACTACGACGAAGTTCCAATACATGGCGTTGTCCTGGACGTCGCCGAAACGACGTCGGTTCTGCCCGTGGCTCGTAAACATCAACGCAGCGAGGACCAGGGTGTCGGCGAGGTCGGTGATGATGTGTGTGGTGTGGAGGCCGAGCAGGAGCCAGATTGCAGAACCGTAGGCGTTGGTGTCCCAGCTGATCCGCAGGGCGGGAAATTCGAAGATGCGAACGATCAGTGGCGTGATTCCAAAGATCGACATGAAGACGAGTGCGATTCTGACTTTGCGCAAATCCAGCTGCGCCGCCCAGCGCGAGATCAGGATGTTGGGCACTAGGCTGACGAGCAAAATGAGTGTCACCAGCGTACCGGGAAGCAAATCGGGCGGAGGAGCGTTGATCGGCCAGGTGGTCGCCAGGCTCATCAGATAGAGATAGACAGCGATCGCCAGGGCAAAGCCGGTCCCCTCGATCAACATGAAGGCGAGCGTGCCCCACCAAGTGGCACTCTGCATCCCCATTCCGTGTAACGGCAGTTGGCCGAGATGAAGCACGATCCTTTCCCTCATGCCTCATCCTCCGGCGTGCCCTTGGGCCAGAACCAGCCGATCAGCGCAACGGCGATCGGGATTGAGCCCCACACCACCGCCCATGGCGTGAATATCGACCAGATCAGCATGATGCTAGTTGCGATCGCCGTGAGCAGAGGCCAGATCGAATTCCGCGGCGAGGCCTCGCGCGCCTGTGGCTCGGCAGTATTCAGCGACGTCACAACCAGCTCGCGTCGATCCGTACGCAGGCCGTCGGCAACAAGAAGGGCGTCGCGGCTGTTCCATAGCGGGTGTAAGCTGGTGACGACGGGAATCATCGCGAAATTGTAGCTTGGGGGGGGCGATGTGGTGGCCCACTCCAGAGTGGGTGCATCCCAGGGATTGTCGGACGCGACTTCGCCGGCGCGCGCGCTTCGAATGACATTGATGAAGTAGAGCAAGAACCCCGCGGTGAGCACGATAGAGCTGAGGCTCGCGAACAAATTGAGAGCGTGCCACGGCAGGTCGGGCTGATAGGTGTAGATACGCCGGGGCATGCCCTCCAGCCCAAGGATATGCATCGGGAAAAATGTGGCGTTGAAGCCGGTGATGATCAGCCAGAATGACCATTGCCCGAGCGTCTCGCTCATCATTCGTCCGGTCAGCTTGGGAAACCAGTAGTGAATGGCGCCGAGCAGCGGAAAAACGGCGCCGCCGACGAGGACATAATGGAAATGCGCCACCACGAAGTAAGTGTCGTGCACCTGGGTGTCGAACGGCACGGAGGCGACCATAACACCAGTCAGGCCGCCGATGACGAACGTGACGAAGAAACCGATGATAAAGAGGAGGGGCGTCTTGAACACTGGCTTGCCGTCCCACAGCGTGGCCAGCCAGCAGAAGATCTGAACACCGGCGGGGATGGCGATGGCCATGCTGGATGCCGTGAAAAAGCTCTCTCCCAGCCGTGGCAAGCCCGTCACAAACATGTGGTGCACCCACAGGCCGAAGGCGAGGATGCCTGTGGCGATCAACGCCATCACCAGGCCGAGATAGCCGAAGGCAGGCCGCCGTGCGAAAGGCTCCATCATGGTCGAGACCATGCCGGCAGCCGGCAGGAAGATGATGTAGACCTCGGGATGGCCGAAAAACCAGAACAAATGCTGCCAGAGCAGCACGTCGCCGCCCTCGGCCGGATTGAAGAAGTGCGTGCCGACGAGGCGGTCGAGGATCAGGCTGGTGCTGGCGACCATGATCGCCGGCATCGCCATGATGATCAGGAAGGACGTCACCAGCATCGCCCAGACGAACACGGGGATACGGTCGAGGGTCATGCCCGGCGCGCGTTGCTTGAAGATGGTGACCACCATCTCCACAGCAACTGCGAGAGCCGAGACTTCAGTGAAGGTGATCATCTGTGCCCAGATGTCGGCGCGCTTGCCGGCGGCATATTGCGGCCCGGATAGCGGCACATAGGCAAACCAGCCGACGTCGGGTCCCATGTCGAGCGCAAAGGCAATCCAGAGCAGAGCGCCGCCGGCGAGATAGATCCAGTAGGAGAATGCGTTGAGGCGAGGGAAGGCGATGTTGCGGGTGCCAACCATCAGCGGCACCAGATAGACCGCGACGGCCTCCATTACAGGCACGGCGAACAAAAACATCATATTGGCGCCGTGCATGGTGAAGATCTGATTATATCGGTCGGCGCCGAGCAGGCGCGCTTCCGGCTGCGCGAGCTGAATCCGCATCAGCGCGGCGAGAACTCCTCCGAGGGCAAGGAAGATAAAGGCCGTGAAGATGTAGCGGCGCCCGATGATCTTGTGATCGACTGTGGTGAGCGCGCCCCAAATGCCGGGCGGCGTTTTCCATGTTTCCGTCAGCGCCTCTGTCAGGCGCGTGCCTTGGATATCGATATCGCGCGTCTTGGACGCTTTGGCGGGGCTGTTCATTTCAGGCTCGCCATATAAGCGGAGACCGCGCGCAGCTCGTCGGGCGTTAGCGGCACCATCGGCATGTTGTTGCCCGGCTTGATGGTCTGTGGATCGGCGATCCAGGCAGCAAGCGAACCGCGCGTGGTTTCGAACAGTCCCGCCGCGATGGTCCGGCGGCTGCCGACATGGGTGAGATCAGGCCCCGTGGTGCCGGCTGCAATGGTGCCACGGATGGTGTGGCAGGCCGCGCACGGCTTCGTCAGGAACGTCTGCATTCCCGCAGCGGCCTCCTCTTCGACCGGCTGGGCCGCCGCATTCCGCTCCGCGTTCGCCCATCTGTCGAAATTCTCCTGCGACTCCGCGATCACCAGCAACGCCATGTGCGCGTGCTGCATGCCGCAATATTCTGCGCATTGACCGCGATAGACACCAGCTTTCTCGGCGCGGATAACCAACTCGTTCGAGCGACCAGGGATCAAGTCCTGCTTGCCAGCAAGGCTCGGGACCCAGAACGAATGGATCACGTCGAGGCCCTCGAGCTTGAGCCGCACGTTGCGGCCCACCGGAATGTGGATTTCGTTGGCGGTCTCGAATCGCAGGGCCGGATCCGGGCCGATATACTCGAGGCCCCACCACCATTGCAGGCCGCGCACCCGGATCGTCAGATCGTCCTGGCCGGCGACGCTGAGACCGCGCGTGGCAAAAAAGCTTATGACGGTGAACGTGCCGATGATCACGACGGTGACGATGACGGCGCCGGTGACCGCGATGGTCATGTGCCGCTCGCGGCCAGCCTGAGGTGGTGTCGGCCGGCCTTCCCGCCGGTGCCACAAAGCCCAGATCAGCCCGACCATCACCAGCATCCAGACGAGGGAGCAGACCGCAACGATCAGAAGGATGAGATGCTTCAAGCTGATCGCCGAGGTGCCGTGAACGTCGAGCGCGGATTGCCAATTGCTGCCGCACGCTGCCAGCGGAACGGCAAGTACTGCGCTCAAACAGGCCTTGCTCAGCACGCGGATCACGGCGTCGGTCCCTGATCCAAATGAACCGGTGAGGGGCCTTGATCGAATAGCAGCTTGGCCGGTGCGCGATTTTCGGCAGGCCGCGTCTGTTTCTCGTCGTTGCGGCTGGGCGCGGCGGTCTTGCCTTCATAGGAGCCGATGGTCTGCACAAAGCCTGCAAGCTGCCAGATCTGATCGGTCGTCATCTTGTCGCGGAATGATGGCATGCCGTGCGGCCGCCCATCCCGGATCGAGGCGAAGATCGAGACCATCTCGGGTCCGTAGTACCACCAGCCGTCAAGGAAGCCCGGCCCGCTCCCACCCTGGCCGTCGCCGTGACAGCTTTTGCATCCGAACCACGCAAACAGCCGCTTGCCCTGGCTCAGATTGTAGGCGTTGGCCTCATAGGGGTTGCCTAGCGCGAAGTAGACCTGCGGGGGCGCGCCGGCGATTTGGTTCGGCATCAGCGCGATTTTGTCGAGCGCATCGGCGGTCGGTGGATCGAGCCGCAATTGTCGCTGTTCCCGCTGACAGCCCGCCAAGACCGTCGCAACTGCGATCAGAATGCTGGTCATCCGTTTCATCTGACCCGTCTGCCCGTGGGAACTATCAATCGGTGCGCTACTGCTTGGTTCCAGTGGGCTTGAGTCTTCGAGTTATGCGCTCAGGCCAGCTGAAAACCTGAAACTCACTGCCGCGCGCGATGCCGGCCAGCGTAATCCCCGATGCGGTTGCGGTTCGGACTGCGAGCGCCGTAGGGGCAGAGACCGCGATCAGAATGCCTATGCCGATGGCCGCGGCCTTTTGCACAAGCTCGATTGATACGCGGCTGGTTAGGATAAGCGCACCTGAGGTGCCGGTCACGCTCTCTGCGGCCATCGCGCCCGCGAGCTTGTCGAGGGCGTTATGCCGGCCGACATCCTCGCGCAGCAGCAACAATCCCGATCCAGGCCGATAGAGTCCGGCTGCGTGCGTTGCCCGGGTTGCACGATTGATATCCTGCGCCGCAGTAAGAGCATCCACCGCAGAGGAAACGTCGTCCGCGGTTAGCGAGAGACTGCATGCAACGGGTGGGACGGGCGGACAGGCGTCGGCCAGGCTTTCGATCCCGCAGAGGCCGCAACCTGTCGGGCCAACCAAACGCCGGCGCCGCGCCGCAAGGCGGTCGCTCCGGTCGCACGTGAGCCACATCCGCAGTTCCACGCTGTCTCCGTGCCGGACGATCTCCAAGTCTTCGATTTCGGACGGCGCGGCAATGATTCCCTCCGTCAGGCTGAACCCAAGGGCGAGATCGGTGAGATCGGCAGGTGTCGCCATCACAACGGCAAGCGTCGTTCCGTTGTACGCTAGGGCCACGGGGGTCTCTTCAGCAAGTGTGCGGGTAGCAAGTCGCCCGTCCTGGTCGCGACAATCGGCGCCGACCACCGCGTGCGGCAGATTTGTCTGGCACCTAGACTGCGAGCCGTGCAACGCGTCCTCCCTGAAAGAAGAAACGACGCCACCCTTGCGAGATGGTTCCTAAGCGGGCGCCCGCAGGGTTAGGGCCTCCTATCGCGCCAGAGAACGGCGACCGATTAGAAAGCCGGTCATCAGGCAGCGGTCAACGGGTTCCACGCCCTGCCGATTGAGGACATCTCTAGCAATTTATGTTCGTGGAACGGGTCCGACACGCTCACGTTGGCGGACATGTCACTTGCCTGTATGCGAGGCTGGTTAACCAAAGTCGGTGTGGCGACGTCGCGGCCGGCGGCGTTCGTTGTCTTCTTGGCCTATGGAGCTTGCTGGCTCGTACTCGGAAGCGGACTAGAATGGCATTCGATGGCAACACTCGCAACCTGGGGAATGACCCTTCTCATCCAGCGCGCGGAGCATCGCGATGCTCAGGCCATTCATGCCAAACTCGACGAGCTCCTGAAGGCCGTCGGGGATGCGGATGCAGATTTGATGGATGTCGACAAGAAGGACGCCGAGGAAGTCGAGCAAGAGCGCGCACACGTTCAGGCATCTTGAGGGTTCGAGAGTTCGTGCCTTTATTTGGTGCAGATCCTCGCATCAATCCGGTCAATGGTTTCTCACAGAACAAGTTGCGGTGGTGCCTCGCTCGAAGTCAGACCAATTCGCCGAAAAACCTGACCATCAACGATTGGTGCTCGTCACCCATCACCCCACAATCTCCTTCGCGGCGCCTGGATCGCAGACTGGCCGGGAGCAGCAAAGAGCGGCCGTTTTCGCGCCGGCGTGTCTTTTGTTGTAGCTCATGCCCTAGGCATCCACCTAAGAGACATTGGTCTAGCAACGGACTGGGCCAACGAAGCGGGTTGGAATTTTGGATGAACCGATGTCCGTGTTCGCGGGTGGCTCCGCGAAGCGCGATGCTTCTGATTATTCTATGATTGCGATCTGCCAGGCCAGCAGATCGCAATCGCTCTTCGTGCTTTAACGCAAGAGCATGATCAGGATAATAAGGGGAATCGGGATTCCGACTAGCCAGAGAAGAATTGGCATGGTCCTTTCCTTTCGCAATCAGCGGCGGCGGTTGCAGGTGCCATCACGAAGGCCGCCGCCTTTTGTGGCTGCAAGGCTGGCGCAGAAGGCCCAAGCAATGAAACCGTGGGCGGTGTCAGCGCCTAAAAAATCGTTCCCAGGTCGCAAAGTTGCGGGATGATAAGGCTGTTGAGCACGCGTCCCATTGAGGCCGAACAGGAACTCGCATCTTCACAACGCGTTTTGCCTACAATTCGTTTGCCAACAAGGAGATCTCCGATGGCAGGCTTAAGCGAGGAAGACATCCGTAAACGTGCCTACCTTCTCTGGGAAAGGGCTGGACCGCCGGCAGGACGGATGGACACGTATTCGTACGAAGCGGAAAAAGAGCTTCTTGCAGAGCGCGAAAAGCAGGCTGACTTGCCATCGTACACTCCGAACCTAGCAGCCAACTGAGGGTAGGATTTTCTGGCCGGCTTCGGCATGCCGCCACTTGATGACGAGCTGCGATTGGACTGAATAAGGTCCCCTTACGTTAAGAGACGAGTAACCACCCCCGCGGGCGTAGCAAGAGCGCATGGAGACCATCGAGACCTATCTTGAGCGGAAGTACCGCGAAATTCGCCTGATCCACGATTGTCTGAGAAGTCCACGACAAGTGTCTCGTCCGCCGACGGTAGATGAGGCCATCGCAGCGAAGTTTCAGCTGACCGCCGCATTGCGTGCCGAACATGAGCTTCAAGATTGGAACGCCACCGAGACGGCTTGGTCTGCGGCGCTGCCTGCGAGTGGACACTTTAAATTTCAGTACGATTATCAGCGCGCTGATCTCAGCGTCAGTGGACCGTCGTTCTATGATTTAGAACGCGGCTGTGCACGCGACGCGACTTATACGGCGTCCGGCATGGCGGCGATCTCTTCACTTTTCCTGGCTTCCCGGCTGATTTTTCCCAAGGCACACATTCTGGTGCTACCAGGCTCTTACGGGGAGACGCTGGAGCTGGTCGATCGCTTTCTCCCAAGCTATAGGCTTGTCCCCTTGGCGCTGCCGCTGCCCGAATCGTTTGATCAGGAGGACGCACCGAAAATTCTCTTGCTCGATTCATGCATCAGTGCCGGCGCCTTTGAGGCGATGTTGCGCCGTGACGGTTCTGCGTTCGATCTGCTCGTGTTCGACACGACCTGCTTCTCCGGCAACTCGGGCCGTGTTCGGCGTGTGCTGCGCTGGGCTCGCCGTTGCGGAGTTCCTGTTGCCATGGTGCGCAGCCACAACAAGTTGGACACGCTCGGCGCTGAATACGGCAGGCTCGGCTCTGCCGTCTTCGTGAATTGGAGCGGGGAGGGCGCGGATGCAAAGCGCGCGATGATCGAGCGTTTGGCTGGAGAAACGGGCAACGCGGTCCGTCTTCTGGGTAGCGCGGCGCTCCCGGCGCATTTCCCGCCCTATGCGGGCGGCAAAAACTATAGGGCGCTAACTCGGGTGCGCATTGCAGCCATTCTTCGCAACGGCCGTCTGGCGGCCCGGCTTCTTGCCCGCGAGATCCCTAAGCTTTCGGCCGAGCTTCATTTCGTCCACGGCCTCTATGTCACGCTCTGCTCCAGGCGCCCCCTCGACGAGCTGAGCGCCCGGCAAGCCGCCGAGGCGATGAGCGGCGAGTTGCGCAGCCGATATCCAATCCGCCACGCAGGTAGTTTTGGCTTTGACTTTGCCACGACAGAATGGTTTCGCGACGCCATTTTGGATGAATATAGCGTTCGTGTGGCGGTGCCCGATTTGCCGACGCACTTGTGGAACGAGCTCGTGATGGAGATCGCAAAATGGTGGGGCAAAAACCATGGCTGATGGTGGCCTTGTTCCGTTCCATCATGAACCGAAGGCATCGGGGAACAACGCTTGACTTCTGAGTTACAACTGGCTGTCAGATGATCTAGTCTTGTCGCATTTATTGACAGCTTGTTGTTATGGCCGCAGGGTCTATCCGTAGCAATCACGATGTAGGCGGACAGCTCGGGGGATGATCGCCGCCACGACTTGGTCGCGATACCCAATTGGCTGGGGCGGCGACCTGGCTGCCATGCTCAAAACCACAATCGGCCAGATGTCGCGCTCCGATCTCAGATGTGCTATTCGAACAACTCAGTTGAGCGCACTCGCGGATGCAGCGCGCGTGCCTTGCCGGAAACGTTCGTGCACCACACTGTGCGAACGTTTGCGGCCAGCCTCGAAGTCGCAACCAGGGAGGCGATCATCGCCGCAACTTCGATCGCCAGGGACGTGTCCACGTCGAGGGGACGTGACTGTCAGAGACAAATGACTTGAAGAAGAAGACTTGTAGGTCGGGAACGTCACCCGGCTCGTGGAATGCCAGGATCTGACGCTGCCCGGCGCCGACAATCTTCGATCGTAGCACAAAACCTTCGATAACCAGACAGCAGCGGATGGGCGATCCCCTATGGACGCGTTTTGCCTCACCATTGACCACCTGCCTGATCGCTATCGAGAGGCTGTTGATCGCATGCTCATCTTCGTCGTCGATCTCCGTGCTGACCCTCAGCCGCTTCAGAAAAGGTGCTGTGATTTCCGCTTTGGTCATCTCTCTTTCTCCTACTCCGCAAAACGCCATCTGAAAACAAAGGTTCCTGACGCTTGGAAGGCAGGGGTCGTGGAAACGTCGTGCCAGAGCGGAGACGAAAAGTTAGGAGTCGGACCGATGACGTGCGGGAGGACGAAGCCTCGTTCAATTGACATTGTCCGCCAGCATATTGCGGGAGGCCGCGGAAACGGCGGCAAGCCCCTCAGTCTGATTTCGCCTGCTGTTCGTGGCGAATGGCGTGAGCCATCACCCGCAGGCGAAAGTCTCCCGGGCTCTACCACATCTGATCGGTCATCTTCACCGCACCCCGGTGATGGCTGCTCATCAATTCCACAAAATCGGGTCGAACTAGTGAGTCGGCGCAGACTTGATCCGCCGCATCTCGGCCACGGTGAGAAACCGGGTATGGCGGCACGCTCCTCGCCGGTGCAGTCCGGCATCTCGGTGTCGAACCAACTCAGCCACCAGTTTTCGAAAATCGGTTCTCGCCCACCTGGCTGGCGACCATCAAGCTTCGCAGATGCGGATCCTTCGCGCGCTCCGAAGCGATCTGCGCCAGATCGATGCCTTGAGCGTGGTGCACCCTCGTGTGACGGATAAAAGCCTGGTCCGCATCCCTGTCGCGGCCGATCCAGGCAGCTTGTAGCCGTGACCGCCGAACAACGCGAGTATGCCCAGCACCGGGATCGCAGTTATCGCGCCGGTGATCCAGCTTTTGGCGAAGCGCACATCTGGCGCAGGCGCGCGGCGCCATTTCCAGCGCAGCGGGTACATGATGGCAGACGAGCCATGGACGAGGAGGCCGATCCAATAGGGTTGCTGCAGCGTGAACAGTGGTAGCGCGGCACCACCAACCATTCCGTCGCAGAGGAGAAGACGGCCCAGGGCAACGCGAGCGACAGGATAGTGAGCGGTCTCGGTCGGCGGTCCACCGGCCGAGCACGCCGAAAAACACCAGCGCCCAGGAAAAATCTACGGCCGCATCGCGGCCGATCCGCGCGGCAAACAGCTGGCTTACAACGGTGGAAAAGACACTACTGATCAGACCGAGCGCGGTCGCCGCAACCCACCGTGAGCGCCTGCGGGACTTGTCGAACGGCCGAGCGCTAGAATCCATGTCTCGCATGGAGGGAGCTTGAGGGCGACGGCGTTCACTTCAATTGCTTGAGTGCTTCGGTCGAACAGTTCGGCCGCAAGATAGCTGAATGTGATGCTCGGGGCGCTTTGGCCCAAATCATCCGACAGAATCGACGGGCTTGCGGTGCATCGAAATGGCCGCTTCGCTCTCCGCCTCGACCTTGCCTTACTTGTGGAGATCCTGATCTACAATGATTTCGCCGACGGATTGCTTGGCCTTACCGAGAAGTCGCTGTGTGGGGCCCTTCGTCTGGCTCATCCGTCAACCTCGACGTCAGCGCCACTGACCCGGCGCATAAAGGCGGCGAAAGGCCGGGTAGTTTATTCCAATCGACCGGCAGCGGGGTTGGGGGATGCCGAAGGTGCTGGTGAGACTATTGGGAAGCCCCATAGTCCGTCCTTGGTTAGGAGCGCTCGATGGCGATGATCACCCCTTCATTGCCGCGGAGGAGGAGGGGGGTGTCCGGCAGCGGCTGCGGCTGCCGGTCGAGATGTGTCGACATCAGCAGGCGGCCATGACCCTGCCAGCGCCATTTCCGAGGCTCGGGGGCGATGTTGAGCAGGACCAATATCTCGTCTCCGTTCCGGGCGCGTTTGAAAGCGAGGACATCGTTCCGTGAGCGGAGCGGCTGCTGCTCGCCTTCGCGCAGACACGTCTGCTCGCGCCGCAGCGCGATGAGCTCTCGAAACAAGGCAAGTATCGAGCGCTCGTCTCGTTGCTGGCCGGCGACATCCCTTGAACCGACTGGACCGGGCGGCAGCCAAGAGTGTCCTTCAGTGAAGCCGCCATTCGGGCCGTCATCCCAGCGCATCGGCGCGCGCTCGGGATCCCGGCAAAGCCCATAGCCCGGCACCAGCTTCTCGAACGGATCGCGGATCCGATCCGGCGGGATGGAGACCCGCTCGCGGCCGATCTCGTCGCCCATGTAGAAGAATGGGGTTCCCCGGAGGGTCATCAATAGCATCGCCAGGATGCGCGTCTGCGCTTCTCCGATCCTGCTCGCGACCCTCGGCTTATCATGCCCTCCGATCACCCAGACCGGCCAGGCTTGCGAAGGCAGAGCGTTGAAATAGGCATCGATCGCTGCTTGCAGAGATAGAGCATTCCAGCGCGTATCGAGCAGCGCGAAGTTCAACGGCAAGTGCAAGCGCGGCCGATCGTTGCCGCAGAAATGCCCGATCCGGTCGGTCTTACCTTGCACTTCACCGCACAACAGCCTTCCACGATATTGGTCGATCACATTCCGGATGTCCTCGATGCATTGCATCGTCTCCGGACGATCGTCGGTAAAAACAGGCGTCTGGCGCTGCGGCGGCGGTTCGCCCTCGGCATCCGGATTGGGCGGATTGTCGCGCAGTAGGTGGTCCTTGATCAGGACGGCGCTGGCATCGACGCGAAAACCATCAACGCCCCGGTCCAGCCAGAAGCGCATCACGTCTGCGATTGCCGCGCGTACCTCCGGGGTTCGCCAATTCAGGTCCGGCTGCTCGACGAGAAAAGAATGATAGTAATATTGCCGCCGCCCGTCACACCATTCCCACGCGCTGCCGCCAAAGCGGCTCAACCAATTGTTGGGCGGACCCCCATTCTCGGCCGGATCAGCCCAGATGTACCAATCTGCCTTCGCGTTGTCGCGAGAGCTGCGGCTTTCGACGAACCAGGCATGGTGTTCGCGGTGTGATTGGGGACGAGGTCAAGTATGAGACGAATTTCGGCATCGTGCAAGCGACCAAGAAGAAGGTCGAAGTCATCAAGAGTGCCGAAGGCAGGGTCGATCGAGCAATAGTCCGAGATATCGTAGCCGAGATCCCGGAACGGACTTCGGTAGATCGGCGTCAGCCACACCGCGTCGACGCCGAGCCACTTCAAATAGTCAACGCGCGATAGCAAGCCTGCTAAATCGCCCTTGCCGTCGCCGTTGGAATCCTGAAACGAGATCAGCGCGATCTCATAGATCGTCGCAGAGTGCCACCACGGCTTTTCCGCCGTTGCTTGAGCCGCCTCGCTCTGTTCGACCCGGTCGTGCCTCATGCGTTCAGGAAGGATTTAGCGATGGCGATTTGTTAGTATGTGCTGCGATCTGCCTTGCAACGCCTCGCGCGCCCTCAAGTCCCCTAGGATAGCCGCTGCGGTTCGGAAAAAGTTTTCGCCTTGCGTCCCGGGCCGGGCGGAGCGGTTTGGTGTCCTGTGCGGCCCGGTAGTCGAGCATGGCAATCCCCCCGACCATCAGCAGCGCGAGCGCGATGTTGCCCTTCTTGGGATTGTCCGCCGTCAAGCCCGACAGCAACGCGGCCGCATCCAGGCCATCTCCGCCAACGCGGGCCCAAAGACCGGCATTCTTGTCTACCGACAGCGACATGATTCCGGCCATGATCTCCCTGAGGCCGAACGCTCTGACCAGGGTCTCGCTGCCTTCCATGCCCCGCGCTTGCGTGACGCGACGCGGCGCCAGCAATTCGACGGCGCCAAGCCCAATGCTGAACCAGCCGAGCGCGCGCGCGAGCTGATCCGCCGGTCTCTTCAGGCTTTGTCCGCCCTCGATGATCTTTGGATCGCCTTTGGTGCGCAGGAAGTTGGAGAAATGAAACATGTCTGACAGCTCCTTCAGGGTTTCAAAACGACCTTGATGCAGGAGTCCCGCTTGTCGCGAAACACTTGGTACATCTGCGGGCCCTGCTCCAGTGGCACCGTATGGGTGATGACGAATGACGGATCTATCTCGCCCTGCTCGATGCGGTGCAGCAGGTCATCGGTCCAGCGGTTGACGTGGGTCTGGCCGGTTCGCATCGTCAAGCCCTTGTTCATGAAGGCGCCCATCGGCATCATGTCAGAGAGGCCGCTGTAGACACCGGCGACGGAGATGATGCCCCCGGGACGGCAGACATAGATCATCTCCCGAAGCACATGGGGGCGGTCGTTCTCGAGCATCACCATCTGCTTGGCACGATCGAGCAGCGTGTCCGGCTGTGAGGCCATTACATGCGCCTCCATGCCGGCGCAATCGATGCATTTTTCCGGGCCCTTGCCGTCGGTCAGCTCGTTAAGTCGCTCGACCACGCTTTCGGTTTCGAAGTTAATCGTTGCGGCTCCCCCGGCCTCCGCCATACTGAGGCGCTCAGGCAGGCAGTCGATCGCGATCACCTGGTTGGCACCTAGCAGGATGGCGCTTCGGATCGCCATCTGCCCGACCGGCCCGCAACCCCAGATCGCTACCGTGTCGGTAGGCTCGATGTCGCAATGCACCGCCGCTTGCCAGCCTGTCGGGAAGATGTCGCTGAGAAAAAGCAACTGCTCGTCGGGGATTCCGGCTGGAACCTTGATGTGCGTGGCGTCGGCATAAGGCACGCGCAGATACTCGGCCTGCCCGCCGGGATAGCCGCCGGTCAGATGCGTGTAACCGAACAGGCCGGCCGTCGTGTGTCCGAACGCCTTGTCGGCGAGGTGGCGCTTCCGGTTGGTGGTTTCGCAGACGGAGAAATTGCCACGCTTGCATTGCTCGCATTCGCCGCAAATGATGGTGAAGGGAACGACGATGCGGTCGCCCTTCTTAATCTTGCGGTCGACACCGGAACCGACATCGACCACCTCGCCCATGGTCTCGTGGCCCATGACATCGCCAGGCAGCATCCCCGGAATGAAATTGTGAAAGAGATGGAGGTCGGAGCCGCAAATGGCGCAGCTCGTGACCTTGATGATGGCATCCCGAGGGTCCTGGATCTCCGGATCGGTGACGGTGTCGCACCGTATATCCTCCCTGCCGTGCCAAACCAGCGCTTTCATCTCTGTCCTCCGCGATCGTTACGAGCCATCTAAGTCGAACGAAGAACGATGGTTGCTATCGCGGTCCGCAAATCGCCGCATCGCAACCGCTATGCGCTGAATAGGAACGACAGCGTGGGAAGACCGATTGAAGAGATCAATACACGAGGATAATGTCATGCCAGACAAGCAACTCGCCCTGGTCACCGGAGCATCTACCGGCAAACTTGCTGTGCGGCTGAAGCCGGCTTTGATCTCGTCATTCGCCGCAGACGAGGTAGCCATCGAGCGGGCAGCGTTCAGGCAGTGCAGGCGGATCCGGCGACGACAGAGGGGTCGACGAGTTGTGCGCGGCCGTCGGCAGCCGGCCAATCGATGCGCTGTTGGCCAACGCCGGCGTCGGCCTTGGCAGAGCCTTTCTTGACCAGCAAGCGGGCAGATCTCCGCCGCTGCGACAGCAAGGCCTTCCTGGATCCGGCGCAGGTCGGGACGCATTGATCACAGGCTCGATTGCGGGATTCACGCCAGGTAGTTTCCTGGCCGTCTAAAACGCGCCGGCCAGAAGAAGACTGTGAGGAAAGCTTGAACGAGAAGTTGGGAGCCGCCGGGCAGCCGCGGCGGCACGGGGCGCATATCACCGGGCACGGTGTGGTTTTCAATCTTTGGGCTCCGTCGGCGGAATCGGTCGAGCTGCTCGAAAGCGGGCAGGCACCGCGGCGCATGCCCCGCGACGAGCAGGGGTGGTATCAGGCTCTCAGCGTGACGGCCCATGCAGGAACGCGCTACCAATACAGGATCAACGGCAAACTCGTGGTTCCCGATCCCGCGTCGTCATTTCAACCTGATGATGTCGGCCAACCGAGCGAAGTGATCAACACGGTAGCTTTGCGGGACTTCGATCCTTATCCAGGGCGGCCCTGGGCCGAAGCCGTCATCTATGAGCTGCATGTCGGCACATTCTCCGACGAAGGAACTTACGCTGGAGTAGAGAAGCGGCTCGACGACCTTCGTGATCTCGGCATCACGGCCATCGAGCTCATGCCGATCCATGATGTCCCCGGCCGTCACAATTGGGGCTATGACGGTGTTCTGCTCAATGCGCCGAACGTATGCTACGGTCGTCCAGAAGATCTCAAGAGGTTGCTGCGGGCCGCTCACCAGCGCAACATGATGGTCTATCTCGACGTGGTCTATAATCATTTTGGGCCACAGCTCAATTATCTGCACAGTTACGCCGAGAATTTCTTTACCGATCGACACACGACCGGCTGGGGGCCCGCCGTCAATCTCGAGGGCGAGCACGGCGCGTTCGTGCGCCAGTTCCTGATCGACAACGCTTTGATGTGGCTGCGCGACTACGGCTTCGACGGGTTGCGTTTCGATGCCGTGCACGCCTTGAAAGACGATTCCGAACAGCATTTCCTCGTCGAACTGGCCGAAACCGTTCGTGAACAGGTCGGCCGCCGGCACGTGCACTTGATGCTCGAAAACGAGGCTAATCAAGCGAGCCTGCTCGAACGTCGGGATGGCCGAGTAACGCT
The DNA here is from genome assembly GCF_051810765.1 of Bradyrhizobium sp. 604_D8_N2_3. NCBI lineage: Bacteria > Pseudomonadati > Pseudomonadota > Alphaproteobacteria > Hyphomicrobiales > Nitrobacteraceae > Bradyrhizobium > Bradyrhizobium sp. 604_D8_N2_3. The sequence goes on along the minus strand of NZ_JBPWPM010000002.1, from coordinate 38,660 downwards.
TTATGATGCGCAGTGGGGAGATGACTTCCACAATGCCCTGCACGTGCTGCTGACCGGCGAGAACGAGGGATATTACCGGGCCTTTGCCGACCGGCCGCTCCAGCATCTGGCGAGATCGCTTGCGGAAGGATTTGCCTATCAGGGCGAAATTTTTCCCTTGCATGACAGGCCGCGGGGCGAACGGAGCGATCACCTTCCGCCGGAGGCCACGATCTTCTTCGCGCAAAATCACGATCAGGTGGGTAACAGGGCCCTCGGCGAACGGCTGGCGAAACTCGTCAGTCGCGAAAAGTTGGAGCAAGCCATGGCCTTGCTGCTTCTTAGCCCGCATATTCCGATGCTCTTCATGGGAGAGGAGGCCGCTGCCGAGACGCCGTTCCTGTTCTTTGCCGACTGGAAAGGTGAGGCGGCCGATCTCACCCGCGAAGGTCGGCGCAAAGAGTTCGCGCATTTCGCGGCGTTCGCGACACCAGAAATGCGTGACCGGATTCCGGACCCCTGCGACGGAGGAACATTCGCGGCGTCAAAATTGGACTGGCAAGCGCTTGAACGGTCGGATGTGAGCCGTCGATTTCGAGCACTGACACGAGACCTGTTGGAGATACGGCGCGCGAATATCCTGCCGCTTCTCAGGGAGGGTGTTGTCGGAGCTTACGCTGAATTGCTCGATCCGCGAGACGGGAGCATCGGAGGCCTCGATGTTCAGTGGCATACGCCGCAAGGCGGTATCCTTCAGATCGTCACGAACTTCGCCGAGCAGGCCGTCTTGCGGCCTCCGTTGGTCGAAGGCGAGACCTTGTGGGGCGCCGAACCGGAAGAAGGCCACCTTTATCTACATCCATCCGATATTTTGGTGCGCCTAGGCAGGAGATCGGCTCCACCATGAACGAAAGGCGTCGCCTACAGAAGTACCTAGCGCCCCGCTCGCTTCTGCGGATCGTCACGGCGTTGCGCCGCTTCCGTATTCCTATCCAGCTGTTCTCGCTCGCTGCGGCGCAGACGACCGGCCCTCAACACGCCATAAAGGATCGCTCCGCCAAGGATGAACGCGCCGATGAACCACATCCACAGCGCGGTCACCGAGACGTCACCCAGAAGCATACCAACGCCGCTATTGCCCATTTTCTACCTCTCCGCCATACGCTGCCAATGCGTCAAGCGGGACGTCGTTCCTAAAGCGCCGTTCCGCGCATTCGCGGCCAAGGCCCCCACTGCCTTACCAGCGCAAGACGGGCCCATGTCGCCCAGCAGGCGTGATCGGATGCTACAGGCCCGACATCAGATGAAGGGTTTCCCTCCGGTCACGGCGACCGTGGTGCCGGAGGTGTAGCTCGACAGCGGATCAGCCAGCATCACGTACGCCGTCGCCAGCTCGGCCGGCTGCCCGGCGCGCTTCATCGGCACCTGCTTGCCGAAGTTCTTGACGGCGTCGTCGGGCATGGTCGACGGGATCAGCGGCGTCCAGATCGGCCCGGGCGCCACGGCGTTCACGCGGATGCCTTTCTCCGCCAGCATCTGGGCCAACCCGCCGGTGAAATTCTGAATAGCGCCCTTCGTCGTCGCATAGGCCAGCAGCGTGGGATTGGGCATGTCAGAGTTTAGAGGCCGTGTTGATGATGGCGCCACCCGGCTGCATGTGGGGCACCGCGGCCTTCGCGAGAAAGAACATGGCGTGAATGTTCACGTCGAACGTCATCCGCCATTCCTCGTCGCTGATGTCGGCGAGATCCTTGAAAGTCGCCTGATGGGCGGCGTTGTTGACGAGAATGTCTACGCCGCCCAGATCGTGGACCGCCCGATCGACGACCTTCCTGCAATGGTCCGCGGACCTCAGATCGCCCTCGACCAGAATAGCCTTGCGGCCTTCCGCTTCGACGAGCGCCGCGGCTTCCTCCGCATCTTCATGCTCCTCCAGATAAGCGATCAGGACGTCGGCGCCCTCACGGGCGAAGGCGATAGCGACCGCCCTTCCTATTCCGCTATCTCCGCCCGTGATGATGGCTCGCTTGCCCTTTAGTCGCCCCGATCCTTTGTAGCTGGTCTCCCCATGATCGGGGCGGGGGTCCATCTTCGCAGTCGACCCCGGCATCGGCTGCTTCTGACTGGGGTAAGGCGGCTTCGGATAGTCTGGCATCGAGATCGGTCTCCGCGGGTCGAGAGCGCGACAACCGACTGAAGGCAATCAAGGTTCCTAACCTATCGTCCGCCACTCTCCTCCGGACGTCCCCCGCGACGCGCTTGCGCAAAGCAGCAAAAAGAGCGCGCGCTCGGCCTTGTATCTCGCGCCAGCGCGACTGCACTCCGAGCCGGACATGACGGCGTCTCCTTGGGCGGTGCGAACGGCCCACTTAGATCGGCCGTGACCACGCCTCTTTAGCACGATATCGAACCCCGCAAATCGATCCTCGCCGTCTGACGGAGAAGTCACGCCGCCACCCTGTTCGGCAAGCCACCCCGAATCTGGACGAGAAGTCTTTGCTCACGCTCGATTCGGCTGAGATAGAGCTCGCGCTCCTTCTCAGTCTTGGCGCCGGCCAGCAGCAGGCGATAGTGGTCGATGACCTTCTCACTGCCTCGGATCAACAGGTCCCTGACGTTGGTCATGACGCCACCCCCGCGCTCGCCTCCGCGGCCGGCCTTTCAGGCAAGGCAAATGCGATGGGAAGGTCTCGGAAGTCAGCGCCTCGAGCGATGCGGTCTCCTCGGAAAGGCGCCGTTTGATGAACTGACGCTCGAGGTGACCTGCGTCTTAAGCAGGCTGCGATAGCGGTGAATGTTATTGCGGTGCGTTCGGATACGAGCAAAATCTTCGTCGAGCATCGTCGCCACTCCTGACTGTCTTCAGTGTCCTTTCCGGTTCGAGAACGGGAAGCGGTCGGTCTCCCCGTCGCAAAAAATATTCGGCGCGACAAAACTGTCAAGACACTAGAAGTGCGACCCGGAAAACCTTGTGCCCACCGCGTTAACCAATCGCACACGTCAAAAAAATTGCGTTCAGCCTCTTGAACCTACTTTGCGTTTCTCTAAATCGTTTTTCGCCGCGAGAGCGGTGTGCCGGACGCCTTCACGGGCGCCGACGACATCGCCGTCACCGCGGAGCAGAACGCTCTGATGATCGAAGGCAGGAAGCCCGACAAGGCGGCCGGCGAATTCCTGTACCAGGGCATCGCGGCGCGGCCGTTCCGGCGGGTGTTCAACCTGGCGACTACGTCCAGGTGAAGCAGGTTTCGTTCCAGGACGGACTGTTGATCATCGACCTCGTCCGCGAGGTGCCGGAGGCGATGAAGCCCCGCCGGATCCAGATCGCAGGGGGCAGCCCGGCCTCGCCACAGATCGAGCAGAAGAAGGCGGCCTGACCGCCCTTAACACCACATCGAGCGACGGCGGGCCGGTGCCCGCCGTCATTGTCGCATCCCTCGGAAAGGAGCGTAAGGGAGCCCAACGATGACCAATGCGAAAACCAACTCAAGTAATCTCCATTCCCTCTTCCATCCCGCCGCGCACTATGCGTCTCCGGATGAAGTGCTGAACGACGAGACCCTCTCGGCGCCCGAGAAGCGGATCATCCTGTCGTCCTGGGCGTCCGACATGTACGCAAATCCTGTCCCGCGTTGCGCGAAATACCCGGCATGGGGCGCGCCATCCGGCTCGCCGACATCCTCGCGGCGTTGCGTCGCCTCGACGGCGAAGACGACGGTCCGCCCCGCCCGGGCGGGGCTACGAGACGGCTGCGGCGGCCTTGGGCCGCCGCCTGGCGGAGGTCTAGGTGATGTTCACTGAGGCCGTTCTCGGAATTGGGCTGCTCGGCCACTTCTCAGCGACCTGGACCGTGCCAATTCTGGCGCTGTTGTCCGGGTCGTCCGACATGGGGTCCGCTCGCTTCGATTGAGACTGCCGGTCAGCGCCGGCGCGCCACCCATATCCCCGCAAGGAAGGCGACAAAGAGCGAGCGGAGCGCCTTTAACGGTCATTTCGCGCAGCTCCTCGGCCCACCGCTCCAAATCTTCTTGCGAAGGCATGCTCAGCCCATGAGCACTCCCGTCCGGTCCGGACGATGTCGTGCTGGCGGGCCTCGCGCGATCCGGGTCCACTAGGCCGGAGGCCTCGGTCATCGCCGCCGTTTCCTTTGGATCCATGCCGATCTCCTTATAAAAATCGATCTGGAGGTTGCGGCGCCGTTAGCCAGAATATTATGCACCTACGGCGTTTCCGCTTTCAGGGACGGTTACGCGCACAGCGTGGCCCTGCCGCATCGCAAGGGACGCGGCCGCGACTGCGGCCTCGAAGCAGCTTCCTTGGTCTGATAGGTGTTCCGGCTGACCCCATCATGCTCGATATGCCAGGCACCATCTCGGCCGACGATATCGTAGGCTGCCAATCCCATACGCGGGTTCTCCTCTAGCCGTCCGGAGTTGCTTTTGAAGCTTGCGTGCTGCTCACGGGATCCGAAGCCGGAAAGGAGTCCTTCAGGCCTTTCTCCAACTCATCATCTCTTGCCTTGTCGCGCCGTACGTCCTGCTTAGGGTCTGTCGCGTGTTTATCGGGTGGCGCTGGATTGAATTTTTCGGCCATGAAAACCTCCTGGCTCGCTCTTGTTTTCTTCCGATCTCGCGCTCATGCCCGCTGCCGTTCCTGCGGAGGAACTAACGGTTCGACAAGGCTTTTTCTTCGAGACGGAGACAAATATGTCGAATGCAGAACACCGTATTGTCGAGACCCCACCATTGTCGAGACCCCCACCGAGGCGCCAGGCAGAACCTGGCCCAAGCGTCCTCGCCTTGCTGCTCGTTAGCCTGACTCTTGCGGCTATCACGATGGTGGCAATCTGGACCGTCTTTTTTCATACCTGACAGTCCAGCCCGCCAATCCGGATCGCTTTTTCCAGGCCGGTTGCCAACCTGAGCGCGTGAAGCCCTACGAGGTGCGGTATGATCCATCATGTTTCTTTAGGGACCAACGACGTCCCTCGGGCGCGGGCTTTCTACACGCCCTTGATGAAGCTAATCGGCTTCCGTATTCTGAAAGCGTCGGCAAAGTCCGTTCACTACGGCGCGTCCGACATCCTTTTCAGTCTCGAAACGCCCGTTGATGGTAAGCCGGCTTCACCCGGCAATGGTGTCCATAGCGCGTTTCAGGCGCCGGACCGGGAAACGGTACGGCGCTTTCATGCGGCGGCAATCGCTGCAGGCGGCACTGATGAGGGTTCGCCAGGCATCCGCGCAAATTATAACGCCAACTACCGGCACGTTTGTGCGCGATCCCGATGGCCACAAGATCGAGGCAGTCACTTACACCGCGCGTGAAGCCTTCGATGTTGTCCGAGAGTAGTCAGCTGTCTCCCATGACCCACGATCAGGAAGTTTGCCCCCGAGTTAACAATCCGTGCCGCAGCCGGAAGATCCGCGCTTTGTGCGGCGACTTCGGCAATCGTATCCGTTGAGCCTGAATATCGTTGGCGGTCACACGCAGTTGCCCTTCCACCGCTGCAGGGCCATGCCCGTTATTTTCTGAGGTCTGCAAAACGTTTTTTCCCGGTCGTCCAAACCAATTTTACCTTGTGGAGCTCCTAGGCAGCGATGCGGCATTTCCCCCACTTTTCCATCATTCCCCATGGCCTTTTTAGCGCCGGGCCGCAGCGCCGAACAGTCCGCCAAACAGGCCTTAGCGGGTCCAGGTTAATTCCGATCCGTTACCACTTCGTGCGTTGCGTTCGATCCGCGGCCGCCGTTCCGATCGTGGAACTTGATAGAGTCCCCAGCATTAAGAGTGCGAACCACGGAGGAAGACGAAAATGGCTGTCAACAAGCCCACCGGAGACAACGCTCGCAAGGGTGCAGTGAAGAAACGCTCGCAGACGAAATCCACCATCGGAGGCGCAAGCGCGTGGACAAAACGCGACAGGAAGTCCGGTGAGTTCATGGCTCTCAAGCGGCCTTCAAAGAAAAAGGCGGCGAAAAAATTCAAAGGTGTGCATGTAGAAAAGAAGAGCGCAGGCGCGAAGAAGGCCGGCAAGAAGAAAAAGGGGGCGCGGCGCTAAGCAACCTGACGCATAGTAGAAGGCCCGATATGTATCGGGGACTCATAAATCTCTACACCGGTTTCGTCCCGCACCCTGATGTAGTTGCCCGACTGGGCGAAGGGTGGCTTCTCAGTGGCGATGCGATGAGCGATGAACTTGGCGTGCTCCTTTGCCTCGCGGCGGGACGCGCATTGATGTCCCACTCTGTCGCAGGCAGTGAACTTACCAGCTAGATCGAAATAAAACCGCTTCATAAGAACTAGAACAATCGTTCCTTCGCGGCGTTCCTAATAAGCCTTTTAATCTTACGCGCGGCCGACCACCTTAGCTGCCGACAAACGCTCTACATTGCCGGCCACGATTTTTCTGTAGTGATCGAGAACGTCGCCGCAGTCCCCGCCACGGATGAGTATCGTTCGGGCCTCCGCCGCAACCAGCTTTTCCGTGACCATAAGGAACATCTCGTCCGTGCTGCCCGCGCCTGCCGCGATCTGCCGCAGCCGCATGTCGATGACCTCAAGGGCATCGGCCATAAGTGTCAGCATCGAATACCAAACAAGCATGAGAACTCCGGTCCAGGGCTGATGATGTTGCGCAGCCGCAAAAGGCGGAGCGCGCACATTAAGCCTCCGTGGCAGCCCGGGTTCCTAGGCCCGCTTGCGTCACCCTCTTCGCGTCTGCCAGGCGGCATCAGCGATCAGGGAAGAGGTCTCCAACTATCCGGGACACTATCGCTTGAATCTATCATTTGTTAGGTCGGTGCAGTCCCCGATCTCGTGTGCTCAGGACGGAAAACTGCGATAGGGCGATTGCCAGTTTTTCCCTAAATTTTTCTTGGCACCGGACGATCATTCGGGCATGCTTCTCGCACCGGAGCTGGTTCATTGCGTATTTATTTTCATCCGGGGCTGGAGCGGCTTCCTGTGCTGCAACAGGTAATTTGAGCACGATCTTACATCGGTGCGCTTCAAACCTTAGGCCGCCCCAGGGCGGCCTTGCCTTTCAAAGCAAGAATTTCGCTGGCTTTTCCTTTCAGGACATTCATATTTGCCTCATTGAGAAGTCATCTTTTCGGGGGACATTGCGATGGCAAAAGCTGCCGTTTCCCGTAGTGCGTTTCGTGGGCTGTTCGCTTTTTATGCGGCTAAAGCGCATCACGACCATAACGTCGAAGGCGAAAATTGCCTTTTGAAGTTGTTCGGATCTGCGGACGACATTCCGGATCGTTTATTGCAACGATGGTCGGATGAAGTTGATCTACTGGGCCCGGAGACCGTTGGTCATATAATGGAGCCGCACGCGCATCAGATTGCGGAAGGCAACGCGCACTACGACCACGCCAGCGACTTCCTTCACGCGCTCTTGAGAGACCTTGGGCAAAAAACGCAGTGATAAAGCCGTGCGGTCACGGCCTTCGGCCTCTTGATCAATGCGGCAACAGCCTAAGCTGCGCCAGAAGGCTGTCTTTTACCCTTGCCTTTCGGGCGTATGAAACTGACTTCCAACTCTTCGCCATTAACTCGCTCCAACTGGCATCGGCGGTAGGCAAGTCCAGTCGATGAGAGCAAGAGAAAAAACTCTTTCAGGGCCAACCCCTCAATCGAAGTCTCGACCTGGAGTTTTGCGCCGACATCCGAAACATCTTTGAGCTTGCACTCGCGGCGCCAGGTACCGTCAATGGCCATCATCTGCGACTGCAATGGATGCTCGAAGGCGACCCATCGGCTTTCTTGCTCTTTTTGCGGAGGCATTGCCTAAATCCCGAACCGATCCTGTCCTGTTATTCTGAACGGACTACGAGGTCGTAGCGAAGTTGGGAAAAGCTGGCAAGCTATGTCGCATCTTTCGACCTTGGCACGTGCCGGGGTCGCTATTTCCGGATCTCTTCACCGCAGACGAGACACAATGGATGCGCTTCACGTCGAGTATTGAAGTCGTATAGCGGGCAGGCGCTTTGCACTTGGGACATGCAGGCCTGGAACGTGAGTCTCGACGGACGACGGCTTGGGTTCCGCGTCCCCGCAGTGGCGCAGGTTCCTAAGTATCAAAGTGCACAAGCATGCGGTGCAGAGTTTTTGCGTTTCGCGGTGCATGGGCGTCGTAGTCGTTGTTGAAATAAATCCACGCTCTCTCGGCGCCGCTCTCTTTGATCCTGGCGGCCCATTTCAAAAGTTCATCGTCTGAGTAATTGTGCCGGTACCAGCGCTCAGGCCCGTGGAGGCGGACGTAAACGTCGTCTGCCGTTCGCACGAGCTCGTCAGGCAGACGCGGACCGCTGCAGGAGCAGAAGATAATCCCGGCCTTGCGGAAAGCAGTGTAGACATCTTCGTTCCACCAGCTCTTGTGCCGGAACTCAACCGCATTGCGGCGCGCCGGATCGAGCTGGCTGACGATCGAATTCAGGCGGGCTTTGGTATAGCGGTAGCTCGGCGGCAGCTGGAAAAGAAAGCAGCCCATTTGCTCGCCAAGAATATCAGCGATGATGCCAAAATCGGGGATCAGCGTTTTTGTGCCCTTGAACTTTTTGATATGAGTGATGAGCTCGCAGACCTTTATGGTGTAGACGACATCTTTGCCGCCCGGCTGACGGCGCCAGGCCTGAACATTCGCTACGGTTGGCCATGAATAAAAAGACGCGTTGATCTCGACTGTGTCAAAGGCGGACGCGTAATGCTGGAACCACTCTGGCTGCGGCACGTCCGCATAAAACGAGTCCCGCCATTTCCAGTAGCGCCAGCCGGAGCAGCCCACGAAGACAGTCTTCTTCAAGGCCTTCGCTGGCTTTTGTCCCTCGCTCTCCATTTTAGCCGGGTTCGGTGCATCTTCGCTGCGCGTGCGATATTATTTTCGCGCTGTTTCTCACGGCGAAGCCGTCGCCGTTCGCGTCTTTCCTCCAGCGTCAATTCTTTGATCCCGGGAGCTACAGGCGAGCGGGGCATTGGTCAGTCTTTTGCCTTTCGCAGGTCTGCTTCGAGACGCACTTTCTGTTTACGCCAGCGTTCTTCCTCGGCCTCCACGCGCTGCTGCACCGCTTGCAGATCCTTCGAGAGGGCGTCGGCGTTCTCCTCATGCTCGCCTTCGGCTTGGAGAAGCGCAGCTTGAGCTTTGTCAATCGCAACATTTCGCTTCTCGCGGGCTTTCGCAGCTTCCGCCTCTTCCTTCGCGCGCTGCTTGTCGCGCTGCCGCTCTTCCTTTGCGTATTTTGCGGCCGCCTCGCGCTCAGAGTTTCCGTCCCGCTTCGAAGGCTTTGCAGAAGCGGCCGTTTTCGCTTTGGCCTTTTCCTTGCGCGGACGTGCGTCGAGCGATGCGGCGGATGTCAGCTCCGCGTGCTCCTTGAAAGCGGTGCTTGATCCGACGGGCCTGCGCAGAACGATGCCAGGCTTTGCTATGGCGGCTGCGATCACCGCGTCGTCTTCGGATTCCTTCGCGAACCCCTGATGAAAGAGATTGCTGCTCGCACCCCAGGCTTCCAGCGCGGCTTTCATAGACGGCGCTGCGATCGCAAGATCAAAAAAACCTTGGGACGTTTGAAAAACCTTGAGTTTGCGGGCCATTCAGGTCCAATAACCAAGAATACAGCTTGGTTCCTCATAATGGAACGCTGGTTCCGAATTTGGAACTCCCAGCTCTGGAGATCGTTCAGCCGGGAAAGGAGAAGAGCCCATGATCCTGGAAAGCTTCGATCGCCGCACCCTCGCAAACATGGAAGCCGCGCTTGAGCGGATCTGCAACGGAAGGCCCGACGGCGCGGACCATGAATTAAGATCATTCATAGCTGACAGCATCGTCACATGCGCGAGGAAGGGGCAGACAACGCTGGGTGCCTTAACTGAAGCGGGAGAAGCCGCGCTTGCGCGCCGGGCTATCTCCGACAGGAAGCAGGCCTGAGGCGACCCTACCGCGTCGCGCGGTCCGCGGCCTGGACGCGGCCGCTTCGTTGCCGGCGCGCGGCAGCCAGCGCCATACGCCTAGTACGTTGATGACGAGAAGAACAGCGTTCTGGATGATGAGCGAGTTCTTCGGCTCAATTATCCCGTCGGCGATCCATGCGATGGATGCCGCGATAAAGAGAGAGAACCCGCACACGGTAATGCGCGCGTTCCAGTTTGCCGCGACCATGGCGGCCGCGATTATCGTCATGGCGGCTGCCAGGGTTCTCAGAATTTCAAGGCTCATGATTTCCTGCTCAAACCAAGGGCCGCCTTCCGGCGGCCCTCCACTTCGATCCTGCTAACGGGTTAAGCGGCTTTCCGGTTCACGCTGCGCAGCGCCATCGGAGCTTCTCGTCCGTCGCCTTCTCCATCGAGGTTCTGCTGCAGGACGGAGGCGCAGTCATCGCGGCCAAGCATTTTCGCCCATGCGATCAGGGTGCCGTAGCGCGTGATTTCATAGTGCTCGACGGCCTGGGCCGCCGCGATCAGCGCCGCGTCCAGCACCTGCTTGTCATCGATATCGCCCGCGACTTCGCTCGCTTCCTTCAGGATGCCGTCGATCGCAGGGCAATCCACGCCCTTCGCCTCTGCGCCATGCATCTCGAAGACTTTTTCTAGCCGGGTGATCTGGCCCTTGGTTTCGGAGAGATGCGTCTGGAAGCCGTTCTTGAGGCCGGTATCGCTTGCCTTCTCGATCATGTCGGGCAGATTCTTCGCGATCTGCTGCTCGGCGTAATAGATATCCTGCAGCGTATGCACGAAGAGGTCATTCAGCGTTTTAATGTCCTTGGTGAAAAAGCCCATTATGTCCTCCTGGGTGGGGTCTGTACGGCGTGGCGTTCCTAAAACCTCACAGCGCGATGATTTCCTGGGCGCGGATGACGATCTCTTCCTGGGAAAAGCTCGCGTTCGAGCCGCTCGCGCAGGCTGCGCCAGTACTCGGGTGCGAGCCTCGCGGCCATGACCTCGACGACCGCGATATTGTCCCGCTCGGTCTCGTTGCCGCTGCGCCATAGACCCTGGCCCGGCGCACGGACAAAACTGGTCGCGCCGCCGAACCCGCCGGTCAGCTCATCCAGGAATTCCTCGAACCAGCTTTGTGAAACACCGTCACCGCGCTCCTTCGGCAGGAGAATCTGCACGACGTAGGATCTATTCATGACACGAGCCTCGCCCTGGCGCTGCCCGGCCAGCTGCCGAGAAGCGTTTCGGTCGTGACGCACTCCACCTGCTGCCCGAAGCGGTTCATGTAGATATTCATCATGGAGTCGTGCGTTTCGTCAGCCGAGCTGCACAGGGCGTCGGTGACGAGAATAACGCGGTATCCCCAGTCGACGGCGCCGAGCACGGTCGCCAGCACGCAGACATCGGTCTCGCCTCCGGTGATGATGATCGTATCGACATGAGCCGCGCGAAGCTGCTCGTGAAGATCGCTCCCTGTCCAGGGCGAGTAAACATGCTTGTCGAAGATGCGTGCGGGCGGAACGAACTGTGCGAGATCCTGGACCAGACCGACCATGTCGGGGCCAAGCTCGTCGATGGTCATCGATCCCCAGCGCTCATAATAGCGCCGCCACATGCCGGCGCCCTGGCCCGGCTTCTGCGCCGGGATGAACCGGGTAAAAACCGTGCGCTCGGGATGGACCGCCGTGACCGAAACGACATTAGGCAAGACGCGCGGCAGCCACGGCATCTTCCATTCCGTGCTTTCCGCAAACATCCTCTGCATGTCGACGCAGATATGAACCGCGTTCTCTCCGGGTGTCCCATAGCGGAGCTCATCATTCTTTGACATTGGCGCCGTCCTCGAAAGTGAGCTCCAACGGAGCGGCCCGGTCTTGGTTCCTGCCTGAAAGGGTTGCCGTCAGCAACCCGGCTAGCCACGCGGCAATGAGCAGGGGAAAGCAGTCAAGGGTGCGGCGACGCACCGCGCCCCGCGCGGCTTGCCCTTTACGGCTGAAGGGGCGGCAGCCCCGTTTACGCGCGGGGGATCGTCACCGCATGGCCGGGACGAAGACCCGGGCGCGGGACTGCCAAGGAACGCGCTAGAGCCCGGCCGGCTGCGCAGCAGCGGACGCGCCACAATGAGGAACCGGGAGCCTTTGGGGAAAGTTGGTAAACCGGAAAATGAAGCTGGGGAGAGCACATGACGCGAATTGCGAAAGGGTGGGCAGCAGCGAAGCGTCAGCCGGTCGCTTTCTCAGGACCGCCGCCGGACCGCAAAGAAAAAAGTGAATGGGGGGCAGAGTGACCGGGGCGACCGCAAGCCCGTCACCTCCGAGGCGCGGAAAAAAACGAGTGCCCGCAACTAACCCGACACTCGATCTCTTTGGAGCCGGTCCCCTTCCTGAAGGTATGAAGTATCAGCCAGAGTTTCTCTCTGCTGATGAAGAGCGTGCGCTTCTAGCCGATATCGAGACGCTTCCATTCAAGGAATTTGAATTCCGCGGGTTCACCGGCAAGCGCCGTATCGTTTCTTTTGGCTGGCGCTACGATTTCAATGGCGGTGGTCTAACCAGAACTGATGACATGCCTGAATTCCTGACCTCGGCTCGGGCCCGTGCCGAGGCATTCGCCCGCATTGCGCCCGGCCGCTTCCAGCAGGTTCTCGTGACCGAGTACGCGCCCGGCGCCGGGATCGGCTGGCATAAGGATCGCTCCGTCTTTGGCGATGTTGCCGGCATTTCCCTGTTGTCGTCCTGCACCTTCAGGCTGCGCAGGCGAACGGCAAAGTCATTCGAGAGGAACACTCTCGTTGCCGAGCCGCGCTCCGTCTACCTTCTCCGCGGTCCGTCGCGTACCGAATGGCAGCACAGCATTCCCGGTGTCGAAAGCCTGCGCTACTCGGTCACGTTTCGTAACGTGATCGAAGAAGGTGAATCCTAGTGGCACGCGTATCCACATTGCCGAAACGGCTCCAGCCCATGCTCGCGACACTGACCGACGCGCCGCTCGATGATAAGGGCTGGATATTCGAGGACAAGTATGACGGCTTCCGCATGGTCGCAAAGATCGACGGCGGCAAGGTTACTCTCTACAGCCGCAACGGCAAGATCATCAGCCATAGCTATATCGAAGTCGCAGAGGCGCTCGAAGGTATAAAAGGCGATGCCGTCATCGACGGAGAACTCGTGGCGATCGGCAAGGACGGCGTATCGCATTTCCAGCTCCTGCAGAATGCGCTGCGCCATGAAGCAAAGCTGCAGTACTTTGCCTTCGACCTGATGTTTCAGGATGGAGAAGACCTTCGTGGCCTGCCGCTCACGGAGCGGAAGAAGCGCCTCAAGGTTATCCTGCCGAAGCACAGGCTGATCGGGTTCAGCCGCGATCGGAAGACCTTCGGCATGAAATTCTTCGAGGAGGCGGAGCGCAGAGGTCTTGAAGGCATCATGGCGAAACGCGCCGACAGCAAGTACCTGTCAGGCGCGCGAACCGGCGACTGGCTGAAGATCAAGACCTCGAAACGCCAGGAAGTGGTGATCGTGGGATTTACAGCGCCGCGGAGGACAAGACCTTTTTTCGGGGCGCTGACACTCGCGCTGCGGGACGGCAACGGCTGGCGCTATATCGGTCATGTCGGGACGGGCTTCAGTCATGAAACACTCGAAGAGCTCCACAAAAAGATGATCAGGCTCACGGCCGCCAAATCTCCCTTCGGAAAAAAGGTGAAGGACGAAGCAGTCACTACCTGGGTCAAACCGCAACTCGTCGCCGAAGTGAAATTTACCGAGTGGACAAGCTCAGGCGAAATGCGGCACCCCGTTTATCTCGGCCTGAGAAAAGACAAGCAGGCAAAGGACGTCGTCATGGAGCGCGAGAAGCCGCGCGGGTGACGCGGCATATCAGCCCGGTTTGACCGGTGAGCACCCTGGTCTCGTTGAGTCCAATGAATAGGAACGAGCACCTTCGCGCATGATTGTCATCATCCACGAAGTGAAAGGATGTTCACATGGCAGACGAGCAGAATCCCAACAAGCAGCAGACCCCTGGACAGCAGAACCAGCAGGGCAATCAGGGCGGCCAGCAAGGTCAGAACCCGAACCAGAAGCCGGGCCAGCAAAACCAGCACCCGGGCAAAAATAAGCAAGGCGGCGAACAGGGCGGCCAGCAGGGCGGCCAGAAGCCGTAAGGTATAAACAAAAGCCCGGCTTCGGCCGGGCTTTCCGTTTGAGTTGTGATCGCCTGGACCTATTTACGATTCTTGTCGAGTGCCTGCGCCATGTCGAGATGGTGCTTGAGCGCCGGCAGGGTTTTGCCTGCCCAGTCCTTCAGCTTGGCATCGTCGCCGCCATTCGCATAACGCTCGAACAGCGACACCGCATCCTTGTGGGCGCTCACTTGCATCGGATCATATTCCGACGCGAAATCTTCGGGCTTGGTGTCGCGAAGCTTCGTGATCTTCTTCTGGGAAGCGTCATCGAGCGAAGCCGGGATCGCCGCTTTCAGATTGTCGGGGACCATGGATTTGAGTTCGCTGCTGGTTTTGGTGTGATCCATCACCATCATTTCAGCAAACTTTTTCTCGTCGGCGTTGCCCTTCTGCTGCGCGATCTTCGCTGCTTCGATCTCCGTCATGTCGCTCATGGCAGCTTCCTTGATGAAGTCTTCGGTCTTCGGCGCAATTCCAAGCGCGGAATTGACGCCCGTCTTCTCGCCGACCGACTGCGCGAGGGAGGGCGATGCAAAGACTGCGAGCACGGCAAATGCTAGGGCTGCTTTTTTCATGAAGTTATCCTCTGAAGGTTATTCGCGATCAACCTTCGCTTGCGATCAAAGTTCCTGGGCACAAAGGAACGGCCACGAGCACGACCCCGGCCCGAGAGGAGGGGGACCGGGGCCGCTTGCCCGGGCAATGAGCATGCCGACGTTCCGGCATACACTGTCAATGCCAGGGCAAGCTGTGCCGTTCCTAAGTGTTCAGTCGTCGGACACAGGACACACGCTGTGTGCACTTTTGGACCGAGATGCGCGGGGACATCGATCATCATGGGGCGCGAACACTTCCGAGCTCGCCAAGCTATCGTGCCGTGCGAAGCGGGAGCGCGCACGCGCGCTTACCAATGCCTGTCACGCGGACCAGCGGTCCTGCTCTTCCCGGTGAGCCTGCTCGTTCAGTTTCTCAGCGAGCTGATCCGCGAGTTCTTCCGTGTCGGCGGTCGCTATCGGCTCGCCTTTTTGCGTCTTTAGCTTTTGCTTGTCTGCTTCGATCGGAAAATCATCGGGAGTTAAAGCGGGTTCTTTGCTCATGTCACCCTCATGGGGCTCGCATCTGCAGACGTAGGAACGTTCGGTCTCAAGGCAGGTTGCAAGCGAAGTTCAGTATGGAGAAAAACCAGCGATGAAGGTAGCGAAGATTACCTTGATCGCGGTCGCCGGCCCTGGGCGCGACGATGAAGGAAAAACAGTTTATAAGACAGGGGGCCTGACTATGCGGCGGCTTTTGGCACGGCCCTGGACCGAAGATGAAGAGAAGCGGCTGAGGCAAATGGCGGAAGCTGGAATGAAGACTTCCCTTATCGCCCGCAAACTCAAACGTCCGGTCGGCTCGATCTACACCAAAATGGCCAAGCAGCAACGACAGCCAGGGCCTGACCAGCTTCTGTCTCCCGCCGGATAACGGCGTCTGGGTCCTTATTTAGCGCGAGCATCCCCGCTTTTCGACGCCGACAGTACTTCGTTCAGTCGGTCGAGGAATACGGACTGGCCTTTCAGAATTCGTTCGCGGGCTTCTTCTGTTTGAAACCACGATGCCCGGTCAAGCTCGGGAAAATTCTGGTACTTGCCCGAACGCGGGGGCCATTCCATCTTGAACGTATTGCTCTTCAGCTCTTCAGGATTCCAGTCATCCTCTGTGGCCCAGACGTGTACGGTCTTGCCGCCCGGCTGCTTCGCGTGGCCAAGTGCAATGAAGTCTCCGCCCGGCCTGTAACCTGTTTCCTCTTCGAATTCTCGTTTCGCTGCGCCCAGCGGAGCCTCGCCAAAAGCAATGAGACCCTTGGGGATTGTCCAGGCGCCGTGATCCTTTTTCTTCCAGAAAGGTCCTCCGGGGTGTCCAAGCAGGACTTCGACATTCTTGCCGCTCCGGCGGAAGAGAAGAACGCCGGCGCTTGTCTTTGGCAGCGATATTGCCCGGATGGCCCCCATCTATCGAACGCGGACCTCGCGGGCAGGCGCACGGCGGCGCGGGCCGCTCGCAGCAGAGCGCTTTCGCTTCGAAAGATGCGCGAGCAGCTTGGCAAGAGGCATGGCGTTCAGGACGCGGTCCGGAGGCACGCCGCCCTTGCGTGCCATCTCAACGCCCCAGTGCATGTGATCGAGTTCGCGGATGGAATGGGCGTCAGGATTGATGCTGAAGATGCAGCCATAGGCGAGCGCCTTTTGATGCCATCGCCAGTCGAGATCGAGGCGCCAGGGATGCGCGTTGATTTCAACGGCGACACCGTATTTCGCGCAAGTCTTCAGAATCTTGTCGATGTCGATTTCATATCCGGGACGCCGCTGCAGCTGACGGCCGGTCATATGCCCGATGATTGTGGTATGCGGATTTTTGATCGCCTTGAGAAGACGCTCGGTCTGCTCCTTTTTTGGCAGCTTGAAGCGGCTATGAACGCTCGCGACCACAAAATCAAAGTCTTCCAGGATATGGTCCGGATAATCGAGCGATCCGTCCGCCAGTATGTCCGCCTCGATCCCTTTCAGGATGCGAAATTTATCGCCATAGCGCTTGTTGAGCCGGTCGGCCTCACGGTGTTGCGCCGCGATTTCCTCTAAGGAAAGCCCGCCCGCGTAATGCGCAGACTGTGAGTGATCGGCGACACCGTAATACTCGAAACCGCGCTTGCGCGTGGCGTCCGCCATCGCTTCCAGCGTCTCCGTGCCGTCGGACGCTGTCGTGTGGGAATGCAGGATGCCGCGCAAATCCTTATCCCGGACGAGGGCAGGGATCTTACGCTTCGCGGCCTGGGTGATTTCGCCGCGGCCTTCCCGTAGTTCAGGCTGGACGAACTGCAGCCCGAGAGCCTCGTATATGTCCTGTTCCGATGCCGAGGCAATCAGCTTCCTGCCGCGGTAAAGCCCGTCGCGTTTGAGATCAAAACCCTTTTCAGCTGCAAATGTTTTCAGCTGCTCAAGATGTTCTGCCGATCCGGTCGCATCCAGTAGATACGCGCCGTAATGTTTCTTATCGGTAACGACGACCTTGAGACTTGCGCTGTCGATTTCTGCCGGTCTGGTTGCCTGCGCGACGAGCGCAAGGTCCGAGACCAGTTCACAGCCCCGCCTAAAATCGCCGGCGATTTCGACGCGTGTATATTCCGGGTGCTTCTGTTTGACCGTCTGGGCTGCATGCTCAAGAAGAGCCGCTGCTTTGTGCAGATGCAGCTGCGTCTCGCCGCTTCTCGCGATGGATAGATTCTGCAGGATTTTGGTCTGCAGGGAAGCGCCGAGGCCTTTTACGGGACGGATGCGATCCTCCTTCGCGGCGGCTTCCAGTTCGGCAAGCGAGCTTATGCCGAGCGCTTCATGAAGTTTCAGGATCTTGTCTGGACGAAGTCCCGGGATAGCGAAGAGCTCAAGCACTCCTGCCGGGACTTCCTTGCGCAGCTTCTCAAGGCCTGGATGGGTGCCGGTCCCGTAAAGCTTCGTCACGATATCTGCGATGGCGTCGCCGATGCCCGGGATCGAGGTGAGAGCGCCAGCCGCGATGAGGCGGCCAAGCGGCTGCGAGAGCGCGCCGAGACTGTCGGCCGCGCGCAGGTAAGCTTTCGCGCGATACGGGTTGCCGCCGCGCAGCGATGTGCGTTGCGCGTACTCCCTCAAAAGACTGGCTACGGTTTGCGGGTCGGTCTTGGCCATGACTACCAGTCAAACGAGGCGCGGCGATCCCGGTTCCTGGATTTCAAAAAAGCGCGGCCGATCCAAATGGCCCATCGTCCAGAACCTCTCGCAGCTGAAGGAGCTGTATCCCGCGAACTGGGAAACGTTCTTTGCGAATGCCGGCGCGGTGCAGGCATTTGGCGTCAATGACAGGACGACCGGGGAATATATCTCCGGTCGGCTCGGCCATGCGGTCTGGAAGGAACAGGTCGGCGGACACGAGCAGCGTTACGCGAACAAGTTTCGCGACCCCAACGAGGTCGAGCGGGAAGCCGCGCGCGAGACCGGGCGGATGCTCGTGTTTCGCAACGGCGATCTGCCGATGCTGATCCGCCGCATCGACTACGACCGGTATTTTCCGCGGCATTGGTACAATCCCGATCCCGACTATGCGGATAGCGGCCCGTTGCCGGAACCCGCAGCTTCGCCCAAACCTTTCGATCCCTTCTCAGGCAAGCCGGACACATCGCTGCCACCTCCGGTCATCAATATCGACATGGCACTGTCGAACGCGAAGCAGCGCAAGGAGTCCCTCGCGGAGGCGCCCGCCGAGGCGCCGCCTCCGGAAGAAGAGGAGGCGCAGCCTCAGGAAGAAATTTCCGCATCGCCGCCCGACGAAGAAGGGAAGAGCTCGATCCCTTCGCGCAAGCTGGATGCGCTGATCGGCCTTGAGAATGTAAAAGCCCGGGTGCGGCAGCTGATCGATCAGGCGGTGTTCAATGCGGCCCGCATCCGCGAAGGGCTGCCGCCTATCACGACCTCCTATCACCTCGTTTTCACCGGCAATCCTGGGACGGGCAAGACGACGGTCGCGCGGATCGTCGGCGCGATTTATGAGAGGCTCGGCCTCCTTGAGAAAGGTCATGTCGTCGAGGTCGATCGCAGCGGCCTTGTCGGACAGTATCTCCGGCAGACGGGACCGAAGGTAACGGCGGCCTTCGACAAGGCGATGGGCGGTGTTCTCTTCATTGATGAAGCGTACTCTCTGGCGGCAAGGCGCTCCGACGGTGCCGCTGACGTCTTCGGTCAGGACGCCATCAATACCATCGTGAAGCTGATGGAGGACCGGCGCAGCCACCTCGCGGTGATCGCGGCCGGATATACCGAGGAGATGGATGATTTCCTCGAAGCCAATCCGGGCCTGCGCTCGCGCTTTGGCACGATCATCGAATTCGAGGACTACAGCCCGGAAGACTTGACCAGGATTTTCGCCGGCTTCTGCCAGGCGAAAGGTTGAGGCAACGCCGGAGGCTAAAGACAAGGTCCTTCTCCTCATGACACGTCTCTGGGCGGGGAAAGGAAAGCATTTCGGCAATGCCCGCGAAACGCGGAATGTTTTCGAAGCGAGCCTTGCCAACATGGCGAGCCGCGTCAGCCGCATGGACAATCCAGGAGGCGACGACCTTAAGACAATCCTTCCCGAAGACATCCCTGAGATTTCCGTTTTCCGCAGGAAGAACGGAAGCGGAGACGGCAGCAGCGGCAGCAGCCTCTATGACGAACGAAAGGAGGTTCTATCTCCCACGCCAAAGGGCGCGCCACGGCGCAAGGCGCCCCGGCGTGACAAGGGAAAAGACAATAACGACATACAACGGTAGGCAGCGAAATTCGCAAAGAACTGCCTGAAACTGCTATAATGAAAGCATGGGAATTCGCACGCGCGGCGGGGGCCGCAAGGCTCCGCCAAAAGACGAATCGTCTGCACTGAAAATCAAGTTACGCGGCCGCGACAACGCGGCTCTATCCATGCAGCAGGTGGCCGAAGGGCTGCTCGACACCGCCCGCTTGCTCAAGCAACATGAAAACGGCTACCGCGTCAAAACGGCGACGCTCTACGTCACCATGGTCGACGAGAACGGCAACGCCGTTCGCCTCAACGATAAAAACGAGCTCACGCTCTATCCCTATAACTCGCACGCTGACGAACACGGAATTTGAAAAAGGGTTGCTCTGCAACCCTGCTAGCCCCGCGGCAATGAGCAGGGAAAGGCCGTCAAGGGCCGCCACTCGCGGCGGCTCGCGTCAGCCCTTGACGGCCCAAGGGATGCAATCCCTCCTTTTCTAATAAGGGATGCAATCCCTTCTTCCTACGATGAGGGATGTAATCCTTCTTACCTCGCGCACGGGATCGTCACCTTATGGCCGAAACGCGGAACACGCGGTTCGGGGCCGCAGGCCTAGAGCCCCGCCCGCGCTGCGCGGGCGCGCCCTAATACTGCGACGGCTGCATCTTGCGACGGAGCTTCGGGTCAAGCTCCCGCTCAAGCCAGTCCTCGACCAGCCGCACCGGGCCGCCCAGGCGCTCCACCGTCGCCGTCTGCGTGTGCACCGAGCGATATCCCGTGAGCGTCACCGGGAGGGGCGTGCGGCAAAGGGATTCTATTTCAAGATGGGCGAAGCAAGTGCTCCATTGCGGGCAGTAACGCACTTCCATTTCGATGCCGCACCATTCGAGGCGGTAATGCTGATAGCGTCTTTCCATGATCTTCTCCTTCAAAAGAAAGAAAGGCGCTTACGCGCGTTTCTCCTCGGTTGCTTCTGAAGGTTCGCGGAGGACGACACGGCCGCCCGCTACCGGAACGAAATCGAGCTGAAGCGTGAGCCCCTTGCCGTCTTCGTGATCCCAGGCTGCGCCGATGCGGGTCCAGATTTATCCTGACCCTTGTCCTCGACGTGATAGGCGATCAGTGAGGGTGCCTTTGCTTCGCGGGACTGTTTGTCGTTCTTTTTGAAGTTACGTGCCATGATTTGCTCCTTTTGCTGAATGTTCGACACGCCTCACCCAGGACAGGGCGGAATAGCTTTCCGGATCACTGCTTTTGAAAGGGAGGGGCATCGCCCGGCTGCACAAGCGAAGCGCGGAAGCTGGGGACACCGTTGCAAAACCCGGAACGGGCCCGGCATTGAACCGGAAGCGCGTCCTGTCAGGTTACGGCGTATAAAGTCGATGCATTCTGCGATTAAAGGGGTAACTCATCCAAAGCGCGCGTAAATTTCAAACCATGTGGAACGACAAACCCGCGAAGCAAAGGCACCTTCACAGATATAAACGCCTGATCTGAGGACGCGGATAAACCTGCACTGACCCTCATCGACCACGCTGCCGCACGAAGACGGCTGTATTCAGCGAGCCTCGAAGCACGCATTAATATTCCGCACGCGGGCATCCGCGTCCTTCGTACCTGAGAATCAGCGAGGTGCTGCGTGATAACCGCAACTTTCTCTTTTTTGAAATCAAGTTCATCGCGAAGGCGCTTCACGGCAACGCAGTCCGCTTCATCGGCATCGGCCACGGAAATCCGCGCGCATGCGGCAGTTAACGCGAATTCTCTCGCTTCATAGGGCCAGCCCGCGATCTTCGGGTCGTACATGATGGTGTGGTCGTCGCGCACGAAAATGGGCTCACGCGCCGGTTCGCTTCCTTCAATGGCTTTGAAAGTGACTGCGCCGCCCGGGGTCTTCTTGCAAACCGGGGTCGCCAGCACCGACTCCTCGCGCACATTCACGCGGCCCGTATCGGTCAGTGCCCGATACATGAGGGAGGCGAGGAAGGTGGCGCCAAGAACCCCGATCACGACCCAGAATAGATTACCCAACATCTTCATGAAAAACGCTCGCTCAGGATAGCCGGGACGACGCTTAAATCAGCCCCGGAACATCACCGGTCACGCAACTGGAAATAGATGAATTCTGCCCGCTGCCAGAACCTGCTTCAAGCGGATTCGGCCGGAGAGTTAATTTGAGCGCTCTTCACTTAGGCGCGGACACCGGCTTGATGATCCTGCCCTCATATCGCGTTCGCGATGGCCGCCGGGCGCGAGGCCCGCGGGCGCTGCCGTGTGGCAGCGCTGGCGAGACGGCAGGCGTCTCTTCACCGGTCAGGAAAATGCGGTGCCGCGCCGCTCGGCTAATGATCAGGGTGCGACGGTAACGCAGGTTCCGGGAGCCTTGCGCGGGGTTATTGGACGCGGCGGGCGGGCGGACGCCGTGGGGTGACGGCGTAGCAGCCTTGTTTGCGCCTGTTCAAAGCATGGCAGTGATATCGCAGCGCAGGCCGGAAGGATGGTAATCGATTTTGGTCTGGCCGCCGAGGTCGCGGATAAGAATGTCTTCAAGAAGCCGGGTGCCGAAGCCTTTTCGGGTCGGCGGGGTCACGACCGGTCCGCCGCTTTCTTTCCAGCCGAGCTGCAACAGCCCGTCGTGCACGGTCCACCGCAGCGATACGCGGCCTTCAGGATGTGATAACGCTCCGTATTTGGTCGCGTTCGTCGCAAGCTCGTGCAGGGTGAGGGACAGCGCCAGCGCGTGCTTTGGAGAGACCGTGATATCGGTCCCCTCCGTTTTCACCTGAGCCGGGCTGAAGGCGTTCAGCGCGCGCGCCGCGACATCGGTCAGGTTCGCGCCGGTCCAGGCACGCATGGTGAGAAGGTCGTGCGCCTGTGCCATCGAACGGATACGCTGCTCGACTGCCTGCCTTGCGGAGGGCAGGTCGCGTGCATTCCGCATCGTCTGCGCGGTGATCGCGTGGATCGTCGCCAGCGTGTTCTTAACACGGTGGTTCAGCTCATTCAGGAGGAGCCGCTGCTGTTCTTCGGCCTGCTTTAATTCAGTGAGATCGCGGCTTGCGCCTGTGATCGCCACCGGCTTCCTCGAAGGCCCTTCGCCTTCGAACTCGACGAGCCCCCAGGCGCTGAGCCAGCGCCAGCTGCCGTCGGGCTGCTTTACGCGATACTCCACGTCGTACAGGCCATCGCCTTCCGGATCGAGCGCCTTGGCGACGCGCGACCACATCAGCTCCATATCGTCGGGATGGAATTTGAGCTTTACACCTGCATCGTCGTGGACAAACCGTGCTTCGGTCAGGCCGTAAAGTCGCTGCGCGTTTTCATCGTAGACGCAGATATTGTCGGCAAGCGTGTAACGCCACGTCCCCATTTGCGAGGCGGTCATTGCGAGATCGAATGTGCGTTTCTGGCGCTCCAGCGACTCGCGGAGGTCACCTTCGTCGGTCAGATCCTGAACCAGGCCGGGCGAGTTTGGATTTCCACTCCTCGAACCGGTTGGCGTCGTCGTCCCCGGGCGCGCGGTCGGCACTGTCAGATCGTGGCGACCCATGATTTCAAAAATTGAGCCGTCAACTTTATCGACGCAGTAATTGCACATGCAGATCATGCGGCGACCGCGAACCGCATTCTGAACGAGCGCCTCGTAATCAAGAAAATCCGGCAATTGCTCGCTTGGGACCCAGGCGCAGTTTCCGCTCGTCCTGAGACCGCTATAGCCCGCTCCGAGAGCGTCCTGTTCACGCTGTACGAGGCCGCTGACGAGCTCGCGGGGCTTTAGCTTTTCCCCGGCTGCGTACCATTCATCGCCGTTGACGATTTCGATCTGTCTGCCGCGCTCGCGCTTGTCGAGGTCGGGGACGGCATTACGCAGCGCCGAGCGCGCGTCGTCTGCGTTGAACGCCTTTCCGGTCACCCAGAGGCATTGTTCATTATTCCGGAGACCTGCCGTGAAGTAGGGCACGAGCAAGTCGCGCAGCTCGTCACCTGAGCCGAAGAAATGGGCGAGGTGGCTACCCCACTGGAGTTGGGGGACGGTCGGGAGACCGGATGGGGACCAGGGCTGCATTCTCGCTCATAGGCATTTTCGAATTAAGTGATCACATCACTGATAACATTTTTGCGGGCTCCCCGGAAAGCATCTTTGTTAAGGCAGGTCTGCTTCCCCGGAGGGACGTTCGCAGTATTCCTGCGAATCCAACCGCGTATTTCCGAGAGAAACAAACGGGTTAACCGGCGCCGCAATATCCGGGTGCGCGAAGCGCTGGCTGGCAGAGGGGCTGGTTCGCGATGGGTTAAGCCGTCGCGGACAATTTGCTGACGCTGGCGATCGCTTGCGCAAGGTCCTGCTCGAAGAAGGGCTTCGCGAGGCGGCGCAGGGCTTGGGCCGGCCCTTCCGGCAGTTCCGCGTAGCCGGTAGCAATGATGATCGGAAGGTCGGGCCAGTCGCTGCGGACCGCTTCTGCGAGTTCAGATCCGGTCATGCCCGGCATGGCCTGGTCGGTGATAAGCAGGTCTATGTCGCCCTTCTCATGGATGAGGCCGAGCGCTTCCGCGCCGCTGGTTGCGGCGAACACCGTATGCCCGAGTTCCTCCAGCATCGCCAATGTATTGAAAGCGACCAACGGATCATCATCGACACTGACGATCCTGAGGGTGCGCGTCACGGGCGCGGCGGTCGGGGAGCTGCACTCCTGCTTCTCGTCTGTTTCAGAGGCCGCGACAGGCAGGCAAAGTTCGACCGTCGTTCCCTCGCCAGGTTTGCTCTTGAGATAGAGCTTGCCTCCGGACTGCTCGGTCATGCCGAGCACCATCGGCAGCCCAAGTCCCGTTCCCTTTCCGACGCCCTTAGTCGTATAGAACGGTTCGGTCGCGCGTCGCACAGTCTCTTCATCCATGCCGGTGCCGGTATCCTTGACCGCCAGACAGACATAGCCGCCGGGTTTAAGTCCGGGCTCGTCATGCACTGTGCGTTCGCGCGCGGAGATGACGATCGTGCCGCCCTTAGGCATCGCGTCGCGCGCGTTCATCGTAAGATTGAGAATGGCGAGCTCAAGCTGGTTCGCGTCGGCCGCGACTTTCGGCAAGCCTATCGAGAAGTGAGTTTCGATCTGGGCGCTAGAGCCGAGCGAGCTCTGCAGCAGTTCAGTCATGCCATTAACGAGCTCAGTGACGTTGATGGTCTGGAGCTTGAGCTCCTGACGCCGCGCGAAGGCGAGCATGCGCTGAGTCAGCGCCGCGCCGCGCTGTGCACCCTGCAGCGCATTGTCGAGAAACTGATGCATTTGAGTGTCGCCGGCCGGCAGGCGGCGCTTCATGAGCTCAAGGCTGCCCTGAATGGCCATCAGCAGGATGTTGAAGTCGTGCGCAACGCCGCCGGTCAGGTGGCCGATCGCCTCCATCTTCTGCGCCTGTACCAGCGCCTCTCTGGTGCGATCGAGCTTCTCTTCCGTTTTCTTCCGCTCTGTTACGTCACGCGTGATCTTGGCGAAGCCGATAAGCGCGCCTTCCTCGTCATGGATCGCGTCGAGGACGACATTCGCCCAGAACTGCGAGCCGTCCTTCCGAACCCGCAGGCCTTCTTTTTCGAATCTGCCGTCTTGTCTTGCAGTCGCAAGCGCGAATTTTGGCAGTCCCGAGGAGCGGTCGTCATTCGTATAGAAGACCGAAAAATGCTGCCCGATAATTTCTTCCGGCTTGTATCCCTTGATCCGCTCTGCTCCAGCGTTCCAGCTTGCGACTTTGCCTTCAGGGCTTAGGAGGTAAATCGCGTAATCGGTCACGCCCTGCACCAGCAGGCGAAACTGTTCCTGGCTTCGGCGCAGTTCGGCTTCAGCTGCGCGGCGCTCGGTCAGGTCGCGCGTGACTTTCGCGTATCCGACGAGTTTTCCTTCGCTGTCCTTAATGGGATCGATGATGACATACGCCCAGAACCGGCTGCCGTCCTTACGGACGCGCCAGCCCTCGGCTTCGAATTTACCCTCGCGCGCTGCCGTTTCCAGCGCGCGGCGCGGCAGCTCCGACTTGCGATCTTCCTCGGTATAGAACCTCGAAAAATGCTCGCCGATGATCTCGGATTCCTCGTAGCCCTTGAAGCGCCGCGCGCCCGGATTCCAGCTTGAAACGATGCCTGTCGGATCGAGCATGTAGATTGCATAATCCGTCACCGCCTCGACCAGCATGCGGTATCGGCCCTCAGCCGACTGTGAGGCCTCGAATTTCTTCTTACCGTCCAAAATCATTCCCTGGGTAACAGTCTCACTCAACTTTACAGCAACTTACGCCGGCAGGTTGAAAATAGTTCCTGACGCTTCCGGGCGCAGCTCGGAGTCTGCATCGCTTTAGTCTCCTCGCCGCTACGTCGCATTACCGGGCGGCATCGCGCTCTTTAAAAGAAGGGCGCGAGCGCCGGTGGGCTCGCGCTATCTCAGCAGTCGTTTCCGGCCTTGGGCTTCGCGCCCTGAGATTCCTGCGAGACCGTAGGCCGGCCTTGCATCTGGCGCTGGGCGTCCTGCGAAGAGGTGGCGACGTTGCCGGATGCCTTGTCCATCGTGGCGGTGGGCGGATGTGCGCCGGGTTGCGGTGCGATACCAGTCGTCGTTGACTGCGCCGTGCTGCCTGGCGTCGGCCCGGAGCCCGCGTCCTTGTCTGCCGTATTGCAGGGCCCCGCATGTGCGAAGCCGGTGCCGAGCAGAAGCGCCACGCAGCCTGCGAGGAGATGATGTGTTGCCTTCATGCCAGTGCTCCGCTGATTGTGAATCACGGGCAACCGCCGCTTGCCCGTCATGTTCCTATTCGCGGCGATCATTTGGGCGGCTGCAGTCCTGGCGATCTCAACCATCCCTCGATACGCGCGCCCATGTCGGCGTCGCGGGCTTTTTTCAGGAGCTCCTCGCGCTCTTGCCCCGGAGGCATGCCGTCGGCCCGAAGCCTGATCTGCTCGGCCTGGCGCAGCACGCGCTCTTCCAGGGAAGTGGTCTGCTTGGTGCGGCGACGTTTCATGGCAAACCTCCACGATTGTCTAGGCCTCTCGATAACATTTTTCGGCTTCCAGGGTTCCAATGCAGGAACCTGGTGGTCGCGGCGGGACCGCTAGGAACCCGTGGAAGATCAAAGGTTTGTTGCAAAACACTAACGTTGTGAGCGCCAGATGTTTTCAGGTTTCATTTTCGACGTTGAGGGGACGCTTGTAGACAGCGTGCCGCAAAACCTGCGGAGCCTGCAGGACGCCTTGGAGCGTTTCGGCTGCCGGGTGCCGTATCAGACGCTGCAACTCTATTCCGGCCTTGATGGCGATCAGACGCTGCAGCTCATCCTCCCGGAATCAAGTGAGTCTGTGCGCAAGGAGATTCTGGAGGAGCAGGGGACGATTTACGAACGCGAGTATCTCGCGAGCGTCAAACCGGTCGACGGCGTCAGGGATGTCTTTCGGGCGCTGACCGAACACGGCGGGAAGATCGCACTTGCGACCGACTGCAAGGGCATTGCCTTCAAGCGCTACATCTCACTCATGAACGCTGATGACTTTATCACGGCGACCGCGTGCGGCGATGACGTTGAGCACGGCAAACCGGACCCGCGCCTTGTCGGCATCGCGCTGCGCAAGCTTGCACTGGCCGGCGCGCAGTCGGTGATGGTCGGCGACACGCCTTATGATGCCGAGGCAGGGCTCGAAGCGGGAGCGAAAGCGGCCGGCGTTCTCACCGGCGGCTTTAGCGCCGAGACTCTCTCGCAAGCCGGATGTTTTGTCGTAGCCGAGGATCTTCGAGGTCTTCTGCCTTATCTCCTGCGCGACGAACCCGAGCCGGAACGGATGTAACTGGATTGGCTGCGAAAGTCTGCGTGAACGGCAAGCTCGCGCAGGGCCGATGATGCCGCGGTGCAAACAGGCGTCCTCGCGCAGTTCCTGAAAAAATCCGTTCCTCCGAGGAAATGTCCGTGGGCTCACGAGTTGTCCCGCGAACAAAACCAGGAGGAAAAATCTATGCGAATAGCAACCTTGACGTTCTCCGTCCTTCTCGCGGCTACGGCACTGCCGGCATACGCGCAGCAGACATCTCCTCAGGCGGTCCAGGAAGAAGCCGACAAGGGAGTAAAAACGCGCAACTCCGGCGCATCCGGTGTTGTCGGCGAGCAGAAAGCGGGCTCCTCGAACATGCCGGGCCAGATGGGGACCGGCGATTCATCGGCGCAGCCGACCGCGCAGAACTCGGGTACGGGCGTCAGCGGCGCGCCGGGCAACAAGAACGGTCCGCCCGCGAACGCGACGACGACGGGCACCTCAAACTCGGCTGTCCAGCAGCAGGATAGTTCGGGGGTGAAGGGGCTTCCCGGAAACAAGAGCGGTCCGCCCGCCAGGAAATAAGCTTCATCTTGCGCCTGCCGGGCGCAGCGCTGCTTTCACTGCGCCCGGACTGCACCGATGTGCTGGTAACTCTCATCGCTTCTTTCGGAAGATACAACCTCGCGGGGCAACGCGCTCAGCGGCTCTCTGCTTCTTCGTGCTGCGATCGATATCCATGGCTCTCGCGCGTTGCCGGTCTGCACGATGGTGGCCATACTTCGAGCTTTTTGAATGAAGGGCCACCGCTTCGGCGTGGTTCCGGAGTTAACCTGTTCAGCGGCATCAAGCTTAATATTCGAATGAAGTTGCCGGAACACTCGCATCGGCGAAGATGCAGCACCGGACATTGCCCTCGTTCGGGACCAGCGTGGCGAGCCGTCCGGCGATCATACTCCGCCCGGCGGCTTCGTTGTTGGGGGGACCTGCCAACCTACACCGGGCCAGACCGGCCGTAACCCGGCCTCGGAGTAGATGCTCAGCAATCTAAAAATCGGAGTCGCCTGCAACCCGGCTAGCCCTGCGGCAATGAGCGGGGTTGAAGCGTCAAGGGCCGCCTCCGGCGGCTTGCGGAGCCGTTGACGTAAAGGGGATACGATCCCCTCTCTTTGTGCGAGCTGGACTAATCCGATCCCGGACGACGTGAGGTCCGAAAGTGCCATTGACGGACGTCACCGGCACTCATTTCTTCATTTCACCGCGCATCAGGACTGACTTCAGTTCACTGAGGCAAAACTCAAAAACAGCATTGACGCGCGGTATCCTGCGAAGGTCCCGGTGTGTAACAAGGAACATTGGATAGTCTAATTCGGGAAACGGGCCGAGCACACGGACAAGAGCGTCGTCCGCGGTTGCATACGCTGCCGGCAAGGGAGCGATACCGGCGCCAGACTTGATTGCGAGGTGCACGCTGGGAATATTACTGCATCGCACCGCGACCCTTGCCGCCGGCGCATGCATCTTCATCCACCGGGCCGCTGGTAAAGCCTCGATCTCATCAGACAGTTCGACAACGCTAAAGCCTTTGATGTCGGCAGGCGCGGACGGGCGACCATGGCGTTCGACAAAAGAATGGCTGGCGTAAATTCCCCAAGGGACGTCGGCAATTTTTCGTCCAACCAGCGCCGGGTCATCATCAAGGCTTCCGCCTCGGATTGCAATGTCCGCCTCGCCCTTGGAAAGATCGAGTTTGCGCTGCTCCATGATCAACTCGACTGTGATGCCTGGATTCTCCAGATGAAAGGTATCAAGGAAGCCAGACTTGATGATGCGCTGACCCACCGTCACGTGACTCGTGAGCTTAACCAGGCCAGCCGCGCGCTTGTCGAGCGAAGCCGATTGGCGTTGCAACGTATTGACGGTCGCTTCAACTTGCTCAGCATGGGCCAACAGCTGTTGGCCATGGGATGTCAATCGGTATCCCCCCGCCTGTCGTTCGGCAAGCGAGCAATCAAGAGCCACTTCGAGAGCCCGTAGACGTCGTTGAACGGTCGATTGATTCACGCCCAAAGCTTTTGCGGCGATCCCGGTGCTACCACCGCGCGGACCGCCAGAAAATAGCGCGAAGGTCATTCCAATCCAACATTTGGCTATCCGCATTTTTGCCGAACCGGCGCGCAGACTTGCGGCTCCCGTGCGACCACACGCCATGCTACACCGCCTCTGCATCGGCCGAAGGCAAATGTACTGATTATTTCCTTAACGAAGGAGCGGAAATGAAACAAATCAATGCTCTTGCCGCCCTTGTTGCGCTCGGTGTGGTCACGTTTGGGACAGCATCAATGTCGGGTGCACAGCAAACCGGCGGCAACGAAGATGAATTGGAGATTCGCAAAGTCATTGTAGAAATGACCGAAGGTTTCAACAATCATGATGGAAAAGCTGCTGCGCGGATGTACGCTCCGGACGCTCGATTTGTCAGCGTCAGGGGTGACATGATGAACGGCCACGCCGGAATCGAGAAGGGATTGTCGGCAATACTTTCGGGCAGGGCCAAGAACGCAACGCAGCGAACGATGGATGTCACGGTCAGATTCATACGGCCCGATGTGGCGCTCGCGAATGTCACCAATGAGCTGAGCGGCCTGGTTGCTCCAGACGGTCATGCATTGCCTATCAGGAGCTAAGTCTGCGTGTTTTCGTCAAGGAGGCCGGCGTATGGCAGATTGCAGCGTTCCACAATACGCTGGTTGCACCTTTCGCGCCCCCTCCTAGATGAGCGCCGTGATCGGCTCTGCTTCCAGGCACACGTCGGTATCTCTGGCTGAGTCAAGGTGAGACCTCCGCTCTCTTCGCGCGAGGGATCGTTACCGGAGGCCGAAACTCGGACACGCGAGGTTCGGGGCCAAAGGCCTAGAGCCCGGCCTCGCAGCATTAAGCGGCGAGGCGCGCCATAGCGAACACTTACAACCAAACCCCAGCGCTTACGGAAACCGAAAAATATCCGGACAGATTCGACATTTCGTTGATTTGCTGGCGCCGCGGCTACGGATGAAGCCGCACTGGTGACTGCCGGCACGCTGCTTGCTGCTTAAATCTTTCCCGACGGGGGCGCAGGGCCACGATGCGGCATGCGCCCCCGGAAGCGGGGGTTACGCCCGGTGACTTCCTGCTCGTTCAACTTGAACGCAGCGGAAAGTGGCATACCGGCGATGCCGCCGCCCTGGCTGCTGCCTTGACGCTGCAGGGGAAGCCATTTCGAGGCTGGATCGCTCGTAATCTCGATGCCATTTTCCTTCATATAGGCATAGGTGCGGGCAAGCCGTTCCACCGAAGGTGCGTAGCGGCTGTCATACCATTTCCTGAGATGCCGTGATTGATCGAATTCCTTCGCTTGGTGGCCGCGCTTGAGGCCGACGCTGAGAGCAAGCGTGATTTCTCCGTCGTAGTCACCCTGGTTATGCGCAAGCCACGTCTTATGCCAGGCTATCTGGCCAAGCTGTCCCCGCTCCAGACATCTCAACTCGTGTCTCTCAAGGCGCCTGAGTGCCGTGTAAAGGCGCTCGCTTTCGGCGGCCTCGTTGTCATGGCGCCTTTTCATCGCGGTCTTCACCTCGCGATGAAACTCCTCCATGGTGCGAAGCTGCCTGTGCCGCTGTTTCTCGTAGTAGCGGATAAGCTCTCTCAAGGCCGCAACCTTGCGGAGGTATAGTGCAAGGCCAATCGCCTGCCAGTGCCGCCGGGCGAGGTGGCACTTCTTTTCGGCAAGAAACCACGCGAGCATGACCTTGCGTTCGTGCATCTGCCGGAGCTTGATCTTCTGCCATTGTAGATCAACGGCAAGTTTGCGTGCCCGCTGGGCGCGCAGCAGGCGGTTACGGGCTTCCTCTGCCGCTGCGCCCTTCTTCAGGTGTTCGCGCGCGGCGTCGCGCAGGGCGGCTGCACGCTGAGCCATCAATATCTTCGCGCGCTCCGCCGTTGGGAGGAGTGCGACGGGCAGGTTCTGCAGTTTAGCCGCGACATCCTTTGTTTTCGCACCTTCTATCTGGCGCGGCAGGCTGTGCACGTCGCAGGCGAGGTCCACGACAACGTAGCAGCGTCTGTCGCCTCTCGCGAGAAGGTAGCCGCGCTCCTCCAGGCTTGCCTGCAGGCTCACGCCGTCATCCGACATTCGCCAGGCCTCGGTCACAGCCGCGCGCCGTTCTTCCGGCGTGATGCCGGAGGTCTTTGCCCGCTCCTTGTCGGCGCGGGTTGGCGTCTTTGTCCGGGCTGGTTCATCGAAGCGGGCGGGGCCGCGATCTTCCGCAAGCCCCGGCGGGAGGGTGAGGCCGAACTCCGCGGCCAGCTCCTGCGCGCATTTGCGCAGCTTCTGGCGGTCATGGCCGAGATGGATGGCTTTCATGCGCTCGATGTCGATGCGCGACCACACGACATGGCAATGGTGCCGCCCGTTCTTCACGTGAAAGAGCACGATGCGGGGCTGGCCGGAAAGGCCAAGGCGCTCTTCCATCAACTCCAGTACACGCATGAACTGCGCGCGGGCGAGGGGCCGGGGCGGGTTGATGAAGGCGGCGTAGACGCCTTCTTTCGCGCGCGTGCCTGCGCACAGCGCGTCCATTTCGGTGAGGGCGCCATCGATATCGGTCGCGACCGTGCCGGAGACTTCGGCGAGCTCGATCGTCTCATTATCGGCGGCGTTCTGCAGATGGCGGGCAAGCCAACGCGTATTACCGGTCTGCAGCCCCGAGATAATCAAAGTGACCGCCCGCGCACATTAGTGCCGCGCAATATAACCATGTCCGGGGATTGCAGGATCATGGCTTGCGCCCCAGGGCGGTGAGACACAGAAGGCGAAGCTCCGAGAGATCGCATCCGCAAGCGTGGCCGCGCTCCTGAAGGCCGCGGCCAGCTGGCCGATCCTGCCCAGCAGGAGTGCGACTTCCTCGTGGTTCGAGGTCGGGCGCCTGGCTGCGCGCGGCATGGGGAAGGCGAGGGCGGTGTTTCTGAGAAAGGTAGCGACCGGTACGCCCGCTGCATTAGCTTTTGCGCATATAAGGGCGTCTTCAAGCGGGGTGAAGCGGACAGTGTGCCGCTCGTCTCGCTGCCGTGTCTCGCTGCCGCTCTCCGCCATTGCACCTCCCGCTGTGGCGACTCCCGGGCACATGCCCGGTCGTGGTCGCGAGGGGCGCGAAAGCCCCTCGTCGGTGGGCGTGCATAAAAGCAGCGCTCGCCGCAGGCGGTGTCCAGAGGCGGCCCTGAGCCCCTGGTCGTGGGTACAAGGGGCTCCGAAAAGCCCTTTGCCGGATGTCCGTGAAAGTTACGCTATTCACGGCTCGCAGATCATCCGGGGCGCATCCAAGGCCGCCGATGCCTTGGTCGCAGGGTGCGGGATCGAAAGTCCCGTGTCGCCTGATCATCTGCCAGCGTAATGCTGGCGGAGTTGATCGGGCGACAACAGCGGGGGTCACACGGGGGCGGCGTCTGAAGCCCCCTCAAGATGTGCGCGGTCTGCCCGCGCACATCTTGTATCCATCGCTATCCCCTTATTCTTAGTTTGCCACAACTCAACACAAGGTTGCAAAGTGCGGGCCCGGCGTTTGGGAGGCTACTTCAACGAGCAAGTGGAGGAAGCTGTAAAATATGACACTTCAGCGACTGCTAATTTATAAACGATGCGTTCGGCCTGAATGCGGGATGCGGCAAAACGACCACAGGTAGTGCGGAAGGAACATTCGTGTGGCCAAGCTGTTAGGAGGCCAGGAGCTCAAAAATGGAGGAAACCATGTCAACAGAGGAACGTGAGACGGGCACCCTGATCGGAAGTGACAAGGTTGAAGGCACCGCGGTCTATGGCCCCGATGAAACCAAGATAGGTTCGATCGAGCGCGTCATGATCGACAAGCAGTCCGGCAAGGTCTCTTACGCGGTTTTGAGTTTTGGCGGCTTCCTGGGAGTGGGAGACGATCATTACCCGCTGCCGTGGCAGTCGCTGAAATACGACACGAACCTTGGCGGCTACCGCACCGGCATTACCCAGCAGCAGCTGGAGGGCGCCCCGAAATACGCGAGCGACAATGACTGGAACTGGGGTGACCAAACCCGCACGCGCGCGGTGGATGACTATTACGGACTCGCCCCGATCTGAGGAAATCTCGTAAAAAAGCCCGCCGCAAGGCGGGCTTTTTTCATTGGAGCAGCCTGCGCAAAAAACCGGGCCGCACCTTTCGGCACTGCCCGGTTCGCAGGTAGTATTAGCTGAAAAGCTTCTTCACGGCGTTCCAGTTATCGACGGCGCGCAGGCCCTTGCGCTTGGTGTAGGACTGCATCGGGAAGCCTAAGTAGCGTGGCAGCCAGCCTTCGACCTTGGTCCGTCCGCCGGTCCCGGCAAGGCAATGCCTGATCGCACCCTTCTGAACCGCGGCTGTCTTGGCAACGTGAATATGAGCGGCCTGCTTTCCCGCTAATTCAGCGAGCATCGCATTAATCGCCGGCTTGTCCCGGAGAAGGTCGAGGAAGGCCTCATCCGGCGTCCACCACTCTCTCATGTCGACGGCAAGGAGATGGCCCAGGATCTCGACGGCCTCGCTTCCTGCCGGCAGGGTTTCGGCCATAAGGAAGGTCAGCACCCGCAGGACATCGTCGTCGGGAAGCGTCAGCAGCTTCGCGAACAGCTTTGGAAGATTGACGGAGCCGTATTCGGCCGCGGTCAGGTAACCAACGCCAGGCAGGCCAAGAAGCATCCGCACCTCGCTCTGCTCGGCCGCGAAGACGCCGCTCGCCTTGCCCGCAACTATGGAAGAAGCCGTCGCCTCGTGGCGCGCGCCATCCTGCATTTCAGGCCGGGCCAGCCACAAGCCGTCCCTGCTTATGACGCTGGCGGCGAGAAGACGAAGCGCGATCTGCGGGGATTTCAGGAGCACCGCCCGGACCGCACTCTGACGGTGCAGATCGATGTAGCGCATCGCGGCGCTGGTCAGCTCCGGTTTTGCCGGGCGGCCTCTTTTTCATCCTGCTTTCCCGCATTCGCGCTCCTCTCTATCGCTTTCTCCCGCCGTGCGGCTTCCTTTGCATCGAGCCATCCCTCGTGGAAGCCGATTTCGCCGTTGCCGGCGCAGGAGATATAGACCGCGCCTCCTTTTGCCTTCCCGCGCTTAACCTTGTCGTATTGATAAAACGCCGCGCCGATCTCCATGATGACGACGTTGCTCCAGCCCTCCTCAAGATAGGCGGCCTGGCGGTGAATGACCGCTTCCGTCTGCAGCTTCCAGAACTTCTCGGCGTCGTCGAAGTAGCGCTCCTCGCCGAAGAGGTCGGAGACGATGTTGCCGGTGTAACGCTCGGGCGGGAATATGGCGGACGATACCGGGATTTCCGCGCCGAACAGCCACGCTTTCAGCCGGCGTCCGGTCGGGGCATGCTCTTTCGGGTTTTTGAAGAGCCTGAACCACGCTTTCTGCTGCTTTGCCGTCGCAAGGGTCAGTTGCTGCATCGTCTCGGGCTCGATTTCCCCGTCGCGGTAGACACTTAATATCTGCGGGATAAGCGCCGCTATCGCGAGGCGCCTTTTGACGAGCAGCTCAGTCACCCCGAACTGGCCCGCTATGTCCGCAATGCTCCGGCCTTGAACGGTGAGGACTGCGAAGGCCTCGTACTGGTCGATCTCGTCCATTGGCAGGCGTGCGACATTTTCGGCAAGCGAAGCCTCAAGCGCGGTCGCATCGTCGCCGTTCTCCAGGAGAGCGCAGGGAAGTGGTGCTACGCCCCCTGTTTCTTCCTGCCGTGCCTGGCAGGCGAGAAGCCTGCGTTGACCTGCGACGACTTCATAGCCCTCGCAATTCGGCCGCACGAGAAGTGGCTGGATGACGCCGAGGCTGCGGATGCTGGCGATAAGCTCGCCAAGATCTTCGCCCGCGCCGCGCTTGCGCACGTTCACCGGCGAGACCTTCAGTTCGGACAGTTCGATATGTTGAAGTTTCATGGGTGTTTTTCTCCATGTTATTGGGTGCTGAATTGCACCGGCTCCCCTTTGGTTCAGCCGGACCAAGCCGGGTCCCAAGCTCCTCTTCGTTTCAGGAGGGTCCGCGCGCAGCGCGGAAGCCGGAAACGAAAGGAGCTCTGAGCAACGGACGCGGCGCAGCGGACGGCTGGTAAGATTCGGGGATCGTAAGAAGCTAATTGGGAGTGATCTGGATGCCTCGGTTTGAAACCCGCGCGAGGGACAGTCACCTTCCGGCCGAAACCCGTCCGCGGGGTTCGGGGAGCGCCGCTGGCGGCGCGAGTATGGCCCGCCCGGTAACGGGCGCGCTGAAATCAATCCTGCTGCAGGATTGCCGTGCCCCGCCTAGGAACCCCGCCCGGCGAGGAGGGTTTTTCTCATATGAGCGAACCCATTCCCTGGCTGATCGAGAATGCGATCCAGATCGCCTGGGACTACCTCGAACGTTCCGGGGAAATTATCGATGCCGAAGAGACCAGCCGGTTTCTCCTGAAATCCGTCGATGAGATGGTCCTGAAGGGTGAGCGCAGGAAACTGATGCTGGCCAACCGGGCCATCGACGCCTACCGGCTTCGTAAGCTGCGGCTTGTCTCGTAAGGAGCGAATATGGAAAAGCCGACGCAGCAGCAGCTGGATGAGCTGAAGAGGTTGAGCAGGGAAGCCCGCGTCAACGACTGGTCGGAAATTGTCCAGTCAAAGGAGGAGGCGGAGAACCGCATCCGCGACCTCAAAGAAAAAGCACGAATGGAATAGGTGACGCATGCCTGACGAACCAATTAATGGACGCGAACCCGAATTCTCGGAAGAAGATTTGCAGCGTGAGGCGCTCGGCCCGCGCGGCGTGCCGGGCAAGGAGAGTCCCGCGAAAATGACGCCGCAGGCGGAAAAGAATACGCCCAAAGATCCCGACACCGGCCACACAAAGTAACGCCCGCGCGCAGCAATCCGGACGCTCGGATATTGCACAGTTGCGCATGAGCATCACGGTCGTTGTGGTTCATCACGCAATGTTGCGCTCTCCCGCGCCGTGAGCCGGGCCAGTTCTCTCACCAGCTCGTTTGTAAAATCATTTTCCTGGTCATCGCCGAAGCCGGCGACACCGCATGTCCTCCTTGTCCAGTCTTCGCACCACCGTCAGCTCGCATGGCCGCAAATGCACGGCATTCCTCCACTGCGTTTTGGCCGCAAGCGGTGCAGCCCGCTGCCGAAGGTGCAGGGCCTTCCTCCAGGAGGCCGCGATGGTCGCGGTCCGAACGATGGAGGAAAAAATGAGAGTGATTTCACAATCCGAACTGCTGCGCCTGTCCCGTCTTGAGCTCACGGCGCTCCTGCGCAAAATCGCGAGCGAGCTTCCGGCCTTGCCGGAAGGATCTCACGAGCTGCGGATAGCTCACTACAACCTTTACAATATTCGCCTCACGCTGGCGCGGCCGGATTTCCGACCGCGCTGAGCGCTTCGGGCGTACGCGGTGAGCGCGATCATTCGCGCTCACCAGCCAGCTTCTCGCAGGCGTACCAGACCATGAGGTTCTTGAAGCTGTCGTAATCTGCCAGCATGTCCGAGCGCTTGAAGCCAGCGATCATTTCGCAGACATTCGTGTGACCGTATTCCTCGGCGTCGGCGACGGCCATTGCCCAGATTTCGTCTGCAAAGCGATCGAAGATGCAGACCGTATCGCTGGTGTAGCTGATGGAAGGGAAGCCGCAATCCGCTCCGTGCCGCGCGATGTCCCGCGCATGTGCCTTGAGGTTTGCGTTGAACCACGACTGAAAGCTTGTTGCGCGGATGCGCAGGGACTTGCGTTGGCGGGACCGGTTAGACATCTGAAGCTCCTTCGCTTTCTGAGCCGCCCTGAGTAGCGGTCTCGATGCCCAGCGAAGGCGCCGGGGAACAAGCGGATGCGGAACTTCACCGCAGGTGAAGCGGCCCGGCCTGCCGGAAGCCGAGGGATTAGCCTTGAAGCGTGCGCGCCCCGGCGCAGATTGGCATCCTGAAAGAGACCCCCGGGAGGCTCCGGTATCCAGCGATGGAAGGTGACCGGAATTGGAACGACTCAAACGCAGCCTCGTTAGCCGGCGAGCTTCACCAGCGGTGATGCGACGACCTCAAGACATTGGAGAAGCCCACATGGCAAAGCAGCCAAAGACCCTTGACGACCTGTTTCACGATACCCTCAAGGATATCTACTTCGCTGAGAAGAAAATCCTGGCCACCCTGCCGAAGATGGCAAAGGCTGCTCAGAACGAAGAACTGAAAGCAGCATTCGAAAAACACCGCACCGAAACTGAAGGACAGATCGAGCGGCTGGAAAAGGTGTTCGCCGTGATCGAGAAGAAGCCGCAGGGTAAAACCTGTGCAGCGATCGTGGGCATCAGGGATGAGGGCGCCGAGATCATGGAAGAATATAAGGGCTCGCCCGCTTTGGACGCCGGCCTCCTTGCCGCCGCTCAGGCCGTTGAGCACTATGAGATTTCACGTTACGGCACGATGATTGCCTGGGCCGAGGAGCTTGGCCTTGACGACGCGGTCTCGCTCCTTGAGGAAACCCTCGAAGAGGAAGAGGCGACCGACGAGGCTCTGACTGAAATCGCAAAGACGGCGATCAATCAGGAGGCGGAAGCAGCCTGACACTTACGATAAACTAGAAAATGCCCCGCAGTGCGGGGCGTTTTTTTATGCCCGTCCTGTCTAGGGACGGGCGCCAAGTTCCATTTCTTGACAGTGAATTTCAGACATTCGCCACAAAGCTTGGCGACACCTCCGCCAGTCCCTGCATCAAGGCTGCCGTGACCCGCTATTCACTGGACGAACTACGTCAGCGCTATGTCGTCGAGGGCAGGCCGCTTGAGGCGAGCCTTGAAGAAATCCTGCGCGCTGACGGCCGCGCGGGAGCGCGCGCAATCCTCGCTGCGATTGAAAAGCGGCGCTTTGAAAACCGATCCGAAGGACAGCGGCTTCGCAAGATGCTCCGCTATGAAACGCTTCTCTGGGATCAGGGGCAGGATGCCGTTGCTGGTATCGATGAGGCCGGAATGAGTCCGCTCGCGGGGCCTGTCGCGGCTGCCGCAGTTATCTTGAGGCCAGGCACCCGCATAACCGGCATCGACGATTCGAAAAAGCTGGACGCGAATTCGCGGGAGGCTCTCGCGATCGAAATCAAGGAAAAGGCGGCTTCATGGTCTGTCGCGTTTGTCGAAGTCGAGGAGGTCGACACCATCAACATCTACTGGGCGGCCATCCTTGCAATGCGGCGTGCTGTTGAGGGGCTGGGAGTAACTCCGCAGCATCTCCTGATCGACGCGAAACGCCTGAAAGACGTAGCGATCCCGCAGCAGGCGATTATCAAAGGCGACACTAAATCCGCCAGCATCGCGGCGGCCTCCATTTTGGCCAAGGTCTCGCGCGATGCGCTGATGCGAACGCTCGATACGCTTCACCCGGGCTACGGCTTCGCCGATCACAAGGGCTATCCTGTGCGCGCCCACTATGCCGCCC
>NZ_JBPWPM010000001.1:8602500-9305757 GCF_051810765.1 Bradyrhizobium sp. 604_D8_N2_3 | reverse complement strand
CGTCAAAAAACTTCTATTGAGAGATAAAGTTGCGTTGTGAGTGCCATGAAGGGGTCCCGCCAGGATCCTTCAAAGGGCACGACCTCGAGCGATTCCATCGTCGGACACAGCTCCGCCGTTCGGCGCGAACGCCGCGGGTCGGACTAGCGATGTCAGAGATGGAGGGGTCGCGAGGTCAGCGCGTACTCGGCGCTCCGTCACACGCGGGAGGCTGGAGGTTGGGCTGATCTAAACCGGCATCGTTGGAGTAGGTGGCTTGTTTCAATACCGCGTTGAGTCCGTAAGACATGATACCCTCCCCGTCCTGCCGTGATTGCTCACGGCAAGGTCCTGCGTGTCCTGAAGACAACTGCGACTGAAGTCGCCGATGTCCCGCCCGTCTGCACTGTTCGTCCGCTCGGCTACGCCATCACGTGTGTCGCGGTAGTTTCATGACATCTCTCGTTTGCGTCTGGCGCGAGCGGGATCGAAGATCCCACTTGGAGACATTCAGACAAAGAGCTACCGTTCCCATATTGCTATGGGTTTTGAACCGACAATCGCTTGTTGAAGCGTCGCCTACGTGCACACCGCCGCCGATTTGCACGCTCGCCCCGTTTCTAAAACCGCGCTGGTCTTGAGATCGTGGGCGCTGCGGACGACTTAAGGAATACACTATGCGGAAAGACTCGCAACGAAATTGATTCACACTTGAGGCGACTAAAAACTTGACCAGCGTTAACGGCGCGCGGGAGTTGTGCATAGGCTTGCGAGCAAGAGTTTGAATCCGTGCACAGATTCGAAGGCGCCGCGCGTCATGTGACAAATCTCCGCCACCGCCAAAAATTTTTTACAAAAGCGTCACGCGCACGCCTTGCGGGCAATTTTTCCAAATGCTTGTCGGCGCTATGTCGATAAGTGATTATTGAGACACCGCTTTTTGAGTCTCGTTTCGCAGGGTAACTCCATCGCGAGCCGGTTCCGGGAAAACTACGGTGTGCAGAACTCTCGCGCGCGCGGATTCAACTTAAGCCCGCCCCGCAGGGGTTTTTCGCAGCGCAGTGAAAGTTTCCGCTGTTGCAAAAACATCCGCCAGTGAAATTACGGGCGCAGCGCAGCGCAGCGAAGACGACACGAGTCTTCCAACGGAAGAGTGGTCGCCCAACGACCGCAAGCGTGAATTGTGACAGGCAACAAAAAGCCCGGCGCGAGCCGGGCTGATTGACGAGCGCGATGTCGATCCGATCAGTCGATCGGATGACTCGACGAGCTTACTTCGCGAGCTTGGCGATCTGCGCGGTGAGCCGGGAGACTTTGCGGCTCGCGTTGTTCTTGTGAACGATGTTGCGCTGCGCGGCCTGCATCAGCGCGGGCTCGGCGCTCGCCATCGCCTTCAGCGCGGCGGCGCGGTCGCCGGTGGCGATGGCTTCTTCGACGGTACGCACGGCACCGCGCATCTGGGTGCGGCGCGACTTGTTGACGGCAGTGCGGCGGGCGATCTTGCGCGTCGCTTTCTTGGCGGAAGTGGTATTGGCCATGGTCTCAATATCCTTTGCGGTACCGGTCGCGTCTTGGTCGGGTAGCGCCGGCTGCTTGACCGCTTAATCGACGCTCGGATTTAGGGTGTTCGGTTGCTGGGCTGTTCCCGGAACATGAGCGACGGCCTTGCGGTCGTCTCTGAGGCTCCAAGCCTTTAAAGCTCATGGAGCCTGCAACTGCTCAAAGAACAGCGGCGGCAGGATTGCGCCCACCGCCAGTTGGCGCCCTTATAGAGGGGGTCTGCGGCACCGTCAACGCTTTCCGGGGCTGGAAAACAGGCCCTGAGAGCTCCAGCGCGCGCCGTAACGCCCTGAAGAGGTTGAATTTCTGCCGTCGCCCGGCTATTGGCTGGCGGCATTGCAGAGGTCGTCCGATCGGACGACCATATAGGTGAGGCATGATCCGCGGCTTTTTCCGACTGATTGGGCTGTTGCTGCTGGCCGGCGGGTTCATCTTCATGGTCTATGACGGCGCCCGCTGGGTGGCCGACCAGACCCTGCGGTTCACCCGGTTCGGCCAGTTCTGGAACGACATCAACCAGGCCAGCCAGACGGCGTTCCGCACCTGGGTCGAGGCCAAGGCGCCCTGGCTCTGGACCTCGGTGATCCGCCTCGTGCTGGATCAGCCGGTGTTCGCCGTGCTCGGCATTTTGGGCATCCTGCTGATGATCCTGTTCCGCCCGCGGAAGCCGCTGATCGGTTATTCCCGGGATTGATCTTTCAATTCCCGCCGAGACTGAACCTCGCGTTGACGGCAGCCGTAACAGGGCTGCCCCCTCCTGCGTAGATACCTATATTCCCACCTTGATCGCGAGCGCGCCGCCTGAGCCCTTGGCTTGTTGCATTGGCTCAAGCGACGGACAGCTCGTCTCGGAGAGCCAATCATGCTGTTCATGCGCAAGACCACCGCATTGCCGAGCGCCACGGAAGCGCTGCCGGGCCGTGCGCAAGCCATTCCCACCGCGACCACCCATTTCGTCAACGGCGCGAAGTTGCAGCCGCCTTATCCCGCGGGCCTCGAGCAGGCCGTGTTTGGGCTCGGCTGCTTCTGGGGCGCCGAGCGCAAATTCTGGCAGCTAGGCGACGGTGTCTACGCGACCGCTGTCGGCTATGCAGGCGGCCACACGCCGAACCCGACCTATGAGGAGACCTGTTCGGGACGCACCGGCCACACCGAAGTGGTGCTGGTCGTGTTCGATCCGAAGAAGATCTCTTACGAGAAACTCCTGAAGACGTTCTGGGAGAGCCACAACCCGACGCAGGGCATGCGCCAGGGCAACGATGTCGGCACGCAGTACCGAAGCGCGATCTACACTTATTCAGATGCGCAGAAGAAAGCGGCCGATGAATCGAAGGCGCTCTATCAGAAGGCGCTTGCTGCAAAAGGTCTCGGCGCCATCACGACCGAGATCGCGCCCGCCGGCGCGTTCTATTTCGCCGAGGACTACCATCAGCAATATCTGGCGAAGAACCCCGCCGGCTATTGCGGCCTCGGCGGCACCGGCGTGTCCTGCCCGATCGGCGTGGGCGTGAGTGCGTAAGTTCGCCACGAACAACTCGTCATGCCCGGGACAAGCCCGGCATGACGGAGTGTGCGGTGTCATCGCATCCGCATTGCCGCGCTGCCCCCCTCAACGCTTTGTTAACCATAACCGGTGCATGACTGGACCGTCTCGTTTCGAGGGATTAGGTCCGGTGCCGGTTGCACGCGCGTTTCGATGGTCGATCTTGACAGCCTCCTTGGCAGCGTCCGCCGCGCTTGCCCTCGGCGGCTGCATGCAGACCGCCGGTCCCGTCGCGGTCATGCAGCCCCGTGCCGATCTCGACTCCATGGCCTATGGTCAGCCCTATGGCGCACCACAGCCGGTCGTCGTCGCCGACGGTGGCGGCGCCATCGGCGCGCTGCGCAATTCCTTTGCCTCGTCGCCTGCACCCATGCCGGTCGGCTACGCCGCGCCGATGGCGGCGCCGGTGCGCTACGACTCCTCCTATCATCTCGATGCCGGCGACAGGCTGCGCGTCGTGGTCTACGGCCAGGAAGGCCTCACCAACAGCTATGCCATCGATGCCGGCGGTTCGATCACCATGCCGCTGATCGGTGGAGTGCCGGCCCGCGGCCGCACCCCGGCGGGTCTCGCCGGTGAAATCGCCGCGCGCCTCCGCAACGGTTACATCCGCGAGCCCTCGGTCGCGGTCGAGATCGAAGCCTACCGCCCGTTCTTCATCCTCGGCGAAGTCACCGCACCCGGCCAGTATCCTTACGTGCCGAACATGACGGTCGAAAGCGCGGTCGCGATCGCCGGCGGCTTCTCGCCCCGCGCCAAGCGCGACGTGGTCACCGTGACGCACACCGAAGCCGGCGGCGCGATGCGCGCCATCGTCCCGCTCGGCACTCCCTTGAGCCCCGGCGACACCGTGTTCGTCGGTGAGCGCTGGTTCTAGCTCACCGCCTGAAATCCAGCCGTCCGTTCGGAAAGCATCCGTCGATGCGCGTGCCATCGACCACGAGCCCGACCCATGGCCGCGTGATCGCAGGCGTGGTCAGGTTGATGTACTTTCCGACTAGGCGCGCGCCCTCGCGCGCAGCATCGATCAGGCCGTGCCGGCGGCCATGGTCCCAGTCGAAACGCAGATAGATCCGGCTTCCCGCGACGCGGACTTCGGCGCGCCCCTCTTTCCATCTGTCCGGCGTATCGCCTGCAATGGTCGGATCGGCGCCACCATTCCATCTGCTAGCCCAGATGCCTTCGAGCGGATCGGAGAGGGCGGCAATGGATGTCCATGCCGCCGCGTTGATGTCGGCCGCATCGCCGGCCAGCGTCGCGGTCGCCGCGTAGTCCATGACTTCAGAATCGTCCGGGCCCGGGACGTCCATGGTTCCGAACGGATTGCGGATGACGAGGTGCGTGATGGCTTGCTGCATGGCGATCTCCCGGCGCGAGTTGGTTTGATCGGCCAGCTCTATCGCCGGGTGCCGTGATGCAGCCACCCGATTCCTGCTCTGAGGCCAGACGCACACACTCGCTCTGTCATTCCGGGGCGCGACGAAGTCGCGAGCTATAATGCGCAATTGCGCATCTGAGAATCCATAACCCCAGTTCGTGGTTATGGATTCCGGGCCTGCGCCTTGCGGCGCATCCCGGAATGACAGCGGAGAGAGCCGCGCGCGCTATTTCAAATGCTTCGCGAAAAATTCCATCGAGCGCGGCCAGGCGACATCCGAGCTCGCCTTGTCGTAGCTCGGCCGCTCGTCGCAATGGAAGCCGTGCTGGGCGCCTGGATAGATGAAGACCGCCACATCCGGCCGCTTCGCCTTGACGGTCTCGACGTCGGTCAGGGGAATGCCGGCATCCTTCTCGCCGAAATGCAGTTGCGTCGGCGCCTTCGGTTTCTCGTCGGCAAAGCGCACCACGGCGCCGCCGTAATAGCCGATCGCGGCCTTCAGGCCCGACAGCCGCGTCGCCGCGACAAAGGCAACGCTGCCGCCCAGGCAAAAGCCGATGATGCCGACCGGCCCGACGCTCTTCACCGCGTCGATCGCGGCCTGCGTGTCGCGCAGCATCGCGTCCCAGTCGGGACTGGCGACGAACTTGCGCGCCTCGGCGATCTCGTCGGGCGTGTAGCCCGACTGGAAGTTCGGCGAGGTCCGGTCGAAGATCGACGGCGCGATCGCGACATAGCCTTCCCTGGCGATACGGTCGCAGACCGAGCGGATGTGGTGATTGACCCCAAAGATCTCCTGGATCACCACCACCGCGCCCTTCGGGGCGCCTGAGGGATTGGCGCGATAGGCGCCGAGCTGGAAATTGTCGGAAGCCGTCAGCTTGATGTCTTGTCCCACGCGGGTTGTCCTTCTTGGTTACTACGAACTCTAATCTCTCCCCTCATCCTGAGGAGCGCGTCAGCGCGTCTCGAAGGATGGAGGCCGAGAAGCAGCAGCGTGGCCTTCATCCTTCGAGACGCTTGCTCCGCAAGCTCCTCAGGATGAGGGGAGGCGGCTGTGCGTCGCTCTCACTCCCACATCCAGTTCTCGCCGTAGTCTTCCTTCCATCCCGCCAGCCGTCCGTGACGGAACTGCAGGAACAGGCGATGGCGGTAGGGGATCAGTCCGCTGCCGCCGAGGT
Source organism: Bradyrhizobium sp. 604_D8_N2_3 (assembly GCF_051810765.1). Taxonomy (NCBI): domain Bacteria; kingdom Pseudomonadati; phylum Pseudomonadota; class Alphaproteobacteria; order Hyphomicrobiales; family Nitrobacteraceae; genus Bradyrhizobium; species Bradyrhizobium sp. 604_D8_N2_3. The sequence goes on along the minus strand of NZ_JBPWPM010000001.1, from coordinate 9,300,116 downwards.
TGCGAAGCGCGAGATAGATCTCGTTGCCGGGCCGCCCGCGCACATATTGCAGAGGCTGCCCCAGTGCCCGCGCGGTCTGCTCGGCATCCATGCCGAAGGCGAGCGGCGTGTTGTTCGACAAGGTCGCAACGAAGGGCCGGCGCGGCGGCGTGCCGCCGAACGGTTCTGCCTGCGCAGACATCGATAGCAGCACCGCGCTCGCAGCCAGTATCGCTTGCTTCATTGCCAGTGTCCTTCCGACCGTCCTATCCCGGCAAGTTCTTCAGGAAAGGCGTCACCGCGTCAATAAAAGCCTTGGGCTGATCGATGTTGACGGCGTGACCAGCGGCGGGGATCACGACCTTTTGTGCGCCGGGGATCTTTGTGGCCATGTAGTCGGACGCCGCAAGGAACGGCGCGTCGTCGGCGCCGACCACGACGAGGCTGGGCACCTTGATGTCGGGGAGCAGCTCGATCACGCGGGCATCGCGCTGGGTCAGCATGCCGCGTGCGGCGAGCGCCAATCCCCTGGCGTTGCGATGGCTCGCGGTGGCGCGCTCGCGTGTCGCCGACTTCAGCATGTCGAGACCTTCATGGTCGAGCTTGTCGGCGGTCGCTAGCGCCCGTGCATTCCAGGCCTCGCGCGCGTCGTCCTTCTTGAAGCCGGGGCCGGTGTCGATGATCAGCAGGGCACGGGCGCGTTGCGGGTAAGCGCGATAGAACGCGAGCGACATGTAGCCGCCGAGCGAGAGCCCGCCGATGATGGCGCGCTCGGCGCCGACTGCATCGAGGATCGCGGCCATGTCGCCGACGGTGCGCGCTTCGCTATAGGCATGGGGATCGTCGGGATAGTCGGACTGGCCGTGGCCGCGCATGTCCCACAGGACGAGCTTGTGGTCCCTCGCGAGCGCGTCGACCTGGCCATGCCACATCGCCGAGGTCGAGGAATAGCCGTGAGTGAGCAGCAGCGGCGGACCCGCGCCGTGAACCTCGTAGTAGATCCCGACGCCGTCCCGATCGATTTTTGGCATTGCTTCCGCCCTTGTCGTTCTATCTAGCCACGATGACGGTGCACCCTCGCCCCTTGTGGGAGAGGGTGGCTCGCCGCGTAAGCGGCGAGACGGGTGAGGGGTATCTCTCCGCACCGAAACTGCCCATCGAGTTCGCGGACAGATACCCCTCATCCGGCGCTTCGCGCCACCTTCTCCCACAAGGGGAGAAGGTGCATCCGCGTCGGCGGTTACATTCTAGCCGGTCAAGTTACCTGGAAGAAACTGCCTGAACGCGATGGCACGCATGCCTGATGCATTCTCTGTTGCGTCCAGTCGCTGCATCGGGTGCCGTTGTCGCAACGCACAACACTGAGCTGCCGCGATAGTTTCGATCGATTCCAAATTGCATTTGCCTCTGGCTGCGAACCCGATCATTCTTACGATCAAGGTGGGCGCCAGCCCGGTGGGCGTCCACTGTTCAAGTTGCCGCCGTAAGCGGCTTCATGCACCGGCAGGGGAAGACGCCTATGCCAACTCTCACCATCAACGGGCGGAGTCTGTCCGTGGATGCGGCGAACGACACGCCGCTCCTCTGGGCGATCCGCGAGCAATTGCAGATGACCGGCACCAAGTTCGGCTGCGGTGCCGGGCTGTGCGGTGCCTGTACCGTGCACGTCAACGGCGAAGCCGTGCGCTCGTGCCAGACTATGGTCGGCGATGTCGCCGGCAAGAAGATCACCACCATCGAAGGCCTTTCCGCCAAGGGTGATCATCCGCTGCAGAAGGCGTGGATCGCCGAGCAGGTGCCGCAATGCGGCTACTGCCAGTCCGGGCAGATCATGCAGGCGGCCTCGCTGCTGGCCAAGAATGCCAATCCGACCAAGGAGGAGGTCGTGGCGCATATGGACGGCAATCTCTGCCGTTGCATGACCTATTCGCGGATCCAGAAGGCGATCATGCGCGCCGCTACCGAGATGCGCACCGCATCCGTCTCCGGCAACGAACGGAGGCCCACATGAATAAGCACGTGAACACCATCACGCCCGAGACATCAGATCTCAGCCGCCGCTCCTTCCTGGTCGGCACGGCCGCGACCGGCCTCGTGCTCGGCTACGCCGGCGTGCCCGGCATCGGTGGGGCGCTCGCTGCGCCTTCGAACTTCGAGCCGAGCGTCTGGTATGCGATCGCGCCCGATGGCCTGGTCACCGTGACCTGCGGCAAGGCCGACATGGGCCAGCACATCGCCTCCACCATGGCGCAGATCGTCTGCGAGGAATTGGGCGCGAAGTGGAGCGACATGCGCGTCGCGCTTGCCTCCAACGATCCGAAGTTCAACGACCCCGTGCTCGGGGCACAGATCACCGGCGGCAGCTGGTCGACCATGATGAACTTCGACGCGATGAGCCGTGCCGGCGCAGCCGGACGGACGGCATTGACCGAAGGCGCGGCCGCCGCGATGGGCGTGCCGGCGTCAGAGCTCGTGGTGCGCGATTCCGTGATCTCGCATCCGAAGTCGAAGAAGCAGGTGTCATTCGCCGATGTCGTGAAGAGCGGCAAGGCGACCAAGACCTTCACGCCGGATGAGCTGAAGGCGATCAAGCTGAAGACGCCGGACCAGTACACCATGATCGGCGTGTCGGTGCCGCAGCTCGACATTCCCTCCAAGACCAACGGCACGGCCAAGTACGGCATCGACGTGATGCTGCCGGGCATGGCCTATGGCGCGGTGGTGACGCCGCCGGTGCGCTTCGGCGCCACGGTGAAGTCGGTCGACGACTCGGCTGCCAAGAAAGTGCCGGGCTTCATCAAGGCCGTCACCCTCGACGACAAGACCGGCACGACAACCGGCTGGGTCGTCGCGGTCGCCAGCACCTACGCCAACGCCAAGAAGGCCGCTGCGGCGCTGAAGATCGCCTATGACGGCGGTCCGAACGCGAAGGTCTCGAGCGAGTCGCTGCTCGACGAGGCCAAGCGGCTTCAGAAGTTAGAGGATTCCGGCCAGTTCTTCGTCAAGGACGGCGATCCCAACGCGGCGTTCGGCTCGGCCGCAAAGGTGCTGGAGGCGGAGTACACCACCAGCATCAACATCCACGCGCCGATGGAGCCGATGAACGCCACGGCGGAGTTCAAGGGCGACATCCTGCACATCTATTCCGGCAATCAGTTCGCGACGCGCTCCGGCGCGATTGCGGCAGGCGCCGCCGGGATCGATCCGAAGTTCGTGGTGATGCACCAGATGTGGCTCGGCGGCGGTTTTGGCCGCAGGCTCGATGCCGACATGATGGTGCCGGCGGTGCAGGCGGCGAAGGCCATCGGCAAGCCGGTGAAGGTGATCTATACGCGCGAGAACGACATGACGATGGATTTCTCGCGTCCGCTCACCTACCAGAAGGTCAAGGCCGGCGTGGACGGCGATGGCAAGCTCGTCGCGCTCAGCCACGACGTCGTCTCGGCCTGGCCGACCGCGCGCTGGGGCATCCCTGACTTCCTGACGCCCTCGGTCGACAAGAAGGGCCCGCTCGATTCCTTCACGGTGAACGGGGCCGACTTCTTCTACACCGTGCCCAACCATTATGTGCGCGCGATCAAGAACGAGCTCGCGCACAATGCGACGCCGTCCGGGCAGCTTCGCTCGGTGGCGCCCGGCTGGACGTTCTGGGCGGTCGAAAGCATGATCGACGAGATCGCGGCTGCGACCGGCAAGGACCCGGCGCAATTCCGCATCGCGCTGCTCGACGGCAAGGGCAAGAACGACGGCGGCGCGCAGCGGCTGCGCAACACGTTGCTCGCCGCGATGGGGCTGTCCGGCTACGGTACCAAGCAATTGCCGAAAGGCGAGGGCATGGGCGTGGCCTGCGTCTCCTCGCAGGAGCGCGCGACCGCGAGCTGGACGGCGTGCGTCGCCCATGTCGCGGTGGCGCCGTCGGGCGAGGTGACCGTGAAGAAGCTCACGGTCGCAACCGACGTCGGCACGCAGGTGCATCCCGACAACATCCGTGCCCAGGTCGAGGGCGCGGCGCTGTGGGGTCTGTCGCTGGCGATGTACGAGAAGGCGACGCTCAAGGACGGTGGCATCGAGCAGACCAATTTCGACAGCTACACGCCCTTGCGCATGAGCCAGATGCCCGAGGTCGCCGTCGCCGTGATCGCCAACGGCGAAAAGGCCACCGGCGTCGGCGAGCCCGCGGTGACGGTCATCGCTCCGGCAATCGGCAACGCCATCTTCAACGCCTCAGGCGCCCGCATCCGGGCCCTGCCGATCACGGCCGAGGCCGTCAAGGGGGCGATGAAGGCGTAAGGCGAGGCGTAATTGCCAAGTAAGCTGATCCGCCGGAGGGCAACTTCCGGCGGATTTGTTTTGGTAGGCGTCTCCACAATCTCGCTGTCATGCCGCGCGAAAGCGGGGCATCCAGTACGCCGCGGCCTCTCAGCTCCGGCCGCGCCGCCTCGGCGTACTGGGTCGCCCGGTCAAGCCGGGCGACGACAGCGGAGAGTGGGCGAGAGCGCCCCAAATTCCCCTTTCCCATCAAGGCCCGTTCTACTGTGCATGGGGTTGTTTTCGCCGTTTTCGACTGGAACCGCGCCGGGACCCAAAATCCCTAAAATTGCGCGCAATTCCGCAGGGTTCCGTTGAGCACGCCTCTTAAGGGCCGGAGAACCTGATCCGGCTTAGGCTGACGTCAAATCCAGTCCCGTGCTCTGGGGAAGCCATGAACGCGCCAGCCAAATCCGCCGCAAAACGCCGGCTCTTGCTCGCTTCCGACCGGAGCGACGAGAGCACCGAGCTTGCCAGCATCCTGAAGGCCGTGGGCGACGTTTCGACGGTGACGACGCAGGACATTCCCGAGCAGCCGTCGCGCGATCTGTCCGGTCTCGTGGTCGACATCAATCTGCGCTCGCCCGAGAGCGTGCAGCGGGTGCGCAACAAGCTGCGCGGCGATGCCTATCGCACGATGCCGCGGCTGTTCGTGCTCGCCGATGCCCTGCATCACGGCACCATGCAGGCCTGGGCACTGGGCGCCACCGACACGATCTCGCGGCCGCTTCAGCCCGATGCAATTCTTCAGCGCATCCGCGCCGCGTTCCCCGACACCGCCACCTATGACGCGACCGATCGCGGCAAGACGCTCAACCGCGGCGTCGAGGCGGCGCATGCGGTGCTGGCGAAGATGTTCGAGAAGCTGCCGCTCGGCGTGCCCCTGACCTTCGACGACGTCATCGCCGCCGAGAGCAAGATCCTGAAGGCGATCAAGCATTCATCGCTGCGCGAATGGCTCACCACCGTCGGCTGCCATCATGTCGGCAGCTATCGCCACTGCCTGTTCGTCACCGGCTTCGCCGTCGCCTTCGCGCAGCATCTCGGCATGCGCGAGGACGACCAGCGTCGCCTGACCCGCGCCGCGCTGTTGCACGACGTCGGCAAGGCCTTCGTTCCCTCCGTGCTGCTCGACAAGCCGGGCAAGCTCACCGACGAGGAGATGGCCGAGGTCCGCCAGCATCCGCGCCGCGGCTATGACGCGCTCGCGGAGCAAGGCGGCTTCCCGCCGGAGATGCTCGACGTCGTGCTGCATCACCACGAATTCCTCGACGGCTCTGGCTATCCGAACGGCCTGTCGTCGAACCAGATCAGCGACATCGTGCGGGTCACGACGATCGTCGATATCTACGCGGCGCTGGTGGAGAAGCGCGCCTACCGCATGCCCTTCACCCACTCGCGCGCCTTCACGATGATGGAAGGCATGGGCGGCAAGCTGGATCAGCAACTGCTGCAGGCGTTCCGGCCGGTGGCGCTGGGATCGTTTTGATTCCGGTCTCGTAGGGTGGGTTAGCGCAGCGTAACCCACCACTTCTGTCTCCGCGGATACCAAAGAGGTGGGTTACGCCTTCGGCTAACCCACCCTACAAAACTCACCCCACCATCTTCCGCAACTCCGCCTTCGCCACCTTCTCCAGCGTCGAGCGCGGCATGTCGTCGACGAGCCTGATCTCGCGCGGCACCTTGAAATCCGCGAGTCCCGCGCCGCAGGCCGCCATCACGCGATCATGCAGATCGGGCGCCGCGCCCGCGACGCCGCCGTGCGGGATGATGAAGACAACAGGCACCTCGTCCAGCATCGGGTGCTTCTTCGCCACCACCGCGGCTTCGCGCACGCCTGCTACCACCGCGATCACCTGCTCGATCTCGGAGGCCGCGACGTTCTCGCCGCCAACCTTCAGCATGTCCTTGGCGCGGTCGCCGAACCTGATGAAGCCGTTCTCCAGCCGCTCGACGCGGTCGCCGGTGAGGAAGAAGCCGTGCTCGTCGAAGCTTTCGCGCGTCGCCTTTTCATTGTGCAGATATTCGGCGAACAGCGACAGCCCGACGATGCCCTTGATCGAGAGATTTCCGGTGTCGCCGACCTCGGTCGGCCGTCCGTCATCGTCGGTGATGCGGATCTGATATTCGGGCGCGGCGCGCCCGATCGTCATCGGGATGTTGGGCTGGTCGACCTCGCCGACGATGCCGTGGGTGATGGTCTCGGTCATGCCCCACCAGCCGATCATCTTGACGCCAAACGCAGCAAACGCCGGCGGCTCGTTGATGGCGGTGCCCCACAGGCGGAATTTGTGGTCTTTCGGGATCTCCTGCTCGAGCAGGGCCTTCATGCAGAACGGAATCGTCGAGGTCCAGGTCGAGCCATGCTCGCGCGCGACGCCCCAGAAGCGGCTTGCGGAAAAGCGCGGCTGGATCACGCAGGTGGCGCCGACCCACAGCGTTGCCAGCATCGAATAGGCCAGCGCATTGGTGTGGAACAGCGGCAGATAGGTCTGGTGCACGTCGTTCGCATGAAGGTCCTCATGCGCGGCGTTGATCTTGGCGCCCCACAGCGCGTTGGCGTGGGTCCACAGCACCGCCTTCGGGCGCGATGTCGTGCCCGACGTGTACTGCACGCTGCACGGCGCGAGCGGGTCGGTCGCGCGCCTGGGACGGTCGGCGCTGTCGGCGAACAGTGAATCGAAACTGTCGCCGCGCGAGACCGCTTGCGCGGGCGCCGCACCCGCATCGTGCGAGGTCACCGCCAGCCAGCGGATGTTGCGGCAGTTCTGCGCGACGATCTCGGCATAGGCCGGCTGCGTGATCGCAGCGACCGCGCCGCAATGATCGGCGAAATATTCCATCTCCGCCGGAGCCGAGCGGGTGTTGGTGGTCACCGCGATGGCGCCGAGTTCGACGCAGGCGAACCAGGCCAGCAGCGCCTCGATGCAATTGTCCAGATGAATGAGCACATATTCGCCCGGCTTGACGCCGCGCTTCACCAGCCCCGCCGCGAGCGCGCCGACGCGCTCGTGAAACTCGCCGTAGCTCCAGCGCCGCGCCGGCGCGTCGAACGGCGCCCAGATCAGGAACGCATGATCGCGGCGCACCGCGGCGCGCATCTTCAGCAGCCAGGGTACGTCGAGCCCGTCGAACGGTCCTACGAGTCTGGATTCGGTGTATTGAGGTGGCATGGCTCCTCCCGTGCAGCCTGCATCTTGATGGCGGCTGCCTTTTGATTATTGCGTCTTCCTGCCATTGGATGACGCAGGGAGCAAATCGGGGGGCGCGAAAGATGGGCGCGGCGTACTCCGTGGTGCGCGCACGCTCTCTCCTCCGTCATGGCCGGGCTTGACCCGGCCATCCACGCCTTGGCGCGCTAGTCCTCGTACGACGAAATCTCAATCAGGCTGCCATCCGGATCCCTGCAATAGACCGAGCGCAGCGTGCCGCGGGCACCCTGCTTGGGAACCGGGCCTTCCTCGATCGCGACGCCATGTGCCTTCAAATGCGCCACGACTTCGTCGGGCGATGCAGACGTGAGGAAGCACAGATCCTCGCTGCCGGCGGTCTGATGGTCCGCGGTGAACCACTCCACCTTGTCGGCATCGCGCGGCCGGACGTTGATCTTTTGGTTACCGAATTGCAACGAAGTCCGCGGCGCTTTGCCGCCACCGGGGTCGAACACCTTGACTTCCATGCCGAGAATCTTGCGGTACCACTCGGAGGTCACTGCCACGTCGGCGACGTTGATTACGAGATGATCGAGGGCTTCGACCTTGACCGGCATGCCTTAATCCTTTCGTCGTGATGCGCCCGGCGCACTTTCCGCCTGCAGCAAGCTTTGTTACAACCGCGTCGACGCCACTTTGAAGCCATCTGGCTTTCAAGAACAACACGTTGGGAGAATCCTTGAGATGATCACTCGCCGTACCGCGCTGGGCCTGCTCGCCGCCAGTCCGCTTGCAGCAACCCCGCTGTCGAAGGCCTTTGCCGCCGACTATCCGGCCCGGCCCGTGAAATGGGTGGTCGGCTATCCGCCGGGCGGAGCCACCGACATCCTGGCGCGGCTCATCGGTCAGCGGCTGTCGGAACGGCTCGGCCAGCAATTCGTGATCGAGAACAAGCCCGGCGCCGGCAACAATATCGGCACCGAATCGGTCGTCAATGCCGAGCCCGACGGCTACACGCTGCAACTGGTCAATCCGGCCAACTTCATCAACGCTTCGCTCTACACCAACCTCAAATTCAACTTCGTGCGCGACATCGCGCCGGTGGCCTCGTTCCAGCGGGTGCCGAACGTGATGACCGTCAACAAGGACGTTCCGGCCAAGAACGTCGCCGAGTTCATCGAATATGTGAAGGCCAATCCCGGCAAGGTGAACATGGCTTCGTCCGGCAACGGCACCTCGGTGCATCTGTCCGGCGAGATGTTCATGGCGCTGACCGGCTGCAAGATGCAGCACGTGCCCTATCGCGGCGCGGCGCCGGCGATCACCGACATGCTCGGCGGCCAGGTGCAGGTGATCTTCGACAACATGCCCTCGATCATCCAGCACATCCGCTCCGGCTCGCTTCGCGCGATCGGCGTCACCACCACGGAGCGCTCGCCGCAGCTGCCCGACGTACAGGCTATCGCCGAGACCGTGAAGGACTACGAGGCCAGCGCGCTGTTCGGCATGGGCGCGCCGAAGAACACACCCAAGGAGATCATCGCCAAGCTCAACAATGAGATCAATACGCTCATGAAGGAGCCCGACATGACCAAGCGACTGGTTGAACTCGGCGGCGAGCCGCGGGTGCAGACGCCGGAGGCGTTCGGCGAGGAGATCAAGGCCGAGACCGAGAAGTGGAAGAAGGTCGTCGAGTTCGCCGGCCTGAAGGTCGAGTAGCGATCTTGTGATCCCTGAGATTGGAGCCCTGCCGCCTGGCAGGGCTTTTTTCTTGCGTACTTCGTTCCGTTGATCTGGAATAAAACGGCGCGGCGAAACCTGATGATACATGGCGCGTATCTCGCCCTGTGAAGAGAGGAGTCTGGATCATGCGCAAGACGCAATTGGCGCTGCTGACGCTGGGCGCGACGGTCTTTGCCGGCTTCGTCACCGTCACGCCCGCGGCGGCCCGCGACTACCCCTGGTGCGCCCAGGGCGGCGAGTATGACTATCCCGGCGAATGTGCCTACAGCACCTATGAGCAATGCCAGGCCAGCGTCTCCGGCCGCTTGCTGTACTGCGGGCCCAATCCAATGGTGGCCTATGGCCAGGCGCCGCAGCCGCAACCTCGGCCGCACCGTCGCGCGCGGCCCGTTGCACCGTACTAGCCGCGCGCGCATTGCGCAGCCGCGTATTTTGCGCGATCGCTCCGGAATAAACCGGCTCCGCGAGCCTTTCACTCTGTGAGGTCGGATGTCGCGCGGCGAACATGGGAGGTCGGTCATGGGCAAGGCGCAATTTGTGCTGGGCACCATAGTCCTTGTGTGGCTCGCTGGCGGGAGCCCGGCGCGCGCGGACTATGATTACGCGTGGTGCATTCAGAACTCGGAATACGGCTATCCCGGCGACTGCTCCTATCAGACCCGCGAGCAGTGTCAGATGAGCGCGTCGGGCCGCAAGGGCTATTGCGCGCAAAATCCTGCCCAGGTGGCCGTACGGCCTCCGCTTCAGCCGTCACTACGCGGTCGGTACGTTCGTCCGTACTAGTCGCGCCTCACACTGAGCACTGCCTGATCACGCAGTCGTGCAGATCCGGACGCGCGGGTTCCTGCTTGACGCCTTCTCGTTCACGTCTATACTAAACCAAATGGTTAAGTATAGAGACGAGACGCTCGACCGGACCTTTGCGGCGCTGTCCGATCCGACGCGGCGTGCCCTTCTCGCGCGGCTCGGCGAGCGGGACGGCCTGTCGGTGAGCGAGCTGGCCGCGCCGTTTCCGGTCTCGCTGCCGGCGATCATGAAGCATCTCGACGTGCTCACGGATGCGGGCCTGATCGTGCGGGAGAAGACCGGACGCACGGTGTCCTGCCGGCTCACCGCGCAGCCGATGAAGCAGGCGATGAACTGGCTCAATCGCTACGCGCAGTTCTGGTCCGAGAAGTTCGACCGCCTCGCCACCTTCGTGGAGGACAAGACATGGCCAACGCAGCCGTCAACGCCGATCCCCGCACAGCCGAACGTCCAAGCGAGCGTCCAAACGAACGTCCAAGCCTCACGCTCACGCGCCGGCTCCGCGCACGGCCGGAGAAAGTCTACGCCGCCTGGACGCAAGCCGCGCAGCTAGTCCAGTGGTTCGGGCCGCCGAACATGAAGCCGGCGACGCTGGACGCCGAGCTCGATGTCCGTACCGGTGGCCGTTACCGCATCAGCTTCACTGGTGACGACGGCGAATATTTCGAGGCCGGCGGCATCTATCGCGAGGTCGTGCCGAACGAGCGGCTGGTGTTCACCTGGGCCTGGCATTCGACGCCGGAGCGCGAATCGCTGGTGACGATCACGCTGAAGCCCGATAGCGCCGGCACGCTGATGATCTTCCATCACGCCCAGTTCTTCGACGAAACCGCACGCGACAATCACCAGCGCGGCTGGAGTTCGTTCCTCGACAAGCTCGACGCCTTCGTCGCCTGACACCATGGAGGATACCGTGCAGCAACATCAGATCGTCTCGCGCGAGCAATGGATCGCGGCCCGCAAGGCCCACCTGGCACATGAGAAGGAGCTCAGCCAGGCCCGTGAGCGCCTCGCCGAGCAGCGCCGCGCGCTGCCCTGGGTGAAGGTCGACAAGAACTATGTGTTCGACGGACCGAACGGCAAGGTGACGCTCGGCGATCTCTTCGGGGGGCGCCCGCAGCTCGTGGTGCAGCATGTGATGTTTGCACCCGACTGGGAGGCCGCATGCAAGAGCTGCTCGTTCTGGGCCGACGGTCTCGATCGCATGGTGCCGCACCTCGCCGCGCGCGACACCTCCACGGTTGCGATCTCGCTGGCACCTAGCGCCAAGCTAGAGGCCTTCAAGAAGCGGATGGGCTGGACCTTCGACTGGGTCTCGTCAGGAAGCAACGACTTCAACTACGACTACGAGGTCTCGTTCACGCGCGAGCAGATCGACAAGGGCGTGCCCAAATATAATTTCGGCACCACGCCGTTCTACGGTCCGGAGCTGCCCGGTATCAGCGTGTTCTACCGCAACGAGGCCGGCGAGATCTTCCATACCTATTCATGCTTCGCGCGCGGTCTCGACATGATGAACGCGGCCTATCAGTATCTCGACCTCACCCCGCTCGGTCGTCACGAGGGCGGCCTGCCCTATCCGATGGACTGGGTCCGCCTGCGCGACCAGTACGAGCCGCAGGCGAAGGGAGCGTGCTGCCACGGGTGAGGGGGCGGGTGCGCTGTGCCCACACCAACGGTGTCATCGCCCGGCTTGACCGGGCGATCCAGTACTCCGAGACGGTCGTGTCGAATCTAGAAGCCGCGGCGTACTGGATGCCCCGCCTTCGCGGGGCATGACAGCGGAGGCTGAAGCGCAGTCTACCGCTTCGCGTCGGCCTGCTCCGTGCCGTTGCACGAGATCAGCATCGTGTACGGCCGCGCGTTGCCGGCGATGTCGGTGGTCTTGAGCTCGCCCTTCGGTTCGGCGGTCTGGTAGGGCACCACGGAATTGTCGAGGAAGTCGCGCAGCATGCCGGTCTTGATGGCGAAGTTGATGTTCTCCGGAATGTTGCCGGTCGCAGCGACGATGCGCAGTGCGGGGATCTTTGCGGTGACCACGCCCACGATCTGACCGGTGGTGTCGAACAGCGGGCCGCCGCTATTGCCGGGCTGCACCGGCGCGCTGATTTGCAGGAAACGCGTGTCGTTGCGCATGCCGCTGAGCGAGCTCGCGATACCGGTCGTCACGGTGAAGTCCGACGTGAGCAAGCCATGGAAGGGAAAGCCGATTACGATGACGGAATCGCCGGAGCGGATCGAGCGATCGCGGATCCGCGCAAAGTCCTTGAATGTCGTCATCGACGGCGACTGCAACAAAGCGAGATCGTTGTTGACGTCGCTCGACACGACGCGCAGCACCATCGCGGCCTCACCGGTGAGGTTGCCCTTGATGTCGCCGACACAGCCGTCGATCACATGGTTGTTGGTGACGACGTGGCCGTTCGCGCTGACCACGAAGCCGGTGCCGGTCTTGGCTCTGGCAACTTTGCCGCCGGCCGGCGGCGCCTGCTTGTCCGGCGCAGGCTGCGGCTTGGCGGCGATCTTGGTGAAGTCGCCGGCCTTGTCGAGCCCGTCGGCTTTTACCTTGGTCACGCAATTGGCCAATGCAGCGATCACCGGCCCGGTCGAGGTCAGATCGAAATTCAGAACGGCGCGGCCGGCCGTCGCCACCATCAGGCTCGCCTTCTGAAACGTACGCACAACATTGACCGGCATGATGGCCGTGAGCATGTTGGGCTGGTACGCCGTGGCGAACAGCCTGGCTTGCTCCTGCCCGTCAAAGGTCACGTCGATCGCGGCGTTCTCGCCCTTGTTGAAGCGGTAGCTGGGACTCGCAAAGGCGAGCGACCATGTGCCGGCGGCATTTTGGCTCACGACGAGGATGACGCCGTTCGCATAAGGCGTCGTCGCGGCGCAATGCGAGAAGGCGCCCGTCTCGTCATTGCTGAAGGCGCCGCCGATCCAGTTGCCGACATTGACGCTGCCGAATGGTCCTTTCGCATGCGCGATGCCGGCGACGCTCGCCTGCAACAGAGACGCGACGACAAATGACTTAAGCCACATACTTCCTTCCCCCCGGAATGCTTTTGAAGCCATCTTATCCGGCCGAGGTCGTGCGGCGCAACCGACAGTTGTTTGTGCGGATCGAACCATCCGGCTGCGACTTCCGGGCTTGCCTTTACTTTGCGGTGCTATATACTTTGCGATACAAAGTGACGGGACGGGCGGTCCCGGTTAATTGGGCGGAGCGGGGTTTTGGCGTTGCCAATGCGCGATCTCGACAAGGCACTGGCCGACATCGTGGCGATCCGCAACCAGATTGCGGCGGGCACGGCGTTCCGCGGCTACGGCCCGGCGACGATCGCTGCGACGGGCGCCGTCGCGCTTCTCACCGCAATCCTCCAATTCTGGCTGCTCGGCGATCCCACCAGCGAGCCGGTCGGCTTCTTCTTCGGCTGGTTCATGGCCGCGGTGCTCTCCGTCCTGATGATCGGCATCGAGATGCGCGCACGCTCGCGCCGTCATCATTCCGGCCTGGCCGATGCCATGATCCATCAGGCGGTCGAGCAGTTCCTGCCCGCGGGCGTCGCCGGCGTGCTGCTCGCGGTGGTGATGTGGAAGTTCGCGAGCGAGACGCTGTGGCTGTTGCCCGGCCTGTGGCAGATTCTGGTGTCGCTCGGCATTTTCGCTTCCGTCCGCTCGCTGCCGCGCACCGTCGCGCTCGCCGGCGCCTTGTATTTTATTTCCGGCTTCGCGGTCGTGGTGCTCGCGAGCCGGACTCACACGCTATCGCCGTGGACCATGGGGCTGCCCTTCGTGATCGGGCAGTCGGTGATGGCGGGCATTCTGTATTTCGCGTCCGGAGACCATGATGTCGAAGACTGACAGCGCACCCTTCTCCTATGAAGGGCTCGACCGCGTCATCCATGAGAAGGCGAGGCTCGGGCTTCTGACCTCGCTGATGGCGCATCCGAAGGGTCTGGCGTTCGCCGACCTCAAGCAGCTCTGCGGCCTCACCGACGGCAATCTCAGCCGGCATCTCGCCGTGCTCCAGGAGGCCGGCCTCGTCGAGGTGACCAAAGGCTATGAGGGCAACCGCCCGCACACGACCTGCCGCCTGACCAAGGCGGGCCGCCGCCGCTTCCTCGACTATCTCGCCGTGCTCGAGCGGCTGGTGCGCGACGCCGCCAAGGCCGCCGGCCGCGACGCGCCGCCGCTCGGCCGTCTCGGTATCATCTCGACCTGATCCCCCTTTTTGACCGGAGACTTTGCAATGCAAAGCGACATGACCTCTCGCAACGAGAAGCTTCACGTCGGCATCATCATGGACGGCAACGGCCGGTGGGCGACGCGCCGCGGCCTGTCGCGCCTGCGCGGCCACGAGGCCGGCGTGGAGGCGATCCGCCGCATCGTCGAGGCCGCACCCAAGCAGGGCATCGGGACGCTGACACTTTACGCCTTCTCCACCGACAATTGGCGACGGCCGAAAACCGAAGTCGCCGCGCTGATGACGCTGCTGCGCTTCTATCTCGCCAACGAGGTGCAGAGCCTCGCCAGGAACGGCGTGCGCCTCACCGTGATCGGCCGCCGCGACCGTCTGCCCGACGGCATCGCCAATGCGATCGCGCGCGCGGAAGACGCCACCGCGCACGGCAGCGCGCTTCACTTGCGCATTGCGGTCGACTATTCCGCGCGCGACGCGATCCTCAACGCCGCAGCGAAGGCGGCGGCATTGACGAGCCTCACCCGCGAAGCCTTCTCGCAGCTCGTTACCGGCGAAGCCGGCCTTCGCGACGTCGATCTCATCATCCGCACCTCCGGCGAGAAGCGGCTGTCGGACTTCCTGCTCTGGGAAGGCGCCTATGCCGAGCTGCACTTCACCGAGCGGATGTGGCCCGAATTCGACGCGGGCGATCTCTCCGCGGCTCTGGCGTCCTTCCACGGCCGCGAGCGCCGCTTCGGCGGCCTCCAGGCGATCATGCCCGACGAGGTGCCGTCACTCTCCCGTGTGTGATGCACGGCACGGGACAACGAGCTGTTCGTTTTCAGCCGCATGATTGGCAGTGGTGTCCAAGCCGCGGAAGCGCGGCCTCGGTTAGGTGTGCGAGCCACGCAACCTGCCGAGAGCATCACGCATGTCACTGTTGTTTCCGGGAGCCGTCGTCGAGCCGGTCGAACTGGCCGAAGCGAAGGGCATGGTCTGCATCAGGACCGCCAGCGTATCCGATGTCGAGAACCTGTCGGTTTATTTCACCGGCCTGTCCACGACGTCGCGCAACAAGCGCTTCATGGGCGCGCGTACCGACTTCGCCCTGGTCGCTGCCGAATGCGTGGCGAAGACGGGCCGTCCCGGTCATTTCACCCTGCTCGCCGAAGTCAGGCAGGACGGGCAGCACGCCATCATCGGCGAAGCGAACTACGCCTATGATGCGGCTGCACGGCATGGCGAGTTTGCCATCTCGGTCGCCGATGCGTTCCAGCGCCTGGGCCTCGGCTTGCAGATGATGACGGCGATGGAGACGCGGGCGACCGATCTTGGCCACGAGATGATCGCCGCGGAGACGGCGCGGACAAATACCGAGATGCGTGGTCTGGCGAAGAAGGCGGGCTTCCGGGATACCGGTCTCGGAGACTGGCAGTCGGTTCACCTCGCAAAGCGCCTGTCGCGGTAGCCGTCCGCGCGTTGCCGCCTGGCACGGATCGTGCTCTAGTATCGCCTGGATTTCCCCAGCGATGGGAGCTTCGGCGATGCGCGCAGTTCTGGATCATTGCACCGGCGGAACGGAGCGGCAGGTCATGGCCGGCACGTCGGTCGTTACCGAGGGCGGCACCAGCAGCGGCCATCTTTACGTGCTCGTCGAGGGCAGGCTCGAGGTGCTCAAGAGCGACACGGTGGTCGCGACCATCACCGAGCCCGGCGCCGTGTTCGGCGAGATGTCCGTGCTGCTCGGGCTGCCGCACACCGCGACGGTGCGGGCCAGCTCGGATTCCGTCATCTATGAGTTCGAGGACGCGGCGTCATTCCTCATCCAGCGGCCCGAGGTCGCGCTGCTGCTCGCGCGCACGCTGGCGCAGCGGCTCAACGTCGCCAACACTTATCTCGCCGATCTCAAGCGGCAATATGCTGGCCACGGCACGCATCTCGCCATGGTCGGCGAGGTGCTCCAGAGCATGATCAACCTGCCGCCGCTCGAGGTGTCGCCAGGCTCGGATCGGCAATCCGATCCAAGGATGTGAGCCAGTCCGGCGGCTCCTCGATGGTGTTTGCGGGCCGCTTCAACGGTGCGCCGAGGTCGATCCACTGCGCTTCGCCCGCTGCCAGCCAGAACGCCTTGTCCGCAGCGAGATCCAGCACGATATGCGTCGGCGGCCGTCCCGGTTGCAGGCCGGCGTTGAACACCCAGGTCTGGCCGAGCCGGTCGAACCACGAGCCGTCGGCGACGAAGGGCGACTGGTGCACATGGCCCGAGATCACCATCGACGGCTGATACTGCATGATCCATTGCACCAGATCGACGTCGCCGAAGAAACGCTTGCCGCCCCAGCTGGTCGGTGAATTCGCCGGCGGCGCATGATGCGCCCAGATCCAGTGCTGCGGGCGGCTTTCGGCGGCGTCGCGCAGCTGTTCGACGATGCGCTGCTTGACCAGCGGGCCGTCCCACCACGGGCACACCGTGAACAGCGTGTCGCCGATGGTGAGGTTGCCGCCGTCGCAAGTGATCCCGAGCTCCCGCACCTCGGAGATCCAGCGCGAGATCTTTTCGCCCTCCGCATTGCGCTCGTCGAGGTCGTGATTGCCGGAGCAGAGGATCACGCGGGTCTGCGCCGCGAGCAACGCGAGGTATTTCTTCACCACCACGATCTGCGCGCGAAAATCCACCACCGAGCCGATGTCGAGCGCATCGCCGGCGAAGATCACGAGGTCGAACTGCGGTGCCGCGCTGACCAGCCAGTCGAGCTGCGGCAGCGAGTAGTGCAAATCGGCCACGACCAGGCAGCGCATTGAAAATCCGTGGGCGGGTTTGAAAAGGTCTGGGAATTCCAAAACGTTAATTACAAAGCAAGAAGCAGACCAGAATGGCTGCCTCTCTTCGTCAAGCCAATGGCCGGCAGCATGCTGCGGCGCATTGGCGTGCGCAAGTGACCGGGCGCCGCAGGGCTGGACCGTGTCATCGAATTCTGATGTCGTGGCGCATCCTCAAACGCCCGTATCCGCATGACCTCCTTCAAGACCATTCGTGCCCGCGCCGAGAAACGCAAGGGCGGCCCCAAGGCGCTGGACAAGCTGATGCCCGAAAAGCCCGACCTGAAGGGGCTCGCCAAGCTGGGCGACGATCGCATCCTCGCCGAGATGACCAGGCGGGTGTTTTGCGCGGGCTTTGCCTGGAGCGTGATCGATTCGAAATGGGACGGCTTTGAAGCGGCGTTTTTGCATTTCCAGCCGGCCAAGCTCACCTTCCAGCCGGAGGACTATTGGGAGGGCCTCGTGCGCGACGCGCGCATCGTGCGCAACGGCGCCAAGATCATGTCGGTGCGCGACAACGCCAGCTTCGTCCAGGAGATCGCAAAAGAGCACGGCAGCTTCGGCAAGTTTCTGGCGAAATGGCCGCCATCCAACGAGGTCGGCCTGCTCGATCTCCTGACGAAGCGCGGCAGCCGGCTCGGCGGCAACACCGGGCAGATGCTGCTGCGCTTCGTCGGCTGGGATGGTTTTGTCACCTCCAGGGATGTCGTCGCCTGCCTGCGCGATGCCGGCCTCGACATCGCCGAAGAGGTCAAATCAAAGGGCGATCTCGCAAAAGTGCAGGCACAGTTCAACGCCTGGGCCGAGGAGACCGGTCTGCCATACACATATCTGTCACGCATCTGCGCGCTCTCGGTTGGCGAGAACCGAGGCGAGCACTAAGTCACGAGAAACCAGGAGAATAAAAATGGCAAAAGCCTATTGGGTTGCCACCTACCGCGCGATCAAGAGCCCCGACGCCATGGCGGCCTACGCCAAGCTGTCGCGTCCGGCCATCGAGGCCGCCGGTGGACGCGTGCTCGCGCGCGGGATGCCGGTTGCGGCCTACGAGCACGGCCTGATGGAACGCGTCGTTCTCATCGAGTTCGATAGCGTCGAGCGCGCCAGGGCGGCGTATGAAAGTCCCGCCTACAAGGCCGCTCACGACCTGCTCGGAGACGGCGCCGACCGCGACATCCGGATCGTCGAAGCCGCCGAATAGCGGCATCGACAGGCGGATCGTGTGCTTCGTGTGGCGGTCCCGTGCCGTGAGCGCGGCAGATGAAACTCGCGATCACGAAATGCATTTTTCCGGAACATTCGTGCGCAACACCCGTTCGGGAATTTGAGCCAGGCGACACAGGCGCAGGGAACGCCCGTTTTGGCTCAACTCACTGAAACCCGGCACGACAGAAACGGAGCAGCGCATGAAGCTCACATCCGAACAGGTGAAGCAGACCGTCAACCAACTCGGCGCCCAGGTGCTGCCCGACGAACATCCCGCCATGCCGCAGCTCAACAGCATGTTCGGCGAACACACCTTCTTCGTCGACGAAACGGGCCTGAAGGTGCTCGAGCCGACGCCGTCGGTCGGCGCTGAGCGCCAGACCGGCGAAGTCGTCAGCCTCGCCAACTGGAGCGATGCCGACCTCACGCGCCTGATGGCCCATGAGCCGGAGCCGACGGGTGTGATCGTCGTGTTCGAGCATGTGAGGCATTGATTGGCCCGAGCGGATCGGCCTTCATCGGTGGCGGGTCTGAAAATCCCGCCACCTTCCATGGCTGGTTTGGAGCCGCGCCGCGGACAAGGATCTCGCGTTCGCGGAGGGCCTTTCCAGCCTGGTTCAAAGACCGAAAGTCAGCTGCGGCTCCGCATCGTCGCCGTCCTGGAGGGCAGACAGCGACACCCCCAGCAGCCTGACGCGCTTGGGTAGCGGTATCTCGGCTTCGAGCAAGCCGCAGGCCAGCCGCCCCAGATCGTCCCGGCCTGCAACCGGCGCCGTGACGGACCTGCTGCGCGTGATGATCTCGAAGTCGGCGAATTTGATCTTCAGGGTGACGGTCCGGCCGCGGTTGCCGGTCGTCTCGCAATGGCGCCAGACCTTGTCGACAAGCGGCTTGAGCTCGGCGGCCAGCGCGCCGTATTCGTCGAGGTCGGTCGAGAACGTCGTCTCCGCGCCGATCGACTTGCGGATCCGGTTGGCCCGGACCGGTCGCTCGTCGACGCCGCGTGAGATCCAGTAGTAATAGGCGCCCGACTTGCCGAAATTCGCATTCATGAACTCCAGCGTCTGGTTGCGGATGTCGAGGCCGGTGAACAGGCCGAGCGCGTTCATCTTCGCGCTGGTCGCCGGGCCTATCCCGTGGAACTTGCCGACGGGCAGCGTCTCGACGAAGGCGGGTCCCATCTCCGGCGAGATCACGAACTGACCGTTGGGCTTGCGATGATCGGAGGCGAGCTTTGCAAGAAATTTGTTGTAGGAGATGCCCGCCGAAGCGTTGAGGCCGGTCTCGGCCTTGATCTTCTCACGGATCCGCAAGGCGACGTCCCGCGCCAGCGGGATGCCTTGCAAATTCTCCGTCACGTCGAGATAGGCCTCGTCGAGCGACAATGGCTCGATGATTGGCGTGTGCTCGGCAAAGATGTCGCGGATCTGCTTGGAGATCGCCTTGTAGACCTCGAAGCGCGGCCTGACGAAGATCAGGTCGGGACATTGCCGCTTCGCGGTCACCGACGGCATCGCGGAGCGAACACCGAACTTGCGGGCCTCGTAGCTCGCGGCCGCGACGCCGCCGCGTTCCGCGGAGCCGCCGACGGCGACCGGCTTGCCGCGCAGCTCCGGATTGTCGCGCTGCTCCACGGACGCATAGAAGGCATCCATGTCGATATGGATGATCTTGCGGACGGGCGTGGCCTCGCCAGTCACCGTGCCGGATTCGCTCATGGAACGATGATACAATTGCCCGAAGAGAAGCGCGAGGTGATGGATGCTTCAGTTGTTGGTCTTCGTCGTCGGTGTGGTCGGCATCGGCTGGCTGATCGGCGCGACCAATCTTCCGGGAGAGTGGTATGCGGCCCTTGCCAAGCCGGGTTTCGTGCCGCCGAACTGGGCGTTCCCGGTGGCGTGGACTATCCTTTACATCATGATCGCGGTTGCGGGCTGGCGGACTTTTCGCCGTGAGCCGCCGGGTCGAGCGATGCAGGTCTGGGCCGCGCAACTGGCCCTCAATTTCGTCTGGTCTCCGGTGATGTTCACGATGCACCAGATCGGAGCCGCGCTCGTCATACTCATTTGCCTGTTCGTCGCGATCGTGACCTACATCAGTCTCGAGACGTCACGGGACAGGCTGGCCGCCGCGTTGTTCATACCTTATGCAGCCTGGGTCGCCTTTGCCGGCCTGCTCAATGCGGCCATCTGGCGCTTGAATTGAGGCGATTTGTCCAAGGTTCATCAAAGAGCAATCTCAGGCTCGTGAGTGGCGAGCCTAGGCACGCGTTCCTATATAGGAGCGCGGAGGACAGCCAATGCAATACAGCTCCGAGCTCATTCAGACCATGCGCCAGGCCCTCGAGACCGTGATGGCGAGCGTACCGGCCGATCAGTCGGTGTTCGGTCTGAAAGCCGCTGTCGCCGAATGCATTTTGAAGGCTGCCGCGCACGGTCATACGTCGTATGACGCCCTGGTGACGTCCGCCTCCGATCAGATCCAGTCGATCATCTCGATGCTGACGTGAGGGAGGCAGGCGGCAGATCCGGAGTTCATGCCGACGGAGGCGCCCATAGGAACTCAGGACGAATGCCCTGCTGGATGAGGTCCGTGCCAAGCGACTGAAGTGTGAACATGGCGCCGATGCTGGGTCTTGTACCGCTTGTCCAGCACGTTTGAAGGCCGATCAAGAGCTGCGACAGGGCCTGATTGAACGCAAGCGACGGACTCGGTGTGACGGTCGATTGCTGAAAATCGAACCAGGTCGGAAACGGGATTGGTGCTCCCGTAAAGCTCCAATGGCCAGCCGCATCCTGCACCAGCGTTTTCTCGGTGTAGATTTCCTTGAAGACATAATAGTGGGCGAATGTTGCATTGCCGGTTGGGGGTTGGTTAGGAGAGCCTTCCGTACCTTCACCTTCGGCCTTGATCAGCAGGATCGCCGCCTGCGCATCGGCGATGCTCTTGATCGGCGTTGCTTCCCCCGAATTGACCGCGAAAGCGCTGGCATTGATCGCGGGATTGACTGTGGTGAAACCCTCGGCGATCGCATCGTAGAAATCACCAATCGCCGCAGGTCCCGTTCTTGCGGCGAGCGCAACCGGTGGAAATTCCGGATACTCGATCTGCATGAAGACCTGAACTTGATCTGGCGTAAGCGGCTTCAGATCAACGGGCAATTTTTGCAGAATTTCTCCGGGCAGGACATTGGTCGGGTAGCTCGGAATGAAGGTCGCATTGGCAATGGATGGCACGCCGCCGATCGCGGTCAGCATGTTGCCTGCCAGGGCAAAGTGATACATCTCTTGCACCACAATGTCCTGAATCATACCGCCGACACCGCCCGGGTCGCTGTTGATCGACCATTGCGCGCAAAGATAAGGCGGGATGGTGGAGAACTCCAATTGCATCGCGGTCTGGAGTGCGTCTTTCAGGTCGGAAAGCGTCGTAATGCGATCCTCGACGAACTGGGCGATGGTTTTCATCTGAAGCACCCCTCCCGACTCGGTTGATTGCGAAGCCCTGTTCCTGGCGCCGCCACTGGATCGACGTCGTCAAGCAGGTTCCGTGTTGGCTCATTGCTTGCGGGACGAGCGCTCCTGGGGTGATTCAGTCCGACAATAACCGGATATCGGTCTGCGACATCACGCCTACAATCGGACCTGCCCCGATGATCGCGACCAGAAACGTGCCGCGATCGGGCTCATTTTCCGCAACCCATGAACAATAGTACAATTTAAGGGTGCAATCAATTGCGCCGTTGGTCAGAGATTTGTGACCGCTTTTCCATTCGACGTGCTTAGCCGGACGCGCGCGCGACGTTGCGAAGGCCAGATTGCGAGCCGCAACATTTGATGGATGGTGCCGTCACAGCGTCAAAAGCCGGCACACAGTCTCGGTCCGGCACACAGTCTCGGTAAAGAGTAGGGAGACTGGCGCACCCGACACGATTCGAACGTGTGACCTTTGCCTTCGGAGGGCAACGCTCTATCCAGCTGAGCTACGGGTGCTAGTCGAGGTTCATTTAGCCGATTGGCGGGGGGTGGGCAACCTCCGCTTTGCCCGTGCCCGGACGCCCGGCATCGCCCAATTCCTGGTCTTATGCTTCGCTCTTCAATCCCGGAGGGCGGCCGGTCCCGAGATCTCGCCGGAATCGGTCACGAACATCAACGGGCCCGTCTCCGAGGTGGCGAACACGGCCGCGGTGAGCGGGCCGCCAAAGCAGGCGCCGGTATCCAGATTCAACCGGTTGGCTCGCAGATCAGGTGTCCCGGACCGGACCGGCGTATGACCATGGACAACGAAAAGCCCGTGGTCGTGATCCGACGACAGGAAGGGTTCCCGGATCCACAGCAAGTCTCGCTCGGATTGTGACGCCAGCGGCACGTCCGGCCGTAGTCCAGCATGGACGAACAGCCGCCCATGCTCGATTTTCGTCAGCTGAAGCGCGCGTATCCAGTCGAGATGCTCGCTCGGCAGATCGGCGGGATCGTCGATCCCGTAGCTGTCGAGCGTCTGCTCGCCGCCGTTGCCCCACCAATTCATGAGGTCGCGGTCGGTGCGCTCCATGTCGGCCGCGCGAAGCAGCATCTCCTCATGGTTGCCCCGCAGACAGACGAAGGGGCGGTCCTGCTTCCCTTCGCTGCCGACGAGAAAATCCATCACGTCGCGGCTTTGGGGTCCCCGGTCGATATAGTCTCCGACAAGCACAAACTGCGCGCTCCGCTCGCCGCGAAGCTCCTCGCACGCGGCGAGCAGCGACGTCAGCTTGTCAAAGCAGCCGTGGATGTCGCCGATCGCGAAGGTGAGTTCTTCGTGCTCGGGAAGATGCAAAGCCAGGTTTCTCCCGCGTGCCAACTTAGATGGTGAGACCCTTTGTCGTGCCTTTGAGCCTGATCCGCTCCGGACCCACGCCCACCTTCGCGAGCGATTCAATCACTCTGTCGCTCAGCGCCTTGCCGTCCTTGTCCTTGCGATCGCGTTGAACCGCGGTGAAATCATACACGAGCAGCCCGACATTGGCGCTGCTCACGTTGAGCTTGGCCCCGTCCGCAACAGCGCGGATCGCCGCAGCCACATTGCGATGTCCGTTGCTCCATTTCGCCATGCCGGCCAGATTATTCGCAACGCATCGATAGCTGTCTTCGATCTCCGTCTTGTGAAGGTCGATCACCTTCTGATAGTCCGCGATCTGACCGACAATATCGCCGTTCTCCAGCTCGGGGTTGCTGAACGTCTTGGCCTCCCAGAACACTAGATCCACGCCGGTCGCCGTCGTTTCGAAGTTCGCCAGGTCCATGCGGGGGAGGTTCCGCTTGATGCCGGGGACGCCGGATGCGTTGATCGCAATCTCGACGTCGACGACGGAGAGATTGGACGTCGCGATCTCGTGGACGCCTTCCTTCTCCTGTCCGGAATAGGGCGATGCGGCCCTTTTGAGCTTCGCCAGCGTCTCTGCGCCTTCGTAGTCGCGCGTCAGCATTCTTGGCTCGGCGTTGCCGAAGGCGAACTTCCCCTCGACCAGCGAGACCTGATCCTTCAAGTCCGGATTCAGCAGATATTTCTCGTGCGTCGAGGCGGTCACCTTCCCGCCCTTGAATGACACTTTGAAGATGGATTGCCCCTGCCAGTAGACGTTCAGGTACTCGTCCCGAATGCCGATGATGAGTGTGGGATCGGCGAGAACGTCTTTCCACCAGCCATCCTGCTGGGCGAGTGTCTCGAGTGCCTTGCGAAAGTCGTCGCCCCGGATTCCGCGTCTGAAGCTCATCTCATACCTCCCACCATTCGCCATCGCTGCGTCGCGTGACGTTGTCAAAATATCTGGAGAAACTGTCGCCTTCGAATGTGTGAACGGGCACGAGCCTGTCCGGCTGTATTGCGTTCGCGAGCCGCTTGAGATCCAGGATGCTGGCGTGGCCCGAGGTGTGGATGATCTCGATGGGAACGCCGCGTGTCGCGAGATCCGCCTTCAGTCTGGCGCCAGGACCGTCCTTCAGATATCCGTCCCATTGCGACCAGATCGCTCTGGTGCCGGGCCAGAGATTTGCGGTCTCCACGTCGTCGGCCATCGCCGGGCGAAACAGCATCACGGTGCGATCGGCGATCTCGGTGATGCGCTCGCGGTAGATCCGTGCGGATTTGTAGGGATCCAGCAGGTCGAAGCGCTTTTTCCTTGCGATCTGCCGCCGTTGATATTCCGGCACATAGACCGACAAATTGGGCCAGCCGGCGTTCGGCAAGCGCTCGTTGCCAGTGGCCCGCAATATCTCCATCGCATAGAGGTCCAGCAGCAGCGTCCGGCCGCTGCGCTTGCAGGCGCGATAGATACTGACGATGCGATCGATGTTCTGCGCGGACGCCGAGAGGATGACGAAGCCTGGCTGCTCAAAACTCTCGGTCAGCCTCGCCTCGATGTCGTCCTCCGTCGGGAATTGCGTGTGCTCGTCGAGACGGCCGAGGCTCGACCCCTCCATCAGCATCGTGTCGATACCGCGGGGCGGATGGCTCACCAATCGCTCGAACAGACCGCCCTTGCGACCGTGCGCACGGATGTCGCCGCTGTAGAACAGACGCCGGCCGGCAGCCTGGATCAGCAGCGCATAGGCATCATAGGCCGAGTGATCGACAAGATAGGGCGTGATGCTGAACGGGCCGATCTGGAAGGTTCTGCGATCGTTCAGCTCGAATGAAACATTGGGCACGAAGGCGTTGGGCACGAAAGGAGCTGCCGCACACATGATGCGCGCGGTCGCAGCGCCCATGGCGAGGGGGACATTGGGTCTGCACAGGGGGAGCAAACCCCAATGATCGCCGTGTCCGTGCGACAGGACAACCGCACGCAGGGTTGGATCTTCGACGCGAAGCCCGGCCACAGGCGGGAGAAGATCGTCGGACGCGCCGTCGGCATCCAGCGGAAGGCCAAGGTCGAGCAGGATTCGCTCGCCCGCGGCCTCGAGCTCGATGCAGGTGCCACCAATTTGCTGCGTTCCGCGGTGGACACGTCCGCGAAACGAACCGGCTGCTTCGGTCATCAGCGGTTGGTCTTGGCGGCCGAGCCGGGTTCGGCCGTGACTCGCGACCAGGCGATGGCGTTTTTGGCGGAGGGGAGGGCACTGCGAGATGGGCGGGGAAATTTCAAAGCGAATACGGCTCCAGGCAACGACATATCTATATTCAAACGAGCGCCCGAGAAATTGCGGCTTTTCGAGAAGAAAATGTCCGTGTTGTTCCGGCGCAACATCACCTGCTGGTGAGGCCGAACGCAATAGAACCTTCGGTGGGATGAACGTCAGCCCCGGCTGGACCGGCGATTGGCGGCGACTTGAATCCCGGGCGAGCCGCGATCGGCGTGCGCGAATTCGGCAAGCAGGCGTTCGGAGCAGATGACGCGGTTGCGGCCGAGCCGTTTTGCCGCATAGAGCGCCTCGTCGGCCGCACCCAGCAGCCGGTCGGGGCTGCCGTCGGCCTCAGTGGGAATATGGCTTGCGACGCCGACGCTGAGGGTGACGTGGTCGCCGGCGTCAACAGCTCCATGAGCGATCCGCAAGGCCATGACGGCACGGCGGATCTCCTCGGCGATGGCGCAGGCGGCATCGCAATCCACGTCGGGCAGGATCAGCGCGAACTCTTCTCCGCCATAGCGGCTGGCGAGGTCGAGCGGGCGCACGGCATGGCGGCTGACGACATCAGCGACCGCGCGCAGGCATTCGTCGCCGCTCTGGTGGCCGTGCCGGTCGTTGAACAGCTTGAAATGATCGACGTCGACGAACAGCAGCGCCATCGGCTTCTGCGTCCGCTGGGCGCGGGCCCATTCGCTCATCAGCATCTGGTCGAAGGCGCGCCGGTTCGACAGGCCGGTCAGCCCGTCCTTGGTGGCGAGCTCCTTAAGCGCCATCTCGGCGCGCTTCTGATCGGTGAGGTCGCGCAGCGTCTCCACCACGGCGATCAGCTGGCCGGCCTCGTCGTGGATCGGGCCAGCGTCGATCGCGAGATAGAGCTGGCTGCCGAGCTTGGGCATCACGCACCAGTTCTCCGCGGAAAAGCCGAGCCCGTTGTGGCCGCGTGCGGCATATTCCGAATAAAACTCCGGCAGCTGCTCGGGACGGTCGAGCGCGACCAGGTCGGCGAGGCAGGGGCGCCGGGTCTCGTAGAAGGCCTGCCAGTGTTTCGTCGTGCCGATCACCTCCGCGGCGGGGACGCCGGTCAGCCGCTCGCAGGCTCTGTTCCAGATCACGACGCGGCGCTTGGGGTCGATCACGAAGGTCGGCACCACCAGATGCTGCATCAGCCGCACGGCATAGGAATCCGCGACGTCGACGCCTTTCGCTGACGTTTTCCTCGGCTTCGCCATCTCAGGCCACCGCCGCCACCGGCGCGGCATCGTTCGGACCGAACAGCTTTCGCACCTCGGCGGCCGGCTTCGGTTTGCTGAACAGATAACCCTGCATCTCCGTGCAGCCGAGCGCGCGCAGCATCTCGCGCTGCGCCTCGGTCTCGACGCCCTCGGCGACGGTGGTCATGTGGCTCGCCGCGGCGATGTTCACCACCGCCTGCACGATCACTGGCGCGCCGCTGGTCTCCGCGATGTCGGCGACGAAGCAGCGGTCGATCTTGATCTTGTCGAACGGGAAGCGCTTCAGATAGCTCAGCGAGGAATAGCCGGTGCCGAAATCGTCGAGCGCGATGCGCACGCCGATGGACCGGAGCTGGTGCAGGATCGAGAGCGCGGCCTCGTCGTCGCGGATCAGCACGGCCTCGGTGATTTCGAGCTCGAGCCGGGAGGGAGAGAGCCCGGAGGCGGCGAGTGCGCCGGCAATCCGCAGCGCCAGCGTGTCGCATTTGAGCTGCACCGGCGAGACGTTGACCGCAATCCGCACATGCGCCGGCCAGGTCGCGGCCTCGTTGCAGGCCATGCGCAGCACCCAGTCGCCGAGCTCGTTGATCAGGCCGGTATCCTCGGCAATCGGAATGAACTCCGCCGGCGACACCCAGCCGCGTTCGGGATGCCGCCAGCGCAGCAGCGCCTCGCAGCCCGACACGTCGTTGGTGCTCAGGTCGACCAGCGGCTGGTAGTGGATCTCGAAGCCGCCATTCACCAGCGCCTGGCGCAGATCCTGCTCCATGGTCAGGCGCGCCTTGGCGCTCGCATCCATCTCCGGCTCGAAGAAGCGATGGGTGCGGCGTCCTTCGGCCTTGGCGCCGTACATCGCAAGATCGGCGTGCTTGATGAGCTGGTCGAGATCGGTCCCGTCCTGCGGCGCCAGCGCGATGCCGATGCTGGCGTCGGTGGAGAGCTGATGGCCGAGGCAGTGATAGGGCTGGCGGATCGCCTCGTAGATCCGCGTCACGAACGATAGCACGTCCGCAGAGGACTGGATTCCGGTCTGGATCACGGCGAATTCGTCGCCGCCGAGCCGCGCGATCAGGTCGCTCTTCTTGAGGCAGCCGCGCAGCCGGGTCGCGATCGCCTTCAGCAGCTCGTCGCCGACGTGATGGCCGAGCGAATCGTTGATGCCCTTGAATTCGTCGACGTCGATATAGAGCAGCGCGAACTGTTCGCCGCCGGCGACCTTCGCCAGCTCGCGCTCGATCTGTTCGCGGAACAGCGTGCGGTTCGGCAGGTCGGTCAGCGCATCGTAATGCGCCATATGCGCGATCTTCTCGTGGGCGCGCCGCCGCTCGGTGACATCCTCGACGACGCTGATGAGGTAGCGCGGCTCGCCGGACTTGTCGCGAATGCCGATCCGGGTCGAGGTGATGTAGCGCGGTCCCTTGGTCTGGCTCTGCCAGGTGTGCTCGTCCTTGAACAATCCCCCGGGCGCCTGCAGCGCCTTGCTGTCGTCGTCGTTGACGATCCTGGCGGCGGCCTCCGGATACATGTCGAAAGGAGTCTTGCCGACGATGACGTCACCCGACTGGCCGAACTGCTCCTCGGCGGTCCGGTTGACCAGCAGATATTGCCGCGTCAGGGCATCCTTCACCGTGATCTGCGAGGGGATGTGATCGATGATCTCGCGCAGGAACATGTAGTTGCGGTCGCGCTCCTGCTCCAGATTGCGCCGCTCGGTGATTTCCTCGATCGTGGCGACCCATCCGCCCTGCGCCAGCGGGGTGTTGATGACCTGGAAGGCGCGGCCGTTGGGCAGTTCGTGGATCCTGCTGGAGACCTTGCCCTCGGCGACGACCCGCATCACATCGGTGCAAAACGTCTCGACGTCGCCGCCGAACGTGCCACGCTCCTTGCGATGCTGCATCGCCTCGCGGATGTGACAGCCGGGCTTGATGATGTCGTCGGACAGGCCGAACATCTCGGAGTAGCGGCGGTTGCAGGTGACGATAAATCCGGCGGCGTCGTACAGGATCAGCCCTTGCGACATGTTGTTCAGGGCGGTGTCGAGCCGGAGCCGTTCCGCTTCGATCCGCTCCTGGGCTTCCCGGTTCTGCCGGCTGATCTGGCGGATGATCAGGAAGAGGATCAATGCGATCACGATCGCCGAAAGCGTTGCCGTGGTGACCATGAAGCCGGTCTGCTGACGCCAGTCGGCCAGCGCGGCGCTCGTGGTGTTGGTCGCGACGATGACCAGCGGGAAATGCGACAGCGAGGCCCCCGAGCCGAGGCGGTCCTCGCCGTCGATCGGACCCTTGACGCGCAGCGTGTGCCGGCCGCCCTCGGCCAGCATCTTGCGCATCAGCGGCGCGTCCTTGAAATTCCTGCCGATCAGCTCTTCGACATGTGGATAGCGCGCCAGCATCTTGCCTTCGCGATCGAACAGCGAGATCGCCGTACCCTCGGCAAGCGCGACAGAAGCGAAATACTGCCGGTAGCTGTCCGGATCGATCCGCCGGACCATGGCGCCGAGGAAGGTGCTGCCGTCCGCGCCGCTCAGCCGCCGCGCGACGATCGTGGTCCATTTGCCGATGATGAAGCTGCGGACGGATTCCAGGATGACCGATTCGGCCATCGGATCGGATTTGAACGTCTGGAAATAGGCGCGCGAGGAGACGTTGATCTTGGGCAGCGGCTCGGCCCGCGACCAGTTGATCAGCTCGCCGTCGGCATCGTAGATCGCGATGTCGCCGAGATAGGAGACGGAGCTGATCTTGCTCCGCAGCATCTGATTCGTCGCGAGCCCGGACATGCGCTCGCGGAACATCGCCGGCGAGGTGATCTCCGGCAGGTTCATCTGCCCGATCAGGTCGGCGGCGACGACGTCGGAATCCTGGAATTGCTGATCGAAGTGCCGTGCGATCAGCTGCACCGTGTTTTCCAGCTCGCGCTCGCGGTTGGCCAGGGTGCGCTCGCGGAATTCGCCGACGGCCATGGCGGTCACGGCGAAGATCCCGGCGACCAGCAACACGCCGCACAGGGTCAGCCAGAGGACAGGACCACGCCGCGCCAAGGCCGCCCAGCCGTTGGTCGCGGCTGATGACATTCCGGCTGTCACCGTGGAAAAGACCTGGCGCATTCCCCCTCCCTGGAAGGACAGGAATACACCGCACAAATGGCGCAAACCTTAGGAAAGCCAGTTACCTAAGCATTAATCCGGTTGTGCAGCCGCGCCCGTATGCAGTGGGGCGGGAATCACGTCGCGGTTGTGCCGTGCCCATCACAACCGCTGCGCTGCATCATTAACCGCAGCTTAATGCGAAGCGCCCGCGCTCTTGTCGCGGCCGGCGTTGCGCAGACGTCCGACGACGCCGGTCGGGAAGAAGTAGACGCTGGCGATGAACAGCAGCCCGAGCCACAGCAGCCAGCGATCGGGATGCAGCAGCCCCGGCAGCAACGGCAGGCCGGCTTCGCTCGCCGCCTTGGAGGCGACGCCCATCAGCGATTGCAGATAGTTCTGGGCGAGGATGAAGATGGTGGCGCCGATGATCGCGCCGTAGATCGTGCCCATGCCGCCGATCACCACCATCAACAGAATGTCCAGCATGATCGAGAAGCTGAGCGAGGTGTCGGGACCGGCATAGCGCAGCCACAGCGCGTTCAAAATGCCGGCGCTGGCGGCGACCAGCGCGGCGAGGCAGTTGGCGTAGGTCAGGTGGAAGACGGTGCGAAAGCCGAGCGCCTCGGCGCGAAAGCGGTTCTCGCGGATCGCCTGGAGCACGCGTCCGAACGGCGAGTTCACGACACGCAACAGAGCGAGGATCATCAGGGCTGAGACGGCGAACACCAGGTAGAAGGTGAGGATGCGGCCGTTGATCTCGAATCCGAACAGGTTCTTGGAGATCAGCACCGTGCCGGGCCGCAGCAATTCCGGCAGCTGGAAGCTGCGCCCGTCCTCGCCGCCCGTCAGCCAGGAGAGCTGCGAAGCCAGCACCTGGAAGGCGGAGGCGACCGCGAGCGTGATCATGGCAAAGAAGATCGCGGCCACCCGCAGCGAGAACAGGCCGATCGCGAGCGCGAGCAGCGCCGCGAGCGGCAGGCCGACGACGATGCCGGTCGCGACCGCGGCCCAGTTCGGGCCCATCCCGTACAGCGCGATCGCGATGGCGTAGCTGCCGATGCCGTAGAACATGGTGTGGGCGAACGACACCGAGCCGGTATAGCCGAGCAGGAGGTCGTAGGAGGCGACCAGCGCGGCGAAGACGCAGATCTTGGCCGCGACGTTCAGCGCCTTGGCACCCGGGAACAGGAACGGCGTCGCCGCCAGCGCCAGGATGATGACGATGAGGAGGAGCGTGAGCACGCGGCTCTTCGGCGGATCGCCTGACAGGAGCATCATCGGCTGGTCACCGCATAGAGGCCGCGCGGCCGCCACATCAGAATGGCGACCATCAGCAGGATGTTGGAGACGAGGGCGAGTTTCGGCACCAGGAAGCCGCCGTAATTGGCCACCATCGCGACCAGGATGGCGCCGATGAAGCAGCCGCCGATCGAGCCGAGGCCGCCGATGATGACGACGATGAAAATCAAGACGGTGAGGTCGTCGCTCATGGAGGCGTGGACCTGCTCGCGATACAGCGCCCACATCACGCCGCCGAGGCCGGCGAGCGCCGATCCCGTCATGAACACGCCGAGGAACAGGCGGCGGATGCGATAGCCGAGCGCCTCGACCATCTCGCGGTTCTCGACGCCGGCGCGGATCAGCAGGCCGAGCTTGGTGCGGTTGAGCACGAGCTGGATCGCGATGAAGACCGCGAGGCCGACGAGCATCGCCAGCACACGGTATTTGGCGATCGCGACGTCGCCGAGGATGAAGGAGCCTCGCAGCGAGGTCGGCAAGGGTGTCGGGATGATCTGCGGTCCCCACAGCGCATAGAGCGTCTGCTCGGCGACGATCAGGCCGCCCGTCGTCATCAGGATCTGCTTCAGGTGCTGGCCGTAGACGGGCAGGATCAGCACGCGCTCGACGACCAGGCCGAGCGCGCCGGACACCGCCATCGACAGCAGCGCTGCCGGCGCCAGCACCGCGAGGTTCGTCCACAGCGAATCCGCCTGCATCGAGGCCGCGAACGGCGCCAGCACGAGGGTTGCCACATAGGCGCCGACGGCGATGAAGGCGCCGTGGCCGAAATTGAGCACGTCCATCAGGCCGAACACCAGCGTCAGCCCCGAAGCCATGATGAAGATCATCATGCCCATGGCGAGACTCGCGGCGGTCAGCGTCAGCCAGGTGCTGGGTGACCCCACCAGGGGAATCATCGCAAGCGCCAGTGCGACCGGCAGCAGGATCGGCGCGAGATCGCGCTTCGGCTTCGGCAGTGGATCATTTGCGGCGAGTTCAGTCACTGATGCGCCTCCAGGCTCAGGCCGAGCAGCCGCTCCTGCAGCGGCACGTCGGCGGCGAGCGCCGCCATCTCGCCGCGATGGACGATGGTGCCGTTGTCCATGACCAGCACGTTGTCGCCGAGCTCGCGGGCGGCAAAGAAATTCTGTTCGACCATCAGGATCGTCGCGCCCTTGCGCTCGATCTCCTTCAGGCACTCGATCAGTGCCATGACGATCGCGGGCGCCAGCCCCTTGGTCGGCTCGTCGATCAGCAGCAGCTTGCGCGGCTCGACGATGGCGCGCGCGATCGACAACATCTGCTTCTGTCCGCCCGAGAGGCTTCCCGCGCGCGACAGCCAGAACCGGCGCAGCGCGGGGAAGAAGCCGAAGATCCAGTCGAGCTGGGTATCGTCGAGCGGCCCGTCGCGCGCCGCCAGCACCAGGTTTTCCTTCACCGTGAGGTCGGAAAACACCGCCATGCTCTCCGGCACGTAGCCGACGCCGAGCCGCGCGATGTCGGGCGTGGCGCGGCTCTCGATGCGCTCGCCTGCGAGCGTGATTTCGCCGCTGGAGGCCTGCCACAGGCCCATCACGGTGCGCAGCGTCGTGGTCTTGCCGGCGCCGTTGCGGCCGAGCAGCATGGTGGTCTGGCCCTGCGGTACCGCGAGGTCGATGCCCTGGAGGATGTGGTAGCGGCCGATATGCGTGTGCACGCCGGAGAGTTTGAGCAGATCTGTCATGCGGCACTCTTTGGAGCAACGCCGAGATAGGCTTCCTGCACGATCGGTGAGGCGATCACCTCGGCCGGCGGACCGTCGGCGACAAGTTGTCCGTTGTGCAGCACGATGATGCGGTCGGCGAGCGAGCGCACCACGTCCATCTTGTGCTCGACGAGGAGGATGATCTTGCTCTTGTCCTGCTTGAGCTGGGCGATCAGGTTCAGCACGACCGGCACCTCGTCGATGCTCATGCCCGCGGTCGGCTCGTCGAACATGAACACTTTGGGTTCGAGCGCGATCATCAGCGCGACCTCGAGCTTGCGCTGGTCGCCATGCGACAGCGCAGTGGCGGCGACGCCGCGGCGATTGCCGAGTGCGACCTGGTCGAGGATGGCATCGGCGCGGGCGATCAGGTCGCGGCGGACCATCCAGGGCCGCAGCATGTCGTAATGGGTGCCGCTGGCCGCCTGCACCGCGAGGCGGACGTTCTCTTCCACGGTGAGATTCGGAAACAGGTTGGTGAGCTGGAAGGCGCGGCCAAGGCCCGCGCGGGTGCGCAGCGGCGCGGAATGTTGGGTGATGTCGGTGCCGTCGAATAGGATGCTGCCGTGTGAAGCGCGCAGCTGGCCCGAGATCAGGTTGAAATAGGTGGTCTTGCCGGCGCCGTTCGGCCCGACGATGGCGGTGAGCTCGCCGGGGCGGAACGTGCAGGTGACGTTGTTGACCGCGACATGGCCGCCGAAGCGGATGGTGAGGTCGCGCGTCTCTAGCGTCAGGGCCATGAGGATAACTCTGGAATAGGGAAGGATCCTCTCCCCGCACGGGCGGGGAGAGGGGATTCGATATCAGCGCTTGTTGCGGACCGGAACGTCCATGTCCTCGATCTTCAGCTCGCGTACCGGCTCGAGCACGGCCCAGGCGACGTTCGGATCGACCTTGACCTTGAAGTGATACATGCTCTGCAGCGCCTGATGGTCCTCCTTGCGGAACACCATCTTGCCCTTCGGCGTGTCGAACTCCAGGCCTTCCATCGCCGTGATCAGCTTCTCGGTGTCGGTCGACTTCGCCTTGGTGACGGCGGCGACGACGGACATCGCGGCGGCGAAACCGCCCGCGGTGAAGAAGTCCGGCGGCGCGTTGAAGCGCTTCTGGTGCTCGGCGACCAGCCAGTCGTTCACCGGGTTCTTCGGGATGTCGTAGTAGTAATAGGTCGCGCCTTCCATGCCGGGCAGGCCCTTATACGCCGCGAGCGCCGGCAGGATGTTGCCGCCGGTCGAGAGCTCGATGCCGTAGCGCTTCGGGTCCATGTCCTGCAGCTTGGCCAGCGGATTGCCGGCGCCGGCCCAGATCACCCAGATCACCTTGCGGCCGGGCTTGTCCTTGAGAGCGTCGAACAGGCGCTGGCCGACCGCGGTGAAGTCGGTGGTGTTGGTCGGGGCGTATTCTTCCGCGGCGAGCGTCGCGCCGGTCTTGGCGAGCGCCTCCTTGAAGGCGGCGACGCCGTCGCGGCCGAAGGCATAGTCCTGCGCCAGCGTGGCCACGGTGACGCCCTGCTTGCCGATCGCGACCGCGTTCGAGATTGCGTCCTGCGACGAGTTGCGCGCGGTGCGGAAGATGTAGCGATTCCACTTCTCGCCGGTAATCTGATCCGCGACGGCGGGCTCGACGATCAGGATCTTCTTGTTCTCCTCGGCGACGGGGAGGATGGCGAGCGCCGCGGCCGACGAGGTCGTGCCGATCGCGATGTCGGCCTTGTCGTCCTGATAGGCTTCCGCGAGCGCGGCTTTCGACAGGTCGGGCTTGCCCTGGTCGTCCTTGGTGATGACGACGATCTTGCGGCCGTCGAGCATCATGGTGCCCTTGGTGGCGTATTCAAAACCCATCTGCAGGCCGGTTTCGGTCTGCTTGGCATAGGCTTCGAGCGGGCCGGTCTTGCCGTAGATCAGCGCGACCTTGAGGTCGTCGGCCTGCGCGGAGGTGTTCGCGGCCAGGCCGAGGATGGCTGCCGTGAGAATGAGCGATCGACGCACGATGATTTCCTCCTTGAATGAACTGCCTTGATCACAGCGATTTGCACAAGTGTGCATACATTGCAATTCCACCTTCCGGCGGAGCTTGCACGAGGCTCATGTGACAGTCTCTTGACGTGCGCGTGCCGGATCGTCGCAGGCCGCGATGAGTTCGCGTTAACGATCCCCTGGCTTCACATCAGCCCATGCGTTTCCTCAGGCCGCCTCAGAGCAAGCCCTGCGCCAGATCCGGAGTTTTGCGCGGGAATGCCTGAAATTGCGGCGGATCGCGCGCGAATGCCACAGGCGAGTGCCGATATGGCGGTGTCAGGAGTCCGAGACTCCGGACACGTGCCGTCTCGAAAGTCAGACAGGCGGCGATCCCGACGCCAGTCCGAACTTGGCGAGCTTCTTGTAGAACGTCGCGCGCGAGATGCGCAGCATCCGCGCGGCTTCCGAGATCTGGCCGTTGCTGGCGGCGAGCGCATGTTCGAGCGTCTGCTTCTCGAACTCCGCCTCGGCTTCGGCATAGGGGACGACCGAGCCGGTCATCTGCGGCGCCGGTCCAGGGCCGGCCTCCGCGCTGACCGGCAGGATGTGAACGAAATCATCGCCGGTCAGGCGCCCGGAATCGCTCAGGATCAGTGCGCGTTCCAGAATGTTGCGGAGCTCGCGGACGTTGCCGGGCCAGTCGTAGCGCGCGAGCGCCGACAATCCGCTCGGCGTGATCCTGGCATTGAGGAAATCGCCGGAGGCGCTGATGTCCTCGATCAGCCGCGCACAGATGTCGGGCAGATCGTCGAGGCATTTTCTCAGAGGGGGCAGGTCGATCGAGAGCACATTGAGGCGGTAGTAGAGATCGGCGCGGAAGGCGCCGTCGCTGACGCGCTTGCGCAAATCCACATTGGTCGCGGCAATGACGCGCACGTCGACCTTGCTGATCTTGTCCGAGCCGAGCGGCTCGATCTCGCGCTCCTGCAGCACGCGCAACAGCTTGGCCTGCAATTGCAGCGGCATCTCGCCGATCTCGTCGAGGAACAGCGTGCCGCCATCGGCGATCCGGAACTTGCCCTCGCGCCCCCTGCGGTCGGCGCCGGTATAGGCGCCCGGAGCAGTGCCGAAGAATTCGGACTCGATCAGCGTTTCCGGGATCGCCGCGACATTGACGCTGACGAACGGTTTTTCCGCGCGCGAGGACGCATTGTGGATCGCCTGCGCCAGCAGCTCCTTGCCGGTGCCGGTCTCGCCGGTGAGCAGCACGGTCACGCTCTGCCGCGCCGCGCGTTTGGCGAACTCCTTGGCCTGCGCGATCGCCGCTGTCGTGCCGACGAAATCGGCAAGGGTGAAGCGCGCCGCGCGGGCGTTGGACAATTGCCGCCGCGCCAGCCGCAGATCGCTCTCGAGCTGGGTGACGCGGGCAAGCAGCGGCTTGAGACTCTCGAGGTGGTCGTAGAGCACGAACCCGATCGCGCCGATGACGTTGCGGTCCTCGTCCTCGATCGGCATGCGCGTCACCACGAGCTGTTCGCCGCCGAGCTCCATGATGTCGAGCAGGATCGGCTCGCCGCTCTCGGCGACGTTCCGCATCAGGCTGTTCGGGATGATCTCCTCGATCGGCCGGCCGATCGCTTCGGTGGTCTGCTTGAGGCCCAGCGACGCCAGATATTTCTCGTTGACGTAGATCACCCGCCCGCCGCGATCGATCGCGATCGCGCCCTCGCACAGATGCTCCAGCCGCTCGAACAGCGTCACCATCGCCCGCGCGCGGACATAGGCGGGATCGCTGACGTCGGGGGAGGAGGGCATGGCGTACCTCAGGGAAGTCCGCCCGTGTATTAGCAAAAGGGCAGTAATTTCAAAGGGGGAAATGGGTGTTGCGGATGCGAGCCGCCCCCACCGCTGTCATGCCCCGGCTTGACCGGGGCATCCAGTACGCCGCGGCCTATCGGTTCAACCACAACCGTCTCGGCGTACTGGGTCGCCCGGTCAAGCCGGGCGACGACATCGAGATTGGAGCGGCGCTTGGGCTCTTACCGCCGATACCCGCTCGCCCGAGAATAGCCCTGCCGGTTCTGCTGCGTCGGGCGGTTGGACACGCCGGGACGGGATTCGCTGGAGGTGGGGGTGGCGAGCTTGAGCTCCTCCAGGAAGATCGGCCGGGCGAAATAATAGCCTTGCGCGTAGCGGATCTTGGTCGCGGCCTGGAGATAGGCCAGCTCCTCGTAGGATTCGAGGCCTTCGGCGATCACGGTCATCCCGAGCGCTTCGCTCAGGGATTCGATCGCGCGCAAGATGCCCTGGCTGCGCGGACGCTTATGGATGTCGGTGATGAACGAGCGGTCGATCTTGATCTCGTCGGCGGTGATGTCGGCGAGCGCCGAGAGCGAGGAATAGCCGGTGCCGAAATCGTCGATGGAGATGCCGACGCCGAGCTTGCGGAACATCGGCAGGATCTCGGTCTGGAAATGATTCTTGGCGACGAAGGCGTCTTCCGTCACCTCGATCATGAAGCGCTGCGGAAAGCCGGTCTCGTCCAGCGCCCGCGCGAAACTGCGCATGAATTCGGGATTGCCGGCCTGCTTGGCGGCGACGTTGATGCTGATGGTCGCTTCCGCGCCGAAGCTGTCGTTGATCAGGTCGATCGACTTGACGATCTCGGCGAGCACGAGATGGGTGAGCTCGTCGATGAGTCCCAATTCGCCGGCAAGGTTGATGAACGAGCCCGGCGCCTGGATCACGCCCTCGTCGTCGCGAAGGCGCACCAATGCCTCGATGCCGGTCACGGCCTGGGTGCGGATGTCGACCTTGGACTGGAACGCGCAGCAGAAGCGCTTTTCGAGGATGGCGAGCCGCAGCGACTGCTCGATCTTCATCCGCGCCAGCGCCTCGCGCTCCATGCTGGCGTCGAAGAAGGCCGCCGAGCCCTTGCCGCTGTTCTTGATGCGGTACATCGCGATGTCGGCGTTCTGGCGCAGCGTCTCGAAGCTGCGGCCGTGGTCGGGATAGAGGCTGACGCCGACGGAGGTGGAGGCGAAGACCTCCGAATTGTCGATGAAGAACGGTGCGGTCAGCCGCTCCAGCGTCGCTTGCATGAATTCGGCGACTTCCTCCTGGCTCTGGATCGGGGAGAGCAGCAGCAGGAATTCGTCGCCGGAGATGCGCGACAGCATGTCGGAATCGCGCAGGTCGCGCCCGAGCCGCTTCGACAGCTCGACCAGCAGCGCATCGCCGACGGCGTGGCCGTAATAGTCGTTGATGTGCTTGAAATTGTCGACGTCGAGAAAGGCGAGCGCGAAACGCTCGCCTTTGCCGTCGCGCGCGAGCAGGCTGGCGGCGCGATGCTCGATCACGCGCCGCGAGGGCAGGCCGGTCAGCTCGTCGAAATAGGCCGAGCGGAACAGCTGGTCCTCGAAATTCTTCTGTTCGGTGATGTCGGAGGAGGCCGAGATCAGCAGCTCGCGTCCGGCAACGCGGACGGGGCGATGGGTGGTCAGCAGCACCTGGCGTGCAGCTCCATCCTGGAGCGCTTCCTCGGAGATGACTGCCTCGCCGGACCTCAGTGCCCGCTGGCAGGCTTCCCGGCGCGGCGTCAGATCGGGCGACGGACGGCTGCCGTCCATGCCGAGCTGAGCGGCCGCGACATCGTTAACCAGGAGAAGCTCGCCCTGCGCGTCCTGCACGGTCAGACCGGCAGGCAGCATTCTAACGATTTCCTTGAGAAATCCGAGTTCGGCTTCACTCGCGCCGGAATATCTGTTGTGGTTCATAGAAGTCATGAATCTTGTTGTTTCAACGCGCCTTTGCAATGGACGCGATCTTGCGCAGTTCCCTCTTAGGTTTGGTTAAGGGGTACGGAGAAATACGGGGGTGTTTTGCGGCGATGCGACGCGCCCGACCCATCGTCATTAACGGAGCGTCAACGCGCGCAACGAAACTGCGAGCGGGGCGCGCGTCTCTTGCGCTCGTGCCGCGTCTAACCGTTCTGCGGGATGCGGCATTGCATGATGCAATGCAGGCCGGTCTTGAGATACGAGACCTCGGACTTGCCGTCGAAAGCCGACAGCGCTGACTTCAGCAGCTTGGTGCCGAAGCCGGGCTCGGAGACCTTGTCGATGCTCGGGCCCTCGGTTTCGTCCCAGGTGACGGTCAGACGGTCGCCGCTGACGGTCCACGACACCTGCAATAATCCGCGCGGCGCGGAGAACGCACCATATTTGCCCGCGTTGGTGGCGAGCTCGTGAAACATCAGCGACAGCGTGACCGCGAGCTTCGGCGGCAGGAACAGCCGGTCGCCGTTGAGCGTGAAGCGGACATGGCCGTAAGGTCCGAGCTCTGCGATCAGGAGATCGCGGATATCGCAGCCGCCCTTGTCGATCCGCGAGATCAGATCGTCGGTTGCAGCCAGCGACCGTAGCCGCGGATCGATCCGGGCCCAGACCTGCGGCTGGTCGTGCAGCACCTGGTGCAGCACGGCGTGCGCGGTCGACAGCTTGTTCTTCAGCCGATGCTGCAGCTCGTCGACCAGCAGCTTGCGGTATTCTTCTTCCTCGATCAGCCGTTTGGAAATCCGGCGCTGTTCCGCCAGCATCCCGCGATAGTGCTCGACGCCCCAGATCGTGAGTGCGGAGACGCCCCAATAAAGGGTCAGCAAGGTGAACCTGGAGCGATCGGCAAGAGCGTCGCTGAAATTGACGACGACGCCGAGCACGCCGCCGATCAGCGCGGTGATGATGCCGATCCGCAAGCCGCCGAACGCGGCGGCAAAGAACACGGCCGGAAAGTACGGGGTGAAGTAGACGTCGGGCCGCACATGCGCGAGACCCCAGCGCGCCACCGTCGCAACCAGCAGGCAGGCGACCGCGAAGCCGAGGCTCAGAGCGAGGGATGGCGCTGCCACGCCCTGCCAGCCCTTGCGGAATTCGTCGATCAGCTTCTCCATGCCCGGCCCGGTTGCGCTATGCGCGCGTAAATCGAGAAAGGAGCGGGAATGTTACGCATGTCGCATGCACAAGCAAAGCTTGCCTTGTCGCAGACCGGCAGGAATAGTGACTGTCGCGGCGCCGAGATCGATCGGCGTCCGCCATTTGACATCAAATCATTCGAAAACAGGAACATTCCATGGGTAGGTTGGATGGCAAGGTTGCGGTGATTACGGGCGCGACGAGCGGGATCGGCCTGCGTACCGCGGAAGTCTTCGTTGCCGAAGGTGCCAAAATTGTGATCGCGGGGCGGCGCATACCGGAAGGCGAGGCGCTGGCGAAGCAGCTCGGGGTCAATTGCATCTTTCGCCAGACCGACGTGACGGTCGAAGCGCGGATGCAGGCGCTGATCGCGCTCGCGGTCGAGAAGTTCGGCCGGATCGACTGCCTGTTCAACAATGCCGGCGGCCCGGCGCAGACCGGGGGCATCGAAGGCCTCGATGTCGAGCGGTTCGACGCGGCGATGGCGACCCTGGTGCGCAGCGTCATGCTCGGCATGAAGCATGCCGCGCCCGTCATGAAGAAGCAGGGTTCTGGCAGCATCATCAACAATGGCAGCATCGCAGGCCGTCTTGCCGGCTTTTCCTCGTCGGTCGTCTATGGCGCGGCCAAGGCGGCGGTGATCCATCTCACCAAATGCGTGGCGATGGAGCTCGGCGAGTCCAACGTGCGCGTCAACTCGATCTCGCCCGGTGCGATCGCGACCGGCATTTTCGGCAAGGCGCTGGGGCTCGCGACCGATGCGGCGGAGGCGACGCCTGCCGTGATGCGCGAAGTCTTCAAGACCGCACAGCCGATCCCGCGCGCGGGCCTCCCCGATGACATCGCGCAGGCCGCGGTGTTTCTGGCGAGCGACGAATCCAGCTTCGTCAACGGACACGATCTCGTCGTCGACGGCGCCGTCACCGGCGGCCGCAACTGGAGCCAGCAGCAGCAGGGTTACGTCGCCATGCGCAAGGCGTTCGATCAGGAGGCGTAGTAGCGGCAGGTGACGGTGCCGTAGGGTGGGCAAAGCGAAGCGCGCCCACCAATTCTTTCTTCGCGAGGAATGGTGGGCACGGCGCTACGCGCCTTTGCCCACCCTACGAAAACGGTGCCTAAACCGTCTTCACCCGCACCCGCAAGCCATCCCGCGGCTTCGGGATCGGCCACATCTGCCAGTCCGGCTTGTAGCCCGGCTCCAGCGACACTTCGAGGTTCTGCAAAAAGTGCCGGGCAAAACACTTCGCCTGCATGTAGGCGAAGTGCAGGCCGAGGCACATATGCGCGCCGCCGCCGAACGGCACCCAGGCGAAGCGATGCCGGTTGCGCTGGGCTTCCTCGGTGAAGCGCAAGGGATCGAAGCGATCCGGCTCCGGCCAGATGTCCTTCATGTGGTGGGTGTAGAGCGGATTGACGCCGACGGCGGTACCGGCCGGAATCGTAAAACCCTTGAAGGTGAAATCGCGCATCGCACGGCGCGGCATCGACGGCACCGGCGGCTTGATCCGCAGGGCCTCCTTGAACGCCATCTCCGACAGCGGCATTTTTTCGAGGTCGTCGAAGCTGCTCGGCGAACCCGGTGCGAGCCCCAGCGCAAGAACCTCCGCGCGCAATCTATCCTGCCAGTCCGGATTGGCGGCGAGCTCGCCGATGAAGGAGGTCAGCGACGAGGTCAGCGTGTCGTGCGCCGCCATCATCAGGAAGCTCATATGGTCGATGATGTCCTGCTCGGAGAGCAGGGCGCCATCCTCGTGGGTGGCGCGGCAGAGCTGCGAGAACAGATCGTCGCCGCCGTGATTGCCGCGTCGCAGCGGGATCTGCTCGCGGAAATAGGCGACGATGCGTTTGCGTCCCTTCACGCCAGCCGCCATCTGCGTGCCCGGCAGCGGCCGGCGGATCGGGGCGACCGCGGCCGCGACCATGTCGACGAACGCGCGGTTGATCTCGTCGACCTCCGGCCCGATATCCGCGCCGAGGAACGACGCCGCCGCGAGGTCGAGCGTGAGCTGCTTCATCGCCGGATAGAGCTTCATCTCGCCGGGCTTCGCCTTCCACTGCGCGACGCGCGCGGCGATGCCGTAGTCGAGATCGCTCAGATACGACTTCATCGGCCCCGACTTGAACGCGACCGACAGCGCCTTGCGATGCAGACGGTGCTCGTCGAAATCGAGCAGCATCAGGCCGCGCGGAAACAACAGGCCCAGCACCTTGTTCCAGCCATGTGTCGACGAGAACAGCTTTTGCTGGTCGAACAGCACGAGCTCGTTGGCCTCGGGCCCGAGCAGCACGACATTGGTCTCGCCGAAAATATGGGTGCGGTAGACCGGGCCGTATTTGGCGCCGTTCGCCTCGATATGTCCCTTGGGGTCGGCGAGCACCTGAAAGGTCTTGCCGATGATCGGCCAGCCCTCGTCGCCAGGGATGTGCGTCAGCTCGTTGCGCCTGGGTGCGGTGAACGGAAGCGCAGGGGCGACATTCTGCATCGACATGACGATTGCTCCGGTTGACCGACCGAACAGGCGCGCGAACACAGATGACTACGACCCGCGCCAGCTGACCGGGGTCAGCATAGCACAGGCCGGTATGTCTTTCTTGTGAACGTCGTTACAAGCGTAGTTCCGACGGGCCTACCGCTTCGCCGCTTCCTTCTGCAAATCCGGGGCGTTGACGGCGGGAATGGCGACGCGGCCGGCGCCGGTCACCTTCAAGGCCTCTGCAGCCTTTTCGTTCTCCATGATCTTCGCCATCACGGCCTGCCCGGCGCGTTCGAAGATCGCGCGGTTCTCAATCACGAACTTTTGCGACTTCCGCAATCCGTCGATATAGCCGTTGATCTCCGGCACGACGTAGCGCGCCACCAGGTCCCAGCTTCGGCGGGTATTTTCGGGATTGGCCCAATCGTGCACGAAGCCGATCACGGCGCCGACGCCGCCCGACACCTGCATCACGTTCTTGATCATCTTGACGAGGTCGTCGGGCGTGCCGATCACGGAGGCCGCACCGTCGACGAAAGCGGTCTTGTCCACGGCCTCGTCGGGCGAGGCGAACGCGGTCAGGCCCGGCCGCTGCAGCGTGCCGACATTATATTCGTTGTGCCAGCGCATCAGGCCGGCGCCGGCTTCGCGGCGGGCCTGCTCGCGGGTCTCGGCGAGGTGCCAGGTCAGCAGCACGCGCCAGTTCGCCCGATCCACCTTGGTGCCGTGCTTCTTGGCGGCGTCCTCGGCGAACTGCCATTGCTGTTGCAGGGACATCAACCCTTGCGTCGTCATCGAGCCCAGCGAGATGATGCCGATGCCGT
This sequence comes from Bradyrhizobium sp. 604_D8_N2_3, assembly GCF_051810765.1. Lineage (NCBI taxonomy): Bacteria > Pseudomonadati > Pseudomonadota > Alphaproteobacteria > Hyphomicrobiales > Nitrobacteraceae > Bradyrhizobium > Bradyrhizobium sp. 604_D8_N2_3. Next base: position 9,257,232 of record NZ_JBPWPM010000001.1, on the reverse strand, counting down.
ATTTGCCGGCGAGCGTCATGCCCGACGGCGAGATCTGCGAGGCCACCACGAACGGCATCTCCTCCTGCAAGGGCAGGATCTGGAGTGCGGCGTCGTTCATGGTGAACCAGTCGCTCTTCGCGGTGACGCGTTCGCCGTTGAACAGGCGGCGGATCACGCCGATGGCCTCGTCCTGGCGGTCGCGCTGCGTCATCGGGTCGATGCCGAGCGTGTGCGCGTCCGACGCCAGCGCGCCGGGGCCGGAGCCGAAGATGGCGCGGCCGCCGGTCATGTGGTCGAGCTGCACCATGCGCTGGGCGACGTTGAAGGGATGATGATAGGGCAGCGACACCACGCCGGTGCCGAGCTTGATCCGCTTGGTGCGCTCGCCGGCTGCGGCCAGAAACATCTCGGGCGAGGCGATCATCTCCCAGCCGGAGGAATGATGCTCGCCGCACCAGAACTCGTCATAACCGAGCGCGTCGAGCTGCTCGACCAGGTCGAGATCGCGCCGGAACTGGAGCATCGGATGCTCCCCGATCGGGTGATGCGGGGCAAGGAAGGCTCCGAACTTCAGGCGCGCCATGGCGTTCTCTCCGGCTGAATTTTCTGTTTGTTGAGGCGATGAGGCTACGTGCTGGCGATAGCGAAGGCAATCGCGCGGTGTCCCGCGCGGCGGAATGCAGGCATGCGTTGAGACGCTGCAACGACCTGCCTGGCCTGCATGGTTCGAGACGCCCGCTTCGCGGGCTCCTCACCATGAGGGTCTGAGGCTGCGCCGCGAAACGAGACCTCATCCTGAGGAGACCGCCGAAGGCGGGCGTCTCGAAGGATGGCTGCGAAGAGACTGTTCGATGAGCTTGCGGCTACCGCGTCATCCTGTTCCACGCATCCAGCCCGGCGATCTTGTACGCCTCCGCCAGCGTCGGATAGTTGAACGTGTTCTGGATGAAATAGTCGATGGTGCCTTTGAGGTTGAGCACGGCCTGGCCGATATGGATCAGCTCGGTGGCGCCTTCGCCGAGGATGTGCACGCCGAGCAGCCGGCGCGTCTTGGTCGAGAAGATCATCTTCATCATGCCGCTGTTCAGCCCCATGATGTGGCCGCGGGAGGTCTCGCGGAAGCGTGCGATGCCGACCTCGTAGGGAATGCCGCGCGTGCGCACCTCTTCTTCGGTGAGTCCCGTCGTCGATATCTCCGGCACCGAATAGATGCCGTAGGGGAAGAACTCCGGCGGCGCGAGCGGCTCCATGCCGAGCGCGTGGCAGGCGGCGACGCGTCCCTGCTCCATCGAGGTGGAAGCAAGGCTCGGAAAGCCGATCACGTCACCGGCGGCGTAGATATGCGGCACGCTGGTTTGCAAGGTCACGGGATCGACCGAGATGCGGCCGCGATGGTCGACGACGATGCCGGCCGCCTCTAAGTTGAGCCGATCGGTGGCGCCGACGCGCCCGGCCGCGAACAGCAGCATTTCCGTGGTGACGTGCCGCCCGTCCGACAAATGCGTGACGATGCCACCCTGCGCAGTCTTCTCGATCGAGTTGACCTTGGCGCCGAGCCGCAGCGCGACGTTGCGGTCGCGCAGCTCGTGCACGAACTCGTCGATCAATTCCTTGTCGATGAAATCGAGGAAGGTGGGCCGCGGTTCGATCAGGGTCACGGGCACGTCGAGCGCGCTGAAGATGGTGGCGTATTCGACGCCGATCACGCCGGCGCCGATCACAGCCAGGCTGCGCGGCAGCTTTGGCAGCTCGATGATCTCGTCGCTGTCGAGCACGGTGGTGCCGTCGAACGGCACGTAGTCGGGGCGGAACGGGCGCGTGCCGCAGGCGATCAGGATGAAGGCGGCCGACACCACTTTTACCTCGCCAATTGAGCTCGTGATCTCGACCTCGTGCGGTGAGACCAGCCGTGCCTCGCCATTGGCGGTGCGCACCAGGTTGCGGCTGAACTGATGTTCGAGTACCTCGACCTCATGGTCGAGCGTCTTCTGAAGACGGATCATCAGGTCGCTCGCCGCGATGTCCTGCTTCACCTTGTAGGAGCGGCCGTAAAAGCCGCGCTCGCGCCAGCCGGACAGATTGAGCACGGTCTCGCGCAGGGTCTTTGAAGGAATCGTGCCGGTATGGACCGAGACGCCGCCGACCCGCCGGCCCTTCTCCACCACCAGCACGGCCTTGCCGAGCTTGGCACATTGCACCGCGGCCCGGCGCCCCGACGGGCCCGAGCCGATCACCACCATGTCGTAGTCGTACATCCGGAAAACTTCCGAGCCCGCAAAACCAGCGGGAATTGCCATGCAGCAATCGGGCCAAAGCGGCAAGTCCTACCTCGGAGGTAATCGCGCCAATGACGCCGATCTGCGAGTTTTGCGCGCAAATAAATCGCCGAAGGCTCGCGCGAAAATGCATCAAACCGTCACAAAACAAGTCGATTCGTCGCGCCGCTGGGGCGTGCTGGCGATCGTCGTCGCTGCTCAATTCATGTTCGGCGTCGACGCGTTCATCGTGAACGTCGCCATTCCCACTATCGCGGTGGACCTGCATGCGACGCCGGCGCAGATCGAATCCGTCATCGCGATCTATCTGATCGCCTACGCCACGCTGGTCGTCACCGGCGGCCGCCTCGGCGACATCCACGGCACGAAGAATGTCTTCCTGGCCGGCGTGCTCGGTTTCACGGTGACCTCGCTGTGGTGCGGGTTGGCGCAATCGGGCGCGGAGCTGATCATCGCACGGCTGGCGCAGGGCGCGACTGCAGCGCTGATGGTGCCGCAGGTGCTGGCGACACTGCATCTGCTCTTCACCGACGAACAGCGCAGCCGCGCATTCGCCATCTACGGCATCGTGCTCGGGCTTGCGGGCGCCGCGGGCTTCCTGCTCGGTGGTCTCCTGGTCACGGTCGACCTTGCCGGTACCGGCTGGCGCTCGGTGTTCTTCGTCAACGTGCCCTGCGGCCTCGTCATTGCGGCCGCCGCCTGGCGCATCATGCCGTCAGTGCCGCGCCGGGCCGGCACGCGGCTCGACATCAACGGAAGCATGGTGCTGTTCGCGGGGCTGTTGTGCCTGATCGGACCGCTGCTGTTCGGTCACGATGTCGGCTGGGCGCCGTGGCTATGGGCCGTGATGGCAAGCGGCGGCGCGATCCTTGTCGCGTTCCTGAAGCTCGAGCATGCGGTGGCGCGCGCCGGCGGCATGCCGCTGATCGATCTGACGCTGCTGTCCGATGCAGCCTTCCTGCGCGGGCTCGGCGCGGCGTTCTTTTTCTTCGTCGCCAACCTCTCGTTCTATCTGGTGATGACGCTGTTCATGCAGCGCGGCCTGAAGATCCCGCCGCTCGCAGCCGGCATGGCCTTCATTCCGCTCGCACTGGCTTTCGTGGTCGCGTCGCGTCACAGCGGCGCGCGAGCGCGCCATCGCGGGACCAAGGTGTTGATCGAGGGCTGCATGCTGCAGATCGCGGGCCTCGCCGCACTCGCGCTGGTCACGGGCTATATCGATGCGCCGGCGCCGATCCTGCTCGCACTCGTCATGATCATCTTCGGCTACGGGCAGGGGCTGGTGATGGCGCCGCTATCCGGTGCGGTGCTCTCGACGGTGAAGCCTGTCGCGGCAGGCTCGGCGTCCGGCATGTACGGCACGACGGCGCAGATCGGAAATGCGGCCGGAGTGGCCGCAATCGGCGCGGCGTTCTTCGCGGTTGAAGCGTTGCAATCGGCGCGCGCAGGCTTCTTCGTTTCGCTCGCCGCGTTTGCGGCGTTAATCACGATCTGCGCCGCATTTCTGGCGTGGATGCGCCGCGTCTCTGCACGAAGTTGAGGCATTGCGGTTAATTCATGCGTATTCCTGCGGATTTTTGCGTGATTTCGGGTGATAGACAGCACACGGGCTTTTTATTTTGCACCGCAGCAACTATTTGGTTTGGGTGAACGTTGAACGTCGCCTGCCAGGAGTTGCCGTGTCGCTTGCCAAAAATCTCGCTCTCTTGAGACATCTGCCAAAGGTGGATGGTCTGCGCCTTGCCGAATTCGGCCGGAGCGCGGACGTGTCCAGCCCGTTGGAAGAGGTCACGGGCTTCGGCGACAATCCCGGAAACCTGCGCATGTTCGCGTTCGTGCCGGCGCAACTCCAGAAGCCGCGCGCGCTCGTCGTCGTGCTGCATGGCTGCGGCCAGACCGCCGCTACTTACGATCTCGGCGCGGGATGGTCGACGCTCGCGAAGCATTACGGCTTCGCGCTGGTGATGCCCGAGCAGCAACGCGTCAACAATGGCAACACCTGCTTCAACTGGTTCAATCCGGAAGACACTGCGCGGGACGGCGGCGAGGCGCGGTCGATCCGCGAGATGATCGCGCATATGGCCGAAGCGCACCGCATCGATCCCAGGCGCGTCTTCATCACCGGTCTCTCCGCCGGCGGCGGCATGACGTCGGTGATGCTCGCGACCTATCCGGAAGTTTTTGCGGCCGGTGCGATCATCGCTGGACTTCCCTACGGCATCGCGTCGAATTTGCGCGAGGCGCTCGACGGCATGTTTCATTCGCCGCAGCGGCCGGAGCGCGAGCTCGGCGATTTCGTGCGGCGCGCCTCGAACCATCACGGGCCGTGGCCGAAAATCTCGGTGTGGCACGGCAGCGCTGACCGCACCGTCAATCCCGGCAACGCCAGCGAGATCGTCAAGCAGTGGCTCGATTTGCACGACCTGCCGGCTGTGCCGATGGCGGAGACGATTGTCGATGGCTATCCGCGCCAGGCCTGGTGGAACAAGGACGGCGAGACGCTGGTCGAGTCCTACGCCATCACCGACATGGCCCACGGCACGCCGCTCGGCCTCGCCGACAATGATCAGCGTTACGGCATCGAAGGCGCATTCCTGATCGAGGCCGGTATCTCCTCGTCGTACCACATCGCAAAGTTCTTCGGCCTCACCGGCTGGATTCCGGACGCGGCCGGGAAGAAGGCGGGGCCCGGGACGTCGAAGCCGGCGCTTTCACCCGCGCCGCATCTCGCCCGCTCGATCCGCGCCGCAGTCGCCGAAGAGCCGGCCGAGCCGAAGCGCGCGGCGGCGCGCGGCTTCGATCTCGGCCAGATCATCACGCGCGCACTCACCGCCGCGGGCTTGATGAAGTAGTTCGTCGCTCGATAAGCGACGGCTACGCCGTCTGATCGATCCATTCGATCGGCGCCACCGTCACCTCGCCGCCGGCGACCTTCCGCGTCATCTCCTGATAGGCCTTGAAGAAGTCGCGCGATTGCAGCGCTTTTTGCGCGGCCTCGTCGGTGACGCTGGCGAGGTGGAAATAGCTGGCGTCGTCGCGGTTCTTCAGGACCCGATAGCCGATCCGCCCCTTCAACTCCGGATCGCCCTCGATCGCCTTGATGAAGCGGCCGATCTCCTGGTGCCAGGCTTCCGTCGTGCCGTTCCTGAATTCGTACCTGATCATGAAGTGCTTCATGTGACGCTCCCTGTTCGTCCAGTGCGTCATCATCTGCGCCTTGCAGGCGATCCTGCAAGTATGGACAAAATTGATAGTATGGACTTTTTCGACGTTGCTCCTATCCTCCTGCAAGCTGGCTGCGTATGGAGGAGGCGACATGGCAAGGGCAAACCCGGCGCGCACCTGTCCGGTTACGGCCTTTCAGAAGATGATCAGCGGCAAGTACAAGCTCCGCATCGTCTGGGACCTCAGGGACGGCCCGCGCCGCTATGGCGAGATCAGGAGCGGCCTGCTGCGCGGCGCGGCCGGCAGCGCCGAGATCACCCCGCGCGTGCTCAGCCGCGAATTGAAGGCGCTGACCCAAAGTGGCCTGATCGACCGCAAGGATTTTGGCGAGGTGCCGCCGAAGGTCGAGTATCGCCTGACGCGCAAAGGCAAGAGCTTCGTGCCGGTCGTCGCCGCGATCCGCGACTGGGGCGAACGCAACCTCAGTGACACCGCGGCGTTGGCGGAGGCCGCCGAGTAGCGCTCACATCTCGCCGGTGATGAACGGATTGGTCATCCGTTCCTGGCCGATGCTCGAGCCGGCGCCGTGGCCGCAGATGAAGCCGACGTCGTCGCCGAGCGGCAAAAGCTTGGTCTTGATCGAATTGATCAGCGTGGCGTGACTGCCGCCGGGCAGGTCGGTGCGCCCGACCGAGCCTGCGAAGAGCACGTCGCCGACATGGGCAAAGCGCAAGTCCTTGTTGAAGAACACCACGCTGCCGGGCGAGTGGCCCGGGCAGTGCAGAATGTCGAACTGCAGGCCGCCGATCGACACGCTGTCGCCCTCGTCGAGCCAGCGGTCCGGCTCGAAATTGCGCACCTCCGTCATGCCGAAGCGCGCGCCGCTCTCGACCACGTTGTCGAGCAGGAATTTATCCGCGACATGCGGCCCCTCGATCGGCACCTTCAGCGCATCGCGCAGTTCGGCCGCGCCGCCGACATGGTCGATATGGCCGTGGGTCAGCCAGATCTTCTCCACGGTGACGCCGGTCTGCTTGATCGCGTCCAGAATCTTCGGCACGTCCCCGCCGGGGTCGATCACAACGGCCTTCTTGCCGGGCTCGTCCCAGATGATGGTGCAGTTCTGCTCGAACAGCGTCACGGGGACGATGATCGCGCCGGCCTTGGCTTGTTGGGATTCTTGGTTGTCGTTTTGCTCGGTCATGGGCCTCACAATGCCGATTTTTGCCATGCCGCCAAGCAAAAGATTCGTGCCTCGCCCGGGAACAGCCGCACCCGCCGTCACACGGCCGTCCCAATTCGCCTGCTGGTTTGAACCGCGGCGTTCGTTCCGCGTTCACTCGCGCGAGACGCAGATTTTTGGGTGGGTTTTCCGGCATGGCTCAGGGCGGCGACAATTGGTGGCGCGACGGCATCTTCTATCAGATCTACCCGCGCTCCTTTCAGGACACAGACGGTGACGGCGTCGGCGATCTCGCCGGCATTCTGCGCCGGCTGCCTTACGTGAAATCGCTCGGCGTCGACGCGATCTGGCTGTCGCCAATCTTTCCGTCGCCGATGGCCGATTTCGGCTACGACATCTCCGACTATACCGGCATCGATCCGCTGTTCGGCACGATGGAAGATTTCGATGCGCTGCTCGCGGCGGCGCATGACAACGGGCTGAAGCTGATCCTCGACCTCGTGCCGAACCACACATCAAGCCAGCATCCCTGGTTCGTCGAGAGCCGGTCCTCGCGCGACAATTCCAAACGCGACTGGTACGTCTGGCGCGATCCGGCCGCCGATGGCGGTGTCCCGAACAACTGGCTGTCCGAATTCGGCGGCAGCGCGTGGGCTTTCGACGAGACGACAGGTCAATATTACTACCACGCCTTCCTTGCCGAGCAGCCGGATCTCAACTGGCGCAATCCGGATGTCCGCGCGGCGATCTACGACGCGATGCGGTTCTGGCTGGAGAAGGGCGTCGACGGCTTCCGCGTCGATGTGATCTGGCACCTGATCAAGGATGCCGAATTCCGCGACAACCCGCCGAACCCGCATTACGTCGAGGGCCGGCCGCCGAACGAGAGGATCCTGACGCAATACTCCACCGACCAGCCGGAGGTGCATGACGTCATCGCCGAGATGCGGCGCGTCACGGACGCGTATCGCGACCGCGTGCTGATCGGCGAAATCTATCTGCCGCTGCACCGGCTGATGGCCTATTACGGCAACGACCTCACCGGCGCGCAAATGCCGTTCAATTTCGCGCTGCTCTCGACCTTCTGGAGCGCGCGATCGATCGAGACAATCGTCGACGATTACGAGAAGGCGCTGCCGAAGGGCGCCTGGCCAAATTGGGTGCTCGGCAATCACGATCGTCCGCGCGTCGCAAGCCGCGTCGGGCCGGAGCAGGCGCGCGTTGCCGCGATGCTGCTGCTGACGCTGCGCGGTACGCCGACGCTCTATTACGGCGACGAGATCGGCATGCATCAGCTGGCGATCTCCCCCGAGGACGTGCGCGATCCCTTCGAGAAGAATGTGCCCGGCATCGGAGTGGGGCGCGACGGCTGCCGTACGCCGATGCAGTGGGATGCGTCGCCGGCCAGCGGCTTCTCCGGCGTAAGGCCCTGGCTGCCGCTGCCGGAGGACCATATCCGCGAGAACGTCGCCGATCTCGAAGCCGATTCGCGTTCGATCCTCAGTCTGTACAAGCGGCTGATTGCCTTGCGGAAGGCATCTCCGGCGCTGGTCGAGGGCGACTACCATCCGATCGCCGCGCAAGGCGATCTGCTGGTCTATCGCCGCGAGGCCGAGGGCACGGCGGTGATCGTCGTGCTCAATCTCGGGCCCGACCCGATCGCCGTGACCTCCAGCGCGATCCGTTTCAACAGCGAGATCTTGCTGTCGACGTTTCTGGATCGCGAGGGCGAGAGGCTGGAAGGCGTGCTGGATCTGCGCGGCAATGAGGGCGTGGTGGTGATGCTGCCATACATCTAGCCGCTCGCGGGGACGACGGCCGTGTGCGGAGATGCACCTACCCCGGATGCTTGTTACCCGCGGCATTCCCGTCGATGTCGCTCCGCTTCAGCAAATAATCCAGCCCTCCGATGCGGTACCAGCGATAGCCATAGGGCGCCAGCACGACGCGATGCTGGCCGCGCTTGTCGGCGTGGCTGTGATCTTCCGCGAGCAGGTTGATCAGGTGCGCGCCGGCCTCGCCGGACAGCCCCGCCGAGAATGCGATTTCGCGCGGCTTCTCATCCAGATTGTGAACGAACAGCACGGAATTGTTGCGCCAGTCGTAACGCATGATGAACACGGAGGGATCGCGCGTCGGAATGATCACGAAGTCGCCCCAGCCGATCTCGGGCACCTCCTTGCGCATGCGGACGATGCGCTCGGTCCAGTTCAGCATGGAATTGGGATCGCGCCGCTGTTTTGCGACATTGACGTGCTCGTAGCCGTAGGGGCCCGTGTCGATGACCGGGCATGCCGGCTTATCGTTCTTGGTGAAGCCGCCATGCGGCTCGGTCGACCATTGCATCGGCGTGCGCGCGCAATTGCGCTCGGGGAGCGAGAGATCGTCGCCCATCGCGATCTCGTCGCCGTAGCGGATGACGGGCGTTCCCGGCAACGTGCACATCAGGCTGTAGGCGAGCTCGAGCCGCCTTCGGTCGCCGCCGACCATCGGCGCGAAGCGGCGGCGAATGCCGCGGTCGTAGAGCTGCATGTCCTTGTCGGGGCCGAAGCGCTTGAACACGATGTCACGCTGCGCCTTGGTCAGGCGTCCCAAATCGAGCTCGTCGTGATTGCGCAGGAACAGGCCCCATTGCGCGCTGGCCGGCCGCGGCCTGGTCGCCTTCAGCGCCTTCGCCAGCGGACGCGAATCGCCGGATGCCAGCGCATAGAACAGATGCTGGTTGACGTGGAAGTTGAACATCATGTGCATGCGGTCGCCGTCGCGGCCGAAATATTCCATGTCCGTCTCAGGCAGCACGTTGGCTTCGGCGAGGATGATGGCGTCGCCCTGCCGCCATTGCAGGAATTCGCGGAACGCGCGCAGCATGTCGTACTGCTCGACCGGCTTCTTCACCTTCGCGCCCTTGGTGGCGATCACGAACGGCACGGCGTCCATGCGGAAGCCGGAGACGCCGAGCTGGATCCAGAAGCCCATGATCTTCAGGATTTCGGCCTGCACATGCGGATTTGAGGTGTTGAGATCGGGCTGGAAATCGTAGAAGCGGTGGAAGAACCAGGCGCCGGCTTCCTTGTCGCGCGTCCACGTCGACTTCTGCACGCCGGGAAACACCATGCCCTTGTTGGCGCCGGCCGGCTTCTTGTCCGACCACACATACCAGTCGCGATAGAGCGAATTCCTGTCGCGCCGCGCCTCCTTGAACCAGTGATGCTGGTCGGAGGTGTGGTTGACGACGAGGTCGATGATGATGCGGATGCCGCGCTGCTTGCAGCCGTGGGTGAACTCGACGAAATCGCCGAGCGTGCCGTAGCGGGAATCGACGCTGTAATAGTCGGCGATGTCGTAGCCGTCGTCGCGGCCCGGCGAGGTCTGGAACGGCATCAACCAGATCGTGGTGATGCCGAGGCCGTGCAAATAGTCGAGCCGCCGCAGCAGGCCCTTGAAGTCGCCGACGCCGTCGCCGTTGGCATCCATATAGGTGCCGACGGAGAGGCAGTAGATCACGCCGTTCTTGTACCAGAGATCGTCGATCATGCGCGAGCAGCCTCGATGCTCCGCCGAGGTGTGGCGGCTGCGTGATAAGTGCGTGGGGGAGGCGAGGTTCCCGCACTCCGCTGTCGTCCCGGGGCGCGACGTAGTCGCGAGCCCGGGACCCATAACCACAGGGAGTAGTTTGGCCAAAGCTCGGAGTTACCTGCTCACCCGACAACTTCTCCCTGTGGCTATGGATTCCGGGCTCGCGACTGCGTCGCGCCCCGGAATGACGGGCCCACCGGAATCGGCTAAGCTCCCCCCATGGACAGCCCCGCCCGCAACATCGCTCTCGTTCCGCCGCCCGATCGCCGCCAGTCCGAGACGGCGCTTGCGATCGCGCGCGGCACGGCGCGGCTGCTGCGCTCGCTCGGCTTTACCTGCATCAGCGAACTGCCGCTGCCGTCGGGCCGGCGCGCCGATCTGGTGGCGCTCAACGAGCGCGGCGAGATCTGGATCGTGGAGATCAAATCGTCGGTCGAGGATTTGCGTGCCGACCAGAAATGGCACGAATACCGCGCCCATTGCGACCGGCTATTCTTCGCCTTCACGCAGGATTTGCCGTGCGAGATCTTTCCGCAAGACACCGGCCTGATCATTGCGGACGCCTATGGCGCGCATCTGCACTGCGAGGCGCCCGAGCACAAGCTTCAGGCCGCCACGCGCAAGCAGATGACGGTGCGTTTCGCGATGGCGGCAGCGCTCCGGATCAACCGTCTGGTCGACCCGCAGGGCCACGCGGATTTTTGGGAGTAGCGGCGCGGCGAACGCGGACGCCGTAGGGTGGGCAAAGCGAAAGCGGGCCCACCATCCAAGCCGATCAGGATTGAAGTAGAAGCGGTGGGCACGGCGCTACGCGCCTTTGCCCACCCTACGAGACCGCTACCGCGGCGCGCGCTTGGCCAGAATCCGCTGCAACGTACGACGGTGCATATTCAGCCGCCGCGCCGTCTCCGAGACGTTGCGGTTACACATCTCGTAGATGCGCTGGATGTGCTCCCAGCGGACGCGGTCGGCGGACATCGGGTTCGTCGGCAACTCGGATTTCTCCGAGCTGGTCGAGAGCAGGGCGGCGACGACGTCGTCGGCATCCGCGGGCTTCGACAGATAATCGATCGCACCCATCTTCACGGCGGTCACGGCGGTGGCGATGTTGCCATAGCCGGTCAGCACGATGGCGCGGGCTTCGGGGCGCTTCTTCTTCAGCGCGGAGACGACGTCGAGACCATTGCCGTCGCCGAGCCGCAGATCCACCACGGCGAATGCGGGCGCGGCCTTGCCGATCTGCGCGAGGCCATCCGAGACGGTGTCACACGACGTCACCGCAAAGCCACGGGTCTCCATCGCGCGCGACAACCGCTCCAGGAACGGCTTGTCGTCCTCCACGATGAGAAGCGAGCGGTCGGTCTGTTCGTTCAGTTCGGCGATGGCGTTCAAGGTGTTGTCCTCTCTCTGCACATCTACATATGGCGTCGCAATCAGGCGGTGCCAAGGCCGCAAATAGTCGATCGGCCCTGCTGTGCGACGCAAGGTCGCGGCCTATCCTATTGTTTCTTCGAGCGTCTCGATAGTCTCAAAACGCTCTCTCGGCCAATTGATGTGAACCACAGCACCGTGTTCCGGAAAGGTCCGGTTGGTAAACGAGACCTTGGCCCCGGTGCGTTCCAGCAAGGTGCGCGCGATGAACACGCCAAGCCCGAGCCCACGCTGCTCGCCGCCGCCGTCATCCAGATTGCGCCGCCGCGACAAATAGGGCTCGCCGATCCGGTTAAGGATATCGGGCGGAATGCCCGGGCCGTCGTCGGAGATCACGAGCTCGATCGTGTCCTTGTTCCACCATGCATTCACCTCGACGGTGGTGCGGGCGAAATCGACCGCGTTCTCGACGATGTTGCCGACGCCGTAGAGGATCGCGGGGTTGCGCGAGCCGATCGGCTCGGCGAAGGCCGCCACCGCGATCCGCACCTTGATGTCGACGCCGAAATCGCGGTGCGGCGCCACCACCTCCTCGATCAGCTCAGACATTTTCATGCGGTCGAACGGCGCGCCTTCGGAGGAAAGCTGGGTGATCTTGCTCAAGATGTCGCGGCAGCGCTGGGTCTGCTCGCGCAGGGTTTTCAGGTCGGCGGCGAAACTTGGATCCTTCACCGTCTTTTCCAGCTCGCGCGAGATCAGGAAGATGGTCGCGAGCGGCGTACCGAGCTCGTGCGCGGCTGCGGCAGCCAGGCCGTCGAGCTGGGTCAGATGCTGCTCGCGTGTCAGCACCAGCTCGGTCGCAGCCAGCGCGTCGGCGAGCTTGCGCGCCTCCTCCGTCACCTGGAACGAGTAGAGGCTGGTGACGCCGATCGCGAGCACGATCGAGAGCCAGATGCCGATGAGATAAATCGGCGGCAGCACCAGGGGATCGTCGGAATCCCAGGGCAGCGGCAGATGGAAGAAGAACAGGACCGAGGCACAGGCCACCGCGAGCAGGCCGAGGCCGAAGGTGAGGCGGGCCGGCAGCGCCGTGGCCGAGATCAGCACGGGCGCGAGGAACAGGAACGAGAACGGGTTCTGCAGTCCGCCGGTGAAGAACAAGAGCCCCGCCAGCTCCACGATGTTCAGCGCCAGCAGTCCGGCCGCCTGCATCGGCTCCAGCCGTTGCAGCGGATTGGACACGGTCTGGAGTGCCAGGTTGAGCGCCGCCGACAGCGCGATGATGCTGACGCAGGGGACGATCTCGACGTTGAACTCAAGCCCCTGCGCCACGATGAAGATCGCCGCGAGCTGGCCGAGCACCGCCAGCCAGCGCAGCCGCAGGATCGTGTCCAAGCGGATATGCCGCTGTGCGTGGCGGAAGTCGGTATCGGCAGTCTCAGTCATCTCGGCCAATGTGGCGGTGCCTTCTCGGTCACAAACGCGGGGCTCGCGGAACCACCCGGATTACAAGCCTTGCGCTATCCGCTGCAATAGCAGAAGAACGGCTAGCATGACCGGGAACGACAAAGCTTCAAGTCCGCCGACTGTCGCGGAGCGCGGCTCCTCTGCGGCCATTGCGGTCGATCACCTCGTCAAGGTCTACAAGCAGACCCGCGCCGTCGACGATATCTCCTTTTCGCTGCCGCGTGGCAGCATCACCGGGCTTCTGGGCGGCAACGGCGCCGGCAAGACCACGACCATCGCGATGATCATGGGCCTGGTGCTGCCGACCTCCGGCCGCGTGCAGGTGCTCGGGCATCGGATGCCGGAGCAGAGCGCGGCGGTGCTGGGGCGGATGAATTTCGAGAGCCCCTATGTCGACATGCCGATGCGCCTCACGGTGCGGCAGAACCTCACCGTGTTCGGCAAGCTCTATGCGGTGAAGAACGTCTCCGATCGCATCGCCAGGCTGGCCGACGAGCTTGATCTCACCGAATTCATCGACCGCGCCAACGGCAAGCTCTCCGCCGGGCAGAAGACCCGCGTCGCGCTGGCGAAGGCGCTGATCAACCAGCCCGAGCTGCTGCTGCTGGACGAGCCTACCGCCTCGCTCGACCCGGATACGGCCGACTGGGTGCGGGCGCATATGGAGCGCTATCGCAAGGAGAACAACGCGACCATCCTTCTGGCTTCGCACAACATGCTCGAGGTCGAGCGTCTGTGCGACCGCGTCATCATCATGAAGCGCGGCCGCATCGAGGACGACGACACGCCGGAGGCCATCATGGCGCGCTACAACCGCACCACGCTGGAGGAGGTGTTCCTGGACGTCGCGCGCGGGCGGGTGAACGGTGCGAAGGAGGCGGCGCGATGACCGAGCTCTCCCTTCACCGCGGCATTTCCATCCATCGCATCGGCGCAATGATCCTGCGCTACTGGTACCTGTTGATGTCGTCCTGGCCGCGGCTGCTCGAGCTGCTTTATTGGCCCGCGCTCCAGGTCATCACCTGGGGCTTTCTCCAGCTCTACATCGCCGAGAACGCCAATTTCTTCGCGCGCGCCGGCGGCACGCTGATCGGCGCCGTCATCCTCTGGGACATCCTGTTCCGCGGCCAGCTCGGCTTCTCGATCTCGTTCCTGGAGGAGATGTGGGCGCGCAACATCGGCAACCTCATGATGAGCCCCTTGAAGCCGATCGAGTTTCTGCTGTCGCTGATGATCATGAGCATGATCCGGCTCGCGATCGGCGTCATCCCGATGACGCTGCTCGCGCTGTTCCTGTTTCACTTCAACGTCTACGCCCTCGGTCTGCCGCTGATTGCATTCTTCTGCAATCTGATCTTCACGAGCTGGGCGGTCGGCATCTTCGTCTCGGGGCTGGTCTTACGAAACGGCCTTGGCGCCGAGAGCATCGTCTGGACCCTGATGTTCGCGATCATGCCGCTCGCCTGCGTCTACTATCCCGTCAGCGTGCTGCCGGCATGGCTGCAATACGTGGCCTGGTCGCTGCCGCCGACCTATGTGTTCGAGGGAATGCGGGCGCTCCTGATCGAACAGACCCTCCGGATCGATCTGATGTTGCGTGCGTTGGCCATCAATGCGGTGCTGCTGGTTGCATCTTTTGGGGCATTCCTTGCCCTTTTGCGGAGCGCCAAGAAGCACGGCTCGCTGCTCTCGAGCGGTGAATAATCTCACTTTCCCGTGGATTCAGGCTGATTTAGCCGTTCCGGCTCCGTAGATGTACGGAACCATGCATTGACGCAATATTACGCATTCGGCAGTATGTTGCGATGCGAAGAGGATTTTAACGATGCCTATTGGTGAGTTCGGCGGCGCGCCGCCCCTGGCGGCCGAAGGCAGTCCGGTCCTGACGACGCCGATGTACTGGATGTACGAGATGGGGCAGGCCTCTCTCAATCCGGCGCGTGCGGTCACCGATGCGACCAAGCTCCTGTTTCAGAATCCCCTCAATCCGTGGGCGCGCACCGAGGTCGGCAAGTCCGTCGCCGCGGCCTGTGAATTGTTCGAACGCACCACGCGCCGTTACGGCAAGCCGGAATGGGGCCTCAACGACACCGAGGTCAACGGCATCCGCGTTCCCGTCGAGGTCCGCTCGGTCTGGGAAAAGCCGTTCTGCAAGCTGCTCTACTTCGATCGCAAGTTCGCCCGTCCCTTGCGCAGCCCGCAGCCGCGCGTGCTGATCGTGGCGCCGATGTCCGGCCACTACGCGACGCTGCTGCGCGGCACGGTCGAGGCGTTCCTGCCGGCGCATGAGGTCTACATCACCGATTGGGCCGACGCCCGCATGGTGCCCCTGAGCGATGGCCGCTTCGATCTCGACGACTACATCGACTACGTCATCGAGATGCTGCACGTCCTTGGCGGCAACACCCATGTCATGGCGGTGTGCCAGCCCTCCGTTCCCGTCGTTGCCGCCGTCTCGATCATGGAAGCGCGGCGCGACCCCTTCGTGCCGACGTCGATGACGCTGATGGGCGGCCCGATCGACACCCGCCGCAATCCGACCGGGGTGAACAAGCTCGCCCAGGAGCGCGGCATCGACTGGTTCCGCAACACCGTCATCACCAAGGTGCCGTTCCCGCATCCGGGCATGATGCGCGATGTCTATCCGGGCTTCCTGCAGCTCAACGGGTTCATCAGCATGAACCTCGACCGGCATATGGACGCCCACAAGCGCCTGTTCGCCAATCTGGTGAAGGGCGACGGCGACCTCGTCGACAAGCATCGCGACTTCTACGACGAATATCTCGCGGTGATGGATCTCTCCGCCGAGTATTATCTGCAGACGGTCGACACCGTGTTCGTGAAGCACTCGCTGCCGAAGGGCGAGATGACCCATCGCGGAACACGCGTCGACCCCTCGAAGGTCACGCGCGTGGCGCTGATGACGGTCGAAGGCGAGAACGACGACATCTCCGGGCTCGGTCAGACCGAAGCAACACACACATTGTGCAGCTCGATCCCCGATCACCGCCGCGTTCATTACGTCCAGAAGGGCGTCGGGCATTACGGCGTGTTCAACGGCTCGCGCTTCAAGTCGGAAATCGTGCCGCGCATCCATGACTTCATGGTCTCGGCTGCGAATCCGAGCTCGTTGCAGGCCCTCGCGGCCGAATAAGCGCGTTTTTCGGCTTTCCCGCTGAAAATCGGCGCCCTGTCGGAGGTTCCGGCAGGGGCTGGTTCCCTCCAGATTCGCGGTATTTAGGTAGCCTTATAGGAGTGAGTCCCACCTCATCCTTTGGGGGTGCCGCATGCGTCCAGCGGGGGCGAAAAAACCGGGTTCCAACCCCAGTCTGTAGGGTCTCCCGGACGCTAGACCGCTGTATATTGGGCAAATGATTTGTTTTTGCGCCGAGCGCTTTCCCTGGCGGCGGTTATGGCAGAATCCGGGCGCCCTCCTGCCCCCCGGACTGACAGACATGGCCACTCGCGCACTCCTCTATCGACGGCCCCACGAGCCGAAGACCCTGGTCATCACCCATGGATCGCAGTTTTTTGCGATTCGATTGCGTCGGCACCGCCGCGCGCGCCGCTACACGCTCAGAATCCATCCGAGCGATCGCGAAGCCATCCTCACCATCCCGCCGCGCGGCACGCTGGCCGAAGCCAAGGACTTCGCACAACGTCACGGCGCGTGGATCGCTGCACGTCTCGGCCGTTTGCCGAAGGCTGCGCCGTTCCAACCCGGCACAGTGATACCGCTACGCGGCACGGCCCATCGTATCGTTCATCGTGCCGGCACGCGCGGCACGGTATGGACGGAAGTGCGCGACAGCGGTGAACGCATTCTCTGCGTCGCCGGCGGGGTCGAGCATGTCGACCGCCGCGTCAGCGACTTCCTCAAGCGCGAGGCGCGCCACGATCTCCAGCGCTCGGCGGAGGCCTATGCCGTCGAGCTCGGCGTCAGGGTCAAGCGCCTCTCGATCCGCGATCAGTCCAGCCGTTGGGGCTCCTGCACCTCGGCTGGCTCGCTGTCGTTCTCCTGGCGCCTGATCCTCGCGCCGCCCTACGTGCTCGACTACCTCGCCGCGCACGAGGTCGCCCATCTCGTCGAGATGAACCACTCGGCGCGGTTCTGGCGCGTCTGCGGAAAGGCCTGCCCGTCGATGGAGCGCGCCAAGAAGTGGCTCGATACGCACGGCAACGACCTGCACCGCTATGGGGTCGAGGATTGATCCTCGTCGCAGACTAGGCCTCGCTGCTAGCCAACACTCACTGGGTCGCCCGGCTTGACCGGGCGACCCAAGTATTCCAGAGGCGGTTATTGTTAAGCCGAGAAGCCGCAGCGTACTGGATTCCCCGCTTTCGCGGGGAATGACAGCGGAGGACGGGGCGACATCAGTGCGTCTCGTGCCACGCTTTCCGATTTCCCCGAGCGACCGACCCATCGGACTATCCAGGCGAGCAGCTCTCGTCGCGCGACATCGCGGGCGTTGAACGCCGACGATGGCTGCTCGTTGTTCGGCGTTAGCCGGGATGATCTTGCTTGATGTGCTTTGACAAAATTCGTCGCCCGGATGCCGCGCGTCCTCAAACCATCTCTCAGGTCAGGCGCTGATATCTGCGCTTGTCCCCGGCTGCGCGCGCGAGGCGAGATAGGACGATTGCAGTTGCACGGCGGCCTTCTGGCCCTCGGCCAGCATCGCCTGGAAGGCCGCGTCGAGTTGATCGCGACTATAGGTCGCAGAATTGCTCTGACGCGGTGTCCATTGCGATTGCGTGATCGCGGTGGACGCTTTTTCGACGGTGCCGCCAAGCAGCTTGGCGTAATTGTCGGCTCGCCATTGCGCCAGATCAGGTCCACTCAGACCGGGAGGATCCTCGAGCTTGCCGATCTTTGCGGCCGCCGCGTTGGTCATCGTCGAGGACCCGCCATTGTACAGTGTGGCCACCACCTTGCCGTCAACCTTCACCTGGGCATAGGTGTTCTCAGGTGCATCGTCCGAGACGGCCGGTTGAGTCGCGTTCGCGCCGTGGGTCATCAGCCAATTCGTTGCCATCAGGTCGCGCAGGACCGGGTTGTCCGCCACCGAGATCGGCTTGGCGCCTTGCAGCGGCTTGAGTTGCGACACGCTGATTCCTGGGCTGCTGGTCGCAGCGTCAGTTGCAGTCGACGCCTCCGGCTGGAGATCTGATGTCGTTGTCGCATTGGAACCGGACGTTGATGCAGGACGCAGATAGGGCAACGCCGCGCTGGATAGACCTGCAATCATGGAACGCTCCTTCCCACTAAACCCGAGTCTTTGGGACTCAACTCAGCCCGAGCAAACGCTGCTGGCAGTATCCATCACTGTCATCGCCCGCGAAGGCGGGCGATCCAGTACGCCGCGGCAGCTGCTTTGAATCTCGACGTCTCGGCGTACTGGATTCCCCGCTGGAGCCTGTCAAGGGGCTCGCCGAAGGCGAGACCCATTGGCGGGGAATGACAGTTGAGAGCGGGGCGACGTCAGCGCGCTTTGCGCGATCCCCGCCATACTTCGCGACGATTGCGCGGCACGCTCGATTTGTCCCGCCGGATCAAACGTTTCCTACAATCCACCGCGCGGCGCGCCTGAAGTCACCGGCTACTGTGCATGGGGTTGTTTTCGCGTTTTTTGTTTTGAGGCCCTGGGGACCTCAGCTCGAAGCTACCGATTTCCGCCGAACAGCCGGTCCATCAGCCAGCCGTCGAGCCCTGCGGCGGCTTCCGGCCGCACATTGGCGCGCGTCGGAGGCGGGCGATAGCCGCCACTGCTCGCCGGTGCCGGTCCGGGTGCTGTCGTCGCCGTCGGCGGCGATACCTGCGATGCCGCCTGCGCGAGGTTCGACAGACCCCAGCTCGCTTGCGAGTTCGGCAAGGCGGCCACCGGCACGCCCTCGTGCGCCGTGCGCATGAAGCGGGTCCAGACTTCGACGGGCAGGCCGCCGCCGGTCGCCTTCTTGGTCGGCGAGTTGTCGTCATTGCCGAGCCAGACGCCGGTGACGAGGTTGGCGGTGTAGCCGATGAACCAGGCGTCGCGGTAATCCTGGCTGGTGCCGGTCTTGCCTGCTGCCGGCCAACCGGGGATATCCGCCTTCTTGGCGGTGCCTGATATCAGCGTCTCCCGCATCATCGTGTTCATCATGCCGACATAGCGCGGATCGATAACTTGGTTGCGCTCTTCCGCTTGCCGCATGTAGAGCAGCTTGCCACTGAGCGTCCTGATCCGCGTGACGACGTGCGGCGCCACCGCGAAGCCGCCATTGGCGAAGGGGGCATAGGCGCCGACCAGCTCGACGACCGAGACTTCGGAGGTGCCGAGCGCGATCGAGGCATTGGGCTCGAGCTTCGAGGAGATGCCGAGCCGGTGCGCGGTGCGCACCACGTTCTTCGGTCCGACCTCGAGACCGAGGCGGATGGCGACGGTGTTGAGCGACATTGCCAGCGCCTGCGTCAGCGTCACCGCGCCGAAATATTCATGGGTGTAGTTCTCGGGCTTCCAGCCCTTGACCTCGATCGGCGCGTCCTGACGCAAGGTATCAGGCGTCAGCCCCTGCTCGAGCGCGGTCAGGTATACGAACGGCTTGAACGAGGAGCCCGGCTGGCGTTTCGCGGTGACCGCGCGGTTGTACTGGCTGTCGGAATAGTTCCGCCCGCCGACCATGGCGCGTACCGCTCCGTCGGGCGTCATCGCCACCAGCGCGCCTTGGCTGACATTGAACTTGACGCTCTTGGCCGCGAGCTCGTCGATGATGGCGGCTTCCGCCACGCTCTGCAGCTTCGGATCGATCGTGGTCTCGACCTTGATGCTCTCGTCGATCTGGCCGACCAGATCGTCCAGCACCTCGCCGATCCAGTCGGCGACGTAGTTGAGCGTGCCGGCTCCGGCCGGCTTCACGTTGTAGGAGGGGTGGCCGATCGAGGCCTGCGCCTGTGCTTCGGTGATGAGTTTTGCATCCGCCATCGCCGCGAGCACGATCTGCGCGCGCGCTTCAGCGCCTTCCGGATTGCGGTTCGGCGCCAGCCGCGACGGCGATTTGACGAGGCCCGCCAGCATCGCGGCTTCGGCGACGGTGACGTCCTTCGCCGACTTGCCGAAATATTTCTGCGCCGCGGCCTCGACGCCATAGGCGCCCGAGCCGAAATAGACGCGGTTGAGATAGAGCTCCAGGATCTCGTTCTTGGAATGCTTGCGCTCCAGCCAGATCGCGAGCTCCGCCTCCTGCAGCTTGCGCGCCATGGTCCGCTCCTGGGTCAGGAACAGGTTTTTCGCGAGCTGCTGCGTCAAGGTCGAGCCGCCCTGCGAGACGCCGCGATGGAGTACGTTGGTGACGAGGGCCCGCAGGATGCCAATCGGGTCGATGCCGAAATGCGAGTAGAAGCGGCGATCCTCGATGGCGATGAAGGCCTTCGGCAGATAGGGCGGCAGGTCCTTCAGCGAGACGTTGGCGCCCGCCATCTCGCCGCGCTGCGCCAGCATGCTGCCGTCGATGCCGACGATCTGGATCGTCGGTGGCCGCTTGGGAATCTCCAGCGACTGGATCGGCGGCAGATGGGCGCCGACATAGATCACGACGCCGATCACGGCGATCACGCCCCACAGGCCGAGCACCGCACCCCAATAGACGAGGCGGCCGAGGCTGAAGCCTCCGCCCGATTTCGACCGGCGCTTGGCGCCGCTGCGGCCGGCTTGTGCCTTCCGCTCGCGCGGCGGCTCGTCGCCGGCATCCTCGCTCTTGCGCTTGGCGGATGATTTCGTTGATTTCTTCGGCTTGTCCTCGCCGCCGGGGACGCGGTCGGCCGCGGTCAGGCGCAGATCGGCGAGCGCAGCAGGCAAGCCGAACAACGGCTCCTTCCGCCCACCCTTTTTCTTTCCCCACGCCATACGCAAAACGCCCGGTCAGCCCGCCCCGCCGCACGCTACCGGTCGCTGTTTAAGGCCCGGTTACCCAGAGCTTAACGCGCGATTAGGAGGTGCGGCATTCGCCTGCCGCAGTTCCGCTCGCCGGGCGGCAGAGCTAGGATCGCCGACATAAAACAAGAGGGAACCGGCATGGGCCATATCGATCCGAGCAAGGAGATTTTTGCGCAGTTCCGGGACAACGACCGCCCCGGCCCGATCCACATGCTCAATCTGGTGCGTTTGCGCGAAGAGGCGGCCTATCCCGACGGCCGCAAGGCGAGCGGCGCGGAAGCCTATGCGGCCTACGGCCGCGAGAGCGGCCCGGTGTTCGAGCGCCTCGGCGGCCGCATCGTCTGGCAGGGCAAATTCGAGTTGATGCTGATCGGCCCGCAAGAGGAGCGCTGGGACCATTGCTTCATCGCCGAATATCCAAGCGTTGCCGCCTTCGTCGAGATGATCCGCGATCCCGTCTATCGCGAAGCGGTGAAGCATCGCCAGGCCGCGGTGGAGGATTCACGGCTGATACGGCACGCGGTGCTGCCGGTGGGGAAGAATTTTGGGGAGATACCGGAGTAGATGTCTCTGCGCGCATCTCCCTCCGCCGTCATGGCCGGGCTTGACCCGGCCATCCACGCCCTTGCCTTGCCGCTCCAAGAACGTGGATGCCCGGGCCTTCGCCGCGCCGAAGCGGCTTCGGCCGCGCAGGCGGGACAAGCCCGGGCATGACGTCGTTGAGGCAGTTGTTTCCGAGAACTAATCGATCGGGCCCGCGTCCTCCAGGATCGGGCCGAACAGCTCCCAGCGTTCGCCGTTGAACTTCATCATCTGAAGCTGCTTGTTAACGCGGTAGTCGGTCGCCGAGGTGTTGGCCTTGATACCGGGCAGCGCGATATCGCTGGTGACGTCCTTCAGCGACGCCGCCTGCTTCATGACGTTCTCGCGCGTCAGATCGTCACCGCACTGCTTCAACACATGGACCAGGAGCTGGGCTGTGCCATAACCATAGGTGTTGAAGTTCGAGTCCTTGTCGCCGTCCGGATAGTACTTCGCCATGAAGTCAAAATACTTCTTCAGGCCGGCGTCGTCCTTCCAGGTTGGATCGAGCGGTTCTTTGCCGTAGTTGACGCTGATCAGGCCCTTGGCCGCATCAAGGCCTGCCGGCTTCAGCACCGCACCGACCGAGGTGGCGTTGATGTCGACGATCTGGATCGGATGCCAGCCCATTTCGGCGATCTTCTTGATCGCCTGTGCGGCCTGCTTCGGCGTTGTGGCGCTGAAGAACAAATCGGCGCCGGCGTCCTTGATCTTGAGGATCTGCGAATCCACGGTCGGATCGGAGACCTCGTAGGACGCTTCGGTCACGATCATCTTGGCGGCTTTGTCGCCGAGGCCGGCCTTGATGCCGTTCAGATAGTCCTTGCCGAGGTCGTCGTTCTGATAGAGCACGCCGATCTTGGCGTCCGGATGCTGCTTCAGAATGTATTGGCCGTAGATTCGGCCTTCGACGAAGTAGTTGGGATTGTAGCCCATGGTCCACGGAAAGTTCTTTGGATCGGTGAACCTCGAGGCGCCGGTCGCTGCGAACAGCTGCGGCACCTTCTTGGAATTGAGATATTTCTGGACGGCCGCGTTCACAGGCGTGCCAATGATTTGGAAAGTCAGCAGCACCTCGTCGCTCTCGACGAGCTTGCGTATCTGCTCCACGGCTTTCGGCGGCGAATAGGCGTCGTCATACTGGATCAGGTTGATCTTGCGACCATTGATGCCGCCCTGGTCGTTGATCATTTTGAAATAGGCGGCCTGGGTCTTGCCGATCGACGAATAGGCCGACGCCGGTCCCGAAAACGGCATGGTCTGTCCGACCTTGATCTCGGTGTCGCTGGCGCCCGGATCATATTTTTTCTGGGCACTGGCCGCGGTGACCGACAGCGCAATGGTTAGCGCCGTTGCCGTGGCCAGATGCAGCATTCCATTCCTCATTCGCAATTTCCTCAGTTTGTTATTGCCGATGATCTGCCCGGATGCTCTTGCGCACAGGACGTCACCGCTGAGGGCGATTGTGGATGAGGCGTTGCTGCAACGCAAGGTGGGTGGAGACGCGCAGTTCGTAGGGTGGGTTAGCCTTGTGGCTGCGCGAAGCGCAGTCCGCCAGGCGTAACCCACCACTTCTGCTGCCGCGGATGTCGAAGAGGTGGATTACGCCGAGCAGATGCGCTTTGCGCATCTGCAGGGCTAATCCACTCTACGCAGTTACTAACCCGCCGGGCCGTTGTCCTCGATGATCGGGCCGAACAGCTCCCAACGCTCGCCGTTGAACTTCATCATCTGCATCTGCTTGTTGACGCGATAGTCGTTCGGTCCGGTGTTGATCTTGATGCCGGGCAGCGCGAAGCTCGGGGTGAAGTCCTTGATGTTGGCGACCTGCTTCATCACGTTCTCACGCGAAAGGTCGTCGCCGCACTGTTTCAGCACCTGCGTCAGCAACTCGGCGACCGAATAAGCGTAGGTGTTGACCGTGTTGAGCTTGTCGCCTTCGGGGAAATACTTGTCCATGAAGGCGAAGAAGGCCTTCACGCCCGGATCGTCCTTCCACTGCGGATCACTCGGCTCCTTGCCGTATTGGGTCGAGATGATGCCCTTGGAGATGTCGAGGCCGGCCGGCTTCAGCGTCGCCGAGATCGGGCTCGCATTGATGTCGAGGATGTGCACCGGCGTCCAGCCGAGCTCGGCCACCTTCTTGATGGCCTGCGCCGCGAATTTCGGCGTCGAGGCATCGTAGAAAAGATCTGCGCCGAGCGACTTCAGCTTGACCACCTGCGAGTCGACGGTCGGGTCGGTGACCTCGTAGGACACCTCGCCGACGATCATCTTGGCTGCCTTGTCGCCGAGGCCGCTCTTGAGGCCGGCGAGATAGTCGCGGCCCATGTCGTCGTTCTGGTAGAGCACGCCGATCTTGGCATTGGGGTGATTGGCGAGAATGTACTTGGCGTAGATGCGTCCCTCGGACACGTAGTTGGGATTGTAGGCGATGGTCCAGGGATAGTTCTGCGGATCGTTGAAGCGTGCGGCGCCGGTGGAGGCCAGCAGCTGCGGGATCTTCTTGCCGTTGAGATATTTTTGCACGGCGGCGTTCGCGGCCGTGCCGATGATCTGGAAGGTGAACAGCACCTCGTCGCCTTCGACGAGCTTGCGCACCTGCTCGACCGTCTTCGGCGGCGAATAGGCATCGTCATACTGGATCAGATTGATCTTGCGGCCGTTGATGCCGCCCTGATCGTTGATCATCTTGAAGTAGGCGGCCTGGGTCTTGCCGATATTGGCATAGACGGAATAGGCGCCGGAGAACGGCACGGTCTGGCCGATCTTGATCTCGGTGTCGCTCGCGCCGGTGTCGTATTTCTTCTGGGCGAGGGCTTGATTGAAGGGGGCTTGGCTGGCGGAGAACGTGAAGGCGAGCGCCGCCGTGGCAGCTATGAAGGCTCTGCGATTGTTCATCTTGGTTGTTCCTCCTGACGGAATTTCCGGTCGACGGTCTTTTCCCGTTGATTGCAACGGTCGCCATCGCTGCCGGAGAGTGTGGAGGAAGGTCCGGCGCCGCGCAAGGATCGCGACGCTGCGCCGTAGCGTCTCAGGTCACGAGAATCAGGTCAGAAACAGCGCAACCAGCGCGATCGCCGCCGGCAGCGCCTGCACGAGCAGGATGCGGGTGCTGACGGTCGCCGCGCCGTAGGCGCCGGCCACGATCACGCAGAGCAGGAAGAATGCCTTGATCTGGAATGCGAAGGCCGGGTTGCCGTGGACGAGGCCCCAGATCAGGCCGGCGGCGAGGAAGCCGTTATAGAGCCCTTGGTTGGCCGCCAGCACCTTCGTGATCTCGGCCTTTTCAGGCGTATTGCGGAATGTCTTCAAGCCAAGCGGCTTGTCCCAGAGAAACATCTCCAGGATCAGGAAGTAGGCGTGCAGTGCGGCGACCAGCGCCACCAGGACATTGGTGATCAGAATCAAGTTGAGCCCCCCAAAGCGTCAGCTTTCGGGTGGACGTTAGCACGGCCGGCATGGCAAGTGCGATGGCGTGTTTCGATGGCCTGGTGTCGCAATGCCCGCTCGATCAACCAAACCGCCTGAACGATTCGGCCTCGATCGCCTGACGACGCCGATCGGGATCGCGCTGCTCGTCACCGATGCCGAGGGCGCCTTGCGTGCGCTCGACTGGGAAGACTACGAGCACCGCATGCGCGAGCTGTTGCGCCTGCAATACGGCGCCGTGGATCTGAGCGATCTGCCTGCGCCGACGGAGATGCGGACGGCGCTGTCGGGTTATTTCGAAGGCGATCTCGGCCAGCTCTCGGGCGTCGCATGGCGCATCGCCGGCACGCCTTTCCAGCAAAGGGTCTGGACCGCGCTCGCGCAAATCCCTGCCGGTACCACGATGAGCTATGGCGCGATGGCCGCAAGGATCGATATGCCCAAAGCCATTCGTGCCGTCGGCCATGCCAACGGCTCAAACCCGATCAGCGTGGTGCTGCCCTGTCACCGCCTGATCGGCGCGGATGGCTCGCTGGTGAAATATGGCGGCGGGCTCGAGCGGAAGCGCTGGCTGCTGCGGCATGAGGGGGTAGAGATTTAGCTCTCTCCTCACGCCGCCGGCTGCACCGCCTTGTCGCCGGCCATCACGTGGGTCAGCGCGCTCTTGATTGCGGACTGGCGCGTCGGCGCGTTGATCTGCGCGCCCAGGAGGTCGGTGACGTAGAACACGTCGCGGGCGCGCTCGCCGAAGGTCGCGACATGGGCCGAGGCGATGTTGAGGTTGAGCTTCGAGATCGCGGTGGTCAGCTCGTAGAGCAGGCCGGGGCGGTCGAGGCCGGACATCTCGATCACGGTGTAGCGGTCGGACCATTGGTTGTTGATGGTCACTTCCGGCTCGATCGTGAAAGGCCGCGCCTTGCTGCGCACGGTGCGCCGCGCCACCACTTCGGGCAGACGCAGCTTGCCTTCCAGCACGTCCTCGATCATCTCGCCGATGCGCGTGGCGCGCCGGCCCTCGTCCTCGTCACGATCGTATTCCCTGGAGATCGAGATCGTGTCGAGCGCGCGGCCGTCGGTCGTCGTGTAGATCTGCGCGTCGACGATGTTGGCGCCGGCCGAGGCGCAGGCGCCGGCGATGATCGAGAGCAGCCAGGGATGGTCGGCGGCGAAGATGGTGAGCTCGGTGACGCCGCGCACCTCGTCGAAGCCGACATTGATCGCGAGCTTGTGGCCGGCCTGTTCGCTGGAGCGGACGAAGCGGGCATGGCGGATCTTTCGCGGCAGCTCGACCTTGAGCCAATAGGCGGGATAGTGCCGGCCGATATAGGCATCGAGCTCGTCCGCCGGCCACTCGGCGAAGGCCATGCGGAATTCGGCGTAGGCGGCCGTGAGGCGCTTGCCGCGGTCGACTTCCGAGAAGCCGCCGGTCAGCACCGGTTCGGTTTCATAGTAGAGCGAGCGCAGGAGCTGCGCCTTCCAGCCGTTCCACACGCCCGGGCCGACGCCGCGGATGTCGGCGGTGGTCAGGATCGTGAGCAATTTCATCTGCTCGACCGACTGCACCACGGCAGCGAAATTCTCGATCGTCTTGCGGTCGGAGAGATCGCGCGACTGCGCGACCGTGGACATCGTCAGATGTTCCTCGATCAGCCAGGCCACGAGCTCGGTGTCGGCCGCGCTGAAGCCGAGCCGCGGGCACAGCCGGCGCGCCACCTTGGCGCCCGCGATCGAGTGATCCTCCGGCCGTCCCTTGGCGATGTCGTGCAGCAGCGTCGTGATGTAGATCACCGCACGGTGCTCGGGCCGGATCTTGCGGAAGAGATCGCTGGCGAGCGTGAACTCCTCGATGCCGCCGCGCTCGATGTCCTGCAGGAAGCCGACGCAGCGGATCAGATGCTCGTCGACGGTGTAGTGATGATACATGTTGAACTGCATCATCGAGACGATCTTGCCGAAGGCGCGGATGAAATGGCCGAGCACGCCGGTCTCGTTCATCCGCCGCAGCACGATCTCGGCGTTGTCGGAGGTCAGGATCTCCATGAACAGCCGGTTGGCTTCCGGGTTCTCGCGCAGCTGCGCGTTGATCAGTCCGAGCGAGCGCGTCACGTCGCGCATCGCGTCCGGATGGAAGGCGAGGTTGTTCTTCTGCGCCAGGCGGAAGATCCGGATCAAATTGACCGGATCGTGCTTGAACACGTCGGGCGCGGCGACGTTGATGCGGTTGTTGTCGACGAGGAAGTCGTCGCTGTCGGGGACGCGGCGCTTCGCGGGGGCGGGGCGCAGCCGCGCCATCATCCGGCTCAGCACCGGCGCGGGCTTGGCCTGCTGGTCCTCGAGCTTGGCGCAGAGGATGGCGGTGAGGTTGCCGACTTCCTTGGCGACCAGGAAGTAGTGCTTCATGAAGCGCTCGACGTCCTGCATGCCGGGATGCGAGGTGTAGCCGAGCCGGACCGCGATCTCGCGCTGGAGATCGAAGGAGAGGCGCTCCTCCGCGCGGCCGGAGTAGAAGTGCAGATTGCAGCGCACCGACCAGAGGAAGTCGGCGCAGCGGCGAAAGGTGCGGTATTCCTGCGCGTCGAACACGCCGCGCTCGACCAGCTCGTCGGTATCACGGACGCGGTAGACGTATTTGGCGATCCAGAACAGCGTGTGCAGGTCGCGCAGTGCGCCCTTGCCGTCCTTGACGTTGGGCTCGACCAGATAGCGCGACTGGCCGCCGCGGCGGTGGCGCTCCTCGCGCTCGGCGAGCTTTGCGGTGACGAATTCGGACGCCGTGCCCTGCACCACGTCCTTGTCGAAGCGCGCGACCAGTTCGTCATAGAGCGGCTGGTCGCCGGTCAGGAAGCGCGTTTCCAGAATCGCGGTGCGGATGGTCATGTCGCCGCGCGCCTGCCGGATCGATTCATCGACCGAGCGCGTGGCGTGCCCGACCTTCAGCCCCATGTCCCAGAGACAGTAGAGAATGGCCTCAGCCACCTGTTCACCCCAGGCGGTCTGCTTGTAGGGCAGGATAAACAGGAGATCGATATCGGATTCCGGGGCCATCAGGCCGCGGCCATAGCCGCCGGTCGCGACCACCGCCATGCGCTCCGCGCCGCTCGGGATCGGCGAGCGGTAGAGATGCCGGGTCGCCGCCGAATACAGGATGCGGATGATCTCGTCCTGCACGTGGCACAGCCGCTCGGCGCAACGCCTTCCGTGACGGTCCTTCAGCAGGATCGCCTGCGCCGCGGCGCGCGCCGCGATCAGCTCGGCCTTGAGCAATTGCGCCATGGCGGTGCGGAACGTGTCCTCACGTCCCTGATGCTTCTCGGCAAGCGCATCGACCGCGGCGGTGATCCGCGCGGTGTCGAAGCGATCGTCCACCTCGGCCTTGTGCTCAGTCGCGACGCTGTCCATGTCTCACCGGATATAAGAGGTGACAGGCGCTGTCACCCGCCATTCTCTGGCAATAGTCGTTCCATGCTGGAAAAGGCCGGCCTCGGGCAAAATCGTTCTCGGCCGAGGGGCTTTCGGGATAGCGATTTTCTCGTTGACCTCTAGAAATAACTCATTGAAAAACAATGAAGTTTTTGAGGAGGCTGGGCATGACCGGGATTACACGACGCATTCTGTTGGCGGGGGCTGTTGCGCTCGCCATGACCCCCGCGGCACGGGCGGCGGATCCGCTCAAGGAAATCCGCATCGACTGGGCGACCTACAATCCGGTGTCGATGGTCCTGAAGCAGAAGGGTCTGCTGGAGAAGGAGTTCGCCAAGGACGGCATCAGCATCATTTGGGTGCAGTCGGCCGGCTCCAACAAGGCGCTCGAATTCCTCAACGCCGGCTCGATCGATTTCGGCTCGACCGCGGGCTCGGCGGCGCTGGTGGCGAAGATCAACGGGAACCCCATCAAGTCGATCTACGTCTATTCGCGTCCCGAATGGACGGCGCTGGTGACATCAAAGGATTCCAAGATCGCGAGCGTTGCCGATCTCAAGGGCAAGCGCGTCGCGGTGACGCGCGGCACCGATCCGCACATCTTCCTGGTGCGCGCGCTGCTCGGTGCCGGCCTCACCGAAAAGGACATCACGCCGGTCCTGCTCCAGCACGCCGACGGCAAGACCGCGCTGATCCGCGGCGACGTCGACGCCTGGGCCGGCCTCGATCCGATGATGGCGCAGGCCGAGGTCGAGGAAGGTGCAAAACTGTTCTATCGCAAGGCGGATGCCAACACCTGGGGCATCCTCAATGTGCGCGAGCAGTTCTTGAAGGACTATCCGGACGCCGCCCGCCGCGTGCTCGCGGTGTATGAAGAGGCGCGCAAATATTCGCTGGCGAATTACGATGATCTCAAGAAGACCTTCATCGCCGTGACCAAGCTGCCGGACGCGGTCGTCGACAAGCAGCTCAAGGAGCGCACCGAGCTCACCCACAGCCGCATCGGCGCACCCCAGCGCGAGTCGATCCTCGCTGCCGGCCTTGCCCTCCAGCAGGCCGGCGTCGTCGACGCCAAGGTCGATGTGAAGGCGACGCTGGATGCCTTGATCGACGACCAGGTCCCGCTGCCGACGAATTAGTTCGGCAAGCGTGCGCGGCAAACTCCACTGTCGTCCCGGGGCGCGAAGCGAGCCCGGGACCCTTAACCACAGGGCGTGGTTTGGCGCGAAGGCCGTCACTCCGGGTCCCCGTAACCATATCGCCCTGTGGTTATGGGCCCCGGATCTGCGCTTCGCTTGTCCGGGGCGACAACCGAGATTGCCGCGCGCCCTTGCATTCCCCGATCAGACGCGCTTCCTACCGGCCATGATCTCCGACGCGCCAGTCCTGCAACAGACCTCGGAACCGGCCGAAAGCGCCGCCGCGCCCTCGCGGCTGTCGCGTTATGCGCGGCCGTTGCTTGGAATATTGCTGCCGCTCATCCTCGCGCTCGGCTGGGAGCTGGTGGTGTGGTCCGGCTGGTCCAACGGCCGTCTGGTGCCGCCCCCCTCGCGCGTCTTTGCGACCATCACCGAGCTCGCCCGCTCCGGAGAGCTGGTCCGCCACATCGCCGCGACGCTATGGCGGGTCGGCCTCGGCTTCGCTTTCGGCGTGATCGCGGGCACCGTGCTCGGCGCCATCTCCGGCTACTGGTCGCTGGCGCGGCGGCTGCTCGATCCGACCGTGCAGGCGCTGCGTGCGATCCCTTCACTCGCCTGGGTGCCGTTGTTCATTCTCTGGCTCGGCATCTTCGAGACCTCCAAGATCGCGCTGATCGCGGTCGGCGTGTTCTTCCCGGTCTATCTCGGCGTGATGGGCGCGATCCTTTCCGTCGATCGCAAGATCGTCGAGGTCGGTCGCACCTTCCGCCTCTCCGGGTTCGCCATGATCCGCCGCATCCTGCTGCCCGCGGTGCTGCCGGCCTATGTGGTGTCCTTGCGTGTCGGCCTTGGTCTGGGCTGGATGTTCGTGGTGGCGGCCGAGCTGATCGGCGCTTCCGAAGGCCTTGGCTATCTCCTGCTCGACGGCCAGCAGCTCGGCAAGCCCGCGCAGATTTTGGCCGCGATCGTCATCTTCGCCATTCTCGGCAAGCTCACCGACTGGCTGATCGAGGTCGGGGCCGCGCCGTTCCTGCGCTGGCAGGACGCCTTCGGGCGCGCGAAGGGAGCGTAACGCGATGCTGGCGCTCGACCGGGTCAGCAAGACCTATCCCAACGGCGTGCAGGCGCTGGCGCGATTCTCCGCTGAGATCAAACAGGGCGAGATCGTCGCCATCATCGGCGGCTCCGGCTGCGGCAAGTCCACGCTGCTGCGTGCCATCGCCGGCCTCGATCGCGCGAGCGCAGGCATGGTGACGCTCGACAGCGAGGCGATCAGTTCGCCGCACGCAAAAATCGGCATCATCTTCCAAGAGCCGCGGCTTCTGCCCTGGCTCAGCGTCGCGGACAATATCGGCTTCGGCCTTGCCGACCTGCCCGCGGCCGAGCGGCGCGAGAAGGTGGCGCGCGCGCTCGCCCGCGTCGGGCTCACTGATAAGGCGCAGGCCTGGCCGCGCGAGCTCTCGGGCGGGCAGGCGCAGCGCGTCGCGATCGCGCGTGCGCTGGTGCCGCAGCCGGAAGTGCTGCTGCTCGACGAGCCGTTCTCGGCGCTCGACGCCTTCACCCGCAGGGATCTCCAGGATCATCTGCTCGACCTCTGGGCCGACACCCGGCCGACACTCATCCTCGTCACACATGACGTCGACGAGGCCGTGGTGCTGGCTGATCGCGTTTTGGTGATGCGGCCGCGGCCGGGCCGGCTGTTCGACCAGATCGAGATCAATCTGGGCCGGCCGCGCGACCGCAATTCGCCGCTGTTCGAGAATTTCAAGCGAAGTGTGCTGACGTCACTCGACCGTTCGCTCGACCGCAACGTGCCCGACCGTGACGCAACCCAGGGTCCCGGTCAGGCCATGTGGTGGTGACATTTTCTCTCTGAGCCGGTACATCGAGGGACGATTTTTCCGGGAGAGAACAAGATGGACGCCGCAGCACTGCGCCAGATGCAGGCCCCGATCAAGGAACGCTACAAGACCGATCCCAAGACCGCGATGATCACGCTGAAGGCCAAGGGCTCGACCGACAGCGAAGGCATCGCCTGCAAGGTCGAGACCGGCCGCGCCATCGCGATGGCGGGCCTGCATCCGGCCACCGGCGGCTCCGGCCTCGAGCTCTGCTCCGGCGACATGCTGCTGGAAGCGCTGGTTGCCTGTGCCGGCGTCACGCTGAAATCGGTCGCGACCGCCATCGAGATCCCGCTCAAGACCGGCAATGTCTATGCCGAGGGCGATCTCGATTTCCGCGGCACGCTCGGCGTCGACAAGGAGACTCCGGTCGGCTTCGCCGAGATCCGCCTGCGCTTCGAGGTCGACACCGACGCGCCGCAGGACAAGCTTGATCTGCTCCTGAAACTCACCGAGCGCTATTGCGTGGTCTACCAGACCATCAAGAACGGCCCGAAGGTTTCGGTGTCGATGCAGCGGATGTGACTTCCTGACCCTCCCCTTGAGGGGGAGGGTCGATCGCGCGCAGCGCGAGCGGGGTGGGGTGATCTCTCCACTCGGGCGCCGTATCCGTCGAGAGACTGTCACCCGACCCCGTCTCATATTTCGCTACGCTCCATATGAGCCGACCCTCCCCCTCAAGGGCAGGGTAAGAAGCAAAAAAATGCCCCCCGAGCTCCACTTCATCATCCTCCTCGTCCTGCGCATGGCGATCGCCGCGGCGTTCGTCGTGTCCGCGTCGTTCATTGCCGAGCGCACCGGTCCGGTGATCGGCGGACTGGTGGCGACCTTGCCGATCTCGGCCGGTCCTTCCTACGTCTTCCTCGCGCTCGACCATGATGCCGCCTTCATCGCGCAAGGCGCGCTGTCGAGCCTTCCGGTCAACGCGGCGACGATCGTCCTTGGGCTCACCTATGTCGTGCTGGCGCAGCGGAACAATCTGCTGGTGAGCGCGGGCAGCGCGGTCGCGGTGTGGATCGTGCTGGCCTCCATCATCCGCCTGTTCGACTGGACGTTGACCGCCGGGCTCGCCGTCAACCTGGTCGCCTTCGGCATCTGCATTCCGCTGCTCGCACGATACCGCCATGTGAAGATGCCGCTGGTGACGCGTCGCTGGTACGACATTCCATTCCGCGCCTCGCTGGTCGCGACGCTGGTTGCGATCGTGGTCTCGACCTCGGGATGGGTCGGCCCGCGGGTGAGCGGCGTCATCGCACTCTACCCGATCGTGTTCACCAGCATGATGGTGATCCTGCATCCGCGCATCGGCGGCCCGCCGACCGCTGCCGTGCTCGCCAACTCCGCCTGGGGCCTGCTCGGCTTCGGTCTGGCAATTGCGGTGCTGCACGTCGCCGTCACGCAGTTCGGCTCGCCGATCGGCTTGAGTTGCGCACTCGCCACCTGCATCGGCTGGAACCTGACGCTGTGGTGGATGGGACGACGGAAGAGGCCGATGCATCAGCCGCGCCGCGCTTCGTAAGGCGAGATACGCTACGCTTGGGACCTCAACCCTGCGTCAGGATAGTTAGTTACCCGGGCTGGCAGACCCGCTAAACTGGCAACAGAGCAAGATCGGGGCGTGCGGTGGAGGGATTGTACAAGGTCGAATACGATATCAACGACGGCTCCGGCCGCAGCGTGCTGTACGCCCATGCCGGGAAAATGCTTGGCGGCAACACGGCCTTCGCCCACTTCGGCACCTACGAGATTGTGGACGGCGAAATCGTCGCCAGGCTCCGGACGAAGCGCCACAGCCGGTCGCCGCAGCACAGGTCGCTGGTCAGTTCCGACGCCGTCACAATCAGCATTCGCGGTCGACCGCAGGGCAAGCTCTACCGCTTCGAGGGAGAAGTGGTCGAGGACGCCTCGGTGTTTCGCGCCGTGATGACGCCGCTCGGCGACGAGGACGTTCCCCCGCCCGGTGCGGTCGGCGAGGGCGGCATCGTCAGCGGACTCTATTCGATCGACATCCGGATGCTGGATGGAATTACCGGTGGCCATACCGGCGTGATGTTGCTGCGCGACGGCCGCATCCTCGGCGGCGATGCCTTCTTCTATTATCTTGGCGCCTATTCTTCGGCGAACGGTCGCTGGAAAGGCGAATTCGTCAATCAGGAACACACGCCGGCGAAGAGCGAGCATCCCTTGTTCGGTGGCTATGAGGTGGGCATCGGCTTCTCCGGCCACTGCGATGACAAGGGCGCCGACATGGAAGCGATCGCGCTCGCCGGCAAGCGCAGCATCCGCCTCGCCGCCACCTTGAAGCTGATCGAGCCGTTTGCCAGGGCGAGCCGCTGACGGCCGCCGGAAGGCGTTGCGTTAATGGGGCAGCATCCTGGACGGTAGTCGCGCGGAAAAGTGCGCGCGGGGCCGCAATCCGTTCATGTCGCGACGTCGCTAAGTATCGATTTGATCGTTGCTAATTCGCGTTTCGGCCGTTTCTTCCGCCGGCCATTTTCGGTTCCATCACTCCGTATTTCTTCGGAGATGGGCTGCCCGATTCCGATAGGTGCATTAATCTAAATTTGGTGCATTCCCCGTAAAGCTACTCGTCGGTTGTCGTTTCCGCGTTTGGGCGGACATGGGCATCAAGGCGGGTCCTCTGTACGCGTGAACGGACCCACATAGTTCACAGCTAGTCATATTCCAACGCTCGGTCTGTCCGAGGGCGTCCGCTCGCCTGTCTTTGAGGCGCGTTGCGCTGCGGCACCATGCGATCCATTCTGGAGATGTTTTGATGTTTGGTCGTAATCCCCATGGAAATGCCCAGGCACAGCTCGACGCCATCGGCCGTTCGCAGGCGACGATCGAATTTGCACTGGATGGCACCATCCTCACCGCGAACGAGAATTTCCTGAAGGCCCTGGGCTATGGGCTGGGGGAGATCAAGGGAAAGCATCACTCCATGTTCGTGCCCGCCGATCAGCGAGGCGGCGCGGCGTACAAGGCGTTCTGGTCCGCGTTGAAGAGCGGCGAGTTCCAGGCCGCGGAGTTCAAGCGGATTGCAAAGGGTGGTCGCGAGATTTGGATCGAGGCGTCGTATAATCCCGTGCTTGACGGCGACGGCAAGCCGATCAAGGTCGTGAAGATCGCGACCGATATCACCGCGAAGAAGATCAATGCCATGACGGAAGCCTCCAAGGTGTCCGCCATCGGCCGCGCCCAGGCCGTCATCGAGTTCAAGCTCGACGGCACTATCGTGACTGCGAACCAGAATTTCTGCCAGGCGCTCGGCTATTCGCTGGCCGAGATCGAGGGCAAGCATCACAGCCTGTTCGTAGGCCCCGCTGAGCGCGACAGCGCGGCCTATCGCGAATTCTGGGCCAGGCTCAACCGCGGTGAATTCCAGGCGGGCGAATACAAACGCATCGGCAAGGGCGGCCGCGAGGTCTGGATCCTCGCCTCTTATAACCCGCTGCTCGACGAGAACGGCAAGCCGTTCGGCGTTGCCAAATTTGCGACCGACGTCACCGCGGAGAAGCTGAAGAACGCCGACCTCGCTGGTCAGATCTCGGCGATCGACAAGGCGCAGGCCGTGATCGAATTCAACATGGACGGCACGATCATCACCGCCAATGCCAATTTTCTCGGCACGCTCGGCTATTCGCTGGCCGAGATCAAGGGCAAGCATCACAGCATGTTCGTCGAGCCATTGGAGCGCGACGGCGCTGCCTATCGCGAGTTCTGGGCCACGCTCAATCGCGGCCAGTACCAGGCGGCTGAATACAAGCGCATCGGCAAGGGCGGCAAGGAGGTCTACATCCAGGCCTCCTACAACCCGATCCTCGATCTCAACGGCAAGCCGTTCAAGGTCGTGAAATACGCCACTGACACCACGCGGCAGGTGCTGGTCCGCATGGGCAATGAGCGCGTCCGCGGCATGATGGAATCGGTCGCCGCAGGCTCGGAGGAGCTGAACGCGTCGGTGCGCGAGATCTCCGAAGCGATGACCAAGTCCCGCGAGACCGCGATGAGCGCGGTGGAGCAGGTTGCCTCTGCCGACGCGCAGGCGCAGCGGCTGACCGAGGCAGCGAAGGCGATGAGCGGCATCATCGAGATGATCAACAGCATTACCAGTCAGATCAACCTGCTCGCGCTCAACGCCACGATCGAATCGGCGCGCGCCGGCGAGGCTGGCCGCGGCTTCGCGGTGGTCGCTTCCGAGGTGAAGAGCCTCGCCAATCAGGCGAGACAGGCGACCGACAAGATCGGCCAGGAGATCGGCAGCCTCAACGGCATCTCCGGCGACGTCGTCAGTGCGCTCGGCTCGATCAAGCAGGCCATCAACAACGTCAGCGAATACGTCACTTCGACAGCCGCTGCCGTCGAGGAGCAGAGCACGGTCACGAACGAGATGTCGACGAGCATGCAGCGCGCCGCCGCGGAAGCTGCTGCGATGGCGGCAAGGGCGTAGCCAAGCGCGCAGAAGTCGTAGGGTGGGCAAAGGCGCGCTCTTCGCGCGCCGTGCCCACCATCTTCCCGCGAATTGGTCGTTGAATGGTGGGCACGCTGCGCTTTGCCCACTCTACGGCATCGTCACTGCTTCGGCAGCTTGGCCTTCAACGCATACAGCGCATCCAGCGCCTCGCGCGGGGACATCTCGTCCGGATGCAGCGCCTTCACCGCGTCCATCAATAGCTCCGCCTCGCTCGGCGGCGCGGCTTCGGCGGCGGCGCGCGAGGGCACCGCGAACAGCGGCAGATCGTCGGCCAGCGCCCGGGCGGTTTGACCGCGGTCCTGGGCTTCCAACTTCGCCAGCACCGATTTGGCGCGCGTGATCACGGCCGGCGGCAGGCCGGCGAGCTTGGCGACCTGGATGCCGTAGGAGCGGTCGGCCGAGCCCGGCAGCACCTCGTGCAGGAACACGACATTGCCCTGCCATTCCTTCACCCGCACCGTCGCGTTGAACATCCGCGGCAGTTTTGCCGAGAGCGCGGTCAGCTCGTGATAATGCGTGGCGAACAGCGTGCGGCAGCGGTTGCTCTCGTGCAGATGCTCGATCGCGGCCCAGGCGATGGAGAGGCCGTCGAACGTCGCGGTGCCGCGGCCGATCTCGTCGAGGATCACGAGCGCGCGCTCGCCGGCCTGGTTCAGGATCGCTGCGGTCTCGACCATCTCCACCATGAAGGTGGAGCGGCCGCGGGCGAGGTCGTCGGCGGCGCCGACGCGCGAGAACAGGCGGTCGATGATGCCGATCCGCGCGCGCGTCGCCGGCACGAAGCTGCCGATCTGCGCCAGCAGCGCGATCAATGCGTTCTGGCGCAGGAAGGTCGATTTACCGGCCATGTTGGGACCGGTCAGCAGCCACAGCTGGCCGGATTTTTGCGCCGGTGTTGGCGAGAGATCGCAGGCATTGGCAATGAATGGCTCGCCATTGCGCTTCAAGGCCTGTTCCACGACGGGATGGCGGCCAGCTTCGATCGCGAAGCCGAGGGAGCCATCGACCTCGGGCCGCACATAATTGTCGTCGACCGCGAGCTTGGCCAGCGAGGTCGCGACGTCGAGCAGCGCAAAGGCATGGGCAGCGGCGCGCAGATCGTCGCTGATATCGAGCGCCTTCGCGGACAGCCGCTCGAAGATCTCGAGCTCGAGCCCGAGCGCGCGGTCGCCGGCATTGGCGATCTTGGCCTCGATCTCGCCGAGCTCCGAGGTGGTGAAGCGCACCTGGCCCGCCAGCGTCTGGCGATGGATGAAGGTCGCATTCAGCGGCGCCGACATCAGCTTGTCGCCGTGTTGCGCGGTGACCTCGACGAAATAGCCGAGCACGTTGTTGTGCCGGATCTTGAGGCCCTTCACACCGGTATGATCGGCGTAGCGCGCCTGCATCGAGGCGACCACAAGACGCGAAGCGTCGCGCAGGTTTCGCGTTTCGTCGAGCGCGGGCTCGTAGCCCTGACGCACGAAGCCGCCGTCGCGCTTGATCAGCGGCAGCTGCTCATCAAGGGCGCTGGCAAATTCGGATGCGAGCTCGCGCGACGGACGCTGCAGGGCCGCCATCACCACCGCGATCTCCTGCGGCGGCTGGTCGAGCTCGGAAAGCCGCGCCAGCACCTGGTCGGCGGCGATGATGCCGTCGCGCAGGCCGGAGAGGTCGCGCGGTCCGCCGCGGCCGACCGAAAGGCGGGCCAGCGCCCGCGACATGTCGGGCGCGCCGCGCAGGATGCTGCGGATGTCTTCACGCGCAGCGGAGTCCGCAACGAAGGCGCTGACGGCATCGAGCCGCCGCGCGATTGCGGGCGCGTCCGTCAGTGGCGCGGCCAGCCGCTGCGCCAGCAGGCGCGAGCCGGCCGAGGTCACGGTGCGGTCGATGGCGTCGAGCAGCGAGCCGCGGCGTTCGCCCGCGAGCGTTCGCGTCAGTTCGAGATTGGCGCGGGTGGCCGGATCGATCGCCATGGTCGCGCCCGAGGCCTCGCGCGCGGGTGGCGACAACGGCGGATGCTTGCCGACCTGGGTGCGGTCGACATAGGTGACGGCGGCGGCTGCGGCGGTCGCTTCGAGCCGCGTCAGTTGCGCCAGCCCGTCCATGGTCGCGACGGCGAAATAATCACACAGGCGTTTTTCCGCGGTGGCGCCATCGAAGACGTCGCGGGTCAGCGGCGTCACCGCCGGCAGCTCGCGCAAGGTC
The DNA here is from genome assembly GCF_051810765.1 of Bradyrhizobium sp. 604_D8_N2_3. Lineage (NCBI taxonomy): Bacteria > Pseudomonadati > Pseudomonadota > Alphaproteobacteria > Hyphomicrobiales > Nitrobacteraceae > Bradyrhizobium > Bradyrhizobium sp. 604_D8_N2_3. Next base: position 9,219,164 of record NZ_JBPWPM010000001.1, on the reverse strand, counting down.
TGTCCGAGCTCGCTGTCATTGTAGAGTGCGTCGGTGACGATCGCCTCGTTCGGATTGATGCGCGCCAGCGTTGCGGCGAGCTCGCCGCTAGAGCATTCCATCACCGTGAATTCGGCGGTCGAGATGTCGATCCAGGCGAGGCCAAAACGGTCGCCGCCACCGGAGGCGCGGGCGCGCGCGATCGCCAGCAGATAATTGTTGGCGCGCGCGTCTAACAGCGTGTCCTCGGTCAGCGTGCCCGGCGTGACCAGCCGCACCACGCCACGGCGTACCACGCTCTTGTTGCCGCGCGCTTTGGCGGCGGCGGGATCCTCGGTCTGCTCGCACACGGCGACCCGGTGGCCGGCGCTGATCAGGCGATGCAGATAATCCTCGGAACGCTCGACCGGCACGCCGCACATCGGGATGTCGGCGCCCTGATGCTTGCCGCGCTTGGTCAAGACGATGCCGAGCGTCTTCGAGGCGATCTCGGCGTCCTCGAAGAACAGCTCGTAGAAGTCGCCCATCCGGTAGAACAGCAGCAGGCCCTGATGCGCCGCCTTGATTTCAAGGTACTGTTCCATCATCGGCGTGACGCGCGCGATGGCTTCCGCCGGCAGCGTGGGCGCTTCGTCAGGGGGCGGCACAGGTATCGGCTGTTGCATTGTCATGGGCGGCGCAACCTACAAAATTTCGCCTCCTGCTCCTACCGGTTTGGCCGGCGAGCGGAGGTTTTCCACGTTGTCCGCACCACGGCATGCATTGGCAGCGTGCGCCCCCCTCGGAACAAGCAAGAAACCGTCAATTGACCTGCCGCGGGCGCCCTCCTAAAACTCCGCGGACATTGAAGAATTTGGGCCGGACCGCGGCATTCAGGGAGAACAACGATGCGTGACGTCTTTATCTGCGATGCCGTGCGGACCCCGATCGGCCGTTTCGGCGGCTCGCTCGCCAAGGTGCGCGCCGACGACCTCGCGGCGGCCCCGATCAAGGCGCTGATGGCCAAGCATCCCAATCTCGACTGGGCACAGGTCGACGAAGTCTTCTTCGGCTGCGCCAACCAGGCCGGCGAGGACAACCGCAACGTCGCGCGCATGGCGCTGCTGCTTGCGGGCCTGCCGGATTCGGTTCCCGGGCAGACCCTGAACCGGCTCTGCGCCTCCGGCCTCGACGCGGTCGGTGCGGCTGGCCGCGCCATCCGTTCCGGCGAGATCGAGCTTGCGATCGCCGGCGGCGTCGAATCCATGACCCGCGCGCCCTTCGTGATGGGCAAGGCGCAGGAAGCCTTCTCGCGCTCCGCCGAGATTTTTGACACCACCATCGGCTGGCGTTTCATCAATCCGCTGTTGAAGGCGCAGTATGGCGTCGACGCCATGCCGGAGACCGGCGAGAACGTCGCCGAGGAATTCCAGGTCTCGCGCGCCGACCAGGACGCCTTCGCGATCCGTTCGCAGCAGCGCGCGGGCGCGGCGATCGCGGCGGGTTATTTCGCCGAGGAGATCACGCCGATCACCGTTCCCGGCGGCAAGGCCGGCCCGATCACCGTGGACAAGGACGAGCATCCGCGCCCGGAGACGACGCTGGAAGGCCTGGCAAAACTGAAGCCGATCGTGCGCAATCCCGGCACCGTGACCGCCGGCAACGCCTCCGGCGTCAATGACGGCGCGGCCGCGATGATCCTGGCTTCTGAAGCCGCCGTGAAGAAGCATGGCCTCACCCCGCGCGCACGCATCCTCGGCCTCGCCTCGGCCGGCGTGCCGCCGCGCATCATGGGCATCGGCCCGGTGCCGGCGACCCGCAAGCTGATGGAACGCCTCGGCAAGAAGATCAGCGATTTCGACCTGATCGAGCTCAACGAGGCCTTCGCCTCGCAAGGCATCGCCTGCATGCGCCAGCTCGGCGTCGCTGACGACGCCGATTTCGTCAATCCGCATGGCGGCGCCATCGCGCTCGGCCATCCCCTCGGCATGAGCGGCGCGCGCCTCGCGCTCACCGCCGTCCACGGCATGGAAAAGCGCGGCGGCAAGCTGGCGCTGGCCACCATGTGCGTCGGCGTCGGCCAGGGCGTTGCCGTTGCGATCGAGAAGCTGAATTAAGCTTTCTCTTCTCCCTCTCCCCGCAAACGGGGAGAGGGCCTTTCGAGGGCCGTGTCATGATCATCGAGCGCGAGCAGGATGTCACGGCCGCCGCACTGGCGGTTATGGAGCGGACGTCCGACCCGCGGATGCGGCAGATCATGGTCTCGCTGGTCAAGCATCTTCACGGCTTCGTCCGCGACGTGCGCCTGACCGAGAAGGAATTCCGCGACGCCACCGCTGTTATCGCCGAACTCGGCAAGCTGACCACCGACACGCACAACGAAGTCGTGCTGATGGCGGGCTCGCTCGGCGTCTCGCCGCTGGTGTGCCTGCTCAACAACGGCGATCAGGGCAATACCGAAACCGATCAGTCGCTGCTCGGCCCGTTCTGGCGGTTGAACTCGCCGCGGGTCGAGAATGGCGGCTCGATCGTCCGCTCGGAAACGCCCGGCGCGCCGCTGTTCGTCAGCGGCCGCGTCGTCGACAGGGACGGCCGTCCCGTCACGGGTGCGGAGGTCGATGTCTGGCACGCCTCGCCGGTCGGTCTCTACGAGAACCAGGACCCCGATCAGGCCGACATGAACCTGCGCGGCAAGTTCACGACCGACCAGGACGGACGCTTCGCCTTCCGCTCGGTGATGATGGTCGGCTACCCCATCCCGACCGACGGCGTGGTCGGCCGCCTCCTGGAGGCGCAGAGCCGGCATCCCTATCGTCCCGCGCATCTGCACGCGCTGATCTTCAAGCCCGGATTCAAGGTGCTGATCTCGCAGGTCTACGACCCCGCCGACCCCCATATCGACAGCGACGTGCAGTTCGGGGTGACGCAGGCACTGATCGGCAAGTTCCAGCGCCACGACACGCCGCATCCGACCGCACGAGACGTCCCGACCCCCTGGTATTCGCTCGACCACACCTACCGGCTGGAGGCCGGTGAGGCCGTGTTACCGCGTCCGCCGATCAAATAGCGTGGCCCTGCCGGGCGCAGGACGCCCGCCAAACCCGCTTCCCTAGATTAGTTATGTTCTATAATGATCGGGGGGAGCGTTGACCGGCTGGAGCAAAATGGCCGGGGAGGAGTTCGCCAATGACATTCATCTATCCCGTCGACAGCAACAAGGCGCATCCGCTGCCGCTGTCGCCCGAATACAAGAGCTCGATCAAGCGCGCGCCGAACAAGCCCTTGATCCCGATGCGCCACACGCTGTCGGAATTGACCGGCCCGGTCTACGGCCACGAGACCGTGCGCGAGGGCGATGCCGATCTCACCACCCAGCATACCGGCGAGCCGATCGGCGAGCGCATCATCGTGCACGGCCATGTGCGCGACGAGGACGGCCGCGGCGTGCCGAACTCGCTGGTCGAGATCTGGCAGGCCAATTCCTGCGGCCGCTACGTCCATGTCCGCGACCAGCATCCGGCGCCGCTCGATCCGAACTTCACCGGCGCGGGCCGCACCGTGAGCGATGCCGCCGGCTACTACCGTTTCGTCACCATCAAGCCTGGCGCCTATCCCTGGGGCAATCACCACAACGCCTGGCGTCCCGCGCATATCCATCTGTCGGTGTTCGGCCATTCCTTCGTAACGCGCCTCGTGACGCAGATGTATTTCCCTGCTGACCCGCTGTTCCCGTTCGACCCGATCTTCAATTCGGTGCCGGACGAGAAGGCGCGGGCGCGGATGGTGTCGTCTTTCGACCTCGAGAACACGCAGCCCGAATGGGCGCTGTGCTACCGCTTTGACATCGTGCTGCGCGGCAAGAACGCCACGCCAATGGAGAACACTTAAGTGCAGGACAACGGTATTACCCCATCGCAGACCGTCGGTCCGTTCTTCAAATACGGCCTGACACCGACCGGCGAATACGCCTGGAACGACGCGTTCACCAACTCGACGCTGACGCCCGACGTCACCGGCGACCGCGTCCGCATCGAAGGCCGCGTGTTCGACGGCGACGGCGTCGTCGTGCCCGACGTCATGCTGGAGATCTGGCAGGCGGATGCGAAGGGCCGCTTCGCCGACCCCCAGGACAAGCGCGCGCTGCCCAATGCCAGCTTCCGCGGCTTTGCCCGCTGCGGCACCGACAAGGACGGCAATTATTCCTTCGACACCGTCAAGCCGGGCGCGGTGCCCGATCCCGACGGAAAGCCACAGGCGCCGCACATCGTCCTTGCGGTGTTCGGTCGCGGCATGCTGCGGCATCTCTACACCCGTATCTATTTCAGCGACGAGGCCGGCAATGTCGCCGATCCCGTGCTGGGACTGGTGCCGGCCGATCGCCGCGCGACGCTGATCGCGACGCGCGAGGCGGGGAAGGCGGTCTATCGGCTCGACCTGCGGCTTCAGGGCGACGACGAGACGGTGTTCTTCGACATGTGAGGCAGCAACGCGTGGCGGCGATATCGACAGCCGCCACGCGTTTCTCATCCAGCGCAACTGAGCTGGTTGCTGCGTTTCATCGGGCCTGAGACGTTTCTGTTCGTGCCCCGAGTCGGTCTCGCTGACGCAAAAACGACCGACTGACGTCCTCTTTTCGTAATTTTCCGGTGCCCGCGGGATACAATTTCCGCGCGAAGCAATCCCGTGTTTACCGCAGTTGTTTAGGGTCCGTTCGGATTTCGACCTGCGCCATTGGATTGTTTCATGAAAATTCGTCTCTCGCTTTCTTCTGCAGTCATTGCATTCGGGATCGTGCTCGCCATCGGCTTTACTGCCGTCGTCTCGACCAGCCTTTACGCCCTGCGCGAGCTCAAGGTCGGCGGTCCGCTTTACTCCGACATCAAGCTCGGCAACGACCTCATCGCGGACATCCTGCCGCCGCCCGAATATGTGATCGAAGCCTATCTCGAGGCCACGCTCGCCATGCGTGAGCCGGACCAGCTGTCGGCCCATGGCGAACGCCTGGTCCAGCTCCGCAAGGATTACGATGAGCGCAAGGCATTCTGGACCACCTCCAACCTCTCCACCGATCTGAAGACGGCGTTGGTGTCGAAATCCGACGCCGAGGTGCAGAAGTTCTGGAAGCTTCTGTCCGACCAGCTCCTGCCAGCCCTCAAAGCCAAGGACGTGGCCGGCGCCGAACGCGCCTATGCGCAGCTCAAGGACGCCTACACCGCGCACCGCGCCGTCATCGACAGCATCGTCGAGAGCGCCAACAAGCAGAATGCCGACATGGAGAAGCTGGCCGCCGAGCGCGACAGCTCGATCCTCTACATTCTCCTCGGCGTCTCCGCAGCCGTCCTGGCCTTCATTGCCGCAGGCCTGCTCGGCGTCGCGCTTGGCGTGGTACGCCCGATCGTGCGCATGACGGACACGATGCAGAAGCTCGCGACCGGCGATCTCGCCGCCGACATCCCCTTCGCGCACCGCCAGGACGAGGTCGGCTCGATGGCGGGTGCGCTCCAGGTGTTCAAGCAGGGGGCGATCGAGAATTCGCGCCTGCGCGAGGAGCAGTTGCGGAAGGAGCAGGAGGCCGCGACGGCCAAGCGCGGTGCCCTGCACCAGATGGCCGAGACCGTCGAGCGCGAGACCGGCCGCTCGGTCGATTCCGCGAGCGTGGCGAGCCAGGGTGTCGAACGGGCCGCCTCCAGCCTGTCCGAGATCGCCCGGTCGCTGTCTGCGGAGTCGCAGGCGGTGGCCTCGGCGTCCACCCAGGCGCTGGGCAGCTCGCAGACGGTCTCGGCCGCGGCCGAAGAACTGAGCGCCTCGATCCGGGACATCGCAACGCAGGTGGCGCGGACCAGCACGGTCACGAAATCGGCGGTCGCGGGCCGCGAGCAGGCGCGTTCGACCATCCAGGCGCTGGCGGGCGCGGTGAAGAAGATTGCGGAGGTCTCCGACCTCATTGGCGGCATCGCCGGCCAGACCAACCTCCTGGCGCTCAATGCCACGATCGAGGCCGCGCGGGCCGGCGAGGCCGGCCGCGGCTTTGCGGTGGTTGCGGCCGAAGTGAAATCGCTGTCCGACCAGACCGCCAAATCCACCGAAGAGATCGGGCGCCTGATCGCCGAGGTGCAGGCCTCGACCCAGGCCGCGGTCGATGCGGTCGAGACGATGGGAGGCCACATCGTCGAGATCGACGGCGTGGCGACCTCGGTCGCGGCGGCGATGGAGGAGCAGGACTCCGCAACGCGGGAGATCGCGCGGTCGATTTCCGAATCGGCATCCGCTGCGAAGGAGGTCTCGGCCAAGATCGCCAATGTCAGCCGCGACGCCGCCTCGGTGGACGAGCGCGCCACGGAGGTGAGGCAGGCGATTGCGGGCATGGCGGCCAATCTGGAATCGCTGCGGTCGGTCGTCGTCCGGACCGTGCGCGACTCGACCGCCGCGGCTTGAGCCGGGCGCCGGGTCTGCAACTGGTGTGTGGGGTCGTGATCGCGCAGTATGGCGCGGGACAGGGGCATCGTGGTCATGACACCTCCACAACTGCCGGCGGTCGTTGAGCCCGCCCAACTGACGGCTGCGCTGCGCAGGGGTGGCGTGCTGGACGCTGGCGCGGTGCGCGAGGTGAAGGTGCTGCATCAGCGTGACACCGTCGTGTCACACATCGTCCGCCTCGGCCTGCGCTATGTCGGGGAATCCGCCGGTGCGCCGCAATCACTGATCCTGAAGACCGCCAATTCCGCGTTTGCGCAGACGCTCGCCAATGCCGGCCGGCACGAGGTGGCGTACTACACGCAGCCTGCGCCGAAGATGCCGCTGGGATTGGTGCCGCGCTGCTTCGACGCGCATTTCGACGAAGAAAGCCTCGCCTGGCACCTGCTGCTCGAGGATCTCACCGACAGCCACGAGGTCGCAACGCAATGGCCGCTGCCGCCGTCACGCGAGCAGGCGATCGCGATCGTCACGACGCTGGCGCGCTGGCATGCGGCCTGGTGGGACCATCCCGATCTCGGCGAGACCGTCGGCAGCTGGGCGAGCACCGAAGACAGCACGCAGCACATGGAGGCGTTTGCAGGTCATTACGACCGCTTTGCCGATTTGCTCGGTGACCGCCTCAGCGAGGAGCGACGCCTCATCTACCGTCGCCTCATCGATCAGTCGGCCCGGCTATCCGAGCGCTATCATTCGCGCCGTCATCTCAGCATCACCCATGGTGATGCCCATAGCTGGAATTTCCTGCTGCCCCGCACCGGTGTCGCCGATACCGCGCGCATCTTCGACTTCGACCTGTGGGGCATCGACGTCCCGACCAACGATCTCGCCTACATGATGGCGATGCAATGGTACCCGGAGCGACGGCAGGCGCTCGAACGCTCGCTGCTCAATTTCTATCATGACACGCTGATCGAAAGCGGCATCACGGGCTACACGCGAGGTGCGCTCGATCGCGACTACCGTTGGTCCGTGCTCTGGCACATCACCAAGCCGGTCTGGCAGTGGAGCATCAACATCCCGCCGGTGATCTGGTGGAACAATCTGGAGCGGGTGATGATGGCGGTCGAGGATTTGGGCTGCGAGGAGTTACTGTAGTAACTCGTGCCGCCTGCTCGCTGTCGTCGCCCGGCTTGACCGGGCGACCCAGTATTCCAGAGACGTTTGTGGGCTTCGGAGAAGCCGCGGCGTACTGGATGCCCCGCCTTCGCGGGGCATGACGCCAGTGGCTACTCCATCACCGCATGTTCCGGCCCCGCGGCCTGCTTGCGCAGCGTGGCCTTGGTCGAGCCGATCAGCAAGGCGAGCGGGATGGTGCAGAGGATGAAGATCATCACCAGCATATAGTCGTGTGCGAAGGCGATGATCTGCGCCTGCACGCTGACCATCCTGTCGGCCATGGCGCGGCCGGCGTCGGTGGAGAGATTGATCATGCCGCTGACGCTGGGCATCTGGAGCGCGTGGTTGAACGGGTTGATGTACTCGGACAGGATCGCGTAGGTCCTCCGCGTTCCCTGCGTCAGTTCGGCGATGACGACGGAGATGCCGACCGAGCTCGCGACGTTGCGCATCAGGGTCAGCATCGCGGTGCCGTCAGTACGCAGCTCGTTCGACAGGGTCAGGAATGCCACCGTCGAGAGCGGCACGAAGACGAGGCCGAAGCCAAAGCCCTGGATGACACTGACGGTGACGATCTCCGGCACCTGGGTCAGGTCGGTCCACCCGGTCATCTGGAACAGCGAGCCCGCGGTCAGCGTCAGGCCGGTGATGATCAGTGTGCGTGCCTCGAAATAACGCATCATGCGGCCAACCAGCATCATGGCGAAGAAGGTGCCGAAGCCGCGGCTCGCCAGCAGCAGGCCGGCGGTGATGATGGGATAGCCGATCACGTTCTGCATGTAGGGCGAGGCCAGCGCCATGGTCGAGAACAGCACGAGCCCCATCACGACCATGAACATGCAGCCGGTGACGAAGTTGCGATCCTTGAACAGCGCGAAGCGGATGAACGGCGACGACGTCGTGAAGGAGTGCGCGAGGAAGAAGTAGAAGGCGACGGCCGAGACGATGAACTCTGCGATGATCTCATTGGATTCGAGCCAGCCCAATTGCTCGCCCCTGTCCAGCGCGAGTTGAAGCGAGCCGATCGCGACCGCCAGCGCGGCGAAACCGAACCAGTCGAATTTGAGGCTGATATCCTTCCGGGTCTCGTCCATGAAGACGATCAGGCCGAGCACGGTGATGGCGCCGAACGGCAGGTTGACGAAGAACACCCAGTGCCAGGAATAGGTCTCGGTCAGCCAGGCGCCGAGCGAGGGGCCCATGATCGGGCCCATCATCACGCCCATGCCCCAGATCGACATCGCCTTGGCGCGTTCCTGGAGCGTGTAATAATCGAGCATGACTGATTGCGACAGCGGCACCAGGGCCGCGCCGAACACGCCTTGCAGCAGACGGAACAGCACCATCTGGTTGATGTCCTGCGCCAAGCCGCACAGCACGGATGCGAAGGTGAAGCCGGCGGCGCAGATGATGAAGATGCGCTTGCGGCCGAAGCGGTTGGCGATCCAGCCGACCGGCGCCGTCATGATCGCGGCGGCGACGATGTAGGACGTCAAGACCCAGTTGATCTGGTCCTGCGAGGCCGACAGTGAGCCCTGCATGTAGGGCAAGGCGACGTTGGCGATGGTGGTGTCCAGCGCCTGCATGATGGTCGCGGTCATGGCGCAGATCGTCACCATGTTCCTGCGCAGGCCGGGGACCATCAGGCTGGCATTGGGGCCGGACATCGGATCAGTCCTTGTCCTGGTCTTTGTCCTGGTTCGCCGTCGCCGACAATCCGAACAGGCCGGCGAGCGAGCGCTTGTGGCCGGTGTCGATGGTGGCGTAGACGCTCATGCCGGCCTTCAGCTTCCGCACGTATTTGTCGGTCTCGTCGAAATAGATCCGGATCGGCACGCGCTGTACCACCTTGACGAAATTGCCGGTGGCGTTCTGCGGCGGTAGGATCGCGAATTGCGCGCCGGTGCCGGGCGAGAGCGAACCGATCTTGCCCTTGAAGACGTGGTTCGGGAACGCGTCGACCTCGAGGGTCACAGGCTGTCCCTCGGTGACGTGGGTGAGGTCGCTCTCCTTCGGATTGGCGTCGACCCAGGGGTGGGCGACGTCGATGATGGAGAACACCGGCGTGCCGGCGGTGACGTAGCGGCCGAGCTGAATCTGCTCGACCTGCGTCGCAACGCCGCCCATCGATGCCCGCACCACGGCGTGGTCGAGATTGCGCTCGGCATTGTCGAGCTTGGACTTGGCCTGCGCGTAAGGCGGGAATTTCTCCAGCGGCAGGTCGGTGTCGCCGAGCAGCTGCGTCTTGGCCGCCGAGATCTGCTGCTTGACGTATTGCGCGATCGAACCTGATGTGACCAGCGCGTTCGCGGAGTTGTCGAGGTCGAGTTGCGAGCCGTAGCTGTTCTTCACCAGCGCCTGCTTGCGCTCGACGTCGCGCTGCTTCAGGTCGACGCCCTGTTGCGCAAGGTTAAGCATGTCGCCGTAGATCTTGATGTTGGCGCGGAGGTTGTCATAGGTCGACTGCGCCTGCATCAGCTGCGCCCTGGCCTCGTCCACCGCGAGGCGGAACGGCACGGGATCGATCTCGAACAGCTCGTCGCCTTGCTTGACGATCTGGCCTTCCCTCACGACGACCTTCTGGATCTTGCCGGAGATGTCGGGCGTCACCAGGACCTTCTGCGCGCCGACATAGGCATCGTCCGTGCCGACGTAGCGGCCGCCGTTCAGATAGAAGGTGAGGCCGCCGACGGCGACGACGAGCGGCAGCACGACCAGGAGCAGGAAGCGGCGATAGCGGCGCAGGCCCGCCACCAGGCGGCGGCGCGGATCGGTGCCGGCTTTCTTGGTGGGCTTGCCGCTGTCGCTCTTCTGCTCGGGCTGGAACTTGAGGACCTGATCAGCCATAGCGCTGCTCCTTACGCGCTTGTTCCGCGCCGGATGTCTGGATCGCGTTACGCACGTTTTCCTTGATGGATTCGAGTTGGGTGAGGAGACGGTGGGCGTCCGCCGGGCTGATGCCGTCGAGTGCGTTCGCCGTGAGTTCCGATTTCAGGCCGCTCATCTTGCCGAGCAGCGCACGGCCGGCCTTCTTGAGATAGAGGCGCTTGACGCGGCGGTCCGAGGCGTCGCTGCGGCGCTCGATCCAGTCGCTGTCGCAGAGCTTGTCGATCAGGCGCGTCAGCGTGATCGGCTGCATCTCCAGCAACTCGGCGAGTTCCGACTGCTTCATGCCCTCGCTGCGCTCGACCTTGGCCAGGACCGCCCATTGCGCGCGGGTGATGCCGAAGCGCGATGCCTCCTTGTCGGCATAGACCCGCAAGAGGCGGTAGAGTTCACCGAGCGTGAACAGGAAGTTCTGGTCGACGGACCCGCGGGTCATAAGGTTATCTCCAATGAGCTTGACTATAATAAGCAAGCTTATGATTATTTCGTGGCGGATTAGCGGGACGCTGTCCCGCAGCAAGAGCATGGCTGGCAGGCGCATTCCCGGTCGCGCTTTGGGTTCCACGGCCGAAATGCTAGAAGGCAGGCCACATGACCCTCGCAAAGCCGGCATTTCCGACGCCCGACCACGATCACGGCCGCTGCACCGCGGACGCGCTGGCGCACGCCGAGACGGTTTGCGAGGCTCGCGCGCAGAAATTCACGCCGATCCGCCGCCAGGTGCTGGGGGCGCTGCTCTCCAGCCACCGGCCGCTCGGCGCCTATGAGATCATCGACGAATTGGCAAAGTCGATGCCGCGGCCGGCGCCGATCACGGTCTACCGTGCGCTCGATTTCCTGATGGCCAACGGCCTCGTGCACCGCATCGAAAGCCGCAACGCCTACCTCGCCTGCGCCGCCCACGACCACGACGCGACCTCGGCGGTGGCGTTCCTGATCTGCGAGCGCTGCGGCCTGGTCGGCGAGATCCCGTCGGCGTCCTTCGCCAAGGACCTCAATGCCGCGGCGCGCAGCTCAGGCTTCGCACCAAAACTGTCCGTGGTGGAGATTACGGGCGTCTGCGCCCATTGTCAGAAAGCTGCATAAAGCAACAACGGCGCAAGCCGGTATTCGGGAAGAAATGTCCGCACCACAAGCCATACCGTCCGCCGGTCGCCCCCTCAGTGCCGGCGCCATCGCCCTGATGCTCATGCTGTGCCTGACCTGGGGCTTCAATCAGATCGCAGTGAAGCTGGTGCTGCCGGAGGTGCCGGCGATGCTCCAGGCGATGATCCGTTCGATGGGTGCGCTGCCGGTGCTGTTCATCGTCGGCAGTTTGCGCGGCGTCAAATTCTTCGAGCGCGACGGCACGTGGAAGGCCGGCCTGGTCGCCGGGCTGATGTTCGGCGTCGAGTTCGTGCTGATTTTCCAGGGCCTGCGCCTGACCTCGGCCTCGCGCGCGGTGGTGTTCCTCTACACGGCGCCGTTCTTCGTCGCGCTCGGGTCCTACCAGGTGCTCGGCGAGCGGCTCGGCGGCACCCAATGGCTGGGGCTGGCTGTGAGCTTTGCCGGAGTTGCGCTCGCGATCGGCGTGCCGCAGCCCAATGTGGATTCGCACATCCTGCTCGGCGACCTCCTGATCGTGGCCGGCGCAGGGCTTTGGGCGGCGACCACGCTGGTCGCCAAGGGCACCCGGCTGCGCTTCGCGGCGCCGGAAAAAGCACTCGGCTATCAGGTCGCGACCTCGATCCCGATCCTGGGCACCGCCGCCTGGCTGTTTGGGGAGACCATCACCCAGACCCCGTCGCCGCTGTCGCTCGGCCTGATGGCCTTCCAGGCGATCTGGGTGGTTGGAACCACGTTCACGCTTTGGTTCGCGCTGGTCAAGACCTATTCGGCCAGCAAATTGTCGGCTTTTACCTTCATCACCCCTTTGTTTGGCGTGGTGGGTAGCTATTTCATCATGCACGACACCTTGAGCCTGACATTCGGGGCCGCTGCGATCCTTGTAATTGCTGGGCTTTTTCTGGTTAACCGTCCCAGCTCAACGGCTGCGGCGCCGCGCGATGCATTGCTCAACGTCACCAAAACCTGATATTTGGACCCCATGAACAAGCTCGAAAACCCCATTGATTCCGACATTGCGGGCCCGGCGCCCCGGCACCGGACCACCCAGGTCAAGGTCGGCGACGTCGCCGTTGGCGGCGGTGCGCCGATCGTCGTGCAGTCGATGACCAACACCGACACCGCCGACATCGACGGCACCATCGCCCAGGTCGCAGCGCTTGCGCGCGCCGGCTCCGAAATGGTCCGCATCACCGTGGACCGCGAGGAGGCCGCTGCTGCCGTTCCGCATATCCGCGACGGCCTGGCCAAGCGTGGCATCACCACGCCGCTGATCGGCGACTTCCACTATATCGGCCACAAGCTGCTCGCGGCCTATCCGGCCTGCGCCGAGGCGCTCGCGAAATATCGCATCAATCCCGGCAATGTCGGCTTCAAGGACAAGCGCGACACCCAGTTCGCCGACATCATCGAGATCGCGAACAAGAACGGCAAGCCGGTCCGCATCGGCGCCAATTGGGGTTCGCTCGACCAAGAGCTGCTGACCAAGCTGATGGACGAGAACGCCGCGTCCGCCAATCCGCGCGACGTGCGCGCGGTGACGCGCGAGGCCATGGTGCAGTCGGCGCTGCTCTCGGCCGCACGCGCCGAAGAACTCGGCATGCCCAAGAACCGCATCATCCTGTCGGCCAAGGTTTCGGCCGTGCAGGATCTGATCGCGGTCTATCAGGATCTCGCGGCGCGTTCCGATTACGCCATCCATCTCGGTCTCACCGAGGCCGGCATGGGCACCAAGGGCATCGTGGCCTCGTCGGCCGCGCTCGGCATCCTGCTTCAGCAGGGCATCGGCGACACCATCCGCATCTCGCTGACGCCGGAGCCCGGCGGCGACCGCACCCGCGAAGTGCAGGTCGGCCAGGAATTGCTGCAGACCATGGGCTTCCGCACCTTCGTGCCGCTGGTTGCGGCGTGCCCCGGCTGCGGCCGCACCACATCGACCACGTTCCAGGAGCTGGCGAGCTCGATCCAGGCGTTCATCCGCGACGAGATGCCGGGCTGGAAGACGAAATATCCGGGCGTCGAAGAGCTCAACGTCGCGGTGATGGGCTGCATCGTCAACGGCCCCGGCGAATCCAAGCACGCCAATATCGGCATCTCGCTGCCGGGCACCGGCGAAGCGCCGGCCGCGCCCGTCTTCGTCGATGGCAAGAAATTCCGCACGCTGCGCGGCCCGACCATCTCCGCCGACTTCAAGGCGCTGGTGATCGACTACATCGACCAGCGCTACGGCCAGGGCGCCAAGGTGCCGGTGACCGCGGCGGAGTAAGCGTCTCCCAAACATTGGAATCGTAGGGCGGGTTTGCCAAAAGCAACCCGCCTTATTTTTTGCGCGACCGTAGCCTGGATGGAGCGCAGCGAAATCCGGGGCATTGCCCACCGTGGAACGACCCGTTCCCGGATTGCGCTTCGCTCCATCCGGGCTACGATGTCTTCCAATCAAAATGATCGGGAGACATGCCATGAGCTCACTCGCCGGCAAGCAGGGCCCGCGCTACCGCCACACGGCCGAAGACGGCGCGGCTTACGAGACCATCGCGGTCGAAAAGCTCACCCCCATCATCGGCGCGGAAATATCCGGCGTCGACCTCGGCAGCCTCGTCGATGGCGATGCCCGCTCCAACCGACAGATGGACGAGATCCACCGCGCGCTCGCCGAAAACCTCGTCATCTTCTTCCGCGATCAAAACATCACGCCAAAACAGCATCTCGCGTTCGGCCGCAAGTTCGGCGAGCTGCATTTCCATCCCGCCGCGCCGCACGAGGACGAGGATCCCGCGCTGATGAAGATCTACGCCGACAAGAACTCGCCGCGGGCGAACGGCGAGGGCTGGCATTCGGACGTGTCCTGCGATCTCGAGCCGCCGATGGGCTCGATCCTCTACATCAAGCAGTGCCCGCCGCGCGGCGGCGACACGCTGTTCGCCAACATGTACGCGGCCTATGAGGCGCTGTCGGATCGGATGAAGGCCTATCTCGACGGGCTGACCGCGCTGCATGACGGCGAGCCGATCTATCGCGGGCTTTACGCCAATTACGGCGTCGCCGATCGTCCGTCCTATCCGAGCGCCGAGCATCCGGTGGTGCGCACGCATCCGGTGACGGGCAGGAAGGCGCTCTACGTCAACCGCGGCTTCACCCATCACATCAACGGCATCCCGCGCGACGAGAGCGATGCGATGCTGGCCTATCTCTACCAGCACGCCGAGAACCCGCTGTTCCAGTGCCGCTTCCGCTGGACCGGGAATGCCATCGCGTTCTGGGACAACCGCTGCACCCAGCACCGCGCGATGTGGGACTACTGGCCGCATACGCGTTCAGGCACGCGCGTGACGGTGAAGGGGGAAAGGCCGGTCTAAGTCGCCGCCGTCGCCAATCGCTCAGTGACCTGAATCACGGACTTGGTATTGCCCCCGTCGAATGATGTGGGCTCGTGGTGCTGCTTGCAGGGGCTACAACCAGCGATATACTCGCAAAGGGCGATTTGGGGGGAATTATGCGCTGGGTGGCGGCTACCATTCTTGCGCTCGTTTTTTACGGGTTCGCGGGTCAGGCGCTGGCCGAGAAGCGCGTCGCTCTGGTGATTGGCAATTCGTCGTACCGGAATGTCCCGAGCCTTCCGAATCCCCGGAATGACGCCGCCGAGATTGCCTCCCTGTTCAGATCTGCAGGATTTTCCGCGGTCGATGCCCGCCGTGATCTTGGGATTTCAGACATGCGGCGCGCGATCAGCGATTTCGCCGAGATGGCAAGCGATGCCGACGTGGCCGTCGTCTATTTCGCCGGCCATGGCATCGAGGTCGATGGTGCAAACTACGTCATCCCCGTCGACGCGAAGTTGTCCCGCGATTTCGACATCGAGGATGAGGCTATTTCCCTCGATCGCATTCTGAAATCGATCGAGCCCACCAAGCGGCTTCGCCTCGTCATCCTGGATGCGTGCCGGGACAACCCGTTCTTGAAGACCATGAAGCGAACCATAGCGTCCCGATCGATCGGTCGCGGGTTGGCGAAGGTCGAGCCCGCGATATCCGATACGCTGATTGCCTTCGCGGCCAAGGCCGGATCGGTTGCGCTGGACGGCGATGCCAAAAACAGTCCCTTCACGGCCGCGCTGCTGCACAACATCGCCGCTCCCGGCTTGGACTTGAGGATTGCGCTCGGCCGAGTTCGCGACGAAGTGCTGAAGGTCACCAATCGTCACCAGGAGCCGTTCGTCTATGGATCATTGGGCGGCTCTGTCATCTCGATCGTCGATGCACCGAAACTGCCGCCACCGCCAACGACGGATGACATCGTCTGGAACGCCGTGAAGGATTCGACCTATCCGGCCGTGTTCGAGGAGTTCATCGCGAAGTTTCCGACGACGCCACATCTGAAGGCGGCCCAATCACGGCGTGATGAGCTCAAGCAGGCGCAAGCTGCGGCTGCCGCGCGCATACCCCCGCCGCCGACCGCCGACGAAATCGTCTGGACGGCGATCAGGGATTCGAACTATCCCGCGATCTTCGATGATTTCGTCAGCAAGTTTCCCACCAGCAAGCATCGAGCCGAGGCGCAATCGCGTGCCGACGAGCTGCAAAAGCAGATCGCCGCCGCTGCCGCCCGCGTTCCACCGCCTCCGACCGCCGACGAGGTCGTCTGGGATGCCATCAAAGGCTCGACGTATCCGGCAATCTTCGATGATTTCGCCAGCAAGTTTCCGGCAAGCCCGCATCTGGCGGACGCCCAGAGGCGCAGGGATGAGCTGAAAAAGCAGATTGCCGCCACGCAAGCTCCGCCACCTCCAGCCGCCGAGGACATCGTCTGGGCCGCGATCAAGGGATCGCGCGATCCCGCGATCTTCGATGAGTTCGTGAGTAAATATACGGCGAGCCCGCACATCGCGGACGCGCGACAGCGCGGGAATGATCTGAGGAAGGAGATCGCGGCCGCTCAAGCGCCGCCACCTCCGCCTGCAGATGAGATCGTCTGGAACGCGATCAAGGAGTCGCACGATCCCGCGATCTTCGAGGAGTATTCCGCAAAATATTCCAGCAGTTCGCACGTCTCTGCCGCGCTGTCGCGTCGTGACGAGCTGTGGAAGGAACGCGCGGCGGCAGCTGCACCGCCGCCGGCCCCGCCCGCGACCGATGAGATCGTCTGGAATGCGATCAAGGATGGGCGCTCGCCGGCGATGTTCGAAGAGTTTCTGAGCAAATTTCCCGAAAGCGCGCGCTCCGCAGAGGCGCGCGAACGGTTCAAGGCGTTACAGGCGGTGCAGGTGGCCTCCACCAACGCCACGCTTCCGGCTCCAGACACGACCCCGCAGCGCGAAGGACTGACTGCGATTGGCATCAAGGTGTTGTCCGATTCGGAAGAGGCGGCTCTGAAGCAGAAGGCCAGCTTCAAGGAATGTGAAAAGTGTCCGGAGATGGTTGTGGTCCCGCCGGGCGCGTTCATGATGGGGACGTCGGAGAGTGCATCGAAACGCACCGCGGAATCGTCTCGCCACAAGGTGACGTTCGCCCATTCATTCGCGGTTGGCCGTTACGCTGTCACGTTTGCGGAATGGGACGCCTGCGTCGCCGATGGGGGATGCAATGGGTACAAGCCCTGGGACAACGGTTGGGGCCGCGGGAGACGACCGGCGATCAACATTTCCTGGTCGGATGCCAAGAGCTATGCAGCCTGGTTGTCGGCCCGCACCGGCAAGACGTACCGCCTCCTGAGCGAAGCCGAGCGGGAATATGTGACGCGCGCGGGAACGACGTCATCGTTCTGGTGGGGAGTCTCCGTGTCTCGGGGCCAGGCCAACTACGATGACAGGGCCAGCCAGGACAAGAATGCAAAGGGTGCCTCCGGGCAAAAGACGGCTCCTGTCGATTCCTTCCAGCCGAATCCGTGGGGCCTCTATCAGGTGCACGGCAATATTTGGGAATGGGTCGAGGATTGCGTCAACGACACTTATGAGGGCGTGCCTGTGGACGGGAGTCCTTGGCTGAAAGGCCGATGCGAGCAGCGTGTCCTCAGGGGAGGCTCCTGGGTCAGCAAGGCGGATGCAGTCGAAGCGGGGAGCCGTTACGGCGTGCAGTCCGAAGGACGCGTGAGCAACGTTGGATTTCGAGTCGCGAGAACCTTGAGATAGCCGGGCACGAGTGCATCGGCCTCGCCAGCCGGAACAATCCCATACAATAACTCTAAGATTTTTTCATTGGAGACTTATGAAATGACAACCTACCCGGTACGCCTACCGTCGGCCCTCTTGATCAAAATCACCGCGGGGCTCGTCCTGTTCTTCGGAATCCTCTGTGGCGCACATGCGGGCGGGGGGAACACGTCGCTCGTCGTGAAATCGGGCGAGGCAAAGGAAATCTGCAAATGCGGCGGACACTGGCGCGTCGACAGCAGTGGCAAGGTCTGGCCCGTCAGCATTGAAGTCGTGACTCCGCCGAAGAGCGGTGCCGTGACGACGCGAGCGAGCACCGGGCAACGCAAATTGAGAAGCGGAGAGGCCAAGACCGTGCGGCTGACCAGCGTGGTGTACCAATCCAAGAAGGGTTATGTCGGTGAAGACTCCTTCACGTATCGGCGCGTGACGGCGGACCCTACCGACCCGGATAATGGCAAGGTATACACAGTCGCCGTCACCGTCAGGTAATTGCGATGGGGGCGGATAGGAGCCCTAAGATCTGCCCCCTTCGGCCTGCCATAAAGGCGGCGATTACGCTGCGCCAACCCACTTCACGAAGCCGTGCTTGCGTTGACGTCTTCCCGCGTCCGCGCCAATCTTCCCGAAAATCAAATCGGGAGGATCCGCCATGCTCCGCGCCGAGGACAACAAGTTCCTGACCGAGTCCGGCTCGGGGACGGGAATGGGCGAGTTGTTGCGATCGTCGTGCAGCGCTTCGGCGACGTCGCCGACTTCGTCGGCAGGCCGAGGATCGCGGCAGCGGAGTAGGACTTGTCGTTAGGGCGGGGCATCGTCGCAATTCTCCTCGTGTCGCTGGTCGCACTGTTGCTTCCGTCGATCGACGCGGGCCGTGCTGCCCCGGCCCGGAAGGTTGCGAAAGCCAGACCTAAGCCTGCGCCCGCACCAGCCAAATGTGAGATGCCGAAATTCCGGATCGTCGTCGACGTCGGGCACACCCCGGACTCCTACGGCGCGTTGAGCGCGCGCAATGATCCGGAATTCGGCTTCAACTTCCGGCTCGCAAGGCTGGTCACGGCAAAACTCAAATCCGAAGGCTTTACCGCAACCCGGCTGCTCGTCACGGACGGCAAGGCGCGGCCGAGCCTGTTCAAGCGCGTCAGTGCCGCGAATGACGGCCGGGCCGATCTCGTGCTATCGATCCATCACGATTCGGTGCCGGATAAGCTGCTCGAGACCTGGGAATTCGACGGCGCAAAGAGCTATTTCAGCGACCGCTTCTCGGGTCACTCGCTGTTCGTGTCCGAGCGCAATCCGCACTTCACCAGCAGCCTGAAGCTGGCCCGGATGATCGGCAGACAGTTGAAGGAGCAGGGGCTGCACTACGCCAGCCAATACACCCTGCCGGTGATGGGCCGCTACCGGCGCCAGCTGCTCGACAAGGATGTCGGCGTCTACCGCTATGACGGGCTCGTCGTGCTGTCACGGACGCGGAGTGCCGCCGTGCTGCTCGAAGCCGGCTCGATCATCAACCGCGACGAGGAGATGGAGATGAATTCGTCGGAGCGGCAGGAGATGATTGCGGGCGCCGTTGCGGCGGGGGTCGGGGAATTTTGCGAGAGGCGATA
Source organism: Bradyrhizobium sp. 604_D8_N2_3 (assembly GCF_051810765.1). Lineage (NCBI taxonomy): Bacteria > Pseudomonadati > Pseudomonadota > Alphaproteobacteria > Hyphomicrobiales > Nitrobacteraceae > Bradyrhizobium > Bradyrhizobium sp. 604_D8_N2_3. Next base: position 9,199,868 of record NZ_JBPWPM010000001.1, on the reverse strand, counting down.
GTTGGTGCTGCCGTCATTGCGAGCGAAGCGAAGCAATCCAGAGTCTTTCCACGGCAGCAGTCCGGATTGCTTCGCTTCGCTCGCAATGACGAAAAGACTACAACGGCACCCCCCGATACTCCCTGTTCGCCAGGCTTGCCTCTTCCAGGTCCAGGTCGCGCTCGATCCGGCGCCGCGTCTCGTCGGTGATCTGACCGTCGCGCAGGAGGTCGTGGATGAACTTTCGCTCGGCGACGATCAGGTCGCGGGTCAGGGCGGTGCCGGCGGCGGAGACGTCGTGATGGTTGGGGTCGAGGGAATCCGGAAGCTGGTTGACACGAATCTCGTGACGCGCGCGCAGGAGCCGCATCACCTCGTCCGACACATCCTTTTCCTCGGTCATTGCGTCGAGCGACTTCAGCGCCGCCTCGAGCGCCTGGCGGCGTGCCGCGATCTCGGCCTCGTGCTCGGCGACATGCTCGTTGCGGCCGGCCTCGGCGACACCGAGCCAGCGCACCACCGGCGGAAGCGTCAGGCCGACGCCGATCAGCGTCACGAAGATGACTCCGAAGGCGACGAACAGGATCAGGTCGCGATACGGGAAGGCCTCGCCGCCCGGCAACGTGAACGGCAGCGCCAGCGCGGCCGCCAGCGACACCGCGCCGCGCACGCCGGTGAAGGCGAGCACGAACGGCCATTGCCATGGCGGCGATGGGTCGCGCTTGCGCAGGCTCTTGCTCAATATCCGCGGCAGATAGATCGCAGGATACAGCCAGACGAAGCGTGCGATGACGATGACCGCCAGGACCACCGCGGTCGCGATCATGATATCGTCGAGCGGAAACGCCTTCGACTTCTCGTAGAGTGCCCGCATCTGGAAGCCGGTGAGCAGGAACAGCAGGCCCTCGATCAGGTAGATGATGAGATCCCAGAAGAAGATGCCTTGCAGGCGCGTTGACGCCGAGATCAGCAGCGGGCCGTTCCAGCTCACATAGAGGCCGCAGGCCACGGTCGCGATCACGCCGGAGCCGCCGAGATGCTCGGGCAGCCAGTAGGACACGTAGGGCGTGATCAGCGACAGCGTCAGCTCGACCTGCGGATCCCTGGACCATTTGCGGAAGCGAAGGGAGAGCCAGCCAATGCCGATGCCAAAGGCGATCTCGCTGGCGACGATGAGGACAAACTCGCCGGCCGCCAGCGGCAGTGAGAAATGGCCGACCATGATGGCCGCAAGCGCGAAGCGGTAGAGGATCAGCGCGGTCGCGTCGTTCGCGAGTCCCTCGCCCTCGAGGATGACCAGGAGCCGGCGCGGTATGTTCAGACGGCGCGCGATCGCGAGCGGCGCCACCACGTCCGGCGGAGCGACGATGGCGCCCAGCAGGAATCCGATGGTCCAGGGCAGGCCGATCACATAATGCGTGGCCGCAGCCACCAGCGCCGCGGTGAAGATCACCGCGCCGACAGCGAGCAGCACGATCGGCCGCAGATTGTTCCTGAACTCGCGCCAGCTCATCGCGACGCTCGCCGAGTAGATCAGCGGCGGCAACACCATCAGCAGCACCAGTTCCGGCGGCAGTTCCACCGGCGGCATGCCCGGCACGAAGGCGAGGCCGACGCCGGACAGCATCAGGAGAATGGCGGGTGCGATGTTGAAGCGGCGGGCGACCAGCGCGGTGCCGGCCAGCACCGTGAGCAGGATGAGAAAGGTCTGAAATTTCGCTGCGATCATGGCCTGTCTTGGCCCGGAAGCGGCCAAAAGGTCAATGCGTCGCGGCTCACGCCAGCCGTTCGGCCACCATGCGTCCGACGCGCGCGAACACGGCTTCGATCTGCGCGGCGTTGGGCCTGCCGCCCTGGGTATAGGCCGCGATCAGGATTGGTACATCCGCCTTGTTGTCGAGCTTGGGCCAGACGACCGCGATATCGCCCGACGCATCCTTGCCGTTGTTGCCGGTCTTGTCGCCGATCTTCCAGCCTGCCGGCAGGCCGCCGCGCAGCCGGTTGGCGCCGGTCTTGCAGCCCACCATCCATTCGGTGAGCTGGGTCCGCGAGGCCGGCGACAGTGCTTCGCCCACCACCAGCCGCTTCAGGTTGCCGGCCATCGCCGCCGGCGTCGTGGTGTCCCGGGGATCGCCGGGCGGTGAGCGGTTGAGCTCGGGCTCGTTGTGGTCGAGCCGCGAGGTGGTGTCGCCGAGCGATCGCCAGAAGGCCGTGAGCGCGGCGGGGCCGCCGATCCGCGCCAAGAGCAGGTTGGCGCAGGTGTTGTCGCTGAGCTCGACGATCGCCTTGCACATGTCGGTGACCGACATCGCGCCGGCGGCGAGATTTTGTTTGGCGACCGGCGCGTAGTCGAGCAGGTCGGCCTTGCCGTAGGGGATCATGGCCGCAAGCTGCTCCTCGCCGCGATCGGCCCGCGCCAGCACGCAGGCCGCGAGCGAAGCCTTGAATGTCGAGCACATGACGAAGCGCTCGTCGGCGCGCCATGCGAGCTTCGCGCCAGTCGCGAGGTTCTCGGCATAGACCCCGATCCGCCCGCCGCTCTCGCGCTCGTAGGATTCGAGCTCCGGCGGTGCGTCTACGGCGAGCGCGGGGGAGGCGGCCATCCAGCACAGCGAGGCAAACAGGGTACGGCGGTCGAGAGGCATAGGGGACTTTCAGACATCGTCATTGCGAGCGCAGCGAAGCAATCCAGAATCTTTCCGCGGAGACAGACTGGATTGCTTCGCTTCGCTCGCAATGACGGAAAATCAAAGGCGAGTTCGTCAGAATTCGGGCAGCGGAAGGGTCGTCCCCCTCACTCCCTCAGGTCATACCGGTACGATTTCGACACGATCTGCCAGCCGTCGGCGAGCTTCATCGCCACCAGATAGTCCGTGAAAAAGCGTGGCGGCAGCTGGCACCTGACCTTGATGAAGGCGGTCTTGTCGTCCGAGCGGTCGATGGTGACGATGAAATCCTCGCGCGGCTTGCCTTCGGCCTTGCCGGAAGGGCGCTTGCGGACGCGATCGAGCCAGTCGGGCACGGTCAGCACCTGAAGCTCGCCCTTCTCGACCCAGCGCAAATCGGCGGAGGGATGGAAGATGGCGCCGAGTTTTTCGGCATCGCCCTCGTAAAGTCCGTCGAAATAGGATTGCACGACGGCTTCGACGCTCGAACGGTTCTGGCTCATGGGACATCCCTTTGAATGATGGCTTGGGGCGAACTTAGTCGTACACATCAAAATGCGCTATGGGTGTCTGCGCCAATTGAGCGAGGACGCTGGAATGACCGGATCAGAAAATTCGAACGCTCGTATCCTCACCGGTGAATGCTATTGCCGTGCCGTGCGCTGCGAGGTCGCGGACGCGTTCTCTTACGCACTGAACTGCCATTGCTCGAACTGCCGCCGCACCACCGGCTCCGCCTTCAAGCCGTTCGCCGGGATCGTGCAGGACAAGCTCCGCATCGTCCGTGGCGAGGACCAGCGCCTCATCTATGGCGACGACACAACCCATGACGCGCACTGCGCGCGCTGCGGCTCGCTGCTTTATTCCCGGGTGCGCGAGGGAAAATGGGTCCATGTCGCCATGGGAACCCTGGTTGACGCCCCCTCGATTCGGCCGAGCGCCCACATCTTCGTGGGCTCGAAAGCGCCCTGGCATGAGATCACGGACGAGCTGCCGCAATACCGGGGACACATCGGGGCTGACTGAGCGCATACTTGGCCTGCGCCAGCGAACCGCTATCGCTCTGGCGAGACTAAAGAGTTCCTTGGCAGTTTGCAGGCGTCGTCTTCGTGATCTCCATCACAAATGCGATGGCGGATTCTGCTAAGGCAATCCCCAAAGGGCGACCGAATTGCTCCCGATCTCTGGAAGTTCTGTCATGCGTAGCCTGCTCGGACTTTGTCCGCTTTTCCTGGCTCTCTTGTTCGGCGCTGCGCCCGCTCTCGCCGGAAAGCGCGTGGCGCTGGTCCTTGCCAACTCGTCGTATCAGTACGCGCCGTCGCTCGCGAACCCCGTCAATGACGGTGCAGTGATGGCGAAGACGCTGAAGGACGCCGGCTTCGAAATTGTGGAGTCCCGGCATGATCTGTCCGCGCTGGAGACGCGGCGCGTGCTGCGCGATTTTGCCGATGTGACGCGCGATGCCGACATCGCCGTGATCTACTATGCCGGCCACGGCATCGAGGTCGAGGGCTCGAACTATCTGATCCCTGTTGACGCCAAGCTCGAACGCGACACCGATGTCTACGACCAGGGGCTGTCGCTCGACCGCGTCCTGGTCACGGTCGAGCCCGCCAGGCAGCTTCGCCTGGTGATCCTCGACGCCTGCCGCGATAATCCGTTCGGCAAGACCATGAAGCGCACGGTTGTCTCGCGCGGCATCGGCCGCGGCCTGGCCCAGGTCGAGCCGAACAGCCCCAACACGCTGATCGCGTATTCGGCCAAGGCCGGCTTCACGGCGCAGGACGGCGACGGCGCCAACAGCCCGTTTACGGTCGCGCTGTCGAAGCATCTGACGACGCCGGGCCTCGACGTCCGCCGCGCCTTCGGCTTCGTGCGCGACGACGTGCTCAAATCGACCGGCAACAAGCAGGAGCCGTTCGTGTACGGTTCGCTCGGTGGCGAGGACGTGCCGCTGGTGCCGGTCAAGGTGGTCACGGCCGCTCCGGTGGCGAACCCGCAGGCGGCCGATATCCGCCGCGACTACGAGCTCGCGCTCCAGGTTGGCAACAGGCCGGCCTGGGAGGCATTCCTGGCCCAGCATCCTGACGGCTTCTATGCGAATCTCGCCAAGCTTCAGGTCGAAAAAATCGGTGCCGAGCAGGCCCATGCGGCGGCCACCGAGAAGGCGAAGCAGGCCGAGGCCGAACGCGATCGTCTTGCCGCCCTCGGCGCGCAGAAGGATGCGCAGGCCAAGGCTGCGGCTGATGCGAATGCCGCCGAGCAGGCGCAGCTCGCCGCGCAGAAGGCCAAGGAGCAGGTGCAGCAGCAGGCGGCCGCGGCCGAGCAGCAGCGCGTCAACCTCGCCGCCGTGGCACCAGGTGCTGCACCCGCCAGCACGGCGAGCCCCGCCGGCAGCAGCGTCGCTTCGCTGACGCCGACGACCACGCCGGTCGACCTCAGCCGCTTGGTGCAGACCGAGCTCGGCCGCGTCGGCTGCTTCTCCGGGCAGGCTGATGGCAACTGGAATACGATTTCGCGGCGCTCGCTGTCGCAGTTCAACCGTTACGCCGGCACCAAGCTCGACGTGAAAGTGGCGAGCACCGATGCGCTCGATACCGTCAAGTCAAAGCCGTCGCGCGTCTGCCCGCTGGTCTGCGAGCACGGCTTCAAGGCCGACGGCGACAAGTGCACGAAGATCGTTTGCCGTGAGGGCTATGCGATCAACGACGACAATGCGTGCGAGAAGCAGCGCATCGCCAAGCCTGCGACGGCCAAGCCTGCAACCGCCAAGCGCGACGACGGCGATGAGCGTTCCGCACGGCAGCGCCGTCAGGCCGGTGGCGCGGCGGGCGGCTATGGTGCCGCCGCGGGCATTGCGGCTGCCGCGAGCGCCGGCCGCGCCTCGGGTGGCGGGCAGATTTTCTGCAATGGCGGCAGTTGCCGCCCGGTCAACCGCGGCTGTCATCTCGAATATCGCGGCGGCGGCGGCCCCGGCAACGACGCCAATGCCGAGGTGTGCAACTAGGACCGCGCCATCGACGCCGTCGTCTCGGCACTTGCCGGGATGACGTCAGTTCGAGATCGCGCTTGCCGCGATGTTCACTGTCAGCGCCAGCAGCGCCGTGTTGTAGATGAACGACACGATGCCATGCGCGGTCGCGGTGCGGCGGATGGTCTTGTCGGTGATGCCGACGTCGGAGACCTGCGCGGTCATGCCGATCACGAACGAGAAATAAACGAAGTCCCAATAATCGGCGTGATCTTCCTTATCGCCGCTCGGAAACTGCAATCCGCCCGGCGGGTGCCGGTAATAATCATGGGCGTAATGCAGCGCGAAGGTCGTGTGCACGGCGGCCCATGAGAGCGCGATGGTGGCGATCGCGATGGTCAACTCCCACGCCCCGCGATGCGGGGTGCCGAGCTCAGACATGATCGCTGCGATGCTTGCGAAGGCGCCGATCGCCGTCACCAGCAGGATCACGAAGCGGCCGTCGTCCTGCATTGCGGCACTACGGCGGATGTGCTGCTGGTCGTTGCACAGCATCATCGCGTAGACCAGCACGAGATAAACCGCGATCAACGCATCCCAGCCGAACAGCAGCCGCGTCACCAGCCGGTGCGATCCCGGCAGCAGCAAGCAGACCAGGATGCCGGCAGCGAGCGCGATAAAGGTACGCGGCCGCGCGTAAATCAGCCGCATCGGCCGCGACATCTTGCGGAAGCGGACGAGGACGGGATCGTCTTTGTCGGTGGCCATGATGGCTCCAGCCCTCTCGCTCAACTCTCGTTGTCGCCGCGGCGGCGGCCTGCTCCCTCGCCCCGCTTGTGGGGAAAGGGTCGGGGTGAGGGGGAGCCTCCGCAAGGACGGTGAGAGCTGGATTCGCGGAGGCTCCCTCTCATCCGATATTCAAGCCGCGCCTGAATATCGACCTCTCCCCGCAAGCGGGGCGAGGTGAAGATCGTGCACTACATCAGTTCTTTCGCTCGGCGACGAAGCGCGCGGCGGCTTGCAGCACGGCGGCGCGGTCGCCGAAGATCGACACGGCGCCGTCGGCCCGCGCGAGCAGGTCGCGCACGCGCTGCTTGGCGCCTTCGATGCCGAGCTGGGTGACGAAGGTGGTCTTGCCGAGCGCTGCATCGGCGCCGGCCGGCTTGCCGAGGGCCGCCGCATCGCCTTCGACGTCGAGCAGATCGTCGGCGATCTGGAAGGCTTCGCCGAGCGCGCGGCCGTAATCGTCGAGCGCCTGATATTCCTTTTGCGAGGCCTGGCCGAGGATCGCGCCCGCGATGCAGCCGTAGCGCAGCAGCGCACCGGTCTTCATCTGCTGAATGCGGGCGACATCGATCGGCTCGTTGCCGCCAAAACGGCCTTCGCCGGCGAGATCGAGAATCTGGCCGCCGACCATGCCGCCGATGCCGGCGCAGCGCGCCAGCGCGCGCGTCAGCAGGAGGCGCACATTGGCGTCGCGGTGGATCTCATCGCGGGTGATGATGTCGAAGGCGAGCGTCAACAGGCCGTCGCCGGCGAGGATCGCGGTCGCGTCGTCGGTCTTCTTGTGCAGGGTGGGACGGCCGCGGCGCAGGTCCGAATTGTCCATCGCCGGCAAATCGTCATGGATCAGCGAATAGCAGTGGATGCATTCGAGCGCGGCGCCGGCGAGCAGGGCGGCCTCGCGGGGAACGCCGAACACGGCGGCGCTCTCGACCACCAGGAACGGCCGCAGACGCTTGCCGCCGTTGAGGCTCGAATAGCGCATTGCGTCCATCAGTCGCTTGGGACGAGCGATCTCATCGTGCAGGATGTCGTGCGCCAGCAGGCGTCCAAGCAGGGCTTCGGTGTCATCAGCGGTCTTGTCCAGGCGTTTGGCGAAATCGGACGGGGACGTGCCGGTCATCAAGAAGGGCTCCAGAACTAAAATTCGGCGGGACAATCCTTTATGCGCCCGCCCCAGTCAATCGTTTGGAAGGCCTAAAAAGTGCTGGAAAAGGCCCGAATTATCACAGACTTAATGGCGGGATCCGTGGCCGCGTTTCATTTTGCGCCGGAAAGGTCGATTTGCGCATCGTCAAGATCCTGCTGGTAGCGCTCATGGTCGTGGCTCTCGCGCCCTACGTGATCGCGCCGTTCTACCGCACCGGCCATCCGGTTTCGACGCTGATGGCCTGGCGGTCGCTCCGGGGTGCGCCGATGCATCGGGAGTGGATTGATCTGGCCGCGATGTCTCCCTCGCTGCTGCGATCGGTGGTGGCGGCCGAGGACGCCCATTTCTGCAAGCATCACGGCATCGATTGGGGCGCGCTGCGCGAGGCGATCGACGATGCGAAGGAGGACGGGACGCCCTTCCGGGGCGCCTCCACCATCACCCAGCAGGTGGCAAAAAATCTGTTCCTCTGGCAGGGGCGGGATTTTGTCCGCAAGGCGCTGGAATTCCCGCTGGCGCTGTGGATCGATTTTGTCCTGCCCAAGGCGCGAATCCTGGAGATTTACCTCAACATCGCCGAGCTCGGCCCGCAGGGCCAGTTTGGGGTCGAGGCGGCCAGCGCCTATGCCTTTGGCAAATCGGCGGCCAACCTCTCGCCCCGGGAGGCGGCACTTCTGGCCTCGATCCTGCCCAATCCGGTCAAACGGAGCGCCCGGACCCCCGGGCCTGGCGTCCGGCGGCTGGCGGGGACCTATGTGGCGAGGGCGCAGGCGAACTCGCTTTTGACCTGCTGGCGGGAAAATCGCTGATTTTGGGCCCTTTTCGGACGTATTTTCCGGTCTAAAAGCCTAGATTTACGGCCAGCCTTCCTCTATAAGCCCGGCCTTGATCGGCATTCAGCTCGCCTCGGTTTGCGGGTGCTGAGCCGTCCCCTCGCGGACGATGCCCTGACAACACCAATCCCTAGAGGATATTGAAATGGCCGTTCCGAGAAGAAAAACCTCGCCGTCGCGTCGTGGCATGCGCCGCTCGGCAGACGCCATCAAGAAGCCGACCTATGCGGAAGACAAGGACTCCGGCGAGCTCCGTCGTCCGCACCATCTCGACCTCAAGACCGGCATGTACAAGGGCCGTCAGGTCCTGAAGAAGAAAGAGTCCTGAATTTAGGACCTTTCTCCGGGCAGGATCATTTCGCCTGCCTGATTTCGGCCACCCAATGAGATATGACAATGACGGCGGCGGAGCTAATGCTTCGCGGCCGCATTGTCCTGTCCGGATATCTTGATCGAGAAGGCATTTCGCCGATGGTCGGTTTCCCGCTGCTCCTGATCCCGCTCGCGGTCTACAACATCATCGCCTTCCTGATGCCGTCCGTGTCCTTCACGGACGTGCTGTTCAAGGTGCCGATGATCACGGGCGAGACCTGGCCGGTCACGCTTGCCGACGTGATGCTCGCGCTCGGTATCGTGTTGCTGCTGTTAGAGGTGGTCAAAGGCGCGCGGCCCGGCTCGAAATTCCTGATGGATCATCTGCTGTCGCTGATCGTGTTCGGTGCTGCCGCGGCCGAGTTCGTGATGTGGCCCAAGTTCGGCAACTCCACCTATTTCCTGCTGGTGCTGCTCGCGATGGCCGATTTCCTCGGCGGTATCGCCCAGCGCACGCGCCGCCGCGTCACCTATGTCGCGGAGACGACAGTGCCGGCGCCGCGCAAGGCCAAGCGCCAGGTCGAAGCGGCAACGGACGATGTGGCGTCCGAACCCAAGTTCGAGCCGGTGTCTGCGCCGGCGGTGCCACCCGCGCCTTCAGCGCAGTCGGTCGCCGAATCCGTGCTGAAGGATCACCCCGCGCCGAAGCCGGTGAACCCGCCCTCGCCGGAAATTCCCTCGCCGGATTTGCAACCGGGCAACGGCACGCCGCCGTCTCCCGACGCGCCGCGCTGATCCTTCAAACCACCTGCCGCGTGCGCGCGGTGACGCTCGGAAGCGGGCGCTTGCTGCCATAGGCCGTCTGCGCATCTTCGGAAGAGGCGCGGCGGAGCCGGCTGGACTGGGGCAGGTGCTCGGCATTGGCAATGAGTTGGGTGACGAAGCTCGGATCGGGACGGGGCAGCGGCGCCTTGTGGACCCACTGCAACGTCGGCAGCAGCGGCACCAGGGCCGTGCCCGTGCCGTTGTCCGCGCAGTTCGGTCGATCAGTACTTAACATCGCAATCACCGTTGATCCGGCGAGGCCTGTCGCGTTTCGAGACGCCGGCGCCGGTGCGTGTCATGTACTCGCAAGGCCTATGCCGGCCGGGCCGGTTTGGTTCCGCGGGCCTGCGAAACATGGTTTCCAAATTGTTTATGAACTTTGCCTAGAGTCGGAGTCGAATCTGGCCGTATTCTGTGCCGACTCAGGACTCCCTGCTGTCCCGAAACGAGGCGATTTTGACCCCTGCATTGCCGCAAGCCTCCGACATCCTGGCCGCTCTTGGTCAGGCCGTTTTCGCCTGGGACATCGCCAGCGATTCCATCGTGTGGGGTGAGCAGGTCGCCAGCGTCTTTCCCGGCATCCCGGCCGAGCGGCTCGCGACTGGCGCCGAATTCGCCAAGCTGATCGAGCCCGCGCAGACGCTGCGGACCGCCGCGCTGGCGCAGACCTCGCCGGTGCACGGCGCCGACGGCACGCCCTATCGGGTCGAATATGGCGTGCGCATGAGCGCCGCCGATCCCGTGGTCTGGATCGAGGAGACCGGCCGCTGGTTCGCCGGCCCCGATGGCCGCCCGGTGCGCGCGATCGGCTCCATCCGCATCAACAATGAGCGCCACGCCCGCGACGAGGAATTGACCAAGCTGGCTCGGCTCGATCCGCTGACCGGTGAGCTCAATCGTTCCCACCTGATCGCGGCGCTGGCCGAGGCGATCGAGGAGACGACCCGCTTCCGCTCGACCGCAGCCTTCATGCTGGTCGGCATCGATCATCTCGCCCGCGTCAACGACGCTTTCGGCTTCGACGTCGCGGACGCCGTGATCCTCGACGTGGCCAAGCGCATCCGCGCCCGCCTGCGCGGCGGCGACGTGCTCGGCCGTTTCTCCGGCAACAAGTTCGGCCTGATCCTGAAGAACTGCACCGTCGATGACATGAACGTCGCCGCCGAGCGCTTCCTTGCCGGCATCCGCGACGAGGTGGTGCCGACCAAATCCGGCCCGGTCTCGGTCACGGCGTCGATCGGCGCGGTCAGCGTGCCGCGCTATGCCCGCAGCACCGACGAGGCCGTCAATCGCGCCCATGAGACGCTGGACGCGGCAAAACAACGCCGCGTCGGTTCGTTCGCGGCGTGGCGCCCGGATGCTGCGCGCGACGCACAGCGCCGCGTCAACATCCGTGTCACCGACGAGATCGTCACCGCGCTGAACGAGCGCCGCATCAAGCTCGCCTATGAGCCGGTGGTCGCGGCCGCCTCGCGCGAGTGCGCGTTCCACGAATGTCTGGTGCGGATGGACCAGGGCGACGGCCAGGTGCTGCTGGCGCCCGACATCGTGCCGGTTGCCGAACGGCTCGGCTTGATCCGCCTGGTCGATCACCGCGTGCTCGAGCTCGTGGTCGCCGAGCTTGCGGCCGCGCCCGACATCTGCCTCAGCCTCAACATCTCGCCTGATACGACGATGGATCCGGACTGGTGGGCTGGAATTGAGTCGCTGATGCTGGCCCATCCCGGCGTCGCCGAGCGGCTGATCGTCGAGATCACCGAGACGGTCGCGATCCAGGACATCGATGACGTGCGCGGCTTCGTCACGCGGCTGAAGAATTTCGGCAGCCGCATCGCCATCGACGATTTCGGCGCCGGCTACACCTCGTTCCGAAACCTGCGCAAGCTCGGCGTCGACATCGTCAAGATCGACGGCGCCTTCGTGCAGAACATCACCCGTTCCGCCGACGACCGCGCCTTTGTGCAGACCCTGATCGACCTCGCCCGCCGCCTCGACATCAAGACGGTTGCCGAGTGGGTGCAGGACGAAGAGGCCGCCGCCATGCTGCGCGACTGGGGCTGCGACTACATCCAGGGCCGCCTGATCGGGCTCGCCTCAGCCGACCGCCCATGGGGCACGCCGCCGGACAGCGCACTGCCAGCGGCAGGATAGAGCTGCGTCCCTTGCTTCGTCGGATAACGACGAGCTGCGCGGGGCTTTCCGCATGCTCGCTGTCATCGCCCGACTTGATCGGGCGATCCAGTATTCCAGAGACAGTTGTGTTTAAGCCGAGAGGCCGCGGCGTACTGGATGCCCCGGTCAAGCCGGGGCATGACAGCTGAGTGGGAGGCGCGCAGCTACGCGACGCAAATACCGGGCACCGCGATCTTCTGGAACAGATGCGGGCTTGCGACTGCGGATGCGGGGTAGGCGGCGATCTTTGCGCGGAATTCCGGGTGGGTGAAAGCGGCGCGGAAATGCGCGTTGGATTCCCACACTGCGTAATTCAGGTAGGTCGGGCTGTCGCCGACGGCGCGGTGAAGCTGGGTGGAGATGAAACCGGGCTGGCGCTTCATGAAGGCGGCGTCGTCCTGCCACGTCTTGAGGAAGCTCTGCTCATCCTCGGCGTCGAGCGTGAACACGTTGACGAGCACCACGGGGCCGGTTTCGAGCGCGATCTGACGGTCGATCGGGAAGGCAGGGTCGAGGGGACGCATGAGGGGCATGACATTGCTCCGGTCAAGTTGGTGTCATAATGTCAATTCGACAGTCCCGGATATAGGCAATTGACATCATGATGTCAATACGGAGCAGTGGTGCCAAATGACCAAGACCAAGCGGACCCCGGCGGGCGAAGCCCTGACCGGCCTCATCCTCGACCTGTTCCGCGCCAACAGCCTGCTTCTGACCGCTGGCGATCGGCTGGTGACATCGCTCGGCCTCACCAGTGCGCGCTGGCAGATCCTGGGGGCGATCGCCGACGCCGAGCGCCCGGAGCCGGTCGCCTGGCTCGCCCGCAATCTCGGCGCCAATCGCCAGAACGTGCAGCGCATCGTCAACGACCTCGCGCGGGATGGTCTCGTCGTGTTCGAGACCAACCCGCATCACCGCCGGGCGCAGCTCGTGGTGCTCACCGACAAGGGCAGGCAGGTCTACGACGCCGCCGGCCGGTTGCAGGTCCCGTGGGTCAACGGCCTTGCGGATGGATTGTCGGTCAGGGATATCGACGTGGCCCATCGCGTCGTGACCGCACTGCGAGCCGGTCTGAAAGACGCCGGTGAAGCGAACGAGTAAGCAAGCGAGGCGCCGGGGGACACGAGGCGTACATCGTGTGAGCCCATTTCGGACTCAAATCCGCCGCCGACTCAATCGATGTATCCAAATGCGGTTGGAGGCATGTCCTGAGTTGGGGAATTTGCCATGAGTGATGAAGATTTAATGCGTCATAAGCTGATTTCCACTGCCGAAGATATCGTGCGTGATGAGTCTTTCGAACTCTTGTCGCAGCAGCTCTGCGAAGGCGCTAGCTTTTCGGACGATGAATCCCCGTCGAACGACGTTTTTTTGCTTCTTGAGGAGAATGCGCGGCTTCGTGCGCTTGCCATCAGCCTTTCCAGCCTGGTCGGAGACCTCTCCGAACGGGAGTGGAGCAATGCGCTCGCATCGGCCGATCGTGCCACGCTCAATCGCCTGAGGTCGTGTCGGGCGTAACGATAGAGAGAGCGGCGAGGTGAAGCGGAGCGTCACGCCACGCGCCTGACCGCGTTCAGTCGCTCGATCGTGCGTCCGACCTCGGCTGCCGGGCACGGCCTGCCGAAATAGTAGCCCTGGACTGCGGTGCAGCCGCATTCGCGGACGAAGTCGAGCTGCTCGATGGTCTCGACACCTTCCGCCGTGGTCTCGACGCCGAGCACGGAGCCGAGGCTGGCGATGGTGCGGACGATGGCGACGCTCTCCGGGCTTTCGCCGAGCGTGCCGACGAAGGAACGGTCGATCTTGATGCGGTCGAACGGAAACTTGCGCAAATAGCTCAGCGAGGAATAGCCGACGCCGAAATCGTCGAGGCTGACGCGCACGCCAAGAGCGCGGAGCTGGTGCAGGATCTCGATCGTCGCCTCGCTGTCGTCGAGCAGCGCCGTCTCGGTGACCTCGAGCTCGAGCCGCTGGGGCGGCAAACCGGCTTCCGCAAGCGCGCTCGTGACCATCGCGACCAGTCCGCGCGAGCGGAACTGCACCGGCGACAAATTGACCGCGACGGTGACATCGGGCCAGGACGCCGCTGTCGCACAGGCCGTGCGCAGCACCCATTCGCCGATCGGGACGATCAGCCCGTTCTCTTCCGCGAGAGGAATGAATTCGGCCGGCGAGACCAAGCCGCGCGAGGGGTGTTTCCAGCGCAGCAGTGCTTCGAAGCCGGTAAGCTCGGTGGTGTCGAGCCGCACCTGCGGCTGGAACACGAGGTGAAATTCGCGGGCTTCAAGCGCGCTACGCAGATCGTGCTCCAGCGCGTGCCGGCCGCGCGCCTGTTCCTCCATCTCGGGCTCGAACAGCTGGTAGGCGCCGCGGCCCTTTGCCTTGGCCTGGTACAGCGCGAGGTCGGCGCATTTCATCAGCTCGTCGGCATCGAGCCCGTGATCGGGCGCGATCGCGATGCCGACCGAAACGCCGACATGGATCGACTGGCTTTCCAGCGGCGGCGGGTGGCCGATGATCTCGACCAGGCGGCGGGCGAGCCGTTCCGCCGATTGTGGCTGCGGTCCGCGCTGGAGAACGGCGAACTCGTCGCCGCCGAGGCGGGCGACGGTGTCATGCTCGCCGACATTCTCCTTCAGCCGCGCCGCGACCCAGCGCAGAAGCCGATCGCCGGCGGCGTGGCCGAGGCGATCGTTGACGGTCTTGAAATTATCGAGGTCGAAGCACAGCACGGCCATCGCTCCGCCGGCGATCGCGACCTGGTTCAGTCCCTCGCCCATTTTCTCGCGGAACAGCGTGCGGTTGGGCAGGTCGGTGAGTGAATCGTGCTGCGCCATGTGCGCCACGCGGGCCTGGGCCTTGTGGCGCTCGGTGACGTCCTCATAGGTGACAACCCAGCCGCCGTGCTCCATCCGCTTGTGATTGAGCTTGATGATGCGGCCGTCGTTCAGGTGACGGTGCAGCGTGTGTTCGCCCTCGCGCAGCCTTTCGACATAGTCGGCATAGATCCTCGCGGCGGTCGTGTTCGGATGGATGCCGAGGTCGCAGCTATGCTCCATGATCTCGCGCATCGAGACGCCGGGCTTCACGACATCGGGCGACAGCCCATACATCTCGATGTAGCGGCGATTGCAGACGATGACGCGCAGGCTCGCATCGAGCATGCACAGGCCCTGGCTCATGTTGTTCAGCGCCGCGTCGAAGCGGCGGTATTGCTCGCTCAGCTCTTCGATCGCGCGCTCGCGGTCGGTGATGTCCTCGTAGGTGGCGACGAAGCCGCCCTCGGGCAGCGCGCAGTAGCGCACCGAGATCACGGTGTCGTTCGACATGCGCCGGCGCATCGGCGAGGAATCGTGGTTCGCGATCCTCGCGCTGGCGGCTTCCAGCAGCTGTTGCGGACTGTATTCGGAAACGAACGCCCCGTTCACCATCGACCGCTCGATCAGCTCGCCGAGATGCGTGCCAGGCCTGGTTTCCTCCGGCGACAGCCGATAGATCTTGCGGTAGGTGGTGTTGCAGACGCGCAGGCGCATGTCGCTGTCGTAGAAGGCGAGCCCGTGCGCCATGTTCTCCAGCGCCGCATCGAGGATGAAGTTCTGTTGCCGCAGCGCTTCTTCGTACTGCAGCCGCTCGGTGACGTCCTCATGCACCGTCACCCAGCCGCCGTCGGGCAGGAAGCGGGACACCGCCTGCACCATCCGGCCGTCATAGCGCATCACCAGCAGGCTCTTCGCCTTTCTGCTGCGCACATCCTCCAGCCTGGTGTCATGGAACTCGTCGGCCGGCATGCCCGGCAGGTTGCCGCGCGACATCCAGTGTTCGATCACTGAGCAATGCGAGACGCCCGGCTTCACGATATCGGGGTCGAGATTGTAGAGGTTCAGAAACCGCTCATTGCAGACGACGACACGGCTGTCGCCATCGTACATGATGAGGCCGTGCGACATGTTGGCGAGCGCGTGCTGGCTGCGCTCCGTCTGCACGCGTAATTCCGCCTCGAGCCGGGCGAGGCGGCTGACGTCATCGCAGATCGTCATCCAGCCGCCGCCGGGAAGCGGCTTCAGCTCGAGCGCCATGACGAGTCCGCTCGCGAGTATCTGTTCGGTGCGGAACGGTTGACCAGCCGCGATCTGCTTCACGCGCCGGCCATAGAGCGCATCGAGTTCGCTGACAGGAAAGTTGCCGAGCGCCGCGCTGTGGGCGAGCACGTCGCGATAGCTGGTGCCGACCCGCACGATGTCGGCCGACATGTTGAACAGCGTGAGGTAGCGCTGATTGACCAGCACGATCCGGTTGTCGGCGTCGTAGACGCAGACGCCCTGCTCCATGTGATCGAGCGCAAGCTGGCTCAGCCCGACGAGGGCCTGCGGGCCCTCTGCGCGGCGTGCACCAAGCTCGTTATCGCGGATCGGCGTCATGGGATCGACGGGTCTCGGCCGGCAATAGACTTAACGCAACGTAGTTCAGCCACTGAGCGTAGCGAAGAGGCCGGAAAATTCCCTTAAGCGCAGTAGTTTACGGAGGGTGACTGGGGATGCGGAGCGGCGTGCGCCAAGCGCGCGAATGCCGAGATATCTGCAAGCCAGAGTTGGCCGTAAGCGCACGACAAACTCCGCTGTCGTCCCTGCCTAGTGCGCAATTGCGCACGGGCGCAGGGACCCATAACCCCAGGGAGAAATTTGGCGAAGACTGATCCTGAATGGTCTTCCCGCGGTACCGGCGTCTGGGCTCACAGGTAGATCACGCGGTATGGGTCCCTGCGCCCGTGCGCAATTGCGCACTAGGCAGGGACGACAGCGGATGTTTGGGTCGAGTGTCCCCTACGGCCCGTACAGCACGAGTTCCGTGTCCGTGAGGTCGCCGAGCTGCGGCCGGTGCGGACCCTTGAAATACTTGCGCCCGCGCCGCTCGGTGTAGATGCCG
Organism: Bradyrhizobium sp. 604_D8_N2_3; assembly: GCF_051810765.1. Taxonomy (NCBI): domain Bacteria; kingdom Pseudomonadati; phylum Pseudomonadota; class Alphaproteobacteria; order Hyphomicrobiales; family Nitrobacteraceae; genus Bradyrhizobium; species Bradyrhizobium sp. 604_D8_N2_3. The sequence continues at coordinate 9,183,254 of NZ_JBPWPM010000001.1, read as the reverse complement.
GCGAGGCCGGGAATCGGGCCATTGGAATCGATCGCCACCGAGATCTTGCCGAGTCGCAGCAGCAGCCGGCCGATGCGGCCTGCGCAGGCGGCGTATTCGGCGGCGCTGCGGCAATAGATCAGCTTCATCGCCGGCGGTGCGATGAAGCCGCGGCGGATGCGCACCGGCTGCAGGATGAAGGGGAACGTCCCCTTCGGCGTGCGGCAGACCAGGCTGAGGCAATTGTAGCGGGCATGCCGCGTGAGGAGCTGCGTCTCGTCGTCGGTCAGCCCTTCGATCGTCTTGGCGTGCTGCGAGATGACCTCGATCTTGCTCCAGCGCGGAGGGCGCGCGAGTGCAGGCACGGAGAAGAAGATGCCGTGGCAATAGGCACGAAAGCCCTGCGTCTCGATGATCGGCCAGGTCCACGGCGCCGGGCTGATGTTGAGATAGGTGACATCCTTGTGCCGCTGCGCGATCTTGGTCAGCAGCGGGGCGTAGTTGCGGTAGGCCGGATCGACATACCAGCTCGACAAATTGCACTGGATGGCGGCCTCTTCGCCGTGCTTTCGCGCCGTGTAGATCAGCAGCAGCACGCCGACGGGCGCGCCGTCATTGTCGAGCATGTAGCCGAAGCGCGGATAGCCCTCCGGCACGGGCCGGAAGGCCTGCCGGCGCAGACCCTGGATCCAGTAATTGCGCGAGCGGCCGACGAAGCCGCGCGTCAGCAGGTCCGCGACCGCATCGACGTCGGCCTCGGTGATCTCGCGGCATCGGACCTTGGTGTGGATCACGCTCGTTTTACCCGTGGAAATGGGAGGCCTCGTTCGCTCTATCGTTTCAGCACGATCTATTCGGAAAACCGACCCGCACTTTTCCGGATCATGCTCTAGCGCCAGCCTTCACCATGGGCATCGGCCGTGGCTAACGGCTGCATGCCCATGATCTCCCGCACCTTGGCGGGCCAAGCGGCGAGATCCGTGCCGTGGGTGTGGAACATGGCGACGGCCAGGCGGTCCATGCCGAAGGCGACGCAGCCGGTATGCGCGGGTTCGCCATTGGCGTCCTGGATGCCCCAGGTCGTGCCAAAATGTTCGCGGTGATAGTTGAAGCTCATGCAGGCGGTCGGCTGATCCTCCGAGCGGAGCGGGATCAGGAGCTCGAACTTGAGCTGCTGCTGCTTCTGGCTCACCGCCTTGATCTGGCCGACGCGGCCGAAGAAGGGGTCGCTGGCGTAGTCGACGCGGAAGGTCAGGCCGAGGTCGCGGGCGATCGCCTGCGCGCGCACCATCCAGCGCTCGCGGAAATCGGCGACGTCGTCGGGGCTGCCGATGCAGACATATTCGCGCATCCGGAACGATTGCAGCCGGTCGAGATGTTTCGACGGCTCGCGGCGGAAGCAGTCGGCAGCGACGTCGAAGCGCAGGCCGCCCTTCGGCAAAGGTCCGCGGCTCGCCGCGATCGGATAGACCGGGTAGCACGCGGCGGGCGACAGCACGAGGTCGGCCGGCGAGAGCGATGAAGTCCAGTCGCCGCCGGCATCGAAGCGGCTCACCGCCGCGTTGATCTCGCGTTCGGTGCCGTGCAGGCCGCAGACGCAGCCGAGCAGGTTCGGAAAGCTCTTGAGATAGCCGGATTTCTCGAGCTGGGCCCGGCTCATCACCGGCGGAAAGCGCATGACCTCGGTGCCGGTCTCGCGATGGTTCGTGATCAGCGCGGCCAGCCGCTCGACGACGCCCTCATAGAGCGCGGTGCGGGCGTAAACGCCGTCCGAGCCCATGGGGTGGAACAGCTTGTCGGCGAGATGATCGAGCGGATCTGCGATTTGCGGCGCGGTCTCGGGCGAGCTGGGGAGAACAGCAATGTTCATGTTCGACTTCCTGCTATCTGAAATTGTTCTTTTTGGCCGAAAGGCACGTCAGTCGCGAAGGCTTTCTAGTCTCGAAGGCTTGCCGGAATGCCGCTCATCAGCGTCGAAGTGGCGGCGTTGGCGAGAATGCGGTCGTTGTTGATCATGATCGGCGAGGACAGCACGTCGCGCAGGTGGCGGCCCATGGTGAACTCGCCATCGTTGCGGTAGCCGGAGAGGCCCGCGGTGCGCATCGCATGCATCACGGTCTCGACCGCGAGCTCGGAGGCTTGCACCTTCAACAGCGTGATCGAGGACTGGAAATCGAGCGAGCTCAGCGCGCGCTCGTCATGCTCGGCGCGGGCAAAGGTGTCGACATTGGCTGCGATCAGCGCGCGCAGCTTGGCCAGCGACATCTTCGCGGCAGTGAAATGCGCCGCGGCCGGCGGCATCTGGCCGCCCGAGGTGCGGGCCGCCTTGCGAACGAAAGCCTGAGCACGGGTCACGGCCGCGGCGGCGATGCCGGCCCAGGCCGAGGACCAGCACAGATGCGCGAACGGCGTCATGGTCTGGGCATGGATCTTGTCATAGGATTCCGGGAAGATGCGGTCGGCCGGGCAATCGACCTTCAGCTCGAAGCCGGTCGAGCAGGTGCCGCGCATGCCGAGCGTCTCCCAGCCCTGCGTCTGCTTCAGCGAATAATCGTCCTTGGCGAGCGCCAGCAGAACCTGGTCGGAGGCGGCGGCCTCGGTGGCGCGGCGGGCGATGGTGACGAGGCCGTCGGCCTCCGCACCGTAGGAGATCACGGTGGCGTCGCGCACCAGCGAGACTGCGTCGCCGGCGTGGTCGACTGCCGCGGCGCTGGCGCGAATGTTGCCGCCGTTCTGGCCTTCGGTGGTGGAGGAGGCGAGCAGCCACTGGTCGCGGGCGACCCGGCGCATCATCGTTTCCATCCAGGGGATGCCATGGCCGTGCCTGATGACACAGGCGACCTTGGTCGTGTGCATCGCATAGATCATCGCGGTCGAGGCGCAGGCGCGCCCGAGCGTGTAGCAGATATCGGTGACGTCGTAGATCGAGGCACCGAAGCCGCCGAACTCGACCGGGATCATGACGCCGAGCAGTTTCTGCTCACGCGCGACCTCGAAAGCCTTGTGGGGGAAGCGGGCGCCGCGATCGACCTCGTCCGCATCGGCAGCCGCCGCAGCGGCTGTCCGGGTAGCGCGTTCGATGAGGGAGGGGCCGTGTTCGAGAAAGCTCGTTTGCGTTTCGTCGACAGTGAGGACTGCTTCACGCACGTTCATACTCGTCCGCCTCCGGTTTGCCGTTCAGGATCGCCGGCATCATTCGCGATGCCGTGCAAGCGATCCTCCGACCATTTTGCTTGTGAGACGAGGCTACGGATTTAATTCAAATTCGTCGATGAAATAGAGGGTAAACAAAGCCAAATTCCGAACGAACAGTTAAGTTCGGGTTGTTTGCATCACCGACAATTCCGCGGTCGCGTTAGGGATCTGGAAGAACTCGGAATTCCAGACAATCTGAGTCATCGTTTACTAAGAAAGGCGAAGTAATGGTGGCGCCCATTGTGGGATCGGCCCGTCGCGCCCATCGTAGCCGGCAACCGGTCCGACCGTTGAATAGACAGATGGGAATTTACCGATGCAGGCCTTCGATACCGACGTGCGCGATCGCATCATCAAGCTGGTGAAGGGCATCCTCGAGCAGAACTCGCTCACCGCGGACATCACACCACAGGCGAAGCTCGTCGATGCGGGTCTGACCTCGATGGACATGGTCAATCTGATGCTCGGCGTCGAAGCCGAGTTCGACTTCACCATCCCGCAGTCCGAGATCACGCCCGAGAATTTCCAGTCGGTCGAGACGCTGGAGCGGATGGTCGCGACCCAGCTGCAGCTGGCGGCGGCGGCCTAATTAGACGTACCTATCACTCCCCGGGTCGTCCCTGCGAACGTCGGGGACGACACTGAGAGCGAGGCGAGCACTCCAGGCTCCTCACAGCACCGGCATCGCCCCACCGCCCCCGTTTCAAAATCGCCGCAAAACTGGCATAGCTTAACCATGTCGCACATAGCTGACAGGGTGGAGCAGGCATGACGCAGGCGGTATTGGGCATCATTGGTGGCTCCGGCATCTACGATCTGCCGGGTCTCGAGGGCGCGCGCGAAGAAGTGATCAAGAGCCCCTGGGGCGAGCCGTCGGCCCCTCTGCGGCGCGGCTCGATTGCCGGCCTGCCGATCGTGTTCCTGCCGCGGCACGACAAGGGTCACCGGCTCTCGCCCTCCGACATCAATTATCGCGCCAACATCGATGTTCTGAAGCGGGCCGGCGTCACCGACTTGATCTCGCTCTCGGCCTGCGGCTCGTTCAGGGAGGAGCTGTCACCCGGCACCTTCGTTCTCGTCGACCAGTTCGTCGATCGCACCCACAAGCGCGAGAGCTCGTTCTTCGGCAGGGGATGCGTCGCGCATGTGTCGATGGCGCATCCGGTCTCGCCGCGCCTGCGCATCCATCTTGCGGCGGCAGCTGAAGCCGAGGGCATCGCGTTTGCGCGCGGCGGCACCTATGTCTGCATGGAGGGGCCGCAATTCTCCACCTACGCGGAAAGCATGACCTACAAGACATCGGGCTATTCCGTGATCGGCATGACCAACATGCCCGAGGCGAAGCTCGCGCGTGAGGCGGAGATCTGCTACGCCACGGTCGCGATGGTGACGGATTTCGACTGCTGGCATCCCGACCACGACGCCGTCACCGTCCAGGACATCATCCGCGTGCTGACCTCGAACGCCGACAAGGCGAAGGCGCTGGTGGCGCGGCTCGCGACGGATTTTCCGCGCGAGCACGAGCCGTGCCCGATCGGTTCGGACCGCGCGCTCGACACCGCGTTGATCACGGCGCCCGAGGCGCGCGATCCCGAGCTCTTGAAGAAGCTCGATGCGGTGGCCGGGCGCATCCTGCGGGCGTGATACGAAAGGCAGAATGCCATGAAGGTTGACGGCAAGCATTTCCGCAGCATCTGGCGCGAGCGCGATGGCTGGTCGGTCGGCGCGATCGACCAGCGCCGCCTGCCGCATGAGTTCGTCATCGCGAAGCTGACTTCATGCGAAGACGCTGCGGTCGCCATTCGCGACATGCTGGTGCGCGGCGCGCCGCTGATTGGTGCAACCGCGGCCTACGGCATGGCGCTCGCCATGCGCGAGGACTCATCCGACGCTGGCCTCAAGCGCGCCTATGACACGCTGGTCGTGGCGCGGCCGACCGCGATCAATCTGAAATGGGCGCTGGACGAGATGCGCACGGCGCTCGCCCCGGTCGATCCGGTTGAACGGGCGGAGGCGGCCTATGCGCGCGCCGACGAGATCGTCGAGCAGGACGTCGAGATCAACCGCGGCATCGCCGGCAACGGCTTGAAGCTGATCGAGGCGATCGTCGCAAGGAAGAAGCCGGGCGAGACGGTCAACGTGCTGACCCATTGCAATGCCGGCTGGCTTGCCACCGTCGACTGGGGCACCGCGACGGCGCCGATCTATCTGGCGCATGAGCGTGGCATCAAGATCCATGTCTGGGTCGATGAGACCCGTCCGCGCAACCAGGGCGCCTCGCTCACGGCCTGGGAGCTCGGTCATCACGGCGTGCCGCACACGGTGATCCCCGACAACACCGGCGGGCACCTGATGCAGCACGGCATGGTCGACCTCGCCATCGTCGGCACCGACCGCGTCGCCGCCAATGGCGATGTCTGCAACAAGATCGGCACATATCTGAAGGCGCTTGCAGCACACGACAACGGCGTGCCGTTCTATGTCGCACTGCCGTCGCCGACGATCGATTTCGCCGTTGATGACGGCATCCGCGACATTCCGATCGAGCAGCGCAGCGGCACGGAGGTGACCGACATGACCGGCCGCACCGCGGATGGCCGGCTGGAGACGGTGCGCATCGTGCCGGAGGGCTCGCCGGTCGCGAATTACGCGTTCGACGTGACGCCGGCGCGGCTGGTCACTGGTCTCATCACCGAGCGCGGTGTGCTGAAGCCGGATAGAGCATCGCTGGCGGCTGCCTTTCCGGAGCGGATCGCCGCCGCGGCGGAATAGGCTGCCGTAAGGTGGGCAAAGGCGCGAAAGCGCCGTGCCCACCATCTGCTTGTGGTGGGCACGCTCCGCTTTGCCCACCCTACGGCTTCGTGCCTCGCAACGATGAGCCAGCCTACCCCAACTTCAGCCCCGTCGCCGCCTCAAGCTCCGCAATCGCCTGCGCCCCACTCGCCACCTTGATCGTGGTCATGCCCATCTCGCGCGCGGGTTTTAGATTGACGCCGAGATCGTCGAGATAGACGCACTTCTTCGGATCGACCTTCAGCGTCTCGACCATCATCCTGTAGATGCGCGGGTCGGGCTTGCGCAAGCCGATCTTGGCGGATTCGACGACGTGGTCGAACAGAACCATCACCTCGGCGATGTAGAGTGAGCGCCCGGTCATGCTGCCGATCGCGTTGGCAGGCAGATTGTTGGTGATGCAGCCGGTCTTGAATTGCGCCTTGATGCGCTTGAGGGCCTCGACCATCTCGGGACGCAGATCGCCCTGAAGCAGCGGCAGCACGTCGCGGCCGCGCACCTCCGCGCCGAGCGCGCGAGATTCCTCGGCGAAAAGCTTGTCGAAGGTGTCGATATCGACCTCGGCCCGCTCGAACTTGGCCCAGGCGTTTTCCAGATGATTGGCGGCGTTGGTGCGCCGGATGATGTCGACGGGGAGACCGCGCTCGGTCTCGTACCGCGCGAACGCCTCGAACGGCGAGCTCGTCAGCACGCCGCCAAAATCAAAGATCACAGCCTCGATCGTCAAGATCCCGCCCTCGTCAATTCCTTCCCAAGAGCGCTAGCATGCGCTATCGGCAAGGGCCAGTCTGAAGCAATCCCGCCGTCACCGATGCTGACGCCAAGGCGTGTTCCCATGAAGAAGCTTGCAACCCTCATCGCAGCCGCGCTGCTGCTCGCCACGCCCGCACACGCCATCGTCGGCGGCGGCACGCCGCAGGCCGATGGTGTCGCGCGCGCGGTCGTCACCATCGTCGGCTCGCGGGGCAATTTCTGCACCGGCAGCCTGATCGCCCCGAAGGTCGTGCTGACGGTTGCCCACTGTGTGCAGCCCGGCGCGGACTACAAGATCGTCGATCGCGGCGCTGACGGTGCGCCGCAATTGCTGAACGTGCGCACCGTCGCGATCCATCCCAACTTCAACATGCAGGCAATGCAGGCGCACCGCGCCACCGCGGACGTGGCATTGTTGCAACTGGAAATTCCACTCAAGGGAAAATCGACGGTGTCGGTCGGTGCGCCGACTATTCCAATCCAGGTTGGCAGCCGCTTCGTCATCGCCGGTATCGGCGTCACCGTCCGTGGCGACGGCAAGAGCGGCGGCGCGACGCGCGTCGCCGGGCTCGTGGCCACGGGCCAGCCCGGCACGTTCCAGATCCGGCTGGTCGATCCCGTAACCAACGGTGTTCGCGACGGAATTGGCGCCTGCACCGGCGATTCCGGCGGTCCGGTGTTCGAGGACAAGCCGAACGGCCCGGTGCTTGTCGGCGTCATCAGCTGGTCCACGGGGCCGAACGGCGCCGCCGGCTGCGGCGGATTGACCGGCGTCACGCCGCTCACGCTCTATCGCGACTGGATTTTGCAGACCGCGCGGAGCTGGGGTGCGGCGTTATAGTTTGACCGCGAATTGATCTATGTCATTTTGAAGTGGAAGCGCGATGGGTGACCATGCCCGTCGCGGAGGAAACGCGCCGTCCGGTCAAGGGCGGCCACAAAAACAAGCAAGGCATAGAAGCAACAATGAATGTCGCTGTCCGCAGTCACGCCACAACCAAGCAGGCCTCTGAACATTTCGACGTGCTGATCGTCGGTGCCGGCATCTCCGGCATCGGCAGCGCCTATCACATCGAAAAGCAGCTTCCCGGCACGAGCTACGTCATCCTGGAGACGCAGGCGACGTTCGGCGGCACGTGGAGCACGCATCGCTATCCCGGCATTCGCTCGGACAGCGATCTCCATACCTTCGGCTACAGTTTCAAGCCCTGGGTCGGACCGCCGATCGCGACCGCCGAGGAAATCCTCGCCTACATGAACGAGGTGATCGACGACAACGATATCGCCCGACACATCCGCTACAAGCACCAGATCAATTCCGCGAGCTGGTCGAGCGAGCAAAATCTCTGGACCATCGAGGCGACAACGACCGACACCGGCGAGGCGAAAACGTTCACCGCCAACTTCCTCTGGATGTGCCAGGGCTATTATCGCCATTCCGAAGGCTACACGCCGGAATGGAAGGGCATGGACCGCTTCAAGGGCCGCATCGTCCATCCGCAGAGCTGGCCCGACGATATCGACCTCGTGAACAAGAAGGTCGTCGTGATCGGCTCCGGCGCGACCGCGGCGACGCTGGTGCCGAACATCGCCGACGCCTGCGCGCATGTCACCATGTTGCAGCGCTCGCCGACCTATTTCCGGCTCGGCCGCAACGCCATCGAGATCGCCGAGGAGCTGCGCCGGCTTCAGGTCGACGAGGAATGGATCCACGAGATCGTCCGCCGCAAAATATTGTTCGAGCAGGATGCTTTCACAAAGCTCTGCATTGCCAAGCCGGAGCAGGTGAAGAAGGATTTGATCGACCAGATCCGCGCGGTTCTCGGGCCGGACTACGACGTCGAGACGCATTTCACGCCGACCTACCGGCCGTGGCGGCAGCGTATCGCCTTTGTGCCCGACGCCGATCTGTTCAAGGGCATCGCCAGCGGCAAGGCCTCCGTCGTCACCGATGAGATCGAATGTTTCGTCGAGAACGGCATCCAGCTCAAGTCCGGCAAGCTGCTGGAAGCCGACGTCGTCGTCACCGCAACCGGCTTCAATCTTGCGGCGCTCGGTGACATCGCCTTCGAGATCGACGGCAAGCCGCTCGCCTTCGGCGACACCGTGACCTATCGCGGCATGATGTTCACGGGCGTGCCGAACATGGTCTGGGTGTTCGGCTATTTCCGTGCGAGCTGGACGCTGCGCGTCGACGTCGTCGCCGATTTCGTCTGCCGGCTGCTCGGCCACATGAAGGCCAAGGGCACGAAGAAGGTCGAAGTCAGGCTGCGGCCTGAGGACCACAACATGCCGATCCTGCCCTGGATCGATCCGGAAAACTTCAATCCCGGCTACATCATGCGCAACATGGACCTGCTCCCCAAGCGCGGCGACAAGCCGGAATGGCAGCACAGCCAGGATTACTGGACCGAGAAGGACGAGATCCCGAAGACGGATCTGGACGACGGAGCGTTTGTTTACGGGTGAGGGGCCGTCGGAGTAGGGAACGTTAGAAGCCCCCCACACTCGGCTGTCGTCCCGGGGCGCGGAAGCGAGCCCGGGACCCATACTCCCAGGCAGTGGTCATAGGGTTGGCTGGTCACTCCGAGTCTTCACCAAACCACTTCCTGTGGTTATGGGTCCCGGGCTCGCTTCGCGCCCCGGGACGACACTGTTGGTTGGGTGAACGGCGCACCAACTCATCTGCAGTGCTGCTACGAATTCCTTCGCGTCGCATTCGTTGCAATCGCGGCCGCCGCGGTCCGGTTCTCCACGCCGAGCTTGGCGTAGATCTGCTCCAGGTGCTTGTCCACGGTGCGCGGGCTCAAGCCCAGGATCTGCGCGATATCGCGGTTGGTCTTGCCCTTGCTGAGCCAGGCCAGCACTTCGCCCTCGCGGGTGGTGAGGCCGAGCTCGCTGGTGAATTCGGGTGGCAGCGCAGTGCCGGACTCCTTGGACAGCCGCAGCAGGAACTCGTTCGGCGCGGTCTCGCCCATGTAGTAGAGCCGCAGTTGCGGATTGTCGGGCAGGGGAGCCGCCTGCGACTTCGAGCTGCCCTTGTCCTTCGCCTGCTCCAGCCATTGCAGGAGTGATGGCGGCAGGACGAAGTCGTCGGCCTGCGCGCCATGATGATCGGCCAGCAGTTTTTGCGCCTGCGGGGTGGCCCAGAGCACGTGGCCCTGGCGGTTGACCGCGAACAGGAAGCGGCCGGAGACGTCGAGCGCGGCACGCGCGCTCTGGGTCAGGCGGGCGTTGCCGAGATGGACGCGGATGCGCGCCAGCATCTCCTCGATCACAATCGGTTTTGTCACGTAGTCGACGCCGCCGGCCTCCAGCCCGCGCACGATGTGCTCGGTCTCGGCGAGGCCCGTCATGAAGATCACGGGCACGTTGGCAACGCCCGCATCGCGCTTGAGCCGGCGGCAGGTCTCGAATCCGTCCATGCCGGGCATCACGGCGTCCAGCAGCACGATGTCGGGCGTGATCTGGTCGACGATGCGCATCGCGGCCGCGCCGTCGAGCGCCACCATCACCGTCATCCCGGCGCCGTCGAGCGCGTCGGTGAGCAGCCGCAGCGTCTCCGGGGAGTCATCGACAACTAGCGCGACATCGCGCTTCCTCGACTCAATGCTCATGCGCATGCAACGTCTTCAATGTGGCCATGTACCGGTCGAGATCGAAGCGGTCGACCAGCGACCGCATTTCCGCGACGAAGTCGGCATGCTCGGGGTGCTCGCTGCCGATCTCGTCCAGCTTCAACTGGATGCCCTTGACGTAGCCGATCTGGCCCAGCCCCATCAGCGCCTCGATGTGCCGCACCGGTGGCCTTGATCCGCTCTCGAGCCGCCAGAACGGCACCGCGATCTGGTCCGAGCCGTACTGCCATTCGATCTTCAGGAGCTGACGGATCGTCTCCAGCAGCCGCGGGATGTCGATCGGCTTCATCAGATAGCCGTCGTGGAAGGGCTGCGCCAGCGGCGCGCCGTGAGCCTCCAGCGCGCTCGCCGACACCATCAGGATGCGCGCCTGGTGGTGGCCGCTCGTGCGCAAGGCCTCCGCGACGGCCCAGCCGTCCATGGCAGGCATCGAGATGTCGAGCAGGAACAGGTCGGGCCGGCAATGCTGCGCCAGCGCGAGGCATCCTGGCCCATCGGGTGCACTGAGCAGGATGAAGCCGAGCGGCGCCAGCACCTCGCGCAGGAGGTCGCGATGCACGGGGTCGTCGTCGGTGATGAGGATGGTCTTGCGTGCGCCCCGATAGCCGGAGACCGGCGCCTCTACCGGCGCGATGCGCAGCGGATTGGCGACTTCCGATAGCAGGATCTTGACCTTGAAGGTGCTCCCGGCGCCAACCGTGCTCAGGACCTTGATGTCGCCGCCCATGACGCCGGCGAGCAGCCGGCTGATGGTCAGGCCCAGCCCGGTGCCGGTCTGCGGCTGCGAGACGCCGAGCGCGCCACGCTCGAAGGGCGCAAAGATGCGTTCGAGGTCGTCGCCCTGGATGCCGGGGCCGGTGTCGATCACTTCGAACTCGGCAACGGGGCTGCGATAGTGCACGACGAACTGCACGCTGCCGGTCTGGGTGAACTTGATCGCGTTGGAGAGCAGGTTGATCAGCACCTGGCGGAGCCGCTTCTCGTCGGCGTAGACCACGACCGGCAAATGCGCCGGCCGCCTGAACACGAAGTCGATGCCCTTGGCGGCGGCCTGGAGACGGAACATGCCGACGAGCTGGTCGAGGAATTCGCTCAGGCGCACTTCGTCGCGCGACAGATACAGCCGTCCCGCCTCGATCTTGGAAATATCAAGAATGCCGTCGATCAGGCCGGAGAGGTGATCGGCACTGCGGCGAACCACGCGGACCTGGTCGCGCGGCTTGGTGTTGAGCGTTGCGTCCTGCTCCAGGAGCTGGGCATAGCCGCTGATCGCATTCAGCGGCGAGCGCAGCTCGTGGCTCAGCCCCACCACGTAGCGACTCTTGGCGAGGTTGGCAGATTCGGCGACCTCCTTGGCGCGCTGAAGCTCGGCGTCGGTGCGCTTGTGCGCGTCGATCTCCTGGATCAGCAGCGTCGTCTGCCGCCGCGTCTCGGCCTCGGCGGCGCGACGGCTCTGCTGCGCCAGCACGAACAGCCAGGCCACAACGCCGATGATGATGCTGAGCGAGAAGAACACCTTCCAGAGCACGTTCGAGACGAGCAAATTCTCGCCCGGCACGCTCGCCGAGGTCTGAAGATAGATCAGTCCCAGCACCAGCGCGACGAGGCCGGCGGAGACCACGAAGACGCCGATATAGTGGCCGAACTGCGAGTTGATCCGCCGGTAGATCGGTTCGGGAAGAATCTTGCCGAGCGCGTCGGCGAACTGCACCTGCGCCCGCGCATGCGGCTTGCAGAGGTCGTGGCAGCGTGCATCGAGCGAGCAGCACAGCGAGCAGATCGGGCCGGCGTAAGCGGGGCAGGACGTCATGTCCTCCGGCTCGAAACTGTGCTCGCAGATACAGCACTGGATCGACTCGATGTTGGCCCAGCTCCGCTTCGGCTTGCGCGCGATGTAGTACTTTCCGTCGGTGAGCCAGGCGATGACAGGCGCGGTGACGAAGGCGACCGTCAGCGCGACGAAGGCGGCGAGCGCCTTCATGGTCGGGCCGAACAGGCCGTAGAACGCCGCGATCGAGACGATGGTCGCGATCGTCATGGCGCCGACACCGACCGGATTGATGTCGTAGAGATGGGCGCGCTTGAACTCCATCTGCGGCGGGCGCAGGCCGAGCGGCTTGTTGACGACGAGATCGGCGACGAGCGCGCCGACCCAGGCGATCGCGACATTGGAATAGAGCGCCAGCGTCTGCTCCAGCGCCTTGTAGACGCCGATCTCCATCAACAGCAGCGCCACCATCACGTTGAACACCAGCCAGACCACCCGGCCGGGATGGCTGTGCGTCAGACGCGAGAAGAAGTTCGACCAGGCGATCGAGCCGGCATAGGCGTTGGTGACGTTGATCTTGAGCTGCGACAGGATCACGAACATGCCGGTGAGCGCCAGCGCCAGGTCCGGCTGCGACAGCACGTAGCGAAACGCTTCGAGATACATGTGCGCGGGCTCGGCCGCCAGCTCGCCGGAGAGGCCGTGGCTCAGCGCGAAGAAGGCGAGAAAGGAGCCCAGTAACAATTTCAGTGCGCCGAAGATGATCCAGCCCGGGCCCGCGATCAGCAGGGCGATCCACCACGACGTTCGCGACGTGCGGCGGTCGCGCGGCAGAAACCGGAGGAAGTCGACCTGCTCGCCGACCTGCGCCACCAGCGAGAACACCACGGAGGATGCGACACCGAACAGCAGCAGATCGAAATGCCCGCTCGGGTCGCCATGCTCGCCGGCGAACTTGCGCCACTCCGTAAACGAGTAAGGGTTGGCCCAGGCGATCGCGGCGAAGGGCAGGATGTGCAGGATGATCCAGATCGGCTGCGTCCAGAGCTGGAAGCGGCTGATCAGCGTGATGCCGTAGGTCACGAGCGGAATGATCGCCACTGCGCTGATGAGGTAGCCGATCGGGCGCGGAATGCCGAAGCACATCTCCAGCGCCGTTGCCAGGATCACCGCCTCGATGGCGAAGAAGATGAAGGTGAAGGAGGCGTAGATCAACGAGGTGACGGTCGAGCCGATATAGCCGAAGCCGGCGCCGCGGGTGAGCAGGTCAATGTCGATGCCGCATTTGGCTGCGTAATAGGCAATCGGCACGCCGCAGAAGAAGATGATGGTGGAGACAACGAGGATCGCGGCGCTGGCGTTGGTGACGCCGTAGTTCAGCGTGATGGTGCCGCCGATCGCTTCCAGCGCCAGAAAGGAGATGGCGCCGAGTGCAGTGTTGGCGACACGGGCGGCAGACCAGCGGCGCGCGCTCTTGGCGGTGAAGCGCAGCGCGTAGTCTTCCAGCGTCTGGTTGGCGACCCACTGGTTGTACTGGCGCCTGACGCGGTCTATTCGCTGCCGCCCTGCCACTCGTTACCCCACTCCCGATACGTCCCAGAGCCCTCGCAAATTCCGTACCAGAAGCCTACGTCGGTATTTTGCGGTGCAGTATACGCGATCTTGCGTATGCTTGCGCTGCACAAATTCGAGCCATCCTAACGGCACCAATCGCGTGTCCTCGAACAAAAGTGGGGTGCTCATGTCAGACGAAGCAAACAAGGGCCTGTTGTCGCCGCTCCGGCGCAAACTATTGATGGGAATGGCCGTCGTGCCGGCCATCACGATGCTGCCGCGGGCGTCTTTCGCGCAGGCTCCGGCGACCTCGGCGGTCAACACCACGGGCCTCGCGGTCACCGACACCGAGGTGACGGTCGGCATCCTGCACTCGGCGACCGGCACCATGGCCATCTCCGAGACCGGCTCGATCGAGGCCGAAAAGCTCGCCATCGAGCAGATCAACGCCATGGGCGGCGTGCTCGGGCGCAAGATCAAGTTCATCCAGGAAGACGGCGCCAGCGATTGGCCGACCTTTGCGGAGAAGGCCAAGAAGCTGCTCGTCAACGACAAGGTCGCGGCGATCATGGGCTGCTGGACCTCGGCATCCCGCAAGGCGGTGCTGCCGGTCATGGAGCAGTACAACGGCATGCTCTATTACCCGACCTTCTATGAGGGCCTCGAGCAGTCCAAGAACGTGATCTACACCGGCCAGGAAGCGACCCAGCAGATTCTCGCCGGCCTGAACTGGATCGCCAAGGAAAAGGGCGCCAAGTCGTTCTTCTTCATCGGCTCCGACTACATCTGGCCGCGCACCTCGAACAAGATCGCGCGCAAGCACGTCGAGAACGTGCTGAAGGGCAAGGTCGTCGGCGAGGAGTATTATCCGCTCGGCAACACCCAGTTCAACTCGGTGATCAACAAGATCAAGCTGACCAAGCCCGACGTGATCTTCACCGACGTCGTCGGCGGCTCGAACGTCGCGTTCTACAAGCAGCTCAAGGCCGCCGGCATCGACCTCTCCAAGCAGGCGCTGCTGACGATCTCGGTGACCGAGGACGAGATCGACGGCATCGGCGGCGAGAACATCGCGGGCGCCTATGCCTGCATGAAGTACTTCCAGTCGCTCGACAATCCGAACAACAAGACCTTCGTGCCGGCGTTGAAGAAGATGTGGGGCGAGAAGACCGTGATCGGAGACGTCACCCAGGCTGCCTATCTCGGCCCGTGGCTGTGGAAGTTGACGGTGGAGAAGGCGGGCTCCTTCGACGTCGACAAGATCGCGGCGGCCTCGCCCGGCGTCGAGTTCAAGGGTGCGCCGGAAGGCTATGTGCGCATCCACGAAAACCATCACCTCTGGTCGAAGACCCGGGTGGGGCGCGCCAAGCTCGATGGTCAGTTCGAGCTGATCTACGAGACCGCCGATCTCGTCGAGCCGGATCCGTTCCCCAAGGGTTACCAGTAAGTCGCGACGTCGCTCGCGCCTTTCCTCAACACCAAGCCTCTCCCTGGCGTGGACAGCAAATCCACGCCCAAGACCCCCGCGTCGCGAACCTGCTCGCGACGCGGGACCTTATCCCTGACGGAGGACATCGATGTTCGGCGACTATTCGCTTGGTGATCTTGGCTCCATCTTCGTCATGCAGGGGTTTGCAGGACTGATCCTGTTCTCAGTCTACGTCCTGATGGCGCTTGGGCTTGCGATCATCTTCGGCCAGATGGGCGTCATCAACATGGCTCATGGCGAGTTCATGATCCTCGGGGCCTACGTCACTTGGATGACCTCGAATTTCTTCCAGGCCTATCTGCCGAGCCTGTTCAGCGGCTACTTCTTCCTGGCGATGATCCTGGCCTTCGTCGCATCCGGCGCGCTGGGAATGCTGGTGGAGTGGGTGCTGATACGGCATCTCTACAAGCGCCCGCTCGATACGTTGCTTGCGACCTGGGGCCTCAGCCTGATGCTGCAGCAGGCCTATCGTTCCGTGTTCGGCGCGCGCGAGGTCGGCGTCGAGCTGCCGCAATGGATGCTCGGCTCGCTGCACGTCACCGACAGCATCGAGGTGCCGATCAACGGCGTCTTCGTGATGTGCCTCACTTTGCTGATCACCATCGGCGTCGCCTATGTCATGTACAAGTCGCGCTGGGGCCGCCAGGTCCGCGCCGTCGTGCAGAACCGCATCATGGCCGGAGCCGTCGGCATCAACACCGAAAAGGTCGATCGCTACACCTTCGGTCTCGGTTGCGGCATCGCCGGTGTCGCCGGCAGCGCCTTTACGATGATTGGCTCCACCGGGCCAACCTCCGGACAGCTCTACATCGTCGATACGTTCCTGGTGGTCGTGTTCGGCGGCGCCGCCAGTTTGATCGGCACCATCGCCTCGGCCTTCTCGATCTCGCAGACGCAATCGACCCTCGAGTTCTTCATGTCGGGCTCGATGGCGAAAGTGCTGACGCTGCTCGCGGTTGTCGGAATCCTGATGCTGCGGCCGCAAGGGCTGTTCGCCCTCAAGGTCCGCAAGTGAGAAACTGGGGCTGATGCAATGACCGACAATCGTTTCTGCAATCGATCGGAGTTCATCGGAATTCTGGTGCTCGCGGTCTTCCTGGTGGTGGTCCTGCCGCTCACACTTGATGTCTTCAGGCTCAATCTGGTCGCGAAATACCTGACCTATGCCTTCGTCGCGCTGGGGCTGGTGATCTGCTGGGGCTACGGCGGCATTCTCAGCCTCGGTCAGGGCGTGTTCTTCGGGCTCGGCGGCTACTGCATGGCGATGTTCCTCAAGCTCGAGGCATCGAGCGTGGAGAACACCAAGATCCAGTCGACGCCCGGCATTCCCGATTTCATGGACTGGAATCAGATCACTGCGCTGCCGCTGTTCTGGAAGCCATTCAGCAGCCTCACCTTCACGATCGCCGCCATCATTCTCGTGCCTGGCATCTTCGCCCTCATCATCGGCACCGCGATGTTCAAGCGCCGGGTCGGCGGCACCTACTTCGCCATCATTACCCAGGCGGTCGCGGCCATCCTCACGATCCTGATCGTGGGACAGCAGGGCTATACCGGCGGCATCAACGGCATGACCGACCTGCGGACGCTCAAAGGTTGGGACATCCGGCCCGACCATGCCAAGATCGTGCTGTACTTCTTCGAAGTGGGATTGCTGTTCGCCTGCATCATGATCGCGCAGTTCGTCCGGCACTCCAAGCTGGGACGCATCCTGGTCGCGATGCGCGAGAAGGAGGACCGCGTCCGCTTCTCCGGCTACAGCGTCGCGAATTTCAAGATCTTCGCCTTCTGCATTGCCGCCGTGTTCGCCGCGATCGGCGGCGCCATGTTCGCGCTCAATGTCGGCTTCATGTCACCGTCCTTCGTCGGCATCGTGCCGTCGATCGAAATGGTGATCTACACGGCGGTCGGCGGCCGGCTCTCGATCCTCGGCGCGGTCTACGGCACGCTGCTGGTCAACTTCGCCAAGACCAGCCTGTCGGAAACCTTTCCCGAATTGTGGCTGTTTGGCCTCGGCGGATTGTTCATCGCCGTGGTCCTGGCCTTCCCGAACGGTCTCGCCGGGATCTGGGGCGACTACGTGCAGCCGCGCATCGATCGCCTGATCTCGTCGCGCAAACCGAAACCCGAAGGTTGGACCGACAGCTCCGTCGCTGACGGCGCCCCGGCGGAGTGAGGAGATCGTCATGCTCGTAGGTCGCCACGATGCCGATGCCACGCTGGCAGTGAGGAGATAGATCATGCTCGTCGGTCACCAGCCCAAGGAATTCCTGCTCGCCGTCGAAGCGCTGACCGTGTCGTTCGACGGGTTCAAGGCGGTCAACGACCTCTCGTTCTACGTCGACGAGAACGAGATCCGCGTCATCATCGGTCCCAACGGCGCCGGCAAGACCACCGTGCTCGACCTGATCTGCGGCAAGACCAAAGCAACCTCAGGCTCGATCCAGTTCCGCGGCAAGGAGCTGACCCGGATGAAGGAGAACGAGATCGTCAAGACGGGCGTCGGCCGCAAATTCCAGAACCCCTCGATCTACGACGATCTCACGGTGTTCGAGAATCTGGAGATCTCCTATCCGCGCGGCCGCTCGGTATTCGGCGCACTGACCTTCACCCGCGACGCCGCCGTGCGCGACCGGGTGCACGAAGTCGCCGAAATGATCTTCCTGAAGGATCGGCTCAACGTGAACGCCGATCTGCTCAGCCACGGCCAGAAGCAGTGGCTCGAGATCGGCATGCTGCTGATCCAGGATCCGGATCTGCTGATGCTGGACGAGCCCGTTGCCGGCATGAGTGTGTCCGAGCGCACCAAGACCGCCGAGCTGCTCAACCGCATCATCAAGAACCGTTCAGTGCTGGTGATCGAGCACGACATGAAATTCGTCGAGGACATCGCGCACAAGGTCACCGTGCTTCACCAGGGGCAGATCCTCTCCGAGGGCACCATGGAAAAGGTGAAGAACGACCCCAAGGTCGTCGAAGTCTATCTGGGCCATTAGCACATGATCCCGGAAAGTGGCGTCCGGTTTCCGGACAAGATCATGTGCAAGAAGTAAGGAGCGCGCGACGATGCTGGCAATTTCCGATCTTCACGTCGCCTACGGCCAGAGCGAGGTGCTGCACGGGCTCAACGTCAAGGTCGCGCCCAACGAGATCGTTGCGATCATGGGCCGCAACGGCATGGGCAAGACCACGCTGATGAAGTCGCTGATGGGCATCCTGCCGGCGAAGAGCGGTTCGGTGACAATGGACGGCGCCGAGCTCGGCAGTCTGCCGAGCTACGAGCGCGTCGCCAAGGGCCTCGCCTATGTGCCGCAGGGCCGCATGATCTTCTCGACCATGACCGTGAAGGAGAACATCGAGACCGGCCTCGTCGTCTCCGGCGGGACCGAGGTGCCGGCCGACATCTACGAATTGTTCCCGGTGCTGCTGGAAATGAAAGGCCGCCGCGGCGGCAATCTCTCCGGCGGACAGCAGCAACAGCTCGCGATTGCGCGTGCGCTCGCGACCAAGCCGAAAGTGTTGCTGCTGGACGAACCGACCGAAGGCATCCAGCCGTCGATCATCAAGGAGATGGCGCGCACCTTGAAGCGCATCCGCGACGAAAAGGGGCTCTCGATCGTGGTGTCGGAGCAGGTCCTGAGCTTCGCGCTCGATATCGCCGACCGCGTGCTGGTGATCGAGAACGGCGAGATCGTGCGCGACGATCCGCGCGACGCCGTCGATGCCGCGCAGGTCTCGAAATATCTATCCGTCTAACCAACCGCAGTAAAAGGGGAGCATCTCGATGCCAGAGACACTGATCAAGGTCGATCTCACCAAATCGGCTTACGATAATGACATGGTGCACAACCGCTGGCACCCCGACATCCCGATCGTGGCCTGGGTCAATCCCGGCGACGATTTCATCATCGAGACCTATGACTGGACCGGCGGCTTCATCAAGAACAACGATTCCGCCGACGATGTGCGCGACATCGATCTGTCGATCGTGCACTTCCTGTCCGGCCCGATCGGCGTCAAGGGCGCCGAGCCCGGCGACCTCCTCGTCGTCGACCTACTCGATGTCGGCCCGATGAAGGAGAGCCTGTGGGGCTTCAACGGCTTCTTCTCCAAGCAGAACGGCGGCGGCTTCCTGACCGACCATTTCCCGCTGGCGCAGAAGTCGATCTGGGACATCAAGGGTCTCTACACCTCGTCGCGTCACGTGCCCGGCGTCAACTTCGCCGGCCTGATCCATCCTGGCCTGATTGGCTGCCTGCCCGATCCGAAGATGCTGGAGACCTGGAACAAGCGTGAGGCCGAGCTGATCGCGACCAACCCGACCCGCGTGCCCGGCCTCGCCAATCCGCCATTCGCGCCGACCGCCCATGGCGGCCGCGCCAAGGGTGACATCAAGGCCAAGATCGGCGCCGAGGGTGCGCGCACCGTGCCGCCGCGCGAGCACGGCGGCAATTGCGACATCAAGGATCTCTCGCGCGGCTCGAAGATCTACTTCCCGGTCTATGTGCCCGGTGCGGGTCTCTCGATGGGCGATCTGCATTTCAGCCAGGGCGACGGCGAGATCACCTTCTGCGGCGCCATCGAGATGGCCGGCTGGCTGCATCTGAAGGTCGAGGTGATCAAGGACGGCATGGCGAAGTACGGCATCAAGAACCCGATCTTCAAACCGTCGCCGATCACGCCGAACTACAAGGACTATCTGATCTTCGAGGGCATCTCGGTCGACGAGCAGGGCAAGCAGCACTATCTCGACGTCCACATCGCCTATCGCCAGGCCTGCCTCAACGCGATCGAGTATCTGAAGAAGTTCGGCTACTCCGGCGCCCAGGCTTATTCGATCCTCGGCACCGCGCCGTGCCAAGGCCACATCTCCGGCGTGGTCGACGTTCCCAATGCCTGCGCCACGCTATGGCTGCCGACCGAAATCTTCGACTTCGACGTGATGCCGTCGGCGGCAGGACCGATCAAGCACATCACCGGCGATATCCAGATGCCGATCTCGCCGGACAAATAGTCTCCCTGCGCGACGGGATGCGGGACGGCGCGACTTTGCAGCCCCGCATCCGCCGCGGGAATTCTCTCACAGGCAACAGCGTAGGGATGATGCGATGCCGGTCTATGAATATCTCTGTGACGATTGCGGGCCGTTCAAGGACCTGCGCCCGATGGCGGAATGCGACGATCCGCAAAGCTGTCCGCACTGCGAGACGATGGCGCCGCGGGTGATCCTGACCGCGCCGAATTTCTTCTGCATGCCGGCGGAGAAGCGCAAGGCGCACGCCGTCAACGAGCGCAGCACGCATGCGCCGCAGACGCTCGCGCAATACAAGGCCTCGCACGGTCCCGGCTGCGGCTGCTGCTCGTCGGGCAAGACCGTGAAGGACAAGAGCTCGACGGACAAGACAAAGCCCGCGCGGCTGATGACCAAGACCAGGAGTGGCGCCAAGGGCTTTCCGACCGCGCGGCCCTGGATGATCAGCCACTAACGCCACGCGCCAACATCAAACGAACAAAAGACAGGAGCGGCCCAAATGCTTCACGGTGACATTTCCAGCAGCAACGACACCGTCGGCGTCGCAGTGGTCAACTACAAGATGCCTCGCCTGCACACCAAGGCCGAGGTGCTCGACAACGCCCGCAAGATCGCCGACATGCTGGTGGGCATGAAGGCGGGCCTGCCCGGCATGGATCTCGTGATCTTCCCGGAATACTCGACCCAGGGCATCATGTACGACTCCAAGGAGATGTACGAGACGGCCTCGGCGGTGCCAGGTGAAGAGACCGCGATCTTCGCGGAGGCCTGCCGCAAGGCCAAGGTCTGGGGCGTGTTCTCGCTGACCGGCGAACGCCACGAGGAGCATCCGCACAAGGCGCCCTACAACACCCTGATCCTGATGAACGACAAGGGTGAGATCGTCCAGAAGTACCGCAAGATCATGCCATGGGTGCCGATCGAGGGCTGGTATCCCGGCAATTGCACCTATGTCTCAGACGGCCCGAAAGGGATGAAGGTCAGCCTGATCATCTGCGACGACGGCAACTTTCCGGAGATCTGGCGCGACTGTGCCATGAAGGGCGCCGAATTGATCGTGCGTTGCCAGGGCTACATGTATCCGGCCAAAGAGCAGCAGGTCATGATCTCCAAGGCGATGGCGTGGGCCAACAACGTCTATGTCGCCGTCGCCAACGCCGCCGGCTTCGACGGCGTCTATTCCTACTTCGGTCACTCCGCGATCATCGGCTTCGACGGCCGGACGCTCGGCGAGTGCGGCGAGGAGGACTACGGCATCCAATATGCCCAGCTGTCGAAACATCTGATCCGCGATGCGCGCCGCAACGGCCAGTCGCAGAACCATCTCTACAAGCTGGTCCACCGCGGCTACACCGGCATGATCAATTCCGGCGAAAGCCCGCGCGGCGTCGCGGCCTGCCCCTATGATTTCTACAAGAACTGGATCGCCGACCCGGAAGGGACGCGGGACATGGTCGAGGCGATGACCCGCTCGACGCCGGGGACGGAGGAATGTCCGATCGACGGCATCCCGAATGGGTCGGCCCCGAGCAATTACTGAGCTATTGCGGACGGCGCGCTTGCCATTCATGCGAATGCACCGAGGAATGGGGGCACGGGGCGCGGCCCTGGATGATCAGCCAAGATGTGAACAGCCGTACATGGAACGGACATTCTGACGCATGGGCGCATGCGCGGGGTAGGAATTGAGCCCGGCAAAACCGTGGCTCGGTTGCAACATGAGTTGTTGAATCTGCCCAAGTTGCGGTCCCGTTGGCTGATTCTCGAGGAACCGTAGTTCTACCGGCCAGCCTCATGGCCTAAGTTCCTCGCGGCGCCGCTGGGGAGCGCCGCGGGTGAGGGGAAGAGCGTGGGGGCTTGGTTGCCATCGAGCGGGCGGGGTTGCTCGCGTCGTGCCACCGCTGTTCGCGCGGCATTCTGGATCGGCCTCGCCTTGAGCGCGGCGGCGGCGGCGAGCCCCGCAGCAGCGCAGCAAATCTTCAACGGGTCGCAGACCACGCCGAACGGCGCCGTCAACGGCGGAGGCGGCGTCTGGGACACCACCACCACGAATTGGACGGACGTCTTCGGTTCGACCAGCACTGCTTACGATCCCTCGTCAGTCGGCACGGTGTTCGGCTACTCGGGAGTCTCGACGCCGGCAAGCGGTGGCACGGTGACGGTTACGCCAGGCGGCGTGCAGCTCACCAGCCTCGTGGGCTTCGACCTCACCGGCGACGGTTCTGTCTACACCATTCAGGGCGGCGATCTCAGGCTAGCCTCCGGGGGGACGACGTTCTTCACCAACGATGTCACCGGCACGACAGACCCATCGGCCGTCATCGCCTCGCGCATCACCGGCAGTGGTGGCATCTCCGTGCAGGGACCCGGCATCCTGGCGCTGCTCGGCGCCAACACCTATACCGGCGACACTTTCATCTGTTCGTGCGCAGCGCTGCAACTCGGTGACGCCACCCACACCGCGAGCATCATTGGCGCCGTCAACAACGAGGGCCTCTTCAATATCGTCAATGCCGATACGTCGGGAATTACATCGCTCCTGAACGCTATCTCCGGAACGACGATGTTCCTCAACGCGACCTCCGCCAGCTCTATGGTGATCACCAATAACGGCCAGCTGTACTTCGGTGATCCGCTCGGGGGCGGCACCGACACCGCCACGGCCGGCCGGGCGACCATCATCAATGACGGCGGCTTGACCGGCTTCTTTGGCCGGACCAATGCGGGCACGGCCAACATCACCAACCAGAATGGCGGCGGCACCGCGTTCCTCGATCAATCCTCGGCGGGCTCCGCGACCATCGTGAACAAGGATTTCAGCGGGACCGTGTTTGGTACGCTGTCCGGGTCCGATACTGCGACCGCCGGCAATGCAACCATTATCAACGAGGCCGATGGCCTGACCAATTTCGGTGCGTTCACGACGGCCGGCAACGCCACGATCGTCACCAAGGACGGTGGCAAGACCGAGTTCTTCGATAATTCCACCGGCGGCAATGCGCGCTTCATCACCACCGGCACAGGCGTCGTCGATTTCGGGATCAGCCTCGGCCCGAACGGCGACGGCCGCATCACGGCCGGTTCGATCGAAGGCAATGGCACCTACTATATCGGTGGCGGCAACACGCTCGTCGTCGGCAGCAATAACCGCTCCGCGCTGGTCGATGGCGTCATCGGCGACTACGATCCCTGCGGGTGTGGTTTCATCGGCTCCGGCTCGCTGGAAAAGGTCGGCAGCGGAACGCTGATCCTCTCCGGCACAAACACTTACACCGGTACGACGACGGTGAATGGCGGCATCCTGCGGGTTGATGGCGACATCTCGCAATCGAGCCTGACCACCGTGAATGCCGGCGGTGCGTTGTTCGGCGCCGGGATTGTCGGCAACACCGTTATCGCCACCGGTGGCATCTATGCGCCCGGCGACGGCGGCCCGGGCTCAAGCATGCAGGTCCAGGGCGATCTCACCTTGCAGCCCGGCTCGGTCTATGTTGTGCAGGCCGGTAGTGGATTCAGCACGAGCCATGCGCTCGTCAGCGGCAACGTCACGCTGGACGGGACCGTGGGTGTCGCGCTGTATCCCGGCAGCAAGATAATGCAGCACTACTCGATCATGCAGTTTTTCGGCAGCGCCACCGGTAATTTCGCCGGCGTTGCCGCGCCGGGTGGCCTAGTCGGCACGACGACGGTCGGGTCAAACGAAGTGTTCCTCGATTTCACGCTGAACTATGGCGCGAAATACGCGCTCAACATCAACCAGCAGAACGTCGCCACGACGCTTCAGAATTTCTTCAACGCCAATGGCTTCCTTCAAGCCGAATTCGCGGGCCTCGGCCCCAACGGCCTGACCCAGGCCTCCGGCGAACCGGCAACGGGGTCGCAGCAGACGACCTTCAATGCGATGAACCTGTTCCTCGGCCTCTTGACCGATGTCTTCGGCTCGGGACGTAGCGGCACATCAGGTCCGACGCCCTATGCCGACGAGCCGGGCGCGAATGCCTATGCCGCGACCGGCAAGGGCGCGCGTGACAAGAACGCGCGCGACGCCTTCGCCTCGATCTACCGCAAGGCACCGGCCGCAACCTTCGAGCAGCGCTGGGATGTGTGGGCGGCCGGCTATGGTGGCTCGCAGACCACCGACGGCAATGTCGCGCTCGGTTCGAACAACACCACCAGCAGCGTCTATGGCACTGCCGTCGGCCTCGACTATCGCTTCTCGCCGTCGACGATCGCGGGCTTTGCGCTTGCCGGCGGTGGGACCGGCTTCAACGTCAACGGGCTCGGCTGGGGCCGCTCCGACCTGTTCCAGGCCGGCGCCTTCGTTCGTCACACGGCCGGACCTGCCTATATCACGGCCGCACTGGCCTATGGCTGGCAGGACGTCACGACCAACCGCATCGTCACGGCCGCCGGCGTCGATCAGCTGCGGGCGCAGTTCAACGCAAATGCGCTCTCGGGCCGTGTCGAGGGCGGTTACCGCTACGCTACGCAGTGGATCGGCCTCACGCCCTATGCGGCGGCCCAGGCCACCATGTTCAGCCTTCCGAACTATTCGGAGTTCGCGGTGGTCGGCAACAGCACCTTCGCGCTCAACTATGCCGCCAAGGACGTGACCAGCACCCGTACCGAGCTCGGCCTGCGCGCCGACAAATCATTCGCCGCGGCCGGTGGCCTGATGACCCTGCGCGGCCGCGTCGCCTGGGCGCATGATTACAATCCGGACCGCACCGTCGGCGCGGTGTTCCAGACCCTGCCGGGCTCGGCCTTCGTCGTGAACGGTGCAGCGCTGGCGCGCGATTCCGCGCTGACCACGGCGGCGGTGCAGATGAACTGGATGAACGGCTGGTCTGCGTCGGCGACCTTCGAGGGCGAGTTCTCGAACGTCACCCGCTCCTACGCCGGCAAGGGCGTTGTGCGCTACGCGTGGTAGGGCGTTGCTGGGGCGATCGCGCGAAGCGCGAGCGGGGTGGGGTGATCTCTCCACTCGGGCACTGCATGCTGGGAAGCACTTTCGCCTCACCTCGGATCGCATTTCGCTTTGCTGCATGCGATCCGATCCTCCCCCTCCAGGGGAGGATAAGAAAGAGCGTCACTGCTTCTTCTGCGGAGGCTTGCGCGGCGGGCGCGGGGCGGCGGCGGGCGAGGGCGTGCCAGCCATCTTGTTGGCGGCGTCACTGACGTCGAGCAGCGAGCGCCGGATGTCCTCGACGTAGGCAGCCGACTTCTTCTTCATGGCATCGGCGAGCTCGTGCAGTCCCCTGATCTTCTCGAACAGCTCGTCGGCCTTGCCGTCGACGAAGCCGGGGACCACGCCTTCGATCTTGGTGACCGCCTTGTCGAAGCCTGCGAAGGCGCTGTCGACCTTGGCCATGACGGAGTCGATTTCGCCGCCCTTGCTTCTGAGATCGGCGGTGTAGTTCTCGAACGTGCGCAGGCCGTCCTTGATCGCAGGGGCATTGCTGACGATCGTGCGATCGACGCTGTGCAGAGTGTCGACGATGGATTCGGCGTCGCTGAGATCGGCGATCAGCATGGGGACGCCGTCCGTATCCAGCGGCACCGGCGGCGCGGAGGGCGCGCCGCCGATCAACGAGATCGCGGCGACGCCGGTGAGACCCTGGAACTCGATGCCCGCAACCGTGTCCTTGCGGATCGGCGCGGTGTTGTCGAGCATCACCAGCGCCACGATCTTGCGCGGATTATCCAGCTTGATCGACAGGATCTGGCCCGCGGGAACACCGTCGAAATTGACCGGCCCGCCGCGGCGCAGGCCGCTGGCGGAGCCGCCCTCGAACACCACGCGCAACTGGCTCCGGCTCTGGGCGGTGCGCCATTTCTGCACGCCGAGCACGCCGCCGAACGCCACGGCGATGACCGCCAGCGTCGCCGTTCCGATTACGAGGTTGCTCGCGCGTGCCATGCAGGGCGATTTTACGGCCAAAGCGGGGTGGTTGGAAGGACGATGCTGCGGCCGCAATACTAGAGCGGGCGGGTTAACGACTTGTCCGCCGTAGCTCGAAGAGAAGGCGGAAGCGTAACCCGCCAATCCGCCTTAGGCGACATCAATGCCCGGCCGCGCGTTTTGCAGCAGCATTGTTCAATACGATCAGCGCGTCGACGGCGACGCCCGTTTTGGTGTTGATCAGGAACGGGTTGACGTCGATCGAGGCGATCCGGTCGCCGGCATCTGCGATCAGGTTGGACAAGCCGACCAGCGCTTTCACCGCGGAGGCCTCGTGCAAGGCCGGCTTGCCGCGATAACCGCGCATCTTGATACCGGCCTTGGTGCGGCCGATCAGGAGCCGGGCCTCGGCCTCGTCCAGCGGTGCGCCGGCGAGCGCGACGTCCTTCATCAGCTCGATGTCGATGCCGCCGGTGCCGAACAGCACGACCGGCCCCATCTCGGCATCGAGCGAGGCGCCGACCACGAGCTCGAGATCGGCCTTGACCTGCTGCGCGATCAGGATGCCGTCGAGCTTCGGCTTGCCCTTCAGCTTCGCCACCCGCGCGGTGATGTCGGCGAATGCCTGCTTCACCTCCGCGGCGCTGTTGAGATTCAGCACCACGCCGCCGATGTCGGATTTGTGCAGGATCTCGGCGCTGACGACTTTTGCCACGACCGGGAAACCGATCTGCTTCGCGATCTTCGCGGCGTCCGCCGCCGTCTGCGCAATCGCTTCCTTCGAGACTGGAATGCCATAGGCCTTCAGCAGCTTCTTCGAGGCGACCTCGTCGAGCGCGGCACCGCTCGCCGATTTCAGCGCCTTCTCCAGCACGGCGCGGGCGGCAGGCTTCGAGCTCGAGGCGATGTCGGGCACTGCCTTGCGCAGCTTCGCATAGTCGAGCAGCGATTTGATCGCGGTCACCGCGCGGTCCATGCCCTGCATGACCGCGAGATGCGGCAGCGATTTGCGCAAGCCTTTGGTGAATTCGGTGAAGCCGACCGACATCGCGCTGATGTAGATCACCGGCTTGCCGGCCCGGCTCGCCATCCCATCGACGATGCGCAGATTGCGCTCGCGCAACTCGTGCGGCGCCTTGGGCAGTTCGGCATCGATGATGACGATGTCGATATCGGGGTCGTCGATCATCAGCTCGATCGACTTCATGTAGACGGAGGGATCGACCACCGCGGCAAAGCCGGCATCGAGCGGATTGCCCACGATCGAGCCCGGCCCGAGCATCTTCGCCAGTTCGGAGCCGACGTGCGGGCTCAGCGGCGCAAAGTTCAGGCCTTCCGCATAGAAGGCGTCAAGCAGCATGCCGCGCTTGCCGCCCGATAGTGTGACCGCGGCGAGCCGGTCGCCCTTGGGCACGGCCGCGTGAACGAAGCATTCGGTGGTCTCGATCAGCTCGTCGAGCCCGCCAACCCGGATCACGCCTTCACGGGTCGCGATGGCGTCGAACGTCTCGATCGAGCCTGCGAGCGCACCGGTGTGCGCCATCGCCGCCGCGCGGCCGCCCTCGGACGAACCGAGCTTGAGTGCGATGACCGGCTTGCTTGCGGCGCGCGCGGCCTTGCAGGCGTCGCGAAACGCCTTGGTGTTGCGCACGCCTTCGAGGTAGACCACGATCACCTTGATGCTCGGATCCTCGGCGAAATAGCGCATCAGGTCCGGCGTCTCGAGCCCGGCCTCGTTGCCGGTCGTCACCATGTAGCCGACCCCGACGCCGCGATCGTCCAGCGCCTGCCGGATCGCCATGACGATGGCGCCGGATTGCCCGGCGATCGCCACCGCACCCTGTTCCATGGTGACGACGCGGTCGTCGATATTGGTGAAGAGCTTTTCGCCCGCGCTCAGATTGCCGAGGCAGTTCGGGCCGGTGACGGCGAGCCCCGTTTCGCGTATCGCGGCTTGCAATTCGGCAGCGAGCTTCTGGCTCTCCTCATCCTGTAACTCGCTGAAGCCCGAGGTGACGATGGTGGCCGAGCGCGCGCCGGCCGCGGCGGCGTCGCGGATCACCTGCACGGCAAAGCGCGCGGGCACCAGCACCAGCACGTGATCGGGCTTTTCCGGGAGGCTCGCAAAATCCTTGTAGCAGGGCACGCCCCAGACGGTGTCGCGCTTGGCGTTGACCGGATAGAGCCCGCCCTCGTAGCCGTACTTGACGAGGTTGTTCCAGATGCGCTCGGCATAATTGCCGGGCTTGTCGGTCGCGCCCACCAGCACGATGTTGTGCGGGTGCAGCATGGCGTGGATGCCCTTGACGACATCGCTGGCATCGGGCGCTGGAGACCATGGACGCGGAGAAACAGACGCAGCAGGTACCTGGGCTTCCATGGCGCTTTACCTCTTGTTCTTGTTGCAGCGCCCTGTCTTGCGCCGGCGTCTGGCGGGGCTGATCGTGATGGCTCCATGCCGCGTGGCGGAATGCTGCGTGCTTCGCGACAAGGCTAGCATCACCAGACTTTTGGCGAAAGTGCGAACGATCGGACGACGTGCCACGACTGCGTGACGCATTCTTTCAAATGGTGATCACGCCTCTGCTATCGTTCAGTAATGCAGCAGGCGCAGCTTGTAGGCGTAGTGATACGCCAACTGCTTCGCGAGATAGGAAGCGATGGCGCGCCGGATCTGCATCTGCGTCGGATCGAAGCCGAGAACGCGGCGCCGCAGGATGCCCATCTCCCTGACGCCGAGCGCGTAGGTCGAAGCCGTCTTCTGTGCATCATGGATGCGGAAGCAGGCGAGAAATCGCGGCAGGCGCACGAACTTGAATTCCGCGGCTTGCGCGCGCAGGATGAAATCCCAGTCCATCGCGTAGTGGAAGCTCTCGTCGATGGGCCCGATCCTCTCCCACACGCGCTTGCGCCAGAACATCGTCTCCTGCGGGATGTAGTCGGCATATTGCAAAGCCTTGCCGTCATGAGGCGGCAGCACGGCGCGTCCGACCTCGAGCCCCTCGCGATCGACGAAAACGCGATGGCCGTAGACGATGTCGACATCGGGATGCGACATGAAGTAGTCGGCGACATAGGCGAGCGCTCCGGGCAGCAGCATGTCATCGCTGTTGAGGTAAGCCATGATCTCGCAATCGGCACCGGCGAAGCCGAGATTGATGGCGTTCGACTGCCCCTTGTCCGGCTCGCTCGTCCAGCTGATGCTCTCACCTCGGCTCTTCAGGAGATCGATCGTGCCGTCGATCGAGGCGCCGTCCTGCACGTGATAAGTCAGCTTCGGATAGTTCTGACTGACGATGCTCTCGATCGTGGCGTCGAGATATTGCGCATGATTGTAGCTTGGCGTGACCATCGTGATCCGCGGCGCATTCGCCGGGATCGCAGGCGCAGGCGGGAAGACAGTCAGGTTGAGCAGGCGCGGCGGATATTGCTCGAAGGTCCACATCGGCGGTCGTCGCCAGAGGCTCCGCAGCGAGGATCGTCTCTGTCCGGCAGCAATGAGGTCCTGATTCCGTTCCAGGAGCGCGACACGATTTTCGAGTTGCTCCAGCCGCTGTTCGAGGCGCTGCCTGAACTCGTCGTCCATTACAGGTTGTCCTGAAAATTACAGCGTCAAAAGATCAATCGGCTGTTCTTACAGGTCTATGGGAGACGACGCCAGTTCAGCGGCCCGATCAAGCGCGGTTCCCCGGCTGTTCGGCGCGGTCTCTATCGATCCCCGATGGCCGATTGCGAACCGCTATTCACCTGTTTCGATCAAGGTGGCATGCAGGGTGTAGCGCTCGGGTCCGGGCGTGACGGCGTCGAAGGGCCAGCAGGTTGTGAGCACCAGTTCGACATCCTGCGTCGCGGGATCGATGCCGGACTCATCGAAGCGAACCACAGCGGAGGAATCCGCCCGATAGCGAAAGTGCTTTCCGTCACGGCGTGTGACATCGATTACGTCACCAATGGCGACATTCCGCAGGAAGCGGAAATGTGTATCGCGGTGCGCGGCATATACCGCAACGCCGCGCTCGCCGGCATCAGCCGTTTGGTGGATATGGCCGGGTCCGAACGCGAGGGCCTGGCCGCTGGTACCTTCCAGCACGATCGCGCTGGCCCCGATTCGCTTCACCTCGATCCGCGCGACCGGCCAGGTGTCGGCCCAAGACCATGGCTTGACCACGCCGCCGGTCGTAACGCTCCTGTCGAACGCGCGCTCCAGCAGCACCTGGGCGAGCCATGCCTTGGCATGGATGTAGGCGCCGTCGCCGAACAGGATGAGGCCGACAAGTGCAACAGCGAGGGGGGAGATGAAGCGGGGCATAATGGTCCTTCCCCCGTCATTGCGAGCGAAGCGAAGCAATCCAGACCGTCTCCGTGGCGGCAGTCTGGATTGCTTCGTCGCTTCGCTCCTCGCAATGACGGCTGATAAAAAGGCGCGCGCGGCCGTTGGTATGGGACGGGCAGCCGCGCGCGCTAACAGAGGAGTTCGGGGGGCTCCTCTCTCAAGCGGCGTCAGTGAGCAAGGGCTGACGCCGGTTGAACACGTACAGGATCAGGGCGAGCACGATCAGGATGAAACCTGCGATCATCTTGAGCTCGGCTGAGGTCGCGGTCTTCGGTAGGCGGATCGCATCCGGCGCGGCGGGCGTCGGCCGCCTCGTCGCCGGCTGGTTGCGCGCATCCGCATGGCGTTCGCGCAATTGTGTGGGCGTCAGATGCGGTCGCTCGCCAAAGACCTTCTCGAAATCCCAACCGGCCGGCAGGTTGAGCGGCAGCTCGCTGAGCTTGAGCGGCGCGCCCTCGTGGCGGCTCGGCGTCTTATCGACCGCGACCAGGCTGGTGAGCCGCGTGACGATCTGATGGTCGAGCGCCAGCGCGAGGATCGCCTTGTCGGAGTCTTCGGGCGTCATCTCGCGCATGGTGCGCGCAACCTCGGCGTCGCCGATCTTGCGCTTGGCCCAGAGTTTTGACAGGCCCTTGCCTTCGGCGGCGTTTTGCAGCGGCAGCGTCACCGACCACGGGCGGTCGCCGACACGTCCCTTGATCTCGAGCGAGCCGGCGAGCTTGTCGAGCTTTGCCGCCAGCACCAGCGGTTCGTCGCGATAGACGTCGGGAATGATCGCAGGCGTCACGTCTGCCTTGGCATCGGAGAACTTTACGCTGAGCCCGGTCACCGCGGGGTTCTCCAGCTTGGCGAACAGGCCGCGCATGCGCTCCTCGACCTGCTCGACGGAGCCGATATGGGTGAAGGCCCCACGGCCGAGCTCGGCGGCGCGTGTCATCAGATAGGTGTTGGGCGCGGATCCGATGCCGACCATGAACACGCGCGAGCGGCCCCGCATCGCAGTGACCGTTTCGAACAATTGCTGTTCGTTGCCGATCGCGCCGTCGGTCAGGAACACCACCTGGCGGACCATGCTGGTGTCGCCAGCCTTGTCGGTCAGCGCGGCGCGCATCGCCGGCACCATCTCGGTGCCGCCGCGGGCCTGTAATCCATTCACGAAACCGAGTGCTTCGCCGAGATGCGCGGGGTCGGCCGGCACGGAGGTCGAGAACAGCACGTCCATGGTGTCGTCGAAACGGATCACATTGAAACGGTCATTCGGCTGGAGGCGGCCGAGGGCATAGAGTAGGCTCGCCTTGGCCTGAACGATCGACGTACCGCCCATCGAGCCGGAATTGTCGATCACGAACACGACCTCGCGCGGCAGCGGCTTTTGCGTCGCCTGCTCGGCGCTGGGCGGGGAGACGAAGGCGAGCAAATAATCGGCATCGCCGATACGCTCGCGGAACAGCCCAACGGACGGTGCCTTCTCCGCGGCCGGCTTCCAGGTCAGCTCGAAATCGCGGTCGGCGGCCACCGCGCCGTCAGCGAGCGTGACGATTCGCGTCGCATTGTCCGGGCTCTCGACCTTGACGTTATGGTGGTGACTCCTGACCTCGCCAAGCGCGAAGCCTGCCTTCAGGCGCACCGTGATGCTGGTCGGATTGACCGGCACGTTTCTGGCGGGATCCAGCACCGGCGGCGAGATACGGTCGCGGTCCGGCACCGGCTCCGAATTGGTCGCGCCCCAGCCCGAGCCGTCCTTGCGGAAGTCGACGCTCTGCACGATCGGTGCCGGATTGTAGCGCGGCCCGACCACCAGCGGCAGCCGCAGCGAATATTCATTGCCGGATTGATGCACCGGCTCCTGATATTCGATCTGCACCAGCACGGTTTCGCCGGGACCGATATTGGCGACCGAATTGGTGAAGATGTTCGGCCGCTCCTGCTCCGTGAGCGCGGCCTTCTGGCCGGCACGGCGCGCCTGCTCGTAGATCACCCGTGCCTGCTGCCGTTCCTTGATGTCGCCGATGATGACGCGGTCGCCGACCACCAACTTCAGCGTGTCGACGGCGCCGCCGGTGGGAAGCGGATAAACGTAGGTCGCCTCGACCCAGTCCTTGGTCGGATTGCGGAAGACCTGGGTGACGCGGGCGCGCAGCGTCGGGCCTGACACCGTGATGTCGACGTCGATGCCGAGGCGGATCGCCTCCGTGTAGGCGCCGTCCTCCTTCAGGAGAAGGGTGCCGGATTTGGCATCGCCGGGCTGGAGCAGGCTGGCCTGCTCCGTCGTCGCCGACCATCCGGGCTCAAGACTCACGAGCAGGGCCACGAAGGCAACCAGCATCACCGCGATGCCCTGCACCAGCAGAAACAATCCGAGCTTGATCAGCCGCCCCAACATGGGGTGCTCGTCGCCGTCGGCTGTGTCGTAGCTATCCATTTCGCCTGCTCCCGAAGGGTGTTCGCTGGCTCGGAGCATCCGTCGGGAGCGCCTGAATGCGCGAGCAGAATGATCGGCAATGTTCCGCCGCGGCCGGCCCCGGCAGGCCAAGGCCGGGATCGCCAAGTACGGTTTTGTGCTGGCTTGTCCGCCCTGCTAGACTTGCGTCCGTGGAGCAGGGTTGACGATGCAGACGCAGGATAAAGTCACCGACAGGCAGCTTTCGGACGAGCAGAGCCGCGAGATCGCGGAGACCATTCGCGAGGAACTCGCCAGGCGCCGGATGTCCCGGCAGGCGTTGGCCGAGCAGGCCAAGCTCAGCCTGTCGACGCTGGAGAAGGTGCTCGGCGGCCGGCGGCCGTTCACGCTGGCAACGACCGTGCGGCTGGAGCAGGCGCTGGGCGTCTCCTTGCGCAAAAGCGCCGCCGTGGTGACGCCTCCGGCCGCAAACGATGTCGCGCCCGACAGCCTCGGCTCCTATGCGCATCGCGCGGTGACCTGGCTCGAGGACGTCTACATCACGCTGCGGCCGTCCTTCGGCGACAAGGATGCGATCTTCGCCTATCGCACCGAGATCGTCTGGGAGCCGAAGGTGTCCTCACTGGTGTTCCGCGAGGGCGAGCGAACCGACGCCGCCTATGAGCACACCGGCGAGGTTGCGGTGCCGCATCAGTCCGGCTTCATCTATCTCGTCATCATCAAGCACGGCCAGCATCGCGTGATCACGGTGTCGCGGCCGACGGTTGCCGGCGAGATGTACGGCATCATCTCGACGCTCCGCGCCGGACCCGGCTCGCAACTGACGCCGATCGCAGCGCCGATCGCCTATGTGCCGCTCCGCAATGTCGCGAAGCCGTCCCTGGGACGGGTCGGCCCCGACGATGCCAACCACGCATTGTATGGAAAGCATCTGCGCCGCACGGTGGAGGAATCGTTCGCGTTGTTTCTGTCGGTATAGTCCGCGAGAAAGAGTCCGGAATGGCGTCGCGTGCGTCTATAAGGGAACATGCAGGACGTGCCCGCACCATACGGCGGTGAATCTCCGCTGTTCTCCATCATCATCCCGCTGGAACATCACCGCGGGCAGTGGGAGCTGTCCTGGCTCGGCTGGACGTCGCAGACCGCCGACAAATCGCTTTACGAAATCATTCTGGTGGTGCCGCCTGATTTCGAGGCACTCAACGAGCTGAAGGCGCTGGCCGGCGGCAAAGCGCGCCTCGAATTCACCAATTCGGACCATGACATCGGGCTCTGCGCCTTCGGCGCCGCCAAGGCCCGCGGCAAATATCTGTTCTTTACGGAGTCGCATTGCCGGCCCGAGCCTGACGTGATGGAGGCCTGCATCCGCGCGATCGACGCGCGTCCCGACTGGGCGGGGTTCTCCTGTCAGTCGGTGCCGATCTGCCATAACCGGCTGTCCGTGGCGGAGGCCGCCATGTACCAGGCCGACATCGAGTTCGGCATGAAGCAGCATCCCTGGCGCAAGGTACTGGACCAGTGCTTCGTGACGCGGCGCGACGTCTATTGGGAATGCGGCGGCCTGCGCGAGGAGCTCGGCCATTTCGCCGAATGGGTGCTCGCCGCCGCGTATCACGCGAGGGGCCATACGATCGGCTATCTCGAGGAGGCGCGCTTCCATCACTACTATATCGGCGAAATCGGCGAGCTGAAGACATTCACGCTCGATTTCGTGCAGGGCGAGATCCGCTATCTCAGCGAAGCACGCGATGATCCCGGCAGCGAGCTGCTCGAAACTCCGATCGAGTGGAGCAGCCGCGGCGATTTCAACGTCGCGCTGGCGCGCAGCGCCCTTGCTGCACGGATGCGCGCCGGCCGCGTGACAAGCGAAGGCCTGCAGGCGATCGGGCGTTGGTGCGCGATCGCACTGGCCGGCGACCGCCTTGCGCTTGGTCTTGCACGTTTGGCGGCAGGCTATGCGCGCTGCAGCCTGACCCTGCTCACCATGGGCGGCTCTCGCGGCAGCATCGCGCGCTGGCTGAAGCGTTATATCGCCGCGCTGATCCACTATCAGCGCCTCTATTGCATCCGTGGCATTCGGGGGAGCCTTGGCGGAGCTGCGCAGAGTCTCGGCGATCAGATGGTCGCACAGGCCGGCTTCCATGCCTGGGAGGTCTGGCAGGGCCGCAGCTTCCGCTGGAGCGAGCCGGAAGCCGCCTTGCGGATCGAGGCGCCGCCGGGGCGCACCATCATTCGGATCGCGTCGCCGGAGATTCGCGGGCCGCTGGATCGGATCGGCGTGCAGTTCTATCTCGACGGCGTGCGCGTTGCGGATGCCGCGACCGCGATCGACGCGGATGCCTTCGTTCTTCAGCTCGATCTGCCGCCATCGGGCGGGGCGATGCTGGCATGGGCATGTCCGCGTTTTGCGGCCATCGATGACCCGCGCCGGCTCGGCCTGCCGGTCGCGGGGATCGACGTCAGTGCAGGCGAAGACGTCAGCTGCACGTCTCCGCCCGTTGCTGCGATGCGTGGCTAGCCGCCCGTTTCGGCGCTGATGATGTCGCCGAACAGCTCCCACTGGCCCTTCTTGAACCGCCACATCTTGAGCTGCTCGATCGGCGCGAAGTCCGTGGCCGAGGTGTTGATCTTGATCCCCGGGATCAGCGTGTCAGGGACGAAGTCCTTGAGGCTCGAGGCCTGCTTCATCACGTTCTCACGGGTCAGATTGTCACCCGACTGCTTCAGCACCTGCACCATCGTCTGGGCCGCGGCATAGGCGTACACCAGATTGGCATCCGAGATGTTCGCGCCGGGCATGTACTTGTCGATGAAGGTCATGAACTTCTTCATGCCCTCGTCGTCCTTCCACTGCGGGTCCGACGCATCCTTCAGATAGCCGGCCGACAACACGCCTTCGGATGCCTCGAGGCCGGCCGGCTTCATCACCGCGCCGATCGACACCGAGACGTCGGTCATCAGGTGCATCGGCCTCCACTCCAGCTCCGCGATCTTCTTGATGGCCTGCGCCGCGAATTTCGGGGTCGCGATGTTCACGAAGACATCGGCGCCGGTGCCCTTGAGTTTGACGATATGGGCGTCGATCGACGGCTCCGAGGTCTCGTAGCTCTCCTCGGCCACGATCAGCTTCGATGCCTTGTCGCCGAACACGTCCTTGATGCCGGCGAGGTAGTCCTTGCCGAAATCGTCGTTGGCATAGAAGATCGCGACCTTCGCGTCCGGCTTCTCCTTCAGAATGTATTTTGCGAAGATCTGTGCCTCGACCCGGTAGCTCGGCTGGAAGCCCATGGTCCAGGGAAAGTTCTTCGGGTCGTTCCACTTGCTCGCGCCGGTGGCGAGGAAGAGCTGCGGCACTTTCTTGGAATTGTGATATTTCTGCACGGCGGTCTGGGTCGGCGTGCCCAGCGCGTTGAACACCAGGAAGACCTCGTCGCTCTCGATCAGCTTGCGGATCTGCTCCACGGTCTTCGGCGGCGAGTAGCCGTCGTCATAGGAGATCCAGTTGATCTTGCGGCCGTTGATGCCGCCCTGGTCGTTGATCATCTTGAAATAGGCTTCCTCGGTCTTGCCGATGATGCCGTAAGCGGAGGCGGGACCGGAATAGGCCTCGACATTGCCGATCTTGATCTCGGTGTCGGTGACGCCGGTGTCGTACGCCTTCTGCGCATACGCGGACGGGGTCGCAAGCAGCGTCAACGCCGTTGCTGCGGCAAGCAGGGGGAGTTTCTTGTTCATGAAAATTCCTTGGGGTTTTCTTTGCGGTTTCTTCTGGGTTGGAGCAGGCACGTCAGAAACGAAGAAGCGCCCGCAAGGGGCGCTTTGATCAGGTGTTGGCGACTTTCTTGTCGACTTCGGACGCCACCGAGAATTCTTTCCGCAACGTCGGCTTGTGGATCTTGCCGGTGGCGTTGCGCGGCAGCGCATCGACGAAGCGCACCTGTCGCGGGCATTTGAAGCGCGCGAGATTGGCCGCGCAGTGCGCAAAGACAGCCGCCTCGGTCAGCCGCTGACCGGGCTTGGCTGCGACGATGGCGAGGCCTACCTCGCCCCATTGCGGATCGGGAATGCCGATCACGGCGGCTTCCGCGATCGCGGTGAGCTGATGCAGGATGTTCTCGACCTCGGCCGGATAGACGTTCTCGCCGCCCGAGATGTACATGTCCTTCCAGCGGTCGACGATATAGTAGAAGCCTTCCTCGTCGACGCGCGTCGCATCGCCGGTGTGCAGCCAGCCGTCGGTGAAGGATGTCTTGTTCGCCTCAGGCCTGTTCCAGTAGCCCGGCGTGATGTTCGGGCCCTTGACCCAGAGCTCGCCGAGTTCGCCGACATCGGCATCGCTGCCGTCGGGTCGCACGATCCGCACCTCGGTGTGCAGCACCGGCTTGCCGGCCGAGCCCGCCTTGCGCGCCGCATCCTCGCGATCAAGCACCAGCACGGCGGGCGAGGTCTCGGTCATGCCGTAGCCCTGCTGGAGCGCGACGCCGCGCGCCTCCCAGACTTTGAGCAGCGGCACCGGCATCGGCGCGCCGCCGACACCGCAGACGATCAGCCGGGTCAGGTCAGTTGTCGCGAAGGCCGGATGCTGCGCCATGAACTGGTAGATCGCGGGCACGCCGAAGAACACGTTGATGCCCTGCGCGGGATCGTTGATCAGGCCGAGCGCCGTGCCGGGATCGAAGGCGCGCATGATCATCACGGTGCCGCCGGCATGCAGCACCGGGTTGGTGTAGCAATTGAGCCCGCCGGTGTGGAACAGCGGCAGCACGGTCAGCAGCACCGAGGCCGGCCCGATGCAGGCGGGGCCGCCGAGATTGACGCAATTCCAGAAGGTCATGCCATGGGTGATGGTCGCGCCCTTGGGATGGCCCGTGGTGCCCGACGTGTACATGATGGTCGAGACGTCATCGAGCGTGACCTCC
Organism: Bradyrhizobium sp. 604_D8_N2_3; assembly: GCF_051810765.1. Taxonomy (NCBI): domain Bacteria; kingdom Pseudomonadati; phylum Pseudomonadota; class Alphaproteobacteria; order Hyphomicrobiales; family Nitrobacteraceae; genus Bradyrhizobium; species Bradyrhizobium sp. 604_D8_N2_3. The sequence goes on along the minus strand of NZ_JBPWPM010000001.1, from coordinate 9,145,498 downwards.
TCGGCGCGGGCGAGCGGCTTGGCGGACGCGATGCCGGTCTCGTAAGCGCCGCCGGGGCCGAGCAGCAGGCTGCTCGCGACGTTGCAGAGTTTTGCGACGCTCAGCGCGGTCTCGGCCAGGTCAGTGTCGTGGATCATCACCTTCGGCGCGCAATCGCCGGTGATGAACTGAAGCTCGGGAACGGTGAGGCGGGTGTTCAGCGGCACGAAGACGGCGCCGAGCCGTCCGCAGGCGAACTGCACCTCCAGCGTATCGGTCGTGTTCAGCGCCAGCACGGCGACGCGGTCACCGCGCGACACCTTGAGAGTGTCACGGAGAAATCCGGCCAGGCGCGAGACGCGGGCATCGAGCTGCGAATAGGTGAAGCGGCGCTCGCTCGCGAGGTCGATGACCGCGACCTTGTCAGGCGTACGGCGGCCGTGATGGACGATCCAGTCGTAATAACGAACGGCCAAAATCCCTCCCTCGGCGGTCTTGTGCCGCCTGCGTCCCTATTTGCCGGGCACCATGCCCGGCGTGGCCCTGGGGCCAGCCGGAGTTTGTGCGCACGTCTTTTTTTGCCCCGGAGTTGGCCTGCGGGGGGCGAAAATCGTCTTGCGTTGAGTTGCTAGGCATGGCTGCGCGTGGAGTGGTTCCCCCGGTCAGCCACTCTGCGCAAGTGAACGGCAGATGTTCCGGCCATGGTGGCCAACACGAATCCGCCAGCAGGGCGAGACGACGATGAAGAGCCCGTTCTATACCACCGAGCATGACGCCTTCCGCGAGGTGATGCGCCGCTTTGTCGACAAGGAGATCACGCCCTTTGCCCATGAATGGGACGAGGCCGGCGAATTTCCCCGCGTGCTCTATCGCAAGGCGGCCGAGATTGGCCTGTTGGGGCTCGGATTCCCCGAGGAATATGGCGGGATCGCCGCCGACCAGTTTATGAAGATCGTGGCGAGCCAGGAATTGGCGCGTGCCGGGGCCGGCGGGGTCAGCGCCAGCCTGATGAGCCACACCATCGGCTCGCCGCCGATCGCGCGGGCGGCGCGCCCGGAGGTCAAGGCACGCGTGCTGCCGCAGGTGCTGTCGGGCGAGAAGATCTCCGCGTTGGCGATCACCGAGCCGGGCGGCGGCTCCGACGTCGCGAACCTCCGCACCAGGGCGCGGCGCGATGGCGATCACTACGTCGTGACCGGCGAGAAGACCTTCATCACCTCAGGGATGCGCGCCGATTATCTGACCGTTGCGGTGCGTACCGGCGGCGAGGGCGCCGGCGGCGTCAGCCTGCTCCTGATCGAGGGTGACACGCCCGGCCTGTCACGGACGAAACTGAAGAAGATGGGCTGGTGGGCCTCCGACACCGCGACGCTGCATTTCGACGAGTGCCGCGTGCCGGCCGAAAACCTGATCGGCGAGGAGGGCCAGGGCTTCAAGATCATCATGCGGAATTTCAATAGCGAGCGCATGGGCATGGCGGCGGGCTGCACCGCCTTTGCGCGGGTCTGCCTCGACGAGGCGATCGCCTACGCCAAGGAGCGCAAGACTTTTGGCAAGCCGCTCGCCCAGCACCAGGTCATCCGTCACAAGATCGTCGACATGGCGCAGAAGGTCGCGGCATCCCAGTCGATGCTGGAAATGCTGGCCTGGCGGCTGGAGCAGGGCGAGAGCCCGATCGCCGAGATCTGCATGATGAAGAACCAGGCCACGCAAACCATGGCGTTCTGCGCCTCGGAAGCCGTGCAGATCTTCGGCGGCGCCGGCTTCATGCGCGGCATCAAGGCCGAGCGCATCTACCGCGAGGTCAAGGTCAACGCCATCGGCGGCGGCACCGAGGAGATCATGAAGGATCTGGCCTCAAGGCAGATGGGGTTGTGAACGCCCCACCGTCATACCCGGGCATAGCCGTCCGCAGGACGGCGTCGCTTCCGCTCGCCTATGTCCCGGGCATCCACGTTCTTGCTGCCGGCTGACGAAGACGTGGATGGCCGGGACAAGCCCGGCCATGACGAGCACATTAGAGATACCGAGAGCTGAGCTGACAAAAATGCTATTCACCGCCGACCACGACGACATCCGCCGTTCCCTGCAAAAATTCATCGCCAACGAGATCAATCCTCATGTCGATGACTGGGAGAAGGCCGACATCTTCCCGGCGCATGAGCTGTTCAAGAAGATGGGCAGCCTCGGTTTCCTCGGCTTGAACAAGCCGGTCGAGTTCGGCGGCTCCGGCCTCGACTATTCCTATGCGCTGATGATGGCGGAGGAGCTTGGCGCCATCACCTGCGGCGGCGTGCCGATGGCGATCGGGGTGCAGACCGACATGGCGACGCCGGCGCTGGCGCGGTTCGGTTCGGACGAGGTGCGGCGCGAATTCCTCAGTCCGTCGATATCAGGCGATTACGTCGCCTGCATCGGCGTTTCCGAGCCCGGTGCGGGTTCGGACGTTGCCTCGATCAAGACAAATGCACGCTCCGACGGCGACGACTACGTCATCAATGGCGGCAAGATGTGGATCACCAACGGCACCCAGGCCGACTGGATCTGTCTGCTCGCCAACACCGGCGATGGGCCGGTTCATCGCAACAAGTCGTTGATCTGCGTGCCCATGAAGAGCAAGGGCGTCACGGTGGCACGAAAGCTCGACAAGATGGGCATGCGCTCCTCGGACACCGCGCAGATCTTTTTCGACAATGTCCGCGTGCCCAAGCGCAACCGGATCGGCGAGGAAGGCAAGGGCTTTACCTACCAGATGATCCAGTTCCAGGAGGAACGGCTCTGGGGCGCGGCGGCCTGCCTGAAGGCGCACGAATACATCATCGATCAGACCATCGAATACACCCGCAACCGCAAGGCCTTCGGGAAGTCGATCCTCGACAACCAGGTCGTGCACTTCAAGCTCGCGGAGATGCAGACCGAAGTCGAGCTGTTGCGCGCGCTGATCTATCGCGCCGCCGAGCAACTCGTGGCCGGCGAGGACGTGACCAAGCTTGCGACCATGGCCAAGCTCAAAGCCGGCCGGCTCGGCCGCGAGCTCACCGACGCCTGCTTGCAATATTGGGGCGGAATGGGCTTTACCAACGAGACGCCGGTCAGCCGTGCCTATCGCGACAGCCGCCTGACCTCGATCGGCGGCGGTGCTGACGAGGTCATGCTGATGGTCCTGTGCAAGATGATGGGCACGCTGCCCGGCAGTAAAGGTATTTCCTGATGATCACGCTCTATCACTGCGACGCCGCGCGCTCGTTCCGTCCGCTCTGGATGCTGGAGGAGATGGGGCTTCCGTATGAATTGAAGATGCTGCCGTTCCCGCCGCGGGTCTTCGCCAAGGAGTACCTTGCGCTCAATCCGCTCGGCACCATTCCCTTCATGGTCGACGGCGAGACGAAGATGACCGAGTCCTCCGGCATCTGCCATTACCTCGGCATCAGGCACGGACCGACGCCGTTGATGGTCGGACCCGAAGATCCCGCCTATGGCGCGTTCCTGAACTGGATGTATTTCAGCGATGCCACGTTAACCTTCCCGCAGACGCTGGTGCTCCGATACACCCAGCTCGAGCCGGAGGAGCGCCGCAATCCGCAGGTCGCAGGCGACTATGCGAAATGGTTCTTGGGGCGCCTGCGCGCGGTCGAGGCAGCGACGGCCAATGCCGAAACATTGTGCGCAGGCCGCTTCACCGCCGCTGACATTGTCATCGGCTACGCGCTCCGGCTCGCCAACAATGTCGGGCTCGCCAAGGATTTCGGGCCAAATGTCGCAGCCTATTGGGCGCGGCTGCAGCAGCGCGACGGATTCAAGCGCGCGGTTGCCGCGGAGCTGAAGGCCGGCGTCGAGCAGAATGTTGCGCCGCGCGTGAGGGCGTAAGGGAGGCTGTCATTCCGGGCGATGCGAGGCGTCGAACCCGGAATCTCGCGCAGCAATCTCCAGGTTCCGGTTTCGGTCCGGCGGACCGCCCCGGAACAATAACGCATGTCTCCATGACAGCGCTATCGCGCCGTGACAGCGCCCAAATTTCCGCTAAGGTGACCTCCGTCCGCAGCGGCCAAAGAGCCGCGCGAGGAGGATCCCAATGGAAGATAACGGTCGCGAATCCGACCATCTGATGCTGATCACGCCGGAGCGGGTATTCTATGCCGGCCTGCTCGGCCGCCCGCGCAAGCGCACCCCCGGCTGCTGCCACGTCTATGTCGCGGTGAAGGGCAGCCTGCATCTGACGATCGACGACGTTCTCGCCACCGGCGAGCTGTTCGTGACCCTGCCGAACCAGCGGCATTCCATCGCCAGCGACTACCGCACTGCAATCAGCGTGACGCTCGAGCCGGAAAGCATGCCGGACGGCGTAATCGAGGCCCTGGCCGAGCGGCTGACCGGACCTGACCGGGCCGTCTATGCCCGCAAGATCCTCGCCGCCTACACGCTGCTGCGCCAGCGCCGCTATGGCGACATCACCACCGCCGAATTCGACGAGATGTGCTTTGGCGAGGCGTTGCCGCGTCGCGTGCTCGATCCGCGCGTGATGCGCGCCGTCGCCCGCATCGGCCGCTTCTCCGGCGAGCCGGTGACGGCGGATACGTGCGCCACCGAAGCGGGGCTCTCGGCCTCGCGCTTCCTGCATCTGTTCAAGGAGGAGACCGGCATCTCGTTCCGCTCCTTCCGCGCCTGGAAGCGTGCGCGGCATTTGCTGCACTTCGCCAACCAGGACCTCAATCTCGCCCACCTCGCGCAGGACATCGGCTATCCCGACTCCACCCATTTCAGCCATTCGATCCGCCGCTTCTATGGATTGAAACCGCGCGCGATCTTCGTCGGCTCGCGCGACCTCGCGATCTACCGCAGCACCGAGACGGTGAGGCTCGCGGAGGCGAGTTAGGCGCGCTCTCGTAGGGTGGGCAAAGCGAAAGCGTGCCCACCATCTTCGTTCAGCGCCAAGATATGGTGGGCACGGCGCGAGAGCGCCTTTGCCCACCCTACGATAGCCGTGCCTTCCAGCTTCTCCGCGCAAGAAGCCGCATGCCGCTCATCACATGATCGCAAGCGTTGAATTCTCAACGTGCGAGACATTTTTGGCATGAGCGACAAGGCCGTCATCACCTGCGCGCTGAACGGCGTGCTCACCGACCCGAAGCAGCACAACGTGCCTGTGACGCCCGAGCAGATGGCACGCGAAGCCAAGGCTGCGTTCGATGCCGGCGCCAGCATCATGCACATCCATCTGCGCCAGCAGGCGCCGGACAAGGGACATCTGCCGTCCTGGGACGTGAGTGTCAGCAAGGAGATTCAGCAGGCAATCCGCGAGGCCTGCCCCGGCGTCATCATCAATCACACCTCGGGCGTCTCAGGGCCGAACTACAGCGGCGCGCTCGACTGCATCCGCGAGACCAGGCCGGAGATCGCGGCCTGCAATGCCGGCTCGCTGAACTATCTGAAGGTGAAAGCCGACAACACCTGGGCCTGGCCGCCGATGATGTTCGACAACGCGGTCGAGAAGGTGAAGGACTATCTCGACGTGATGAACGCGGTCGGGACCATCCCCGAGTTCGAATGTTTCGACGTCGGCATCGTCCGCTGTGTCGGCATGTATCACCAGGTCGGCATGTACAAGGGCCCGCTCGAATATAACTTCGTGATGGGCGTTGCCTCCGGCATGCCGTCCGATCCTGATCTGCTGCCGATCCTGATCAAGCTGAAACGGCCCGAGGCGCATTTCCAGGTCACCGCGATCGGTCGCGAAGAGATCTGGCCGCTGCACCAGCGCTGCGCCGAGCTCGGCGGCCACCTGCGCACGGGTTTGGAGGATGCCTTCTATCTCGCCGACGGCAAGAAGGTGACGTCGAACGGCCAGTTGATCGAGGCCATCGCCGCCTGCGCCCGCCGTGCGGGCCGCGAGATCGCAAGCCCCGCCGAGGCGCGGAAGATCTTTGGGACGAATAGGTAAGGTATCGCCTCAACCGTCATTGCGAGCGAAGCGAAGCAATCCAGGGTCTTTCCGCGGTGACGGTCTGGATTGCTTCGTCGCTTCGCTCCTCGCAGTGACGAGCAGGATAGAGTTATGTCCATTCTCGACAACACTATTTCTCCCGGCAGCGCCAGCTACCACGCCAATCGCGACGGCATGCTCGCGCTGATCGACCGCATGCGCGCGCTGGAAGAGCGCACGCGTGAGGCGTCGGCGGCGGCAAAGGATCGCTTCCACAAGCGCGGCCAGCTGCTGCCGCGCGAACGCGTCGCGCTGGTGCTCGATCCCGGCGCGCCCTTCATCGAGCTGTCGACGCTCGCCGGTTACATGTTCGACGTATCAGATGCGAACAAGAGCGTGCCCGGCGGCGGCGTCATCGCCGGCATCGGCTTCGTCTCCGGCGTCCGCTGCATGGTCAGCGCCAATGACGCCGGCATCGATGCCGGTGCGCTCCAGCCTTACGGCCTCGACAAGACGCTGCGGGTGCAGGAGCTCGCGCTGGAGAACAAGCTGCCCTACGTCCAGCTCGTCGAAAGCGCCGGGGCCAATCTGCTGCGCTACCGCGTCGAGGACTTTGTCCGTGGCGGCAACATCTTTCGCAATCTCGCGCGGCTCTCGGCGGCGGGGCTGCCGGTCGTCACCGTCACGCACGGCTCGTCCACCGCGGGCGGCGCCTACCAGACCGGCCTGTCCGATTACATCGTCATGGTCCGCGGCCGCACCCGCGCCTTCCTTGCCGGGCCGCCGCTGCTGAAGGCCGCGACAGGCGAGATCGCGACCGAGGAAGAGCTTGGCGGTGCCGAGATGCACACGCAGGTCTCCGGCCTCGGCGATTATCTCGCGGAGGACGACCGCGATGCGCTGCGCATCGCGCGCGAGATCATGGCGGCGCTGGAATGGGAGCGGCCGGGCCGAGCGGTTTCACAGTTCAAACCGCCGCGCTACGACCAGGACGAGCTGCTCGGTATCATGCCGATGGACCACAAGCGCACCGTCGACATGAAGCAGGTGATCGCGCGTATCGTCGACGATTCCGACTTCACCGAGATGGCGCCCAATTACGGCCCCGCCACCGTCTGCGGTCACGCCCGCATCGAAGGCCAGGCGATCGGCATCATCACCAACAACGGCCCGCTCGATCCCGCCGGCGCCAACAAGGCGACGCATTTCATCCAGGCCTGCTGCCAGACCCGCACGCCGATCCTCTATCTCAACAACACCACCGGCTACATGGTGGGCAAGGCCTATGAAGAAGCCGGCATGATCAAGCACGGCTCCAAGATGATCCAGGCGGTGACCTCGGCGACGGTGCCGCAGATCACCATCTACTGCGGCGCCTCGTTCGGCGCCGGCAATTACGGCATGTGTGGCCGCGGCTTCCATCCGCGCTTCTGCTTCTCCTGGCCAAACGCCAAGACAGCAGTGATGGGCGGCGAGCAGGCCGCCGAGACCATGGCGATCGTGACCGAGGCCGCCGCAGCACGGCGCGGCAAGCCGGTCGAGAAAGAAAAGCTCGACGCGATGAAGGCGCAGATCATCGGCGCGTTCGACGGCCAGATGGACGTGTTCTCGACCAGCGCGCGCGTGCTCGACGACGGCGTGATCGATCCGCGCGACACCCGTGCGGTGCTGTCCGAGGTGCTCGCGATCTGCCGCGAGGGCGATGCGCGCACCCCTCAGCGCATGCAATTCTCGGTGGCCCGCCCATGAGGAACGGATCAGTGCAGCACCGGCCGTTCTTCAGGGTTTTGGTTGCCAATCGCGGCGAGATCGCGCTGCGCGTGATGCGCAGTGCGCGGCAGCTCGGCCTCGGCGTCGTTGCGGTCTATTCGGATGCCGATCGCGATGCGCTCCATGTACGGCAGGCCGACCAGGCCGTGCGCATCGGCGAAGCCCTGCCGGCGCAATCCTATCTCAACATTCCCGCGATCATCGCCGCGGCCAAGGCGAGCGGCGCGGATGCCGTGCATCCCGGCTATGGCTTCCTCGCCGAGAACGAGGAGTTTGCACAAGCGTGCAAGGATGCGGGCCTCGTCTTCATCGGTCCCTCGCCGCAGGCGATCGAGGCCATGGGTAACAAGGCCGGCGCCAAGGAGATCATGAAGAAGGCCGGCGTGCCCTGCGTGCCCGGCTATCAGGGCGCCGACCAAACCGACGAGGTCATGCTCGCGGAAGCCAGGAAGATTGGCTTCCCCGTGATGATCAAGGCGGTTGCGGGCGGCGGCGGACGCGGCATGCGGCTCGTTACCGATGCCGCATCCTTCCCCGATGCGCTGCGCAGTGCGCGGTCGGAGGCGAAGGCCGCGTTCGGAGATCCCACGGTCATCCTCGAACGTGCCATCCAGAATCCCCGACACATCGAGATCCAGGTGTTCGGCGACAGCCACGGCAACGCCATCCATCTCGGCGAGCGCGACTGCTCGGTGCAGCGGCGACATCAAAAGCTGATCGAGGAGGCACCATCGCCGGCGGTCACGCCGGAGCTGCGCGCGAAAATGGGCGAGGTCGCTGTCGCCGCGGTGAGGGCATTGCGTTACGAGGGCGCCGGCACGCTGGAGTTCCTGCTCGACGCCAGCGGCGAATTCTACTTCATGGAGATGAACACGCGCCTCCAGGTCGAGCATCCCGTCACCGAGGCGATCACCGGGCTCGATCTCGTCGAGCTGCAGCTGCGTGTCGCGCGTGGCGAGCCTCTGCCGGTGAAGCAGCAGGACATCCGATTCTCGGGCCATGCCATCGAGGTGCGGCTGTGCTCGGAAGATGCCGCGCAGGATTTCATGCCGCAGTCCGGCCGCATGGCGCGCTGGCAGGTGCCTGACAGCATCCGCGTCGAGCACGCGCTGCAATCGGGCGCGGAGATCCCGCCGTTCTACGATTCCATGATCGCAAAGGTGATCAGCCATGGCGCGACACGCGAGGAGGCGAGGGGGCGGCTGATCGTCGGCCTGGAGCAACTCACTGCGTTTGGCGTGACCACCAACCAAGCATTTCTGATGTCCTGCCTGCGCCATCCCGGATTTGCCAGGGGCGAGGCGACGACAGCCTTCATCGGCGCACATCGCGCCGAACTGTTGGCGCCGCCGGCGAATGCTGCATTCGATACGGCGCTGGCGGGCCTGCTGCTCTATGTCACCAATCCGCGCGCGCCGTCATGGCAAGGTGGCCGGAGCCTGGCGGCAACATTTCCGTTAACGGCGAAAGTCGAGATCGCCAGCCACACCCACGAGCTCGAAGTCACGCGTGAGCGCAGTGGCGGCTACATCGTCGCCGCCGACGGCCGTCAGGACAAGTTCGAGATCGACCAGCTCGATCCCGACGCCATCCGCTTCCGCCACGACGGCGTGATGGACAGCGCAAAATTCCTGCGCGACGGCGACCGGCTCTACCTCCAGCATCGCGGCATCCCGCTTGCGGTCACCGACCTCACCCTCGCCGCACCGAAGGCGGCCGCAACCAACGGCGGCGATGGCAAAGTCCGCGCCGCCATGAACGGCCGCGTCGTCGCCGTGCTGGTCAAGCCCGGCGACCGCGTCACCGCCGGTCAAGCGGTGATGACCCTGGAAGCAATGAAGATGGAGCACGTCCACAAGGCCGGCATCGACGGCGTGGTCGCCGCGATCGACGTCGCCGAAGGCGAGCAGGTCACGACGGGCAGGATCGTCGCGGAGATTGCGGCGGGGTAGCCTCTCTCCGTCATTGCGAGCGAAGCGAAGCAATCCAGTCTGCATCCGCAGAAGCACTCTGGATTGCTTCGCTGCGCTCGCAATGACGATGGGGAGAGATGCCGTCTCAAACGCGACTCGCCGCCGTGGCTGCACGCGGGCGTCCCAATAAATCCAAATAATTCCAATATGATATTGCCTGTTTGATCTCGCTCAAGATTTTTATTGAACATTGTTCAATTTAGGGCTACTAATATTGAGCGATGTCAAATCATGTGGAGGCCTGCATGTTGCGCGCAAATCACCACGCCCGAGAGACCGATGCCCTGCTGCCGTCAGTGTCCCGCCGGTTCTCGTTCGCCCCGCCGCAAGTTCGCGAAAAATATCTGATCGGCGCACTCTTCGTCCTGACGCTCGTGGCGCTCCTCGCACCCGCGATGCCCGCCTCCGCCTGGCACATCCCGCATTTCGTCGACACCCGCACCTGGCTGGGCGTGCCCAACGCCGGCGACGTGCTGAGCAATCTTGCCTTCCTGGCGATGGGCGCTTGGGGCTTGCTGCGCCTGCGTGCCCACCCTGATGCGCCCGCGGGTGCAGGTTGCCTCTTCGTGGGTCTGATCCTCACTTGCCTAGGATCGTGCATCTATCATCTGGATCCCGACGCGCCGCAGCGGCTGGTGGCCGATCGTCTCGGTATGGCGGTGGCGTTCGCGGGCTTTCTGGGCATCGCGGCCAGCGAGCGCATCAGCGTGCGTGCCGGTCAGGCGGTGGTGGTGCTGGTGACGGTTGCGGGCCTGCTCGCGGCCTGGGTGGCACGCGAGAATCTCACGCCATGGGTGGTCGTGCAGTTCGGCGGCATGGCGTTGGCCGTGGGACTGGCGTTGACACGGCCCCGGCCCGGTGCGCTTGGCGTGTCTCTGGGCGGCGTGATCTTCTTTTACGCGCTGGCCAAGCTTTTCGAGCTGGGTGACGTGACCATATTTGAAGCGACAGGCCACATTGTCTCGGGCCACACGCTCAAGCATCTGGCCGCCGCGCTGGCGGCCTGGCCGGTGATCCGGGCTTTGCGGCCTACTGGCTCCGTCCGGTCCCCTCGTTGAGCAGACACGCCACCTGATGTCCGCCGCCCGCGTCCACCAGCGCCGGCCGCTCCGTCCTGCACCGCCCGATCGCAAACCGGCAGCGGGTGTGAAACGCGCAGCCCGGCGGCGGATTGACCGGGCTCGGCACGTCGCCGTCGACCAGCGGCGCGAGCTTCTTGGCAAACGGGTTCGCAACCGGCACTGACGCGAGCAGGGCTTGCGTATAGGGATGGCGGGGATTGCGGAACAGCTCGTCCTTGTCGGCGATCTCGACGATGCGGCCGAGATACATCACGGCGACGCGATGGCTGATATGGGCGACCACGGCGAGGTCATGCGCGATGAAGAGATAGGAGAAGCCGTGCTGCTTCTGCAGGTCGATCAGGAGATTGATCACCTGCGCCTGGATCGAGACGTCGAGCGCGGAGACCGGTTCGTCGCAGACGATCAGGCGCGGCCCCAGTGCCAGCGCGCGTGCGATGCAGATGCGCTGGCGCTGGCCGCCGGAGAATTGATGCGGGAAGTTGCGCATCTGATCAGGCCGCAGGCCCACCTGCTCGAACAGTCTTGCGGTACGCGCTTCCAGCTCCTTGCCGCTTGCGAGCCCATGCACGGCGAGCGGCTCGCCGACGATGTCGCCGGCGGTCATGCGCGGATTGAGCGAAGCAAAGGGATCTTGAAACACGATCTGCATTGAGCGGCGATGCGGCCGCAGCGCGGTCTTGGAGAGACGGGTGATGTCCTCTCCATCAAGGCGGATCTGACCCGAGGTCGGCTCGACCAGCCGCAGCACGCTGCGCGCCACCGTCGACTTGCCGCAGCCGGATTCACCGACCAGGCCGAGCGTCTCGCCGGTATGAACCGAGAACGAGACGCCGTCGACCGCATGCACGGTGCCGACCTGCCGCCGCAACACGCCGGCGCGCACCGCGTAGTGCTTCTTGAGATCGGTGACTTCGAGCAGCGCTTCGGTCATGCCACCTCCGCCACTTCGGCCGCGCGCCAGCACGCCGCGAGATGGCCGCCGCCCCAGTCCTCCAGCGGCGGATATTCGGCCTCGCAACGCTTGATCGCGAGCTTGCAGCGCGGCGCGAAGGCGCAGCCTTTCGGCAGCCGCACCAGCGACGGCACGGTGCCGGGAATTTCGTTGAGCCGCGCCTGCACCGGAACACCTGACGCCGGCACGGCCGGGATCGAGGCCATCAGCCCGCGGGTGTAGGGGTGCTTGGGATCGGCGAACAGCGCTTCCACCGTTGCCTCCTCCACCTTCTTCCCCGCATACATCACGATCACCCGCTGCGCGGTCTGCGCGACGACGCCGAGATCATGCGTGATCAGCACGAGGCCGGTGCCGAGCTCCTTCTGAAGGTCGAGGATCAGCGCCAGGATCTGTGCCTGGATGGTGACGTCGAGCGCGGTGGTCGGCTCGTCCGCGATCAGCAGCGCCGGACGGCAGGCCAGCGCCATCGCGATCATCGCGCGCTGGCGCATGCCGCCGGAAAGCTGATGCGGATACTCCCGCGCGCGCCGCGCCGGTTCGGGAATGCGGACCAGCCGCAGCATCTCGACCGCGATGTCGCGCGCTTCTCTGGCCGGCATCGCCCGGTGCAGCCGCACCGCCTCGACGATCTGGTCACCGATCCGCATCACCGGATTGAGCGAGGTCATCGGCTCCTGGAAGATCATGGAGATGCGATTGCCCCTGACGGCGCGCATCTCGGATTCATCCAGCGCCAGCAGCTCGGTGCCTTCGAGCGAGACCGACCCGCCGACGATGCGGCCGGGCGGATCGGGCACCAGCCGCATCAGCGACAGCGCGGTGACGCTCTTGCCGCAGCCGGATTCGCCGACGATCGCGAGCGTCTCGCCACGTTTCACGGTGAACGAGACGTCGTCGACGGCTTTGAACAGGCCGGAATTGGTGAAGAACACCGTCTTCAGGTTCTTCACATCGAGCACGAGATCGGATTTTTCTGCCATCAGCCGCGCTGCCGGGGATCGAGGATGTCGCGCAGGGCGTCGCCGAACAGATTGGCGCCGAACACGGCGAGGCTGATCGCGATGCCGGGGAAGATCACCAGCCACGGTGCGGTGCGGACATATTCGGCGGCGGATTCCGAGAGCATCCGACCCCATGACGGATAGGGCTCGGGAATGCCGAGGCCGAGGAAGGAGAGCGAGGCTTCGGTGAGGATGGTCGAGCCGAGCTGCGCGGTCGCGAGCACGATCAGCGGCGCCAGCGTGTTCGGCAGCACGTGGCGCAGCGCGATCCGCACCTCGCTCATGCCGATCGACTTGGCGGCTTCGATAAAGGGCAGCTCGCGCAGCGCCAGCGTGTTGGCGCGAATGACGCGCGACACGGTCGGGATCAGCGGAATGGCGATGGCGATGATGACGTTCGGCAGGGACGGACCGAGTGCGGCGGTCATGATCAACGCCAGGACCAGCAGCGGAAGCGCTTGAAGAATGTCGGAGACACGCTGGAACACCAGATCGACCCAGCCGGAGAGATAGCCGGAGGTCAGCCCGACGATGACGCCGATCGTGCCGCCAAGTGCCGTCGAGCCGATACCGACGGCGAGTGAGATTCGTGCACCGTGGATGATGCGGCTGAACACGTCACGGCCGAAGGAATCCGTGCCCATCCAGTGCGCCAGGCTCGGGCGCGCCAGCGCACGGGCGGCGTCGATGGTCAGGGGATCGTAGCGCGCGATGAAATCGGCAAAGATCGCCGTGAGCACGAACAGCGTCATGATGATCAGCCCGGCCGCGCCCAGCACATGCCGCTGCGCCAAATACAGCACGCGCCGCCAGCCACCGGTCGCATACGCGCCGGCCCGCCTCAGTTCGAGATCATAGTCAATCGCGGCCAAGCTGATCTCCTAATCCGTATACCGGATACGCGGATCGAACACCGCGTAGAGCATGTCGACGATGAAGTTCGCGCTGACCACCACGACCGCAATCAGCATCACGAGGTTCTGCACGATCGGGTAGTCGCGCCAGCGGATCGCTTCGACCAGGAAGCGCGCGACGCCGGGGATGTTGAACACGGTCTCGGTCACGATCAGGCCGCCGATCAGGAACGCTGCCTCGATGCCGATCACGGTGATGACGGGCAGGATCGCGTTCTTCAGCGCATGCTTATAGTTGACGGCGGCGTCGGAGGCGCCCTTGGCGCGCGCGGTGCGGATATAGTCCTGCCGCAGCACCTCCAGCATCGAGGATCGCGTGATGCGCATGGTCAGCGCGGCGCTGCGGAAGCCGACGGCGGCCGCCGGCACGGCGTAGGTCGCGAACGCCTCGAGCCAGGTCTGCGGATTGGGATTGAAGATCGGCATCTGGTTGAACATCGCCACCGACGCCGTGAGGATCAGCAGGCCGAGCCAGAACGAGGGCAGCGACAAGCCGCTGAGGCTGACGACGCGCAACGCGTAATCGAGCCGCGTCCCCTGCTTCACCGCGCTGATGACACCGAGCGGAATGCCGATCGAGGCCGAGAACAACAGCGCCAGCCCGGCGAGCCGCGCGGTGATCGGGATCCGCGGCAGGATCTCCTGAAGCGCAGGCTTCTCCGAGACATAGGAGTAGCCGAAATCGCCGCGCAGAAAGCCGCTGATCCAGTGCCAGTACTGCACGACCAGCGGCTGGTCGATGCCGAGCTCCTTCTCCAGATTGGCCCTGTCGGCGGGATCGACGTAGCCGGCCGCGGCAAACAGGATGTCGACGATGTTGCCGGGCACGACGCGCAGCAGGAAGAAGATGACGACCGAGATCCCGAACAGGGTCACGAGCATCAGGAACAGGCGCCGCACCAGATAGGCAAACATGCATCGCCTCCTGTCGAAACCGCCAGCCGCCTGCGCTACTTGTCCATCCAGACGTCCTCGTAGCGATACCCATTATAGGAGCTGTTCGACATCACCGTTACGCCCTTGACATAGGGCTGCCAGCAGGAGCCGGTGCGCGCGTGGAAGATGATCGGGCGGGCGACGTCCTCCTGCAGCTTCTTGTCGATGTCCCACACCAGCTTCTTGCGCTTGTTGACGTCGGTCTCCTGCGACTGCACGTCGAACAGCTTCTCGATCTCCTTGTTGCAGTAATTGGTGTAGTTGCGCTCGGAGCCGCAGGAATAGTTCTCGTAGAACGACTGGTCGGGATCGTCGACGGCGTTGCCGGTCAAATTGAGCCCGAGCATGTAGTCCTTGCGTGCGATCTTCGGGAACCAGTTCGCGGTCTCGACCACGTCGAGCTCGCCGTCGATATAGATGCTCTTGAGCTGGTCGATCAGGATCACCGCGGGATCGCGATAGACCGGGATGTTGCGGGTCGAGACCTTGACGGCGAGATGCTTGTCCGGCCCGTAGCCGGCCTTCTGCATCAGCTTCCTGGCTTCCTCGCGGTTGGCGTTCACATCGGGGCCGTAGCCGGGAATGCTCTCGAGCATCTCCTTCGGCATGCCCCACAGTCCGTTCGGCGGCGGCAGCATGGTGCCGCCGACATCGCCCTGGCCCTCGAACATGATCGAGATGAAGGCCTTGCGGTCGAGCGACAGCGCCATGGCGCGGCGGATGTCGATATTGTCGAACGGCGGCGCGGAGGAATTGACGATGATGTTGGTGGCGACATTGTTGGGCTCGACCACGCAGACCGCTTTCGGCGCCTGCGATTTGACGTCCTTCAGCAGCGGAATGCTCACTTCGGTCGGGAACGCCATGTCGAACTTGCCGGCGACGAAGGCGAGGATCGCGGTCGAACGGTTCGGGATGATGGTGAACTCGATGCCGTCGAGATAGGGCCGCCCCTCGCGCCAATAGTCGGGATTGCGGGTCAGCTTGATCGATTCATTGGCCTTGAACTCGACGAATTTGAACGGGCCGGTGCCGATCGGGTGCGTGCGCATGTCGCCGGGCGAGACGTGACAGGGATAGACCGGCGTGTAGCCCGAGGCGAGCAGGGCCAGCAGCGACGGCTGCGGCCGCTTCAAGTTGAAGGAAACCTCGAGGTCGCCGTTGGTGGAGACGTCGTTGACCTGCTCGTACCAGGTCTTGCGCGGATTCTGCCGGAACTTCTGCTGCGACTTGCCCATCAGCATGTCGAAGGTGCATTTGACGTCCGCGGAGGTGAACGGCTTGCCGTCGTGCCATTTCACGCCCGGGCGCAGCTTGAAGGTCAGCGTCTTGTTGTCGTTGACCCAGGCCCAGCTCTCGGCGAGTTCCGGAATGATGTTGTCCATCCTGTTCTGCGCCTCGTCCTGCTTGTAGATGACGAGGTTGTTGAACACAGGCATGAAGGGAACATTGAGCGAATAGGTCGCGCCTTCATGGATCGAGGCATTGCCGGGGCTGTCGCGGTGGTACATCCGCAGGACTCCGCCCTGTTTGGGCCCGCCGGCGAGCGCGGTGGTCGAGGTCGTCAGCACAGATAGCGCCGCCACTGCGGCGAGCGCCCACACGCTCCGCATGCTCATCCTCCCTGGACATTAGTCTTTTGGGCCTTTGCGGCCTGTTTGTCAGACGATAGCGACGCGCGTGCAGCGAGGCAACCGGCAAGGCCGCTCGCCGCCTCGACAATTCGGATGACGGAAGGCCGCAGGCGTTCACACTCTCTTCATGTGAGAGTGCAGGTGCGAAGGGATGGTTCCTGTGCGCGCAGCTGTCTCAACAAACTGCGGCGTCGTCCCGGATAAGCGAAGCGCAGATCCGGGATCCATAACCACAGGAAGTCGTTTGATGAAGACTCGGAGTTGACTCCCGCCGGTGGTTATGGGTCCCGGGTTCGCGACTTCGTCGCGCCCCGGGACGACAGTGGGGCTCACACGATCCGTGACGTCTTGTTCCCCCAATAGCGGTCCCGCAGCAGCCGCTTGTACAGTTTGCCCGTCGGCAGCCGCGGCAGTTCCTTCTCGAAATCGACCGAGCGCGGCACCTTCTGCCGCGACAGCGATTGGCCGCAGAAGGCGATCAGTTCTTCGGCGAGCGCCTCGCCCGGCACGATGCCGGGCATCGGCTGCACCACCGCCTTCACCTCTTCGCCGAGATCGGGATTGGGCACGCCGAACACCGCGGCATCGGCGACCTTCGGATGGGTGATGAGCAGGTTCTCGCATTCCTGCGGATAGATGTTCACCCCGCCGGAGATGATCATGAAGGTCGCGCGGTCGGTCAAATAGAGGAAACGATCCTCGTCGACATAGCCGACGTCGCCGACCGTGCTCATGCTGCCGTCGGCCGAGCGCGCCTCCCTGGTCTTCTCGGGGTCGTTGAAATATTCGAACGACGATGCCGTCTTGAACCAGACCTGGCCCGGCGTGCCGGTCGGGCACGCCCTCATGTTCTCGTCGAGAATGTGGAGGTCGCCGAGCAGCACCTTGCCGACGGTGCCGCGGTGGCTAAGCCATTCCTCGCTGTTGCAGGCGGTGAAGCCGAGGCCTTCGGTCGCGCCGTAATATTCGTGGATGATCGGCCCCCACCATTTGATGATGTCGTCCTTGACCAATGCCGGGCAGGGCGCTGCGGCGTGGATCGCAATCTCCAGCGACGACAGGTCGTAGCGGTCGCGCACCTCCTCCGGCAGCTTCAGCATGCGCGAGAACATCGTCGGCACCAGCTGGGTGTGGGTGATGCCCCATTGCTGGACGAGCTGGAGATAACGTTCGGGATCGAACGTCTCCTTGATGATCACGGTGCCGCCCATGCGGATCGTGAGGTTCACCGCGGCTTGCGGCGCGGAGTGATAGAGGGGGGCAGGCGAGAGATAGACCATGCCCTCGCGGTAGCGCCAAAGCTTTGTCAGGAAATCGAACAGCGGCAGATTGTGCTTCGGCGGCTCCTCCGGCAGCGGGCGCAGGATGCCTTTCGGCCGTCCGGTCGTGCCGGATGAATAGAGCATGGCGGTGCCGAGCCATTCATCGGCGATCGGAGCCTCGGGCAGGTCGGCGGTCACCTCGGCGAGGCCGACGATGCGGTCGCTCTCGCCGGGGCCGTCGGCGACGATGCAGAGCTTGATGTCCGGACAGGCCTTGATCGCCTCGCGGGCGATGTCGAGTTTCGCAACGGACGTGATCAGGATTTTCGACTGGCTGTTGACGAGGAGATAGGCGAGCTCGCCCGGCGTCAGGAACGAGTTGATGCAGGTGTAGTACAGCCCGGAGCGCTCGCCCGCGCCGCATGCTTCGAGATAGCGCGAATTGTTCTCCATGAAGATCGAATAATGGTCGAGCCGCTTCAAGCCGTGCTCGCGGAACAGATGCGCCAGGCGGTTGCTGCGCGCATCGAGCTCGCGATAGGTGACGGCCTCGCCGGTTGCAGCCATGATGAATGCGGGCTGGAGCGGGCGTAGACGAGCATGCTGACCTGGATACATCAGTCCTCCGGCTTGAAATTATGCGGCGAGAAGCAGGATTTCGCGAATGTCGGCGGGGCCGTCGATCTTGCGCGGGTTGCGCGGGATCCAGTTCGTGCGCATCGCCTGTTCGGCGATGGCGTCGAAATGCTCAGGCGAGACGCGGACGTCGGCGAGGCTGCGCGGCATGCCGAGTGAGCGGATGAAGGCATCGAGCACGTCGCCGGCGTTGTGGCCGGGAAAACCCATCGCGGCGGCGACGATCATCTGGCGCTCGGCGTTGTCGCGCGCATTCCAGCGCATCACCGCGGGCAGCATGATGCAGGAGGTGTAGCCGTGCGGCACGTCGAAGGCCGCACCCAGCACATAGCCGATGCCGTGGCTCGCACCCATCGGCACGCCGGCGGCGAGCGCGCCCATCGACAGCCAGGTGCCGATCTGCGCATCCATGCGGGCGTCGAGGTCGGCAGGGTCGGCCTTCACCCGCGGCAGCGCGTCGGCGAGCATGGCCAGCCCCTTCACCGACTGCGCGTCGGCATAAGGATGCGTCTCGCGCGAGCAGATCGCCTCGACGCAATGGTCGACGGCGCGGATGCCGGTGGAGAGAAACAGCCATTCCGGCGTGCGCACGGTGATGGCGGGATCGAGAATGGTCGCACGCGGCACCGTGAGCGGATGCCGCAGCATCTGCTTCACATGCGTGGCGCGGTCGGTGACGCCCGCGATCGCGCTGAACTCGCCGCCGGCGATCGTGGTCGGCACGCTGATCTGCCGCACGTTAGGGGCGGTCATCTCGGGCGCGACGCCCTTGTGGACGCGGATGCGCTCGATGCCCTCGACGTCGTCGATGCCGTTGGCAAGGCAGAGCTGCACCGCCTTGGCGCCGTCGGTGATCGAGCCGCCGCCCACGGTGACGATCAGGTCGGCGTTCACTGCGCGCGCCGCATTGGTCGCCGCGATCACCGCCTCGCGCGGCGTATGCGCCGGCATGGCGTCGAACAGGCCGGCGCAGCGCGCGCCGAGCGCCTGTTTGATCTTCGCGATTTCGTCGGTCTGACGGTTCAGCGTGCCGGAGACCATCAGGAAGGCGCGGCGCGTCCCCAGCCGGTCCATCTGCGCAACGACGGCCTCGGCCGCGGGATGGCCGAACACGACCTCCTCGATCGCGCCGTAAACGACACGTCCCTGGTGCACGCCTGTCCTCCCAGGACAATTCGGCTTTGTTTTTCTGGGAGTAATCTAGCCGAGCGGACGGTGTCCGTCATGTGCGAAGACGCTGGCGACTTTCTTACCCTCCGCCTCCAGGGGAGGGTGGCGAGCGCCGCGTCTTGATTGCTGACCTTCCGCCGACGCGCATCAGCTGCCGCTTGTCATCATCTCTCTCGCTGTCAACCCGTCATCCGGCTAGGGCATCCTCCCAAGCGTTGCGCGCGCTTTCGTCTTGAAGATTTCATCATTGAAACCCATCTTGTGTCGCCCGCGGGTAGGCGAGTACGCTGCTTTTGCTGCGGCAAATGTGCGAGGGACTTGGGATGAGCGGACCGGACCGAAACGAGCATTTTGTCAAAACGCACGATTTCGTCCTACCTCGACTTTGCGCAATTGCCGGGCTCCTCGCCGCGACGTTCGCTCTCACTGGTTGCGGACAACCGGCCTCGCAGGCCGCCGCCCCACCGCCGCCGCCGGTGACCGTCGCCCAGCCCGTCAAGCGCACCGTCACCGATTGGGACGAGTTCACCGGCCGCTTCGAGGCGGTCGAGGAGGTGCAGGTGCGCCCCCGTGTCGGCGGCTTCGTCAACTCCGTCGAGTTCCAGGACGGCGCGATCGTGCATCAGGGCGACCTGCTCTACGTCATCGACCCGCGCCCGTTCGAGGCGGTGGCCGAGCAGGCGGACGGCCAGTTGTCCGACGCGCGTGCCAAGGTGGAGCTTGCCAAGCGCGAGCTCGACCGTGGTCTGAACCTGGTCCAGACCAGCGCGGTCTCCGAGCAGGCCGTCGACCAGCGCCGCCAGGCCCTGCAGGCGGCGCATGCCGCGGAGACGCAGGCCGCAGGTGCGCTGAAGGCCGCCCGGCTCAATATCGAGTTCACCCATGTGACCGCGCCGCTCACCGGCCGCGTCAGCCGCCATCTCGTCAGCCCCGGCAATCTCGTGCAAGGCAGCGATACCGGCACCTCGACGCTGCTCACCTCGATCGTCGCGCTCGACCCGATCTACGTCTATTTCGACATGGATGAAGCAACCTTCATCAAATACAGCAAGCTGTGGTTCGAAGGCCGCCGCCCGAGCTCGCGCGACACCGCGAACCCGGTGCAGGTGACGCTCGCCGGCGAGACCAAGCCGTCGCATGAGGGCACCATCAACTTCCTCGACAACCGCCTCGATGTTTCCACTGGCACGCTGCGCAGCCGCGCCGTGATCAAGAACACCGATCTCTCGATCCTGCCGGGCCAGTTCGGCCGCGTCCGGCTGATCGGCAGCGCGCCCTATGACGCGCTGCTGATTCCCGACGTCGCGGTCGCGACCGACCAGTCCCGCAAGATCGTGTTCGTCGTGAAGCCGGACGACACCGTCGAGGCGCGCCCCGTGGTGCTCGGTCCGCTCGATGAGGGCCTGCGCGTGATCCGCGAGGGGCTGAAGGCGGAGGACCGCGTCATCGTCAACGGCATCCAGCGCGCCCGCGTCGGCGCCAAGGTCGCTCCGTCTCCCGCGCCAGCGCCGGCCAAGTCCGGTGACAAGTCATGAACCTTGGCCGTCTCTCCATCAACCAGCCCATCCTGGCGATGGTGCTGTCGATCGTGCTGCTGATCGTCGGCGCGCTCGCCTATACGACGCTGCCGGTCTCCGAATATCCGCAAGTGGTGCCGCCGACGGTCGTCGTCACCACGCAATATCCGGGCGCCTCGGCGCAGACCGTGTCCGACACGGTCGCAGCTCCGATCGAGCAGCAGATCAACGGCGTCGAGGACATGCTGTATCTCTACAGCCAGGCGACCTCGAACGGGCAATTGACGATCACCGTCACCTTCAAGCTCGGCACCGATCTCGACAAGGCGCAGGTGCTGGTGCAGAACCGCGTCGCGATCGCACAGCCGCAGCTGCCGGACGAAGTGCAGCGCAACGGCGTCGTCACGCGCAAGAACTCGCCCGACATCCTGATGGTCGTGTTCATGCTGTCGCCGGACGATACGTTCGACCAGCTCTACATCTCCAATTACGCGCTGCTCCAGGTCCGTGACCAGTTGCTGCGGATCGACGGCGTCGGCGATATCCAGATCTTCGGCGCACGCGACTATTCGATGCGGCTCTGGCTCGACCCTGATCGTATCGCCAATCTCGGCCTGACCTCGACCGAGGTGCTGGCCGCGATCCGTGCCCAGAACGTCCAGATCGCGGGCGGCCAGATCGCCGAACCGCCGATCGCCGACCGGGCCTTCCAGCCAAACCTCGTTTTCACCGGGCGCCTCAAGGACCAGAAGCAGTTCGAGGACATCCTGATCAAGGCCGGCTCCGACGGCCGCACGGTGCGGCTGCGCGACGTCGCCCGCATCGAGCTCGGTGCTCTCGCCTACTCCACCAACAGCTTCCTGCTGCGCAAATCGGCGGTCGCCATGCTGGTGACGCAGCGGCCGGGATCGAACGCGCTCGCGACGGCGAAAAACATCTCCGACACGATGACGACGCTCAAGCAAAGCTTCCCGAAGGGCCTCGACTACAATATCGGCTACAACCCGACCGAGTTCATCGCGCAATCGGTCCACGAGCTGATCAAGACCATCTACGAGGCCATGCTGCTCGTGGTCATCGTGGTGCTGGTGTTCCTGCAAGGATGGCGGCCCGCGATCATTCCGATCATCGCGATCCCTGTCTCGCTGGTCGGCACCTTCGCGGTGATGGCGGCGCTCGGCTTCTCCATCAACAACCTCACCTTGTTCGGCCTCGTGCTTGCGGTTGGCATCGTGGTCGACGACGCCATCGTGGTGGTGGAGAATGTGGAGCGCCATCTCGAGCACGGCTTAAGTCGGCGCGATGCGGCGCTGAAGACCATGGAGGAGGTCGGCGGCGCGCTGGTCTCGATCGCGCTGGTGCTCTGCGCCGTGTTCGTGCCGACCGCATTCATTGGCGGCATCTCCGGGCAGTTCTTCCAGCAATTCGCCGTCACCATTGCGGTGGCGACCGCGATCTCCTGCTTCTGCTCGCTGACGCTGTCGCCGGCGCTGGCTTCGATGATCCTCACGCCGCACGCAGAGAAGCGACCGCCTGCCGCCTGGAATCTCCTCGCGCGTGGCTGGAATGCGTTCACCGGCGTCTTCAACCGCGTGTTCGATCGGCTCTCGCATGGTTATGCCGGCCTTGCCAATTTCGTGATCCGCCATTCGGTGGTGATGATCCTGATCTATGTCGTGCTGATCGGCAGCGCCGGCTGGCTGATCGCGACCACGCCGCAGGGCTTCATTCCCGCGCAGGATCGCGGCTACGTCATCATCTCCGTGCAATTGCCGGGCGCGGCGTCGCTGGCGCGCACCACCGAAGTCGTGCGCGAGATCGAGCGGATCTCGCTGGACACGCCCGGCATCGTCCGCGTCGCCGCCTTCGCCGGCTTCTCGGGCGCCACCCGCACGCAGGCGGGCAATGCTGCGGCGCTGTTCCCGGTGTTCGACGAGCCCGAGGCGCGGATGAAGAAGGGATTGTCTGCGAACGCCATCACGGTCGAACTGCGCAAGCGCCTGGCCGCAATCCAGGGCGCCTTCATCATCGTGATTCCGCCGCCGGCCGTGCCCGGCATCGGCACCGGCGGCGGCTTCACCATCCGCGTCCAGGACCGCCAGGGCCGAGGACCTGAGCTGCTCGCCGCGGCCACCGACGAGCTTGTCGCCGCGGCGCGCAAATCGCCGTTGCTGCTCGGCCCCACGGTTTTCTCCCCGTTCTCGGCCAACACGCCGCAGCTCTTCGTCGACATCGACCGCACCAAGGCGCAGAAGCTCGGCGTGCCCATCGCCAGCATCAACGACACGATCCAGACCTACTTCGGATCGACCTACGTCAACGACTTCAACCTGTTCGGCCGCACCTATCACGTCACCGCGCAGGCCGACTTCCCGTTCCGAAAAGAGCCCAGCGACCTCTCGCGCCTGCGCACGCGCAACGCCTCCGGCGACATGGTGATGCTCGGCAGCGTGGTCGAGTTCAAGGACGTCTCCGGCCCCGACCGCGTCGCACGCTACAATCTCTATGCTGCGTCCGAGCTCCAAGGCGAGCCGGCGCCGGGCACCAGCTCGACCACCGCGCTCAACACCATCAAGAAGCTCGCGGACGACATCTTGCCCAGCGGCTTCACCTTCGAATGGACCGATCTGTCCTATCAGCAGGTCACCGGCGGCAATGCGGGCCTGCTCGTGTTCCCGATCTGCGTGCTGTTCGTCTATCTCGTGCTCGCCGCGCAATATGGCAGCTGGACGCTTCCATTCGCGGTGATCCTGATCGTGCCGATGTGCCTGTTGGCCGCCACGATCGGCGTGCGCATCATGGGGCAGGACGTCAACATCCTCACCCAGATCGGATTCGTCGTTCTGGTGGGGTTAGCTGCAAAGAACGCGATCCTGATCGTCGAGTTCGCACGCGACATCGAGAAAGAAGGCAAGCCACGGCTGGAGGCCGTGATCGACGCCTGCCGCCTGCGCCTGCGGCCGATCCTGATGACCTCCTTCGCCTTCATCCTCGGCGTGCTGCCGCTGGTGATATCGTCCGGCTCCGGCTCGGAGATGCGGCAGGCGGTCGGCGTTGCCGTGTTCTTCGGCATGATCGGCGTCACCCTGTTCGGCCTGCTGTTCACCCCGATCTTCTATGTGGTGGTGCGGAACCTGGCGGAAGGGCGGAACGAGGGGAAGAAGCCGGAGGTGGTGGCTTCGTAATATTGGTGGTGGCCGCCGGCTTATCCAAATCCTCGATGTCGTCCCCGCGAAGGCGGGGACCCATAACCACAGGGAGGAGTTTGGCGAAGGCTGGCAACCACTAGCTCGCGCCAAACTCCTCCCTGTGGTTATGGGCCCCGGATCTGCGCTGCGCTTGTCCGGGGCGACACCAATTTTGTAGCTGGCGCCCATACTAACGATCAACATGAAATGGATGGGCAGGCGCGGGGTTCTTCACTAGTATCCGCGCGATTTCAAAACAGAAAACTGCTGGGAGCCAACATATGAAATCAGCACTTTTGGCCGCTGTCGCAACGTCTGCTCTGTTGCTGGCTGCGCCGGCCTTCGCGCAAGGCGTCAAGATCGGCATTCTCAACGATCAGTCCGGCGTCTATGCCGACTACGGCGGCAAATACTCGGTCGAAGCCGCCAAGATGGCGATCGAGGATTTCGGCGGTGAAGTGCTTGGTCAGAAGATCGAGATGGTCACCGCCGATCACCAGAACAAGCCGGATCTCGCCACGTCGATCGCGCGGCGCTGGTACGATGTCGAGAACGTGGACATGATCACGGAGCTGACGACCTCCTCGGTCGCGCTCGCGATCCACGAGCTCTCCAAGGAAAAGAAGAAGATCGACATCGTCGTCGGCGCCGCGACCTCGCGCCTCACCGGCGATGCCTGCCAGCCCTACGGCTTCCACTGGGCCTATGACACCCGTGCGCTCGGCGTCGGCACCGGCGGCGCGCTGACCAAAGCGGGCGGCGACACCTGGTTCTTCCTCACTGCCGACTATGCCTTCGGCTATGCGCTGGAGAAGGACACCAGCGAGATCGTCACCGCCAATGGCGGCAAGGTGGCCGGCTCGGTCCGCGTGCCGCTCAACTCGTCGGACTTCTCCTCCTTCCTGCTCCAGGCGCAGAGCTCGAAGGCGAAGATCGTCGGCCTCGCCAATGCCGGCCTCGACACCACCAACTCGATCAAGCAGGCGGCCGAGTTCGGCATCGTCTCCGGCGGCCAGAAGCTCGCCGGCCTCCTGATGACGCTCGCCGAGGTGAATGGTCTCGGTCTGCAGGCCGCGCAAGGCCTGGTGCTGACCGAGGGCTATTACTGGGACCTCAACGACCGCACCCGCCATTTCGGCGAACGCTTCTTCAAGCGCACCAGCCGGATGCCGAACATGATCCAGGCCGGCACCTATTCGGCGACGCTGAGCTATCTCAAGGCGGTCAAGGCCGCCGGCACCAAGGACCCCGACGCGGTCGCCAAGAAGCTGAAGGAGCTGCCGGTCGACGACGACTTTGCGCAGGGCGGCAAGGTGCTCGAGAACGGCCGCATGGTCCACGACATGTATCTGTTCGAGGTCAAGAAGCCGTCGGAGTCGAAGAAGCCGTGGGACTATTACAAGCTGCTCGCAACCGTCCCAGGCGACAAGGCGTTCTTCGCCGCCAAGGACAGCGGCTGCCCGCTGACGAAGTAAGGCTCTCGTGTCCCGGACGCGCTGCAGCGTGAAACGCTGCTGCGCAGAGCCGGGACCCACATTTCTCCATAGGGCGAGACCAGATTGGGTTCCGGTGCAGCGTTACACGCTGCACCGCGCCCGGAAGGCGAGCGCGCGTGATGCCCCGCCTCACACCATCCGCAACACCACCGCCCCCAATGCCCCCGCCCACAGCGCAATCGCTGCGATGCCCTGGATCGCAAAGCCCGGGCCGCGCTTTGCCGCCGCCTGCGAATAGCCGATGAAGTAGACGATGCGGCCGATGATCCAGACCGCGCCGATTCCCGCTGCAATGGCGTCGCCGATATAGATCGCGAACAGCCAGAGCGCCGGCAGGAAGACCGGCATCCATTCCAGCGTGTTCGCCTGGATGCGGAAGGCGCGCTCGAAATCCGGGTGGCCTGACATTGCCGGCACCTTGACACCGGTCTTGGTGCGCGAGCGCGAGACGTTGATGCAGGTGAACATGTAGAATGCGATCGCCAGCAGCGTGACGAGGGCGGTGAGATGATACATCGCAGATCCTTTTGAGGAGGTCGCGCTTCAATAGCCGGTCAGCTCGAGGTAGCCAACGCCGTCATGCGTGCCGGCAAAGCTGATCGGCCCTTCCCAATAGGAGAAGCCGGTTCCCATCCAGGCTTTTGGGTTAAGCGGCTTGCAGGCAATCGAAAATGATCGTGAGGGGATCGCGATCTGCCATTCCACCGGCAGCTTGCGCCCCGCGATCTCGGCGGTCGCTTTCGGACTCATCTGGATATCGCCACCCGCGATCATCTGCGTGTCGCCCGCGGCGCTGATCCAGTTGCCGAACGGATACTCCTGGCCGTCCTTCTGCCGCAGCCGGTACAGCATCAGCTTGTCGCCGGATGCGAGATGTAGCGACAGCCAGTCCCAGCCGGTCTGGTCGGCATCGAGCGGCTGGCTGCTCCACTCGCGGTCCATCCAGGCCTGGCCCGAGACATCGACGGATTTGTCGTCGATCGTGAGGCTGCCGCGGGCGCGGTAGAACGGCTGGCTGTAATAGTAGGACGCCTGCCCGCGCTCGGACTTGCGGCTGAAACCGTGATCGCCCTGCAGCACCACGGGACGATCGGCCTCCAGTGTGAGCGAATAACTGAAATCGGTGCCCGAAGCCTTCAGCGTCAGCGGCGCCAATGTGCGATCGTCGGTGCGCTCAAAACCCTTCATCTCCCAATCGTCGATCCACGCCGCAAATGGCTTTGCGGTGACGCCGGCCTGTCCAATGCCGCCGCGTGCAAACACCTCGCTGAAGCGGTGAGTATCAGCGCGCGTCACCGCCGCATGCGCCATCCAGATCTGCTGATTGGCCCAGCCCTCTCCTTGCGGGCCCGACTGCGCCGCCTGGCGGAACAGCGTAAATTGCAGGCCGCACGCCGCGCCGCTGCCATCGACAAGGTTCGCGGTGAGATACCACCATTCGATACGAAACTCCGGATGCGGGCCGTGATCGGCCGGGAAGCTGAACGTCTTTCCCGGCGTCACCTTCGCAAAGCCGTCGGCGGTCTCGCCGAGCCCGGCATAACCTTGCGCGCCAGCGCGGCGGGCAGCCGCGAGTGCGGCGATGCCGCCGGCAAAGGCGCGCCGCGTGATTTTATCAGCGCTCATTGGCAAACACCTTGACGAGGCTCGCCGGCTGCATCCGCGCCAGTCGTATCATCGGCAGCAGCGCGGCAAGCAGCGAAGCGATCAGCGCGACCGCGACCAGCTCCACCAGCTGCAGCGGAAACACGTGGAACGGCAGCCGCCAGCCGAACGCCTTCACATTGACGATTGCGATCAGGCACCACGCCACCAGCAATCCGAGCGGCACGGCCAGCAGCGCCGTGAACAGCGCAACCGACAATGTCTTGGTCAGTTCGATCGCGGCAAGGCGCGGCCGCGTGATGCCGATCGCCCACAGCGGCGCGAGCTGCGGCAGGCGGGAATTCGCCAGTGTCAGCAGGCTGGTCAAAAGCGCGATGCCGGCCACGCCGAGCGTGAAGGCATTGAGCGCTGACGTCACCGCAAAGGTGCGGTTGAAGATCCGGATCGATTCCGCCTTCACCGTCGCCTGATCGGCGACGCTGCGGTCGTCGAGCGCGAATTGCTTCTGCAACGCCGCGATCAGGCCGGGGATATTTTCCTTCGCGACGATCAGGCCGATGCGCGTCTGCGGCGTCTGCGGAAAGTGCCGGATCAGCGCCGCGACGTTGACGGCGAGCTGCCCCTTGGGGTTGCCGTAATCGGCATAGATGCCGGCGATGTCGAGCTCCCAGGTGCCGCCCGGCGCCGGCACCTCGATGACATCGCCGACGCGGACGTTGAGGCGGCGGCTCAGCTGCTCGCTGATGAAAGCGGCATCGCCGGGCACGAGCTGGGTCCAGGCGCGCGGCGCGGTCTCCAGCAGCGGCCAGCGTTCGCGATAGAGCGCGTGATCGGGCAGGCCGAGCAGCTCCACCGGCTGCCCCTGAACCTGCGTATCGGCGCGTCCGCCCGACAGGATCGCCTGCACGTCGCTGCGCTCCTTCAGCCAGCTCCGGATCGCAACGCCTTGCGCATTGTCGGAGGCGCTGATGTAGACGTCGGCGGCAAGCCGCCCGTTGAGCCAGCCGACGAAGGTGCGGCTGAAGGTCTCCACCATGGTGGACACCCCGACATTGACGGCCAGCGCGAGCAGCAGCGCCATCAGGGCCAGCGACAAGCCGGAGAGCTGTTGCCGGCTGTCCGCCCAGAACCACAGCGCCAGCGGCCCCTTCGCCCAGCGCTGGCCCACGAGCAGGATGATTTCTAGGAATGCCGGCAGGATCAGCGCCGCGCCGAACATCAATGCGGCCAGCACGCCGAATCCCGCAATCAGCGATTGTCCGTAGTGAAGCAACAGCAGCGCGACCGCGAACACGGCGCAGGCCGCAATGCTCTGCAGGACCAGCCAGCGGCGCTGCCGCTGCTGCCAGGCGTAGGGCTGCGCGGTCGCCAGCACCGGCATCCTGATCGCCTTGATCAGGCTGGTCGCCGCCGCCACGATCGCGCCGGCGATGCTGATGCCGATACCGGCGAGCCACCATTCGGAGCGCAGTGTGAGCTGTCCCGGGATCTGCGCGCCATAGAGCCCGCGCAGCGACGCCGCGACATCGGGCAACAGCGCGGCCGCGATGAAATAGCCGCAGACGAGCCCGATCAGTCCTGCGACCAGCGCCAGCGCCACCAGTTCGACCACCAGCACCGTGTTGACCAGCCGCGCCGAGGCACCGCAGGCCCGCAACGTGCGCAGCATCGGCAACCGCTGCTCGAAGGCGAGGCCGACGGCGGAGTTGACGATGAAGAGACCGACGAAGAACGACAGCAGGCCGAAGGCGGTGAGGTTGAGATGGAAGCTGTCGGTGAGGCGCTCCAGCTCCGTCTCCGCATTCGGCTCGACCAGCTGCAACTGCTCGCCAACGACGCTCGCCAGTGGCGCCGGCTTGCCCTTGGGCTTGCCGATCAAAAGCCGCGACACCTGGTCCGGCTTGTTCAGCAGCCGCTGCGCGACGCCGATGTCGACGACCAGTACGCCGGCCACGAGTTGCGGCAGCACGCGCAGCGGCGGCAGTTTTGCGCCGTTGCTGATCGGCGGTGCCGCGCCTTCCGGTTCCTGCAGATCGCTCAGCGTCTCCCGCGCCACCAATGTCTGGCCGGGCGGCGCAACGAAACTGCTCAAATCCGGGGCGCCGAGGCGTGGCGCGTTGCCGACGTCGGCCGGCATCGTGATCGGCTCGATGCCGAGCAGCCGCACCGAACGCCCGTTGACCTGGACGCGGCCTTCCAGCACCGGCGAGACCGGCCAGCCCGCGCGGCGGAGTTTTATGAACAGCTCCTGCGAAAAGGTCGCTGCATCAGGCGCCACCAGCATCGCCGTGCGCACGCCGCCGAACGTCGCCGCCGCGCGGTCATAGGCATTGCGGGCCTGCTGGTTGATCGCCTGCACGCCGCTCCACAATGCGGTCGCCGCGATCAGCCCGATCAGGAGCGTCGCGAACTGCATCTTGTGCCGTCGCCAATGGCTCAGGAGAACCGCGAGGACCCACAGCGCGCGCCTCATGCGATCCGCCCCGCATGCAAGGTGACGTGGCGGTCGAGCGTGCCGGCCAGATGCAGGCTGTGCGTCACCATCAGGAAGCCGCAGCCGGTGCGCGTGACGAGATCGCGCGTCAGCGCCAGCACGTCGTCGGCGGTGTCCTCATCCAGGTTGCCGGTCGGTTCGTCCGCCAACAGCAGCGAGGGCTTGGTCGCCAGCGCCCGGCCGATCGCGACCCGCTGCTGCTGGCCGCCTGATAATTGCTCTGGATATCGCTTGAGCAGGCTGCTGAGCCCGAGCCGCTCGATCAGCTCTTTTGACCAGGCCGCATCGTGACGGCCGGCGATCCGCGCCTGGAAGACCAGATTGTCGGCGACCGACAGGCTCGGGATCAGATTGAACTGCTGAAAAACCAGGCCGATCCGGTCGCGCCGCAGCTCGGCCCGGCCGGCGTCCGAGAGCTTGGTCACCTCGGTGTCCTCCAGGCGAATTGTGCCGCTGTCGGCGGCATCGAGACCCGCAATCAGGTGCAACAGCGTGCTCTTGCCGCTGCCGGACTCGCCGGTCAGCGCGACGCGCTCGCCGGCCTTGAGGTCGAGGTCGACACCACGCAGCACGTGGACCGGCTCGCCGGCCGAGGAGAAGGTCTTTGAGAGGTTTCGGATGCTCAGCAAGGTCAATGCGCCGGACGGAATTAACTCAATGCTGCGTAGCACACTTGCCGTGGAAATGCCGGGGTTGCGTTGGCCTTGAAGCCGTTGTTAGCTCCCAAAACGGCCAAATCAAAAACGTGCCGACAAAAAGACATACGGGGAGATTGATGAGCGCTCAGGGAACGCCCGACGTTGCGGGCAGGACGGCAGGGGAAGTCAAGGCAACGCCGAAGGGCGCCTGGACCGTCACTTTTCTCCTCTTTCTCTTCATGGTGGTGAACTTCGCGGACAAGATCGTCGTCGGTCTCGCCGGCGTGCCGATCATGACCGACCTGAAGCTCGATGCCGAGCAATTCGGCCTGCTCGGCTCCTCGTTCTTCTTCCTGTTCTCGATCTCGGCCATCGTGGTCGGCTTCATCGTCAACAAGGTGCCGACGCGCTGGGTGCTGCTGACGCTGGCGGTGATCTGGGCGCTGGCGCAGTTCCCGATGGTGGGCACCGTCTCGTTCACCACGCTGCTGATCTGCCGCATCGTGCTGGGCGCTGGCGAAGGACCTGCCTTCTCGGTCGCAGCCCACGCCATCTACAAATGGTTCCCCGACGAGAAGCGCACGCTGCCGACCGCGATCCTGTCGCAAGGCTCGGCCTTCGGCGTCATCCTCGCCGTGCCGGCGTTGAACTGGGTCATCGTCAATCACTCCTGGCACTACGCCTTCGGCGCGCTTGGCGTCGTCGGCCTGCTCTGGGTCTGCGCCTGGCTGACGTTCGGCAAGGAAGGCCCGCTCGAGGATACGCAGGTTCTCGCCGTCACCGAGCCGAAAATCCCTTATGTGCAGCTGCTGACCTCGCGCACCTTCCTCGGCTGCGTGATCGCGACCTTCGGCGCCTATTGGGCGCTGTCGCTCGGCCTCACCTGGTTCACGCCCTTCATCGTCAAGGGCCTGGGCTTCTCGCAGAGCCAGGCCGGCTACGTCTCGATCCTGCCCTGGGTGTTCGGCGCGACCGTCGTCATCCTCACGGGGTGGGTCTCGCAGGTGATGATGGCGCGCGGCTACACCACGCGCATCTCGCGCGGCGTGCTCGGCTCGGTGCCGCTGATCATCGGCGGCCTGATCCTGGCGATGATGGCGCATGTGCAGGGTGCTGGCCTGCAGATCGCGCTGCTCGTCGTCGGCTCCGGCCTGTGCGGGGCGATCTACGTCGTCTGCCCGCCGATGCTCGGCGAGTTCACCCCGGCGTCGCAGCGCGGCGCGGTCATCGCGATCTACGGCGCGCTGTACACGCTGTCGGGCATCATTGCGCCGAACGTGATGGGCACCGTGATCCAGCGCGCCGGCAACATGGTCGACGGCTACCTGACCGGCTTCACCATCAACGCGGTGGTCATGGTCGGCTCCGGCGTCATCGGTCTGATGCTGCTCTGGCCGAACACGGAAAAGGCCAGGCTGACCCGTGGTGCGGCTCCGCAGGCCGCGGCGCTGAAGGGCGCCGTGTCGCCGACGTAAGGGGCGCGATTGCTCCAGGCACACTGTCGTCCCGGGGCGTGCGAAGCGCGAGCCCGGGACCCATAACCACAGGGAGTGGTTTGGCGATGACTCGGAGTGACCAGCGTGGCGCCGCAACGAATCCCTGTGGATATGGATCCCCGCGTTCGCGGGGATGACAGCGAGAGTGAGGCGCGGCTTTCGCGCCTCAGACTCGGTCTTCGCTAGCTCGCCATCCCCTGCGCACCCCGGATCAACTTCCCCGGTCGCCTTCCCGTGGCCTCACCGTGCCGCCGCGTCACCACGCCCGACACGATCGTCGCGTCATAGCCGTCGACATCCTGCAACAGCCGCCGCCCGCCGACCGGCAGATCGTAATGCACCTTCGGCGGATGCAGATGCAGCCGGTCGTAGTCGATCACGTTGACGTCGGCCTTGTACCCGGGAGCAACGAGCCCGCGATCGGTGAGGCCGACCGAGAGCGCGGTCTTGCGCGACTGCGCGGCGACCACGAAGGGAATCGTGAGCTTCTCGCCGCGCGTGCGGTCGCGGGTCCAGTGCGTCAGCAGATAGGTCGGGAAGCTCGCGTCGCAGATGATGCCGCAATGCGCGCCGCCGTCGGAGAGGCCCGGCACCGATTGCGGATCGATCAGCATCTCGCGCGTCGCGTCGAGATTGCCGTCGGCATAGTTGAGGAAGGGCACGTAGAGCATGCCGCGGCCCTCGTCGGAGAGCATCGCATCGTAGGCGAGCTCTTCCGGCTGGCGGCCCTGCTTGCGCGCCTGCGGCCCCAGCGCGTTCTCCGGCGGCTGCTCGTAATCGGGGGGATCGCCGAGCAAAAACATCTTGTCGTAGTTGGGCCGGAAGAACAGCGGATCGTCGGTCGCGGTCGCCGTCTCGCTCAGGATCGCCTTGCGCACTTCCGGCCGATGCAGCCGCGCCAGCCGCTCCCTGAGCGGCAGATGCGCGATCGCCTTGTAGCTCGGATGGGTCTGGAACGGATTGCGCGACAGCTCGAGCCCAAGCAGCAGGCCGACCGGGCGCGCCGCGATCTGCGCGGTGATGGAGAGGCCGCGCTTCGCCGCCGCATTGATCTCGTCCAGCGTCTGGCGCCAGCGGTTTGGCGCCTTGTCGTTCTGCGTGATCGAGAACGAGATCGGGCACTTTGTGCTGTCGGCCACCCGCAGCATCATCGGCAGATCTTCGTGGAGGGTGGAGAGGTCGAGCACGAATTGCAGCACGCTGCGGCCTTCGCGATGCATCGCGCCGGCAATGGCGGTGAGCTCGTCCTCGCCGGCCTTCAGCGTCGGCGTGAAATCGCCGGTCGAGGTGCGGTGGTTGAGCGTGCGTGAGGTCGAGAAGCCCAGCGCGCCCGAGCGCACCGCTTCGCCCGCGAGTTTCGCCATTGCCGCATTGTCCTCGGCGGTCGAGGGATCGCGGCGCGCGCCGCGTTCGCCCATGACATAGACGCGTAGCGCCGCATGCGGCAGCTGCGCGCCGACGTCGATGTCGAAATCGCGCTTCGACAGCCAGTTCATGTAATCCGGAAAGCTTTCCCACGCCCAGGGAATGCCGGCGCTCAGCACCGGCTCGGGAATGTCCTCGACGCCCTCCATGAGCTGGATCAGGCGGATGTGGTCGGCGGGCTTGCACGGCGCAAAGCCGACGCCGCAATTGCCCATGATCGCCGTGGTGACGCCGTTCTGCGACGACGGCGTGATGTCCTGGCTCCAGGTGACCTGGCC
Source organism: Bradyrhizobium sp. 604_D8_N2_3 (assembly GCF_051810765.1). Lineage (NCBI taxonomy): Bacteria > Pseudomonadati > Pseudomonadota > Alphaproteobacteria > Hyphomicrobiales > Nitrobacteraceae > Bradyrhizobium > Bradyrhizobium sp. 604_D8_N2_3. The sequence goes on along the minus strand of NZ_JBPWPM010000001.1, from coordinate 9,112,126 downwards.
GTCATAATGGGTGTGCACGTCGACGAAGCCCGGCGTGACGAGCTTGCCGCGCGCGTCGATCTCTTCCTGTCCCTTCGCGGAGATCTTCCCGACCTCGGTGATCTTGCCGGCGGTGATGGCGACGTCGGCTTCAAACAGCTCGCCGCCGCTTCCATCCGCGACGGTGCCGCCGCGGATCACGAGATCAGGGGTGCTCATGGTGTTTCTTCCCAGTTTGTTGTTTTGCGTTTCTCTGTCCGTCGTCCCGGACAAGCGAAGCGCAGATCCGGGACCCATAACCACAGGGAGTAGTGTCGCGAAGACTCGGAGTGACCAGCTTCGCGCGACGATTGCTCCCTGTGGTTATGGGTCCCTGCTTTTAGCAGGGACGACGACTGAATTCTTGGCTATGCCTTGGCTTGCGGCTTCCGCTCCGTCAACGGCGACAGCACCACGGTTGCGACCATGAAGATCACGGACGCCCCGAACACCCAGTGTGGCGCGCTCTGGTCCATGATCCAGCCGAACAGCAGCGGGCTGACGATGCCGCCGAGATTGAAGCCGGTGGAGACGATGCCGAAGGCGCGACCCGCGGCGCCAGGAGGCGCGGCGTTGCGCACTAGCATGTCCCGCGACGGCGCGATCACGCCGGAGAGGAAGCCCGCAGTCGCCATCGTGACGGTCAAAGCCCAGCCCGGCAGTGTCACCAGCGCGATCAGCAGCACGATCAGCGCATTTGCGGCAAAGCAGGCGGCTGCGACATAGCCATGGCGCTCGGTGTAATCAGCGAGGAAGCCGCCGGCGAGCACGCCCACAGCGCTGGAGCCGAGAAACGCCGTCAGCGCGACGTTGGCGGCGGAGTAGGACGCACCGTAGCCGCTCATCAGCGCCACCACGCCGAAATTGTTGATGCCGGCGACCGACAGGCTGAGCAGCATGAACAGCGCGGTGAGCGTGATCAGCGCCGGCGTGATCACGGCCTGCTTCGGCGCATTTTCGTTGCCCGGCTTGGTCTTGTGCGCGCCGGCATCGGGAATGTTCATGACGACCAGCAGCAGGGCCACCAGCACGGCGATCGCGCCCGACGCGATCAGCGCACCCGTGCCGCCGGAGACGGTGACGAGCGCCGCGACGATCGCCGGCGCCACGGCGCCGCCGAGATAGCCGGCAAAGGTGTGGACCGAGAAGGCGCGGCCCATCCGCGCCTCATCCATGTGCTCGGCCAGGATGGCGTAGTCGGCGGGGTGGTAGACGCTGTTGGCGAGACCCAGCAGCACCGCGCAGGCAATCAGCGAGGCATAGCTGAGGTGCAGGCCGAGCAGGATCAGCGCGAAGCCGCCGAGCGCGAGCCCGCCCAGCAGGATTCTGCGCGCGCCAAAATGGTCGACGAGATAGCCTGTCGGCGCCTGCGTCAGGCCGGATACGACCGCAGAGACGGTGAGCGCGAAGCCGAGCTCGATATAGCCGACGCCGAGCTGGCTCTTCAGGAACGGAAACAGCATCGGCAGGACCAGCAGATGGAAATGGCTGACCCAATGCGCGATCGAAATCCCGGTCAGCGTGCGCAGCGCGCTGTCCGCCTTGCCTTGTTGCGGTGCGGCGAGAACGTCGACCATTGCAGTTCCGTTTCACGTCCTAAAGGGGGACGCGCAAACTATCGGGCAGAGCCGTTATTTGTCCATGAACGCGGGCGCATGGCAGGTAGCGCGGGTGGGGCGCCGCGATCTGGGGGAGGGAACGCACCGTTCGTGGGGCAGGCTTCAACTCACAACGGCTCGTCATCCGAACCGTAGCGGTCGCGTTTCGGCGTCGCGATGTCGCCGTCGTCGTAATCGTCGTCGTCGAGCGGAGGCGAGGGCTTCTTCGCCTTGTCGTCCGCTTGCTTGTTATCAGCGACTTTGGGCGGCTTGCGCGGCTTGGCGGTCTTGGCCATGGGTGATCCCGGATGGTGATGCGTCATCCGCTTCTACCCCGAAAATATGTGCGGTTCCTGACTTACCGCAAGAAGGGGGCGTCAGTGCACCACAGGCCCGCCAGCCTTCTTCCAGGCATCGATGCCGCCGGCGATGTGGGCAGTGTTGCTGAGGCCGGCTTCCTTGGCGGCGGCGACAGCCATCGCCGAGCGTTCGCCGAAGGCGCAGAAGAACACGACGCGGCGGCCGGTGGCGGCCGCGACCTCGCGCAGCATGCCGCCGGGCTTCAGACTGTCTTCAACGGACGGATAGGGCGTATGCAGCGCGCCTTCGAGCATGCCGTGCTTCATCCGCTCATTGGTCTCGCGCAGATCGACCAGCAGGATATCGGGACGGCCGAGCGAGCGGATCGCCTCGACGGCGCTGACTGCGCGGCCCTCTTTTTCCAGCTCCTCCTGATGCAGGCCGACATGCATGTTGGCGGGCACCGCGACGTCCATCATCTTCGGATTGGGCAGCTTCAGGTTTGCCATCAGCTCGATATATTCGTCGACCGAACGCACCTGGAGCCGCGGATTGTAGCGCTTCTCCTCGCCGATGGTGGAGACCGTGTCGCCCTTGTAGTCATGCGCCGGGAACACCATCGTCTCGTCCGGCAGCTTGAGCAGGCGGTTGAAGATCGACTCGTATTGCGCGCGCGACGAGCCGTTCTGGAAATCGGTGCGGCCGGTGCCGCGGATCAGAAGCGTGTCGCCGGTGAAGACGCGGTCGCCCATCAGATAGGAGTAGGAATCGTCGGTGTGGCCGGGCGTGTACATCACGTCGAGCGACAGGCCCTCGATCGTCACCTTGTCGCCGTCGGCGACCCGCATCGCCACCACGTCGGCCTTGGTCTGGTCGCCCATGACGGTCATGCAATGGGTGCGGTCGCGCAGCTCGCCGAGGCCGGTGACGTGATCGGCATGCAGATGGGTGTCGACGGCTTTCACCAGCTTGAGGTCGAGCTCGCGCAGCAGCTGGCAGTAGCGATCGACCTTCTCAAGCACGGGATCGAGGATCAGCGCCTCGCCGCCGGGGCGGCTGGCGAGGACATAGCTGTAGGTGCCCGAAACGCTGTCGAAGAGCTGGCGAAAGATCATGGCAAGACCCGGCGTGGATTGGTTTCCAGTTCTTACTACGCCACGGGTCAAAAAGAGAAGCAAGTCACTGTGTAGGGAGCAAAACAGGGAATATTATTTTACGTAGCTGTTCCGCGGCGTCATGGCCGGGCTTGTCCCGGCCATCCACGGCTAGCCACGCGGCACGAAGAACGTGGATGCCCGGGACAAGCCCGGGCATGACGACCACTCGTGAATGCCTGCGATTGCCCTCCATATGACGGGAGCGCTTACGGCCGCACCACCGTGTACCCATTCTCCGCCAGGAACAGGATCTGCCCGACGCCCACCTGCACCGGCGTCGCCGCCGGAATGAACTCCGGCCGGTTTCCGGTCTCCCGCTCGATCGTGTCGACCGTGTTGAGGCAGATATCGAAGCGCACGCCCTGTACGATCAGGCTTTCGACCTGCTTGCGGCGTTCGCTGCCGGTGAACAGGAGATCAATGCCGGGGCCGAACGCCACCACCTCGATCGCGACCTTGTCGGGATCGTAGGCCTTCAGGAGATTGTTGGCGACGCTCAGCACCAGCGCATGCTTCTTCGCATCGCCGTCGGAGAGCTGAAGCACGATTTTGTGCTCGGCGAACGGCTTGTCCTGGAGCGGCACCTGCTGTGCCGAGGCCCATGGCGTGGCGAAGGCGAACGTCGCCAGCAGCATCGCGCGACAGATTTGCCACCGCATCATCCCTGTCCTGCAATGCCTGGATTGCCCTCGACGCCCTTCAGCGTCACGCCGGAGCCGAGCCGCTCCTGAAACATCCGGCCCGAGCGCAGATATTTGGCGACGACATCCCACACCGGTGCGCCCTGCTGGCCGTTGACCGAGGCCCAGCCCGCGACCTTGTAGCGGTGGCTCGCGCTGAGCGCCTTGCCGCCATTGAGCTTCAGCTCGGAGATGCGGCTGCCGACCGCATCGGTCGGCGTGCAGGTGTAGCTGAGCCCGCCGGCGCGCACCATGTCGCCGCCCTGCTGGTAATAGGGGTCGGGGTTGAAGAGGTTGTCGCAGATGTCTTCCAGCACCTCCTTGATCTGGGCGCCGGTCATCTCCTGCACATAGGTCTCGGGATAGGTGATCGCGGTTTCCGCGAGCACATCCTCCATGGTCAGCGGCTGGCCGGACAGTGCGGTGACGCCCCAGCGGAAGCCCGGCGACAGCGCGATCTCGGCATCGAGCTCGCTGCGTAGCGCGGTGCAGATCAGCTCGTCGACGGGGCCGGCGAAATTGTCGCGGCGATACAGCAGGCGGTCGGGCGTTGCGATCTTCTCCGACCAGTCGGTCACATGCGGCGCGCGCACCCGGCCGATCAGCTCGGCCATGCCAGGGTCGGGCTTCAGCAGCTCGGAATAGACCGGCAGCAGATGGTACCTGACATCGCCGACCTTGCCCTTGTCGAGCGCGAGATCGAGGACGCCCAGAAATTTTCCGTTGGAGCCGGCATTGGTGACGAGCGTCGTGCCGCTGGCGTTCTTCACTGCGATTGGCTGCGGGATTGCATCATGGGTATGGCCGCCGAGGATGACGTCGATGCCGGTGACGCGGCTCGCGAGCTTGAGATCGACGTCCATGCCGTTGTGCGACAGCAGGACGACTGCATCGACCTTCTCGGTGCCGCGCAAGGCATCGACATGCTTCTGCAACTCCTCCTCGCGGATGCCAAAAGTCCAGTCCGGCGTGAACCGCTTGGGATGCGCGATCGGCACATAGGGGAAGGCCTGGCCGATGATCGCAACGCGATGGCCGCCGAGCTCCTTGATCATCGAAGGCTTGAACACGCGCCCGCTCGCCTTGTCGAAAGCGGGGGCGTCGTTGAACGCGGCCTCCTCGGTCAGGAAGACGTTCTGCGCCAGAAACTCGCCCTTGAAGCGCTCGAGATTGTCGCGCAGCGCCTGCTCGCCATAGGTGAATTCCCAGTGCCCGGTCATCGCCTCGATGCCGAGCAGATTGGCGACCTCGACCATGTCGCGGCCCTGCATGATGTTGGCAAGCCCGGTGCCCTGCCAGAGGTCGCCGCCGTCGACGAGCACGGAGTGCTTTTCGCCGGCATCGCCGCGCAAGCGATCGATCAGTGTCTTCAGATGCGCGAAGCCGCCGAGCTTGCCGAAGCGGCCCGCGGACTTCTCGAACTCGAAACAGCTGAAGGCATAGGCATCGGCGCTGTCGGAGCGGATGCCGAACCGCTCGAGGAAAGCGCGGCCAACCAGATGCGGCGGCCGTCCCGCCATCTCGCCGATGCCGATATTTACGCTGGGCTCGCGGACATAGACCGGGTTGAGCTGCGCATGCGTGTCGGTGGTGTGCAGGATGCGCGCATTGCCGAACCGCTCGAGGTCGTAAATGCTCGCGGTCTCGGCGCCGCGCGCGAGCCGCGGCAGGCTGAGCGATGTGGCGACAGCAGCGGTGCTCTTCAGGAAATCGCGGCGGCGGATGGCCATCCAGAAATTCTCCGCGCCTCTCAACGGCAATTCGACGGTTCCACGAGATTTTTAGTCTAGCGGATTTCCATCGCCTTCCACGCCTCTTTTTCTGACGTCGCCTGGAAGATCGAGGCCTTCGCCAGCGCCTCGGCCTCCTTCGAAGCGGCAACCGCGCGGTCGAAATCGCCGCCGTCGGCCGCCTTCTTGGCTGCCGCCAGCGCAGATACGGTCACGGTCCACTGGTTGCGCATGCCGGCTGCCTCCTTGGAGGCGGCCTCCGCAGCGGCATAGGCCGCCTTGTAGTCCGCCTCGTTTGCCGCGCGCGCTGCTGGCGCGAGGCTCAATGCGAGCACCATGGCGAGAGGAAGTGACAGCTTCATGGCCGCGCTCCCGGCCCTGAAATCGGTAGGCCGTTGGCGACGTAGGACAGGAAATATTCGACGTCGCGATATTCATCGGCCTGCGGCTCCAGCGGAACCGCGCGGGTCTGGCTGTTGCAGGTGACGAAGCGGCGGCTGGTGGTGCCCATGCCGCTCCATTCGGAGCGGTAGATCGGCATCGCGTTCAGAATGCCGAGTGCCGGCGCCAGGATCTCGGCGCGAATGCGCTCGCCCGGGCTCTGCACATGGCAGCTCGCGCAGGAGAAATTCATCTGGCCGCGGCGCGTGTAGAAGTAGCGCTTGCCGTTCTCGTACGCGGCGAGCGCACGGGGATCATCGGGAATCTTGATGTCCATCGGCTTGCCGCGCGAGGTGAACGCCATGTAGGCGGTGAGCGAAGCCATCTCGTCCTTGACGTAGGAGTAGGGCGCCTCGCCATTGGCCTCACGGCAGCGGTTGAGCGCGAGCTCCAGCGTGACGACCTTGCCTTCCCCAGTGTCGAAGTAAGGATAGTTCTGGCGGATGCCGATGCCGCCGTTCGGGAAGCAGTCGGCATAGGTCTTGCCGTTCTTGAACGGGGTCGCGAACATCTCCTTGCCGGCGTCGAGCGCGAACTCGTAGGGCGGGAATTCCTCCTTCTCCTGCCACTGCCGCTTCATGTCCTCGTTCATCGAATAGGGACCGTTGACGAAATCGTCGTGCTTCACGGTCGGAAACTTCTGGAAGAAGAAGTTCTGGAACGCTTTCGCATCGGCAACGGGATCGACCTTGTCGGCCGCGATGACGCGCGGAGAGGTAAGGGCGAACGCGACCAGCGTGGCGCTCAACGAACCAAGGAGAAAGAAGCGGGCATTCATCACGAAATCTTCGCGGTGGTCGTGTCCGAACCGCCCTTGTTGTCGGTCCAGGAGACCTTGAGGTCGTCGCCCTTCTTGGCGCCTTTGAAGCTGAACTTGACGTAGGGGTCCTTCGAGACCGCGGTGCCCCACTCGGCGACGAAGACGCCCTTGCCGTTACATTCGAACTTCAGTCGCTGGATGAAGTGCGCCGGAATCACCTCGCCCTTGGCGTCCTTGACCAGGCCGGTGTCCATGGGGTGCTGGATCAGCACCTGCACCTCGGTGATGTCGCCGTTGGCCGTGGCGCGGACGCGAATGCTGGATGCCATCTAACTTCTCCTAACCGCCGCAGCCGCCGACCGTGACTTTGACTTCCTTGGTCGCGCTGTAGAGCTTGCCGTCGGCTTCCACGATCGCGGTCACGTTGGTGGTCTTCGCCATCTTCAGGCGGTTGGCGACAGCAGGGATCGTGCCATCGGGAATCTTGTAGCTCGCCGCGAGCGCGCTCGGATTCTCGGCCACGAAGAACGAGATCGAGGTGACCTTGTCGAGCGTCGTCGTCACCGAGATCGGCACCACGCCGCCGTTCTCGGCGATCTCGGGCGCATCGAGCTTGACCTTGTCGGACGGCTCGGCGGTCTTGCCGTAGAGCGCCTTGATCGCGTCCGCCTCGCTCTTCTGCTTGAACGCTTCTTCCGGATATTTGTCGTTGGCCGCTGCACGCGCGGGCGCGAACGGCAGGTTGCCGAGGCCGAGCAGCGCGACGCCGGCTGCGCCCTGAAGGATCAGGCGCCGCGTCGGATGAGGGCCGGTGGTGATGGTCATCTCAAATCTCCTGGACATTCTCTTGGCGTGCCGGCGGTCACAGGGTCTGGAGGAAATCAACGATCGCGTTGATCTCCTGCTCGGTCAAAATCCGGTTCCGGCCGAACGGCGGCATCATGGTCTGCGGATTGCGCTTGGTCTCGTCGAAGATGATCGCGACCAGCTCGTTGCGATCAGGGTATTTTGACTTGATGTCCTTGAGCTCCGGTCCGATCGTGCCCGGCAGGTCGCCGCCCTTGATGACGTGGCAGGTCAGGCAATTGCCCTTGCCGCGGTCGAAGGCGAGCTTCTGGCCGTCAGCCACGGCGGATTGCGCCCGCGCGGGGCCTGCGGCAAGGCCGGCGGCGATCGCCAGCAGGACGTAAAGGACGGGCGTCCGTGGAAAGGCGGTCAAGGCGTCATTCCGAGGCGTTATGTCGATGATCTCGTTCGCGGAAATATAGTGTTCCAAAGCACAAAGGGCATCGGCTGACAATCAAGACTATGCGCGCGGCAAAATGGAGTTAATATCTTCCGCATTGCAACTAAAGAGCTTATTTGTCCGGCGGATTCGGGCCAGGAGCGCTGGCCGGCTGTTTTCGGGGCGTTTGGGCGCCCATCGTGTTTTTTTCCCGTTCTCGTTTTTTCAAGGGGACCTCAATTGGCTGAATATGTCGTCGAATTTGGCAGGGACGGCGGACGGGTGGAGTCGGATGGGCGGCTCGATGCACCGGCATTTCATCGCAATCACGAGCCGCTCTGGGCGGCGCTGGAAAAGCATCTCGCAGGCCTGACCGGCAACGTGGTCGAGCTCGGCAGCGGAACCGGCCAGCACGTCGTCCATTTCGCGCAGCACACGCCCGGCCTGATCTGGTGGCCGAGCGACCTCAACCAGCGCCACCTCAAGAGCATCGAGGCTTGGCGCGTTCATTCGGGCCTGCAAAACATCCGCTCGCCCCTGCGGATCGATCTCACCGACCCTGACTGGTGCCCGGAGATGCGAAGCGGGCAGGGCCCGACGAGTCTTGCCGCATTGTTCTGTGCCAACGTCATCCACATCGCACCGTGGAGCGTGGCCGAGGGCCTGTTCGCCGGCGCCGGCCGTTACTTGCGGGCCGACGGCAAGCTGTTCCTCTACGGCCCGTTCAAGCGCGACGGCAAGCACACCGCGCTCAGCAATGCCGTGTTCGACACCTCCTTGCGCGAAGGCAATCCCGAATGGGGCGTGCGTGATATCAGCGACGTCGAGACGCTCGCCCGCGGAGCCAGCCTTCGCCTCGTCGACACGATCGAGATGCCGGCGAACAATCTGACGCTGGTGTTTTCGCGGAGCTAATTCGGGTCGTCGTCATGCCCGGGCCTGTCCCGGGTATCCACGTTCTTCGAGTGGCAAGGCAAGGCGTGGATGGCCGGGTCAAGCCCGGCCATGACGATGTGGAGGCGTCAGCGTCCAAGCGCTAGCCTTCATCCTTCCACCCGATCCTGTCCTTCAAGAACCGGAAGCCGATCACCTCGAAGCCGGCGCGCTCCTTGTTGTCCTTGCCGTAGCCGTGGCCGCCGGCTTCCGGTTCGTAGAACCAGGCCTCGTAGCCCATCGCCTGCAGCTTTGCGGCCATCTTGCGCGCGTGGCCGGGATGAACGCGGTCGTCGCGCCGTGTCGTGGCGATCAGGATCGACGGATAGGACTGGCCGGCCTTCACGTTGTGATAGGCCGAGTAGGTCTTCAGCCACTCCCACTCTTCAGGTTTGTCAGGGTCGCCATATTCCGCGATCCAGCTTGCGCCCGCGAGCAGTTTTGTGTAGCGGCGCATGTCGATCAGCGGGATGGTGCAGAACAGCGCGCCGAAGCGCTCGGGGTAGCGCACCAGCATGTTGGTGATGAGGATGCCGCCGTTCGACCCGCCTTGCGCCGCGATCCGCTTTGGCTTGGTCACGCCGCGTCGCACGAGATCGGCCGCAACGGCCGCGAAATCGTCGTGCGAGAGTTTCTTGCCGGCGAGCCGGCCGGCATCGTGCCAGCGGGTGCCGAACTCGCCGCCGCCGCGCAAATTCGCCTGCACGATGGTGCCGCCGCGCTCGAGCCACAGCTTGCCGAGCGAGGGGTTGTAGTACGGCTTCACCGCATGGGCGAAGCCGCCATAGGCGCTCATATAGACCGGCGCATCGCCGGTCTCGCCGGCGGGACCCGTCTGCACATAGGGAATGCGCTCGCCGTCGACCGAGATCGCCTCGTGCTGTGTGACCACGAGGCCGTCGGCGGTGAACGTCTTCGGCGCCTGCTTCAGCACGGTCGGGCTTGCGACGCCGCGCTCCAGCAACAGCAGTGACGGCGGCGTGAGCGGATCCTGCACATTGGCGAGCAGGTCGCCATTGCTCTCCGACGGATGGCGATCGAGCGGCCAGATGTCGACGACGCCAATCTCGGGGAGGCCGGGAAGCGTCTCGCGGCTCCAGCCCGCGGCTGACGGCGTGCAGATCTCGAAGCGCGGCCTGAGCTCGTCGAGGATCGACAGCACCAGCTTGCCGCCCGCCCAGAACAAGCCTTGCAGAGCGCGCCGCGGCGCGGGCTCGAACAGGACCGCGAAATCGCGGTGGCCTGCGAGGAACGCGGAGAGCGAGATGCCGAGCACGGTGTCGGTGGGATAGGTCCGCCCCTCGACCTGCCAGTCCTTGCGCAGCTTCATCGCGAACCAGTCGCCATGCGCCTGCATCCAGATGCCGGTCGGCAGATCGAGCTTCGTCGTCGTGCCGGCCGCATCGCGCAGCCAGATGGCGTGATTGAAGAAGTCGATCTGGTCGACGATCCAGACCCGTGGCGCCGGTCCCGTGTCGTCGGCCATGCCTGACATCGCCATGTGATCAGCCGTGGTCTCGAGGATCGTTTGCGCCTGATCGACAGGCTGGCCGCGCCGCCACACGCGAACGGTCCGCGAATATCCGGAAGTCGTCGCCATGCCCTCGCCATGGGCGCTCGACAGCAGCAGCGTATCGGCATCGATCCAGTCCACGCCGCCCTTGGCCTCCGGCAGCGTAAATCCGTCCGCAACGAAGCTCTTCGTGTCGAGGTCGAATTCCCGCAAGGTGACGGCGTCGCTGCCGCCGCGCGACAGGCTCAGAATCGCCCGCGAGTGTCCCGGCATCGTGGCGATCCCGCTCAGCAGCCAGTCCTCGCCTTCGCTCGCCGCGAGCTGGTCGATGTCCAGCATGATCTCCCACGCCGGATGCGGTTTGCGAAATTCCGCCAGCGTGGTTTGCCGCCACAGGCCGCGCGGGTTGGCGGCATCCTTCCAGAGATTGTGAAGATCATCTCCGCGCCGGCTGACATAGGGGATGTTGTCGGGACGATCGTAGATCGCCGCGAGGACATCGCGGTCGCGCTCGAAGGCCGCGCCCCCGAACGCGGCGAGCGTCAGTTGATTCTGCCGCGCGACGAAATCGAGCGCCTGCTTGCCTTCGATCTCCTCCAGCCAGAGCCAGGGATCGTCGTCGGGAGCGCTGAGCGTGGGCCGGTCGTCGACGGACATGAACGATACTCCTGCAGGTCGCGGCGGATAGGATTTGATCGAGCGCAAGCCGTCAATAGCGCGGGCCGGTATCATCCGCCCGATTGCGTCAGAGGCATGGCCTGCGCCCGTTTGCGCCGGTTGCCCGCCCTCCCACGCCCCTCCATAGTGCCGGGAATCAACAAGTCCTCTCGGGCGGAAATGCCGATGTTAGACGTGACTACAGCCCACGAAATCGCTGCCGACGCCCGCGTGCGTGCCAATGTGGTGCGCCTTGCGGCGGCGCAGGCGCTGACCGGCGCCAACTCGGCCGTGATCTTCGCCACCGGCTCGATCGTCGGCGCGACGCTCGCGCCCGACATGTCGTTCGCGACGGTGCCGATCTCGATGTATGTGCTGGGGCTCGCCGCCGGCACGCTGCCGACCGGTGCGATCTCGCGCCGCTTCGGCCGCCGCGCGGCCTTTATCGTCGGCACGGGTCTGGGCACGCTCACCGGCCTGTGCGGCTCGTTCGCGATTTTGCATGCGTCGTTCGCGCTGTTTTGCGTCGCGACCTTCCTCGGCGGCCTCTACGGCGCGGTGGCGCAATCCTATCGCTTCGCCGCCGCCGACGGCGCGAGCGCGGCCTACCGGCCGAAAGCTGTGTCCTGGGTGATGGCGGGCGGCGTGTTCGCCGGCGTGCTCGGTCCGCAGCTCGTGCAATGGACCATGGACGTCTGGTCGCCCTATCTGTTCGCCTTCAGCTTCCTGGTGCAGGCTGCGGTCGCGCTGGTCGCGATGGGCATCGTCGCCGGCGTCGACATGCCGAAGCCGGCACCGGCAGATCTGCACGGCGGCCGGCCGCTGCTCGACATCGTGACCCAGCCGCGCTTCATCGCGGCCGCGCTGTGCGGCGTCATCTCCTATCCCATGATGAATTTGGTGATGACCTCGGCGCCGCTCGCCATGAAGATGTGCGGCCTCAGTGTCAGCGATTCCAATTTCGGCATTCAATGGCACATCGTTGCCATGTACGGGCCGAGTTTCTTCACCGGCGCGCTCATTGCGCGTTTCGGCGCGCCCAAGATCGTCGCCGCCGGCCTGCTGCTGGAGGCCGTGGCCGCCGGCATCGGTCTCTCCGGCCTCACCGCGATGCATTTCTGGGCCACGCTGATCGTGCTCGGTGTCGGCTGGAATTTCTCCTTCATCGGCGCCTCCGCGCTGGTGCTGGAGACGCACCGTCCGCAGGAGCGCAACAAGGTGCAGGCCTTCAACGATTTCCTGGTGTTCGGCATGATGGCGATCGGCTCGTTCTCCTCCGGCCAGCTGCTGGCGAATTACGGCTGGTCGGCGGTGAACATGGTGGTGTTCCCGCCGGTGGTGCTCGGCCTTGCCGTGCTCTCGCTGGCGTCCTGGGCCCGCCGCCGCAAGGCGCGGCTGGACGCGGCGATGGGCGAATTCCCGGATGCGATCTGAGTTGGCAGGAGACTGTCAGCAGCGTTGATATTTCGATCCAGGTCGAAGTGATTTTCGGGTGAAGGGCTATTTAGATGTCGTCATGGCCGGGCTTGTCCCGGCCATCCACGTCTTTGCTACGTCGAAGGAAGAACGTGGATGCCCGGGACAGGCCCGGGCATGACGGAGTAAGCGCCAATGCTCGATAACCCTCAACAGCCCAGGATCGACGAATCCGCGCTCCGCTACGAAGGCTGGCGCATCGTCGCGGTCTGCTTCCTGCTCGCGACCTTCGGCTGGGGGCTCGGTTTCTACGGCCAGAGCGTCTATGTCGCCGAGCTCCAGCGCGCGCGGGGCTGGCCGGCCTCGCTGATCTCCTCGGGCACGACGTTCTTCTATCTGTTCGGCGCGCTGCTCGTCGTCTTCGTTGGCGAGGCCGTCAGAAAATATGGCCCGCGGCTCTGCCTGATCGCCGGCACGCTGGCGATGGCGGCGGCCGCGGTCGCGATCGGCGCGGTGCGCGAGCCCTGGCAGCTCTATCTCGCCGACGCCGTGCTCGCCCTCGGCTGGGCCGGCACCAGTCTCGCCATGATCACCAACACGATCAGCCTGTGGTTCGACCAGAAGCGCGGCATGGCGATCAGCCTGGCGCTGAACGGCGCCAGTTTCGGCGGCATCGTCGGCGTGCCGCTGCTGGTGACCCTGATCGGCCACATCGGCTTCGCCAGCGCGATGTACGCCGCCGCCGGCGCCATGCTGGTATTGCTGCTGCCGGTGATCCTCCTTCTCGTCGGCCGGCCGCCCGATCTTCACGGCTGGTACGCGACGGCGAAGGCCAGGCCGCAATCGTCGACGGAGATCCGCGCATGGGCGTTGCGCGACGTCGGCTTTCTCACGGTGACGATTGCGTTCGCGCTGGTGCTGTTCGCGCAGGTCGGCTTCATCGTGCACCTGATCTCGTTCCTCGATCCCGTGATCGGCCGCGAGCGCGCGGCGGTGGCGGTCGCGGTGCTGACCGCGATGGCAGTGATCGGCCGCGTGCTGTTCTCGATGGTGATCGACCGCCTCAACCAGCGGCTTGCCTCGGCGCTGTCGTTCCTCAGCCAGGCGGCGGCGCTTTGCGTCGTCATCAATTTGCACAACGACTATGCGCTGATCGCGGCTTGCGCGGTGTTCGGCTTCTCGGTCGGCAATCTCATCACGCTGCCGTCGCTGATCGTGCAGCAGGAATTCGACTCCGCCTCGTTCGGCGTGCTGATCAGCCTGAATACGGCGATCAACCAGGTGACCTATGCGTTCGGCCCGGGCGTCGTCGGCTTCCTGCGAGATCTCTCGGGCGGCTATACGCTGCCGTTCTATCTCTGTATCGCGCTGGAGGTGGCGGCCGCGGCGCTGATCATGGTGCGGGGGAAGCCAAAAGCGAAGCTCTAGTAGGGTGGGCAAAGGCGCGAAGCGCCGTGCCCACCATCGACCTCTCAACGTGCCTCGCGAGAGGTGGTGGGCACGCTACGCTTTGCCCACCCTACGAGACTACGGCATCACCCCTCCCGCTGCTTCAGCAACGCCTCGACATCCAGCCGCTTCGTGATCATCGCCAGCTTGCCATCCGGCCCGAGCGGCCATTGCTCTTTCGGCTTGTCCCAATACAGCTCCACGCCGTTCTCGTCGGGATCGCGCAGATACAGCGCCTCGCTGACGCCGTGATCGCTGGCGCCGTCGAGCGCAATGCCGGCCGACAGCACACGATGGAGCGCATCCGCCAGCGCCGGCCGCGTCGGATAGAGGATCGCGGTGTGGAAGAGGCCCGTCGTGCCCGGCGGCGGCGGCGAGCCGCCCTTGCTCTCCCAGGTGTTGAGCCCGATGTGGTGATGATAGCCGCCGGCCGAGATGAAGGCCGCGCCCGAGCCCATGCGCTGCATCAGCTCGAAGCCGAGCACGCCGCAATAGAAGCCGAGCGCACGATCGAGATCGGCGACCTTGAGATGAACGTGGCCGATCCTTGTGCCGGCATGGACGGCTGGGCTTTGCGACATGGTGCTGCTCCGTTGACCAACTCCAGATAAGGCCGGCTCCGGGACAGCGCTACCTGCCTATCCCGAAACCCATCGTTTCCGGATGCGAAACTATGAGAGCTCCGGCACCTCGCCCTCCGGCAGCTCGAACTCGAACGTGTTCAATGTCATGGATACCATTGTGTAATAGCCGCACAGCCCGATCACCTCGACCACGCCGCGCTCGCTGAGGACCTTCACCGCCGCATCGTAAAGCCCCTTCTCGACGCCATGGCCTTCATGCAGCGACTTCGCGACGTCGTAGATCATCTGGCCCTTGGGATCGTCGAAGACAGGCGTGCGGCGATCGCGGATCGCGTCGATGATCTCAGGATCCATGCCGCCCTGGAGCGCCAGGCGCTTATGCGCATACCATTCGTAATGCGCAGTCCAGTGCCGCGCCGTCACCAGGATCGCGATCTCCGAAAGCTTGGCAGGGAATATCGTGTCGTAGCGCAGGACTTCGCCGAGCCGCGTGGCGTGACGGGCCATGTCGGGGCTGTTGAGCCAGGCCATCATCGGCGCCGGCGGCTTGCCGCGCTTGCCGGCAATCGACTCGTCATAGGTCTGCCGCTGGCTCTCGTTCATTTCGCCAGGCGAAAGTAGTTTCAGGCGCATTGTTATTTCCTCTTTGTTTTCAAGCTCGCCGTGGCGGCGACTATAGCCGAATGCAGCGCCACGGAAGTGGTTGAATTCCACGGTGCGATGGCTCAGAGTCGCGCCCAACAAGTCTTTTTGATTGATGGAAACGACCATGAGTGAATCTGAACCCGCCGATCTTGAGAAATTCCGCGAGCAAACGCGCGCCTGGCTGGAAGCCAACTGCCCGCCGGAGATGCGCAAGCCGGTGACCTCGGACAGCGACGTGTTCTGGGGCGGACGCAATACGAAATTCGCGTCCGAGCCGCAGCGCCTCTGGTTCGAGCGCATGCGCGACAAGGGCTGGACCGTGCCGGACTGGCCTAGGGAATATGGCGGCGGTGGCCTGAGCGCTGCCGAGCACAAGGTGCTGCGCGCCGAGATGGCCAGGATGGGCGCGCGTCCGCCGCTGTCGAGCTTCGGCATCTGGATGCTGGGGCCGGCGCTGCTCAAATACGGCAACGAGGCGCAGAAGAAGGAGCACCTGCCTGACATCGCGGCGGGCCTGATCCGCTGGTGCCAGGGCTATTCTGAGCCGAACGCCGGCTCCGATCTCGCCTCGCTCCAGACCCGCGCCGAAAGTGACGGCGACGATTTCGTCATCACGGGGTCGAAGATCTGGACGTCTTACGCCAACTACGCCGACTGGATCTTCTGCCTCGTCCGCACCGATCCCGCGGCGAAGAAGCACGACGGCATCAGCTTCATCCTGTTCGACATGGCCTCGAAGGGCGTGACGACCAAGCCGATCCTTTTGATCTCGGGCTATTCGCCGTTCTGCGAAACCTTCTTCGACGGTGTCCGCGTTCCGAAGTCGCAATTGGTCGGCACCGTCAACCGCGGTTGGGACGTCGCAAAATATCTGCTGCAGCATGAGCGCGCGATGATATCAGGCATGGGCGAGCGCGGCGTCGGCCGGCCGCTCGGGCAGATCGCGGCGGATTCCGTCGGCACCGATGCACAAGGCAAGCTCGACGATTCCATGCTGCGCGGCCGGATCGCGAGCTTCGACGTCGACGAGGCAGCGCTCGCCGCTTGCGCCGAACGCGCCGTCGATCTCGCCAAGGCCGGCCAGGCGCATCCGGCGTTCTCGTCCGCGATGAAATATTACGGCACCGAGCTCAACAAGCGCCGTCACGAGATACTGATGTCGGCCGGTGGCGTCAACGCGCTGGAATGGGAGAGCGAGCGCTCCAGGCAGGGTGCCCGCCCGCGCGCCTGGCTGCGCACCAAGGCCAACTCGATCGAGGGCGGCACGACGGAGGTGATGCTCGGCATCGTCGCCAAGCGCATCCTCGATCTGCCGGGGGCGTGAGGCTTTCTGTCATTCCGGGGCGCGACGAAGTCGCGAACCCGGAATCCATTCTGCCGCCTGATGGATTCCGGGCCTGCGCCTGCGGCGCATCCCGGAATGACGACGACAAATAGATTTCGAATCGGAAACACGCACATGGCCCTCGTCCTCACAGAAGAACAATCGATGCTCCGCGATAGCGCGCGCGGGCTGATCAGCGACAAGGCGCCGGTGTCGCACCTGCGATCCCTGCGCGACGCCAAGGATCCCACCGGCTTCTCCAAGGAGCTGTGGCATTCCTTCGCCGAGATGGGCCTTGCCGGCCTCCTGGTGCCGGAAGAGTTCGGCGGCAGCGGCCTCGGCTTCATGGAAGCCGGTGTGGTGATGGAGGAGATCGGTCGCACCTTGATGCCGTCGCCGTTCCTCGCCACCAGCGTGGTCGCAGCCTCGGCGCTGAATCGCGGCGGCAATGCCGCGCAGAAGTCGGAATTTTTGCCGAAAATTTCCAACGGCTCGCTGCTCGCGACGCTCGCGATCGACGAAGGCGCCAAGCATCGCCCGCTTCAGACCAGCCTCCAGGCGGTGCGCGCCGGCAACGGCTTCAAGCTCTCCGGCGCCAAGGCGCTGGTCGTCGACGGCCACGTCGCGGACCTCTTCATCGTCGCGGCGCGCACCGCTGGCGCCGCCGGCGAGCGTGAAGGGCTGACGCTGTTCCTGGTCAATCCCAAGGCCAAGGGCGTTGCGATCGAGCGCACCATCATGGTCGATGCGCACAACGCGGCACGGATCGAGCTTGCCAATGTCGAGGTCAACGCCGATAGCGTGCTCGGCGAGGTCGATCAGGGTGCAGCGCTGCTCGACGGCGTGCTCGACATCGGCCGCGGCGCGGTCGCCGCCGAAATGGTGGGCTTGAGCGAAGAAGTCTTCAACCGCACCGTCGAGTACCTCAAGAACAGAAAGCAGTTCGGCAAGCTGATCGGCGAATTCCAGGCACTCCAACACCGTGCCGCCGAGCTCTATGTCGACATCGAGATCACCCGCGCCGCCACGATGAAGGCGCTCCAGGCGCTCGATGCCGACGTCGCCAAGGCCGCATCAAGCGTCGCCGTGGCCAAGGCCCGCGCCGGCACCACCGCCACCCGCGCGGTGCAGGAAGGCGTGCAGATGCATGGCGGCATGGGCATGACCGACCAGTTCGACATCGGCTTCTTCATGAAGCGCGCGCGCGTGTGCGAGGAGCTGTTCGGCGACGCGAACTACCACACCGAGCAGCTGGCAAGGGCGCGGGGGTATTGAGGCGAGTGGATGTGAGGCGCGAGGACGTGCCTCACACGCGGTGTCGTCGCCCGGCTTGACCGGGCGATCCAGTACGCCGCGGCCTGTCCGCATACGATTGACGTCTCGGAATACTGAATCGCCCGGTCAAGCCGGGCGATGACAGTTGAGAGTGTGGAGAAAGCTTGCCCCGAGCTCGTCATTGCGAGGAGCGAAGCGACGAAGCAATCCAGGCTGTCGCCGCGGAGGGATTCTGGATTGCTTCGCTTCGCTCGCAATGACGGCGGTGAGACCGCCGATTACCTCATCGGCGGCGCGTACTGCACGCCACCGGCATTCCACAGCTGGTTCATGCCGCGCGGGATCTTCAGCTTGGACTTCTCGCCGATGTTGCGCTCGTACATCTCGCCGTAATTGCCGACGTTACGGATGATGCGGACGACCCAGTCCTTGGTGAGGCCGAGCTGCTCGCCGTAATTGCCCTCGGTGCCGACCAGGCGCATCACTTCCGGCTTCTTCGACTTCAGCGCCTCGTCGATGTTCTCCGAGCTCACGCCGAGCTCTTCGGCGTTGATCATCGCGTAGAGCGTCCACTTCACGATCATCATCCAGTCGTCGTCGCGCTGGCGCACCACGGGCGCGAGCGGCTCCTTTGAGATCATGTCCGGCAGGATCATATGGTCGCCGGGCTTGGAGAGATTGAGCCGCAGCGCGTAGAGCTGCGAGACGTCGGCGCTCAGCGTGTCGCACTTGCCGGAGTCGTAGGCCTTCACCACGTCATCCAGCTTGTCGAACTTCACCTCTTCATACTTCATGTTGTTGGCACGGAAGTAGTCGGCGACGTTGAGCAGCGTTGTCGTGCCAGCCTGCACGCAGACCTTGCTGCCGGTCAGGTCCAGCGAAGTCTCCTTGTTGCGTGAACGCGGCAGCATGAAGCCGGCGCCGTCGTAGTAGGCCACCGCCGGGAAATAGAGGTCATAGTCGAGCTCGCGCGCCATGCTCCAGGTCGAGTTGCGCGAGAGGATGTCCACCTTGCGGCTCTGCAATTCCTTGAAGCGCTCGCTGGCGTCGAGTGGAACGAACTTGGCCTTGCCGGGATCGTTGAAGATGGCGGCTGCCACCGCGCGACAGAAATCGACGTCGAATCCGGTCCAGTTGCCCTTGTCATCGGGGATCGAGAAGCCCGGCAGGCCCTTGTTGACGCCGCACAGCACCTCGCCGCGGCGAACGGTGCGCTTCAGGGTGCGGGTATCGTAGAACTCATAGATCACCGCCAGGGCGCCGACCAGTACGGCAACGGCGAGCCCGATCAGCAGGCCGCCTCGAAAAGTGCGCATCATGTTGCTCTCTCGAAATAATCGGGAAAAGGACTATTCGCTAAGGCGAGGAAGATCAGAGTTCGGGCTTCTGTCGGATGACCACCTTGGTGCCAACCGGGACGCGATCGTAGAGATCGGCGACGTCATGGTTGACGAGACGGAAGCAGCCCGAGGATACCTTGGTGCCGATCGTATCAGGACGGTTGGTGCCGTGGATGCGGTAGACGGTGGTGCCGAGATACATGGCGCGGGCACCGAGCGGATTGCCGGGGCCGCCGGCCATGAAGCGCGGCAGATAGGGCTGGCGCTGGATCATCTCCGGCGGCGGCGTCCAGTCCGGCCACTCCTTCTTGTTGGTGATGTTCACCAGGCCCTGCCATTGGAAGCCGTCGCGGCCGACGCCGATGCCGTAACGGATCGCGCGCCCGCCCGGCTGCACCAGATAGAGGTGGCGCTCGGCGGTCGAGATGATGATGGTGCCCGGCGTCTCGGTGGTGCGGAAGTACACGACCTGCTTCTGCCATTCCGGCTCGAGCTGGTAGGCGTCGTCGGCGACCAGGCCCGGCTCGTCGCCGCGGTCAAGCTGCTGGGCGGAGGCGTATGAGGTGGTCAGGACCAGGCCCAGCACCGCGATGAACGCCCCGGTCAGGCGACGATAATCCGTCATTTCAAGCTCTCCCCGCTGCCACAGCGTAAATCATTCGGACCATCTGAACTCAGGGGCAGCTTCGTGGCAAGTTCATGGCGCGCCCGGCTGGTATGTCACGAGAATGCTTTGGTTTTTTGACGAGGCCGGGCAATGCCACAAACAGGGGGTGGCGCGAAAAGCAGTGCCGGCGCCATCCTCCGGGCGGCGGGCTGTCAAATCTGCATCCGTCAGGCCCTGGCTTGTCCCGCCTGCGCGGCCGAAGCCGCTTCGGCGAGGCGAAGGCCCGAGCATCCACGTTCTTCGTGCCCTGGGTAAAGACGTGGATGGCCGGGACAAGCCCGGCCATGACGACGTGGGCGTAGCGCGCTCTAAATCTTGCTATTCTCCGCCGCAATCCCAAGACGTCGGACGATTTCGGCACCCACCGCGCGAGCCTCGATCCGCGACCCGATTCGTGGGCTGCGAAAGCGTCGCCCCGAGCGCAATCGGATGGTGACGATGCAGTGCTCGTCCTCGGATCGGCCGCGGCGGTCGACGGTGATCGTCTTCACGTCGTGCCCCTCGATATGATCGGCGCGCGGCGTGCCGTCGCCCCACAGGCGTTCGACGCGGATATCGCTCTCGCGGATGATCCAGAACGCGCCGGTCACGAGGTTGGCGTATCGGTAAACCGCGAATGCGGCGATCGCGCCGAGCGGCAGCAGCAGGATGTCGACATGGCTGGGCGGCCATCCACGCCAGAGCTTGTAGGCGTAGGGAACGGCGGACAAGGCGACGGCGATCAGCGCGACGATCCTTATGTCCCGGGCGGAAAACGCCTCGAGCGGCTCGCCGAGACGCATCTCGGGATTGCTGGCATCGAGCGGATTGACGGGTGACTCGACGTCGGGGACATCGAACTGCGCGGCGATCCGCGCCACGGTATCGCGTACATGCGTGACGTCGGAGATCGGCGGGGACGTCAGGCGCTCCCCCGAGGCCAGCGTGAAGGCCAGCTGGAAACGGGCCTTCGCCCGCTTGCTGCCGGGAACCTGTAATCCCCTGATGTCGTCCTTCGCGACGATCCTGGTCCGGAGTTTTCCGAACGGCCGCTGTTGCCCGATCAGGATCTCGTTCGGCGTGATGATCCACACCACCGCAGGCGCCAGCATGATGCCGACCACGAACGCAGTTCCCACGAGGAGCGCGGCCACCGAGACGATCACCTCCAAAGTGTCGTGCGTGAACAGGCCCGGCGTGAAGCACAGCGCCACGGCGGCCGCAAAGCCGGACATGACCAGCCGCTGCGCGATCGAGGCGCCTTCGCGAAGGCGAATGTCGGGGCTGGTGGTCGCGTCGTCCATTGCGGGCGCTGATTCCGTCGCTCGGGAAACTCCACGGACGGGTCCGTGGAGTCAAGCAACAACGGCGGCAGCGGCGAGCCGGCCTCAGCTGCTGGCGTTCAGCAGCTTTGCCACGGTGCGGTCGATCTCGTCGTAGCGGCCCTCGCCCTCGTGCTGGAACACGATCTTGCCGCTCTGGTCGATAATGTATTGCGCCGGCCAATACTGGTTCTGGTAGGCGTTCCAGGTCTTGGAATCGTTGTCCTGCGCCACCGGATAGGTGATGCCGTGGCGCTTCAGCGCGGCCTGCACATTGGCGGCGGAGCGCTCGAACGGGAATTCCGGCGTGTGCACGCCGACCACGACGAGGCCCTTGTCCTTGTACTTGGCATAGAGGTCTGTGACGTGCGGCAGCGTGTTGACGCAGTTGACGCAGCCATAGGTCCAGAAGTCGACCAGCACGACCTTGCCGCGGAGGTCGGCGATGCTCAGCGGCTTCGAGTTGAACCAGGTGTTGATGCCGGTGAAGTCAGGTGCGGTCTGCTGGCTTGCGGCAGCGGTGACGACAGGGGTGGCGCGCACGGCCTCGTCGCAGATGCCGGGGATGACGGCGCCTGTCACGGCCATGCCGATCAGTGCGGCGGAGACGGCGAGCAGTTTGAAAGTCATGGAAGCGTCCTCCGGTGAAGATGAGGGATGATCACAGGCCGATCTGGCCGGTGGGATAGAATCCGGTGAGCCACGCCACGATCAGCGTGTCGTACTGGAAATAGGCGGCGACCGCGAAGGCGATCACGACGACACCAAAGCCCTGCTGCAGCCGCGGGGAGATCCGCGCGAGGCTGCGCACGCGCGTGGTCGCAGCCTGTCCGCCATAGGCGATCGCGAGCATCGGGATCGCCGCGCCGATGGCATAGGCAATCAACAGCACGCCGGCCCAGCTGGCGTTCTTCGACGTCGCGACCAGCGTCAGGATCGAGCCGAGCACGGGACCGGCGCAGGGCGTCCAGACCAGGCCGAGCGTGGTTCCGAGCACGAGGCCGCCAAGCGCGCCCTCGCGCTGCACGGCGCCGGAATTGCCGAGATCGAGCCAGCCGTTGAGCCGGATCGAGAGCCATTCGAACGGCGCCGGCCACAGCATCAACAGGCCGAAGCCGAGCAGCAGGATCGACGCGGCCTCGCGCAGCACGTTCGGATCGAAGTCGAACAGGCGCGTGATCGCACCCAACAGCAGCGCGGTCGCCGAGAACGAGACGACGAAGCCGAGCGCGATCATCGCGGGCCGCAAGTGCCCCGCCCGCCCGATCGAGGCGCCGAGCAGGATCGGCAGCATCGGCAGCGTGCAGGGCGCGGCGATGGTGAGGATGCCGGCAAGGACGGCGAAGACAAGTTCGAGCATCGGGCACTCGTGAAGGAGGTCACGAGGGCAGTTCGGGATGGCTGCGCGCGTTGTTACGTGGCGTCACACGTTCGTGAGGGGGCGGCTGCTTGGTGTGGGGCGTGCCGGGCGGCATTGCGAGGCAGCCCTGTTGGCCACGGCGCCGGCGCGCTCCCTCCCCCGCAAGGGGGGAGGGAATGATGGAGCGGTGCCCGCCTCACTTGGGTGGCGAGAATGGGCCTCAGCCCGCCAAACACAAAACGACCCGGAGGGGGGCATCCCGTCCGGGTCGCTGGAAGTCTTGGGAGGTTTAACGAAACCGTATGTGAGCTTTGTAGGAGGGAAGTTTTTCCGCCTGATGTTGTGCTTTGTTTCAATTATTTCGTCGGCGGTAACACTTCCGTGTCCGGGGACCGGGCCGAAACTTCGGTCCTATCCCATTGAAATCCTTGGTCTTAGGCGGCGAAACGGTCGACGCCGGCGCCCTTAAGCAAATCGGCCAGTTGCTTGCGCGCATAGAACATCCGGGTCTTCACCGTGCTCTGCGGGATGCCGATGATCTGACCGACCTCCTCCACCGACTTCTCATGGTAGTAGACGAGGTTGATGATCTCGCGATGCGCGGGCGACAGTTTTTGCACGCAGGCGCGCAGAATGGCGCTGGTGTCGTTGCGGTCGAGCGAGGTCTCGGGCGTCTCGGCATCGTCAGGAATCTGGCGCACGTCGTCCTGGTCGATGTCCTCGAAGCGGCGCTGGCGCATCGCGGTCAGCGCCTTGAAGCGTGCGATCGAGAGCAGCCAGGTCGAGACCTGCGAGCGGCCCTGGAACTGGCCTGCCGTGCGCCACACGTCGAGGAACACCTGGCTGACCAGGTCTTCCGCCGTGGTCGCGTCACGCACGATGCGCAGGATGAAGCGATACACCCGCACATTGTGCCGGCAATAGAGGATGTGCATGGACGTCCGGTTGCCGTCCGCAATGCTCTCCAGGAGCATGTCGTCCGAGGTCGCCTGAGCGGCAATGATGCTCTGGCTGGCTTGGGCGTTGATGGCGATGACGTTCGGCATTGACTTAGCTCCCCGTAGCGCCGCAACCGAGCGGCGTTTCCTTGGACCAAAGTGTTAATCAGCGAACGTTTCGGGACGTCTGCACGAAAAGCGAAAAATGGTTTCGTGCGCCGCCAAATTGTTTCGTCGGACAGACCGCGACGAAACATTCGGGGCGAAAAGCCGTGGAATTTCAATGTACGGAAAATACGGGGGTGAGGATTGGGGAGCGCCCGGGGCCGCCGGGAACGAAATTCCGGGCTTCGCGTTCGGTCGCGCCACCCATGCCGTCATTCCAGGGCGCGAAGCGAGCCCGGGACGACAGCGGTAGGCGTCGCGCGACTTACGCCTTCTCGCCCGCGGGCGAGAACAGATAGCCGCCGCCGCGGATGGTGCGGATCACGGCTGGCTTGGTCGGGTCGGGCTCGATCTTGCGGCGGATGCGCATGATGCGCAGATCCACGGCGCGGTCGAAGGCTTCGGCGTCGCGCGCATTGGCCAGTTCGAGCAGGCGCTCGCGCGACAGCACGCGCTTCGGATTGGCCGCGAACACCTTGAGCAGCCCGAACTCGGAGGCGGTGAGCGGGTGCTCGTTGCCTTCGTCGTCGCGCAAGGCCTGCGCTTCGAGGTCGAGCCATTTGGTGCCGAAGCGCACCAATTGATCCTTGTCCGATTTGGCGGGCGCGGTCTCGGCCGCCTTCACCGGCGTGCTTCGCCGCAACACCGAGCGGATGCGCGCCATCAGCTCGCGCAGCTCGCAGGGCTTTGCCACGTAATCGTCGGCGCCGAGCTCGAGACCGACGACACGGTCGATCGGGCTTGCGGTCGCCGTCAGCATGATCACGGGCACGTTGATGCGGCTCTTGAGGTCGCGGATGATCGAGAGGCCGTCTTCCTCGGGCATGTTGAGGTCGAGCACGACGAGGTCCGGCATGCTGCCGTCGATCGCGGTGCGCAAGCTCTTGCCGCCGTCGCACAGCGTCACGGTGAAGCCGTGCATCTTGAGGTAATCGCCGACCATCTCCCGGGCCGGGGCCTCGTCGTCGACGATCATGATGTGCTGGCTTTGGGTCATATCACTCAGATCTCGGTACTCGAATCACGGCAACTCGGTCGCGGGCAGGGTGATGGTGAAGGTCGATCCCTTGCCGGGACCGTCGCTCTCGGCCGTCACCTCGCCGCCATGCATGTCGATAATACGCTTGACGATGGAAAGCCCAAGCCCCGTCGAGCTCTCGCCCGCGGTCGGTTTGGCCGACAGCCGCTGGAACCGGCCGAACAGGCGGCCGAGATCCTCCGGCGACAGGCCGGCGCCCTCGTCGCTGACGCGGACGACGGTATCGCTGGCCTCATGGGTGACGGCGACGATGATCTTGCCGCCGATCGGTGAGTATTTGATGGCGTTGCTGATCAGATTGTCGATCGCCTCGCGGATGCGGTCGGTGTCGCACATGGTGACGATGTTGGGTGGCGCCGTGACGCTGATCGCCTGCTGCTTGTTGACGGCGAGCGGGTGGTTGGCATCGGCGACCTCTTTCACCAGCGCCGCGACGTCGACCGGCTCGCGGCGGATGGTAATGTCGAAGGCATCGGCCATCGCGTCCGAGATCAGATGATCAACCATCGTGGTCAGGCGCTTCGTCGCATCGCGGATGTGATCGACCTGGGCGACCACGCCATCGGACGAGGCGCCGGTCGAGATCAGCTCCTTCAGCATCTCGGTGCGGCCGAGGATGACGCCCAGCGGGTTCTTGAGGTCGTGGGCGACGGTGCCCAAAATCTCGTTCTTGAAGCCGTTGGCGCGCTGCAGCCGCAGCCATTGCGCCGAGAGGCGGCGGTTGGCCTGCATCAGCGCGCGGGTGCGCTGGGCGACGCGGTCCTCGAGCTGCGTGTTGGCGTCCTGGAGCTGCTGGTAGAGGATGACGTTGTCGAAGGCGATCGAGAGCCGGCTGGAGAAGATCTCGACCAGCGAGCGGTCGGTCTCGGACAGCTCGCGCTCGGCCTGCAGCAGCACCACCACCTCGCGGCCGGAGCCGGTCCGCAGATAGATCACGCTGCGGTGGTCGGCGAATTCGTTCTTGCGGCCCTGGAACGCGGCTTCCACCATCGTCCGCAGATCGGGGTCGAGCGCCTTCGACGAGGTCGTGCCGATGAAGCGGCTGTAGCAGCCGCTGCCGGCGAGCACGGAGAGCTCGGGGTCCACGCCGCCATTGTCGCGCAGCACCAGTATGCCGGCGCAATCGACATTGAGCAGCGAGGCGAGCTGGGTCAGCACGCCCTCGGCGAGCCGCTGCATCGACTTGAAGTCGTACAGCGTCGAGGCCGCGTCGATGATGATCTCGAGCCCGCGCCGCGTCTGCACCATGCGCTCGAGCTGCTGATAGGAGCGCAGCGCCGCGGTCAGCGAGGTGAACAGCTTGTCGGCGGTGAGCTCGGTCTTGGCCTTGTAGTCGTTGATGTCGTACTGGACGATCACGCGCCGCTCCGGCGCCTGGCCGGGCTGTCCCGTGCGCAGGATGATACGCACGGTCTCGTTCTTGAGCTCGTTGCGGATGAACTCGACCAGCTCGAGGCCGGCGACATCCGTCTCCATGATGACGTCGAGCAGCACGGCGGCGATGTCGCCATGCGCGGCCATCAGCTTGCGACCTTCCGCCGCGGAATGGGCGGAGAGGATCTCCAGCCCCTGGCCGTTGAGGCTGTAGTCGGACAGCGCGAAGCGGGTGCCGTCGTGCACGGCCGGATCGTCGTCGATGACGGCGATCTTCCACTTCCGTGCGTTCTGGTCCTCCGGTGCGGTACCGGTATCGTCGATCAGGTGGAGGACATCGTCCTGTTCGGCCATTGAGAAGTCCCGTCAGTCTCTGTGCTTTGCGCGCCGCCCTTGGCGACCCGGGGCATGATAATGCGAAAAGTAGTGCCTTGTCCCAGCTTGGATTCCAGCATCATGCGCCCGCCGAGCTGCTGGGTGACAAGGTTATAGACGATATGCAAGCCGAGTCCCGTACCACCTTCATTGCGCCGGGTGGTAAAGAATGGGTCAAAGGCCTGGCGCTGCACGTCAGGGGTCATGCCGGCCCCGTCATCGGCGAAGATGATCTCGATGTCGTCGGTCCCGCGCGGCCGCGCCGAGATCGTGATCGTGCCGGCGCGGCCGTCGGCAAAGGCGTGGTTGGCCGCGTTGAGGAAGAGGTTGGTCAGGATCTGGCCATAGGAGCCGGGATAGCCGTCGAGCAGGAGCCCCTCGGGCACGTCGGCCTGGAGCGTGATCGGCGAGCGCTTCAGGACCGGACGCAGGCTGGCGATGATTTGGTCGGTAGCTTCGCTGAGTGAGAACTGCCGCCGCTCGGCATGCGAGCGGTCGACCGCGACCTGCTTGAACGACTGGATCAGCTCGCCGGCGCGGGTGAGGTTGGCGACGAGCTGCTGCGAGGCGTCGCGCGAGGACTGCACGAACTCCTCCAGCTGCGAGCGGCGCAGGCCGCCGTCGCCCTTGAGCTGGGCCTCGAAGATCTCGGTGCGCCGGGCGAAGCTGGAGGCGACGGTCAGGCTGATGCCGATCGGGTTGTTGACCTCGTGCGCGACGCCGGCGACGAGTCCGCCGAGCGCCGCCAGCCGTTCGGCGTCGATCAAATTCTGCTGCGCGGTGTTGAGCTCGAGCAGCGCGCTCTCGGCCTTCTCCTTCGACGCGCGCAGCTCGTCCTCGGTCTCGCGCTTCGCGATCGCGTTCTCGCGGAACACCTCGACCGCGCGCGCCATGGCGCCGACCTCGTCGCGTGCCTTGGTGCCCTGCACCTCGCGGTCGAGGTCGCCGAGCGTGATCGCGCGCATCGCGGTCATGATCTGCTGCAGCGGCAGGCGGATCGACAGCGCGATCAGCACGCCCGCGGTGAGGATGATGCCGAGGAAAATCACCGCGATCGACAGCACCCGCCGCGAGATATCGGCGAGGGTACGATCAAACGTCTCCTGCGCCTTCTGCTCGCGCTGGCGCATCTTGGTGGAGAGGTCGTCGATGGCGCCGATCGCCTCGGCCTGGCTGGCGTCGATGGTGTTGCGCAGCAATTCGGTGCGGCTCGTCAGCTGCTCGGAGAGTTTTGCGAAACCCTCGCGCAGCGCCATGGTGCGGGTCCCGAGCCGTTGCAGCGCCATGCGCTGCAGGTCGTTGTCGGCGAGATCGATCATGACCGGAATGGTCTTCTCGATCGTCTCGGTGTTGCGGCGCGCGTCGTCAGCGGCACCGGGCGAGAGCGACAGATAGTAGGAGTTGGCGGCCACCAGCATCGCGGTGAAGGCTTCGCGGGACTTGCCGAGCGAGGGCCAGATCAAGGCGTCGCGATGGCCGGTGGCACCTTCGATGATGGAATAGAGCCCGGCCATGTCCCTGGCCGGGCCCTGCACCTGCTCCTCATAGGTCTTGGCGATGGTCGCCTGCACGCTGCGCAGCTCGCCGAAGCCGTTGAGGAAGCGGTCGGTGGTGCGCTCCAGCTCCTCGACTGAGCCCGACAGCATCGGGTCCTTGGCGGCACGGTCGGTGAGCGTGCCCAGCACCGCCTCGCGCAGCAGCAGGATCTCGGCAAATAGGTCCGGGCTCGGCTGGTTGATGTAGCGGTGGATCAGATTGTGCAGGCGCCCGGTCTCGCTCTCGAGCAGCGCCAGGATGCGGTCGGACTCGCGCACCTGGCGGACGTCGCCCCAGGCCGAGCCCAGCACCTGCGTGCCGTTCCAGATCAGCCCCACCAGCACCACGACCACGGCCGAGTTCAGCGCCGCGATCGACAGGATGCGCCAGCGGATCGGCACCGCGCGGAGCATCCCGACCAGGCGTGCGCGCAGCCGCCCGAGCGGGCCGGGCGGCCTGTCTGCGTGCTCGCTGTGTCCAAGTGCAGCCAAGCGGCTCACTCCACCTTGCGAATGCGTTCGATCAGCGCGGCCGCGGCGGGATCGCGCCCCGCCTTGGCATAGATCGCAGCCATCGCCTCCTCGAACGGCTTGCGGTCGATGTCCCTGGCGACGGTGATGCCGGCGGCTTCAGCCTTGTGCTGCGACTGCTCCTCGAGGTCGCGCCACTTCTCGCGCATGAACCGGCTGGAGTGAGCCGCGGCTTCGCGGAATATCTGCTGGTCGTCCGCCGACAGGCTTTTCCAGGCCTTCAGCGAGATCACCAGCACTTCCGGGCTCATCGTGTGCTCGGTGAGCGCGAGGTGGCCGGCATGTTTGTAATGGTCTGTCGTCACGAAAGATGGCCAGTTGTTTTCGGCGCCGTCGATCAGATGGTTGGCAAGCCCGGTGAGCACCTGCCCGTAGGGCATCTCGACCGGCTCGGCGCCGAGCGAGCGAATCATCTCGCTCATCAACTCCGACTGCTGCACCCGGATCCGCAATCCCCTGAGGTCGGCGACAGTCCGTATCGGACGGACGCCGTTGTAGATCGACCGCGCGCCGGAATCGTAGAAGGCGAGCCCGACGAAGCCGTAGGGCTCGAAACTGCCGAGGATCTCGCTGCCGATCGGCCCGTCCAGCACCTTCTGCATGTGCTCGATGGACCGGAACAGGAACGGCATGGCGAGCACGTTCATCGCCGGGACGAAGTTGCCGATCAGCGCCACATTGGTCCGGTTGAGGTCGATCGCGCCGACCCTGGTCTGCTCGATGGTCTCCTTCTCTTCGCCGAGCTGACGGGAATGGAACACCTTGATCTCGTGCCGGCCGCCGGTGCGCTCGGCAATCAGCGCGCCCATGTAGCGCAGCGCCTGGACGGTCGGGTAATCCTCGGCCTGGGTGTCGGCGGCGCGGAATTCGCGCGCAGCTGCGCTCGTCGCGCAGACCGCGAGCAGAAGCGCGACGAAGATCAACCCGGTCCGCGAGAGTTCGGCACGGTTCAGCACTGGCACACTCAACCCCTCAGTGGTGGAGTCTATGGCGAAGCAAAAAGGTTCAATGCAATCTAGCAGATGGTTGAGGGAAGGCCATCCCGCCGCACCCGGCGGAGCGATTGTGCGGCGCGGCCGCCGTTCATTCCCGGTTGAAACAGGAAATGCCGCGCCTTAAGCAGGTACGGTCGCCTTTGCCGCGCGACACGGGAAGAGCCATCGTGATTTCAGCATCGAGTCTTTTGCGGATCCTCGCCGCTTTCATCGTCCTCGCAATGCCTCTTCAGGCGCGCGCCGCAACCGACATCGCGCTGTGGCACGCCATGTCCGGCGAGCTTGGCCGGCAGCTCGAGAAGCTCGCCGCCGACTTCAACGCCTCGCAGTCCGATTACCGCATCGTGCCTGCTTACAAGGGCAACTACACCGAGACGGTGACGGCGGCGATCTTCGCCTTCCGCTCGCGCAGCCAACCGGCGATCGTCCAGGTCAA
This sequence comes from Bradyrhizobium sp. 604_D8_N2_3, assembly GCF_051810765.1. NCBI lineage: Bacteria > Pseudomonadati > Pseudomonadota > Alphaproteobacteria > Hyphomicrobiales > Nitrobacteraceae > Bradyrhizobium > Bradyrhizobium sp. 604_D8_N2_3. The sequence goes on along the minus strand of NZ_JBPWPM010000001.1, from coordinate 9,082,365 downwards.
CGAGGTCGCGACCGCCACCATGACCGCGGCCAAGGGCGCGATCTATCCCGTGTTCACCATGATGCGGGACATGAACGAGCCGTTCTCGCTGGGCGATTACCTTCCCGCAGTCTCCGGCTATTACACCGATGCGGCCGGCAATCTGTTGTCCTTCCCGTTCAATTCCTCGACGCCGATCCTCTATTACAACAAGACCATGTTCCGCGACGCGGGCCTCGATCCGGAGGCGCCGCCGAAGACATGGCCCGAGCTTGGGCTTGCCGCAAAGCGCCTGCGCGAGCGCGGTGCTGTGTGCGGCTTCACCACCTCCTGGCCGTCCTGGATCCACATCGAGAATTTCTCCGCCTTCCACAATCTGCCGCTCGCGACGCGGACCAATGGCTTCGCGGGGCTGGATGCCGAACTGACCATCAACAACCCGGTCGTCGTGCAACACATCGCCCAGCTTGCCGAGTGGCAGAAGGACAAGGTGTTCGATTACGGCGGCCGCGGCCAGTCGGCCGAGCCGCGCTTCCAGAAGGGCGAATGCGGCATCTTCATCGGCTCCTCGGCGACGCGGGCCGACATCAAGGCGAATTCGAAGTTCGATATCGGCTACGGCATGATGCCGTACTGGCCCGATGTGAAGAACGCGCCGCAGAACTCGATCATCGGCGGCGCCACGCTGTGGGTGCTGCGCGACCGCCCGCGCCAGGAATACAAGGGCGTGGCGCGGTTCTTCGCCTATCTGTCGCAGCCCGGCGTGCAGGCGGCCTGGCACCAGAACACCGGCTATCTGCCGATTACCCGCGCCGCCTTCGAGCTGACGCGCGCGCAGGGTTTTTACGAGCGCAATCCGGGCTCCGCGATCTCGTTCGAGGAGATCACGCTGCATCAGCCGACGGAGAACTCGAAGGGCATCCGGCTCGGCTCCTTCGTGCTGATCCGCGGCGCAATCGAGGACGAGCTGGAGCAGGCCTTCGCCGGCCAGAAGGGTGCGCAGGCAGCGCTCGATGCCGCGGTCGAGCGCGGCAACAAGCTGCTGCGCCAGTTCGAGCGCGCCAGCCCGGACCGGTAGCGGCAGATGACGAACGTCGCGCCGCTGCCGGTTTTCGCCGATGCGGACAGCTTTAGCGCCTTTCGCTCCGATCCTCCGCGATGGCTGCCGATCGCGCTCGACATCGCACGCAGCCACGGTCTCGATACCAGCGCGCCGCACGTGTTTGTAACAGGCACCAATCTCGTCGTCGGCCTCAGTGAGAAGCTGATCCTGAAAATCTTCCCGCCGCAGCTCGGCGCGCAATTCGTCTCGGAACGCGGGTCGCTGGCGCAGCTTGCCGGCCGCCTTTCCTTACCCATTCCCGAGATCGTCGCGGAGGGTGAGCGCGACGGCTGGCCTTACCTCGTCATCACGCGCCTTGCCGGCACGCTCGGCTCGGAGGTGTGGCCGCAGCTGGCGGAAGATCAGAAAGAGCGCCTGCTGCGCCAGATCGGCGAGACCATCGCCGCCGTGCAGCACGCGCCGCTTGGTCCGCTCGCAAACATTGAACCGCGCTGGGACGACTTCATGCGCGCCCAGATGCAGGGCTGTAAGGCGCGGCACACGCGCCTCGGCCTTGCACCGAAATTCCTCGAAGGCCTCGACGATCTCCTGCGCGACGCGGCCGAGCTGATTCCGATGGAAGCGCCGCCGGTGATCCTGGTCGGCGAATATATCCCCCAGAACTTCCTGCTCGCCTGCCACGACGATCAATGGTCGCTCGCGGGCCTGTTCGACTTCGGCGACGTGCTGACGGGATGGCGCGACTACGATCTGCTCGGCCCCGGCGCCTTCATGGCGGCGGGCCGGCCGGGGAGGGTGCGCAGTCTGCTCGAGGGCTTTGGCTATGCAAAGCCGGACTATGCGCTCAAGCGCCGGCTGATGGCGCTGATGCTGCTGCACCGCGCCAGTGACCTCAACAGCCACGTCTGTATCGAGGGCTGGCAGGACAGGGCGAACGATCTCGTCGAGTTGCAGGATCTGATCTGGGCGGGCTGAACGGGTCCGGGGCATCTGCGACGGCCTGCTCAATCCGGCAGCGCTCAATCTTTCAGCTTATTTTTAGAGCAGAATCGCATCTTTGTATGCAATTGACCGGCTTGTCCAAAACGCGATCAATCGCCAAGATATCAAAAATATTATTCAGAATCAGTATCTTATTTGGAAATTAAGACCTCGTTAAGCGCTGGCACGAACCTTGCGAATCCCTGTTCCAACCAGAAACTTTTGCGTTGGAGCATTTTCATGAAGCGCCGCGATTTCCTCAAGTCCGTGTCCGGATTGGCCGCAGGCGCGGCACTTCCGGCGATGCCACAGGTCATCTCCACCGCCTATGCCGATGCGCGCTCGGAGACGCTGCTGATCGTCTCGGAAGGCGGCCCGAACAATCTCGACATCCACGGCGTCGGCACCAACGTGCCCGGCTATGAAGTGTCCTGGAATTGCTACGACCGCCTGATCAGCCACGAGATGAAGACCGGCCCCGGCGGCGTACCCTATTACGACCGCGACAAGTTCAAGCCCGAGCTCGCCGAAGAGATGAAGATCGACGACATGTCGGTCACCTTCAAGCTGCGCAAGAACGCCAAATTCCACGACGGCACGCCCGTCACCGCCAAGGACGTGAAGTGGTCGCTCGACCGCGCCGTCAGCGTCGGCGGCTTCCCGACCTTCCAGATGAGTGCGGGCTCTCTCACCAAGCCGGAGCAGTTCGTCGTGATCGACGACACCACCGTGCGCGTCGATTTCCTGAAGAAGGACAAGCTCACGATCCCCGATCTCGCGGTCATCGTGCCCTGCATCGTCAATTCCGAGCTGGTGAAGAAGAACGCCAGCGAGAAGGACCCCTGGGGTCTCGAGTTTACAAAACAGCAGACTGCGGGCTCCGGCGCCTACAAGGTGACGAAGTGGACCGCCGGCACCGAAGTGATCATGGAGCGCAACGAGGATTGGGTCTGCGGTCCCTTGCCGAAGATCAAGCGCGTGATCTGGCGCATGGTGCCGCAGGCCGGCAACCGCCGCGCGCTGCTGGAGCGGGGCGACGCCGACATCTCCTACGAGCTGCCCAACAAGGATTTTCAGGAGATGAAGGCGAACGGCAAGCTCAACGTCGTGTCGCTGCCGTATTCCAACGGCATCCAGTATATCGGCATGAACGTCACCAAGCCGCCCTTCGACAATCCGAAGGTCCGTCAGGCGGTGGCCTACGCGCTGCCCTATCAGAAGATCATCGACGCGGTGATGTTCGGCCTCGCCAACCCGATGTTCGGCGCGCCGAAGGACAAGCCGACCGAAGTCGCCTGGCCGCAGCCGCACAAATACAACACCGACATCGAGAGGGCGAAAGCGCTGATGGCGGAGGCGGGCCTCGCCAACGGCTTCGAGACCACGATCTCGTTCGACCTGAATTTTGCCGGCGTCAACGAGCCGCTCTGCGTGCTGGTGCAGGAGTCACTCGCGCAGATCGGCATCAAGACCACCATCAACAAGGTGCCCGGCGCCAACTGGCGCACCGAGCTGAACAAGAAGGAGATGCCGCTCTTCACCAACGTGTTCTCGGGCTGGCTCGATTACCCCGAATACTTCTTCTACTGGTGCTATCACGGCAACAATTCCGTCTTCAACACCATGAGCTACAAGTCGGCGGAGATGGACAAGCTGATCGACGGCGCGCGCACGGCAGCGGCGACCGGCGACACTGCGACCTACGATGCCGACGTGAAGGGCTTCGTCGATCTCGCTTTCACCGACATCCCGCGCATCCCGCTGTACCAGCCCTTCGTCAACGTCGCGATGCAGAAGAACATCAGCGGCTACCAATACTGGTTCCACCGAAGGCTGGATTACCGCGCGCTGGTGAAGGGGTGAGCCGTCATGCTGATCGTCGGCGACGCATCGGCATGTGGTGGTCTTCCGGACTCGAGTGAGGCGGCCACCGCCCTCTCACTCCCTCCCCCCTTGCGGGGGAGGGGCGGGGAGAGGGGTAGCCACGAACTCAGTCCTCTCCCGGAGCCACCCCTCTCCCTAACCCTCCCCCGCAAGGGGGGAGGGAACGCAGCGGTGCAAGCGGCGCGATCTCATTTCCAAGCTGAGCGCACGAGGAGGTCACCATGCTGACCATGATCGGCAAGCGCCTGATGTTCGCGATTCCCTCGCTGATCGGGGTCGTCATCGTCACCTTCCTGCTCACGCGCGCGTTGCCCGGTGATCCCGCCGCATACTTCGCCGGTCCCGCCGCGACCAAGGAAGCCGTCGAGCAGATCCGCAAGAAGCTTGGCCTCGACAAGCCGCTGATCGAGCAGTTCTTCCGCTACACCAACGACCTCGCCCATGGCGATTTCGGCAACTCGCTCACCACGGGACAGCCGGTCGCGGCCGAGATCCGCAATCGCCTGCCGGCTTCCGCCGAGCTGACGCTGCTCGGCCTCATCGTTTCGGTCGTGATCGCTATTCCGCTCGGCGTGCTCGCGGCGACGCGGCCGGGATCATGGGTCGACCATCTCTGCCGTGTCACGACGACGGCCGGCGTGTCGCTGCCCGTGTTCTTCACCGGCCTCGTGCTGGTCTATGTCTTCTATTTCCGGCTCGGCTGGTCGCCCGCGCCGCTCGGCCGCCTCGATGTGTTCACCAGCGCGCCGCCGACCGTGACCGGCTTCTATCTGATAGACACCCTGATCGCACGCGACTTCGAGGCGTTCCGCTCCGCGCTGAGCCAGCTCATCCTGCCGGCGACGACGCTCGCGATCTTCTCGCTGGCGCCGATCGCGCGCATGACGCGCGCCTCGATGCTGGCGGTGTTGTCGTCGGAGTTCGTGCGTACGGCCCGCGCCAGCGGTCTGTCGCCGTCGACCGTCATCATCACCTACGCGTTTCGCAATGCGATGCTGCCCGTCATCACCACGCTTAGCATGGTGTTCTCGTTCCTGCTCGGGGCCAACGTGCTGGTGGAAAAAGTGTTCGCCTGGCCCGGCATCGGCTCCTACGCGGTGGAAGCGCTGATCTCGTCGGACTTCGCGCCGGTGCAGGGCTTCGTGCTGACCATGGCGGTCATGTACGTGCTTTTGAATCTCGTGATCGACATTCTCTACGGCGTGATCGATCCGCGTGTCAGGTTGGAGGGCTAAATCATGAGCTCCGTTGCGCCTGCTGTTGAACCCGTCGGCCCTGCGCGGACCTCGGGGCTCGTCGCGATCCTCGAACAGACCCGCTACGTTCTCGGTGAGAACAAGGTCACGGGTTTCGCCTTCGCGCTGCTCATCGTGATCCTCATCGCGGCGATCTTCGGCCCCTACGTGGTGCCGTATGATCCACTCGCTTCCGATACCGCCGCGGCGCTGAAACCGCCGTCGATGGCGCACTGGTTCGGCACCGACCAGCTCGGCCGCGACATTTTTAGCCGCGTCATCGTGGCGACGCGGCTCGATACGTTAATCGCCGTCGCCTCCGTCGTGCTGGTGTTCCTGATGGGCGGGCTTGCGGGCATCGCGGCCGGCTATTTCGGCGGCTGGACCGACCGCATCGTCGGCCGCATTGCCGACACCATCATGGCTTTCCCGCTGTTCGTGCTGGCGATGGGCATCGTCGCCGCCCTCGGCAATACCGTGCAGAACATCATTCTGGCCACCGCCATCGTGAACTTCCCGCTCTACGCCCGCGTCGCGCGCGCCGAAGCCAATGTCCGCCGCAATGCCGGCTTCGTGCAGGCCGCGCGTCTCTCCGGCAACGGCGAATTCCGCATCCTGCTGGTGCACATCTTGCCGAACATCATGCCGATCATGATCGTGCAGATGTCGCTGACCATGGGCTACGCCATCCTCAACGCCGCGGGCCTGTCCTTCATCGGCCTCGGCGTCCGCCCGCCCACCGCCGAATGGGGCATCATGGTCGCGGAAGGCGCGGGCTTCATGGTCTCCGGCGAATGGTGGATCGCGCTATTCCCCGGCCTTGCTCTGATGATCGCCGTGTTCTGCTTCAACCTCCTCGGCGACGGCCTCCGCGACATCGTCGACCCCCAGCGGAGGACGTGATGATTGTCAAGTGCGGGATGAGAAGCGCAACGCTTGGAAGTGAGGAGAGCACCGCTCTCTCATTCCCTCCCCCCTTGCGGGGGAGGGGCAGGGAGAGGGGTAGCCACGAACTCCGACCTCTCCCGGGGCCACCCCTCTCCCCAACCCTCCCCCGCAAGGGGGGAGGGGACGAGAGGCCGGTGCCCGCCTCACACGCAAATTTCCCGCCGAAATTCCCCAATGATTCCAACCCCGTTCTACTGTGCATGGGGTTGTTTTCGACATTTTTGATCGGGAGGCCCTCATGACCGCCCAGCCCCTGCTCGACGTCCAGGACCTCACGGTCGAATTCACCACCCGCCGCGGCATCGTCAAAGCGGTGCAGCACGTCAACATTTCCGTCGCCAAGGGCGAGACGCTCGCCATCGTCGGCGAGTCCGGCTCCGGCAAGTCGGTGACGTCCTATGCGGTGATGCGCATCCTCGACCGGGCGGGGCGGATCGCCGAGGGCTCGGTCATGTTCTCGGGCATCGACGTGAAGGCCGCGACCGAAGGCCAGATGCGCGATCTGCGCGGCCGCGAAGTCTCGATGATCTTCCAGAACCCGCGCGCGGCGCTGAACCCGATCCGTAAAGTGGGCGACCAGATCGAGGACGTGCTGCGCACCCATGTGCAGCAAGCCATGGTTTCGGACCACGGAGAAAAGGCGATCGAGGCGCTGGAGCAGGTCAAGATCGCCCGCCCGCGCGAGCGCTACCACGCCTATCCGTTCGAGCTGTCAGGCGGCATGTGCCAGCGCGTCGTCATCGCGCTCGCGCTCGCCTGCAATCCGCAGCTCCTGATCGCGGACGAGCCGACCACCGGCCTCGACGTTACCACCCAGAAGGCGGTGATGGACCTGATCGTCGAGCTGACCAAGCGCAAGGCGATGTCGACCATCCTGATCACGCATGATCTGGGTTTGGCCGCAGCCTATTGCGACCGCGTCGTGGTGATGGAAAAGGGCCGCGTGGTCGAGACCGCGAAAGCCGCCGACATCTTCGCCAACCCGCAGCACCCTTACACCAAGAAGCTAATGCGCGCGACGCCGCGGCTCGGCGTGTCCTTGCGGGATTTGTTGGCCGAGGAGGAGGGCGCGTCCTCATCCGCAGCCGTCATGGCCGGGCCTGACCCGGCCATCCATCAGCCTTCGCAAGGTGAGACCTCCAAGCCCCTCCTGCTCATCGAAAAGCTCGTCAAGGAATATCCCCGCCAGGGTGCCACGGCCACGCTCGGAAAACTGTTCGGCCGCAAGCCGCCCGTGGAGCCTGACGTGTTCCGCGCCGTCGACGGCATCAGCCTCTCCATCGGCCATGGTGAGAGCGTCGGCCTCGTCGGCGAATCCGGTTGCGGCAAATCGACGACGTCGATGATGGTGATGCGGCTCTTGGACCAGACCTCGGGCCTGATCCAGTTCGACGGCGAGGACATCGGCGCCATCGCGCCTGCCTCCTTCGCCCGGCTGCCGCAGCGCAGCCGCATCCAGATGGTGTTCCAGGACCCGACCGACAGCCTCAACCCGCGTTTCACCGCCGCCCGCGCCATCGCCGACCCCATCATGCAACTCGGCGACATCAGGGGACGCGATGCGCTGCGAACGCGCTGCGAGGAGCTCGCGACCATGGTCGGGCTGCCGCACAATCTGCTGGATCGGTTTCCGCACCAGCTCTCCGGCGGCCAGAAGGCCCGCGTCGGCATCGCGCGCGCCATCGCCCTGCATCCAAAACTGGTCATACTGGACGAGCCGACCGCGGCGCTGGACGTCTCGGTGCAGGCGGTGGTGCTGAACCTGCTTCAGGACCTCAAGGCACGGCTAGGTATGAGCTATCTGTTCGTCTCGCATGATTTGAATGTAGTGCGCTTGTTGTGCGATCGTGTCATTGTGATGCGGACGGGGCGGATCGTCGAGGAAGGCTCTTCCGAGAAAGTCCTGAGCGATCCGCAGGACGACTACACCAAGGAGCTGCTGACGGCGATCCCGCATCCGCCGTTGCCAGTGCACTGAGATCAGCTTGAGAGAGTGATGGCCGAGCCGCTGGACGATTATATCGACGCCGTATCGAAAGCGCTGGCGCTGCCGGTCGAGGAGGCCTGGAGGCCGGCGGTGCGCGCCAATCTCGAAGTCTCGCTCCGGCTTGGCCGACTGGTCGACGAATTCGCGCCGCCGGACGAGACCGAGCCCGCGCCGATCTTCACGGTCTGACCCCGCCATGACCACCAAGCCAGAGATGACGGCTGCGGACATCGCCAAGGCTGTGGCCGGCGGCAAGATGTCGGCACTCGATGCCACCGAAGCAGCGCTTGCGCGCATCAAGCAGCACGATGGCGTCCTCAATTCCTTCACCGACGTCACCGCCGATCGCGCCCGTGCGAAGGCGCGTGCGATCGACGCCGACATCGCGTCGGGCAAGGAGGTTGGCCCGCTCGCCGGTGTTCCCTTCGCGGTGAAGAACCTGTTTGACGTCGCAGGCCTGCCGACACGCGCCGGCTCGAAGATCAACCGCGACCTCGCGCCTGCCAAGCGCGACGCCACGCTGATCGAGCGGATGGAAGCCGCCGGTGCCGTGCTCGTCGGCGCGCTCAACATGGGCGAATACGCCTACGACTTCACCGGCGAGAACGTCCATGACGGTCCCTCGCGCAATCCGCATGACACGACCCGGATGACCGGCGGCTCGTCCGGTGGTTCGGGGAGCGCCGTCGGCGGCGCGCTGGTGCCGATCGCGCTCGGCTCGGACACCAATGGTTCGATCCGCGTGCCGTCCTCCTTCTGCGGCATCTTTGGTTTGAAGCCGACCTATGGCCGGCTGTCGCGGGCGCGCTCGTTCCCGTTCGTCGCGAGCCTCGATCATCTCGGTCCGTTCGCGCGCTCGGCGACCGATCTCGCGCTCGCCTATGACGCGATGCAGGGACCGGATGCGGATGATGCCGCCTGTACCACGCGCGGTCTGGAGCCGACGCTGCCGCTGCTCGCCAATCCGGTGTCGGACCTGCGCATCGCGATTGCCGGCGGGCACTTTCAGAACAACGTGTTTCCCGAGGCCGTCGAAGCCGTCAGCCGCGTCGCCAAGGCGCTCGGCGCGACGAAGATCGTTGACGTCCCCGAAGCCTCGCGCGCCCGCGCGGCGGCCTATGTCATCACCACCACCGAAGGCGCCTCGCTGCATCTCGATCGCCTGCGCAAGCGCCCGAACGATTTCGATCCCGCCGTGCGCGACCGGCTGATCGCCGGCGCGATGGTGCCGGCGCCGCTGGTCGACCGCGCGCAGAAATTCCGCCGCTGGTATCGCGCGCAGCTCGCCGAGATCTTCAAATCTGTCGACGTGCTGATTGCACCGGCCACGCCCTGCACCGCGCCGAAGCTTGGCCAGGTGAATTTCACGCTTGACGGCGTCGAGTTGCCGGTGCGCGCCAATATCGGCATCCACACCCAGCCGATCTCGTTCATCGGATTGCCGGTGGTCGCCGTGCCGGTGCCGCTCGAGCCGCTGCCGATCGGCGTGCAGATCATCGCCGCGCCCTGGCGCGAGGACATCGCGCTGCGCGTGGCGCACGCATTGGAGAAGATGGGCGTGGTCTCCGCGCCGTCGCCAAGGGGACTTTGAGAGGGATTTAAAATGGAGATCGATCTCCCCGAGGTGATCGCGGAAGTGAAGGCCGCGTTCGATCGCTATGAGCAGGCGCTCGTCACCAATGATGTCGCCGTGCTCGGCGAGCTCTTCCGCAACGATCCCCGCACGCTGCGCTATGGCATCGGCGAGAACCTTTACGGCTATGAGGCGATCTCCGGCTTCCGCGCCGGCCGCTCGCCGGTCGGCCTGAACCGCCGCACCGCGAAAACCGTGATCACCAGCTATGGCCGCGACACGGCCGTGGCCTCCACTCTGTTCTATCGCGACACGGCTCCCGGCAAGGTCGGCCGGCAAATGCAGACCTGGATTCGCTTCGCGGAGGGCTGGCGCGTCGTCGCCGCCCATGTCAGCATCATCGACGAGTCGAAAGAGACCTGATCGTATGACGCTTGACGATCTTCCGCCCGGAACATTGCCGGCCGAGCCGGTGGTGCCGCGCGTCGACCGGGCCCAGCCCAGCCTGCACAAGATCACGCGCGCCGAGGAACTGCGGCTTCAACTCGCCGACGAGATCGTACGCGGAACCCTGGCCCCCGGCGCGCCGCTGGATGAAACCGACATCGCGCGGCGCTTCAGCGTCTCGCGCACGCCGGTCCGCGAGGCGCTGCGGCAGCTGGTGGCGAGCGGCCTCGTCGAATCGCGCGCCCATCGCGGTGCGGTGGTGGCGCAGCCCTCGGTCGAGCGTCTCAAGAGCATGTTCGAGGCCATGGCGGAGCTCGAGGCGCTGTGCGCGGGCCTTGCCGCCGAACGCATGTCGGCCGCCGAGCGCCATGGTCTTGAAGCCATCCACGAAGAGCTGCGCGTTCTCAGCTACGCCGGCAATCCCGATCGCTTCCACGAGGTCAACGAGCGCTTCCACAACGCGATCTATGCGGGATCGCAGAACGGCTACATCGCCGAGATCACGCTGGCGACGCGCGTCCGCGTGCAACCGTTCCGCCGCGCCCAGTTCCGCAACCTCGGCAGATTGGCAAAGTCGCAGGCCGAGCACGATCGCGTCGTCGTCGCCATCATGCGCGGCGACAAGCAGGGCGCTGCGGCTGCGATGCGCGCGCATATCGAGCTGGTGCGCGGCGAGTATGAGATTTACGCGGTGTCGGTGTAGGGCGGCAAACGCGGTACCGTAGGGTGGGCAAAGGCGCAAAGCGCCGTGCCCACCATCTATCCTAACTAATGCTGTTGGTGGGCACGCTACGCTTTGCCCACCCTACGGCAGCTACGCCTTCGCGGCCTCCGCCATGAACTTCCGCCAGCCACCATACGCCGTGATGTCTCGCGCCTCGCCCAGCACCTCCGGCTCGACGAGAAATCCCTTCACGCTGCGGCCATCCGCAAGCCTGATCGTGCCGATCGCCATCGGTGCGGGAATCGCATTGACGAACTTGCCGAAGGCGGATGACGACAGCGACCAGATTTCCAGCTCGATCGACGCGCCCGTGCCCGCCTCGAGGCGCAGCATGCCTGGCTTCGGCGGCGTGGTTTGAAGCGCGTAGAGCTTGTAGTCCGGCGCGGTCTTCGTTGCCTCGATCAGCTTTCCGTTCAGTGCCCGCAATTCGCCGTTCAGCGCCATGCCGGAGAGATGCGCGCCGACGACGGCGATCGGAATCTCGTCACTGCCGTTTGCTGCGAGCGGCGCCAGCGGTGCCTGCGCGACGCCCTTCGCGCCGACGGTCAGCTTCGTATCCGCATGGAATGCACGGCCGATGCTCGCAAGCAGCGCATCGCGCCCCGCAGGCGCGAGCAGCGTGATGCCGAACGGAATGCCGTCGGTGCGCATCGACGCCGGTACCGCGAGGCCACAGAGGTCGAGCAGGTTGACGAAATTGGTGTAGGTGCCGAGCCGGCTGTTGAGCTCGATCGGATTGGCCAGCACCTGGGCGGTCGTATACGCCGTCGGCGCCGTCGGCAGCACCAGCGCGTCGATATTGGCAAACGTCCGCTCGGCGATCTTGCGCAAGCCCTGCAAACGGTAGAGCGCAGAGAAGGTTTCCGCAGCGGTCAGCCGCGCGCCGGCGGCGGTGATCTCGCGCGTCACCGGATGAATCGAATCAGGCGCGGACGCCAGCAGATCCTTGATCACGAGATAACGCTCGGCGACCCACGGCCCCTCATAGAGCAGCCGCGCCGTCTCGTAGAACGGCTCGAGGTCGAACTCGACCAGCTTAGCGCCGAGCGCGGTCCAGCGCTTCAGCGCATCACCGTAAGCGGCTTCCGCCTTCCTGTCGCCGAAGAAGATCAGCTGCCCGTTGCGGGGCACGCCGAGGCGCAAATTCGCGGGGAACGGCGTGATCGCGCCGAGCGGCCGGTCGCGCGAGAACGGATCGGCCTGGTCCGGCCCCGCCATCACGGAGAGTGCCAGCGCAGCATCGTCAACCGTCAAAGCGAATACCGAGATGCAGTCGAGCGTGCGGCAGGCCGGTACGAGGCCAGCAGTCGAGATCATGCCGAGACTCGGCTTCAGCCCGACGATGTTGTTGAGCATCGCCGGCACCCGGCCGCTGCCGGCGGTGTCCGTGCCCAGCGACAGCGGCACGAGTCCGGCACCGACCGCGACTGCCGAGCCCGAGCTCGATCCGCCGGGAATGAGATCCTCGCGGATCGAATTTTTGGGGATGCCATAAGGCGAGCGCACGCCGACGAGGCCGGTTGCGAACTGGTCGAGATTGGTCTTGCCGATGATGATCGCGCCGGCCGCGCGCAGGCGCTCCACCGCGGTCGAATCATGCGTCGGCGTATACGAGAAGGCCGGGCAGGCCGCGGTGGTCGGAAATCCCAGCGCGTCGATATTGTCCTTCACCGCAACCGGCACGCCGTAGAGCGGCAGGCTGGTGGCATCCCTTGCGGCAAGCTTCTCGGCCTCCGCGATCGCGTCCTTCTCGTCGCGCAGGCTGATGAAGATTGCGGGATCGTTGTGATCGCGGATGCGCTGATAGGTTCGCGCGACGGTCTGCGCAGGCGTGATCGTGCCCGCGCGATGCGCGGCCACAATCGCGGCGATCGTTTCAGGCTGCTCAGCCCCCATGGTGACAAAACTCCGGCAACAGGTCTTACCCGGATTGAAGCAAGCGATGTGCCATTGTGTACACAATCCGGGCAGGCGCTATGCTTCGGATATTATCGAAGGATCAGTGGCTTGTAAGATATTTCGAGGATTGTTGGGCCGTCGTGCCAGCGCCCCGATACGGGCAGTTGCGCAAATATTGGGCAGCGTCGATCAGGTGAAGCCGGCGAGGATCTGGAGCAGCCGCTCCCGGTTCTCCTTGCCGATCTTCTCCACGACATGCCGCTCGTGCTCGGCGGCGAGGCGCTTGAATTTGGCAAGCGCCGTCTCCCCCGGTGCGGTGAGGTGCAGCGCGTGGGAGCGGCGGTCCGCCTTCGACTTGACCCGTTTCACCAGCTTGCGCTGTTCGAGGCTGTCGAGCAGATGCACCAGCCGGGCGCGCTCGATGCCGAGACGCTTCGCCACCGCCATCTGCGACAAGCCCGGATTGGCGCCGATGACCGTCAGCACGGAATATTGCGTCGGCTTGATGTCGACCGCGCCGAGCGTCTTGATGAAGTCCTGAAAGATCCAGATCTGGAAGCGCCGCACCGCATAACCGGCGTGCCCGACCAGTGCGTCGAGGCCGATCTCGTCCGCGTCGTTCGGCCGCGCGGCGCCGTTGCCGGCCCGCTTGCGTGGGGAGGGGCGGGGCTCAGTTCGGGCTGCGCTGGCTGTCACGTAATCTCTCCTGCCGTGCAACCTTAGCGCCCCGAAGGCCTGTGCGGAAGATTGTTGTTGACGACAACAATTGTCGTGCCCAACAATATGGCCAAAAGCGGCCCGGAACGAGGCTGCAGCCGATCCCGGATACGGGCGAGGAGGAAACCATGACAACCGCCGCACGCGGTGACGCTTCGAGCCTGTTCGCAACGCCCAAGACCGTCGCCGAGCATCGCGCCGACGGCAGCATCGTGCTGCGCTCGCCAGAGCCCCTGCGCGACGGCGCGCGCTGCATCGGCGACTGGCTGGAGCATTTTGCGCGGCAGACGCCCGATACGATCTTCCTCGCCGAGCGCGACAGCGCCGACACGCCCTGGGCCACCATGACCTACGCGGGTGCCCTGCGGCGTGTGCGCGCGGCGGCGTCCTGGATTCTGGCGCAGAGCCTCAGCGCCGGGCGTCCCGTCGTCATCCTCTCCGACAACAGCATCGATCACGCGTTGCTTGCGCTGGCCGCCCAGCATGTCGGCGTTCCCTCGGCCGCGATCTCGCCGGCCTATTCGCTGATGTCGAAAGATTTCGACAAGCTCAAGAGCATGATTTCGCTGCTTCAGCCGGGCGTGATCTATGTCTCGGCGACAAAGCCGTTTGCCGCGGCGCTGGCCGCGATCGAGCCGCTGCACAAGGCGCAGATCATCAGTGGCAATGCCGGCGATGCCGATGCGCTGGCCTTCCGTGACATCGCGGCGACGCCCGAAACGGGCGACGTCGCAAAAGCCCTCGCCGCGGTGACGCCGGATACGATCGCAAAATTCCTGTTCACCTCGGGCTCGACCGGCACGCCGAAAGCAGTCATCAACACCCAGCGCATGCTGACCTCGAGCCAGCAGGCCAAGGCGCAAACTTGGACGTTCCTGGACCAGGCCGACAGCGATCTCATCATTCTCGATTGGCTGCCCTGGAGCCATACCTTCGGCGCCAACCACAATTTCAATCTCGTGCTGCGCAACGGCGGGTCGTTCTATATCGACGGCGGCAAGCCCGCGCCCGGTCTCTTCGCAACGTCACTCGCCAATCTGAAAAGCGTGATGCCGACGGTCTATTTCAACGTGCCGCGCGGCTTCGACATGCTGATCGCAGCGCTGCGCGGCGACGAGGAACTGCGCCGCCGCTTCTTCGGCGAGGTGAAATTCGCCTTCTATGCCGGCGCCGCGCTGCCGCAGAACCTCTGGGACGCGCTCGAGCAGCTTTCGGTGGAGACTGTTGGTCGTCCGCTGCCGATGGTGTCGGCCTGGGGCTCGACCGAGACGTCACCGCTGGCGACCGACTGTCATTTCCTCGCGGAGCGTTCGGGCAATATCGGCGTGCCCATTCCCGGAACCGAGCTGAAGCTCGTCACGTCGGGCGACAAGCTGGAGGTGCGCGTGCGCGGCCCCAATGTCACGCCGGGTTACTGGAAGGCGCCGGAGCTGACGAAGCAGGCTTTCGATGACGAAGGCTTTTATCTGATCGGCGATGCCGTGAAGCTTGCCGATGCGAACAGGCCGGAGCGGGGTCTGTTCTTCGACGGCCGCGTCGCGGAGGACTTCAAGCTCAACTCCGGCACCTGGGTCAGCGTCGGTACGCTGCGCGTGGCCGGCATCGCTGCGCTGGCGCCGCTGGCGCAGGACATCGTCGTCACCGGCCATGGCGGCGACGAGGTGCGCTTCCTGGTGTTCCCGAATATGGCTTCTTGCCGTGCCCATGCCGGCTTGCCCGAGACGGCAGGCGTGAACGATGTGCTCGCGCATGGCAAGGTCAGGACTGCGATCGCGCAGGGCCTGGCGAAGCTGAAGGGGCAGGGCGCCAACTCCTCCGGCCACGCCACGCGCGCGCTGCTGCTCGCCGAGCCGCCGTCGGTCGATGGCGGCGAGATCACCGACAAGGGTTACATCAACCAGCGCGCCGGGCTGACGCGGCGGACCGATGCAGTGGCGCGGGTGAATGATGATGCGTCGGGTGAGTGGATCGGTCTGTAGCCACGGGCAGATCAAGTCAGAGTGAGGCCACGCTCTCTCCACATCGTCATTGCGAGCGCAGCGACGCAATCCAGAATCGTTCCCCGAAGGGGCTCTGGATTGCGTCGCTGCGCTCGCAATGACGGGGATAGAGCTGCCGCCAACTAAGCCAGCTATTCTGCCGCAATATCCTGCATGATTCTTTTGTTGCTTAAGCAACTAATTTGTGCGAACCGTTCCAGACAAGGATGACGGCGGGGGAACCGCTGCGCCTGATCCTGGAGGAAACGATGCTCGGCAGAGAGGGTGCCGCGGGCAAATGCCGGCGTATGCCTGAAGGCGGCGATGCCGCGCGCTTCACGCGCGCGTCAGGTGGTGCTGCTGCCGGTCACTGCGCCGAGATTTTCGTGCAGCCGGCGCAGCAGATCGATCAGCACCTCGCGCTCGTCCTTGCTCAGGCAGGACAACAGCCGCCGCTCGCGCTCGAACGCCGCGACGATCACCCTGTCATGGGTGGCGCGGCCCTTCGCCGTCAGCGAGATCGAATGGGTGCGGCCATCGTTCGGGTCGGTTCGAATCGAGACCAGTCCGCGCTTCTCCAGCCCCGCGAGCGTCCGGCTCACCGGCCCCTTGTCAAAACCGATGACGTGGCAGATCCGCGAGGCGGGAATGCCGGGCTCAATCGCCAGCAGCGACATGATCCGCCATTCCGTGACGTTGACGCCAAACTCGCGCTGGTAGAACGCGGTAGCGCTGTTCGAGAGCTTGTTGGCGATGAAGGTGATGAAAGCCGGGACATAACGGTCGAGATCGAGCGTCGGCCCGGTTTCGGCGGGTGCGGGCCTTTGGCGGGCTCTGGTCGAAGACGGCGGCATATCGGTCTTTTGTCTCGCGGCGTGTCCGAAGACCTAAGGGCAAGCGCGGCCCTTTCACAAGATCAAAATGAGGGAGGACTTCAATGAGCGCACCTGGCTCCGCCGTATCAGGCGTCCCGCATCTCGACGTCGATCCCTTCGACATGAATTTTTTCGCCGACCCCTATCCCACGCACGAGCTGCTGCGGGAGGCAGGTCCGGTCGTCTATCTCGACAAGTGGAACGTCTACGGCGTGGCACGCTATGCCGAGGTCCACGCCGTGCTGAACGATCCCGCGACGTTCTGCTCCAGCCGCGGCGTCGGCCTCTCCGATTTCAAGAAGGAGACGCCGTGGCGGCCGCCGAGCCTGATCCTCGAGGCCGATCCGCCCGCGCATACGCGGACCCGCGCCGTACTCTCGAAGGTGCTGTCGCCGACCGTGATGAAGCAGGTGCGCGACCGCTTTGCCGCGGCGGCCGAGGAGCGGGTGGACGCGCTGATCGAAAGGCGCAGCTTCGACGCGATCGCCGACCTCGCCGAGGCCTATCCGCTCTCGATCTTCCCGGATGCGCTCGGGCTGAAATCCGAGGGGCGCGAGCATCTGATTCCCTACGCGAGCGTCGTGTTCAACGCATTCGGGCCGCCCAATGAGCTGCGCCGGGAGGCGATTGCGCGTTCGACGCCCCATCAAGCCTATGTTGCCGAGCAGTGCCAGCGCGAGAACCTTGCGCCCGGCGGCTTCGGCGCCTGCATTCATGCCCAGGTCGACGAGGGCGCGATCACGGCCACCGAAGCGCCGCTGCTGGTGCGCTCGCTGCTGTCGGCTGGTCTCGACACCACTGTCAACGGGATCGGCGCGGCCGTCTATTGCCTCGCGCGCTTCCCCGAACAATGGCAGCGCCTGCGCGGCGATCTCACGCTCGCGCGGAGCGCCTTCGAGGAAGCGGTTCGTTTCGAAAGCCCGGTGCAGACCTTCTTCCGCACCACCACACGTGAGGTCGAGCTGTCAGGCGCGACGATCGGCGAAGGTGAGAAGGTGCTGATGTTCCTTGCCGCCGCCAATCGCGATCCGCGCCGCTGGGACAAGCCCGACAGCTACGACGTCACGCGCCGCTCGTCCGGCCATGTCGGTTTCGGCTCCGGCATCCACATGTGCGTCGGCCAGCTCGTCGCGCGCCTCGAGGGCGAAGTGATGTTGACGGCGCTGGCGCGGCGTATCGCGAAGATCGAGATCACGGGCGAGCCGAAACGCCGCTTCAACAACACGCTGCGCGGGCTCGACAGCCTGCCGGTCACCATCACCCCGGCCTGACGAGGAGCCTTGATGCCCGCCATCACTTTCATCCATGCCGACGGCAAGTCCGATCGTGTCGAAACCTCAGGCGACGAAAGCGCCATGCAGGCCGCGACCCGCCATGGTCTCGACGGCATCCTGGCCGAGTGCGGTGGCAATGCCATGTGTGCGACCTGCCACGTCTATATCGACGCAGCCTGGCTCGCGCGCCTGTCCGCGATGGCTGATGACGAATACGCGCTGCTCGACGGCACCGCCGCCGAGCGGCTGCCGAACAGCCGGCTGGCCTGCCAGATCATGATTACGCCCGCGCTCGACGGGCTGGTGCTGAGATTGCCGGAACGGCAGGTCTGATTCCAGAACGTGCCGGCGGCGACCGGCGCGACACACAAAGGGGAGGGAACGATGAAACACCTGAAATGGACGCTTGCGCTCGCGGCGAGCCTGGTAAGCGGCGCGGCAAGCGCCGAGATCTCCGACAATGTCGTGCGCGTCGGCGTGCTCAACGACATCTCGGGCATCTTCCAGGACACCAACGGCATGGGCTCGGTCGAAGCTGCGCGGATGGCGGCCGAGGACTTCAACGGCGGCGGCAAGAACATCAAGGTCGAGATCGTCTATGCCGACCACCAGAACAAGGCCGATGTCGGCAACGCGATCGCGCGCAAATGGCTCGATGTCGAGGGTGTCGATGCCATCGTCGACGTGCCGAATTCGGCCGTCGGCCTCTCCATCAACACGCTGCTGCGCGACAGCCGCATGACCTTCCTGGCGTCGTCCACGGCGAGCTCGGATCTCACCGGCAAGGCCTGCTCGCCCAACACGATCCAATGGGTCAACGATGCCTGGGCGACCGGCAACACCACCGCGGCTGCGATGATGGCGCGCGGCGGCAAGGACTGGTATTTCCTCACGGTCGACTATGCGCTCGGCAAGGGCATCGAGGCGGAGGCGCAGAAATACATCGAGGCGCACGGCGGCAAGGTGCTCGGTTCCTCGAAACATCCGCTCGGCACCTCCGATTTCGCCTCCTTCCTGTTGCAGGCGCAGGGCTCGAAAGCGCAGGTGATCGGCCTTGCGAATGCCGGCGGCGACACCATCAACGCGGTGAAGCAGGCTGCCGAGTTCGGCATCCAGCAAGGCGGGCAGAAGCTCGTCGCGTTCCTGCTCTTCATCAACGACGTCCATGGCATGGGTATCAAGGTCGCCCAGGGCCTCCAGCTCATGGAAGCGTTTTACTGGGACATGAACGATGATACCCGCGCGTTTGCCAAACGCTTCGCCGCGCGACCCGGCATGAACGGCAAGATGCCGAGCGGCAACCAGGCCGGCGTCTATGCCTCGACGCTCGCTTATCTGAACGCGGTCGCCGCGACCGGCAGCGACAATGCGAAGGACGCCGTGCCCGAGATGAAGAAGTTCAGGGGTAAGGACAAGCTGTTCGGCGACACCACGATCCGCCAGGACGGCCGCGTCGTGCATCCCATGTATCTGTTCGAGGTGAAGAAGCCGGAGGAGTCGAAATATCCGTACGACTATTACAAGCTGGTCTCGACGATCCCCGCGGACCAGGCGTTTAGGCCGATGACGGAGGGCGGATGTGAGTTGGTGAAGTAGGCAACAGCGTAGCCGCGAGCGCGGTCTTCCTTCACCTCTCCCCGCTTGCGGGGAGAGGTCGGATCGCCCCCGGCGATGCGTAGCATCGTCCGGCGCGATCCGGGTGAGGGGGTACAGGTCTATCGACGATCTCGCGTGTGGAGAGAAGCCCCTCACCCCAACCCTCTCCCCGTAAGAACGGGGAGAGGGAGAAGAGGCAGCGTCCCTACGCCACCTTGCTACTCCCCTGCGTGATCAACCGCGCCGCGCGCTGGTCGCGGGCGTAGATCCAGAGCCAGCTCAGGGCGACGCTGAGGCGGTGGCGCAGCCCGATCAGGAAGTAGATGTGGGCGATGCCCCAGATCCACCATGCGATGGTGCCGCGCAGTTTGACCTTGCCGAAATCGATCACGGCGAGCCGCTTGCCGATCTGTGCGAGGCTGCCGGAGTGCTTGTAGCGGAATGCACCTTTATTCTCGCCACGCAGGCGCGCCTTGATGGTCTCGGCGACATGCCGGCCCTGCTGCTTGGCGGCCGGCGCGATGCCGGGCACCGGCTTGCCGTCCCAGGCGTTGATCAAGACGGTGTCGCCGATCGCAAAGATTTCGGGATGACCAGGTATCGTCAGGTCGTCTTGGACCTCCACGCGCCCGGCGCGATCGCTTGGCGCGCCCAGCCATTCGGCGGCGGGCGAAGCGCGCACGCCGGCGGCCCAGATCCGCGTCTTTGCCTCAAGCAGCTTGCCGCCGAACACGACGCCCTCACGGTTGATCTCGGTGACGGCCTGGCCCAGCACGACCTCGACGCCGATCTTTTCCAGCGAGGCCTGCGCATAGGCCGAGAGATCATCGGGGAAGCCTGCGAGCACGCGCGGTCCGGCCTCGATCAGCACCACGCGTGCCTTGTGGGTGTCGATGTTGCGGAAGTCGGCGGGGAGCGTGTGGTGCGCCATTTCGGCGATGGTGCCGGCGAGCTCGACGCCGGTCGGGCCGGCGCCGACGATGACGAAGGTCAGCCGCGCCGCGCGTTTGGCCGGATCGGTCTCGCGCTCGGCGCGCTCGAATGCCACCAGGATGTGACGGCGCAGCGTGGTCGCGTCTTCCAGCGTCTTCAGGCCGGGGGCGAACTGCTCCCACTCGTCATGGCCGAAATAGGCATGGCGGGCGCCGGTGGCGAGCACCAGCGTGTCGTAGGGCACCTCGCTGCCGTCGTCGATCAGCACGCAGCGCCGGTCGGCGTCGACGCCACTCACCGTCGCAAACAGGGTCGTCACCTCGCGCCGGTCGCGCATCAGGTGCCGGACCGGCCAGGCGATTTCGCTGGTCGCGAGCGAGGCGGTCGCGACCTGATAGAGCAGCGGCTGAAACAGATGGTGGTTGCGGCGGTCGATCAGGGTGATCTCGACCGGGCTGCCGGCGAGCCGGTAGGTCGCCTCCAGCCCGCCGAAGCCGGCTCCGACGATGACGACGCGGTGGGGATTTGCGGCCATGATAACACCCTCGAATCTCGCTGCTGCTCTCCTTCATGTAAGTGCGCATTGGGCGCCGTAGTCCAATAGCCGTCATCAATCGCGGCATAGGCTGGGCGTATCGTCATCCCGCGAAAAAGCGCCGCAGCCTTGGACGAAGTGAGTAGAATTATATTTCTTGCCATCCTCGATTGGGGCGAAATATGGTGCAGGGGCGGGCGCTGAGCCATTGGCGGCGCGACAGATTTTACGTTCAATAGAGACAGACCCGGGGCGGCGATCACCCCGTTTCCGGGATCAATAATAAGGAGGGGAGTGGTTATGAGGACGGCATTCTGGCTGGCGGGCGCAGCGGCGCTGGTGCTGGCAAATCAGGCTTTCGCCGGCGACACCATCAAGATCGGCTTCGTTTCGACCTTCAGCGGCCCGACCGCCGTGATCGGCAACGACATGCGCAACTCCTTCGAGCTCGCGCTGGATCACATCGGCCGCAAGATGGACGGCAAGCCGGTCGAGGTGATCTACGAGGACGACGGGCAGAAGCCCGATGTCGGCAAGCAGAAGACCGAGAAGCTGGTGCAGTCCGACAAGGTCGATTTCATCGTCGGCTACATCTGGTCGAACGTGCTCCTGGCCTCGCTCAAGACCGCGGTGGATTCGCAGACCTTCCTGATCTCGGCCAATGCCGGTCCGTCGCAGCTCGCCGGCGAACTGTGCTCGCCTTACGTGTTCTCGACCTCCTGGCAGAACGACCAGACGCCCGCCGCCATGGGCCTCTACATGAACCAGAAGGGCGTCAAGAGCGTGTTCCTGATCGGGCCGAACTACGCGGCCGGCAAGGACATGCTCGCGGGCCTGAAGAGCACGTTCAAGGGAGAGGTCAAGGGCGAGGAATACACGGTCTGGCCGAGCCAGCTCGATTTCTCCGCCGAGCTCTCCAAGGCGCGCGCCTCGGGCGCCGAGTCGATCTTCGTATTCTATCCCGGTGCGGCCGGCGTGCAGTTCCTCAATCAATATGCGCAGGCCGGCCTGAAGAGCACGATGCCGCTCTACACCGCCTTCACGGTCGACGAGCTCTCGCTCCCGCTCCAGAAGGAGAACGCGCTCGGCGTGCCCGGCGCGCAGGAATGGGTCAACGACCTCCCGAACGAGCAGAACAAGCGCTTCGTCGCCGACTACCGCAAGAAGTACCCCAATCTGCGCCCGACCTATTATGGCGCGCAGGCCTATGACGCGGCCCAGCTCATCAACAGCGCGGTGGTCGCGGTGAAGGGCGACACCAGCAAGAAGGACGCGATGAAGGCCGAGATGGAGAAGGCCAACTTCAAGTCGCTGCGCGGCCCGTTCAAATACGGCAAGAACCACATCCCGGTGCAGAGCTTCTATCTCCAGGACGTGGTCAAGGACGGCGAAGGCCAGCTCTCGCTGAAGACGGTCGCGACGATCGTGGAGAACGACCAGGATCGCTTCCACGACAAGTGCGCGATGAAGTGAGCTGATGCCTCTTCCCCTCTCCCCGCCTGCGGGGAGAGGGTCAGGGTGAGGGGGAGTCTCCGCGGGGACGAAGGTCGTTGTATTCCTCGATAGTCCCCACATCGTCATTGCGAGCGCAGCGAAGCAATCCAGACTGTCTCCGCGGAGGGACTCTGGATTGCTTCGCTGCGCTCGCAATGACGTGTTGAGAGAGCGTTGCTCCTGGGGGACATATGACTCGCGGAGAGTCCCCCTCACCCGGAATTTGCCACCGCAAATTCCGGCCTCTCCCCGCAGGCGCGGAGAGGCGAAGACCTACACCCGCGGCATGCTCGCAGGCCTTACCTCGCGGGCCTGCGCCGCGAGCCTGATCCCGGCATTGGCTGCCCCAAATCCCTGATAATCCCGTCGCTCCACGATCTCGAAGAAGAAGCGCTCATCGAAGATGTGGGTGTAGACCTGGAAGAACTCGCCGTCGCCTTCGCGGTCGTAGAGGATGTGGTTGGCGCGCAGCTGCGCCATCAGGTCGGGCGCGAGGTCGTATTTGGCTTCGATGTCGTCGTAGTAGTTATCAGGGATATCCAGGAAATCCGCGCCACGCTTGCGCATCGCGGCGACCGTCGCAAAAATATCCCGGCAGGAGAACGCGACGTGCTGCACGCCCGAGCCGAAGAACTCCGAGATGAAGCGCGCCGGCAGGGTGCGGTTGGCGGATGAGCCGTTGAGCACGAAGCGCAGGCTCTGGTCGGCGTTGATGACCGCCTGGCTCTGCACGAGGCCACGCGGGTCGGCGATCTCCATCTGCGGCAGCCGCTTCAGGTCGAGAATGCCGGTGTAGAACAGCAGCCAGGACAGCATCTCGTCGTAGGGCATCGACTGCGCGATGTGATCGACGGCGAGCAGGGCGTCGGCGTTCGCGTCACTTGCGACCGGCTCGAAATCGGTATCCCAGTTCTTGCCGGCCTGATCGAGGAAATAGAGCAGGCTGCCGCCGACGCCATGGATCGCGGGAATCTCCAGCTCGCCCGGCCCGACCGGCTGGTAGAAGGTGCGCGTCTTCAGCGCTTCGGCGCGCTGCATGGCAAGACCGGCATTGTCGACGTCGAGCGCGATCGCGCAGACGCCGGGGCCGTGCGTGACGTAGTGCGAATGCGCAAAGCCGTCGGTCTCACAATTGATCACGAGCTCGACCTTGCCCTGCGACCAGCGCTCCACGGCCTTGCTGCGATGCTTGCCGGTCTTGCGGAAGCCCAGCTGCGCGAAGAGGCGGGCGAGGTCGACCGCCTTGGTCTCGTTGACGGCAAACTCGATGAAGCCGGTGCCATGGCTCTTCGCCTTCGGCGCCAGCGGCTCGCTGACAAGCTTCGGCCAATCCGGTGCAAGCTGATCCTCCAGCAGGATCAGCGAACGCAGGCCGTCGACCGCGGTCTGCGCGGACGAGCCGGCGCGGAACTGGTCGTTGAAGATTTCGAGCGACAGCGGCCCGGCATAGCCGGTCGCTGCGATGGCCTGCATGAATTCACCGACCGGCAGATCGCCCTGGCCGGGGAAGGAGCGGAAGTGCCGGCTCCACGAGAGGATGTCGAGCTCGAGCTTCGGCGCGTCGGCGAGCTGCACCAGAAAGATCTTGTCGCCGGGGATCGAGGCCATGGCGCGAACCGGAAAGCCGGGCGCGAGCGCGTGAAAACTGTCGAGAATGACGCCGATCGCGGGATGATCGGCGCGCCGCACGATCTCCCAGGCATCGCGGTAGTCGTTGACATGGCGGCCCCAGGCCAACGCCTCGTAACCGACTCGCAACCCACGCTTGGCCGCGCGTTCGCCCAGTTCGCGAAAATCGTCCGCGGCGCGATCGATGCCGCCGAGCGAGGCGGGCGAGACGTTGGAGCAGATCAGCAGCAGGTCGGTGCCGAGCTCCTGCATCAGGTCGAACTTGCGCTCGGCGCGAGCAAAGTTGCGCGTCCGCTGCGGCTCCGGCATGCCCTCGAAATCGCGGAACGGCTGGAATGCGCAAATCTCGAGATTGAGATCCTTGCACAGCTGCGCTACCTCGCGCGGACTTGCGCCGAACGACAGCAGATCGTTCTCGAAAATCTCGACCGAGTCGAACCCGGCTGATGCGATGGCGCGGAGCTTCTCGTCCAGGCTGCCAGAGAGCGAGACGGTCGCGATCGAACGCTTGTTCATGCTGCGTTGTCCTCCATGGCGCCGCCGAGAAAGAGCTGGCCGATGCGCGGATCGTTCAGAATGCGCTTCGCGCCGTCGACCATGCGGGTCTGGCCGAGCTCGAGCACGATTCCGATGTCGGAAATCTCCAGCGCCGAGCGCGCATTCTGCTCGATCATCAGGATGGTGACACCGCGGTCGCGCAAGCCTTTCAGGATGTCGAAGGTCTGCTGCACCATCAGCGGCGACAGGCCAATTGAGGGCTCGTCGATCAGCACGAGCTTGGGCTCGAGCAGCAGCGAGCGCGCGATCTCGAGCTGCTTCTGCTCGCCGCCGGAGAGCGTGGAGGCCTGCTGCGCCGACTTGCGGCGCAGCGCGGGAAACAGGTCGAGCGCGGCTTCGATCCGTGCGGACAGGTCGATGCCCTTGCCGGCGGAGACGCCGCCGAGCTCGATATTGTGGCGCACCGACAGTTCGGGAAAGATGTTGCGGCCCTGTGGCACGTAGCAGATGCCGGCATTGAGCAGCGCGCGCTGGCTCAAATTGGTGACGTCGCGGCCCGCAAAGCTGATCTTGCCTTCGCGCA
Organism: Bradyrhizobium sp. 604_D8_N2_3; assembly: GCF_051810765.1. Lineage (NCBI taxonomy): Bacteria > Pseudomonadati > Pseudomonadota > Alphaproteobacteria > Hyphomicrobiales > Nitrobacteraceae > Bradyrhizobium > Bradyrhizobium sp. 604_D8_N2_3. The sequence continues at coordinate 9,057,532 of NZ_JBPWPM010000001.1, read as the reverse complement.
GCTTCAACAGGCCGAAGATCGCCTTGAACACGGTCGACTTGCCGGCACCGTTGGGGCCGATGATGGTGGTGATGGTCGCCTGCGGCACGGCAAACGTCGTGCCGTTCAAAATCGTCATCTTGCCGTAGCCGCCGACGAGATTGTGAACCGAGAGGATCGGGTCGCTCATGATGGCTTCCTAATGTCCGAGATAGGCTTCGATCACGGCGGGATTTTTCCGCACTTCGTCCGGCCGCCCCATCGCCAGCACCTTGCCTTCCGCCATCACCATCACGCGCGAGCACAGCGACATCACGAATTCCATGTTGTGCTCGATCACGACGAAGGTGGCGTTCTTCTCGCGGTTGATCGCGACCAGGCGATCCTTCAGGTCCGACAGCATCGACGGGTTGACGCCGCCGGCGGGCTCGTCGAGCAGGACGAGGCGCGGCCCGCCCATGAAGGCCATCGCGGCATCGAGCAGTTTTTGCTGGCCATAGGAGAGCCCGCCGGCCGGCTCGTCGGCGAGATGGTCGAGCTTGAAGAAGCCGATCATCTGGTTGGCGGCCTCGGTCAGCCCGGCATCGGAGCGGCCGACCAGGCGCGAGGCCATGTTGCCCTGGTGCTCCTGCCCCGCGAGGATCAGGTTCTCGCGCACCGAGAGCTTTGGGAAGACCTGCAAGAGCTGGAAGGTGCGGCTGACCCCGAGCTTGTTGAGCTCGGCGGGACGCAGGCCCGTGACCACCTTGCCGTCGAGCTTGACCTCGCCGCCTGATGGTGTGAGCTGGCCGAGGATGCAGTTGAACAGGGTCGACTTGCCGCAGCCGTTCGGGCCGATCAGGCCGAGGATCTCGCCCTCGCGGACGTCGAATGAGACGCCGTCGACCGCGCTGATGCCGCCGAAATTCTTCTTGATGCCGGTGACTTCCAGGACCGCGCTCATTGCACCGTCTCCAGCCGGGACTTTGCAACGGCCCGCAGTGCGGAGGCCGCCTTGGTGCGGCGCTCGGCGAGGTAGCGATCGAGAATCCCCAGAATGCCGGTCGGCGACCAGATCAAGAGAAGCATCACTGCGACCGCGTAGAGCATCAGATAATACCCTTCCGTGAAGCGCAGCCATTCCGGCAACAGCACCGCGATCATCGCGCCGAGGAAGGGGCCGAAGTAGAAGCCGGCACCGCCGACGATCACCATCATCAAGAGGTCGAGCGAGAGCGACAGGTTGAACGGCACGGGATCGATATATTGCGTCAGCGGCGCATAGAGCGCGCCGGCGACGCCGCCGAGCGCCGAGCCGATCGCGAACGCCATCAGCGTATAGCGCCTTGTGTCCACGCCGAGCGACTGCGCGCGCAGCGGATTTTCGCGCAATGCCATGAAGGCACGGCCCCAGGGCGAGCGGATCAGCCACCACACCGCGAGCGACACGATCGCAAGCGAGCCGAGGCAGACATAGTAGAAGGGTAGCGGCTTGTTGGTCGCGATGCCGAAGATGTGCGGCCGGGGAATGTTGGAGATGCCGTAGATGCCGCCGGTGAGCCAGCTTTCGTTGCGGAACACCAGGAAGGCGAGGGTGGAGAAGGCGAGGGTGACGAAGGCGAGGTAATGGTGCTGCACGCGCAGCGCCGGATAGCCGAGCACCCAGCCGACCGCGAAGCTCAAGGCAATCGCGACCACGATCGCCGCCGGCAGCGGCCAGCCATGGGTCGTCATGATCGCTGCCGCATAGGCGCCGATCCCGACGAAGGCGCCTTGCGCCAGCGAGACCTGGCCGGCATAGCCGAGTGTCAAATTGAGCCCCATCGCGGCGATGCTCATCACCGCCCACTGGCTCAGGATGAACAGGCCGTAGCGGTTGAAATTCATGGGGACGATGATCAGGCCGGCAATGACGATGAGGCCGAGCGCGATCTTCAACGGTTTGGCGAAGCCGCTCATACGGTGCGCTCCTCGGCGCGGCCGAGCAAGCCCTGCGGCCGGAACAGGATGACAGCGATCAGGAAGATCATCGGAACGGCGGCGCGGTACTGCGTCGAGACATAGGCGGCTGCGAGATTGTCGAGCACGCCGATCAGGAGGCCGCCGGCGATGGCGCCGCGCACCTGGTTGAAGCCGCCGACGATCGCGGCGATGAAGGCGGCCTGGCCGAGCACCTCGCCGGAGGAGAACTTTGCGAGGTAGATCGGCGTGATCAAAAGCGACGCCAGCGCGACCAGGAAGGCGTTGATCAGGAACGTCAGCAGGATCATGCGCTCGACCGGCACGCCGATGATGCGCGCCACCGTCGGGTTCTGCGCCGCCGCCTGCATCTGGTGACCGAGCGAAGTGCGGTTGAGAAGGCTCGTCAGGCCGAAGACGGCAAGAATGGCGAGGACGAGGACGCCGATGCTTTGCAGCGATACGGCATGTCCAAGAATGGAAATATCGCCGGTCGGCACGATCGAGGGGAAGGGCGAGGCCTCCGCGCTGAAGAACTGCTTCACGGCCTCCTTGATGCCGATCGCGAGCGCCATCGTCGCGATCGCCAGCGGCAGCACGCCATGGCGCATCATCGGATCGACCAGCAGCATCTTGAAGGCGAGGCCCAGCAGGAGCATCGAGAGCAGGATGCCGAGGATGATCGCGAGCCAGAACGGCGCGCCGGCATGCATCGCCGCCAGCATCAGGAACGCCGGCAGCATCACGAACTCGCCTTGCGCGAAATTGATGGTCTGCGAGGTCTGCCACAGTAGCGTGAAGCCGACCGCGACCAGCGCATAGATCGCACCGGTGGCTAGTCCCGCGACCAGAAGATCGAACAGATTGGACATTTTCCCCTCTCGTGTCCCTACCGCCGCTCTGTCGTCTCCCTCGCCCCGTTCTTACGGGGAGAGGGCGGGGGTGAGGGGCTGTCTCCGCAAGCTCATCTCTCACCGTCTGCGCAGAAGCACCCCTCACCCCAACCCTCTCCCCGCGAAGAGCGGGGCGAGGGAGAGGAGAGACCTCTCCCTGGGTCCGCCTTCGCTGAAGCTTCGGCGGGACGGGCGCGGGGAGAGGCGAAAAAGCCTCACTTCACCTTCGGCAGGACCTGCTTCACCACCTGCTTGCCTTCGACCACCTCGACCAGAAAGCTCTGCCGGTCGATGTCGCCGGTCTCGCTGAAGGTGACGTCCATCAGGATGCCCGGCTCGTCCGCGGCCTTGATGGTCAGGCCGTGCAGCGTGTCGGCGAACGCCTTGCTGTCGACCTTGCCCATCTTCTCGGTGGTGGCCTTCACCATGTAGACGGCGAGATAGCCCTTCAGGCCGTTATGGTCGGGCACGTAATTGTACTTCTTGGCGAACTTGTCGCGGAACGCCTTGATCAGGTCGACCGGTGCGTCCGTGGTGAGGCCGACATGGCCGCGCGCACCGTTGGCGGCATCGCCGGCGAGCTCGATCACCTTCTGGCCGATCAGCGTGGTCTCGCCCATCAGCGGCGCGGTGACGCCCTGGCGCTTCAGCTCTTTCAGGATGCGCGCGCTCTCTTCTTCATTCAGGTAGACGAACACCGCGTCGGGATTGGCGGCCTTGATCTTGCCGACGTCGGCGGCGAAGTCGGCTTGGCCTGCTTCGGTCGAGAGGTCGGCGACCACCTTGGAGCCAAGACGGTCGAGTTCCTTCACGACGACGTCGCGGCCGCCGCGGCCGAAGTCGTTGTTGACCCAGACCACCGCGACCGTCTTCGCCTTCATGTCGTCGTGGATGTATTTTGCGACCTTCGGCATCGACGACTGCTGGCCGAACGAGGTGCGGAACAGGAATTTGTTGCCACCTTGCGTCAGTTCGGCGGCTTCGCCGCCCATGATCTGCGCGATGCCGGCTTCGGCCGCGAGTGGCGCCGTCACCTTGACCGAGCCGGAATAGCCGGGCCCGAGCAGGACATAGGGCTCGGCGTCGAGCGCCTTCTGCACCTGGGCGCGGGCAACGCCGGGGTTGGACTGCGAATCGGCGTGGCTGACCTCCAACTTGCGTCCGAGCACGCCGCCCTTGGCGTTGATCTCCTCGATCGCGAGGTCGATGCCGTTCTTCCAGTTGGTGCCGACGGTGGCGCCGCCGCCCGAGAGTTCGGCGACGTCGGCGAGCTTGATCGCCTGCGCGTGGACGCTGGTTGCAGTCGCGAAGGCAAGCAAGGCGCCTGCCACTAGGGTCGATTTCATGGTCACTCCTCCCATTTTTCGTTGATGTTGTCCGCGGCCTTGTGTCCGGCCGCTTCGGTTACGCGGCGTGATAGGCCGCGCTTCGCGCCGCCATCACCTCGTCGAATGCCTCTCCCATGACCTCGGTCGATGGGGCAAGGCCGGTGAACAATTCGAAGGCGTCAGCGGCCTGGTAGATCGCGAGCTCCCGCCCGGTCATGATCCGCGCGCCCTTGGCCTGTGCCGCTGCCAGCAGCGGCGTGATCAGCGGCGAATAGACGGCGTCCGCGACCCACATTTTCTCGTGCAGCAAGGCCGCCGGGACCGGCATGCCCCGGTTCGGCAGCATGCCGACCGGCGTGCCGTTGACGAGGCCGGTTGCGCCATCGAGCGCGTCCTCGACGCTTTTAGCCACCGTGGCGCCGCCGTGCCTGGCAAGCAATGAAGCGAGCTTTTCGGCGCGCGCCGTCTCGCTGTCGAAGATGCGGAGGCCGGAGACCTTTAGGCTCGCCAGTGCAAAGGCGATCGCCTTGCCGACGCCGCCCGTTCCGATCACGGCGACTGCATTTGCGGACGGTGCCAGCAGCGGCGCGACCGCACGTGCAAACCCGGTCGTGTCGGTGTTGTGGCCGATCAGCCGGCCGTCCTTGACGACGACGGTGTTGACCGCGCCCATGGCGGCCGCGCCCGGCGCCAGCTCGTCGAGCAGCGGGACCACCGCTTCCTTGTAAGGGTAAGTCACGTTGACGCCGGCAAAGCCGAGCCGCCGCACGCCCTCGAGCATCATGCGGAGCCCGGCCGCATCGGCGCCGGCGACCTCGATGAGCTGGTAGTGACCGCGCAGGCCGAGCGCCTCGGCGGCCCGCTCGTGCATGGCAGGGGAGGCAGAATGCGCGATCGGCGCCCCGATCAGGCCGGTGAGAAGCTTCTTGCTGGCGGCGTATCCGCGCTTGGACATGGTTGGCTATCGTCTCGTTGGGAGCGTTGGGTCCTGGCCATTAGCGGGGAAATCCGCACAATTCCAAGGGGCTTCCAGTTGCGACGATAGCCTTTCCCGTGCCTAACACAATTACCCATTTATTGGGCAAACCTAACATAATGTTATTTCTTCCGCGCGCGTGCCGGGGCGGTGTTGCCCTCGCTGCGGGACGGCTCCACCGCGCGCATCTCGGCGCGCAGGGACTCGATGAAATACTCGACATGGAGCGACAGCGGCGCGCCGCGCTTCACCGCGATATAGGTCTCGAACCGCGTCGGCTCGGTGATCTTCAACAGCTCGATTCCCGGATAGCCGCCATGGGCCACCGTGAACTGGTCGATGATGGCGATGCCGAGCCCTGCCTTCACCAGCGCACACACCGTGGTGCCGAAGCGCGCGCGGATCGTGATGTTGTAGTCGAGCCGGTGGCGCGCAAAGATCCCGGCCATGATCCGGCCGTAGGGATCGTTGGGATCGATGCCGATCAGCGGATAGCGGGTGATCTCGGCCGCCGAGACCTGCTTGCGGCCGGCAAGCTCGTGACCCGGCGGCACGATGCAATAGAGCTCACCCGAGGCGAGCGGCATGAAGTCGAGCCCGGAATGCTCGAGCCGATAGCTCATCGCCACACATTCGCCGCGGCCGAGCAGGAGGTAGTCGATGGCCTCCTCGAGCTTGAGGATGTTGATGTCGATGCCGAGATCGGGGTAGCGGCGCCGGACGCGCTCGATCGCGCGCGGCACCATCACCTGGGAGATGCTCGGCACCGAGCCGATGCGCAATTCCGACAAACCGCCGCGGCCGATCTTGGAGATGAGCTCGGAGAGGTCGTCGACCTTCTTGTAGACGCCGTTGATCTGCTCAAAGATGTTCTCGGCTTCCGGCGTCGGGAAATAGCGCCCGTTCTGGCGCTGGAAGAAGCGGATGCCGAGCGTGCGCTCGGTGTATTTGACCAGCCGGCTGATCCCCGGCGCCGACACGTTGAGCAGCTTCGCCGCGCCGCCGATGGTACCCGTCACCATCACGGCACGGATCACTTCAACCTGGCGCAGCGTCATCATGTCGTGGGCATCCCAAAGAGGATCGTGGTGGCGATCATCTCACGAGAGCCGTGATGTCATCCAGCGGCAAGTGTGCGACGGAGCGGGCGGCGCTTCACCCTCCCCCTCCAGGGGAGGGTAAGAGCGCAGCTCGCTCACCGGCAACAATTGCTGATTAACTTCGCAGTCAGAATGTTTCGGCCAAAATCGGCACGTTCGAATGGAAGGGCGCCGCTCGCGCAGAACGTACGCCTCACCTGTAACCGCGTTCTAGCTCGCCGGGCTCTCGGGCGACGCGCTGCCGGGCCGCTCCGCGCGTTCGCGCTGCAGCACTTCGCGCGCGTACTCGATGATCTTCTGCTTGTTTGCCGTTTCGCGGACGGCGAAAAACACGCGGTTGAGTTCCAGGCCGAGCACGCTGTTGAGGGCGATGTCCTCGTCTTCCATCGTGATTTTCCCGCTTCAGACGCCATAGGTGTAACTTGACGTCACTTCCTCCACAAGTAGATTAAATCTCGGGTGCAGACGAGGGCCGGTAAACTACGGAAGCAGCGAATTGAGGCAGCTCCCAAATACGTGCTATACCTACGACGAGGCTCAGGAAACGTACCGATGTCCGCCGTAGACGCCGTAGATTATGGCCGGGAAGCGCTCGACTTCATCGAAGGCCTGGGGACCTATCGCAAGGTACCGGACGCCATGAATGCGCTTGAGGCGGCGTTCGGTCGCTTCGGCTTCGAGACCATCATCGTGACGGGGTTGCCGAATCCCGATCAGCGGTTCGCGCAGATGGTGCTCGCCAAGCGCTGGCCGGCAGGATGGTTCAATCTCTACACCCAGAATAATTACGACCGCGTCGACCCCGTGGTGCGGCTGTGCCGGCAATCGGTCAATCCGTTCGAGTGGTCGGAAGCGCCCTATGATGCCGAGCTCGAGCCGAGCGCGGCCGAGGTGATGAACCGCGCCGGCGATTTTCGCATGTCGCGCGGCTTCATCGTGCCGATCCACGGGCTCACCGGCTACGAGGCGGCGGTGTCGCTCGGCGGCGTCCATCTCGACCTCAATCCCCGCAGCAAGCCGGCACTGCACCTGATGGCAATGTATGGCTTCGACCATATTCGCCGCCTGCTGGATCCGGCGCCGCATCTGTCGACGCGTCTCACCCCGCGCGAGCGCGAGGTGATCGCCTGGGCCTCGCAGGGCAAGTCGGCCTGGGAGATCGGCGAGATCCTGCACATCACGCAGCGCACCGCAGAAGAGCATCTTGCAACCGCCGCGCGCAAGCTCGGTGCCGTCAACCGTACGCATGCGGTTGCACTGGCGATTCGCAACAAGCTCATCAATCCCTAAGCGACGTACTGGGAAATTTCCCAATATCGAACCTGCCTCTTTTCGCAGAGGCTGCCCCTCATTCCGGCTGAATGGGGGTTTTCATGATTCACGCAATTTCTTCGGTCAATCGCCACCTTTACGAAGACGTACTCGAGCAGCACTTCCGACTACGCCACGACATCTTCGTCGAGGAGCGGCACTGGGAGACGCTGCGCCGGCCTGATTGCCGCGAGGTCGATTCCTACGACGACGAGGACACCGTCTATCTGCTCGCGCTGGAAGGCCGGCGCGTCGTCGGCGGTCACCGGCTCTACCCTACCACCAAACCCTCGATGATGAGCGAGGTCTTCCCGCATCTGGCATCGGTTCGCGGCTGCCCTGCGAATCCGCTGGTCTGGGAATGGTCGCGCTACTTTGTCGTGCGCGATCGCCGCGACGGCACTCTCAACCTGCAACTGATGGCAGCGGTGCAGGAGTTCTGCCTCGATCAGGGAATCGCGCAGGTCAGCGCGATCATGGAGACCTGGTGGCTGCCGCGCTTCCATGAGGCCGGCTTCGTCGTGACGCCGCTTGGTCTGCCCGAGCTGGTGGAGAACGCCTGGACCATGGCGGCGACCATCGACATTCGCCGCGAGACCCTCGATGCCCTGCATGATCGCATCGGCATGGATTCGATCGTACAACAGGACGGCCCGCGTCTGGACGCCGTCGCCCGTGCCAACCTCTGCGGCCTTGCTGCCGCGCAACGAAAGAGCGCCTGAAATGTCGAACATGATGCGGGACAGCCAGATCATGGCGCAGACCAAGGACGAGAATCTCGGCTACATGTCCGACATGGCGCTCGAGCTGGCGCAGATGGCGGAAGACACCGGATTGGCAACGCTCGCCTATCTGTTCCGGATGGCGGCGCTGGAAGCCTCGACGGCCAACAGTGTACTGGCCGAGCCGGATGATCTCCCTCGGCAGATGACGTCGCACTAGACGCCTTCTCCTGCTTCCGTCGACCTTCGCGCCCTCTCCCAGGCATGCCTGGGGGAGGGCGATCGTTTGGGTGCGGCAGGTTGACCCATCCTGCGCGGCAGCCTTCTTGCAGGGCCAATTTCGATCGCATGCACCGGCATGCAACAAAGTGCATGTCTGGTGTTGAATCGCTCTTGCCTCGGAACGATACTGCCATTACCCATTTTTCCGCCTTGAAGAGGCAGGGGGAGCTCTTTCACTGATGGCGACCGAGTTCGAACATCGGCGCGACACCGCGTGCGCCTGAAAGAGTTTTGATGCTGCTCGTCGTCGAACAGTTCTTGAACGGATTGCAGTTCGGCCTGCTCCTGTTCCTGCTCGCCGCCGGCCTGACGCTGGTGTTCGGGATCATGGATCTCGTCAACCTCGCGCACGGCTCGCTCTACATGATGGGCGCCTATTTCGCCGCGACCTTTGCGGCCTGGACCGGCAGCTTCCTGCTCGGTGCGCTGCTGGCGTTAGGTGCGACTTTGGTGCTCGGCATCGTGCTGGAGATGTCGGCACTGCGGCATCTCTACGGGCGCGACCATCTCGACCACGTGCTCGCGACCTTCGGTCTGATCCTGTTCTTCAATGAAGCCGTGCGGCTGATCTGGGGTCCGGCCGGGCTTGCGCTGCCGCTGCCGGCCTGGCTCACGGTGCCGGTGCCGATCCTGCCCGGCATCCACTATCCCGCTTATCGTCTCGCCATCATCGTGGTGGCGCTGCTGGTCGCGCTGCTGCTCTATCTCGGCGTGATGCGCACCCGCATCGGCATGCTGATCCGCGCCGGCGCCTCCAACCGCGAGATGATCGGCGCGCTCGGCATCAACATCAAGCTGCTCTACACGCTGGTGTTCGGCCTGGGCGCCGCGCTCGCCGGCCTCGCCGGCCTGATGCAGGCGCCGATCCTCACCGTGCAGATCGGCATGGGCGAGAACATCCTGATCCTCGCCTTCGTCATCATCGTGATCGGCGGCATCGGCTCGATCCGTGGCGCGTTCCTCGCCGCGATCTTCGTCGGCATGATCGACACGCTCGGCCGCGCCTTCCTGCCCAACCTGTTGCGGCAGGTGCTGAGCGGCGCCGCCGCCTCCACCGCCGCGCCCGCGCTGTCGTCCATGCTGATCTATCTGCTGATGGCGATCGTGCTGGTGGTGCGCCCGGAGGGGCTGTTTCCGGCCAACCGTCGATGAAGGCTTTCACTGTGAGCAAGGCCGTCACGGCCCTGATGCTGGCGGGCCTCGTGCTGCTGCCGCTCTATTCGCAGCTGTCCGGCAACATCTTCATCCTGACGCTGTTCACCCGCATCGTCATCCTGGCCCTTGCGGCCGCGAGCCTCAACCTCATCATGGGTTTTGGCGGCATGATGAGCTTCGGCCACGCCGCCTATCTCGGCATCGGCGGCTACGCGGTCGGCATGCTCGCGCAGGAAGGCGTCGGCTCCGGCTTCATCCAGTTCCCGGTCGCGCTCGCGGCTTCCGCGATCTATGCGCTGGTGATCGGCGCGCTTTCCCTTCGTACGCGTGGCGTCTACTTCATCATGATCACGCTGGCGTTTGCGCAGATGGCCTATTACGTCGCCTCCGGCCTCGCGCGTTACGGCGGCGATGACGGTCTCACCGTCTACAAGCGCAGCGACTTCTCCGGCCTGATCAACCTGTCGAACCGCACGCAGTTCTATTATCTCTGCCTCGCCTGCCTGTTCGCCGTGATCGTCCTGATCTGGCGCATCGTCAATTCGCGCTTCGGTCTCGTCTTGCAGGGCCTGCGCTCCAACGAGCAGCGGATGCAGGCGATCGGCTTTCCGGCAAAACGCTACAAGCTCGTCTGCTTCGTCATCTCCGGTATGATGTGCGGCCTTGCCGGCGCACTGCTCGCCAACAACACCGATTTCATCAGCCCGGCCGTGATGTACTGGACCCGCTCCGGCGACCTCATGGTGATGGTGATCCTGGGGGGCATGGGCACGCTGTTCGGCCCGGTGATGGGCGCGGTGGTGTTTTTGCTGCTGGAAGAATTCCTGTCGCAGATCACCGAATACTGGGCGCTGATCATGGGCCCGCTCTTGCTGCTGATCGTGCTGTTCGGCCGCGGCGGTATCATGGGCCTGCTCGGGAGGCTCAATCGTGGCTGAACCGCTGCTCCGCGTCGAAAAACTGGTGCGCCGTTTCGGCGGCATCGTTGCGACGGACAACGTCTCGCTCGACGTAGCTAGCGGCGAGCTGCACGCCATCATCGGCCCGAACGGTGCCGGCAAGACCACGCTGATCAGCCAGCTCACCGGGCACCTCGAACCGCATTCCGGCAGCGTCTCGCTCGGCGGCCGCGACATCACCTATCTGCCGGCCTATCGCCGCTGCGCGCTGGGGCTGGCACGCTCGTTCCAGATCACCTCGCTGCTGCTCGACTTCACCGCCGCCGACAATGTCGCGCTGGCGGCGCAGGCGCATGCAGGCCACTCGTTCCGCTTCTTCGCCAATGCGCGCAAGGAGAAGGGCCTGCGCGATGCCGCCCATGCCGCGCTCGACCGCGTCGGGCTCGGCCATCGCGCCGATGTCCTGGTGTCCAGGCTCAGCCATGGCGAGCGCCGCCAGATCGAGCTCGCGGTCGCGCTCGCGAGCAAGCCGAAGCTGCTGCTGCTGGACGAGCCGATGGCGGGTCTTGGCGTCACCGAATCCCAGCGCATGGTGCAACTGCTTCAGGAGCTGCGGAAGGAAGTCTCGATCGTGCTGGTCGAGCACGATATGCCGGCGGTATTCGCGCTCGCCGACCGCATCTCGGTGCTGGTCTATGGCCGCGTCATCGCCTCCGGTGATCCAGCCGCGATCCGCGCCAATGAGGACGTCAAGCGCGCCTATCTCGGCGACCAGCATGTGGTGACGCACCATGTCTGAAAAGGCGATGGCTGACACGCTGCTCGACGTCGACGGCATCGAGACCTGCTACGGCCTCTCCCAGGTGCTGTTCGGCCTGTCGCTGTCGATCAAGCCGGGCGAGATGGTCTCGCTGATGGGCCGCAACGGCATGGGCAAGACCACGACGATCCGCTCCATCATGGGCCTGACACCGGCACGATCAGGCACGATTCGCTTTGCGGGCGCCGAGGTGCGGCAGCTTCCGTCCTATCGAATTGCAAAACTCGGCGTCGGCCTCGTCCCGGAGGGACGCCAAATCTTTCCGAACCTCACCGTGCGCGAAAATCTCGTCGCGGCCGCCGCCGATCGCTTCGCTAGCCCCAATCCCTGGACGCTGGCCGCGATCTACGTGATGTTCCCCCGCCTTGCCGAGCGCGCCGCCAACATGGGCAACCAGCTCTCCGGCGGCGAGCAGCAGATGCTCGCGATCGGCCGCGCGCTGATGACCAACCCAAAGCTGCTGATCCTGGATGAAGCGACCGAAGGCCTTGCGCCGCTGATCCGCGAAGAAATCTGGAATTGCCTGTCGCTGCTGAAGAGCCGGGGACAGTCGATCCTGGTCGTCGACAAGAACGTCGACCACCTCGCCCGCATCTGCGACCGCCACTACATCATCGAGCGCGGCAAGACGGTGTGGAGCGGCACGTCCGTCGAGCTGATGGCGGAGCCGGATCTCCAGCACAAATATCTGGGCATCTGACGCGCTCCTGGATCTGGTTGCCGTATCGTCCGTGCAGGATTGCCGCGCGCGCAGAACCTCGTCGAGGACGTCAGTTTCGAAGCTCTCCAAACTGCGCGCAGAGGTCTTGAGTGCGCCGCCGCCAGCCGCCAATGTCGCGGCGTAGCGGATTCGATGCAGGACTTTTACAATCAAATTGCCGGACGGCCTGAAGACGACATCATCGGCTCCGCACAGCGAGGCGCTTCGACAGCGCCTCAATGGCTGGATTTCCCGGGCTGTGTGTTCATCAGAGGTGAGTTTCGCGCCGATCCCGATCGGCCAGCGATCGTAGGGCCGGGCTTGTTCATCTCCGTTGCGCTCGATGAAGGCGCAGGCCGCGGCATTCTGACGCGCACAACGGGTGCAGGGCAGATGACGGCGATTGCCGTGCGCGAATCCGTCGCCGTAGGAGGCTCGGTTCGCTGCGGCGAACGTCCTGCGATCGGCCTGGCGCTTCCCCAAGCCTCCATCGACGGGCTTGGACTCGGCGACGAGGTTCGGGCGCTGTTCAAGACCGACGCGTTGGGCACGGCCATCGTCTCTGTCACGGCGTCTCCGCGTGTGCAGGCCCTCGCGGTAGAAATGTTCTCGCCACCGGTGGCCGGAAACGCGACGCAATTGCTGCTGTCGGCGCATGCCGCCGAGATCGTGGTCCACGCCTTGTTCGGCGAGCGCGGGATCGCGCTCGATCCTGCAGCCGACCTCCAGCGGGTGCGGTTGCAATCGGTCAAGGCGCGCATGGATGCCGATCTCGCTTATCCCTGGAGCATCGACGAGCTGGCGCGGAATGCGGGGCTGAGCCGCCGGTCCTTCAACCAGAAATTCCAGATGGCGTATGGCGAGAGCGCGATCGACTATTTGCGGGCCCGCCGACTCGATGCCGCACGTGACCTTCTGATTCATCAACGGTTGTCGGTCACCGAGGCGGCCTTTCGGGTCGGCTATGCCCATCCGGCCAATTTCGCGACGGCATTCCGCAGGCACTTCGGCTATTCGCCGAGCCGCTGTCAGTGAACTTGAACGCCTCCACGTGCGATCAAAGGTGATTTGCGCGCGCGCAAAGGCGGTGTGCGCCTCGATCTGGTTACTCCCGGGTTGTTCGAACACGGAACTCGGGGAAGACAATGACGCGCAACGACGGGTGGACGCTCGGCTGGGAACGGATGGCGAGAACTGGTCTGGGAGCGGCCGGCCTGGGAATAGTCCTGCACGCAACGCCGTCGGTCGCACAGACCTCCGGGACCAATTCGACGTCGACGGCGGCGACATTGCCTCCCGTCACGGTGGAGGCACCGATCCAGGCGCGTCCGCGCACCCAGCCCGCGCAGCGAGCTTCGCAGTCGTCGCGCGGCCGCATCGCGACGCAACGCAATGCCGGGCCCGCGCCAGCCGGAAATTCGGGCGCGCGCGAGGCCGGTGTCGGTCGCGCCAACGCGTCGAGCGAGAGCAGCTATGTTGCAGACAGCAGTTCGGCGGGTACCAAGACCAACACGCCGTTGCTCGAGACGCCGCAGTCGATCTCGGTCGTGACGCGCAAGGAGCTCAACGACCGCGCCGTCCAGACGCTGACGGAGGCGGTTGGCTACGAACCCGGCGTCCGTATCGATGCTTCCGGCTACGATCCGCGTTTCGACGCGATCGCGATCCGCGGCTTCGACATCACTTATAACGGCGTTTATCTCGACGGCCTGCGCCTCGTCGGAGCAGGTCTCAGCGTGTTCAAGACCGAGCCTTATGGGGTCGACAGCATCACCGTGGTCCGTGGGCCGAGCTCGGCACTCTACGGGCTCGGCTCGCCCGGCGGACTGATCGACCTGTCGAGCAAGCTGCCGACCAGCCAGCCGTTTCACGAGGCGCAAACGGTGTTTGGCGACCGCGATCGCGTCCAGGGCAATTTCGATCTTTCGGGTCCGGTCGATGCCAACGGTCAATTCCTCTATCGGCTGACCGGCGTGGTGCGCGACGCGGACGTGTTCGTGCCGGGCGGCAAGGATAACAGGACCTACATCGCGCCCGCCGTCACCTGGAAGCCGGATCAATCGACGACCCTGACGATTCTCGGGTCCTATCAGAAGTCGAAGACGCCCGGATCCATGTTCACCTACTCCACGGGCACCGGCACCGCCACGGACATCTTCACGGGCAGCCCGTCCTACAATTCGCTCAACCAGGAGCAGGGACGCGTGGGCTACCTGTTCGAGCATGCGTTCAACAACGCCGTGACCGTCCGCCAGAAATTCCGCTACGTCGATGTCGACGCGGTCACCCGCTATGTGGGCTTTCTCGGGGCGCCGGTGGGCAATGTCGTCTCGCGCTATACCGGCTACGTCCACGACACGCTGCAATCGGCCATCATGGATAACCAGGTCGAGGCCAAGCTATCGACCGGGCCCGTGCAGCACACGCTCCTGGTCGGCACCGACTACACCGCGTCGAAGTTCAACGACAAGCAGGGATTCGGCTTCGGCGTCTCCGACCTCAATCTGGCCGCGCCGGTCTACGCGCCGGAATCCATTCCCGATCCCGCGATCTCGTCCTTGACGCAGCAGCGACAGACCCAGTCCGGCGTGTACATCCAGGACCAGGCCAGGCTCGATCACTGGATTCTCACATTGAGCGGCCGCAGCGACTGGGTCAGCACCACGGGTGAGGATCTGTTCGCGCTGACCCGGCAGACGCAGTCCGATCAGGCCTATAGCGGGCGAGCCGGGCTGACCTATGTGTTCGATTCCGGCGTTGCGCCTTACGTCGCCTACTCAACCTCGTTCTTTCCCAATCTCGGCGTCGATCCGTCGGGCGCCTTCTTCAAGCCGACCACCGGCAAGCAGACCGAAGTCGGTGTGAAGTACCAGCCGCAGGGCACGAGGAGCTTCATTACCGCGGCGGTGTTCGATTTGACCCAGGACGGCGGCCTGGTCACGACGGGGACGGGCGTGACGGTCCAGCGCGGGGAGATTCAAAGCCGCGGCTTCGAATTGCAGGCGCTTGCTAGCCTGGGCGGTGGTTTCGACATCACCTCGTCGTACACCTATCTCGACATGGTGACCAAGCAGGCCGCTGACGACTCGCTGATCGGCAAGTTTCCCTCGGGCAATCCTCCGCACACGGCGACGCTGTGGGCGAACTATGCCCTGCCGCTGGCCGGACCGTTTGCAGGATTGAGCGTCGGTGGCGGCGCGCGTTACATGTCCTGGAGCTACGGCGATGATGCGAATACGTTCAAGAACAGCTCGGTAACCCTGATCGACGCAGCGCTGAAATATGATTTTGGCCAGGCGATGAAGGAGCTGAAGGGCCTCCAGTTCCAGGTCAATGCCAAGAACCTGTTCAATCTGCACTACACCACGTGCCAAGTCGGTTACTGCTACCGTGGCGCGCCGCTGACCGTCATCGCAACGCTCGGCTATCGCTGGTGAACCAGCTTGCGCATGAGAACCCCGGTTATCCGGTCAATATGTCTTACCCAAATCGCTGGCGCCGGCGACTAACGCGCCAGGTGGTGGGTGCCGATTTCAACCAAGGTGGTCCGGCAGGAGAGGCGGTAGATCAGGCTGAACAATTGAACCCACATGATCGAACTCCACTGTTGATCACATGCAGGATATTAGGCCCCCAGTCTTTCCGGCCGTTTTCGAGGGACAGGGAAAATGGCTTCGTCGGCGAGCGCCGTGATGTCGTCGGAACAGACCGGACGAAGTCGCCTCACGCGGGCGTGAGACGTATCTCCGTCAAAACACCTCGAAATATTCGCGGTGCTCCCAGTCGGTCACCTCCGACAGGAAGCGGTCGATCTCGGCATTCTTGATGTGGGTGTAGTAGTCGACGAACTCGGGCCCGAACTTCTCGCGGAAGAACGGATCGTCCTTCAGCGCGGCGACCGCATCGCGCAAGCTCTTCGGCAACGGCGGCGCCTTGGTCTCGTAGGGCGTGTCGGCGGACGGGCCGGGGTCGAGCTTGCGGTCGACGCCGTCGAGGCCTGAGAGAATCTGGGAGGCCATGTAGAGATAGGGATTGGCGGCGGGCTCGCCGATGCGATTTTCCAGGCGCGTTGCGGCATCATTGGCGCCGCCGAGCACCCGGATCATCACGCCGCGATTGTCGCGGCCCCAGATCGCGCGGTCCGGCGCCAGCGAATAGGAGCGGTAGCGCTTGTAGCCGTTGATGGTCGGGGTGGTGAACACGGTCGAGGCGCGGGCATGGTCGAGCAGGCCGGCAAGGTACGCCCGGCCGAACGCGCTGAGCGGCTCGCTGCCGTCTTTCGCCATGAACTGATTTTCGCCAGACGCGCGCGAGACGATCGACTGGTGCAAATGCCAGCCGCTCGCGAACACGTTCGGCAGTTTCGGCCGGCACATGAAGGTGGCGTGATAGCCGTGGCGACGCGCGATCTGCTTCACGGCGGAGCGGAACAGCACCATGTTGTCGGCGGGCTCCAGCCCCTTCTTCGGCGCGAAGGTGAATTCGCACTGGCTCGGCCCGAACTCGACCTCGACCGAGCGCAAGGGCAGTCCGAGCGCGACGATATCGCGGCGCAGGATCTCCAGCACCGGCTCCATCTGATCGAAGCGCTGCTCGGTGAGGTATTGGTAGCCGTGGCTGAGCAGGCTCACCGACGGCGGCGTCCCGGGCTGGCCGGCATCCTCGGGCCGCATATGCGCGTCGTCGAGCTTAAAGATGTGGAATTCAACCTCGAGGCCGGCGACGAAATCGTGGCCGCGGCCGCTGAGATCATCGAGCACCTTGCGGTAGAGGCCGCGGGTCGCGAATGGCACGGGACGGCCGTCGCCAAAATAGAGATCGCAGAGCACCCAGCCCGTCGCAGGCGCCCATGGCAGCACGCGGAACGTGGTTGGGTCGGCGACCATCAACACGTCGGCCGCGCCCTCCATCTCCTTCATGCCGAACCCGCCGCCTGACGTGAACACCGGAAACACCGTGCGGTGCGAGGTATCCTTGGCGAGCATGGTCGTGGTGATGGAGCAGCCGCTCTCCAGCGAGGCGATCGCCTCGGCGGCGATGATGGTCTTGCCGCGCAAAATGCCGTGCTGGTCCGGGAAGGCGAGGCGGATGACCTCGAGGTTCTTTTCCTCGACGATGCGGCGCAGGCGCGCTGCGGCGTCCCTCTGCTCATCCGACCACAGCGCATGACGCGCGACGAAAGTCACTCGGTTGCTCCTTCTGTCCGTGCTGTCATCGCCCGCGAAGGCGGGCGATCCAGTATTCCAGAGACGGCGACGTGTCCACGAGAGGCCGCGGCGTACTGGATGCCCCGCCTTCGCGGGGCATGACAGTGGAGTATGTGGCGCCTGCCGCTGATTGACGGCATTATCACTCCGCCGCCGTCAGCCGGTGCACGTTGTCGGCGATCTCCTTCGGCACCGGCGCGGCCCAAGGTGCGCCGCGGCGGCGCTTGACGTCGACCTCCATCCAGTAGAGCTCCCAACCCTGGGTCGGCCCGATGCCGTCCATGGTGGCCGGTCCCTGGATGCTGCGCGCCCTGCTCTCGTCCAGGAACAGCATCGGCTTCTCGCCGCCGCCGACCTTCTCGATCTCAGCCCGCAGCAGGCGGCGGTACTGCACGATCGCCTTGTCGCTCGAGCCGAGATGCTCGTTGGTGCGGTCCTGGATGGCGCCCATCGATTCCACCGCCCACTGGTCGTGCACGTTGATGTCGGTGCCCATGCCGGTATAGGTCGCGGTCGCCTGCTCGTGCGGATCGAAGCCGTAATCGTTGCCGCGGTTCTTGCGCGACTTGTAGTCGGGCAGCTCATAGAGCTCGAGCCGCTGATCGCGCATCTTCTGCTTGTCGACCGGGTTGGTGTAGCTGGTGAAGATCGCGTACCAGTAGCAGTTCTCGTCGTCGACCGGCACGTGCCACTGCGTGATCGTCATTTCCGCGCTCATGGGGATGACGAAGCCGTGCGGGAAGAGCTGGTTGGTGACGCGCACATGGGTGCGCTCCTCGTCGATCTCGCGCAGCGCGATCAGCCGCAGGCCATATTCGGTGTGTTCGACATTGATGATCGGCCGGTCGTATTCGCGCAGGATCTTTGTCATCGGCAGGTCGCTGCCGGCGGAGGCGCCGCGGAACTGCTTGCCGTAAGCCGTCGACGTATCCTCGTCCTCGAAGAAGCGGTGCAGATAGGAGGCGTGCGCGGGATCGATGCCGACCTCGAGGGCCTGAAGCCAGTTGCAGGCCATGTGGCCCTTGAACGCAAAAGTGTGCGTGCCGGGCGCGACAAAGCAGTCGAGCTCCGGAAATGCCGGCGGCTCACCCTCGCCGAGATAAGCCCAGAGGATGCCGCTCTTCTCGACCACGGGATAGGAACGCTGACGAATGTTCTGGCAAAGTTTTGAGTCCTTCGGCTCGGCCGGCGTCTCGATGCACTGGCCAGTGGCGTCGAACAGCCAGCCATGGAAGGCGCAGCGCAGGCCGCCATGTTCGAGACGTCCGAAGGCGAGGTCGGCGCCGCGGTGGGCGCAGTGACGATCGATCAGGCCGTAGCGTCCGCTCTCGTCGCGGAACAGCACCAGGTTCTCGCCGAGCAGTTTGACGGGACGGATCGGGCGCGCGCCCTCCAGCTCGTCGACCAGCGCCGCCGGCTGCCAGTAGCTCCGCATCAGCTTGCCGCAGGGGTCCTTCGGACCGGTACGGGTGATCAGGTCGTTCTGCTCCTGGCTCATCATGGCGGGCGTCCTTTGTCGGAGAGGCGTTTGTTCGCCTATTGAACGAATGGGCGAATTATGCCATGCCTTGGTCCGGCGGCAAGCAATATTTTGCAGGATGTTCCCGAACCTATGCCCAAGCTGAAGCGCAGCGAAAACGACGAGCGGGCGACGGATTTCGTCGAGAGCCTCGATCGCGGCCTGCGCCTGCTGCAATGTTTCGGCGCGACCACCGGCCCGATGACGCTGAGCGATCTCGCCCGGGCCGCAGAGCTGCCGCGCGCCACCGCGCGGCGTATGCTGTTCACGCTCCAGCGCGGCGGCTTCGTCGCCGGCGACGGAAAGCTGTTCTCGCTGACGCCGCACGTGCTGACGCTCGCGGCGTCCTACCTGCGCTCCAGCCAGCTCGTCGCCGTGCTTCAGCCGGTGCTCGATCGCGTCGCCACGGCAGCGCAGGAAATCTCCTCGCTCGCGGTGCTCGATGGCGACGACGTCGTGTTTGTCGCGCGCAGCAGCCCGGCGCGGATGTTTTCGGGTGGGCTCGAGATCGGCTACCGGCTGCCGGCGTTCTGCACCTCGGTCGGTCGCGCCATGCTCGGGCAGTTCGATGACGCAGCGCTTGCCGCACGCCTGAAGACAATGAAGCGCGAGATGTTGACGCCGCAGACGGTGACGGATCCCAAGGCGCTGCTGGCCAGTATCACAGCCGATCGCGACCAAGGCTATTCGCTGGTCGATCGCGAGGCAGAGCCGCATTTCCGCTCGATCTCGGTTCCGGTGCGCCGCTACGACGGCGTGATCGTCGCCGCCATCAACATGGGCGCCCATGTCGACCGCGTGCCGGCAGGGGAGCTGGTCGACCGGTTGCTTCCGCTGCTCCGCGAGGGCGCGGAGTCCGTGCGGTCGCAGCTGTTATAGCAACGATCGTTGGCGCCGCGCGTCCGCGGGCCTATAATCTCGTCACGCAAGACAACAGGGAGGACGCCATGAAACACACCATGGTTCCCAGTGATCGCGTGGAGCACGTCGGCGTCTACGGGCGCGACGGCGCGAAGCTCGGCTCGATCGAGCGGCTGATGCTCGACAAGGTGACCGGCACGGTCGCCTACGCCGTGATCAGGACTGGCGGGCTGCTCGGCACGCACCACCATTATCCGGTGCAGTGGGGCGCGCTGAAATACGATCCCGCGCGGCAGGCTTTTCGTGTCGAGGTGACGCAGGACGAACTCGCCAGCGGACCGTGCGAGTTCGACGGCGACGAATTTGACTGGGGCGATCGTTCGCAGCCCTACGCGCACCCAAATTATTGGTCGATCTGACGGCGCGATTGCAGGCGTCGCGCGCTGAGCCGCCTCACTTGGTCGCGGTGCGCCGGCGCGCGCTCTGTGTCAAAAGGCAAAAATGCCGCATGACACACCTCTCATCGCCACCATCGTCGTCGGACTTGGACTCGCCTTCGTACTTGGAACTATAGCGCAGCGGTTCCGCATTCCGCCGCTTGTCGGCTACCTGCTTGCCGGCGTTGCCGTCGGCCCGTTCACGCCAGGCTTCGTCGCCGACCAGGCACTTGCGACCGAGCTCGCCGAACTCGGCATTATCTTGCTGATGTTCGGCGTCGGCCTGCATTTTTCGCTCCAGGATCTGCTGAGCGTCCGGCGCATCGCCGTTCCGGGCGCCGTCGTGCAGATTGCGGTCGCCACACTGATGGGGCTCGGCCTTGCATGGCTGATGGGCTGGGGCGTTGGTGCGGGACTCGTGTTCGGACTGGCGTTGTCGGTCGCGAGCACGGTGGTCCTGCTTCGCGCGCTGCAGGAGCGGCGCCTGATGGAGACCGATCGCGGCCGCATCGCGGTAGGCTGGCTCATCGTCGAGGACCTCGCGATGGTGCTCGTGCTGGTGCTGTTCCCGGCGATCGCAAGCCTTCAGAGCGGCGGCGACAAGCCAGCCTTCGAGCCGCTGGCCGCGCAGGCTGGCTTCGGGCTTGCCGGCATCGTGATGCTGACCCTGGCCAAGATCATCGTGTTCATCGGGCTGATGCTGGTGGTGGGGCGCCGGGTGATCCCCTGGATCCTGCACTATATCGCGCATACCGGCTCGCGCGAATTGTTCCGTCTTGGCGTGCTTGCGATTGCGCTGTGCATCGCATTCGGGGCAACGAAGCTGTTCGACGTGTCGCTGGCGCTGGGCGCGTTCTTCGCCGGCATGATGCTGCGGGAATCGCCGCTCAGTGCACGCGCCGCGCAGGAATCGCTGCCGCTGCGCGATGCCTTCGCCGTGCTGTTCTTCGTCTCGGTCGGCATGATGTTCGATCCGATGAGCGTGGTCCGCGAGCCCTGGCCGCTGCTGGCGACGCTGGCGATTATCATGCTCGGCAAATCACTCGCGGCGTTCCTGATCGTGGTCCTGTTCCGGCATCCGGTCGCGACCGCGCTGACGATCTCGGCGAGCCTGTCGCAGATCGGCGAGTTCTCTTTCATCCTGGCCGAGCTCGGCGTCGCCTCGCAGATCCTGCCCAGCGACGGTCGCGACCTGATCATGGCCGGCGCGATCCTCTCCATCATGCTCAACCCGCTGATGTTCGCGGCCGCCACCTGGCTCGCGCCGCGTCTCGACCCGCGCCGGGATTCACCGCAGGCCGCGGCCGCCGTGCCCGAACCGATCCGCACCACGGACCTGACCGACCATACGATCGTGATCGGCTATGGCCGCGTCGGCGCGCTCGTCGGCGATGCCCTGAAACAGCGGCAATTGCCGTTCCTTGTCGCCGAGGTCGGCGAGAGTGCGCTGGCGAAGCTGAAGCAGGGCGGCATCGAGACCGTCATGGGCAATGCCGCGCAGCCCGAAATTCTCGGCGCCACCAATCCGTCACGGGCGCGGCATCTCGTCATCGCGATCCCCGAGGCGTTCGAGGCAGGGCAGATCGTGCAGCAGGCGCGTGCGGCCAATCCGGATATCCGCATCATCGCGCGGGCGCATGCGGATGCCGAGGTCGATCATTTGAAGGGGCTGGGGGCGGATGTCGTCATCATGGGCGAGCGGGAGATCGCGCGCGGCATGATCGAGGAGCTGGAGAGGAGAGTTCCAGATGCTGCCCAGCAAGATCCCCGTCCGCTCGAGGCCGGTTCGGTCGTTTGACCTGATCACGCCGCAGGGCCAGACCTACCGCTTTCCGCAGCCGACATTGTTGCAGCGGTTGTTGCGGTGGGGGCTCGCGCATGCGGAGACGGTGGCGATCTCCGCGGCAATCCTGGCGTTGATTTATGTGGCGGGTTTTGTGGCCGAGGCGCTGGATCACTCGGTGTTTGACGCGTGCAATGACAGGGTGGGATTGCGCAGGGTCGGTTAGCCTGCAACTGCGCGAAGCGCAGTCCGCTGGCGTAACCCACCGCGTCCCCAACTCGCGCTCTGTGTCACTGTCGGTTGCGCATCCAGTCGGCCAGGCCCGATATCGCCTTGTCGAGGTCTTGCCGCGCGGCAGCGTCCGTGACCGTCTCGTCCAGCGCGCCGCGCATGCAGAGCAGCCACGCATCGCGCTCGGCGTCGCCGATGGCAAAGCCGATATGCCGCTGCCGCAGCCGTGGATGGCCCTTCTCGACGGAATAGAGTTTTGGGCCGCCGGTCCATTCGGTGAGGTAGCGCTTCAGCACGTCCCTGATCAGTCCGAGGTCATCCGCGTGCATCGCGCGGATCATTTTCGCCTCCGGCAGCTTGTCCATGCGGTCGTAGAAGCGGTCGACCAGAAGG
Organism: Bradyrhizobium sp. 604_D8_N2_3; assembly: GCF_051810765.1. Classification (NCBI taxonomy): domain Bacteria; kingdom Pseudomonadati; phylum Pseudomonadota; class Alphaproteobacteria; order Hyphomicrobiales; family Nitrobacteraceae; genus Bradyrhizobium; species Bradyrhizobium sp. 604_D8_N2_3. The sequence goes on along the minus strand of NZ_JBPWPM010000001.1, from coordinate 9,034,998 downwards.
TCGATCGTGCCGCTGCCGCCGATCCGCTCGAACATGGAGGTGGTGACGTCGCTGGAGGTCATCGTGAGTCCTGTCTGGTGCAAGGCTCTTCATATCGTCTCCCTTTGCGAAACGAAAAGGGGACGCATGGCGTAGCTGCGCGCTCAGCTCTGCTCCCTCCCCCCTTGCGGGGGAGGGCAGGGGAGAGGGGTCGCCCAGGAAATGGTGTTGGTTGTCGCGAAGAAGAAGCGCGTTGCGCGAGTGATGGAGTCCCCGTGTGGACCCCTTTCCCGAACCCTCCCCCGCAAGGGGGGAGGGAACGCAGCGGAGGTCGGCGCGCGCGGATCGCCCTACAGCGCCACGCTGCGCAGGCCGAAACTCCGGGCTTCGTTCTGCAGCACCGGCCGCACCGCATCGATCAGCCTTGCAGCCGCCGCATCGACCGACAGCCCTGCCGTATCCACCACCGCCGTCGCGCGCGAATACAGCGGTTCGCGGCTCAGCAGGATGTTGCGCAGCTCGGCCATCGCGGAGCGGTCGTCCGCCATCGGGCGCAGGTCGCCCTGGCGGCGCACGCGGGCCATGTGCTCCTCGGGCTCGGCCTTCAGCCAGATCGTGTAGAACGACGACAGGATCTGGTCGAAGGTCAACGGCTCCGACACGATGCCGCCGCCGGTCGCCAGCACCATCAGCTCGTTGCGCGCGAGCAGCTGTTGCAGCGCTGCCTGCTCCATGCGGCGAAAGCCTTCCTGGCCGTAGAGCGCGATGATCTCGGCGACCGAGAGCCCGTTCTGCTGCTCGACCTCCTTGTTGAGCTCAACAAAACTCCAGCCGACCTTCTTCGCCAGCATCCGCCCAAGCGTCGATTTGCCGGCGCCGCGCAGGCCGATCAGCGCAATGCCGCAGAACGGCGCGCGCCGCGGCGCCGACGCACTGCCGCCGGCGAGAACGTCCTTGGCCTGAGCGATCTGCGCCGGCGTCGCCTTGCGCAGGAGATCGCGAAACATCTGCCACTCCGGCGTCGGATCGGCCGAGGGAAGCAGGTCCTCGAGATGCGCGCCCATCGCGTCGGAGACGCGGCGCAGCAGCACGATGGAGACGTTGCCCTTGCCGCTCTCGAGCTGCGCGATGTAGCGCTCCGAAATCCCTGATACCTTGGCCAGCACCTTGCGCGACATGCCGCGCAGCGCGCGCATGGTGCGCACGCGCTGGCCGAGCTGTTCGAGAAATCGGGATTCGGCGTCGGGACTGTCGGTCATGGACTGCAGATCATGGGCCTTCTTGAGAGGGTGTCCTGCGGCGCGTTTTAATGAAACATAATGCCTGCCAGCATTGACAGCAAGCCGCCGCGGTGTCTTTCTATGAATTATAATTCTAAATTCGGGGGAGAAGTCCGTGAGCGAGGGATCCTATAACGCGGTGACCTGGCTGCTCGACCGCAACGTCGAGGACGGCAGGGGAGGCAAGCTCGTCTTCGACGACACCGTCTCGCGGCTCACCTATGGCGAGCTCCAGCGCGAGACCCGGCGTGCCGCCAACATGTTGCGCCGGCTCGGGGTCCGCCGCGAGGAGCGCGTGGCGATGATCATGCTGGATACGGTCGATTTCCCGATCGTGTTTCTGGGCGCGATCCGTGCCGGCATTGTGCCGGTGCCGCTCAACACGCTGCTGACCGCGGACCAATACGCCTACATCCTCGCCGATTGCCGCGCGCGGGTGCTGTTCGTCTCCGAAGCGCTCTATCCTGTTATCAAGGACGTCGTTGGCCGCATGCCGGATCTCGAGCACGTCGTGGTCTCCGGCGCCAAGATGAACGGCCACAAGCAGCTCGCGGAAGAGCTCGCCGGCGAGAGCGACCAGTTCACGACCGCCGCGACGCATCCCGACGAGCCCGCATTCTGGCTGTATTCGTCGGGCTCAACCGGCATGCCCAAGGGCGTGCGCCACATCCATTCGAATTTGCAGGCGACCGCGGACACCTATGCGAGCCAGGTGCTCGGCATCCGCGAGAACGACGTCTGCCTGTCTGCGGCAAAACTGTTCTTCGCCTATGGCCTCGGCAATGCGCTGACTTTTCCGATGTCGGTCGGCGCCACCGTGGTGCTGAACAGCGAGCGCCCGACGCCGGCGCGCATGTTCGACCTGATGAACAGGTACAATCCCTCGATCTTCTACGGCGTGCCGACGCTGTTCGCGGCGATGCTCAACGACGAGACGATGAAGGCCGAGCGCGGCGGCAAGTCGCTGCGCATCTGCACCTCGGCCGGCGAGGCGCTGCCGGAATCCGTCGGCAACAGCTGGAAATCGCGCTTCGGCGTCGATATCCTCGACGGCGTCGGCTCGACCGAGCTGCTGCACATCTTCCTGTCGAACGCGCCCGGCGACATCAAATACGGCTCCTCCGGCAAGCCGGTGCCGGGCTATGCGGTGCGGCTCGTCAACGAGGCCGGCCAGGATGTCGCCGACGGCGAGGTCGGCGAGCTGCTGGTCGATGCGCCCTCCGCCGGCGAGGGCTACTGGAACCAGCGCCACAAGAGCCGCCGCACCTTTGAAGGTCCGTGGACCCGCACCGGCGACAAATATGTCCGCGATGGCGAAGGCCGCTACACCTTCTGCGGCCGCGCCGACGACATGTTCAAGGTGTCCGGCATCTGGGTCTCGCCGTTCGAGGTCGAGAGCGCGCTGATCACGCATCCCGCCGTGCTGGAAGCCGCCGTCGTGCCGGAAGCCGATCCGGAAGGCCTGCTGAAGCCGAAGGCCTTCGTCGTGCTGCGTCCGGGTGCGGCGACGGCGGACTTGCAGGAGATGCTGAAGGAGCACGTCAAGCAGAAGATCGGCCCGTGGAAATATCCGCGCTGGATCGACGTGGTGGAGTCGCTGCCGAAGACGGCGACCGGGAAGATCCAGCGGTTCAAGTTGCGGGAAGGGGCGAATTGAGCGTGCAAGCGGCGGGCTCGCTTGCTGACCCTCCCCTGGAGGGGGAGGGTCGCTTCGCATGGAGCGAAGCGCAATGCGAAGCGGGGTGGGGTGATCTCTCCACTCGGGCACCGCATCCGCCGAGAGACTGTCACCCCACCCCGTCTCACATCTCGCTGCGCTCGATGTGAGCCGACCCTCCCCCTCCAGGGGAGGGTACAGACGGAGCGAACAGGAATACGACCATGACCAACCTCACCCCCACCGGCTTCCTGACCATCGGTAGCGCCAGCCTCGAATACAAATGGCTCGCGCCACAAGCCGCTGACGCCCCCACCATCGTCATGCTGCACGAAGGCCTCGGCTCCGTCGACCTGTGGGGCGACTTGCCCGAGAAGCTGCAGCAAGCCACCGGCGCCGGCATCTTCGTCTATTCGCGCGCGGGCTACGGCCAGTCGAGCCCGGTCACGCTGCCGCGGCCGCTCGATTACATGCAGCGCGAGGCGCTGGATGTGCTGCCGAATATCCTCGACGCGATTTCCTTCAAGCGCGGCCTCCTGCTCGGCCATTCCGACGGTGCCTCGATCGCGACGATCTATGCCGGCGCGCATCAGGATCACCGCTTGAACGGCCTCGTGCTGATGGCGCCGCATTTCATCGTCGAGGATATCTCGGTGAAATCCATCGCAGCGATCAAGACGACCTTCGAGAGTACCGACCTCAAGGCGAAGCTGGCGCGCTGGCACAGGGATGTCGACAACGCCTTCTACGGCTGGAACGGCGCCTGGCTCGATCCGAAGTTCCGCGACTGGGACATTTCGGAATATCTCGCCTACATCCGCGTTCCCATCCTGGTCGTGCAGGGCAAGGACGACCAATATGGGACATTGCGACAGGTCGAAATTGCGCAGGAAGAGTGTTACTGTCCGGTAGATTTGAAAATTATTTCAGACGCGGGACATTCCCCGCATCGTGAAGCGCCGAGGGCGACGCTTGACGCGATTGAGCAATTTGCAAGAGCGGCCCTGCGCGACGATCAGGGACTTCAGGGACGCGCCGCATGATCCTGCGGAGGCACATCCATGAATGTGCCTTCGGATGCGAGCGGCCCGTTGCCGTGGCCGCGATGGGCCTATGTGCCGGGCGAGACCGACGGGGTCGACGCGGATTACGAGACGCTTGATTTGGCCAAGGCGCTGGTGCCCCCGGCGTTCCGCGGCTACGTGCCGGCGCGCCATCCGGCGCTGCGCTACGGGCTGGCGCTCAACGATCGCGGCTATTTCTGGGAATCGCAGGAGGTGCTGGAAGCGGTGTGGGCCGCAGCCCCGCAAGGCGGCCGCGAGCGCATCCTGCTGCGTGCCTGCATTCACATCGCCAATGCCAATTTGCGACTGCGCATGCAGCGGCTGCATTCGGCCGCGCGCCTGTTCGGCGACGCGCAGGCGGAGTTGCGGGCGCTGAACTCGCGCAAGGCGGCCGCGGGCGGCGACGGCTTTGTCGAGAGCTTCCCCATTCCGGCGCTGACGGCTCTGCTCCAGGCCAAGCTGGGCCGTTCCGAACTCTCGAAGGCGGACTGGATCACCCTGGGCGCCATTGTGCGGTCTCAATAGGTCTCATGAAACAAAGTGCATGCGATGGCCGTTAAGGGCTAGACGCTTTCAAAAAGATGCACTATTGTGCATCTAACGCTACAGCCAAAACGCATAACCAAGCTCAAGGGTGGCCCATGGCCGGGGAAGATCGGCGCCTCGCAGGCGGCGCGACATTCATCGATTTCCAGACCGAACCGTCCCGCTACAAGCACTGGAAGCTCGCGGTCGATGGCGACGTCGCCACCCTGACCATGGACGTCGACGAGAATGGCGGCCTGTTCGAAGGCTATCTGCTCAAGCTCAATTCCTACGATCTCGGCGTCGACATCGAGCTGGCGGACGTCGTCCAGCGCCTGCGTTTCGAACACCCCGAGGTGAAGGTCGTGGTGATGCGCTCGGCCAAGAACCGCGTGTTCTGCGCCGGCGCCAACATCCGAATGCTTGCGGGCTCGACCCATGCCCACAAGGTGAACTTCTGCAAATTCACCAACGAGACCCGCAACGGTATGGAAGACTCTTCGGAGAATTCCGGCCAGCGCTTCATCACGGTGGTGAACGGCTCGGCCGCCGGCGGCGGTTATGAGCTGGCGCTCGCGACCGACCACATCATCCTCGCCGATGACGGCTCGTCGGCCGTCGCGTTGCCGGAAGTGCCGCTGCTCGCGGTGCTGCCGGGCACCGGCGGCCTCACCCGCGTCGTCGACAAGCGCAAGGTGCGCCGCGACCACGCCGATTTCTTCTGCACCATCGAGGAAGGCGTGAAGGGCAAGCGCGCCGTGCAGTGGCGCCTCGTCGACGAGATCGCGCCGAACTCCAAACTTGAAGCCAAGGTCGCCGAGCGCGCCAAGGAATTCGCAGGCCAGTCGAAGCGCAAGGGCACCGGCAAAGGTATTGCGCTGACACCGCTCAGGCGCGTCATCGACGAGACCAGCATCCGCTACGGTTTTGTCAGCGTCGACATCGATCGCACGGCGCGCATCGCCACCATCTCGATCAAGGCGCCGGAGGCCGCTCCGCCGGCCGACATCGACGGCATGATGGCGCAGGGGCCTTCGTTCTGGCCGCTCCAGGTCGCGCGCGAGCTCGACGACGCCATCCTGCATCTGCGCATCAACGAGCTCGAGATTGCGATGCTCGTCTTCAAGAGCCATGGCGACCGCGCCCATGTGCTGGCATCCGATGCCTTCCTCGAAGCCAACAAGGCGCACTGGCTGGTCAACGAAATCAGGCACTATTGGAAGCGCGTGCTGAAGCGCATCGACGTCACCTCGCGCACGCTGGTGACGCTGGTCGAGCCCGGCTCCTGCTTTGCCGGCACGCTCGCCGAGCTCGTCTTCGCCGCCGACCGCTCCTACATGCTGATCGGCACGCGCCAGGGCGACAACCGTCCGCCGCCGTCGATCGAATTGTCGGCCATGAACTTCGGTCCGTATCCGATGAGCCACGGCCTGACCCGGCTGGAATCGCGCTTCCAGGCCGATCCGTCCGACGTCGAGCGTGCGGAAGCTACCATGGGCACCGCGCTCGACGCCGAGCAGGCGGAAGAGCTCGGCCTCGTCACCTTCGCGCTCGACGACATCGACTGGGACGACGAGGTGCGCGTGTTCCTCGAGGAGCGCGCCAGCTTCTCGCCGGACAGCCTCACCGGCATGGAAGCCAGCCTGCGCTTCGTCGGCCCCGAGACGATGGAATCGAAGATCTTTTCGCGTCTGACCGCGTGGCAGAACTGGATCTTCCAGCGCCCGAACGCGGTCGGCGAGGAAGGCGCGCTGCGCCGCTACGGCAGCGGCCAGAAGCCGAAATTCGATATGACGAGAGTTTAGCGAGTAGGGAGTGGTGAATGGCGAATAGGGATTTCCATTCGCTACTCACCATTCGCCATTCGCAAGCTCACGGTTCGATGCCAATCGTTGAATGAATCAGTCCCCCACGGGAGGTCCACCATGAACATCATGAACGTCGACTACTCGACCAAGATTCCCAACAACGTCAATCTCGCCGAAGACCGCCAGGTGCTGAAGGCGCTGGAAGGCTGGCATCCCGGCTATATGGACTGGTGGAGCGACATGGGGCCGGAAGGCTTTCAGGAGTCGCTGGTGTATCTGCGCACCGCCTATTCCGTCGATCCGCGCGGCTGGGCCAAGTTCGATTATGTCCGCATGCCCGACTATCGCTGGGGCATCCTGCTTGCGCCGCAGGAGGAAAATCGCGTCGTTCCGTTCGGCGAGCATTTCGGCGAGCCTGCGTGGCAGGAAGTCCCGGGCGAGTATCGCGCCATGCTGCGCCGCCTGATCGTGATCCAGGGCGACACCGAGCCGGCTTCCGTCGAGCAGCAGCGCCACCTCGGCAAGACCGCGCCCTCGCTCTACGACATGCGCAATTTGTTCCAGGTCAATGTCGAGGAAGGCCGTCATCTCTGGGCGATGGTCTATCTGCTCCAGAAGTACTTTGGCCGCGACGGCCGCGAGGAAGCTGATGACTTGCTGCGCCGTCGCTCGGGCGATGCCGATGCGCCGCGCATGCTCGGTGCCTTCAACGAGGCGACGCCGGACTGGCTGTCCTTCTTCATGTTCACCTACTTCACCGACCGCGACGGCAAGATGCAGCTGCACTCGCTCGCGCAGTCGGGCTTCGATCCCTTGTCGCGCACCTGCCGTTTCATGCTGACGGAAGAAGCGCACCACATGTTCGTCGGCGAGACCGGCATCACCCGCGTCGTGCAGCGCACTTGTGACGCGATGCGCGAAGCCGGCATCACCGATCCCACCGACATCGCAAAGGTTCGCGCGCTCGGCGTGATCGACCTGCCGACGATCCAGAAGAAGCTGAACCTGCACTATACGCTGTCGCTCGACCTGTTCGGCTCGGAGGTCTCGACCAACGCGGCCAACGCCTTCAACACCGGCATCAAGGGCCGTTATCACGAGACCCAGATCGACGACGATCACCAGCTCAAGAACGCCACCTATCCGGTGCTCAAGTTCATCGACGGCGAGATCAAGCTGGTAGACGAGCCGGCGCTGACCGCGCTCAACATGCGCCTGCGCGACGATTACAGCCAGGACTGCGTCAAGGGCATGCTGCGCTGGAACAAGGTGATCTCGACCGCCGGCTATAACTTCCAGCTCAAACTGCCCAACGTCGCTTTCCATCGCCATATCGGCGAGTTCAAGGGCATCCATGCGACGCCGGATGGTCTTTTGATCGACGATGCCATTTGGGCGAAGCGCAAGGACGAGTGGCTGCCCTCGACCGCCGACGGCGACTTCATCACCTCGCTGATGCAGCCCGTCACCGAGACCGGCAAGTTCGCCTCCTGGATCTCGCCGCCGAAGGTCGGCATCGACAACAAGCCCGGCGATTTCGAGTACGTGAAGATCGAGTCGTAAGAGTCAGGGTTCGACCCTCGCACAACGCAAATGGTGTCATCACCCGCCTTGTGCGCGATTGCGCACTGGAGCGGGTGATCCAGTATTCCAGAGGCGGCAGAGATAGATCGAGACGCTGCAGCGTACTGGATGCCCCGGTCAAGCCGGGGCATGACTGCGGAGTGTGACGCGCGCTCTGTGCTGAAACGCCCCGCCTACCCGGCGATCTCCAGCCCCGCATTCGCGTACACCACGCCGCCATCCACCGCGATGGTGTTGCCGACCACGTAATCACCCGCGCGCGAGGCGAGATAGATCGCCACGCCGGCCATGTCCTCATCGGTTCCGATACGCCGCGCCGGAATGCGCTTGGCGACCTCGTCCGCATGGTCGCGCGCGGCGCGGTTCATGTCGGACTTGAACGCGCCCGGTGCGATCGCGGTGACGTTGATGTTGTCCTTGATCAGCTTCGTCGCCATGCGCCGCGTCAGATGGATCACGGCGGCCTTGCTGGCGGCGTAGGAATAGGTCTCGCTCGGATTGACGAAGATGCCGTCCACCGAGGCGATGTTGATCACCTTGGCCGGCCGCTCGTGCGAGGCCGCCGCGCGCAGCGGCTTTGCCAGTGCCTTGGTCAGGAAGAACAGCGACTTGACGTTGAGGTCCATCACCTTGTCCCAGCCGCTCTCCGGGAATTCGTCGAACTCCGCGCCCCAGGCTGCGCCCGCATTGTTGACGAGGATGTCGAGCTTCGGCTCCAGCTTGATGATCTCGGAGGCCAGCCTGTCGCAGCCTTCGATGGTCGAGATGTCGATCGGCAGCGCGATGCATTCGCCCTCATATTGGGCGGAGAGCTCTTTCGCCGTCGCCTCGCACGGCCCGGCCTTGCGCGCGGTGATGTAGACCTTCGCCGCGCCTTGCGCGAGGAAGCCCGCCGCGATCATCTTGCCGATGCCGCGCGACCCGCCGGTCACGAGCGCGACACGGCCTTTGAGCGAGAACAGATCGTTGAACATGGAGCCTCCCTTGGTTGGCGACGTTTTGAGCGCGGCGGAGAGGGGAGTCAAGGAAGGCGCGAGAGTGGCGCGGCTGCGGTCCAACTCACTCGGTGTCGTCCCGGCGAACGCCGGGACCCATAACCACAGGGAGTAGTTTGGCGAAGACTCGTCGTTCGGTACTTCTACCAAATGTAATCGATGGATTCCGCGGTATGGGTCCCGGCGTTCGCCGGGACGACAGCGTGGCTACGCCGCCGCAATCCGGCGAAAGCCGTTCCACATCGCGGTCGCGGCGCCTGAGGTCAGCACCGGCAAAATTCGCGCGTCCTGGTAATTGCCGTTGAGCGAGACGCGCGGCAGCGCGGTCATGTGGCCGGCATTTTCTGCGAACAGCATGCCGGGCCGGGTCGTCACCGCGGTCTTGAAGCCGGCCGATGCAGCGAGAGCGAATTCGCGCTCGCCCGCGGCTTCGCGGTCGCCATAGGGGTAGGCGAAGTGCAGCACGGTACGGCCGAGCGCCTGCTCGATCCGCGCGCGGCTTACCGCCATCTCCTGTGCGGCGATCCCCTCGCTCTGCCTGGCGAGATTGCAATGGCTGATGGTGTGCGCGCCGATCGTGACCAGCGGATCGGCGGCAAATGCCTTCACCTCGTCCCAGGACAGGCACAGGCTGCGGCACAGTGCGGCCATGTCGACGTCGTATCTGGCGCAGAGCGCCTCGATCTCGCGCTTGAGATCATGTTCCCCCGGCAGCGCGCGCAGCCAATCGTGCAGGCGGTCGAACGCCATTTGTTTTGCGGCGGGGGTCGTTGCATCCAGCCGCAGCGCGGAATTGCCGATCTGGATGTCGATGTGTTCGGCCTTCGCGATCACGGTTTCCAGCGCGGTCCACCACAGACGTCCGGTGCCCTCGGCAAACTCGCTCGCGACATAGACGGCCAAGGGCGCGTCAAATTCGCGCAGAACCGGCAGCGCGAATTCGAGATTGTCGCGGTAGCCGTCGTCGAGGGTGAAGGCGGCGAAGGGGCGGGTGAACCGGCCCTGCACCAGCCGCTCATGCAGCTCGTCCATGCTGACGATGTCGATCCCGCGCGAGCGCAAATGGCTCAGCGTGGCGCGCAGGAAATCGGGGGTGACTTCGAGGTGCCGGTTCGGCTGGAACGCGGCCTCGCGGGCCGGCCGCACATGGTGCAGCATGAAAATGGCGCCGACGCCCGACAAGAGCGGGCGCAACAGGTGGTGCGCCCCGCTGAAATAGAGTGCCCCCAGCCCGGCGCGGATGACGTTGTTTCGGAGTTGTTTCATGACCGGCTGGCGAACTCTGGCATTCCACTTTCAACTTACGGAAGAACCCTTGAAGAAAAAGTTATTCCAATTGTCGACGCATGGCCTTCGGAAGGGCATCATTTCCGGTTTGACAGCCCGCCAAGGGTTTGTTTTGTCTCCGGTTCCAGAGTTCGGGTCGTTGAATGCAGAAGCTTTTCAGGTGGGCCAGCAAATGGTGGCCAGGGCTGATCCCCCTGGCCGTCATGTGGGGATTTGCGGCCTGGAATAATACCTTGCCGGTCGAGGCGGACCTATCCGCCCGCAGCTCGGCCGCGCTCAAGGAGACCGTTCTGGACAAGACCCGGATCGCGGTCGACGGCCGGGACGTCGGCCTGGCCGCGGACGCCTTTTCCGAGGAGGGGCGCCGCGATGCCGTGATGGCGGTCGAGCTCGTCCCGGGCGTGCGCCTGGTCGACGACCGGACCCGCCTTGTTCCCGAAGCAACGCCCTTCGTCTGGAATGCCGAGCGTGACGTGGTGCGGGTGACGCTGTCCGGCTCCGCGCCCCTGCCGTCGATGAAGGCGCGCCTGACCGAGGCCGCGCGCAAGGAGGTCAACGGGACCGAGGTCGCCGATCAGATGGGTCTCGCGCGCGGCGCGCCGCCGCGGTTCGAGGCGGCCGCGATGCTGCTGCTCGACCAGATCGGCAAGCTCAAGGACGGCAGGATCACGATCACCGACACCAAGGTCAATCTGTCGGGCATGGCGCGCGACCTCGGCGGCCGTGAGGCGATCGCGGCCGCGCTCAAGAACCTGCCGGAGGGCTTTTCGGTCGCCGCCAACGATGTCAAGGCGCCGCCCTACATCTTCCAGGCCTACAAGGACCCGGTCGCCGCGACCGTGACGCTGACGGGCTACGTGCCTGACAACAACGTGCACGCGGCCATTGCAACGAGTGCCTCGCGAAAGTTCTTCACCGAAAAGGTCGTCGACAATCTCAAGGCCAGCGTCGGCGCACCCGGCTCCTTCAATACTGCCGTGGTCACAGCGCTCGGCGGGCTGTCGCGGCTGTCGACCGGTACGCTCGTGGTGTCCGATCGCGAGGTGAAGCTGTCGGGCGACGCGCTCTATGAAGGGGCCGCCAACGACATCCGCGCAGGCCTCGGCAAGGACTTCCCGAAGAACTGGCAGTACAAGCCGGAGATTACGGTGAAGCCTGCCGCGGGCCCGGTCGACGGCACGGTCTGCCAGCAATTGTTCACGGAGCTCCTGAACAAGGGCAAGATCCGCTTCGCAACGAAACGCGCCGACATCGACCCGGATTCCGCCGGCATTCTCGACCACCTGATCGAGACGGCGCTGCGCTGCCCCACCACCAATATCGAGGTGGCCGGGCACACCGATGCCGACGGTGAGGACTCCTTCAATCAGGCTCTCTCGGAGAAGCGCGCGCAGGCCGTGATCGACTATCTGGTCAAGGCCGGGCTGCCGGCCACCCGCTTCACTCCGGTCGGCTATGGCGCCACGCAACCCCTCGCCGGCAATGACACCGATGAAGGCAAGGCGCAGAACCGCCGCATCGAATTTCTGGTGAGGTGATGATGCCCTATCTCGTCTCGTTCCATCTGGGCTGGCTGATCGGCTCGCTGCTGCTGGGCTTTTGCATGGGCTGGATCTCGGTGGTCCAGCGCGGCAACGGCACCTCGAAGGTGACCGCGCGCTGGCTCGCCGTGCTTGCCGCCGCCTTGGTCGCAGCCTCGTTCGCGCATGTGGTGCCCGGCCGCTTCGGCTATTGGCTCGATCTCGGGCTGGTCATGTTCGCCTGCTACCTCGTCGGCTGCACCATCGGCGCCTGGCTGCGCGACAGGGTGGTCTCGCGGAGCCAGCCGGCGGCTTAGGTCTTCAGGTTCGCTCGGAGGGCGGGCCTCTATCCAACATTGCGATAACGGCTTGATCGGCAAGCAAATTGCCAAACGATCGCAATGCGCTTGACATTAATACGTACGTACGTATTATTTTCCTTATGCCAAAGCCCTCACTCAAAGACGCCATCCTCGATGCCGGCCTGAAGGTCATGTTCAGGACCGGCTATCACGGCACCAGCGTGCGCGACGTCACCGCTGCGGCAGGCGCGCCGCAGGGGTCCTTCACCAACCATTTTCGCTCCAAAGAGGTGTTCGCCTCCGAGGTGCTCGACCGCTACTTCGACACCACGAGGGGGCTGGTCGCGGAGGCGCTCGACGACACCTCGCTGACGCCGCGCGCGCGGCTGCGGCGCTATCTCGACATCATCACCGGCCGGCTGGAGGTCGACGGCTATGGCCGTGGCTGCCTGATCGGTGACCTCAGCCTGGAGGCATCAGCCAGCAGCGAAATGCTGCGCGCGCGTCTCGCCGAAATCTTCGCGCAATGGCGCGCGCCGTTCGCCGCCTGCATCAGGGACGCCCAGACGTGCCGCGAGATCGCATCCGATTTCGAGCCCGAAGAGCTTGCCGATTTCCTGCTCGCGTCCTGGCAGGGCGCGATCCTGCGCATGAAGGTCGACCGCAATCCCAACGCCCTCGAACGTTTCAAGACCATCGCCTTTCAAACCGTCTTCAGGGAGCTGACATGAGCAAGCCAACTGAAATCGAGATTCTCAAAGCGTCCGTGCTGGGAAGCACGATGGCCTATCGCGAGGCGGGAGATCGCGATGCGCCCGCTGCCCTGTTCCTGCACGGCAACCCGACGTCGTCGCATATCTGGCGCAACATCCTGCCGCTTGTATCGCCGGTCGCACATTGCATCGCGCCCGATCTCGTCGGCTTCGGCCAGTCCGGCAAGCCCGACATCGGCTATCGCTTCGTCGACCACGTCCGCTATCTCGATGCATTCATCGAACAGCGCGGCATCAAATCGGCCTATCTCGTCGCGCAGGACTGGGGCACCGCGCTCGCGTTCCATCTCGCCGCGCGCCGGCCGGATTTCGTGCGCGGCCTTGCCTTCATGGAGTTCATCCGCCCGATGCCGACCTGGCAGGACTTTCACCACACCGAGGTCGCGGAGGAGCAGGACCACGCCGAGGCGGCGAGGGCGGCGTTCCGCAAATTCAGGACGCCGGGCGAGGGCGAAGCGATGATCCTCGAGGCGAACGCGTTCGTCGAACGCGTGCTGCCCGGTGGCATCGTTCGCAAGCTCGGCGAGGACGAGATGGCGCCTTACCGTGCGCCATTCCCCACGCCGGAGAGCCGCCGGCCCGTTCTCGCCTTCCCCCGCGAACTGCCGATCGCAGGCGAGCCCGCCGACGTCTACGAGACGCTCCAATCCGCGCATGCGGCGCTGGCTGCATCGTCCTATCCGAAGCTGTTGTTCTCGGGCACGCCCGGCGCGCTCGTCGCGCCCGAATTCGCCGAACGGTTCGCAGCCTCGCTGAATCACTGCGCATTGGTGCGCCTCGGACCTGGGCTGCACTTTCTCCAGGAGGATCACCCCGAGGCGATCGGCCGCTCCGTCGCCGGCTGGATCGCCGGCATCGAAGCCGTGCGCCAGCAGCGTGCTGCCTGAAGGCGGGCGAGATGGCTGATGTGACCATCATCTATTGCCGTCCCTGCGGCTACGAGAAGCGCGCCAAGGACGCCGCTGCTGCGCTGCGGCAGCATCTGGCGCTGGAGGCGGCTCTTGTGCCCGCCAAGGGTGGGATCTTCCAGGTCAGGGTCGGCGACAGCATTGTCGCCAGCCGCAGCAAGGGCCACTTTCCCGGTACCGACGAAATCGTGGCCGCCGTCACTTCCGCGTGGCACTGATCCGGGGCGGATTCCGATCGCTTCCTGAGGCCGCCACCGTCGCCGCGGCCTTTCGGCCCACCTGAAATCCCTGAACAACAGCGCCGGCCACCCCCTCTTTCGCCAGGCGGGGGCGGCCCATAGATTGACGTCGGCTTAAGTCGTGACGGAACATTGTGCGGTCGAAATCATCAAAACTTCATGGCGCCTGCGCAGGATTGCCATGGAGATTCGCGTCAGTCTTGCCGCCGAAAGCGCCAATCAGTGCATCAGGAGCCCGCAACCCTGCCTAAAATATTGAAGGCACGAGTTTTTGTTCGAATTGCTGAATTCCACTCCGCCCCAAAACGCGCTAGTGGAAGGGCATGGGGCATGCGCGATGCCGGAGCCGGCGGCAAGGGTTCGTTGAATGCCTGTGCGTCGTCCGCCTGTCCGCCGGCCACCCCGGCCGCTGAAGCGTTGTTCGAGGTCTAGATGCTGGAAGCCATACGCAGGGCGATGACGTTTCTGCGCCAGAAGCAAGTCCTGCATAAGCTTGGAGTTGTGATCAGCGTCGCGGTCATCGGCATCGCTTGCTATGTGCTCTACCACATGCTGCGGGGAATCGACGTCAACGAGGTCCTCGAAGCGATCAAGAGCACCGAGCCGAGCCAGATCGCGATGGCGGCGCTGTTCGTGGCCGCGGGCTATTTCACCCTGACCTTCTACGATCTGTTCGCCGTGCGCGCGATCGGCCACGCCCATGTGCCCTACCGCATCAATGCGCTCGCCGCCTTCACCAGCTATTCGATCGGCCACAATGTCGGCGCCAGCGTCTTCACCGGCGGCGCGGTGCGCTACCGCATCTATTCTGCCTATGGCCTGAACGCGATCGACGTCGCAAAGATCTGCTTCCTCGCCGGCCTGACCTTCTGGCTCGGCAATGCCGCGGTGCTCGGCCTCGGCATCTCCTACCATCCGGAAGCCGCTGCCGCGATCGACCAGCTTCCGCCCTGGCTGAACCGGATGCTGGCGATGATGATCATCGCGGGGCTGGTCGCCTATGTGGTCTGGGTCTGGACCCAGCCGCGGGTGGTCGGCCGCGGGCCCTGGACCGTGGTGCTGCCGGGCGGCCCGCTGACGCTGCTCCAGATCGCCATTGGCATCA
The DNA here is from genome assembly GCF_051810765.1 of Bradyrhizobium sp. 604_D8_N2_3. Lineage (NCBI taxonomy): Bacteria > Pseudomonadati > Pseudomonadota > Alphaproteobacteria > Hyphomicrobiales > Nitrobacteraceae > Bradyrhizobium > Bradyrhizobium sp. 604_D8_N2_3. Next base: position 9,019,972 of record NZ_JBPWPM010000001.1, on the reverse strand, counting down.
TCGATCTCGGCTTCTGTGCGCTGGCGATGTACGTGCTGGTCCCGGACGAGCCCAATCTCGGCTTCGTCGTGGTGGCGGTGATCTTCGTCTCGGCGACGCTGCTCGGTTTTGCCAGCCACTCGCCGGGAGGGCTCGGCGTGTTCGATGCCGCCATGCTGGTCGGCCTCTGGCAGATGGACCGCGAGGAACTGCTGGGTGGCATGCTCCTGTTCCGCGTCCTCTATTATCTCTCCCCCTTCGTCATATCTGTAATCTTGCTGACGTTTCGCGAGGTTATAATCGGCGCTCGATCGAAGCGCTTGCAGCAGGCGGCGCTCAAGCTCGACCCCGGCCCGGCGCGTGAAGCCGCCTATGTGAGAGAGCGCAGCGACACCGGCGCCTGACCGGCGCATCCCCTTTAGGAGAAGCCCGCCCCGATGGCGATCGACGCACCATCTTCTCCCTCCGCGCAGCCCTGGTCCGACCGGCTGCGGCACTCGACCGTCATCCTGATCGCCGCGGCGCTGGCGCTGTCGGTGGTGGTCTCGCTCGGCGAATTGTCGGTGATGCGGGCGGCGACGGTGTTCCTCTGCATCGCGGCCGCGGCGCTGATCCCTTGGAGGCTGCACGACAATGCCGCCTCGCGCGACGACACCCGCCGCGTCAACCCGGTCGAGAGCGCGGCGGTGGCCGCGGTCGTCGCCGGCATGCCGGATCCGGCGGTGCTGCTCGACCGCGCCGGGCGTGTCATCCATCTCAATGCCGCCGCCGCCCAGCTGGCGCCGGCGCTGCGCAAGAACGAGCTCGCCCAGTTCGCGCTGCGCTCGCCGGAGATCATCACCGCGCTGCGTGAATCCATCGCCACCACCGAGCCGCGGCGCACGACCTATCTCGACCATGTCCCGGTCGACCGCTGGATGGAGCTGACCATCACGCCGGTGCCGGTGCCGACCTCCTTCGGCGGCGCCGACAAATGCATGCTGATGACCTTCCACGACCAGACGCCGCTGCGCCGGGTCGAGGAGATGCGCGCAGACTTCGTCGCCAATGCCAGCCACGAGCTGCGCACGCCGCTCGCCGCGCTGTCGGGCTTCATCGACACGCTCCAGGGCCAGGCCAAGGACGATCCCAAGGCACGCGAGCGGTTCCTCGGCATCATGCACAACCAGGCGACCCGGATGGCGCGCCTGATCGACGATCTGCTCTCGCTGTCGCGGGTCGAGCTGTCGGCCCATGTGCGGCCCGACACCCTGGTCGACCTGCTGCCGATCATCTTCCAGGTCGCCGACGGGCTCGAGCCGCTGGCGCGGGAGCGCCAGGTCGAGGTCGAAACCCATCTGCCTGAGACCCCGGTGATGATTGCGGGCGACCGCGAGGAATTGCTCCGCCTGTTCGAGAACCTGATCGAGAACGCGCTCAAATACGGGGCGTCGGGCGGACGTGTCATCGTGTCGCTGGCCGCGGCGGCAGCCACTGATGGAACTCAGGAAATCCGGGTCATGGTCCGCGATTTCGGCCCCGGCATCGCGCCCGAGCATCTGCCGCGGCTGACCGAGCGGTTCTACCGGGTCGACGTCGGTGACAGCCGCTCGCAGGGCGGGACGGGGCTCGGATTATCGCTGGTGAAACATATTCTTAACCGCCATCGCGGCCGGCTTTTGATCGAGAGCGTGCCCAAGCAGGGCGCCGTTTTCACGGCCTGTTTTCCCCAGGCGAAGACCGCGGCCTCGACCTGATATTCAAGCGATTTCAATCGCTTGGCCGTGTCATCCAGCTGTCACGAAACCTTCGTAAAAGCACAGCCGACCGCTCCTAAAGGGGCGGCACGGGGAGCGCGATCGGGCGCGGATGGCGCTTCGCTCCCCTGTATGGAGACCACCATGAATTTCATCAAAACTATCGTCGCTGCCGGCTTGGTCGCCGCATCGGCGACGGCGGCGTTTGCTGCCGACATCACGGGTGCCGGTGCGACGTTCCCGTTCCCGATCTATTCCAAGTGGGCTGACGCCTACAAGAAGGAGACCGGCAACGGTCTGAACTACCAGTCGATCGGCTCCGGCGGCGGCATCAAGCAGATCCAGGCCAAGACCGTGACCTTCGGCGCCAGCGACGCGCCGCTCAAGGCCGAGCAGCTCGAGAAGGACGGCCTCGTCCAGTGGCCGATGGTGATGGGCGCCATCGTTCCGGTCGTCAACATCGAGGGCGTGAAGCCCGGCGAGCTGGTGTTCGACGGCGAGACCCTGGCCAGCATCTATCTCGGCAAGATCACCAAGTGGGACGACGCCGCGATCAAGAAGCTCAATCCGAACGTGAAGCTGCCGTCGGACGCGATCACCGTGGTCCGCCGCTCGGATGGTTCGGGCACCACCTTCAACTTCACCAACTATCTCGCTAAGGCCAGCGCGGACTGGAAGAGCAAGGTCGGTGAGGGCACCGCGGTCGAGTGGCCGGTCGGCGTCGGCGCCAAGGGCAACGAAGGCGTGTCGGGCAACATCAGCCAGACCAAGAACTCGATCGGCTACGTCGAGTACGCCTATGCCAAGCAGAACAAGCTGACCTACACCGGCCTCGTCAACAAGGCCGGCAAGCCGGTGCAGCCGACGGTCGAAGCCTTCCAGGCGGCCGCTTCCAACGCCGACTGGGCCAAGGCTCCCGGCTACTACGTCATCCTGACCGACCAGCCCGGCGACAAGTCCTGGCCGATCACGGCGGCGACCTTCATCCTCATGCACAAGGATGCCACCGACAAGGCAGCCTCGCAGGAAGCCATCAAGTTCTTCCGCTGGGCCTTCAAGAGCGGCGGCAAGGCGGCTGAAGAGCTCGACTACATCCCGATGCCGGACCCGGTCGTCCAACTGATCGAGAAGACCTGGGCTGCCGAGATCAAGAGCTAAGCGCTCTGTGTCCCGGACTGGGCGCCGGGATCTCACAAGACCTCCGCTCCGGATCGGCCTCGCGCCGCATCCGGAGCGCAAGACCAACAACAAGACCGACAACAAGCGTATATCAAACGGGCACAGGGGATCGGCGTGGCAGAGATGGCCGTTCAGAGCGATGTAATCGACGACGCCGGACCGTATGACCGCGCCAAGGCCTTGGGCGCCTTCAAGCTCGGCGACCTCACCTTCTACTGGATCACGCGGCTGTCCGCGATCTCGGTGCTCCTCATCCTCGGTGGCATCATCATCTCGCTGATCGTCGGCGCGTTCCCGGCGATGAAGGAATACGGCTTCGCCTTCCTGTGGACGCAGCGCTGGGCGCCGTCGGCAGATCCGCCCGTGCTCGGCGCGCTCGGCCCGATCTACGGCACGCTCATCACCTCCTTCATCGCGATGGCGATCGCCATTCCGGTCGGTCTCGGCATTGCGATCTTTCTGACCGAGCTCTGCCCGCAATGGGCGCGCCGCCCGATCGGCATGGCGATCGAGCTGCTCGCCGGCATTCCCTCGATCATCTACGGCATGTGGGGCTTCTTCGTGCTCGGCCCGTTCCTGGCCAACACGTTCCAGCCCTTCATGATCAAGATCTTCGACGGCATCCCGGTGCTGGGCGCGATCTTCGCAGGCCCGCCGTCCTATCTCAGCCTGTTCAACGCGGCGCTGATCCTCGCCATCATGGTGCTGCCCTTCATCACCTCGATCTCGGTCGACGTGTTCAAGACGGTGCCGCCGGTGCTCAAGGAAGCCGCCTACGGCGTCGGCTGCACCACCTGGGAAGTCGTGCGCAGCGTGGTGATCCCCTATACCCGCGTCGGCGTCATCGGCGGTGTCATGCTGGCGCTCGGCCGCGCGCTCGGCGAGACCATGGCGGTGACCTTCATCATCGGCAACTCGTTCCGCATCTCGTCGTCGATCTTCGCCCCGGGCACCACGATCTCGGCGGCGATCGCATCGGAGTTCGCCGAAAGCGACGGCCTGCACCAGTCCGGCCTGATCCTGCTCGGCCTGCTGCTGTTCGTGCTGACATTCTTCGTGCTCGCGGCTGCACGGTTGATGCTGATGCGTCTTGAAAAGAAGGCGGGGAAGTAACATGAACCCGATCTACGCACGCCGCCGCCGCATGGACATCGTCATCCGTGTGCTCTGCCTGGCTGCCGCTGCCTTCGGCGTCACATGGCTCGCGCTGATCCTGATGACGCTGCTCTACAACGGCATTGCCGGCCTGAACCTGGAGCTCTTCGTTGCGGACACGCCGCCTCCGGGCTCGACCGAGGGCGGCCTGCGCAACGCCATCGTGGGTTCGATCATCATGACCGTGCTCGGCGTCGGCATCGGCGCGCCGCTCGGTCTGTTCGCCGGCACCTATCTCGCCGAGTACGGCCGCAACGACCGCCTGACCTCGGTGATCCGCTTCATCAACGACATCCTGCTCTCGGCGCCCTCGATCATCATCGGCCTGTTCATCTATGGTGCGGTGGTGGTGCCGATGCGCGGCTTCTCGGCGATTGCCGGCTGCCTCGCGCTTGCGGTGATCGTCATCCCGGTGGTGCTGCGCACGACCGAGGACATGCTGCTGCTGGTGCCGAACGCACTGCGTGAGGCGGCCTCGGCGCTCGGCCTGCCGCGCTCGCTGGTGATCAAGCGCATCGCCTATCGCGCGGCGCGCTCGGGCCTCATTACCGGCGTGATGCTGGCCACCGCCCGCGTCGCCGGCGAGACCGCGCCGCTGCTCTTCACCGCGCTGTCGAACCAGTTCTTCAGCCTGGGTCTGAACAAGACGATGGCGAACCTGCCGGTCACCATCAACAATTTCGTGCAGAGCCCCTACGCCTACTGGAAGCAGCTCGCCTGGAGCGGCGCGCTGCTCATCACCCTGACCGTTCTTGCCCTGAATATTGGCGCGCGCATTCTGAGCGCCGAGAGGACCGCAAAATGAGTGATCTTTCCGTATCGATGAGCGCGGCCGGTGGTTTGCCCCAGGCGCCGGTGCTGCCCGAAGCTCCGGCCAAGGTGACGGTGCGCAACCTCAATTTCTATTACGGCGAGCACCACGCGCTGAAGAACATCAATCTGGCGCTCGGCACCAACCGCGTCACGGCGTTCATCGGCCCGTCTGGCTGCGGCAAGTCGACCCTGCTGCGCATCTTCAATCGGATGTACGACCTCTATCCGGGCCAGCGCGTCACCGGTCAGCTCATGCTCGACCAGACCAACGTCCTCGACCCCAAGCTGGACCTCAATTTGCTGCGCGCCCGCGTCGGCATGGTGTTCCAGAAGCCGACGCCGTTCCCGATGACGATCTACGAAAACATCGCCTTCGGCATCCGTCTCTATGAGAAGATCTCGAAGTCCGAGATGGACGACCGCGTCGAGAAGGCGCTGCGCGGCGGCGCGCTGTGGAACGAGGTCAAGGACAAGCTCAACGCCTCCGGCCTGTCGCTCTCCGGCGGCCAGCAGCAGCGCCTCTGCATCGCCCGCACGGTCGCGGTGCGGCCCGAGGTGATCTTGTTCGACGAGCCCTGCTCGGCGCTCGACCCGATCTCGACCGCCAAGGTCGAGGAGCTGATCCAGGAGCTGTCCGAGAACTACACGATCGCGATCGTCACCCACAACATGCAGCAGGCGGCGCGCGTCTCCGACAAGACCGCCTTCATGTATCTCGGCGAGCTGATCGAGTTCGACGACACCAGCAAGATCTTCACGTCGCCGACCGACCGGCGCACGCAGGATTACATCACCGGCCGGTTCGGCTGAGGAGACGGAACATGGGTTCTGAACATACCGCAAAGGCCTTCGACACCGACCTCCAGGAACTCACGCGCCTGGTCGCCGAGATGGGCGGCATCGCCGAGCGCATGATCGTCGATTCCGTCGACGCGCTGATCCGCCGCGACGTCGCGCTCGGCCAGCGCGTCGTGACCATCGACGCCGAGCTCGACGCGCTCCAGAAGAAGATCGAGGAGCGCGCCGTTCTCACCATCGCGCGCCGCCAGCCGATGGCGGTGGATCTGCGCGAGATCGTCGGCGCCATGCGCGTCGCGACCGATCTCGAGCGGATCGGCGACCTCGCCAAGAACATGGGCAAGCGCGTCGCGGCGCTGGAGACGGATTTCCATCCGCTCAAGCTGTTCCGCGGTCTGGAGCACATGACCGACCTCGTGCAGCAACAGGTCAAGTCGGTGCTGGACGCCTATGCCGCGCACGATCTGCCGGCGGCAATGGCGGTGTGGAAGGGCGACGAGGAAGTCGACGCCATCTGCACCTCGCTGTTCCGCGAGCTCCTCACCTACATGATGGAGGATCCGCGCAACATCTCGTTCTGCATCCATCTGATGTTCTGCGCCAAGAACATCGAGCGCATCGGTGACCACGCCACCAACATCGCCGAGACCGTGTTCTACATGATCGAGGGCCAGGCGATCACCGACAAGCGGCCGAAGGGCGACATGACGACCTTCGCCACGACGGTCCCGAACACTTAAGGAGCGACGAACACCATGGGCGCACGCATTATGGTGGTTGAGGACGAGGAAGCTCTCACCGAGCTTCTCCGCTACAACCTCGAAGGCGACGGCTATGACGTCGAGACGGTGATGCGCGGCGACGATGCCGACACCCGCCTCAAGGAGCACATCCCCGATTTGATCGTGCTCGACTGGATGCTGCCGGGCCTCTCCGGCATCGAGCTGTGCCGGCGGCTGCGCACCCGGCCCGAGACCAAGCAGCTCCCGATCATCATGCTCACCGCGCGCGGCGAGGAGAGCGAGCGGGTGCGGGGCCTTGCGACCGGCGCCGACGACTACATCGTCAAGCCGTTCTCGGTCCCGGAGCTGCTGGCACGCGTGAAGGGCCTGCTCAGGCGCGCCAGCCCCGAGCGGCTCGCCACCGTGCTCGCCTATGGCGACATCGAGCTCGACCGCGACAAGCGTCGCGTGGCGCGCTCGGGCCGGCCGATCGATCTCGGCCCGACCGAATATCGCCTGCTGGAGTTCTTCCTGGAGCATCCCGGCCGCGTGTTCTCGCGCGAGCAGCTGCTCGACAGCGTCTGGGGCCGTGACATCTACATCGACGAGCGCACCGTCGACGTCCATATCGGGCGCCTGCGCAAGCTGCTCAATCTCGGCCGCGAGCAGGACCCGATCCGCACCGTCCGCGGCGCGGGCTACGCACTGGACGATCGCTTTGCGAAGGCGGAGCAAGCGTAAGGGGTTGCTGTGGCAGACGTGATTTAGCGGGCTGCCACCGCATCCTCGATGTCGTCCCTGCGAACGCAGGGACCCATAACCACAGGGAGTGGTTTGGCGAAGACTCGGAGTGATCATCCCGCGCAATAACTACGCGCCGGGATTATGGGTCCCTGCGTTCGCAGGGACGACACCGAGTGAGTTGAGCCGTCATCGCGTGACGGCGCCGTCTTCGTAGTCAGCTAATCCGATACCTCAGCGCGGACCCGGCTTCGCCGGCGCGCGCCGGCGATCGGCCGCGGGCTGATACGCCACGCGCGAGTGCTGGGCGCAGTAGGGCAGGCCGGAGAGCGCCTTGCCGCCGCAGAAGAAGAAATCCGGGCTCGAGGGATCGCCGACCGGCCAGTGGCAGGTGGCCTCGTTCAGCTCCAGCAGCGACAGCCGCTGGCTCATCGGCACGACGTTGTCGTAGGTGACCGGTTCGGCCTCGACCTCGACTTCGAAGGCTTGCGCCAGCGCGGTGTTGCCGCGCGCGATCGGGCGGGTCACCCGCATCATGTGCTGGGCGGGGCGTGCCTTGCGCGGCCGCGGCGCTGCCGATGAAGGGCTCTTGGCGCGGCCCGACAGGCCGAGCCGGTGCACTTTGCCGATTACGGCATTGCGGGTCACATTGCCGAGTTCAGCGGCGATCTGGCTGGCCGAAAGCCCGGCCTCCCAGAGCTTTTTCAGCTGCTCGACGCGATCATCCGACCAGGTCAAAACGGTCATTGCACCCTTTCCTTCGCCGGCGCCTGCCATCCTGGCGGCCGCACGGCGAATGCCTAAGCTTCGAAAAACCCGTGCCGCCAGAATCCCTTAAGGCTCGCCGGGCGCACCAGATGCGCCCGAACGCTTACGCCGGTACATGAGGACTTAGAGGATCAGAACTGCTGCACGAGATGTCGTATCTGACAAGCCAAACGCTACAATATGGCGTGACTCACGCGCAAGAGTCCGCCGACTCGCTTCCACATGTTCCGTGGCGGAAATACGCAAAATCGCCACCGCAAGACTACGGATTCTGCGTTTCGCGAGGCTTTCCGGGCGGCATTGACACCGGTTTCACCAGGCATAAGATAGTCTCGCGTGCCGCCCTTAAAAGGCGGCACGTTTCGTTTTCCGGGCCGGTCAATGGTGCGTTGCGCAATGCACGCTCACGCCGTCCGCAACATTCAAGTGATCGTCATGACTAACAGCGCAGCGCCGCATTTGCTCCCCGTTTTCGCCAGGTCCGACCTCGGTTTCGAGCGCGGTGAAGGCTGCTGGCTGATTGCGACCAATGGCGATCGCTATCTCGATTTCACCTCGGGCGTGGCGGTGAATGCGCTCGGCCATGCTCACCCTGCGTTGGTCAAAGCGTTGCAAGAGCAGGCCACCAAACTCTGGCACATGTCGAACCTGTTCCAGAGCCCGGACGGCGAGAAGCTCGCCGCGCGTCTGTGCAACGAAAGCTTCGCGGACTTCGTGTTCTTCTGCAATTCCGGCGCCGAAGCGCTGGAAGGTGTGATCAAGCTCGTCCGCCATCATCACTTCTCCAAGGGTCATCCGGAACGTTACCGCATCATCACCTTCGAAGGCGCCTTCCACGGCCGCACGCTGGCAACGCTCGCCGCGACCGGTTCGGCAAAATATCTCGAAGGGTTTGGCCCGCCGATGGACGGCTTCGACCAGGTCCCGCATGGCGATATCGACGCCGTCAAGAAGGCGATCGGTCCGCAGACCGCCGGCATCCTGATCGAGCCGATCCAGGGCGAGGGTGGCGTGCGTTCGGCAACGCCCGCCTTCCTGAGGGCGTTGCGCCAGCTCTGCGATGAGAAGGGCCTGCTGCTCGCGTTCGACGAGGTGCAGACCGGCATGGGCCGCACCGGCGATCTGTTCGCGCATCGCCGCACCGGCGTCACGCCTGACGTGATGTCGCTGGCCAAAGCGCTCGGTGGCGGCTTCCCGATCGGCGCGGTGCTGGCGACCGCGGACGCGGCTGCCGGCATGGGGCCCGGCTCGCACGGCTCGACCTTCGGCGGCAATCCGCTCGCGATCTCGGCTGCCAACGCCGTCCTCGACGTCATGCTCAAGCCCGGCTTCTTCGATCACGTGCAGAAGATGTCGCTGCTGCTCAAGCAGAAGCTCGCCTCCGTGATCGATCGTTATCCTGACATCGTCAGCGAAGTGCGCGGCGAAGGCCTTCTGATCGGCATCAAGGCCGTGGTGCCATCAGGCGATCTCGGCGCGGCATTGCGCAACGAAAAATTGCTCACGGTCGGCGCCGGCGACAATGTCGTGCGCTTCCTGCCGCCCTTGATCGTCACCGAAGCCGAAATCGAGGACAGCGTCGGGCGGCTCGAGCGCGCCTGCGCCGCGATCTCGTCCAGTCAGACCAAGCGGGCGGCGAGCTGATGAGCAAGTCCCCGAAGCACTTTCTGGATATCAACGAGCTCCCGTTGTCGGAGCTCAAGAGCATGCTCGCGGCCTCCTCCGCCATGAAGGCGAAGCAGAAAGCGCACCAGCCGGTGAAGCCGCTGGAAGGCAAGACGCTGGCGATGATCTTCGAGCGTCCCTCCACGCGCACCCGCGTCTCGTTCGACGTCGCCATGCGCCAGCTCGGCGGCGAGCCCATCATGCTGACCGGCGCCGAGATGCAGCTCGGCCGCGGCGAGACCATCGCCGACACGGCGCGCGTGCTGTCGCGCTATGTCGACGCCATCATGATCCGCATCCTCAATCACGAGGCCCTGCTGGAGCTGGCGGAATATGCGACGGTGCCCGTCATCAACGGCCTGACACGGCGCTCGCACCCTTGCCAGGTGATGGCCGACCTCATGACCTACGAAGAGCATCGCGGCCCGATCGAGGGCAGGACGGTGGCCTGGACCGGCGACGACAACAACGTGCTGGCGTCCTGGGCGCATGCCGCCGAGCGCTTCAAGTTCAAGCTCAATGTCGCGACGCCGCCGGAGCTTGCGCCGAAAAAGGTAATGCGGGACTTCATCAAGGCCACCGGCGCGCCGATCGTGCTCGGCACCGATCCCGAGGCCGCCGTGAAGGGGGCCGACTGCGTCGTCACCGACACCTGGGTGTCGATGGGCGACAAGGAAGGTGAGCACCGTCACAACGTGCTCAAGCCCTATCAGGTCAATTCGAAGCTGATGTCGCTGGCCAAGCCCGATGCGCTGTTCATGCATTGCCTGCCCGCCCATCGCGGCGAGGAGGTCACCGACGAAGTGATCGACGGCCCGCAATCGGTCGTGTTCGACGAGGCCGAAAACCGCCTGCATGCGCAGAAGGGCATTCTGGCCTGGTGCTTTGACGCGGTGAAGTAATCTCACTTGTAGCCCGGATGGAGCGCAGCGAAATCCGGGTTTGTGTCCGCAGTTGGAGTGGTCCCGGATTGGGCTACGCTCCATCCGGGCTACGCGGGCTATCGCGTAATCCTGTGGCTATGGGTCCCGTATCAGCGCTTTGCGCGCGCCGGGACGACATCGAATTTGCAGGATCCTGAGCGATCATAAGTGCATCCGGAACACACCACCCTTGAGCCCTCTTCCATTTTCCTCCATCGACCCCAGATAAAGCGCCATGGTTTCCCAATCCCCTGACATGAATACCGGGCCTGAAGGCCCGGTTCGCGCACCATCAGCGGTTCCCATCGATGACGCCGTGCTGCCTTACGAGGTCGACGCACTCGACGTGCGCGGCCGCCTCGTGCGGCTCGGTCCCGCGCTCGACGAGATCCTGACCAAGCACGATTATCCCGCTGCCGTGGGCAAGCTGCTCGGCGAGGCCATCGTGCTGACGACGCTGCTCGGCTCGGCGCTGAAGTTCGAGGGCCGCTTCATCCTCCAGGCCCAGACCGACGGTCCGGTGTCGTTCCTGGTCGTCGACTACATGGCGCCGGATCGCCTGCGCGCCTATGCGCGCTACGATGCCGAGCGCCTCGGCGAGACAAAAGATTCCGGCACGCTTCTCGGTAACGGTCATCTCGCCATGACCATCGACCAGGGTCCCGACATGAGCCGCTACCAGGGTCTGGTCGCGCTCGACGGCGGCAGCCTGGAAGATGCCGCCCACGAATATTTCCTGCGCTCCGAGCAGATCCCGACGCGCGTGCGTCTCGCGGTCGGCGAGGAGTGGCGCTCGAACGACGGCGGCAAGCATCGCTGGCGCGCCGGCGGCATGCTGATGCAGTTCCTGCCGAAGGCGCCCGAGCGCGCGCGGCAGGCCGATTTGCATCCCGGCGATGCGCCCGAAGGCGCGGAGGTGCATGCTGTCGCCGAAGACGACGCCTGGGTCGAGGCGCGTTCGCTGGTCGAGACCGTCGAGGACGTCGAGCTGATCGACCCCGAACTCTCCGGCGAGCGGCTGCTGTTCCGCCTGTTCCACGAGCGTGGCGTGCGCGTGTTCAATCCGCTGGTGCTGAAGGCGCAATGCTCCTGCTCGCGCGACGCGGTTGGTGCGATGTTGAAGAGCTTCTCGCCCGACGACCGCGCCGCCATGGTCAAGGACGACAAGGTCGTCGTGACCTGCGAGTTCTGCTCGTCGGTGTACCAGTTCACGCCGCACGAGGCCGGCGTGGAAGACGCGTAGGCGTCGCATCCTCCGTCGTTGCGCGCGCAGCGAAGCAATCCAGTCGTAGGGTGGGCAAAGCGCAGCGTGCCCACTATCTTATGCGCCACGTTTGGAATGGTGGGCACGGCGCTTTGCGCCTTTGCCCACCCTACGGCGCCTACGGCACCGGGCTAATTCAACACCCGCTTGTTGTCCGGGCTGTCCAGCGAGAACGTCGGCACGTCGATCTCGAAGCGTTCGCCGCTTTCACTGACCATCTGGTAGCGGCCGGTCATGAAGCCCGAGGCGGTCGCGAGCGGCACGCCGGAGGTGTATTCGAAGCGCTCGCCGGGAGCCAGGGTCGGCTGCTCGCCGACGACGCCCTCGCCCCTGACCTCCTGCTGGCGGCCGGTGGCGTCGGTGATGATCCAGTGCCGCGTCTTCAGCTGCACGGTTTCGTCGCCGGAATTGGTGATGACGATGGTGTAGGACCAGAAATAGCGGGAGCGGTCAGCCGACGACTGCTCCGGAACAAAGTTCGGCTCGACGGTCACTTCGATCTGGCGGGTCACGGCGCGATACATGGCGGCCATCATAACGAAAACCCGGCCGGGAACCAACGCCCGCAGGCGGTTTTGGTGACATCGTGCCGCCAGAATTGCCGAGGAAGTAGACCCAATGTGATCCGGCCGCTTTGCGAGACGACGGCCGGACCTGTACACTCCATGACACGTCGCGATTTGCGGAAGGGTTTCGAACCCCCGATGACCATTGCCGACCAAGTGACGGGATCGACGATCGCGGGAACCGGCAAGCCTGCGGAGGCCAGACCTGCGGAGGCGAAGCCGCGCTCCGCCGCGCCGGCCATCACGCTGCCCGCCATCGGCGAGCGCGAGCTCCGGCTCGACCTGTTCCGCGGGCTCGCGCTGTGGCTGATCTTCGTCGACCATCTGCCGCCGAGCCTTTTGACCTGGTTCACGATCCGCAATTACGGCTTCAGCGACGCCACCGAGATCTTCATCTTCATCTCCGGCTACACCGCGGCGTTCGTCTACGGTCGTGCCATGCTCGAAAGCGGCTTCGTCGTCGCCACCGCGCGCATCCTGCGGCGCGTCTGGCAGATCTATGTCGCCCACGTCTTTCTGTTCACGATCTTCCTCGCCGAAATCTCCTACGTTGCGACCAGGTTCGAGAACCCGCTCTACACCGAAGAGATGGGCATCATGGATTTCCTCAAGCAGCCCGATGTCACGATCGTGCAGGCGCTGCTGCTGCGCTTTCGTCCGGTCAACATGGACGTGCTGCCGCTCTATATCGTGCTGATGCTGGCGCTGCCCTTGATCTTGTGGCTGATGAAATGGCGGCCCGACGTGACGCTCGGCCTCTCGGTCGTGCTCTACGCGGTGACCTGGGAATACGACCTCTATCTGTCGGCCTATCCGAACGGCTTCTGGGCGTTCAATCCCTTCGCCTGGCAATTGCTTTTCGTATTCGGTGCATGGTGTGCGCTCGGAGGTGCGCGACGCATGTCGCGCATCCTGGCGTCCCGCGTCACGATGTGGATATCGATCGCCTATCTCGTCGCGGCGTTCTACGTGACGCTGACCTGGTATGTGCCGCAGCTCTCCCACTTCATGCCGAGGCGGCTCGAGCAGTGGATGTATCCGATCGACAAGGCCGATCTCGACGTGCTGCGCTTCACGCATTTCCTGGCGTTCGCCGCGCTCACCGTTCGCTTCCTGCCCCGGGAATGGCCGGGCCTGAAATCGCCCTGGCTGCGGCCGCTGATCCTCTGCGGCCAGCATTCCCTCGAGATCTTTTGTCTCGGCGTCTTCCTCGCCTTCGCCGGCCATTTCATCCTGGCCGAAGTCTCCGGCGGCGCAGCCATGCATGCGCTGATTAGTCTCTCCGGAATCCTGATCATGTGGGGCGTTGCATGGGTGATTTCGTGGTACAAGCGCGTGGCTGACAAGAGCGGTGCGAAAACCAAAAACGCCGTCGGCAACGCCGATCTGGCGGGAGGGGGCTGATGAAGGCGAAGGTTCTCCTGAGCCTGGTCCTGCTGTGCGGTAACCTCGCCGCGCCCCTGGCGCGCGCGGGCGATGCCGTGCCGGCTGCTCCGGCCGCGCCCCCGGCCTGCGAATTGCCATCCTATCTGCTCACCACTGAAAGCCAGCTTCCGAGGGTCGCCGATGCCATCAAGGCCGGCAAACCGCTCGAAATCCTCGTCATCGGCAGCCGTTCGACCACGATTCCGGCCTCGGAGGACAGCTCCTATCCGGCGCGCATGCAGGCCATCCTGCAGGACAGGCTGCTGCCGTCGGAGACCGTGCACGTCTCCGTAGAAATACAGAGCAAGAAGACGGCCGAGGAGGCGGCCGCCACCTTCGTTAAGCTGATGGAAGCAAAAAGGCCTACTTTGGTCATCTGGCAGACCGGGACTGTGGATGCTATCCGAGCGATTGATCCCGATGATTTTCGCGGGGCGGTAACCGAAGGGGTTTCCGCGCTGCAAAAAGCAGGGGCTGACGTCGTGTTGATGAACTTGCAGTACAGCCCGCGTACCGAAACCATGATCTCGGTGCCGCCCTATCTCGACAATATGCGGGTGGTGGCGCAGGAGCATGACATCCCGCTGTTCGACCGTTTCGCGATCATGCGGCAGTGGAATGATCAGGGTCAGTTCGACCTGTTCAGCCCGTCCCGCGGGCCAGAGCTGGCGAAACAGGTCCATGACTGCCTTGGCCGGGCGTTGGCACAGTTTGTGATCGACGCAGCCCATCTGGGGCCGGCCCAGCAGCAAAATTGAGGTCTAGCGTTAATGAGTTCTCTCCGCCCTTTTTGGTTGACTGCATGGCTGGCTGCGCCCGCGGCGGCTCTGCTGCTCCTGACGCCGGTGTCGCTGGCACCAGTGCAGGCGCAGGCCACGCAGGCAACGCCCGCGCCGCAGCAGGCCGCTAGTCCGGCTTCCGCTTCGCCTTCCCAGACCACCGTCGCCGCGACGTCCCACGAGCAGCGCGGCGTGACCGCCCGCGCCATCGACAAGGTGAAGCAGGTCGCGAAATCCGCCGGGGACATTTTCAGCCGCGTGCCCTGCCTCACGCCGAAGGGTGGCTCGAAGGCGATGGGCTCGCTGCCGCATGTCGCGGGCAAGCTCGTCGCCGGCAAACCCGTCGTGATCGTCGCGTTCGGCTCGTCGTCGACGGCAGGCTATGGCGCGAGCTCGCCCGATTTCAACTATCCGAACCGTCTCGCCGCGCAGCTCCGCCGGCAATATCCGACCGCCGACATCACCGTCATCAACGCCGGCGTCGGCGGCGAGGACGCGCCCGAGATGATGAAGCGCCTCCAGAAGGAGGTGATCGACGTGCATCCGGATCTCGTGATCTGGCAGGTCGGCACCAATGCGGTGCTGCGCAATCTCGATCCCGGTGACACCGCCAAGATGGTCGAGGACGGCATCTCCCGCATCCAGGCCGCTGGCGGCGCCGACATCGTGCTGGTCGATCCGCAATATTCGCCGGCCGTCAACCAGCGCAAGGAGAGCGCCGGCAAGATGGTGCACCTGCTCGGCAAGGTCGCCGAGCTCCGTCACGTCGGCATCTTCCCCCGCTTCGAGGTGATGCGCGACTGGCACGAGAATCAATCGATCCCGGTCGAGAGTTTCGTGATCGCCGACGGCCTGCATATGAACGATTGGGGCTATGCCTGCTTCGCGCAGATCCTCGGCGACGACATCATCCGCTCCGTCGGCCAGATCAAGCTCGGCGTCAACGTGCCCGCCGACGTGCGGACGTATCGGCCGATGTAGCTCGGTGCCGTAGGGTGGGCAAAGGCGCGCTCTTCGCGCGCCGTGCCCACCATCTATCGGCGATATGATCGTGAATGGTGGGCACGCTTCCGCCTTCGCTCTTCGAGCTACGGCGGACAAGTCGCTTTGCCCACCCTACGTTCCGAGCTCGTGAAGCCCTCACGCCTTCTCCAGCGCCGCAGTCAGATCCTCGATCAGATCATCCGCATGCTCGAGCCCCGCCGAGAAGCGGATGAAGCCCTCGCTGATTCCGAGCGCGGCGCGGTCTTCCGGCTTGAGGCGCTGATGCGTCGTGGTCGCCGGATGCGTGACGAGGCTCTTGGCATCGCCGAGATTGTTCGAGATTTTTGCAAGCTTGAGCTCGTTGAGCACGCGGAACGCACCCTGCTTGCCGCCCTTGACCTCGAAGCCGACCAGCGTCGAGCCGCCGCGCATCTGCTTCTTCACGAGAGCTGCCTGCGGATGATCGGCGCGGCCGGGATAGACCAGGCGCGAAATCTTCGGATGGCTCGCCAGCACGTCGGCGATGCGTCCCGCCGTCTCGGTCTGCGCGCGCACGCGTACGCCGAGCGTTTCCAGGCCCTTGAGCAGGACCCACGCGTTGAACGGCGAGATCGACGGGCCGGTCTGGCGCATGAAATTGTGGATGTGCTCGGCGATGAACGCTTCCGACGACAGGATGATGCCGCCGAGACAACGGCCCTGGCCGTCGATGTGCTTGGTCGCGGAATAGACCACGACGTCGGCCCCTAACGCGAGCGGGCTCTGCCAGATCGGCGTCGCGAACACGTTGTCGACGACGAGCCGCGCGCCGCCGCTGTGCGCGATCTCGGCGATCCCTGGAATGTCGAGCACGTCGAGCGTCGGGTTGGTCGGGCTCTCCAGGAAGAACGTCTTGGTGTTCGGCCGCAAGGCGCGCTGCCACTGGTCGAGATCGGCTCCGTCGACCAGCGTCGTCTCGATGCCGTAGCGCGGCAAGAGATCCTGAATGACGTAGAGACAGGAGCCGAACAGGGCGCGCGAGGCCACCACATGATCGCCGGCCTTCAGCGGCGCCAGGATCGCGGTCGTCACCGCGGCCATGCCGGTCGCGGCCGAGCGGGCGGCTTCGGCGCCTTCGAGCTCGATCATGCGGCGCTCGAACATCGAGATGGTCGGGTTGGAATAGCGCGAATAGATGAAGCCGGGGTCCTCGCCCTTGAACCGCGCCTCGCACTCCTCGGCGCTGTTGTAGACGTAGCCCTGGGTCAGGAACAGCGCCTCCGACGTCTCGCCATATTGCGAGCGCAGGGTGCCGGAATGGACCAGGCGGGTTTCGGGACGGTATTGCGTGGTGGACGCCGGGGACTTCGACATAGGACCTCCTCTGCGTGACCATCGAAAATGGTCACAAAAAAACCGGCCTGGATAACTTCCACGGGCCGGGATCACAGAGGTCCCCGGCCTGTTTAGCGACTTATTTAACGTGGCTGCAAGCCGGCCGGCTCAAATCACCACGGGATAAGTGATGCTCATATTCCGCAATGGCCTTTCCGTCAAGGCGTCCATCGGATAGCCGTAAAAGGCTGCTATTTCCCGCATGTCCGGATGCATTTGACCCCTGACGAGGACCCCCGGTTGAGCTTCACGGTTGCCGCCGACGCCAATGGTATCCTGCCCGACCGCATGATCGCGGCGATGGCGAAGGCGGGCCTCATCCTGCCCGCTTATGACTTCGTCGAAAGCCAGATCCAGCCGGCGAGCCTCGACCTTCGCCTCGGCGACATCGCCTATCGCGTTCGCGCCAGCTTCCTGCCGGGTCCCGGCGCGACCGTCGCCGAGCGCATCGACGAGTTAAAGCTGCACGAGTTCAGCCTCGCCGATGGCGCAGTGCTGGAGACCAACTGCGTCTACATCGTGCCGCTCTTGGAAAGCCTGGCGCTGCCGCCGGAGATCGTCGCCGCCGCGAACCCGAAAAGCTCGACCGGCCGGCTCGATGTCTTCACCCGTGTCATCGCCGACGGCACCCGACGCTTCGACATGATCGGCGCCGGCTATCACGGCCCGCTCTACGCCGAGATCAGCCCGAAGACGTTTCCGGTACTGGTCAGCGAGGGCTCGCGCCTGAGCCAGGTACGCTTCCGCACCGGAGATGCCATCCTCAACATCGACGAGCTCGAGGCGCTGCATGCGACCGAGCGTCTCGTCGATCTCGACGATGCCGATCTCACCGGCGGCGTTGCCGTCTCCGTCGACCTCTCCGGCGAGAAGGCCAACGGCTTCGTCGGCTATCGCGCCAAGCGCCACACCGGTGTCGTCGACGTCGACCGCCGCTCCGGCTATGCGGTGGAGGATTTCTGGGAACCGATCTCGGCGCGTCCCGACGGCAGCCTGATCCTCGACCCCGGCGAGTTCTACATCCTCGCCTCCAAGGAAGCCGTGCAGGTGCCGCCCGACTACGCCGCGGAGATGGTGCCGTTCGATCCCCTGGTCGGCGAGTTCCGCGTGCACTATGCCGGCTTCTTCGATCCCGGCTTCGGCTATGCCGGAGCTGGCGGGCAGGGATCGCGCGCCGTGCTCGAAGTGCGCTCGCGCGAGGTGCCGTTCATTCTCGAGCACGGCCAGATCGTCGGCCGTCTCGTCTACGAGAAAATGCTGGCGCGCCCCGACGCGATGTACGGCCAGCGCATCGGCTCGAACTACCAGGCGCAGGGCCTCAAACTATCGAAGCATTTTCGGGTGTAGCTCCACACTCTACTGTCATGCCCCGGCTTGACCGGGGCATCCAGTACGCCGCAGCCCCTCGATTGACTACTGCCGGGATGCAAGCTGAAATCCGGCTGCATGCGAGGTGGCGAGATGAGTGTTCAATCCGAACTCGACGCAAGAATCCTCGACGACGTCGCGGACGCGCTGATCTATTCGGATCGCTCTGGCACCATCACGCGCTGGAATCGTGCATCGACCGCCTTGTTCGGCTTCTCCGCCGACGAAGCGCTCGGCCAGAACCTCGATCTGATCATTCCCGAACATCTGCGCGCCGCGCACTGGAAGGGCTTCGAAGCTGCGCTTGCCACCGGGGCGATGAAGCTTGCGGGCAGGCCGACGCTGACCCGCGCGCTGCACCAGAGCGGACGCAAGCTCTACATCGAGATGACCTTCGCGCTGGTGCGCGATGCCGGTGGTGCCGTGGTCGGATCGGTCGCGATGGCGCGCGACGTCACCGAACGCGTCGAGCGCGAGCGTGGGGCCAGGCTTGCGCAAAATTCGTGATGCGGAATTGACGGGCTGGCGTGCAGGGCGCTCTGCCTGAGCGTCAGGTTGCCTCGTACAGGTCGCAGTGACACACTCGATCAAAACAACGATCGGGAGCGAACATGACCGCCGCAACAGACGCAGCACAAGAAGCGCAATGGAAGCGCTGGCGCGCGGTCGCCGACCTCTATCACGCCTATTTCACCGGACTCATCCTCACCGTCGTCACACGGCGCGGCACGGCGGATGCTGCCGAATTCGTCTTCCGCGTGTTTCGCCGCCAGCAGCAGGAGCGCTTCCTGCCGGGGCTCGAAAAGCTCGGTCTCAATCATCTGCCGCCGGCGGTGGCCGCCGCGCAATATCATTATCTCTCCAACTGGATCGGCGGCGTGCATGTCGAGTACATGTATGAGAGCGACCGCAAAGCCTGGATCCGCTATCCGCCGCCGCGCTGGATCTGGAAGGGCACCGCGATCTGCGGCGTGCCGGGTGAGGTCAGCCGCGCGATGCTGCGCGGCTGGCACGCCAACAATGGCGTCGCGCTCGGCGATACCAGGCTCGGCTTCGTCTGCACCAAGCAGAGCGTCGACGGTCAGGATGGGCTCGAAGGCTATTATTATCAGTACGACCACCAGCTCGGGCTGGATCAACGCCTGGTGTTCGCGCGCCATCTGGAAGCGCCGTTGTTCGACGCTAAAGCCGCGCCTGCCTTGCCCGTCGCGAGTTGGCCGAAGCCGCGGCTGGAAAAGGCCTACCGCAACTACGCGATGGAATATGTGCGCACCGCCGCGCCCGTCATGGTGCAATTGTTCGGCCCCGAAGACGCCGGCTATCTCCTGCACCTCACTGGCAAGCTGATCGGGATGCAGTATTTTGACGAGGTCGCCGCGGCGCTGTCTATGAGCCGTGGTGGCGCCAGCGAGTTCGCAGCGTTCCTGAACGCTCTGTTTGCCGCGCAGGATGACGCTGCCGAGACGACGGCATCAGAAGGCACGTTTGAATTTCGTCAGCAGAGCTGGAAGCTGATGGATGACGTCGCCGACTATCATCGCGTCTGCACCAGGGTGCTGGAAGGGTTGTTCGAGGGGCTCGCTGCCGGATGCGGGCGGCACATCGGCGTGCACCTGCGCCCGACAGCGGGCGGTCAGCCGCCGCTGGTGTGGACCATTGAGTAATTCCATCTGTTGAAATGCGCTGCCGCAGGGCACGCCTGCATCCGGCGCAGGAGGAATCGGCAATTGTCGTGCTAAGCCTGTCGCCGCGCCTTCCGCGCGAAGAAATTTATTGGCACACCTACGCATTGCCGCGCCGCGAATGGCCTGCGCCCGGGAGAGGACATGTCCGACATCGCCGAAATCCCGGTCGATGAACAAGAGCGTCCGTTGCCGCCGCCTCCGCGGCCGGTACGAAGCGCGCTGATGGACGGGCCGATTCTGCGCACGCTGCTCGGACTCGCCTGGCCGAACGTGGTCGCGCTGTCGGCCGGCACCTGTGTGGTGATAGCGGAGACCTCCTATATCGGCAGGCTCGGCGTCGAGGCGCTGGCGGCAATGGCGCTGGTGTTTCCGACAGTGATCCTGACCATGACGATGTCCGGCGGGGCAATGGGCGGCGCCGTGGCGTCGGCCATCGCGCGGGCGCTCGGCGCAGGCGACCGCGAGCGCGCCGGCACGCTCGCCGCGCATGCGCTCTTGATCGGCATCACCTTCGGCCTCGTCTTCATGCTGGGCATGCTGATCTTCGGGCCCAAGGTGCTGGAAATGCTTGGTGGCCGCGGGGATGTGCTGACGCATGCGGTCGCCTACACACAGGTGTTTTTTGGCGGGGCCGTGCTGCCGTGGCTGCTCAACACCATGGCCGGCGTGTTGCGCGGCACTGGCAACATGAAGCTGCCCTCGCTGTTGATGCTGAATTCCGCGGTCATGCAGGTCGTGCTTGGCGGCACGCTGGGCCTCGGGCTCGGGCCCGTGCCGCAGTTCGGCATGCGCGGCGTCGCGGCCGGCTCGCTGATCGCCTATTCCATGAACATCTGTGTGATGGGCTGGTACCTGTTCTCCGGCCGCGCCCGAATCGTACCGAAACTGCGCGGGCTGCGCGTTCAATGGGCGATGTTCTTCGATATCCTGAAGGTCGGCGCCATCGCCTGCTTCTCGCCGCTGCAATCGGTGCTGACGATCTCGATCTTCACCCACATGCTGGCAAAGTTCGGCACTGCGATCCTCGCCGGCTACGGCATCGGCGCGCGGCTGGAATTTTTGCTGACCTCGATCGCGTTCTCGTTCGGCATCGCTTCGGTGCCGATGATCGGCATGGCGATCGGCGCGGTGCGCATCGCGCGCGCCCGGCGCATCGCCTGGATCGCCGGTGCGAGCGCGTTCGTCGCCGTCGGCGCGCCGGCGTGCCTCGTCGCGCTGTTCCCAGATCTCTGGGTCAACATCTTCACCGACAGCGCCACCGTGCGCGCGACCAGCCATGAATATCTGTCGACGGTGGCGCCGTTCTACGCCTTCATCGGGCTCGCCTCGACAATGTATTTCTCGTCGCAGGGCGCGGCCAAGGTGATCGGGCCGGTGCTGGCGCAGACCGCGCGCCTGATCTACATCGCGGCGATCGGCTGGTGGCTGTCGACGCATGATGCCACCGCGCAGAGCTTCTTCTGGCTGGCCGCGAGCTCGATGGTCGTGCTCGGCCTGCTCTCGTGCTCCAGCGTGGTGCTGACACGCTGGGGGCCGCGCGAGACGAAACCTGCGATCAGGCCTGCGCTTTCGGGCGTTGCAGACTAGCGGTGTCTGTGGCGGCGATGGCCGCCACCGCCGCCGACATTGGCGAGCCGCATCAGCTGCGGAATCATCGCCATCATGTCGCCGCCGCCGGAACCACCCAGCATACCCATGATGTCGCCGCCACCCATGCCGCCCATTCCGGTCGGCATGTAGCCGCCTGCGCCCATCGGCGTGTAGTCGCCGTAGTTCGGCGCGCCGAAGCCACCGCCGAAATTGCCGCCACTCAGGCTGCCGCCGCCCCCCATCATGCCGCCGAGCCCGCCGCCGCCGTTCTCCATCATGCGGCTCATCATCGGACCCATGGTCTGCATCAGCATGGCGAAGCGGCGCTTGCCCATCTTCGCCTTCATCATCTCCAGCATCGGCGCCATCTGGGTCATCATGTCCTCGCCGCCGGCGCCTCCGCCGCCGAGGAACTGCGCCTTTGCCGGCGCGCTCGAGATCGAAAATAGCAGCAGCACGGCGGCCGCCTGGCAGATCACCTTATCCGCACCTCTCATGGCCTGCTCCTCGCGTGCGTGGCTCCGCCGGGAGAGCGGAGCCAACCGGACGCACGCGGCCATGGTTAGGGTCGGCGAGGGCAGGGCTCTGTGAGAAAGATCACGCAGCCACAGCCGGGAACGCCCGGTGTATCGCGGCGACGGCGTCCTTGGTCTGCCCCTGGACGTAAGCCGCAAGCTCGTTCGGCAGCATGTCGATGATCCAGACAAGGCGGCAGCTCGCCTCGCCCTCGGCGATCACCTGCACCGAGGCGCTGTAATGCCTGAGCCGCTCGTTGTTGATGGCGTAGACCAGCCGCTGTCGCGCATCGTCGCAATCGACCAGCACCTCGCGCGCCACTGATCCATTGGCGAAGGTGACGATGCGTGCATCACCGTCGAGCGTGCAGGCGGTGACGAAGCCCGGCGCCAGCCGCTGAGGCAGCGCGCCGAAATCGCGTACGGCGTCCCAGACGTCGCGGGCCGGGACGGGGAGGGAAATGTCGTTGTGGATGGAGGCCATGGTAGATTCCTATAATTTGGAGAAACAAGCGAGCCATCATCTCAGGCGTCATCGTCCGACTTGCCGCCTTCGCTAAGGCTTCGGCGGCCAAGTGAGTTCTTGGCCCGGCGAAGCCTTGGCGGAGACGGGATCGGGCGATCCAGTATTCCAGAGGCCGCTGTGATTGAATCGAGAAGCCGCGGCGTACTGGATGCCCCGGTCAAGCCGGGGCATGACAGCGTGTGAGGCGATGGCGGCCGACGCTCACACGCAAACCGCCTCGATGTTGTTGCCATCGGGATCGATCAGGAACGCCGCGTAGTAGGTCGGGCTATAGTCCTTGCGCGGGCCGGCGCCGCCATTGTCACGGCCGCCGCTCTTCAAGCCTTCGCTGTGGAATGCCTTGACCGCATCATGGTCCTTGGCGCGAAACGCGATATGCGCGCCGTCGGCCTTGCGTCCCTTGTTCAGGTGCAGCCAGAGCGCCGGCTCGCCCTTCGGCCCGAAGCCCGCATAGCCGTCGCCGCTCGAGCACAGGGCGTAGCCGAGCGGCGCAAGCACCGCGGTGTAGAAGCGCGTGGCGGCGTCGAGGTCGGCAACACGCAGTCCGATGTGGTCGTACATGATCGTCTCCATTGCAAAGCGCGCCGCGACTGGCGCGCGCCGGAGACGACCCTATTCAGTTGAGGGTAGCGCGCTCTTGGAGAATCTTGCGCTCGCCCTTCGACGCCTGCCGAAACTTCGTCGGCGACACGCCGGCGGCGCGATGGAAGGTGCGGACGAAATTGGAGAGATCGCCGAAGCCGACGTCATAGGCGACGTCGGTGACCGCGATGTCATCATCTGTCAGCAGCCGCGCCGCGTGGCGTAGCCGCGAGCGCACCAGATATTGATGCGGGGTGACGCCGAGCACGGCCGAGAACAGCCGCAGGAAATGGAACGGGCTGAGGCCCGCCTGCCGCGCCGCCTGTTCGAGGTCGACCTCGGCATGCGAGTTGGCGTCGATCCACAGCGCGGCTTCGACTGCGCGGCGGCGGTCGCGTGCGGTGGGCGTGGCCGGCTTGCGCGCCTTGCCCGAGACGACATCGATGAAGCGGCCGGCGAGAATTTGACCGACCTCGTCGAGACCGAGGTCGCTGTTGCCATCTGCCGCCGTCTGGGCGAGCTCGCCCAGCACCATCAGCTCCGGCAGCGGCGGTGTCGCGCCGACCTGCCAGATCTCGCGTCGTCCCCCGAGGGCATCGACCAGGTCTTCGCTGAAGAAGAAGCCCAGGCAGACGTCGCCGCTGACATGCTCATGCGTGCAGGTGTATTCCTCGCGGGGAGCGCCGACCAGCATCGAGCCCGCCACCAGCTCGAAGAAGCCGGCGCGGCACTGGCAGCCGAAGCTGCCGGAGCGAACATACGCAATGGAATGGCCGGTGCGGCACTCCGCGAACGGCTTGTCGTCCGGTCCCGCATCGCAGCGAAACTCCGAGACCGTCATCGATTGCGTGGTCAGCAGCGTGGTCGCATCCATGCCACCCATCTAGGCATGATCCGGACAAGTGTGTAGCGGTTGTCCGACAAGATCATGCCCAAAAAACAAAGCTAAGGTGCGATTGCGATCGCGCCTTAGCTGGGCCTCGGTGGGGCAACGGGCAGCAGCACCTCGAACAGCGTCTTGCTCGCGACCGGATGGGCGCCCTCGAGCGCAAGCAGCCGCCGCTTGGAGATCACCCCGCCGTAAGGCGAGAGCCGGTCGGCGTAATTGCCGGCCTCCAGCACCCGGTGGCAGGGCACGATCAGCATGTAGGGATTTTTGGCGATCGCCTGCGCCACCGAATGCGCGGCGCCGGAGGCGCCCAGCGCCTTGGCGATCTCGTGATAGGTGCGCGTCTCCCCGCGCGGAATGGCGCAGGCGGCTTCATAAACGCGCCGGTGGAAGCCGGGGACGCCGCCGGCGTCCAGGCTGACCTCGGAAAAATCAGGGTCGCCGCCCTGCAGCAAGCCTGCGATGCCCTCGATCGCAAGCTCGGCATTCAGCGGAGGCTGCTGCTCGCGCGCCTCGGGATGGACCGCGAAAATCCGGCGGCGGGTATCGATCTCCCGCGCCTCCGGCAATTGCACGGCGACCACGCCGGTGCTGCTCCAGACGATGCCGCAGCGCCCTATGGCCGTGTTGAATATCGTGTAGCCGCGCCCCAGCATGCACACGCCCCACTCAGTGCACGTCTCTCCCCAGACGCGCGATCATAACACCGCCACAATCCGGCGCACCCAAAATCTTGCCAGGACGTTAACAACCGTCCGGCCGGCCGCGCCAAAGCGCTTGGCGAGCGGCGCCGTCTCGGCTAATCAGGGTTGGCGTGAGATGCGCATTCGCGGGCGTAGTTCAATGGTAGAACGGCAGCTTCCCAAGCTGCATACGAGGGTTCGATTCCCTTCGCCCGCTCCATTCAAAAATTGATGGCCGCTGATTTGGCGTGTTGGATGTTTCTCCGACCCCTGGCCACGTTCATCTTGGCGTATCCGGAAGCATGAAGGGGCCGAAGATCCGCCAAATGGCGTCGGTCTCCCCAGCGTCGGTTAAAGTGGCCAATTTTTGGCGATGGCAATTCTTGGTGATGTAACGGATCACCGCTCGCGCTGCATTTCAGAAGGAGCGGCTTATTCATCCCGACGACACGAGATCACCCTGAGGGATGCTATGCGCTCTCGCAGTTCGGCGCGGCTGCGTATCGTGAAAGACTGCTGGCGCAGTTTTGATTGCCTGTCGTGCAGCGGCGCAGCCAACGACGCTCAATCTGATCCTTCATCTGATCCTTCGCGGCTGCATCAAGCGTTCGTCATCTAGGGCACTAAACTTGCCTTGGACAGCAGGGACTCATTGGTGCCGCGTTTCTGTTTCTGATTGTCGTGCAAAACATTCGGACCCGGCCTGTTGCCGGGCAAACGGAGGCATTGATGACGAATTCAGCACCTGTTTTCACCGCTGGCGGTGGCAGCGACGATGCGTTCACGCGCGTGTCGACCAGCGCAACCGGGGCGCAGGCGGATGGCGCGAGTGTCCAGGCAGCGTTCTCGCCCGACGGCACGAAAGTGGCGTTCGCATCCTATGCCGACAATCTGGTGCCCGGCGATACCAACGGTGCACCCGACGTCTTCGTGAAGGACCTTTCGACCGGGGCGATCACGCTCGTGTCGACCGATGCCAGCGGGGTTCAGCTGGGTGGCTACCAGCCGATTTTTTCGCCCGATGGCACCATGTTGGCGTTCGCAACGGGCGCCGACATCTTCGTGAAGGACCTGGCCACCGGTGCCCTCACGCGCGTATCGACGAGTGCCAGTGGGGAACAGGCGGACGGCTTATCGACCACCAACCCGATATTCTCGCCTGATGGCACCAAGGTTGCGTTCTATTCCGATGCCGACAATCTCGTGCCTGATGATACCGACCACGTGCGCGACATCTTCGTGAAGGACCTGACCACTGGCGCGATAACGCTCGTGGCGCCCAGTCCATACAACGGAGGACCCGGCGGCGGCGGGCTTGAGAATGGCTTTACCTTCCCCCCCTCGTTCTCACCCGATGGCACCAAAATCGTGTTCGGGTCGGCCACAGTGCGCGGCGACACCACCGAGATCTACATCAAGGACCTTTCCACCGGGGCCACCACACTGGTGTCGGAGAGCGCCAGCGGCGCTCGTGGGGATCGCGGCAGCTTCGACCCGGTGTTCTCGCCAGATGGCACCAAGGTGGCGTTCTATACCTTTGCCGACAATCTTGTGCCGGGTAGTTCTAACAACCTAATCGGCAACATCGTCATTAAGGATCTGACCACAGGCGCGGTCACGCTGGTATCGACCGATGCCGACGGAGTCCCGCAGAACAACGGCGAAGCCCAGAAACCCGTGTTCTCGCCTGATGGCACCAAGATTGCGTTCTATTCCAGTGCCACCAATCTCGTGCCGGGTGTCAATGCCGATCAGGTCGTCTATGTGAAGGACTTGGCCACGGGTGCCATCACGGCCGTCTCGACCAATGGGGGCAGGCCGTGGGAATTCGGGGGCGGCAGCCGGCTTCCCGTGTTCTCGCCTGATGGCACCAAGGTGGCATTCGAGTCTTTATCCAGCATTCTGGTGCCGGGCGATACCAACCATACCTACGACATCTTTGTAAGAGATCTTACTACGCGTTCCTTCACCGCAGCGAAGCTGACGGACAATGGCGCTGCCCATGTTTCGACATCGCAGGCGGGTTTCTTTGCCGGTGCCCACACGGTCGCGGTGGCACCGCAAGACGGCAATCTCGGCACACTCACGGCCACCATCGACGTTGCCGATGGCAAGGTGACGTGGAGCTATGATGTCTCTCATGCCAACATCGCTCCGCTCGCGGCCGGACAGACCCATACCGACATCTTCATCTTGGTCCTCGACGGCTTCTACGGGACACAGGGCATCACCGTGACGCTGACGGGAATCGATGATGCGCCCGTGATCAGCTCGGGCACGACGGCAAGCTTCGCGGAGAATGGCTCTGGCGTCGCCTACCACGTCGCGGCGACCGATGTGGACAGTCCCGCGCTGACCTATTCGCTGTCCGGCACTGACGCGGCTCTGTTCGACGTGTCGGCGACGGGCGATGTGACGTTCAAGTCCGCGCCCGACTTCGAGGCGCCGAAAGACGCGAACCACGACAACGTCTACGACGTCACCGTCGCGGTCAGCGACGGGACAGAGATCGCGACAAAGAACGTCGCGATCACGGTCACTGACGTGAATGACACCAGCGGCGGCGGTGGCGTTCTGACGGTCACCGGCTCGACCGGCTTCACGTCGATTGATCGGGCAACGATCAATATCAGCGTGACCGGCAATTTGCACGAGACCGGCCGCGCCGGTGTGATCAGCAACAGCACGATCAACAATCTCGGTTCACTGAGCGAAACCCAGGCGATGCTCGCCTTCGTGAACGATACGATCGCCGGCGGTTCCCTCGGTGCGATCGTCGCCAATGGCGGCACCATCACCTTCGACAACGTGCATCTGGACGGGACGTTGCTGGATGCGACATCAGGCGGACTCATCGAATCCGTTGCAGGCAGCGCCAACAGTTTCAACAATGTGACGCTCAAGGCCGGCGCCGTGTTTGACGTCAGTGCCGCAAGCGGTCTGTTTGTCAGCGGCACGCTGAACAACGGCGGCAAGATCGAGTTCTTCAATTTCGCGAAAGTCATCCTGACCGGCGACGCCACGATCATTGGCAATGGCGAGATCAAGCTCGATCCGGGCTCCTCGATCCTGAACAGCGGTGCGCATCACACGCTCGACCTTGACGGCGGCACGATCGACGGCGCCGGCACGATCGGAAACGGAGATCACAGCCTCACCTTGGATATCGGCTTCTCCGGCACGCTCGAGGCGAACGGGTCCCAGCCGCTTGCGGTCAACACCGGCAATTCCGTCACCAGCAGCGGCCTGATCGAAGCCGTGCATGCCTCGCTCGATTTCGACGACGCCGTTTTCAACACCTTTGGAACGATCACCGCCGATCAGGCCGGCACGATCGACTTCAAGAATGGATTGACCAATGGCGGTATCGTCAATGTGCACACCGGCAGTGAGGTGGATGTTTCGGGCAACCTCGTCAACAACGGCACTGTCCTGGATAGTGGCGTGCTCAAGGTCGATAATTTAAGCGGGACTGGCGCTGTCAACGTCAACAACGGGACATTGGTGGTCACTGGCAATCTAAGCAGCAATGTCGTTCTGACGGGTACGGACTCATTTGTCTTCGGACCCGATGCCAAACAAACATCCGGCGTCATCTCAAACTATACGCCAGGCACGACGCTGGTGCTGGATGGCTTCGACGCCAAGGTGAACGCGGCCTTCGACACTCAGACCAATATTTTGACGCTGACCGATGCGGATCATCATGCGATGACGCTTCACCTCGCGCCCGGATCCCTGATCCCGCAGGCCCACGGCGCGGCGCCGGATTTTCTGGTCTAGCGAATTTCCCCAAGGACACTTTGCCGAGCCCGCCATGTCCAGGCGGGCTGTGGCAATTCGCCAGGGAATTTGCCGCGCAAAAATTCTAATATATTAGCTCTTCGCATCCGGCATGCGCGCCCCGCCCGGCTTAAGCTTCTCCCGCCCTGATGGGTGCGGTCCTCCTGTCGGGCAATATTCGGATGAAAGCCATGGACCAGCAGAAACTCGACCGTGCGATCGGTCGTCGCTTGAAGACGTTGCGGACGCAGGCGGGCATGACGTTGAACGAACTCGCGACGCGCTCCGGTGTCAGCCGGGCCATGATCGGGAGGGTGGAGCGGGCGCAGAGCAGCGCCACCGCTGCGCTGCTCAACAAGCTCTGCGCGGCGCTCGATGTCACCCTCAGTGACGTCGTCGCGCTCGCCGAGAAACCGCCGGAGCGATTGATGCGGCTTGCCGACCAGCCGCTTTGGCGCGATCCCGACAGCGGCTACCGGCGGCGTCATGCCTCGCCGCCGGATGCGGCGAGCGGCATCGAGATCATCGTCGTCGACCTGCCGGCCGGAGCGCGCGTCTCCTACAGCCCCTGGGGCCGCAACGCGTTCACCCAGCAGCTGCTGATGCTGGAGGGTGCGGTCTGCGTGCATATCGACGCCAAGACCGTGCGGCTGCGCGACGGCGATTGTCTCGATTTCGACGTGATGCGGGCGGTGACCTTCGAGAACGAAACCAAACAGGATGCGCGCTACGTCATCATCACGCGGCGCGGCACATCGTACGGAAAATGTGATGTCGCTAATCGTGCGGGATGCCACGCTGGAGGATGCCGAAGATATTTTGGCCATCTACAATTACGCCGCGATCAACACCACGGCGGTGTGGACCGACGGACCGGCCGATCTGGATTCGCGGCGCGAGTGGATGCGCGCACGGCAAGCGGCCGGCTATCCCGTGCTGGTTGCGATGAAAGGCAGGGACGTCGTCGGCTTCGCGTCATTCGGCGATTTCCGCCCCTGGCCCGGCTATCGCCACACCGTGGAGAATTCGGTCTATGTCGGCGTGCAACATCATCGGCTCGGCGTCGGCCGCAGCCTGATGGCCGCGCTGATTGAGCGCGCTACCGCGCTCAACAAGCACACGATGGTCGCCGCGATCGAGGCCTCGAATTCCGCCTCGACCGGGCTGCACGCGTCGTTCGGCTTTGCCGAGGTTGGCCGCATGCCAGAGGTCGGCTGCAAGTTTGGCCGCTGGCTCGATATGGTTCTCATGCAGAAGCGGCTTTCAAGCGGGGTGAGGCCGTGACGATGCAGGTCCGCACCGGCGACACCTTTGATCCCCGCGTCATTGCGCTGCTCGACCATCACGTCGCGGCTGCGCGGGCGCAGACCGCGCCGGGCAGCGCCCATGCGCTCGATCTCGCTGGGCTGCGCGCGAGCGACGTCGCGTTCTGGACCGGCTGGGACGGCGAGACGCTGGTCGCCACCGGCGTGCTGAAGATGCTCTCGGCCGACCATGGCGAGGTGAAGTCGATGCACACGCTGCAAACGACGCGGAGGCGCGGCTTCGGCGGCCAGATGCTCCGCCACATCATCGCTGAGGCCCGCGCGCGTGGCTCGCAGCGGCTCAGCCTCGAGACCGGCTCCTGGGATTATTTCAAGCCCGCGCATGCGCTCTACCAGGCGCACGGTTTTGTGCTCTGCGGCCCGTTCGAGGGCTATGTCGAGGATCCCAACAGCCTGTTCCTGACGCTCGACCTGACCGGCGGCTGAGGCCGCGCGGTGTAACCCGGGCCCGAAAACATCGCCCTGCGCCTCAAAATGAGTTGCGTACCTCAAAACACCTCGATAACCTTCAGCCATGGCCGATACTCTCACCGCGACCGCGCTGACGCTGAAGGACATCGCCCGCGAGGCGGGTGTCAGCCTTGCGACGGTCGACCGCGTCCTGCACAACCGCCCGGGCGTGCGGCCCGATACGGTCCGGCGCGTCAAGGCGGCGATCGAGCGCAACGCCTTCCAGCCGCACGTCGCCGCCGCCGAGCTCGCCCGCAGCCGTGCCCGCCGCTTTGCCTTCGTGATGCCGGCGGGGCCGAACCCCTTCATGCAGCAGATCGAGGCCTATCTCGGCGAGATGTCGGCCTGGCTCTCAGCCCGCCGCCTCGGCGTCGAGGTGGTCACCACGGATGTGTTCGACCCGTCCGTGCTCGCGGCCTCGCTGGAGGCGCTGTCCGGCGATTACGACGGCGTCGCCGTGGTGGCGCTGGACCATCCGGGGGTCCGCGCCGCGATCAACGATCTCGTCGACGCGGGGACCAGGGTCGTGACGCTGGTCTCGGACGTGCCGTCCTCGCGTCGCCACCATTATGTCGGCATCGACAACATCGCGGCGGGGCGCACCGCCGGCGCGCTGGTCGGTCGGCTGGTTGGCCAACGGTCCGGCAAGGTCGCGATCGTCGCGGGCTCGCAGGGCCTGCGCGACCATTCCGAACGCATCTTCGGCTTCAGCCAGGTGATGGCGTCGGAATTCCCCGATCTCAGCGTGCTGCCGGTGCTGGAAGGGCGCGACGAAGACGGCCGTTCGGAACAGGTTCTGGCGCAGCTGCTCGGCAGGCATGCTGACATTGTCGGCCTTTATAACGTCGGCGCCGGCACGCAAGGCGTCGCCAAAGCGTTGAGCGATGCCGGCCGCGGCAAGCAGGTGGTGTTCGTCGGACACGACGTCACCGCACTGACGCGCCGGCTGCTGTTGCAGGGCGTGATGGATGCCGCGATCTCGCAGAACCCCGGGCATGAAGCGCGCGCCGCCGTGCGCGTGCTGCTCGCGCTTGCGCGCGGCGAGCCGATCTTGCGCGAACAGGAGAAGATCAGGATCGACATCGTGATGCGGGACAATTTGCCCTAGGGGCAGGCGGATTTTCAGAACGGTCCGTTGTGGAAAGGGCGACTCTGAGATCGCGCACCGCAACAGGCGAAAGGGAGGATAGCGTGTATCTCGGTATCGACATCGGCACATCCGGTGTGAAAGCGGTGCTCGTGAGCGAAACCGGCGCGATTGTCGCGACGGCCGCGCGCGAGCTTGCGCTGTCGCATCCCGCGCCGCTGTGGTCCGAGCAGGATCCCGACGCCTGGGTCGACGCGGCGGTTGGCGCCGTCGACGATCTCGCCGCCCGCCATCCGCGCGAGGTCGCGCAGGTGCGCGGCATCGGGCTGTCCGGCCAGATGCATGGTGCGACGCTGCTGGACGAGGATGGACGGCCGCTGCGCCCCGCTATTCTGTGGAACGACGGCCGCTCGCACGCCGAATGCGTCGCGCTCGGGCGGCGCTGCCCGTCGCTGCACACGATCGCGGGCAATCTGGCGATGCCCGGCTTCACCGCGCCAAAGCTGCTCTGGGTCGCGCGGCACGAGCCGCAGATCTTCGAGCGCGTGGCAAAGGTGCTGCTGCCGAAGGCCTATGTGCGTTATCGTCTCACCGGCGAGATGGTCGAGGACATGTCCGACGCCGCCGGCACGCTGTGGCTCGATGTCGGTCTGCGCCGCTGGTCGGCGCTGCTGCTGCATGCCGTCGGGCTCGATCTCCACCACATGCCCCGCCTCGTCGAGGGCAGCGAGGTCAGTGCAGTGCTCGCGCCGGAATTCGCGCGGCGCTGGGGCACGGCGAATGATGTCGTGATCGCCGGCGGTGCCGGCGACAATGCCGCGAGCGCCATCGGGCTCGGCGCGATCGCGCCGGGCGATGCATTCCTGTCGCTCGGCACATCCGGCGTGGTGTTCCGCGTCACCGACCGGTTTGCACCGGCACCGGCTTCGGCCCTGCATGCGTTCTGCCATGCGCTGCCCGGCCTCTGGCATCAGATGGGCGTAATGCTGTCGGCCGCGGCTTCGCTGGCCTGGCTCGCGGGCGTGATGGAGACGCCGGCCGCCGCGCTCCTGGCGCCGCTCGGCGAGCGTGTCGACGGACCGAGCTCCATAAAATTCCTGCCCTATCTCGATGGCGAGCGCACGCCGCACAACGATGCCGCCGCCAGCGGCGCCTTCGTCGGCCTGCGCGGTGCGAGCGGGCGCAGCCAGATCGTGCAGGCCGTGCTGGAAGGCGTCGCCTTCGCCGCGCGCGACAACCTCGCGGCGCTGAGCGCGGCCAGCGGGCCAATCGCGGAGGTCGATCTCGTCGGCGGCGGCTCGCGCTCGCCGCTGTGGGCGCAAATCTGCGCCGATGTGCTCGGCATTCCCGTCCACCGCGTCGAGGAAGGCGAGGTCGGGGCCGCGCTCGGCGCCGCACGGCTCGGCCGGCTCGCCGCCACCGGCGAAGATCCCGCGGAAGTGTGCAAGCGCCCGCGGCGGCTCGCGAGCTTTGCGCCCCGCGCATCCGTCACTGCGGCCTATGACGACGCCTATCGGCGATGGCGCGAACTTTATCCTGCGTTGAAGGAGAGTCTTAAGTGAACGCACCAGCAAAATTCTTCGATGCAAGCGCCCCTGTCGCCTTCGGCGGCAAGGATGCGGGAAACACGCCCGCCTTCCGCTGGTACGACAAGGACCGGCTCGTGCATGGCCGCAGGCTCGAGGATCATCTGCGCTTTGCGGTCTGCTACTGGCATTCGTTCTGCTGGCCGGGCGGCGATCCCTTCGGCGGCGAGACCTTTCTGCGCCCCTGGCATCAAGGTGCTGATGCGATGGCGCAGGCACGCGCCAAGGCCGATGTCGCCTTCGAGCTGTTCCGCCTGCTGGACGTGCCCTTCTTCACCTTCCACGACGTCGATGCGGCGCCGGAAGGCACTTCGCTCAGCGAGTCCGTCGCCAATCTCAACGCGGTCGCCGATCTGTTCGAAGCGAAGATGGCCTCCGCAAAAGTCCGCTTGCTCTGGGGCACGGCCAATTTGTTCACGCATCGCCGCTACATGGCGGGTGCCGCGACCAATCCGGACCCCGAAATCTTCACCTATGCCGCCGGCCAGGTCCGCGCCGCGCTGGAGGTGACGCACCGGCTCGGCGGCCAGAACTACGTGCTGTGGGGCGGCCGCGAGGGCTACGAGACACTGCTCAACACCGATCTCAAGCGCGAGCTCGACCAGCTCGGCCGCTTCATCTCGCTGGTCGTCGAGCACAAGCACAAGATCGGCTTCAAGGGCCCGATCCTGATCGAGCCGAAGCCGAAGGAGCCGACCAAGCATCAATATGATTTCGACGTCGCCACCTGCTATGGCTTCCTGGAACGCTACGATCTCCTGAACGACGTCAAGCTCAACATCGAGCAGAACCACGCCATCCTTGCCGGCCACTCCTTCCATCACGAGGTCGCGCTCGCCGAGGCGCTCGGAATCTTCGGCTCGCTCGACGTCAATCGTGGCGACGATCTGCTCGGCTGGGACACCGACCAGTTCGCGATGAACGTGCCGGAGCTGGCTCTGGTGTTCCACGAGATCCTGAATCGCGGCGGCTTCACCTCGGGCGGGCTCAATTTCGACGCCAAGATCAGACGGCAGTCGATCGACCCCGACGATCTGATCCATGCCCATGTCGGCTCGATGGATGCCTGCGCGCGCGCGTTCCTCGCCGCCGCTGACATGCTCGATGCCGGCGCCCTCACCGCACCGCTCGCGCAGCGCTACGAGGGATGGGCGGGGCCCGAGGGCCGGGCCATTCTCGGCGGCCAGCGCTCGCTCGCCGAACTTGCCGACCGTGCGCTCAGCCCCGGCTTCGATCCGCAGCCGCGCTCGGGGCGGCAGGAATATCTGGAATCCCTGGTCAACCGCTACGTCTGAGGAACGCCGTCGATGACAAAGGCTGAAGCGACACCGGTCCTCGAGCTGACCGGCATCGGCAAGGAGTTCGGCGCAATCCGCGCTCTGCACGGCGTCGACCTGCAGGTCCAGCCGGGCGAGGTCGTCGGCCTGATGGGCGACAACGGCGCGGGCAAGTCCACGCTGGTCAAGATCATCGCCGGCAATTTCCGTCCCAGCCATGGCGAGATCCGCTTTGTTGGCAACGCGGTCCATTTCAACCGGCCCATCGATGCCCGCGCCGTTGGCATCGAGGTCGTCTACCAGGACCTCGCGCTCGCCGACAATCTGACGGCTGCTGCCAACGTCTTCCTCGGCCGCGAGCTGAAGCGCAGGTTCGGCCCGCTCGCACTGCTCGACCACAAGGCGATGGCGGCGCGTGCGCTGGAGCTGTTCGGCGAATTGCGCTCGGAGACGCGCCCCGACGATCTCGTCAAGCAGATGTCTGGCGGCCAGCGCCAGGCGGTTGCGATCGCGCGGACGCGGCTGTCCAACGCGCGGCTGGTCATGATGGACGAGCCGACCGCCGCGATCTCGGTACGCCAGGTCGAGCAGGTGCTCGGCCTGATCCACCGGCTGAAGGAGCAGGGCGTCGCCGTCATGCTGATCTCGCACCGTATGCCCGATGTGTTCGCGGTGTGCGACCGCGTGATCGTCATGCGTCGCGGCGAGAAGCGGGCCGACAAGCCGATCCACCAGACGTCGCCCGAGGAAGTCACCGCCCTGATCACTGGCGCGAAGGAGGCGGCGTGATGGCCATGCCCTTGGAATCTCCGATCAGCTTCACCAATGTCGGCCGGATCAGATGGTGGCAGCGCGGCATCTTCGCCTCCCAGACCGGCTATGTCCTGCTCGCGCTGGCGATGCTGCTGGTGGTGATGCATTTCGCCAGCCCCTATTTCTTCACCGAAGGCAACATGCAGAACGTGGCGAAGAATTTCTCCTTCATCGCCATCGCCACCCTCGGTGTCACCTTCGTGATCATCACCGGCGGCATCGATCTGTCGGTCGGTTCGATGATGTGCTTCTCGGCCATGATCACCTCCATGGTCATGACCGAGTTGTCGGCGCCCGGCTCGCCCGCGGGCTCGCTGTTTGTGCATATGGCCGTTGACGGCAAGACCGTGCTGGCCAACGTGCCGGGTCTGATCCTGCTGATCTCGATCCTCGCGGGGCTCGGCGTCGCGCTGATCGCGGGCCTCGTCAACGGCTTCTGTATCGCCGTGCTCGGCCTGTCGCCCTTCGTCACCACGCTCGGCATGCTCTCGATCGTGCGTGGGCTCGGCTACGTCGTCTCCAACGGCCGCGGCAGTTTTCCTGGCGGGCCGGACGCTGATTACTTCTACGCGCTCACCTCGGGCGATGTGCTCGGCGTGCCGGTGCCCTTCATCTACCTCGTGGTCCTCGCGCTGGCGATGGCCGTGGTCCTGCACCACAGTTCGTTCGGCCGCCACGTGTTCGCGCTCGGGGGCAACGAGAAGGCCGCCGAACTCACGGGCATACCGGTCGTGCGGGTGAAGATCGAGGTCTATGTGATCTGCGCGCTTGCCGCAGGGCTGCAAGGCATCATCATCTCCGGCTGGCTCGGATCGGCGCCCGCCAACATGGCGACGTCCTACGAGCTCAACGTGATCGCGGCGGCCGTCATCGGCGGTGCCAATCTCGCCGGCGGCATCGGCGGTCCGTTGGGGGCCATCGTCGGCTGCGTGCTGCTGGAAGTGATCCGCAACGGCCTCGTGCTGGCACAGGTCAGCTCCTACTGGCAGCAGACGCTGGTCGGCGTGATCATCATCCTGGCCGTGCTGGTCGACCGCATCCGCTCGCGGATGATCTGAAATGACGTCGTTCCGGGAGGGCAACGAAAATGTCGCCTGTCCGCTCCCCGGACGATCTTGAGAGGACGGGCGCCAAATAAGGGTGGAGGAAACAATGAGGAAACTTCTTCTTGCCGGCATCGCGGTCGCGATGATGGCGACGCCGGCGTTCGCCGCGAACTACCGTTTCGTGATCGTGCCCAAGGCGATGAACAATCCGTTCTTCGACTTCGCGCGCGACGGCTGCCTGAAGCGTGCCAAGGAGCTTGGCAACATCGAGTGCATCTACAAGGGGCCGGTGGAGCATGAGCCGGCGACGCAGGCGCAGATCATCCAGGACTTCGTCACCCAGAAGGTCGACGGCCTCGCCATCTCGGTCGCCGACGTTGCGGCCATGACCAAGTCGATCGAGGCGGCGACCGCGGCCGGCATCCCCGTCATCACCTTCGATGCCGATGCGCCTGGCTCCAAGCGGATCGCCTATATCGGCACCAACAACAAGGAGTTCGGCGTCGCGCTCGGCAAGGAGCTCTTGAAGCTGCGGCCCGACGGCGGCAAATACGCGATGGTCTCGGGCGGTCCGGGCGCCAAGAATCTCGCCGAGCGCGTCGACGGCGTCCGCGAGGCGCTGAAGGGCTCGAAATGGACCGAGGTCGCGGGCTCGCCGACCTTCTGCAACGACGATCCGGCGCTGGCGGTC
Organism: Bradyrhizobium sp. 604_D8_N2_3; assembly: GCF_051810765.1. Taxonomy (NCBI): domain Bacteria; kingdom Pseudomonadati; phylum Pseudomonadota; class Alphaproteobacteria; order Hyphomicrobiales; family Nitrobacteraceae; genus Bradyrhizobium; species Bradyrhizobium sp. 604_D8_N2_3. The sequence goes on along the minus strand of NZ_JBPWPM010000001.1, from coordinate 8,983,205 downwards.
CAGCAGATGACGGATATGCGCACCGCAACGCCCGACCTCGCCTCGATCGTTCCCATCGGCGGCTGGCCGATGTTCGCCCCCGAAGGCTTCAAGGCCTTCGCCTCCAGGAACAAGAAAGACATCGACTCCGGCAAGTTCACGCTGGTCGTCGCCGATACGCTGAAGATGCAGCTCGAACTGCTGCGCGACGGTTACGCCAATGCGCTGGTCGGCCAGCGTCCGTTCGAGATGGGCGAGAAGGCGATGGATACGCTGCTCGCCATCAAGAAGGGCGAGAAGGTGCCGGAGATCGTCTATACCGGCCTCGATCTCGTGACCAAGGATAACGTTGCGCAGATGTTGAAGTAGGAGCGTCGCCAGCCCCGTGCTCCTGCGAGCCTCTCCCGCTTGCGGTTTCCGCAAGCGGGAGAGATGATTGGACGGTTGGAAGGAAGACTTTTGGAAGGCAATGGGAATGAAACGGTCGCGGCTCGGCTCCCTCGACGTCACCTCAATCGGTCTCGGTTCGGCCCCGCTCGGCGGATTGTTCACCGCCGTCAGCGATACCGATGCGTTCGCCACGATCGAGCGCGCCTGGTCGGCCGGCATCCGCTTCTACGATACCGCGCCGCTCTACGGCTTTGGCCTCGCCGAACGGCGGATCGGCGCTTTCCTGCGGCAGCAGCCGCGCGACTCCTACGTCATCTCGACCAAGGTCGGTCGTCTGCTGCGCGCGCCTGATGGCGCGGCCGCCGAGGACGCGCACTACAAGGGTACGTCGCGCGAGCGGCCGGTGTTCGACTTCTCCCATGACGGCGTGATGCGTTCGGTGGAGGAGAGCCTGACGCGCCTTGGGCTCGACCGCATCGATGTCCTGCTCGTGCATGACCCCGACGATCACTATGACGACGCCGTGGCCGGCGCCTTCCGCGCGCTCCAGCGCCTGCGCGCCGACGGCACGGTCAAGGCGATCGGTGCCGGCATGAACCAGTCGGAAATGTTGGTCCGTTTTGCCCAGGCCGTTGCGGTCGACTGCTTCCTGCTCGCCGGCCGCTACACGCTGCTCGACCAGGGCGCGCTGGATGCGCTATTTCCGGTCTGCCGCGAGAAGAACATCGGCATCCTGCTCGGCGGCATCTACAACAGCGGCATTCTGGCCAATCCGCATCCCGGCGCGAAGTTCAACTATCAGGACGCCGACGCGGCGCTGATCGCGCGTGCGCTCGAGCTCGACGAGCTCTGCCGCAAGCACGGGACCGAGCTGAAGGCCGCCGCGCTCCAGTTCTGCATGGCCCATCCGGCGGTCACAATTGCCGTGCTGGGCGCGCGCAACGCCGCGGAAGTTTCCGACAACATCGCGATGTCGGAGAAGGCGGTGCCACAAGCCTTCTGGCAGGAGCTGCGTGCGCGCAAACTCGTCGACGCACGCGCGCCGTTGCCGGGCGGAGCGTGAGGGCATGATCATCGACGGCCATCAGCATTTCTGGGATCCGACGCGCGCCGACTATCCCTGGATGGACGCGCCGGAATTGGCCTCGATCCGCCGCGCCTTCGGCCCCGCCGATCTCGCGCCGCTGTTGAAAGCAAACGGCATCGACGCGAGCATATTGGTGCAGTGCCGCTCCGCGCTGGAGGAGACCGAGGAATTCTTGCGGATCGCGCATGCGACGCCCTCGGTGATTGGCGTCGTCGGCTGGGCTGATCTGACGGACGGTGCGCTTGGCGACACGCTCGACCGCTTGCGCGCTTCGCCCGACGGCGACAAGCTGGTCGGCATTCGTCACCAGGTGCATGACGAGGCCGATTCGGACTGGTTGTTGCGCGAGGACGTTCAACGCGGCCTCACCGCAACGTTCGCCCGCGATCTCGCCTACGATTTTCTCGTCCGCACCCGCGAACTGCCCGCCGCGATCGCAACCGCGCAGGCCTTTCCGCAAGCGCGTTTCGTGCTCGACCACGCCGCAAAACCGCCGATCGCCGACGGCGGCAGCGCCGAATGGGCCGATCGCATCAAAGCTCTCGCGGCCTGCGGTAATGTCTGGTGCAAGATTTCGGGCCTGGCGACGGAAGCGGTGTGGAGTGACTGGGATGCGGAGCGGCTGTTTCCGTTCGTCGAACATGCCGCAACATGTTTTGGCGAGGATCGCCTGATCTTCGGCTCGGACTGGCCGGTGTGTCTGCTTGCCGGGAGTTATGGCGAGATCAAGGGGGCGCTGGAGGCGAGTTTGACGAGGCTCGGGCCGCAGGTTCGCGAGAAGGCGTTTGGTGTGAATGCGAAGGCTGCGTATCGGTTGGCTTGATTGCAGTCGATGCGCGCTTCTTTCTTCCTTCTCCCCTTGTGGGAGAAGGTGGCGCGAAGCGCCGGATGAGGGGTATGCCTCCGCGAACTCAACTCTCAAGATTCTCGCGCGGAGAGATACCCCTCACCCCAGTGAGCCTGCGTCTACGAGCGGAGATGCCCTCTCCCGCAAGGGGAGAGGGCACAGCAACGGGCAGTGTCGTCACGCGCCCGCGGGCACCTGGTCCAGAAATCCCGTGATGCTCCTGATGCGGCCGTCCTTCAGCACGGCGAAATCCGTCCCCTTGATCGGGCTGTCGACACCGTCGGGACCAAGGCCCCACGAAAAGCGGACATGCTCGCCGTAGCCGTTGGGCTCGCCGATCAGCGTGAACTTGAAGTCGGGAAAGCGCTGCTGCACGCCCGCGATCAGCGCGTCGATGCCGTCCCGGCCGTCGCCCTTCATCAGGGGATCGACATAGCTCGCATCCGCCGTCCAGTTCTCGCTGAGCAGTTCGCGACGGCGGCCTGCGGTGCGCTCGTTCCAGAGCTCGATGTAGCGGCGGGCGATGGTGACGGGGTCGGTCATGGTGTTCTCCTTCGATGGCGCCGTGTTCGGCTGTCTCGACTATCGAAGGTTCGCACGCGCAGATCGATTACCTCGGAGGTCATGCGCACGCAGAAAAGAAGCGCGATGATGCTCTCATCGCGCTTCGGACGTTCGCAACAATTTCAGCGCGAATTTACTTCGCCGCGGTGACCATGATCTCGACGGTGTACTGAGCCGCCGCGAGCTTGGCTTCGACAGTGGCGCGAGCCGGGGTGTTGCCGGGCGAGACCCAGGCGTCCCACACCGCGTTCATCTCGGCAAAGGTCTTCATGTCGGTGATGTAGATCGTGGCCGAGAGCAGCTTCGACTTGTCGGTGCCGGCCTTGGCGAGATGGCTGTCGATCGTCGCCAGGATGTCCTGGGTCTGCTTCGTGACGCTTTCACCGGCGGCCTTGTTGGCGACGACGCCGGCGAGATAGACGGTGTTGCCGTGCACGACGACCTGGCTCATGCGCGGGCCGGTTTCGAAACGCTGAATGCTCATTGGGGGATCTCCTGGTGGGAATGGCGGCCCTGTCTAACCCAGCGCCCCCAGCTCTGCCACCCCAGGCACGCATGCGTTGCCGGGCACGCATGCGTTGCCCGCTGATGCAAGCGTCGTTCACGGAAACTGACTGAAAAACGACCAGATCGTCTCGGCGCCGTCGATGTCGCGGTTCTGCGGCCCGAGCAGGCTGGTTGCAACCTTCGGGAAGCGGGCATCCGGAGCGAAGCCGGGCATGCGGTGGCCGCCATGGTTGATGCGATAGAGCACGACGTCGTGCCCTTTGGGACAGCGTGAGGAGATCCGTGTGACCGTAGACTGATCCGCGGGCGCCTTCTCGGGCAAATCGGTCACCTCGGCGTCGTCGGTCTCGCAACCATTGAGCTTGCGCCAGAAAGCCAGCGTCTCTTCGGTGGACCAGAACCCGTCTGCGGCATAATAGCTCGATCCCCGTCCTCCCTCGTAGGGGACCAGCGGGTCGGCCGTGCCGTTGATGAGCAGCATCGGCAACGGCCGCGATGGATGGCAGGTGACTGCGGCCTCATCCGTGAGATTCATGATCACGCTCGCGCCCGCCGCAAACAGATCGGCGCGCGCGCAAACCAGCGTCATCGCCATGGCGCCGCCATTGGAGATGCCGGCGACATAGACCCGCTTCGGGTCCGCCGTGCCGTTCGTCACCAGCGTCTCGACCAGCTTTGCGATGAAGGCGACGTCGTCGGTGCCCTCGGGCGGGCCACGCAGCGCCGGTCCAGCCTTCGTCCGCGCATCGGCCCAGGCATGGTTGAGGCCATCAGGAAAGACCACGGCAAAACCCTCGCGCTTCGCGACCTGCGGCCACGCCGTTCGCGCGACCATGTCAGCGCCGCGCTGGGTCTTGCCGTGCAGCACGACCACGAGCGGCACCAGCCGCTTCGCCGGCAGTTGCGCGGTGTAGGATCGCTTCACGCCGTTGACGTCGATCGTATCGGCGGATGCGGCCGAGGCTGCGGCCAATGCCGCAAGAAGCGCCCCGATCTGCATCCACCTCCGCATGATCTAGCCCACGGCCTTCGCCGCGGCGCGGCCGGCATTGCGGCCCGAGAACAGGCAGCCGCCGAGGAAGGTGCCTTCCAGCGAGCGATAGCCGTGCACGCCGCCGCCGCCGAAGCCTGCGGCTTCGCCGACCGCATAGAGGCCGGGAATGACGCTACCCTCGCTGCCGAACACGCGCGAGTCGAGATCGGTCTCGAAACCGCCCAACGTCTTGCGGGTGAGGATGTTGAGCTTGACCGCGATCAGCGGCCCCTGCGCGGGATCGAGGATGCGGTGCGGAGAGGCGGTGCGGATCAGCTTGTCGCCGATATAGCGCCGCGCATTGTGGATGTTCATCACCTGCGCATCCTTGACGTAGGGATTGGCGATCTCGCGGTCGCGCGCCTCGATTTGCATCCTGACGTGCTCGAGCTTGAGGAGGTCGCTGTCGGCGAGCTTGTTCATGGCCGCGACGAGATCCTCGATCTTGTCGCGTACGATGAAGTCGACACCATGGCTTTTGAATGCCTCCACCGGCGCCGGCGCGCCCTTGTTGGTGGCGCGGCGCAGGGTCATCCGCCAGCTCTTGGCTGTCAGATCGGGATTCTGCTCTGAGCCCGACAGCGCAAATTCCTTCTTGATGATGCTCTGGGTCAGGATGAACCAGGAATAATCATAGCCGGTGGACATGATGTACTGGAGCTGGCCGAGCGTGTCGGAGCCGGGAAACAACGGCGCCGGCAGCCGCGTGCCTGTTGCGTCGAACCACATCGAGGACGGGCCGGGCAGGATGCGGATGCCGTGGCGCGGCCAGATTGGATTCCAGTTCTGGATGCCTTCGACATAATGCCACATGCGGTCGCGGTTGATCAGCCGCGCGCCCGATTTCTCGGTGATGCCGATCATGCGGCCGTCGACATGCTCCGGCACGCCGGAGATCATGAACTTCGGCGGCTCGCCAAGCCGCTTCGGCCAGTTCTGCCGCACCAGCTCATAATTGCCGCCGATGCCGCCGGACGCCACGATCACGGCCTGCGCCTTCAGCGCGAACTCGCCGACCACGTTGCGCGACGAGCTCCTGCCACGCTCGACATTGTCAGGGGCGAGCACGGCGCCGCTGATGCCGTCCACCGTGCCATTGGTGATGGAGAGCGCATCGACGCGATGGCGGAACCTGAAAGTCAGCCGGCCGCTCTTCATGGCCTCGCGCGCGCGGCGCTCGAACGGCTCGACGATGCCGGGGCCGGTTCCCCAGGTGACGTGGAAGCGCGGCACCGAATTGCCGTGGCCCATCGCGTCATAGCCGCCGCGCTCGGCCCAGCCGACCACCGGGAAGATGCGATGCCCCATCGCGCGCAGCCAATCGCGTTTCTCGCCCGCCGCAAACGCCACATAGGCCTCGGCCCACTGGCGCGGCCAGAAATCCTCGTCGCGGTCGAAGCCGGCGGTGCCGATCCAGTCCTGCATGGCAAGGTCGAAGGAGTCCTTGATGCCGAGCCGGCGCTGCTCCGGCGAATTGACCAGGAACAAGCCGCCGAACGACCAGAATGCCTGGCCGCCGATCGACTGCTCGCCCTCCTGGTCGACCACGATCACGCGCTTGCCCGCGTCGGCAATCTCGGTTGCGGCCACCAGTCCCGATAGTCCCGCACCGACGACGATGACGTCTGTCTCTTCAGCCATAGGTTCCCCCCTGTAGTTACCCGGGATTGAAGCCAGCGGTTGCAGCTGAGATCAAGGGTGTGGCGCATAAGGCATCGTTAACTTGTTCCGCTTTGGGATTAGGGCCGTCCGACTGCAGCGCGGGCGCAACACTGGATTTGAATTTGTTTTGAGCCAGCCGGCGTGCCTAGACAAAACCACGGTTAGGACGGACGCTAGCAACGCATCACCACCTGACACGCAGATTCGAATTCGACTGGGGCGGGGGACAATGAAGTTTCTGACGGGGTTGCTCGCGGCGGTTCTCCTGATCGCGGGCATGGGGGCTTCTCACGCAGTGGTTCGGATTGCGGATGACCGCGGTGGCCGGATCGGAACCTACGTCGACAGGTACCAGGATCTGCGCCAGTCAGGCGACACCGTCATCATCGACGGCCTCTGTGCCTCGGCCTGCACCATCGTCCTCGGCGCCATTCCGCGCGACCGCATCTGTGTGACCTCGCACGCGACCCTCGGCTTCCACGCCGCCTGGGATTTTGGCGCCAACGGCCGTGCGGTGACCAACTCCGAAGCGACCCAGATGCTCTATGCGATGTATCCCTCGCAGGTGAAGCGCTGGATCAACCAGCGCGGCGGCCTCACCCCGCACATGCTCTTCCTGAGGGGCAAGCAGCTCCAGGCCATGTACAAGCCCTGCTACCTCGACGCGCAGGCCTCGACCAACCGACCCCTGCGCCGGGCTCTCCCGCAAGCGGAAGAGCTGGAGTCCGCTCGGGGCCAGCTGCTTCGTTGACGTCATCGGCGCGATCTGACTCCGGGAAGTATTCCTTGGAACACCCGCGGCGCTTGCCCGGGCCCGGGCCAACACCTATTTGAATGGCAGGGAACCGGGGCCTTCGCCCCGATCGTTGTCATGGCTCAACCACTGCACCCGGCCCAACCGCTACAGGACAATTCGCCCACTGCCGGCCGGCTGCCGTTCGTGCTGCTGTTGGCTGGCGCGGGGATCGGCGGTCTGGTCGTGCTCGGCGCGCTGGCGCTCTGGTTCCACTACGGCAGCCAGGTATTCTTCGAAATGATCAGGACCGGCTTTGCCGCCTGCTTCTGACCTGCGACAGGAAGTTTTCCGCTCATGAGCTCCACTGCCCGTCCGCTGGTGATCGCGACCGCCTTCGCTGCAAGCCTCGTCGTCGGACTGCTGATCGTGTTCTGGGCGATGGGCGGGGTCAGCAAGGTGGCGCAGCCCGCCGCGATCGGCGGCCCGTTCCAGCTCACCGACCAGCACGGCAAGGCCGTCACCGACAAGAACCTGAAGGGCAAGCCGACCCTGATCTTCTTCGGCTATACTCATTGCCCCGACGTCTGCCCGACCTCGTTGTTCGAGATCTCGGAGGTGCTGCGCGCGATGGGCAAGGATGCCGACAAGGTCAATGCCGTCTTCATCTCGGTCGATCCCGAGCGCGATACGCCGGCGACGATGAAGGACTATCTGTCGAGCTTCGACCCGCACCTCGAAGGGCTCAGCGGCGACCCCGCCGAGACCGCCAAGGTGATCACCTCCTACCGGGTCTATGCCAAGAAGGTCCCGACCAAGGACGGTGACTACACCATGGACCACACCGCGCTGATCTACCTGATGGACCGCGACGGGCGGTTCGTATCGCCGTTCAACATGAAGCGGACGCCGGAAGAGGCCGCGGCCGATTTGAAGCGGTATCTCTGAGGGCCCTTTCGGGCGCAGTCCTCTCCACATCGTCATGGCCGGGCTTGTCCCGGCCATCCACGTTCTTCGGGGGGTGCTAATGTTCGTGGATGCCCGGGCCTTCGCCTCGCCGGATGGGCTTCGGCCCCGCAGGCGGGACAAGCCCGGGCATGACGGCTGAGAGACCTTTACCCATCCCGCAATCGGCGCTCGCGTTCCCGGCGGGATGGTCTATAACGCCTTCCGATCCCAACGAAATTCGTTCATTTCCCGCCGATGGCCCCGTCGCGACAGGCAAAATCGTCCAAAACCGTGCGCCGCGTCCTGACCGGGCTGGTCGCCTGCGCATGTCTGCTCGTAGGCCTGCCCGCCGCAAAGGCGCAGGCCCCGGCCCCGGCCAAGCAGCCTCCGGCAGCGCCCCAGGCCACGCCGCAGGTCGCGCCTCAGGCGGCCCCGCAGGCTGTGCCCGGCTTCTGGGACCCGCGGCGGCGGCCGGAGCGGCCCGACCTGTCGCGCCTGACCGTGATCCGCTTCCTGACCGAGACCGACTATCCGCCGTTCAACTACACCGGCGCCGACGGCAATCCGGCCGGCTTCAACGTCGATCTCGCCCGCGCGCTGTGCGAGGAGATCAAGGTCACCTGCACGGTGCAGATGCGCCGCTTCGAGACCCTGGTCGACGCGCTCTCCTCCAACCGGGGCGATGCCATCATCGCCTCGATGGCGGTGAGTCCGCAGCTCCGCGTCCGCGTTGATTTCACCGATCCCTATTACCGCGTGCCGGCGCGCTTCGCCTCGCGCAAGGACGCAGTGATGCCGGAGATCCGGCCCGAATATCTCGAAGGCAAGAAAGTCGGCGTCATCGCCGGCTCCGCGCACGAAGCGTACCTCAAGGCGATGTTCACCGACGCCGAGCTGCACCCCTATCCCAACGACGATGCGATGCGCGCGGCGTTGCGCAAGGGCGAGGTCGATTTCATCTTCGGCGACGCCATCTCGCTGGCGTTCTGGATCAACGGCACGGATTCCGGCGATTGCTGCGCCTTCTCCGGCGGCCCCTTTGTCGAGAGCCGTTTCTTCGGCGAGGGCATCGGCATCGCCGTCCGCAAGGGCAACGACGTGCTGCGCCAGGCCCTGAACTGGGCCCTGTTCCGCGTCTGGGAGAAAGGCCGCTACACCGATCTGTGGCTGCGGTATTTTTCGGTGAGCCCGTTTTAGTGCCGTAGGGTGGGCAAAGGCGCGCTAGCGCCGTGCCCACCGTCTTTGGCAGTGGTGGGCACGCTTCGCTTTGCCCACCCTACGATTCCACGATAAAGGCGCTGCTACTTTTGCATTCTGCCCGGAAATCGCTATTTTCCGCGGCCCGGAGGCCCCTGAATGTCTGTCATCGATCTTGCCGCGAACCCGAGCGATCTGCGTGCGCTCGCCGAACAATCCAACGCCTGGCCGTTCGAGCAGGCGAAGGCCATTGTCGCGCGGCTGAAGAAAAGCCCGAAGGACGAGGTGCTGTTCGAGACCGGTTACGGCCCGTCCGGCCTGCCGCATATCGGCACGTTCGGTGAGGTCGCGCGCACCTCGATGGTGCGCCATGCCTTTCGCGTGCTCACCGAGGACAAGATCAAGACGCGCCTGCTGGCGTTCTCCGACGACATGGACGGGTTTCGGAAAGTGCCCGACAACGTCCCCAACAAGGAGATGCTGGCCGCGCATCTCGGCAAGCCGCTGACGCGGGTGCCGGATCCGTTCTCCAACGAGTACCCGTCGTTCGGGCACCACAACAACGCGCGCCTGCGCGCCTTCCTCGATCATTTCGGCTTCGACTACGAGTTCGCGAGCTCGACCGACTATTATACGTCCGGCCGCTTCGACGCGACGTTGCTGAAGATGTTAGCTGCCTACGACAAGGTGATGGCGATCATCCTGCCGACGCTCGGCCCCGATCGCCGCGCCACCTATTCGCCGTTCCTGCCGATCAGTAAGACCACCGGTGTCGTGCTCCAGGTGCCGATGATCCGGCGCGACGTCGCGGCCGGTACCGTGACCTATGTCGATCCGGACACGAACCAGGAAGTCGAGACGCCGGTGACGGGCGGCAACGTCAAGTGCCAGTGGAAGGCCGACTGGGCGATGCGCTGGGTCGCGCTCGGCGTCGACTACGAGATGGCCGGCAAGGACCTGATCGACTCCGTGAAGTTGTCCGGTGCGATCGCCAAGGCGCTCGGCGCCACGCCGCCCGAAGGTTTCAACTACGAGCTCTTCCTCGACGAGAAGGGCCAGAAGATCTCGAAGTCGAAGGGCAACGGCCTGACCATCGACGAATGGCTGCGCTATGCGTCGCCGGAATCGCTGTCGCTGTTCATGTATCGCGAGCCGAAGGCGGCCAAGCGGCTGTATTTCGATGTCATCCCGCGCAACGTCGACGACTACCAGCAGTTCATCGACGGCTTTGCGAAGCAGGATGGCAAGCAGCAGCTCGGCAATCCGGTCTGGCACGTCCACAACGGCCATCCGCCGAAGGGCGACATGCCCGTCACGTTCCAGCTCCTCTTGACGCTGGTGTCGTCGTCGAATGCGGAGAATGCCGAGACGCTGTGGGGCTTCATCGGTCGCTATCGTCCCGGCGTGAGCCCGCAAACGCATCCGAAGCTCGATGCGATGGTCGGCTATGCCATCAACTATTATCGTGACTTCGTGGCGCCGACGAAGCAGTTCCGCGAGCCGACCGAGGTTGAGCGCGCCGCGTTGCAGGATCTGCGCGATGCGCTGTCGCAGCTTCCGCAGGAATCCTCGGCCGAGGACATCCAGAACGTCGTCTACGAGATCGGCCGCCGCGAGCCGTTCCTCGACCAGGTCAAGAAGGGCAAGGACGGCCGTCCGGGCGTGACGCTCGACTGGTTCAACATGCTCTACCAGGTGCTGCTCGGCCAGGAGAAGGGCCCGCGCTTCGGCTCCTTCGTTGCGGTCTACGGCGTGCAGAACGCGGTGAACATGATCGACGGCGCGCTGGCGCGAAGTGCGTAATAGATGCCGTAGCCCGGATGTCGCTACGCTCATCCGGGCTACAGATTTGAAGCGCGCCTCAGATCGAGCGCAGCACGAAGCGCCGGTTGTCCTTCTGCACCGGGCGCGCGTTCATCGGATAGAGCTTTGCGAACGCAGCGACGTCGGGGGCTGACACCTGGATCGGGTCGGTCAGCAGCAGCCATTCGACGACCTCCGAACAGGGCGGGGTCGTCAGCGAGCCGGAGTAGCGGAAATAGCTCAGCCTGTGCGGCAGCATGGCGTGGGGATCGATCGCTGCATCGGCCTTCACCGCGGGGCCTTCCGCCGCCGGCATGGTCTTGACGATCTTGCCGAAGGCCGTGTTCGGCTTGCCTTCCGCCATCAGCACGCCGACCACGGCGAGCCCGCCGGCATCGTTGCGATGCACGAAGTGCGCTTCCATCGGAAAGTTCTTGCCGCCGATCATGTGCTCGCTCGGCCGGTGGAAGTGCACCTGGAGCAGCTTGTATTTGATATCGCCGAGCGTGAGCGTGCTGCCTTCGGCGAAGTTGAGCTGGATCGTGTGCCCGTTGTTGACGATGGTGTCGGCGCTCTTGCCCCAGTTCAGCTTCAGAACAGGCAATTGCGACTTGATCGTCCCCTCGATGTCGATCGGCGATTGCTGCAAGCCGACCGCGCAGGCCTTGTTCGCCGCGTCGATATCGCCCCATTTGGCCGGGCCGCCGGCGCCCTCGTAGCTCCAATGCGTGCCTTCGGCGGCAAAGGCCGGCTTGCACAGCGGACAGAGTGCGAGACCCGCCAGGGCCTTCAATGCGTGACGGCGATTCATCATATCCCCCTGCGATGAATTTGATCGGCAAAATCGGCCGCAACCTATGCGAGAGGGATGGTGAGTCGCAAGGTCGCCGGGGCGAGAAGCGGCGCGGCCGGCGTCATGGTGCGGTCACGACGCAATCACTGGCTCGCCCACACGATTCGCGCGATCCAGCCGACGTCGCTCGGCGCCATCGTATGCTCGGCCTGCGATGCATCGAGCGGCTGCAATTCCAGTGCCTTTGCCGTGCGGCGCTTCAGCGTCGCGACCGTCACGTCGCCCGCCTTGGTCTTCACCACCACTCGATCGCCTCTGCGGATCGGCGCGCGGGGCGAGATCAGGATGACGTCGCCGTCGCGATAGGCCGGGGCAAGCGCATCGCCGGAAATCTCCAGCGCAAAGGCGCGACTGTCCTCGGCGGTGGGAAGCGCAAGTTCGGTCCAGCCCTTGCCGGATGGAAAGCCGGACTCGTCGAAAGCTCCGCTCGCGCCGGCTAGCGCGAGGCCGAGCAGCGGCACCGATCGGCCGTCGCTGGCGTCGTCACCGGTCAACCCGGCAAAGGTGTCCATCGAGGAGCCGGCCGCCGCCAGCGCTTTCGCGATCGATTCGGTGGATGGCCAGCGCTCGCGCCCGTCGGGGGTGACACGCTTGGACTTGTTGAAGGTGGTGGGATCGAGCCCGGCCCGCTTGGCGAGGCCGGACGGCGACAGGCCGGCACGCTCCGCCAGCCGATCCAGCGCTCCCCAGATCTGGTCGTGAGTCAGTATCCTCTGCGCTTTGGCCTGTCTGACCATGGAAGGTCCAGCCCGTCGCAACTCAGGAAAACTGTCCTCAAATCAACCGGTTTTCCGTTTTTCGCGCAAGGGGTGGCGGGAGAAGCATTTTCAAGCGAAGCGGATACCGGTTCGCGTCAAGAAAACGCGTCAAAACAAGAATTTAAAGCCCCGTTCCGATTTCATCGGAACGGAAATGGCTCTAAGCCTTGAGTTCGGAGGGGGCGGCCATTACGGTCGCGCCCGGGTTTTGAGGACCCGCACGAGACGAAAAAACCCAAAAGACTCAAAGAGCAAACAGGGCTGCGTGAGCGGTGGTCAAGATCTACAAAATCTGTCCGGCCTCGGCCTGGCGCGAGGCGGAACGGCAGGGCGTCTACCGGGGCAGCGCGGACGATTCGCGCGACGGTTTCATCCATTTTTCGACCGCGCCCCAGGTTCCCGAGACCTTGCGCAAGCACTATTTCGGGCAGCGCGCGCTGTTCCTGGTCGAGGTCGACGGCGACGCGCTCGGCAGCGCATTGCGCTGGGAGCGCTCGCGCAATGAGGAGCTGTTTCCGCACCTCTATGGCGAGCTCGATCTCGGCGCGGTGCTGTCGGTGATGAACCTCAACATGCGCTCCGATGGCGGCCACGACGTTCCGGAGCTTATCCCGTGATCCGCGCTTTCGACGCCTTTTCGCTGCCGGTGCTGCGCTGGCTCGATCCGGAGGATGCGCATCGCCTCGCGATCCAGGGCCTGCGCTTCCTGCCGCCGGTCAAGCCGCGGCCTGACGATCCCAAGCTCGCCGTGCGCGCCTTCGGGCTCAACTTCCCCAATCCGATCGGCATGGCCGCGGGCTTCGACAAGAGCGCCGAGGTGCCGGATGCGCTGCTGCGGCTCGGCTTCGGCTTCGTCGAGATCGGTTCGGTGACGCCGAAGCCGCAAAGCGGCAATCCGCGGCCGCGGCTGTTTCGCCTGGAGCGCGACGAGGCCGTGATCAACCGCATGGGCTTCAACAATGACGGCGCTGAAGTCGCGCTGCGTAGGCTCGCGGCGCGTGCGCAGCACGGCGGCATCGTCGGGGTCAATGTCGGCGCCAACAAGGATTCGCCGGATCGCGTCGGCGATTACGTCAAGCTGATCGAGACTTTTGCGCCGGTCGCGAGCTATTTCACCGTCAACGTCTCCTCGCCGAACACGCCGGGCCTGCGCAATTTGCAGGAAGGCGCGCTGCTGGACGATCTCCTCGCCAGGGTGATCGACGCGCGCGAGCGGGTGCGCCAGAAGGCCGGCGACACGCCGGTGCTGCTCAAGATCGCGCCTGATTTGAGCCTCGCCCAGCTCGACGACGTCGTGCAGGTGGCGCGCTCGCGCCGGGTCGACGGCATGATCGTGGCGAACACGACGATCGCGCGGCCGAGCACGCTGCGCGAGGAAATGCGCGCCAAGGAGCAGGGTGGTCTGTCCGGCCGGCCGCTGTTCCGCCTGTCGACGCGCATGGTCGCGGAGACCTATGTGCGCGTCGAGGGCGCCTTCCCCTTGATCGGCGTCGGCGGCGTGGATTCCGGCGGCGCCGCGCTGACGAAGATCCGCGCCGGCGCGAGCCTGATCCAGCTCTATTCGTCGCTGGTCTACAAGGGCCTCGGCCTCGTCGACGAGATCAAACGCGATCTCACCTCGACGCTGCTGCGGACAGGGCGGGATTCGCTGTCCGAAATCGTCGGCGCCGACGCGGCGACACTCACGGCGGAAGACTGGCCGGGGATGTAGCCACCGTCCAGTAGCCCGGATGGAGCGCAGCGCAATCCGGGAATCTTTCCGCGAGCACGAAGACCCCGGATTTCGCTGCGCTCCATCCGGGCTACGAATCTACGATTTCGGAAACGTCACCCGATACAACGCAGGATACCTTGCGCCCTGCAAGCCGCCGCGCGCGACGTAGAACGCGATCAGCGCGCTCCACAGCCCGGCATTGCCGAACGATTGCAGCGCCCACCAGGCGCCGATAAAGATCGTGAACGATAACAGCATTAGATTGCGCATCTCGCGCGCCCAGGTCGCGCCGACATAGATGCCGTCGAAGCCGAAGGCGAACACGCCGGGGATCGGCGCGAGCACGATGAACGGCAGGAATTCGCGCGCGGCGCGGCGGACGTCCTCGCTCGCTGTCATGACATTGATCAGGTTCGGCCCGAACAGCGCGAACAGCACCGCGACGACCAGCGCGAAGCCGAGGCCCCACAGCAGCACCAGCCGGGTCGAGTCCGCAAAGCCCCTGGAATCACGCGCGCCAAACGTGCGCCCGCAGAGCTGCTGGGCTGCGTTCGCAAGACCGTCGAGGAAGAAGGCGCTGACCAGCAGGAAATTGTTCAGCACGGAATTCGCCGCCAGCGTGACGTCGCCGGCGCGTGCGCCCTTGGCGGTGAAGAACAGGAACACGGCGATCAGCGCCGCGGTACGGATCATGATGTCGGAGTTCACCGCCAGCAGCCGCATCAGTTTTGCCCGGTCGAGCAGCGTGGCAAGGGGCACCGCAAAGCCGCCATCCGCATAGCGCCGGCAGACGATCACGCCGAGCACGAAGCCAATCGTCTCCGAGAGCAGTGCGGCGATCGCCGCGCCCGCGATGCCGGTGTCGTAGACCAGCACCAGCAAGATCGTCGCCGCCATGTTGATGAGGTTGATGACGACCTGCAGCAGCAGCGCCGGATTGGCGCGCGCCTGCCCCACCAGCCAGCCGAGAACGACGTAGTTGGCGAAGGCGAACGGCGACGACCAGATCCGGATCATGAAATAGGTCTTTGCCGCGCGCGTGACGCCTTCGCTGCCGCCCATCAGGTCGAACAGCCCGGCGGCCAGCGGCAGTTGCAGCACGATCAGCGCGGCGCCGATCAGGCCCGCGACAATGAAGCCGCGCACCAGGATCACGGTCTGCTCGCGTGTCTCGCCCGCGCCGAGCGCCTGCGCCGTGAAGGCGAGCGTGCTCATGCGCAGGAAGCCGAACAGCCAGAACAGGCAGTCGAAGATGACGGAGGCCATCGCGACGCCGCCAAGCAGCGCGGCATCGTCGAGCCGCCCGATCGCGGTGGTCGAGACTACGCCGATCAGCGGCGTGGTGAGGTTCGCGACCATCGCGGGACCGGCGATGGTGAAGACCTGGCGGGAACCGATCCTGGGATGAACGGGCGCGTGCATGTCAGAACACGACCACCATGCCGTCTTCGGCGGCGAGATGCGGTACGTCGTCCAGGCGCGACAGCACGTCGTCGCTCATATGGGTGAGGACAAGCCGCTTGGCGCCGATGGCGGGGAGGTGCTGTTCCAAGGTCTTCAGGCTGAGATGGTTCTTGACCACCTTCTCGTACATATAGGCTTCCGCAATGAAAAGGTCCGCGCCATGCGCCAGCGGAATGAGCGCCTCCGTCCATTCGGTATCGGCGCTGTAGGCGAGCGTGCGATCTTCAACCTCGACGCGGTAGGCCAAGAACGGCCCGCCGGATTCGCCGTGCACGACCGGGTAGGGCGTCACATTCACCCCGCCAAAGGTTTGGCTTCGCCCGGGCGCGAGTTCGATGAGGTTCAGCTCGAAGCGCTGCTTGGTCTTCGAGGAGTGCTCGAACAGCGCCTCCATCACTTGGCCGAGCCGCGTCTCGAGGCCTTGCGGGCCCGCGATCGTCAGCGGCCGGGTCCGCCGCGAGAATTGCGCATCGAGCAGGACAAACGGCAGCCCGGCAAAATGGTCGCCGTGGAAATGCGTGATGAGAATGAGGTCGATCTCGTTGCGGTCGATCTCGAGTCGCTTCAACGACGGCAGAGCCGACGCGCCGCAATCGATCAGGAAGTTGGCCGCGCGCCCTGAGATGTGGAAGCAGGTGTTGAGCCTGCCGCCCGAGCCGAAGGCGTCGCCGCAGCCGACAAAGCGCAATTGCATCGGCTGCGGGCTCCCAAATCCTTACCTGTTGCGCGGCGCGCCGAAGACGCGCGAGAGCAGCCAGATCGGAACCACGATGACGGCGCCGAGCAGGAAGTAGCGCCACAGCCAGTTCACCGCGTCGAAGCCGAGATCCCACAGACGCTGGAACAGCAAGCGGATGCTGTAGATGATATTCCAGGGATCGAAGCCGATCGCGGCGAGCACGACGCCGACCAGGATCGAGAGCAGGACCAGGCGAAACGCGACCGCCAGCGGCGAGCCGCCGAGAAAGCGGTTCAGCCCATCGCTGCGGCCGGCCGGCAAATCTCTGACGTCTTGGACCATCTCAAACTCCTCGCGGGGATTCGACCCCATTATAGGTCACGGCGGGGCACATGGGGAACCCGCATTCCCTCGTCAATGGCTGTCGGCGGAAGCCGCAACCTTAATTGTTGGTAGGGATTCGTCAGCCTTCAGCATCTTTTCCAGCGTTTCCAGCCGGTCAGCCTCGCGCGGCGGCTTGTCCCAGCGCAGCCGGCTGATTCGGGGAAAGCGCATGGCGACGCCGGATTTGTGCCGCGGGGAACGCTGCAGCCCCTCGAACGCCACCTCCAGCACCAGCCCCTTGTCGCGCTCGTGCACGACGTGGCGCACGGGGCCGAATTTCTCGGTGGTGTTGCGGCGGACGAAACGGTCGATCTGCAAGAGCTCCTCGTCGGTGAAGCCGAAATAGGCTTTTCCGACCGGCACCAGCTCGTCGCCGGCTTCGCCCTCGGTCCAGACGCCGAAGGTGTAATCGGAGTAATAGGACGAGCGCTTGCCGTGGCCGCGCTGCGCATACATCAGCACGGCGTCGATGATGTGCGGATCGCGCTTCCACTTCCACCACTGGCCTTTTGGCCGCCCCGGCAGGTAAGGCGCATCGCGCCGCTTCAGCATGACGCCTTCGACGGCATCGGCATCTTCGCCCGCGCCGGCACTCGCGGGATCGGCGCGCGCCGCGGTCAGCGCCTGCCAGCTTGCGAACGGCACGGTGGGCGACAGGTCGATGCGGGGATCGTCGAGCTTGCCGATGAACGTCTCCAGCCGTTCGCGCCGCTCCGCGAAGGGCAGCTCGCGCAGATCGTTCTCGTCGTCGCCGAGCAGATCATAGGCGCGCAAATGGATCGGAAACTCCTTGATCAGCTTCGGCGAAACGACCTTGCGGTTGAGGCGCTGTTGCAGAACATTGAAACTCTGCACGCGGCCTTCGCGCAGAATCAGAAGCTCGCCGTCGATTGCGCCTGCGAGCCGCAGCGACGGCACGAGGTCCGGAAAGCTCCCCGTGATGTCCTCGCCGGTGCGCGAATAGAGCCGCGCCGTGATCTGCCCGTGCTCATCGCGGCCCGCCACCGCCTGCACGCGGATGCCGTCCCATTTCCATTCGGCGATGTAGTCGGCGGGATCGAGCGCGGCGAAATCCGTGTCCTCGATCGCGTGCGCGAGCATCACCGGGCGGAACGGCGCGGGATCGCGATTGACCGGCTTTTCGCCGCGGCCTTCCAGCCAGGCGAACAGGTCGAGATAGGGAGGGCTGAGCCCCGGCCAGATCAGCTCGACCTCATGCGGGTCCTTGTCGCCGAGCGCCGCGGCCGCGGTCTTCGCCAGCCGCGCGGAGATGCCGATGCGCAGCGCGCCGGTGACGAGCTTCAGCAGCGCCCAACGGCCGGTCTCGTCAAGCTCGTCGAGCCAGCGTTCGAGCTGCTTTGGCAGCTCGGTCTTGCCGAGCGTGCGCAGCGTGGTGACGACTTCGGTGAGGGTGGGGGGCGGTGGGTTGTTGTGGTTGCTTGGATGTGTGGACTCATGAGCATCCCGCCCGCGGTACCCCTCTCCCTGCCCCTCCCCCGCATCCGCCTTCGCTCTTCGAGCTACGGCGGACAAGAGGGGGGAGGAAGTATGTTCCTGATGCGAAATTGACTCGCCCGCGTTTTTCGGCGTCTTGCTTGTCGATTGCTCCGCGCTCTGTCCCTCCCCCCTCTTGTCCGCCGAAGCTTTAGCGAAGGCGGATGCGGGGGAGGGCGGGGGAGAGGGGTGGCCCGGAAAAGACTTTCCGTTGCCGGGCACCCGCCGCGGCCACATCAGCGCCACGGTCTCCGAGAGATCGCCGACGTAGTCGTAGGACAACCCGAACAGCACCTCATCCGTGCGCGCCGCGATCAAATCGCGGATCAGCGCGGGCTTGGCATGCTTGAAGCTCAGCGCGCCGGTCAGCGCGGCCAGGGCGTAGCCGCGGTCGGGATCACCGACCTCGCGGAAATAGCCGGTGATCAGCCGCAGCTTGTTGTTGCGGCCGGGCTCGTAGGCGAGGCGATCCAGCAGTTCGGCGAAGCGGTTCATGCTTCGGCCTCATCTTGAAGCGGCGTCTCGCTCTCCTCCTCCTCGCCATAGCCGACGAGATCGAGCGGCTGCGCGCGAAGACCTTGCGACTTGCACCAATGCACCAGCGCATCTTCCTGGCCGTGCGTCACCCAGATCTCGCCGGCGCCGGTCGCGGCGATGGTCGCGGTGAGGCCGTCCCAATCGGCGTGGTCGGAGATCACCAGCGGCAGCTCGATGCCGCGCTGCCGTGCGCGGGCACGCACCCGCATCCACCCCGAGGCAAAGGCGGTGACGGGGTCGGGAAAGCGCCGCGTCCAGAGGTCCGAGGTGGCCGACGGCGGCGCCAGCGTGATGGTGCCGGCGAGCGCCGCCTTCTTGACGCCCATCACCGGCTTGAGCTCGCCGAGATTGACCCCTCGGCTCTGATAGTACTCGGTGATCTTCTCCATCGCGCCATGCAGGTAGATCGGTGCGTCATAGCCGGCCTGTCGCAACAGCGCGATCACGCGCTGCGCCTTGCCGAGCGAATAGGCTCCGACCAGATGCGCGCGCTCGGGAAACAATGCAACGGAGGCCAGCAGCTTCCTCACCTCGTCGGCGGCGTCGCCATGGCGAAACACCGGCAGGCCGAAGGTGGCTTCAGTGATGAAGACGTCGCAGGGCACGAGTTCGAACGGCGTGCAGGTCGGGTCGGGCGCATCCTTGTAGTCGCCGGAGGCGACGATGCAGGTGTCCTTGCAGGTCACAGCGATCTGCGCCGAGCCCAGCACATGACCGGCCGGGTGAAACGTCACACGGACGTCGCCGAGCCCGATCTCCTCGCCATAGCGGATCGCTTGCGTCGAGCCGGCAAAGTTCTCGCCATAGCGCAGCCGCATCATGTCCAGCGTTTCCTGCGTTGCCAGCACCGCGCCATGGCCGGCGCGGGCGTGGTCGGAATGGCCGTGGGTGATCACGGCCCGCTCGACCGGGCGGACAGGGTCGATGTGGAAGGTGCCGGGCTTGCAGCACAGGCCGTCAGCAGTTGGCAGCAGGATGTCTTGCGGACGCATGTGCGTCATATAGGGAGCGGCCACCCCAAATGAACCCGTCTTCGCGGGCTTGCCGTCTCCGCTAGGCTTCGCCGGCCCGGCGGTGTAAAAGCCCGCCGAAGCCAATTGGCGGAGGCGGGACCCGCGCCTCCATCCTTTTAAACAGTTCGCTTTTTGATGGATTGCCGGCTCGAGCCCGGCAATGACGAGCCGAGTTCCTATGCCCCTGCGCCTGTTCCACTCCTCCGGCGATCTCATGGCCGACCGCCGTTTCGAGTTCGCGCGCGACCTCCAGCTCAAGGGCGATCTGCCCGCCGCCGCCGACCTCATCGAGCAGGCGCTCGAACTCGCGCCCGACTTCACTTCGGCCTGGTTCACGCTCGGCGAGATCCGTCAGCAGCTCGGCGAGGGCGACAAGGCGATCGCGGCGTTCCGGAAAGCATGCGACTGCGACCCCGAGGACCAGCACGGCGCCGGCCTGCATCTGATGCGGCTCGGCGACGCGCAGATGGCGGAGATGCCCAAGGCCTACGTGCAGGCGCTGTTCGACCAGTACGCGCCGCGCTTCGAGCACACACTGATCAACGATCTCGACTATCGCGCACCGTCGCTGATCTTCAAGGCGGTGGTGGCCGCGCGCGTCGCCGCGAAGAAGCCGGCCTTGTTCAAGCGCACCATCGATCTCGGCTGCGGCACCGGGCTTGCGGCGGCTGCCTTTGCAAAGCAGGTCGATCATTTCATCGGCATCGATCTGTCGCCCGGCATGATCAAGGAGGCGCGCGCCACCGAGCTCTATGCCGAGCTCGAGGTCGCCGACATGATCGAAGGCCTGCGCACCAAGGGCGATACGAGCGCGAACCTCGTCGTCGCCGCAGATGCGTTCGTCTATCTCTCCGATCTCGCGCCGGTGCTCACGGAAGCGCAGCGCGTGCTCGTATCCGGCGGCGTGCTCGCTTTCACGCTGGAGACGCATGACGGCAGCGGCATCGTGCTCGGCGAAGGCCTGCGCTATGCCCATTCGGCGGAATATGTGCGTGACGCGATGGCGAAGGCCGGGCTCAAGCTGCTGACATTGGAGCCGGCATCGCCACGCATCGAGAACAACGAGCCGGTGCGCGGCCTCGTCGTCGTCGCCGAGAAAACTTGAGTTTAGGCGCTAAAAACCCCGCGATTTAAGCGTCATTGCGTCGCAAAGCGGCGTCTTCCTACTTGCGAGCCGTGCTGCGTTGCCAGCACAATGCGCGCACTAGGGAGAAACAAAAATGACCAAGAATCCATCGCGGCGCGATTTCAGCGCCGGTGCGCTCGCCACCATCGCTGCATCCACCTTGCCTGCGCCGTATGTCTGGGCCGCGGAGAAGAAATACGATGCGGGCGCCAGCGACACCGAGATCAAGATCGGCCAGACCGTGCCGCATTCCGGGCCCGGCTCGCTGTACGGCGTGCTCGGCCGCATCGGCGAAGCCTATTTCCAGATGCTGAACGAGAAGGGCGGCATCAACGGCCGCAAGGTCAAGTTCCTCACCATGGACGACGCCTACAGCGCGCCGAAATGTGTCGAGGCGACGCGGCGTCTGGTCGAGCAGGAGGAAGTGCTCGCGCTCTACGGCTCGCTCGGCACCGCGCCGCAGACCTCCGTGCACAAATATCTCAATTCCAAGGGCGTGCCGCAACTGCTGCTCAACACCGGCGCGTCCAAGTGGAACAATCCGAAAGAGTTCAAATGGACGATGGCGGGCCTGCCGCTCTATCCGACCGAGGCGCGCATCCTGGCGCGGCACGTCCTCAGCGTGAAGCCGAATGCCAAGGTCGGCATTCTCTACCAGAACGACGATTTCGGCCGTGACTTCCTCGGTCCGTTCAAGAAGGTGCTGGCGGATGCCGGGGGCACCGCGCAGGTGATCATGGAGCAGACCTACGATCTGACCGATCCGACCGTCGATTCCCAGCTCATCAATCTCTCGAAATCGGGCGCCGACGTCTTCTACAACATTTCCACCGGCAAGGCGTCGTCGCAGTCGATCCGCAAAGTGGCCGAGCTCGGCTGGAAGCCGCTGCAATTGTTGTCAGCCGGTTCGACCGGTCGTTCGATCCTCAACGCAGCAGGCCTCGAGAACGCCACCGGCATCGTCGCCATCCGCTACAACAAGGAAGTCGGCCTGCCCAAATGGGAGAAGGACCCGGACGTGATGGCGTTCGAGGAGCTGCGCAAGAAGTACACGCCGGCGATCGATCAAGACAACACCATCGCCTTTGCCGGCTACGGCCAGGCCGTCACCATGGGCGAGATCCTGCGCCGCTGCGGCGACGATCTCACCCGCGCCAACGTGCTGAAGCAGGCGTCCACGCTCGCAGGCTTCCACTCGCCCTATTTCCTCGACGGTGTCGCCTACAGCTACACGCCCGAGGACTACACGCCGATGAAGACGCTCTTCATCTCGACCTTCAGCGGCAAGGACTGGGACATCTCCGACAAGCCGATGTCGGAGTAGGTGCGGGCAGGGTGCCGTAGGGTGGGCAAAGGCGCACTCGCGCCGTGCCCATCATCTCTCCGAACACCTCGGTGCGAATGGTGGGCACGCTTCGCTTTGCCCACCCTACGAGACCTATTCACATCCCCACCCCTCGACGAACCCACCCCCACGGCTTACCTGTGATGCCGTGCCGCCCCGCATCCTCAAAATCCCGGCCGAGCCGGCCACGCTGCTGCCCGACCGCTTCCAGGCGTGGTTCGCGGCCCGCGGCTGGTCGCCGCGTGAGCATCAGCTCGCGCTGCTGGACGAGGCGCGCGAGGATCGTTCCGCACTGCTGATCGCACCCACCGGCGCGGGCAAGACGCTGGCGGGATTTCTGCCGACGCTGGTGGAGCTCTCGACGCAGCCGGTCGAACGGGACGGAAGGGCGAAGCAAAGCCTCATCTCCACCGGTCGCGATGTTCACCGCAGCGATGGCCTGCACACGCTCTACATTTCGCCGCTGAAAGCGCTCGCCGTCGACATCGCCCGCAATCTCGAGCGGCCGATTGCGGAGATGGGGCTGCCGATCAAGGTCGAGACCCGCACCGGCGACACGCCGGTGTCGCGGCGGCAGCGCCAGCGGCGCTATCCGCCCGATATCCTGCTGACGACGCCCGAGCAGGTCGCGCTGCTGCTCTCCTCCGACGACGCGCCGTTCCTGTTCTCCTCCTTGAAGCGCATCGTGCTCGACGAGCTCCACGCGCTGGTGACGTCCAAGCGCGGCGATCTGCTTTCGCTGGGTCTGGCGCGGCTCTGGCGGCTGGCGCCGCAGCTGCGCGCGATCGGCCTGTCGGCGACCGTGGCCGAGCCGGACCAGCTTGCGCGCTTCCTGGCGCCGCAGCCCGGCGGGAAGGAGGCGGCCGCCGACATTGTCGTCGCCGGCGGTGCCGCGCCGCCGCTGGTCGAGATGCTGGATACCCGCGAGCGCCTGCCCTGGGCCGGCCACAGCGCGCGCCACGCGCTTCCCGAAATCTACGAGCTGATCAAGGCCAACAGGACCACGCTCGTCTTCGTCAACACCCGCAGCCAGGCCGAGATGCTGTTCCAGAATCTCTGGAGCATGAACGACGACAACCTCGCGATCGCGCTGCATCACGGCTCGCTCGACGTCGCCCAGCGCCGCAAGGTCGAGGACGCGATGTCGGCGGGCAGATTGCGCGGCGTGGTCTGCACCTCCTCGCTCGACCTCGGCGTCGACTGGGGCGATGTCGATCTCGTCGTCAATATCGGCGCGCCCAAGGGCGCCTCGCGCCTGATGCAGCGGATCGGCCGCGCCAATCACCGTCTCGACGAAGCCTCGCGCGCCGTGCTGGTGCCGGCCAACCGTTTCGAGGTGCTGGAGTGCCGCGCCGCGATCGATGCGATCGCCGAGAATGCGCAGGATACGCCACCCTTGCGCACCGGCGCACTCGACGTGCTGGCCCAGCACGTGCTCGGCCGCGCCTGCGGCGAGCCGTTTCTGAGCGATGATCTCTACGGCGAGGTGCTCACGGCCGCGCCTTACTCAGATCTCGCCCGGCAGGATTTCGACGACGTCGTCGATTTCGTCGCCTCCGGCGGCTACGCGCTGAAGACCTATGAGCGCTTCGCCCGCATCAAGCAGGACAAGCAGGGGCGCTGGCGTGTCGCCAATCCAAAGGTGCGGCAGAGCTATCGTCTCAATGTCGGCACCATCGTCGAGGAGCCGATGCTGAAGGTGCGGCTCGTTCGTGGGCGCTCCACCGGCAGCGGCTCGACCGGCGTCATCGCGCGCGGCGGCCGCGTGCTCGGCGAAATCGAGGAATATTTTATCGAGGGCTTGATCGCCGGCGACACCTTTGTGTTCGGCGGCGAAGTTGTGCGCTATGAGGCGTTGGCCGAGGATCAGGTCTATGTCTCCCGCGCCAACGACAAGGACCCGAAAGTGCCGTCCTATATGGGCGGCAAATTTCCGCTCTCGACCTATCTTGCCGAGCGCGTGCGGCGCCTGCTCGACGACCGCCGTGCATGGAATGGTTTGCCCGAGCAGGTGCGCGACTGGCTGTCGTTGCAGAAAGACGTCTCACGTGTGCCCGGCGTGCGCGAGCTGCTGGTCGAGACCTTTCCACGCGGCAACAAGCATTATCTCATTTGCTATCCCTTCGAGGGCAGGCTCGCGCACCAGACGCTGGGCATGCTGCTGACGCGGCGGCTGGAGCGGATGCGCGCCCGGCCGCTCGGCTTCGTCGCCAATGAATATGCGGTGGCGATCTGGGGGCTTGGCGATGCCTCCTTCATGATCCGCAACGGCGAGCTTAATCTCGACGCGCTGTTCAACCCGGACATGCTCGGGGACGATCTCGAAGCCTGGCTCGCGGAATCCGCGCTGATGAAGCGCACCTTCCGCAATTGCGCGCTGATCTCCGGCCTGATCGAGCGGCGCTTCACCAGCGAGGACAAGAGCCGCCGCCAAGTGCTGTTCTCGACCGATCTCGTCTACGACGTCCTGCGCAAGCACCAGGCAGATCACGTGTTGCTGCGCGCCGCCCGTGCCGATGCCGCCACCGGGCTGCTCGACCTGCGCCGTCTCGGCGCCATGCTTGCCCGCATCCAGGGTCGTATCACGCATCGGGAACTCGATCACGTCTCGCCGCTCGCCGTCCCCGTGATGCTGGAAATCGGCCGCGAGTCAGTCTATGGCGAAGCTGGTGACGAGCTCCTGGCGGAAGCCGCCGACGAGCTGGTCAAAGAGGCGATGTCGTAGAGAATTTTACCAGTGGTGCGCGCAACTCCATCCACATCGTCATGCCCGGGCTTGACCCGGGCATCCACGTCTTTGCTTCCGCGGCAAGAACGTGGATGGCCGGGACGAGCCCGGCCATGACGGAGCAAGTGGCACTATCAATCACTTCAACGCTTGCACTGGATATCGCCGGTGTGACCTTCGCAACCGATCTCTCCGGTGCGCTGTTCTGGGAAGAGCAACGCCTGCTCGTCGTCTCCGATCTGCATCTGGAAAAAGGGTCCAGCTTCGCCACGCGCGGTGTGCTGCTGCCGCCTTACGATACGTTGGCAACGCTGAGCCGTCTCGCTGCTGTCATCTCCCGCCATAATCCCCGAACGGTTGTCGCGCTCGGCGACAGTTTTCACGACCGAACCGCGCATGAGCGGTTGTCGTCCGACGATCGCGATGCTGTTGCCGCACTCCAGACCGGCCGCGATTGGATCTGGATCTCGGGCAATCACGATCCGATGCTGCCGCGCGATCTGGGCGGGACCGTCGCCGACGAAGTCGCGATCGGCCCAATCACCTTCCGTCATGAGCCGACAGGTGCGCGCGGCGAGATCGCCGGCCATCTGCATCCGAAGGCGCGCGTCTCCGCACGCGGCCGCTCGATGGAACGCCGCTGTTTCGCCAGTGACGGGATGCGCGCGGTGATGCCCGCCTTCGGCGCCTATGCCGGCGGTCTCAGCATCCGCGATGCCGCGTTCGCAAAGATCTTTCCCAGTAATGGCTTTGTCGCCCATCTGCTCGGTGACCGCCGCGTCCACGCTATTGCGGCCTCGCGCTGTTATTGAGATCCCGGCCTCGCGCGAACCCGGATCCATCGGGCTCGTCAACGGAAAATAGGACAGGACTACGTCCAGTACTTATCCGGAATCGCCTAAGTCCATAGGTACCTCTAACTTGCCAATTGCCGGGGCTGGATTTCATCCCGAACACGATTGCAACCGGCAAAGGGGTCGCTGCGAGGCGGCCCCTTTCGATTCCGCCAGTCGGACTTTGTCCCCAGATCCGGAACAAATTAAGAACACTTTAGCAAGTCTTTGATATATCATTGTGATTCGGCGCGTTGCCGACACAATATCTAGCGTCCGTCAGACTTTGCGAGGACTACATGTCCACCATCGCCTTCGATCAATTTGCCCTCACCCGGATCGCCGATTTCGCGCGCTCGCTGTCGCGGCTGCATCAGGCCGCGCGGCGCTACGCGGTCGATGACGACCAGTTCGACCGCGAGTTCAACGCGGTGTGCCAGTCGATCTGGGGCTACACCATCGACGACGTCAGCGACGATCTGTTCTCGACCGAGGATCATCTGTTCCTCGACACGCTGGACGAAGCGCATGCGCGCATCTTCGCAGCCGAGCAGGGTTACGATCTCATCGGCGAGGCGGGCATGCTCACCGACTGGTGGGGCTTCTGCTGGATGATCCTGGCCGAGAAGCGCGGCCTGCTGACTCAGGAAAACCGCGCCGCCGCGCGCGCGGCGATCGAGGAGAAATATCTGGCGGCCCCGAACGTGATCGGGGTGATCATCGGGAGATGACGCAGCACTCTCCGTCACTGCGAGCGTAGCGAAGCAATCCATAATCTGTTCGCGGTGACAGACTGGATTGCTTCGCTGCGCTCGCAATGACGACTTTGATTCAGTTGGGGCTTAGTCCAGCCCCGCCCGCTTCGCCGGCTTCTGTGCTGGGGTCTTCGGCACCGTCACGTCAGGCAGCGCCTCGCGCACGATCTCGACTGAGGCCGGCGCATCCGCCGCGACCGTCTCCGCGCGCACCGGTGCCACCTTCATCTCGCCGAGCCGCGCGCGGACCTGCGCGGTGAGGCCCGGGTAGGAGGCAACCGGCGTGAAGTCCGCAGCCTGGTCATTGCCGACGCGGATGCCGGTATAGGCGACGAGGCCGTCGCTGGTCGCGATCACGTCGCCGGCTTTCAGCGAGGAATCCAGCGCGAGATCGACCGGGGCGAGGCCGACCGGCTCGCGGCCGTTGCAGGTGCAGTCGGCACGCAGCGCCTTGCGATAGGCGAACGCGTTTTCGCTGTCGGCGTAGCGCTCGCCGGTCTGCGAAGCGGCGCCGTCGATCGAAGAGCCGAAATAGACCTTTGTCGTGGTGGCAGGACAGAACGCCTGACACATCTGGGCGGGCGAGGCGAGGCCGCGCATCAGCGGGAAATATTTGCCGTCGCAGGTGCGCACGCAGAAGGCCGGGCCCGAGCCGCCGGCCGCCGCCGCGCGTGTCGGTGGCACATATTGCGGGTTTGCGGGATTCTGCTGGCTGGCGAAGGGATCGGCAAAGGAGTTCGACTGCTGCGGAACCTCACGCTGCGGCCGGGGCCGCTGCATTCCGCCGAAGAAGAAGTCGAACAGGCCTTCGGCCGAAGCCGGGGCTGGAGCCGCAAGCAGCGGGGCCGCCAGGCTGGCGGCCACAAGCATCGCGCGACGCGCATGGGACAAGGCTGTACGCAATGCTCACTCCGACGCTACTGAACCGGCCGGAACCTTCCGAGGTCTCGGCACATGATTCACCATAGTGCTGGATGGTAAATGAGCAGTTGAGCGGAGGCGATTTCAAGTCGAGGCCGTGACCTCTTCAAGGCCGGGCACAGCTTCCGGCGGATGGTTGCTTCCGGGCAACGCCCGGGCATGGACGGACTGTCTCGCGGCCTTAAGCCTTCAGGAACTCCGACGCCTTGTACAGCGAGCGGAACGGCAGGCCGGCCGCGCCAAACGTATCGGTGGCCCCTTCCTCGCGGTCGACCATGGTCAGCACCAGCACCACCTCGGCGCCGGTCTCGCGCACCGATTCCACCGCCTTCATCGCCGAGCCGCCGGTGGTGGTGACGTCCTCGACGATCACGACGCGCTTGCCTTCGAGCGTCTCGCCCTTGGGCAGACCTTCGATCGCGAGCTTCGCGCCGTGCTCCTTCGGTTTCTTGCGCACGAAGAACGCTGCGATCGGATGGCCCTTGATCCAGGAGATCTGCGCCAGCGCGCCGGCCAGCGGCACCGCGCCCATCTCGAGCCCGCCGATGAAGTCGAGCTGGTCGTCCTTCAGCGCCTCATAGGTCAGCTCGGCGAGCAGCGTCGCGCCCTCGGGGTCGAGCATGGTCGGCTTGAGGTTGAAGTAGAAATCGCTCTTGCGGCCCGACGCGAGCGTGACGTCACCGCGGCCGAAGGAGCGCCGGCGGATGATTTCGAACAGGCGGGCGCGGGAGGCAGATTTCGACACGGCGGTCCCTCGGGGCTTTTTGGAGGTGGCGGAATTTATCCGCGACGGCCGCGACATTCCAGAGGGGACCGGTCGAGTCAACAGGGATCGGCCATCCCGGTCCGCCAGTTGTGGGGGTGCAACCTTCTGGAGTAGTTGGATGCCAGATATCTCGGGGAAGGAAATGCCTGAATGACCATCGAGCTGCACACCTGGAACACGCCGAACGGCCGCAAGATCTCGGTCGCATTGGAGGAAATGGGGCTGCCTTACAAGGTGGTGCCGGTGAACATCACCAAGGGCGAGCAGATGGCGCCGGGCTTCCTGAAGCTCAGCCCCAACAACAAGATCCCCGCGATCGTCGACCCCGAGGGGCCGGACGGCAAGCCCGTCAGCATCTTCGAGTCCGGTGCGATCCTGCTCTATCTCGGCGAAAAGACCGGCAAATTCCTGCCGAAATCGCTCGCCGGGCGCATCCCCGTCTATGAATGGCTGATGTGGCAGATGGGCGGCTTCGGCCCGATGCCCGGCCAGGTGCACCATTTCATCGCGCTCGAGAACGAGCAGGATCGCGCCTATGGCCTGAAGCGCTACATGGCGGAGACGCGCCGGCTCTACGGCGTGCTGGACCGCCGGTTGGAGGCCCACGACTTCGTCGCTGGCGACCTCTCGGTTGCCGATTTTGCCATCCTGGGCTGGGCCTGGCGCCACCCTCGCCACAAGGTTGAGCTGGCCGATTTTCCCAACGTCAAGCGCTGGTATGAGGCGCTGATGGCCCGTCCCGCGGTGAAGCGGGGCATGGACGCGAAGCTGGATTGAGGGGCCTTTTTCCCTCCCCCCTTGTGGGGGAGGGTGGCTCGCCGCGCAGCGGCGAGACGGGTGAGGGGTCTGTCTCCGCGAGTCCAGCTGTCTTCGAATGCGCGGAGAAAGACCCCTCATCCGGCGCTTCGCGCCACCTTCTCCCACAAGGGGAGAAGGAAGAAAAATAATCACACCTTCTTCGCTTCCACCGCCATCCGCACCGCAAGCCCGGCCAGCACCGTGCCCATCAGCCAGCGCTGCACCAGCATCCAGCTCGGCCGGCTCGCCAGGAACAGCGCGATCGACCCTGCTGCAAGTGCGATCGTCGCGTTGACGCTGACGCTGATCGCGATCTGGATCGCCCCCAACACCACCGACTGCGTCAGCACGCTGCCGGCGGTGGGATCGATGAACTGCGGCAGCAGTGCCAGATACAGCATCGCGATCTTCGGATTGAGCAGATTGGTGACAAAACCCATCGCGAACAATTTGCGCGAGCTGTCGATCGCAAGCTGCTTCACCTGGAACGGCGAACGTCCGCCCGGCTTCACCGCCTGCCAGGCCAGCCACAGCAGATAGCCCGCGCCGGCAAAGCGCAGCGCGTCATAGGCAAAGGGAATGGCGAGCAAGAGCGCGGTGATGCCGAACGCCGCGCACAGCATGTAGAACACGAAGCCGAGTGCCACTCCGCCGAGCGAGACGATGCCCGCCGCCGGCCCCTGCGTGATCGAGCGCGAGATCAAATAGATCATGTTCGGCCCCGGCGTGAGCACGAGACCAAGGCAGACGAGAGCGAAGCCGAGCAGGGCGGAGGTGTGGGGCATGCGTGAACCGGTGTGGGAGACGACACCGTTCTAATGTGCGCCGCGCGGCGGAGCCATCGCGCAATTGCACGGAGGACAATTCGAGTCCCGCATCTCACCCCAACGTCGTCCCCGCGAAAGCGGGGACCCATACCCCCAGGGAGGAGTTTGAGGCTGGATCGTCATGGGCAATCTTCGCCCAACTCGATCCTGTGGTTATGGGTCCCGGCGTTCGCCGGGACGACACCGTGCTGGTGGAGACATCAATGCGCCTCGTCCCAATTCTTCGCCGCGCGCGCATCGACATGCAGCGGCACCGACAGGTTCACGGCCGGGAACGGCGCGTCCTGCATCACGTGCTGCACCACCGGGAGCGTCGCCTCTACCTCGGCGTCAGGCACCTCGAAGATCAGTTCGTCGTGCACCTGGAGCAGCATCTGCGCCGACAGCTTCTTCTGGACCAGGGCATCCTCCATCCGCGTCATGGCGCGGCGGATGATGTCGGCGGCGGTGCCCTGGAGCCGCGCGTTGATCGCGGCGCGCTCGTTGAAGGCGCGCACCGAGGCGTTCGAAGCCTTGATGTCGGGATAGTACATCTTCCGGCCGAACAGCGTGGTGACATGGCCGTTGCTCCGGCAGAAGTCGCGCGTCTCGTCCATGTAGGCGCGGATGCCGGGGAAGCGCTCGAAATACTTCTTGATGTAGGCGGAGGCTTCCTCGCGCGCGATGCCGAGCTGGTTGGCGAGGCCGAATGCCGAGATGCCGTAAATGATGCCGAAATTGATCGCCTTGGCGCGGCGCCGGATTTCGCTCGGCATGCCCTCGATCGGCACGCCGAACATTTCGGAGGCCGTCATCGCGTGAATGTCGAGCCCGTCCTTGAACGCCTGCTTGAGGACGGGAATGTCGGCGATCTCGGCGAGCAGCCGCAGCTCGATCTGCGAATAGTCGGCGGAGACGAGCTTGTGCCCGGGTGTCGCGATGAAGGCGCGGCGGATCTTTCGCCCGTCCTCGGTGCGCACCGGGATGTTCTGCAGATTCGGCTCGTTCGACGACAGCCGGCCCGTCGTGGTCGCGGCCAGCGCGTAGGTGGTGTGGACGCGATG
The DNA here is from genome assembly GCF_051810765.1 of Bradyrhizobium sp. 604_D8_N2_3. Classification (NCBI taxonomy): domain Bacteria; kingdom Pseudomonadati; phylum Pseudomonadota; class Alphaproteobacteria; order Hyphomicrobiales; family Nitrobacteraceae; genus Bradyrhizobium; species Bradyrhizobium sp. 604_D8_N2_3. Next base: position 8,952,417 of record NZ_JBPWPM010000001.1, on the reverse strand, counting down.
GGTCTGCGGGTTGACGTAGGTCGGCAGCGCGTCGGTGTAGGTCGATTTCAGTTTCGAAACCTGGCGCCACTCCAGGATCTTCTTCGGGAAGTCGTGGCCTTGCTCGGCAAGTTCGTCGAGCACCTGCGCGGTCGTCGACCATGCGCCGGTCTTGGTCTTGGTGCCGCCGGACAGTCCCATCTTGCCGAACAGGATGTCGCCGATCTGTTTGGGGCTGCCGACATTGACGGGCTCGCCCGCGATCTCCTGGATCTCGGCTTCGACGCGCGCCGCGGTCTGGGCGAAGTCGCCTGATAGCCGCGACAAGACCTGGCGGTCGATCGAGATGCCGCGCCGCTCCATGCGCGCGAGCACCGACACCAGCGGCCGCTCCAGCGTCTCGTAGACGGCGGTCATGTGCTCGGCGACGAGGCGCGGCTTCAGCACGCGCCACACGCGCAAGGCCATGTCGGCGCCTTCCGCCGACAGCGGTGCGGCCTTGTCGATCGGCACCTGGTCGAACGTGATCTTGCCCTTGCCGCTGCCGAGCAGCTCGCTCTCCTTCAGCATGGCGTGGCCGAACCAGCGCTCCGCGAGCGCTTCGATCGCGTGCGAGCCGCGGCCGGCATCGAGCACATAGGAGATCAGCTGCGCATCGTCGGCGTTGCGCAGCGTGATGCCGTGCTGCGCCAGCATCACGGCGGTGAACTTGACGTCGAAGCCGATCTTGAGAATGCCCGCCGATTCCAGCACCGGCCGCAGCGCTTCGATGGCGTCGGCATGCTTGACCTGGTCCGGCGCGAGGCCCGTGTCGAACAGGCCGGCGCCGCCGCCGGACTGCTTGTGCGCGAGCGGCACGTAGCAGGCCTCGTTCGGCGCCAGTGCCAGCGCGATGCCGCACAGATCGGCCTGCATCGGATCGATGGAGTTGGCTCTCGTCTCGATCGCGACATGGCCGGTGTCATGGATGCGCGCGACGAAGGCATCGAGCTCCTTGAGCGTCTTGATCGCCTGGTATTTGCTGCGGTCGACCGGCAGCTTGCGCAGCGCCTCTTCGCGCGCGGCGGCCAGTGAAATCGGCGAGCCCTTGAGACCGGCCGACTTATCGCCCTTGTCGCCGCCCGTTGCGGTCGCGGCTGGAGCGGCGAAAAGATCGCCGGAGATCTCCGACGTTTTTGCCTTGGCGGCGTCGCCGCCGGCCCTGGCGCCGCTGCTGTTCGACGCATCGGCATCGACATTGGCGGGATCGATCTGCGAATAGTCGGCGACGCGGCGTGTCAGCGTGGTGAATTCCATCGCCTTCAGGAAGGCAATCAGCTTGCGCGCGTCGGGCTCGTGCACTGCGAGATCGTCCAGCGGCACCTCGAGTTCGACCTTGTCGTCGAGCAGCACCAGCTGGCGCGAAATCCGCGCCTTCTCGGCATTCTCGATCAGCGCCTCGCGCCGCTTCGGCTGCTTGATCTCGGTGGCGCGGAACAGAAGCTGCTCGAGATCGCCATATTCGACGATCAGCTGCGCCGCGGTCTTGATGCCGATGCCGGGCACACCGGGCACGTTGTCGGTGGAATCGCCGGCCAGCGCCTGCACTTCGACAACTTTCTCCGGCGGCACGCCGAACTTCTCGATCACCTCGGGGATTCCGATACGGCGGTCCTTCATGGTGTCGTACATCATGATCTTGTCGTTCACGAGCTGCATCAGATCCTTGTCGGAGGACACGATGGTCGTGTGGGCGCCGCGGTCGCTGGCCTGTCGCGCATAGGTCGCGATCAAATCGTCGGCCTCGAATCCGCTCTGTTCCAGGCAGGGCAAATCGAAGGCGCGCACGGCTTCGCGGATCAGCGCGAATTGCGGGATCAGATCATCGGGCGCGGGCGGCCGGTGCGCCTTGTACTCGGGATAGATCTTGTTGCGGAAGGTGACTTCCGACTTGTCGAACACGATCGCCAGATGCGTCGGGCGGTTGTCCGCGGGCATGTCGCGCAACAGCTTCCACAGCATGTTGCAGAAACCGAGCACGGCGTTGACCTGCAAGCCATCGGACTTGCGGTTCAGTGGCGGCAGCGCGTGATAGGCGCGGAAGATGTAGCCGGAACCGTCGACCAGGAAGATGTGGTCGCCCTTGCCGGCCACCTTCGCCGCGACCGGTTTGGCAGCAGGCTTGTCAGCAGCGGGTTTGGTGTCGGCTTTGGCGGCGGTCTTCGGGGATGTCGTTGGGGAGCTTTTGGGCATGGCCGCAATGTATGAATTTTTGCGGGCTTTGACAGCCTTGAGCGGGGGATTTTTGGGCCGCTGGTGCCGCTATCCCCACTGTCGTTCCCCACATCCCCGCTGTCATTCCCCGCGAAGGCGGGGAAACCAGTACGCCGCGGCTTCTCGGCTCGATCACTGGCGTCTCGGCGTACTGGGTCGCCCGGTCGAGCCGGGCGACGACACCGAGAGGGCGGCTACTCCGCCGCCTGCAACACTGGCCCCGCCTTCTTCGGCGCGATCCAGAACGTCTGCGGCCGTTCGAACAGGAAGCGGGCATTGAGCCGCAATGCGACGTACCAGATCGCGAGCGATCCGATCACGCCGACGATGGTGACGATCAGCGACACCGTGCCGATGTCGGCAATGATGCCGGCGCGCAGCAGCAGCGTTCGTGTCGCCGCCATCGGCAGGAAGAAGGCGAGGTAGATCACGATCGAATGCTCGCCGCAGAAGCGGAAGAAGTTCAACCACTGTGCGCGCGCGAGCAGCGTGCCCATCGTGATGATGGCGCAGGCGCCGGCGAAGCCGAGCGCGAGCGAGACGATCTTCCATTCGCTGGCGCCGAGCGCGACGAGGCCCGCATTGACCAGCGCCCAGGTCGCAAGCGCCGCCAGCGCGAGTGCGGGATGGTTGCGCGCGCGATCGGACAGCGCGAACACGTAAGGCGCGAACAGATATCCCGAATAGAAATAGACGAAGCGCGCGCAGAATTCGTCGATCGCGGTCCAGCCGGTCGAGATGCGCGCCGTCTCCAGCGCGGCAGCGATGAGCCAGATCGCCAGCGGCGGGACTCGCCGTGTCAATTTTGTGACCACGAAGAAGATCGGCAGCAGGTAGATGAACCAGAGCGTGCCGAACGGTTCGACGAAGGATTCCAGATACAGCAGGCCGGCCTCGCGCCAGCTCGTCTCCGCCGCGAATGCCGGTGCCTTGAAGCCGAACTGGATTGTCACCCAGACGACATAGAAATAGGCGAAATGCACCACCTTGCGGTCGAGATAGGTTCGCCAGTCCCGATCGATCACCAAGGGCAGGAACAGGCCCGAAATCAGGAAGAAGTCCGGCATCCGGAACGGCTTTGCGAAGGCCACGGCGACATGCATGAAACCGGTCTGGCCGGCCGCGATCTCCACCCCCAGCACCGAGTGCATCATCACGACCATGACGATGCAGATGCCCTTGGCATAGTCGACCCAGTCGACACGTGCGGGCGAGGGGGCCTTGGAAAGCCCGCTCGCGGCGATTGTGCCTGATAGTGCCATGGTGTCCCGTTTCGAGGCGCGGTCCGCCCGGCTCTGTGCGGACGTGGCGCAGTGTGAAGCCTTGCGGTTTAAGGTTTCTTTACCGGTACAATTCGCGTGCCGGTTTTTGCATCCGGGCTGTTCTCTCCCCTCAGGAAAATGCTAAACCGCTCGAGTTGGGGTTTCGTTAACCAAGCTGGAACAGGGTTTTTCATGCGAATCGCGATGATCGGAACGGGCTATGTGGGACTGGTGTCCGGAGCCTGCTTTGCGGATTTCGGTCACGACGTCACCTGCGTCGACAAGGACGAGAAGAAGATCGCGGCGCTTCATCGCGGCGAGATTCCGATCTACGAGCCCGGCCTCGACGAACTGGTCGCGACCAATGTGAAGGCCAAGCGGCTCGACTTCACCACCGATTTGTCGAAGCCGGTCGCGGACGCCGATGCCGTCTTCATCGCGGTCGGCACGCCCTCGCGCCGCGGCGACGGTCACGCCGATCTGTCCTATGTCTACGCCGCCGCGCGCGAGATCGCGCAGTCGCTGTCGGGCTTCACCGTCGTCGTGACCAAGTCGACCGTCCCGGTCGGCACCGGCGACGAGGTCGAGCGCATCATCCGCGAGACCAACCCTGCGGCGGACGTCGTCGTCGCCTCCAACCCCGAATTCCTGCGCGAGGGCGCGGCGATCCGCGACTTCAAGTATCCCGATCGCGTCGTCGTCGGCACCTCCGACGAGCGCGGCCGCAAGGTGATGGGCGACGTCTATCGCCCGCTGTCGCTGAACCAGGCCCCGCTGATGTTCACGGCGCGCCGCACCGCCGAGATGATCAAATACGCCGCGAACGCGTTCCTCGCGACCAAGATCACCTTCATCAACGAGATCGCCGATCTCTCGGAAAAGGTCGGCGCCGACGTGCAGGAAGTCGCGCGCGGCATCGGCCTCGACAACCGCATCGGCACCAAGTTCCTGCATGCGGGGCCCGGCTTCGGCGGCTCCTGCTTCCCGAAGGACACCAAGGCGCTGATCAAGATCGCGCAGGACTATGACGTGAGCCTGCGCATCGTCGAAGCCGTGCTGGCCGTCAACGAGAACCGCAAGCGCGCGATGGCGCGCAAGGTCAGCCAGGCGCTCGGCGGTAGCTTGCGCGGCAAGACCATCGCCGTGCTCGGCCTCACCTTCAAGCCCGACACCGACGACATGCGCGATGCGCCGTCGATTCCGCTCGTCACCGGCCTGATCGACATGGGCGCGACGGTCAAGGCTTTCGATCCCGTCGGCATGGAGCAGGCCAAGGGCGAGCTGCCGAACATCACCTATTGCGAGGACGCCTATTCCTGCGCGCAAGGCGCCGATGCGCTCGTCATCGTCACCGAATGGGTGCAGTTCCGCGCGCTCGATCTCGGCCGGCTGAAGGCGACCATGACGCAGCCCGTCGTCGTCGATCTCCGCAACGTCTACCGTCCCGAAGACATGGAAGCCGCCGGCTTCACCTACGAGAGCATCGGCCGTCCGCCGGTGCAGGGCTGACGGTCCACTGCCGCAACGATTTCGTCATGGCCGGGCTTGTCCCGGCCATCCACGTCTGTTTCTAGTCGAAGACGTGGATGCCCGGCACAAGGCCGGGCATGACGAATGGATAGGCCTTGCCCCGCAGCTTCGACACGCCCCTCCCGATCGACGCCGTGCTCGACGACCTCTCGCGCACGCTGGAGGTGCATAACGCCGCTGTGCTGGTGGCGCCGCCCGGCGCAGGCAAGACCACGCGGGTGCCGCTGGCGCTGCTGGATGCGCCCTGGGCCGCGGGCAAGAAGATCATCGTGCTGGAGCCGCGGCGTATCGCTGCCCGGGCGAGTGCCGAGCGCATGGCCAAGTCGCTTGGCGAGCGCGCCGGCGAAACCGTCGGCTACCGCGTCCGCTTCGGCTCGAAGATCTCGCGCGCGACGCGCATCGAGGTGGTGACCGAGGGGATCTTCACCCGCCAGATCCTCGACGATCCCGAGCTCTCCGGCATCGCGGCCGTCCTGTTCGACGAATTCCACGAGCGCTCGCTCGATGCCGACATGGGCCTCGCGCTGGCGCGCGACGCGCAAACCGGCCTGCGCGAGGATCTGCGCATCCTCGTGATGTCGGCAACGCTCGACGGCGCGCGCGTGGCAAAGCTGCTCGGGGAAGCGCCCGTTGTCGAGAGCGAGGGCCGCGCCTTTCCGGTCGAGACGCGCTATCTCGGCCGCAAGGCGGATGCGCCGGTCGAGCGGCAGATGGCGGATGCGATCGCGTCCGCGCTGCGCGCCGACAGCGGTTCGGTGCTGGCGTTCCTGCCCGGCGCCGCCGAAATCCGCCGCACCCAGAATTTCCTCAGCGAGCGCGTCCAGGATGCCAGCATCGAGATCGTGCCGTTGTTCGGCGCGCTCGACGCTGCCGTGCAGGACCGCGCGATCGCGCCCGCGCCGAAGGGCACGCGCAAGGTGGTGCTGGCGACCTCGATCGCGGAGACCTCGCTCACCATCGAGGGCGTGCGCATCGTGGTCGATTCCGGTCTCGCCCGCGTGCCGCGCTACGAGCCCGACATCGGGCTGACCCGGCTCGAGACCGTGCGCGCTGCGCGTGCGGCGGTGGACCAGCGCCGCGGCCGCGCCGGCCGCACCGAGCCCGGCGTCTGCTACCGGCTCTGGGATGAGCCGCAGACGGCCTCGCTTGCGCCCTACACCCAGCCGGAAATCCTCAGCGCCGACCTCTCCTCGCTGGTGCTCGACCTCGCGCAATGGGGCGTCGCCGATCCTTCGGCGTTGTCATTCCTCGATCCGCCGCCGCTGCCCGCCTGGAAAGAGGCGAAAAGCCTTCTCTCCGAGCTCAACGCGCTTGATGGCGACGGCCGCATCACCGCCGAAGGCAAAAGCCTGCGCGCGCTGGCGCTGCCGCCGCGGCTGGCGCGCATGATCGTGGATTCGCATCGCGTGGGCAGCGGCGAAGCCGCCGCCGAGATCGCGGCCATCATCACCGAGCGCGGGCTCGGCGGCGACAGCGTCGATCTCGAGTACCGGCGCGACCAGTTCCGCCGCGATCGCTCGCCGCGCGCCGCGAGCGCGCGCGATCTCGCGCGGCGCTGGGCTTCGCAGGTGGCGGCGTCGGAGAAGGCCGCAACCGGACAGGACGATCTCTCGACCGGCCTGATGCTCGCCTACGCCTTCCCGGACCGTGTCGCGCGCAACCGCGGCAATGGCACCTTCGTGCTCGCCAATGGTCGCGGCGCCGCGGTGGAGCAGACCTCGTCGCTCGCCCGCGCGCCCTACATCGCGATCGGCGAGATGACGGGCACGGCGGCGAGCGGCCGCGTTCTGCTGGCAGCGCCGATCGGCGAGGACGACATCGAGCGGCATTTCGCCGAGCATATCGAGACCGTCGACGAGATCTCCTTCGATCGTGGCGCGATGGCGCTGCGCGCGCGGCGCAAGCGCGCGCTGCATGCGATCACACTGTCGGAGGCAACACTCGCGGTGTCGCCTTCGGAGGACACCGCGCGCATCTTAGCAGATGGGCTGATTGCCGCAGGTCTCGACCGGTTGCCCTGGTCGAAGGCCGCAAAGCAGTGGCGCGACCGCGTGATGTTTCTGCGCAAGGCCGAGGGCGACAGCTGGCCCGATTTGTCCGACGACGGACTGATCGCGCGGCGCGACGACTGGCTGGTGCCGGCGCTCTACGACAAGATCGCACTCAAAGACATCTCGGCCGGCGATCTGTCCGACGCGCTGATGGCGCTGCTGCCCTGGGAGATGCGCGCAAGGCTCGATCGCGAGGCGCCGACGCATTTCGAGGCGCCGACCGGCAGCGTGCTCGCGATCGACTACGAGGCCGAGCAGGGGCCGACTATCGCGGTGCGGCTCCAGGAATTGTTCGGGCTCAACACCCATCCGTCGATCGCCGCCGGCAAGGTGCCGCTGGTGCTGGAATTGCTGTCGCCGGCGCAGCGCCCTGTGCAGGTGACGCGCGACCTCCCCGGTTTCTGGCGCGGCAGCTACGCCGCGGTACGCTCCGACCTGCGCGGCCGCTACCCGCGCCATCCCTGGCCGGAGGATCCGGCGAGCGCGCTGCCGACCCGGCGGGTCAAGCCGCGCGGGACGTGAACCGCAAGTAGACCCTCATGGTGAGGAGCGCGGAACGCGCGTCTCGAACCATGCAGGCCCAACTTTCGCCCGCGGCCATCCTTCGAGACGCCCGCCGTTGGCGGGCTCCTCAGGATGAGGATCTGTCGTACTGGCGACACTGCGCCATTAACCCTCCGCTCATCCTTTTCGTCAAAATAGCGGCGCTCTGACCGCAGCGTCGCTCGCGGCCAGACGTGTCGCGTGGTGAAATCGAGCTTTCCGGCTCGGAAGTGGTGTGATGGGTAACATAATGATCCTCGCGGCCATCATGATCGGCCTCGGCACGTTCATGGCGCAGATGGCGGACAGGATGAGTTCCGCCTCCGCGACGTCAGCGCCGCGCACGACGATCACGGTTGCTGCGACGGCGCCGGCCGGTGGGCGCAGCCTCGCCATCTCCCGCGATGGCCGTGGCCATTTTCAGGCCGAAGGCCGCATCGACGGCCAACGGATCGGCTTCATGATCGACACCGGCGCCTCCGTGGTCGCGCTGAACGAGAGCTCGGCCGCCCGCTTTGGCCTCCGTCCCTCGCGCGGCGAGTACAACGCCACCGTCTCGACCGCCAACGGCACCATCAAGGCGGCGCGCACGCGCATCGCCATGCTCGAGGTCGGCGGCCTCGTCGTGCGCGACGTCGACGCCATGGTGCTGCCGGACGAGGCTCTGTCGGAGAACCTGCTCGGCCTCTCCTTCCTGTCCCGCCTCAAGCGCTTCGAATACGCCAACGGCCAGATGGTGCTGGAGCAGTAAGCCGCCTCAAAGGCGCTCACCGCGCCGACGAACGGTCGTTCGCACGGATTTTTTCAGGACGGCATTGGCGGAAGTCTCGCGCCGGGCCGCGTTTTCCCGTTACCAAACTGCCGCAATTATAAGCCATAAGCTGCCATTCCCGCCTTCCGCTGCGGCCCGGCATTCGCTAAGGCTGCATCAATTCCCGCCATTTTCACGAGACCGTCTCAATGTTCCCCAAGCCGAAATCCGTCTTGTTGCCCAACACCTATGCCTTCGAATCCGAGCCGATGGTGAAGGCCACGGGTTTTCGCGAATACGACGCGCGCTGGTTGTTCCAGAAGGAAATCAACCTGATGGGAATCCAGGCGCTCGGCATGGGGCTGGGCGCGCTGATTGCGGAGCTCGGCGTCAAGCAGGAGATCGTCACCGGCCATGATTTCCGCGGCTATTCGGCCTCGATCAAATATGCGCTGATTTCCGGCCTGATGGCTGCGGGCTGCAAGGTGCACGATATCGGGCTCGCGGTGACGCCGATGGCCTATTTCGCGCAGTTCGATCTCGACGTGCCCTGCTGCGCCATGGTCACGGCCTCGCACAACGACAACGGCTGGACCGGCGTGAAGATGGGCGCCAACCGCCCGCTGACCTTCGGCCCCGACGAGATGACGCGGCTGAAGGAGATCGTGCTCAACGCCGAATTCAAGAACAAGGCCGGCGGCTCCTACCAGTTCCACGAGAATTATCCGGCGCGCTATATCGCCGATCTCACCGGCCGTCCGAAGCTGACCCGCAAGCTCAAGGTCGTCGCCGCCTGCGGCAACGGCACTGCCGGCGCGTTCGCGCCGCAGGTGCTGGAGGCGATCGGCTGCGAGGTGATCCCGCTCGACACCGAGCTCGACCACACCTTCCCGAAATACAATCCGAATCCGGAAGACATGGAAATGCTGCACGCGATCCGCGACGCGGTGCTGCATCACAAGGCCGATGTCGGTCTCGGCTTCGACGGTGACGGCGATCGCTGCGGCGTCGTCGACAACACCGGCGAGGAAATCTTTGCCGACAAGGTCGGCGTGATGCTCGCCCGCGACATGTCGGCGATCCACAAGGATGCGCATTTCATCGTCGACGTGAAGTCGACCGGTCTGTTTGTCACCGATCCCGTGCTGCAGAAGCAGGGCGCCAAGGTCGCCTATTGGAAGACCGGCCATTCCTACATGAAGCGCCGCACCCACGAGACGGGTGCGCTCGCGGGCTTCGAGAAGTCCGGCCACTTCTTCTTCAACAAGCCGTATGGACGCGGCTACGACGACGGCCTGGTGTCGGCACTCGCGATCTGCGACATGCTCGACCGCGCGCCGGGCAAGTCGATGGCCGATCTGAAGAACGCGCTGCCGAAAACCTGGTCGTCGCCGACCATGTCACCGCATTGCGCCGACGAGACCAAATACGGCGTCATCGACCAGGTGGTGAAGCATTTTGAAGGCTTGCAGGCCAAGGGCGCCAAGATCGGCGGCCAGGCGATCCGCGATCTCGTCACCGTCAACGGCGTACGCGTCACGGTCGAGGACGGCAGCTGGGGCCTGGTGCGCGCGTCCTCCAACAAGCCCGAGCTCGTCGTCGTGGTCGAGAGCCCGGTCTCCGAGCAGCGCATGCACGACATGTTCGAGATGGTGAACAGCGTGCTCCGCACGCATCCCGAAGTCGGCGCGTACAATCAGACGATTTGAGGGGCATCAGGGAGCACAACCCGCGCCGCAAATCTCCGCTGTCATGCCCCGGCTTGACCGGGGCATCCAGTACGCCGCAGCTTCTCCGTATCCAATCGCCGCCTCTGGAATACTGGATCGCCCGGTCAAGGCCGGGCGATGACAGCTTCCTTGTGGTGAGACCTGAGAACTAAGCCTCTAAGCCGCCACCACCGCCGGGATCGGCAGCGCGGTGACCGACTTGATCTTCTCCATCGCGAAGCGCGAGGTGACGTTCTTCAGCGGCACGGCGCTGATCAGCTTCTTGTAGAACACGTCATAGGCCTGCATGTCGGCGACCACGACGCGCAGCATGTAGTCGACGTCGCCGGCCATGCGGTAAAATTCCATCACCTCGGGCATGGCACTCACGGCCTCGGCGAACTTCTTCAGCCAGGCGTCCGAATGGTCGGCGCTCTCGACTGACACGAATACGGAGATGCCGAGCCCGATCTTGTTCTGGTCGACCAGGGCGACGCGCTTCAGGATCACGCCGTCGGCCTCGAGGCGCTGGATGCGCTTCCAGCAGGGGGTCGAGGACAGCCCGACGCGGTCGCCGATCTCGGCGACGGAGAGGGACGCATCCTCCTGGAGCACCATCAGAATCTTGCGGTCGATGGCATCGAGGCGGCGGCTGGTCTCGGGGAGTTGCACGGCGAGGTCAGTCATTTGAAGAACTTTGTTCCATTTCAGGGGCTGATTTCCCTGATATAGAGAAAATCTTTCCACGGCAAGCCTATAATCTCGGCGTAACAGTGGAACTTCTCTAGAGCCTGCCTCGTAAAAGCTCTTCAACTTCAACGCGTTGTGGGGCGGCCATGCCGCCACCGTGGCGGGTGCATTTCAGCGCTGCGGCGGCCGCGGCGAATCGCAGCGCCTCCCGCACCTCCGCGCCCTCGGCGAGGCCAAGCGTGAAGGCGCCATGGAAAACGTCGCCGGCCCCGAGCGTATCGACCGCCTGAACCGGGAAGGCCGGGGTCTCCTCCAGCTTGCCCGCCTCGTTCAGCCAGATCGTGCCGCGCGGGCCGCGCGTGGCGGCGAGAAGGGCCGGCGTCAGCCCTGCCAGGCGCTTCAATGCCTCGCCGTCATCGGCGACACCGGCCGTCTCCTGCACCTGGTCGCTGGCGAACAGCACGTGCGAGGCGGCCGTGAGCAGGCCGTCCTGCAACGACATCGCGCGATCGACGCCGACGATGACAGGAATGCCGCGCCGTCGCGCCTCGGCGCAGAGATCGATACAAAGGGCGCCGCAGCGGCTCTCGACGAGGACCGCCCGGCAATCGGCGAGCAGCGCGTCACCGTCCGGCAGCTTCACGCTCCACAGGCCGGGATCGCGATAGATCGTCAGCGTCCGCTCGCCCGAGGGCTCGATCAGGATCGCGGAGACCGGCGTGGTCAGGCCGGGCACGCGCACCACGTGCGTCGTGTCGATGCCTTCACTGGCCATCTGTTCGAGAATGAAGCCGCTCGACGCTTCCCGTGCATCGCCCATCGGTCCTGCGAAGGAGACCCGGCCACCGAGCCGCGCGATGGCGATCGCAGCATTGAGCGCGTTGCCGCCGCAGATCTCGGCGAGATGCGTGGCGTTGGCCTTGCTGCCGCGCGCGGGCACGGCCTCGACGCGAAAGGTGAGGTCGCGCACGGGAATGCCGATGCAAAGGATGTGCGGCGCGGTCCCTGATATGGCCACCGGCGGCCCCAGCTTACGCGCCGGTCTTGTCGTGCACCCAGCGGCCGAGCAGGTGGTGGGCGATCGCGAACGGATGCGGGCCGGCGAGCCCGTCCGGATGCGTCCGCGTCAGCATCAGCGCGGCCTCCTCGCGGGTGAACCAGCGCGCGTCCTCCAGCTCGGAATGATCGACGACGACGTCCTCGTTGAGCGCCCGCGCGCTGCAGCCGATCATCAGCGACGATGGATAGGGCCAGGGCTGCGTCATGTAATACTGCACGTCGGTGCAGCGGATTCCGGATTCTTCGAGGATTTCCCGGCGTACCGCGTCCTCGATGGTCTCGGCGGCCTCGACGAAGCCGGCGAGACAGGAATACATCCCCGGCGGGAACTGCTTCTGGCGGCCGAGCAGGCACTTCTCGCCGGAGGCGACCAGCATGATCACGACGGGATCGGTGCGCGGAAAGTGCTCGGCCTTGCAAGCAGGGCACTCGCGCTTCCAGCCGCCTTCCTTCACCGCGCTCCGCGTGCCGCAATTGGCGCAATAGCCGTGGCGCTGATGCCAGCTCACCATCGACTTCGCCATCGCGATCGCCGAGAGCTCGCCGGGCGGAATCGCGCCCTGCATCGCCATGCCGCGCAGCTCGGTGACGGTGTAGTCCTCGCGGCCGATCAGCTTCTCGGCCGCCGCCTGCGACATCCCCATGCCGAACACCGCGGCGCCGTCGCGCAGGCCTAAGAAGATCGTGCCGGGGTTGGCGCCGCATTTCAGCGCCTCGTCTACTCCCAGCAGCGCGCGCGCCTTGTCGCCCTCGCGCTTCACCAGCAGCGAGTCGCGGTAGACGACATAGGCGCGCGACAATGGCTTCTGCTCCATCGCGAACAGCTTTTCGTCGTCGCGGCGCAGATGCGCGGCGCGATCGAGGACGTTGGTGACGAAGGCCGGCTGTCCCAGCGGAAACGAGTCGAATGCTGACATTTCTTGTTCTCAACCCAACCAGATCTTGCGGCGAAGCGCGCTGATGAAAGTCTGCACCTCGGTGGCGTCATGCGCCAAGGGCTTCATCACGCCCCAGACCGGCCGCGGCCATGCAGCGTCGCTGGTCCGGCGTGCGATGATGTGGACGTGAAGCTGCGGCACGAGGTTGCCGAGCGCGGCGACATTGAGCTTGTCGCATTTGGTGATCTCTTTCAGCGCGCGCGAGACGCGGGAGATCTCCGTCATGAGTTGCGCCTGCTCCACCTCGTCGAGATCGATGATCTCGACCGCATCGGGTCGCCGCGGCACCAGCAGCAGCCAGGGATAATGCGCGTCCTTGATGACCAGGACCTTCGAGAGCGGCAGGTCGCCGATGTCGATGGTGTCCTCTTTCAGGCGGGAGTGCAGCGACCAGGCGGGTTCAGACATATGCGTTTCCGGATGGCCCGATGGGGGCGGGCTTGTTTGGCCGGACCATACGATACGGAGTTAGCTAGGGGAAGGTTAGGGACCGCGGGGGCGGCATGCTCCGCTGTCGTCCCGGGGCGCGCAAAGCGCGAGCCCGGGACCCATAACCACAGAGAGAAGTTTGGCGAAGATGCGTGGTGACCAGCTCGCGCGACAACCCCTCCCTGTGGTTATGGATTCCGGGCTCGCGCTACGCGCGCCCCGGAATGACGAACTCACGCCTCCGCAAGCACCCGCGCATTGGCGCGGACGGAGGCCTCGCTGACGCGGATCCCGAGGCCCGGGCCGTCGGGCACCACGACATGGCCGGCGCGGTTGGCAACGCGCTCTTCCAGCACGTCCTCGGTCAGCACGTGATGCGGCATGTAGAATTCGCAGCCGAGCGAGATGCCCGGCGTTGCCGCGATCAGCTGCGTCCCGGCGGCAAGCCCGATGCCGCCCTCCCACAGCGTGCCGCCATAGCCGGGCAGGCCGGCGATGTCGGCGATCGCCATGATCGCCTGCGCCTCGAACAGGCCGCCGGCTTTCATCAGCTTGATCGAGACGGCATCGGCGGCTTCGCGGCGCACCACCTCCATCATGTCGCGGCGGTCGAAGCAGCTTTCGTCGGCGAGAACGGGTGTTTCCAGCGCCGCGGTGAGCTGCGCCATCACGTCGAGATATTTGCGCGGCACCGGCTGCTCGATGAAGGTCGGTGCGAATTCCTCGATGTCGCGCAAAATCTTGATCGCGCCGAACGGCGCCAGCGCCTGGTTGTAATCGACGCGCAGATCGACCTTGTCGCCGAATTCCTTGCGGATCGCTTCGAGATGATCGAGATCCTCGCGATGCGGCTTCACGCCGGTCTTGACCTTGTAGATGACGTTGCCGTCCGGAACCATTTTTCGCATGCGTTCGAGATCGGCGGCGAAATCGGGATCGGCGATGGAGAAGGAGAGGGGAATCGTGTCGCGCACGCGGCCGCCGAGCAGGTCGGCGACCGACAATCCCGACGACTTGCCGACGATGTCGAGCAGCGCCATCTCGATCGCGACCTTGGCCTCGGCATGACCGACCAGCGCGCGGTCGAGCTCGGTCATCAGCGCGCGGATGCGGCGCACGGGTTTGCCGAGCACGATCGGCCGCAGATAGATGTCGAGCGCGGAGAAGGCCGCTTCCGGCGTCCCCGTGAACACTTCCCACGGTGCCGCCTCGCCCCAGCCGATCACGCCGTCGCTCGCGGTGAGCTCGATCAGCACGCGCTTCACCGTGCCCTTGACGTTGCCGACGCCTTGGAGGCGCGCCATCTTGATCGGGCTCTCGATCAGGAACAGCCTGATGCGTTCGACGGTTGCTTCGGTCATGTCAGGCCTCCATTGACGTGCCAGACCTGGCCGGTGACGTAGGACGCCTTCGGTGATGCCAGGAAGGCGATGATCTCGGCCACTTCTTCCGGCCGCCCGCGGCGGCGCATCGGGATCAGCGCCTCGGTGGTGGCGATCTGCTCGGGCGAGAGCCGGCTCTCGCTCGGCTTGTCCTTGATGATGAGGCCGGGTGACACAGCATTGACGGTGATGCCGTCTTTTGCGAGCTCGATCGCGGTGAGACGCACCAGCGCTTCGAGCGCGGAGCGGCTTGCCGCCGTTGCGGCAAAGGGTGCGAATTCCGGCCGGATCGCATGCGCGACGAAAGAGGACACCGCCACGATCCGCGTATCGCGCCCGGCACGCAGCAGCGGCAGCGCGGCGTCGACCAGCCGCGTGAACGCCAGCGCCGATTCGTCCATCGCCTGCCGGAACTGATCCGCCGGCGTGCCGATCGCGCTGCCGCGGCGGGCATGACCGCCGACCAGGATCAATCCGTCGAGCCGTCCGAAAACGCGTTGCGCGGCGGCGACGGCGTCGGTAACGGCTGCTTCCTCGGCGAGATCGCCGAGGCATTTTGCGACGGCGGCGCCTTTCGCTTCGGCTTCGGCCGCGGCGGCATCGAGACCTTCCGCGTTCGAGCGGGTGTGGAGCAGCAGCGCGGTGCCGGGGGCCGCGAGCAGTTTTGCGGTGGCGCGGCCGATGCCGCTGGCGGCACCGGTAACGAGATAGGCGCGATCGATATCAGGCATCACGGTGCTACGTTGGCCGGCGGCAACGCGCCGGTGCGGTGGAAATGGCTGAGGAAGGCGCGCGTCGCGGCTTCCTGCGGATTGTCGATCACCTGCCGCGCCGGACCTTCCTCGACCACGACGCCGTCGCGCATGAAGATGAGGCGGTCGGCGACCTCGCGGGCGAAGGCGATCTCATGGGTCACGATCACCATGGTCATGCCTTCCGAGGCCAGCCGCTGCATGACGGCGAGCACCTCGCCGACGAGCTCGGGATCGAGCGCCGAGGTGGCCTCGTCGAACAGCATCACGTCCGGCTCCATCGCGAGCGCACGTGCGATCGCGACGCGCTGCTTCTGCCCGCCGGACAGCGTCGCCGGATATTGGTCGGCCTTCTCCGCAAGGCCCACCTTGGCAAGCTGCGCGCGCGCGAGCTTCTCGGCGTCCGCCCTGGCCATGCGGCGCACCGTGACGGGCCCCTCCATGACGTTCTGAAGCGTCGTCATGTGCGGGAACAAATTGAAATGCTGGAACACCATGCCGGTGGTGGTGCGGAATTTGGCGAGTGTCTTCACGTCCGGAAGCTTGGCGCCTTCGCCGAATTGGAAGCTTGTGTCGCCGACGCGGACGCTGCCGCCGTCGGGCACGACCAGCAGATTGATGCAGCGGAGCAGTGTCGACTTGCCGGAGCCGGATGGGCCGATCAGCGCCACCACGCCCCCCTTGGCCACGTCGAGGCTGATGTTCTTCAGAACCTCGTTGCTGCCAAAGCTCTTGCGAAGGCTGCGGATCTCGATCTTCGAAGTGTTCCTGGATGGCTCGCTCATTCGCTGACCGCCAGTCGCTTCTCGCCGCGGCGGACGATGATGGTCAAGGGAATCAGGATCGCCGCATAGGCGACCGCGACCGCGGTGTAGGTCTCGAGCGGCCGGTAGCTGTCATGGGCGGCGACCTGGCTCTGGTAGACGAGGTCGGGCACGGCGAGCACCGAAACCAGCGAGGTGTTCTTGAACTGGATGATCGACTGGTTCATCAGCGCCGGGATCATGCGCTTGATCGCTTGCGGAAGCACGATGCGCCGCATGCTCTGTCCCGGCGTCATGCCGAGCGCGGCGCCGGCTTCCGACTGGCCTTTGTCGATCGAGATGATGCCGCCGCGGATGATCTCGGAATAGAACGAGCCGCCATAGAGCGAGAGTGCGAGCGCCGAGGCCGTGATCGGCGTCATCTCGACGCCGGCCAGGATCGGCAGCGCGTAATAGAACCAGATCAGCTGCACCAGGATCGGCGTGCAGCGGAACGCCTCGATGAAGGTGAGGGCGAGGAGACGCACCGCCTTGAAGCGCGACAGGCTGCCGAACGCGCCGAACAGGCCGAAGACGAGACCGAGCACGACGATGACCACGGTGAAGCCGACGGTGACGCCGAGCCCGTTGAGAAAGAGCCAGCGATAGCTCCAGAGGATGCCGAAGTCCCACTGATACATGCGTGCGTTACTTTTACCCGATGTCAGTTCAGAAACTTGTCGTCATGCCCGGGCGTAGCCGTCCGAAGGACGGCGTCGCTTCCGCTCGCCTATGTCCCGGGCATCCACGTTCTTGGTGCCGCGAGTCAGGCGTGGATGGCCGGGACAAGCCCGGCCATGACGGTGTGGATACTTCAGGCGCTCATCACCTACAGCGAAACGCCCGGCGGAATGTCCGCTTCGGTCACGCCCACCAGCTCCATGTTGGTGATGATCGCGTTGCGGATGAAGCCGAGGCCCTTGTTGAAGTCGATCCAGGTGTTGACGTAGTCGCGGAAGGTCTTGTCGTTCTCGCGGCGGAAGCCGGCGTTCGACGTGGTGGCGAAGATCGGCGTCGGCAGCACGAACTGGCCGAGCGAGGGATTCTTCTTCAACACGGTCAGCGACAGCATGGTGATCAGGCACTGCGCGTCGACGCGGCCGGTTTGCAGCGCGGCGGTGGCATCGTCGGCGGTCTTCAGTCGCGAGATCTGCGCCTTCGGCGTCAGGCGGCTGACGACCTGGTCGTGCGACGAGCCCTGGTCGACGGCGATCTTGACGTCGGGCGAGTTCAGCTCGGCCCAGCTCTTCGGCTTGAAGTCCTTCTTGCAGAGGATGCCGAAGGCGTTGTTGAAGACCGGCACCGAGAAGTCGACCACCAGCGCGCGCTTCGGGGTCGGGTTGAGGCCGAAGAAGATGTCGATCTTGTTGGACTGCAGATCGAGCACCGAATTGCCCCAGGTGGTCTCGGTGATCTCGAGCTCGGCCTCCATGTCGTCGGCGAGCGCCTTGGCGATGTCGATGTAGAAGCCCTTCCACTGGCCGCTGGCGAGGTCCTTCATGTAATAGGGCGCGCCGCCGCCGACCGCGCCGATCCGCATCTTCTTGGTGCGGCGAATGCGGGCAAAGGTCGATTCGTTGGAATCCGCTGCGGTCTGCGCCACGGCCGGTGAGGCCAGCGTGGCTGCAGCCATCGCGCCAAGTCCGACAATCGATGCGACATCACGACGTGTAACCATTTTGAGGAATCGCTTTTCTGGTTGGATGAAGGTGAGTGGTTGATCTCGCGCGAAAAATTCGCCCATCAATCGGCGTCAGCCGGCTGAAAAATGCTCAGGATCGGATTTTCGCGCACCCTTTGTTTCGGTTCCGGCAGGATTTCATAGAAAGGCGCTGCCGGGCGGGCCCTGTCAAGACTCGATTGCCTCAGGGATGTGCGGGGCCTCGAAGATAGGCAGGGAGCCCATCGGCCATGACGCTTTCCGAGGCGAACGTCCGCATCTGCACTTCGCGACGATGCGCGAGGGAAGGCCCGGCGAGCGCGTCGGCTCGAGCTATTTTCGCGAGAAAATTGAGAGGTTTCGGCGGTTCGCTTTAAAAATGCGAACGGCGCCCTGTCGGCGCCGTTCGCCGAAGACGGCGAGAGGTCGGTGCGGATCGACCGACCCTATTCCGCGGCCTTTTCCGTTCCCTTGGCACGAACGGTCGCGAGGCGCGTCAGCGCGTCGCGGACGCCCGCGCCATAGGCGGGATCGGCCTTGGTGCAATTGGCGATGTGCCGTTCCTGGATCGCGATGGCCGCCGCTCCGACGGCGCGCGCCGTGTTGTCGAACAAGGCCTGCCGCTGGGCTGCGTTCATCTTGCGAAAGAGGTCGCCGGGCTGCCGATAGTGATCGTCGTCGATGCGGTGATCCCAATGTGCGGCTGCACCATCGATCTCGAGCGGCGGCTCGTTGAGATCGGGCTGGTCCGTCCACTCGCCACGGCTGTTCGGGAAATAGGTCGGCGTCCTCCCGAGATTGCCGTCGGTCCGCATTGCGCCATCGCGATGGTAGCTGTGATACGGGCATTTCGGCGCGTTGACCGGGATCAGATGATGGTTGACGCCGAGGCGATAGCGCGCCGCGTCCCCGTAGGAGAACAGCCTCGCCTGCAGCATCTTGTCGGGCGAGAAGCCGATGCCCGGAACGACGTGGGCCGGCGAGAAGGAGGCCTGTTCGACCTCGGCGAAGACGTTTTCCGGATTGCGGTTCAGCTCGAAATAGCCGACCTCGATCAGCGGGAAGTCCGCCTTCGGCCAGATCTTGGTCAGGTCGAACGGGTTGAAGGCAAACGCCTTGGCCTGATCGTCGGTCATGATCTGCACGAACATGGTCCAGCGCGGGAAATCGCCGCATTCGATGCTCTCGAACAGGTCGCGCTGGTGAGTCTCGCGGTCCTTGCCGATGAGGGCTTCGGCCTCGGCGTCGGTCAGGTTTTCGATGCCCTGCTGCGTCCGGAAGTGAAACTTCACCCAGGTCCGCTCATTGGCGGCATTGATGAAGCTGTAGGTATGGCTGCCAAAGCCATGCATGTGCCTGAAGCTTCTGGGAAGGCCGCGCTCGCTCATCACGATGGTAACCTGGTGCAGAGCCTCCGGCAGCAACGTCCAGAAATCCCAATTGTTGTCGGCGCTGCGCATTCCGGTTCGGGGATCGCGCTTGATCGCATGATTGAGGTCGGGAAAGCGCAAGGGATCGCGGAAGAAGAACACGGGCGTGTTGTTGCCCACCATGTCCCAATTGCCTTCCTCGGTGTAGAACTTCAGCGCAAAGCCGCGGATGTCGCGTTCGGCGTCGGCTGCGCCGCGCTCGCCGGCAACGGTCGAGAACCGCGCGAACATCGGCGTCTGCTTGCCGACTTCCGAGAAGATCTTCGCCTTGGTGTATCGGGTGATGTCATTGGTCACGGTGAAGGTGCCGAAGGCGCCGGAACCCTTGGCATGCATCCGTCGCTCCGGGATCACTTCGCGATCGAAATGTGCTAGCTTCTCGATCAGCCAGACGTCTTGCAGCAGCGCGGGCCCGCGGCGGCCCGCGGTCATGATGTTGAGGTTATCGCTGACGGGCGCGCCCGTCGCATGGGTCAAACGTTTCGGCTCATCGGCCATGGGATGCTCCTGAATATGGGGTCATTGGCTATTGCTGCCCGCGTGCGAAATCTCAGGCTCGCATGGGTCCACAGCAGTCGATTTCGAGATCGCACTGTCCTTGCGCGAACGCCGGTCAACCGTGCCAATGCGAGTTGCGGATGACGCTGCAGAAATTGCCGCGATGGAAATGCGGCTCCTTGTCGGCGATGACGTCGGCCTTGACGTTGCCGAACGTCGTATCGGGCCGATGCTTGATGCCGTCGTAGAAGGCCTGGATGATGTCTTCCTTGAAGTGCGGCGTGCGCGGAAAGGCGTTCACGACCGCCTCGCGCTCCGCGTCGGAATATTCGTCGTAGGTGAGCCCGAGCACGTCCATCTCGACGCCCGCGGTCACCAGCGCGACGACGGGGTGCATGTGCTGGGGGACGCCCGGCGTGGTGTGCAGGGCGATCGCGGTCCACACCGTGTAGGCGTCGGCTTCCGAAATGCCGTGGCTGCGCAGGAAATCGCGCGCGGCATGCGCGCCGTCGACCTCGAACCGCTCGTGTTGGCTGCCATGGCCCGGCATCAGGCCGATGTCGTGAAACATGGCGCCGGCGTAGAGCAGTTCGCGGTCGAACGTCAGCCCACGGCGGACGCCGGCCATCGCGCCGAACTGGTAGACGCGGCTGGAATGGTTGAAGAGCAGGTCCGTTTCGGTATCGCGGACGTATTCGGTGATGGCGCGCGCCAGCTTGCTGTCGGGAATGACGGCGGCCTCGGTGATTTCTGACATGAGCAGCTCCTGAAATTTTGGATCGCGTCCACTGTAAATCCGGGCTACGTTGTCTTAAATCGACGTAATACGTCAAAAACGGACAAATCCGGATCGAGGCGGACATGGGTGCAAAGCCGAAACCAAGGACGGTTGTGATCGTGGCGCTGCCAGGCGTGCAGCTGCTCGATGTCGCAGGGCCGCTCGATGTGTTCGCCGAGGCGAACGTGCAGGCCGGCTATCCCGCCTATGCCTTGTTCGTGGCGGGCGCGGAGCCAGGGCCGATCCGCAGTTCCTCAGGCGTCCAGCTGATGCCCGACCGAATCGTCGACCGCGACTTCCAGGAGCCGATCGACACCTTGCTGGTGGCGGGATGCCCGAACGCGGCCGAAGTCCCGGCGGACGGGAGCGTGATCGACTGGCTGCGGCGGCGGGCTTCGCGGACCCGCAGATTCGGCTCGGTTTGCAGCGGGGCCTTCTTCCTTGCCGCCGCCGGTCTCCTTGATGGCAGGCGGGTCACGACGCATTGGGCGGTCGCAGACATGCTGGCCAGCAAATTCCCGTCGGTCACCGTGGACAAGGATGCCATCTACGTCACCGACGGCAAGCTCCGCACGGCCGCCGGCGTGACCGCAGGGCTCGACCTCGCGCTGGCACTGGTCGAGGAAGATCTCGGGCGCGACACGGCCATGAGAGTCGCAAGCCAGCTCGTGATGTTCTTCAAGCGCCCGGGTGGGCAGATGCAGTTCACCCGCAAGGGCGAGGCTGTTCCCGCCGGCCGCGCCGCATTGCAGGAGCTGCAGCGCTGGGTCGCCGCCAATCCCGGGCTCGACCACAGCGTTGCGAGCCTGGCGACGCGCATGGAGCTCAGCCCGAGGCACTTTGCACGGCTGTTCCGCGCCGAGGTGGGCGTCACGCCTGCGACCTGGGTCGAGGAAGCCCGCGTCAATGCGGCGAGGCGGCTGCTCGAGTTTGGCAATGAAGCCCCGAAGCAGGTGGCGCTCCATTGTGGATTCGCCGATGCCGATACGCTGCGCCGCGCGTTCAATCGTCACGTCGGCGTGACGCCCGCCGAGTATCGCAAGCGGTTTGCGCGAATCACGTAGGTTCCAGCTCGCCAACACTGAGCCGGCTTCCGCGTCCAAATGGGCCGGCGGGGGCCGCCCAGCGGGGTGTGCGGGACCTACGGATACCCGCTTGCTTTCCCGACCTTTTGGCCCCAAATAGGGACCGGGAGATTGGCGGTGGACGAGCCACTCGCCAACCGGGTCAGGTCCGGAAGGAAGCAGCCCTAACGAGGTCCGGATCGGGTCGCTCGTCAGTCTCCTACCTGTTTTTCCGAGCGAATTGCGCCGGCGGGCTTCCCGTCAGCGCGCTCCTTTCCGCAAAAGCCGGGCGAAAGACATTCCATTGCGGATCGACCGATGACCGACGCTGGCGCCCCTCCCAACCCCGACAGCGCCGGCCAGGCCAGCACGCCCTACCGGGTGCTGGCGCGCAAATACCGGCCCTCCAGCTTCGACGATCTGATCGGCCAGGAGGCCGTGGTGCGCACCGTCTCGAACGCGTTCGAGACCGGGCGCATTCCGCAGGCCTGGATCCTCACCGGCGTCCGCGGCGTCGGCAAGACCACCACCGCGCGTATCCTGGCCCGTGCGCTCAACTACGAGATGCCGGACGGATCGGTGAAGGGCCCGACCATCCACATGCCGACCCTGGGCGTGCATTGCCAGGCGATCATGGAAAGCCGGCACATGGACGTGCTGGAGATGGACGCGGCCTCGCACACCGGCGTCGACGACGTCCGCCAGATCAATGACAGCGTGCGCTACGCGCCGGCCAGCGCCCGCTACAAGGTCTACATCATCGACGAAGTCCACATGCTGTCGACGGCGGCGTTCAACGCCTTCCTGAAGACGCTGGAGGAACCGCCGGAGCACGCCAAATTCGTGTTCGCGACCACCGAGATCCGCAAGGTTCCGGTCACCGTGCTGTCGCGCTGCCAGCGTTTTGACCTGCGCCGGGTCGAGGCCGACGTGCTGATGAAGCACCTCGCCAATATCGCGGCGAAGGAGAACGTCGAGATCGAGCCCGAGGCGCTTGGCATCATCGCGCGCGCCGCGGAAGGCTCGGTGCGCGACTCTCTGTCGCTGCTCGACCAGGCGATCGCGCACGCGGCAGGCACCGTGAAGGCGGATGCGGTCAGGCAGATGCTGGGCCTCGCCGACCGCACCCGCGTCATCGACCTCTTCGATTCGCTGGCGCGCGGCGACATCGCTGCCGCTTTCAAGGAGTTCCGCGACCAGTACGACGTCGGCGCCGATCCGATCGTCGTGCTGTCGGACCTTGCCGAGTTCGTCAATTTCGTCACCCGCGTGAAGATCGTGCCGGCGACCGCCGACAACGTCGCCTATGGCGAGACCGAGCGCGTGCGCGCGCGGGATTTTGCCTCGAAGATCTCGATGCGCGTGCTGTCGCGGATGTGGCAGATGCTGCTCAAGGGCATCACCGAGGTGCAGGCCGCGACGCGCCCCGCAGCGGCCGCCGAGATGGTGCTGGTGCGCATCGCCTATGTCGCCGACCTGCCGACGCCGGACGAAGCGATCAAGATGCTGGAGCAGAACGGCGGCGGCTCGCCGGTCGTGGGCGGCGGAAGTGCCGCGCGCAGCGGCGCGCCGGGTGCGCCGGTGGCCTCCGCGGCGCCGGTTGCCTCGGCCGCGCCCATGCGCGCACCGACTTCGTCACCGTCCGCGTTCGGCGGCGGCGCCGCCCGGCCGCAGATGGCGGCGCCCGCGCCGGATCCGCAAGGAGCCGCGCCCCAGCTGCGCATCACGAGCTTCACCCAGCTCGTCGCGGTCGCCGGGCAGAAGCGCGATCTCATGACCAAGGCCGCGCTCGAAGGCGACATGCGCCTCGTCCGTTTCGAGGAGGGCCGGCTGGAAGTCGCGCTCGAGCCCAACGCCTCCAAGACCATGATCTCCGAGCTTGCGCGAAAATTCGAGCTCTGGACCGGCCGGCGCTGGACCGTGATCGTCTCCAACGAGCAGGGCCAGCCGACGCTGCGCTCGGTGAACCACGCGGCGAAGCAGGAACATGCGCGCTCCGCTGAAGCCGATCCGCGCGTGCAGGAGGTGCTGTCGCGTTTTCCCGGTGCGAAGGTCGTCGAGGTCCGCAGGCTTGCCCCCGAGGCGCCGGAAACCAATATGAATGCGGACTATGGCAGTGACGATCCGCCCGATGGTTCCGACGGCGACGATCTCTAGAGCATGATCCGGACCCGAAGGGCCGCGTAGCGCAAAGTGTGAAGCGGTTTTCCGATTAGATCATGCTCAAACCAAGAGTTAAGGCGCGATGACGAGTCATCGCGCAACCAAGGACAGCACCGATGGTCGATATTTTCGGCATGATGAAGCAGGCGCAGCAGCTGCAATCCAAGATGCAGGAGATGCAGGATCAGCTCTCCAGCGTCGAGGTCGAAGGCATCTCCGGCGGCGGTCTCGTCGCCGTGCGCATGACGGCGAAGATGGACGTGAAGGGCATCAAGATCGATCCCTCGCTGATGAAGCCGGAAGAGCGCGAGGTGCTCGAGGACCTGCTCGTCACCGCCCTCGGCGATGCCCGCCGCAAGGCCGAAACGGCCGTGCAGGAGAAGATGCAGGCGCTCACGGGCGGCCTCAGCCTGCCACCGGGTATGTTCGGCCAATAAGATGGGTTCGGTTGCAGGTCCCGAAATCGAGCGGCTGGTCCAGCTCCTCGCACGGCTGCCAGGCCTTGGTCCGCGCTCGGCGCGGCGTGCGGCGCTGCATCTGATCAAGAAGCGCGAAGCGCTGATGATGCCGCTGTCTTCGGCCCTGCAGGTCGCGCTCGACAAGGTCCAGGTCTGCAAGACCTGCGGCAATATCGACACGCAAAATCCCTGCACGGTCTGTACCGATCCGAAACGCGATGATGCAATCATCGTCGTCGTCGCCGATGTCGCCGATCTCTGGGCGCTGGAACGGGCCAATGCGACCCAGGGGCGCTATCATGTGCTCGGCGCGACATTGTCGCCGCTCGACGGCGTCGGGCCGCAGGACCTCACCATCGACGCGCTGGTGGCGCGCGCGCATGCTGCCGAGGTGCACGAGATCATCCTGGCGCTGAACGCGACGGTCGACGGCCAGACCACGGCGCACTACATCACCGACCTGCTTCAGGACGCCAACGTAAAAGTAACCCGGCTGGCCCATGGTGTGCCGGTCGGTGGCGAGCTTGATTATCTCGACGAAGGTACGCTATCGGCCGCGATGCGGCAGCGGACCTTGTTCTAGCCATCCAGACTTACGGAACGGACGACATGACGAAACTTTTCGCCACACGATCGGCTTTGGTCGCGACGATGATGCTGCTGGCGACCCCGGCCATCTCCGCGCAGCAGGACGACGGGGCGCCGCCGCCGCCGAAGCCCGGCAAGCCAATCAGTGCCGGCGAGGTGCTCTCGGGCGAATTGAACGCAATGAAGGTGCGCGACATCAAGAACGCCGGCAAGCGGATTGCGATGTACCAGATCACCTCCGAGCCGCGTCGACTGCCGGCGCCGAACGGGCTGTGCAATCTCGAGACCGGTCCTGAGACGTTCCAACTCGTCACTTCCAGCGACGCGCAGGCCACGCAGCTGAAATCGTTCGTCGGCAAGGCGATCTCGGTCAAGGTCGACGAAGTCGCCTGCGCCAGCGATCCCGGCCAGATGAGCGAAGCCGTGATCACGAAGTGGAGCTTGATCAGGAAGCAGTAGGGGGCGCCGCTCCAGCCGAGCTACCGTAGGGTGGGCAAAGGCGCAAAGCGCCGTGCCCACCATTCTCCCGGCGACGATTCAGGTGGTGGGCACGCTTCGCTTTGCCCACCCTACGGCATCGCGGGCGTAGCGCGTGCCGAGTTTACACCCTCACCGGCCCCAGCGTCTCGAAATGCCCGCGCTTCTGCAGCCAGGCCAGCAGCACAAGGCTCGGGATCGCCACCAGCACGCAGATCACGAAGAACAGCGGCCAGCCGGTCGTCTCCGCGACATAGCCCGCACTCGCTGACAGATATGTGCGCCCGACCGCGGCGAGCGCGGTGAGCAGCGCATATTGCGTCGCCGTGTGCAGCGGATTCTGGCACAGCGCGGAGAGATAGGCGACGAAGATCACGGTGCCGATGGCGCTGGTAAAGTTCTCGCAGGTGATGGCAAAGGCCAGCGCCCATTGGCTGGTGCCGACGAAGGCCAGCCAGGAGAAGGAGAGATTGGCGAGCGCCTGCACCACGCCGCCGATCCAGAGGCTGGTCGCAAGCGAATAGCGCCGCGCGAGGAAGCCGCCGGCAAAGCCGCCGATCAGCGTTGCCGCGAGGCCGACGCCCTTCACGATCGCCGCGTAATCGTTGCGGGAAAAGCCGAGGTCGATCACGAACGGCGCGGTCATCGTGCCGGAGAAGGCATCGGTGAACTTGAACAGCACGACGAAGGCGAGCGCGGCGAGCGCATCCTTGCGCGACAGGAATTCCGAGAAGGCCCCGATCGCCGCGTGCAGCACGCGCGCGAACGCCGTCTCGGTTTGTGTCGCGGCTTCCGCCCGCACCGATTGCTCGGGCTCTGTCGCGGCCAGCGCGGTGATCGTGCCGATCAGCACCATCGCCGCCATCACCACGTAGCCCCACATCCAGGCCGACGCGCGCGGAATGCCGGTGCCCTCGAAGCCGGACACGATGAACAGCGCGCCCGCGGTCGAGACCAGCATGCCGATGCGATAGGCCGCGACATAGGAAGCCATTCCGGCGGCCTGCTCGCTCTCCGGCAGGCTCTCGACGCGGAACGCGTCGACCACGATGTCCTGCGTCGAGGACGTCGTCGCGACCAGCAGCGCGCCGAGCGCGACGTAGAACGGCGAGCGCGCGGGATCGGTGAGTGCCAGCAGCAGGATCGCGATGATCAGCAGCAATTGCGAGAACAGCAGCCAGCCGCGCCGCCGTCCGAACGCGCGGGTGAACAGCGGCACATGCAGCGCATCCACCAGCGGCGCCCACAGGAATTTCAGCGTGTAGGGCGTGCCGACCAGCGCAAACAGCCCGATGGTCTTGAGGTCGACCCCGGCCTCGCGCATCCACACCAGGAGCGTGGAGCCCGACAGCGCCAGCGGCAGCCCGGACGAGAAGCCGAGGAACAGTACGATCAGCACCCGCGGTTGCAGGTACACGGCCAGGCCGTCACGCCAGGAGGTGGGGGCCGTGTCGGGGCTGGCAGGGGAGGTCGCGTCGGGTGCGGTCATGGGGAGGTGTTAGCAGATTCTGGCTGCCACAAGTGAGGTGTCGTCGCCCGGTCAAGCCGGGCGACGACAGTGTGCCTCAAAACTCACTCCCCCGCCTGGAGCTTCCTCGGGAACAGCTCCGCGGCACCGGTTGCCACCAGATGCGGCCCCTCCGGCGCATCGGTCTTGCTGAAATCGAGCTCCTCGATTCTCCCTGCGCGCTTCTCGATCTTGTCGGCGGAGATCAGCACCTGCCGCACGTCCTCGTTCGCGTCGGCAAAATGCTTCTGGAGCTTCAGCACGCGGTCGCGCAGGCGGCCCAAATCGTCGCCGAGCTTGATCACCTCGGTGCGGATCTGGTCGGCGGCGTCGCGCATGCGCGCGTCTTTCATGATCTGCTGCATCACCTGAATCGCGAGCATCAGCAGCGAAGGCGACACCAGCACGACGCGGGCGCGATAGGCCTTCTGGATCACGTCGTCGAAACCGTCATGGATCTCGGCATAGACCGATTCCGACGGCACGAACATCAGTGCCATCTCCTGGGTCTCGCCGGCGACGAGATATTTGTCGGCGATGTCGCTGACATGCTTCATCACGTCGCCGCGCAGCCGCTGCGTGGCGATGCGCTTCTCCTCGTCGGTGCGCGCATCGTGCAGCGCGGTCATCGCCTCCAGCGGAAATTTTGCGTCGATGCAGAGCGGCCGCTGGTCGGGCAGGAACACCACGCAGTCCGGCCGCTTTCCCGTCGAGAGCGTGAACTGGAACTCGTAGGCGCCCTTCGGCAAGCCGTCCTGGACGATCGCCTCCATCCGCGCCTGGCCGAAGGCGCCGCGCGACTGCTTGTTGGCGAGCACGTCGCGCAAGGTCGTCACCTGCGTGGTGAGGTCGGTCAGGTTCTTGTGCGCGTTGTCGATGATGCCGAGCCGCTCGTGCAGGGCGCGCAGGCTCTCCATGGTGTTGCGCGTCGAGTGTTCCATCGACTGGCCGACCCGATGGGTCACCGAATCCAGCCGCTCGTTGACCGCGCGCGCCATGTCGGCCTGGCGGCCGGCCAGCGCCTGGGTCATGGCGTCGGCTCGGCCGGCAGCCTCGCTCTGGGCGTGCAGCACCTGGCTGAGGCGCTCCTCGAGCTCGTCCGCGCGGATGGCATTGGCCATGGCGAGTTCCGCGCCGCGCCGCCCGGATCGCGCGATCACGACCGCGATCACCACCAGCAGGATGACGACGAGGGCGCCGAAGCCGATCAGCGCATCGATGGTGCGGACCGGCCAGTCGCCAGCCAGGAAAATGATCTCGTTCATGGCGGCCCTTGTAGCCGATTCGACACTCTCCGCGAACGAATAGCGAACGCTTATGGTTAATAGCCCCCTAATTTTTATGGTTAACGAAACCTGAAGTTTTATGGTTAGCGGAGGGTTAACGGAGTTCCTCGCCGCATTGACCGCATCCGGCATGCGGCTTAAATCGCGGCCATGGCCCTCAGAGAAATCATCATCCTGCCCGACAAGCAGCTGCGTCTGGTCTCCAAGCCGATCGAGAAGGTCACGACGGAGATCCGCAAGCTTGCCGACGACATGTTCGAGACCATGTACGACGCGCCCGGCATCGGGCTCGCGGCGATCCAGATCGCGCAGCCCTTGCGGCTGATCACCATGGACCTCGCCAAGCCTGACCCGGACGGCGAGACAAAGCCGGAGCCGCGTGTCTTCATCAACCCTGAAATTATCGCCTCCTCCGAGGATCTGTCGGTCTACGAGGAAGGCTGCCTCTCGATCCCCGAATATTACGAGGAGGTCGAAAGGCCTGCGAAGGTGCGCGTGCGCTTCACCGATCTCGACGGCAAGGTGCACGAGGAGGACGCCGAAGGCCTCTACGCCACCTGCATTCAGCACGAGATCGACCATCTCAACGGCGTGCTGTTCGTCGACTATCTCTCAAAGCTCAAGCGCGACCGCGTGATCAAGAAGTTCGAGAAAGCCGCCAAGCGCGCGGAGTAAGTCATTTGTAAGCGCTGGTGCTGCCGCGAACTCCCGTGCGCTCCCTCCCCCCTTGCGGGGGAGGGCGGGGGAGAGGGGTAGCCCAGCAAAAGGCGCCCGTCGTTTGCGAATGCCAACAATAGGGCGCCCGCGCTAACGCCGAGAGAGCGCGTCGTGTGGCACCCCTCTCCCTAGCCCTCCCCCGCAAGGGGGGAGGGAACATACCGAGTCCTTGTCATGCCCCTCCGCCTCATCTTCATGGGCACGCCCGATTTCTCCGTGCCGACGCTGCTCGAGCTGGTCTCGCATGGCCACGAGATCGCGGCGGTCTATACGCGCGCGCCCAAGCCCGGCGGACGGCGCGGCCTGCAATTGCAGCCGACCCCGGTCGAGGAAGCCGCGCGAAAGCTCGGCGTTCCCGTGCTGACGCCGAAGTCGCTGAAGACGCCCGAAGCGCTCGACGAGTTTCGCGCCTTCGACGCCGATGCCGCCGTCGTCGTCGCCTACGGCATGATCCTGCCGCAGGCGATCCTCGATGCGCCGAAGCTCGGCTGTTACAATCTGCACGCTTCGCTGCTGCCGCGCTGGCGCGGCGCCGCGCCGATCAACCGCGCGATCATGGAAGGCGATGCCGAGAGCGGCGTCATGGTGATGAAGATGGATGTCGGTCTCGACACCGGTGACGTCGCCATGGCCGAGCGCATGGCGATTCCCGACAACATGACCGCGGTCGATCTGCATGACCGCCTCTCCCGGCTCGGTGCCGATCTGATGGTGCGCGCGATGGCCGCGCTCGCCCGCGGCGGGCTCCAGCTCAAGAAGCAGAGCGCGGATGGCGTCACCTACGCCGCCAAGATCGACAAGGCCGAAGCGCGGATCGAATGGACCAAGCCGGCGCACGCCGTGCTGCGCCACATCCACGGCCTGTCGCCGTTTCCCGGCGCCTGGGCCGAGCTTGAGAATGCGCGCGTAAAAATCCTGCGCTGCGAGTTGGCGAAGGGCTCCGGTGCACCCGGCGAGGTGCTCGACGACCAGCTCACGATTGCCTGCGGCGAGGGCGCGATCCGCATCCTCGAGCTCCAGCGCGAGGGCAAGGCGCGGATGCAGGCCACGGACTTTTTGCGCGGCGTGCCGGTGAAGCCGGGAGCCAAATTCACGTAGCGCTGTCATACCCCGCGAAGGCGGGGTATCCAGTACGCCGAGGCTTCTCGGCTGAACAGAGATGTCTCGGAGTACTGGATCGCCCGGTCAAGCCGGGCGATGACACCACCCGGATTGAGATGCCCCGCTACAAGCTCACCATCGAATATGACGGCGCGCCGTTCTTCGGCTGGCAGGTGCAGGACACGCTGCCTTCCGTGCAGGGCGCGTTAGAGGCGGCGGTGAAGGCGATGACCGGCGCGGATCTGCGCGTGCACGGTGCGGGCCGCACCGATGCCGGCGTGCATGCGCGCGGCCAGGTCGCGCATGTCGACATCGACAAGCAGTTTCCGCCGGGCCGTTTTCGCGATGGTCTCAACGCGCATCTGCGCCCGCATCCAATTGCGGTGCTGGAGGCCGAGATCGTCCCTGACACCTTCGAGGCGCGGTTCTCGGCCGTGAAGCGGCACTACCGCTACCGCGTCGTCAACACCCGCGCCAATCTCGCGCTTGATATCGGTCACGCCTGGCGCGTGCCGCGCCGGCTCGATGCCGATGCGATGCATGCGGCGGCACAACGTCTGCTCGGCAAACACGACTTCACGACGTTTCGCGACACCGAGTGCCAGGCCAAGTCGCCGGAGAAAACGCTCGACCAGCTCGACGTGCACCGCGACGGCCGCGAGATCACGATTCTTACGTCGGCGCGCTCCTTCCTGCACAGCCAGGTGCGCTCGATGGTGGGATCGCTGGTCTGGGTCGGCGAGGGCCGCTGGACCGCGGACAATCTCTCAGCGGCGCTCGCAGCCCGCAACCGCGCGGCCTGCGGCATCGTCGCACCGCCTGACGGGCTGTATCTGATGAAGGTGGATTATTAGCGCCCGCTGCCGCCACAGACGTCATGGCCGGGCTTGTCCCGGCCATCCACGTGCGCCAACATGCAACCATGCATGGTGGATGGGTCTACATCCTGGCGAGCGCGCCAAACGGCATTTTGTATGTCGGTGTGACGAGCGACATTATTCGCCGCATCTATGAGCATCGAAACGGACTCGTTCCCGGCTTCACCAAGAAGTACGGCGTCAAGCTGCTGGTCTATTTCGAGCGCTATGAGGATATCCAAACCGCTATCCAGCGCGAGCACAACATCAAGCATTGGTCGCGGACGTGGAAGGTCAGGTTGATCCTCAGGGATAATCCCGAATGGAAGGATCTGTACGAGACGATTGTTCAATGAGACGGGCCCGGGCTCTCGCCACATCGTCATGGCCGGGCTTGTCCCGGCCATCCACGATCTTCTTTTCGGCTCGCGAAGAACGTGGATGCCCGGGACAAGCCCGGGCATGACGGCGGAATATTTGGCGAAGGTCGCGGTTTGCTACCCAAAATACCGCGTCAAAATCCCCCGATACACCTTCGTCAATCTCTCCAAATCCACAACCGGCACGCGCTCGTCGACCTGGTGCATGGTCTGGCCGACCAGGCCGAACTCGATCACCGGGCAGTAGCTCGAGATGAAGCGCGCATCCGAGGTGCCGCCTGAGGTCGACAGTTCCGGCTTGCGCCCCGTCACCTCTTCGATCGCGGAGACCGCGAGGTCGGTGAACGGGCCGGGCTTGGTCACGAACACGTTCGAGTTCGAGGGCTCCCAGACGATGCGAGCCTTGATGCGGTTGCCGCAGGCTTTCGTCAGGCGCGCCTCGACCAGCTCGCGCAAGGATGCCTGGGTGTGGTTGTCGTTGTAGCGGATGTTGAATTTTGCGCGCGCCTCGCCGGGGATGACGTTGTTGGCCTTGTTGCCGACGTCCACCGAGGTGAATTCGAGATTGGAGGCCTGGAACTGCGCGCTGCCATGGTCGAGCGGCTCGTCACTGATCGCCACGATCAACCGTGAGATATCAGGCACCGGATTGGATGCACGGTGCGGATAGGCGACATGGCCCTGCACGCCGTCGACATAGAGCGTGCCGGACTGCGAGCCGCGGCGGCCGACCTTGATGGTGTCGCCGAGCGTCTCGACATTGGAGGGCTCGCCGAGCACGCAATGGTCGAATTTTTCGCCGCGCTCCGCGGCCCATTTCAACAGCTTGATGGTGCCGTTGACCGAGACGTCTTCCTCGTCGCCCGTGATCAGGAACGAGATCGAGCCCTTTCCATCGGCGCGCGGCGCGCCGCCATTGGCGGCGAGATGCTCGAGCACGGCTGCCACCGAGCAGGCGATGCCGCCCTTCATGTCGACCGCGCCGCGGCCGTGCAAAAAGCCGTCCTTCACCTCGCCCGAGAATGCGCCGACGCTCCAGGCGTTCTCGTCGCCGGGTGGCACCACGTCGGTGTGGCCGGCGAAGGTGATGTGCTGGCCCTCAGTGCCGATCCGCGCATAGAGATTGTCGACGTCGGCTGTGCCTGCTTCGCTGAAGGTCACGCGGTGGCAAGTGAAGCCGGCAGCGTTGAGGGCTTTCTCAAGCACGCCCAGCGCACCGGCATCGGCCGGGGTTACCGAGGGGCAGCGGATGAGATCGCGGGCAATCGAGAGAGCATCGGTCATGCGCCCCGCTTAACATGCATGCCGCCGGGTGGGCTAGCGCTGGGCGGCACCAATTCGAGCTCGCTTTGCTGGTCCCAGCTTTTTGCAGGGGACGGGCCGTCCTCGGTCTTGGCCAATGGATCAGGACCGAACCGGTTGTCGCCGACGCTGCCTGATACGATGAACATCTCGACAAATCCCCACAGCCACAGGATGGATGCGCCCAGCCAGAACGGAAGCATCCAGGTGGAGTTCGGCAGCAGGTCCGAGAACTGGTTGTACAGGCCGGGCAGGAAGAAGAACGGAACGAGCCACCAGCCACTCCTGTCGCGATCATGCAGCCGCTTGATCGCAGTCGCGAGATAGATCCAAAGGAACAGCGACAAGCCGAACGCCTTCAGGATCAGGTTGGTGCGATCAACGGGCGCCAGCGAGCGATAGGCCCGGGGATCGACCAGCTTGAAGAGGTCGTCGAGGCCGAAGTCGAAATCGAGTTTCAGGGATAGCTTCAACGCCCCCTCGGCGTTGATGAGGTGGATCACCTGAGCAATGATTCCCAGCAAGGCTGCCAGCACCGCGACGATCAGCAGCGCCTGCCACAGCAAGGCGCGATTGATGCGGCCGTCGAAGCGAAAAAGATACCAGGTCCAGTCCATGGCGAAGGTTCCGGGCAGCGGAGGCCGTCCGGTGATTGGTCGCGATGGGGAGAAGGAGGGTTCGATAGGAAAGCCGCCGCGGGCTCGCTTCACCTCGCCCCGCTTGCGGGGAGAGGTCGGATCGCTCTTGCGATCCGGGTGAGGGGGTACCGGTCTCTCGAATATCTCGCGTGTGGAGAGAGGCCCCTCACCCCAACCCTCTCCCCGTAAGAACGGGGAGAGGGAGAGGAGAGAGTCTTAATCCCGCAGCAGCTCGTTGATGCTGGTCTTGGAGCGCGTGCGCTCGTCGACGCGCTTGACGATCACGGCGCAGGCCGTGCTCGGGCCGATCTGGCCGTTCTTCATGGGCTTGCCGGGCAGCGCGCCGGGCACGACCACCGAATATTCCGGCACCTCGCCGATGAAGATCTCGCCGGTCTCGCGGTCGACGATCTTGGTCGAGGCGCCCAAAAACACGCCCATCGCCAGCACGGCACCCTTGCGCACGATCACGCCTTCGGCGACCTCGGAGCGCGCGCCGATGAAGCAGTCGTCCTCGATGATCACGGGCTCGGCCTGCAGCGGCTCGAGCACGCCGCCGATGCCGGCGCCGCCGGAGATGTGCACGCGCTTGCCGATCTGCGCGCAGGAGCCGACGGTCGCCCAGGTGTCGACCATGGTGCTCTCATCGACATAAGCGCCGAGGTTGACGAAGGACGGCATCAGTACGACGTTCTTGGCGATGAAGGCCGAGCGGCGCACCACAGAACCCGGCACCGCGCGAAAACCGGCATCGCGAAAACGGTTCTCGCCCCAGCCCTCGAACTTCGAGGGCACCTTGTCCCACCAGGTCGCCTTGCCGGAGCCGCCGGGAATGACGCCCATGTCGTTGAGGCGGAAGGACAGCAGCACGGCCTTCTTCAGCCATTGATTGACCTTCCACTTGCCATCGGCCCCGCGCTCGGCGACGCGGGCCTCGCCCTTGTCCAGGATCTCCAGCGCCTGGTCCACGGCCTCGCGCACCTCGCCCTTGGTCGAGGTCGAGATGCCGTCACGCGCGTCGAAGGCGCTGTTGATGGTGGATTCGAGGGCGGACAGGGACATCGGGATTTCCTCTGGGAAATGGGAATTTTGACGGATTGGGGCGCTTTTTCGGGATTTGGCGGGGAGGAGTCAAGGCATACTCCGCCGTCGTCCCGGGGCGCGCGAAGCGCGAGCCCGGGACCCATAGCCACGGGCAGTCATTTGGCGAGGATTCGGAGTTATCGATCTCGCGCCACAACCACTCCCTGTGGTTATGGGTCCCGGGCTTGCTTCGCGCCCCGGGACGACGGCGGCTATTTGGGCAACAGTCCCGCCAAAAAACCCGCCAGATCATCCGTGACGTGGTCGACATGGGGCGCGTCCCGGCCCTCCAGTTCCCAGTCCTCCCGCACCACTTCCTTGGTGCCGTCAGGCACCACCAGGACGGTGGTCATGCCGAGCGCGTGCGGGACGGTGAGGTTGCGGGCGAGGTCCTCGAACATCGCGGCTTTGGTCGGATCGACCGCATGGTCGGCGAGGAATTTTTGATAGGTCTGCGGCGACGGCTTCGGCTCGAATCCGGCGGCGATGATGTCGAACACGCCGTCGAAATGCGTTGCCAGGCCGAGCCGCGCCAGCACGGCATCGACATGGTCGACCGAGCCGTTGGTCAGGATCAGCTTGCGCCCCGACAGTTTCGCGATGGCTTCGCCGAGCGCCGGGTTCGGCTCCAGCGGCGAGTGGTCGATCTTGTGGACGTAGGCGAGGTAGTCGTCGGCGTGCACGCCGTGCAGGGTCATCATGCCGCGCATGGTGGTGCCGAAGCGCTGATAATAATCCTTCTGGATCCTGCGCGCTTCCTCCGGGCCGACGTTCAGCCAGTTGCAGACGAACTCCCCGATCCGCGCGTCGACCTGCTGCCACAGATTGACGTGATGCGGGTAGAGCGTGTTGTCGAGGTCGAACACCCAGGTGTCGACATGGGCAAAGGTGCGGGGTGGATTCATCACTGGTCTCTCAATCACGGCATCGCAAAGCGCAGCGTCTTGCCGCCGCTCGACATGTCCACCACGCCAAAACCCGTCGCCGCGAATCCGCGCGCGCCGCAATCGGCCTGCTCGTTGGTCTCGAACTTGGTCTCGCGCGTGCAGAGCTGCCTGTCGCCGCCCCAGTTCAGCGGCTTGTCCTTCAGCTTGATGACGCGGTTGTCGGCGTCGATGGCTTCCGCGAAGCTGAAGATCTGCTTCGGCTGCCCGGTCACATCGGGGTGCAGGCACGTCTTGGGATCGATGCGGTACCAGCCGCGGCTCGTCACGGACTTGCCGTCGTCGGTGGCGACCGCCGCCATCACCTTGTGCGGCGTGTCGTTGCACCAGGTCAGGCCGGTTGCAGAAGGCGTCTGCACCGCATCGACCATGGTCTTGAAGAAGTTCGGCGACGACATGATGTCCGCCGCCAGTCCGCGGCTCTTCAGGAAGGCGGCCAGTGCTGCTTGCGTCTTCGGCCCGTCGACGCCGTCGATCGGCGCTGCGTCGTAGCCCGCGATCACCAGCAGCCGCTGGATGCCGGCGAGGCGCGCCTGCTCGTCGTCATATTCGGAATCCTCGGCGAGATAGGCCGTGAAATTGCCGTCCGCGGCTTGCGTCGGCGTGATCTGGGTGAACGCGGCCTGGGTCTGGCCGCTGCGGCATTGCCGCGCAGCCGCGATGACGAAATTGTCCTGCGCCACGCACAGCATGTCGCTGCCGTTCTGCGGGATCGGCGAGGCGCCGTAGACGCCGAGCGCGCGCGCGTTGAGCAGGATGCGGTCGGCGGAGAGCGTGCCCTGCACCACGACGCGGCAGGTGGCGGGATCGATCCTGAACCAGCCGCGCGTCGCGGTCGCGGCCTTGTCGTCGATGCCGATCGCGGCCTCGACGACATAGGACATGCGGTTGCAGATTTTCAGGTCGGCCAGGGCGGGCGCGGCGGAGAAGACAAACGAAACGGCTGCGGCCGGAAGGGACATCAGGATACGTGTGAGGGTTGAGCGACGATGTCGCCGAGCCCTCAACTCGTCATGCCCGGCCTTGTGCCGGGCATCCACGTTCTTGGCGCGAGATGAGAGGTCGTGGATGGCCGGGACAAGCCCGGCCATGACGGCTTGCTTTGGCCCGCTCATCATCACTTATGGATCAGCGTTCCCGTGCCCGTGTTGGTGAAGAGCTCGAGCAGCACCGCGTGCTGCATCTTGCCGTCGATGATGACGACGCCCTCCACGCCCTGTTCGAGCGCGTAGATGCAGGTCTCGACCTTCGGAATCATGCCGCCGGAAATGGTGCCGTCGGCGATCAGTTTTCGCGCATCCTTCACCGAAAGCTGCGGGATCAGCTTCTTCGACTTGTCGAGCACGCCAGGCACGTCGGTGAGCAGCAGCAGGCGCTTCGCCTTCAGCGCGCCGGCGACCGCGCCGGCAAAGGTGTCGGCGTTGACGTTGAGCGTCTGGCCGTCCTTGGAGGTCGCGAGCGGCGCCAGCACCGGGATCAGCTCGTAGCCGATCAGCTGGTTGAGCAGCGTGAGGTCGACCTTCTCGGGGTCGCCGACGAAGCCGAGATCGATCGCCTTCTCGATGTTCGAACCCGGATCGACGATGGTGCGCGTCGTCTTCGACGCCTTCACCATGTTGGCGTCCTTGCCCGACAGGCCCACGGCCTTGCCGCCGGCTTCGTTGATGTAGCCGACGATCTGCTTGTTGACGGAGCCGGCCAGCACCATCTCGACGATCTCGATGGTCGCGGCATCGGTGATGCGCAGGCCTGCCGCGAACTCCGACTGGATGCCGAGGCGCTTGAGCATGGTCGCGATCTGCGGCCCGCCGCCATGCACCACCACCGGGTTGATCGCGGTCTGCTCGAGCAGCACGATGTCGCGGGCAAAGTTCTTCGCGGTCTCCTCGTCGCCCATGGCATGGCCGCCATATTTGATGACGATGGTTTCCTCGTCATACTGCTGCATGTGCGGCAGCGCTTCGGACAGGATGCGGGCCTGGTCGAGCGGGGAGATGTCGGTCATGAGGCGGATCTCGCTGGCGGGACTGTCGGTGCGCGTTCTATCCGATTGGCGGGCGCGGCGCAAAGTGGGTGTTGCCTCTTACCCTCCCCCTCCAGGGGAGGGTAAGACGGAGCATCACTTCCGCGCCGCCACGGCTGCGAGCGTCACCGCCAGCCAGCTCAAGATCATCACCGTTCCGCCGGTCGGCGCCGCGAATGGAAACAGCGAGTGCCCCGCATATTGCCGCAAGGTGAGATCGCCCGCGAACAGCGCGGCGCCGATCACGAAGCCGAACGCCGCGATGAGGCCAATTCCGCCGTGCAGAAGGCCGCGCGCGAGCAGGGCGACGCCTGCGAGTATGGCAGTTGCGTGAAACAGCAGCATGGCGCTGGCGGAGGCGAGCCGGCTGGCGTCGGCGCCGTGGGCGGAGGCGGCGGCCAGCGCGACGCCGGCGGCGCCCATCAAACCGGCAAGCCCTAGCAACAGGCGGAATGCAGGCGTCACGAGGTTCGCTCTTCCAGCAGCTTCGCCATCGCGGCGCGCAGTTCGGCCATGCCGGTCGAGCTCCGCGACGAGGTCGCGAGCACGTTCGGAAACGCCGCCGGATGTTTTGCCAGCGCGGCCTCGGTCTCGGCGATGCGGGACTGAAGCTCGGACGCCTTCACCTGGTCGGCCTTGGTCAGCACGACCTGGTAGCTCACCGCGGAACGGTCGAGCGTCCCCAGGATTTCGAGGTCGACGTCCTTGAGGCCATGCCGCGCGTCGATCAGCACGTAGACGCGTGCGAGCGAGGCGCGCCCCAGCAGGAATTTGTGGATCAGCTCGGTCCAGGACGCGACTTGCGCCTTCGGCGCCTTGGCGTAGCCATAGCCGGGCATGTCGACGAGGCGCAGGTCCTTCTTGCCGGGGACCTCGAAGAAGATCAGTTCCTGGGTGCGGCCTGGCGTATGCGAGGTGCGCGCAAGCGCGTTGCGGCCGGTCAGCGCGTTGATCAGGCTGGACTTGCCGACATTGGAGCGGCCGGCAAAGGCGATCTCCAGCCCGTCCATCGGCGGCAGCGTCGCAATCGAGGGCGAGGCCCAGATGAACTGCCAGTCGCGGGTGAACAGCTTTCGCCCGGTCTCGATCAGCTTCGCATCTTTGTCGTCGGTCATGCGAAGATCTCACCTCTCGTCATGGCCGGGCTTGTCCCGGCCATCCACGTCTGTCCACACGGTACCCTCCAAAACGTGGATGCCCGGGACAAGCCCGGGCATGACGATGTGGAGGCATTTGCGCCCAACAATGACGGCGCTACGTCGCCTTCTTCGCGAACGTCGCCTTGAGATTGTCGAACAGCTCCACCTTCACGCCGTTGCGGCGCATGATGAAGCTCTGCTGGAGCACCGAGAGCGTGTTGTTCCAGGCCCAGTAGATCACGAGACCCGCCGGGAAGCCCGCCAGCATGAAGGTGAAGATCAGCGGCATCCAGTTGAAGATCAGCTGCTGGGTCGGATCCGGCGGCGTCGGGTTCAGCTTCATCTGGAACCACATCGTGATGCCCATGATGATCGGCCAGATGCCGAGCGCGAGGTAGTGGCCGAACACCGGAATCGTCGTCGGATCGAACGGGATCAGGCCGAACAGGGTGAAGAGGTTGGTCGGATCGGGCGCGGAGAGGTCCTTGATCCAGCCAAAGAACGGCGCGTGCCGCATCTCGATGGTGACGAACAGCACCTTGTAGAGCGAGAAGAACACCGGGATCTGGATCACCACGGGAAGACAGCCGGCGACCGGATTGATCTTCTCCTTGCGGTAGATCTCCATCATCTCCTGCTGCTGCTTCACCTTGTCGTCGGGAAAGCGCTCCTTCAGCGCCTGAAGCTGCGGCTGGACCGACTTCATCTTCGCCATCGAGGCGTAGGACTTGTTGGCCAGCGGGAAGAACAGCAGCTTGACGATCACGGTGACGAGCAGGATCGAGATGCCGAAATTGCCGAAGAAACGGTAGAAGAAGTCGAGGCCGAGGAACATCGGCTTGGTGATGAAGTAGAACCAGCCCCAGTCGATCAGCAGATCGAAATGGTTGAGGCCGAGCTCCTTGTTGTAGCCGCCGAGGCCGGCGAACGGGAACACGCCGACGACGCCGGCTTCCTTGGCGCCGGCGAACAGCCGCGCGTTCGCGGTCGCGGTGCCGCCGATCGCGACGGTGACGGGGTCGAGCAGATAATCAGTCTGGTAGGTGTGGACGTTGCCGACCGGGTTCGACGAGAAACGCGCCTGAAGCTGGGCACTGGTGTCCGGCAGCAGCGCCGAAGCCCAGTACTTGTCGGTGATGCCGAGCCAGCCATTGGTGGCCTTGAAGTTCACCGCCTTGGCTTCGTCGATCTTCTTGTAGGCGTATTCCTGCAAGCCATCGAGATAGCCGATCAGGCCTTCATGCAGGATGTAATAGCCGGAGACCTGCGGCGTGCCGTGGCGCGAGATCAGCGCGAACGGGTAGAGCGTAACAGGCGCGTTGCCGACATTGCTCACCTCGTCCTTGAGCGTGAAGAGATAATGGTCGTCGACCGCGATGGTGCGGCGGAAGGTGAGGCCCTCGCCATTGTCCCACTTCAGCACCACCGGCGTCGTCGGCGTCAGGCTGCCGTTGCCGTCCTGCTGCCAGAGGGTCTGGGCGTCCGGCAGCTTGGCCGTCACGCCCGTCGCCGGCACCCAGCCGAACTCGGCGTAATAGGGTTCTGCGGTGCCCGAGGGCGAATAGAGGATGATCGGCGGCGACTTCGGGTCGACCGTTTCGCGGTATTGCACCAGCGCGATGTCGTCGATGCGGCCGCCCTTCAGCGAGATGCTGCCGGCAAGCCGCGGCGTGTCGATCTTCACGCGCGGGCTGGCTGCAATCGCGCTTTCGCGGGAAACGACCGGCTGGGCCTGGTTCGCGGCCGGTGTTGCCGGCTGGGCCGCGCTGCCGGGCTGCGGCGCGGCGCCCGGCGTTGCGGAGGCCGTCGGCTGCGGCGTGTTCTTCTGGAGCTCGGCCTGCGCCTGCTGCTGGGCGCGCTGCTTCTCCATCGCCGGCACGTTGTAGAAATATTGCCAGGCGATCAGGACGAGGCCCGACAGAATGACGGCGAGGATGGTATTGCGATTGTCGGTCATCACTATTGTCTCGTCATCAATCCGGTTTGCGGCTGGTCGCAGGAGCGGGGCCGGGCCTTGAGCCGTCGGTTCTTGGGCCGCGTCCCTTGTGCGTATGCCGCGCAGGCTTCGTGAACGCTATGCGCAGATCGTCGAGCATGGTGGCGAAGTCGCGCGAGAGCGCGTCCCTTCGGCCGACCAGTACATAGTCATGATGGGACTGCATCGACACCGGATCGAGCCGCTTCGCCAATTCGCGAAGCCGGCGCCGGATGCGATTGCGCTGGGGGGCGTTGCCGTTCTTTTTGGTAACGGTGAAGCCGATCCGGATCGGGCCGCTGTCGTCGCGGCGGCGGCTTTGCAGGACGAACGCGGGACTATTCGCCCGCGCGCCATTGGCAACGGCGAGGAAATCCGCTCGCTGCCTCAGCCGATCCATGATGAAATCCCAAAAATGGGGGTCCGGCTCAGGCGCTCAGACGCTTGCGGCCGCGGGCGCGGCGGGCGGCGAGAACCTTGCGGCCGCCGGCAGTGGCGAGACGGGCACGGAAGCCGTGACGGCGCTTGCGCACCAGTTTGCTGGGTTGATAAGTCCGCTTCACGGGTTTTTCTCCGCTGACCGGGCAATTTGCCTGTAGAATTGATGATAAAGTCCGGAAGATGCGGCCCAAAACGGGCCCTTTTCGGCCCCAAGAGAGCCGCTCCCGGCGTGCGCACCGGGTCATCGCGGACAATTTGCGCGGCTTATATGCGAGCGTCTTCTTTTCGTCAACGTCGCAAGAGCGCGCTGTTCCGGTGAATATCACTGTTTGTGCGGGGTTTTTAACCCTTGAGGTGGCGACTCGCGATATCAGAGCTTACATCCCACCTTGAGAGATTAGCGATCCGTAATTTGACCGGCCCCCGGCCGGGTCGCATCCTTCATCAGCCAGGCTCTATTACAAAGCCAACAGGGGCGAACTTCGTGGCAGCGACAGACCTCCAGCCGGTCCATGATACGGATCAGCCGGGCCAGCCGGCGATGCGGCCGCGTGGGCCCAGCGGGCTCGGGCTATCCGGCAAGCTGCTGCTGCTCACCGTCCCCCTGGTGATGATCGCCGCCGTCCTGCTCTACGTGCCCGCCATCGCCAACTTCTGGGTCAACCGGCTCAATGACCGCGTCGCGGCGGCCAACACCGCCGCGCTGGTGCTCGACGCCGCCCCGCTCGGCATGGTCCCCGAGTCGCTGTCGCGCGAGATCCTGAAAAGCATCAATGCCCGTGCCGTCGCCATCAAGATGGGGCAGCAGCGACGGCTGCTCGCCAGCGACAACCTTCCCACGGCCATCGAGCATGACATCGACCTGCGCGACATGACGGTGTGGGAGGCGATCACCGGCTCGTTCCGGATGATGCTGGAGACCGGCAACCAGGCCATCCGCATCGTCGGGCCCGGCGTCGGCAACGCCCAGTTCATCGAGATCGTGACCGATGAGCTGCCGCTGCGGCAGCAGATGTATCGCTTCTCCCGCAACGTCGTGGTGGTCGCGCTGATCATCGCGGTGCTGACCGCGGGCCTCGTCTATCTCGTGCTGCATTATCTCTTCGTGCGCCCGATGCGGCGGCTGACCGCGAGCCTGGTCGGCTTCCACGAAAACCCCGAAAGCTCGGCGCGGATCATCGTGCCGAGCCAGCGCAGCGATGAAATAGGCGTCGCCGAGCGCGAATTGTCGGACATGCAGCGCGACCTGATGTCGATGCTGCATCAGAAGAGCCGGCTTGCCGCCCTCGGCCTCGCCGTCTCCAAGATCAACCACGATCTGCGCAATCTGCTCGCGTCGGCCCAGCTTCTGTCCGACCAGCTCGCCAGCGTGCCGGATCCGCGGGTGCAGCGTTTTGCGCCGAAGCTGGTGCGCTCGCTCGAGCGCGCCATCGCCTTCTGCCAGTCGACGCTGTCCTACGGCCGCGCCCAGGAAGCGGCGCCCGACCGCCGCATGATCATGATCGAGCCTGTGGTGCTGGAGGTGCGCGAAACCGCGGGCCTCGCCAGCGACGCCTCGATCGCCTGGGTGGCCGCGATCGAGCGCGGGCTCGCGGTCGATGCCGATCCCGACCAGCTCTTCCGCGTGCTGCTCAACCTCGTCCGCAACGCCGCCCAGGCGCTGGAAAGCCATTCGTCGGGCGACGGCGGCGCCCAGCAGATCCGGATCACGGGAAAGCGCGAAGGTGCCGTCGCCATCCTGGAGGTCTCCGACACCGGCCCCGGCGTCCCCCAGAAGACCCGGGACCATCTGTTCGAGGCGTTCCAGACCTCCGGCCGCCCCGGCGGCAGCGGGCTTGGCTTGGCGATCGCCGCCGAACTGGTCCGCGCCCATGGCGGCGAGATCCATCTGGTCGAGGGCACCATCGGCGCCACCTTCCGGATCGTCATCCCCGATCGCCCCGTGGAACTCCTCTCCATCCGCAACGAGCGGCAGAGGGCGTAGTCGGCCAGAGGCCGAGCCGGGAAATCGTCACCTCCCTGTAAAATCTCCCCTTCCCGGACCTTGCCAATCGAGGCAAGAGCGGTTAGTCAGAGCGCTCTTTCGCACCCCTCCGGCGCTGTCTGGAGGCTGCCTGCGGGCTCAGCCCGCACTGTTTGCGAAAAACGCGCCCGTAGCTCAGCTGGATAGAGCATCAGACTACGAATCTGAGGGTCGGACGTTCGAATCGTTCCGGGCGCGCCATTCCGCTACAAAACTGGGCACTCCAAAACCTCCCATTTCTGCGCCGGGCGAGATCATCGCGCCGCTGCTCATGTTCGTCACCGCGTAAGCCTGGAGCTGGTGACGGCCTTTCCGGCCGGCCTCGGCGGAGCGAAAAATCGCGTGGCATCGCCGAATGTGCGGCCGGTGCGCTTGGTCGGCCGCAGCGTCATGGCACCACGGCGAAGCAGTGGTTCCCGTCTTTATCGGCCGTGTGGCGCCGGTTAGATTGAGGACTCGCCAGAGACGCCTGGACATGTCGGTGAATATGGAGATGACCCATGAAGCTCGCGCATGACGGAATCCAGCTGTCCTTCGACATTGCCGGCGCGGGACCGCTTCAATTCCTGTTCGTCCATGGCCTCGGCGGGGATCGCACGCATTTTGCGCCGCAGATGGAGTATTTCGCCAGTCAAGGTCGGGCATTGAATGCCGAGCTGCGCGGGCATGGTGAGAGCGACAAGCCGCAACAGGCGTATTCGATCGAAAGCTTCGCCGATGATCTCGTCTTTCTGTGCAACCGACAGCAGATCACAAAGCCGATCATCGTGGGTCAAAGCATGGGTGGCAACATGGCGCTCGAAATCGCCGCCCGCTATCCGGACTTTCCTGCAGGCCTGGTGCTGCTCGACTCAGGGGTGCTCTTCCCTGCCTCGGCAGGGACGGTGTTCGCCGGGTATCTGGAGGGCTTAAGGGGCGCGAATTTTGCGGACGAGGTACGGAAAATCGTAGCGGACTCCTGTCTGCCGACCGACAGATGCCGCGCCCATGTTGAACAGACCTTTCTGGCGACGCCACAGCACGTGCTGGTGTCCACGTTTACAAGTCTGTTTCCCTGGGATGTGCATCGGGCGCGTGAATGCGCCCAGGCGTGCCGGGTCCCGGTGCTCTACATCGAAGCGGCCCATCGGCTCGCGGATCTGGATCGTTTTGCGGAGCTGTGCCCGCAGCTGGTCACGGCCAAGGCCGTCGGCTCCGGACATTTCCTGTCGCTGGAGGTGCCGGAGCAGATCAACCCGATGATCGACCGGTTTATCTCGCTCTACGTGCGAAGACCCGGGTAAGCTTCGCCTTCGGCCGTGACGCGCCGCGACCGGCGTCCGTCGGGAAGCCACAATGCGCTGCCGGGCAAGGACGAAACCCTTTGCCGGCCGGGCGAAGCCGGCCGGAAACAAACCGGGCCTAACCTCCCCGGAGCTTTCCCGTCCAACCCGATTCAAGGGAGGATTTTATGAAAGCAGCGCTCTTGGTCCTGTCGCTTCTTGGCCAGCCCACGATTCCGATTTCAGACCGTGTGCCCATCTTCAATGTGGAAGCCCTTTGCCGGGACGTTTCCGCCGACGACAAGGCCTCAGGGCTCACCCTGGCGCAGGACGCCGGCGAGTGCGTGCGTGACGAGACAATTGCGCAGCAACAGCTGAGCTCGACCTGGCTGACTGTTCCGGGCCCCGCGCGCGATAGTTGCGAAGGCGAGGCTGCTGCAGAGGGAATAGAAAGCTATGTCGATCTGCTCACCT
The DNA here is from genome assembly GCF_051810765.1 of Bradyrhizobium sp. 604_D8_N2_3. Taxonomy (NCBI): domain Bacteria; kingdom Pseudomonadati; phylum Pseudomonadota; class Alphaproteobacteria; order Hyphomicrobiales; family Nitrobacteraceae; genus Bradyrhizobium; species Bradyrhizobium sp. 604_D8_N2_3. The sequence goes on along the minus strand of NZ_JBPWPM010000001.1, from coordinate 8,908,018 downwards.
GCCTGCAGATGGCAGGCTGGGCGAATCCGACTCCGCCGCCGAAGCCCCCGCTCAGGGGAGCGAGCAAGATGCGGAACGCCAAGAATGAGCTGCGGAACGAATTGAAGAATTAGCTGCGCAGGTGACAATGGGGACGAGAAGACGGCGGAGCAGCTTCTTGGCAGGTCGCGTATCATAGCGTGCGCGTTCGCCGGCAGCGGGGTCCTGCGAGCGATGCGACGAAGTTCCGGGCGCCGGGTGGCGGTCGCCATCAATGATGGGCCGACACGCCCTTGATGCATTGGGTCAACAGATCAACGCTGGCGAATTGGCTGACATCGCCCAGGCTGATCATGCCGACCATCCGCCTGCTCTTGTTGATCACGGGCAGCCTGCGGATTTTCAGCGTCTCCATGTGATGCACGGCTTTCGCCAGATCGTCGTCTTCCCGGCAGCAATGGATGCCTTCGGTCATCACGTCCCGCGCCGTCATGCGCGCGGCGTTGAAGTTCTTGCTCGCGAGGCCTTTGCAGACGATGTCGCGATCGGTCACCATCCCGATCAGATGGTCGTCATCGCCGATCGGAATGCAGCCGATGTCGTGCCCTTGCATCAACTTCGCGATCTCGGTGATCGGGGTGTCCGGGCTGACCCAATCGACACCCTTGTGCATCACGTCCTTGACCTTCATGGAGGACCTCCGTTGCGAACGCAGCCCCCGTGACGCGATTATACTACGAACCGGGCGCGACCGCACGCGCGCCGCGACGAAGGCGCAGGAAAAATCATCCCGCTGCCATGCTGCGTCAACCGTGCGTGCTGAAGCGTCCATGCGGCGCACTGGCCGTCAGCCGTTCGAACTGTGCATGCGTCAGGTGAAGCAGCGTCTCATGGTCGCCGGCTTCGATATAGATCTCGGGCTGCGCCCGGATGCTGTCATCGACGATGAGATCGAGCCCGTAGCATCGGCCTACCGCCGGAACGGCTCCATGCGCGCAGTCCGCGAACAGCCTGTTGATCTCGGTTTCGTTCGCCATCACGAGATCCGCGCCGAGCTTCTCCTTCAAGTCCGGCAAGTTGAGACGGTGCGATGCCGGAACGATCGCGAGCATATAGCCGCCGTCATGGCGCAGCACGACGGCCTTGGCGAAACGATCGCCCGAGACGTGGCAGGCCTGCGCCGTGCGCGCGGATGACATGGTGAAAACGTGCGGGATCTCGACATACTGGATGTTCTCGGCAGCCAGGTATCGGTGGAGCGTGGGGGCAATGGTCATAGCGTAGCCTTTCGGATGGATATGCGAGCCATCCATCGTGAGGCTGCCCCGCCGCACGATGGGCGGCCGCGTGATTGCCGGATGCCAGCATAGGCCTCGCGCTCGAATGCGGCAATCGAGTCGGGGGTTCAGATCGTTCCGGGCGCGCCTTTCCGCTTCGTTTGCCGCCGATCGATTGTGGCTTTTGCTGCGCTTCTCGTGTCTTACGGGATCCTTGCCACAACGTTGGGCCGGTTCTCCCTGAGCCACGCGACGGCCTCGGGTCCATCGACGACGCACGCGAAGGTTTCCCAGGTCGGGTCCTCCAGGGACTCCGATTGCAGTCGCTTCGCCGCATACTCGACGAGATCGTGCAAGCCCTCGTATCCTCGTCGGTGCTCGAGGGACTCTGCAATCGCCGTGCTGGTCCAGCCTCGTCGGGCCAGATCGACAATGCTCGGAGCGTCAGCCTCGCTGAACCAAGGTGTGGCATCGAACTCGATGCAGCGGACATTATCGGCGGTGTGGCAAGTGGCGTGGATCATGGGATTCCTCCGTTCGCCGGCTAGGTTTCACATCGCTGCCTCGCACGCGCTCAGACTTTGACCAGGTCCCCCAGCAGGTTCGCCGCCACCGTCAGCTTGGCAAGCGTCAGGCCGCTGGCCGCAATCTCCTCGACCGAGCGGCGGATGCGCGCCGCTTCGGGGTGAGCCGCGAGCCAGGTCTCGACGGCCTGCTGGCCGGACTGGCCGGTTGCCAGCATATCCGCGGCCAGTCTTCGTTCGGCGCCGGCGATCTGCTCGACGGCGCGATCGACCGCCATGCGTTCGAAATAATCATTTGCCGGCAAGCTGCGCGCGGCGGCGATGATGCGGTCGAGACGGAAATTGGCTTCCGCAGCGAAGAAGGTTGCGGCAGCATCGCCGATGGCGCGGGAGGTGCGCTCGGCGACCGTCACGATATCGGGTGCCGCGATCAGAGGGTCGAGATCGGCGAGCTCACCGGCGAGGCCGGCCGGGACGCCGGCATCGGTGAGCTCCTGGCGCCGCTTGCCGCGCGCGGCCTGCAGGTCCGGCGGCAGGGTGGTGTCGAGGGAGGCCGCGATCTCGCGGATACCCGGGCCAAAACGTCCGATCACCGCCTCGAGGCCGTCCTTGAAATCGACATTGCGCACGTACCAGACCATGCGGGAAATCAGGAGGTCCTGGACCGTCGCGTAGAGGCCGAGCTGCACCTGCCCGTCGATGCGGGTGTCGAGCGCGTCGATCGCGTCATTGAGCCGCCTGAGCTCGTAGATCGCGTCCACCGCCACCTGCGCCATGACGATGGTGGAGATATCGGCGTCGGTCTCGTCGGTCAGGCGCACGATACACGCCGGGCCGCCGCGGTTGATCACGGCATTGACGAGACTGGTCGCGATGATCTCGCGTCGCAGGCGATGGAGCTCGACCGCGGCCGGGAATCTATCGGGAACCTCGCGCGGAAAATACAGGGACAGTCTGCGGGCGAGATAAGGATCATCAGGCACGCTGGTGAGGAGCAGGTCCTCGTAGAGCGTCAGCTTGGCGTAGGCGAGCAGCACGGCAAGCTCGGGCCGTGTCAGGGCCTGGCCGCGCCGTGTACGCTCGGTGAGCGCTGCGTCGTCGGGCAGGAACTCCACGGCGCGGCTGAGCAGGCCGCGCTGCTCGAGCGACTGCATCAGGCGGGTGAGGAAGCCGGTCTCGGCCACGCCCTTGCGCTCGGCGAGCGAGAGCGCCAGCGTCTGCAGATAGTTGTTGCGCAGCACCAGCGTGCCGACCTCGTCGGTCATCGCGGCCAGCAGGCTGTTGCGATCGGCGAAGCTGAGGCGGCCCTCGCGCTCGGGGCGCGCCAGCGCGACCTTGATATTGACCTCGACGTCGGAGGTGTTGACGCCGGCCGAATTGTCGATGGCGTCGGTGTTGAGCTTGACGCCCTTCTGCGCCGCTTCGATGCGGCCGCGCTGGGTGACGCCGAGATTGGCGCCCTCGCCGATCACCCGGGCGCGAACGTCAGTGCCTGCGATGCGGATCGGATCGTTGGCACGGTCGCCGGCCTGATCGTCGCTCTCTGCAGATGCGCGGATATAGGTGCCGATGCCGCCAAACCACAGCAGGTCCGTGCGCGCTTTCAGGATCGCCGTCATCACCTCGAACGGCGTGGCCTGCTCCTTGTCGAGATCGAGCAGGCTGCGGACTTCCGGTGCGAGCGGGATCGCCTTGAGCGTGCGCGAGAACACGCCGCCGCCCTGCGAGATCAGCGACTTGTTGTAGTCCTGCCAGCTCGATCGCGGCAGGTCGAACAGACGCTTGCGCTCGGCGAAGCTGGTCGAAGGGTCGGGGGAGGGATCGATGAAGATGTCGCGGTGATCGAACGCCGCCACGAGCCTTGTCGCCGGCGAGAGCAGCATGCCATTGCCGAAGACGTCGCCGGACATGTCGCCGACGCCGGCAGCCGTGAACGGCATGGTCTGAATGTCGGTGCCGAGCTCGCGGAAGTGGCGCTTGACCGCCTCCCAGGCGCCGCGCGCCGTGATCCCCATCTTCTTGTGGTCGTAGCCCTGGCTGCCGCCGGAGGCGAAGGCGTCGCCGAGCCAATGGTTCTTCTCGGCCGAGATCGCGTTGGCGACATCGGAGAAGGTGGCGGTGCCCTTGTCGGCGGCGACCACGAGGTAGGGGTCGTCGCCGTCATGGCGCACAGTGGAATCGGGCGGCACGACGGCGTCGCCGTCGAGATTGTCGGTGAGCTCGAGCAGCGAGCGCACGAAGATGCGATAGGCCTCGGTGCCTTCCGCGAGCCAGGCGTCGCGATTGGACGGCGGCGGCAGCCGCTTGGGCACGAAACCGCCCTTGGCGCCGACCGGCACGATCACGGCGTTCTTGACCTGCTGCGCCTTCACGAGACCCAGGATCTCGGTGCGGAAATCCTGCGGCCGGTCGGACCAGCGCAAGCCGCCGCGCGCGACCTTGCCGAAGCGCAGGTGAATGCCTTCGACCCGCGGCGAGGAGACGAAGATCTCGTAGAGAGGCCGCGGCGCCGGCAAATCGTCGATCCGCCGCGCGTCGAACTTGAAGGAGATGACCGGACGCGGATGTCCATCGTCGCCGATCTGCCACAGATTGGTGCGGATGGTTGACTGCACCAGATTGGTGAAGCGGCGCAGGATGCGGTCTTCATCGAGCGAGGCGACGGATTTGAGCTGCTCCTCGATCTCGGCAAGGAGTGCCGTCTCGCGCGCCGAACGCTCGCGATCGGTAAGCACGAGGCGTGGATCGAGGCGGGTCTGGAACAGTGCGACGAGGGTGGCCGTGATCGCGGCGTTCTTGCGCAAGGTCTCCCACATGTAATCCTGGGTGAACGGAGCGCGGATCTGGTGCAGATAGCGCGACAGCGCCCGGATCGTCGAGACCTCGCGCCAGCCCAGCGCGGTGCGCAGGATCAGGGCGTTGTATCCGTCGGATTCGGCGCGATCTGTGACCACCGCCATGATCGAGGCTTCCAGGCGATGGCTGAATTCCGGATTGATCTCGATCGGCTGGCCGTCGCTGGTCTCGATCGTCATCTCATGCAGCCAGACCGGCTCCGGCCTGTTGCCGGGCACGATCTGATAGGTGCGTTCGTCGACCACGCGCAGGCCGTGATTTTCGATCACCGGCACGCGATAGGACAGCGATAGCGGTGCGGCGTCGGAGAACACCTTCAGGCCGAAGCGCCTGGGATCGTCCTCGCCCTTGTCGCGGTGCACCGAAATCGTCACCGGGCGGGCCGGCGTCAGCCTTTCGATGGTGGCGATGTCGGCGATGGCCTGCTCCGCCGTGAAAACCTCGGTATAGCCGCCGCTAAAGGCCTGGGCATAACGATTGGCGATCATGCGCGCCCGCATGCCGTCGGTCGACGCGGTGAGCGCGGCCTTCAGCTTGTCGGTCCAGGTCGCGGCAATGGCGCTGATGCCGGCTTCGAGCGCGGCGCGCTCGACGACGGGCGTTTTGCCTTCATAGCGCCCGATGATGAAGTGGACGCGCGCAAGTGCGCCCTCAGGGAACGATACGTAGGACGCCGACAGGGTCCCCTTGTAGACCTGCGACAGGAAGGCTCCGACCCGCGTGCGGACGTCGGTGTCGTATTTGTCGCGCGGAATGAAGGTGAGAATGGAGACGAAGCGATCGAACTTGTCGACCCGCGCCAGCGCCCGGACGCGCGGGCGCTCGTAGAGGATCAGGACCTCGATGACGAAATTGTAGAGCGTGTCGACGTCGATCTGGAACAGCTCGTCACGCGGATAATCTTCCAGGATATGCATGAGCGCCTTGCCCGAATGGCCGTTCGGGTCGAAGCCGGCGCGCTGCAGCACCCGCGAAACCTTGTGGCGCACATAAGGGATCTGCCGCACCGAGCGGGTATAGGCGCCGGAGGTAAACAGGCCGACGACGCGCAATTCGCCCTCGAGCCGGCCGTCGGGTGCATAGAGCTTGATCCCCACATAATCCATCCGGATGCGCCGATGGACGAGGCTTGAGACATTGGCCTTGATGACGATCAGCAGGGTCGGCTCGTGCATGAACTCGCGGATTTCCGACGTCATCACCACCATTTCGTTGCCGCGTCGCAGGACCTTCACGTCGGGATCGCGCAGGATGCCGAGGCCTTCGCCGCTGGTGATGTCGTCGGACGCATCGCTGTCGGGCGAGAAGCGATATTCGCGCACGCCGAGGAAAGTGAAATTGTCCGCGCAGAGCCATTGCAGGAACTGACTGGCCTCGGCGACCTCGTCGATCGGCAGCGGCGGCGGATTGGAAGCGAACGTCTTGATTGCTTCCTCGACGCGGTCACGCATGGCGCGCCAGTCGGTGACGCAGGCGCGGACGTTGTTCAACGCCCTGGTCAGTCCGTCGATCAGCTTCTGGCGATCGGCGTCGGCGTCCAGGCGGGTGATGTGGAGGTGGATCAGGCTTTCGCGCGCGCCTCTTGCGCCCTCCGGCAGTGCCTCGCCGTAGAACCGCAGCAGCTTGCCCTCGGCATCGCGCTCCACGGCGATGATCGGGTGGGCGACGAGGGTGACTTCGATGCCCTGCTCGGCGAGCTCCGCCATCGTGGAGTCGTACAGGAAAGGCATGTTGTCGTTGAGAATCTCGAGCACGGAAATCTCGCGCCCGTTCGGCAACGTCGGATTGACCACGCGGATATCGGCGCTGCCCGACGTGCGCCGCTGCACATGCTCCCAGGCTTGCTCCGCCAGGACGGCGAGCGAGGCGGCGTCGTAATTGTCGAGATCCTCGATATTGCTGTAGCCGAACAAGGGCTCGGCAAAGGCCCGCGGGCTCTTGCCCGGCGGCACGCTGCCTGCTGCATCGCGGATCAGGGTTGCCCGGGCCTTGTCGTCACGCCACGCCATCATGTCCTCCATTTGCCGCGCCGTCCGACCGCAGTCGCGATCCTCAGCCTAATTCTGGAGTGCATCTCGTCGAGCGCCGCGATCGCGTGGATAGGCAAGATCCCCGGTCTCGTGCGTCGGCAGCTTCCGACGACAATACTACGATCCCGGAGCGAAAGGCGCACGCTGTTGTGAGGCGTGCCGGAATTTCCGACAGTGGCTGGCGAGGCCGCCGAATCATCGAGGTGAGAAAATTACGAGCAATTTCAATTGTGTATGAGCTCGTGTTTTTATTCTCAATGGCGCGCTGGAGCACCGTTCCGATTGCGCTGCAGCGGCTCTAGTGATTGCGGGTCAGCTCCACGCCATCGACCACCATTTTCCATGTTCCCGCCTCCTGGTGAGGCGGCGTCGACACCTCGAATGTCGTCGGGAGGAATGCAATGCCGACGACGAAATGATCGCCTCGAACCGCCGCAGCGGGGCGTTGATCGACGTCGTGGTGGTCGCGCCAGCCCGGATCAACCGCACGCGCCGATGCCGCGCGGCGCATCGGCGCGCGCGTTAACAGATTGTTCATCGACCACGGCGCGGCAGCCGTAACCGCCGGTTAACCATGGATATTTACGGTGTAGCAAGCCTCTGAACCGGGGCTGTCAGTTGATTTCGAGTCCAATCCTATGGCGTTCGGTCGAAGCGCATCTCCGCGAAGCATCGCCCCGACGGAGCCTGCGGCTTCGTGGGAAGCGCCGCGGGCTGCGACGGCGAAGCCTGACAGCGCTGCTCCTGCGCTGATCAAGGGATCGCTGACCGTCACCGGTGCGCTCTCTTTCCTGCGCGAGAATGGCCGGCGCATCCTGACGCTGGCGCTGGCGCTGTTCGCCCTGGGCGTCATTGTCCTGATGGTCTTGCCGGTTCGATATGCCGCGACAGCCCTGGTCGTCGTCGATCCCCGCGAGCTGCGCGTCACCTCGGAGCAGGACGTGCTGCCGGGCATCGGCCAGGATGCCGCGGCACTCCAAAGCCAGATCGAGATCGCCAAATCGGACGGCTTTCTCCGCCCCCTGATCGAGCAGCTCAAGATCGCCGACGACGCGGACATCGCGGGCGGTTACACCGACATGACGCGCCTGCTCGAAAAATTTCGCAACCGTCTCGATATCTCGCGCCGCGGACTGACCTACGTCATTGCGATTTCATTCACCTCGAACAATGCGGAACGGGCCGCGCATTACGCCAATGCCATCGCCGAGGCGTTCGTCGCGAGCCAAGGCCGTGTCCGCACCGAGGCGACGGACGAGGCGGCCGACTGGCTCAAGGACCGGCTGAAGGCATTGAACGAGCGCCTGCGCGTATCAGAAGATGCCGTTGCCGCCTTCAGGTTCGAGCACAAGATCCTCAATGCCGGCAAGGATTCCACGACCCAGCAATTGCGGGTGACCGATCTCAATCAGCAGGTCTCCGCCGCTCGCGCGCGTACCGAGGAAGCCAAGGCGCGTTACGAGCAGGTGCAACGCGATCTCAAGGCCAATGTCGAAGGTCCGGTGAAGCAGGACCTTCTGAGCATGCTGCGCGCGCAGCGCTCGACCCTGAACGATCAGATCGCGCAGAAGAAAGCGGTGTACGGCGACCGCCATCCCGACCTCGCGATCTCCTACAGCCAGCTGGCTGACATCAACAGGCAGATCGAGGTCGAGCGGAAGAAGAACATCGACACGGTGAAGTCCGAATACGAGGCCCAGCTGGAGCAGCAGAACGCGCTGGAAAAGCAGCTCAGGGCGGTCGAGACGCAGATGCTGGTCGACGGCCAGGCGCTCGTGAAGCTGCAGGAGCTGCAGCGTGACGCCGATGCCAACAAGAACATCTACGAGCAGTTCCTGTCGCGGTTCAAGACGACCAACGAGCAGCGCCAGCTGCAGAGCTCCCAGACCAAGATCGCCTCGCTCGCCATTCCGCCGATGCGCTCGACGCGTCCGCCCCTCGCCTTGCTGCTCGCGGCGCTCGCGATCGGCTCGATCCTGACCTCGACGGCGGCCGTTGCGGCGATGGGAAGCATGTCCGACGGGCCTGCGCCTGCCGAGGCTCCTGCTCAAACTCCTGCTCAGACTCTTGCGCGTGCTGAAGCGGCGGAGACGCAAGTCCAGCGACCGGGCCCGGCCGCGCGCCAGCCCGAGGCGATGCCGAACCTGCCTGTCTGGGCCCGCATTCCCGATCTGGCGCCTGGCGCCGTGGCCAACACCGTGTGGCAAAGGCCGATCACTGCCTCGGCCGAGCTCGACCTCGGCGCGTATCTGCGTCCGCTTCTCGAGCGGATCGATCGCGCGCCGGTGCGCGGCTGCAAGGTCGCCCTCGTGTTGTCGGTCGGCAAAGGCGCCGGCGGTAACACCGTTGCGCGCTCGCTCAATCGCGCGGCGGTGAATCGGGGCATGATGAGCGTGCTGATCCGGCTCCAGCCGGAATTCGCAGGTCACCAGCCTCCGGTAACCGAATGGCAGGACGGCTCCACCACGGCGGGGCTGCAGTCGATCGACGAGCTGTTGAGCGCCGGCAGAAAAGCCGATGCGCGGCCCGAGGACGATATTCGCTCGGAGTTCGATCTGATCGTCGTCCATGCGAGCAATCTCGCACTTCAGCCCGACGCCATCGCGCTGGCCGCGCACGCGGATCTGATCATCCCGGTGGTGCGCGCCGGCGAGCTCGGTTCGGCGGCGATGCGGCGGGTGACCGCTGCGCTGTCGAGATATGGCACCGTGCCGACCGGTCTCGTCGTCAATCACGCGCCGGCGGGTTCAGTGGCGCCTCACCCTGAGGGCAGCGCGTTGAGCCGGGCGGTTTGACGATGCCGACCGCTGGCAAGGCTGCGGCTCATGCCTGAGGCGCAGCGCGCAAGCGCACCTGTAATCTGCTTCACACGCAAACGCGCCCAATGACGCTAGATGAACTAGGGCCCGCCTCCGCGCGGCCCGGTTCGGAGCTGGCGATGATGGCTGCACTGGCAAAGGCGATATCCCGCGCGACGAGAACCAACGTTGATGTCGAAACCGTAAAGGTGCTCGTGATCTTCTCGGGCGCGGGCTTGCTGCTCTCTCTCGTGGCCGCGATGATCTACGGACAGGCCCTCAACGCCGCCTTGTTCTGAGATCGCGCGAGGCGACCGCGCTTCGACCCGAAGCAGGTCCTCATCCCCAGGAGCCCGCCCGAAGCGGGCATCTCGAAGGTATCCGCCTGCATTCGAGCCGTCATTGACGCCGCGAGGCGGCGCCCGCAGGATGCAGCGTCTCCAATGCACGACTATCTCGGCTCGGGATTGCGGCGATGACCTGTCAAGCTCACTCCGTAACGCTGGTGCTCATTGCCCGCATACCGCCCGAGGGTATCGAGGCCTTCCGCGCCTACGAGGATGCCGTCCTGCCGCTACTCCCTTCGTTCAACGGGCGTGTGGAGCGTCGTCTTCGAAATCCGGATGGCACGATCGAGGTGCACATCGTCAGCTTCGCATCCGATGCGGACTTTCAAGACTATCGCAATGATCCCCGGCGCCTTGCGCAAGCCGGGTTGCTGGAAAAATCATCCGCGAAGCTGGAATTGCTTGCGATGGCGGACGTCTCGCAATGGCCGGTGACATCGGCGCAGGGATGATCGGCGGCGCAATGACCGGGATGTAACCGGGCGCGCCGGGCATCATCGAACTGTCATCGCTTCGTCATGCGCGCTCTATGGATCGCTGCTCCCTTGGCCGCGCATCGTGGGGGCTGATATGCATCTGAATGAGACAATGTCGTCCGACCGCCGGTCGATCCTGAAGGGCCTCGCGGCCGCAGCCGTCACGTCCCTGGCGGCACCGGCCATGGCAGCCGATGGTCTGCCGGCGCAGCCGAGCGGCGCGGCGGCCGCCATCGCGACCGACAATGCCTATTGGACGGCGGTGAAGGCGCTCTATTCAGTGACGCCGGATGTCGTCAATCTGGAGAACGGCTTTTGGGGCATCATGGCCGAGCCGGTGAGGCGCGAGTTCATTCGCCAGACCGACATGGTCAACTATCAGAACACCTACTACGCGCGGCAGCGCGCGGGTGCGGATTTCGAGGCCGTGCGCATCAAGGTGGCCCAGGCGGTCGGCGCGGCGCCCGAGGAGATCGCGCTCACTCGCGGCGCGACCGAAGCGCTGCAGCTCCTGATCGGCGGCTACAACAAGCTGAAGCCGGGCGACAGCGTGCTCTACGCCGACCTCGACTACGATTCGATGCAGTACGCGATGAACGCGCTTAAGGCGCGTCGCGGTGTCGACGTGGTCAGGTTCGATGTGCCGGAGCCGGCCACCCGCCAGGCCGTGCTCGACGCCTATGCCCGTGCCCTCGAGGCGAATCCCAGGACCAGGCTCCTCCTCCTCACCCATGTCAGCCATCGCACCGGCCTCGTCATGCCGGTCGCCGAGATCGCCCGCATGGCCAGGGCCAAGGGCATCGACACAATCGTCGACGCCGCCCATTCCTGGGGGCAGATCGACTTCAGGGTGGGCGAGCTCGAGGTCGATTTCGTCGGCTTCAACCTGCACAAATGGATCGGCGCGCCGCTCGGCGTGGGCTTCCTCTACATCAGGAAGGACCGTCTCGCCGACATCGACCGCGACATGGGCGACGAGGACTTTGCGGAGACCGATATCCGCTCGCGGGTTCATACCGGCACGGTCAATTTCGCGACGGTCCTGACGGTGCCCGCGGCCGTGGCGCTCCATCAGCAGATCGGCGCGGCGGCAAAGCAAGCCCGCCTCCGCTATTTGCGTGATTACTGGGTGAGCCGCGCCCGCGGATTCAAGGACATCGAGATCCTGACGCCGGATGAGGTCGGCTCATATGGCGCGATCACGTCCTTCCGTCTCGCCGGAAAGACCAGCAAGGCGGACAACGACGCTATCGTCGTGAAGCTGAGGGACAGCCACAAGGTCATGACGGTGCGCCGGGCCGGCGTTGCCAAGGGCCAATGCATCCGTGTGACGCCGGCGCTCTTTACCGAGGAGGCCGATCTCGACCGCCTCGTCGAGGCGCTCGCCGTTGTCACGGGGACGAAGACGGGGTAGGCCCGGGCGCGGGACTGACATCACCACGAATTCACGGGACTTCATCCTCCGCGCATCTGACAAATGTCAGATGTGGGGCGTCCGTCAGTCTCCGCCGCCCCATTTTATCGGCCCACGGTCTGGTTTATCTCTGTCACTCCGGTGCCCTGCGCAAGGAGGAGACGCGTGCTCGACCATATTCTCAGATTCGTGACGCTCGGATCGATCATCGTTGGCATGGCTGCGATCTATGCGGCGCTACACACCAACAATCGGCGTCTGGGCGCGGACATCTTCCTTCGATATTCCGACCGGGTCTCCGACCTGCGACGCCGCCTTCCGGTCGCGGCATTCCTCGAGCGAGGGGCTGCCGGCGACATTGAGATCACACCGGAAGAGCGCCGGGCGGTACACGAGATCATTCATTCGATCTTCGAGCTCTACGAACTCAAGGTGCATGGCTTCTTTCCGCCGGCGATCTGGAAGATCAGGGAGCCCGATATCGAACGGCTGCTCTCGCTGCCGGTCTTTCAGCAGGAACTGGCGGGCCTGGAGGGCCGATATACGAGACATCCGCGTTTGACAGCTTGGCTTGAGAAGATCAGGGGTCAGCAAGAGACGGCCTGACTTTCTCAGTGAACCGGTCGACGGTCTCACCGCCAGCCAAGCGCCGGCGCGACGTGCTTCAAGATCGCCTCGATCGCATGGGCGCAATAGTCGACACCGAGCTGGTTCGGGATCGTCAGCAGCAGCGTATCGGCTTCGGCAACCGCCTCGTCCTGCTTGAGCTGCTCGATCAGTGCGTCCGGCTCGGCCGCATAACTCCGGCCGAAGATCGCGCGCGTTTGCGGGTCGATGAAGCCGATCTGGTCTTCGCCTCCGCGCTCCCCGCCGAAATAGGCGCGGTCGCGATCGTTCATCAGCGCGAAGATGCTGCGGCTGACGGACACGCGGGGCTCACGGGTGTGGCCTGCCTCCGTCCACGCGGCGCGATAGCTACGGATTTGCGCCGCCTGCTGCACATGAAAAGCTTCGCCGGTCTCGTCGTTCTTCAGCGTCGAGCTCTGCAGATTCATGCCGAGCTTCGCCGCCCACACCGCGGTCGCGTTCGAGCCGGCGCCCCACCAGATGCGTTCGCGCAGGCCTGCCGCATGTGGTTCGAGGCGCAGCAGTCCCGGCGGATTGGGAAACATCGGCTGCGGATTGGGCTCGGCAAAACCTTCGCCGCGCAACAGGTCCAGAAAGACCTCCGCGTGGCGCCGGCCCATGTCGGCATCGCTCTGGCCGTCAGCCGGGCGATAACCAAAGTAGCGCCAGCCGTCGATCACCTGCTCCGGCGAGCCGCGGCTGATGCCGAGCTGGAGCCTCCCGCCGGCGATGAGATCGGCGCTACCCGCATCCTCGATCATGTAAAGCGGGTTTTCGTAGCGCATGTCGATCACGGCCGTGCCGATCTCGATTGTGCTGGTTCTCGCGCCGACGGCGGCGAGTAGCGGGAAGGGCGAGGCCAGCTGGCGCGCGAAGTGATGCACGCGGAAATAGGCGCCATCCGCGCCGAGCTGTTCCGCCGCGACGGCCAGCTCGATGGATTGCAGCAGCGTGTCCGCCGCCGAGCGGGTCTGCGATTGCGGCGAGGGCGTCCAGTGTCCGAAGGACAGAAATCCGATCTTTTTCATGGGCGTCATTTAATGATGGCAGGGGCGGCGTCAACCGCCTGCTCTGGCGACGGGGGTATGCGACGGGGCTGGCGCGAAATGCTCGGCCCGTTCGACCAGGAGATCCAGGAAGGTTCGCGCGCGCAGCGACATCCACTGCGTCTCCGGATAGACCGCATGCAGGGGCAGCGCGGCGATGGTGTAGTCCGGAAGCACATGTTCGAGCTCGCCGCTGCGAAGGCCCTCCGCGGCATTCCACTCGGGCAGGATCGCGATGCCGAGATGCTGCATCGTCGCCTCCTGCATCGCATCGGCATCGTCGACGTGAATGGGTCCGTTGATCGATGCGACATGACGGCCGTGCTCGGATTCGAAGGCCCATTGGTGCGCCGGCGACATCCGTGAATAGACGATGCACTGGTGCGAGCTGAGATCGTCAGGTGTCCTCGGCAGCGGGCGGCCGTGCAGATAGGTGGGGGTCGCGACCAGATGGCGCTGCACGGTCCCGAGCCGGCGGGCGACCAGCGTGCTCGCCTCCAGGTTTCCAATGCGCAGCGCCAGCTCGATGCCTTCTTCCACCAGATTGACGAACCGCTCGCTGAAGCGGATGTCGACCCGCACTTCCGGATAATTCCGAACGTACTCGGCGATGACGGGCATCACGTAGCGCCGTCCGAACGACGACGGCACGCCGATCCGGAGCGTGCCGGTGGGGCGGGGTGCGGCCTGTTCGACACTCGACCGCGCCATGTCGAAGCTGTCGAGGATCTGCCGCGCGAGATCGTAGATCCGGTGCGCTTCGGCCGTCGGCTTCAGCGTGCGCGTCGTGCGCGAAAACAGCTGCGTGCCGAATTCGCTTTCAAGCATCGCAATGCGCTTGCTGATCGCGGGCTGGCCGATCCCGAGCTCCTTGGCCGCAGCCGAGAAGCTGCCGCCCTCCAGGGCGCGAACGAAAGCGCGCAGGCAATCGATCCGGTCCATAATTCATTCCGATCTGGAATAAATTATATCCCATTTATTCCGTGGTGCGCAACTCGGCGGGTCGCTAGGCTCCCTCAAAACAAGCATTCACAGGGGAGGAGACGAAATTGGCACGCCATATCGGAATTGTCGGCGCCGGCATCGCCGGCCTGCATCTCGCGCTTTACCTGCAGAAGCACGGCGTGGACGCGACAATCATCACGGATCGACCGCCCGAGGAATACAAGAACATCCGCCTGCTCAACACCGTCGCGCATCACCACGTGACGATCGCGCGCGAGGACTATCTCGGCGTCAATCATTGGAGCGATCCGAAGGACCATTATTACTACCACGACCACGTCTTCAATTTTCCGCAGCCGCTGAGTTTTCGCGGTGATTTCTCGAAGCCGAGCCGCGCCGTCGACTATCGGATCTATCTTCCTGCCCTGATGCAGGATTTTGTCAGCCGCGGCGGCAAGATCGAATACCGCCGCATCGAAGAGCGCGACATTCGTCCGCTGGTCGCCCGCTTCGATCTCCTGGTCGTCTCGACCGGGAAGGGCCCGCTGGGCCAGCTCTTCACTTACCGGCCGGAGCACACGCCCTATTCGCAGCCGCAACGGCGGCTGTGCGTCGGGCTTTACACCGGCGTGCGGCAGCCCGATCCCATGAACGTCACGCTCTCGGTGTCTCCAAGCCATGGCGAGATGATCGTGATCCCGACCATTACGTTCGGCGGTGTCGCCAACGCGCTGTTGATGGAGAATGTGCCGGGCGGCGACATGGAGGAACTGGCCACGCTCAGCTACGACGACAACCCGAAGCACTTCTTGAAGGTGCTGCTGGGCAAGCTCGAGAAGCACCACCCGACGACCTACGACCGCATCGACACCGCGCGGTTCGATCTCGCGCAGCCGCAGGACCTGCTGCAAGGCGGCGTGGTCCCGACGGTGCGCAACACTGTGGTCGAGTTCGACGACGGCAAATGCGCGATCGCGCTCGGCGACGTCCATGCGATCGTCGATCCCATGATGGGCCAGGGCGCCAATATCGCGTCCTATGCGGCCTTCGTGCTCGGCGAGGAGATCGTCAACGCCGACGCGCTCGACGTGCGCCTGTGCGAGAAGATCGAGCTGAAGCGACAGGATCGCGTGCTGGCGGCATCGCGCTGGACCAATGTGATGCTGCAGCCGCCGACGGAAGCGCTGGGCATGCTGATCGGCGCGATGAGCCAGAACCCGGCGCTGGCCAACGAGTTCACCGAGAATTTCAACTACCCGGACCGGCAGTGGGATCGCATCTGCACGCCGCAGCGCATCCAGGCCTGGATCGAGCGCATGTCGGCGCCGCCTGAGCCGGTCAGGGCGATTGCGTGAGGCCCGATGCGAGCGGAGGCTGAGGTGCAGCGCGCCAATCCGGCGTCATTCCGCGAAGCCGCGTCGCGCTTTGCGACCGGCGTCGCGGTGCTGACCGCGCTGGACGAGCACGGCCGCGTCTGCGGCATGACCGCGAACAGCTTTGTCACCGTCAGCTTGTCCCCGCCGACCGTGCTGGTGTCGGTCATGCCGGGACGCATGCACCGGGCGATCTCGGCGACTGGACGCTACTGCGTCAACGTCCTGCCCGAGCATGGCCGGGACCTGTCGCGGCACTTCGCGAGCCAGCCGAACACCGGCGCTGCTCCTGATTACGACATCGTCGACGGCCTGCCGCGTCTCTCCGGCTGCATGGCCTGGTTCGCCTGCGAGGTCACACGCCACGTCGATGTCAGAGACCACACGCTGATCATCGCCGAAGTTTCGAGCTGCGACTATCGCGACACCACGCCGCTGGTGTTCTTTTCCAGCCGGTATCATCTCGGGCCGGGCGTGCCGGTGGATCGGTGAGGGTTGCAGCGGTCCGCGGCTTGAGCGGATCTGGTGTTTTCCTGGCTGCATCGGGGCGCTTTGGCGTTACCGCCGGGACTAGCTTGCCCTGGCGTTCTTTGCGCGAGGGGGCGTATCGTTGACGTTGTCGGCGCGCTTGGGATCGTCCGCGGCACGCCATTGTCGTGGCGTCATTCCGGTCCAGCGCCTGAAGGCGTGGGTGAATGCGCTGACTTCGCCATAGCCGAGCAGCCAGGCGGTTTGCGAAATCGGCAACTCGTCCTTTTTCAAATAGCTTTTGGCGAGGTCGATTTTCAGCTCGTCCATAATGCCGGTGAAGGTCAGTCCTTCCGACGCGAGGCGCCGCGCCAACGTGCGGTGGCTCATGCCGAGCCGGCGCGCGATCTCCTCAGCCCGTGCCTCGCGATGGGGAAGCAGTGGCGCGATGGCATTCTCGACGCTCGATCTGAGCGAAACTCCCCCAGGCTTCCGATGTGCAAGCGCCTCCTCGCAGAAGGTCACCAGCAGATCGTTCAAGTGGTGATCGGCACTTTCGATGGGCATCTGTCCCACGGACTGAGGGAAGGCGATCTCATCGACGTCTGATCCGAACTCGATCTCGCAACCAAGGAACGACCTGACCTCCGCGGGCATCGCTCGACGGCGATGGGCGACTTTGACACGGCTTGGCACCACGCGGCGGTTGGTCAGTGCGCGGTTGATTCGAATGATAGAGGTCACCCAGAATTCGATCTGGTGCCGATCTGACCGCCGTTCCACGCCGACATAGCTCAACGCAATCGCCATGTCCTTCGCGGCAAATCGCAGTGAAATTCCCTCGTTCGCGAGGCGGCAATAGCGCTCCGTCTTTGACAAGGCTTCAGCGACTGTCCCGGATGAGGCCGCGACATAGTAGAGCAGGCCGATCTCACGAAGGTCGAAGTCCCGTGCCAGGTGAAATCCCAGGGCGTCGTCGTGCAGCGCCTCGGCACCAAGCTCCAGAAACTTGATCTGGCTTTCAACGCTCAGCCGCGCCTTGCGGTCTTGGATCTGCTCGAGGGTCAATCTGGCCTTGGACAGCAAGCCGTCCGCCTGAATGCCGGCTTCGCGCAGGCGGGCCCACACCAGGCGGGCGATGCCGCCGGTCGCACTGGGCATGGCTTGCAATTGGGGCGAACGGGCAGCAGCCACATCGAACCCTTTCGTCGTTGCCGCTGCGGCCTTGAGTTCTCGGCTCGCGCATCGGGATCGCGGCATAGAAAATCAAGTTATTGGCTCACGATAACAAGAAACCGGGTGTCATGTGACTTAAATCGGCGATCTGTCCCCCTAGGTGCGTCGTCTGTACTCGGGGGCGAACCCACCCCGAAAAAGCCCGAAGGCCTTGATGTCCAGCTGCGATGGCGCGCCGCCTATAAACGTGAAGATATTGCGAAGTTACGGAAAATTGCTCGGAATTCCTCATATCGCTCATGGCCCACGGACGGTTGCGCTTGAGCGCGTTGGCGATTGCGAGATCAACATGTTCGAAACGCTTGAAACCGGTTCAGCTGCGGCGCCCCTGTTCTGGATGGAGCTGTTCGATCTTCGCGTTCACGCCTCGCGCGACAGCCGCGGATGCCACAACATGAGCGACGCAGTCGCAGCGTTCAACGATTTTGCTTCGCAGGCGAGCCGCCTGGCGGAGGTGCCGCCGTGCGACACCGGCGAAGCCGTAGGCTGACAATTGCCGCGTCCACCGAGAGTATTCCCAGCGGAAAACGCAGCGCTTCTGACGCGCGGCCAGATTCTTGGCTACGACACGGAGCGGATGGCGTTTCTGTTTACGATGACGTATGGCGCCAGCATCGTCGACTGCGAGATAAGCAGCGTCGCGCTGGACGACCTTCACGGCTCGAAGGGCACGCGTCCCGACGAAAGGGAGACCCAATTCAGGTGTCTCCGCGACGCGGTCGAGCGCCTTGCATCATACGCTTTCGAACAGCAGGGCAGGCGGCAGCGCGAGCGGCTCCGCATCTTCTCCAAGCACGTCAAGGCGCTCTGACGACCGCCAAAGCAAGGCCGCCGCCAACAACGGCAACGCATATGCAATTTGTGCCACGTGAGATGCTCGACATCTCCCTCTTAAACATTTCACTCGACCATGGTCTGCAAGACCGGGTTCCGCAGTTGTCGCCGGCTGGGTGTTGCCGCGCCGTGACATCCAGGCACGCTCAGCCGGCATAGACTGGTCGATATCCGGTGCCCCTTCCGTTGCCCGGATGGTGAGTTATCGCGCTCTTGCGTCCAGTTGTGAGTGTTGCCGGTGGTCCGGACGAGTCGCATCAGTGCTCCAGCAGTTTTGTTGGCTTTGTCGATCGCAGCAGTCCTGGGCGGCTGTGCAGGACGTCCGTCGCAGGGCGTGCTTGTTCCGACAGCGCAGGTCGCCCCCGGAAACACAAATGTCCCGATCTACGTCGTCACCAATCGCAAGCGATCCGACGTCGATCCCGGTGAGATGTTCAGCGGGGACCGTTCGGACGAGTTGTCCTTTGCCGAGGTGACTGTCTCGATCCCGCCAGATGCCGCGCGGAAGATCGGCGAAGTGCAGTGGCCCGCGAGCCTGCCCGGCGACCCCCAACGGGATTTCACGACTGTGTCGGCCGACTATCTCGACAAGACGCATTTCGCTGCGTCTGTCGCCGCGGCGATGAAGCAGTCCGGTCGCAACAAGGTGCTTGTCTTCGTCCACGGCTTCAACAACCGCTTCGATGATGCGGTCTATCGCTTCGCGCAGATCGTGCACGACTCCAAAGTGCCGGTCGTTCCCGTGCTTTTCACCTGGCCATCGCGCGGCGAGCTGAGGCTGCGCGCGTATACCTATGACCGGGAAAGTGCCAATTTTTCGCGTGACGCGCTCGACAATCTGTTGAGCACGCTCGACGCCTCGCCTGCCGTCGGCGAAGTTTATCTTCTGGCTCATTCGATGGGCAATTGGATCGCACTGGAAGCACTGCGAACGCGGGCGATCCGCGCCCCGGCTGTCGCGTCGAAGCGCAGCAAGCTGAAGAATGTGATGCTGGTGGCACCCGACGTGGATGTCGATGTCTTCCGCTCGCAACTGAACCGGATGAGCGGCGCGCGGCCCCCCATCTCGTTGTTCGTCTCGCGTGACGACGGCGCGCTCTCGCTGTCGAAGACGATCTGGGGAGACGTCGCCCGCCTGGGCGATATCGACCCGACCCAGGAGCCTTATCGAACTGAGCTCGCGCGCGACCGGATCGACGTCTACGACCTGACGAAACTGGCGGTCGCCGGCGACGACGCCCACGACCGGGCTTTCGAGCAGGTAGGCCCGGTTGTCGCAATGATCCGCCAACGCATGGCCCAGGGCCAAGCGCTGGGTGAACAGAAGGCGGCCGCGGGCCCGCTCGCGCGGCTTGCGGAGTAGCGCGAGAGGCAGGCCCTGCCTGGCTTTTTCATGGCGACGTGTCGACGAGGCCGTGACGTCTCAGGCGTAGGCCACCCAGCCGCGGAACGTGAAGCCGGTATAGAACAGGGTCGGGTCGGAGAAGCCTGCGTCGCGCAAGATCACGACGTCCTGCTCTGGTGCCAGAATGCTCAACTGGCCGTCGACCGCCTTTCGCGCGGCGGCCGCCTTGTCGGGCTCGACTCCGGCTGCGGCGAGAAAGGCCGAATAGCGCGAGAGCCAAAGCGGCCGTTCATCGTCGTTGCCGGGGATGCTGAAATGGGCCGCGACGAACGGCGCGCCGGGCTTGAGGCGGCGGCGGATTTCGGACGCTATTCGCAGCCGTTCCTCGACATCGACGAAATGCAGGGTCAACAGGCACGTCGCGCCGTCGAACGGCCCCTCCGGCGCATCGTCGATATAGCCTTGATGCAGATGCGCGCGCGACACGAGCGGGCCCAGCGTCTGCTTCGCGAGATTCAGCATCGCCGCGGACGGGTCCACGCCATCAAAGGTCCAGCGCGGCTGCGCTTGCGCAAAGGCATTCAGCTCCAGGCCGCCGCCGGCGCCAAGAACAAGTATTCGCGCATCTTCACGCGCACGCTCGCCCAAAAGGATCGCCGCCATGGACAGCATCGAATTGTAGCCGGGAACAAACCGTGGCGGCCCTTCGGTGTACTTCGCCACCATCTGCGGATCGGAGAACGCGTTTTGAATGTCGGTCACGATGTTGTCCTGCTGAGGGGAGTCGGTCACGCGTGATGCGCGCTCATGCTGTGAAGCTTTCGCGCACCCAGGCGCTTGCGCAGATCGTCGCTCAGCATCGCCAGCGACACTTCGGCAAAGCGCGACAGCAACAACGCCTCTGCATCGTCAAAGGCCTGATCGAGCGCGGCATTGACGGCCTGCTCGACCAGGCAGCCAGGCGCCTCGGTCCGGTTGCCCATGGCCAGAATCGAGGGGCTGCCGAGCGCGGTGTAGACATCGCGCAGCGTCACCTTCGACAGATCGCAAGCCAGCGTCCAGCCGCCGCCGTGCCCCTTCTCGGAGCGGACGTAACCGAGGTCGCGCAGGCCCGCCATGATGCGGCGGATCACCACCGGGTTGGTGTCCATGGCCTTCGCCAGGGTCTCGGACGTGAACGGGCCAGGCTGCTGCGCCATGTGCAGCAGGACGTGGAGCACGCCTGATAATCGGCTGTCTCGCTTCATGTAACTTCATATGTTACATGATGGCGCCGAGGTCAACCCGTTTCGGTGCGAGCGTAAGGGGCGCGTTGCCATCCCGCGCCCGTTTTGCCCGACGGGTCAACGTCGCCGCAGACCGCCTAAGCCATTGATCCCGCTCATGCCGTCTACTGTGCATGGGGTTGTTTTCGACATTTTTGCTTTGGGGACACAACAGCCGCGGGCTGAACCGGATCTCATCCGGCTCTGCCGCTACTTCATCACCCGCAGGCCCTTGGTCGTAAACCGCTGCGTCTTGCCGCCGGGGCGCACCGGTCGCCGTGTGCCGGCGGCCTTGCCGGTGCCGGGCGGCTGATGCGCGGGCACGAGCTGGTCGGGACGCGAGCCGATCAGGTCGCGGCGACCCATCTCGATCAAGGCCTCGCGGAGCACCGGCCAATTGTCGGGGTCGTGATAGCGCAGGAAGGCCTTGTGCAGCCTTCGCTGGCGCAGGCCCTTGATCGCCTCGACCTTGTCGCTGCCGCCGCGGCGTACGCCGCGCAGCGGGTTGACGCCGGTGTGGTACATCGCGGTTGCGGTCGCCATCGGCGAGGGCAGGAAGGTCTGCACCTGATCGGCGCGATAGCGGTTCTTCTTGAGCCAGAGCGCGAGGTTCATCATGTCCTCGTCGGTCGTGCCCGGATGCGCCGCGATGAAATAGGGGATCAGGTAATATTTCTTGCCGGCCTGCTCGGCCGCGGCATCGAACATCCGCTTGAACTGGTTGTAGGCGCCGATGCCCGGCTTCATCATCTTGTCGAGCGGGCCGCGCTCGGTATGTTCAGGGGCGATCTTCAGATAGCCGCCGACGTGATGGGTGACGAGCTCCTTGATGTATTCGGGGCTCTCGACCGCGAGGTCGTAGCGCACGCCCGAAGCGACCATCACCTTCTTGATGCCCTTGGTCTCGCGCACCTTGCGATAGAGCCGGATCAGATCGTCATGCGAGGTGTTGAGGTTCGGGCAGATCTCCGGGAAGACGCAGGACGGCCGCCGGCACGCCGCCTCGACCTTCGGATCCTTGCACGCCATCCGGTACATGTTGGCCGTGGGGCCGCCGATGTCGGAGATCACGCCGGTGAAGCCCGGCGTCTTGTCGCGGATCTTCTCGATCTCACGCAGGATCGAGCCTTCCGAGCGGTTCTGGATGATGCGGCCCTCGTGCTCGGTGATCGAGCAGAAGGTGCAGCCGCCGAAGCAGCCGCGCATGATCGTGACCGAGAACTTGATCATGTCCCAGGCGGGGATTTTTGCTTCGCCATAGGACGGATGCGGCGCGCGCGCATAGGGCAGGTCGTAGACCGCGTCCATCTCGTCGCTGGTCAGCGGGATCGGCGGCGGGTTGAGCCAGAGATCGCGATCGCCGTGACGCTGCACCAGCGGGCGGGCATTGCCGGGATTGCTTTCACGATGCAGCACGCGCGAGGCGCGCGCATAGGCTTCCTTGTCCTGCTCGACTTGCTCCAGCGCCGGCAGCCGGATGACGGTCGCACCCTTCTGGCGCGTTGCGCCCTCGTCGGCGGAATCGAGATCGTCGGCGTGCAGTTCGCTGTAGTCCTCCGGGACGCGGCGGAACAGCGCGACGCCCCTGATGTCGCTGAGCTCGCGCGGTGCTTCGCCGGCGGCAAGACGGTTGGCCACCTCGACGACGGCACGCTCGGCATTGCCATAGAGCAGCAGGTCCGCCTTGGCGTCGGCCAGCACCGAGCGGCGCACCTTGTCGGACCAGTAATCGTAATGTGCGATCCGGCGCAGCGAGGCCTCGATGCCGCCGAGCACGATCGGGACATCCTTGAACGCCTCGCGGCAGCGCTGCGCGTAGACGACGGTGCAGCGGTCCGGCCGCTTGCCGCCTTCGCCGCCGGCCGTATAGGCGTCGTCGCTGCGGATGCGCCGGTCCGCGGTGTAGCGGTTCACCATGGAGTCCATGTTGCCGCCGGTGACGCCGAAAAACACTTTTGGCTTGCCGAGCGCCTTGAACGGATCGGCCGAATGCCAGTCGGGCTGGGAGATGATGCCGACCCGAAAGCCCTGCGCCTCCAGCAGCCGGCCGATGATGGCCATGCCAAAACTCGGATGGTCGACATAGGCATCGCCTGTCACCAGCACGATGTCGCAGGCATCCCAGCCGAGCGCGTCCATCTCGGCGCGGCTCATGGGAAGGAACGGCGCCGGCTTGCGCGGGCGCGCCTGCGCCATCAGGGGCTTTTCGGCGGTGATGATCTGGATGTCCATGGCGCCTACGCATAGGACTCCGGGCGTACGAATACAACCGACGGACGCGTGAAGATTTGCGGTTCCGCCAGGGGCTATCCGGCTTGCGGGAGTGCGTTAACCGTTCGCGAACCCTTGCCGGACCTCGGCAGTCGTGGCCGGCTCGCCGCCATGCTGGCGGACCATCCGCACGGCATTCCCGACGAGGCGGAGATTGGTCACCGTCGAGCCCGGCAGCGCCGCCTCGATCCAGACCTTGCGCAAGGCGAGCATCGCCTCGCCGCCCGGAACAGTGCGCGTGCCGCATATGCATATGAGCGATCCGTCTTCCGGGTTCTCACCGCGGCCGACATCGGATATCCGATTGCTCCATGGGCAAGGAAATTTCCGACGGCGGTGACGACGCCGGTGCGGCGCCGTCCACCGAGGCCTGGCTCGGTGCGGTTGCGCTGATCGGCTTCATCCTGGTGGCGACCGCGCAGGCCTCAAATCAGATTCTGGCGCGGGGCCTCGCGGGCTCCGTCCCGCCCTTCGCGCTCGCCTTCTTCCGCTGGAGCATCGTTGCCATCGGGCTCGCGCCGATCGCGTTCGCCGAAATCCGCGCCGGCCGCGTGCCACTTGGCAAGAACATCTGGCCGATCCTCGCCGCCGGCTTCATGGGCATGTTCCTCTGCGGCGGCCCGGTCTATGCCGCGGGCATCTCGACGACGGCGATCCACATCGCGTTGATCATGGCGCTGTCGCCGGTCACGGTGCTGATGATCTCTGCGGTGCTCGGCATCGAGCAGGTCGGCCCGCTGCAATGGCTCGGCACGGCGCTTGCGCTCGCCGGCGCCTTGCTCATCATCTCCGGCGGTCATCCGGAGACCTTGTTCGCACTGGAGACCGCAGCGGGCGACGGCCTGGTCGTGATCGCGATGCTCGGCTGGTCCGGCTACACGCTGCTGCAATCGCGCGCGGCGCCCAAGGCGTCGCTGCTGGCGCGCATGAGCCTGTTCGCAGGCGCCGGCGCGCTGTTCTCGCTGCCGCAGGCGCTGATCGAGATGTGGACCACGCCGGCGCAGGTCTTCAGCACGAAAGCGGTGTCGGCTTACGTCTTCGCCGGGATCGTTCCCGGGCTGCTCGCCTATGCCGGCTTTGCCTGGCTCGGCGGCAAATTCGGTTCGGTCCGAACCTCGCTTGTGCTTTATCTCGGACCGATCGCGAGCGCCCTTCTGTCGTTCGCAATTCTCGGTGAACCGCCAAAACTGATCCATCTGTTCGGCGGTGTGCTGATCCTCGGCGGGGTCTGGGCGAGCCTGCGCAAATAGTTCCATTGATCGGAGTTGTGGTTCATCCGCAGGAACCAACCGCCTCCGCGAACATTCTGATCAAGGGACCGGTGCGAGCCATGCTCGCGCGCGCCCCGACCATCCCGGCGCCAGTGCCGTAACCGGATTTTGCCTCGACGCTTCGTTTCGGGGCGATGGGGGACTTGTGAGTACGGTCATAGAGAACTTGTTGTCACGGAAGCAGAAGCTTGTGGAACAGCTCGAGAAGGCGCAGTCGGTCGACGATCGCGACAAGATCGAGCACCAGCTCGAACAGATCAACACCGCGCTGGATTTTCTGGACAGGCCGGGATCGAAGGACGCGGGGTAGTAGCGCTCAGTCCACCTTCAGCGCCTCCACTATCAAGGCCTCCACTTTCAAGGCCTTGGCATAGGCCAGGCCGGAATTGGTGATGTGCGTCGTCATCAGCGCTTCGAACGCCGCGAACTCGCCGCGCGCGAACAGATCGAGCAGCTTGCGATGCTCGTCGAAGGACGAGCGGGTGCGCACGTCGATCGGCGACGTCAGGTTGGTGCGCAGCGCGGCGACGCGGCCCGAGACGAGCTGGTAGGATTCGATGAGATAGCGGTTGCCGCAATGCGCGAACAACCCTTCGTGAAAGCTCGCATCGGCGCGGCCATAGGCGATGTTGTCCTTCGCCGCGATCGCCGGCTCCATCGCCGCGATTGCCTCGCTCATCGTCGCAATTGCGCCGTCGCGATCGTGACGAAACGCGAGCTCGGCGGCCTTGGGCTCGAGCGCGATCCGGAAGGTGCAGAGCGCAGTGATGTCCTCCGCGCTCGGCGTGAACACGAAGCTGCCGACCTGCGGCCGGATCACGACCAGCCCCTGCGCCTGCAACTGGCCCATCGCCTCGCGCACCGGCGTGCGGCTGACGCCGAAGGAATTCGCCACCATCTCCTCGGAGATGGCGGCGCCGAGCGCGAACTCGCCGTCGATGATGGCCTGGCGCAGCCGCAGCACCACCCGCTGCGACAGCGATTTCGGCGTATCGAGCTTGAGCGATCGCATCTGCTGTCTCAGATCACCTTGCCGGGATTGAGCAGGTGATCGGGGTCGAGCGCGGCCTTCAGCGTCCGCATCAACGCGATCTCGGCTTCGCTCCTGGCATGGCCCAGCCACTTCTTCTTCAGCGTGCCGATGCCGTGCTCGGCGGAGACGCTGCCGCCCAGCTCGCGCACCAGACCGTAGATGATCGCGTCCATCTCTTCCTTCGGCTGCTGCTCGACGGAAAGACCGGTGACCCAGGACACGAGATGCAGATTGCCGTCGCCGATATGGCCGTAATAGACGCTCTCGCACCCCTTGATGCCGGAGGCCAACGCGGCCTTGCAGCGCGTGACGAATTCGTCCATGCGCGCCACCGCAAGCCCGATGTCGTAGGAGATGTGCGGGCCCAGCACCTGGCCGAACTCGGCGCAGATGTCGCGCACGCGCCAGAACGCCTGCGTCTGCGCCAGCGATTGCGCCACGGCGGCATCTGCGAGCAGCCCGCGCTCCATCAGCTCTTCGAGCCAGGCCTGGAAACGCGGTGCATCCAGGCTCTCGTCGGTGCCTTGGGCCTCGACGAGCACGTAGAGACCGTGGCCTGCGGCGACCGGCGGCTTCACGCCGGCGCGATTCGTGATCACGTCCCAGTAATCCGGCCACATCACCTCGAAGGCCGACAGCAGCGGGCCGAGCCCGCTGCGCGCGGCACCGAGCAAGTCGATCACCGCGGCATAGTCCTTCAGCGCGCACAGCGCCGCCATGGTCGAGCGCGGTTTCGGGAACAGCCGCAACACCACGCGGGTGATGATGCCGAGCGTGCCTTCGGAGCCGATGAAGAGATGCTTGAGGTCATAGCCCGCGTTGTTCTTCATCAGCTTGTTGAGGCTGGTGATGATGGTGCCGTCGGGCAGCACCACCTCCAGGCCGAGCACCAGTTCGCGCGTCATGCCGTAGCGGATCACGCGGTTGCCGCCGGCATTGGTGGAGAGATTGCCGCCGATCGCGCAGGAGCCGCGCGAGCCGAGGTCGAGCGGAAAGAAGAAACCGGCTTCGTCCGCGGCCTTCTGGATCGTCTCCAGCGGCGTGCCCGATTTCACCGTCATCGTCATTGACGCCCGATCGATCTCCTCGATGCCGGTCATGCGCTCGAGCGAGATCGCGACCCAGCCTGCTTCGGGCGATGCGCCGCGGCACAGCCCGGTCAATCCACCCTGCGGCACGAAGGGCAGTCGCGCCTGCCGGCAGGTCCCAATCGCATCGGCAACGCCTTGCGCATCGACCGGTCGGATCACCGCAAGCGGCGCTTGTGGCAGGCTCGCGCTCCAGTCGTTGCAATTGCGCGCCGGCACGTCGGTGCCAACAAGCACGGCGGCCGCGCCGAGCTTGTCGCGCAAGGCGCCGAGCAACTGATCGGGACGCTCAATGGGGCTCACCATGTTCATGCGAGACCTCCTCGGAATCTGGCTGCGTCTCATGCGCGCCGTGATGGTGGAAAGGATTTGCGTCCGCCTTGTATGTAAGGTACAACATAAAAAGTAAAGCAAAAACAAGGCTCGGAAGGCTTCCTAAGATCGTTCGAGATCAGGGGTTTAGTCCGGGACCGCAGCTAATGGGTGGTGAGATGACGGAGGCAATTCGCGGGTTCTGGGTGGCGTCGGCGACGCCGCTGGCGACGGATGGCAGCGTGGACTCCGCCAAGCTCGCCGCCCACGCTAGGCAGCTCTTCAGTAAGGGCGTCGATGGCGTCGTGCTGTTCGGCACCACCGGCGAGGGCACCTCCTTCAATGTCACCGAGCGTGTCGCGACCATCGAGGCCGTGCTCAAGGCCGGCGTCGCGCCTGAGCGGATCGGCATCGGCGGCGGCTTTCCCGCCATCACCGACAGCATCGCGCTGACGCGCACCGTGCTCGGCCTCGGCCTGCGCCACGTGCTGTATCTGCCGCCCTATTTCGACCGTGGTGTCACGCCCGAAGGCATCGAGGATGCTTTTGCTGCGATCATCGACGGCGTCGCCGACGATCGCCTGCGCGCCTCGCTCTATCACATCCCGCAGGTCTCCGGCGTTGCGATCCCGACCGGTGTCGCGGCAAACTTGCGCAAGCGTTACGGCGAGGTGGTTGCGGGCCTGAAGGACTCCAGCGGCGACTTCAAGCAGTTCCAGGCGTTCCGTAGTGCTGCTCCCGATCTCGCCATCACCGTCGGCAACGAAGCCGACATCACCCGCGCGATCGCCGCCGGCGGCGCCGGCACCATCTGCGGCATGGCCAACGTCGTGCCCGAGCTGGTCAAGGGCATGGTTGATGGCAAGGACGTCGAGGCGCGCATGCAAGCCGCGACCGATGTCGTGCTGAACACGCCGTCGTTCCTTGCGACGCTGAAGGCAATCCTCGCCGCACAGACGGGCGACGCGGGCTGGCTGCGCGTGCGCCCGCCATTCCGTGCCTCGTCCGATGGCGCAGCGCTCAAGCGAAAGATTGACGAGCTGATTGCTCCTGCCATCGCGTGAGATGCGAAACTTTCGTGACACGTTGTCGCGAATTCGCGTGCAGCGTGTTGCGATCCCTGCGACGTCAATCGGTAATTGCCGCTTAGTGCGCTGATGCGCTTAGAACGATTCAACACTAGAGCGATTCAAGCTCGCCTACGGTTCTCTTCGATCCCGCCGACTGTTACAGGCGCACACTTCAATGTTCTTGACTTGAAGTGGAATGAAAGTGCGTGCCCCCGTGGATGGCCAACGCGTCAGCGGCCATCGTCATCATGCCGGCAAGAGCCGTGCAGGTCTTCTCCTCGGCGCAGCGGTGCTGCTCGTCGAATCCCCCTCGAACACGACGACCGCGCAGGCGCAGTCAGCGCTGCCGCCGGTGACAGTGGAAGCGCCGGTGCAGCGGCCGAAACCGGCCCGCGCATCCGAATCGCCCCAGCGCCGGACGCAAGCCGCCGCGCGCCAGCGCAGCCGGAATGCCGCCACACCAGCAGCACCGACAATATCGGAACGTGCAGCAGCGGCGGCCGCCGCGCAGCAGGCTGCCAAGCTCGGTTACCGCGCGATGCCGAGTTCGACCACGCTGCGCAGCGGCGCATCGCCCCTCGATACCTCGCAGGCGGTCAACGTCGTGCCTGAGCAGGTGTTGAAGGACCAGCTCCCGCGGAACATCGACGATGCGCTCATCAATGTCTCCGGCATCACCCAGACCAACACGCTCGCCGGCAGCCAGGACGCGGTGATCCGCCGCGGCTTCGGCGATAATCGTGATGGTTCGATCATGCGCAACGGCATGCCGCTGGTGCAGGGCCGCAGCTTCAATCCCGCGGTCGAAAGCGTCGAGGTGCTGAAGGGGCCGGCCTCGCTGCTCTACGGCATCATGGATCCCGGCGGCATCGTCAACACCATCAGCAAGCGGCCGGAGCTCTATCAGCACGGCTCGGTCACGCTGCTCGGCTCGACATTCAGTGCCTCGAAAACCGGCGCCGACGGCCTGCTCGATGTTACCGGTCCGATCGGCGATCAGGGCCTTACCTATCGCTTCATCGGCTACGGCGTCAGCGAGGATTACTGGCGCAATTTCGGCCGTCACCGCGAGATGCTGGTCGCACCGTCGCTGGCCTGGTACGGCCAGGACACCACGGTCCAGCTCAACTACGAGCATCGCGAGTTCATCTATCCGTTCGATCGCGGCACGGCGTTCAATCCGGTGACGAAAGCGCCGCTGGCGGTTCCCGCCGACCGCCGGCTCGACGAACCTTTCAACAACACATGGGGCACGTCGGACCTGTTGCAGGCCTCGGTCGAGCACCGCTTCAACCAGGACTGGAAGCTCTACGCTGGCTACAGCTACAACACCGAGACCTTCAGCGCCAACCAGCTCCGCATCACCGGCATCAACTTCACGACCGGTGCGGAGACGCGCAGCAATGACGGCACGCGCGGCTCGCTCAGCAATGTCAGCTACGGAACATCCTACGTCTCGGGCAGCTTCTGGCTCGGCAACATGCGCAACGAGGTGGTGTTCGGCGGCGACGGCCAGTATCGCACCATCTACCGCGATAGCCTGATCCGGCAAGCAACGCCCGCCATCAACATCTACAATCCGGTCTATGGGTTGGTCGGGCCGGGCACGACCGTGGTGCCCGGTGACAGCGCCCAGACCGACAAGCTCGGACAGTGGTCGCTGTTCGTCCAGGATACGCTGCATTTGACCGAGCGGTTCGCGCTGGTCGGCGGCGCGCGCTACATGGACTACGATCAGATCGCCGGGCGCGGGAAGGCACTGTTCTACACCAATACCAACGTGTCCCAGGACAAGGTGCTTCCCCTCGGCGGCGCCATCTTCAAGCTGACCGACGAGATCTCGCTGTATGTGAGCTACACCGAATCGCTGAAGCCCAACTCGACCATCGCGCCGATCGGCATCGTGATCGATTCCAATGTCGCGCCCGAAGAAGGCGTGTCATACGAGACCGGCGTGAAGTTCGATCTGAACAAGCGTATCTCCGGTACGCTGGCGCTCTACGATCTCGACAAGAAGAACGTGCAGACGACGAAGACGAACAGCGCTGGCGTGGTGGAACTCCATACCGTCGGCCGCGCCCGCTCGCGCGGCGTCGAGCTGGACGTGACCGGCAGGCTCACCGACAGTTGGGCCCTGATCGGCAGCTATGGCTATACCGACGCGCGGGTGACGGCATCCGAAGATCGGTCGCTCTACGGCATGAAGCTGCAGAACGTCGCGCTGAACACGGCCTCGCTCTATCTGGTCTACGACTTCGGCACGGCTCTGCCGGGACAGCTCCGCCTCGGCGGCGGCGCGCGCTATGTCGGCGATCGTCCCGGTGATGCGATCAACAGCTTCTTCTTGCCGTCCTATGTGGTCGCCGATATTTTCGCGACCTATGAGACGAAATACCAGAACACGCCGGTGATCTATCAGCTCAACGTCAAAAACCTGTTCGACACCGTCTATTATCCCTCCGCCGTCAACAATCTGAACGTCGCGATCGGCGATGCGCGCCGCGTGTCGCTGTCGGCAACGGTGAAGTTCTAGCGATGGCGGTGCGGCACAAAGCCATCGCGGTCCTGATCGCGGCGGCGTCTGCCTGCCTCGCTGCCACAGGTGCGAGCCGCGCCGAGGAAATCACGCTCTATTCGACCAGGGAGGCTGCCCTGGTCGAGCCTGTCGTTGCGGCCTTCACGGAAGCCAGCGGCGTCAAGGTGAAAATCGTCTTCGTCGAGGACGGCCTCGTCAAGCGACTTACGTCGGAAGGCGCCGCATCGCCCGCCGATGTCCTGTTGACGATCGGGCTGGACAAGACCACGCAGCCTGCCGTCAGCGGCCTGACGCAGGCGATGTCGTCGACGCGGATCGAGCAAGCTGTGCCGGCAAATCTGCGAGGCGGCGGACAGTGGATTGCGCTCGCCATACGCCCCCGCGTCGTGATGGCGCGCAGGGACGATGCCCTTGCGGCTGTCGACTACGAAGACCTCGCGAGTCCGCAATGGCGCGGCAAGCTCTGCATACGCTCGCCGCTGCATCAGAACAATGTCGCGCTGGTTGCGGCCTATCTCGTCCATCACGGCGAGGCCGCGACGGAGGCCTGGCTCGCCGGCCTGAAGGCCAATCTCGCCCACAAGCCTGATCGCAAGGACAACGACGTGATCCGCGAGATCGCACAAGGCGCGTGCAAGATCGGCATCGGCAACACCGTGGCATTGGCGCAATTGCGCGACGGACGCGAAGGGGCCGACTGGCGTGCCTGGGCGATGGAGGTCAAGGCGGTGCCATCGACATTCAAGGGCGGCGGCACGCATGTGAACCTCACCGGCGCGGCCATCGCGAAACAGGCGCCGCATCCGGCGTTGGCGCGACAATTCCTCGAATTCCTTGTCACGCCGGCAGCGCAGCGGATCTTTGCCGCTGCCGAGTTGGAATACCCCGTGCTTGCAGCAGCGGAGCGTGCACCGATCGTTGCCGAAATGGGCACGTTCATCGCCGATGCAATTTCGATCGACCAGATCGCCGCACGTCAGCAGGCCGCGATCTCGCTTATCAAGAAGGTTGGCTTCGATGAGTAGGGTGGGGCATTACATCAAGGCCGCTCTGCACCAGATTCACTCGATCGCGGGCCTCGTGCTTGCGCTGCTGCTGGCCTTGATCGCGCTGACCGGCGCGATCATGAGCTTCGAGGACGAGATCGGCGACTATCTGAATAGCGGTATCATGCAGGTCGCGCCGCGCCAGGTGCCGGCGTTGATGCCGGACGAACTGGTGGCCCGGCTCAAGGCGGGGCAGGACCTCGGCAAGGTCTCGGCCGTCACGCTGTCGAGCGATCCGGCCGCGGCGGTGCGTGTCCGCTTCGCGCGCGACGAGCAGGGCGCGCGGCCGACATCGCTCTATGTCGATCCCTACGACGCGCACGTGCTGGGTGCGCCGCGTGGCGAGGAGTTCTTCGCGACCGTCCGCAGGCTGCATCGCTGGCTGCTGATCCCCGGCGATGCCAAGGGCTGGGGACGCCAGATCACCGGCATTGCCGCGCTCGGTCTGATCGTCATGCTCATCTCGGGCCTCGTGCTGCGCTGGCCGCGCCGCGCCGGCAGCGTGAAGATGTGGCTGAAACCCAATCTCGGACTCAGCGGCCGCGGACTGCACCGTTCGCTGCACGCCGTCATCGGCACCTGGGTGCTGCCGGTCTATCTGGTGATGACGCTGACTGGGCTGTGGTACTCGTTCGACTGGTACAAGGACGGCGTCGTCTGGCTGTTGTCGCGCCCGCACGTTGCCGCCGCGAAGATGCAGCCGAAGCAGCCGCGTGCGGCAGGGCGTCCTGAGCCGGTTCAGGCGGTGGGATTTGATCGTGCCTGGTCGACGCTCCAGCACGAGGAGGGCGATCGTTTCTCCAAAGCGCTGCTGACGCTGCCCGCCGGACCCGGCACGGTCATCCGGATCCGGTCGTGGCCGAAGGATTCGACGCTCGATACCACGCGTGACGAATTCCGCGTGGATGCGGTCACGGGGCAGGTGATCTCGGCGGAGCGCTATGCCGACAAGACGTTTGGCGAGAAGATCATCGCGAGCGTGCTCGACATCCATCGCGGCGCGTTCCTGGGCTGGCCCGGCAAGCTCGCCTTCATGATTGCAGCAGCATTGATGCCGCTGTTCTCGGTCACCGGCATTTTGCTTTATCTGTCGCGCCGCAGGCTGCGGCGTCCCGCGCCGCCGCCGCTCGGGCGGCTGGTTCCGGGCGAGTGAACGGTCGCGAAGGCTAGCCAAGCGCGCGGCAATCGTTCAAAAGCCCTTGGCCGTACTTGCCAGGGTTCACGCCATGAAACTCCCCACCGTCACCCCCGCCGATATCCGCCGCGCGCTGCTGCTCCGCGAGGAGATCGCGCTGCTTGATCTCAGGTACGAGGCCGGCTTCGCCACCGGCCATCCGCTGTTTGCCGCCAACATGGCCGCGGACCGGATCGCGATCGAGGCCGAGCTGCGGTTGCCGCGCAAGGACGTCGCGATCGTGCTCTATGATGATGCCGAGGGACTTGTTGCAACCGGCGCCGAGCGGCTTGCCGCGCTCGGCTACAGCAATGTCCGTGCGCTTGACGGCGGGCTGAAGGGCTGGCGCGCGGCGGGCTATCAGGTGTTCGAGGACGTCAATTCCTATTCCAAGGCATTCGGCGAGCTGGTCGAGGCGCGGCGGCACACGCCGTCGTTCAGCGCCGACGAAGTGGCAAAGCTGATCGCGGACAGGGCCAACATCGCCATCCTCGACGTCCGCCGCTTCGACGAATATGCGACCATGAACATTCCGGGCTCGGTCAGCGTGCCCGGTGCTGAGCTGGTACTGCGGGCAGGGCAGGCCGCGCCCGACCCTGAGACCACCATCATCGTCAATTGCGCCGGGCGCACGCGCTCGATCATCGGCACGCAGTCGCTGATCAATGCCGGCGTGCCCAACAAAGTGCGGGCGCTGCGCAACGGTACCATCGGCTGGACGCTGGCGCGGCACACGCTCGATCACGGTGCCGACAGGCGTGGCGCGATCGGGCCGTTCGAGGGCGGCCCGGCCAATGCCCGCGACGTCGCCTATCGCGCCGGTGTTCGCCACATCGGCGCGAACGAGGCGAAGGCACTCGCAGCGCAGACCGATCGCACGCTCTATCGTTTCGACGTGCGCGACTCAGAGGAATTTGCGGCCGGCCATTTCCCCGGCTTCCGTCATTACCCCGGCGGCCAGCTCGTCCAGGAAACCGACATGGCCGCGCCCGTGCGCGGCGCGCGCATCCTCTTGACCGACGACCAGGGCGTGCGTGCCGACATGACGGCGTCATGGCTCGCGCAGATGGGCTGGGAGGTCTATGTGCTCGAAGGCGGTTACGGGGGTGAGCTCGAGGTCGGCCCGCCGCGCGTGCTGCCCAAGCCCGACCCGGCGCATCGCTACCGCCGGCCCTATGAGGGCACTGACGTCGCCGAGCGCGCGATGCAGGCCTATCTCGACTGGGAATACGGTCTCGTCGAGCAACTCCGGCTCGACGGTACGCACGGGTTTTACGTCATTTGACTGGGCGGCCACCGTAAACACTTACCGCCCCGCCATCTTCTCCCCATATCCAAACCCTATTGTGCTGCATCTCCCCCGCGGTCTATGAGCTGCGGCAAAGCTGTGACCTACGGAGATTCCATGCCAGCCCCAGGCCAAAGCCCCGAGCGGAACGCGAAGGCGCTGTTGCTCGAAGGCGTCAATGACAGCGCTGTCGACCTGTTCCGGAGCGCGGGCTTCACCAATGTCGAGCGGTTGACCAAGGCGCTGGACGGCGAAGACCTGCGGCGCGCGCTGAAGGGCGTGTCGCTGCTCGGCATCCGCTCGCGCACCCAGATAACCGATGAGGTGCTCGCGGCCGCGGACGGGCTTCTCGCGGTCGGCTGCTTCAGCGTCGGCACCAACCAGGTCGATCTCCTGGCGGCCCGCAAGCGCGGCATTCCCGTGTTCAACGCGCCGTTCTCCAACACGCGCAGCGTCGCCGAGCTCGTGATCGGCGAGATCGTGATGCTGCTGCGGCGCATCTTCCCGCGTTCGGTGTCGGCGCATGAGGGCGGCTGGGACAAGTCGGCGACCGGCAGCCGCGAGGTGCGCGGCCGCACGCTCGGCATCATCGGCTACGGCAATATCGGCTCGCAGCTGTCGACGCTGGCCGAAGCGATCGGCATGCGCGTGATCTATTTCGACCGCACCGACAAGCTGCGCCACGGCAACACCGAGCCGGTCGAGAAGCTGGAAGAGCTGCTGGCGCAGAGCGATGTCGTCAGCCTTCACGTGCCCGAGACGCCGGAGACCGCAGGCATGATCGGCGAGACGGAGCTGCGGGCGATGAAATCAGGCTCGTTCCTGATCAACAATAGCCGCGGCACCGTGGTCGATCTCGATGCGCTCGCCGGCGCCTTGCGCGACGGCCATCTCGCCGGCGCAGCCATTGACGTGTTTCCGGTCGAGCCGTCCTCGAACTCGGATCGCTTCACGAGCCCGGTGCAGGGCCTCGAGAACGTCATCCTCACCCCGCATATCGGCGGCTCGACCGAGGAAGCACAAGAGCGCATCGGCGGGGAAGTCGCGCGAAAACTGGTCGACTATTTCATCACGGGATCGACCATGGGCGCGGTGAACTTCCCGGAGGTGCAACTGCACTTACGTCCCGCCGGTGCGCGCTTCAGCCATGTCCATCGCAACGTGCCGGGCATGCTGAGGCGGCTGAACGAGGTCTTTCTCCAGCGCGACATCAACATTGTCGCGCAATACCTGGAGACTGCCGGCGACCTCGGCTACGTCGTGCTCGACGCCGACCTGGCAGGCCAGGATTCAGATGCATTGCTTCAGCAGATCCGCGCGCTCGACGGAACGGTCGGCGCGCGGCTGGTGTTCGAGCACTAGGCCGGCGTCACGTTCCAGTTGCATTACGCTGCCAAGGTTCTCTAAACTGTCGTTATTCTCGGCGTGTGACAAATCGCGTCGAATTTGAGCTTCAGTTGCGTGGGTGCCGCCATGGAACGGGACGCCGTACTGATCGATCTCGCGCTTCAAGGAGGCGGCTCGCACGGCGCCTTCACCTGGGGCGTGCTCGACCGTCTTCTGGAAGAGAAGTGGCTCACCATCGCCGCGATCTCCGGCACCTCCGCGGGCGCGATGAATGCGGCCGTGCTCGCAGACGGGTGGATCGCGGGTGGCGCCGAGGGCGCGCGCGACGCGCTCGAAAAATACTGGCGCCGCGTTTCGAAGGCTGCCGCCTTTAGTCCGCTCCAGCGCTCGCCGCTCGATCGACTGATGGGGCGCTGGACGCTCGATACGTCGCCCTTCTACATCCTCACCGATTTGATGTCGCGCGTGCTGTCGCCCTACGATCTCAATCCGACAGGCTACAATCCGCTGCGCGCGGTGCTGGCCGAGAGCATCGATTTCGAGCGGCTCGCGAGCTCGCCAATAAAGCTGTTCGTCACCGCGACGCGGGTGCGCACCGGCCGTGGCCGCATCTTCCGCAATGCCGAGATCACGGCGGACGTGCTGTTGGCATCGGCCTGCCTGCCGACCATGTTCCGCGCGATCGACATCGACGGCGAGCCCTATTGGGACGGCGGCTTCGCCGGCAACCCCACGATCACGCCGCTCATTCGCGAAAGCGATGCGCACGACACGATCCTGGTGCAGATCAATCCGACCGAAACGCTCGAAGAGCCGCGGACGGCTGCGGAGATTCTCAATCGATTGAACGAGATTTCGTTCAATTCACCCCTGATGAAGGAATTGCGCATGATCGCGCTGCTGCGCCAGGCGGCCGACCCCGGCAGCGGCGAGGGCGCGCGCTGGGCAAAGATGCGGACCCACCGCGTCAAGAGCGACATGCTGGCGAAGTTCGGCGCGTCATCCAAGCTCAACGCCGAATGGGAGTTCGTCTCGATGCTGCGCGCCGAGGGGCGCCTGGCCGCGGACGCGTTTCTCGCCGCGCACGGTGCCGACATCGGCCGGCAATCGACCGCCGATCTCGACGTCCTGCTGTCGGAGTGCTGAGACATGGGTCTTCTCGGCCTCCTCGTCGGGCTCGCCCTGCTCGTCCTGTTCGCTTTTCGCGGCTGGAGCGTGCTTCTGCTGGCGCCGTTTGCAGCGCTCGTTGCCGCGTTGTTCGGCGGCGAGCCGCTGCTTGCGAACCTGACCCAGGTGTTCATGGTGCATGCGGCGGGATTTCTGGCCCAGTTCTTCCCGATCTTCCTGCTTGGCGCGGTCTTCGGCAAGCTGATGGACGATAGCGGCGCGGTCACGTCGGTCGCCGCCTTCATGGCGGAGCGCCTCGGCGAGCGTCGCGTGATCCTGGCGGTGGTGCTCGCCGGTGCCGCGGTGACCTATGGCGGCGTCAGCCTGTTCGTTGCATTTTTCGTCATCGTCCCCATGGCCCGCTCGCTGTTTCACGCGGCTTCGATCCCGCGTCGCCTGATCCCGGCTGCGATTGTGCTGGGGACGTCGACCTTCACCATGTCGGCCTTGCCGGGCACGCCGTCGATCCAGAATGCGATCCCGATGCCGTTCTTCGGCACGACGCCGTTCGCAGCGCCAGGTCTCGGCATCATCGCCTCGCTCATCATGCTCGTGACAGGGTTGTGGTGGCTGCACCGCGCTGAAGCCGCAGCGCGCCGCGCCGGAGAAGGCTATGGCGACGACATCGAGGGCGCGACCGAGCGCGCCGCCGCCGACGAGCTCGTGCGCGAGCGCGCCACGACCGCGCGCGAGTTCGATCCGGCGGAACTCCAGCACGGTCAGCGCAGCGAGCGGCCGTCGCCCGTGTGGAGTGCGATCGCGCCGCTGATCGTGGTCGTCATCGTGAATTTGGTGATGTCGCTCGTGGTGCTGCCGCGGCTCGATGTCAGCTATCTCGCCGAGCAGCGTTTTGGTGAAACGACGCTCGCGGCCGTCGCAGGCGTGTGGTCGGTCGCGGTCGCGCTGACTGCGGCCATCGTCACGACCATCGTGCTGAACCGGGCCCGCCTGCCGGCGCTTCGCCGCACCATGGACGCCGGGGCCAATGCATCCGTCCTGCCCGCGTTCAGCGTCGCCAGCCTCGTCGGGTTCGGCGCGGTCGTCGCCTCGCTGCCGGCGTTCACGATCGTGCGCGACTGGGTGCTTGCGATCGAAGGCGGACCCCTGGTCTCGCTAGCGGTTGCGACCAACATCCTGGCCGCGCTGACCGGGTCGGCGTCAGGCGGCCTGACCATTGCGCTGGACGCGCTCGGCCAGACCTATGTCGAGCTCGCCGCGCGCACCGGCATCGCCCCTGCGTTGATGCACCGCGTCGCGGTGATCGGCTCGGGGACGCTCGACATCCTGCCGCACAATGGCGCAGTGGTCAGCCTGCTCGCGATCTGCGGCCTGACGCACCGCGACAGCTATTTCGACATCGTGATGGTCGGCATCGCGACGTCGCTGCTGGCGCTGGTGGCTGTGATCGCCCTGGGCAGCGCGCTGGGATCGTTCTGAAGGAAGGCCAGCGCAAGCGATTGACGGAAGGGCGAAGGTTGCATTGAATGCGGCCAACCGTCGGATACAAAAATAGGGAAAGCCAGGGTGGAAACGATGACGCGAAAGAACGCGAAGCGGTGTGCATTGCTCGTGGGTGCGGCGGTCGCGCTGAGTGCGAATGCCGTGTCGGCGGCGACGCTGGCGGAGGATGCGGAGATGGTCTGCAAAAGCCTCGCTGGCGGCGCCGATGCCGTGAAGATCGTTTCCGCGACATTGCTGGCGCCGTCGCAACTGGCTGTCGCCGAGCGCGGGCCGACGCCGTCTGGGCGCATCACGCCGGCCAATCCCGGTTTCTGCAAGGTGCTGGGTCACATCGACCCAACCGATCCCAAGGCGCCGCCGATTAAATTCCAGGTCAACCTTCCCGTCGAATGGAACGGGCGCTCCGTTCAGTATGGCGGTGGGGGCTTTAACGGCGTGCTGATCACCGGCCTTGGGCTGCCGCCGGCCTATCCGTTCGACAAGCCGTCGCCGCTGGCGCGCGGCTTCGTCACCTACGGCACCGATTCCGGCCATGAGTCCAAGCCAGGCGAGCCGCCGCAACTGTTCGCGCTGAATGACGAAGCCTTCGAGAATTTCGCCCACCGTGCCTACAAGAAGGTGCGCGACGCCGCGGTTGGGCTGATGGAGCGCACATACGGCAAGAAGCCGGAAAAAATGTACTTCATGGGCTCGTCCGAGGGCGGCCGCGAAGGCCTCACCATGGCGCAGCGTTACCCTGATGATTTCGATGGCATCTTCGCCCGCGTGCCCGTGATCAACTGGGTCGGCCTGCAGCATGCCGGCACGCGCTCGGGGCTCGCGACCATGGGCGAGGGCTGGATCAATCCGGCGCAGGTCAAGCTCGTGGCCGATTCCGTGCGGCAGGCTTGCGACAAGGCCGACGGCTCCGATAATGCGCTGGTGCAGGACCCCGTAGCCTGCAAGGCAGCGTTCAAGGTCGAGACGCTGCGTTGTGCGGCGGGCCAGAGCGGC
Organism: Bradyrhizobium sp. 604_D8_N2_3; assembly: GCF_051810765.1. Taxonomy (NCBI): domain Bacteria; kingdom Pseudomonadati; phylum Pseudomonadota; class Alphaproteobacteria; order Hyphomicrobiales; family Nitrobacteraceae; genus Bradyrhizobium; species Bradyrhizobium sp. 604_D8_N2_3. Next base: position 8,869,121 of record NZ_JBPWPM010000001.1, on the reverse strand, counting down.
GATCAGTGCCTCACCGATGCACAGATCAAGGCCGTGAACACGCTGCACGGGACCTACAAATTCCCGTTCGCGCTCGCCAACGGGCTCGACGATTATCCGGGCTGGGGCGTGTCGGGCGAGGATGCGGCGGCGATCGGACCGACCGGTGGCTGGGTGGCGTGGTGGCTTGGCACAGCGCCACCCGCGCAGCCGCCTGCCCCCAACAACGGCATCGCCTGGATCTACGGCGCCGGCGGCATTCAACATGTGTTCGCACGCGATCCCAAGCTCGACGTCACCACCTACAAGGTCGAGGAGCACAAGGCGCGGCTGCTAGAGGTCTCGAGCCTGATGGATTCGACCGATCCGGATCTCAGCCGTTTTCGCGGACGCGGCGGCCGGCTGATCATGCTCGAGCACATGGCCGACTATGCGCAGAGCCCCTATGCCGGCATCCGCTATTTCGAAAGCGTCGAGCGCAAGCTCGGCAAGGCCGAGACGGCGGAATTCGCGCGGCTCTACACCGCCCCCGGCGTCGACCATGTCGGCTCCGGCGCGCCGGCCAATGTCGACATGCTGAGCGCATTGGTCGACTGGGTCGAGAAGGGCAAGGCGCCCGGCGATCTCGAAGTTAGCGAGCAGAAGGTCGAGGCGCCGTCGTTTGCCGTGTTGCGCGCGATGCCGCTGTGCCGCTGGCCGTCCTGGCCGCGTTACAAGAGCGGCCCGGTCACGGAGGCGTCCAGCTTCACCTGCGCGCCGTGAGGCGGCTCTTCACCTCTCCCGCTTGCGGGGAGAGGTCGGATCGCTCTTGCGATCCGGGTGAGGGGGTACAGGTCCCTCGACGATCTCACGTGTGGAGAGAGGCCCCTCACCCCGACCTTCTCCCCGTAAGAACGGGGAGAGGGGGAAGAAGAGCCTAATGCACCGGCCCACCGGCCGCCTTCACGCGCCGCGTCAGCAGCACCGCGATCGCGGCGATCACCAGCACGATGCCGATCACGGCAAAGGCGTCGGAATAGCCCATCACCAGCGCCTGGCGCTTGACCGTCTTGCCGAGCGCGATGATGGCCTGCTCGCGCGCGGCGTGGGGGTCGGGCACGCCGTGGGCCATGAAGTAATCCGTCATCTGCGCGATGCGGGTGCGGACTTCCTCGCGGCCGAGCGTGACCGACTGGCCGATGATGTTGGAGTGGAACTGCTCGCGCTTGGTGATGATGGTCGCGAGCGTCGCCGTGCCGATCGCGCCGCCGAGATTGCGGAACATGTTGCTGATGCCGGAGGCCGCGGCCGCGTCCTGCGGCGCGATGCCGCCTGTCAGCACCGAGGTCAGCGGCGTCAGCACCATGGCCTGTCCCACGGCACGCACGATGTTCGGAATCCAGAGCTGGTCGCCGGCATAGTCCGGCGACATCGCCGTGTTCATGAAGCAGCTATAGGCGAAGATCAGAAGGCCGGTGATCGCGATATAGCGCGTGTCGAAGCGTTGCATCAGCTTCGGGATCAGCGGGATCAGCACGAGCTGCGGCAGGCCGGTCCAGGCCAGCACGTTGCCGATCTGCTCGGCGTTGTAGCCCTGCGCCTGGCCGAGATAGGCGGGCAGGATATAGACCGAGCCGAACAGCGCGAAGCCGACCATCGTCATCGCAATGGTGCCGAAGCCGAAATTACGCTGCGTCAGGAGACGCAGCCGGATCAGTGGCTTCTCGATCGTGAGCTCGATCGTGACGAACAGCGTGAGGCTGACGGCCGCGATGATCGCCAGCTTGACGATGAAGGGCGAGGAAAACCAGTCATCCTTGTTGCCCTCCTCCAGCACGGCCTGCAGTGCCGACAGCCCGATCGCCATGGTGAAGATGCCGGCCCAGTCGCCTTCCTTCAACAGGCTGAGCTGCATCTTCTGCTTCTCCAGCGTCAGATAGAGCGCGGCCACCATCACCGCGGTCGGAATCACGTTGACGAAGAAGATGGTACGCCAGCCGTAGTTCTCGGTGAGATAGCCGCCGATGGTCGGGCCGATCGCGGGGGCGAAGGTGACGGACAGTGCGAAGATCGCAAGACCGACGGGCTGCTGCGGCTTCGGCAGCTTGGTCAATACGAGCGTGAACGCCATCGGGATCAGCACGCCGCCGGCAAAGCCCTGCAGGCCGCGCATCGCGATCATCGACGGCAAATCATGGGTGAAGGCGCAGGCGACCGAGAACGCCGCGAACAGCGTCGCGCTCGCCAGCATGTAGCGGCGGAACGAGAACACGCGGCTCAAATAGTCGGTCAGGGGGATCACGATGATCTCGCCGATCAGATACGACGTCGAGATCCAGGAGCCGTTGTCGGCGCCGGTTCCGATGCCGCCCTCGATGTTGGCCAGCGAGGCGTTGGTGATCTGGATGTTCAGGATCGCCATGAACGAGCCGATCATGGCGGCGAGCACGGCGATCCAGATCGCGGCACTCGCGCGGTTCGGGTCGGCTATTGCCGGATCAGGCGTCGCGGCCGGTGTTGCTGGCGTCGAAAGTGAGAGGCTGTTTGACATGGCACGACCCTCCGGAAACGAGCTTCGCCTTTACGTTTGCCTTGGGCGCCGCGGCCGCATTGGCGGTCGGCGCGGTCGAACGTGTTGCAATGGTTGGGATCACGGACATGCCGGGGCGCAGCGCGATCGCGGGACCGTGCGCGGCATCGAGCGCGATCTTGACGGGGATGCGTTGCACCACCTTGGTGAAATTGCCGGTGGCGTTGTCGGGCGGCAGCAGCGCGAATTCCTGGCCGCTCGCCGGCGCGATGGAATCGACGTGGCCGTGCACGACCTGACCCGGGAAGGTGTCGACCTCGATATCGACGGCCTGGCCGGCCTGCACGTGGGTCAGCTGCGTCTCCTTGAAATTGGCGACGACATAGGCGCCCTCGGCCGGCACGATCGCCATCAGCTGGGTGCCCGCCTGCACGAACTGGCCGACGCGCAAGGAGCGGTTGCCGACCACGCCGTCGATCGGGGAGACGATCGTGGTGTAGCCCAGATTGAGCTCGGCCTGACGCTGGAGTGCGGCCGCGCGTGCGGCGGCGGCCCTGGCTTGCAATATCTCGGCGTTGAGGAGATCGACCTGCTTCAAGGCGGAGGTGAGATTGGCGATATCGCGCTGGATCGCCGCGTCTGCGCCGGCGTCGCGCGCTTGCGCCTGCTGCGCGTTCTGCACGCTGCCGAAACCCGTTGCCGCGAGATCGGTGTAGCGCTTGTTCTCCTGCTTCGCGAAAACCTTCGCGGCATTGTCGACATCGATGGTCGCTCTTGCCGCCGCGATCACGGCTTGCTGGACCTCGAGCTGCGCTTGCTTGCTCGTCACCGTCGCATTCGCGGCGGCGACATCGGCCTTGGCCTGGTCGAGCGCGACCCGGAAGTCGCGATCGTCGATCCTGGCGAGTACCTGGCCGGCCTTCACATGCTCGTTATCGCCGACCAGGACGCGGTCGAGGTAGCCGCTGACCTTTGGCGCGATGGTGGTGTTGTCGGCCTTCACATAGGCGTCATCGGTGGAGACGAGGTACTGCCCAACGGTCCAGTAGTCGTAGCCGTACCAGCTCGCGCCGGCCAGCGCGACGATCGTCGCACCCATCAGCAACAGCTTGCGGAGATTGAGTTTTTGCCGGCGGATGCCGGTCGGGGCGGTGGGCAGCACGCCCTCCGGCACGGTTGCTGGAATAGCGGTTTGGGTCGCAGCGGATGGGGTGGTGTGGACGGACATGGCCGGCTCCCCTGAATTAGGAAACTTGACGATTTCCAAAATGAGACTAGCTTTGGAATTGTCAATGGAATGACAGGCGTCATCTAAAAGCATGGCTCAGGCAAAACCTTCAGGTGAATGCCGCCCCCGCGGGCGGCCGCAACTGCGCAGCGACGAGGAGACGAGGCGGATCGTCTTCGATGCAGCGCGCAACGCCTTCGCCGTCGACGGCTATGCCGCGACCAGCACCGAAGAGCTGGCACGTCGCGCCGGCGTCTCGACCAAGACGCTCTATCGCCTGTTTCCGGGCAAGGCCGCACTGTTCGAGGCGATGTGCGCGGACAGGCTCGAGCGGCTGCTCTCCGCCGTGGATCTGCAAGGAAGCGACGAGGTCGATATCGCGACGGGCCTGCGTGCCGCGCTGCTGGCCTGCGCCGATCTCGCACTCGATCCGGAGGTCGTGGCGCTGCAGCGCATGGTGCTGCAGGAATCCGCCGCGTTCCCCGAGCTCGCCGCCAACTTCTACAACAACGGCATTTCCCGCACCGTCAGGACGCTCGCGGGCTGGCTGCGCGTCCAGGTCAAGCGCAAGCGCATCGCCATCGATGATGCGGAGGAAGTTGCCGGCATGCTGATCGGCATGGTCGCATCGGCGCCGCAGCGCGCGGCGATCTATGGCGACATGCCGCTGCCGTCACGCAAGCAGATCGAGCGCCGCGTGCAGACCTGCGCGGCCCTGTTCCTCGATGGCTGCCGCGCCCCCGTAGCCGTCTCCCTTTGACAATCCGGTTCGGCTCGGCTATCTATTTCGCATGCGAAATAAAGAAGCCGCAGCGAGGCATCATCGGCTTATTTACCTCCTGAACGTCGCGCAACGCCGTTTGCAGCGCTGGATGGCGGCGCAGCCGCAGAACGAGGTCACGCCGGCGCAGGCGGGGCTGTTGTTCATCCTCGGCAAGCAGGACGGCGTGCTGATGGGCGAGGCAGGCGCGGCGCTCGACATGGGGCCGGCCGGAATTTCAGGGCTCGTCGATCGCAGTGCTGCGGCGAGGCTGGTCGAGCGGCGGGCCGATCGCGAGGACGGCCGGGCCTGGCGCGTATGGCTGACGCCGAAGGGGCGCACCGTGCTGGCGCAGGCGAAGACTGACGCGGCGCAGATCAACGCCGCGTTGACGGACGGATTTACCAGCGCGGAGATCGACATCGTCGCGCGCTGGCTGACCAGCATTCAGGACAAGTTTCCAAGACCTTCAGACGACTAAAGGAGAGACCCATGACCGAGCACGTCCGGATCGAGAACAACAATGGAATTCTCACCATCACGCTGGCGCGCCCCGACAAGAAGAACGCGCTGACGGATGCGATGTACGGCAAGCTCGCCGACACCATCGAATCCGCCGAGTTCGATCCGTCCACCCGCGTGGTCCTGATCCGCGGCGAGGGTGACATGTTCACCGCCGGCAACGATGTCGGCGAATTCGCCGCCGTCGCAGCCGGCAAGTCCGAAGGCAGCCGCAACGTCGTGCGCTTCATCCAGTCGCTGGCGCGCTGCACCCGGCCGCTGGTCGCGGCCGTGCAGGGCCGCGCCGTCGGCGTCGGCACCACGATGCTGCTGCATTGCGACCTCGTCGTGCTCGCCGACAATGCGCAATTGTCGACGCCCTTCGTCAGCCTCGCGCTGGTGCCGGAGGCCGCCTCGAGCCTGCTGATGCCGGCACGCATCGGCTACGCCCGCGCCTACGAGATGTTCGCGCTGGGCGAGACCGTACCGGCCCGGTCGGCGCTGGAATGGGGCCTTGCCAATCGCGTGGTGCCGCTCGACAAGCTCGATGCCGAGGCGCTTGCGCTCGCGCAGCGGCTCGCTCGCCAGCCGGCCGGCGCGCTTACTGCGACCAAGAAGTTGATGCGCAACGGCGAGGCGCTGGTCGCACAGATGCAGGCCGAAGGCGAGCAATTCGCGCAGCGTTTGCGCACGGCGGAAGCACGCGAGGCCTTCACCGCCTTCGCCGAGCGCCGGCCGCCGGATTTCACCAAGGTTGCCTGATTTCGCTAGTCTTAAACCGCTTACAGACCGGGCACTTCCGGCAATTTGACTAAAACCTTAACCGATCCTTGGCATGTCGCGATGCAGGGTGGCCGGCAGTACAATGCAGGCCCCCTGACTCATGGCAATGTTTAAGAAATCGGTAAGCTCGCTTCTCCTGACCTTGATGGCCCTGCTGGCCGCCGGTGCGCTGGCCTCTACGGCGATCCAGATGTTCGGAGCGTTCGGTCGCTACAGCGACAGTCTCGAGACGGCGCGGCTCGCCGCTGCCGACAAGGCGATCTTCCATGGCGTGCTCGCGTTGCGCAACAATCGTGGCGATGCCCAGAGCGCCATCCTTGGCGAGGACGATCCCAAGGCAAAACTCGCTGAAGCCGAGAAGGCCGAGCAGGGCGGCTATGAAGGGATCAGCGCCGCGCTCTCGACCGTCGATTTCGCACGCCGCGACGAGCTCGCCAGCACGCTGAAGCAGCGCTGGAACGAAGCCGCGCCGCAATTCCAGCTGTTCTACGACGAGGCCAAGCTTCCGCGCGCCGAGCGCAAGATGGAGCGGACCAATTCCTGGTACGACGCCGTCACCAAGGTCATCGACACAGCGAACCTCGCCTCCACCGCGGTGTCGAACCGCGCCTGGATGAACGATCCCTACATCGCCCGCATGATCCAGGTCCGCCGCTTCGCCTGGCAGGTGCGCGACCGTTATGGGGTCCATTGTTCGTCGCTTCGCTCGAACATCAACAGCAGCAAGCCGCTCGACGACGTTCAGAAGCGGTCGGTGGCGCAATGGGATGGCACGATCACCTCCGGCTGGGCGGGCATGGCCGAGTTGCTGGCTGCGCCCGACGTGACGGCGGAGCTGGTGACGGCAGCGTCGGACGCGAAGACCAAGACCGATGGCGTCCTGAAGCAGATCGGCGATCTCACCAAGAATCTCGACGGCAGCGGCAAGCCCGCGATGCCTGCCTCGGAGTGGAATACGCTCTGCCAGTCGCCGTTCCCGCTCATTGTCGGGGTCGCGACCAAAGCGCTGGATCAGTCGATCGCGCGTGCCGAGGCCGTGCAGACCAAGGCGCTCACCAACCTCATCGTGCAGTCGCTCGCGTTTCTGCTCGCGCTCGCCGTGACCCTCGCCGGCGTCTACGTGGTGCGCAATCGCCTGATGCGCCCGGTCCGCGCCATCCTCGACGCCATCGCGCGAATCGGCGCCCGTGATTATGCGACGCCCGTGCCGCGATCCCGATATCCCGACGAGTTCGGCACCATGGCTGCCGCGCTCGAGAGCCTGCGCGAGAGCGCGGCGACCGCCGAGCGGCTGGGCCAGGAACGCGAATCGCAGCAGGCGTTGCAACTCGCCCGCTCCGGCACCGTGGACGACGCATGCCGCAGCTTCGACGACACCGTGCAGGCGGTGATCCACAGTGTCGCGGCGTCGGCGAGGGAGCTCGATGCCACCGCGACCGATGTGCGCACGCTGGTATCAGAGTCGACCAGCCAGACCGCGGCAGTCTCTTCCGCAGCCGAGCAGGCCACCAACAATCTCGAGACCATCGCGGCCGCGACCGAGGAACTCTCCGCATCCGTCGGCGAGATCTCCGCACAGGTGCAGTTGAGCGCCCGCGAGGCGCGCGAGGCGGTGTCGCAGGCCGAGCGGACCAACGCGACGGTCGAGATCCTCGATCAGACCGCGAGCCGGATCGGCGAGGTCGTGAAGATGATCAACGCCATCGCCGGCCAGACCAATCTCCTGGCGCTGAACGCGACCATCGAGGCGGCGCGTGCGGGCGAGGCCGGCCGCGGCTTTGCCGTGGTCGCCGGCGAGGTCAAGAGCCTCGCCGCGCAGACCGCAACCGCAACCGAAGAAATCTCGCGCCAGGTCGAGGAGATCCAGAGCGCGACGGGCCAGGCCGTGACCGCCATCCGCTCGATCGGGGGCGCCATCAGCGGCATCGACGAGAAGATGACGGCGATCGCAGCCGCCGTCGAGGAGCAGCGCGCGGCCACCACCGAGATCTCGCGCAACTTCCAGCAGGCCGCTCAGGGCACCCGCGAGGTCACCGACACCATCGGCAGCGTCGCGAGACTCAACCAGGAAACCGGCAACGCCGGCACGGTGCTGTCCGAATCCGTGAAGAAGATGTCGGGCGATGCCGATCGTCTTCGCGTCGCGGTCGAAGGCTTTTTGGGGGCCGTGAAGACCGCATAACTTCGATCGTCATCCGTCTGGGCGTCGCGCGAACGGCATTGCCGCCGCTTCACGCGGCGGGTACATCTGTGCCGCTGCGGGAGTGCAGCAACAGACGTATCAAGGATGGAGAGTTCGATGCCGGTCACCCCACACAAGGCCCAGCGCCCCTATCGCGGCGTGTTCCCGGTTGCGCCCACCGTCTTCGACGAGCGCGGCGAGCTCGACCTCGAGGGCCAGCGCCGCTGCATCGATTTCATGATCGATGCGGGCTCGAACGGTCTCTGTATCCTCGCCAATTTCTCCGAGCAGTTCGTGCTCACCGATGCCGAGCGCGAAACCGTGATGCATGCGGTGCTGGAGCATGTCGCGGGCCGGGTTCCCGTGATCGTCACCACCACGCATTTCAGCTCGGCCGTCTGCGCCGCACGCAGCCAGCAGGCGGAGGCGGCGGGGGCCGCCATGGTGATGGTGATGCCGCCCTATCACGGCGCGACCTTCCGCGTGCCCGAGAAGGGCATCGTCGAATTCTTCAAGGTGCTCTCGGGCGCGATCAACATTCCCGTCATGATCCAGGACGCGCCTGTCGCCGGAACGCCGCTGTCGGTCGAGCTGCTCGCGCGGCTGGCGCGCGACTTCGCCAACATCCGCTATTTCAAGATCGAGGTGCCGGGCGCGGCGGCAAAGCTGCGCAGCCTGATCGAGGCGGGCGGCAAGGATATCGAAGGCCCGTGGGATGGCGAGGAAGCCATCACGCTGCTCGCCGATCTCGACGCCGGCGCCACCGGCGCGATGACGGGCGGCGGCTATCCCGACGGCATCCGCCAGATCATCGATCCCTATTTCGCCGGCAAGCGCGAGGAGGCAAAGGCCGCCTATGAGCGCTGGCTGCCGCTGATCAACTACGAAAACCGCCAATGCGGCCTGATCGCCTGCAAGGCCATGATGCAGGCCGGCGGCGTGATCAAATCGGACACCGTGCGGCATCCGCTCCAGCCGCTGCACCCGGCGACGCGGGCAGGGCTGCTGGAGCTCGCCAAGGAGCGGGATGCGCTGGCGTTGCGGTGGGGGAAGTAGCGCCGTACCCACTCGGTAGTCGCCAGGTCTCTCGGCAGTCCCCGCCTACGCGGGGACGATGCCGAGTGTGAGGTGCGCGCTGGCCTGATCCCGCCGGTTTCCGTCTGGCTGAGGGCGTCGAATTAGCGCGGTTCGGGCGGTTTTCCGCACGCCGGCGATGACATATTGTACGCTCCTTGCACGCTCGCCAACCAGGTCCGCGGAGCTTCTCAAGACGTCGCTGAGCAGCTCTTCATTATGCCGCTATTCCGAGCCAGGTTGGAGCGAGCCGACGAAACAGGGAGGCAGTGCCATGACGATGAGGCCGGATCCCACCTTTCACGCATCGCCCAAGCTGGCGATGGAAGCACCAGCGGAGAACTTTGCATACACGTTGCTGCTCAGTCCGGATTTCTCAAAGCCGGATGCTCTCGCGGTCATCGACGTCAAGCCGGGATCGCCGACCTACAGCCAAATCGTCCACACGGTGACGATGCCCAACAAGGGCGATGAGTTTCATCACTTCGGCTGGAACGCCTGCTCCTCCGCCTTGTCGCCGCTCGCGGGACATGCCTTCATCGAGCGGCGCTATCTCATCATCCCCGGGATACGCTCGTCGCGGATCTACATCATCGATACCAAGCCCGATCCGACCAAAGCCAAAATCCACAAGATCATCGAGCCCGAGGAAATCTTCAAGAAGACCGGCTACTCGCGGCCGCATACCATCCATTGCGGGCCGGACGGCGTCTATGTGAGCACGCTGGGCGGCGGCGGCAAGGACGGCACCAACGGGCCTCCAGGCGTCTTCATCATGGATTGCGAGACGTTCGAGGTCCTTGGGCGGTGGGAGATCGACCGCGGTCCGCAGACGCTGCACTATGATTTCTGGTGGAACCTGCCGCGCGACTACATGGTGACGAGCGAATGGGCGTTGCCGCCGCAGTTCGAGAACGGGATCGTCGCGGAAGATCTGCTGGCGAACAAATATGGCCATCGTCTCCACTTCTGGGATCTCCGCGCCCGTCGCAACGTGCAGACCATCGACCTCGGCGCCAATCATCAGATGGCGTTGGAGGTGCGGCCCGCGCACGATCCGGTTCGCGAATACGGCTTCGTTGGCGTTGTGGTCGACACCACCAACCTCGAAGCATCGATCTGGACCTGGTGGCGCGAAGGCGGAAAATTCCACGCGGAGAAGACGGCGACGATTCCGCCCGAACCCGCGCCAAAGGAGCAGCTCCCGCCGCTGCTGCAGGGATTTGGCGCCGTGCCGCCGCTGGTGACCGACATCGACCTGTCGATGGATGACCGGTTTCTCTATGTCTCGTGCTGGGGCACGGGTGAAATGCGCCAGTACGATGTGAGTGATCCGCGAAAGCCGAAGCTTGCGGGCTCGGTTCACATCGGCGGCATCGCGCGCCGCACGCCCCATCCGAACGGCAAGGCATTTGCGGCCGGTCCGCAGATGGTCGAGATCAGCCGCGACGGCAAGCGCGTGTACTGGACCAATTCGCTGTATTCCACCTGGGATGACCAATTCTATCCCGATGGGGTTCCGGGCGTGGAAGTCATGGCCAATGTCGGTCGCGACGGCGGCCTCGAGCTCGCCAAGGACTATTTCGTGAGCTTCCCCGACGGATATCGCGCGCACCAGATCAGGCTGGAGGGCGGCGATTGTTCGACGGACTCCTTTTGCTACCCGTCGGCCTAGGCTGGCAGCACGGGAGTTGGCCGCTCGGCTGGCTGTGGCTCGCTCTTGTTGCGAGCGGTCTTTATCACGGGGTCAATCCGGGAATGGGATGGCCGCTCGCCGTGTCGGCCGGGCTCATGGACAAGAGCCCGCGCGCGCTGTTCCGCGCGTTGTGGGCTCTGGCGGCCGGACATCTCCTGGCAACACTTCTCGTGCTGCTGCCATTTGCGTTCCTGCTCGTGCTGGCCGAGTGGCAGCGTTCGATCCAGCTCGGCGCGAGCCTTCTCGTCATCGGCTTCGGCGTCTATCGGCTGATCGAGCGACGCCATCCGCGCACGCTGGCACGAATTCCGCCGACGCAATTGGCGCTCTGGTCATTCGCCGTTGCCATTGCTCACGGCGCGGCCTTGATGCTCGTGCCGATCTATCTCGGGCTCTGCCAGGCCTTCGAGCTCGATGCCGGCCATGAGGCGGCGGGCGCGCTGATGAAGGCAAGTCTTCTGAAGACAAGTCTCGGGATGGCGGTGCTGGTGTCCCTGGTGCACGTTGTCGCCATGGTCAGTGCCGGCGGGTGTCTGGCGTGGCTGGTCTACCGCTATCTGGGATTGAGGTTCGTCGCGCGAAGTTGGTTCAATCTGGATGCAATCTGGGCAACCAGCCTCATTCTGGTTGGCGCCGTGGCGCTCGCCTTCAATCTCGCGAGCTGGCGCTGAGGCCTACTTCGCCAACGCCCACTCGCCGACAAAGCGGAAGCGCGCCCTGGCATCATCCTGCTTGAACAGCGCGATCCGGTCGATCGCCAGCGTCTCGAGACCGAGCGCCGAAAACCTCGCGCGCAACATCTCCAGGATCGGCCCGCGCCGCTCCGCATCCAGCCGTCCCGTCAGCGTCATGTGGAAGCGGAATTCTTCCATCACGTACGGGTAACCCCAGCGGTCGAGATAGTCGCGTTGCCGCTCGGTGAGTTTGTCGGGCTTGCGCCGCGCGCGGTCTTCCGCCGTCATGGGCGCGCGGAAGTCGTCGAATTCGCGGACGCAATCGGCGGCAAGCTGCTGGAGCGTACCCACGGGCTCGGTCGGAATCACCGCAATGAAGCCGCTGATGGAGTCGACGACCGGACGGATTGACGGCATCGGCCGCGCCTTGCCGGCAAAGGCGGCGCAGACTGCGATGAGCTCGGCTTCAGTCCTGCCGGGCGCCAGCGCCATCGGCGCCTTCAGCGTGCCGTGGAAGCCGTATTTGCGGGGATCGGCCGTGACGTCGCGCCAGTCCGGCGCAACACGCGATGCGTCGGCTGGGAACGGCATCTCGTCGCCGGTGTAGACATCGTAGCCGAGCAACTCGGCGCCGAAGCGGGAGAGGGCGCTGTCGGCGCCGGCGGCAAAATAGATCGCGTAGCGGGGAAAATCTGTCATCGTCCGAGCATAACCGGTTCAGGCCGCAACGACAGCCTCGCGCGGCGTCGCCGCCGCAGCGAGCAGTCGCGTCGCATCGGTGAGATGCACGAGCTTTCCGCCTGATACCACCGCGATCAGCCGCGGCCGCAGCGGCACGCTGTCGTCGACCAGCAGCATGTCGGCGCGGCGTCCTTCCGCGAGCACGCCGCGATCGGCAAGGCCGGTCGCGCGCGCTGGTCCCGCAGAGACCAGATCCCAGGCCTTCGGCAGCGGCAGCACGCCGTCGGCGACAAGGCGGAACGCGGCGAGCAGCTGCGCGGGATAGTAATAGTCCGACGCCAGCACCGAGCAGAGCCCCTTCGCGATCATGTCGGATGCCCGGGTCCAGCCGGTATGGCTGCCGCCGCGCACGACGTTCGGCGCACCGTAGACGATGGCATCGCCCGCGGACGCGGCCGCCCGCGCGGTCTCCTCGTTGATCGGAAACTCCGCGATGTCAGCGCCCAACTCGCGAAACTCCTGCCGCATCGCCGGCGTCGCATCGTCATGCGAGAGCATCCGCACCTCGGCTGCGCGAGCAGTTGCGGCAAGCCGCGACACGGAAGCCGGCACTTCACTGGCCCGCGAAAGCACACGCTCGACCAGCCGGTCGAATTCCTCGCCCGAGAGGCCGGTGCGCTCGACCATGCGGTTGCGCTTGCGCGGCTTGGCCATGTCGGCAACGGTGCCGTCCATGTGGTCGTTGAAGGCGAACAGGTCGACGCGGCCCTCGGCGAGCCACTGGCCGATCTCGGCCTCTGCATCGAGATTGTAGGTCTCGTGCCGCAGGTGGAAACGGGTATCGGCGGCGAATTGCGGGCGCTGCCGCTCGATCGCCTCCATCAGGGTGCGCGCATTGCCGGCGCTGCGCAGGCCCGGCTCCCACGAACAGGTCGTGGCGTGAAACACCGTGGTGATGCCGTTGCTGATCGCCTGGCGGTCACTGTCGGCGAGCGCGACGTCGATCGGGAAGTCGACGCCGGCGCGCGGCATCATCTGCCGCTCGAAGGCATCGCCATGCAGATCGACGATGCCGGGCAGCACCAGCAGGTTGCGCGCATCGATCGCCAGCCGCGCACGGCCGCGAGAGGCATCGACCTGCGCAATGTCCGCGCCGGACACCAGAATGGAAGTTTCGACGAGCTCGGAGCCGATCAGGGCCCGGCCGCCCTCAAGGAAGATGTCTGTCAAGCGACCGCGCTTCGTTTGCTGGCAGGGGAACGGGTGAGGGAGCTTGCCCGTGCTTCATATGCCGAGAGGAAATCTTCAATCCCGAGCTTGCGGAAATCGGGCAGTGCTTCACGCAATTTGTCGTGATCCCAGTCCCACCAGGCGAGTCGGGCCAGCCGTCCGGCGACGTCTTCCGAGAACCGCCGCCGCACGATGCGCGCCGGATTGCCGGCGACGATGGTGTAGGCCGGCACGTCCTTGGTGACGATGGCGCCCGCCGCGATCACCGCGCCGGTGCCGATGTTGCGGCCGGGCAGCACGATCGCGCCATGGCCGATCCAGACGTCGTGGCCAATATGGACGTGATGCTGGCGCCGCCAGTCGAAGAACTCGGTGTCGTCGCTCTCGCCTTCGAAGTAGGCGCTGGAACGATAGGTGAAATGCGCCTGCGTCGCGCGATGCATCGGATGATTGCCGGGATTGATGCGGGTCATCGCCGCGATCGAGCAGAATTTTCCGATCGTGGTGTAGGTGATCTGGGCGTCGTTCACGACATAGGAGTAATCGCCCATCGCGACTTCAGTGAGGATCGTGCGCGCACCGACTTCGGTATAGGTGCCGAGCCTGGTCTCATGCAGCTTCGCCGAAGGGTCGATGGTCGGTTGAACCGAGAGCGTTTTGCCGGCCATGCTGCATCCGATAGGTCGAGGGCGGGCGTACCTCTTCGAGCGGCCTGATGACAATGTCATGACGATGCGATGACAGGGGAAGAGGTGTGTAGGATCGCCGCACCGCAACGCCGGTGTCACACAAGTGTCAAGTGCCAGCGCTAGCGGTGGCAGCCAGCTACTCTGGAGCCCTCTATGCTGGTGGTTGAAGGTCTGACGTGCCGCTTCGGCGCAAAAGCCGCGGTGGACGACGCTTCGTTTCAAATCTCCCCCGGCGGCTTCGTCGGTGTGATCGGGCGCTCCGGCGCCGGCAAGTCGACCATGCTGCGCATGATCAATCGCCTGGCGACGCCGACGCAGGGCCGCATCCTGTTCGACGGCCTCGACGTCACCGCGCTGCGCGGCAAGGAGCTGCGGCAGTGGCGGGCGCGCTCGGCGATGATTTTCCAGCAGTTCAACCTGGTCGGCCGGCTCGATGTGCTCACCAACGTGCTGATGGGGCGTCTTGCCACGATGCCGGCCTGGCGCTCGCTGACGCAGACCTGGCCCGAGCACGACAAGGCGCTGGCGATGTCGGCGCTCGAACAGTTCGATATCGCCTCACTCGCCGCCCAGCGCGCCGACCAGCTCTCCGGCGGCCAGCAGCAGCGTGTTGCGATCGCCCGCGCGCTGGTGCAGCAGCCCGACATCATCCTCGCCGACGAGCCGATCGCCTCGCTCGACCCGCGCAACACCAAGATCGTGATGGATGCGCTGCTGCGCATCAACAAGCATTTCGGCATCACCGTGCTCTGCAACCTGCATTCGCTCGATCTGGCGCGCAGCTATTGCGATCGCCTGATCGGCATGGCGCAGGGGCGCGTGGTGTTCGACGGCGCGCCGGCCGAATTGACCGACCACGTCGCGCGCGAGCTCTACGATCTCGAAGCCTCCGACGTCATGGGCGGAATGCCTGTGCCGGCGCCTGAAGGCGTGCCGGCGCTCGGAACGGCCGCGGCCGCCTGAGCTGCGCCTGTAACTGCCAATTTTTGCGTCAACCGACCCCAACCGATGAAGAGGGTATCATGATCACTCGCAGACTGGTTCTTGCCGGCGCCGCCGCGCTCGCGTTCACGACTTCGGCCTCCGCCGACGACTGGAAAGCCAAATATCCCGAACTGACCTTCGCGGTCATTCCGGCGGAAAACGCCTCGGGCGTGACCGAGCGCTGGGCGCCGTTCATGAACTATCTCTCCAAGGAATTGGGCGTGAAGGTCACGCTGCGCATCGCCAACGACTACGCCGCCGTCATCGAGGGCCAGCGCGCCGGCAACATCCATATCGCCAGCTACGGCTCGGCGTCGTTCGCCCGCGCCCGTCTGACCGGCGTCAAGACCGATGCCTTCGCCAACGACATCAACGCCGACGGTTCGACCGGCTACTACTCGGTGTTCTTCGTCAAGGCGAGCAGCCCCTACAAGAGCGTCGACCAGCTCAAGGGCAAGAACCTCGGCCTCGTCGACCCGAACTCGACCTCCGGCAACAATGTGCCGCGCTTCGAGCTCGACAAGATGGGCATCACGGATGCCGACACCTATTTCAGCAAGGTCGTCTTCACCGGTAGCCACGAGAACGCGATCCTGGCGCTGGCGCAGGGCACGGTCGACGTTGCGGCCAACCAGTGGACCAGCGATGACGATTCCACGCTGGCGCAGATGCTGACCAAGGGCATGCTGAAGAATGCCGACGGCTCGCCGATGAAGAAGGACGATTTCCGCATCATCCACAAGTCGGCGCCGATCATCAACGGCCCCTACGCCTACAATTCCGACCTGCCGGAAGATGCCAAGGCGGCGATCGCCAAGGCGTTCTTCGACGCGCCGGCCAAGGACAAGGCGGCCTTCGATCGCCTCCAGGACGGCCAGAAGAAGGGTTTCCATCCCGCCACCACCAAGGACTGGGATGGCACGATCGAGCTGATCAAGTTCGTCGATGCACTGCGTAAGAAGAAGGCGTCCTGAGTTTCGGGACGATAGCACTGGAGCCGGGTCGATGGACCCGGCTCTTTCTCTTTGATCGACCACCTTCCCTGGCCAGATGACCGTCGCGGTTTCGATCCTCCCCGAGCAGCAGCTCGCCGTGCTGAACGCGGCCTATCGCCAGGCGGTCGCGCGCAAGCGGCTCCGACTCCTGTTGGGGCTGGTGATCTTTGCCGCAGCGCTATTTCTTGCCGCGATCGGCGCGGAAGTGAACCTGCGCACCTTCTTCGCCCATTTCGGCAATTTCATCAGCTATTTCGACCGCATTCTCACGCTCGAGAGCGGCCAGCGGGTCTGGACCGATGCCGGCGAATGGCTGTGGGGCTGGCGCAAATGGCTGAAGATGCTGGGCGAGACGTTGCTGATCTCCTATGTCGGCACGCTGATCGGCGCGACCTTGGCCTTCGCCTTGAATTTCTTCGCGGCTGAGAACACCTCACCGTTGCCCTGGCTGCGCTTCGTGGTGCGCCGCCTGCTCGAATTCGCCCGCACCGTGCCGGGCATCGTCTTCGCGCTGATCTTCGTGATCGCCTTCGGCCTCGGGCCGATGGCCGGCGTGCTCGCGATCGCGATCCACTCCACCGGCGCGCTCGGCAAGTTGTTCTCCGAGATCGTTGAGAATGCCGACATGAAGCCGGTTGAAGGCATCCGCTCGACCGGCGCGAGCTGGCTCTCCTGCATGCGCTTCGCCGTGGTGCCGCAGGTGACCGCGGGCTATGCCAGCTATGCGCTGCTGCGCTTCGAGATCAACGTCCGCGAGGCCTCGGTCATGGGCTTCGTCGGTGCCGGCGGCATCGGCCAGGAGCTCGTCGTCGCCATCCGCAAGTTCTATTACTCCGACGTCAGTGCCATCCTGCTCACCATCATCATCACGGTCTTCATCATCGACATCAGCACGGGCTGGCTGCGCGGCCGTCTGTTCGGCAAGGAGGCGCGGACGTGACGAGACCGCAGGAGGTCGACACGCGAGAGCTTCGCGCACGCTACCCCGATGTGTTCGACCGCCCCGCCTCGGCGCGGCTCGCGATGCCGGCGATGATCGTCGCGGCGTTTGCGATTCTGGTCTACGGCCTCGTCGATCTCGACTTCTCGCCGTCGCGATTCTTTGCAGGGCTGAGCCAGCTCGGCTGGATCAGCCTGATGATGATCCCGCCCGATCCTGGTTCCTCGCTGCCGGTCTATCTGAAGGCGCTGGGCGAGACGCTGTCGATCGCGCTGCTCGGCACGACGCTGGCGGCGGTGTTCGCGCTTCCGGTCAGCCTGCTGGCCGCGCGCAACGTCATACCCTCGCAGATCCTGCGTTTTCCGGTTCGCCGCTTCCTGGATTCGATCCGCGGCGTGGACACCCTGATCTGGGCGCTGGTCTGGATCAATGTCGTCGGCCTCGGCCCGTTCGCCGGTGTGCTGGCGATTGCCGTGTCGGATTTCGGTGCGTTCGGAAAACTGTTCTCGGAGGCGATCGAAGGCGCCGACCAGAAGCAGGTCGAAGGCGTCCGCGCCTCCGGCGGCAGTGCTTTGCACGAAATCCGCTTCGGCCTGCTGCCGCAGGTGCTGCCCGTGATCACCGGCCAGGTGCTCTATTTCATCGAATCCAACACGCGCTCGGCAACGATCATCGGCATCGTCGGCGCCGGCGGCATCGGCCTCCAGCTCGCCGAGCAGATCCGCGTGCTGGAATGGCAGCGGGTGTCGTTCCTGATCCTGATGATTCTGGTCGCCGTCGCCGCGATCGATTTCATCTCGAGCAAGTTGCGGTTTGCGATCATTGGGCGCAGGGCGGTGGCGTAGCTTTCTTCCTTCTCCCCTTGTGGGAGAAGGTGGCGCGAAGCGCCGGATGAGGGGTCTGCCTCCTCAAACTCAGATCGGTGTTTGCAGAGACATACCCCTCACCCGTCTCGTCGCTTCGCGACGAGCCACCCTCTCCCACAAGGGGCCTGTTGCGTAATTCGTCAATTGTGATTCCCTAGGGCAAAGCCTTGGAGGGTAGCGATGGCGGTCAAGCGGACGGGACAGCCGAGCTTTGTGGAAGCGCTGATGCCGAAGGGAGCCGGCGCCAATGCGGCGCTGGATCGGCTGGCTGGCCTGGTCAAGTGGTACCGGTTCGAGAAGCTGATCGGCCATTTGCGGGATGAAGGGGGGCCCGGTCGACCAGGCTATCCGGTGCTGGTGCTGTTTCGTGCTGTGCTGTTGCAGTCGCTGTATGGTCTTTCGGAGCGCGAACTCGAGGAAGCGCTGGGCGACCGGTTGTCGTTCAAGCGCTTCGTCGGTTTGAGCCTTGAGGATGCGACGCCCGACCACACGGTCCTGAACCGCTTCCGGAACCAGCTCGTTGAACAAGGCCTGCTGGAGAAGCTGTTTGGCGAACTGGATCGTCAGCTTGAGAATGCCGGCGTGATCCTCAAGCGCGGCACGATGCTGGATGCGACCTTGATCCAGGCAGTCTCGGCTCCGCCCAAGGAGGATCGCCCCTCAAACGATCCTGATGCCCGGTTTGCCAAACGGCAGGGCAAAAGCGGCTCGACCTTCGGCTACAAGGCCCATGTCGGTGTCGACGAAGGATCCGGCTTGATCCGCGCGGTGTTGACCACACCCGCTAACGTCAACGATACGACACCGGCGGACGCTTTGATCCGCGGCGATGAAGCCGTGGTCTGGGCCGATGCGGCTTACGACACCCATGCCCGACGGGCCCGGCTGAAGGCGGAAGGCAAGAAGCCCCGCATCGCTCGTCGGCCCAACAGACATCACCCGGAACTGCCGCCCAGGCTCAAACGCTACAACCTCCTCATCGCGCGTCGACGAGCCCAGGTCGAGACCACCTTCGCTACTCTCAAACGCCGCATGCGGCTGACCTGCATCCGCTACGTCGGTCTGATCAAGGCGACCGGGCAAGTCCTGCTCGCCTCGATCGCCTTCAACATGAGGCGGTGGGCCACGATCGCCGCGTGAGCTGCCCGCTCAGGGCGACAACTACAGATCTTGCCAGGCAATTGCCGGGACCAGGGCACTCGCTCCTGACGTCTTCAGCCTCAAGAGCCGATAACGCAACAGGCCCACAAGGGGAGAGGGGAAGAGAGCGCCGCTCACCCGTTCTCCACCAGAAACTCCACCCGCTCCGCCGCGAACCGCGAATGCTTCGTCACCAGCGGCTTGCCGGCGAGATCGTGGTCGGTCGCGTCGACCACCAGGATCGGCCGTCCCAGCGGCAGATCGAGCCGCGCGGCATCGGTTGCGTCCACGATGCCGGCGGTGATCCGGGTCGCGCCGCGACTGTAGTCGCGGACGCCGTAGTGCTCGAGCAGTTTCGTCATCGAGCGCGTCGCGGCGAATACCTCACCCGCGCCCGGGAACAATTCCGCTGACAGCCAGGTGGTGGAGACGCAGATCGGCGTGCGGTCGGCGAGGCGGATCGCCTCGATTCGCACCAGCGGTGCGCCGGCCTTCAATCCCAGTTCGCGCGCGAGTTCGCGGGTTGCGACGTCGCCGGACGCTTCGATCAGCCGGCCATGCGGTTCGCGGCCATCGGCGCCGACGATCTCGGAGAAGCGGGTGCGCGAGCGCAAGGGATAAGCGAGGCGCTGCGCCTCGACATAGGTTCCGCTGCCGCGTTCGGCGCGCACGATGCCGCGCTCGGCAAGCGCGGCCAGCGCGCGCCGCACGGTGTGGCGGTTCACCCGATAGGTTTCGGCGATCTCCATCTCGCCCGGCAGCTTGTCGCCGGCGGCAAAGCGGCCGTCGGCGATGCCGCGCTCGATGCCGTCGGCAACGAGGCGCCACAGCGCGACGCCCGAAGAGGCTGTGTCCTGCATGCTCATGTCGCCGAGAAGCCTACTTCAGAAATCACACGTTTGTCACGAAACAGTCATGGCGCTTCCGTATCAAGTTGTCTATTATCATAGACAACTTGGATTCGGCAAGTTCTGCAGAAAAGTTCGGTGGATTTGGTGACCCAGCACAACAACCAGCAAGTCCAGCGCAAGGCCGCGATGGCCGTGCTGGCGCACGCGGAGGCGGGCGAGATCGCCGCTCGCCTCCGCGCTCTCGCCCTGCCGGCGCATCAGGAGCTACGCGCGCCGGAAAACGGTCTCGTCATGCTGCGCGGCCGGGTCGGCGGCGACGGCGCGCCGTTCAATGTCGGTGAAGCCACGGTGTCTCGCGCAGCGGTCCGGCTCGCGAGCGGCGAGGTCGGCTTCGGCTACACGCTGGGGCGCGATGGCGAAAAGGCGCGGCTGATCGCGCTGTGCGACGCACTGGCGCAGTCCAGTGATTTCGGCGAGGCGGTGGAGCGTGACGTTATCGCGCCGTTGCGCGAGCAGCTTATGATCCAGCGCAAGCAGGCGGCCGCCGAGACCGCTGCGACGAAGGTTGATTTCTACACCATGGTGCGCGGTGAGGGGTGAGGCCATGACCACGATTGCGGAACTACCGCCGGGTTTCGTCGACAAGGTTCTGTCGGCCCAATCGACCTTTCGTTCGGTGATGGACGCGATGGCGCGGCCGGGCACGGTCCAGCGCATTGTGCCGATGGCGGGATCGCCCGGCCCGATGATGCGCGGCACCGCCGCGATCGCGCTGACGCTGTTCGATCACGACACGCCGCTCTGGCTCGATGCAAGGATGGCGGAGAGATCGGACGTGGTGAAATGGCTCAAGTTCCACACCGGCGCGCCGGTGGTGCAGGACTCTTCGATTGCGAGTTTCGCGCTGATCAGCGACGGCGCCTTGCTTCCGGCGCTCGAACGCTTCGCGCTCGGCACCAACGAATATCCGGATCGCTCGACCACAGTGATCCTTCAGGTCGAGAGCCTGGATTCGGGGCGCAGCTTCGAATTGCGTGGCCCCGGCATCGACGGTGTCGCGACGCTTCAGGCCTCGATCAGGCCTTTCGACCTGTTCGAACGGCTGCAGTTCAACGAGGCGCTGTTTCCGCGCGGCATCGATTTGGTGCTGGTCGCCGATGATGCCGTGGTTGCGATCCCGCGCACCACGCGTGTCGTGAACAAGGGAAGCTAGTCGCATGTATGTCGCAGTCAAAGGCGGCGAGCGCGCCATCGAGAACGCCCATCGCCTGCTCGCCAATGCGCGGCGTGGCGACCAGAGCGTTTCCGAGGTCACGCTGGATCAGATCTCGGAGCAGCTTGGCCTCGCCGTGGACCGCGTCATGAGCGAAGGGTCGCTCTATGACCGCGAGCTCGCGGCGCTCGCGATCAAGCAGGCGCGCGGGGACCTGATCGAGGCGATCTTCCTGGTCCGCGCCTTCCGCGCCACCCTGCCGCGCTTCGGCGCCAGCGAGCCGGTCGAGACCGGCGCGATGCGGGTGCAGCGGCGGGTGTCGGCGACCTTCAAGGACATTCCCGGCGGCCAGATCCTCGGGCCGACCTTCGACTACACGCATCGTCTGCTCGATCCCTCGCTTGGCCAGGGCTTTGTGCCTGAAGTGCCGGCGACGGCCGAAGCTTCGACGGCGCCCACGCCGCGTGTGACCGACATTCTGGGCCGCGACGGGCTGATCGAGTCCTCTCCGCGGGCCGAAGACGGCGCCAGCGTCGGCGATCTCACGCGCGAACCGCTGAACTTCCCGGCCGATCGCGACCTGCGCCTGCAAAACCTCGCGCGCGGTGACGAAGGCTTTCTGCTGGCGATGGGTTATTCCACCCAGCGTGGTTACGGCCGTAACCATCCTTTCGTCGGCGAGATCCGCTTCGGCGAGGTCGAGGTCGAATTTTTCGCGGAAGACGTCGGCTTCGCGGTGCCGCTCGGCTCCATCGAGCTCACCGAGTGCCAGATGGTCAACCAGTTCAAGGGTTCGGCGACGGAAGCGCCGTGCTTCACCCGCGGCTATGGTCTTGCCTTCGGCCAGAGCGAGCGCAAGACCATGTCGATGGCGCTGGTCGACCGGGCGCTGCGTGCCCGCGAGCTCGGCGAAGAGGCCGTAGCCCCGGCGCAAGATGAAGAATTCGTGATGTCGCATTCGGACAACGTCCAGGCGACCGGCTTCGTCGAGCATCTGAAGCTGCCGCATTATGTCGACTTCCAGTCCGAGCTCGGCCTCCTTCGCAAGCTGCGCAAGGAATTTGCCGAGGCCAATGCGCCCGACGCCATGAAGGAGGCCGCGGAATGAACGCGCCCGCCTACAATTTCGCCTATCTCGACGAGCAGACCAAGCGGATGATCCGCCGCGCGATCCTCAAGGCGATTGCTATTCCGGGTTATCAGGTGCCGTTCGCCAGCCGTGAAATGCCGATGCCCTATGGCTGGGGCACCGGCGGCGTGCAGGTGACCGCGGCGATCCTGGGGCCGCAGGATGTGCTGAAGGTGATCGACCAGGGTTCCGACGACACGACGAATGCGATCTCGATCCGCAAATTCTTCGCCAAGACCGCCGGCGTCGCCACGACCACGGCAACAGAAGATGCGACCGTGATCCAGACCCGTCACCGCATCCCGGAGACCGCGCTGCACGCGAACCAGGTGCTGGTCTATCAGGTGCCGATCCCGGAGCCGTTGCGTTTCCTCGAACCGCGCGAGACCGAGACGCGGCGCATGCATGCGCTGGCCGAATACGGCCTGATGCATGTGAAGCTCTACGAGGACATCGCCCGCTTCGGCCACATCGCCACCGCCTACGCCTATCCGGTGAAGGTGAACGCGCGCTACGTGATGGACCCGTCGCCGACGCCGAAATTCGACAATCCCAAGATGGACAATTGCCCGGCGCTGCAATTGTTCGGCGCCGGTCGCGAGAAGCGCATCTATGCGATCCCGCCCTATACGCAGGTGGTGTCGCTCGATTTCGAGGATCACCCGTTCGAGCCGTACCGCTTCAACGCGCCCTGCGCGCTGTGCGCGGCCGAGAATTCCTATCTCGACGAGATCGTCACCGACGACAAGGGCGGGCGCATGTTCGTGTGCTCGGACACCGACTATTGCGAGGGCCGCCAGGCCGCCGGCCATCACGGCAGCCTCAGCGCCGCGCCGTACAAGGACAAGGCGGGCTCACATGGCTGATCAAGACATGGCTGATCTCGATAAGCTCGAAAACGACCAGCCGCTGCTGGTCGCAGAATCCCTCAGCAAATCCTATGGCCGCATCGCCGCGTGCCGCGACGTGTCGTTCTCGCTCTACCCCGGCGAGGTGCTGGCGATCGTCGGCGAGTCCGGCTCGGGCAAGTCGACGCTGCTGCAAATGCTGTCGGGCCAGCTCGCGCCGAGCGCCGGCCAGGTGTCGTACCGGATGCGTGACGGCGTCACCCGCGATCTCACGAGCCTTGGCGAAGCCGAGCGACGCTTCCTGTTCCGCACCGACTGGGGCTATGTCCACCAGGATCCCGCGCAGGGCCTGCGCATGGCGGTCTCGGCCGGCGCCAATGTCGGCGAGCGGCTGATGGCGGTGGGCTGGAATCACTACGGCCGCATTCGCGATACCGCCTCGGACTGGCTCACCCGCGTCGAGATCGACATCGCGCGCATCGACGATGCACCGCGCACCTATTCCGGCGGCATGCGCCAGCGTCTCCAGATCGCGCGCAACCTCGTCACCGAGCCGCGGCTGGTGTTCATGGACGAGCCGACCGGCGGTCTGGACGTGTCTGTCCAGGCGCGCCTGCTCGACCTCGTGCGCAGCCTCGTCGCGGAGCTGCACCTCGCCGTCATCATCGTCACCCACGATCTCGCGGTCGCGCGACTGCTGTCGCATCGCGTGATGGTGATGAAGGGCGGCCGTGTCATCGAGACCGGTCTCACCGACCAGGTGCTCGATGACCCCCGCGAGCCCTATACCCAGCTCCTCGTCTCCTCGATTTTGCCGCCATAAGCCTTCCAAGATGAGTTTTCCGATGACCGCCATGATCGACATCGCCGCCGCGAAAAAGACCTTTACGATGCACCTGCAGGGCGGCATCGAATTGCCTGTCGTCAGCGGCGTGACCTTCCACGTCAACCCGGGCGAATGCGTCGTGCTCTCAGGCCCGTCCGGGGCCGGCAAGTCGTCGATCCTGAAGATGATCTTTGGCAACTACCGCTGCGACTCCGGCCGCATCGGCATCCGCCACCGCGGCGCGGTGGTCGATCTCGCCACCGCCGAGCCGCGGCAGGTCCTCAACATCCGCCGCTCCACCATCGGCTACGTCAGCCAGTTTTTGCGGGCGGTGCCGCGTGTTGCGACCATCGACGTCGTCGCGGAGCCACTGATCGTGAACGGCACGGCCCGCGCCGACGCACAGGCCCGCGCCGGCGAGTTGCTGCACCGCCTCAACATTCCTGAAAGACTCTGGCAGTTGCCGCCCGCGACTTTCTCCGGCGGCGAGCAGCAGCGCGTCAACATCGCGCGCGGCTTCATCTCGGAGCTGCCGATCCTGCTGCTGGACGAGCCGACCGCCTCGCTCGATGCCGCCAACCGCGCCGTCGTGGTCGATCTGGTCGCGGAGAAGAAGTGCCAGGGCGTCGCCATGGTCGCCATTGTCCACGACGACGAAATCCGCCATTTGATTGCCGACCGTATTGTTGACGTCACCAGCTTTGCCGCCGCCGCCTGAAGGAAATGGAAATGAACGCCAAGCCGAAGGACACAGTGATCGCCAACGCCAGGATCGTGCTGGCTGACCGGGTGATCGAGCAGGGCTGGCTCGCTCTCGCGGATGGACGCATCGCCGAGATCGGCGAGGGCAGGGCGCCTGCGGGCGCCGAGGATGCCGGCGGCGACCTCATCATGCCCGGCCTGATCGAGCTCCACACCGACCACCTCGAAGCGCATTACGTGCCGCGCCCAAAGGTGTTCTGGAACCCGGTCGCTGCCGTCATCTCCTATGACGGCCAGCTCGCGACGTCAGGCATCACCACCGTGTTCGACTCGCTCCGGGTCTGGCGCGAGGACGGCGCCGAGGAAGTCGATGGCCGCGCCGGCGTGCTCGCCGCCGCCATCACGACCGCCCGCGATGCCGACCTGCTGCGCGCCGACCACTTCCTGCATCTGCGCTGCGAAATCCCGATGCCGAGCGTGGTGGAGGAGGCCAAGGAGCTGATCGATCGTCCCGACGTCAAGCTGATGTCGCTGATGGACCACACGCCCGGCCAGCGCCAGTTCCGCGACGAGGTCAAGCTGCGCGACTATTATCGCGGCAAGGGCGGCGGCAAGACCGATGCCGAGCTCGACGAGCTGTTCGCGAAGCGCTTCGAGTATCAGAAGCTCTATGCCGCGACCAACATGCGCGAGATCGTGTCGCTGGCGCACAAATACAACATTCCGCTGGCGAGCCACGACGACACCACCGAGGAGAACGTCGTGGACGCCGTGCGCGATCGCGTCTCGGTGGCGGAGTTCCCGACGACGCTGGAGGCCGCGCGCGGCCTGCATCAGGCCGGCATCGACATCCTGATGGGTGCGCCGAACGTCGTGCGCGGCGGCTCGCACTCCGGCAACATCGCCGCGGTCGATCTCGCCCGCGAGGGCCTGCTCGACATCCTGTCGTCGGACTACATCCCGTCCAGCCTCCTGATGGCCGCGCTGCAATTGCCGGAGCATGTGCCCGCGATCAGCCTGCCGG
This sequence comes from Bradyrhizobium sp. 604_D8_N2_3, assembly GCF_051810765.1. Lineage (NCBI taxonomy): Bacteria > Pseudomonadati > Pseudomonadota > Alphaproteobacteria > Hyphomicrobiales > Nitrobacteraceae > Bradyrhizobium > Bradyrhizobium sp. 604_D8_N2_3. The sequence goes on along the minus strand of NZ_JBPWPM010000001.1, from coordinate 8,843,617 downwards.
CGGCGGTTCGTACCGTGACGAAGGCGCCGGCCGAGGCGGTTGGCCTTTTGGATCGTGGCGAGGTCGCGATCGGCAAGCGCGCCGACCTGATCCGCGTGCATGTCGCAGGCGACGTTCCCGTGGTCCGCAGCGTCTGGCGCGAAGGAAACCGCGTCGCATGAGCGAGACCGCGACCATGGCACACGATGAGGCCAGCGGGATCGGACCCGGGCGGCTCGTGCTCGTGGTCGGTCCCAGCGGTGCCGGCAAGGACACGCTGTTGCGGCTCGCACAGGCGGCCTGCGTCGACGATCGCGACATCGTCTTTCCGCGCCGTGTCGTGACGCGCGAATCTTCCGAAACCGAAGACAACATGGCGATGAGCCAGGACGAATTCCGCCGCGCGCGCGAGCACGGCGATTTCGCCGTGCACTGGGAAGCACACGGTCATTCCTACGCTCTTCCGCTCGAAATCAATGATGACATCCTCGCCGGCCGGGCCGTCGTCGCCAATGTCTCGCGCACGGTGATCGGCGCGCTCCGCCAGGCCTATACCAACGTCGTCGTGGTCGCGATCACGGCGCCGCCTGACGTGCTGGCGCAGCGGCTTGCTGCCCGGGCCCGGCACAGCGACGGCAATATCGCGGATCGCCTCGCGCGCAGCGTCGACGACGCATCGGCCAATGCCGATGTCACCATCCTCAACGCGGGCAGCGCGGACTATCACAGCCGCCAGCTCGTGCGTGTGATCAGGAACGAAGGCTGGCACGAATAGCCGGCGCAACAAGGAGAACGGAATGTCGGTGATTGAAACGGTCGAACAGCTGGAGGCCATCTACGGTGCCGTTGGTGATGCCTCGACCGTGAAAGTCGCCGACCACGTTACCCCGCTCTACCGCATCTTCATCGAGAAGGCGCCGTTTGCCGCGCTCGCCACCATCGGGCCGGAAGGGATCGACTGCTCGCCGCGGGGCGATCTCCCCGGCTTCGTTCGCATCCATGATCCGAAGACGCTGATGCTGCCGGATCGCCGCGGCAACAACCGGGTCGACTCCTTGCGCAACATCGTGCGCGATCCCAGGGTGTCGCTGATGTTCCTGATCCCCGGTTCCGGCAATGCGGTGCGGGCCAACGGCCGCGCTTGTCTCTCCGTCGATCCCGAGCTGCTCGCCTCGTTCAAGGTCGAGGGCAAGGCGCCGCGCAGCGTCATGGTGATGAATGTGGACGAAATCTATTTCCAGTGCGCCCGCGCCATCGTCCGCTCCGACCTCTGGAATCCCGACAAGCGGATCGATCCGAAGACGCTGCCGACGCCCGGCCAGATTCTCGCCGAGATGAGCGAGAACAAGGTCGGCGGCGCGGAGTACGACCGCATCTGGCCGGAGCGCGCTGCGGCGACGATGTGGTAGCTCTCTCTTACCCTCTCCCCCTTGTGGGAGAGGGTGGATCGCCGCGAAGCGGCGAGACGGGTGAGGGGTATCTCTCCTCACGAAAAGGAGCCGTAGGGTGGGCAAAGGCGCACTTGCGCCGTGCCCACCACCCATCCAACACCGCGATAGAAATGGTGGGCACGCTCCGCTTTGCCCACCCTACGGCTCACGAAGAGCGGTGCGCGCCGAGAGATACCCCTCATCCGGCGCTTCGCGCCACCTTCTCCCGCAAGGGGAGAAGGAAAGGCGGCACCATCTTCGCTCCTAGTTAAACGCCATCCCGCCACTCAGCGCGATGGTCTGCCCGGTCATGTAGGCATTGTCGACCAGCAGCATCACGGTTTTCGCCACCTCATCGGCCGTGCCGAAGCGGCCGAGCGGGATGCGGCTGACGAGCTGGGGCTGGCCGCTCATCATGTCGGTCTCGATCAGTGACGGAGCTACCGCGTTGACGGTGATGCCTTCCTTCACCAACCGCGCCGCATAACCGCGCGTAAGGCCCTCCATGCCGGCCTTGGATGCATTGTAGTGCGGGCCGATCGAGCCGGCACCGCGCGCCGCGCCCGAGGAGATGTTGACGATGCGGCCCCATTTCCGTGCGCGCATCGACGGCAGCACCGCCTGCGTGCACAGGAAGACTGATTTCAGGTTGACCAGGATGGTACGGTCGAAATCGTCCTCGGTGAGATCGTCAACGCCGCGCGTGATGGCGATGCCGGCATTGTTGACGAGGATGTCGATCGGTCCGAGCCCGGCCGTGACGCGCTCGACCATTGTAGCCACGGCGTCGCGCTGCGAGACGTCGGCGGCAGCGACAATGGCGCGTCCGCCTTGCTTGCCGATTTCGCCTGCCAGCTTTTCGGCTTGCCCGATCTGCTCCCGGCAGTTGATCGCCACCGCCGCGCCTGATGCGGCCAGGGCGCGACAGACGGCTGCGCCAATCCCGCGCGAGCCACCGGTGACGAGCGCGGTGCGCCCCTTCAGATCATCCGCCATGTCCGGATCTCCCAAATTGTCTGTTTTGACGTCGCGCGAGCGTACCATGCCCGCCGCCCGCGCCTGTTGAACTCATTGCGAGATGAATCCGTCTGTCGGTGCTTGCACCGGGAGAAGCGCGCCAGCGCGCTCGTGCCAAATATGGATAGCCATTTCATTGACCGAACGCGCCAATCGCTCAATATTCGCAGCATCGAAACTGCTCCTCGGGCTTGATGTCGCGATATGAGAACCGATCACCAGCGTAATCCCAGCGACATGCACGCGTGCATGACGCGGCGCTGTTTCTCGGCGGCAACCGGCGCCTGTTGTTGTTGCTGATCGCCTCCTAGCAACCTCCCACAGCACAAATCCCACGACAGGAACGCCGAGATTCCGGCGAACGAGCAGTCATGTCCCAAATCCAGTCCAACGCCTACATCATTGAAATCCAAGACCGCGCCGCCGGCATCATCACAAGAGATGAGCGCGGCTTCCGCTTTTTCTCCTCCGAGCGCCTGTTCGACAGCCTCGAAGGCCGCCAGTTCCGCTCGGCGCGCGAGGCCGAACGAGCCGCGCGTGCGGTGTTTTCGGAGCGGAGCCGCCGTGCCAATTCCCCACTCTTCGCCAACTGAACCTGACGCAAAGGACCGCAACATGATTGCACGACGACATATCCTGACCGCAGCGCTTCTCCTCGCAACCGCCCTGGCCGCACCCGCACGCGCCGAGGAAAAGCCGGCGGAAATCCGCATCGGCACCCAGAAGGGCGGCTTCTTCCCGGCGGTGCGCCAGCGTCAAACGCTCGAAAACGCCTTCAGGCCGCTCGGCATCGAAGTCAGATGGATCGACTTCCAGTTCGGTCCGCCGCTGCTGGAGGCCATCAACGTCGGCAGCGTCGATTTCGGCTTCGTCGGCGACACGCCGCCGATCTTCGCGCAAGCCGGCGGCGCAAAAATAAAATATGTCGCGGCCGTGAAGTCCGAGGGCGACAACCAGGCGATCATCGTGCCGAAGGATTCAGCCATCAAGACGCTCGCCGATCTCAAAGGCAAGCGCGTCGCCTTCGGCAAGGGATCGAGCGCGCACAATCTCCTGGTCGCCTCGCTCGAAAAGGCCGGCCTGTCCTGGTCCGACATCACGCCCGCGCCGCTCGCGCCGGCCGATGCGACGGCGGCCTTCGTGAAAGGCTCGGTCGACGCCTGGTCGATCTGGGATCCCTATCTCGCGCTCGCTGAATTGAAGGAGAACGCCCGCGTTCTCGTCTTCGACAAGGACGTGCACAAGCCGAACGCCTACTACATCGCCAACACCGACTTCGTCGAGAAATATCCGTCGCTGGTCGCGAAGCTCAACACGACCTTCGCCTCCGAAGGCAAGTGGGCGGAGCAGCATCACGAGGAGGTCGCAAAGGCGCAGGCCGAGGCGACCGGCGTCGACATCGAAGCTGTCAGGCGCTTCGTCAACCGCTCCGTCTACAGCGTGGTGCCGCTCGACGCGGAGGTGATCAGGACGCAGCAGGCCGTCGCCGACCGTTTTGCAAAGCTCGGCCTGATCCCGAAGCCGGTCAACGTCTCCGACATCGTCTGGAAGTGGACGCCGGGTTCGTAAGATGAGGCTAGGAAGACGTCGTCATGCCCGGGCTTGTCCCGGGCATCCACGTTCTTCGTCCCGAATAGCTAGACGTGGATGGCCGGGACAAGCCCGGCCATGACGCCCGTGGAGGCTGTCTTCTATCTAAACCCTCAGCCCCTCAACGCCGTCAGCAATTCATCCGGGCGCTCTGCCATGATCATGTGGCCCGCGCCCGGCACCACGACGGTCTTCGCATGCGGGATCGCCGCGGCGAGCGCCTTGCCCGCCTTCGCCGGTGTCATCATGTCGCGTTCGCCGAGGATGAGCGTCGTCGCCACCTTGACGCTCGCGGCAGCAGTCAGCGCATTCGCGTAAGCATTGCAGGCCGACAAATCCCTGAACAGCACGCCCGGCTCGCAAGACTTCAGCACCGCCTGTGCGCCGCCATGCATCCACAGGCCCGGCGCGAGGCTGCCGCCGAGCTCGGCGTTGAAGCCGAGGCCCCAGATCGACACCATGTCGTTGGCATCCTGCGAGTTGGCCTCGGCCGCTTTCAGCAGATCCGGGCCGACTGACATGGTCGCGGCGGTGCCGATCAGGCTCAGCGCGGACACCTTGTCGGGGTGACGCGCCGCCGTCTCCAGCGAGATCAGCGATCCCATGGAATGGCCGATCAGGTGCGCCTTAGCCACGCCGGCCGCGGCGAGCAATGCCGCCGTCCAGTCCGCCATCTCGGCGATCGTTGACAGCGAAGGTCCGGCCGAGCGGCCGTGGCCGGGCAGGTCGGGCGCCAGCACGGAAAATCCGTGATGGGCGAACCAGCGCGTATGCAGCGCCCAGGTCGAGTGATCGAAGCCGGCGCCGTGGATGAACGCGACCGCGGGCAGGGACTTGTCGAACTCGCGGCCGCCGTTTGCGACAAACACCTCGGCGCCGTTGACAGTGAGCTTCATGGTGTCAGACCTTTTGCGAGATGCGCAGCGCCTGCGCAAGATCGTCGATGATGTCGCTTGCCGTCTCGATGCCGACCGACAGCCGCACCAGCTCTTCGCCGATGCCGGCGGCCTTGAGCTGTTCGGCATCCATCTGCTGATGCGTGGTCGAGGCCGGGTGGATCACCAGTGTCTTGGCGTCGCCGACATTGGCGAGGTGGCTGATCATGCGCAGCGACTCGATGAATTTTCGGCCGGCGGGTCGCCCGCCCTTGATGCCGAAGGAGACGATCGAGCCTGCGCCGCGCGGCAGCAATTGCTTTGCAAGCTGGTAGTCCGTGTGATCCTCCAGCGAAGGATGTAGCACCCAATCGACGGCCTTGTTCGACTTCAGCGCCTCCAGCACCAGATGTGTGTTCTGGATATGCCGGTCCATGCGCACGCCGAGCGTCTCCACGCCCTGCAAGAGCTGGAAGGCGTTGGTCGGGGACAAGCAGGCGCCGAAATCGCGCAGGCCCTCGGTGCGCGCGCGCATGATGAAGGCGCTCGTGCCGAACTGTTCGTCGAAAACGATGCCGTGATAACCGCCATAGGGCTCGGTCAGCACGCCGAACTTTCCGGAGCTACGCCAGTCGAACCGGCCGCCGTCGACGATGGCGCCGCCGATCGCGATGCCGTGGCCGCCGATCCATTTGGTTGCCGAATGCATTACGATGTCGGCGCCTAACTCGATGGGACGGCTGAGATAGGGCGTGGCAAACGTATTGTCGATCAGCAGCGGAATCTTTGCCTCATGCGCGATCGCCGCGACCTTCGGAATGTCCAGCACCTCGAGCCCGGGATTGCCGATGGTCTCGCCGATCACGAGCCGGGTGTTCGGCCTGATCGCCGCACGGAACGCGTCGAGATCGCGCGGCTTGACGAAGGTCGTGGTGATGCCGAAACGCGGCAGCGTGTGCGCCAGCAAATTGATGGTGCCGCCATAGAGCGAGCTCGACGCCACGATATGGTCGCCGGCATTCAAAAGCGTCGCGATGGCCAGATGCAGCGCGGCCATGCCGCTTGCGGTGCAGATCGCGCCGACGCCGCCTTCGAGCGCCGCGAGCCGCTCTTCCAGCACACCGGTGGTCGGATTGGAGATGCGCGTATAGATGTGGCCGGCGCGCTCCAGATTGAACAGCGCGGCGGCGTGGTCGGAATCCTGGAACACATAGGACGTGGTCTGGTAGATCGGCACCGCGCGGGCGCCGGTCGCGGGATCCGGATGCTGTCCCGCGTGCAGGCTCAGGGTCTCGAAGGCTGGCGGTTTCGGCGCGGGCATGCGTGGCCTCGTTGGTCGGTCGGCGGAGGCGGCCGTTGTGCCACAAAATGGTGCGCGAAGTCAGCCCATTGACAGCGCCGCCTAACCCCGGATCGCCTGCTCGATCGTGCGCGCCTCCCGCAGCAGGATCTCCACGACTTCCTGCTCGCGGCGGGGGCCGAGCCTCGTCCGAACGGCGGAGACCGTCATCGCTGCGGCCGGCTGTCCGTCCGGGGTCTTGATCCAGGTGGAGATCGATTTCGTGCCCTGCACGAGGCCGATCTCCCGCATGCCATACCCCAGCCGTCTCGCGGCGGTGACCTGGCCGAGCACCGTCGCGACGTCGGTCCGGTAGGCCCCGAATCGCTTCTCGTTGGCCGCGACGATTTTTCGCGCGTCCTGCGCCGGCATCGCGGCGAGGATGGCGACGCCTGCGCTAGAGACGCCGAGCGGCCGGCGCGCGCCGACCTCGATCGACAGCACCTGGATCGGATAGATGCCGATCCTGCGATCGACGCACAGCGTGTCGTTGCCGGTCCGCACCGTCAGGAACAGCGTGTCGCCGATCTCGGTGGAGGCACGCCGCAGCGACGGATTTGCCGCGACCAGCAGCCGCGACGGCCGCGGGCGCGCAAGTGCGAGCTCCGGCACCTGGTTGCCGATCGCGTAGCGGCCGGTTCGCTCGTAACGTTCGACGATGCCTTCCTCGATCAGCACGTGGACGATGCGATGCACCGTCGGGCGGGTGAGGCCGGTCGCGCGCACGACCTCGGCCAGTGGCACGCCGTCTTCGCGGCCTGCGGCAAGAATACGCAGCACCGCGAGGGCGCGCCGGATCGCCTGCGCGCCCTGTCGCGGCTCTGCCGTTCCGCGGGCGGATGTTGCGGAGTTTGTCTTGTCCATATTATGGACAAGAACGCCACAATTCACTCGACAGGTAAAGCGCTCATCTGGAGATTGCGCCGCGATCGAGCGCCATGCGCGACGTCACGGCATTCGATATGGAATTGGAAGCGCCGCCGGGAGGTTAACATGAGATTAATCTGGATTGCCATAGCTGCCGCAGCCGCGATGCTGGCGGGACCCGCATCGGGCCAGCAATGGCCGGCGCGCAGCGTCAAGCTGATCGTGCCCTATCCGGCCGGCGGTAATGTCGACAGCGCCGCGCGCATCGTCGCCGACAAGCTCCAGGAAAAGCTCGGCCAGCCCTTCATCATCGAGAACAAGGCCGGCGCCGGCGGCATGATCGCGGGCGAAGCCTTCGCGAAATCGGCGCCCGACGGTTACACGCTGTTCGTCGGTGCCAACGGTCCGGTGCTGTTCGCGACTGAGATCAACAAGCGCGAGGCCTATAACTGGAAGAAGGATTTTCTTCCGATCTCGACGATCTCGATGACGCCGCTGGTGCTCGAAGTGCACCCGTCCGTGCAGGCCACGACGTTCAAGGAATTCATCGAGCTCGCCAAGCGCGAGCCCGGCAAGCTGACCATGGCCTCGCCCGGCCCCGGCACCACCAACCATCTGCTCAGCGAGCTGATGCAGTCGAGCCTCGATCTGCAATGGGTCACCGCGCATTACCGCGGCAACGCGCCGGCGATCAACGATCTCCTGGGCGGACAGGTGCAGTTCGCATTCGACCAGCTCACGGTCAGCCTCCAGCACATCAAGGCCGGCCTGTTCCGCGCGCTCGCCGTCACCAGCCCGCATCGCCTGAAGTCGCTGCCTGACGTGCCGACCTTCGCCGAGCTCGGCTACAAGGATTTCGACGGCCAGACCTTTACGGGCCTGTTCGCGCCTGCCGGCACGCCGGCGCCGATCGTCGACAAACTTCACGAGACGCTGGTTGCGATCCTGAAAGATCCCGGTGTGATCGACAAGTTCGAGAAGCTTGGCGGCGAATCCACCCCGATGACGCCGGACGAGTTCAAGGCCTATCTCGCGCGCGAGGACGCCAAGTGGATTCCGGTCGTGCGCAAGGCCAACATCAAGGCTGACTGATCGATGCGGATCGACCCCACCGAGCTCGGCGCGGAGCGCATCTACCGGCTGATGACCGGCATCGTGGTGCCGCGCCCGATCGCGTGGGTCACGAGCCTGTCGCGCTCCGGCGTGCTCAACCTCGCCCCCTTCAGCGCCTTCACCTTCGTCTCGCAGAAGCCGCCGATGCTGGCCATCAGCGTCGGCCGCAAGGGCGCTGACTACAAGGACACCGCGCACAACATCCTCGACACCGAGGAATACGTGATCCACATAGCCGATACCCCGCTGATGTCTGCGGTGCACGACAGCTCCGTCGAGCATCCGCCTGAAATCAGCGAGGTCGAGCATCTCGGGCTGGAGACGCTGCCGTGCGAGCGGATCAAGGTGTCGCGGCTTGCGGCAGCACCGGTGGCGATGGAATGTCGCTTCCGGCAGTGCCTCGAATTCGGCGATGCCCGCAGCCGGCTGATCGTCGGCGAGGTCGTGATGTTCCACATCCGCGACGGCCTCGTGAACGACGGCAAGGTCGAGACCGCGGCGCTCGACCCGATCGCGCGCATCGGCGGCCCGCGCTACGCCCGCCTCGGCGAGATCGTGACGCTGAACACTGTCTTCCAGACGCCCAAATCCAAAGACTGAGCGCGCGGCCCATCGCGCGGGCCCTCGTGCCTGAAGACCATTGGAGAACACGACAATGCGACTCGTAAGCTATCTCTTGGACGGAGAGCCGCGCTATGGCGCGGCGGTGGATGGCGGCGTCGTCGATCTGACCAGGCGGATCGGCCGCGACTTCTCCGACGTGAAAGCGCTGATCGCGGCCAACGCGCTCGCGGACGCGAAGGAAGCGGTGGCCGGACAAAAACCCGACCACGCGCTGGAAAGCCTCGTCCTGCTTCCGCCGGTGCTGGCGCCGGAAAAGCTCTGGTGCATCGGCGTCAACTACGCCGAGCGCAATGCCGAGTATAAAGACAGTTCGGACCTGCCTAAATATCCCAGCCTGTTCGTGCGCAGCATGTCGTCGATGACGGGCTCCGGCCAGCCGATCGAGAAGCCGCATGTGTCCGACCAGCTCGACTATGAAGGCGAGCTCGTCATCGTGATCGGCCGGGGCGGCCGTCACATCCCGCGCGAACAGGCCTTCGCCCACATCTTCGGCATGACCCTGTGCAATGAGGGCACGATCCGCGACTGGCTGCGCCACGGCAAGTTCAACGTCACCCAGGGCAAGAATTTCGATCGCTCCGGCAGCATCGGGCCGTGGATCGTCACGTCTGACGAGCTCGATCCGCGCGGGCCTCATGACATCATCACGCGCGTCAACGGCGAGGTGCGGCAGCAGGACACGACCGAGCGGCTGATGTTCCCGTTCGATTTCCTAATCTCCTATCTCTCCACCTTTGCCACCCTGAAGCCCGGCGACATGATCGTAACAGGCACGCCGACGGGCGCGGGCGCGCGTTTCGATCCGCCGCGCTGGCTGAGGGTGGGCGACGTCGTCGAGGTCGAGTCTACTGGCATCGGCGTGCTGCGCAACACCGTCGCCGCGGAGCAGTAAGCCATGCTTGATACCGCCACGATCGAACGCCTGGCCGCGCGCCTGGATGAGGCCGAGCGCAGCAAGACGCTGATCCCGATGTTCTCGAAGGAATATCCCGACTTCGCCATCGAGGATGCCTACGCCATCCAGCGCGCCTGGACGAAACTTCAGCTCGGCCGCGGCCGCGTCATCAAGGGACACAAGATCGGCCTGACCTCGAAGGCGATGCAGAACGCGGTCGGCATCTCCGAGCCCGATTACGGCGTGCTGTTCGCCGACATGTTCTATGCCGACGCCACGCCCATTCCGTTCGACCGCTTTCACGCGCCGCGCATCGAGGTCGAGCTCGCCTTCGTGCTGAAGGCGCCGCTGCGCGGACCTGACTGCACCATCTTCGACGTGCTCAACGCCACCGACTACGTCACGCCTGCGCTCGAAATCCTGGAGACGCGCATGCATCGCGTCGATCCCGAGACCGGCAAAACGCGGAAGGTCATGGACACGATCTCGGACAACGCGGCCAATGCCGCGCTGGTGCTTGGCGGCCGCCCGTTCCGTCCCATGGACGCGGACCTGCGCTGGATCGGCGCGCTGCTGTTCCGCAATGGTGAGGTCGAGGAGACCGGGCTTGCCGCCGGCGTGCTCAATCATCCCGCCAATGGCATCGCCTGGCTCGCCAACCGCCTTGCGCCGCATGACGAATATCTTGCGGCCGGCGAGGTGGTGCTGGCGGGATCGTTCACCCGTCCCGTCGACATCCGCCGCGGCGACACGTTCCATGCCGACTATGGCGCGTTCGGCTCGGTGTCGTGCCAGTTCGTCTAAACCAATAAGAGAGAGGGAGCGCACCATGACGGGTCAAACGCGGCGCAAGAGCATCCACATCGGCGGCTTCAAGCACGCCAACCCGATTCCCAACGCCTGCCGCATCGGCAATCTCGTGATGTCCGGTGTCATCCTCGGCCGTGATGCGGCCGGCGTGATGCCTGCGAGCCTGGACGCGCAATGCGCCAACATGTTCGCGCATATGAAGGCGACGGTGGAAGCCGCCGGCGGCACCACGGACGACATCATCAAGATGACGGTGTGGCTGAAGGACCGTACGCAGCGCGGCCCGGTCAATGTCGAGTGGCTGAAAATGTTTCCGGACGAGCATTCGCGCCCGGCGCGCCACGCGCTGCCGATGGACAATATGGACGGCGGCGCACTGGTACAGTGCGACTTCACCGCCGTGATCGACTGAAGGAGCATTTGCATGCCGACCTATCTGCCGTTCGATCCGAACCCCCGCCGCCCGGTCAAGGCGCCGCCGCCGAAGACTGTCGACAGCCAGTTTCACGTGCTCGGACCCATCGACAAATATCCGGAGCGCCCCGGCGCGGCCTATCGGATGCCGAGCGCGACCTGGGAAGCAGCGCTGCGCGTGCACAAGACGCTCGGCATCGAGCGCGGCATCATCGTGCAGACCACGACCTATGGTGCGGATCATTCCGTCGTGCTCGACGGCCTCGCCGCGATGGGCCCGAATTATCGCGGCTGCGCCAACGCACTGGTGTTCGCGGAGGCGAACGACGCTTATCTCGCCAAGCTGCATGACGCGGGCGTGCGCGGCGCGCGCTTCAGTTTCCGCCAGGAGCTCGGCGCCGTGCTGTCGGACGCCGATTTCGCCCGCGCCATCGCGCGCATCCGCGAGCTCGGCTGGTACGTGAAGATCCAGCCCGAGAAGGACGGCATCGTCTCCAGCGTCGCCAAGTACGAGAATCTCGACGTTCCGGTGCTGATCGACCACATGGCGCGGCCCGATCCGGAAGCCGGCAAGGCCGACCCGAACCTGCGCAAGATGCTCGAGCTGCTCGCCAAGGGCAATTTCTGGGTGATGCTGTCGCTCGGCGAGAAGACCTCGAAGGCCGGCCCGCCTTACGACGACGTCATCCCGATCGCGCACGCCTATATCGAGGCCGCAATCGACCGCTGCGTCTGGGCCAGCGACTGGCCGCATCCCGTCTCCGTCAAGCAGCCGCCCAACGACGCCGACCTGCTCGAGCTGATGTATCGCTACGTGCCCGACCAGGCCGAGCTGGAGAAGATCCTGGTGCACAATCCGGCAAAGCTGTTCGGCTTTCCGGACTAGGGCGGACTTGATTCACACCGCCGGCTGCTTCGCCAACCTATCCCGCACCTCGGCTGCGATCTCGAACGAGCGCAGCCGCGCGGCGTGATCGTAGATCTGGCCTGTTGTCATCAGCTCGTCCGCGCCGGTCTCGGCGATTAGCGCCTTCAGCCTGTCCTCGACCACGGCAGGCGAGCCGACGGCGGAGCAGGACAGCGACTGGCCGACCATGGCCTTCTCGGCCGGCGACCACAGCGCATCCATGTCGTCGACCGGCGGCGGCAGCGGGCCGGGCGTGCCGCGGCGCAGATTGATGAACTGCTGCTGAAGCGAGGAGAACATCCGCTGCGCCTCCGCGTCGCTCTCGGCGGCGAACACGTTGACGCCGACCATCGCATAGGGTTTGTCGAGCTGCGCCGACGGCTCGAAGCGCGCCCGATATTCGCGCAGCGCCGGCATCATCATTTGAGGCGCGAAATGCGAGGCGAACGCGAAGGGCAGCCCGAGCATCGCGGCAAGCTGCGCGCCGAAGGTGCTCGATCCCAGGATCCAGAGCGGCACCTTCGTCCCAAAGCCGGGCACGGCGCGGATCGCCTGGTTCGGCTGGACATCACCGAGCAGCGCCTGCAACTCCAGCACGTCGTGTGGAAAGTTTTCGGAACTCGTCGCGAGGTCGCGCCGCAATGCCCGCGCCGTGAACTGATCGGTGCCCGGCGCGCGGCCGAGCCCGAGATCGATCCGCCCGGGATAGAGCGACTCCAGCGTGCCAAACTGCTCGGCGATGACCAGCGGCGAATGGTTCGGCAGCATGATCCCGCCGGACCCGACCCGGATCGTCCTGGTCCCGCCCGCGACATGTCCGATCACCACCGACGTTGCCGCGCTGGCGATGCCCGTCATGTTGTGATGCTCGGCCAGCCAGAACCGCTTAAAACCCCAGCGCTCGGCATGCTGGGCGAGATCGAGCGAATTGCGAAATGCCTGCGCCGCATCGCCACCTCTTCGGATGGGAGCGAGGTCGAGCACGGAGAAGGGGATCATGGTGGGTACCGGGTGGGTGTGCGATGTGCGCTGCGGCCTCACATGTAGTGGCTTAATATGGAAATGTTAGCGCGGCCGTAGCGCGCAAATGCAATCCAAACCTGCTGTGCTAACGTCAGAAACGACGTAGCGGGCCAGGATTTACCTTTTTGCTTCTCAAGAGCGAAATCGTCCTCCGTTTACTAGTTTTGGCTCCATCTCGTGAATTGTTCTGCCGTTCCTATTCCACGTCTCTGGGGTCGAGGGACGAACCTCCATGATTGTCGGTTCGGTCGAGATGTGGCCGGCACCTTTCCCGTTGGCAGCAGCTACAGCAAGCCGCGCTTGTGCTGGATGATGATGATAACGCGAATGATGCAGTCCGATACTGACTCGCCGGGCCGGCGTGCCTTGTGCAGCATTTGCCACGTCACCTCATCGATCTGTATCTGCCATTTGCCGCTTGCCAGGCGTTGTCCAGTATCGTCGGACGGGAACTCGGCCGCAATCAGAGCGCGGCACTCGTCGGTGATTTCAATTTCCGGCATAGTTGGTCGTTCTCGCGGACGGTGTGCTCGCGTGCAGCCCTCGCCCGATCCGGAGAGATCAGCCAGTTAAATCGCGGTAACAACCGATCCAGCCGAAGCCGATGCCGATCGTCCTGACCATGGACGATGAGCGCGACATCTGGACGCAGTCGCGGTAGGGCGCTGCGGCGCCACCAGTGGATGCTTGCTGAATATTGAGGGACGCGGCGCTGACAAGAAGGATCATTCAATGGCTTGGGTCTCGTTCGCGCAGCCGTGACGCTTGAGTCGTCGGGCTCCCGTCGTCGCCGGACATTGCCGATCCTTCACAACCTTAATGCGATTTAACGAGGTTTCCGTAAGCGGTGTGGGTAAACCGCGAGTTGCGGGGGCGTCCTCCAGACACGAGATGACGCCGTGAAGTTTGACGAACAGGAACGCACCGCGCTGACGGACGCTGGGTTTTCCGTCGCCGACAACAGCAAGGCTGCCTACGTCGAAGCCGTCGTGGTGATCGCCGCGTACGACGCCGAAACCTATTGGCTGACGTTCGCCCTGCCGAATGATGCCCAGATCGTGTGCGTTGTGCCACGCGACCAGATTGCCGACGCGATCGCAACTCGTAACTACGCAGCTCGGCGGAACCAACTTCAGTGAAGCTGACCTTCCCTCATGCGAGGCTGAAGGCGCTCTGGAACGAGGCCGTCCGGCAATGGCCGGTTTCGGTGCGAGCCATGAACGGTCGAGATTCGCCCGGTTTCTGGCTTGTCGGTGGCCAAGGCATCTATCTCGTGCATAACGGCGCCAGGCCTCGGGGCAGCGTGACTCTGGCCTACGCAAACGAATGCGACCCGGTCAGGGTGCCGGTCCAAAGTTGGTTGGGTATCAAGCGCGCCATCTTCGGCGATAACGATGGGAGGGAATTCGTCGATCTGGTGATGATCGGCACTGCCGTCGATGCCGGCGCCGACCTCGAGGTGACCTTCGAGCCCGACACGATGACGGTGGCTGTCGTCGAAAAAGGGACGGCGAGCATACGACTGCAATCGCTGCGCATCCGGGACAAAAATGATACCACGTCAGGACGCAGTTGTCGGGTTTGAGTCTGAATCTCGGCTAAGGACCAGACGCGGTATCTTGGCCCGCTACTCTCTCCAAGCCCTGCACATCGTCGTCCTCCCAGTCCTCCCATTCCACGTTGTTGGTTTCGAGATAGCGGGCGACGGCTACGCCGATTGTCGGGAAGAAGTAATTCTCTCCAAGCTGCGCGAAGAGGCCAAATCTTTTCAGCTTGTCCTTCACGGGATCTTTGAGTTCGGCAAAACAAAACTCTATGCCTTGCGCGTGCAACGATCGGTCCAGTTCGGCAACCACGTCGCAGGCGGTGACGTCTACGCTCGTGACCGGCTCCGCGGCAACAACTAGCCAACGCACGGGTGTTGGCGATGTCGCTACGGCATCCAGGACGCGTTCCCTGAAGAATTCGGCGTTGGCAAAAAACAGAGGTGCATCCCAGCGAAACAGGACCAGCCCGGGGACCCGGCGCGCATCCGGATATCGTGTGATGTCGTGATAGCCTTTGACGCCGTGGGCGCGCCCCAATACGGCGGAGTGTGGGCGCCAACCGTCCCACAGGAACTCGATGATAGCGATTGCGATCGCAAGACCAATTCCTGGAATGACTCCGAGCACTGCTACGCCGACAAAGCAGACGATCGCCAGCCAGAATTCCCACCGCTGAATGCGATAGATTCGTTTGAGGTCGGCAACTTCAATCAAGCCAATCGCCGATGCGATGACGACGGCGGCCAATGCGGCGGTGGGTAAATGTTGGAGCAGGCTCGGCGCGACCAGGAGGAGCAACGCGATGGCAAGCGCGCCTACGACGCTGGTGAGTTGAGTGCGGGCACCGGCGGCTTCCGCAACGGGTGTCCGTGAACTACTGCTGCTGATCGGGAAGCCCTGGAAAAATCCCGTCGCCAGATTGGCGGCACCGAGCCCGACCATCTCTTGGTTGGGATCGACCCGAGACCCCAATCGCGCAGCATAGGCACGTGAAAGTACGCTCGTATCGGCAAACGAAACCATCGCTACTGCACAACCGCCGATCAGCACCGGCACGAGGTCGCTGGAGGTGATCCATGGGACAACGAAACCCGGCAGGCCCTGGGGAAGGGGGCCCAGCACCTTGACGCCGTATTGCGTCCCGAGATCAAGCACCCCGACGACGAGCGTAGCCCCAACGACCGCAATCAGAAGGCCCGGTACCCGCTTGTTGTTCCTGAGAAGCAGGATCACGATCAACGTGGCGAGGCCAATCGCGAACGCGACCCAGTTTATCTGCCCCCCAAGGATCGCGCTGACAATCGCCCACAGGCTTCGCAGTGGCCCCTCGCTCTCGATGGAAAAGCCGAAGAGCTTGGGCAGCTGGCTGATCAATACGGTCAGGGCAATTCCGTTCATATACCCGTAGCGTATCGGCTTCGAGAGAAGCTCGGTGATAAAGCCAAGGCGCGCGACACCTGCCAGGATACAGACCGTCCCTGAGACAATCGCCATCATGCCCGCGAGTGTCACGGCCCGCAGGGGATCGCCCTGAGCCAAGGGAGCGATGACTCCAAGGAGTATTGCCGCCAGCGCCGAGTCCGGGCCAAGGACGAGAATGCGGCTTGGGCCGAACAGCGCGTAGGCCAGCAGCGGCACGATCGTTGCGTACAAACCGTAGATGCCCGGCAGGCCCGATGCAGCTGCATAGGCAATGCCGACCGGGACCAGCATTGTCGCCAGGACGATGCCGGCGAAGATATCGTGCGGAAGCCATGCTGCTTCATATTGACGGAGAGTGTCGAGTCCGGGCAACCAGCGCTTCATTGATGGTCTCTCCCAGCCCGCATTGAGCAAGTTTGCCCCGCATGATGTGTTGGACCGATCAGGCTATTACGCCCGCAGCAGGCTGAACAGTGGCCCGGCGCTATGGCCGAAGCAGCACAGCGGGCCATGGGTGCCAGCCGGCACCAAGTCTTCCCTGCACCCTCTTCACGGACGAGCGGGAAGGACCAAAACCGAACTCGGGCGTTTCATGCCGCGAGAATGGCGTTCGTTCGCGGCTGTTTGAGTGGCCGGCACCTCCGTTCACAACCCTGTTATTGCGACCCATGGCGCCCTTTGTCTCAACTGGGCGTTTTGCGCCTGTTGTTGTACCCTTGGTGAAACAACTGCTGGGGTCGCGAGGAGGAACTGACATGACCATGGTCGTACTCAACCGACGCTATCTCCTCGCCGCCGGCGGCTCGGTCCTGGCGGCCGGGGTGTCCGGGCTCCTGTTGCCGGCCCGTGCCGAAGGCCTCGCACCGACCGAGTCGATGTCGGGTGGCGCGAACAATTACCGGAAGGGCGCGGCGATCGTGGACCGGATCGGCAAGGGCGGCTTCTGGATGAGCGGCACCGTACGCCGCGCAGGCGACGGGGCGCCGCTCGCCGGGCAGCGCATCCAGATCTGGGCGCACACGACCGAAGGGCAGGAGCAGGAGCCGCAGAGTCATGGCGCCACGCTCACCGACAAGGACGGCAAGTTCCGGCTCGAGATGCCGCAGATCATTCCGATCTTCGGCCAGCCGCACGGTCACCTCGCCTATGACAGCGGCGAGTTCAAGACCGTCTTTCTGCGGCCGGTGATGCGGAGCGCGAAGGAGACGAGCCTGGAAGCGCACTTCGTCCTGCAGCCGGGCTGACCGGGTTGCGAATGAAGGGGTGGAGACTGGCCCGGGTGATCCTGATCTGGGTCGCCCTTGCTTTGGCAATTGGCGTGCCGATCGCCGCGGCAGCGGGAAGCGAGCAGCTCGCATGGCGCGGTTCGCTTTACATCCTGGCCGGGTTTGCGGGGATTGTTGCCCTCGGCCTCGTGCTCGTTCAGCCCCTGCTGATCGGCGGATATCTGCCGGGATTTCCGGCCTATCGCGGACGGCGCGCACATCACTGGATTGGCGGCGCGCTGGTCGCAGCGATCGTGATCCATGTCGTTGGCCTCTGGATCACCAGCCCGCCCGACATGATCGACGCGCTGACTTTCTCATCGCCGACGCCGTTCTCTCCCTTTGGCGTGACCGCGATGTGGGCCATCTTCGCGGTCGCGCTTTTGGCCGCCCTGCGCCGGCGATTGGGACTGCGACCACGAACCTGGCGCTTCATTCACATGCCGCTGGCGATCGTCATCGTCGCAGGCAGCGTGGTCCATTGCCTGCTAATCGAGGGGACGATGGAGACGATCTCTAAGGCGGC
The DNA here is from genome assembly GCF_051810765.1 of Bradyrhizobium sp. 604_D8_N2_3. Classification (NCBI taxonomy): domain Bacteria; kingdom Pseudomonadati; phylum Pseudomonadota; class Alphaproteobacteria; order Hyphomicrobiales; family Nitrobacteraceae; genus Bradyrhizobium; species Bradyrhizobium sp. 604_D8_N2_3. Next base: position 8,825,974 of record NZ_JBPWPM010000001.1, on the reverse strand, counting down.
ACTCTGCGCGCTCGTCCTCGCGGCAACCGTAAAAGTCATGATCGACCTGCAGGTGTGGCGAAAGCGAAGGACCTTGCGCGGCGAGAGCACTGCGCCGCGGTGACATGGCCGCGCGTAGCGCGTAGTAGAGCGAAGCGAAACCCATCGCACTTTGTCCGCGCGGAAGCATGATGGGTTTCGCAAGCGCTCTACCATCCTACGAAACTTTTGCTGACCGCCTTGTTCAAACACGTTCGGCGTCGTCAGCGCCGATCTCCGCTCCGCTTGTCGCAGATAGCGACGGGGCGTATCCTAGCGCGATGGTTGTCAGTGCCCCCGAGCTGAAAACGTTCCTGCTCGCGACGCCGTTCTTCGGCGGTCTTCCGGACCCGAGCCTCGACCTGCTGATTTCGATGCTGGTCGAGTGCCGCTTTGATGCCGGCGCGACCGTCGTGGCGGAAAGCGAGCCGGGACGCTCGCTGTTCATCGTCAAGTCCGGCCGGCTGGCGGTGAGCAAGCGGGCGAACTCGGGGAACGTCATCCCGATTTCCGTTCTGGAGGCTGGCGATTTCTTCGGTGAAATGACGCTGATTGAAATGCAGAATCGCTCCGCCACGGTGGTCGCGGAGAGTCCGACGGTGCTGTACGAGCTGACGGCGCAAAAGCTCTACGCTTGCTACAAGGCCGATATCCACGCCTATGTGATCGTCCTGCAGAACGTCAATCGAGAGCTATGCCGGCGGCTGCGCCGTGCCGACGATCGCCTCACCGGACACCAGGCGGACGAAGACGAAACCCCCGCGAGATGACTGTGCTTCTCTGCGCCGCCGCAAGTTCGCTCCGCGGCTGACGGTCCCGGATTACGCTCGCGCTCCATCCGGGCCACGCCACTTCGCGTGGGACGTTCAGCCCACCGGTCCCGGGATCCAATCGTCCCCTGAAAGTGGGATCACCCTTACGCCAACAATGACTCCGAGTTCCAGGCTTGGATCGAAATGGCGCATCGTCCGCTCGTTGAGGTCGATGATGCGGCCAGGCCTTAATGGCCCCACGTCATTTATCTTGACGATGACCTTCTTGCCGACGGCCTCGACGAGCGCATATTTCGGCCTCGCGCCAAATTGGACCCCACCAAATTTCCCGCGCAAATTCGTCTTGATGGCAGCCGCCCAGACAGAGGGATCATAGCGCTCGCCGGAGGCTGTGTTCGGACCGCCCTCTTCCTTGCCGGGCTTGAACGGATTGTACATGGATGCGGCGCCAACGATCGCCTCCCCGGAGGCGGCATCGACGACGGCGCTTGAGTGAACTTCACACGCTTCACTTCGATCAACGGGAACAGAAACGGCAAGCGCAACCAGGGCGCCGCAAATTGCGGCGCTCGAGCGGAACAGCATTATAACTCCTGTGATTTTTTCGATCGTCCGGTTCCGACACCGCAAACATGGTCAAGCGAACGCGGAAGCGTTCACGAACTTGCACCAGTGCTTTGCGGATTCGAGCCAACCCCTGGCTACGGAACCGATGTGCGAACCAGAGCGGTCCGCACGCAGTGTTTTAGGTTGTCCCCGACTAAGACAGAGAATGCGTCAGCAGCATGACCTGATGGAACCTGCGGCGAGTGACAAATGCGATGTCGCCAAAAGCCGACACGCTCGCGCTAATTGATGCGTCGGGCAAAACACCCGCCGCTCGCACAAACCCGTCAATCCTCTTCAGTAAAAATATTCCACTTTACCGAAATTCGGAATTGCGGCATTCTCTCCGCCATCCCGGCCCGAGAAGAGGGGCGATCGTACGTCGTCACGAACGTGGGCCGGGGTGCGGTGGACGCGGCAGTGCCGGGCACGCGAATGCGGGACCAGGGCGAGATGAACCTCGTGAGGGCCTTGACTGCGTGCGGGACGGACGGCGCCTGTGTCCGGCGAAGCCCTTGGGCGGAGCTGGATCGCTGCGTACGGCGAAAACGCGTGGTCCTGACCGTCGTTGCTACGGTCAAGCCTTGCGGAGATGGATCGGGGCTCTACCGGGTTTCGAGGCATCGCCAATTCGCGAGGTGACGGAGGCCAGAAGGAACTCGGCTCCGGGGAGAGCGCGCATAAGCCGTCAGACCATCGCGCAGGGAAGGCCGGGTGTTTTTCCGGCCCACCTGTTTCCCGCCTGCGCATTTGCGTGTGCAAATTCCTGGCGCAGCGGATCATGGGTGCCAGCCGGCACCCGGCCTTCCCTGCGCCCTCTTCACGGAAGAGAGCGAAAGAGGAGAGCAAAACTCGGGCGTTTCATGCCGCGAGAATGCCGCTTCATGCGTGAATTGAGAATCGTGTTGCCCGATGGGATTGATCGAGACGCGGGGTGCGTGTCGCTCAAAATCCACATGCGTTCGTAATCGCCAGCTTAGGTGCCTCAAACGGTCGCATCCGCGGACGCGATATCTTTGCGATGGCCTGACCAGGTTCCATAGTGTCAGCGATGATTTGCAACCGAGGGGCGGGTATCAAATGACAGCGCGTAAATGTTTCATCGTGGCCGCGGGATTGATGACGGCGAGCGCCGCCCATGCCGAGGACGTTCCCTCCAACGCCGAACTGTTTCGCATGCTGAAAGCGCAGCAGCAGACCATCTCCGAGCTGCGCGCCGAATTGAAGGAGGCCAAACAGGAGCGGCGCACGGTCACTCCGCGAGAGGCGACTGCACCGGCAGCCAAGCCAGCCGGACGCGACGCCGCGAGGGAGACGGTTGCGGTAGCACCGCCCGCGCAGGCTTATGCGATGTACAACAAGGGACCCGCAGTCGTGCCGGCGCGCACCGGCGGTGCCTATGTCGGTGTGTTCGGTGGCGGCGGCAGTCGCGGCGGCACTGACGTCAGCCAGCTCGGCACCGTCTTTTTCGTTGAGGCCGTCGGGGGCCCCTTGGCTGTCGACGCCACAGGGCGGACCAGCAGCGGCGGCGTCGGGTTCGGTGGCGCGCATCTCGGTTATGAATGGTCGTATGGTACGTATCTGCGGCCCGCTTTGGAGATCGAAGGTTTCTATCTGGCAGGTAACCAGCCGCGTGCGACGTTGGTGACCCCCACAGACCGATTTGCAGAGCACTCCTTCGACACGACTTTCCCGACGCGCACCACGGTGCTGCTGGCGAACATGGTTGTCGGTTTCAACACGCCCTATCAAGGCATCACGCCCTATATCGGTGGCGGGATCGGGGCCGCGAACGTCTCCATCAACGGCGCCACGTCCACACAGACCGACCCGGCCGAGCCTGGCATCAACCACTTCAACGCGCGTCCGGACTCCTCAGCCTGGACCTTTGCGGCACAGGCCAAGGCCGGTGCGCGCTTCGCCCTCGGCAACAGCGGCGCTTACCTGTTCGGCGAGTACCGCTATCTGTACGTCGGCGATGTGAATCAGGTTTTCGGCTCCACCGTGAATCCCGCTCATGCTGCGACCAGCCCGTGGACGGCCAGCTTCGGCGGCACATCGCACCATCTCGCAGCCGGCGGCATCGGCTTCGGCTTCTAGCTGAGCTCGATCACTGCGAGAATCGGAGGGGGCGGACGACACGTCCGGCCCCTCCCAGGAGGCAACCGGGCAACGGAAGAAGGCGATTTTCTGAGGAAACTGGTGCTGCCAGACAGGATTGAACTGTCGACCTCTCCATTACCAATGGAGTGCTCTACCACTGAGCTACGGCAGCATGTGCTGGGATGAGAATCGGCCGCCAAGGGGGCCTACCAAGCGGGCCGATATCTGCCACAAGCCCCCCTCCTGTGCAAGCTTGCTAGCTCCGCCAAAACGAGAAAATCGGGTCGATATCGGGGCCAAATGCCCGTTTTCAGGTGAAAGTACCGACTTTCCGCCGATTTCGGTTCCGATATCCCCGGCCAACTGGCCAGTTGGCCGCGGCATGGCATTCGGCCCATTTTGGATTTCGCACGAACAGTTCGTGAGGGGCCTCTTGAGCTGCCGCATTCTCCGGGCATGTTATCGCGGATCGCTGGTATGGACCGCTAATGGCTGACGAGAACGACAAGAGCACGAGACAGGCGAGGGGGGCGCGGGACGACCGGCTGAAATCGGCGCTGCGCGAAAACCTGAAGCGACGGAAAGTGCAGGCGCGCGAACGCGCCGCAATCACCGACCCCTCGCAGAACGACGATGCTTCCCTAGATGAGGGGACCGCCGGCAAGACCGGCGATTGAAGTCTGGCGATTAGATTTTTTGGAGTGCATGGACGTGGCAATGGGGCAGGACGAGCAGCAACGAGACGATGGTGACGCGCAGATGTCGCGGTTCACGCGCCCTGAGCAGACCTTTCCGGCGCTGACATCGGCCGAGATCGAGCGCATGCGGAATTTCGGCGAGGTCCGCACCTACGCTGACGGCGAATTCCTATTCGAGACCGGCAAGCCCGGACCGGGCATGTTCGTCGTGCTGAAGGGCCACGTCGCCATCACCCAGCGCGACGGGCTCGGCAATGTCACGCCGCTGATCGACCAGGGGCCGGGGCAATTTCTGGCCGAGCTCAGCCAGCTCTCGGGCCGGCCGGCGCTGGTCGACGGCCGCGCCGAAGGCGAGGTCGAGACGCTGCTGCTGCCGCCGCCCCGCCTGCGCGCGCTGCTGGTCGCCGAGGCCGAGCTCGGCGAGCGCATCATGCGCGCGCTGATCCTGCGCCGGGTCAATCTGCTTCAGGCCGGCGTCGGCGGTGTGGTGCTGATCGGTCCCTCGTATTCGGCCGGCGTGGTGCGCTTGCAGGGCTTCCTCACCCGCAACGGCCAGCCGCATCATCTGCTCGATCCCGAGCGTGACCGCGACGCCGCCGAGGTGATCGCGCGCTATTCGCCGAAGCCGGAAGACTGGCCGCTGGTCGTCGCGGCGAGCGGCGAGGTGCTGCGCAACCCCAGCGAAACCGAGGTTGCGCGCGCGATCGGCATGATCGGCGGCCCCCGCAACGACCGCATCTACGATGTCGCGATCGTCGGCTGCGGACCCGCGGGGCTGGCGACCGCGGTGTATGCCGCCTCCGAAGGGCTTTCGGTCGCCGTGCTCGACACCCGCGCCTTCGGCGGCCAGGCCGGCGCCAGCGCGCGCATCGAAAACTATCTGGGCTTTCCGACCGGCATTTCCGGCCAGGCCCTGACCGCGCGCGCGTTCAACCAGGCGCAGAAGTTCGGCGCCGACATCATGATCCCCGTCACGGTGAAGTCGCTCGACTGCACGCGCCGGGACGGCGCCTTTGCGGTGACGCTCGACGGCAGCGATCCCTTGCGTTCGCGCGCAGTCGTGGTTGCGAGCGGCGCGCGTTATCGCCGCCCCGAGATCGAGAACCTCGACAAGTTCGAGGGCCGCGGCGTCTGGTATTGGGCCTCTCCGGTCGAGGCGCGGCTCTGCGCCGGCGAGGAGGTGGCCCTGGTCGGCGCCGGCAATTCGGCGGGCCAGGCGGCCGTGTTCCTGTCGGGACACGCCAAGAAGGTGCTGATGATCATCCGCGGCGGCGGGCTTGGGGCCAGCATGTCGCGCTATCTCATCGAGCGCATCGAAGCGACACCCAACATCGAATTGATGTTCAACACCGAGATCACCGCGCTCGAGGGCGACGAGGCTTCGCTGCTGCGGCGCATCCGCTGGAAGAGCCGGCTGTCGAGCGATGAAGACTCCGCCGACATCAAGAATCTCTTTTTGTTCGTCGGTGCCGATCCCGCCACCAGCTGGCTCGACGGCTGCGGCGTCACGCTCGATCGCGGCGGCTTCGTCGTGACGGGCGCGCAGTCCGAGCTGAACCAGGGCAAGCTGGTGGCCCCACTGGAGACCTCGGTGCCCGGCGTCTACGCGGTCGGCGACGTCCGCTCCGGCTCGGTCAAGCGCGTCGGCGGCGCCATTGGCGAAGGCGCGCAGGTCGTGGCCTCCCTGCACGGCTATCTCGGCGACGCCGCAAAACCGGCGCTTTAGTCAAGGACAAGACAAGCAGACGGCAAGCGGAATCTCACTTGCCATCTTGCCGTGTCCCACGGACTATCGCCCCGTCGCGAGGCCAATCGCGCGTGGAAGAACAAAAGATTCACAAGGGAGGACTAAATGGCCGAACTCGTCGTGCTCTACAAGACGCCCAAGGACGCCGCCGCCTTCGACAAGCATTATGCCGAGACCCACATTCCGCTCGCGAAGAAACTTCCCGGCCTGAAGAAATACGCCGTCAGTACGGGCGCAGTCGGCTCGCCCGCCGGACCATCGGGCGTCCACCTCGTCGCCATTCTCAGCTTCGACAGCGTGGGCGACATCCAGAAGGCCTTCGGCAGCGAAGCTGGCAAGGCGGCCGCGGGCGACGTGCCGAAATTCGCCAGCGGCGGCGCCGATCTGCTGATCTTCGACACCAAGGAAGTCTGAGCGCGCGCGAAGCGTCTCGCCAAATTCGATTCAACTTTCGTCGAAGACCTGCAAGCTCGTAGCCCGGATTTAGCTTCGCCCCATCCGGGCTACAAACTGCTCTCGTTTGTGACAGCGGTGCAAAAAATTCAGTCATGCGTTTGTCGATTCGCACGACGGCGCATGGCTCCGCACGAGCCTGTGACATCGCGCATGTAGCCATTCAATGAGGGCCGTAATACCATCCAAAGCTTCCAAACGGAGAGAGTGAGATGATGCTTGGATTGAGCCTGCCCGCCTTCACGTTGGTCCATGTCATCATCAGCCTGATCGGCATCGTCGCCGGCCTGGTCGTGATGTTCGGCCTGCTCGGGTCGAAGCCGATGCCGGGCCTCACCGCGATCTTCCTGCTGTTCACGATCCTCACCAGCGTCACCGGCTTCCTGTTTCCGTTCAAGGAGCTGCTGCCCTCGTACATCATCGCCGGCATCTCGCTGGTGCTGCTCGCGATCGCCTGCCTCGCGCTCTACGGAATGAAGCTCAAAGGGGTCTGGCGTCCCGTCTACATCGTGACCGCGATGATCTCGCTCTATTTCAACGTCTTCGTGCTGGTGATCCAGTCGTTCCTGAAGGTGCCGGCGCTCGCCGCGCTCGCGCCTGCCGTGCCGCCGAATCCGCCGGGAGGCCCCGTGTTCGCCGTGGTGCAGGGCATCGTGCTGGTGTTCTTCGTGGTGCTGACCATCGGCGCCTGGCGCCGCTACAAGCCGATGACGTTTGCCTGATCGCACGTTCACGGTCGGTGCGCGGCATCGACCTCGTGACATCGCCCGACCATCTCCGGATCGCCGGCTCGCGTTTTGCGAGCCCCGGATTGATTTTCACTGAAGGAGCCATTCATGCCCACCATCACCACCAAGGACGGCGTCGAGATCTTTTTCAAGGATTGGGGCTCGGGCCAGCCGATCGTGTTCAGCCATGGCTGGCCGCTGTCGGCCGACGACTGGGACACGCAGATGATATTCTTCGCCAATCACGGCTACCGCGTCATCGCCCATGACCGCCGCGGCCACGGCCGCTCCTCGCAGGTCGCCGACGGCCACGACATGGATCACTATGCCGACGATCTCGCGGCGGTGACCGCGCATCTCGACCTCAAGAACGCCATCCATGTCGGCCACTCCACCGGCGGCGGCGAGGTCGTGCACTACATCGCGCGTCACGGCGAGAGCCGGGTGGCGAAGGCTGCGATCCTCTCCGCGGTGCCGCCGCTGATGGTGCAGACGGCGGCCAATCCCGGCGGCCTGCCGAAGAGCGTGTTCGACGATCTCCAGAAGCAGCTCGCCGCCAGCCGCACCGGCTTCTACCGCGACGTCGCTTCCGGTCCTTTCTACGGCTACAACCGTCCCGGCGCAAAGCCGTCGGAAGCGGTGATCCAGAACTGGTGGCGCCAGGGCATGATGGGCGGCGCGAAGGCGCATTACGATGGCATCGTCGCGTTCTCGCAGACCGATTTCACCGAGGACCTGAAGAAGATCAGCGTGCCCGTGCTGGTGATGCACGGCGACGACGACCAGATCGTTCCCTACGCCGATTCCGGCCCGCTGTCGGCCAAGCTGCTGAAGAACGGCACGCTCAAGACCTACAAGGGCTTCCCGCACGGCATGCCGACCACGCACGCCGAAACCATCAACGCGGACCTGCTCGCGTTCTTCAAGGGGTGAGGGAGTCTTCCTTCTCCCCTTGTGGGCCTGTTGCGTTATCGGCTCTTGAGGCTGAAGACGTCAGGAGCGAGTGCCCTGGTCCCGGCAATTGCCTGGCAAGATCTGTAGTTGTCGCCCTGAGCGGGCAGCTCACGCGGCGATCGTGGCCCACCGCCTCATGTTGAAGGCGATCGAGGCGAGCAGGACTTGCCCGGTCGCCTTGATCAGACCGACGTAGCGGATGCAGGTCAGCCGCATGCGGCGTTTGAGAGTAGCGAAGGTGGTCTCGACCTGGGCTCGTCGACGCGCGATGAGGAGGTTGTAGCGTTTGAGCCTGGGCGGCAGTTCCGGGTGATGTCTGTTGGGCCGACGAGCGATGCGGGGCTTCTTGCCTTCCGCCTTCAGCCGGGCCCGTCGGGCATGGGTGTCGTAAGCCGCATCGGCCCAGACCACGGCTTCATCGCCGCGGATCAAAGCGTCCGCCGGTGTCGTATCGTTGACGTTAGCGGGTGTGGTCAACACCGCGCGGATCAAGCCGGATCCTTCGTCGACACCGACATGGGCCTTGTAGCCGAAGGTCGAGCCGCTTTTGCCCTGCCGTTTGGCAAACCGGGCATCAGGATCGTTTGAGGGGCGATCCTCCTTGGGCGGAGCCGAGACTGCCTGGATCAAGGTCGCATCCAGCATCGTGCCGCGCTTGAGGATCACGCCGGCATTCTCAAGCTGACGATCCAGTTCGCCAAACAGCTTCTCCAGCAGGCCTTGTTCAACGAGCTGGTTCCGGAAGCGGTTCAGGACCGTGTGGTCGGGCGTCGCATCCTCAAGGCTCAAACCGACGAAGCGCTTGAACGACAACCGGTCGCCCAGCGCTTCCTCGAGTTCGCGCTCCGAAAGACCATACAGCGACTGCAACAGCACAGCACGAAACAGCACCAGCACCGGATAGCCTGGTCGACCGGGCCCCCCTTCATCCCGCAAATGGCCGATCAGCTTCTCGAACCGGTACCACTTGACCAGGCCAGCCAGCCGATCCAGCGCCGCATTGGCGCCGGCTCCCTTCGGCATCAGCGCTTCCACAAAGCTCGGCTGTCCCGTCCGCTTGACCGCCATCGCTACCCTCCAAGGCTTTGCCCTAGGGAATCACAATTGACGAATTACGCAACAGGCCCCTTGTGGGAGAAGGTGGCATAGGCGGCCTTCGGCCGCCGTTCTTAAGAACGCCGATGCTCTGCATCGGCTATGGCGCCGGATAAGGGGTCTGCTTCAACGAGTCGAACTGCAAGAGTTCACGCGCGGAGACAACCCCTCACCCGTCTCAATCGCGCGAAGCGCGATTGATCCACCCTCTCCCACAAGGGGAGAGGGGAAGAGCGTCACTTCAAGATCGCCCTGATCGCATCGAACGTGCGCTTCACGAAAACCTCCGGCTTCTCGCGCACACCTTCGCCGATCCAGCTTTCGCCGCCGACGCGCATCGCGCCGGTGGCGATCATGGCGACGAGCCGTGCCTTGAGCCTGTCCGATTTGGTTTTGGCACGCTGCGAAAGCCCTTCGGCCAGTGCGCGCTCGAGCTTCTCGTATTTGAGCTGGTCGCGCGCCTGCAGCGCGGGATTGTCGCGCTTGAGCCGCGACATCGCCGCCGCTTCCGCCGGGTCGATCCGCCTGACCGCCGCCGCGATCGCATTCTCCGCCGCCGTCAGCATGGTTTCGCCCGCTGGCCGCGCCACGACCTCTGCGACCAGCGCGCTTGCTGCGCCCTCCTGCCAGGCGGCGACCACGTCCTCCTTCGACGCGAAGTAGTGGAAGAAGCTGCGGCGTGACACGTCGGCCGCGGTCGCGATGTCGTCGATGGTCGTGGCCTCGAAGCCGCGCTCCAGGAACAGCGCCATCGCCGCACGGGTCAGCCGCTCGCGGGTCTCTTGCAATTTACGCTGGCGCAGGCCGGGGCCGTCAGGGGATTTTGCTCCTGCCGGCAATGGCTTGGCGCCTGTCCTGACCGATTTCCCGCCGGGCTTTGAAGCCTTCAAATTATTTCACCTCTTGCAAACTTGCACTCAGTGCACATTTAGACCGGTCGCGGGCCTCATTCCAGCCCCGAACGGAGATACGGCATGACCGACTGGAGCACGGCAGACATCCCCTCCCTCAGCGGCAAGACCGCCGTCGTGACCGGGGCGACGGGCGGCCTCGGCTACGAGACGGCGATGGCGCTGGCGGGCGCCGGTGCCATTGTCATACTCACCGGACGCAACGACGCAAAGGGCCTGCGGGCGATCGAGGGCATTTGCGAGCGGTTTCCCAACGCATTGATCGCCTACGAGCATCTCGATCTCGCCAGTCTCGCCTCCGTCGCCGATTTTACCAGGCGCTTTGCCGCCAGCAATGAGCAGCTCGATCTCCTCATCAACAATGCCGGCGTGATGGCGCTGCCGAAGCGGCAGCAGACAGAGGATGGTTTCGAGATGCAGCTCGGCACCAACTATCTCGGCCATTACGCGCTGACAGCACAGCTGTTGCCGCAGCTTCGCCGCGCGAAAGCGCCTCGCATCGTCAATCTGTCGAGCCTCGCGCACCGCTCCGGCGCGATCAATTTCGACGATCTGCAAGGCAAGCGTTCCTATCGTCCCTGGCGTGCCTATTGCCAGTCCAAGCTGGCGATGCTGATGTTTTCGCTGGAGCTGCAGCGCCGCAGCCTCGCCGCCGGCTGGGGCCTGACGAGCCTTGCTGCCCATCCCGGCTACGCGCGGACCGATCTCATTCCGAACGGGCCGGGCGCCAACAGCTTCCAGTGGCGTGTGAGCCGTTGGCTCCAGCCTTTCATAAGCCACTCCGCAGCCGAAGGCGCGCTGCCCACGCTGTTCGCGGCAACCTCTCCGGCTGCAGAGCCCGGTGGCTATTACGGTCCGAACTGGTTCTACGAATTGAAGGGGCCGCCCGCGCCGGCGAAGATCATGCCGCAGGCGAAGGATTTCGCCGCGGCCGCCATGCTGTGGGATGTCTCGGCGACGTTGACCGGTGTATCCTTCGACGAGATCGCGGTCGCCGCATGAGCCACGGGCCGGTTGGGGACGTCACGATGCAAGTCATCATCTTCGGCGCGACCGGCATGGTCGGGCAGGGCGTATTGCGCGAATGCCTGATCGACACCGGCATCGACCGCGTGCTCGTGGTCGGCCGCAGCCCGACCGGCGTCCGCAATGCCAAGCTCACCGAAATCACGCACGGCGATTTCACCGACTACTCGGCGATCGAAGCGCAGCTCACGGGCTTCGATGCCTGCTTCTTCTGCCTCGGCGTCTCCTCGATCGGCATGAGCGAGGATCGCTATCGCCATCTCACCTACGATCTCACGCTCGCGGCGGCGACGACGCTCGCGAAGCTCAATCCGCAGATGACGTTCGTCTACGTCACCGGCGCCGGCACCGATTCCACCGAGCAGGGATCGCGGATGTGGGCGCGGATCAAGGGCAAGACCGAAAACGATCTGCTCAAGCTGCCGTTCCGGGGCGCCTACATGTTCCGTCCAGGCGCGATCCAGCCCCTGCACGGCGCCCGCTCGAAGACCGCCTGGGTGCAGGCCGTGTATGCCACAACCGGGCCGCTCTGGTCGGCGCTGCGCCGGATCTCGCCGCGGCTCGTCACCTCGACCGAGCAGATGGGCCGCGCCATGATTCGTGTCGCCCGGGAGGGGTATCCGCGGAAGGTGCTGGAGATGGAGGATATCAATAGCCTCTAGCCGGCTGGCCCGTTAGTTTCACGGAAATTTCCGCGTCCGCGCGCGTTGAGCCTTATCGGCCCCCGAGGAGAAATGCCGGCGATGTCGCCCCAGCTCAAACTGATCGCGCTCGACGCCGACGATCTCGCCGTGATCTCGACCCATGTGCAGGACGCCCGCGTCCAGGCCGCCGACATCATCTGGCGGCAAAGCGAGAAGCGGCTGGTGGTCGGGATGAGCCGGCTGGACTGGGAGCAGTCACTGGACGGCGAGGCCGAACCCCGCCGGCTGGTCGCCGCGCTCCGCTTCGACCGCGTGCTCGCCTGCAAGTCGCGCAACATCGACCTCGGCGCGCCGGACGAGGTTCTGGACCTCGTCGGCATCGAGTTTCACTCCCAGGACGGCCGCGACGAGGAGCCCGGCGGCAGCGCCCTGCTGCTGTTCGCCCATGGCGGCGCCATCCGCCTCGACGTCGAATGTCTGGAATGCGAGTTGACCGATCTGGGGGCGGACGCGCTCGGGGCCGGACTGGGCCTCGAGGAGGAGGGGTGAGCTGGCCGGTATACCAGTCAAGCCAGGTCGGGCCGCTGCCGGAACGGCATCTCCCGAGGGTTGACGCAGCTTCCCCGCCGCGCCATTGAGCAGGGGGTCGGGTGAGCCAATCCGCCCCAAAGACCAGCCGGAAGCCAAGCCAAAAATGCCCGTTCGTCTCGACCGCAGCAGCGCCGATTTTGACCAGCGATTCGCGGCCTTCCTCGCCGCCAAGCGCGAGGTCTCGGCCGACGTCGAGGCCGTCGTGCGCACCATCGTCGACGACGTCGCCCGGCGGGGCGATGCGGCCCTGCTCGAGGCCACGGCAAAGTTCGACCGGCTGAAGCTGGATGCATCCGGCCTGCGCGTCACCGCCGCCGAAATCGAGACGGCCGTCAAGGCCTGCGATGCCGCGACACTGGATGCGCTCAAGCTCGCGCGCGACCGCATCGAGACCTATCACCGCCGCCAGCTTCCGAAGGACGAGCGCTTCACCGATCCGCTCGGTGTCGAGCTCGGCTGGCGCTATACCGCGATCGAATCCGCGGGCCTCTATGTGCCCGGCGGCACCGCGGCCTATCCGTCCTCGGTGCTAATGAACGCGGTCCCCGCGAAGGTCGCCGGCGTCGCGCGCCTCGTCATGGTGGTGCCGTCACCGGACGGCAAGCTCAACCCGCTGGTGCTGGCGGCCGCTTCGCTTGGCGGCGTCAGCGAGATCTACCGGGTCGGCGGCGCGCAGGCCGTGGCGGCGCTCGCGCACGGTACCGCCACGATCGCGCCGGTGGCCAAGATCGTCGGCCCCGGCAACGCCTATGTCGCCGCCGCAAAGCGCCTGGTGTTCGGCAAGGTCGGTATCGATATGATCGCGGGACCCTCCGAGGTGCTGGTGATTGCCGACGACACCGGCAATGCCGACTGGATCGCCGCTGATCTGCTGGCGCAGGCCGAGCATGATGCCAGCGCGCAATCGATCCTGATCACGGATTCCGCGCGTCTCGCCGCGGATGTCGAAAAGGCCGTCGAAGCGCAACTGAAGACATTGCCGCGCGCCGCGATCGCCGGCACGTCGTGGGCCGATTTCGGCGCCATCATCATGGTCAAGAATCTTGCCGACGCCATTCCGCTCGCGGATGCGATCGCGGCCGAGCATCTCGAGATCATGACTGATGATCCCGACGCGCTTGCCGGAAAGATCCGCAACGCCGGCGCGGTGTTCCTCGGGGCGCATACGCCGGAGGCGATCGGCGACTATGTCGGCGGCTCCAACCACGTGCTGCCGACGGCGCGCTCGGCGCGGTTCTCCTCAGGCCTCGGAGTTGCCGACTTCATGAAGCGCACCTCAATCCTGAAATGCGGTCCGGACCAGCTGCGTGCGCTCGGACCTGCCGCGATGACGCTCGGACAAGCGGAGGGGCTGGACGCTCATTCGCGCTCGATTGGATTGCGCCTCAATCTGTCATGACCCAGCCGCCCGAACAGGACGACTCGACCAATCGCATCGTCGCGGTCACCCTCGACGAGGACTCGATCGGCCGTTCCGGGCCGGACATCGAGCACGAGCGCGCGATCGCGATCTACGATCTGATCGAGCAGAATTTGTTCGCGCCCGATGGCGCCGACGGGAAGGGGCCGTTCACGCTGCATATCGGCATCACCGGCAGCCGGCTGATGTTCGACATTCGCCGCGAGGAAGGCACGCCCGTGGTCGCGCATCTGTTGTCGCTGACGCCGTTCCGGCGGATCGTGAAGGACTATTTCATGATCTGCGACAGCTACTATCAGGCGATCCGGACAGCTACGCCGGACAAGATCGAGGCCATCGACATGGGCCGCCGCGGCATCCATGACGAGGGATCGCGCACGCTCCAGGAGCGGCTGAAGGGCAAGGTGCGGGTCGACTTCGAGACCTCGCGCCGGCTGTTCACGCTCATCACCGTCCTGCACTGGAAGGGTTAGGCGCATGATCCCGAAAAGTGGGCACCGGTTTTCGGACCAGATCATGCGCGAGACAAACGGCTTAATGGCCCGGAAAAATGTGCAGCGGTTTTCCGACAAGGCCATGCCCTCTTTCAAAAGAGGCTAGGCGCGATGGCGGGTCCGCCACGCGCACGCGATCCGCAATCGGTGCTGTTCGCCTGCGCGATGAACAGCGTGCGCTCGCCGATGGCCGAGAGCCTGCTCCGGCACATGTTTCCGCAGGGCCTCTACGTGAAGTCGGCCGGCGCCAGGAAAGGCGAGCTCGATCCCTTCGTGGTCGCCGTGATGGACGAGCTGGGGCAGGACATCTCCACCCACAAGCCGCAGACCTTCGAGGAGCTGGAGGATTGGGAGGGGCTGAATTTCGACCTCATCATCACGCTCTCGCCCGAAGCGCACCACAAGGCGCTGGAGCTGACCCGCACGCTCGCCGCCGACGTCGAATACTGGCCGACGCAGGATCCCACCACCATCGAAGGCACCCGCGACCAGAAGCTCGCCGCCTACCGCGAGGTCTGCGACCAGCTCCTGATGCGCATCCGCAGGCGTTTTGCGAAGGTCGGCGCGGCGAGCGGTTAGCCGTAACACCCGCGTCACAGACCGAGGGCACACGCATGTTGGACGCCTCGAATCAGTAAAGTCCGGGTTCCCGGGTTGTGAAATCAGCCCCCTTCCGATAGGTTCCGCGCGCAATTCATCCCCTGCTTCATCCCCCAAATCACCTGATGCTCGGCCGCCCCAAATTCGTACTTGCCTCCGGTTCGCCGCGGCGCCTGTCGCTGCTCAACCAGGCCGGCATCGAGCCGGACGCGCTCCGGCCGGCCGACGTCGACGAGACGCCGAAGCGGGGCGAGCTGCCGCGCGCCTGCGCCAACCGTCTCGCAAGGGCCAAGGCCGATGCGGCGCTGAAATCGGTGCAGCTCGACGACGAGCTGCGCGGCGCCTTCATCCTCGCCGCCGACACGGTTGTGGCGGTCGGCCGCCGCATCCTGCCCAAGGCCAATCTGGTGGACGAGGCGGCGCAGTGCCTGCGGCTGCTGTCGGGCCGCAACCACCGCGTCTACACCGCGATCTGCCTGGTGACGCCGCGCGAGGCCTTCCGCCAGCGCCTGGTCGAGACCCGCGTCCGCTTCAAGCGCCTCTCCGAGGACGACATCCAAGCCTATATCGGCTCCGGCGAATGGCGCGGCAAAGCCGGCGGTTACGCCGTGCAGGGCATCGCCGGCTCCTTCGTGGTCAAGATGGTCGGGTCCTACAGCAACGTCGTCGGCCTGCCGCTCTACGAGACCACGACGCTGCTCGGCGGCGAAGGTTTTCCGATCCGCTTCGGCTGGCTCAACGCCACGGCCATCTAGCGCGCCGACAAAAATCTCGAAAACAACCCCATGCACAGTAGAATGGGCCCGCTTGACCCGGCCCGCGACGCCTGCGCGACCGCCCGAGGAACCGCTTTACCGACAGGCTCTTGAACGCCTTCACCCCGAGTAAGCTGCCGACATCATGGACGACCACGTCAAAAAGCCCGCCGGCCCGCTCAAAACCTGCCCGATCTGCGGCAAGCCGCAGTCGGAAGCCACCCGCCCGTTCTGCTCCTCGCGCTGCCGCGACGTCGACCTGAACCGCTGGCTGAAAGGCTCCTACGTCATCCCCGGCCGCGATGACGAGGCGGATGGCGAAGAATAGCCAATAATATCAGATGTTTATTTCGACTTCCGATTCGCCGCGCACCAGCCGCAGCAAGCCCGCCCCACCTTGTGCACAGCCGGGCCGCGCCCGGCGAAGCCACTTGGCGAAGCCGGGTGGACATGCCGCTCCGAGCCCACTATAAACCGCCCGCTCGATGGGCCTTGGCCCCTCTTTGGAGCACGCCCAGGTAGCTCAGTTGGTAGAGCATGCGACTGAAAATCGCAGTGTCGGTGGTTCGATTCCGCCCCTGGGCACCATCCTGGTGTTTGCCCTCGTTCTCCGGCATCCGCTGACGCCAATTTCTCCGGCCTATTCCAGGAACGCCACCGTGGCTGAGCGCGAACTTTGGTTTAGCGGGCGCGGTGCTGCTGACGATGCTCATTCATGGCTGCGCCCGCTTCAAGGCGGAATGCAACGATGATTTCCGCCCGCTCCAGGAGCCAAACCTCATCGTCGTCGCCATCGCGGTCGCCGTTCTGATGACGTTCTTCCAGTGGTTGATCACCACGGGCGGATGACGAGAGCGGCCGAATCAAGTTGCAGGGTTCGGCGATGCAACTTCAATCGGCGCGTGATATCCTCGTCTCGGGGGATGGAATGGACTGTCCCTCCGCATCTGGAAGGACATGGCCATGACGTTGTCGTCACGCTTCGTTGCGCGTCCCGCTGTCACATTCCCATCGATTGCACTGTTGCTGTGCGGCCTGAGCGGCACGGCAATGTCTCAACCGACGCCCACCGAGACTCAGCTTCCCAGCATCACGGTCGACGCGCCGAGACAGGTGGCGAGGCCGCACAAGCCAACGCATCACGTGGCCATCCGCAGCACCGGGTATCGGACATCGCCAGCCACATCGACGGCCGTGGCGGCGCCGATGTCGGATGCCGCGAGGCTCGCCAAGCTCGAACGCGAAACGAGCAGCTGTGCCGGCGGTTGCCAATCGAGCTTCAAGACGGGAAATCAGCCCTGGGTCGGCTGCAACGCTTCGGGCGGCGTGTACTCCTTCACGTGCCGGAACGTCGGCAACTTCAAGACTTACGACGAGTGCAAGGAAGCCGGACGGGTCACCGGCTGGCGATCGGGCGAGACCTCGGCGTATTGCAGCAGCCTGGCGTTGAAGTAGGGGCGGCTGGGGGTTGAGGAGGCTCGTCGGCTAGGCCAGCCTCCTCCGATCGGACTGGGCACAGTCGCCCGCGCACCTCGATGGTTGATGCGAGAGCGATCCGGTGGGCAACCTGCAAACCCGCAAGACGAAGTCTGCCTTCTAATTCCCTTTGGGCCCGGGCGGTCCGATCGGGCCCGCAGGTCCGGCCGGCCCTGGAGGACCCGCTGGCCCGGGGAGGCCGCAATTCTGTATCACCACGTCTCTCGTATCCGGTCCGGACGTGATCTTTACGATACAAGTCGATGGAAACTCCGGTCCAATCCACCGAAATCCTCCGGTCGAAGTGCTCTCGACTTTCACGGTTTTGCTCGGACTGATCTTGATTTCCACGCTGGACTCGCGGGGCCGTCTTACTCTTCCGACGATGACCAACTCGCCCTGCGATATGGTGGCGGTTGTTATGAATATTTCCGCATGCGCGCTTTCAGTCCACGCAATTGCAAAGCCAGCAATAAGAGCTCCAACGGTGCCAAAAGGCTTTGCGAACATCATGGGCCTCCCCGCTTCCCTCACCGATGGTTAGGAGACCAGCTTGGTGCGAAGGCGCCCGTACTCGGTATCGGTTATAGATCCCGATTTTTTGAGCTGATCGAGCTTGGAAAGCTCGTCGGCGACACTAAAGCCGACGATGTGCCGTAATTCCTCGCGCGCCCGCTGAGCCTGCTCAGCGCTGCGTTCCGCCATCCCCCTGCCTTGGGTGATGAGGTAAGCAAAGATGCCGAGGTAGGAGGTCAGAACAAGTGCAAGCACCCACAGTGCCTTACCCCATCCGGAAATGTCGTGGCGCCTGAACAGGTCGCCATAGATGACAATGAGCAGCCAGAACCAAACGACAAATGCGAATACAGCAATTATATCCATCAGAAAATTTCGATATGTGAATCCTTCCTGAGCGAAGAACATTGCGATCCCCTTATTGAGTTGCCGTTCTCGATCTTTCCTGTAGGCCAGTCGCACGGCCCGCTACGCGAAGGCTCAACGGCAGTACCGATGCGACACGCGGTGCGACCTTCCGCTGGTCGAGCGGTACCAGCAGTTGCCGTTCCTCCAATAATATCGATGCCAATGTTGATGTCGCCGGTGGGCGCCCGCGATGGCTCCGGCCGTCGCCCCTATGGCAGCGCCGCGGCGACCACCAACAGCACCACCGATGACGGCACCTCGAAGCGCACTCTGAGCAAATGATTCGCTGGAAGGGACCATTCCTGCGAACGAGAGCAGGATGACGAACAGTGCAAGCTTTCGCATCGGGGGCCTTCCCTTGATTGACTGCTTCTGCCATGCCGTGCCGCCGAATAGCTCCGAGCGGTGATTAGCGCCGCCGCGGAGCGGCATAGCGCGGGTTGATGCCGCAATATGCGTTCGTGCCAGAAGCAGCAGCCAGGCATTGCGAGCGGGTGGCGAACTGACAATTGCCCGGAAAGCCCCAATTGCGACCTCGCAGGCAGTATCGATCCGCCTCGGCAGCTCGGACTGGCTCCAAAAAAGCAAGGAATACAGCGGCAGTGAGTAACGTCAGCATCGGAGCGACACGATGCATATCGATCTCCGTGGATGGATGGAGGTGAATATACTGGCGGCGCGAGGGGAATACCGCCAGTAAAAGCCCTTGCCAGACGCTGGGGCGTTTATTGATGCTACCTGGCGCGAAAAGCGCTCATGCTATTCAGGCTCGGAACCGCTTGTAGGTAAACGTAACAATTGCCATTGCGTGTCCTTGAATGCGGACCGCTGGCCGGATGACGTACGGCTTTCGGATATCGAGCCCCGTTTCATCTGCGCCGCCTGCGGCAGGCGGGCGCCGATGTCGCGCCAGATGGAGCCGCAGAGACATGGTTCGGGGAGAACGATCCCGAGGGCGTGGCGTTTGAATATGAGGTTCTTGAATGAACCGGATCGGCCGCAGGACTATCTACGCCATGTCAGTAATCGTTGTGCTGCTGATCGTCTGGTAGATTCTCGCACCGCTTTGAAGGAGTGAGACGTCGTCGCGCAAGGCCAATGAACCTTGCATACTTGTAACGAGGCGGACACCGAAGCGCCTTCTGGGTGGCCAAATGCTGGCGGAATGTGAGGGCTTATAAAAGCCGACCCTGGCCCACGGGATTTACTCCGATGTTATTTCAAGCGGCGATTATTTGCCTGATCGTACTCAGCATCGGCGTTCTCGTCGCCCACGCGGTTGACGCTCTCAGAACGTAGCGAGCCCGCCAGCGTGAACCGGCGGGCCTCCACCTCGGTCTTCTCAGTTCACGCCCAGAGTCTGGCGTTGAAGTAGATGCGGCTGGGGTTGAGGAGGTTCGTCGGCTAGGCCAGGCTCCTCCGATCGGACTGGGGTACAGTCGCCCGCGCATCGATAATCACGGCGTGATCGCCGATACACATCATCGCACCGGCATGTCGCTTTCGCTCATGCGAGCTGCTCGCCCGCTTGCGTCGCCTACCGCCCCGCCTTCGCCAAGCCCGCCAGGCTCGCCGCCAGCTCATCGCTTCGGAACGGCTTCGTCAGCAGCGACAGGTCCGGCGTGATGCCCTCGTTGTTGGCGTAGCCTGACACGACGAGGATCTGGAGCTCGGGATATTGATTGCGCAGCGCGAGGCCGAGGTCTGTTCCGCTCATGCCGGGCATCAAATGGTCGGTGACGAGCAGGTTCGGCCGCAGGCCTTCCCTGACGCGCTGAAGCGCGTCCTCCGCCGAGGCGGCTTCGACGACGTTGTAGCCGAGCTCGCCCAGCATCTCGGCGGTGCTCATGCGCACCAGCGGTTCGTCATCCACCAGCAGAGCCGTGCCGACGGGCTGTGGCCGCAGTTTTGATTGCGGGACGGCATCAATGGCGCTCGCGACGGCGTGGCTGACCGGCAGCCACAGCTCGACCGTCGTCCCAGCCCCCATGGCGCTCCTGATCGTCAGCGCGCCGCCGAGCTGTGACGCAAGGCCGTGGACCATCGAGAGGCCAAGACCGGTGCCTCGCCCGACGCCCTTGGTCGAGAAGAACGGTTCGACGGCGTGGGCCAGTGTGAACTCGTCCATGCCGATGCCGGTATCGGCGACGGAGATGCAGACATAGGCGCCCGGTGCCAATTCCGAATTGTGAGAGTCTCCAATCGTCCGGGCCTTCGCCGAGATGCGCAGCTTGCCGCCGCCGGGCATGGCATCCCTGGCGTTCACGCTGAGGTTCAGGATCGCCATCTCGATCTGGTTGGGATCGGCCATGGCCGCGGGAAGGTCTTCCGGCGTGTCCACCGTCACCTGGATCTGCGGCCCGGTCGTGCTCGAGATCAGGTCGCCCATCTCGGCAACGAGGAGACCAATGTTGACGGGAATGGCCTGAAGCGGTTGCCGGCGCGCGAAAGCGAGCAGGCGCTGAACCAGCGTCTTGGCGCGCTCGGCCGCCTGTGCTGCGCCGGCGATGAGGCGATGCTCGCGCTCGCCGCCGATGCCCTTGCGCTGAAACAGGTCGAGCAGGCCGACGATCGGCGTGAGCAGATTGTTGAAGTCGTGCGCGACGCCGCCCGTGAGCTGGCCCATGGCCTCCATCTTCTGGGCCTGGCGGAGCGCTTCCTCGGCCTGCGCGAGCCGCGCCTGCTCCTCCAGGCGATCCGTCACGTCGACCCCGGTCAGGAACGCGCCGATCCGCGTGCCGTCCGGAGCGCGGAGCGCCTCGAACTTCATCTCGTAGACGCGGCGGTCGAACCGGGGATCGCCGAACTCATCGATGTTGGTGAAGGCTTCGCCGGCCAGCGCCCGGCTCCAGATCGCGGTTGCCGCCGCGAGATGCTCGGGCCGGTCGGCCAGGAACTGCTGCAGGGAATCGCCGATCTGCGGCCGCTTGCCGTAGATGCGCTGATAGGCATCGGCGCAGGACGTGTTGATCGCCAGCCAGCGATAATCGAGATCGAGCGCCTGGATCTGTCCGTCGGTGGTTTCCACGATCGTCGCCAGCAAATGACGCTCGGCGGTGCGTTCGGCGACGCGCTGCTCGAGGGTCGTGGTCAGCTCCCTGTATCGCGCTTCGCTCGCCCGCAGCCGCGTCTCGCCCAGCACGCGCTCCGTCGTCTCGGACACGATGCAAAGCACTCCGCCGACCGAGCCGTCATCGTCCCGCACGGCCGAGTAGGAGACGTCCCAGTAGCTGGTTTCGCCGTAGCCGTGGCGCTCGACGTAGAACGGTCGATCCTTGGCGGCGAATGTCTTTCTGGTTCGGCGCACGCCTGATAGCAGCGGTTCGAGATCGTCCCACAGCTCGCCCCAGTTTTCGATCGCGGGGCGACCGAGGGCGCGGGGATGATTGGCGCCGATGCCCGGGGCGTAGGCGTCATTGTAGAGCGCGACGAAGTCGGGCCCCCAGAACAGGACGATCTGGGCTTGCGCGGCCAGCAGCATGCTGACCGTCGTTTTCAGCGCCTGAGACCAATCGCGGGGATGACCGAGCGGTGAATCCGACCAGTCGCGGGCGCTCATCATCGCGCCCAGCTTGCCTCCGTCAGCGAGGAAGCCCAATTCAATCGACCGCCGAGCAGCCTTCTCAGACAGCACCGGATCCCCCGCTACGCGTGACACGGGCGTCCTTGCCCATTCGAGCCGGCTTTCGAGGGCTCGTGCTCAAGCGCAGATAACACCCGGCGCGCGCTCTGGTTCCATTCCAGTCGATTCCCGCCGTCCTTGTGCTATTGCTGCTCCCCGCAACTTGACGCGAGGTTCCCATGCTCCCCATTCCCGCCGACATCTTCACCGAGCCCGAGGACGTTTCGCCCGACGGCCTTGCCAATCTCGGCCCGCTCCGCCGTCTCGCAGGGAGCTGGCAGGCGGACAAGGGCATCGACATCAATCCGAAGGCGGAGGGGCCGGAGCGGCGGACCTTCATCGAGCGCATCCGCATGGACCCGATCGACCCGCAGGCCAAC
This sequence comes from Bradyrhizobium sp. 604_D8_N2_3, assembly GCF_051810765.1. Lineage (NCBI taxonomy): Bacteria > Pseudomonadati > Pseudomonadota > Alphaproteobacteria > Hyphomicrobiales > Nitrobacteraceae > Bradyrhizobium > Bradyrhizobium sp. 604_D8_N2_3. Next base: position 8,803,956 of record NZ_JBPWPM010000001.1, on the reverse strand, counting down.
GGGCCGCAGCTGTTTTACGGGCTGCGCTATCACATCCACATCAACACGCCCGAGGAAGACATCACCTTCCACGACCAGGTCGGCTATTGGCTGTGGGAGCCCGCGACCGGGCTGATCATGCAGACGCTCGCGATTCCGCGCGGACAGGTCTTGCTCGCCTCGGGCAAGGCCGGGCCGGATGACAGGAAGATATCGGTCACGGCGAAGCGCGGCGACACGGCTTACGGAATCTGCTCGACCGATTTCCTGGAACAGGCCTTCCGCACCGATTCCTATCGCTGCGACATCACCTTCAACGATGACGGAAGCTGGAGCTATCTGATCCAGACCGAGTTGTTCGTGCGCGGCGCGCCGTTCAATCATCACGACAGCAACACGCTGAAGCTCGTCGCGCCGCCCAAGCTCAATCCGCTGGCGGTGATCGTGAAGGATCGCGCCGGGCGCGATGGATCAGCGGCCTGAAGCGTACCCGGAGAATTGCATGAAGCCCTACGTCATTTGCCTGATGCATTCCAGCCTGGACGGCCGCACGCATCCCAGCCGCTGGCGGCCGAAGGGGGCGGGCACAGACTGGTTCGAGAAGATCCATGACGAACTCGGCGGCGACGCCTGGGTGATCGGCCGCGTCACCGGCTCCGAGTTCGCCAAGGGCAAGCCCTATCCCGCAACGGCGGGCGAGACATTTCCCCGCCAAAGCTGGTTCGCGCGGCGCGATGCGAAAACCTATGGCGTCGTGCTCGACGCGCAGGGCAAGATCGGCTGGGGCCGGTCAGACATTGGCGGTGACCCGATCGTCGTGGTGCTGACCGAGGGCGTGCCGGATTCGCATCTGGCCGGGCTGCGCGGCGAGGGTGTGTCCTACATCTTCGCCGGCAAGTCCGAGATCGACCTGGCGCTGACGCTGGACATCCTCAATCGCGAGCTCGGCGTGAAGCGCTTGCTGGTCGAGGGCGGCGGCGTCGCCAATGGGGCCTTCCTGCGCGCCGGTCTCATCGACGAATTCAACCTGATCCTCAGCCCCGCGATCGATGGCGCCAGGGGCGCACCCTTCGTGTTCGATTCGACGGACGCGGACAGCGACAAGCGCGCGCCGCTCGCCGCGATGACGCTGGAGAGCACGCGCGACCTCGGCAGTGGCGTTCTGCTGCTGCGGTATCTGATCAAGAACGACCCGCAAGCGATGCCCAAGTAAGGCATCGGCATGGGACAATTGGAGCACATCGTCATCGTCGGTGCCGGCGCGGCCGGGCTGATGGCGGCGCGCGAGCTGGCACGCGTGGGCAGGACGGTCACGATCCTGGAGGCGCGCGAGCGCTGCGGCGGGCGCATCGATCCGCTGCCGGCGTCGGAGTTCGGCTACCCCGCCGATGGCGGCGCGGAATTCGTCCATGGCGAGGCGCCGGTCACGCGCAAGCTTGTGCGCGAGGCGGGGCTGTCGCTGCAGGAGATCGAAGGCACCCAGTGGAGCTTTGACGGCACGAGGCTCTCCCACGAAGACCGTCACGATCCGCACGAGGCAGAGCTGTACGCCGCGCTAGGGGCGTTGAAGGATGATCTCACGGTTGCCGATTTCCTCCGCGGCCACTTCGCCGGGCCTAGGTATGACCGGCTGCGCCATTCGATCGAGCGCATGGTCGAGGGCTACGACGCCGCCGACCCCGAGCGCGCCTCGACGCTGGCGCTGCGCGAGGAATGGATGGACGGCGGGCATCACACCCAAGCGCGCATCGTCGGCGGCTACGGCGCGCTGATCGATTTTCTGGCGAGCGAGTGCCGCGGGCTTGGCGTGACGTTTCGCTTCGGCCGCGCGGTGTCGGCGATCGAGGAGACGGGCGGCGCGCTGGCCGTCCGCTGTGCCGGCGGCGACGTGCATGGCTGTGATCGCGCGATCCTCACCGTCCCGCTGCCGTTGTTGCGCGAGATCGCGCTTCCGGAGCCCGCACGCGCGAAGGCTGCGGCAGCTGACGATATCGGCTTCGGCAGCGTGATAAAAATCCTGCTGCGGTTCGCGCGGCCGTGGTGGCGCGAGCGAAACGAAGACCTCGCGGACATGACCTTCCTGCTCTCGGACCAGTCGATTCCGGTGTGGTGGACGCGGCATCCGGACCAGCATCCCGTGCTCACCGGCTGGTTCGGCGGGCCGCGCACGGCCGAGCTTGCGAAGCTCGATCGGCAAGGGCTGATCGATGCCGGGGTCGATTCGCTTGCGGTCATCTTCGGCGTGTCGCGCGACGACATCGCGCGCGATCTCGTGGCGGCTGCGGCGACCAACTGGCTGCACGATCCCTTCGCCCGCGGCGCCTATTCCTGGGCGACGCCGCGGACGCGCGAGGCCCAGGCGATCCTTGCGCGCGCCGACGGTCCGGTACTGTTCTCCGGCGAAGCGCTCTATCGCGGCCGCGACATGGGGACAGTCGAGGCGGCGCTGGCGAGCGGGCTGGAGACCGCAGAGATGATTTTGCGGGGATGAAAAAAGGCCCGCACAAGGCGGGCCTTAACTCTCACCAGCGGCCGCCGCCGAAGCTGAACGTCACGCCGGGACCTCCGCCACCATAATAGCCGTACGGTCCGCCGCCGTAATAGCCGTGGTGCCGCGGGTAATAGCCATAGTTCCGGTAGTGCGGACGATAATAGCCGTGGTGGTGATGGCGCCATTGGTGATGGCGATGGCCGTGGTGGTGGTGCCTGTGCTGCGCGCTGATGTCGGTGGACTGGCCGGCTGGCGCGTTCTGCTTCGCGCTGGCCTTGCCCGCCGCGTTGGCCGTGGATCCGCCGGCGAGCGCCGCAGCACCTACAGCCATCGCGACAAAGAGATACTTCATGTCATCACTCCAGTTGAGAAGTCGCGTGATAACAGATGGCTGTCCGCTGCGTTCCGGCCAGTGCGGGCGTCGAAACGACGCAGACGTAGTTCCGATCGACGTGTGAATGATGTGGCGCGATCTATTGTCGCATCGCTTCGAGCGAAGCGATCACGTCGGCGGCGGCGACGATGCGCGCAAATTCGTCGTTGAGATTCGACAGCGTCATCGCATGAATTTCTTCAGCCGAATGCTTGTCGCCATCTGGTCCGATCCGGTCGAAGGTCCAGGTCGCATCGCGCACGAGGCTCGCGTCGAAGCCGAGATTGCCGGCCATCCGCGTCGTCGTCTCGACGCAATGATTGGTGGTGGCGCCGCAGATTACCAGCGTCGTGATGTTGCCTGCGCGCAGGCGTGTCTCGAGATCGGTGCCGATGAAGGCGCTGTTGACGCGCTTGACGACCACCGCCTCGCCCGGCGCTTCGCGCGCCTCGTCCTTGACCGCGTAGCCGGAGCTTTGCGGCAGGAACGACGAATTCGGCTTCGTGCCCTCGTGGCGGATGTGGAAGATCGGCGCGCCGCGCTTCCTGAATGCCTTCAGCAGATCGGCGATGCGCGCCACCGCGTCCGGATTGTTGCGCCGCTTGCCGGCCGCCTCCCATTCGTCGAATGCGCGCTGGACGTCGACGACGACGAGGGCGGGGAGGGAGTGGGACATAAGGAGCGGCTTCCAGACTTGCTTGCTGCGCGAAGTATGCGGGGCGACCGACGTGGCAGGCAATGTCGATTTTCCCTCGTTTCGCGACAGCTCTCGTGCCCCGGCTCTGCGGAGCGGCGCTACGCGCCGCACTGCGTCCGGGACACGGAGAGCTGCGCGCGTGCTCGGCCCTCACGGATGCGGATCGGGAAACCCGTGGCGTTCAGTGAGCGCGGCGAGGATCGCGTCCTTGTCGGCAATGAAGGTGCGGCCGTGGTGACTGCCGGTCTGATGCGGCGACGTCGTCCCGTCGGCCAGCACGAGCAGCGGCAGCGACTGGTTCTCCTCGCCGACCAGCGCGATCACCGGCAGCCTTGGCCGCGGCCATGCGATGCGCTCAACGTCGAGCTGTTCGGCGAGCTGCGGAAACGAGGCGAGCACGCCCTCGATCAGCGCGCAATGCCAGCAATAGAAGCGCTGACCCGGAAAGGCGGGGTCCTCGAAGCCAGGGCGCAGCAGAAACAGGCGGTCGCGCGTCATGAATCGCTCCAAAGCATGGCGCGATCATACATGCCGGCAGCAGCGGATGATGCCGTTACTTGAACGGATCCTGGATCGATGGCGACGATTGCCGGATGCGACGTACGCTCACCGGCTTGCCGTCGGAGACGAACAGCAGCTCGTATCGGCGGCCCTCGCTGTCGGTCGCCGTGCAGGTGACGTCCGTCACCTTCCTTGCGGCGAAATTGCCGGTCTGGCGGCAGACGCCGGTCGAGGTCTGCTCGGCCGGCACCGGCAGGCCGTCGACCTTGGGCCGGTCCTTGGAATTGAGCAGCATGCGGTCGATTCGCAGCTCGTAGGAATTGTCGTCCGCGCGCTGGCCGTTCTCGCCGGAGAACGACACGACATGGTTGGCGTCGGAGGGATCGTCGACGGCGACCGCGAAATTGACCCGGCCCTTGTCACCATGGGCGTAAGCCACCGTCTTGCACGCGAAGGTGCGCCCCGCGACCTTCAGCGTCTTGCAGTGGCCCGACATCAGCGCCAGCAGGTCGATGAAGGCGTTCTGCGCCGGCGGGTTGTTGACGGGGATGGGCGCGGAAGACTCGGCAAAACAAGGGCTTGCGAGAGTCGCGAGGGCCGCGGCGAGGACCGGTCGGCGGAGGCGCATCATCAGGCTCGTATGCCAGGGGGCCACGGCGGCGGAAAAGTTCCGCTCAACAACGAGCGAACCACAAATTGGTTGCGATCCCGTTTGTTCAGCTAAACCCGACTGGAATACCACCGCACCACCCATCGGCGATTCATCCGATCGCCCCATCCCGTCCTAGCAGGCCACTTGCTGCCAGACCGATGTTTTTTTCGTGGCAGAGCTAAACGGTCGCCGCCTGCCAGCGCGTATCGCGAAGCGAGGGCCGGCGGTGCAGGCGGGCGTCGAGCAGCGCGCGGGCGCGGGGCAGCTCGCCGCTGCGCATGAGCGCGACGATGTAGGTATCCTCGATCAGTTCGCGCTGGGCATGGCTGCCGCCGATGCGCACGACCTCGCCGAGGACGGGCCCGAGCGTTCGCACGCATGAGGTGTAATCCTCGCGGGCAAAGGCCACGAGCGCACGGCAGATTGCCGGCACCACGGGACCGGCCGGCAGCCTGCCGTCGCCGAGCCGCTGCTCGATCGCCGCGAGGCGCGCGGCGAGCGCCTCCTGGTTCTGCGTCGCCGCAGCGAACAGTGCCATGTGGACGTCGGCAAAGGGCAGGCTCGATTTTGGAAACAGTTTTTGCGCGGTGGCATCGGCCTCGAGCCAGAGCGCTTCCGGCACGGTGTGGCCGTAAGCCGACAGGCGCCAGAGCAGCGAGGCGCCGTCGGTGACGACGTTGAGCGGCGGCGCCTTCGTGGCGGAGGGCCGAAGTACGTCGGCATAGATCGCAAGCGCGCGCGCCGCATCGCCATGCTCGAGCGCGCCGAGCGCCTGGTGCCAGCGAATATGGCCGTGCAGGATGCCGGTACGGTCGTAAGAGGGGATCCATGCGTCGACGAGACGGTCAGCCGCGTCGATCGAGCCGTCCTCGAACATCGCATGCAGCACGGCGTGCGCGGCGTGGGCATTCTGGCGGCGCAGGTCAAAACCGCGCTCGGTGACGCCGCGGCCGCGCGCGACGTCGCCATTCTCCGTCATCGCCCAGCCGGACATGGTGAGAAACCACCAGTCCTCGCCATAATGCTGCGCGACGCGCTCGCACAGCTCGTGCCGGGCGCGGTCGTGATCGGGCATGCCGGAAAACGCGAACAGGCCGAACGCGCCGAGCGGCAGCGACAGCACCACAGCGTCGCGCGGCCAGCTCTCGACATGCTTCAGCGTCGATGCGATGGCCTCGGGCAGCCGGCCCTCGATCGCAAGCGCCAGCGTCTCGACATGCGAGCGCTCGCGCTCCGTGCCGCGTTTCGCTGTGAGCTCGCGCGCGCGTGCCGCCTTCTGCCGCGCGAGGTCGCCCTGCTGATAGAAGGCATGCACGCGGGCGCGGGCGATATGGGGAAGCGCGAAATCCGGATCGGCCGCAATCGCGCGTTCCAGCGCCTCCGCCGTACCGGTCCAACCGGCCAGCATGAGATCGACGCCTTCGCGATAGGCGCTTGCCGCCTCGTGCGAAGACGTCGAGAGTGAAAGGCCGTAGCGGTCTTCGTGCGCCGTCATCGTCTTCAGCTCTCAAGCCGTCCGCGCGCGGCGTCCCTCGATCGGATAGGCGGGGTCGTTGTAGCCCGGCGTCGAGGGATGGCCCGGCACGACCAGCCGGTCGATCAGCGCCTCGTCATTCGCCGTGAAGCGGTAGTCGAGCGCGCGGATGTAGCCGTCCCACTGCTCCTCGGTGCGTGGGCCGGCGACGATCGAGCTGACAAAGGCGGAGTTCAGCACCCAGGCGACCGCGAACTGGCCGGCGGTGATGCCTTTCTTCTCGGCGTGGGTCTTGATCTCCTGCGCGAGCTGGAGCGATTCCGGTCGCCATTCCGTCTGCATCATGCGGGTGTCGTTGCGGCCGGCGCGTGTCTCCTTGTCCGGCGCGGCGTCGGGCTTGTACTTGCCGGTGAGCACGCCGCGCGCCAGCGGGCTGTAGGGCACGATGCCGAGGCCGTAGTAGGAACAGGCCGGGAAGTGCTCGACCTCCGGCATGCGATTCATCGCGTTGTAATAGGGCTGGCTCACCGCGGGCCGGTCGATGCCGAGCCGGTCGCAGATGTTGCAGATCTCGGCGACGCGCCAGGCGCGGTAGTTCGAGACGCCGAAATAGCGCACCTTGCCGGCGCGGATCAGATCGCCCATCGCGCGCACCGTCTCCTCCAGCGGTGTCGCATGGTCTTCCTTGTGCAGATAGTAGATGTCGATGTGGTCGGTGCCGAGCCGCTTCAGGCTCTCATCGGCGGCCTGCAACACCCAGCGCCGCGACAGGCCGACACGGTTGGGATCGTCACCCATGGGGTTGGCGAGTTTTGTGGCGAGCACCCAGGCGTGCCGGTTGTTGCCGATGGCGCGGCCGACGACCTCCTCGGATGCGCCCTTCGAATAGGCATCCGCCGTGTCGATGAAATTGATCCCGGCCTCATGCGCTTTCGCGATGATCCGGTTTGATGCGGCTTCATCGGTCGGCCCGCCGAACATCATGGTGCCCAGACAGATCGGCGAGACTTTCAGGCCGGTGCGGCCGAGCTGGCGGTATTGCATGGGCTGTTTCCTCAACGCTATCGAAGCTGGCAGCATAGCCAGCTAATTCCGTCATTGCGAGCGCAGCGAAGCAATCCAGAGATGCATCCGCGGAGAGATACTGGATTGCTTCGCTGCGCTCGCAATGACGAGATTGGGGAGGCCGCTTGCCAAACTCTCAGCTGTCATCGCCCGACTTGATCGGGCGATCCAGTATTCCGAGGAGGCAAAGATTGAACCGATAGGCCGCGGCGTACTGGATTCCCCGCTTTCGCCGGGAATGACGGCGGTGGGTGTGGTTGGAGCGGCAGCCCGACCGCGCGCCGCTACCCCGGCCCCTTCAAGATCTTGAACACGCCATTCGCCATCACGATGCAGCGGCCGTCGACGGTGACTTCGGTGCTCATGAAGATGAGGCTGCGCGTCGAGCGCACCACGCGGGGGCGGGAGATCAGGATGTCGCCGATCTGCCCGGCCTCGACGAAATGGGTGTCGAGCTGCACCGTCGCCATGAATTCCTTGCCGGAAACGTAGCGGGCGGTCATGCCGCAGGTGCGGTCCGCGAACGTCATCATCACGCCGCCCTGGACCATGCCGCGGCGATTGTGGTGCTTGTCCTCGGTGGCGAGCGCGAATTCGTAATGGCCGTCGACCTTGCGCTCCCACAAGGGGCCGATCAGGTGCAGGAAGCCCGTGGTCTCCAGGATGCTCCAGCCGTCCGATTTGAGCCTTGCGGCGGCCTTGTTGGTCATGTCGTCGTCCATTGCTGCGCGGGCCTTGCGAGCTCATTTCATCGGGGCCTGACGTGGTGTAGTCAAGCATCATGAGACCGTTCGACGATGCCACACGGCGGAATATCGCGGCTGCCTGCGCGGCCTTCACGCGCCTGCCGGAGGATGATGCGCCCGCCGCATTGAAGCACGCCGCGGTGGCGGTCGCGCTGACCGCGGCGAGTGACGGCGATGACACCGCATTCCTGCTCACGCTGCGCGCGTCACACCTGCGCGCCCATCGCGGCCAATGGGCCTTGCCGGGCGGCCGCTGCGATGCCGGCGAGACGCCGGTCGAAGCGGCGCTGCGCGAGCTTGATGAGGAGCTTGGCCTCCGCCTTTCGCATGCGGAGGTGCTCGGCACGCTCGACGATTATCCGACTCGCTCCGGCTATCTGATCACGCCGGTGGTGGTCTGGACGGCCGACAGTGCCGCGATCCGGCCGAACCCGGATGAGGTCGCCTCGGTCCACCGCATCGCGCTCGCGACGATCGAGCGCGAAGACGCGTTCGACTTCATCGCGATTCCCGAAAGCTCCCGCCGCGTGATCCGCTTCCATCACGAGAAGAGCCTGATCCACGCGCCGACCGCGGCGCTGATCTACCAGTTCCGTGAGGTGCTGGCGGGACGTCACACCCGCGTCACCGAGCTGGAACAGCCGGTGTTCGCCTGGAAGTGACGATGGTAAACGGCGCGTTAACGTGACGGTTACCGGATGCCTGCTAAGAGGGCAGCATGCATCATTCGATTCGAAAACATCTCGCGCTAGTTCCATTCGCGCTCGTCCTGCTCGCGCCCACTGCGCGAGGCGGCGAGGCCGACGCGCTGCCGCCGGCCGTCCGCGATGCCAAGGCCCAGTTGCTGTCGCAGTTCTTTGCGCAGGGTGGCGCGTCGCCGGCCGTGCTCGAATATCGCCGCAAGCTGCAGGAATATCAGGCGGCGCGCGGGGCCTTCGACGAAGAGGCGGGTGCCTATTGGAGCCAGATCTCCGAGAAGCGGAAAGGCCGCAACGCCAAGCGGCGCAGCGGACAGCAGGTGACGCTTGACGATTATGTGCTGCAGCATCCGCCGCTCTATAACGGGCCGAAGCGGCCGGTGAATCCGGAGCCGGAAGAAACGCCGGATCGTCCGACCAGAAAGCCGATACCGGTGGTCGCCGATCTCCTGCAGGCGGCACGCGAGCTCTATCAGTTCACGCCGCAGCGGCCGTCCAGCGAGGTCGAGTTCAAGCGCGCCTATGCGCGCTACGCGCTCGCCTCGGGGCTGACGCGCGAGCAGGCGGTGCGGGTCTATTCGTTCGAGACCGGCGGCACCGGCAATTACGACGTGCAGGCGGGTATTGAGCATGGCGGCAAGCGCGCGATCTCGACCGCGATGGGCTACAACCAGCTCCTGACCACCAACAGCGTCGAGCTGCTGGCCGAGCAGGGCCATGAACTCATCCGCGCGCTTTCCGACAAGGTGGCGCGGACGTCCGGGCCGGCGCGCCAGCCGCTCGAGCACAAGCTTGCCGTGCTGAAGAAGATGGTGGCGCAGGCGAAATCGGTGCCGGACACCTGGTCGGAGCACGAGAAGATCGGCAACACCGCGCAGGGCTGGGCCATGCATGCCATGGTGCTGGACATCGATATCGGCCCGATGCTGCAAACCCATAAGCTTTTGACTTCGGTGCTGTTCGCGCGCACCAAGGGCTACACCCGGCCGCTCACCGCCGCCGAGCTCGAGATGATGAACCTCACCGGCGACGGCACCGGCCTCGACATGGTGACGATGCCGCAGGCGATGCGCGAGCAGGTGCCGACCTCGAACTTCTTCCAGCGCGGCGGCTACGAGCGCAACCCGGTCGCGATCCGCCACAACACGGTGGCCAAGCTGCTGGCGGTGACGGATACGCGGATGGACTCGAACAGCAACAATGCCGGCGCACGGGAGCTGGCGGGGGCGTTCTAGTCCTCGCTGCCACATCCTCCGCTGTCATGCCCCGGCTTGACCGGGGCATCCAGTACGCCGCAGCCTCTCGATTGAAGCACAACGGCCTCTGGAATACTGGATCACCCGCCCCAGTGCGCAAGCGCGCACAAGGCGGGTGATGACACCGAGTGCTTGGGTTGGCCGTCGCCCCTTACTGATCCGACCCGAACTTGAACTTGCCGTCGCCTTCGAGATACGGGCCGCTGCGCATGTAGAGCTGGCCGTTGTGGCCGATGAAGAACAGCGTGCCTTTCGGCACCTTCTTGGCGCCCTTCAGGAGTTCACCGGCATTGTTGGTGCCCATCTTGTAGGAGAAGGTCTTGCCGTCCTTGTCATAGGCATAGCCGGTGTCGGGCTTGAGCTCCCAGGGCGTTGCCGCGGTCTGCGCCAATGCGGGTGCGCTGAATGCGCCGAGCGTTGCTGTGAGTGCAAGTGCAAATGTCTTCGTTGAAAATGCCATCATCCCATCCTCCCCATCGTTGGGGTTGCCATCTTGAACAAATCACGAACGGCGTTTACAGGTCAATTTGCGAAAGCGCCGCAGCGCATCACGTCCTGCCCAGCAGTTTGTGATTTTCCCTTCGTCCCCGCGCGACTATGTTCCGCTTTCAGTCTAGAACGCAATTCGACAAAAATATTGGTAGGGGGATGATTCGGATGAACCAAGTCGTGAAAGCCTGCTCAGCCGCCGCGCTGTTGGTGACGGCGCTGGCGCCCGTCGCCCGGGCGGATGACTACCAACTCAGCCACAACCAGCGGATTTCGTGCAGCCGTGGCCTCGCCCCGGGCAAGCTGAACACCGCGACCTGCAAGTCTTACACCTACCTGTTCAACACCAAGACCTCGGAATATTTCCGCTGCCAGGTCTCGCTGGCGCTGACCCGCGACAACAAGGAAGTCATCAACGTCCAGACCGACGGCGGCTGCACCAAGAAGCCGCGCATCTTCGAGACCGACGGCAAATACGATTTCGACGCGACCGAGACCGAACCGCCGAACACCAACTCGTTCTTCGGCCCCGGCGGCTATTCGGTCTGGGCCGCCGACGTCACCGCGCAGAAGGTGCGCGGCTGCATCATCATCTCCTCCGGCCTCGGCTCCGACATCTCCAAGTGCCTGGACATGACCTTCCAATAAGGGCTTGCCAGCAAGAGCTTGCCAGTAAGGCTTGCCGGCGAGGGCGAGACACGCGCCAGACCCTGATTGCGCCACCTCGCCGCACCCGCGGGTTCCCCAAAAATCGAGCCGGGTCAGCCGTTTACCGCAGTCCTGTTGTGACTTTTGGATGGGTTGACCCGCTTCCCCCATCCGGCCAATTTCCCGGCCGGTTTGGGGAGTACAACAACCATGAAACGGACGATTTTCGGCGCGGCCGCGGCTCTTGCCCTGGCGGCGTCGGCACCTTGCGCGCATGCGCAATCCTTCATCAACGTGCTGACCGGCGGCACCTCCGGCGTCTACTATCCGCTCGGGGTCGCGATCGGAAAGATCTACGGCGACAAGATTCCGAATGTGAAGACGCAGGTGCAGGCCACCAAGGCGTCGGTCGAGAACCTGATCCTGCTCCAGCAGGGCCGCGGTGAAATTGCGTTCACGCTGGGTGACTCGCTCAAAGCCGCCTGGGAGGGCGACGAGGAAGCCGGCTTCAAGTCCAAGCTGGACAAGCTGCGCACCATCGGCGCGATCTATCCGAACTACATCCAGATTGTCGCGACCGCCGAATCGGGCATCAAGACGCTCGCAGACCTCAAGGGCAAGAGCCTCTCGGTCGGCGCGCCGAAGTCGGGCACCGAGCTCAATTCCCGTGCGATCCTCGCGGCCGCAGGTATGACCTATAAGGACCTCGGCAAGGTCGAATATCTGCCGTTCGCCGAATCCGTCGACCTCATGAAGAACCGCCAGTTGGGCGCGACGCTTCAATCGGCCGGCCTTGGCGTCGCCTCGCTGAAGGATCTCTCGAGTTCGGCCTCGATCACCGTGGTGTCGGTGCCGAAGGAGACCATCGACAAGATCGGCCCGCCCTTCATCTCGGCAATCATTCCGGCCAATACCTATACCGGCCAGGACAAGGACGTGCCGACCGCGGCCGTGGTCAACTATCTCGTGACGAGCTCCGCGGTGTCGGACGACCTCGCCTACCAGATGACCAAGCTGATCTTCGAGTCGCTGCCCGAATTGCAGAACGCCCATGCCGCGGGCAAGGAGATCAAGCTCGAGGCGGCCGCCACCGGCAGCCCGGTTCCGCTGCATCCCGGCGCGATCCGCTATTACAAGGAAAAAGGGCTGATCAAGTAAGATCAGCTCCATTGGTGTCGTCATGCCCGGGCAAAAGCGCGAAGCGCGTCTTCGCGCAGATGTCCCGGGCATCCACGTTCTTGGCGACACCGTAGGCCGTGGATGGCCGGGACAAGCCCGGCCATGACGCGTGCGGTGGCACTGCCAATGTTATAATGACGCACCATAAGGGCTCGGGGACATATCGATGTTGCAGGCAGAGGGCTCCGCAGGGCCTATCAAGGTTGAATTCGACAATTTCGAGCACGGTTTTCCGGAAGGTTTTGGTCCGGGCTGGTGGGGCACTCTCGCCTACTGGATCGGCATTGCCTTCGCCACCTTCCAGCTCTATGTCGCCGCCTTCAACTATCTGCCGAGCCAGGTGGTGCGCGGGGTACATGTCGGTTTCCTCGTTCTCCTCACTTTCGGCCTGATCGCCAACTTCACCGCGAAGAGCGATGTCGGTCGCGCGCTTGGCTGGGTGATCGGCGGCGCCGGCTTCTTCTGCGGCCTCTATCAATGGATCTTCTATGCCGACCTGATTGCGCGCGACGGCGATCCGACGCGGCTCGATCTCGCGGTCGGCACGCTGCTCGCGGTGCTGATCTTCGAGGGCACGCGGCGCCTGATGGGCGCGGCGCTACCGCTGATGTGCGGCGCGTGTCTCGTCTACTGGTTCTTCGGGCAATATCTGCCGTCGCCGCTCAACCATCGCGGCTACGACTTCGACCAGATCGTCACGCATCTGTCGTTCGGCACCGAAGGTTTTTACGGCGTGCCGATCTACGTCTCGGCGACCTACATCTTCCTGTTCATCCTGTTCGGCTCGTTCCTGGAACGCGCCGGCATGATCCAGCTCTTCACCGATGTCTCGCTCGGCCTGTTCGGCAGGACGCGCGGCGGACCTGCGAAGGTTGCGGTGTTCGCCTCGGGCATGATGGGCACCATCTCCGGCTCCGGCGTCGCCAACGTCGTCACCGTCGGCCAGTTCACGATTCCGCTGATGATCAGGTTCGGCTATCGCCGCGCCTTTGCCGCCGGTGTCGAGGCGACGGCCTCGATGGGCGGGCAGATCATGCCGCCGGTGATGGGCGCGGTCGCCTTCATCATGGCGGAGACGCTCGGCGTCCAGTACTCGGAAATCGTCAAGGCGGCGGCGATCCCCGCCATCCTCTATTTCGCGTCCGCCTTCTGGATGGTGCATCTGGAAGCCGGCAAGCACGGCCTCGTCGGCATGAAGCGCTCGGAGATTCCGAGCGCCTGGAAGGCGCTGGTGACGCGTTGGTATCTCGTGCTGCCGCTCGCGGCGCTCGTCTACATGCTGTTCGAGGGCTTTACGCCGCTCTATGCTGGCAGCATGGGCCTTGCGCTCACGGTGACACTGATCCTCGGCGCCAGCATCACGGCCGGCGCCTCCTCGATGGTCGTCCGCTCCATCTTCTGGATCGGACTTGCGCTCGTCGTCGGCGCGCTGTCGCGCGACGGTCTCCAGATCGTGCCGGTCGCGAGCGTCGTCGTCGGGCTGATCGTGATCACGGCGTTCGTGCGCGGCGGGTTCGCGGCCTTGCGCGAATGCCGCAATGCGCTGGCCGAGAGTGCGAAGTCGGCGATCACGGTGGGTATGGCCTGCGCCATCGTCGGCGTCATCATCGGCATGATGTCGCAGACCGGCGTCGGCACCATTTTTGGCAGCTGGGTGATCGGTCTCGGCGAGAAGAGCCTGTTCCTGGCGTTGATCATGACCATGCTGCTGTCGATCCTGCTCGGCACCGGCATTCCGACCATCCCGACCTACATCATCACCGCCGCGCTCGCCGCGCCGGCGCTGGCGAAGCTCGGCGTGCCCCTGATCGCGAGCCACATGTTCGCGTTCTATTACGGCATCATGGCCGACCTCTCGCCGCCGGTGGCACTCGCCGCATTGGCGGCGGCGCCGATCGCGAAGGAGAATCCGGACAAGATCGGCTGGGAGGCGATGCGTATCGCGCTAGCCGGCTACGTCATTCCGTTCATCTTCGTCTATTCGCCGGCGCTGATGCTGCAGGCCGGCGATCCCATGGCGGCCAAGCTCGGCTTCTATGGTGCGGTGGCGCTCGCGACCTTCAAGGCGCTGGTGGCGATCGGCCTGTTCGGCATGGTCGCGATCGGTTTTCTGTTCACGCGCATGACGCTGCTCGAACGCGTGCTCGCGCTCGGAGCCGCGCTCTGCCTGCTCGGTGACTTCGCCTTCAGCGACACCGCCGGCTTCGTGCTCTCCGCCGCGCTCTTGCTGTGGCAGTGGCGGCAGCGTCCGCCCGCCGTCGTCGAAGCCGCGTGAGCCTCTGCTTCGCAACAGCGGGTGGCGTGAAAGCGCTGGCGCTTTCCGCCTTCACGCTGGTGTGGACGCATTCGATCGCGAAGGTCGACTGGCAGGAGGACTGGCGCGTCACGCCTGCCGGCCTCGACCTGGTGCAGGCGCGGGTCAAAGGCACCGGGCCCGGCATGGAGCCGCCGCCCGAGGCGCGCCTCGTCGACGGCTGGTTTCAATGGCAGCCGCAGCGTGCACCGATGCAGGAGGTCGTGCTTGGCAATTCCGGCGCGGCCGGGGAATGGCGGTTATGCCATGATGGAAGCTGCCGGACTCTTTCGGAGATTGTCGGGCATCCCATCGGTGCTAACGTCACCACGATGAAGGTCTGTAACGATCCGTAGCTCGCCACGCCCGGGCTACAATTAACAACAACACGGGAGACACGCGATGGATCGGCTCAAGGGCAAGGTTGCGATGGTGGTGGGCGCCGGCTCGATCGGGCCCGGCTGGGGCAACGGCAAGGCGACCGCGGTGACCTTTGCGCGCGAGGGCGCGCAGGTGTTTTGCGTCGATCGCAACGGTGCCGCAGCCGAGGAGACCGCGAAGATCATCACGGGTGAGGGCGGCAATGCGACTGCCTTCACCGCGGACGTCTCGCGCGCGCGCGAGATCGAGGCGATGGTGGCGGCGTGCCTGAAAGCCTATGGCCGCATCGATGTGCTCGACAACAATGTCGGCATCGCCGAGATGGGCAGCGTGGTCGAGGTCGCCGAGGAGAGCTGGGACCGCGTCTTCACTGTCAACCTCAAGAGCGCCTATCTCGCCATGAAGCACATCGTCCCCGTGATGGTGAAGCAGGGCGGCGGCTCGATCATCAACATCTCCTCGATCGCCTCGATCCGGCATGTCGGGATTTCCTATGTCAGCTACAACGCCAGCAAGGCGGCAATGAACCAGCTGACGCGCTCCACCGCGATCGAGTTCGCGAAGAACCATGTGCGGGTGAATGCAATCCTGCCCGGCCTGATGAAGACGCCGATGGTGGAGCATTCCGCGGGTCTCGCGAACAGCTACGCCAAGGGCGACGTCGAAGCGATGTGGCGCGCGCGCGATGCGCAGGTGCCGATGGGGCACATGGGCGAGGCCTGGGACGTCGCCAATGCCGCGCTGTTCCTGGCGTCGGACGAGTCGAAATATGTGACGGGGATCGAGCTGGTGGTCGACGGCGGGATCACGTGCAAGGCGGGGGCGTAGCTCCAATTTCCTTCGTCGTCCCGGGACGCGCAAAGCGCGAACCCGGGACCCATAGCCACAGGACGAAGTTGCCGCGCGAGCTAGCAACTCCGAGTCTTCGCCAAACCACGTCCTGTGGCTATGGATCCCGGATCTGCGCTGCGCTTGTCCGGGACGACAGCGGTGACTACTGCGCCAGCGCCAGGATGCCTCCGGCAAACGAATGCCACGCCGCACTCTCGCTGATCGGCCAGTTCAGCACCTTCACCGCCAGCAGCGCGAGCGTACCGTAGATGTAGACCGGGTGCACGCGGCCATCGGTGCGCCAGTCGCGCACCATAGCGACGACGAGCAGGAGCGAAGCGACCACGGCCGGGGCGATCGTGACGGGCACCGGCGGCGGGCCGGGCGGTCCGGGAGGCGCGAGGAAGGTAATGAACCAGCGCGCGATCGCGGCGTCGAGGATCGAGACCGCGGCAAGCAGCATAAGGCGCTTGTGAATCTCGGGCTTTCGCGTGTTGATGATCGCGAGCACGAACACCACCGCGAAGAACGCGATGCCGCTCATCGGCACGATCGAGAAGCCGATGCCGGCATCCTTCTGCCCAAGTGCGGCGGCGTGCTGCATCACGTGCACCGAGGCGAGGAAGCCGAAGATCGTCATCGCGGTCGCAAGCGACACGCCGGCAATCCCGAGCGCGCGGTGATTGACCACGCGGCCCGACGCCGCGAGCCAGGTCTGGATCACGAAATAGAGAGACCAGGTGAAGAACAGGAGTCCGTGAAAATGAATCACCGGGCTCGCGGAAAACGTCCGCTGCGCGAGCGGTACGAAATAGGTCGGCGCGAAGCCGAGAAACGCGGTGGCCGCGCAGGCCAGTGCCATATTGAGATAAAAATATCGTGCAGGCGACGCATCACGCGCGCGTACACGACGGTCGTCGATCAAGGTCGTCATCTGGAATGAGTCTGGAGAGGCGGTGTTTGGTTCAAGCTCCTGACCACCTGGATAGGCCGGGACGCCGCTCAACGCTCGAGCGGAGTTTAACCGCCCGCGCTCAACTCTGCGCGATCGAGCTCTTCCTCGATCCGGTGAAACGCGTCGTCGCCGATCACTTCGGTATCGCGAAGGCCGAGGATCGATTTGCGCGCGGCCTCGATGGCGCGGCGGCGCAGCGGATCGGCGGGCAATTCGCCGCTGGCGATGCCGCCGTGCGGATCGTCGTCGGCCTGCATCAGGATGGCGCGGTATTCGAGCCGCAGGATTTCCGCCTCCTCCGACGGATCGTCCTCGATCGCATCGAGCGCGGCGCGATAGGCGACTGCGCGGGCGCGCGCGACCTCGATACCGACGGGATCGTCGTCCTTGAGGCCGAAGGCGAGAATCAGCGGCCGCAGCGTCAGGCCCTGGATGACCAGCGAGCCCAGCACCACCGCAAAGGCGATGAAGACGATGAAGTCGCGATAGGGGAAGCTTTCCGGCAGGGCGAAGGCGGTGGCGAGCGTGACGAGACCGCGCATGCCGCACCAGGAGATGATGAGGCCACCCTTCGGCGAGGCAACCTGCTTGGGATCCTTCGGATGATAGAGCCCGTGCGCGATCAGGACGCGCAGCGTCGCGCGGTAGAACGTGATCCAGGCAAGCCGCACCAGGACCACTGTGAGCAGGATCCAGGCGGCCGCCACGCAATATTCCCAGCGGACCTCCGCGTCGAGCCGCGTCCAGATCGGCCGCATCTGCATGCCGATCAGCATGAAGGCGAGCACGTTGAGCACGAACACCATCGTCTCCCAGACCGCATAGGACGGCACCCGCAACCGCGCCGGCATGCGCGCCCCCGCGGTGCGCGCGACGGTGATGGCGTAGACGACGATGGTGAGGATGCCGGAGAGGCCGAGATGCTCGGCTGCGATCCAGACCATGAAGGTGGTGGCGAACTGCACGATGATCGCGCTCGGCGCTTCCTTCACGCGTTCCAGGAACAGCGGGATGATGCGCCCGGCCAAAAGACCGGCGAGGACGCTGCCGACCAGCCCGAGTGCAATCGTCGGCGCGACCTCGCTCCATTTCAGATGCTCCATGACGACAGCGCCGACCGCGATGCGATAGATCAGAAGCGCGCTGGCGTCGTTGAGCAGGCTCTCGCCTTCCAGCACCTTCACCATGCGATAGGGCAGCTTGACCTGGCTCAGGATCGCGACCGCGGCCGCCGCATCCGGCGGGGCCACGATGGCGCCGAGCGCAATGGCGGCGGCCCAGGGCATGTCAGGCATCAGCCGGTGCGCGACGAAGGCCACGCCGACCGTGGTCAGGCCGACCGCGGCGACCACCAGGGTCGAGACCGGAACCCAGTTGTTGCGGAGATCGCGCAGCGAGGTGTCGAAGGCGGCATCCATCAGCACCGGTGCGACAAAAAGCGCCAATGCCAGGTCGGGTTCGAGCGTCCAGGACGGGCTGTTCGGCACGAACGCGATCAGCGCGCCGCCGATGGCGAGAAAGGTCGGGTAGGGGACCTTGATCCGCCGCGCCAGCGCCGATAATGCAACGGCGCCGAGCAGAAGCACGATGATCCATTCGAATGTCGACACGTTGATCCCCGAAACCGATTTTGGCTGTGCCACAAGCTAGCACCAATCCGGCCGTATGATGGATAGTGCACCCTCAAGGCAAGGCTCAAGCCAAGACCCAAGCCAAGACCCAGGCCAAGATTCAAGCCAAGACTTTCCGACTGCAGCTAGCATGCGTTCTCAAAATCTCATTCGATTGTCCGGTGCGGTGGCGCTCTTTGCGCTTTCGCTCGGGGCGGCCCGTGCCGCGACCGGCGGCGAGCCCGCCGCCGTCGTGCAGGTCGATGTCGCGCCGTGCCTCGCTGCTGCTGCCGCCGACGACATGGACAAGGCCGGCTCCGCCTGCGCCTCCGTCATCGACAACGAGAAGACGGCCAAGGCGGACCTGGTCAAGGCGCTGGTCGCGCGCGGCGCGCTTTATGCGCGGCATGACCAGGTCGACCGTGCGATCGCCGACGACAGCCGCGCTCTTCAACTCGATCCGACCCTGGCCGACCTCTTCAACGCCCGCGGCGAGCTCTGGCTGAAGAAGGGCGACAAGCCGAAGGCGGTGCAGGATTTCGGCGCCGCACTGAAGATTGATCCGAACCACGAGAAGGCCAAGGCCAATCACAAGGCGATGGCGCGCGAGCTCGAGCGGATCGGCGCGCAGATGGCTGTGGCCGGCAAGCCAAGCTTCAATTGCAAGAGTGCGGCCCGGGCGGTCGAGAAGGCGATCTGCGCCAACCGCGAGCTCGCCGATCTCGATCGGGAGATTTTTGCATCGAATGCCCGCGTGGTCCGGGAGGCGCGCAATCCTGCGGAAGCCAAGGCACTTCAGCGCGAGCAGGACGAATTCATTGCCCGCCGCAATGCTGGTTATGGGCGGGCCGGGTACGATCTGAAGAAGGCGATGCAGGAGCGGCTGCAGCGGATCAACGGGGTGGACGGGTATTGAGGGCTTCCTTCGCCTCTCCCCGCAAACCGGGCGAGGGAGTGCAGGCGCCCGTGCGTCCCTAACAGGCCCGAATTGAACCCATTCCTCGCCCGCCGCGACAATGGTGAACACCTGATGTCACGGAGTCTTCCCGATGTGCGGCACGCGTTCTTCCGCGCAAATGTTCCCGTTTGCCAAAATCCCGCTTCGCGCCTTCCTGCTCAGCGCCGCGATGAGCCTTATCCTCGCCGCCCCGGCCTCTGCTACCGTCGATTGCGTGATGGGCAGCAAGACTGCGCCCGCCGAACTGATCACGGCGTGCGGCGCCATCATCGACCAAACCACCAATTCGAGCTCCGACCGCGCCGCCGCGCTGCTGGTGCGCGCCGACGCCAATGCGCGAACCTCAGGCGGCCTCACGCAGGCGCTGCGGGATATCGACCGCGCCATCGCGTTGGACGGCAAGAACGCAAAGGCCTGGCGCCTGCGCGGCGACCTGCTGCGCGAGGCCGGCGGCGATCTCAACCGTGCCGCGGCTGATCTCAGCAAGGCCATCGAACTCGATCCGCAGGACGCGGAAGCCTACGAGCTGCGCGGCGTCGTCTACACCAATCAGCGCCGGCTCGACCGCGCGCTCGCCGATTACGATCAGGCGATCAAGCTGAAGCCGGATGATGCGCAGGCCTGGTCCGACCGCGGCGTGAACTATTATCTCGGTGGCGACAACGAGAAGGCGATCCGCGATCTCAGCGAGGCGCTGCGGCTCGATCCGAACCGGCCGCGCGCCTACACCAATCGCGGCGCGGCCTACAAGAAGCTCGGTCAGCTCGACAAGGCGGTCGCCGACGACGGCGAGGCGATCAAGCTCGATCCGAAGGTCCCCGAATATTACGACAATCGTGGCCTGGTGCTGGCCGCGATGGGTGAGTACGACAAGGCGATCGCCGACTACGACCAGGCGCTGCGGCTGGCGCCGCGGCCGAACTTCTTCACCAACCGCGGCGACTCTTACCAGCTCAAGGGCGAGCTTGGCGCGGCGCTCAGCGACTACGAGGCTGCGCTCAAGATCGATCCGAATTTCGCGCAGACCTTCAACAACCGCGCGGTGCTTTACAAGAAGATGGGCGAGCGCAAGAAGGCGCTGGCCGATTACGAGACGGCGCTGAAGCTCGATCCCGGCAACGAGAACGCGGCCAACGGCCGCCGCACCATGATGGCGGAGATCGCGAAGTTCGGCGCCGAGCCGCTGCGTCCGCTCGCGGCGAATTCCGGCAACGGCCCGTCGTTCGATTGCGCCACGGCGAAGCGCGAGGTCGAGAAGGTGATCTGCGCCGATCCGCAACTCGGCGTGCTCGATCGCCAGATCGCCGAGACCTATGAGCGCGTGCTGAAGGCCACGAAAGGCCGTTCGGCCGGCGACCTGCGCAAGACCCAGCGCGATTTCCTCGCCACGCGGAATACGAGCTTCGGCCGGCCCGGCTATGATCTGAGGAAGGTCATGCAGGAACGGTTGCAGCGGCTGAATGCGATGGAGAGTTGAGGCGCCTCTACGCGCACACTGCGTTCCCTCCCCCCTTGCGGGGGAGGGTTAGGGAGAGGGGTGGCCACAAACTCCAGACAGAGTTCGTGGCCACCCCTCTCTCCCGCTCTCCCCCGCAAGGGGGGAGAGGGCTCACCTTTGTCGTGGCTCCAGCTTGCTGCGATGGCCTTTCTTCCCTCCCTCCCAAAGACCCATCCTTTTCAGCTTGAACCGCGGCCCGTTCCCGGGAAAATACCTCTCAAACAACGCCGGCACTTGATCCCTGTCATGGCGGGACGCTCGTCCTGTCGGTCAAGTCAAGGCTAGGCGAAAGGGATGGGAGCGCGGGAATGAACGTCAAGGGAACGAGCCTCTATCACGAGGTCCATGCGCGCTCGCTGGCTGATCCCCAGGGCTTCTGGGCCGAGGCGGCCACGGAGATCGACTGGATCGAGCCGCCGAAGACGATCTTCGATGCCTCGCAGGGCGTCTACGGCCGCTGGTTCATGGGAGGCGTCGTCAACACCTGCTACAACGCGCTCGACCGCCATGTCGAACGCGGCCGCGCCGACCAGGTCGCGCTGATCCATGATTCGCCGCTGACGGGCTCGGTCACCAGGTTCACCTATGCCGAGCTATTGGGGGAGGTGCAGGCGCTCGCCGCCATCATGCAGGATTTTGGCGTCGCCAAGGGCGATCGCGTCATCCTCTATATGCCGATGGTGCCGGAGGCCGTCGTCGCGATGCTCGCCTGCGCGCGCATCGGCGCGGTGCACTCGGTGGTGTTCGGCGGCTTTGCCGCCAAGGAACTCGCCACCCGCATCGACGACGCTCAGCCGAAGCTCATTCTCTCCGCAAGCTGCGGCATCGAGCCCGGCCGGATCGTGCAGTACAAGCCGCTGCTCGACGAGGCGATCAAGCTTGCGAGCACGAAGCCGAAGGCCTGCATCGTACTGCAACGTTCCCAGCATATCTGCGACCTCACACCGGGCCGCGACTACGATTGGGAGAGCCTTCGCCGCAAGGCGATGAACGACGGCAAGAAGGCCCCTTGCGTGCCTGTCGCCGCCACCGATCCGCTCTACATCCTCTACACCTCAGGCACGACCGGCATCCCCAAGGGCGTGGTGCGCGACAATGGCGGCCATCTCGTCGCGGTCAAATGGTCGATGTTCAATCTCTATGGCGTCAAGCCGGGCGAGGTCTGGTGGTGTGGCTCCGACATCGGCTGGGTGGTCGGCCACAGCTACATCATCTATGGCCCGCTGCTGCATGGTGCGACGTCGATCATGTACGAGGGCAAGCCAATCGGCACGCCCGATGCCGGCGCGTTCTGGCGCGTCATCAGCGAGCACAAGGCGGTCGCCTTCTTCACCGCACCGACGGCGTTCCGCGCGATCCGCAAGGAGGATCCGGAAGGCAAGTTCATCCGGCAATACGACCTGTCGCAATTCCGCACGCTGTTCCTCGCCGGCGAGCGCGCCGATCCGCCGACGGTGGAATGGGCGGAGCAGCAGTTGAAGGTGCCGGTGATCGACCATTGGTGGCAGACCGAGACGGGCTGGTGCATCGCCGGCAATCCGGTCGGTCTCGGCATGCTGCCGGTGAAGCATGGCTCGCCGACGGTGCCGATGCCGGGCTACCAGGTCGACGTCGTCGACGAAGCCGCAAAGCCCGTCGGCCCCAACACCATGGGCTCGATCGTCATCAAGCTGCCGATGCCGCCGGGTTGCCTGCCGACGTTGTGGAATCAGGACGCGCGCTTCAAGGACGCCTACCTCACTGAATTCCCCGGCTACTACAAAACCTCGGACGCCGGCTACAAGGATGAGGACGGCTATGTCTTCGTGATGGGCCGCACCGACGACATCATCAACGTCGCCGGCCACAGGCTCTCCACCGGCGGCATGGAGGAGATTTTGGCCTCGCATCCGGACGTCGCCGAATGCGCCGTGCTCGGCGTCAAGGACGCGATCAAGGGCGAGGTGCCCTGCGGCTTCCTGGTGCTCAAGGCCGGCGTGAAGCGCGCGCCTGCGGAGATCGAAAAGGAGATCGTCGCGCTGGTGCGCGACAGGCTCGGCCCCGTCGCCGCCTTCAAGCTCGCCATCACCGTCGGCCGCCTGCCGAAGACGCGCTCGGGGAAGATCCTGCGCGGCACCATCAAGAAGATCGCCGATGGCGAAGCCTGGACCATGCCGGCCACGATCGAGGATCCCAAGGTGCTGGACGAGATCGGCGAGGCGCTGAAGGGCAGGGTGTGAGGCGATCTCCGCTGTCATCACCCGCGAAAGCGGGTGATCCAGTACGCCGCGGCCGGAGTTGTGTGACCCAATGACCGCCGCGGAGTACTGGATTCCCCGCCTGCCGCCTACGCTAAAGCTTCGGCGCCCCTGGACCTCAACCCCGGCGAAGCCTTGGCGTAGCCGGGTCGCGGGGAATGACAGCGCGTGGAGAACGACGCCCAGGGACTTACAATCTCCTCATTCCGGGCTAAACAGGGCCGGCCAACAGGGGACCTCGTATGCCACTCGCCACCGCGCCGCGCCTGCTTGTCGCCGTGCTGCTCGCCATCGCTGTCTCCGCCTGCTCCGCGCGCTACCAGACGCCGGTGGCGGTGGGCGGTGACGATGACGACGCGGTCTGTCAGAGTCGCGGCTATGCGCAGGGCTCGCCCGAATACGTGGCATGCCGCAAGGACCGCGACGTCCAGCGCAACGCTGCCACCGCCCGGTCCGACCGCCGTCAGCGCGATCTCGGCGAGTACATGCTGAACCATCCCGAGCGGCCGTGACATCGGCTACGGAATTATCCTGCGCATTCATTCGCGTTTCTCGTGACACATCGGCAACGCCACAACCAAATCGTGTCGCGTCAGTCCTGATTTGATCGGCGTCAAATCCATCACCATCCCCTTTCTGCTCTGACGCTGATGTCGCGCAACGACGCGCGAGAGATGGCTGAAGGGGAATGCAATGAACGGAACGACAAAAAACCTGGCGCGGCTTGCGACGGTTGGCGCGATGCTCGTGGGGACTTTTGGCTCGGTGCAGGCGGCCGATCTGCCTGTCTATAAGAAGGCACCGCCGCCGGTAGAAGCGTTCAATCCGTGGATGGTGCGTCTGCGCGTGCTCGGCGTGTTGCCGGATGCCGGTGGCTCAACCGTCAATGTCGCAGGCGTGCCGTCGCTGTCGTCGCCGAATTCCGGGCTCTCGATCAGCGACCAGGTCGTGCCCGAGCTCGACATCAGCTATTTCTTCACCAAGAACATCGCGGCCGAGCTGATCCTCGGCGTGACCAGGCACTCGATCAGCGGCAACGGCTCGCTCGCGAACCTGCCGATCGGCAAGACCACGCTGCTGCCGCCGACGCTGACCTTGCAATATCACTTCGACAATTTCGGCGCGTTCAAGCCGTATATCGGCGCCGGCGTGAACTACACCGTGTTCTTCAACAATTCGGCTGCCAATGCGCCAGCCGCCATCGTCGGTCCGCCCGCGATCGTTGCCACCACCACCAGCGTGCACGTCAGCAACGCCTGGGGCGGCGCCGTGCAGTTCGGCTTTGACTACATGCTCGACCGGCACTGGGGTCTCAACGTCGACGTCAAGAAGCTCTGGCTGCGGCCGGATTACTCAGCGACCGTCAGCGGCCTGCCGGTCACAGGCACCGCGCATATCGATCCGTGGCTGGTCGGTGGTGGTGTGACGTACAAGTTTTGACGCGTTGTTTGAAGACGAGCTGTGGCCGCGGTTGACCCTGCGCTCCCTCCCCCCTTGCGGGGGAGGGCGGGGGAGAGGGGCAGCCCAGCAAAAGGCGCGAGAGAGCTTCGCCAGACGCTTTGAATTGATGGAGGAAGTCCCCGTGGGGCAACCCCTCTCCCTAACCCTCCCCCGCAAGGGGGGAGGGGACTGCAGCTTGCGTGTGGCTGCATCTGTGCCGATCGCGAGGGTCTCCGCAAAACAAAAACGCGGCAGGTTTCCCTGCCGCGTTCGAATTGCGTTCGATCGTAACCGGGAGCGGAGCCTTACTCCTCCTCCTCGTCCTGCTTCTTGCCGCCGAGCGTCTTCAGCTTGGCGAACACGGCGTCGACGTTGAGATCGTCGTTCGATCGCTCCGCCGGCTCGAACTCGTCCTTCTTGGTGGTCTCGGAGGCCGGCAGCAGGGTGGCGCCGCCATAGGCTGTGTCGATCGGCTTTTCCTTCGCCGCGCGCGCCACTTCGAAATCGAGCTCGATCTGCGAGCAAAGGCCAAGGGTCACCGGGTCGATCGGGGTCAGCTGGGAGGTGTTCCAGTGGGTGCGGTCGCGAACGCTGGCGATGGTGCTCTTGGTGGTGCCGACCAGGCGCATGATCTGGGCGTCCTTGAGCTCTGGATGGCTGCGCAGCAGCCAGAGGATGGCGCTCGGGCGCTCGTGGCGGCGGGAGACCGGGGTGTAGCGCGGGCCCTTGCGCTTGGGCTGGGGCGGCAGCACGACCTTGCTCTCCTGAAGGCGGAGCCGGTAATCCGGGTTCTTCTCGCCCTTTTCGATCTCCTCGCGGGTCAGCTGGCCGTTGGAGAGGGGGTCCATGCCCTTGATGCCCTGGGCAGCGTCGCCGTCGGCGATCGCGCGCACCTCGAGGGGATGCATCTTGGTGAAATCGGCGACCTGGTCGAAGGTCAGCGCGGTGTTGTCGAGCAGCCAGACGGCGGTCGCCTTGGGCATCAGAGGTGCGTTGCTCATGGCAAATCTCCTTTGTGCTTCGCCCACCCCTCTGGAGGCGAAACCGGTGGTCATCAGCGATGACAGGGAATTCGCGCTATATAAGCCCGGAGGGGCTAGCCACGCAATGGTTCTGCTATAGATAGTGCCTTGACAGAGCCCGAAAGGGGGCCCAATTCCCTTGGAAGCGCCTGTAAAGTCCTAGCAGACCCATTAAAGCCCAATTCCATCCATTGACCGCCCCCGCCAGAAGGCGAAACGGGTGATTCGGTCCCGAGATCGCTCAATGTCAGCCAAACCAGACCTCAAGATCGTGCTTTGTTCTCCCCGCGGCTTCTGCGCCGGGGTGGTCCGGGCGATCGACACCGTGGAACGGGCGCTCGATAAATACGGCGCCCCCGTCTATGTTCGCCATGAGATTGTGCACAACAAATACGTCGTCGACGGGTTGAAGAAGAAGGGCGCGATCTTCGTCGAAGAGCTCGCCGAAATCCCGGAAAACACCACCGCGCCGGTGGTGTTCTCGGCCCATGGCGTGCCGAAATCGGTGCCGGCCGACGCCACCTCCCGCAATTTGTTCTCGCTGGATGCGACCTGCCCGCTGGTGACCAAGGTGCACCGCGAGGCCGCGATCCACTTCAAGCGTGGCCGCGAGATCTTCCTGATCGGCCACTCCCACCACCCCGAAGTGGTCGGCACGCTCGGCCAGCTTCCGGTCGGCGCCGTAACCCTGATCGAGACCGCCGAGGACGCCAAGACCATCGTCCCGAAGAACCCCGACAACATCGCCTTCGTGACGCAGACCACGCTGTCGATCGACGACACCGCGGAGATCGTGGCGCTGCTCAAGGAGCGTTTCCCGAACATCAACGGCCCGCACAAGGAAGACATCTGCTACGCCACCACCAACCGCCAGCTCGCGGTGAAGAAGGTGGCGCCGGTGGTCGACGCCCTGATCGTGGTCGGTGCGCCGAACTCGTCGAATTCGCAGCGCCTGCGTGAGGTCGCTGAGCGCGAAGGCTGCGGGATCGCGGTACTGGCGCAGCGCGCCACCGACATCGACTGGACCAGGTTTGGCAACATCAAGAGCCTCGGCATCACCGCGGGCGCGTCCGCGCCGGAAGTGATCGTCGAGGAGATCATGGATGCGTTCGCCGAGCGCTACACGCTGCATGTGGAGACGGTCTCGGCCGCGGAAGAGAACGAGTTCTTCCCGCTGCCGCGCCAGGTGCGCCCCGAAGCCGCCGCCGAGTAGACTTTTATGGCGGTCTACACCGACGTTGCCGCCGACGAGCTTGCGGATTTCCTGAAGCAATACGATCTCGGCGAATTGCTCTCCTACAAGGGCATCGCCGAGGGCGTCGAAAACACCAACTTCCTGCTGCACACCAGCAAGGGCTCGTTCATCCTCACGCTCTATGAGAAGCGCGTGGCGAAGACCGACCTGCCGTTCTTTCTCGCGCTGATGACGCATCTCGCTGAGCACGGCGTCACCTGCCCGCTGCCGGTGAAGGCCGGGGACGGCGAGGCGTTGCGCGAGCTGTCGGGCCGGCCGGCCGCGATCATCACCTTTCTCGAAGGCGTCTGGCCGCGCAAGCCGAACGTGGCCCATTGCGCCGGCGTCGGCGAGGGGCTGGCCAGGATGCATCTGGCCGGCGCCAATTTTGCGATCAAGCGTGGCAATGCGCTGTCGGTCTCCGGCTGGCGGCCGCTGTTCGACGCGGCGGCAAGCCGCGCCGACGAGGTCCAGCCGGGCCTGCATGCGTTTCTCGCCGCCGAGCTCGACTATCTCTCGAGCGGGGTCTGGCCGAGCAATCTGCCGGAGGGCGTGATCCACGCCGATCTCTTCAACGACAACGTCTTCTTCCTCGGCGACAAGCTCTCCGGCATCATCGACTTCACCTTCGCCTGCAACGACATGCTGGCCTATGACGTCGCGATCTGCCTGAATGCCTGGTGTTTCGAGCCGGACCATTCGTTCAACGTCACCAAGGCGCGCGCCTTCCTCAATGCCTATCGCCGGGTGCGAAAACTCTCCGAGGCGGAAGAAGCCGCGCTGCCGCTGCTCGCGCGCGGCGCCGCGATCCGCTTCCTGCTGACGCGGCTGGTCGACTGGCTCAACGTGCCTCCGGGGGCGCTGGTCAAGCCCAAGGATCCGCTGGAATATTTTCGCAAGCTGCGCTTCCACCAGAGCGTTTCCAGCGTGCGCGACTACGGGCTGATGCCGTCAGGACTGGTCGCGTGAGCGAGCTTCCCCTCGTCACGATCTATACCGACGGCGCCTGCTCGGGAAATCCCGGGCCCGGCGGCTGGGGCGCGATCCTGAAGTTCGGCGACAAGGAAAAAGAGCTGAACGGCGGCGAACGCCACACCACCAACAACCAGATGGAATTGATGGCGGCGATCTCCGCGCTCGAAGCGCTGAAGAAGCCGTGCACCGTCGATCTCTACACCGACAGCCAGTATGTGCGGCAGGGCATCACCGGCTGGATCCACGGCTGGAAGCGCAACGGCTGGCGCACCGCCGACAAGAAGCCGGTGAAGAATGTCGAGCTATGGCAGCGCCTCGATGCGGCGCTGAAGCAGCACGAGGTCCGCTGGCACTGGGTCAAGGGCCACGCCGGGCACCCGGAGAACGAGCGCGCGGATCAACTGGCGCGCGACGGGATCGTGAAGGCGCGGTTGCAGCAGCGGGTGGCGGAGTAGGCGACGCGCTGTCGGCGGCGTCGCCCGGTTTCGTAGGGTGGGCAAAGCGAAGCGTGCCCACGGCTTTTTCTCAATCGAGGAAAGATGGTGGGCACGGCGCTGACGCGCCTTTGCCCACCCTACGGGACTTCCTGCTTGGAAGGAGCCGGGGCCTAAAGCTTACAGCTGCCCCAGCAGCGTATCGCCACCGGAGACCTCGACCTTGCCGGGCATCGCTTCGAGGTTCAGCTTCTTCACCACGCCGTCCTCGACCAGCATCGAATAGCGCTTGGAGCGGATGCCGAGGCCGTTGCCGGAGGCGTCCAGCTCCATGCCGATCGCCTTGGCGAAGTCGGCATTGCCGTCGGCGAGGAAGATGGCCTCGTCGCGCTGGTCAGTATCGCGCTTCCAGGCGTTCATGACGAAAGCGTCGTTGACGGAGACGATGGCGATGGTGTCGACGCCCTTGTCCTTCATGGCATAGGCGTTGAGGAAGATGCTCGGCAGATGCATCTTGTGGCAGGTGCCGGTGTAGGCGCCGGGCACTGCGAACAGCGCCACTTTCTTGCCCTTGAAGATGTCGTCGGTGGTCTTCACCTGCGGACCCTCGGCCGTCATCACGCGGAATTTCGCCTCGGGCAGCTTGTCGCCAGTCTGGATCGCCATCGTCAGTCTCCCTGAAAATCGGTCCCGCTTTTTAGACCGTGCGGCGGCGCTGCACAACATTGGCGGCGAGGGTCGTGGTCCTTCACCGTTATGTCATCAGCCGGCAAAACCGCCGGCGTCGAGGAAGGCCTGTTCTTCCTCGGTGGTGGCGCGGTCGAGCAGGCGGTTGCGGTGGGGAAAGCGGCCGAACCGCTGGATGATGTCGGCGTGCTCCCGCGCGTATTTCAGGTTCTCGGCATTGTCTGTGTTCTGAAACAGCGCGACGCAATGTAACTGGTCGGGCAGGTGCTCGGAATGCATGAAGGGCAGATAGAGGAATTCGAGCAGGATGGGATCGATCCTGCGATCGACGCCCCGATCGATTGCGCGGCGGGCGACGTCGCGCGCCGGCGCGTCGCTGGCAAAGGCTTCCGGCGTGCCGCGAAACATGTTGCGGGGAAACTGGTCGAGCGCGATGATGAGCGCGAGCGCGCCCTCGTCGCTTTCTTCCCAGGAGGCCAGCTCGCCGGCGGTCGCCCGCTTCCATAGCGGAAGAAAGCGACGCCCGACCTCCGCGTCGAAAGCGTCGCTGCGCTTGTACCAGCGCTCGCGGCCGGCCTCGCGCCAGAAGGCGAGAATGCCTGATGGCGTGATGTCGCCGACGTCAGTCATGAACCCAAGGCGCGGCTTACGCCGCCTCCGCCTTCTTCTCGTCGCGGAGCTGCCGGCGCAGGATCTTGCCGACATTGGTCTTCGGCAGGTCGGTGCGGAATTCGATGTGCTTGGGCACCTTGTAGCCGGTGAGCTGCTCCTGACAGAACTTGATCACGGCTTCCGCGGTGAGGTTGGGATCCTTCTTCACCACGAACGCCTTCACCGCCTCGCCCGACTTGGAATCGGGGATGCCGATCACGGCGCATTCGAGCACGCCCGGATTGCTCGCGATCACTTCCTCGATCTCGTTCGGATAGACGTTGAAGCCCGAGACCAGGATCATGTCCTTCTTGCGGTCGACGATCTTGGTGTAGCCCTTCTCGTCCATCACGCCGATGTCGCCGGTGCGGAAATAGCCGTCGGCGGTCATCACCTTGTCGGTCTCTTCCGGCCTGTTCCAGTAGCCCGACATCACCTGCGGGCCCTTGGCGCAGATCTCGCCGGGCTGGCCGAGCGGGACTTCGTTGCCGTCGTCGTCGCGGATCGAGATCCAGGTCGAAGGCACGGGGATGCCGATCGATCCCGAGAACTCGGTCGTGGTCGCGGGATTGCAGGTCAGTGTCGGCGAGGTCTCCGAGAGGCCGTAGCCTTCGGCGATGAAGCAGCCGGTCACGGCCTTCCACTGCTCGGCGACGGGGCGCTGCACCGCCATGCCGCCGCCGTTCGAGATCTTCAGCTTGGAGAAGTCGAGCTTCTTGAAGTCGGGATGGTGCATCAACCCGTTGTAGAGCGTGTTCACGGCCGGGAAGCTGTTGACCTGGTACTTCGCCAGCTCCTTGACGAAGCCCGCGATGTCGCGCGGATTGGGGATCAGCAGATTGCAGCCGCCGGCGCGCACCGCGAGCAGGTAGCAGGCCGTCAGCGCGAAGATGTGATAGAGCGGCAGCGCGCAGACGATCATCAGCTGATCGACATGCGGCGGCGCGGCGAGTGCCGGCTGGAGCCAGGCGTCGTTCTGCAGCACGTTGGCGACGATGTTGCGGTGGAGCAGGGTGGCGCCCTTGGAGACGCCGGTGGTGCCGCCGGTATATTGCAGGAAGGCGACGTCGCCCGGCGACAGCTTCGGCTTGTTGAACGTCAGGCTGCGGCCGGCCGATACCGCGTCGTTGAAGGACACCGCGCCTGGCAGCGACCAGGCCGGCACCATCTTCTTGACGCGGCGGACGACGACGTTGACGATCATGCCCTTGAAGCCGAGCAGGTCGCCCATGCTGCCGACGATGACATGCTTGACTTGCGTCTTCGCGATCACCTGCTCGACCGTGTGGGCGAAATTCTCCAGCACGATGATGGCTTCGGCGCCGGAATCCTTGAGCTGATGCTCGAGCTCGCGCGGCGTGTAGAGCGGGTTGACGTTGACCACCGCGAAACCGGCGCGCAGCACGGCAGCGGTCGCGACCGGATATTGCAGCACGTTCGGCATCATGATCGCGACGCGGGCGCCACGTTGCAGGCCACGGCCCTGTAAATAGGAGGCGAGCGCCAGCGACATCTGGTCGAGGTCGCGATAGCTGATCGCCTTGTCCATGCAGATGAATGCCTTGCGGTCGGCGAACTTGGCGAAGCTCTCCTCCAGAAGGTCGACCAGCGATGCGTATTGGGTCGGCTCGATATCAGCAGGGACGCCGGGCGGATATTGCTTGAGCCAGATGCGCTCCATGGAAAACTCCCCTCAATTTACCAGAGCCCGTTGTGTCTCGGGCTTGCCTCATTGCGGCCAGTATCGAGCCTGCCGGAACGGGTGGCAAGCCGGTCGAGGCTTAGGACAAAGGTCAGGGAGTGGCTACTGGAATTGTCGCAAGCCGCTCTGCCGCAGGTGCGAAGCGCGGGCGCGGCTTGCGATGGGTGCCGTTAACTGTTGTTGGCCGGCTTGGCGGCGGGCTTGGTCGCGGCCTTGGGCTTGGCGGGCTTGGCCGCCTGATCGCCGCCTGCCGCAGGCTTCTCGGCGGGTTTCGCCGCCGCATCGTGCTTGGCCGCGGCATGCTTGGTCCCGGCCGGCTTCGCAGCGGACTTGGTATCGCTCTTGGCGTCAGGCTTGGCGGCAGCCGGCTTTGCCGCCGCCGTCTTGGCATCCTTCGGCTTGTCGGCTGGCTTGTCGGTCGCGTCGGGCTTCCTGGCGACGCGCGACTTCTTGCCACGCGGCTTTGGCGTGGCCTGCTGGTCGGCATCGGCCGCGACCGCCGCGATCAGGGCAGTGCCGGTGCGGGTCGGGCCGGTATAGACCAGCACGGGCTCGGCCGCCGCGGGCGCCGTGGCCATCAGCTCGGAGGCCTTCATCAGGGGCGGCTGAAGGCCCGCGGTGAAGAAGGTCACCTGGGCTTCGCCGCCGGTGGCGGAGGCCGATCCGGACGTGCCGCCATTGGTGGCGATCAGCGCGTCGTCATCGTCGCTGGCCGGCCGCTTGCGATGACCGCCGCACATGTCCTCGCGCAGGTTCGGCGGCGAGGCGTCGACCGGCACCAGCCTGTCGACGGTGCCGAGCGAGGGGCGGAGCCAGGTAAGATTGTCCTGGCTGAAGCCGCGCTCGAGCAGCTGCGCCGCCTTCACCGCACGCGCAGTGCCGGAGTTGGCGCCGAGCACGACGGCGATCAGCCGGCGGCCGTTGCGCGTGGCCGACGCCACGAGATTGTAGCCGGAGGCGCAGATGAAGCCGGTCTTGAAACCGTCGGCCCCGGGGTAGCGGCCGATCAGCTTGTTGAAATTGCCGGTGACGCGCTTGCCGAAGCGGATTGCCGGGATGTGTACGAAATATTCGTATTCCGGCAGGTCGCGCAGGAACGAGCGCGCGAGAATGCCGAGGTCGCGCGCGGACGTGATCTGGCCGTCAGCGGGCAGGCCGTTCGGATTGACGTAGCTCGTCTGCGTCATGCCGAGCTTCTGCGCGGTGTCGTTCATCATCGCCGAGAAGCCGTCGATCGAGCCGCCGACGCCTTCGGCGAGCACCACGGCCATGTCGTTCGCCGACTTCACCATCATCATCTTCAGCGCGTTGTCGACGGTGAGCTGCGTTCCCGGACGGAACCCCATCTTCGACGGCGATTGCGAAGCCGCCGTCGGCGACACCGTGATCAGCGTGTCGAGCGTGAGCCTGCCGTCCTTCACCGCCTTCAGCGTCACGTAGGCCGTCATGATTTTGGTGACGGAGGCCGGATACCACGGGATGGTCGCGTTCTCGGCCTGCAGCACCTTGCCGCTGTCGGCTTCGATCAGCAGCAGTGCTTCGGCGCTGGCCGTGCGCGGCGCAAGCAGCACCGCGGATGCGAGGGCCGCGGCGAACAGGTTGAACAGGGACTTGCGAAGCAGCGGGCGAAGGGCGTGCACTATCCGATTCCGGTCCTTGGAGACCCGCCGGTTCCGGTCGGCTCTCGTGATCTGATGTTCGGTTCTGAAATCCGGCGCCGCCGCTTGCGGCGTCGCAAACCTATACCGGCTTGTGCGTCGAGAATAGGGGCTTCGGCCGGGTATTCCGTGATGAAATAGGCCGAATTTCGACGATGCTATGGGGACTTGACCGCAGTCGCCGCAGCCTCAGCGGCCGTCACGCTGGCCCGTGCATTTTCCTGAACCATGAACTGGGCCCTGGCGAGCTCGGCAAAATGGCCGCCTTTGGCCACGAGTTCATCGAAAGTTCCGCTTTCGATCACGCGGCCGTTCTCGAACACCAGGATCCGCGTGGCGTTGCGGATGGTGGAGAGACGGTGGGCGATCACGAACGTGGTACGTCCCTTCATCACTTCGTCGAGAGCGGCGTTCACCTTGGCCTCGGTGACGGCGTCGAGCGCGCTGGTGGCCTCGTCCAGGATCAGGATCGGCGGATCCTTCAGCAGCGCGCGGGCGATCGACAGCCGCTGGCGCTCGCCGCCGGAGAGCATGCGGCCGCGCTCGCCGGCGTTGGTCTCGAAGCCGCCGCTGCGCTCGATGAATTCGAGCGCCTGCGCGCGCTCCGCGGCCTTGCGCATCTCCGCTTCGGTCGCATCCGGCTTGCCGACGTGCAAATTCTCCGCGATCGAGCGGTTGAACAGCAGCGCCTCCTGGAACACCACGCCGATGTTCCGGCGCAGCGACGTCAGCGTCACGCCGCGGACGTCCATGCCGTCGATCCTGATGAAGCCGGACTGCGGATCGAAGGCGCGATGCAGAAGCGCGATCGCGGTCGACTTGCCGGCGCCGGTCGCACCGACCAGCGCGATGGTCTGGCCGGGCAGCGCGGTGAAGGAGAGGTCCTCGACCGCCGGCCGCTTGCCGTCATAGGAGAAGGTGACGTCGTTGAATTCGACGAGGCCGGAGAGCCGCCCCGCATCGATCGCGTCGGGGCGGTCGTGGACTGTGGGCACGGCGTCGAGCACGTTGAAGAACTCGCGCAGCCGCGGGGCTTCCATGAACACGTTGTTGATGAAGCTCACGACCTGCTCGAGCTTCTGGATCAGCATCGTCGCGAAGCTCACGAACATCACGATCTCGCCGACGGAGGTCAGCCCCTGGTCGTGCAGCGCGATGCCGAGCGTGAAGATCGCGAGCACCGTGATGGTGGTGGAGGCGCGCGTGATGACGGTGACGAGCGCCCACCACGACAGCACCGGCATCTGCGCCGCGAGCAGGTCATCAGCGACGGAGCGCAAGCCCTTCACCTCGGATTCGACGCGCACAAAACTCTGCACCAGCGCGACGTTGCCGAGCGCGTCGGAGGCGCGCGCGGAGAGCTCGCTGTAGTGCTCCTCGACCTGCATCTGCATGCCGAAGGTTCGGCGCACGACGAAGGTCGTCAGCGCGGTGAAGACGACGCAGAGCACGAACAGCAGGACCGCGAGCCGCCAGTTCAGGTAGAGCGACAATGGCAGCAGCACCACGACCGACAGGATCGCGGCAAAGTGCTCGCGGAAGAAGCCGAGCCACAACCGCCACAGCGCATCGGTGCCGTTGAGCATCACCTTCATGAGCCGGCCCGAATGGGTGCCTGAGTGGAAGGTCAGCGGCAGTTGCAGAATATGCTCGAAATAGTCGGTCAGCACCGCTTGGCGCTGGCGGTGGGAGAGCCGGTCGGCTTGCAAAGCCACGATCGCGCTGCAGCCGATGGTGAACAGCCCGAACGCCACCCAGGCCAGCAGGAACGGCCAGGCCGAATTCGACCCGGCGACCGACTTGCCGGAGAGCACGTCGACGATCCGGCCGAACAGCACGGGTTCCGCGAACTGCGAGGCGGCGAGCAGCAGATTGGCGAACGCCAGCAGCCAGCCCAGCCGCGCCTCCTTGCCGAGCAGCTCGAGAACGCGGGTGTAGAGGCTGAAAATGGACATGCGGGCGAGGAACTCAGGCGGATCGAACGAGGTGAGTCCACATTCTAATCAGGGATCGCCCGCGAGATACAGCGGAAGCTGCGGGTTTTGCTCAGTTGATCAGTCGTCCCGCGACCGGCGGCAGGAACCGGTCGTCGAAGATATCGCCGGCCGCCGGCCGTTTGCGAAATTTGAAATCCTGCGCGATCTGGTCGATCGAGCGGTCCAGGCGCGCCGGGTCGATGCCGCCGAGGCCGTTGCGCTTGACCTCGTCCGTCAGGATGTTGTCGATGAGCACGCTGCGCAGGCGTTCCCGCTCGAGGTCGCGGTCGCCGTCGTCGATCCGGCTCGTGGCTTCGTCCGCCGCACGGGCCGGCTCTTTGATGGTCGCGTTGACGCCGGCGATCAATGCGCGGACGAAGCCCTTCACGGCGTCGGGCTTCGCGGCGGCGAAAGCGGGGTTGGCCACAACGGCGAAGCCGTAGGCCTCGCAGCCATAGTCGGCATAGCGGAGTACCACGAGATCGCCACCGGGCACGCCGCGGTCGCGCAGGTTCACCGCCGAGAGATAGCTGAAGCCGGCGACGGCATCGACCTGGCCCGCGGAGAGGAGCGGCTCGCGGACCGCGGCGCTGATCTTGTGGAATTTCACTTGCGACGCGTTGATGCCGTTCTGCTGCGCCAGCGCCGGCCACAGCCGCATCGACAGATCGCCGTCGGCGACGCCGACGGTCTTGCCGTCGAGGTCGGGCAGCAAGTGAATGCCGCGGCTCCTGCGCGCGACGATCGCGTAAGGCGCGCGATTGAACAACACGAACACGGCTTTGACCGGCGCCGCATCGTCCTTGTCGCGAAAGCGGATCAGCTCGTTGATGTCGACGAGCGCGAGCTCGCTGTCGCCCTTGGCGACGCGCGCGAGCGCCTCCGGCGATCCGGTGGCGCTCTTGAAGGACACGTTGAGACGCTCGGCGCCGAAATTGCCGTCCTTCGCGGCAAGGAAGAACGGCGCCATGCTCGCATCGACAGGACGATCGAATGTGAAGTGGATCGCGGTGGACGGCGCAGCAGTCTCGGCCGCGCTGACGTCGCGCGCAGCCAGCGCGGCGAGCGAGATTGCAATGGCCAGCAGGCCGCGAAGGGCGATCGTCTTGAATGCAAACATCAGTGGCGCCGGTCCCGCATTGTTGTGGTTTCGTGACGCTCGCAGCGCCGGCCAGCGACGAGCCTGCGCGCGCCAACATGAACGGCGGATGAGCGGGGGTTGCGTGATCATGACGCAACCCCGTTCAGCTTCTGTTGGGGTTCCGGAACCCAACATGGGCTGCGGGTGTTTGAAAGACATGAGCCTGTCGTCAGGCACCATTCGAGGTCCCAAGGAGGGTCCAGGACATGTTTGACCGATTTTCGAGATTTGCCGGCCGCAAGGCCGTCTTTGCCACCGCCGCGGTGCTGGCGCTGACCGCGGTCGCCCCGACCGCCTCATACGCAGGCGGCCGCCACTGGCATGGCGGTGGCGGCGGTGCTGCGGCTGCCGCGGCCTTTGCCGGCATCATCGGCACCGGCCTTGCGATCGCTGCGACCCGTGACGCCTACGCTTATGATTACGGTCCGGGTCCGGGTTATGGCTATTACGGCGGCCCTGCCTATTACAGTGGCCCCGCCTACGGTCCTTACTACGGCCCGGGCCCGAACTACCAATATCAGCGCTATGGCGGCACGGCTCCGTCGGAGCTCTGTGGCCAGGGCTACATGCAGAACTGCTACTAGCCTTGGCTACCAAGTCCTTGGCTACCAAGTCTTGACCACAACGGGCCGTCGCGCTTGCCGCGGCGGCCTGTTTTTCGCTTTTAACCCTGCGCGTTAACGCGCTCGCCATTGGTTTAGGGTAGTTTTGAGTACCATGAGTGATTCGCTTGAGCGGCTATATCTGGCTGTGCTCGCGGCCAAGGATCTTGATCCGGCAACATCGCGTACCGCCCGGCTGTTTCAGCGTGGGCCATCCAAAATGGCGAAGAAACTGGCCGAAGAAGCCATTGAGGTCGTCATCGACGCGGTCAATGGCGATAGCGAGGCCGTGATCCGGGAAAGCGCCGACCTGCTCTACAATCTCACGGTGCTCTGGGCCTCGGCCGGCGTGCGCCCGGAGGATGTCTGGCGCGAGATGGCGCGGCGGGAAGACATGCTCGGCATTGCCGAGAAGCTGCCGAAGTCGCCGATGAAGCTGCCCAAACTCGCGTCACCGCGCGTTGCCGCCAGGCGGCCAATTGTCGCGCTGGAAGGGCGCGTCTCGCGCAAGCGCCACTAAAGCGCGGTGAAACCGGAGCAAAGCGTCATCGCGCTTTAGGTTGTTGTTTGCGCGCGATCTTTCGGAAAACCGCGACACACTGTTCCGGATCACGCCAAATCGTCACAAAACTCGCGATGGACAAATCCGTCCCATGGTGCTTCATCGCGGCGCCATGCTGAAACGTATCTACGACTGGTGCATCGACGCCGCCCACAAGCCCTACGCGCTCTGGATCATGGGAGCCGTGGCTTTCGCAGAAAGCTCCTTCTTTCCGGTCCCGCCGGATGTGATGCTGATCCCGATGTCGCTGGCGCGCCCGCAGCGCGCCTGGCTCTACGCCGCGGTCTGCACCGCGACCTCGGTGGTGGGCGGTCTGCTGGGCTACGCCATCGGTGCGCTGCTGTTTGACTCGGTCGGCCATTGGCTGATCCAGGTCTATGGTCTCGGCGACAAGGTCGATGCCTTCCGCGCCTCCTATGCGGAATGGGGCGCGGTGATCATCCTGCTCAAGGGCCTGACACCGATCCCCTACAAGCTCGTCACCATCACCTCGGGCTTTGCCGGTTACAATATCGGCCTGTTCATCCTGTGCTCGATCGTCGCGCGCGGCGGCCGTTTCTTCATCGTCGCGATCCTGCTCAACCGCTATGGCGACTGGATCCGCGTCAGGATCGAGAAGCATCTCGGTCTCTGGGTGGCGCTCGGCGCCGCCGTGCTGGTGCTCGGCTTCGTCGTAGCGGTCAAGCTGATCTAGGGAATGATCCGGACCCGAAGGGCCGCCTCAGCGCAACGTGTGAAGCCGTTCTCCGCAAAGATCATGTTCGCTCAATAACCCCGCGCTTTGCCGCTGCGCCGGGTTCGGCTACGGTTGCCGTCATGATGGTTCGATCCGGCAATCCGGTCCTCCGACCGGGGACGCTGATATTCGCAGTGCTTTCGCTCCTGCTCGGTGCCGGCAGCACCAGCTGGCCGCAATCCGCGCCGCCGGCGCTCGGCTTGCAGGAGCAGGGACCGCAGACCGCGCCGCCGCCCTCGACATCAGCTCCTTCGTCGCCGCCGGCGCGCGAGGAAAATCCCGGACTGATCAACGAAATGGGCAAGCTGTTCGACAAGCTGCCCTCGATCCTGCCACCGATCAAAAGCCCGAGCGAGACCATGAACGACCTGTCGCGGCTGGCGACGCCGTCGGCCATGGTGTCGGGGCGCATGGCCTGCCCCGCCTCGTCGAATGGCGCGCCCGACTGCAAGCAGGCCGCCGACCAGCTCTGCCAGAGCAAGGGCTACAAGGAAGGCAAGAGCCTGAACGCCGATTCCGCGGAAAAATGCTCGGCCAAGGTTCTGATCCCGGGCCGGCAACGCAAACCGGATGACTGCCGCACCGATACCTTCGTCACCAGCGCGCTGTGCCAGAACTGAGGACGTAGCGCCAGCAAAGGAGCGCCCATGAGCCGCACGGAGCAGGACTTCCTCGGACAGCGCGAGATCGCCGACGACATCTACTACGGCGTCCAGACCATCCGCGGGAAGGAGAACTTCCACATCACCGGCATTCCGATGAACCAGGAGCCTTACTTCGTGAAGGCGCTCGGTTACGTCAAGAAGGCTGCCGCGATGGCCAACCGCGACCTCGGCGCGGTCGATGCGAAAGTTGCGGACGCGATCATCCAGGGCTGCGACCGCGTCATCGCCGGCGACATGATGGATCAGTTCGTCACCGACTTCATCCAGGGCGGCGCCGGCACCTCCACCAACATGAACGCCAACGAGGTGATCGCCAATCTCGCGCTGGAATCGCTCGGCTTCAGCAAGGGCGACTACCAGCATGTCAGCCCGAACGACCATGTCAATTACGGCCAGTCGACCAACGACACCTATCCGACCGCGTTCCGGCTGGCGCTGATCCTGCGGCTCGAGAGCTACATGACGGCGCTGCGCCAGCTCCAGGAGGCCTTCTTCACCAAGGGCCGCGAGTTCGAGCGCGTGCTGAAGATGGGGCGCACGCATCTTCAGGACGCCGTGCCGATGTCGCTCGGCGCCGAATTCCGCGGTTGGGGCACCACGATCGGCGAGGAGGTCGACCGCATCTCCGAGGCGCGCGCGCTGCTGCGCGAGATCAATCTCGGCGCCACCGCGATCGGCACCTCCGTCACTGCGGCTGTCGGCTATCCAAAACTCGCGGTCCGGCATTTGAGCGCGCTGACCGGCGTCGACTTCATCCTCGCCGGCGATCTCGTCGAGGCGACCTCGGACACCGGCGCCTATGTGCAGCTCTCCGGCGTGCTCAAGCGCACGGCGAGCAAGCTGACGAAGATCTGCAACGACATCCGCCTGCTGGCCTCGGGCCCGCGCGCCGGCTTCAACGAGATCAACCTGCCGCAGCTCCAGCCGGGCTCGTCGATCATGCCGGGCAAGGTCAACCCTGTCATCCCCGAGGTCGTCAACCAGACCAGCTTCCTCGTCATCGGCCTCGACACCACGGTGACGCTGGCCGCAAGTGCCGGCCAGCTTCAGCTCAACGTGATGGAGCCGGTGATCTCGTTCGCGCTGTTCTTCTCGATCCGCACCATGGAGCGCGCGGTCAACAGCCTGCGCGAGAACTGTGTTGTCGGCATCACCGCCAACGAGGAGCACACCCGCAACATGGTGCTGAACTCGCTCGGCATCGTTACGGTGCTGAAGCCGCTGCTCGGCTACAAGCAATGCGCCGAGATCGCGCGCGAGGGCTACAAGAGCGGCAAGTCGCTGCACCAGATCGTGGTGGTCGAACGCAAGCTGCTGACGCAGGAGAAATGGGACGAGATGTTCTCGTTCGAGCGGCTGATCAATCCGGATTTGATCGGGTGATGCCGCCCGCGTTTGCGTAGCGAATTCCGCATGTTGGAATTGCGGTAACGGCATCCGCCACGGCGTCAAAACGCAATACTTGACAGTGGAAAGATTGCCTTGTTGGTATGGCCTCCAGCTTTCGATTTGCTCGCCACCAAAGGATCGTTTCGCCTATGTCCATGCCTGCCTTGTTCAAGGGGCGCTTGTCGATCCCCGTGATCGGTTCGCCGCTCTTCATCATCTCGGTGCCCGATCTCGTGATCGCGCAGTGCAAGGCCGGCGTGGTCGGCTCGTTTCCGTCGCTGAACGCACGGCCGCCGGAGCTGCTCGACGAATGGCTGGCGCGGATCACCGAAGAGCTCGCGGCCCATGACCGTGCCCATCCCGACAAGCCGTCGGCGCCGTTCGCGGTGAACCAGATCGTGCACAAGTCGAACAACCGGCTCGATCACGACATGCAGCTCTGCGCCAAGTACAAGGTGCCGATGATCATCTCGTCGCTCGGCGCGCGCGAGGAGCTCAATCAAGCGGTGCACGGCTGGGGCGGCATCGTCTTCCACGACGTGATCAACCAGAAGTTCGCCCACAAGGCGATCGAGAAGGGCGCCGATGGCCTGATCCTGGTTGCGGCCGGCGCCGGCGGCCATGCCGGCACCATCTCGCCGCTGGCCTTCGTTGCAGAAACGCGAAAATGGTTCGATGGCCCGATCGCGCTGTCGGGTGCGATCGGCAACGGCAAGGCGATCCGCGCCGCGCGCATCCTCGGCGCCGACTTCGCCTATATCGGCTCGGCCTTCATTGCGACCAAGGAAGCCAACGCGGTCGAGAAATACAAGGAGATGATCGCGGGCTCGACGGCCGACGACATCGTCTACTCCAACCTCTTCACCGGCGTGCACGGCAACTATCTGAAGCCGTCGATCCTCGCGGCCGGCATGGATCCGGAAAACCTGCCGACGTCCGATCCGTCCAAGATGAACTTCGGCACGGATGCCTCCGGCGAGCGCGCCAAGCCGAAAGCCTGGAAGGAGATCTGGGGTTCGGGCCAGGGCATCGGCAGCGTCGACGGCATCATCCCCGCCGCCGATCTGATCGCGCGCTTCAAGAAGGAATATGACGAGGCGATCGATCCGCCGCTCTAACCGCTCTCGTGTCCCGGACGCGCTGCAGCGCGCAACGCTGCTGCGCAGAGCCGGGACCCATCGCTGCAGCACATGACCCCGGCGCTGCGCTGCGTCCGGGGGACGCCAGCCGAGATACCGTGCAAACATGACCGCCATCTACCGCGTCGACGGCAACAACGTCGTCACCAGCCCTAATGCTGCCGGTCCGTGGGACCGGCGCATGCAGCACGGCTCAGCGCCGTCCGCGCTGGTGACGTGGGCGGCGGAACGCATTCCGACGCCGGTGCCGATGAATGTTGCGCGCGTCACCATCGAATTGATGCGCCCGGTGCCGGTGGCGCCGCTCACGATCGAGAGCGAGGTTTTGCGCGAGGGGCGCAAGATCCAGCTCTGCGAGATCAAGTTGTTCGCCGACGGTATTCAGGTCGTCGATGCCACCGTGCTCAAGATCAAGCGGCAATCACAGCCTTTGCCGGACGACGTCAAGGAGTTGCCGGTCACGCTGCCGTCGCTCGAGGACTCGCTGGTCGAGGACGGCCATGGCGCGACCAGTCCGTTCGCAGGCATGGTCTCGATGCGCGCCGCGCGCGGCCGGTTCGGCCAGGCCGGGGCCGGCGCGATCTGGTTTCGCCTCGACCATCCGCTGGTCGAAGGCGAAGCGGTCTCGCAGGCGATGCGCGCCGTGGTCGCTGCCGATTTCTCCAACGGCACCGCCTCGACGCTCGACTTCCGCGCCTGGACCTACATCAATGCCGACCTTACTGTGAACCTATCGCGCCAGCCGGTCGGCGAGTGGATCTTGCTCGACGGCGAATCCTGGATCGGTCCCGACGGCGCCGGCCTCGCGATGTCGCGGCTCGCGGATCGTCGCGGCTATTTCGGCCGGGCGGTGCAGAGTCTGGTGATCGAAAAGCGGTAAGCGTGTCGGCAAGCGCCGTGATCGCTCCTTGCGCCGATGGAACGGCAGACTTCCGCCGCCGCGGAAGGGATGCCCTGGTCGCGAACCTCTTCTTGTCCGGAGGTCTCTGTTCGACGCCAGCGTCCTGCCAGTTCAGCTGCCGTAGACGATCTTGATCTCCCACAGCAGGACGATGATAGCCGTGATCAACGTGATCGCGGCCAACGCACTTTCCAAGGAAGCGACTCTCATTTGATACTCCGCTTCCCAGCCCCGTCAGCGGTCTAATTGATTCGTTGATTCGCCTGCAATTGCGCGGACGGCGTGCCTGAAAAGTCCCTTCCGAGCTGTTGTTCGCGGGTCACAGCGACCCGTAGAACCCCGGAGTGCGGCCGCGGGAATACGTGCGGTGCTACCTGCCACAAGTTGCAGATCGGGGATGACTACCCCACCATCCGGTCCCGTCCACTCCAGAAGCCCGCGCGCAGCACCTTCTTGTCGACCTTGCCGACGCCGGTCATCGGCAGCTGCTTGACGAACTGGATCTGCTTCGGTGCATGTGCCGAGCCTTTTCGCGTCCTCACCAGATTGATCAGCTCGTCCGGATCGGGCTGTGCCCCCTCACGCGGCACGACGATGGCGGTAACGGCTTCGCCCCATTTCTCGTCGGGAATGCCGACGACCGCGACCATCGCGACATCCGCATGCTGCGACAGCACGTCCTCGACCTCGCGCGGAAAAATGTTGAAGCCGCCGGAGACGATCATGTCCTTCTTGCGGTCGAGGATGAACATGTAGCCGCGCTCGTCCTTGCGCGCGACGTCGCCGGTGTGGACCCAACCATGCTTCAGCGTCTCGGCCGTGATGTCGGGCCGCTTCCAGTATTCGGCCATGACATGCGGCGCGCGCACGCAGATCTCGCCGGCTTCGCCCGTCTTTACTTCCTGGTCGTTGTCGTCGAGAATCCTGACCTCGCAGGTCGAGATCGGGAAGCCGCAGGACAGGAACAGCTCCGGCGTCCTGGGATCGTGATCAGCCTTTCGCAGCACCGAAATCGGATAGCATTCGGTCTGCCCGTAAAGCTGCGAGAACACCGGCCCAATGCGTTCGATGCCCTCGACCAGCCGGCTCGGCGACATCGCGGAGGCGCCGTAGAGCACGAGCTCGAGTGAGGACAGATCGGTCCTGCTCAGCGCGGGATGATCGAGCAGCACATAGATCATGGTCGGCACGAACAGCGTGAAATTGATGCGCTCGCGCGCGATCGTCGCCAGCACCGCCTCGGGATCGAAGCCTTTCAGCATGTGCACGGTGCCCCCGCGCATCAGGGTCGGCACTACTTTCGTGCCGGCGACATGGCTGATCGGGGCAACCGCGAGGTAGTGCGGGGTGTCAGGGATCTCGAAGTCGGCGAGGATCGCGGCAGCACCACCGGCGTTCTCGCGGTGATAGCGCAGTGCGCCCTTGGATTTTCCGGTCGTGCCACCGGTGTAATTCAGCGTTGAGAGATCGTCGGGGCCGGCGAAGCAATGCGCGCCGGCGTAGCCTTCGATCTCGATCGCCTGCAACAGGTCGACGCCATAGTCGGCCGGTCCC
This sequence comes from Bradyrhizobium sp. 604_D8_N2_3, assembly GCF_051810765.1. Classification (NCBI taxonomy): domain Bacteria; kingdom Pseudomonadati; phylum Pseudomonadota; class Alphaproteobacteria; order Hyphomicrobiales; family Nitrobacteraceae; genus Bradyrhizobium; species Bradyrhizobium sp. 604_D8_N2_3. Next base: position 8,760,477 of record NZ_JBPWPM010000001.1, on the reverse strand, counting down.
GTGGTGAAGACCGCCTTGAGCCGGCTCGCACTCGCGGCAAGCTCGCCGCCGCGATCGCGGAAGGTGGCGGCATCGACCACCAGCATCTCGGCCTCGGAATCCTCGAGCTGGAAGAGCTGGTCTGCCCTCGATCCCAGCGGATGCAGCCAGGTGACGCAGAGCCTGGATAATTGCGCGGCGACACCGGCGCACCAGGTGTCGGCACGGTTCGCGGTGAGGAACGCGACGCGCGCGCCGGGCTGCAAGCCCAGCCGCATGAACACGGCCTGGATGCGTCCGATCAGGTCGATGGTGCCCTGATAGCTCAGCGATCCACCGGGCCAGGCGAAAGCGGTGCGGCCGGGATAGCGCGACAGTGCCCGCAGCGTCTGCGCGCAAGTCGGGGACGATGCGTGGAGCGGATCGGACATATGTTTCCCCGTTGTTTTGTCATCGGCTTTTGACGTGCCAATGTTTGTGCGCAACGCTAGCACAGAGAATGCGGGATGGAACGACAAAGCCCGTGCAAGGAGGCGTGAGTGACATCCGATCGACTGCAACACTTCCGTGATCGTCTCGCTCTGCCCTTGATCGCGGCGCCGATGTTTCTGGTGTCGGGCGTCGAGCTCATGGTCGCGGCCTGTCGCAATGGCGTGATCGGCAGCTTCCCCACCGTGAATTGCCGCGGCACGGAACAGCTCGAGGCGTGGCTCACCGAGATCGAAACGCGACTGCGGCAACACGAAGATCACACAGGTCGTAAGGCCGCGCCGCTTTGCCCGAACCTGATCGTGCATCGCTCCAACGCGCGGCTGGAGCAGGATCTCGCGGTGCTGCTGCGACACAAGCCGGAGATCGTCATCACCTCTGTTGGATCGCCCGCGCCGGTGTTGAAGCCGCTGCACGATGCCGGCGCGCTGGTGCTGGCGGACGTGGCCTCGATCCGCCACGCCCAGCGTGCGGCGGAAGCCGGCGCCGACGGGCTGGTGCTGCTCACCGCGGGCGCAGGCGGGCAGACCGGCTGGCTCAATCCGTTCGCTTTCGTCCGCGCGGTGCGCGCATTCTTTGACGGCATCATCGTGCTCGCCGGAGGCATCAGCGACGGCCGCGCGCTGCGTGCGGCTGAAGTCCTCGGCTGCGATCTCGGCTACATGGGCACGAAATTCATCGCGACGCGCGAGAGCATGGCGGACGAGCGCCACAAGGAGATGCTGGTCGACAGCAGCGCCGACGACATCCTGCTGACCACCGCGTTCACGGGGTTGCAGACCAGCATGCTGAAGCCGTCGATCTTGGCTGCGGGCCTCGATCCCGACGATCTGCCGGCACGTGGCGCGATCGATATAGGCAAGGACATTGACGTCGACGCGCGCGAAAACCGCCCGAAACGCTGGCGCGATATCTGGAGCGGGGGACACGCGACATCGGGCGTGACCGACGTGATGGCGGTCGACGATCTCGTGGCGCGGACCCTCGCCGAATATCGCGATGCGGGCGGGCGGTAGGCGGCGTCCTTCCCCTCGCCCAGCTTGCGGGGGAGGGAGAGGAGGGGCCGTCGCTCCCGATCACAGTTAATCGAGCGCTCCTCCGCGGCCCCGTACTTAACGGCAGATTAACCAACGCCCGCCAAGAATCCCCCTCACGGCCGCCAATCAGGACCGAGAGGGACAGGCGATGGACTTCGATTTTCTCAATAGCAAGACAGCCGCGACGCTGGACGAAATCCGGGTCCGCGTGGCCCATGCTCTGGCCCGTCATCCGCTGTGCCGCAACGTGCGCTTCGACATCCTCAGCGTCCCCCGCACCCGCCGGGGCGGCAATTGGACGGTGACGCTGCAATCGGTCGAGCCGCGCGCGGTCTGGGAGGCCTCCGAGATCGTCGCCGACATCCAGGATGCCTACGACCTGGCGCTAGCTGCCTGATTTCCTTGAGATTTCGGGGCATGTCGCCACAGTCCGCGCGATTGCCGTCGCGATGGCTCGGTTAAGCCTTATTTACCGCCCAGTTTCCGGGCACTCGTCACGTGGACTTGAAGCTGGGCCTGGAGAGACGTTTGTCCAAAGCCATCACCATCGTCGTGCTGACCTGTTTCCTCGTCCTCGGCGCCGCCACCACCGCCATCCTCGGCCGTGACAGCGTGCCCAGCGTCAGCGCGGAGATGATCACGCAGGCCCCGCCGCCCAAGCAGCTTTCGACAAATCGCGCCGCCAAGGCCGACCGCCTGGTCCCGACGCTGGCACTGGCCTCGGCCGCGATCGATCCGGTCCAGGTCTCCGCCGACAAGCTTTCGCAGGCGCCGGTGCTGACCGAGCCGCTGCGCCAGGCGTTTGCCGCCGCAACGCCCGCCGATTTCCCGATGCCCAAGGCGAGTGTGCATGAAGCGCCCGCTGCCGCAGAGGCTCCCGTCGAAGCTCCGGCCAAGCCGAAAGCCGCCGCCAAGCCGCAGCCGCAGAAAAACTATTCGTTGCTGTCCGACGTGCAGATCGCGGGCATCAGAGATCGCCTGAAACTGTCGTCGTCGCAGGAATATTACTGGCCCTCGGTCGAGACCGCGCTGCGCAATGTCGTCCGCAAGATCTCCGCGAACAAGCTCTCCAATCCGAACGCGCCGGGCGTGCCGATCGATCCGAACTGCGACGAGGTCCAGCAGTTGAAGTCGGCCGCAATGCCGCTGCTGTTCCAGCTGCGCGAGGATCAGAAGGAAGAAGTTCGCAAGCTCGCCCGAATCATCGGGCTTGAAAAAGTCGCGCAGCAGATCTGACGCGCAAGTTCCTCCGGGAACTGCGTCCCGCATCGGGAACATCCGGCAATCGACAAACGTTGCCCGCTCCAAAGAGGGAGTGGACCAATGCGCGCCTCGACAGCTTATTTCGTCGGTGCCGGAACGATCGTCGCGGCCATCGCCATTGGTCTCGGTGGCGGCATCGTCGCCGGCAATATCATGAATCCGGTCGCGCCCAAGCAGGGGCCGGACACGAGCAAGATGGCGCAGCGCGCTGAAGCTGCCAAACCCGCGATGACGGACGCGCCTTCCGAGCGCTTGCAATATCTCACCGGCTCGCAAGCCTTCGGCGCCATGATCGCCGCGCCGGCGCAGGCCGAAGCCAAATCCGAACCCGCAAAGCCCGACACGCAGGCAAGGCAAGCGAACGCCGAGCCGCCAGCGCCGCAGCCTTCCCAGGCGGCCGCGGCCGAGCCGCCCAAGCCGGCACCGGCATTGCCTCCGCAAGTCGCAAAGCCTGCCGAGCAGCAGGCATCGACAGAGCCGCCATCCTCACCCGACAACGCCTATGCCAAGGCCAGAGATTCCGACATGAAGCGCGCCGCGTCCGAACGGCGCCGCATGGAGCGCCGCGAGCGCTGGGCCGAGCGCCGGCACTACGATCCCCGCGAGCCGCGCGGCATGCGCGACCGCACCGATTGGGATGACGTCGCGCGCAACATCCGCGAAGATTCCGATGCGCGCGATGTCGCGAGCCGGCCGCGCAGCGGCTTGCCGCAGATCAGGCTGTTCGGGCCCGACGACGACTAGCGCCCATCCTCGCCGTCGTGCACGCGATCGTGAGCGACGGTTCGTTCTGCGGACGCGCTTGCCTCGAATTTCAACTTCCAGACGATCTCCGTTCAATGCATGATTGGCGTGGCTAGCCAAAGGCCTCGTCATGGGCGTAGCGCTGTTAGCTCGGGGTCGCTTCTTCGCGCCGTACCGCGAAGGCGTCACCGTGCCGACGCCGGTTGATAGAGCCGGCATTGCCTGGCTGCTCCACTTTCTCGCGCGACACGCGCGGAATCGCGGTTTCACCGCGCTGCAATTGCCCTCGAAGGCGGACGACGGGGCGGCCTTCTCGACTGACCTCACTTATCTCGCATTGCAAACCTTTTAGAGGTTTCCATGTCGATACATCTGTTGTGGACGTCCGCGGACAGTCTCATCGTGGCCTTTGCGCTCGCACTCATCGTTCCGCAACCGCATGTGCTGCCGCTCATTCTGATGTTCGGCGCTTGCGATGCGCTGGGTTCCGCGCTCGGCGTCACGATGCCGGTCGCGGGCGGGCTCGCAGCGATCCTGTTGATCGCGTGCGGCGCATCGCTGGTGGTGCGCCACCCCATCGCGCAACGTCTTTTGAATGCGCCGGGGTGGTTCTATGTGCTGCCACCGCTGCTGGCGATCGACAATCTCGTGTCGCGCACGCCTGATGCGCCGGCCGTTGCCGCACTGTCGAGCGCGATGATGGCCGGGCTCGGCTTTGCCTGCGGAGCCGTCGTGTCGCGCGGGTGGCGCGCAGGCTTGCGCGACGTACGACCGCTTGCAGCGGCTTGCCTGATTGCGGCCGGAAGCCTCCTCGCCTACGGAGCCTGAGCATGGTCGCCTCCGTCACGACCCGCAGCTACGACCGTGCCCGTACCGGTACGAACAATTCCGAGACGGTGCTGACGGCGACCGCCGTCCGCAGCAGGGGCATCGTCAAACTCTTCAGCCTTCCGATTCCCGACGATCCCAGGCTCGAGGCGCAGCCGCTGGCGGTCGGCGGCCTGCACACAGCCGACGGCAAGATCCGCGACCTGATCTTCCAGGCCAGCATGGGCAATTGGGTCTATGCATTCGACGCTGTGACCGGCGAGAAGATCTGGGCGACCAACTTGGGGCGTCCCATCGTCGGAACGAGGGCGATCGACGGCCACATGACCAACGTCCATTGGGGCATTCTCTCGACCCCGGTGATCGACGAGGGGGCGGGCATTCTCTATGCCTGCGCCTGGATCAGCGACGACGGCAGCGTCGCCAAGGGGCAGCATTTCCTCGCGGCGCTGCGGATCCGCGACGGCTCGAAGGTGCACGGGCTGCTGAACCTGGAGGGCGCGGTCTACACGCCGCCGAGCGGCCTGCCGGTGCAGAAATTCGTCTCGGCCCAGCGCAAGCAGCGCAGCGCCCTGACGCTGACGCGGAACCACGTGCTGATCCCCTTCGGCACGATCGCCGAGACCTCGAAGACGGCGCGCGGCTGGCTGCTCGCGGTCGACGTCCATGCCTGGCGGCTCGCTGCGTCGTGGTGCTCCACCGTCACCGGCTCCGGCGGCGGGCTGTGGCAGAGCGGGGCCGGCCCGGCCCTCGCTCCCGACGGTTCAATCTACGTCATCACCGGCAACGGAGCGTTCTCGCCGCAGCATGGCGATTTCGGCGAGAGCATCGTGCGGCTCGCCTTGCACACCGGAAGCCATGCGCATTTCGAAGTCATGTCGTGGTGGGCGCCATGGACCGACGCCAACCGGGTCGGCGCGGCTGCGGACGCAGCAACCGCCGACGATGACGACAATGACGAACTGCCGCTGCCGTCGAACGTTTCCCTGCCCTCCGTGATCGCGCATGCAAGGCGTATGGGAATGACGCTGAAGCCTCGGTATGCGCGCGAGATGCCGCATGTCGCGGTCACCTCGGGTCGCAGTGCAACCGATGCGCAGATCGCGCCGGTCGTGGCGCATCACATGGAGGCGATGAACGAGTCGATGTGGGGCGACCAGGATTTCGGTTCCGGCGGTCCGGTCTATGTCGCCTCCGCCCATGCCATTCTGGCCGCGGGCAAGGACGGCATCCTCTACACCGGCAATGCCAATGCGCTCGGCAAGACGCAGCCGGGCGAACTTGCGGCCGGCCATTTCGCGGCGAACTACAACAGGCTTCTCATGCCACCGATCCTGTACACGTATTTCGATCCCGCCGTGCCGCCTGCGCCGGCGTCACCGATGGAGCTGAACGTGTTTCCCGGCGGCGCGACGCGGCATCTGCATGGCACGCCGCTGCTGTTCCAGTCCGCCACCCACGGCACCATGCATTTCGTCGGCGGCGAGAACAGCGCCTTGCGGGCATGGTCGATTGCGGCCGACGGGAGAACGACCTATCTCGCCGGGGGCAACGAGATCGCCTCGCCGCAATCGCCGCGTCCGCCGGGCGGCATGCCCGGCTGGAGCATCACGCTTGCCGCCAACAACGGCACTGATGGCATCATCGTGGCGATGGTGCCCTATCAGGACAGCAACATGATTCTCAGTCCGGGCCGCTTCCTGGTCTACGATGCGCAGAATTTCGCCACCAATCCGGATGGTTCCAAACGGCTCCAGGTGATCTGGGACAGCGAGGACTGGGGCCCGGAGCACGCCTTCATGCATCCCAAGTTCAACCGTCCGATCGTCTGGAAAGGCCGCATCTATCGCCCGACTTATGACGGCCGCATCGACGTCTATGGCCTGACGAATTAGCTGCTGTCCCTCTCCCTTCTTCGCGGGAGAGGGTGGCTCGCGGCAGAGAGTCTCTGCTCTTGGTGCGTCGAGGCAGCTCTCATCCGCCTTGCCATCGGCAAGGCACCTCCCACAGGAGGGAAGGAAGAAGATCACCCGCCGTGCGACTCCACCACCTTGCGGCAGGCGTCCGAGAGCTTTGTCTTGTTCTCGCGCAGGCAGGCATTCATCTGCGGCGGCTTGCCGATATGTTCGGCGCAGAATTTGCCGGCGTCGCCGCGGCAGGCCATCTGCTCCTGCGGCGTCGGACCGGATTGGGCAGCGGCGGGCAGGATGGCCGCAGCGAGCAGCAGCGCGGCAAGAACTGAAGTCTTCATGAAACACCTCTTTGGGATTGTGAAGGGTCCCGCTGGGATCGGGTGAGCCGGACCATCTCGCGGAGGGCCGTTGCCGGTCCATGCCATGTTCATGGCATCGGCTCGCTCGGCGCACCCCCATCTTCATGGCATGTATCCGCGCGCCGTCTTTTGCCATTCAGGCTGCACGTCGGCTGCGAAACCCGGTGATTGCATCGGGGCGCCGAACGGGAAGCAGGAGAGCAAGATGTCGAAAAACGTGGGAGCGCTGAGCGCCGGGCTGACGGTCATGATGCTCGCGGGCGCGGCGATGGTGTCGCTGGGCACGAGCCCGGCGCAGGCGGTGGTCTATTGCAAGACGGTCGGCGTGCCCAAGGGCTGCGTGGTGCGGCCGGCCGGGGCGGTGGTGGTCGCGCCGGCCGCCGCGGTCGCGGTGGCGACGCCCGGAGTCGGCGAGCCCGGCGTCGGCGTTCGTGCGGGAACGCCGATGAATCGCGGAGGCCCGGTCAATCGCGTCGGCGTGCGCTGACGATCTCGTTTGATTGAGTTGATTGCATTGCTTCGGGCGAAAGGATGATCTGCGGACGACCCCCCCGTCCTCCGCATGACGATAATCCGGCCCGTCCCCTCTCTCCGTGCGTCCCACACGTTCGGGGAGGGGGCTTTTCAGCCCGCGGCGGCGGCGTCGCTATCGGGAAAGATTTTCGGCAGTTGCAGCCGCACGCGCGTCCCCGAGGAATCCGAGGCCAGATCCAGCACCGCGCCGCAGCGCGCGGCGCGGCTTCGCATGTTGCGCAGACCCCGCGCGGTCTGGCCCGCACTGCCGGCTTCGCCGTTGCCGGACAGGGCAAAGCCCTTGCCGTCGTCCGCGACGCTGATCATGCCACACGGCCGGTCACCATCTCCTTGGCCATCGTCGAGCGTCTCGATGGTAACAACGATATGGCGCGCCTGCGCGTGCTTGACCGCGTTGGTCACGGCCTCGTCGAGGATGCGCACGATCTGGATGACGTGCCATGGCCGCAGTTCGGGATGGAGCGGCAGGCCCTGCGGCGTCGCCACGTGCCATTCGAGTGCGACGTCGTGTGGCCGCAATTGTGCCGCCGCACGCTCGCGCCAGGAGCCGAGCGCAAGCATCAGGTCGCCGCCGATGTCGTCCATGGAATCGATGACCAGGCGCAGATCCTTCAGCGCGGCGCGCGCAGCGTCCGTGATGGTCGCGCCCTCGTGTCCACGCTCGGAGAGCGCGACGATGCTGACGAGCTGACCGCCGAGGCCGTCATGCAGGTCGCGCATCAAGCGCGTGCGCTCGTTGGCGAGTGCGGCGGCACGGGCGCGCTCTTCTTCGCGGGCGAAGCTTGCCTTCAGCCGCTCCTCCGCCTCGCGCACGCGTGCGATGAGCTGGCCGGCGAAGCTGTCGACCTCGTTGAGCGCGCGGGCGAAGCGCCAGGTCAGTCCGGCGCCTATCGCCACCAGCATCGCGGAATAGGACAGCCGCGTGACGAAGGTGCGATCGTCCGGCACGAACTCGAACGCCGAGAGCATGTCGTGAAACCAGCAGGTCAGCACGATGGTCACGGCGCAGCCGAAGGTAAAGCTCGCCGCGTCCTGCCGCCTGATCACCGCCCACGTCAGGATGACGACCAGCAGCATCAGGCACAGGCCCACGGTCGGCACGCCGAGGAACAGGAAGGTGATGCGCGGGATCGGCTGGCCCGCAAAGAGCCCGACCAGCAGGATGACGAGCCCCGGCGCGAACAACAGCAGCCCGTAGCGCGGCCAGCGCCAGCCGAAGAACAGCACCGCGAACGTCACGACCAGCGCGCTCTCGATCGGCGCGGACGCCAGCAGGATGGCGGCCAGCCGCGGATAAGGCGCGGGCGGCAGCGGCGCCGGCGCGAAGGCCTGCATCGCGCCGACGAGCATTCCTGCCGCCAGCACGCCATAGACCGGCTCGCGGCGTCGCATCAGCCACATGATGGCGAGGATCACCGCCAGCAACGATTGCCAGGCCGAGAACACCACGGGCAGCGTCACGAACAGCAGCGTGCGCGTCTCGTAGGCTCCCCGCAGGCTTTCGTCCGGCCCGACATAGACGGTGTCGAGGAAGCCTCGCAGCGGACCCCACACCAATAGCCGCACGGTGATGGCGTTGCTGCCGTCGCGCAGCAGCGACGACGGGATCACTGTGATCTCCGGCGTGTTGCGGTCGGGCCGGTTGGCGGTGGGATCGCGCCGGGAGTCCAGGATCGCGACGCCGTTGACCGCGACCTCCACGCCATTGCTGAAGCGCGGCAGAAAGACCGACCAGGCCGTGTTTGCCGCATCGGGCTTGAAGACGAACGTGCCCGAATAGAGCGGCGGGTCCTGGAGCGCGTAGCGCGACGACGTGAAATGCGGCAACGTCACCGCCCGGGTCGTGCCGTCCTCCCGCAGCGAAAATTCGCTCACGGCAAAATCGTCGGGGTCGCTGGGCTGGAGCAGCCGCAGCCCCTGGATGGTGACGATCACGATCAGCGCCTGGAGCAGCAGATAGGGCACGAGGCGCGCCGCGATCAGCCGGCGCCGCGGTCGCGCAGGTGCTTTCGCTGCAATCTCGCTCACAGCTTGATCAGGCCCTGCTGCACCGCCTCGAACACCGCTTCGCTGCGCGTGTGCACTTCGAGCTTGCGATAGATGTTCTTGATGTGGCCGGGCACGGTCTGCCTGGACAGGCCGAGATGGCTAGCGATCTCGGCGTAGCTGAAACCCTTTGCGATGCCCCAGAGGATATCGATCTCGCGCGGGGTGAGTCGTGCGGTGTTGAGCACGGGCCCGCGCGGCGGCTCGGCCGAACTCGGCGCGGCGCCTTGCGTTCTGCGCACGATGAAACGGGCGATCGAGGCCGAGATCGGCGAATGGCCGGCGACCAGATCGCGCACGGTGGTGGCGATGTCGGTCGGGAAGGCGTCCTTCAGGAGATAGCCGGTGGCGCCGACGGTGATCGCCGAGATCACGCTCTCCTCGTCGCCGAGCGCCGAGATCACCATGATCTCGGTGTCGGGAAAGCGCTGCCGGGTCTCGCGGATCAGCTCGATGCCATGGCCGTCGGGCAGCCGCAGATCGGTCAGCAGCACGCGCGGTGCGCCGCCGTTCAGGGCCTGGCGCGCCTCGCCGAGCGTTCCTGCGCTGCGCACCTTGTAGCCGGCCTTGACCAGCGCATCCTGGAGCCGCCAGCAGGTCGGCGCGTCGTCCTCGACGAGGAGGATGGTGATGGCCTCACCCGTCTCGCCCTGTTCGCTCATGTTCATCGTCCCGCACCGCGTGTCCCCCGCGGCGCGAGGCCAAGTTTAGCCGCGGCGCGGACGCCGCGACACCCATAATCATGGGGGCGTTGTCACTCTTCCGCTCCGGTGTGGCCGGCGCCTACTGCTTTGCCGCAGCCGATGGCGTCGGCGGCGCGGGCAGACGCTGTACCGTGATCCGCGCCGTGCCGCTGTTGTTCTTGTAGTATTGTTCGTCCGGCCCGAAATAGTCGACGTATTTTGCCGGGGCCAGCCATCGCAGGAAGCCCGGGACGATCTGCACGGCGTCGTTGACGTAGAAGAACAGCTCGCCGGAATCAGGTGCGGTGAATTCGGCCACCATCCGGTCTGCAAGTTTCTGCGTGTCCCAGACCTTGCGTGCCGACTCGTCTGGCGGAAGCGCATCGAATGTGCCCATCTTCGCGATGTCAGCCTTGAGTGTCGTCAGCTTCGCCGCATCGTCCGTGCTCGATTCCTCAGCGTTTTCGATGCGGACGGGATATCTGTTTTTTGGCTCATCCTGAGCATTTTCCTCGGGAAGGGTCGGGTCAATGCGGCGCGGCAGTTCATCTGCCGACATCACGTTCATGGCCTGCAGCGGCTGATCGTTCAGGCCCTTCTCGCCGACGCGTACGACCGGCTGGAACCAGTCCGCGCCGAACAGTCGCCGGGTCGGGAGAGCGAGGTAATGGTGGTTTTCGTAGGTCTGGAATCCGGTGACGCCGGTCATGATCGTGCGGTCGAACCAGCGTTGGTCGATATCGATCCAGACCCGGTATTTGCGGCCCTTCTCCACGGCGAGCCTGCTTGCCCAACAGAACTGGTTGACGTTGAAAAGCTCGACCGCAGGAAGCGCGTTGTCGCCCACCGGCTTGGCAGGCGGAATGTCTACCGCGACGTTCGCTCCCTTTCTCTTCGCCTCTGCGGCTTTTGTTTCCGGGGTTTCACAAACCTGTCCGGTCGCGACGCGCCAGGTGAAGAAGCTGCTCGAGGCGATCAGCAAGGCCGCGGCGTAGATGACGACGATGGAGACGATGGGAAAGATGATCTTGGTGAACGGAAAGCTCATCCACCGCGCATTTCGCTGCATCAAACCGCCAAACCTGAACAACAAACTCATCCGGCTGAGGTTTTTTGCGCTCGCCTTCCGTTCCGGCCGGTACCAGGCGAGTCGCGCCCGCTCCTGGATGCCATCACGCAGCGAGGCGTTGATGCTCCAGACCCACCACGTGACCAGCACGACGAGTGCGGTCGCGACAGGATAATAGAGTGCGATATTGAGCCATGGCCCCGCATAGGAGGGCAACACGTTCTTGAGCAGGTTCGCGACGGAGCCGAGTATGGCGCTGAAACCCCAGTCGATGTTGCTGACAAAATCGCGCAGGCTCTTGCCGGATGTATCTATGATCTTGCGGGCGATCCACGGCCAGGCGGCGATGATGCCCGTCATGATCAGGAGCGAGAAATAGGCCACGCGTCGCCACCACACGGCGCCGCGCGCCAGATTCGCCATGTCCGCGTCTGGCGCTTTCATTCCAGTGAAGGCGTCGGATTCCTCCTTGCTTATCGGGCGCCTCGCTTTCTTCGCGTAGGCGTCATGCATGGCTTGGTGCGCGCCGTCATTGGTGAGCTCCCTGATGCTTCCGTCGGGCATCAGCACCCGCGCGTTCGCCGGCAGCATGATCGGCGCATAATCGTCGCATCCGAACAGCATTCGTTCGACCACGGCGAAGTGAACGACCGGTTTGCCGCCGTTCACATCGCCTTCGAGGATCGGCCGCGGACCGTAGCGGTAAAGCACGGCGGCGCCGCTGCGTGAATCGTGCTTTGGCCCGATCGCCGATTGATACTCGCGGAAGCGCTCGATCGTGCCGTTCTGGAAGCGCAATTGGCCACCGAGCTGCTCGGTCATCCAGACCAGCGGAACGAAGGAGAGGGTGGATTCCGGGTAACCGCCGCCAATGTCGGAATGGACGCCCGCGAACCACACCTCCTTGACAGTCTGGTCATTCGCTAGACGGCTCTGGTCGATCCGCAGCGGATGAAAGGTGGTGCGCTCGTCGTCGAGCGCGAGCGCGTGACAGATGTGCTTCGCCTTGCGCGAGGGCCGGTGATTGCGGAACGAAATCGGCCAAATTGCCCAGTCGATCGCGACGCGCAGCTCCTCGATCGGTACGCCGAAAGCCTCGACGGTGTCGAACAGCCCGAGGAATTCGATCTTGACGTTCTTGCGGCCGGCCATGGCCTTGCGGACCGTGCAATAGGAGCGGTGCCCGCAGACGAAATGGTAGATGATGAGCAGCAGGTCGCGAATCCAGCGCGTAATCCAGATCGTCGGCAGGCTGCGATAGCCCACCGATTCCTTGCGGTATTCCCGCCATGCGGACATGGCGTTGCGCTCCATCTCGGCATGCGAGACCGGCTCGCCCTTGATTTCCGCCGGCACTAACCCCTGACTCGCGATCAGCGCCGCCAGCGTGCGCGCAGTGAAGGCGCCGCGGCTGAAGCCGAAGATGTAGATCTCGTCGCCCTCGCGCCAGTTCCAGCACAGGAAGCGGTAGAGCTTGCGGACGTTGGAGGGAACGCCGATGCCGGTGGCGCCGTCGATGGCTGCGAGCGGCGCCCAGCCGGCGGTGCCGACACCCTTGATGTAGTGGGCGATCTGGTCCGGCTGGGTGTGGTCGAGCGCTTCATAGAGCCGCCAGACGCTGGATTCCTGGGCGGTGAACGCGTTGCCCGTGCCGTCGGCGAACAGCACCAGCTTGCGCTTCGACAGGGTGGTGGCGGTCGTCCCGCCGGCGCTTGCATCGTCATGCGTGTGCTTGGGTCTGGCAGAATCACCATTCTGCGCGCCATCATGCTGGGTCATGGGGCCCCTCTGGCAATCGACGGTGAAGCACTTCGGGCTGGAGCCGTTCAGCACTCCACGATTTCAATCAATGGTTGTGTTATGAAAAACAGGTGCATTCTGTGCATAGTCCCGTTGAGGTAGCAAGCGGGATCGCGCCGCCGCCCTGCCGCGGTCGGACGCCGCGGCATGACGGTTACGAAAACGTTTGGTCTTGCTGGTGCCGGTGGCGAGAGGCGTGATGTCGGCGGACGCCTCTCCCCTGCGAGCGGGGAGAGGCGGAGTGTTCAGCTCCTACCTGCCATTGCCGCGGCAAGCGCCGCCGGGGCCGATATGGTAGCCGCGCGGGCAGGCATGCGCGGCGGGGTTGGCGTAGTTCCTGAGGCAGCCGCCATAGGGGCCGCGGTGCCAGCCGGGGCCGCAGCCGCCGGCGACCGCGATGACGTCGCCGTTCGCGCCTGCGTTGAGCAGGGTGAGCGGCATGGCCTGGGCAACGCCCGTGATCACGCCGAGCGTGAGAGCCGTGGCAAACAGGGTGCGTATCATGTCTTCCTCCCGAATGCCCTTGCTTCAATGGCCGGCGGCGAACGCGATGCCGGCGCGTACTTCGGCGATCGCCTGGTCGATCATCCCGATCGCCTTCTCGCGATGACCGCCCTTGTTCGGCTCTGCCTTGCCGAGCTCGGCGCGGGCCGATTGCAGGATCGCGATGGCTTCGTCCATGTGCGGCTGCGCGCCAAGCGCGTAACCGATGCAGAGGCTGGTCGCGATGGCGCCGCCGAGCACGAGGCTGCGGGGTAGAGAGGTTCGCATGTCGTTGTCTCCTCCAGCGGGCGTCAGGCTGGGGCCGCCCGTTTGCCCGGATGCAGTCCTTGTGTGGCGTGCCGCATCCGCTGCCTGAATAGGGCCCGCTTGTGTGGGGCGTCTTGGACTGTCCGGCGCCAGCGCCGTCGCAGCTTGGACTGACCGGCGCGGCTTGATTCACGTTGGCGTGCTGATAGCTTGCGGTATGCTGGTCTTCTGCGGGCGTCTGTTTGGCGTGCGAGGTTCGGCGAGCGCCAAGCCTTTTTTTAAGAACTTAGAAAAGCCATTCTCGAAAAGTCGTTCTCGATGTCCGTCATCAGGAAGTCGCTCTCGACCGAGATGCTGCCACAGGACTTGTCCGACCGGCAGCGCTTCATCCGCTTCGCGGAGCTGTTCGAGCATTTCTCCAACACCGGCGAGCTCGATCCGGCGTCCGACGTGCCGTTTCGCGCCACGATGAACTCGATCCATATCGGCACCACCATGCTCGGCCGTTGCGACGGCAGCTTCGTCACGGTCCGGCGCGAGAAGCGCCAGGTGATCGAGACCGGCGACGACCGCTTTTGCCTCGCGCGCAACACCGGAGATCTTCCGTCTCAGGTGATCCATCGTGGCCGCGAATTCACCATGCGGCCGGGAGCGATGGTGCTGCTCAAGCTGGACGAGCCGTTCTTCGCGGCCGACGGCGCGAGCCAAAAGCGTTTCACCAACGTGCATCTGCCGGTCGATACGCTGCGCGCGATGGTCGCCGACATCGACGATCTCGTCGGCTGCGAGCTCGAGCCCGGCGGCGCGCTGTTGCTGGCGATGGATTACAGCGATCTCCTCCTCCGCAATCCCACGGCCGCCGACGAGGCCGGCATGGCGATCGCCGGCCATCTGCTCGACCTTGCCGCGATCGGTCTCGGTGCCCGCAGCGATATCGCCACTGCCGCGCGACGCGGGGGCCTGCGCGCCGTGCGGCTCAAGGCCGTGCTGTCGATTCTTGAGGCGCGCTTCCACGAGCCGGGTTTTTCCGCCCAGAAGCTTGCCGCCGCCGGCGGCCTTTCCGAGCGCTACGTCAACGAGCTGCTGTTCGAGGCCGGCGCCAGCTTCACCACCCGCCTCACTGAGCTGCGTCTGCGCAAGGCCGCCGACCTCCTGGCACATCGCGAGGGCCGCATCAGCGACATCGCCTTTGCCTGCGGCTTCAACGATCTCTCTTATTTCAACCGCTGCTTCCGCAGGCGGTTTGGGTTGACGCCGACCGCGGCGAGGGGGAAGTGAGAGAGCGCTAGGTCTCCACCCTCGGTGGCGGATAGCGGCGCGCCAGCGCTGACAGCGGCAGGAGCCGTTCGCCTTCCGGCAGCTCGAGAAAGGCCAGCACTTGCGGCCGCTTCCAGTCACCGATGCCGAAATCCATCGCCATCCATTTCTGCGGCTCGGGGCCTTCGAGGCCCCGGACCCAGACGAAATAGCGGGGGAGGTCGTCGGCGTCCGCTTCCGTCGTGCGTCTCCTGGCCATCGAAGCTGCTCACTGCATCACCATTTCGTTGCGATAGGATATAGGTATCGGCTCGCTGAAGTCGAACTCCCGGCTGCGGGTCCTGAGAGGCTGGGCCGGCTGGTTAATTGCGCAGGTCTGAAGATATGAATGAAGTGATGATCGACGGCTGGGGTGACGCCTCGGACGTCACGAAAAGGCTGATCGGCTCGTGGTCCTTCAACCGTGTCATCGAAGGCCAGGCTACGATGCAGGGTATCGCGATCTTCACGCCACTGGACGGGGGGCGGTTGGCCTATCGCGAGCAGGGACATCTGAAGCTCGCGAACGGCGCCATTGTGCAGGCCGAACGCGAATACGTCTTCAGCAACAGCGAGGGCGGATTCAAGGTCTTCTTCAGGGAAGATCCGCCGCGGCTGTTTCACGAGATTTCATTGTCCGCATCTTCCGGGGGAGAGCTGAGCGGACGTGCGCGCCATCTTTGCAAGCACGACGACTATCAGTCGGCCTACATGTTTCGGCCGGATGGAACGTTCGTCGTCCGTCATGTCGTATCGGGTCCACGCAAGGACTACACGATGAACACGACCTACACGCGTCTCGCGTGATCAAGCCGGGGCGATGGCGACGGCCGTGCCGCCTCTCACCGCCAGAGCTCACTCTCCGCCACGCGGTTGATGTCGGCGAGCCGGCGGTCGGCGTCGCCGTGAATATCGATGCTCTCGACCAGCGTTAGCAGACGCTGATATGCGCCATCGGCGATTTCGACCGGCAGCGGCTCCTCGTCAAAGGCCTCGACATAGCTGCCGACGAGGCCGCTCAACAGGCGGCAAAGACCGCGCTGGGCGGGATCGTCCCGGCCGAGCGTCTCGAGCTTTTGCTGAAATGTCCGGAAGGTGCGCAGGCCGTGGTGCTGCTGCGAAAGCCACGTATGCAGGTCGTTCATGTGAGCTCCTTCGAGTTACAGAAGAAGCTACCGGTTTATACAGGTAGGATGTGACGATTGGAAGGGGAGGGAAATACCGGACTCGTTGATCTAGTCCGCCTTCGCCAAGGCTTCGGCGGGACAGCCTTCCCTGCTTCGCATGGATAGACCTCCGCCCGGCTCGCCCAGCCGTAGCTGCGAAGCAGCGAAGGCTGGTGCCCCTGGCCGGAATCGAACCAGCACTCCTTGCGGAACTCGATTTTGAGTCGAGCGCGTCTACCAATTCCGCCACAGGGGCTCCCGGTCGGCCCCTGGAAAAGGGCCTCGCAAAGCGGGCGGACTATAGCCATGGACAGGGCAGGGTCAACCCGCGCCAAAGTGATCCCGGCCGTTCTCGACAGCCGCCTGGGCCGGGGTTAGAGCCTTAAGAAAGCGACCCATCCGGAAGAGGCTGCCGTGACGACCCAGAGTGCCGCAATACCTGCATTCAGGCCGGCTGGGACCGGTCCCGCGCTGACCGCCTCGGTGCTCGTCACGCTGATTGCCGCCGCGACCATCGCCGGCGCCTGGTTCTTCCAGCTCGTGCTGGAGATCCTGCCCTGTCCGCTGTGCCTGGAGCAGCGCTACGCCTATTATCTCGCGATCCCGGTCGGTGTGCTCACGGCGCTTGCGGCGCGGAGCGGGGCGCCGCGGCCGCTGCTGCTCGCGGGCCTTGCGATCCTCGCGCTGGCGACACTCGCCAATGCCGGCCTCGGCACCTACCACTCCGGCGTCGAATGGGGTTTCTGGAAGGGCCCGACCGATTGCTCCGGTCCCGTCATCAATCTCGGCAATGCCGCCGACCTTCTGTCCAAGCTCGATACCGTGAAGGTGGTGCGCTGCGACGAGGTGCAGTGGCGGTTTCTCGGCCTTTCGCTCGCCGGCTACAACGTGCTGATCTCGCTGTTGATGGCCGCGATCGCGGCGTGGGGATTTTTGCGGACGGCGAGGCGTTAGGTAAGCTGCCGTAGGGTGGGCAAAGCGACTTGTCCGCCGTAGCTCGAAGAGCGAAGGCGGAAGCGTGCCCACCATTTTTAGCGATATTGCGGGAGCATAGTGGGCACGGCGCTAGCGCGCCTTTGCCCATCCTACGAGACCGGAGCTCCGCTACGACTGCGGCGCTTCGCTAATCATCCACATCGTCCTGCGTGCGGCCGAACAGGTGCACGATGCCCGGGGTCGCGATCGTCACGAACACGAAGCGCGACAAATGATGGGCGCCGACGAAGATCGGGTCGATGTGCAGCGTGAGCGCGAGCGCCAGCATCGCATCCATCGCGCCCGGCGCGAAGGCGACGACGACATCCGATAATTTCACCTGCGCGGTGAGCGCGACGATGCCGACGAAGATGGCCGAGACGGCGATGGCCACGGCAAACGAGCCCAGCGCCGCATGGATGTGGCCGGCGAGCGTCTTGATCCGCATCCGCGCGAAACGGCTGCCGATCAGCGCGCCGATGCCGATCAGCGCCACGCCGCGCACCCAGTTCGGCAGGCCGCCCTCGACCCAGCCTGCGCCATGCAGCACGCTGGAGGCGATCATCGCGCCGAACATCCAGCTCGCCGGAAACTTGATCAGCCGCAGCAGGAGCGCCGCGGCCAGCGAGGCCGCGACCAGCTCCACGAGCTCGAGCGGCGAGGCGATCGTCGTCGTCAGCGACGGCGCGACGGAGGGCGCCACGCCCGCGAACGCGAGCACCATCGGCAGCGCCGCGGTGAGGATGATCACGCGCAGGGTCTGCACCACCGCGATGCCGGGCAGGTCGGCGCCGCGCTCGACCGCCAGGATCGTGATCTGCGACAGCGCGCCGGGGCTGCCGGCGAGGAAGGCCGAGGTGCGGTCCCAGCCATGAATGCGCTGGAGGTAATAGCTCGAGCCGAAGGTCGAGCAGAAGGTCGCGAGCGCAAGCAGGCCGATGGTGAGGGGATAGGCGCTGACCTGTTGCAGCAGGTGGCGCGAGACGACCGAGCCCAGTGAAATGCCGAGCAGCACCAGCACGGTCTGGGTCAGGATCGGCGGCAGTGCCAGCTGGCGGCCGGCGATCGCGGCGATCCCGACCGCGATCATCGAGCCCGAGATCAGTCCCCCGGGAAGTCCGGCGACCAGAAACACGAGGCCGCCGGCGGTGCCGATGACGAGCGTCTCCACCGTGCTCAAGATCTTGGCACGGCTTGGCCATTCGAACGGCAGGGAGGCGGTGATTTGCTTCACGCCACCTTATCGCAAATCAACGAGAGGCGCACAATTGCAGCCTCGTCATGCCGCAATGCGCGCGCCTCTCACGGATGCTCGCGAGCCGTAGTGTGACGGATTTACTTCTTGTCGGCGGCGGGGGCGGCGGTGCCGGCCTTCGCTTCCTTCATGCACTCACGGCGGAATTTTTTGCGCTCCTTGCCCTTCAGTGCCTTGGCGTCCGCTTGCTTGGAGCATTCGAGCGACTCCGCCGAGCGCTCCTTCGACGCCTTCTTGTCGGCGGGGGCGGCGGCAGTTGTGGTCTTGGCGTCGGTCTTGGCAGCCGGCGCGGCGGTCTGCGCGAAGGCGGTGCCGGTGGCGAGCAGGGAGGTCAGGGCGACGATGGCGAGGCGAGACGTGAAGGTCATGGTGGTGCACTCTTGCGAGATTGCGGAGGGTTGGGAACGTCGGCTCGCCTTGCTGAACGCGACATGAATAATCCGAACCGGGGGGATCACTATATTTTGGCGGCAGGCGCCATCGCTTCCTTGTCGCGGCCGGGCGGCACGCTAGGATAGCAATCCTCGTTTCGCTTCCGTCGGGGAAGACCAAGGAGGAGGACCAAGGATGACCATTCAATCAAAATTGCTGTGTGCGGTTGCATTGACGGGCTTTGCCGCGCTGGTCGCGAGCGCGCCGGCGCAGGCGCTGACCTCGCAGGAGTGCAGTGCGAAATACCAGGCCGCCAAGAAGGACGGCTCGCTTGGCACAACGAAGTGGAATGACTTCCGCAAGGCCCAGTGCGGAGCGGATGCGACGCCTGCCGCCGCGCCGGCCGCCGCTGCTCCGGCTGCGCCCGCCGCTCCCGCCGAGCCGAAGCAGGCGAAGAAGGAGGCGGCCCCCGCTGCCGCGCCAACCCTGCCGGCCGGACCTGCGATCTATCCGAACGCCGTCGATCCGAAATACGCCAAGGAGACCGCCGGCAAGGCGCGCCTCCACACCTGCGTCGACCAGTACAACGCCAACAAGACCACCAACGGCAATGGCGGCATGAAGTGGATCGAGAAGGGCGGCGGCTATTACAGCGAGTGCAACAAGAAGCTGAAGGGCGCCGCCTGAGCTTCGACATGATGCGATGGCCGGAGCAAAGCTCCGGCCATTAGCCCAACAGCTTCTCGGCCGACTTCGCCACGAGCTGCGAGCGTTTGCGCGGACCGCGCTCGACGAACAGCAAGCTCTGGCCGAAGATGAAGCAATAGAAAAGGAAGGCCTGCGCCTCGGCCGCCTCGGCCTCGAGGCCGGTGGCGCGGTAGAGCTCGGCGACGTGCTTGAGCCGCGCCGCGTCCACGCTCGCGACTGCCGTGGCGGCGTTTTCGTCCGAGCGGGCCCATTGCCGGATCGCGAGCTCGATCGCCATACCCTCCGGATTGAGCCGCTCGGAATAGAGCTGGATCACCGCCTTCAGCCGCTCGCGGGGCTCTTGTCCATCGAGGCTTGTCTGCTGCGCGATCGACGCCGCGCGTCCCTCGCGCCAGCGTTCCAGCATGGCATCGAGCAGCGTGGCACGGTCGGCGAAGCGGCGGTAGAAGCCGCCCTTGGTGACGCCGAGATTCTTGGCGAGCACCTCGACCCTGACACCCTCGACCCCCGAGCGGGCAAGCTCGGTAAACCCTGCCTCGACCCAGACATCGCCCTTGCCGTCGTTCATGAAGGAAGCCTCACCGGTTCTTGATACGGTGCCGTATTGCTAACGCGAGGAGGCGCTGATACGCTACCGTATCAATGATCAGAGGATGGAAAAACAGCAGGAGGAATTGCGATGCAGGAGGCGACCTATCGCGGCACGGTCTATCCGTGGCAGTGCGATCATGTCGGTCACATGAACATCATGTGGTATGTCGGCAAGTTCGACGAGGCCAACTGGAATCTGTTCGCCCGCCTCGGGCTGACGCCGAGCTATCTGCGCTCTTCCGGCCGCGGCATGGCCGCCGTGCAGCAGAACATCACCTACAGGCGGGAGCTGCTTGCCGGCGACATCGTCGAGATCCGCAGCCATTTGCTGGAGGTCCGCGACAAGTCGATCCGCTTCCGGCACGACATGACCAATGCCGAGACCGGCGAGATCGCCGCGTTCTGCGACATCACCGGCGTGCACATGGACCGCAGCCAGCGGAAGTCGGCGCCATTCACGGATGCGATCCGCGCGGTCGCTCTGCAGCATCTTGCCGAGCCGGCCGAGGCCTGAGCCATGGCCGCGTTCGAGCCGAAAAATCCGGGCTATCGCGCTGCTACCATTGCCATGTTCGACGGCCAGCCGGCGATGCGCACGCTCGGCATCGTGATCGTCCGCCTCGCGCCGGGCGAGGTCGAACTGGCCATGCTGCATTCGGCGGCCTTCACGCAGCAGAACGGTTTTGTCCATGCCGGCATCATCACGGCAGGCCTCGACAATGCCTGCGGCGTCGCCGCCTTCACCCTGATGCCGCGCGAGGCCGACATCCTGACCGTCGAGTTCAAGACCACGCTGCTGGCACCCGCCCGCGGCACGCGCTTCGTCTTCAAGGCCGAGGTGGTCAAGCCCGGCCGCACGCTCACCTTCTGCGAGGCCCGGGCCTTTGCCGAGCACGAGGGTAACACCACGCTGATCGCCACCATGACCGGGACGCTGATGGCGATGCTGCCCCGCGCGGCGGCTTCGCCAGCGCCGGCGGCGATCCGCGCATAGCATGGCGATGACATCGCGCCCGCAACGCTCTATATGACGCGTAACAGGTCCCGGTCGCGAACCGTATTTGCAGCGATGGGACCGAAACGGGACGAGATATGGCTGGATTCAGGAACAAGGGCCTCGTGGCGACGCGGCGTGCGGCGCTGACGCTGATCGGGGCTGGTGCCCTTGCGGCAGGTCGGATCACCTCTGCGCGCGCGGCCGCCGCCGATGACGAGGTGCTGACCGAAGCCAAGGTGTTGCGCGACCCCGATGTTCCCGTCGCCGGTAATCCCGACGGCAACATCAGCATTATCGAATGGTCCGACTACAATTGTCCCTATTGCCGCAAGCTCGAACCGGAGCTGCGCCAGGTGGTCCAGGACGACGGCAAGGTGAGGCTGGTGATGAAGGATTGGCCGATCCTCGGGCCGGTCTCGGTCACCGCGGCGCGGATCGCGCTCGCGGCAAAATTCCAGGACAAATACCATCAGGCGCATGATGCCATGATGGGTGTCAGCTCGCGCCTGACAGAGCCGCGCATCAACGAGCTGCTCGCTGCCGCCGGCGTCGACATGGACCGCCTGAAGCGCGATCTCACCGACCGTGCCAAGGACATCGACGCCGTCCTCAAGCGCAACAACGAGCAGGCCGAAGCCTTCGGCTTTAGCGGTACCCCCTCCTTCATCGTCGGCAAGTATCGCGTGCCGGGCGTGCTCAGCATGACCGAGTTCGAGCAGGTCATCGCCGATGCCCGCAAGGCCAAGATGAACTGACGCGACCGCATCGATCGCCGTCAATACAAAGGCGCCGCCGCGGACCCGCGACGGCGCCTTGTTCGTGATACGGCGTCGTTACTTCGACGAGATGCGGACCCAGTCCTTGTGCGCGCGATCGCGCAGCGCATCCCAATCGGCCTTGGCGACGTCCCAGTTCACGATGGTGCGATTGGACGTCGCGACCTCGCCATTGGCGACCGACGACGTCTGCATGGAGTCATAGACGTACACGCCGCAACCGAGCAGCAGCGCGCCCAAAATCATTCCGAAAAACGTCTGCATCTGCGAACCTCCGGTGACGGGCGATAACGTCGGCCCGGAGTGATGGTTCCGCGGCAGTACGGCGCAGATAAGGACGACCCGTTCATCCGCGGTTCAGCCACTCCAGCAGCTCTGCGTTGATCTCGCGCGGATAGGTGTGGCTGAGGTCGTCGATCTCGCGATAGGTGACATCGGCGCCGGTGGCGGAGAGGGCCGCCTGCGTCTGGCGCGCGGTCTGTACCGGAAACATCCAGTCGAGCTTGCCGTGGGTGATGAAGATCGGCAGCCCCTGCAGGCGCACGGCGTCCGCCATCTCCGCCATCAGCGGATGGAAGGTCGCCGACACCGGCGCGAGATGCGTGAAGGGCGAGGCGCCGTCGAGCCCGGTGACGTAGCAGAAGGTGCCGCCGTCACTCATGCCGGTCAGCAGCAGGCGCGAGCCGTCGATGGTCCAGCGGCTGCGCACCGTATCGAGAATGCGCATGAGGTTCGGCGTGTCGCTATCGTCGCCCATCAGCGCCCATGTCGGGCCGGTCGCGGTCGGCGCCACCAGGATCGCGCCAAGGCTGCGGGCATCGCGCAGCCAGCTCCAGAGAAAACCGCGGCCGTTGCCGCTGCCGCCATGCAGCGCCATCACCAGCGGCATGGCGCGCTCCGGCGAATAATATTCTGGCACATAGACCGAGAAGCCGCCGCGGCTGCCGGGCTCGTTGTGGTCGTGGAAGATGCCGGTGTGTTCGCCCGCGCCGGCTTCCAGCCGCGCCAGCAGATCGTCATTCTCGCGATTGGCGGCATTGAGGAAGAAGCTGCTCACCGGCGGAAACTGGGTCGACAGCGGATACAGCGCCTCCTGCGCACGAGGCAGATGGCGTAGCGCGCGGAAGACCGCGACGAGATCGCCATTGCCGCGCTCGACCTCGCGTATGCCGGCAAAGGCGGCGAGCGTCTCGTTGCAGGCGCGGTCGAGCCGCTCGCGCAGCCCCGTGAACTGCTCGGGCCAGGCGCCGATCGCAGCGTGCGCCGCCTGCAGCGCCGCGTCGGGCGCGCCGATCGCATTCATCACCGAGGCAAAGGCCGGCGGATGCAGATTCCGGGTGAAGAAGCCGAGTGCTTCCAGCGCGTTGAGCAGCGGCGGCAGCACGGTCACGATGTCGTCAACGACGGCCTCGCTCATCGCCGCTTTCCTTGCCTGATGTCGGTTCGATCTCGTCAGTGCAGCTTCGGCGCCTTCAAGAGCTTGAAGCGGTCGGTCGACGTCACCGTGACGTCGAAGGTGACACCTTCATGATGCACGGTCAGCGGCACGTCGACGCCGGCGGCGCCGAGCGCCCACATCGTCTTGTAGAAGGCGGTCTGGCTCGTCACCTCCTGGCCGTCCACCGCAAGGATGACATCGCCGGTCTTCAGCTCCGCGCGCGCGGCCGGGCCGTTGGTGGAAATCCCGATCACCACCAGGCGGTTGTCGATTTCGGTCGAATAGAGCCCGAGCCAGGGGCGCGACGGCTTGTTGACGCGGCCGAATTTGCGCAGATCGTCGAGCACCGGCTTCAACAGGTCGATCGGCACGATCATGTTGACGTGCTCGGCCTTGCCTTCGCGTTCGCGTTCGAGCTGCAGCGAGCCGATGCCGATCAGCTCCCCGCGCTCGTTGAGCAGCGCCGTGCCGCCCCAGTTCGGATGTGCGGGATAGGTGAACACGGCCTCGTCCAGCAGATATTCCCAATAGCCGGCGAATTCCTGCTTGGCCACGATCTGGCTCGCGACCGATCGGGTGCGCCCGCCGGCGCCGCCGACCACGACGCGGTCGCCGACCCTTGTTTTCGCCGAGTTGCCGAGCGGCAAGGGTTCGACGTCGAGCTGACCGAGCGCCTGCACGAGGCCGAAGCCGGTGACGGAATCGAAACCGAGCGCATGCCCTTCGACGACGCGCCCGTCGGCGAGATGCAGCCACACCGATTCCGCCTCGGTAATGAGGTAGCCGATGGTGAGCACCAGCCCGTTGTCGATCACGACGCCGTTGCCGGCGCGTTCGGTGCCCAGCGTTTCGGCACTGAAGGCGTCGGGCGGGATGATGGCGTGCAGGCCGACGACGGACGCGAGCGAGCGGTCGAGATCGAAACCGTAGTCGCTCGCGCGCGGCTGATTGGCCGGCGGCACTCTCCATTCGGTCAGGGCGGGCATGGAGTTCTCCTGGCTGAGAGCATTGCTCCGCCTTGGCCGGCGGAACGACGCGCGAAGCACTCATAATTTAGGCTGGAGGAGGCCGTCTTGAAAGCCTCGTTCCCAACTATTCCGGAGATCGCCGCGTGAAATCTTCGACAGGCACAGGACGCCCGCACAGGTGGCAAGCGGCCGCGCGATCCAGCACCGGCCGCATGGCTGCTGTCCCGCGACGTGCTAGGCGGGGTGCAATGAAGCTGCTAACCATTGCCGCTTCGTTTGACCAAGAGATCACGGACCGAAGCATGGATAACCGCAGCGACATCTGGCGTGGCGTCGACACGATCAAGGCGCGTTTCATCGACCTCAGCGACAGGGTCTGGGGCATGCCCGAGGTGTGCTACACCGAGGCGCGGTCCGCCGCCGAGCATCTCGCCGAGCTGCGCCACCAGGGTTTCCGCGTCACCGAGAACGTCGCGGGCATCCCGACCGCGGTGATGGGCGAGTGGGGTGAGGGCGGTCCGGTCATTGCCTTCATGGGTGAATATGACGCGTTGCCGGGCCTTAGCCAGGAGGCCGGCGTCGCCGAGCACCGTCCGGTCGAGACCGGCGGCCATGGCCATGGTTGCGGCCACAACCTGCTTGGTTCCGCGGCCCTGCTCGCCGCGACCGCGATGAAGGACTGGCTCGCCGAGAACAAGGTGCCCGGCCGCGTTCGCTATTACGGCTGCCCGGCGGAAGAGGGCGGCGCAGCCAAGGCCTTCATGGTGCGCTCGGGCGTGTTTGAAGACGCCGACATCGCCATCACCTGGCATCCGCATAGCTTCTGGGAAGTCGCGGTAACGCCGTCGCTCGCCAACACGCGTGCGGATTTCATCTTCACCGGTCGTACGTCGCACGCGGCGGCCTCGCCGCATCTCGGCCGCTCCGCGCTCGACGCGGTGGAGCTGATGAATGTCGGCGTGAACTACATGCGCGAGCATATGCCGAGCGACGCCCGCGTGCATTACGCCGTGCTCGACACCGGCGGCATCGCTCCCAACGTGGTGCAGGCACATGCGCGCGTGCGCTATTCGATCCGCGCCCGCGATCTGCCCGGCATGAACGAGCTGGTCGGACGCGTCAGCAAGATCGCAGAAGGCGCAGCGTTGATGACCGAGACCAAGGTCGAGATGAAGATCATCTCCGCGGTCTCCAACATCCTGCCGAATACGCCGCTGGAGCAGGCCTTGCACCGGGTGATGGAAGAGCTGGGGCCGCCGCATTTCGACGACGCCGACAAGGGGTTTGCCAGCCAGATCCGCGCGACGCTCAGCGACAAGGACATCGCGTCGGTCTATTACGCGATCGGCATGGAGCCGACCGATCGGCCGCTGGCCGACTTCCTGGTGCCGCTCGATGCCAAGCGCAACCCGCTGGTCGGCTCGACCGACGTCGGCGACGTGAGCTGGGTGGTGCCGACCGTGCAGGTTCACGCACCGACGGTTGCAATCGGCACGCCGTTCCACACCTGGCAGGTGGTGGCGCAGGGCAAGAGCGGACACGCTCATAAGGCCATGGTGCAGGCGGCCAAGGCGATGGCCGGGATCGGCATCAAGGCGTTGACCGATCCGGAGCTGATCAAGGCCGCGAAAGCGGACTTGCAGAAGCGGACCGCCAAGACACCTTATGTCTGCCCGCTGCCGGACCACGTCGCGCCGCCGCTGACCATGTCCGTGGCGTAGAATTTCGCCTCGATACTTCGTCTGATGCCGCGAACAAATTTTCCGCAGTGCAACGTGGATTCCGGCGCGATTTAGCGCCGGATTGCCGAACGCTTGGGCTGCGGAACAGAGTTTTGCCCAACAGACAGCCAGAACACCGTTTGCATACACATGGTCGCAGTTGACGCGCGGCCTATTCGGTGTGCCATCTACCGCCAGCAAAAACCCGGCGGCCGCGGTGCGGCTGCCTGCATCCATACGGGAACCAGACGGGGGACAACCATGCTGGATAAAGAACTGCGTTCGATGATCGGTGACGTGAAGGACGGCCGGATGGACCGCCGTGCCTTCATCATGCGTATGGCCGCGGTCGGCCTCACCGCCCCCCTCGCCAACCAGATCCTCGCGCTCGGCGGCGTCGCCATGGCGGAAGGTGCCCAGACCTACAAGCCGACCAAGCGCGGCGGCGGCGGTGCGCTGAAGCTGCTGTGGTGGCAGGGGCCGACCCTGCTCAATCCGCATTTCGCCACCGGCACCAAGGACCAGGACGGCGCGCGCCTGTTCTACGAGCCCCTCGCCTGCTGGGATCCCGACGGCAACATGAAGCTGGTTCTGGCGGCCGAAATTCCCTCGATCGAGAACGGCGGCCTCGCCGCCGACGGCAAGTCGGTGACCTGGAAGCTCAAACCAGGCGTCAAATGGCATGACGGCAAGCCGTTCACCGCCGATGACGTCGTGTTCAACTGGGAATATGCCAGGGATCCGGCGACCTCCGCCCTGACCATCGCGACGCTCCGCGACATCACGGTCGAGAAGGTGGATGACCTCACGGTTCGCATCCTCTTTAACAAGCCGACGCCGTTCTGGGCCGACGCCTTTGTCGGGGCTCCCAACACCATCATCCCCAAACATTTGTTCGCCGACTACAAGGGGTCCAAATCGCGGGAAGCGCCCACCAACCTCTCGCCGGTCGGCACTGGCCCCTACAAGTTCGTCGAGTTCAAGCCGGGCGATCTCGTCCGCGGCCAGCTCAATCCCGATTACCACATGCCGAACCGGCCTTATTTCGACACGGTCGAGATGAAGGGCGGCGGCGACGCCGTCTCTGCGGCGCGCGCGGTGATCCAGACCGGCGAATATGATTTCGGATGGAACATCCAGGTCGAGGACGACGTGCTGCTGCGCCTCGAAAAGGGCGGCAAGGGCAAGACCGTTTATGCCGTGGGCGGCGACACCGAATTCATCGCGCTCAACTTCACCGATCCGAACACCGAGGTCGATGGCGAGCGCTCCTCGATGAAGACCAAGCATCCGCTGTTCTCCGATCCGGCGGTACGCAAGGCGCTGTCGATGCTGGTCGACCGCGAGTCCATCAAGAAGGCGATCTACGGCCGCGCCGGCCGCACCACCGCCAACTTCCTCAACGGTCCCGAGAAGTTCGTCTCCAAGAACACGACCTGGGAATTCAGCATCGAGAAGGCCTCGAAGCTGCTCGACGACGCCGGCTGGAAGCCCGGCGCGGATGGCATCCGCGAGAAGGACGGCAAGAAGCTGAAGCTTCTGTACCAGACCTCGATCAACGGACCGCGTCAGAAGACCCAGGCGATCGTCAAGCAGGCCTGTCAGAAGGCCGGCATCGACGTCGAGCTGAAGTCGGTGGTGGCGTCCGTGTTCTTCTCCTCCGATGTCGCCAACCCCGACACCTACGCGCATTTCTACGCCGATCTCCAGATGTTCCAGATCCCGCTGAGCCAGCCGGATCCGTCTCAGCATATGCGCCGCTATCTGTCGACCAACGTCGCCACGAAGGAGAACAAGTGGCAGGGCACGAACTTCCCGCGCTGGGTCAACAAGGACTATGACGCAGCGATCGAAGCAGCCGAAGGCGAAATGGATCCGGTCAAGCGCGCGGCGCACTATATCAAGGCCAACGACCTCATGTTCCAGGACACCGTGTTCATCCCGGCGCAGCATCGCCTAAAGGTGGAAGCGGCAGCCAACAATCTGCGCCCGATCATCAGCGGCTGGGCCAACGAAACCGACAATCTGCACGATTGGTACCGCGAGGAATGATCCCCCAGCTCTAGACGGGGTCTTTCCCTATGAGTCAGTACGTCCTGCGTCGCCTCCTGATCGCGATTCCGAGTCTTCTCGGAATCTCGGTTGTGCTGTTCGTCGTGCTGGCGCTTGCGCCAGGCGATCCGTTCTCGGAACTGGCGACGAACCCGAACGTCCCGCCCGAGGTGCAGGCCGCACTTCGGGCCAAGTTCGGCCTCGACGATCCGATCCACCTCCGTTACCTGCACTGGCTCAACGCGATGCTGCACGGCGACTGGGGTTTCTCCTTCGTCAGCCGGATGAATGTCGACACGCTGATCCTCCAGCGTCTGCCGGCGACGCTCTACGTGATCGGCTCGGCGCAGATCCTGGCGCTGCTGATCGCGATCCCCGTCGGTGTCTATGCGGCAACAAAGCCCTATTCGCTGTTCGACCAGATCGCCAATACGCTCGCCTTCGTCGGCTTCTCGCTGCCGACCTTCTTCACCGGCATTCTGTTCATCCTGATCTTCTCGGTTACGCTGGACTGGCTGCCTTTCGTCTATACGACCGACATCAAGGGCACCGGCATCCATTGGGTGCTGGAGATGATCCGGCAGGCGATCATGCCGGTGGCGGTGCTCGGTCTGTTTCAGGCGGCGTCGATGACGCGTTTCGTTCGCTCGGCGATGCTCGACGTGATCCGGCTCGACTACGTCACCACGGCGCGCGCGAAGGGCCTCGGACAGGCCACGGTCATCGTGAAGCACGTGATGCGAAACGCGATGATCCCGGTCGTCACCCTGATTGCGCTGCAGATGCCGGCCGTGTTCGGCGGCGCCATCGTCACCGAGCAGATCTTCCGCATCCCCGGCATCGGCTCGCTGCTGATCTCCTCCATCCTTTCCAACGACACGCCGGTGGTGATGGCCGTTACCTTCGTCTTCGCGTGCCTCGTCGTGCTGTTCAATCTCATCGCGGACGTCCTTTATGGCTGGCTTGACCCTCGCATCTCCCTCCGCTGAGCGGCGCGTCTACTCGCCCTGGCGCGAGATGTGGCGGCGCTACAGCCGCCACAAGCTCGCCGTGGTCAGTGCGTTTCTGCTCCTCATTCTGATCCTGGCGGTGGTGGCCGGCCCCTTCGTCTGGCGGGTCAAGATCGACGACATCGATATCGTGGCGGGCATGCAGGGGCCGTCGCTTGCCCATCCGTTCGGCACCGACGATCTCGGGCAAGACATCCTGGCCCGCATGATCTATGGCGGCCGCATCTCGCTCGCGGTCGGCCTTGCCGCGATGCTGGTCTCGGTCTTTATCGGTGTCCTGATCGGTGCGCTCGCCGGCATGTCGCGCGGCGCGCTCGGCCACGGCCTGATGTGGCTCACCGATCTCTTCCTGTCCCTGCCGCAACTTCCGCTGCTGCTGCTGCTGATCTATCTCTTCCGCGACGGGCTGAAGCAGATGTTCGGTCCCGAGGGCGGCATCTTCATCCTGATCGTGCTCGTGATCGGCGGCTTGCGCTGGATGCCGGTCGCGCGGCTGGTGCGCGCACAGTTCCTGTCGATCCGCGAGAAGGAGTTCGTCGAGGCCGCCCGTGCGCTCGGCGCAAGTCCGGTGCGCCAGGTGGTGCGGCACATCCTGCCCAATGCGCTCGGTCCCGTGATCATCGCCGGCACCATCGACGTCGCTGCCGCCATCATCGCGGAATCGACGCTGTCCTTCCTCGGCCTCGGCTTCCCGCCGGATACGCCGACCTGGGGCCGGCTCTTGTACGATGCCAAGGATTTCCTCGACATCGGCCCGCACTGGGCGCTGTTTCCGGGCGGCGCGATCTTCATCGCGGTGGTCGCCATCAACTTCATCGGCGACGGCCTGCGTGACGCGCTCGATGCGCGACGGGTGATCTGATGGCGCCGCTGCTGGAAATCAAAGGGCTGAAAACCCACTTCTCGACCGACGACGGCATCCTGCAGGCCGTCGACGGTGTCGACATCTCCATCAACAAGGGCGAGACGCTCTGTGTCGTCGGCGAATCCGGCTGCGGCAAGACCGTGACCGCGATGTCGATCCTGAAGCTGATCGCCATGCCGCCGGGCCGCATCGCGGCGGGCCAGATCATCTTCGAGGGCCGCGATCTCGTGCCGCTGACGAGCCGTCAGCTCGACGAGATCAGGGCCAAGGAGATCGGCTTCATCTTCCAGGAGCCGATGACCTCGCTCAATCCGGTGCTCACCATCGGCGAGCAGATCGCCGAGAGCCTGCGCCGCCATGAAGCGGTGACGAAGAAGCAGGCGCTCGAGCGCACCATCGAGATGCTGAAGCTGGTGCAGATCCCCAACGCCGAAGGCCGCGTGCACAACTATCCGCATCAGTTCTCAGGCGGCATGCGCCAGCGCGTGATGATCGCGATGGCGCTTGCCTGCAGGCCGAAGCTGATCATCGCCGACGAGCCCACCACCGCGCTCGACGTCACCATCCAGGCGCAGATCCTCGACCTCCTGCAGGATATGAAGGAGCGCTTCGGCATGGCGGTGATGCTGATCACCCACGCCATGGGCGTCGTCGCCGAGACCGCGCAGCGCGTCGTCGTGATGTATGCCGGCAAGGTGGTGGAGGAAGCGCTCGTCGACGACCTCTTCGGCAATCCCGGTCATCCGTATACACAGGGCCTGATCCGCTCGATCCCGCGCATCGATCTCGACAGCGAGCACAAGACAAGGCTCGAAGCGATCGGCGGCTCGGTCCCGATCCTGATCAATCCGCCGGTCGGTTGCCGCTTCGCCCCGCGCTGCAAGTTTGCCATGAACGTCTGCACCGAGAAGGAGCCGCTGCTGCGCGAGATCGCGCCCGGCCACCGCATGGCCTGTCATTTGGGAGATACGCAGTTGGGAGGCACGGCATGACCGAGCCCTTGCTCCGCGTCAGCGGCCTGAAGAAATATTTCCCCGTGCACGGCGGCCTGTTGTCGCGCCAGGTCGGCAGCGTCTATGCGGTCGACGGGGTCTCGTTCTCGGTCAACCGCGGCGAGACGCTCGGCCTCGTCGGCGAATCCGGGTGCGGCAAGTCCACCACCGGCCGCTGCGTGCTGCGCCTGATCGAGCCGACCGACGGCGAGGTCGTGTTCGACGGCCAGGACGTGCGCCAGCTCAGCGGCAATGATTTGCGCGCGATGCGGCGGAACATGCAGCTGGTGTTCCAGGATCCGTTCGCCTCGCTCAATCCGCGCATGACGGTCGGCGCCATCCTCGGTGAGGCCCTGATCATCCATAAGCTCGGGTCGTCGGCCAAGGAGCGCGAGGAGCGCGTCGCCAGCCTGCTCGTGAAGGTCGGCCTCAAGGCCGAGCACATGCGCCGCTACCCGCACGAATTCTCGGGCGGCCAACGCCAGCGCATCGTGATCGCGCGGGCGCTCGCGGTCGAGCCGAAGCTGATCGTCTGCGACGAGCCGGTGTCCGCGCTCGACGTGTCGATCCAGGCGCAGGTGATCAATCTGCTGGAGGATCTCCAGGCGGAGCTGAACCTCACCTATCTGTTCGTCGCGCACGACCTGTCGGTGGTCGAGCACATCTCCGACCGCGTCGCCGTGATGTATCTCGGCCGGATCGTCGAGCTGGCGAAAGCGAGCGATCTCTACCGCAATCCGCAGCATCCCTACACCAGGGCGCTGTTGTCGGCGGTGCCGGTGCCCGATCCCAAGCTGAAGCGTGAACGCATTCGCCTCAAGGGCGACGTGCCGAGCCCGATGAAGCCGCCATCCGGCTGCCACTTCCACACCCGCTGCCCGATCGCCCAGCCGCGCTGCGCGGAAAGCGCACCCGAGCTGAAGGAAGGGGCGGGCGGGCACTTCGTGGCGTGCCACCTCGCCTGACGTCGCGCGAGGCGGTGCGCCCGTTCATCCGTCCCTGAGCAGGCCGTGCGCCGAAAGGGCCTGCCGGAAAGCCTCCACCGACGTGTGATGATGCGCGGAGAGGCCCGCTTCCCGCGCGCCGGCGACATTTGCCGCGAGGTCGTCGACGAACAGAACGGTCTGCGGCGTCCTCTGTAGCTCCGACAGGCAGAGGCGATAGCAGCGCGGGTCCGGCTTGGCCGCCTTGAACCGGGCCGACGTGTAGATGCGGGAGCCGAACAGCGGACGCAGTTCCGGCAGCAGCGTGTCGATATGGTCGGCGACCAGCGTGGTATTGTTGGTCAGGACGGCAACATCGACGGTTTCATGCAGGCGGCGGGCAATCTCCAGCACCGCGCGATCGGCCTTCATCGAACGGCGGCGTGCCTCCACCCACTCATCGAGCGACAGGGGATAGCCGATGCGCTCGCCAAATCCCCGCAAATAGTCGGCGGCATCGAGGGTGCCGGAGTCGCCTAGAAGCTCGAATCCGCTCTCCCAGATCGCCTTGTAGACGAACTCACTGGTGGTCCCCGCAAGCTCCGCCAGAAACGCGACGCGCCTTCCTCTGTCGTATTCGCAGAGGACATTGTCCATATCAAAGAGGACAAGCTTGATCTCGTCAGGCACGGGAACGCTCCCGGCCGGACCGAAACATCCGGCCGTGCTCAAAGTCATATCCCACTGGAACGCGGGCGACAAATCCGGGCACAAAGGCCGGACGTTGCGATACTGGTGTCGAGCGTAGCAGCTTCATGGCTACGAGGTGCGGCGGCGGGCCAGTTGATGCAGCACCGTGTCGATGGTCGGGACCGCACCGGTCTCGCGGAGCCAATTGTCGGCCAGCTCCCTCAGTTCGCCCGGCGTCAAGCCGAACTTGCGGCGGAATGCGCGAATGAATGTGGAATCGCTGCTGAAGCGCATGCCGACGGCGAGGTCGATCAGCCGCGTGTCCTCCGCGGACGGCGATATCAGCTGGCGGAAAGCGAGATTGAGGCGCTGCTCCCTCACATAGTGCGAGAGCCCGCCATCCGCCTCGAACAGCCGATAGAGGGTCGCGCGCGAGATCTGGAAGTGGCGGCACAATTCGTCTGCGGTGAGCGCGTCGGTCTCGAGATTATCCGCGATGCGGCGCTTGATCACCGCAAGATAAAGATGCCGCTCGGCGCGTTCGACTCCGGCCGCAATGTCGGCGGTCCCGCCGGCGGCCGCGGCAACGATGTCGGCGATCGCGTCGATCGTAGCCTCGGCGCTGCCCGCCTCGGGCTCGGGTGGCAGCGTAAGCGCCGCGTAATGGCTGGCAAGCAGGCGCGTATGAGGATGGTTTGACGGCAGCAAGGTAGCCGTCGCCGAATCCGGATGAGCAAGCCGTGGTGCCAGCATGGCGCGTTGCAGGATGATCGCCATCAGGCGGGTACGACTGCCGCCGCCGCGCAACACCGTCCGGTTCGGCTGCGCCATGTCGATCAGGCAGATGGCGCCGGGCCCCATCGTCACCTCGCGCCGGCCCGAGCTGAACCGCATCTCGCCTTCGACACACAAGGTGATCTGAAAGTGGTCCATCGCACCGCGGGCGACGTGCGCGGGCGTCCGGTCGTATTCCTGATCGGTCGCGCGGGTATCGACCAGCAACGCATTGCGGGTCATCATCGTCACGGTGGTGACATGGAAGTCGTCCTCCGTGGTGAGCGGAACGACATCGCAGATGTCGGCTGTCATGGCGCGCAACTGTCTCAGCGCGTCCACCCCGCGCCCCGGGATGTCCGCCGGCATGGTCTCGTTCACGGCCGTCTCGTCTGCATTGCCCCACGATGAGGCCGTGCCGCATGGACCCGATCGTCGAAGTCCGGCGGCCCCCCAACATCGCCTCGGGATGTAGCCATTCAGAAATCAGTGCGCAAGCGATGGTGGGCAGGAATTGGCGCGCGCCGACGTGCCGCATGTGCACACCGCGTTAGCCGCGCTTGCCAGCTACGCAGGAAAGGGCGGCGTTCGCTACGCCTGGCAGGATTCGTCACGCGCTCTTCGCGGGCCAGGGCACGACCTGTCCCGACATCACCATACGGTCGCGGCCGCTGTCCTTGGCGGCGTAGAGTGCGCGGTCGGCGCCGGCGACCAGCGTGTTGCAGTCCAGCGCGGTCTGAGATGGAAGGCTTGTCGCAGCGCCGATGCTTGCCGTAACCAGCCGGGAGGGCGGATTCTGCGCATGCAGCATGGCGAGGTCGTGCAGTGCCTCGCGAATCCCTTCGCCGACTTCGGCGCAACCATCCGGGCCGGTGTTCGGCAACAGAACGGCGAATTCCTCGCCGCCGTAGCGCGCCGCGAGGTCAGCCGGGCGCCTGGCCTGAGCGGACAGGATCCGGCCGAGCGCGCGCAGGCAGCCGTCGCCCGCCTGATGTCCGTAATGATCGTTGAATTTCTTGAACTGATCGACGTCGATCAACAGGAGCGAGATCTGCGTGCCGTCGCGCCGGGCGCGCGCCCATTCCTCCGCGAGGCGTTCGTCGAACGCGCGGCGGTTGGCAAGGCCGGTCAGGCCATCGGTGGTCGCGAGCGATGCCAGTTTGTCCTGCAAGTCCTTCTGCTCGGTCATGTCGCGCACGACCGCGACGACACCGTCGACCTCGCCGCTGTCGGAGGCTCGGGTCACGTGCAAGGCCGCCTCGGCCCAGATATCGCCCTTGTCGCGATGGCGCTGGCGATAGACGAACCGCGCTTCCTCGGCCTCGCCGTTCTTCAGCGCTGCGATAGCCTGCTCGACCCGCTCCATGTCGTCCGCGTGGATACCGGCCACCGCCGACGTGCCGAGCAGCTCCTCGGGAGACCAGCCGGTGATGCGCGCGCACGAGGGAGAGACGTAGAGCAGCCGGTTATCCAGCCCGATCCGGGATACCATGTCGCTGGATTGCTCGGCGAGCAGGCGGAAATGGGCTTCATTCGCGACTAGGGCCTGCGCCATTCGCTGCCGCTGCCAGAGCTGGCGGACCAGGTAGAAGCCGATCACCGCGATCAGCGCGACGAGGCCGAGCACGAAGGCCGTGCGTGCGGCTGCCGCGCGTCGCCAGGGCGCCAGCACGTCGTCCTGCGACTTGCTCGCCAGCACCATCAGCGGATAGCGGCTGCTGCGCTGATAGTAGCTCAGCCGCTGCACGCCATCGAGCGGCGACTTGAAATAGTAGACCGCAGCCGCCGGGCGACTTTTCCATTCCCTGAACAGCGGCGCATTGGAGAGGTCGCGCCCGATGAAGGCGCCGCTCTCGTCGTGGCTGCGCGCCAGCATGATACCGGCGTCGTTGAGCAGCGATGCCGAGCCGTTCGACCCGACGTCGAAGCGCTCGTAGAATTTCGCGAAATAGGCGACGTCGATCGTGAGCAGCGCGACACCGGCAAAGCTGCCGTCGGGGTGGTTGATCCGGCGTGACGCGGTGATGATCCACTGGCCGCCGGCGCGGCTCTTGATGGGCCGCCCGATCAGCGTGTCCTTCGCCGGGGAATCACGGTGCTGCCGGAAATATTCGCGATCGCTGTTGTTGAGCTTGGAGAAGTCGACATGCTCGGTCGTGGCAAGCCATCGGCCGGTTTCGTCATAGACGAAGATGCCGCGGATGCGCTCCGATGATTTGCGGGTCGGCAGGTAAGTCTGGAGCTTCGCGATCGTGTCCGGGCCGGTTCCGTCGAGTTCGAGCCGATGGACCAGTCCGACCAGGATCGTATCGGCGAGCTCGAACGTGTCGTCCGCGTGCTGGACCAGCGAATGCGCGAGGTTGGCGACGTCGATCTCGGCGTTCCTGAGATCGGCGTTGTGCGTTTCCCATTCGCGCCAGACGCTCAAGCCGAGGATCGCCACGCAGATCAGCACGACGAATCCCGCCGCCCAGAGCGGAAGGCGCGTCTTGCCGAGTTCGCGGTCCGTGACCATCGGCTTGCTCCAAATCGGAGCAAACCTCTCACTTTGGTCTTAACGGCCTGTTGCAACTTCCGCGATGATTTTGCGCGTCCGTAGTCAGCCTGAGGAGATCGTCGATATTTTGATCGACTCTCATCGTCGGATGTTAACTACGCCGCCGCGGCGTGATGTTTCGTGCGGCGTCTGCCGCGTCAGTCCATCAGCGTGAAGCCGACGCGCAGCGTCACCTGGTAGTGGCGGACGGCGCCATTCTCGATGTGACCGCGTGTCTGCACCACCTCGAACCATTTCATCTCGCGAACGGTCTTGGCGGCGCGGCTGATCGCGTTCTTGATCGCATCCTCGATCGAGGTCTCGGATGATCCGACCAGCTCCAGGATCTTGTAGACGTGATCCGACTCGGCTGTGGGCATGGTACGTCTCCCTCGTTTGCGTTGCGGCACCACCGCCACCCGCTCCCATTTGAACGGGTACCGGCGTTCCGGGTTCCATCGTCCGCCATGGCCCGCATGCGCCAGCCGAGGTGGAGTGCGCCGCACCCGCCTGCTAAGCGCTGTCCATGGATACGGCGCGGCGCGACAGGACGATCGGCTCTCTCTGCCTCGGCGTGACGGCGTTCGGCTGGGCGCTGAACTGGCCATTGATGAAGCTGCTGCTCCAGCAATGGCCGCCGCTGTTCGCGCGCGGGCTGGCCGGCGTCTGCGCCTCGCTCATTCTCGGCGCGCTGGCACTGAGCCGGAAGGAATCCTTCGCCGTTCCGCGCGAGGCGATTCCGCGGCTGTTGTTTGCGACCCTCACCAACGTCCTTGCCTGGATGGGGCTCGGCACGGTCGCGATGAAATATGTGACCGTGAGCGAGGGGGCTCTGCTCGCCTATACGATGCCGATCTGGGCCATGCTGTTCGCCTGGCCGGTGCTGGGTACGCGGCCGACCATGCGGGATATTTTGGGTCTCGTCCTCGGTGTCGCCGGCGTCGCGCTGCTGCTCGGCGGCAACGGCTTTGCGTTCGGCGCCGACAAGCTGCTCGGCATTGCGCTCGCACTGCTCTGCGCCATCCTGTTCGCGCTCGGCAATGTGCTCAACCGCAAGCCGCTGCCGATGCCGCCGCTCGTGGTCGTCGCCTGGCAGGTTGGGCTCGGCTGCGCCACGATGCTGATCCTCGGTATCCTGTTCGAGCATCCCGACATCACCGCGATCACCCCGCTGGGACTCGGCTGCTTCGTCTATATGACGCTGGTGCCGATGGGCGTCTGTTACGTCACCTGGTTCGAGACGCTGCGCCGCCTGCCGCCAACCTCCGCCTCGACCGGCATGCTGATCGTCCCCGTGATCGGCGTCGTCTCCGCCGCGGTCATCCTGGGCGAGCCGCTGGGCCTGCGCGAATGGGCGGCGATGGCGCTCACGCTCGGCGGCGTGACGCTGGCGTTGCAGCGGGCGTAGAGGCGTTATTCCGCGGCCTGCGACAGGATGGGCGCCGACTGCGTCCCGCGCCACAGCAGCCGCAGCAGCAGGACCAGGAGCGCCATCAGGGCGAAGCCGCCCAGGGCGGGCGCGAAATGTTGGTCGGGATCGGCCTTCTGCCCGAATTGCACTGCGAGCCGCCCCGATTGCAACAGCCCATAGGCTCCGGCGAACAGGATCAGCCCGTATATGACGCTCCGCTCGCGCGGGCTCGCCATCCTGGCGAGATCGGGCAGCATCAGGGCCAGGCCGATCCCGACCATCGGCAGATCGTAATCATACGCATAGGGGCTGATCATCACGGATACCATTACGGCGGCACCGAGCGTGAAGGCCGGTGAAGCGCCCCGCGCCGCACCGAGAAGGACGGCGAACAAGGCCAGCCCGGCAACGGCCGTCTGTCCCCAGAAGGCGGCGCTTGCGGGAAGGCCGGCCTTGTACAGCGCCGCATAGGTCGAGATCATGCGGAAGAGTGGGTAGAAGCCCTGCTCGAGATAGCCCGCCGATTCCCTGATCGCTCCGAGCAACGCGAACCAGATCTGCCACCCGAAGAGGAGCGTGCAGAGCAGTGAGCTCGTCAATACGACGGCCGCGGCCGTTCCGAGCGCAATCCAGCGCCGCGTCACCAGCAGATAGACGCCGGCGGCAATCGCCAGGTGCGGCTTGATCACCATGGCGCCGAGCGCGAGGCCGGCCAACAGCTGACGACGCTCAACGTTGAGGCAGACGAGCCCGATCAGCGCCCCCGTCAGAAAGCCGTTCTGCCCGCAGCCGATGGTGATCGCCATCGCCGGAAACAGGATCACCAGCACCTGCGCGAAATTCCGGTCGGCGATCGCCCGGAGCGTCACGAGATAGAGCGCAAGTGTCGCGGCGGTGAAGAGGAGATAACCGACGCCGACCGGCAGGAATGCGAACGGCGCGAGCAGGAGGTCGTATTGCGGCGGATA
Organism: Bradyrhizobium sp. 604_D8_N2_3; assembly: GCF_051810765.1. NCBI lineage: Bacteria > Pseudomonadati > Pseudomonadota > Alphaproteobacteria > Hyphomicrobiales > Nitrobacteraceae > Bradyrhizobium > Bradyrhizobium sp. 604_D8_N2_3. The sequence continues at coordinate 8,722,499 of NZ_JBPWPM010000001.1, read as the reverse complement.
GGTCCAGGGCATGAAACCGGTGGCGCCGCCGGCGGCCTCCATCTGCATCTTCAGCAGGGCATCGAAATGATAGACTTGGTCGAGATCGCCGCGCCAGACGTGCTGCGCGACGATGTGAAAGGCATCGAAATCGGCGAGCTCGCGATCCGTCCAGCCGCCGAAACGTGCGAACCAGAAGGTCTTGAAGACGGCGATCGACGCCAGCGCCGCCAGCACGTAGCGGATATAGGCAGTCCGCTTCGACGGCGAGGACTGAACCGCTTCCAGCGTCTCGGCAAACATGAGCGACGACCTTGGACCTGATGGATCGGCGGTTGGGCGGGCAGGGCCGCGGATCCCGCCCAAACTGCCATCGGAGGCTTAAGGGACGGTAACGAATGCGGAAGGATTTGGCGCCGGCGCCCCTCTGGCGGAGCCGGGCGCGCGGAACTGGCCCGGTTAACCGCCGATCTTGCGCCGGGGTGACGCGATTCCCGGCCGGCCCGAATGCGATGTCGAGATGACCATTTCGAAATCGCCCGCCGGCACAGATGGCCGTGCTTGCCCGCTCGAAGACAGGCGAGCTAACCTGCGCATATCCTGCGAAGCTTTCTGCCAAGTTCGATGTGCGGTGATGATCGACAGTTGGACGAAGGGCGCTCTGGTTGCGATCGGCCTGTCTGCCGTGCCTGCGCCGGGCGTCGCGCAGGACGATCTCGATGCTGCGCCCGGCACGATGACGCTGCAAGTGACCACCGATCCCTCCATGATCGAGTGCCGCAAGCTTGAGACGGTCAATCCCGCCTTGCTCGCGTTCCTGCCGCTGCGCCGGACTTTCAACGATGACTTTGACGAGCATCCGCTTGCGACAGGTCGCTGGGTGCCGCATTACGCCGGCGGTGCGGCGTGGCCGGAAGCGCGCTATTGGGGCGGTGACGGCTCCGACTTCAAGCGCAAGACCAGCGCCAATGGCGAGCAGCAGATCTACGTCGATCCGCGCTATTCGGGGCGTGCGGGGATGCCGCTTGGGCTCGATCCGTTCAAGGTGAAAGACGGTGTGCTCTCGATCGTCGCCAGCCGCACGCCGCCGGAACTGAAGTCCGTTCTGTTCAACAACGAGTACATCTCGGGAATCCTGACCACGCAGGGCACGTTCGCGCAGAAGCACGGCTATTTCGAAATCCGCGCCAAGGTGCCGGTCGGTCACGCCGTGTGGCCGGCGTTCTGGATGCTGGCGGACGACGGCGGCTGGCCGCCGGAGGTCGACGTGCTGGAAGGCCGGGGCGAACGGCCCGGCGATCTCGTGATGACGACGCATTGGCGGATTCCGTCGACCCAGAAGATTCAGTCCTGCGGCTTTGACTATGCGGTCGGCGATGCCTCCAGCGTGTTCCACAATTACGGTGTGCTGTGGGAGGAGGATCGCCTGGTCTATTTCATCGACCGCAAGCCGGTCTCCGACATCAAGGTGCCGATCGGCTTCGACGATCCCATGTACATGATCGTCAATCTCGCGATCGGATCGAAATTCTTTCTCGGTGTCGGTCCGGTCGATGCGGAATCACCGCCCACCGTCGCATTCGAGATCGACCGGATTTCCGCCTATCAGATCGACATGGAGCAGGCTCGGAGATAGCGATGTCAGCTGATGTCTCGCGGCGCGATCTTGCGAAGCTCGCGGGGCTCGCCGCGCTTGGTGCAGCGGCGGGTGCCAAAGCTGCAGATAACAAGGCTGCGGATAACAAGGCTGCAGATAATGAGACGCCCGCATCGGCCGATCGCCACGCGCCCTTTCCCAAGGACTTTTTGTGGGGCACAGCGACCTCGTCCTACCAGATCGAAGGCGCCGTCGATGAGGACGGCCGCGGCCAATCGATCTGGGATGTCTTCAGCCACACGCCCGGCAAGATCGAGGACGGCTCGACTGGCGACCGCGCCAACGAGCATTATCACCGCTACAAGGACGACGTCGCGCTGATTAAGGCGCTCGGCGTCAAGGCCTACCGCTTCTCGATTGCGTGGCCGCGGGTGTTTCCGGATGGATCGGGCCAGCCCAATCCGAAGGGGCTCGATTTCTACAACCGGCTCGTTGACGAGCTGCTCGCGAACGGCATCGAGCCCTATGCGACGCTCTATCATTGGGACCTGCCACAGGTGCTCCAGGATCGCGTCGGCGGCTGGCAGTCGAGCGACACGTCGAAGGCTTTTGCAGATTACGCCGCCTATGTCGCCGCGCGCCTGACCGATCGCGTCAAAACCATCTTCACCGTGAATGAGGTCGGGCGCTTCGTAAATTTCGGCTATGGCTGGGGCATCGACGCGCCCGGCCTCAAGCTGCCGGCGGCGCAGCTCAACCAGGCGCGCCATCACGTCGCGCTGGCGCATGGGCTTGCCGTGCAGGCGATCCGCGCGTCGGGCCGCGCCGGCACCCGCGTCGGTGCCGCCGAAAACATCGCGGCCTGCGTGCCCGCGATCGCAACGCCGGAAAATATCCGCGCCGCCGAGATCGCGACGCGTGAGCTCAACGCCGGCTTTCTTGGCGTGGTGCTGGAGGGCAAGTACACCGACGGCTTCCTCGCCTATGCCGGCGCGGATGCGCCGAAATTCACCCCTGAGGAATTGAAGATCATCGGCACGCCCAACGATTTCGTCGGGCTCAACATCTACGCGCCGCAATACTACGTCACGGCCTCTGATCGCGCGCCGGGCGTCCGCGTGCTGCCGTTCCCAACCTCGTTCCCGCACATGAACTCGGAATGGCTGCGGGTCGGCCCTGAGGTGATCTACTGGGCCCCGCGTCTCGCCGCAAAAATCTGGAACATCGAGACCATCTATATCAGCGAGAACGGCACCTCGTCCGAGGACAAGATTTCCGCCGACGGCCAGGTCTACGATCTCGACCGCATCATGTTCCTGCGCAATTACCTGACCCAGATGCAGCGTGCGATCGCCGAGGGCGTGCCGATTCGCGGCTATTTCCTGTGGAGCCTGATGGACAATTTCGAGTGGATCTACGGCTACGGCAAGCGCTTCGGCCTCTACCGGGTCGACTTCGAGACCCAAGCGCGCGTGCCGAAGCTGAGCGCGGCGTTCTATCGCGACGTGGTGATGCGGAATGCGATCGGGGTGTGAGCCGAAGGCGACGCTTCTATCGTCGTCTTGCGCACATCGAACTTACGGCTCGATCTTGCATTCGAACGGGGGCGCCAGGGATGGCGCGGGATTGACATCGGAGCATGCGATCCCCGGGACCGAATGGTTGCGCCGGTCGATCGGGCACCATCTACCTTCTTGCCTGGCCCAGGCGATGCCACGATTGCGTGGCGCGAAATAGACGGGTTCGTCATATTGCGGCTCGACCATCACGTGTCCTGCCGTGTCGACCAGCCCCCATTTGCCGTTTCTCAAGAACGTCAGAAGTCCGAAGTCGAGATTGGCGCCGACGCGCTCGGCATCGGCGTCGATCCAAACCTCGCCGGCGGGAGACAGGATCACGCGCTTTCCGCCAGCCTGCGACATGAGCGCGCTGCTGATATCGCACATGACGCCCGGGCGAGGTTGCATGACCCAGGATTGATCCTTGAGCCGCATGATGCCTGTCGCTCCGTCGGTCGAAGCAAAGACGGTGCCGTCTTGTCGGATTCGAACGGCGTCGAATTTGGGCTCGATCAGCCATGTCCCATCCGATTTCATGACGCCGCGCTTACCGTCAATGGACGCGACAAAGGGATCGGGATTGGTCGAAAGGTAGTCGAATCGGGGCTCGACGAGCCAACTCCCGTCGGACCTGATGCGTCCCCATTTGCCATCGACTTTGGCATTCCTGGCATCCCGTCCAATTCGCACGACTGCCTCGAACTGCATCGGCGCGATAGGCTGCAAGCGTGCGTCAACAAGCTGGAACGTGTCTCCGGTTTGCAGGGTGTACGGCGGTGCGGCGCCGCATGTCGCATCGATCAACCGGCTTCCAGGAGGTTGCAGAGGATTTCCGCCTTCCGTGAAATACAGCCATTGCTTGTTCTTGTAGGCGATCAGCCGCTTGTCTTCACAATGCTGGACGGGTTGATCGAACGCTGCGTCGAGCACAGTACGGCCGTCGAGGTCCAGAAGACCCCAGTGGTCCGCCTGCTTGAAGTGCCATCCGTACGGCACCTCGGAGGAGCCTTCGTTACGGGCAATCGCCAGATAAATTTGCTGGTGACTGGTTTGGAATATCCAGGATCCGGACTTGTCAATCACGCCGAAGCTGCCGTCTCGTTCTGCCGATGTGCGCCCAACGCCGAGCCTGAACGGCCAGGCCGTGTCGAAGACGGGCTCGATGGCGAATTTCCCTGTGCCATCAATGAAGCCAACCTTGCTGCTGAGAGTCACGCGCGCCAGGCCGTCACTTAGGGCTTCCGCCCGCTGAAACTTCGGCTCGACCAGCCAGCTTCCATCGGCTTGCAACAACCCCCACAATCCGCCTCTTTCGACCCAGCGAACTGATGGACTTGTCTTGTCGAATTCGCGCGATGGCGGCGCCGCCGGTTCTATCCATTGTCCGGAGAGATCGATCACGCCATTCGTCTTGAATTCGAAGGGGGCGGAGACACTGACGCTGTTTGAGGTGTAGGTGGTCCTTATCCCCGAGAAATCCTCGGCGCCAATGGTTCCGCCGCGTCGCGGAAAATCCGACACGCGGAAGCGGTCGGGACCGATCGCCTCGATGAAGCCGTATGTCGGCGCGAAGATCATCTTGCCGTCACGATCGATCAGGCCCGACTTGCCCCCGACCTCGACTTGCGCAAAGCCAAACTTGTAGTCGTCCACGAGGCCGTATTGCGGTGCGGCGACCTCGTGCCCCTCGTCGTCGACGAAGCCGTACAGTCCTCCGCTGCGAACTGCGGCGCGTTTGTCCGAGAAGTCGCCGACCCAATCGTATCGCGGCGGCACGGCCACCGAACCGTCAGGCCGAACCGCGCCGCACAGGCCGCCCGGGAAGGTGCACACGGCCAACGGAGAGTCCACCGGCTTGCCGGATCCCGAGCGGTCCTTGGCCGCGATCTCGGCTTGAAGGACGGCCTTGCCGACAGGCGTAAGCTCCGACGGCATGTCCTGTGCAGTCGCGCCATTCGTGAACGCGAGAACAAACAATGCGACTCTGAACCAGCTGCATGCACCCATCGCGACTTTCCCGGTATTCCGATTTTGGTCGAATACCGATGATCCGTGGCGAGAACGTGTCAGAACATGGTGTTGCAACCTAAGAGATTGCGCCGCATCGAGTCTGGCGAGTACCGCAGCTGAACGCGGCGTTCTGTCGTAACGCTTGGGCATCGCGGCCGCTCCGTTGCAATCGAAACAAAGATCCCGCGATTGGAAACATTCCCGTAGTGCGGTCCACGCACAGAAAGGTGGTGAATCGAACCAAAGGAATAAGTATGAGCCGTCATTTTGGGCAACGCGCGGTTGTCATCGGAGCGGGGATTGGAGGATTGTCTGCCGCCGGTGCGCTTTCTTCCGCCTTCCAGGAAGTCGTCATTCTCGAACGCGATGTCCTGCCGGCTTCGATCATGTCCCGCGCCGGCGTTCCCCAGGATCGGCATCCGCATCTTCTTCTGGCCGGTGGGCTGCAGGCCCTCGACTCCCTTTTCCCGGGTTTCGCGCAGGATCTTGCCGCCGCCGGTGCAGTTCCCGTGAATGTCTTCAAGGACGTCCAGTACGAGCGGCCAGATGTCGGCGCGCTGCCAAGGCGCGACTGCGGGACGTCGCTGCTGTGCGGCTCGCGGCCGCTGATCGAGCATACGCTGCGCCGAAAGGTGACTGCGATCGCCAATGTCAAAGTGCAATCGCAGAGCCGCGTGATGGAGATTGTGCCGGCTGCAACCCGGCCGATGGTGAAGTTCGAGAACGACGCAGGCGTTGGTGCGGCGATCGAGGCGGATCTCGTGGTGGACGCATCCGGCCGCGGCGCGCCGACGCTCGGCCTGCTCGATGTGCTTGGCTGGGAGCGGCCGCAGGAGACCGTCGTGGGCGTCGACATCAGCTACACCACCGCGGTTCTGCGGCCGGGGCGAACCTCGTTCGACTGGCAAAATCTGGTCACGTTGCCCGATCCCGCCGCGTCGGCGACAGCCGGCTTGATCATTCCTCTCGAAGGCGGGCGCTGGTTTACATCGATCTCCCATCACGGCGCGACGAATTGCCCCGGCACGTGGGAGGACTATCTTGCGGCTGCGCGCCAATTGAAGACGCCGGCGATCTACAACGCAGTCTACAAGCTCTTGCCACCCGGAGGCCTCCGGCATTTCGTGTTTGACACGAGCCGCTGGCGGCATTTTGAACGGCTCAAGCGGCTGCCGCGCGGGATTCTCCCCGTGGCGGACTCGCTGTGCCGGTTCAATCCGGTCTACGGGCAGGGCATGACGGTCGCCGCGCGAGAGGCAAAGTTGCTGCGCGAGATCCTGGATCGCGTCGCCGGGGAGGCGGACCCGATCGAGGCCCTCCAGGCTGGGTTCATGTCCGAAGTGGGCGCGCTGCTTCAGGCACCCTGGAACATGGGCGTGAACGCTGACTTCGCCTATCCAACCACGCGCGGCGAGCGCCCGGAGCGGTACGAGGAAAGCCGGCAGTTCGAAGCCGCTCTATTCCGGGCTGTCGTGGCCGATCCGGTGGTCCAGCGCGCGTTCTCGGATGTCGTGCAACTCATGGAGCCGTTCGACCTGATCAATTCGCCCGATATCCGCCAACGAATCGAGGCTCATTCGCTGGCGCAGAATGCGTGACGTTCGATAAAACGAACCGAGGACCCGACGGGTCCTCGATCTTTCGATTTCAGCAGGTCGCACGAACGGCCGAGCGCGATGTGATGCGACTTATAAGAGTGTCAAATTAACCAAAAAACTCCAATGATTTCGGAGCGCGTGCGACACATAAGATTGTTGCCCGCGACTCATAAGATCGTATCGGACGGGGGTTTGCGACCCAAAAGAGTGTATCGGAATCGCCAACACGGCGGCGGCACAACATCTGGTTGCGCCTTCAATCCACGGAAACGAGCGATTTCGACACAATTTCAGCTGTGACTTGGCTGCCCGGCGGCCGCCGGTCCCGCGGCGCGCCTCCACCGGCGCGGACCTGGCCGCGTATTTCTCCCGAAATGCCCGCACAATCTGGTCGGCCAGCGGCTTGGTCAGGTACGAAAGGATGCTGCGCTCGGAGGACTGCCTGCTCGACGAAACAGCCGAGATAAACGTCACACCGCGAGACATCGACCATGTGCACCCGACATGCTCTCGGGGACGGCGAGCCGGACTACGTAGTTGGATATGCCGATCTTCCGGGTTCCGCGCCGCAGCGCACAATGCGCACGCAGGGTCTGCTTCGACTTGAGACAGGGGCGGCAATGGGCCGTACATCAGTGTCGGGCAGTTTAGCTGCTTCTTCTTGCGCGCCCAGCGATCATCAGCAAGAGGCCGCCGAGCTGCGGCAACAGAGCCAAAAGCACCACGCGCAGCATGTTGAAATCGTCGGCAGCCGGTTTCAAGTTGCCGGCAGAGAGCCAAGCCACGATCTTGATGGCCGCGTCGGTCTGGGGGTCGGCGGCGTGTTCAACCGAACTCATCGCGGCTTCCAGCGCGCGGTGACGCTCGGTCACAACTTGGTCGCGTGCGCGACAGATTCGGCCCTCCCCGCTCGCACACTCCCGGTCGCGTGCCGTCACGGCGTCAATCAACGCAGCTCGCGCTGCCGTCACCGCAGGAGTGATGCGGGACGCGCGCGCGAGCGTCGCGTCGGCGATGTTGGCGGAAGCGAACCCGATGCCACCGGTCAAGGCGAACACCGAGACAATCGACCATATCGCCCAAGCCGCCGCAGCCGTGGCCCGCTTGCCTGCCTGCCAAAGCTGGGTGGCAGTCTCGGGCACGGCGAGGAGAACGAGATCGGCGGCGACACCAACAGCGAAAAACAACCAGCCGGCGAGATCAGTCGAGCCCAGCGAGCGAGCAAACCAACCATTCGTCGTGATGGCAACGCCACAGAGGGCGAGAGCAGCTGCGGTCAGTCCGAGCGAGCTGATACGTCGCCCGACCGTCACGTGACTGCGTGACTTCGTGTAGGTCGTGACGTTCGCCGTGACTGGTGATGCGGCTTCGGGAGTGGCCGGCGTGACGTTGGCGGTAACCGGCAACGTCACGCCGGCAGTCACGGGGGTGACGCATGCTGTGGCTGGTAAAGCGGCGGCGGAGGTGACGAGCGTGACATTGGCCGTGACTGGCAACGCGGCGACGTCAGTCACGGGGGCGACGTTTGGCGTGACTGCCAAAGCGGCGGCAGGGGTGACGAGCGTGACATCCGCCGTGACTGGTGACGCGGATTCGGGAATGACAGATAGATCCTCGCGCAGGACTTCGGCCGGAACATCGGACGAGACAGCAAGCAGGGCAATCTGGCGCTGTAGCCGCTTGCGCTGCCGACAGGCGCGTTGCCGTTCGGCCGCCGTTTTGGGCCGGCGGGTTTGATGCAGGGGGACAATTGATGCAGTGCTATCGTCAAGCATTTGATGCCGCTCCAATCGGCTTTGATGATCAGGCAATCAAGTGTTCGCTGAGCGATCTTCGAAACTGTGCGGACGATCCCGCTTTGCGTCTCGTAGATGCGTTCGAGCACCACTGACCCGACACACACTTGTCCATGAATTATTCTTGGTGAGTTCGCAACGCGCCTCGATCGCGGTCTCCCGCAATTAAATGCGCCGGAGTATCCGCAATCGAATCCTTGGAAGGCGCCGATGGCCTCGCTGTCCATCCATCGCGGGAAGCCCTTGTTTTTAAGGCTCCGCAAGTATTGGCGCCAACGATTTTGGACGCCCTAAGCCCGCACGTGACGACGCGCGTTTACCATGATTATTGCCTCAAAACTTGGCTCACGAAGGTGTGGACGAGCAGTGGAAAGTACCGGAGAATCCGGTTAACGGCGGAGATTCTCCTGTCCGAGACGGGACAGGCGTGGACGATGGGGGACTACGTTTCTCACCCCATGGTCAGCTTCCAACTAAGGGACGTGATACCCTTCGCGGAGCCTCCGGCCCTGGTCGCTCTCGTGCGCGCTTTGCCGCAGGACGTCGAGGCGTCGGAGCGAGCACCCTGCGATCAGTTCCTGCAGGCGGCAGAAAAACATCTCGCTGATGCCGCCAGTGCCGCTGATGTGGTCGAGAGGCCGCCGGCGTCTGATGCCCGCAGTGACGGGACTAGCGCGGAGCCCGCCGTTGGCTCGAAAACGCCGTCGTCTCAGTCGTGCCCGATCGAAAGCGAAAGTGGATCAGCCACTCTCGGAGGAAGACGCGCACCTGATTAGTACCGAACTGCGGTTCGTGTAACTTTCAATCCGGTTCGGCTTCGTTGAAGGAATTAACGCCCCAACGCCTGATCCAGTGCGACGTCGATGTCCAGCAAGACATAGCCGCGATGGTCGACGCGCTCAACCGAGACGATGCGTTCCACAGCGATCGGCGCCCGGACGAGGAACGCCGACGAAAAGCGGGTGCGATAGCGGCCGCCGATCACCAGCTCGTTGGCCGCGTGCGCCGCGATGACGTTGTCATCTTGCCGTGCCAGATCGCAACAGGCGATCCGCTCGTTGTCGATCGAGCTCGACCAGGCACGGTCGGCATAGCGCAGGGCCGCTGGCCCGAACAGCTTGCCGAGCACCGCCCGGCTTGCAGTCGGATTTCCAAACTGAAAGACCGTTGTGAGGAAATCTCGACCGTCGATGACGACGTCGGCTTCATCGACCTCAAGGGTTATGAGGATGGAGGCCGTATCCTCGCCATTCCGATTGTGGTTGCAGGCGTAGTACAGGGCGTCCCTCTCCCGGGCGCAGGCACAGATGCGCCAGACCGGCGGCTCGTCCTTTGGCCTGGTCAGGTCCGTCGTAAGATCGGATGAGAGCCATATCTGCTGCAATCGTGGTTTGAGGTCAGAATCGCCCAACTGCCAGCGGCCAGCGTCGGCCAGCAACCCGGTCTTGAGAATCGCCTCCATCGTAGCGTCGGCCGACGCTTCCGGAACGGCTATGCCACGGTAAAGACGCACCTTCAGCTCCCGACGATCTTCGTCACAAAAGCTACTCGCACTCGATGTCCGGCAGCTTCGATCCGTACTTCACGAGGAGCGAATTGATGTCATTCTGGATCTGGTCGAACGACGAATTCTTCAGCGCCGGCGCATCGCTCTCGCCGAGGTATAGCTTCTTCGAAGCCCCGCACACCGTCATGTCCTCGAGCTTTGCTGCCGGCCGGAGCTGCGTCATTATGGCGGGGTCGCCGTACAGCGGCTCTCCACCGACCACGACCAGCATGATGTCGGCCGGCGTGGCCTTCACCACGGGGTCCAGATCGGGATTGCGCGCCTTCGGATCCCGCTTCGCCCTGACCGCCACGAAATCCGCCTTCTTGTCCTTCGTGAGATTGCCGATACTACCGTCGAGCCTCGCGATCTGCGCAGGCACCGAAGTCGCCATTTTGATGAGGTCTTCGGAGGAAATCGCGCGATAGCGCCGCGCGACGTATCCGATCTCCTGGAGCATACCGGCGCTGCCCGACGGGCTCCAATCCGGGGCGATGGCGATCGGGATGTGAGCGAGACTGGCGGCGCCGACGTTCGTGGTCGCTCCGTACAGCTCATCATTGCTGCGCGGCGACCACACGAGCCCGACGCCGTTCTTCGCCATCTGCCCGAAATCCGCGTCGCGCAACGCCGTGCCGTGCACGATGACCATGCCCGGCTTCAACAGCCCAGCCCTATCCAGCATCGTGAACTCTCGATGGGCGCTGGAGTCGGTCGGCGCACCTTCGGAGAGATGGATGATCAGGCTGCGCAGCGAGCCCTGGTTCAGCTCGCATAGGAAGTAATCCATGCGGCCATGTGTCTCCTCCAGCGGAAATACGTCGTTGAAGACCACATCGCCGATCGGCTGCGGCGACTTGCATGGGTCTGTGTCATCTGGCTTTTTGAAGTCCAGCCCGGACGCAAGATCCAGGTTGCGCACCAGCCCCTTTGCACAATCGACGTATTCGGGGTGGTCCTTGTCGTAGATAGAGCCGACGCTCGACGTCGCACCGCCGACGAGCGCCTTGACCTCCGCGTAGATTTCGACCTCGCAAGGGGCTCCATTCTTATCCATGACGGCGTTGTGTGGCGCCACGAGCAACCGATCGTACTCCGGAGAGTCCTGCCATTCGTACCGGCTGGCGAATTTCCGGCCGGGCACCCAGCGCGGCAACACGTTCCAGGTGAGATGGTTATGCAGATCGATGAAACCCGGAAGGATGACGATGTCCGCCGGCTTGATCGCCGATCCGGCGCCTGGGACGGCTGCCGCCGGTCCGACCGCTCCGATAGTCTGCCCGGTCACGGCGAGCGCGCCGTCGGTTATCACGCCCGAAGGTGTGAGTACCCTCCCTGCGATCGTGAAATCAAGTGCCGCGGCCTCGCCGGCGAATATCATGCCGGCCGCCGCGGCCAGTACGCGTCGAGTGATTCCCGTAGAGCGCCCCATCTGCATCTCCTCAGATCCGATTTCGTCCCGTGACTCGAACACCCCGTACAGCACTTAAGCAGCCGACCAGCCGTCTCTTCCGAAGTGTGGCCGCAACGAGTCCAGTCCGGACGGCAGAGATCCTTCGCAGGTGATGCCCAGATACGTAGCGGCGCGTGTCATGCCGACGTAGACGAAGCGCCGGTAGAGATCTGGGATGCGCCCGGCGAGTCGGTCAACACCGATGAAGAACACCGCCTCGAACTCGAGACCCTTGATGTGCTGGACGTCGAAGACGCGCACCTCGCGCTCGTCGCCGACTACCTTGCCTTCTTTGCATCCGGCGACAGGGATATTCCGCTCCGCCAGCAATGGCCGAATGTCATCGACCAGAGTGTCGATAAGGCCGTCACCGTCTACGAAAATCGCGATTGAAGGCAACCGTCCGACCGCATCCTCCACTTCGCCGATGCGGGTAGCCAGCCATTGAGCCAAGAGTGCGCCCGAAAGCCCTTCACCCAGGAGAGGCCAAGCGTTTGCTTCTTCGCTGCCCTTCGAAGGCTCTGTCTCGGGACGCTCGCTGCCGTCAAGAAGAAAGGCTAGGGCGTCCGACAGCTCGCGAAGCTTCTTGCTCTGCCTGTAACCTACGTTGATGTTGCGAACGTCGATGTTGATCTCGGTCGTCCGTGTAAGCCAACCGATTTCGGCCTCGTTACTGATGCCATGAGCGGTGATCCTCTGACGGAGATCGCCGCATGCGAACCACGAACGAAGCCCGGGGTCGGCTAACTCGATCGTGCAGGCGAGCTGGACAGCCGAAAGGTCGGTCGCCTCGTCAACGAACACCTGCGTCAGGTACAGGCTCCGGATCGTCGCTAGCCAATCTTGCTGTGCGGTCAAGTCTAGTCGTCTCCCGTCAACATAAGTAACCAGGTGTCTGGCATTCCGCAGCATGACGAGCAGCAATGCGTCGACCTCGTCCTCGGATATGAGATTCCGATTGACGAATTGCACGGTTTCCTCGCCCGAGCGGAAATGTCGCCCCTCCCTCGCAACCTGCCGTCTGAAGCGAGCGTATAGGGCCGGTAAACCCATCACCGAGATCCGTGGCGCTTGCACGAACGTTCTCATCCGGGCACGCAAGGCGATCTTTTCGCCTACTCCGATCAAGGTTTCAGCGGCCGGCATCCTGTCGCCGATCAGCGCGATGACGCGCCCGGACCGGCCCCCGATCGAACGACGCCCCTCGGCGGCCACGCGCGCCCAATTGCGCATCGTCGCCATAACTAGCTCGAGCGCCTCGCGTTTCGGGTTGCTCGACGATGCGGGTTGCCCCTGCTCCTCAGCGTCGTCATCGACATCCTCCTCATCCTCCCCACGCAGGGCCGACAGAGAGCCGGCGATTTCGTCGAGCAACGAGCGATTCACGTTCAGCAGCAGGTTGACCGCCTTGTTGAGCTCCGAGGAAATCGCATCGGAAAGCATCCTGATTTCGGCTTGCCAGCCGTCAGCGCCATCGAGGAAGTGAAGAATGTCGCTTGACGAAAACGTCCGGTCCGGCCCCAGCGTATTGGTCAGTGCGAGCACTTGGCGTCTTATTCCATCGCCATTCGCTGACCTCAATGCAGTCAACGCCTCGTCACATCGCCGATTCAGGAAGGTATTCGCATAGGACGCGAAGTCGTCATGAAGCGCCGCGATACCACGGCTTGACATGTCAGCGAGTACCCCGCGATCCACAAGTTGAAAGCGCCCCGAACTTCCAGTTCGAAGAATGCCTAAAACGTTGCGCGCCAGGTCGTGACGCTCCTTCTCCCAGGTACGTACGTTGCCAGCGTCCGGAACGCCTTCCTTGCTGAACGCGTCGCCTAGGTATTCCTTGAGGAGTTCGGTCGGGGAAAACATCGCCCAACTATCCGGCCCCACGAAGCGTTCGCGGTCGTAAGCCGACACGAGCCGCATCTCGCTTTCCGTCAGCGCGTCGGCGGTCCTCTTCTGGGCCAGACGTTTAATGAGGGTCGTTGTCTTGCCTGACCCCGGCGGTCCGAACAGCATGACTTGACGGTCGAGCGGCAGACGGAAGATCTCACCTTGAAACCTGTCCAACACCGGACGATCCCGCAACGCGATCCGCTCAACAACTTTGCGCCGAAGTCGGCCACGTTCGGCGTCGGCTTCGGCTGCTTCCGCGAGCAGCCGCCCCACGATGTCTTCGACTTCAGTCGGCCCGGAGAGACGCCGCTTCAGTGCTTCGAGGCCTGTCCGCAGCGACTCGGCGCGCAAAAGCTCCAGGATCTCGCCCCATTCGCTTAGCTCGAAATTGTCGAGGATAGCGTCCCAGAGACCTTCTCGCTTTTGCGGTGAAAGCACCACGCGCTTGAGCACACGCGCTTCGCGCTCGATGCCGTTGATCTCGATGGTCACGACTTCCCCGGCTTCGTATTCGGCCAGAGCACCCAGTTTGCCGCCCGAAGGGACGAGAGCCGCATTCTTGATGGCCGTGATCAGTCCGGCAGCAGAACGGCGCGCGAAGTAGTAGGTCCTTTGTGGAGGGCCGCCTTCCAGCCATTCGACCTCAACTCTGGCCACGAACGGATCGAGCAGCAGGCGAGTAAGATCGGCCCGCTGTTCCCTATTCCTGGCGATCATGAACCGCTCTGGTTTGGCTTCGCCGGTCATCCTGTTGGAGGGCATAGCCAATGCAGTTATGGGCGCGACTTCTTGATGCGATGACAACGCTTCTCCCGCCGCTTTCGAGACCGTCGCCATCGCGGTCAAGATCTCATCGCCAAGCTCCGTCAGGACCTGGTCGTGATCGTTCTGTCCTGACAAGATATCCCTCCCCATTGGAATCATCTCATCTTAGCGTTGTCGCTGGGACAAACTACAGCGATTTCGGGAATGGGCCCAAGGGGCCCAGAGGCCGATGGAAGTCAGCGCTTCGCCTCACCGTGTCGGCCGACGTAAATCTCAATGGTGGCCGAGCGAAAGCCTCCAACGATGGCGTCTACTACAAAGCACTCAGATCGTCGGGCACGTCGCCGAATTTCCGGATCACCTTAGCGTCGCTGAAGTCGCCGGACGACGGGTCTCCCGTCCGACTAAAGGCGACGGCCCCGACATGCCCCGGCTTGCGTGAAAGCGTCTCGGCACGCATGGCGGCGGCGTTGGCGCTCAAGCACTCCGTCGCCTCACCTGGCGCAATGCCATCATCGGCGGCAACGAAGGGCAGCGCGACGTAGTAGGTCACCTCGGACATTCAACGACCTCCTTAAAGCACTTCCAGTACCTCGCGGATCTAGTCCTGCTTACCGTCCTCGAGGAGGCTGAACAGATCGCCTTCCATTCCGATCGGTCGGTCACCAATCCCATCGCATCTATCCTGGTCGTCGCACCGGCACTTTCGTGCATCGGTCCTTGCGGTCGGCGGCGTAGCGCCCGCGCGAATATCCAGTCGACACCGAGGCCCTGAGTTCGTCGACCTGCGCCTCAAGGAAGTCGACGGCTACAAGCAGCGCCTTCACAGCCTCGCGGGCATCCCCTCCGCAGGCCGCAATCGCCAGAGGTCGGTGGCGACCTCAAGATCGCCCTCAGAGGGCGCGGCAGCTTCGGGAGCGGCGGGCATGTCGAATGTTCCCTTTTTGTTCACGGAAAGTCAAGGGCCAACCCGGATTCCGCTGGCGCGAAGTTGGGGCGGCGATGAATCTACCGAAGACTAGGCGGGCCTTGTCGGAACCAGACGATCTCATTCGTCTTGAATCCAAGCCGCCCCCGAATGGAGTTCTGCGTAACATGGCCCCGAGAGCCAAATGGAAAGGCTTCTTGCGTCTGTCGCTCGTCACCTGTCCGGTGGCTCTCTACCCGGCGACTTCGGAATCCGAAAAAATCTCGTTCAATCAGCGCAATCGAGCGACCGGTCACCGGATCAAGTACGTGAAGGTCGACGCCGATAATCACCTGAGCGCCGATTAGGGGTTCTGAGCCCCGTTCGACACCGGGGCGTAGCATAAGCCCTAGATTGCAAGATCAATTCTAGTCGCCTATCGTCTGCAAGGCTGCGCCGCGGCCGCGACTTGGGGAGGGTTTGTCGTGCGAGGCATCTTCATCGCCGCTTTCGGAGCGCTCGTGTTTTCGTACGCCGAAGCGGGAGCGATGGATCTTGCAGAGGCAGTCCGTTCGGCTTCCGAACCCGTTGAGCGCGCCTACACCTTTTTGCATGAGCATCCCGAACTCGGTAAACACGAACTCCAAGCCCATACCTATCTCACGGACGCTCTCAAGTCCCTCGGTCTAATTGAATTCGTTGCGTCAACCGAGGCGCCCACCGCGGTCATTGCGATACTCGACAGCGGGAAGCCGGGGCCTTTCATCGCGCTCCGCGCGGAAATGGATGCGCGGCCACTCGAGGCCGGAATGGTCGAACCAACGAGCCACGCGCCGCGTTCGCAGATCGACGGTCTCATGCACAACTGTGGCCATGACGTCCATGCAGCGATCTTGCTCGGGACCGCCGCAATCTTAAACGCCAACAAGGATCGCTTTTCAGGCAAAATCGCCTTCCTCTTCCAACCAGCTGAGGAAACGGCCGGCGGAGCGGACGATATCGTTCGAGAAGGAATTCTCGGTCGTCTCGGCGTCCAAAAGATGCTTGCTGAGCACGTTGCCCCGGGTCTGCCAGTCGGCACAATCGCCATTGCTCCCGGCTTTGCCCTCGCCGGAAGCAATACGTTTCATCTCAAACTTAAGGGCAAAGGATCCCATGCTGCAGCACCGAGCGAAGGGACCGACACTCCCTTGGTGGCTGCCCGAATGGCGTTGGCATTGGCGGAATATCCGGCCCGACATCTGGATGTCGCCAACAAGCCCGTTGTGATCTCGGTCACCCGCCTGCTTGCGGATGGCAATGCGACCAATGTAATTCCTGCCGATGCCGAGCTCCGCGGCACAATAAGGAGCTTCGAAGATATCGATAAAGGCGATGACGGGCAAATTTCGCTGAATGAAAGACTGGGACAATTCGTCTCCCGCATGGCGGCCGAAGCTGGGGTCAATCATGAATGGGAGATAAGGTCCGGCGCTCCTCCCACACGCAACGACGTAGCCCTATTTGATCAGGTGGTTAGGCCTCTGTCACAATCCTGGCACGGAACTCTCAACACGAATCTTGGGCGCGGTATGTTTGCTGAGGATTTTGCCTATTACACGCAATCGATACCATCATTGTACTTCGCCTTGGGCGTGGCCAAGGAGGGCCTCGGAAAAGCCGGCGTTCACACCAAGGAATTCGACGTACATCCCGAAACTTTTGTTCAGGGGTTATACCTCATGACGTCCCTTGCAGTGATCGCCACCACTGGCAGCATGGACTGGCACTGAAGGCGTGAGGCGCGTCGTATGCAGATCTCCCCGAGGACTAGCTTAATTTGGACGTCCGTTTTGCGGCGACACCGTTGAAAATCGAAAATCGTCGCCAAAATTAGCCTCTTCGAGAGGACGCGATCCCGGACCAAAACTATCGAGGGTCGCGTTGATCGTGGCGTGCAGCTCAGAACAGGGCTGTCGGGTGGAGATGAGGTTGGGCTCGTCTTGCTCTAGTTGCCCTTTTACAAATTTGTCCCGCGTCAACGTTCTCATGGTACACTATCAGTATGGATCCTATTAGACATTCAAGACCAATTTGTCTTATCGCCGCCATGGATGAAACGCGCGCGATTGGGCGCAACAACGATATACCATGGCGCGTTCCCGGAGAGCAAAGCCGCTTTAAAAAGCTCACTCTGGGCAAACCCATAATCATGGGCCGCAATACCTATGACTCGATCGGACGAGCTCTTCCAGGACGAACAACAATTGTTGTCTCGCGTATCTCACCGACTCCGATCCCTGATGCCATCGTAGTATCTTCAATACCGCAAGCAATTGAGGTCGCGGAGAGCCAGAGTGGCGACGAGATACTCATCGCAGGTGGAGAGCAGATTTATCGCGCATTTATGCCAGTTGCAGACAAAATATACCTCACGTGTATTCATCACAGCTTCGGCGGCGACAGATATTTTCCAGACATTAGTGAAGCGGATTTTGTATTGGCCGAGTCGCAACGAGTGGAAGCGCCAATATCGTATACTTATCTCACCTATCAACGATGCCGCGGCGATTCAGGCTTGATCGACAAAGTCGTATTTTCTTAGGAGCGCTGACCATTCGGCAGGGAACAGCGCCGGATTGTTAAGGATCGAACCGGGATAGAGATTCTCATTCGGACGTCCAAATGCCTTCAGCGCCCGTCGGTTTCGAGCGGCACTATTTCGTATAGCCGCTTCTTCGGCCGGCGTTTGTGGTATCGCGTAGTAGAAAATTGATCCAAAGGAACGGCTCGACCCATCGTTCTGGACGAAATGCCAAGTTCGTAGGTCCATCGCAAGCACGTCTCCGGGCGCCACATCCCATGCTTCCGTCCTCATCAGATGCCCTAAAGACTTGTCGCCGCGGAGCCTATCGTGAATTTCCCGATGATGAGAGTTCAAGAGTAGCGACAGAGCGCCTTGATGCCTGGCCAGCGGTTCGACATACCAATTGAAGCGAACTCCAACCAAGTCAAACCATTCAGCGTCTGCGTGCAAACCAGCGTCACCTACTGATCTATAGCCATCTACCATTACCCCAAAAACCGGCCGGCCCAGCAGACTCTCAGAAAACGATCGAAACCACGAATTCACCAATAATGATCGAGCAGACCGAAATTCCTCCCCTAGTAGTGGCGTCCACTGACGACAGCGGTGAAATGCAGAAAGAGCATCGGCCCGAGCAAGCCCCTCAAGCAACTCTCGCTTCAAAGCAACCACGAGATCAACATCCAGCGCGCCCCGAAGCAAGACTGTGCCGTCCCTCTGTGCTTTCCGAATTGCGTACTTTTGGTTATCCATGACGCCTCGGCGAGAACTCGTTATCTCTTTCGCATCTCGATCAGGTAATATGCACCACGGCGCGCGGCAAAAGTTGGACAGACTCTCTCCAACAGACTGACAGATGCCAGGACGAGTCGGCCCTTCCAGTCATCCGGCACTAGCCGATGCAGATCCGTAACGAAGAGAAAGCGATAAGGACGAAGTGTTACGTTAGCTTGGGAAGTGAAACGCGACCACCAGCGCACCTGTGGCGCGTGGAAGTAAAGATCTTGGCGCGCTCTTGCCAATGGCTCTGATGTGTTTTCATTTGGCGTATCTGAATTGTTACTCAGGCGCTTCGATGGCCTTCTTCTGGAAAGTCTAATTCGGTCCGGATTATAGCTGACGAATACTAGCTTTGCGCCTGGTTTTGCTATCCTCAAAAGCTCGGTGACAGCTTGCTCCTGAATATCCGCAGAAACGTGGTTGACCGCGTTCACACACATAACTGCATCGACACATTCATTCTTGATAGGAAGCTCTGTCATCGAGCCGACTACGCGATGATATCTACCCGCCCTCGTGACTAGGCTCAGGGCAATTTTTGACAGATCGAGGAGAATCGTTTGCGAAAAGCGTTTGTGCGCTTCGTGAAACTCGTCATGCTGTACGGGCCCCGATCCTGCATCAATAAGCAATCCGTGTTCAGTGCACTCAAGAGCACGGATTATTCGCTGCCGGCAATGCGCTTGATAAGCCTTCGCTATCGGTCGTTGGTCCTCCCAAAGAGTATTATCCAGGGGCGGACCGCCGTCGATAGTCGACCAGCCCCGTACATCGTAGAATTGTTTGACGTTGAGTTTCGCGTCCAACTGGGCTACAATGTTTAGTTGTTGATGGTCCTGAGGATATATAACCGCATAGATATAGCCGAATTTTTCGTGGGAGAAAACAATGCTGTCTTTCACCCGAAGCCAAGCAATGGCCGCTCTAAGTCGGTACAACAGATCTGCCGTACTAGCGCTCGATGCGCAAGCAGTTGCGATTTTTTCTACCGGCCTTGGAGCCAGCCCTTCGGAAATTTGTCATCAATTAGAATTCGTCCTCCACCGTTACGGAGGATTGGCTCTTGATCCCCAGCGTGGGAGCCCTGCAACAGAGATCGCTCAATCAGTTCATCAACACCGAGACGCTTGGATTGATCTTCTTGTTGGAGCCAATGCGTTTCATCTGGAACTTGCTGAATGGAATTTCGCGGTTCCGGCGCCGGTTCACTTCGAATGTTTTGGGCTGCTGCGAAGGATAGGCAGCGCGGCTCAAATTAGATGTTTGACAAAATTCATTCATTTGCTTCGCCCTGATGCATTTCCAGTCGTAGATAGCTGGGTTGGCGCCGCACTGGATGTCGGCGTAGACCACAACAGCGGCAAGAACGATTACAGCGACTTCGCCCAACGTTTTTTAGACTTTGTAACGAATCACAGAGAAATTCTGCTCTCGCTAAAATCGAGCGAGACACCTCCAAGCTGGAGCGACATCAAGCTTGTTGACAAGGTCCTGCTATGTCGCAGGGCGGCAGAGTTGCGTGTTGCTGCGTAGTCCCGGGCGGGGCAGCTCGCCATGGACATTGTTCTCGTCAACATGCCTTTGGTAGGGATTGCGCGGCCATCGCTTGGGCTCGGCCTCCTCAAGGCCCTGTTGAAGGAGAGAGGCCTCGACGTTCTAGTGATAAATGCTCACCTTCATTTCGCTGAACAAATCGGATTGAACAGCTACCGCACATTGGTCCGGAACTATAGTCGCTTTCTTGGAGAGTGGATTTTTACTCGCGCGGCCTTTCCATCTGAGAACGAGATCAGCGCGACCGAAGACTACCATCGCTGGCTTCAATCAAATTTCGATGGAGCTTCAACGAATGAGCGCAACCTTGACAAGGCTAGCCTGTCTTCGTTTCGCGAAGCTGCCTGTAAATTCGTTGAGGCGTTGGCGCTTGAAGTATGCGACATCAATCCACGCATCGTCGGGTGCTCATCTGTTTTTCAGCAGCATGTGGCGAGCCTCGCGTTGCTGCGGCACGTTCGCCTGTTCGATCCGACCATTGTTACATTGCTGGGTGGCGCGAATTGCGAGAGCGTTATGGGGGAGGCAACAAAAAGAGTGGCCCCGTGGGTCGACTACATTGTTTCCGGCGAAGCCGATGACGTTATCGTCCAACTATGCGAAGCGATTCTCGACAGTCGGGAACCGCCTAACCTGGCGGCCGCAGGAATAATTGCTCGTGTCGAGCAAACGCGACAAGCGGGGCCGCAAGTCAGGACAGTGCGGGCAACATGTCGAAATATAGATCGCTTGCCGCCGCCGGATTTTGACGAATACTTTGACGATCTTTCTCGTAGCCCACTTAAACAAAATATACACCCGGCCATCTTGTCCGAGACCTCGCGCGGCTGCTGGTGGGGCGAAACCAAGCACTGCACTTTCTGCGGTCTGAACGGCGAGCAAATGCTGTTTCGTACAAAAGCGCCCGCACGGATACTTAGTGAGTTCTCTCATCTGACAAAAACATACGGAGTTCGTCGGATCGGACTAGTTGACAACATATTTGCCCACAAATGGTTTGAGACCCTACTGCCTAGGCTCGAAGAACAAAGCGACAAGCCGGAATTGTTCTATGAAATTAAGACGAATCTGACGCGCAAACAGGTGGCACAGCTACGCCGAGCGGGTGTCCTGTCGATCCAACCGGGAATCGAATCGCTTTCGACCGAGTTGCTTCGGCTCATGGGTAAGGGGAGCCTAACCACTCATGCCATACAGCTCCTGAAATGGTGCTCTGAATACGGAGTTCAGGCACGCTGGTCCATACTGCATGGTTTTCCGACCGAGTCTGACGCTTGCTACGCAGAAGTCGCCAACTGGTTGCCCGCGATTTTCCACCTAGAGCCGCCGCTTGGAGTCTTCCCCGTCGAGTTTCACAGGTTCAGCGTCTACCACGATAAGGCCGAAGAATTCGCTCTAAGACTGAGGCCGCACAGTGCGTATGCGCACGTTTATCCGTTCGATTCAGAGACGCTGACGGATATCGCATATATGTTCGAAGCAGACGGTAGGGTGAGAGAACGCTCACCAAATGTCGAGAGGTTACGAAAGCTGACAATTCAGTGGCGCGAGGAATTCGACTACAATCGTCAAGCACTTGTCATGCATGACGACATGGACAAGATTACAATCGACGACAAACGAATCTGCCGCACAGCATCTACCCATGTGCTAACGGATCTTGACGCGGTGGTCTATCGTATGAGCGATGCCGCGCCTCCGAGATGGCAACTCATTGCGAGCGCGGTTCGCGAAGCGAATTGCGATCCGTCAAAGGTTGAACAGGCAATAGCGGCGCTTGAGACAGCTGGGCTTGTCCTTAGCATGGACGATCGCTTGATCGGCTTGGCCGTCAGGCCTGGACGCGCCTACAAGTACAAAGGCGATTACGATCCATATGGTTCAGTCGACTGGACGGACACCGTTGACAGGTCGATGCGAGAGGCGAATTAGGTATGGGCGTCAAGGTCATAGTCGCCTATTCGGACCAAGGTGTGCTTGCAGCAAGCCTATTGCAGAGATTTGCGGCAAAGAACGGCGCTGTGCGTGTTGTAGGAGTGATTAAGCCTGAAACGGAACACTGCCCGGAGGGGGCACGTGTATCGGGCGCTCCGGTGGCTCTGCTAAAGCAACCGAAATCAGCGTCCGTTGCGGACCGCAGCGACGAATTCTTTCGTGTTTGCGAGTCCTTCGGGGGGGGCATCGTCATCCTAGCACATTTCCTGCGGCTACTTAGGATCCCGCAGTCCTACAACGGCCGGGTCATAAATGTTCACGGCTCACTCCTTCCAAGGTTTGCTGGCCGCGGTCGGTTTGGACGCAAGCTGCAAAGAGAAATCTTATCGTCTCGTCCGAACGAGACAGGGTGCACGATACATGTTGTCACTGATAGCTACGATCAAGGCAGGGTTCTAGCCCACGCGCGATGCAAAATACTCGATGATGATACGGTCGATTCGCTTCACCGACGCGTGTTGGCTCTTGAACTGGACTGTCTTGCGCGGGTGGTCGAGGAGGAGGGAGCGCGCTTGTTGGCGCAGTCCGCAGCATGACCCAATCGTATTCCAGTTTTCGATCGACTGAGCGTCTTCACCTACGCAAGCGTTGCGCTGCGGAAATTCCGGAGGCGCTTTTGCTCGAAGGCGATCTACTAGCAAACGATTCGTCCTTCGTGACGTGCGGTAGCGGATTAGAGATCCTAAGAGGGCATCGCCCAGTTATCGTTATAGCGCCGCATGCGACCGTTCATCCCAGGGCCGGCCGGCTGAAGTACGCGGAGATCGGTACGGCCTCCTTAGCGCGGTTGATTCACAGGCTGTCGGGAGCGCATGCCATATATCCAACAAGACGAAGTCTCGTTGATCCCGCCTTTACGGAAAAAAGCGTCTTAAAAAGCACCTTAGACACGCTGCTTCCAGAGATACGGCCCTCTATTCTCATTGATCTCCATGCGCTGTCGCCACTCAGGATCCAGGACATCGATCTTGGTTCCATGTGGGGAGCATCTGTCGGAGCACAACAAAAATTTGTCGCCGCTCTCTTAAATGAACTTCATCGTGCAGGGCTTACTCATATTAGTATGAATCGACTACCAGCGACCCGTCCAAGTACAATTACGCGCTGGGCAACAAGCGTCGGAGTGCCCTGTATTCAGTGCGAGGTGCACTCAAGATGGTTGCTTCAGCCGCAGTGTGATGATCTGCAGAAGCAGCGTTTCATCCAATTGGCGTCCGCCATAGTAAGTTGCATCTCAACCTGGATACCAAGGGTAGCGCAGCCATTAAGTGAACGCCACCTACGATCGAAAGAGCTCATCAGGGAGGAGTCTTTACATGTCACCGTTATTAGCGACCTATATCAAAATCAACAGTCTAACGAGCATGTTGGCAGAAGATAAGGCCTTGCTGAAGGAGGCCAAGCTTAACCCTCATGCAGCGTTTGCTAAACGCGGAATCGATCTGACACCTGAAGAATCGAAAGTTATTGTTGATATTATACACGACACTCGGAAATCAGCTCTGTCGAAACGACCGAAGAAGCCGCGTGATTGGGTCAATATGTTGCATCGTCAACTAGGTCACGCTGTTCGCGAATAGTGGTTAGGAGAATCGAACCTAGGGCCACACAGCAAATTTGGGAGATCAGCATGTCGCCTCACCTCGCGACAATGATAAAGATCAACAGCCTCGTAAAGATGATGGCTGAGGACGAAAAAATATTGGCGGAAGCAGAGAAGGATCCGCGGCAGGCATTTTCCAAACTTGGAATCGAATTGTCCCAGGACGAAGTGCTTGCCATAACAGACGTAGTGCAAAATACCCGGACTTCTAACCTTTCTAAACGTCCAGCCGAGCCGACTGATTGGATCGAATCTCTAAACCGCCAGTTGGGAAATGCACAAAAGCGGTAGCTGGTTGGCGACAATAGTCGGCATCGACCTGATATACGCGGCCGATGGTAGTTGGCGAATACTCGAAGCAAACGACAGTCCCTTTGGGCTGGCGCTCGCCGACAGTATGAATGCTGGCGTTCGCGACGCAGCGTTTGTCGGCAGGTCGACCCCCGCGCTAGCAGCCGAACTCGCTTTTGCCGGCGGAGCTGACGGCGTCCTTGCGCTCTTGCCTGAAGGCTATCGGTACATTCCGGACGCGGCTAGGGAGAACGATGCATCCTCTAACCGAGAACGCTTCGAGCTGACTGAGTTCCTTCGTCAGTTCAACATCCTCGGCTGTCCATTCGAATTTCGAGGGTTGGACGAAATCGAAGTTGTCGGATCGGAGGTACGGACCCCAACCCTGGGTCGTCCCGGATGTGTGTATGTGAACCTAATTTTCAAAAGGTTTCCAGAATGCCGTATCGATCAGCTCTGCGTAAACGACCTCAGGGTTCGACAAATTTGCCGTGACAAGTGGGTCACTCATAAAATCGGAGCCAGCGCCTTCAACGGCCGACATTCGGTCAAGACTGCGGTCCTCGCTGATCGTCATGGATGCTCTAAGCTGTTAGACGAAGTCCGTCACGACAACGGTTATGTGCTACTGAAGCCACGATTTGGCTCCGGCGGAATGGGCATCATTCGCTTGAGGGCTCGCGAATTTGAGTTTGATGAGCCGCTTGAGTCGTACATGAACTCGATCTTACCTCTTTCCACTTCATCGCACTGGCTGCTCCAAGAATGGATCCCATCGCGGGTGACAAACAGCAGTTATCGACAGTATCAGTTTGATGTGCGCGTCTATCTTGTTAACGGCGTTCCTCTTTCCGGATTGGTCTGCTCTGCGGCCGCACCGGCCGATGCCGGAGATTCCGGCCCGTTAACGTGGTTAACGACCCTCGGGAAAAAATCTCCTCTTTTGCTCACCGATTCCCAGGCGTCTACCAATCCGTCAGATGTTGCAATTCGGACCTCCGTGCGCGACGAGCTTGTAAGTCTTGTAAGGCGGTTCGCTCAGGCTATCGAAGGTGCCGCGGCAACGTTAGACTACGAAGAAGTTGTTTCTGAAATCCAAAATCGCTTTCCTTCAGTATTTGATCTTTCGGATGGCTCGACATCAAGCAGCTAAATTGAGAATTCCTATGCTGAGGAAATCTGGCGCTGTGAGTCGGCGACACTGCTATCGACCCCCGTCATTGTGGTCGTCAACATTCACGGTGAACTTTCGCGACGACCAACTGCTCTTCCTCGCCGAGGAGGTCCGAACGTGCCGGCCGCCTGGCTAACACGCTCGAGCTCGACGTCGATGTTTGTCGGCAAGACTGCAGAAGTTGGAAATGGAATACGACGGGGTCGTGCTGCTCATTCGGCTCGCGCACCATCCAGGGCATGCTCATGGGTCGCCGGACTTCTAAGTACGTCCTCCAGTATGGTTGCGCGACCGGCACTATTGCAACCGCCCGATTTCTGGGTAAGCTCTACTTTTACTTGCAAGTTGTACCGGAGCTCAGATGCGCAGCTTGTTCTGCTATGCCGCTCTTTTCACCACCTTGATTTCAACGCCCGTACTATCTGACGCAGGCCTGCCACCGGTAGGGCCGTCGCCTCTATTATCAATCTCAAGCGATAGATTGGCCTTTGAACTTGCTTACACCCGCAAGCTCCTAGCGGATGAATACTTTATTCGTGGTGACGCCGGTTCGGCGAATGCGGAATACCGATCGGCACGAATGCAACTCGACAAAGTTGCTCCCGATGCACAAGACGTAGACGGCAATGAGCGAGGTTTACTCGCGGACGATATATCCTATCGGCAGCTCTTGATTGAACACGGCAAGAGTTTCTGGGGCGGATCTTATTTCCGGCAACCTATTAATCCCACATTCGAATTCCTACGATTCTCAGAAACCGTGAGCCAGCTCAGCGATGTAAAGAAAAAGCTAGACGAGCTGCTCAGTGCGGCGATGGCGAAACAGGAGCAGAACGTGTCGTTCGAGATAGGTACGATCGAACAGCAAAAGAACGGTGATGTCGCCGCCTTAAACAACGCTAAATCTCTTGTTCAGCAGCGCTTTAATGGTCGGCAAGTTAAGATCTTATCGGACCGAAAGCAGGACATTCGAACTCGACAAGCCGAGATCGCGCAGATTAGCGACGGACTTCGGAAGCAGATTGCGTCTGTCAATGCACAAATGAGCGCAAGCATTGCCAGCGGCATTACGAGTGCCGTTGGCTTACCGGACGTGCAGTCGGCCAAAGGACTTATCGAAGGCCAATCCTTGGATAAGTCGCTCTTGGCGATCGCCGACGCGACGCTCGCGTCAAGAACGTCAACTCTGGCTCGATCGATTGAGGCGTATTCGAAGACGGCGCAGGAATTTGCATCTTACTACCAGTCCGTGAAGGGCATCGCAGATGATGTAGCGTTGCTTCAACGGCAGGTGGCTACGCTTCGCTCTCGTAGTATTGATGAACTGATCCAGGTAGGGATATCCGCGTACGCTCAAATGAATCCGAGTGATCAGTCAAAATTGCTGAAGATCGCCGCAGACCCAAATGTGAAAACCGTCGTCAATTTGGCGAGAAAGGGCGGAGATATCCGGCAGGTAGTTTCCGATTACATTACCAAGAACGCCGATGCCGATAAGTTGGGCCGTCAAGTCATCAATACAATGATTGCTAGTCAGTTTTCCGACTTCGCTGACTATTATGCCGAATTCCTGACGCGTTCCCTTCCCTTAATTGACTCGGCCGAAAGATCGCGAGCACTTTACGAATCCCTCTTTCAGGGATGGTCCCAAGTAATAGCCAATGAGCTATTTGACTCGCAAACTGCCGAGGCGATCGCAAATAGCATCGGCGCCAACTGCAAAGGAAATCCGAGCGACTGCCGAAAGAAAGTTGCTGAGACGCTTGCTCGATCGGGCGCAGCTTCGCTCCCGACAATCAAGGTCGATATTGATCGCATCCGCGTTGTTACCTCAAGTAACAGTCAGATCACTCTGTTTGAAATGAAGACGGTCGACTTTGTTTCACGGGTGCTGAAGCGAGAAATGGATCTCACGCAGTCAGAGGCGCAACGTGACGCAAACGAGTTGTTGACGCGGATGTTAAGCATCGACCCGAACTTCAGCAAATCTCTTGTTTCATTGCTCCCAAACATATCTTTTGATGAACAGATCGAAAGTCTAATACAAGCAGCGAACCTGGCGAGCCCCGACAATGGTGATAAAACTCGTAATTTGGGGCGTAAGATACTCTCCGAAGCGAACTCAGCAGATAGGAAGAAAGCCGAAACAGAAATCGCCTCGTTTGCGGCGGGAAGTGCTCTCGCCGCCAAGCCCGAGGTTATTAGCCGAGCACTGGACATCACCTCTCGCCCGCCACCGAACACTAATCGAGCTTCGCCACAAGATCCAAATCAGCAGCTCGCACTGAAGGCGCTGTCGATGACTGGGCCTTATGGCGCAGCAATCGCTTTCGCGGTTCAAATCGTATCTTCGATGGGTCAGATGAATGATCTGGTAGCGCAAGCAAATCGGTTGCATGATGAGGACCTTCAGCTGACAATCGAGGCATTGCACATCGAGGATTTGATACAAGAAGCTCGGCTCTCCGACGCTCTGGCGGAACTCGACTCCCGAATAGCTGAGCGTCAGGCAACTGCGGCACTAGCGCAGAGAGATGTTCTCCAAGCCGCCTTCTTGAACACTGCGGCGGACCGACAGTCTTTCATCCGTAAAGCTAAGCTCCTGATGCCTCGCTTTTGGCTACTCGCCGAGCTCTGTCGCTCGCAATTTGAAGCTCTTGATCGCTCCCTTTCCACGTGGGTGGGAAACCCGACGGAGAAGGATGGCGAAATCGAATCTACTTTTCGAAACGCCGCGTGGGCTCGGTATTCTCTGGACGGAGACATCAAGCTGTACCAATGGCTTGATCGCTCTATCGAGGGCGAGCGATCTGACCTAGATCAGCTTGTAGAGCACTGGAAGCGGCTATTGGAGTTGGCGCGTCAATACTGCTCAAGGCAAGGATGCGATGGGCACGGCGCGCTGATCAACCAGTACAACGTGACCGATGAACTTTCCCTTTCGGCACTCCTGACCGCGAGCGACCTTCAACGATTGAGGAACTGGCAGTCCCAAGCAGATGGGCCGCAATCTATCGAGCTTCCATTCTTCTTGAGTGAGAAGTCTAGCCGCCTCCCTGCTAATCTTGAGGCCGTGCGATTCGCGGACGCCGCGATTTCGGCGTTTGATGGCCAAAGAGGGTATCGTCCTTTACCGAGCGCTCAATTGGCGCACAGCGGCGCTGGATATTTGAAGATCAATCATCGCATTGTTCGGGAAAGCTTTATCCCGCAAACCAAAGCGAACCTAAGCTATATTGTAGACGCGGAGCGAATAAGTGATTTCGTTTCGGACCTCCCTCAAAGATGGACCCCTAACGGGGTGTCACTCGGAAAGCTTGAGGGGTATCCACTGTTCTCACTTTACGTTTTGACAATCTTTAGAAGCGAGGCCACCAGTCGGGAAAACATGGCCGATGTTCGGCTGAGGCTGTTCTATTCATTCCGCTCTCAGAATGATGGAGTCAAGGATCTCGTCGAGGTGATGAATGCTCAACATTTTTGGATCGAATGCGAAGGAAGTGACGGTTCCGCGCTGATGATCCCAATCGATCAAGTGGAAGCAATAGTGCCTGCCAAGGCAGTATATGACGCGGGAGATCGCTTTCGCTCGTTGTCCATAGCCGGCGGCAACAACTGCAAGCCCCAAGCCAGACAATAACAACAATTGCGTGGTCACTACGATGCGATCGACATATTTCTTAGTCTTGATCTCACTTGTTCCGACGCTAGCTTTTGCTCAGACCGATGAACCAATAAGAGGCGACGTGTCTGCTAGCTGGCACGATCCTACTCTTGTCGCGCTTAAGGATAAGGCCCAATTTCTTCCAGGCCAAAAGCTTACAATATCGCTGACCGGCAGTATCGATGTTAATCCCGAGGAGCATAGCGACTGCAACAAAGACTGGCTCGGTCAATGCCATCGCACCTACTGGACGGAACACCACTATCGCAATCCCGGCCAGACGCCTGCAACTTTCCATCTCGCGCGGACCGACGGTCAAGGGCAGCCAATTTCTTTTGTCGTTGGAGGGTCCTCTGTTCAGATCGATATACCCGTCACAGGCAAAGAGTTTGACAAGCCGTTTGAATTGAGGGGTTACATTGCCGCACCAGGAAGTGGTGTTGACGCAGCTCGCAGTTTGCTCAGCTACTCAGTATCAATCACGGTCGATGCCAGACAGAGGGTGGATGCGCTTACAAGCTTCTTCGCTGCGCGGAGCCCCACGGCTGCCGAAATTGTAGACAATTCCAAAGTTGTTGATGCAATCAGCGCGAACCAGTTTGGCTCGCTCTGCGCTCAGAAGATCAGAACCTTTGCTGCGACCAACTTCCCTATTAGCTCAGGCAAGTCAGCGCAGGAGAGCCAATTGATGATTCTCCAGTATGCAAAGCGCCTTGCGCCACAGGATTCGGCAAACACTCAGGCGTTGGCGGATTTCTACAACGCGGTCGGACTAGCGAGTCTCGCCGAAGCAGAATATAATAAGACGATCGCCCAGCAGGAACAGCAGGCCAAGCTCTCCCAGTCTGTGAAGGACAAGGTCGTCCTTGCGGAGTTAACTGGAAATATGGGAGCCATGATAGCCCAGAATGCAGGCAGCTTTGACCCTGGGGCGCTACAGCGCGCCGATACTTTCTTTGACAGGGCTGCGAGTATCTATCAATCGGTGAATTTCTCCGATCGCAGAGGCGGCGCTCTTGCTGCCAGAGCGAGCGTACTCCGCCGTCTTAGGACGATTGGAGCGCTCCAGAGCTCCATTGATTTATATCAGCGAGCCAGCACCTCGATGGCGCGGACTGTTGTAGGAGACGTGGCAGTTCGCAGCAGTGATGGTAGGACGTTGCTAACAGGGGCTTCTTACTCGGGCTATCGGATCGTAGATATCGGGACTGGTAGAACGCATTCTGACTACTGGAAGACGGGACAAGATTTCAATCCAGTAGCTTGGGATGCTGCCAATCAAAGGATTTTGTTGCGATCGGCGGACACGCTGGTTTGGCGCGATCCCTTCGACCCTACGGCGAACGTCGTACCCGCCACTGCAGCACTGGCAGATCGCTTTGTGGCGTCCTCGAGCACAATCATAGGTATCTCCAACGCAGACGGGACTGCACGAGCGATTACCAAGGGCGGATCTGATTTAAGACTCCGTGTGGAAAATGAAGATGTCTGCGAATATCGCTCAGTATACACACAGGTGCCGTCTCCGAATCCAGCGGCTCCTATGTTTAAGACCTACGGGCCCACGGTACTGTCTTTCGATGGAAAGATCGTTGCTATTACATGCGGCGCGCGCGTGGGCGTTTTCGCTATCGAGGACGAAAAGCTGAGGAGCTTAGGAGTTTTCGATGCCGCAAAGTTCACCGGCAGAATAACGGATATTATATCGGTCGCACTCTCGCCTGACGGTACCAAGTTGGCGTTAATCGCCCGAAGCGCCCCAAATCCGTCGATGCCTGCTGCACCGGGACGGCCACCAGCTTGGGACGATCGCGCTATCGTTTCCGACGTTTTAAATCCACCTCAGTCTCCCAAGGAAATTCCCTTGGCCGCCGAACTCAAGACACCGAGGATGCCGGTACTCAATCCGTTGCTGGCGATTGCATTTGGGCCGGACGGACAATCGCTAGCGATCTCTAGTGGTCTCTTCCTCCAATTGGCCAGCCTGACTGATGGATCATCGGTTATCAAGGCATTGTCCTATGATCGAGACGCTTCAGTGCGCCCCCGTATTCTGAGCCCCTACGAGCCCTACTTATCCATTGAACGTTCATCGGCGACGGAATTCTTTATCAAAGATTGGATGTCTGGAGGAATAAGCTTAGTGGATTGGCCTTCACGGACTGTTCGCTCCGTCGCGATCGATCAGAGTGC
Organism: Bradyrhizobium sp. 604_D8_N2_3; assembly: GCF_051810765.1. Taxonomy (NCBI): domain Bacteria; kingdom Pseudomonadati; phylum Pseudomonadota; class Alphaproteobacteria; order Hyphomicrobiales; family Nitrobacteraceae; genus Bradyrhizobium; species Bradyrhizobium sp. 604_D8_N2_3. The sequence goes on along the minus strand of NZ_JBPWPM010000001.1, from coordinate 8,691,579 downwards.
TGCTAGCGAACTGGCTGTTGGCACAATCGTAACAAGGAACAATTCGGACGGCCCTCACACATTCTGGATCGGTCAGCGGCAATTCTTAGAGCTTACTCACTCGATAGCGTCAAAGGATGCGAGCGTCGAAAGCCTTCCATCATCGATCAAGGGCGAAATCAGCAGCGTCGGACAGCCCCCGTTGCTTCTAACCGGCTCTAGCTATCTTGTTGGTCGCGAACCGTTCAGTAGAAGCACCACCGTAATTCAAATTGGAAAAAGCCAGCAAGCAATTCCACTTCCGAAGGGCAACGACGTGGGATTTGTGCTGGCGCTCGGTTCACCTGATTCCTGGGCGCGCGTCTCTCTAGACCGGCAGGCTTTCCAAGCAACCGTCGAATTTATGCGCGGCTTTGACAAGGTCGGGGAGACCTCACTCCCGCCCGTGCCGAATTCTTATAAAGATCATCTCTTGGCGAACTGGCGGGCCATCGTAGACACCTGGGGAAAGAACGGTCGGCCTCAATTTGTAGATCCAAACGAACGCTTCCTACTCACGCAGCCTAGAGATGTAGAAGAGGCCATTGGGCATACAGAAAGACTTTTAGTAGGATGGCGTCCTGCCCTGACCGTCGGCAACGCGATTCTCCCGAACGGCAATGACAATCTTGGCCCTGTCGTGTTCCAGCCGTTCGTTCGTTATACGACGCTCGATGGACGACCTCTAGAAGTCCTCCCAACACAAACCATGTATGCTGTCGTCGATCCGAAGGCGATGTCTACTTCAGACACAATCGCTCTGGTGGATTTTCACGATACGATTCCACTTGCAATCTTGAATGAAACATCAGCCATTGTCGTCCAAGTAAAGCCAGGCCCAAATGGGCAGATGAGCAGTTCGTTTTTCACCCGCTCGCTCAAGAGCGAAATACTCTCGCCGATACAGACCCGCTTGTCGGATATAGGTGCAGCTGGAGCTGCACCTAGCCTGCAGAGTTATCAAGTTGCAAGCGACGGAATATTGTTTGACCTTGTTGGCTTCACGCCGAAATCGCCAACCTTCTTTGAGCCTTGGCTCGAGTCATTCTCGCTCAAAGGCTCAGTGGCACAGCCAATGCCTTGTCGATCGTGTGTGGATCTTGATGCTAGCGAACTTCCTCGCTTGTTAGGCTCAATAAACAGATCGGTCGTGGCATCTTTCGGCAATCTGTCTCCGCTCATGCTGTCCAGCTCGCTTCGCACGAGCGTAGATCTCAAAAGGCAGATGAGTTTGGCTGGCAAGCTTCTCGAAGTTATCGACATACCTTCTAACTCAGTTCTGCTAAGTACTGGCGCCGCGCTCCCACGAGCCATCGAGGGGAATGTCGCAGTTATCCAAGAATCCCCTCATTTGTTGAAGGTCTACTCGCTCAACTGAAGCGTACACGGAGCATGCCGATGTTGAAAGAGTTTCGAGCGGCACTCTATTCACTGTGCCTGTTGGGTATATCCTCTGCTATGGCGGACGAGGTGATAATGCGAAGCCTTGACCTGCCAGGAGCGTCAATGGAGCAAGAAATCACTTACTCGCCAACTCGCATAGAATACGAGCGAGTACGGGATGATACGCTGACGCGCTTAAAGCAGGGCGATAAGACGGCAATGGTGAATCCAGGCAATGGACCGTGGATGCGAGTTGAAACGACGGCAAAGATTGGATTTGCCTATAAGGGAATAGGAGTATCAGAAGGGCGGAAACACCTTCGCCAGATTTCGGCCGCCGAAGAGGCGTTGTATCGCTATGAGCAAAAGGATTGAATTTAGTTCACTCTTGCACGTTGGACGGCGGTCCATCAACTCAGGGAGCTTTCCGCCAAGCCCTTTGCGAGGCACGACGGGCTTATGCCGAACGGAGTTCGTCCGGATCGCGTTGATCTGTGCAAAAGCACTCTCGCCCGCTAGGGACGGCAATCGCCGGCGCCGCTGTCGACTACAGCCTGTCGTGCCTCACGCTCGGAACGAAAACCGGTCGAATGCCGTCAGGACCTGCAAGCGTGGTTCCACTTCCCTGAGGTAAATCTCGGTATTGAGGAACGCGACTTCGTCACCCAGCTTGCTTTCGTCCAGCGAGCTGATGGGATCCTGGAGCCCGGAAGCATCCTTATTCGCTCGCCGCTTGGAGGTCAGCTCCGGGCATCGAGCTGATGGATCATGGGGAGCCGGAGCCGCACCGTCTGCTCGGCGGGAGCATAATGGCTTCCCCGATGAGGGCGGAAAGAGTCGGCTGGCGGTGCTTGATCCTGCGAACTCTCGAAATCGCTGATTGCAAACCAAGATTGTCTCACCGGGGTAATTGCGATGAAGCTGAGATATTTCGTTCTGTTCTTGATGTGTGGCCTTCTATCGGCCTGCGACGACAGGGTTCTATTTACCCCGCCCGAGCGGGGTGCGGCGAGTGCGCCGGCGCCGGCCGTCGCCGACAGCATCGTGACATTGGTCGGCTCGCTGCCATACGCTACCTTAGCCCGCATCGCAGGAGAAAAGCTGCCCCAATCGTCGCCAATCGGCGGCAACGGCCATATCGCTTGCGTCGGCGTACCATACGTCAATGGGGGCCACACCGAGTGGAATCAGAAATGCGTCTTGGGTGTCTGTACTAAAGTCCCAGAAGTCTTCGGCCCGAGCATCGGCACGCACGATAAATGCGCCGACTATGATTGGCATGCAAACATCGACAAGGACGGCTCTGCTCAGATATCCCGTGACGGCCGCGCTCTGCGTCTATCCCAAGGCATTCACGTCACGGGGCAAGCCGGTGTCGGCGGCGATCTGGCGGGCCTCCTTTCGCTTCACGGGAAGAACATCGACATCCATGCGACGCCCCGGATGAACCTAGGTGCGACGCTGGATAAGAAATGGTGTCCGGTCGTTACCGCCCAGCCGGTCGGCTCCTGGGTCGACGACGCTTCAGTCGAGGTCGTCGGAAAAAACTGCCTTGGATTTGATTTCGGTCTTTTGGGTCATCCCGAAATCTGCGCCGGTCCGATTAACCTCGGGATCGCCAACGAATTGAATCATGAATTCGACAAGCATCGGGACGACCTTCAGAAAGGAGCGCAAAACGCCATCCCGTGCGACAGCGTCAAACCCAAGATCGCGGGCCAGTGGCATCCGTTCTCGATCAAGATCGAACGCGACAAGCTTCCGCCCCTCTACCTGAACATTCAGCCCAAATCGGCCGCATTCTCCGGCATTATCCCAGAGGACGATCGAGTACGGGTCGCCGTGCTCGTCGGCGCCCAGACGATCCTCGAGACCACTCCCATCGACACGGCCGTGCTGCCGTTGCCGCCTCTCGATCCGTTGACCGCGGACAAGGGAAACCTGAAGATCAACGTACAGGTCGTCGCCCCCTACAGCATGCTCAAGCAACAGCTTCGCCAGGCTCTCGCGGACAAAACGTTCCAAAAGGACCTTCCCGAGGGAAAAGTCGAAGTCCGCGTTCTTGACGTCGACGTCTACCCAAGCAAGGACTCGCTGGCTCTCGGGCTCAAGATCGACGCAAAGACGCCCGCAAGCTGGTTCGATACGGGCGGCTGGGTCTACCTGTCCGGCAAGCCGACCCTGGTGAAAAACGGCAAGGCCATCAAAGTTGAGAATATTCGTTTCGCAAGCGTAGTCGACAGCGCCTTCTGGTCGACCGCCGAGGCTGTATTCCAAGACGAGATCCTGAAGGCAATCGATGCGCATGCCACGGTCGACCTCAGTGCGGAATTCGACAAGGTCGCGAAAGAGATCACGCAGGCGATCGCGAAGGCCGACGTTCATGGCCTGCAGATCAAGGCAGGCACACCCGATATCAGCCTTGACGGCATCTACGTCGCCGCTTCCGACCTCTTCGTCATCGCCAAGCTTGCGGTGCCGGTGGATGCCGAAGTCACGGAAACTATCCTGAAATAGCCAGATCGTCCGGCTCGACGTCTGCTCCTCCCGACTCCGGCTTCGGTTTGCGGAAAGGTCTGAGCAGTATAGTCCCGAGCGCCGCGAGCGCCATGCAAAAGCTCAGAGACGGTAAGCCGTACACAAGGAATGGTGTCCAAAATATTGGAAGGATCTCGATGCCGGTCTTCTTGCATTCTTCTGTTCCGGCGCCTCCGCGGCGAAGCCGCATCTGGTTGTTGCGGTCGATCGCCCTGGGAGGCGATAGAAGCGTAGTCTCCGAACCTTTGTAGAAATGAGTGGTGTCCTGTTCGCAGAAATCTCCAAGTTCGGCTTCCTGTATGCAGAGGACGATGCCTGCCGCAGGAATTCCGAGAAACAACAACAGGACGATGATCTGAAACAGCTTCCCGTCCCAGGCATCCGTGTTGAGCCCTTCGAGCCAAACGATCGGGACTCGGCTATGCCATCGATTGCCGTGGCGGTAGGCGTGCAGATAGAGCACGAACGAAGCAATCAGAAACAGAGCGCCCCCGACGATCGCACCGAAATATCCGATCGCAGGCTTGTTGTCGGGAAGCGAACCGGCCTTGTCCCCGAAGAGCTTTCCGACGAACTCTGATCCGCCTTGTATCGAGACGACGCTCGTGACGAGGAACAGCACGCAAGCGATCGACATCCATTGCCACATTTGCGTCAGATGCTTCTGATTCATTTCTCCCCTCGCCGCCTCGAGCATTCGCTTACACATACCAATATCACGGCATCGCGCCGCCTGGCGATCGCAGGCGGACGGGGGACGACCGTGTCCGTCGATTGAGGAGGGACGGCTGATCACCGGCCGCTGGTCGCGAGATCCGTTCTCAATTAGCCCGATCCACCGATTTGCGCCATAGCGGCGGCGCGCCTTCCGGAAGCGATTGACTGACCCAAAAAGACGACCACCCAATGCAGGGTAGAAAACACCTCCGGCTGAATTGCACTGTAAGTAAGTGCCGAACTTTGACCAATCGGCTTCCAACATTGGCTCTGACTCACTTTTGGTGCAGCGATCGGCGTGCCGCGGGTGGCACAGTGGCTGATTCAACCTCATGGGGGAATCACCGCAGATGTGCCTTAAGACCTATACCGCGACGCTGACACCAGCGGGCCTTGCTGTCGATGGCGTCGAGATCAAGGCCGAAGATCATCGTAATGGCAAGACCGAGCACGGAGACGGCGACGTGTCCTGAATGCGGCGTCGTTTCGGGTCGGATCCATAGCCGCTACAGGCGACGCCTCATCGATTTGCCTGCCCACGATCGCATCGTCGAGATCAATGTTGAGACACGCCGGTTTCGATGCGTCGGAACAGGCTGCCGGCGGCGCATTTTCGTCCAGCGCCTCGGTGATGCGGTCGCATTGCCGTCAGCCCGCCGAACAATGCGGATGGATGGCATCGTGCATCGCCTCGGGCTCGCATTGGGCGGGCGGCCCGGACATAACTTGGCAAGCCGCCTGGCAATCCCGGTCAGCAAAGATACCTTGCTTAGAACGGTTCGCCGGCGCGCGGCACGCCCTCGCGACTCCTTGCACGCGGTCGGCATTGACGACTGGGCCTGGCGAAAGGGATGCCAGTACGGTACCGTCATCTGTGACCTTGAGCGTCGCCGCATCGTTGCACTCCTGCCGGATCGCGCGAGTGGCACCATTGCCGCCTGGCCGCGCGATCACCCCAGCATCGAGTTCATCGCCCGGGATCGTGGCGCGAGCTACGGCGACGCCGCGTCCAAGGGTGCGCCCAGGCCATACAAGTCGCCGATCGTTGGCACCTCTTCGAAAACGCCAGCGCGAGCTTTCTTGATGTCGTGCGCCAGAACATGCACGCCATCCGCAAATCGTCGGCCAATGACCAGATCGACCCCGCACTACTCAGTTGTGCGGAACGCAAGCGGTGGGAGAATTTCCAACACCGCAAGAAGACGGTCGATGCGGTGTTGCAGCTGCTCGAACAGGGAACTCCACTCAAACAGATTACCCGCCGGCTCAGCCTTGCACACCAGACGGTTCGACGTATTGCCCGAGGCGGCGGACGGGAGATCTTCCGCAGCCGCGTGAGCATCATCGAGCCGTACGCCGAGACGCTCGACGCCCTCTGGACGGGCGGCTGCCGGAATGGCGCCGAACTCTGGCGCCGCCTGCGGATACAGGGATTCCAAGGATCCCTTCGGGTCGTCGCCGAATGGGCCACCCGCCGCCGTCTCGATGAATCATCGAATCCGGCCGGGCGGGTGAGGAAGACCCCGTCGGCACGCAAGATTGCGCGGCTTATGACAATCGAACGCGATCAAGTACCGAGGGATCAGGCGTCGATCATGGCCAAGATCGCGCTCGATGTCCCATCGTTGCTCGAGGCCCGCGACTTGGTCGATCGTTTCCACGAAATCATGCGCCAGCAAAAGGCCCCCGACCTCGATCCATGGATCGCCGCTGCGATCGACAGTCCACTCGGCTCGTTCGCCAAGGGCATCATCGCAGATCGCGACGCCGTTCAAGCCGCGATCATCCAACCTTGGTCGAACGGTCAGACCGAAGGTCAAATCATAAAGCTCAAGCTGATGAAGCGTCAGATGTATGGGCGTGCAAAAATCGATCTGCTCGAGGCACGCGTCATCGGCGCCGCGTAAACAACTGCACAAAGTGAGTCAGGGCCAAATTTTGCAAGCCGATCGACACTCTGGCATAGCGAGAGGCGGCCCGAATGAAGCGCCGGCGCCGATCGCACTGTGAGCGCAACCGCCAGCGGCTGGCGACACATGCTAGGAGGCTGAGGACGGCAACGGGATCACAACTGAGCCCGTAGTAACCTGTAACGCCTACCGAACGAAAAGCTCGACGCTTGTTACCCCGCCGACGTGAGAGCGCCGGCCTATCTTTTCCCAAGCCTTACGGATTGCTGCAGGGCAGGTCCCTCGCTCGCTCGGCGAGGAAGCGTAAATAGCAGTCCCGGCCATCTCCCTAGACCTCAATCGTGCCGTCGGCGGCTCCTTGCTCGGAGATGTGCGCAGCAAGCAAGAACTCGCCCAAACGTCGGTCCATGTTCCGACCAGAGTTTTCTCCGAGCGCGAGCAGCTTGCGACAGAGCTGGAGTCACCTCGAAGTCGACATTCGAAACTCGAGCAAATCAGAACCCGAGCTTCAAGGTCGGATCGACGCGGCCCTTCATCTTAAGGAATTTCTCGCCGAAATCATCACGCATGCCGTCCGCCTCTGGACTGGTCAGAGCGTCAATCGTCTTCATGTACTCGACGCCGGCGAGGGTCGCATGTAGTTTCGGTCTCTCATCCACGTTACGGACAGTGGCATATCCCGCCTCGATAAGCTCAGCGGCGGGCACGATGTCCGCGGCGCCGACCCACAGACCGATCTCGGAGTCGGCACGACCTATTACCTTCCGCAACATCAGGAAGGCGGCGTCGGTCAATTGGATGGGTTTGGTAGCCATGGTCGTTTAGAGTGTAGCACGTTCAAGAAGTGCCTGACAGGGCTTATCCGCTGAACCTTCAGAGCGCCGTGCGGCATTGGGTCATGATTGCGGTAGGCTCGAATGAAGCGCGAAAGACTCAGATCCAACCAGAAACTACAGAGGACCGACAAGCCGCCGACCTGGACTCGCGTAACAGGGCTTCTGCGAAAGTTGAATCAGGCACTGTGCCACCCGCGGCACGCCGATAGCTGCACCAAAAGTGAGTCAGAGCCCAGCATTGACCCCACACGTGACGAGCATTCCGGTGAGGAATTGGGCAGTGTTGGCCGGGGTCAACCTTCGGCGCCGATCGGGGGTCAAACCATCGCCGAATAACACTGGATACACTGAACATGCGTACCGCTCTAGATCGGGAGGTCGAGTTGCGGCTCTTCCGGATCACCGCCTTGCAGCGAGGACAGAGAAACTCCCAATAGGCGAACCGGCTTAGGGACCGGCATCTCATTCCGCAGCAGGGAGATCGACGCTTGTTCGAGATCGTCCCGGTTCGAGATCGCGGCCGGAACGGATCTGCTGCGCGTGATGATCTCGAAGTCGTTAAACTTCACCTTCAGCGTCACGGTTCGGCCCCGCGAGCGCTTGTCTTCGCAGTGCTGCCATACCTTGTCGATCAGCGGCCGGAGTTCGCCGGCCATGGCTTCGAACTCGACGAGGTCGCTGGAGAACGTGGTCTCGGCGCCGACCGATTTCCGGATCCGGTTTGCGCGGACCTCGCGGTTATCGACACCTCGCGAGATCCAATAGTAGTACGCGCCGGCCTTGCCGAAGTTGGCCTGCATGAACTCTAGCGTCTGATTCCGCATGTCGAGGCCGGTGTAAAGACCGAACGAGTTCATCTTCGCGCTGGTCGCAGGCCCGATGCCGTGGAATTTGCCGACCGGCAACGCTTCCACGAATGCCGGCCCCATCTCGGGCGTGATGACGTACTGGCCGTTCGGCTTGCGGTGGTCGGAGGCGAGCTTGGCCAGGAACTTGTTGTAGGAGATGCCGGCCGAGGCGTTGAGGCCGGTCACTTCCTTGATCTTCGCGCGGATCGCGAGCGCGACGTCGCGCGCCAGCGGGATGTTCTGCAGGTTCTCGGTGACGTCGAGGTAGGCCTCGTCCAGCGACAGCGGTTCGATGATCGGCGTGTGTTCGGCGAAGATCTCGCGGATCTGCTGCGAGACCGCCTTATAGACCTCGAAGCGCGGCTTCACGAAGATCAAGTCCGGGCACTGTCGTTTCGCGGTCACAGACGGCATGGCCGACCGGACACCGAATTTTCTGGCTTCGTAGCTGGCGGCCGCAACGACGCCGCGCTCGCGGGATCCGCCGACGGCGACCGGTTTGCCGCGGAGGTCTGGATTGTCCCGCTGTTCGACGGATGCGTAAAACGCGTCCATGTCGACGTGGATGATCTTCCGTTGCCGGGACGGCGGTACGATATGGCTGTCGTCCTCGTCGGTCACGCCGTCGGTCCGGCCGCGTCTTCCTTGACGCCGCGAGCGACGATCCGCAGCGTCCCGTCCGGCAGAGGCCACTGCAGTTTCAAGGCTTCGCCTGGAGGCGCGGTCATCCAGGTCTCGACCTCATCGGGTGTCGTCAGGATCACGGGCATCGCCTTCGGATGGATGGCGCCGACCTCTGCGTTCGGCTCGGTTGTCAGGAACGCGTAGAGATCGTTGGTGGTCTCGCCCTCCTTCACCTTCCGGACCGACGTCCAGTTAGTCCAGATGCCGGCGAAGCAGGCGAGCGGGCGGGTCTCGTCGAGCGCGAACCAGATGTCGCCGCCTTCGGCCTTGTTGAACTCGCTGAACGAGTTGAACGGCACCACGCAGCGATGCTCCGGACCCAGCCATCGCGTCCAGTGCTTCGACTTCACGTTGCGGATGTTGGTCGTGCCGCCGTCCGGCTCCATCCGGAGCAATTCCTTGAAATCGACTTGCTTACCCTTGGCTTGCAGCTTCTCGGCGCGCTTCTTCGTGGCGTCCATCATAGCTTTCCACGACGATGGCATGCCCCACCGCGCGGTGACGAGCTCGCGACCGTCGGCACCGGTGCGGACGATCGGCGCCTTGTAGTCCGGAAATACGCCGGGCATCGGCGCGAGGTTGCCGACGTACCGGTTGACGACGCGGAACAGCGCGCAGATGGCGGCCTGGTTGGTGGTGATCGAATACAGGTTGCACACGGTTGGTCAGTCCTCCGGATCCGGATGCCGGGCCCGCTGCGCCAGCTGCAGCAGGGTGGCAGCCGGTCGCTTGCCGGCTTTGGCGCACTTCCGGCACCGCAAGCGGCTCGCCAAGTCGTGCACGAAAGTCGTCGATGGATGGGTAAGCGCGGCCAGATCGACGTCGCGGGCGGCCTTGCACCGCGAGCATTCGATCTGCAACCAGCTATAACCCCCGCTCACCGCCTGGTCGATCGTGGGAGACGGGTCGATCGGCCCGCCATCGGACCACATGCGCTCGTTCCACGACTCGCACAGGAGCCGGTCGGCCTGCTTGATGAGGGCCTCCCCCTTAGCCCGAGCCGCTGCAGATTGAGCGGCCAGGATCGTCGTCATGGCGCGGGCCTTGCCGAGTTCCTTGGCGAGGGCCTTGCGGTCGCCTCCGGAGAGAGGCGTCGGGTGGTGCTTCGACGCCATCACTGGCGCCTACTCGAATTGCGGCCAGCAGCCGTCCTCCTCGAGCCTACCTGTCCGCGCCTGGCAGGTCTTGTCGAGCAGCCTCTGCCCGACGTCCTTCCAGAGCGCCTGCGGGCCGTACAAGCGCGTCGCGTCGGCCTTCTGGATCTCGACGATCCGCTTGCAGCGGCGGCAGGACACCCTAAGCACGTGCTGCGGGATGTCGGCGAGCCGCCGCATCCGTATGCCGGGGCCGGACCGTCTGTCGTCGGCAGGAGCGTCCCGTAAGAGGGCCTCCCAGTATTCGGCGGTTAAATCGTCGGCTGGGCCGATCGGCCGCACTGGTGCGACGTTTTTGCCGACGGCGGTGGCCAGCTTTTCCAGCTGCTTCGGGGGCGGCATGCGCCAGCTCGCGGATCGGTCGTTCATGACGCATTAGAACATATCATGAACATAAGTGTCTAGTCCGACTTGCGCGGCAGGGACTGGGGGATTTCGCGCACAAGGTCCATTCCAATGCGCGCCTGTTGCGTGCATCTGCGGCCCACGCCACTACAGTGGTCGATCGAAACGTTCGTTAGGGACGGGCAATTCATGGCGAAGCAGGGTGGATCGCAGAAACTGAAGGAGCAGAACCGAAGGCAGCTTTGGCTTATCATCGCGGCGAACGCGGTCGTGTTCTACGGGGCGTGTCAGTGGGCGACATTCGAGCTGTCGGGGATTAAGGCGACTCTCACGGGTGCCGCGAACCTGCTGCCCGTCGGCCTCGCCGTCGTGGTCACCACGATCGCGAACGGACTGCTCACTTCGGCGGCTAAGGAGCGGCTGGTGTTCTTGCGGTGGAACGATGTCCTGCCGGGCCATCGTGCCTTCAGCGTCCACGCGAAGGCCGATCCCCGAACAGATTTCACGCGGTTGCAGCGGGCGTGCGGCAACAAGGTGCCGGGCGACCCTAAGGATCAGAATAGCCTATGGTACCGGTTCTATCTCGAGGTGCAGGACCTCCCAGCCGTACAGCAGGTACATCGCGATTATCTGCTGCTGCGCGATTACACGGGTCTGGCGGCGCTATTCCTGATCGGGTTCGGCATCGCGGCGTTGTTTCTCGTCGCCCCGTGGAACGCCTGCGGCGTCTACTTCGGCATTCTGCTTTTTCAGCTGATCGTCGTCCGGCACGCCGCGGCGATCTACGGCGTTCGGTTCGTCTGTACGGTGTTGGCCCAGAAGGCCGGAAAGCCGACGGCCTCTAGCGCCGCCAAAAAATCACCCGCATGAAGCCTGGCCGACGTCGCGGTTGATCGACCACGACCGGCGGGCTCGTCGGCTCGAAGAGGTGAGGCCGGATCTCCTCCGGCGTCACGATGGTCACCAGAGTGGGCTGGCCGACGCGATCGAGGATCGACCGCAGGCTGATGACCGCGGTCTTGTCCGTGTCGCTGAGATCAGACCCGCCCGCCGGATGCGTGTGCCACTCGCCGACGTAGGTGAGCAGACCGCCGGTCCGGCGTTCGACCTGAGCGAGAGCCTCCGGCAGTTTCTCGGTGCCACGCGTAAACACCCAGGGAGTGCCCCCACTGTCGGGGGGAGCGGGGACCAGACGCGTCACGTAGATCGTCTTCCTCGTCGCGGCTAGGCGACCGACCAGGATCCCGCCGGTCTCGCTCGGACTGTGCCGCCGCATCAGTTCCGACATTTCCTTCGCGGCGGTCGCCGCGATTCGGATTTGCCATCCGTAGTCGGCGCCGAGCACCACGGTCGGGCCGATAGTCCGCGCGCTCGCGCGACTGTCGCCTCCTTCGTTCAGGAAGCTCAGATTGACGAGCCCCTCGGTCCGCGCCGGGCCGTCCTTGGCCAGATAAGGCCGCAGCCGGTGGGTGGCTGCCGCGGCGTGGAAAGACACGACCTCGTCGGCCAGCTGCATCGTCGCTGAACTGCAACTCAATCCGACTTGAATATCTTCCAACCCGCCAGATCCGACGCGATCGTCGCGCGTCGACCTGACCTCTTCCAGCCAGGCGGCGACCGCATCGTCCTCGATCGCGGAATCGTAGATCAGCGTTTGGAGGTCGTCGATCCGGGGATTGCGTCCGGCTCCCTCGATCGACAGCAGGCCGAGCTTGCCACGATGGGCGATCTCGGCGCGGTGGACGCGGACCGTGTCGGGAAGGGCAGCGTCGCGGAGCGCGTTGAACACGATGTTCGACGCCGTCATGTCGACCAGATTGGCATAGCCTTCGAAGAAGGCGGGCCTGCGTAACCGGTCAAGTGCGGATGCGTTCTTACCCTCGATGGGAAGGTCGCCTTGGCCCGGATATAGTTTGAGCAGTTCGTCCTTGAGGGCTTCCGCCTTCGACAGGCCGACGGCACGGCCGCCCAGCGCGTGTCGGACGAGGTTGTGAGGCGAGATCTTCGCGTTATCGACGATCTTGAGCGCGACGCTGCCGCTCCGGGCGAGGTGGCTCGCAACCTTCGAGCCCAGCGCGCCGGCGCCGAAGATGACTGTAGGTTCCGCTGCTCCATCGGCGGGAAGGGCCGAGATCTCGCGGGCGAACGCCGGCGTCAGCGGCGTGCGGTGGTCGGCGAACCAGACGCGAGCCGCCGGATCCCATGCGCCGTCCTTCGGCCAGTGATCTCCGCCGGCGGAGACGAGGAAGTTTAGTAGTTCGACATCGGACGCTCTGCCTAGAACCTGTTGGGGGCGTCTAACGGCAAGCACGATCGGTACACCGCCGAAGAGGTGGAGTTCATTGGCGAGATACGAAGCCAGCGCGGCCCGCAGCGGAAACCCAAGCGCTTCGGCCCAGATTTCCAGGTCGCCGAGCGTTTCCGGCAATTCGCCGAAATGCTGCCCGCAGATGTTGGCCTCCGGCGTCCAGAGCAGCAGGCCGAAAAGGCGGCGCTGGAATTGTCCCTTGTATTCGGGTTTTTCGGCCATCTCGTTCAACACGTTCGCGACGATCTTGTGCTGCTCGAGCTTGTCGTCGTCGGCGAAGGCCGCCTGTCTGACGGTGTATTCGTTCTCGCCGATCTCGGCCTTGCCCTCGGTGTCGAGCAGTTCGTAGGTGACGAAGGCGCTGCCGGCGGTCCTGTCCTGCGCCGCGCGGAGCTCGGCCGCTTTTGCGATGAACGCCTCGGGCGAGTAGACGAAGGTGCCGAACGTGTCAGGCGAACGGGTCGGCTCGAAGCCGTCTCCTTCCGGGACCAGGCGGTTGCGAGCGGCGTCGCGCAGCCAGCCCCGCGCCCGCTCAACCAGGTCGGTCACCGTGTGCTCGGCGAACCAGGTATCGATCGAACCGCGGTGCAGGCAGAGCGACGCCGGCACGTTGGGCGGCGTCGGGTTGAGGTGAGGAAACGCGGTCTTGGAGAAGTCGCGGCGGTCCGAATAGACCCGCGGCGCCAGGTAGGGGAAAGACTTCTTGGAGAACAGCAGCACCAGCGGTTCGCGCTTGTGGATGTCAACTCCGTTGACAGGGCCGCGCCCTGGCAGTTCGACGTCGACAGAGACCGCTACGGCGACATAAGTGTCGTTCCACTTCAGTACCGGAATGGCCTGAGCGGGGTACTCGGCGCGCAACTCCGCCACCGCCGAGCGGATCGTCGGCGACAGACTGTCTTCGTCTTCCTTTTCCTGTGGCGTGGAGTGCAGTTCACCCATAGGTCTGCGGCGTACTCGCGACCTTTTTGACGGCATCGTCGACGTGATCGACGTCCTCCGGATCCAGCAGCACCGGCCCGTTCTCGCTCATTTCGAACGTGGTCGGCAGCGCGCGCTTTTGGTCTCCAACCTCAGCGAGGCTGATGAAATTCCCCTCGCCGACGACATCTTCGTACTCCTCCTTGGCCGCGAAATGTGGAGGATTGTCGTCGTCGTCCTTGATCGGCTTGCACGACGCGATCACGCGCGCGCCGTCGAGACCCTTGCCGAGGATGGCGAGCGAGTCCTCGGCCGGCACCTTATTGTACTTGTACTCTTCCTCGCTAAAGAACGTCCACGAACAGTGGTGCGGCGCGAGGAAGAGATCGAATGCCAGCTTGTCGTCGTCGCTGAGTTCCAGAATCTTCGACCAGATTGCCGCGCCGGCGTCGCCGCCGAACATCGCAAGGCCGGCGTTCTTGGTTCCGCCCACGTCGAAGCAGGCCTGCAGCACCACGCTGGTGTCGTTGCGGTCGGCCAGCTTATCGTCGACCTCCTTGCGGAACGGCGCATGGACGAAGAAGCGGAAGTCCTTCTTCGTCTTGCGGTCGATGACGTCGATGTAGTTGCCCGGGGTAATTACCAGATCGCCGAGCCCCTTATAGGCCGGGTTGTTGCTGTGACCGACGACGCGAATGCGGTTGCCGGCGTCGTTGCGCAATAACGACTTCGCGAGATGGAGATCGATGCGGCGTTGCGCTTCCTTCTTGAACGCGTTGGCCCACTTCGACAGCTCGCCCTCGTGGTTGGCGAAGATGCGGTGGGTGAACCAGAGCTCGTCGATGAGGGTCAGGTCTTCCTTGGAGTGCTTCACCGTGTATTTGGACGGGTCGCCCGTGTAGAACATCGTGTCGAAGCCGCGGCAGTGATCCTGATCAGCATGGGTCAGGATGAACACGTCGACATGGGGAATCTTGCCGCCGAGCTTCTTGCCGAAATCGAGCAAGTGCTGATGGACGTCGTAGCGGCTGGGGTCGTCTTCGTCACTGGCTTCCTGGGTGGTGTTGCAGTCGATGATGATCTGGGTGTTGTCGCTCAGGGTGATCAGCGAGCAATCGCCGTTGCCGACGGGGAAATAGGTGATACGCGGGTCCATTGCATCTTCTCGAATCTTGTAGGAATAAATAAAACTGGCGGTTGAGCACGTGGTGGCGACGCGGCGGTTCGGCAAGGTTCGGTGGGCGCACTTTCCTTCGGGAAATCGACGTTTTTTTCGTTGACTCCCGGTCCGCTCGACCGCCCGGGCTGATTTGATTCGGCGGCCGGTGGCTGTCGGCATCGATCGACGCGCTCGACGGCACGGGCGATGATGAAGCCGTACTGGGGCGCGATTTCAGCAGGACATTATCGGAGAGATCTCATGAAGCGTCTCGCGATCTTCCTCGACGGTACTTGGAACACGCTGAACAACAACACGAACGTCTGGAGGTTGAAGTCCCTGACCGCCGAGACCGCCGACCAACGCGTCTACTATTCGCAGGGGGTCGGCACCCGGCGCGGTGAATCTGCGCGAGGCGGCGTCACCGGGTGGGGCATCGACGACGAGATTATCGAAGCCTATACGTGGCTGATCCAGAATTTCGACGACGGCGACGAGATCTTCATCTTCGGTTTCAGTCGCGGCGCGTATACGGCGCGCAGCTTGTCGGGCTTGATCTGCAAATGCGGTGTCCTCAGGCTCGGCGCGCCGTTGTCGATCGAGCAGCTTTACGCGCGATATCGCATCTACGATGCCCCGACGATCAGGACGCTGCTGGGCAGGCCGCTGCCGGACGGTGTCTCGCTCGAGGAACGCTGGCTGACCGCCTATTCGCGGCCCACCAAGGTCAAGTTCGTCGGCGTGTGGGACACCGTTGGTTCGCTCGGCCTTCCGGTGTGGAGCATGGCGGCCGAGGTCCGCAAATATCGGTTTCTCGACACGCATCTGCGGCTCGACAACGAGCACGCCTTCCATGCGCTGGCGCTTGACGAACACCGGAAGAATTTCGAACCCACATTCTGGACCAGGACGGATAGGGTTGGACACGAAGGAGCCGCCGAACGTCAGATCGAGAAGGTCGAGCAGCGTTGGTTCGTCGGTGCGCATGCCAACATCGGCGGCGGCTACGCGAGTGACCCGTTGGCGCAGCGGCCCCTGAAGTGGCTAATGGAGAAAGCGGCTGGCTTGGGGCTCGGCTTCCGCAGCGAGGTCTCGCTCGACCTCTCGCAAGTCGCGCCGCCGGTCACGGATTCCTATCGCGAGTTCGCTTGGGGCCTCTACCGCTTCGTCTCGCGGCCTTTCTACCGGCCCGTCGGCCTGCCGCCCGACAAGGGCACGGACGCCACGACGTCGCGCATCAACGAGACCGTCGACGGTTCGGTCTTCGACCGCTGGCGGGCCGATGCGTCCTATCGCCCGGTGAACTTGGCATCGTGGGCGGCGGCGAAGGACGTCGATCCCGCGAAGCTCGTCGGCGCCGTCATGACTACCGATCCCAAGGTCGCCGCCTTTTGACCGACGCCTAGCCTATCGAGCCGGACAAGCGCGCGAGGCATCCTCACTGCGGCCGACGCGCGTCGACGATGCGCAACAGATGGCTTGCGAGCATAACCTGCTCTCGCGCTTCGGCCGGGTCACTAAGGTTCACCGTCCGATGAGAATGAGGGTTCTTGTACGATCCGATCGCGCCGGCGAACAGATGGGCCAAGGCTTCTCGCTCGCCCGTGGGATGCGCTAAGTTCGTCAGTCGTCCGCGATTGTCCTTCGGCGCATCGCTGGGATCGAAGGCCTTTCGCATCAAGTCCGCGCCAAGGTCCGTAGCTTCGTATCCGCCAGCTTGGCGCACAGCCACCTCCACGGCCTTGAACGCGGCGAACACGGCTTCGTCCAGATCGCCCCGTGCCAGCGCTCCCCAGACTTTGTCGCGGATCGCAGGATGGATCAGTTCTTTGGGAAAGAGCATCGCCGCGCGAGTAGCCTCGAAGTCCTGACCGTTGGCGACGGCCAGACCAGCATCTGTGAATGTCTTCCAGCCGTGGTCGCCGTTGATGCCCGGAGAGGCCTCGATGAAACCTTCGCGCTCAAGCAGGCGCCATGCCTTGTTCAGGTGTTCGTCGATCAGCGCTTTCTTATGGAAAGGGTAGCTGCTGCCGCGCTCGGTCGCCATTCCCGTGCCGAACGGCTCGGTCGTTATCGCCTCGAAGGTGAAGCCGGCGCCTTGCCGCACTTTCTTGGCGATCATGAGCATGCTGCGCCCGACGTCAGCGGGTGCCATCGCAAGCAGTTGGTCGGCGTCCTTGATGTAGGTCGAGATCATTGAGTTCCTCGGACTGGGTGACGCATCAAATCGGCACCGGTTGCGTCAGGCATCGGATGCCGCCGCCGCCATTAAGAATCGTCCTTAAGTCGAGCATGCGTATGTCCCGCCCTGGGAAAAGGCGCTCCAGCTCCAGCTTCGCGCGCAAGTCGTTGTGAGTGTCGCCGAATCGCGCCGTCAGGACCGCACCGTCGGTGACGAAAAGGTTCACATACGTGGCAGCCATCATCGCGCTGCCGGACAGGCCATCCGGGACGACCTCGAACGGTTCGACACCCCTTATTTTTCTGTTGTTGACCGATTGCCGCAGTATTGCAACATCGCACTGGCGTCGTCGGGCTCCCGGTCCAGATGCGATGACCTCGACCAGCAGCCTGCCGTCGGGCAGGAAGGCCATGTACCCGTCCGGATGACCTGTGGTGATCGGTTCGGTCGGATCGCCGTCGAGCCAGATCAGATCCCGAATCCCAACGCAGCCGAAGGCCGCAGTGATGGCCGTCTCGTCCATCTGCTGGTTGCGCGAGAGCAGGCAGCTTCGCGTTGCGATCGCGAGTCCCTGACCGTCCGTGATAAACGCTCCGCCCTCGGCAACGAACGGCATGCCGATCACCGGAACGCCGAAATCGTGCGTGCGCGCCAGGCGGTCGCCGGCGCGGCCACGCCGGGAATTGTCCCAGGCGTTGAAGTTGAAGTCGATCGCGATCGTATCGGCCCAGCGCTTTGCGAACACCGGCGCGATATCACGCATCCAGATATCGTCGACCGGCGCCGGTACGATCTCGACTTCGGGCCCGAATTTTCGGGCCCGCGCCGCCGGCACCATTTCCGCCGGTGTCAGCAGCTTTATCGGATCGTATTCCGCGATAGCCCGGACCACAGCCTCGAGCTCGCGCTCCACCTGCTCTTTCTCGGCTCCCCATTCCCGGTGCACCGCCCATGCCATAATCGTGCAGGCGTGAGCCTCGTGATCGGCGGGAATGCGGATCTCACGATTTCCGCTCACGCGTCCACCACCGACGGAAATGGCGCGCTGAGCCATTCGCGATAGCCGGGATGGCCCCAGCGCCACGGACGATCGGCGTCCTTGGAGATGTTGATGCGAGGTCCATTGAGCAGGTTGATCACCGGCTCAACCGGGCGCAAAACGCGCAAAGGAGGCTTGAAGAGCGAGGCTCCATCGAGGAGTGGGTAAAGCCCGAGTGCCTCGCCAAGCTTTGCAGGTCCATTGCAAAGCTTTCGTTCAAACCCGGACGCACCACAGCGGATCGTGCGATCCGCTGACGGATGGGCGGAGCGTCGCTCTGCCATCGCATCGATTCCGATCACCGGCACTCCCGACCGGATCAAGATCGCGCTGCCAAATCCCTCTTCCCCGCAGACCAGGTTCAGACACGGCATTCCCCTGTCGTGGTGAATGTAGACATGTCCATGCGGGAGCAGCATCGAGGAGCTGCGGTTGCGGCGCTGCGCGGCGGCGCCTGGATGACAATGTGAGGCCATGTCGGTCTCGTCGTAGGCCTCAGCTTCCGCGATGATGATCCCGCTGTCGGTCTCGCGGCGGAGATCGGTGACGATCACTAGGCATCCGACAGCATTCTGGGCCGCCTCGACAGCAGAGCCCGCAAAAAAGTCGGGCTTAACAGGAATGTAATTGTTCAAATCGAAATTCATTTTGATTACTCCTCAGTGTTCGCAAAATGCGGCGATGCGGGGCCGCGAGAAACACACTAGAGAAGCTCGAATATCTGTCAAATAACTCTATGAAATTATTGTATTATCTAATTCGTCAGCGATCTCGTTGATCTTGCAGCCTGACGTGGCGCTTGGCTGGTCGGGAGAAACTCAGGTCTTATTCGGCCAGCTTCGCGACATCATCCACGGCATCCTGCACGTTGTCTCCGAGAGCCTCGACGCGGCTCTTATAGCCAAACTCCGCAACCACCGCATCGAGATCTTCCGGACCGCGGACTTTGTCGTGGCAGATGCGCAGATATCGAGCGATCAAGCCGCTATTATACTTGAACACCCCGTCCGACGAGATCGACAGCCGCATCCGTTGCCAGCGATTGCCATCCCTGTACGCGATACTTGGAAACTTCGTGCTGCAGAAGGCTGCGTACTGCGCCTTCGAAGTCTCGGCGTCCCGGCATGAGTAGTGATCTGGATAGTCGTCCTCATACCTGGCGTCGCATTCGCGCAAGAGCGCCTCGACAAGGTTTCCGTTCGGCAGCTGTTTAACGACCTTCTTTTCCGCCAGGGCGGACCAGATGCACTCGCCCATTTGGCATTCTACGCGCATGAATTGGTCCGCCCTGGCGTTCGAGCTGGAGGACTGCTTCAGGAACTCGTCAATTTGCGGCGTAAATTGCGAATAGAAGTTGATGACGAAGAAGTTGGGATTTCCGATCTGGATCGGTCTTCCTCCGTCCGCCGCGCCAGTCAGCACTAGCGCGTCGACGCCGCCCTGGATCGGTGAATCGACCGCCACGTCGATCTTGCGATCCGGCAAGTAGCGACGCCGCGCAAACGTCAGGATGACAGACGCGACTTTGACTTCAACGAGATCTCGCTGCCCAAGTCGGACGGACACGTTCTTTGTCGTTAGGGCCGGGCCACAAAGAAAGTAGGTCAAGGAGACGCCTGCAAGGCCGTCGACCACGACGGCGTCACGCAACTCCTGAGGCACTGCGACTTTTGATACCACGCCGGCACAGGCAGTATCGGTTAACTGGCTGCCGATCTCGCCCAGCCTGCCGTCTATCGCACTGATGTAGCTGTTCTGATCCTGGAATGTGAGGGACGGAAGACGATAGTGATTATCGGAGCGCAGATACTGCAATTGCCGGACGGTCTCCTGCGTTGCCGGCATCTCGCGAACTTTCCGGATCAGCTCCGATAGCTGCGTGGCGGACGTCTGAGCCTTACGGGCCTCCGTATTTTCCTGATCCGCGATGGCCAAGCGAGCCAGCTTGGCTTTGCACGCGACCACCACGTCGACGCGAGTGGTCTCCGGAAGCTGGGACTTCCACGTTTCCGAGCAGAATGATCTGAGTTCGGTCGCCGCCGTGAAGCCTTCCACCTTGGTTATAAGGCCCCTTTCGATCTCCTTCTCGGCTTCACTAGCTGTCTGCCGATCCCTCTGCGCCTGTTCCATGGACTCGTTCAGGGTCTGACTTCGCCTATGAGCCTCATCGACGCTGGCATGGCGCCCCGCGCGGTCGGCCGCCGAGTTCTGAAGACGCGCCATGCCTTCGAGGCGTTGCAGAAAGGCAATGAGGCCGCGGGGGTCGGTGCCGGACTGCTTGGCGCATTCGGCGATACGGCTGCGGAGCAGAGCAAATTCATCCTGGCGCCATTCCAGCATGGGCACGCCATACGGCGTGCCATTTGCCGACCACGATTGTCTGGCGACCGCTGATTGCGCCACATCGGAGCAGGATAGTTTCGATATCGTCTCCAGACCGGAGGCGTTGGCTGAAATGACTTGGAGGACCAGGAGAGCGAAGCTAGTCAGCGCGTAACGTTTCATGGATTCCAGTTCTTTGAAAAGTCGCAATGAGAATGATTCGCATCGCATGATACTGCAGCTGGTCCGAGAAGCCCGCCTACGATGTGGTGCCATTCGCCTGGCGTCTCTGTTGCTCCACCTGCTCGCTCGCTAATTCGATGTCCTGCAAAGCGCAGCAGTGCAGGACCTTCGGGCGGGGGGCTCAGTCTAGGAGCTCGGCGTGCTGGAACCAAACGGGCGAATGGCCGGGAAACGTCAGCTGGCCTCGCACTTGAAACATCGCCACACTGGCGGCCCTTTAGCCCTTTTAGGCGACGCCAAGGTCATTGCCTTCTTGCACCTTGGGCAGGTTGGGATGGGTTCTAGGCGAGCCTCAGTCGCAGTTCGGCGCATTTCCAATCCGAATATCAGGATACCGTAGACTTATCGGGAAAGGTAATTACATCGGCTGCGCGATCGTTTGATCTTAAAGAGGCGCTTGCAGCTGTCTCTCCTGCAAACCGCTCCGCCAATTCGATGATCGAGAGCCGCTGAGATGGATCCTCAATGCGGAGAAAGGCGCGAATTAGCCTGAGCCCCTGCAGCTGAACGAGGGGTGACGGTTCTTCGTCCATGTTCATGTCCCGTGCAAGCACACCACTATTCGATCAGAAGCATAATTGCAACGTTGTCGCCGATCAGCTCATAGTTGAATTGCGGGCGCCTCGGAAGGAGCAACTGCTGCCGGTGTCCGTACAGGCTGCATCGGTCACGCCGTTGCGATTGACTACCGAAACCCCTCGTTCGACAGGAGGAGCGGAGCCGCAATACGGAGCAGTGACAAATGATCGTAAGAGTGGATATCCCGGAGATCACGAACTACCCGGATGGATTTCCGTCCCACTGGATGAACATCATTTTCTTGGGAAACCGTCCTGACGCTTATAAAGTTCATGCGATCGTGACGACCTACGTTCGATTGGTCGAGGGCGCCCTTGTCCACTACCGGCAGGCGCGAGGTCAGGTGCTCAAGCTTTGGAACACGCATACGGCAATCGCCATCGGCAGCCACAATCTAGCGTCCACCTATTTCGAGGACTGTATCAACTCGATGCACCGGGCTACGCTCTGCATGAACCGGATGCGCGGCAACCGAGATGTCCCGGATGACCTAAAGGCGCTCTTTCGGAAGCGGCCGCGATTTGCCGCTGATACCGTCGCGAAGAGACTACGCGATACGCGCGATACAATTCAGCACATGGACGAGAAGGTGTTCAACGCCGAAATTCCGGACGGCACACCCTTCATGCTGCTCGCGACGGGGCTGGAAACCCCCGTTCTCGATTCCGATCAGCCCAATCAGACGTTGAAGGTGATCGACCGCCTAATCATCGGCGATCAGGAGATCTCCTTCGTCGAGCTGGCGACATGGCTAACTGAGATGGGCGAGTGCGCGGAGGTGATTTCGAAATATGAGCGCCCGAAATGATGGCCACGCAACCTACCTCCTTAGCACAAGAATCGGACCGGCGTTGATCCGGTCCGATTCTTGGCGAGCCCACTCTATGGAATGTTCGGGCAGACGTCGCCCGCCTAGCTCTTCTTCTCGTCTTCCGCGGCCTTGCGGTTCTGGTCTTCGGCTGGAGCGCCGGTGCCGTAATAGGTCACTGCCGTTGCCGGCACGATGGTCCAGACGTTCGTGACTGGATCGAAATTCATGGAATAAGAAACGTGGTCGTGCAGCATCGCCATCGCGTTCATGCCGGGAAACTTCGAGACAGTGATCATGAACTTGCTTGTCTCCTGCGTCCCGATGATCGGCGCTTCGCCAGGCTTGGCCCATTTTCCCACGTGAGGCCTCATCGGCTCCGACTTCATAGGCTCCGGGTTTATGGGCTCGGTCTTGCGAACATCGACCTTTGGCAAGCCATCCTCTCCAACGCTTGCTTTCCCGTCTGGGCCGATTTTTTCGTAAGCCTCTCGCGGAGGCGCGCATGGAACCGAAGGATCGACGGCCGCCATGCAGTATGCAACTCCTCTTCGCCCTCTTCGTCTTCGTCATCGTTCTCTTCATCAGGATCTCTGGGCGGTAACGAGTTGCCCATGATCGCGAAGAGACACCCACCGATGCGATCTGACCGTTCCTCGGGATTGTTCGCGGTCATGACTTGCTCCTTTGCCCTTGGAGATGATTCCTTCCGCTCCTCGGGCTCGCTTGATGGACCGTGTGTATTGCGATGCGCATCCAGACCTATCTGGATCGCGGAGTTTTAAGAAGATTCCGTCCGAATGTGCTCGCAAAGAAGAATCGAGTCGATTTAAGCGAACCTTGAGTCTGGCTGGCGACGCCCACCCACCAGGTGGCTACGCAGCATAGCCGACATCCCGCACCGCGAAGCCCAATGGTGCGCGCTCGATCGCTTGTCTGAATGCCCCGGATCTTGGTCATAAGGGTGCGACCCAACCATATTCAGTGAGGTGGCTCGACCCGCTTCGAGGCCTTTGAGCATGCGTCCTGCCGGAGGATCCCGCGGGCACCGGCCGGAACACCGATCCGCCTGTCTTGAACGTTTGCGCCAACTGTCATAGATGGAACGACACATGACTGGACGACTTCAAATGCGTAACCGAGAGACCGACCGGCCACAACCGATTGAGAAGACGCGGCTGGCTGCAGTCGCCAGTCTGCTTGGCGCTCCGTCTACTTTTCGAAAGGTTCCCCAAAGCCCGTTGGAGGCGCATGAGATGCTTCTGAACGGGCTGCCGTCCAGAGCACTGTTACATCTGGTTGAGAACCTGGCGTTTCTTCGCTGGGATGACTCTTTCGCCAAAGCGATTGGAATGAGCCATCGCACCTACCAACGCCATGCCTCCGCGGGAGCCAAGCCACTCAGCCCAGAGCAAAGTGGGCGAACATGGAAGCTTGCGGAAGTCTTGGCGAAAGCAACCTCCATTTTCGGTTCCATGCAGGAAGCTGAGCAATGGTTGGAACGGCCGGCTATCGGCTTGAACCAGCATAAGCCAATCGATCTGTTGGCCACACCGGCTGGTGTTGAGTTGGTGGAAGATTTTCTCGTTCGACTTGAGCACGGTGTCTACGCGTGACGCCATTGCCTGGGGCGCTCGGCGGTACCGAGCTTGTCGCTTGGCGATTGGACCAAGCGGCATACGCGGCCACATGGGACAGCGGCAAAGGAGCTTTTCTGGTCGGCGGTCGCTGGAACAGCAGAGGACTTCGGGCCGTGTACTACTCGGTAGATCCCGCTACTGCAATTCTGGAAGTTGCAGTCCACAAGGGCTTCAGGGCGCTTGACACGGTCCCCCACGTACTCACCGCTATCACGGTGGACCCGACCCGCGTGTTCGTGGTCGACCCGACAATGATTCCAAATCCGAACTGGCTTCGGCCCGGCATCCCCAGCGCTGGACAGCAAGCATTCGGCGACGATCTTCTCGGCAGACATCCGGTCGTGCTGATTCCGAGTGTCGTGTCGACCGCGAGCTGGAATCTGATGTTTGTCGCGTCAGACGCAGGCGGCTCCTACAAGGTGAAGTCGCAGGAGTCGTTCGCCCTCGATCCTCGCCTGCACCCGCCGGCCAGGTCGTAGCCATACATGGGGGCTATACTGGCCGTCGGATGGATGGTTGCCATGCCAAACTTGGTCATGACCCTGTCGACAGCCTGGTTCAAGGAATCTAGCGCCTGAAAGCCGTCTTGGCTTACCGATGGGACTCGGATTTTGATAGTCTTAGATGTCCGGGACTCGCAATTGACTTGAATCTGACTCCAAATCTGCTTTGCCAACTACATTGGAAAGATGGAGCTTTCCGTTCGTTCAGACTCGCAATTCGCTTTGGAGAACACCGAACTCGGACTTTATGAGCTCAAACGGACCACCGCCGGAACAGCCGATCGCGGAGCTGAGTTGGTCAGTCCGGAAAGTGAGAAACTGTGGCCGCGAGTTGCCGAGCCAGGACCCCAGGCAGGACTGCATCAAAGATCTCGCTGAGCTTGCGGTAGTACCAAATGGTCCCTGTGCGGCCACCCGTAAAGCGGTCCCACAGCTCGTCGCCGATGTTGCGGTAATCGTTCAGGATCGCCTCGGCGTTGTCCACCTTGTCGGCAAGAGAGACGAGGAGCGACGAAGCCGGCTTGCTTGGTAAGATCGACAGGTAGGCCTCCTTTCTCGGGCGCCAAGCAGGCTTCGGCTCGACCCAGGAATCGGTGCAATCGGCGACAATTTTGGCCACGTCGCCGCCGAAACATCCCCTAATGTGATCGAGCGTTGCTTGGCCGCCCTGATCCTCCGCGGCGTCGTGCAGCAGGCCGCCGATGGCTTGAACCTCGGTTCCGCCAGCGGACAATACGCGGCTTGAAACGCTCAACAGGTGAGCAATGTAGGGCGTGCCGCTACCTTTCCTGACCTGCGTCCGGTGAAGATCGGACGCGTAGACAAGGGCTTCGTCGTACAATTTGGAAAGTGCCATCGCTTCGTTTCTCCTTCATGGTATCCGACAGGCAAATACACGGCGCTTCCTGCAAGAGTAGCTCACAACGCGACAGAGCGCGCAGCCGCAGCTATCCGGTCACGCATGTTCGCCGAAGCGGCAACAAGCGCCTTCGCCCTAAGCAGAACGGGATCGCGTTCCTTAAGCTCTTCGACTTTCTTTTCGCCGAGATAGATCGAAACCTGACTGCCGCCACTCGTCGACGGATGCGCAAGCCAGCCCAGGATCCTGCTGCGATCGATCAAGCCTTTGTCTGCAGCAAAGGAGAGCGCTGCAGCCGGGGTCGGGCCGAGCCCGATGAAATAGGAATCGCGCCTAAGATGATGCAGCGTCGGGAGGAAGTCGCGCTCGAAGCTGCGGCGCAGCACGTCGACACGCTGGATTTCCTCGAACGAGCCTGCAAATGGTTTGCCTTTGACGAAAGCCGCATGCGGCACGACAGACGTTGCATGAAGAAGGTGAGCCCGTCCTCCCCAAAGTTCAGACGCGCGGCCGCCTCCGAGCAGTGCCATGATGTCCAGAGCATCGATCATGCGCTCAAGGTTGGGACGCATTGCCTGCCCGCCGAACGCCGCGAGCTTCTTGACCTGGCGAAGGATCTCACCGTCCGGCAAACCCCGCCGCAATAGCCGGCCCGCCGCCTCGCAGGCCTCGTCGCGCTGGGTCGCACCGGGCGTGATACCCACGATCACAAGTCTGGCGTCAACGTTGACATGCTCGAACGGCACATATTCGAGCGAGTACCTGCCGTCGCTGTCGATGGTCAGCGGCGCGGCTCCCTTGCGATAGTTTACGAGTGCGTCCCTGAACGTGCTCGCGATGGCTAAGTTGTCCATTTCAGTTCCTTTCTCGTTCGTAGACCGTCATTGGCGCCGAAAGCGCTCGCGCTTATGCGCGGCAGTGACCACAAAGCCGTTGTCGCCGACGACCGCATAGACATTGAGCCAGCGCTCCACGACCTTCAGTCCGCGATCGCCGCCAAGGTGGTGGCGGAGCCGCTTGATCGCCGACTTGTCGAACGTCAGCCGCTCCGCCCCGTTGGCGCGTGACGACGATCCGAACTGCATCAGCAGATCGACAACCAGCGGTGGGATTGCACGCTGCTGCAGGCGCGCCCTCGAGTGTGCCGTAAGAGGCATATCGGCCGTTGCCAATGCGCTCACGAACGGCCTCCCTCGGCGGAACGCAGCGTGACCTCAAGCGCCTTGCCGACGAACATCGGAACGTCGAGCTGCAAGATTTTGGCGACCTGGCCGGCGCGGTCGGCGTCGAAGGCGAATGTTCCGTCGAGCCATGGCTGTACGTCCGCAGTGCTCCAACCCAGCTTCCCGGCGATCTTCTCGGCCGGCTCGAATCCGGCGACCTGATGAATGAGCCGAGCGAGCACCTTTGGCGTCTCGGCGTCCCGGATCGCGCGGGTGAGGAAGCGGTCGTCGGCGGCGCGCTCCGGCCACGGAATGAAGCCCCGGCGACCCGACAGCCACCGCTTGGCTTCATCGAACTCGACCGCAACTGGTTTCGAACCAGGCATTGCCTTCAGGCGACTCTCGCTCTTGTCGGAGATCGCCATGCGGACGGCGCCCTCGCTCATATTTGCGAGCAGCGCCAGCTCGCGCGTGGTGAAGGTGGCCGAATCGTCGCCAGCCCACTCGAGCTTCCACCTAGCGAGGGCCGCGTCCGCGACCATCCGGCAATAGCCATCGGGGGTCATAAAGCGGTGCTGCTCGCCGGCGGAGGAAATCCCGCCGATCCGCGGCGTCCCCTCCATGAATGCCTGCAGATCCTGGACTTCCTCCTCGCCGAATGTGTTCAGCCGGCTGCGATTGAACGCAAATTCGTAGGCCCGCTCGAACGACGCCGCGATGTCCGCAAACAGCGAAAGGTCGACCTTGGAGGGAGCTTCATGGACGTACTCGCCCTTTTCGCCCGGCGGGAAGCCAATGAAGGTTTCGGCCTTCTTCGGTCCGGAGCTGATCAGGACGTGGTCAGCTTCGAAGAGGAAGATCGTCCGCAGCTCATCGAGCATCTGTTCTTTCGAGAAGCCAGCCATCCCATTCTCCATGCAAATATGCAAGTTAGTTTGCATGTCGAGAAATAGCCGATGTCAACGCCGTGCGCAAGCTTAAATATGCATTTCTATTTTCTATTTCGCATGTACGTCTTTGTTCCAAGGAGGCGACGAGGATAAATAAGCAGAGGAGGCCGTCTACTTCCCAACCGGCTCAAATGCCCCGAAACTCGAAAACATAAGGAATATCAATGAATAATGCTCAGTCGATACCGCAACCCGCAGCAGATGCGGAAACCCTCATTAGCGGCTTCCTTCCGTCAGTCCGGGCGGCCCACTTCAATATCGCGCCTGAAAGGGCCGACGATCTGAAGACCGTACTCGGCGGCCCTCCCTGGATCATGGACTTCACCGCAGGAACGGCGAATTTCGTGGCGCACGTGACCGAACCTTCGATCGAAGTGCGCTATTCCGCCTTGCTGAGCCTGTGGGCGGTCGCCAAGGCTGCTCTGCAGATCAGTCAGGCAATGGCTGACGCGGCCCGGCGCAAGGAGAAGTCGCTGATTTTCAGGCAGGGCACGCCAGAACATGAGGGGCGCTATCTGCTGGATCTCGCGAGGAAATTGGTCCGGGATGCGAATTTCTCCTGGCCTGCCGATGTGCCCCGCCCAGACCCGACTGCGTCGGCTGGCAGTCGCGAAGACATCATCAACAACGTGTTTCTGGGGGCATCCGGGTGGTGCGTGCTGCACGAGGTCGCTCATGTGCACCTGAAGCATCAAGGCGCGAATTCCCCAGACCTGATGCTTCAGCAAGAATTCGATGCGGACGACTGGGCCACACGTTGGGTTCTGGAGAAATGTCCGAACGATACTTTGCGACAGTTCAGGGTCGTCTGCTGCGCCGTCGGACTGACGTGGATCGGAATCGTGGACTCGATCCGTCGTGGAAGCGTGGATCATCCGCACGCCTCGGAACGTCTGATGAGGTGTGCGGACCACTTCCGCCTGAGCGAACTCAGTCCGGCGCTCGAGATCGCCAATCACATCCTCAAGGCGTTTTTCAATCCCGACGACGAACTACCCATTGCCGACGATCCTGGTTCGGCGTTCCGGGAAACCATGTTCGCCTATCTGCGAAATCCTCGGTAATCGGCCCAAGGCGCTAGAGCTGATCATACAATTTCGCGCCAATACCCGCGGATGGCACCGGCGAGTGGATACCGCGGCTCGGAAGAACTGTTCCTAGCGGGTTGGGCAAATCTGCTCAGCCCCATTCGTCTGTGGAGGCTTTACGGGCGACCCGACGAGGCGTATCCACCGTGTTCACCATTTAAAAAGCGGCAGAGGCAAGGAACGTGGGAATACCAGCTCATTTCAGTCTCGAACTTCCCCGTCGATGCATGACGCTCATCAACGAGCTTTTGCCGACAACCGCTAACATATTTGCCGATCGAGATGACCGAGCGCTTGGTGGGTTGAGCAGCACTTTTCTTCTTTCAATGGCCGGGCCAATGCTGACCTTGCCGATCGAACGAATAGAGCGTCAGCTACAAAGGAAGGAGCGCGAAGGCTATGCCGATGATCGGCAGCTAAACCCGACGCTCCGTGATGCCTTGAAGAACGAGCTTGGAGGGGGCAGATTTCAGCGAACGCCATTCTTTGCGCCGGGCCAATGGAGCTTCAAAGAGTGGCCCGCAGACATCAACATTGCGAATGGAATGCCCATCGAGCTTTGTACGGCATTGGGGGCCGACGAGGCGTTTGCTCAGGCTGCCGCTTTGGAAACTTCGCGTTGGTGCAGCTGTCTGAGGAATGCTCTGGCTCATGGGGGCATCGCATATCTGAATGAAAATGGTCATTCATCGTACGATGGCGGGCCTGTTCAAATGTTCTGCTTCGTCAGCGGAAAATATGCCGAACGTGGTGATGAGACGCCCGTGGCCCTCAATTGCTTGCGCATTCGGGAGGAACACTTCCTCGATTTTCTGCAGCGGTGGGTCAATTGGTTGGAAGAATCGAGCGTGATGCAACAACTCGCAGCTTGACCGGGCATAGCGCCGCAACTGCTCATGCCGCGGCAGCAACCTTTTTCGGAAGGTATCTCGCAGGGGCCCAGGCTCGCGACGAATCCCAATACCCCTTACCGTGGAAGCGCACGATTTCGGGCCTCCTGATCGCCATACGGCGCAAATAGACGATCGAATCGGACGATGCGATGGCGACTCGTCTCTTCGCGAGGCTAGCCACGATGTCGTCCGGCATCATTGGGCATTTGGCCTGTCGGACGATCGCTACGATCTCCTCGTCGACCAGATTGTGATAGCTCGGGGTCTCACGATCTGCAGGAAAGGTGTGGCCCATGAACGCTCGCTGGCGCAGCCACCAACCAGCACCGACCAGGTACACGAACTCGTTCTTCTCCTCGTTCATGGTTGCGTAAAAGAATTGGTCCTTGTCCGAAGGCCCGAGCCGCACCTCCTTCTTGCGCAGCATCGAGAGGACTTCCTTGGTCTCGATCGGACGATCGGCATTCTCGAGAATCCGACGCGTTTCCTGGATGACGGCGTCCCGAGCTGGCGGCGGCATGTCCAGCGAGACCGCGCCTTGCTTAAGCTTGTTTAGAAACGGCTCGACCTCAGCGCGCAAATAACCGGAGTTGAGACACTTTGCGAGTTGTTTGTCGGGCTTGAAGCCGGCGCGTTCGATCTGGTCCTTTAGCGTTGGGAAATAGCCACCAACGTGCTCCTTGATCTCACCCATCATGATAAATTCTCTCGCGAACGCTTCGACGTGCTTCGGCGGCAGCGCGCTCGCACCCTTCTCCACGCCAGAAAACAAGCCAATCTCGATGGCCCGGCGCAATCCACGCGCATTTAGGCGCATAATCCTGGCAGCGGCGGAGAACGGCACCAACTCTCCTGCTTCCATGAGTTGTTCAGTGGCCGCTTGGCGCATTTTATGATGGGTGGGATCCACCGCTGCGAGCGCCTCATTCTCATCAATGAACAAGGTGTTCAGGCCAAGGTCGCGGCCCTGCATTCGCTCCCGAACGAGCACCTTCCCATCCAGCACTAATCGCACACCGTGAGCGATCGTCACCGACCGGTTCTTACCCAAGCGCGAAATGGCCAACAATGTTGGTGAAGGCTTGGAAACCACGGGTGCGGTGCCCGCAAGTTTCCTCAGCAGACCATCCACGTCCGTCGGCCGGAAGACGTAAGCATGGCGCTTGCCGCCACCCTCGAGAGCCGGCACCAACGAGCCGTTCTCCATCATTTCACGCAATGGACGCCTGCCGATGCCAAGACGCTGCATGGTTTCTTCGAAAGAGAGTGCTCTCTTCAGATCGTGGGCAATCCGGTCCACGTCCTCCACCGAAAACGAGAGCTGGCTGCCCGATAGCTTTTCTGTCCGGATCAAACCCAGCGCCAAGCCGATGTTTTTCATGGCGAACACTGACGTCTCTGCCTTGGCTGCGGCCGCCTTCAGCGAGAGCTTACGGCGCGCATTTTCCGGTATCTTGGCCAGATGGGCCTTGGGCGTCACCGGAAAACGCGCAGCACCGTGCAGATGAATGGCTTCCGCCAGAAGTGGCGAGAATTTCACGCCGCGTTTGTGGTTGAACCAGTGATATAGCCAGCCATAGCATTTGCTGAACCCGTGTTCCGGCTTTCCGCCCTGATCGATATATTCGTCAAAAATGCGGGTCAGCAGCTCGTCCAGTTTGCCGTCGGCAAGCACCTCGAAGCCGCGCGCCTGCACAACGCTTAACGAGATGCCGAGCGACTTTGCGGAACGCCACTCGCGACTATAACCCTCGCAGGCCGAGCCGATGCGTTCCAGCATCTTGAATACGTCGGCCATAGGAAGCGTATCGAGGACCTGGACTGTCTCGGCCGATCCGACTCCGAAACGCGACAGAATGTAGGCGTCCGACCGCAGCACTTTCGCATCGGCCGGCCGACGC
The DNA here is from genome assembly GCF_051810765.1 of Bradyrhizobium sp. 604_D8_N2_3. NCBI lineage: Bacteria > Pseudomonadati > Pseudomonadota > Alphaproteobacteria > Hyphomicrobiales > Nitrobacteraceae > Bradyrhizobium > Bradyrhizobium sp. 604_D8_N2_3. The sequence goes on along the minus strand of NZ_JBPWPM010000001.1, from coordinate 8,660,588 downwards.
TCGAACCGATAGCGGTCCTGCGCACCGCAATCCGAACAGATCGACACGCCGCCATCTCGCCAACTCAGCCCGGTCCCGCACGGACACTCCCCAACTAATTCCAACCGGTGCCGCGGACATGTGGACAATGGGACAAGGTCCCACCAGAAACGATGGTGATCGGATTCCGCGACACATCCAGGACACAGCCTGCGGTCCCCGAAATGCAGGTACTTGTCGACCGCGTGATCGCGCAGGACGAGCTTGCCGTCTGTCAATCGGCCTGTAAATTTGACCCCTCATCGGCGTCCAATTTTGGCTCTGACTCACTTTTGATGCAGTTCGAGGGATGTCTGGCGCTTTGATTTGGGGGAGAATCAGCGCCATGCAGCAGGCACTCCAGCGCTCCAGTCTGGTGCCGAGTGGATTTGTTGTAGAGAGTGCGTACTACGAAGGTGATAAGGCTGTTATTGCGGTCCGGGCGTCGGGAAGCATTGGTCTGTGCCCATCTTGCGGAACGGTTTCCCGACGCGTCCATAGCCGATACCGGCGTCGTGTGACTGATCTTCCCCTTTCGGGGCGGATCGTACAGCTTCTGGTGATTGCTCGTCGCTTCCGTTGCGGCGCCGTCCTATGCGGGCGCCAAATCTTCACCGAGCGCTTCGCCGAAGGGGTGCTGGCACCGTCGGCGCGACGCACGGCAAGGCTGGACTCTATCGTCCATCACCTCGGTCTGGCACTTGGCGGTCGACCGGCAGCAGGCTTCGCAAAACGGCTAATGCTGCCGGTGAGCAAGGATACGCTCCTTCGCGTGGTCCGACGCCGTAGCCGTCCGCCAGCTGATCCGCTCAGGGTTATCGGCATTGATGATTGGGCCTGGCGGCGCAACCACAGATACGCCAGCATCATCTGCAACCTGGAGCGGCGCCGAGTAGTCACCCTGCTCCCGGATCGGGAGCCCGCAACTGCCCAAGCCTGGCTCGCTGCTCATCCCACGATCGCGATCGTTGCCCGTGACCGTGGTGGGGGATATGGCGAAGCGACAGCAAGAGCCTTACCGCATGCGGTACAGGTTGCAGATCGTTGGCATCTGATGGAGAACGCCAGTCGGGCCTTCCTCGATGCCGTTCGCAAATCGATGCGCCAGATACGCACAGTGATCGGCGCGACCACGATTGATCCCAAGCTGCTAACAGCCGCAGAGCGGATCCAGTATGAGGGTTATCTGCGCCGCGAGGAGACCAATGCGGCTATCCTGGCTCTGTCGAAGAATGGCATACCTATCAAGCAGATCGTGCGTCAGACTGGTCACAGCAGGCAGCTGGTACGGCAGGCGATTCGCGGCGAACGACACGATGTCTTCCGGACCCGGCAAAGTTCGTTGGACTTACACTTGCCGTGGCTCGACGATCAGTGGGCGTCCGGCTGCCGAAACGGGGCTGAACTTTGGCGTCGTTTAACGGCGCGTGGCTTCAGAGGCTCGCTCCGCGTCATCAGCGAGTGGGCGACCCGCAGACGAAGGGCTGAAAAGCCCGACGCACGAAACCTTCAGCGGATTCCATCGGCCAGAACGATCGCGCGCCTCATGACAATCGGCGGAGATCTGCTCACGAAAGCAGAGACCGTCACGGTCGCGGCAATCGAAGCTGGCGTACCATCCTTGGTCGAGGCTCGCGAGATCATCGCCGAATTCCACTTGATGATCCGACGCAGAGCCGAAGCAGGGCTCACGCCGTGGATCGACCGCGCCCGCGCCAGTCTCGTGACTTCCTTCGCCAGCGGCGTCACGAAGGATGAAGCGGCGGTTCGGGCGGCAATCACTTCGCCCTGGTCCAACGGACAGACTGAAGGTCAGATCACCCGCCTCAAGCTCGTGAGAAGGCAGATGTACGGTCGCGGGAAAATCGATCTCCTTCAGGCCAGGCTAATCGGTGCAGAATAATCGGAGCTGCACCAAAATTGCGTCAGAGCCAATTTTGGACGCCGATCCCCCGGCTTAGGGGGTCAATATTGCAGGCCGAATGACACATCACTGCCCAGAGTTGAGTAGCCCAAGCTCTCGGAGTCAAGAAGCGCCGGCACGGGCGTGCAATTTTCCGCCGGGTCTTGAGATCGCGATATCGGCAGAAGTAGACTGGCATCGCAGGGGAAATGAGATGGCGGTGTTGGATCCCGTCCGGAAGGCATGCCCGGCGTGCGGCAGGCCGATGAAGGCTGTGCCCGACGAGGCTCGGGAGGGGCGGCTGCGGTGCGTCTGCACTGATTGCGACGACGATCCGCTGCGCGACCCGACAGCCCGCAAGTGGATCGACGGCCCGCTGCGGCCCCCGGAGCAGTAGCTGCGCTAGTCGAGGCTTGAAACCGTATCTCGCTATGAGTGCAGTGCAGCCGTGGGTGCAGCGACGGGGAAAGTAAGTCGCCTACAAGTACGTCCCCGAATCGGGGCAAAGTAGGTCCCCTAATTTGGTCGGCACCACCGGTCTGGTTCATACCATAGAACGTCCGCGATTTGGGCATAGGCCCGCGATCGCAAAAGGCCCCGCCGAAACGGCGGGGCTTTTTTCAGGGCGACCTTAGTCATTCGCCATTCCCGGCATGACTATCTGGTGCTCGTCGAGCAGGTCTTTGAGCGTGCTGGCTCGCCAGACCTGTTCCAGCATGGCACGAGGGCGCTCTCGTCGGCATAGATGGTGATCGTCTCTGCGAAATTGTCCGGGACCGCCCAGCCCCGCCGCGCCATGCGCGAGCTCAATTCGTCAGCCAGCTTGGCTTTCTCTCCGTCGCTTGCTGCGGTCGGGGCTGGGGTCTTGCTCGCCTCGGCGACGATCGACGGACGCGGCTGGTACAGTCCAGGAAACCAGCGCTCGATGACGATCGACGGGATGCCAAGACGGACAGGGCCCTTCGGCGTATCTGACACTAGGAGGCCTTTCGCGACCAACTCGCCGAGTACCGTGCGCGCCTGCCTGTCCTGGTAACCTGTCAATTCGACAGCGCGTGCGCGCGGAAACTCTCCGATCAAGATCGCCTCCCGCAGGAGCCGCCATGAACCCTTGGGAAGACGCTTGGCTCGAACCTCCTCGTCCGCCCAGACCTCGACGCGGTTCATAAGCTCGGAAGGACTGAGCAGAGACCTCATAAAGTCGATCTGATCGATGCAGACCTCAAGGAAGAACCGGCAGAATTCGGCGAGGCCGGCTTCGGTCAAGGTGCCGCGCCCGTCCAGAACTCCGCGACGAGGCTCGTCCGCGGCCTGCAGCAGTTCCTTGTAGCGACCGACGTTGCGCGCCAGGCCGCGCGATACGGACCACAACTCCGAGCCGATGCCGAGTTCTTTCAGGAGCGCATGCGACAAGAGGGGGGTGACGCGGCCGTTCCCGTCCATGAAAGGATGGATCCAAGCCAAGCGGTGATGACCGGCGCTGACTGAAAGAATTCGCTGCGTCTTGCTCAGCATCGGCGACGAGTAGAACTGGACGAAGCGGGCAAGAAGAGCCGGCAGCGTTGCCGGCTCGGGGGCAAGGTGCTCGCCGACCTTTACGTGTCGCGTTCTGAGTTCGCCAGGCGTCATGCGGATCGTCGCCTTCGTGACGGGGTCCTCGATTGCCAGCAGACTGTCAGGAAGACGGCTGCAGAACTCCCGGTGGATCCAGCAGATGCCCTCGACCGACAAAGCCGGGGACGGCATCTCTCCGCGATCGATGATCCCCTGCACTTCGATGTGGGCTTTAGCCTCGAGCTGAAGGTCCCGCTTCTTCGGCTCCTTCGAATAGTCGTTCTTCATCGCTCGCTCGATGTCGGCGAGATGGGTATCGTGACCTTCGATGAGGTTGGAGTAGTAGCAGTTCATCGCCCTGACGATGTCGCCGACGGAAGCTTTAAGCGACGCGTTAAGGCCTCCGCTGAAGGAGCTGGAACGAGAGAACGAACTTGATGGCGGATCGGAGCGTCGGACGCTCCCCTCTCCACGTTCGGAACTTGGATTCCACCCGTAGGGACTGGCCAGAGCGGTCTTGTAAAAATATCATCGCTGGTCTATGTATATCCCATTTGGATATACACCAGGAATCAGCATGACGACCTCGACGGTGTTCATCAGTAATCGCAGCCAAGCCGTCCGCCTGCCCAAGGCAGTCGCCTTTCCAGAGAATGTGCATCAGGTTGACATTCTGAAGATTGGCCGCAGCCGCGTGATCGTGCCTCAAGGCAAACGATGGGATGATCTGTTTCAGAACGGACCGCGCGTCAGCGAGGATTTCATGGTTGAGCGTGGACAGCCGGCAGCCGAGAAGCGCGAGCCGCTCTGATGCTCACCTATATGCTCGACACGAACATCTGCATCTACGTCATAAAGAACTATCCACTGGAACTACGCGAAAAGTTCAATGCACTGGCCGAACAACTCTGCATCTCAAGCATCACGCTTGGCGAATTGCATTATGGCGCAGAGAAATCCGCACGCCGCGCCGACAATCTAACCGCTATCGAGCATTTCGTGGCGCGTCTTGACGTGCTGCCATTTGCGGACAAGGCGGCCGCGCATTACGGTCAGGTCCAGGCAGAACTCGAGCGTGTGGGAACGCCCTGTGGTCCTCATGACATGCAGATCGGTGGACATGCCCGCAGCGAAGGATTGATCATCGTCACTAACAACATGCGCGAGTTTACTCGCATGCCGGGGGTTAGAATCGAGAACTGGGTCTGATTGAGGACAGGAAGGTCAGAAGTACCTGCGCAACGCACGGCTTCCACGTCGCACCCAGATGCATCAGCCTTAGAGGACGCACTTTGCTCGATGTCGGCGTGTCTCTGCGCGCGTCGGTAGAATCTCGACTTAGCGATTCCAGCAGGTTGGAGAGCTGTTAGGGGACAGACAAACTATGCCCGGCGCGTCAGAGACGTCCGCTCGCACGCGGGGCAGCGCGACGTAGTAGGTGACCTCGGACATCTCAGTCGTACCAATCCTTTCGGTCGCGAGGGACCTCGAACCGGCCACGCGAGTAGCCGGCGGAAACAGAAGCCCGGAGCTCCTCGACCTGCGCCTCCAGGAAGCCGTTCGCTACGATGAGCGCTTTGACGGCTTCCCGGGCATTGCTGCTGCAAGCCGCGATGGCCTGGTCGGCGGCGGCATCGAGGTCGTCGGGGGCCAGTCTGGATGGCTCGGGGTGTGCGCTCACCTGTTCTGCAGGCCTGTGTAGAACCCTAACTAAGCGGCGGGCGGCGCGGCGAGCAACTGCTGGATGCGTAAGGTTAACGAAGCCGGAGCGCCGTTCTTATTGGCCGCTGTGAATGGATTTGATAACCCAGTGCGCGGAGGGCGACGGGGGCCGATGCTCATTGAGATCAACGCGGCGCCCCTGGCGATTGCGGAGGCTTCGGACTGGCGGACGCCGCAACAGGTGAAGCGATCGCCATCCCAAGGCGAACATCCTGAAAGGCGGACGTGTGGTGTTCAACATCAAGGCCAATGATTACCGCCTGATCGCCATGGTTCAATATCGCGATGGCGTCTTGATGATCCGCTTTTTCGGCAGTCATGAAGACTATGACGAGGTGGACGCGGAGACGGTGTGATGAAGGCAACATTGATAGTTATCCAGAACCAGGCCGATCATGAGTCGGCCAAGGCGCTTGTCGGCAAGCTGATGCAATCTAATGACACTGCCGATCGAGCGCGTATGGTGGCTCAGGCTCGCCTTATCGAGGCATATGAACGCGCGCGCTGGCCGCGCAAAGCGCCGCCGTTGCCCGATTTGCTTACCTATCTGGTGGAGCAACATGGTTTAACGCGCGCTGATCTTGTGCCGCTTCTGGGCACCGCGCGTCGCGTCAGTAAGCTCATGTCCGGCAAGCGCGAATTGAGCATGACGATGGTGAAGCGTCTGCGCGAACGTTTCCATATTCCGGCGGATTTGCTGATTTCCGCGAGTGGAAGTGTTGCGGCTTAGTCAATCGGGACCATGACTTTCGAAAGGTGGGCGTGCTTTGGTCGGCAGCCATCGACATTCGCATCGACGCGAGAAAGTCAGCGCATGCGATTCCAACGACCTGCAGGGGATTAGTGGACGCACTTCGACCGGCGCCGCACCGGGGGAAGGGATGAGCCGCAAAGGCCACTACTTGGGGGGAAGTACCGTCATTCGTGCTGGGGACACGTCCTGGTTCAGTTTCAAAGAGCCGAAATGGGCGCGGATCTCCGTCCTCATGGGGACATCGAGTTCGTTCACGACCGGCGCCTTCGGAAGCTTGACTGTCCCACCCCTGATCGTTCTGCTCTTGAGCGTTACCAATGCGTGCAGCACAACGTCGCCCGATACAGCTATCGGCTCGATCACGTAGGCGAGCTCCGCGGCACCGAAGCGAAAGCTACGGCTGGCGGCTGCAAGTCGGAACCAAGCATGCCGGATTTAGGCTGGGATTTCCGCGCTCATGGACCAATCTAAGGTTGCATTCATGACATTTCTGGGTGTGCGCCCGCCCCGAAAAACGTGACACTTAATTGGGTCTTTTGACGCCTAATTGAGTCCCAGCACAGCGGTGCATTGCGGGGCGGGTACGCAAGACGGAATCACGGAAATGGCAGTAATTTCGGCCGGTTCGGGGCTCTCGCCTGTCTAAGGTTGTAAATTTTCCGAACTGAGGAGGGCTAAAAACGTGACACTCTTTTGTGTGTTTTGACACTCTTATGAGTCGCAGCACACGCGAACAGCGTCGCCCTACGGATCCAGCTCCGTATCCCAGTAGAGATAATCCAGCCAGCTGTCGTGCAGATAGTTCGGCGGGAACAGGCGGCCGTTGCGGTGGAGCTGGTGCACGGTCGGCGCGAACGCGCTCTGGCGCGGAAACATTTTTGCCTGCGCCGGCGTCAGATTACCCTTGCGCAGATTACAGGGCGAGCACGCCGCGACCACGTTCTCCCAGGTGGTCTGGCCGCCTTTGCTGCGCGGGACGATGTGGTCGAAGGTGAGGTCTTCGGGCGAGCCGCAATATTGGCAGGCAAAACGATCGCGCAGGAAGACGTTGAATCGGGTGAACGCGGGATGCGTGGTCGGCTTGACGAAGGATTTGAGCGAGACGACGCTGGGCAGCTGCATTTGCAGCGTGGGACTGTGGACCGCCTGATCGTAATGCGCGACGATGTTGACGCGGTCGAGGAACACCGCCTTGATCGCGTCCTGCCACGACCAGAGAGACAGCGGGTAGTAACTCAGCGGCCGGAAGTCCGCATTCAGCACCAACACCGGCCAACTGCCTTGCGAGACATGTGCGTTCAAGTAACGCTCCTGGCCTCCAATATACGCTGCGAAGCAGCATGTACTGACATACTACATGCAGCGTGACGGGATTGTGAAGCCCGTTGAGCGACTTATTCAGATGCACGCAATGCGGCGGCGGGGTGGCAAAGCGCTCAAAACCGCCGTGATTTGGGGGGCGAGGACGACGCCGGGGGGAGGCAGGGTCGGCCCGACAGCGCATCGCGGCTTCGCCCGCCCAACTATTCCCGCACCCGCTCCAGCTTCTGCAAGCACCGCGTGGCGCGCACCACGGCCGGCATCTCCTGGTCCGGAAAACTCGTCTTCCAGTCGGTGACGCCGACCTCGCCGACATAGATGTCGCCCTTCGAATCCAGCGCGATGCCGTGCGGAGCCAGGAATTTTCCGCTGGCGACACCCGGCCCTTCTTCGCCGCCGAGCCGCGCGATGCGTTTGCCTTGTGCGTCCACGATCGACAGCCGCGGGCCGAGATTGGGCACCTTGCGGTTGACGGCGAGGCCCGGGCCGAGCTCGCCGATTACGAATGTCGGGCTCTTGCCGCCACCACAGCAGCACAGTGCGCAGGGCCGGTGCAGGTTGTTCCACTGCGTCTCGTACCTGCCCTCCCCATCGAACACCTGCACGCGATGGTTCTCGCGGTCGGCGACATAGACAAAACCGTCGGCGTCGGCGGCGATGTTGTGCACGATGTTGAACTGGCCGGGATCGGTGCCGGGCTCGCCCCAGCTCTTGAGCAGCTTGCCGTCCGGCGTGAACTTGTGCACGCGCGCATTGCCATAGCCGTCGGAGACGTAGATATCGCCCTTCGGCGACAGCGCGGTATGGGTGCAGCGATGGAACGGATCGCCGCTCATGAACGGCGACGGCTTCTCGGGGATGCCGATCGTCAGCAGGACCTTGCCGTCGGTGGTGCATTTGCGCACGGTGTGGTCGCCGTCATCGGTGCAGTAGAGATTGTCGTCGGCATCGATGTGCAGGCCGTGCGCGCGGGAGAACAGGCCTTCACCCCAGCTTCGGAGGAAATTGCCCTCGCGATCCAGCACCACCATCGGATGGCCCCCCCGGTTGAAGACGTAGACGCGGTCCTTGCTGTCGACGGCGACCGAGGCGACGTCGGTCAGCGTCCAGCCGTCGGGCAGCTTCGCAAAATTGTCGACGACGCGGTAGCGGTGCTCGCCGGTGCCGAGAATGGCAGGCATTTGTTTTTCCTCTTCTTCGTTTCAGCGGCGCGATCGTCTCTACACTGTCATTGCGAGCGCAGCGAAGCAATCCAGACTGTCTTCGCGGAAAGATCCTGGATTGCTTCGCTGCGCTCGCAATGACGAGGCTTAAGCGGCGCCCGCCTCACGCCCCAAAATCCCTTCCTCGATCGCCTTGATCTGGAGCGCGAGATATTTCGAGTTGATCCGGCACTGCGCGAGGCTGCCGGCGATGAACCACAGGCCGGGCTGCTTCGTCCGCGCGTACATGTTGCGCAGCTCCAGGCCGTCGCCAAAGCCCCAGACCGGGCCGACGCGGTCGGCGACGCCGTCGCCGAACAGTTTTCGCACCAGATATTCCTGCGGCTTGTAGCCGGTGGAGAGCACGATGAGGTCGGCCGGAATGGTCGCGCCGTCCTTCATCCGTGCGCCTTCGGCCGTGAAGCTCTCGACGTCTGCAAACTGCCTGAGCCCGATCGCGCCCTCGACGATCAGGTTGGAGCAGCCGACATTGAAATAATAGCCACCACCGCGGGTGAGGTATTTGAACTGCCAGCCGGTGCCGGCCTCGCCGAAGTCGAGCTTGAATCCGACTTTGCGCAGGCCGTCGAGCAGCTCCTTGTCGAGCTCCTTCGACTGCTCGGTCAGCATCACATGGGTTTTCTTCGCGAGCGGCGTCGGCATCGAGGTCGCGATCAGGTCGTTGTCCTCGAGCGTGCCTTCGTTGTAGGTCGCATAGGCGAGCTGGGCCGACGGCTCGATATTGGTGACCAGCGTCGGCGAGCGCTGCACCAGTGTCACCTCGGCGCCGCTGGAGCAGAGATCCTGCGCGATGTCATGGCCGCTGTTGCCGGTGCCGATCACGATGGCGCGCTTGCCGGTCCAGTTCTCGCCGTCCTCGTAGCGGCTCGAATGCAGCAGCGTGCCTTTGAAATTGGCGAGGGTCGGAATATCAGGCACATTCGCGATGCCGCTGACGCCAGTCGCCATCACCACATGGCGCGGCCGCATGGTGCGCTTGCTGCCGTCGGCGCGCCGCAGCGTGACGGTCCAGCAGCCCTTCGCGTCGTCATAGCTGCCGCCCTCGAACTCGGCGCCGGTCCAGAAATCCAGCTCCATCGCGTCGACATAGGCTTCGAACCAGTTGGCGAGCTTGTCCTTCGGGATGTAGGTCGGCCAGTTCGGCGGGAACGGCATGTAGGGCAAATGATTGACCTGCACCTGGTTATGCAGGGTCAGCGCGTGATAGCGCTTGCGCCAATTGTCGCCGATCCGCGTCTCGCGATCGACGATCAGCGTGTCGATCTTCAATTGCTTCAGCCGTGCTGCAATCGCAAGGCCGGCCTGGCCGCCGCCGACCACCAGCACGGCAGGATCGCGATCGGCGTAGTCGCGGGCTGCGTTACGCAAATCGAGCCAGTTCGGCCCGCGGAAATCGCGTGAATAGGCCTGCCCCCGCGGACGCGACGTGCCGAGTTGCTCCTCGAAGCCTTTGAGCTCATCGAGCGCGGTGAGCAGCGTCCACGCCTTCAGCCGGTCGCCATCGGCGGTATCGGGCACGAGCCGGACGATGCCGCTGCCGCGACCGATCACGGTCTCGAAATTGAAGATGATCTCGATATTGCTGGTGCCGGCGCGCGTAACCCAGCGCGGCGCCGCGCGGTTGGGCGCGATCGTGAAGCTGGTCGGCGCCGCCCGTGGCGCGAGCGCCCTCAGCGCTTGGGCAATCCGGTCGTGGCCCGCGATCGTTTGCAGGTTCCAGCTCAGCGCCAGCACATCGCGCCAAAAACTGTCGGCGAGGAAGAGATGGTCCAGTGCGGCCGGATCAGGCTTGCCGAGCGAGCGCTCGAACTCATCGAGCCAGGCTTGCGCCGAGACGGAAATATCCTTCGTCTTGTCCAGCATGCGCGACCTCGTGGCCGTCTTCGCGGCGTTTCCTCTGAGGTTGACGCTATACCGGTTCGAGGAGCCTCGAAAGCGGTTTACCCGAGCAGAGAGAGCATGTGGCCCTGCTCCGGCGGAATACGCCCTTTCAGCGTATCGAGAAACACCTGCCGCACCGCGTCGGGTCCGCGGCTCTCGACCACGGTCAGGCTTCTCTCCAGGAGCGGCGCAAAGCCGGACCATGCCGCGCCAAAGCGCTGCTCGATGCCGCCCGGGCCCCATTCCTTGGCGCGCTTGCGGATCTGGTCGGGCGCGAAGAACCAGCGCGGCTTTGCACCGGGCAGCTCGCCTTCGTCGGGCTCGGTGGCGCGATGCGTCAATCCGACGCGTACGGAGCATTTCATCCGGTCGCCGAAGTGCCGATGCAATCCGGCGCGCAGCGCACTGTTGCCGGCCATGTCAACGAAGGCGATCGGCGCGCCCGATGGCAACGACGCAATGCGGTCATAGGTGACGACCTCGTCACAGCAACCGAGCGACGAGACAAAGTCGACATTGCCGGCGGACGTCAGCCCGATCACCTTGCGGCCGCGCGCGTGCAACAGATGCGCAAGGCCGAACGCGGTCTTGCTCGAGGCGCTGGAGAGCAGCACGGTGCGGGCGCCGAAATCGTCGTTCTCGGCCAGAAAGTCGTCGACCAGGAACGACAGCATGAATAGCGGCCGCAGCAGCGCCTGGTAATCGCCCTTCCGGCCGGCGTAAGCGGGATCGCCGCTGACGCGGGCATAGGCGTTGTAGACCGGCGCCACGCCCTGCCGGTGTGCGGCACCGTCGCGAAGGCCGCGCTTGCTCACGTCGGTCGCCTCGATGACGAGATGCGTCGCCATCGGGAAATAGCCGAACAGGCGCTCGCCCACGGCGATGTTCGGATGACTGGACGCGAGCACCTCGCCAAAGCCCCATACCGGAATGTTGCCAAAACCGTTCGGCGCGGGAAAGAGCTGCCAGTATTTCAACTCGTCGCCCATCACCGCATAGGTGATGTTGTTGGCGGTGAAGGCGAAGCGGTCGACCTTCACGAGCAGGGCGTCAGGCGGCAGCGTATCCGCGCCGGGAAGCTCGGTCGTGACCACCTTGCACTGGTCGAGGTTATCTTTCGCAACGACGAAGTCGATCGATGTCATGGCTTTGATCCGGGCTCTGTCTGCGCCGGCATTTCATCGTTCACCCATGATCTTTTTGCAACAGCAACATAGTTTAAAACGCCGTTCGCAGCCGTTCGTTACGCGCCGGCGCGTGCGTGGCCCGCCCAATAGGGCTCACGCAGCTTGCGCTTGAAGATCTTTCCCGTCGCCTCGCGCGGCAGCGCGTCGCGGAATTCGACGTCCTTCGGCACCTTGAAATTGGCAAGCCGCTCGCGCAGGAACGACTGGACCGCCGCGGACGAGAGCGCTGCGCCCGGCTCCGGCTCGACATAGGCGCAGAGCCGCTCGCCAAATTCCGCGTCGGGAATACCGAACACCGCGCAATCGCGCACGCCGGGCATTCCGATCAGCGCATTCTCGATCTCCGCCGGATAGATGTTGACGCCGCCGGAGATCACCATGTCGCGCTTGCGGTCGCACAGGAACAGATAGCCGTCCTCGTCGAGATAGCCGACGTCGCCGACGCTGACGAGACCGTCGCGGCCCGCCTCGGCGCGGGCCTCGGCCTTGCCGTGATAGTCGAAATCCGGCACCGAGGCCTGCCGCATGTAGATTTCACCGGGTTCGTTGACGTCGCACGGGCTGCCGTCGGCGCGGAAGATCTTGACGACACCGCCCTCGATGGCGCGGCCGACGGTGCCGGGCTTCTTCAGCGCCTCCGCCGCGGAGTGCCACACCGGAATTCCGGTCTCGGTCGAGCCGAAATATTCGTTGATGACGCCACCCCACCAATCGATCATCGCCTTCTTCACGTCGGGCGGGCAGGGCGCCGCGCCATGAACGACAAAGCGCAGCGACGACAGGTCGTAACGCCGCTTCACGTCGTCGGGCAGCCGCAGCAAGCGGACGAACATCGTCGGAACCATATGCATGTGCGTGACGCGATGGCGCTCGATCAGTTGCAGCAGGTCTTCGGGATCGAAGCGCGGCTCCAGCACGATGGTGCAGCCACTGCGATAGGCTAGCATGCCGTAGGAGTGCGGAGCGGAATGGTACATCGGGCCGTTCATCAGCACGACCTGATCCTCGTTCGGCTTCACACCGTAGGCGATCGCCCCGACGCGCTCGGAGGCTGCGACCTGCTCGGGGCGCATCGGCATGCGCCGCACCCCCTTCGGCATGCCCGTCGTGCCCGACGTGTAGAACATCGGCGCGCTGCGGCGTGGCGGCTGGGTGAGTTCCGCCTGGCTGTCCCGCCATTTGTCCCAATCGGTCAATCCGTCCGGCACCTTTGCGAGTGCAGCGGGGATGTCGAACGCGCCGGCGATCTCCGGCGGCGTCGGCACGACCATCAGCGCCAGTTCCTCCGGCAGGCCGTCGCGAATCTGCGGCAGCAGGTCGGCATGGCAGATCAGGATGTCGGCGCCGCTGTCGGCCAGGATATAGCGGACTTCGGCAGCCTTCAGATGCCAGTTGATCGGCACCACCGGTCGGCCGAGCGCGGCGGAAGCCGCGACCACCTCGAACAGGGCGAAGTCATTGCGCAGCATCATGGCGACCGGCGTGCCCTCGCGCCCGCCGAGCGCGCTGATCCCGCCTGCGGCCCGCCTGATCCGCGCATGGAGTTCTGCATAATCGATCCTGCGCTCGCCGCTGATGATCATGGGATGTCCTCTACCGGTCATCGAGAATGCCGCCGAACGGCACCCAGCTCTTGCCGTTGAAGCGGCGGAGCTGCAGCTGCTGGAACGGCAGATAGTCGTCCGGACCGGTCGACACGCTCATTCCGGGCAACAGCAGCGGCAGCTTCACCTCTTTCAGCGACGCGGCCTGCTTCAAGATGTTGTCGCGGCTGACATCGTCCTTGCAGGCGTTCAGCACCGTCATCAGCAGCGTGGCATAGTGATAGCCCGCGGCGTAGTTGGAGTTCGAGAGATCCGCGGTCGGCATGTATTGCTTCATGAACGCGAAATATGACTTCACGCCGGGATCGTCGGCCCATTGCGGGTCCATCGTGTCCTTCTGGTTGCTCGACGAGATCAGCCCGACCGCATTGTCCAGTCCCGCCGGCTCCAGGAACGAGATCGAGGAGGCCGAGGTCGGCACGAACAACAGCTCCGGCTTCCAGCCGATCTCGGCTACACCCTTGACCATCTGCGAGGTGAACTTGCCGAGCACCACGCCAAACAGCACGTTGGCGCCTGACGCTTTCAGCGTCGAGAGCTGCGAGCTGATCGTCGGCGCGCTGGTCTCGTAGCTCGCCTCCGCGATGATCATGCTTGCGGCCTTGGGCCCGAGCGCGCGCTTGAAGCCCGCGACATAGTCGCGGCCGAAATCGTCGTTCTGGGACAGGATCGCGATCTTCGCGTCGGGCTTGGCCTGCAAGATATACTTGGCATAGACGACGCCCTCGGATTCGTAGGCCGCCATGCCTGGCATCGTCCAGGGATTCTTCTGCGGATCGGCCCATTTGGTGGCGCCCGAGAGCACGAACAGCTGCGGCACCTTCTTGGCGTTGAGGTAACGCTGCACGGCGCTGTTGGTGGCGGTGCCGAGCGAGCCGAACATCATCAGCACCTCGTCCTGCTCCACCAGCTTGCGGGTCTGCTCGACCGTCTTCGGCGGCGAGTAGGCGTCGTCCAGCGTGATGAACTTGACCTTGCGGCCGTTGATGCCGCCCTCCGCGTTGACCTTCTCGAAGAACGCCTCCTGCGTCCGTCCGATCGCGCCGAAGCCGGATGCCGGACCGCTATAGGGCAGGGTCTGCCCGATCCGGATCTCGTCCGCACCGGCGCTGCCGGCGGCAAGCGTCAGCAAAGACAGGCCTGTCAGCGCGGCTGTCAGCTTCATGATGTCCTCCCGTTTGTCTTGTCAGTCCAATTTTCTTGTCGGACCAAGCCGTCAGGCGCTGGCGCGCATCAGGAAATCCTGCCGGGCCTGATCGAATTCGCCCTTCATCCGGTCGACCAGCTCGGCCACCGGCGGCGCATCCAGGATCTGGCCGATGCCCTGGCCCGAGCCCCAGATGTCGCGCCACGCCTTGGATTTCATGTTGCCGCCGGAGCCGAAGTTCATTTTCGTCTTGTCGGCAACCGGGAGATTGTCCGGATCGAGCCCGGCGGCGGCAATCGAGGGGCCGAGATAGTTGCCGTGCACGCCGGTGAACAGGTTGGTGTAGACGATGTCGTGCGCGGCGTGCTGCGTCAGCGCGGACTTGTAGGCTTCGTCGGCATTGGCTTCCTGTGTCGCGATGAAGCGCGTGCCCATATAGGCGAGGTCAGCGCCCAGCGTCAGCGCGGAGGCGATACCAAAACCGTCGCTGATTGCGCCCGACAGCAGGATCGCGCCGTCGAACCATTGCTTGACCTCGCGCACCAGCGCGAAAGGCGACAGCATGCCGGCATGCCCACCCGCGCCGGCGCAGACCAGGATCAGGCCGTCGACGCCCTGCTCGGCGGCTTTCCGCGCGTGCTTGACGTTGATGACATCGTGGAACACCAGCCCGCCATAGGAGTGCGCGGCCTCGACGATCTCGGCGGGCGGCCGCAGCGAGGTGATGATGATGGGCGCCCTGTGCTTCACACAGGTTTCCATGTCCTTCATCAAGCGGTCGTTGGAGGCATGGCAGATCTGGTTGACGGCGTAGGGCGCGACCTTCTTGCCGGGATTGCGCGATTTGTATTCGCCGAGCTCGTCCTCGATGCGGCTCAGCCACTCGTCGAGCTTTTCCACCGGACGGGCGTTGAGCGCCGGAAACGAGCCGACGACACCGGCCTTGCATTGGGCGATCACCAGCTCCGGCCCGGAGACGATGAAGAGGGGCGAGCCGACCACGGGCAGCTCCAGATTGTTCTTGAGCAGAGCGGGCAGTGCCATCCGATCCTCCTGACGACGCGCGTCAACGGCCTGCCGGCCGGGGTGAGCGCTTCCATGTCGATTGTCGCGCCGGCGGGGTGTCCGCCGCTTGCGTGTTTGACCCCACTATAGGGTTGGACGGCGCGCAGGGGATCGTTCAATATTGAACAAGCGGATATTCAGATTTGTACGGAGCCGGCGGTGGATTGGGATCTCTGCAAGACCTTCGTCGCGGTCGCCGACACCGGCAGCTTCACCGCGGCGGCAAAGCGCCTGCACGCCAGCCATCCGACCGTCAGCCGCAAGATCGCGGCGCTGGAGGCGCAGCTCGGCACCAAGCTGCTGGCGCGGGCCGCCGATGGCTTCGTGCTTACCGCCGATGGACGTACGCTGCGAGAGCATGCCGAGGCGATGGCGGCTGCCGCGCTCCGCGCCGAAGCCGCCGTAGGCGCCGGCGGGCGTAAGGCGCGCGGCACGGTCAAGCTGTCGATCGGCGCAACGCTGGCCTCGCACTGGCTGATGCCGCGGCTGCGCTCTTTTCTCAGCGCACATGATCACATTCGGCTCGAGATCATCACCCATCCGTTTCCGGCCAGCGTGCGCCGCCGGGAAGCCGACGTCGTGCTGCGCCCGGTCGACAGCGGTGAGGAAAATCTGGTCGGTCGCAGGGTCGGCCGCCTCGGCACCGGCTTCTATGCCTCGCGCGACTATGCCGCGGGCCGGTCCATGCCGGAGCGGAGCAGCGAGTGGAAGGGGCACAGCGTCATCGGCTTCGCCGACCAGGATTCGAACGCGCAGCTGGCGCGCTGGAGCGATGCGATCACCCGGCAAGGCACCATGGTGATGCGCTGCTCGTCGCAGGGCGACATGCTGGCGGCGGTGCGCGCCGGAATCGGAATCTCTGCGCTGTCCTGCTTCGTCGCGGAGAGCTATCCGGACCTCGTGCGCGTCGCGCCGCAGAAACTCGTCAGCGTCGCCGATCTCTGGCTGCTCGCCCATCCCGATCTGGTCGAGTTGTCCGCGGTGCGGGCCGTCGTCGACTTCGTGGCCGAATGCGCCCGCGCCGATCGCGAGCGGCTGCGAGGCTAGGGGGCCTGGTGCCCCGGACGCAGCGCAGCACGCAGTGATGCGCTGCTGAGCCGGGGCCCATGCTCCAACTCGCCAAGCCCATGGGTCCCGGCTCTGCGGTGCGTCACTTCGTGCCGCACCGCGTCCGGGACACGACCTATCTGTCGTCGTCAGGCCTGACCTGCGATGACACCTTCGCGCTTCTTGATCACGCGATAATAGCTCCACCACAGATGCGCGGCTGCTCCGCGCAGGGGACGCCAGGGTTCGGCGAGTGGCGCCATCTGCTTTTCCGTCGGCCGCGCCTTGAGCCCCAGGCCAACTTTGATCCCCTCCTGCACGGCGATGTCGCCGGCCGGCCAGGCATCGCCGTGTCCAAGGCAGAACAGCAGATAGACATCGGCCGTCCACGGACCGATGCCGGGCAGCGCGATCAGCGTATGGTGCGCGGCCTCGGCGTCTTCCTCGGCGAGCACGTCGAGGTTCAGCCGCTGCGCATTGATCTCGCGCGCGAGATGTTTCAGCGTCTTGATCTTGGCGGCGGACAGGCCGAGCCGTCCCAGCCGGTCGGTGCGGGCGCGGCTCACGGCCTCATGGTCGAACGGATCGAACGCGGCCGACAGCCGCCCCCAGATCGCTGCGGCGCTCGCGGTCGAAAGCTGCTGCCCGCAAACGATGTGGGCGAGCCCCGTAAAACCCGGCTCACGCCGCCGCAAGGCGGGCATGCCGGCGATCTCGAGCACGGGCTTGAGGCGCGGGTCGCGCTTGATCAGCGCGTGGACGGCCTCTTCGAGATCGGACTGGGTTTCGAGGTGGATGGTCATTTGGGTCGGCAAACTCTCTCCGGCGTCAGGGCCGGGCTTGACCCGGCCATCCACGTCTCTCTAACCACACGACATGTCTAGCATGGGTGACAGTGTTCGTATCTGTCCACGACTTGACACGATCGCTGTATCGCACCGAAGAACGTGGATGGCCGGGACATAGGCGAGCGGAAGCGACGCCGTCCCTTCGGACGGCTATGCCCGGCCATGACGAGTTTCACCGCATGGCGCCACCCGTTTTCCGTTTTGCCCCCAGTCCGAATGGCCTCTTGCATCTCGGCCACGCCTATTCGGCGCTGCTCAATTTCGACCGCGCGCGCGAGACCGGCGGGCGGCTGTTGCTGCGGATCGAGGACATCGACGCGACGCGCTGCCGGCCGGAATATGAGACGGCGATCTACGACGACCTCGCCTGGCTCGGCATCGCCTGGGAAACGCCGGTGCGGCGGCAGTCGGAGCATCTCGCGGTTTATCGCGCCGCGCTCGAAAAACTCTCTGCACTTGGTCTCGTCTATCCCGCGTTCGAAAGCCGCGCGGAGATCGCCAGGCTCGTGACCGCGCGCGAGGCCGCCGGGCCATGGCCGCGCGATCCCGATGGCGCGCCGCTTTATCCGGGTGACGCCAGATCGCTGTCGGCCGGCGAGCGCGACCGGCTCATTGCATCTGGCGTGCCTTACGCGCTCCGGCTCGACATGGCGGCCGCCTGCCGACACGTTGCCGGTCTGACCTGGAACGAGCTTGGCGAGGGGCCCGATGGCGAGCGCGGCATCGTCGCGGCGCGACCGGAGGCCTGGGGCGACGTCATCCTGGCCCGCAAGGAGACGCCGACCAGCTACCATTTGTCCGTCGTCGTCGACGACGCGCTCCAGGGCATCAGCGAGGTCGTGCGGGGGCAGGACCTGTTTCACGCCACCTCGGTTCACCGCCTGCTCCAGGTCCTGCTCGATCTGCCGGAACCCGCCTATCGCCACCACGCGCTGATTCTGGACGAGGCGGGCCGGAAGTTGTCGAAATCGGGTCGCTCGACCGGCCTGCGCGAGCTGCGCGCTGCCGGCGCCACGCCCGCCGGCATCCGCCGGTTGGTGGGATTAGGTTAAGTTTCTCTGGGGGTTAGCGAAACGCCGCCGTGACTCCAGGGGTTCCGCCGTGCGATGCTTGCTTGAGAGCCTGGGGATCGAAGGGGACCCTTCGAAGGGATTCATGGCGGCGAAAACGCGCTCAGCGCGCACCACGCGAACGTCCAGGCGACCGCCTCGGAAGCGGTCCGGGGCGACCGGCCGGTTGCGCAAGCGCAGCGCCAAGGCCGTGGCGCCGGACGTGGTCCAGGCCGCGCTCGCCGCCTTCGCCCATGAGGTCCGTACCCCCCTGACCGGCATTCTCGCGATCAGCGACCTGCTCGCCACCTCCGATCTCGGCGAGCGGGAGCGGCGCTGGGCCGACACCATCAAGGCCGGTGCCGAGCATCTGGCGAGCCTTGCCACCCTGTTCGTCGATGCCGCCAGGACCGGCAAGGGGGCGGGCAAGGGTGGAAGTGCCTTGCGGCAGGACTTGTTCGATCTGCGCGCGCTCGCCCGCAGCGCCGGCGATTCGCTCGCCGGACGCGCCGCGGCCAAGGGCCTCCAGGCCCAGGTCGATATCTCCGAGAAGCTGCCGGGGCTGGTGGTCGGCGATTCCGTCCGCCTGCGCGCCGCGCTCGAGAACCTGATCGACAATGCCGTCAAATTTACCGAGCAGGGCGGTGTCGCGCTCGCGGTCGCGCCTTGGCGTCCCGCCAAAGGCAAGGCCAGAGACAAGGCGAAGGGCAAGGTCGGCGTCGCCTTCGCGGTGTCCGACAGCGGCATCGGCCTGACCATGGCCGAGATCAAGCGGCTGTTCCGCCCCTTCACCCAGGCCAATGTCACCATCGCCTCGCGCTTCGGCGGCGCCGGCTTGGGCCTTTCCTCGGTCAAGCAACTGGCGCGCGCGATGGGCGGCGACATCACGGTCGCACCGCGGCGCGGCGGCGGCGCCACCTTCACGTTGACGATGTCGCTCGACGCGACGGAATCGCGCAAGTCCCGCAAGTCGAAGGGCGAAGCCGAGGCGGATGCGATAGCCGCGCTGCGCGTGCTCAGTGTCGAGGACAATCCGTTCGGCCGCGTCGTGCTCAACACCATCCTGACCGAGCTCGGCCACCATGCCGAGTTCATCGGGCGCGGCGAGGACGCGGTGAACCGGCTCGCGCAGGGCGCGTTCGATGCGGTGCTGATGGACATGGTGCTGCCTGGCATCGACGGCGTCGAGGCCATCAGGCGGATCCGGACCATGCCGGCGCCGCTGGCTCAGATCCCCATCATCGGCGTGTCCGGCCGTGGCGAGGACGAGGCGGCCTCGCGCGAGGCCGGCGCCGACGCCTTCCTGGTCAAGCCTGTGTCTCCGCGCGCTTTAGCGACTGCGCTGCTTGAAGCGAAACGCCGTGAGGAAGCTGCGACTTGATGATCGCGGCGTTGAGTTCGCCGCCGTAGACGAATATCGCGGCGATGAAATACAGGAACACCAGCGCGATGATCACCGAGGCGAGCCCCGCATACATCGTCACGTAGTTGTTGGCGAAGCGCGCCAGATATTGGCCGAACACGATGCCCGAGATCAGCGACGCCACGATGGTGAAGACGATGCCGGGCAGGATCTGGAGGAAGGTGCGCCGTCCCGCCGGCAGCCAGGCATGCAGGATGATCAGCGCCACCACCAGCGCACCCACGGTGATGCCGTAGCGCAGCCAGGTGAGGATGCTCTCGTTCGACTCGACGACCAGCGGGATATGGCGCCGCGCCGCCTCGATGAAGAGCGGGCCAAGCACGATCAGGAACGCCATGGCGAGCGCGGTGAAGGCCGCGACCAGCGTGTAGCCGATCGATTCAAGGCGCAGCCAGTACCAGCGCCGCATCTCCACCACCGCATAGGCGCGGTTCAGCGCGACGCGCAGCGCCTCGACGCCGTTGGAGGCGAAATACACCGACAGCGCTGCGCCGATCGTCAGCACGCCGGTGCGGGTCGTGGTCAAAACGTCGTGGACTTCCCCCGAGATCGAATCGGCGACCTGCTTGGGCCAGACCTGAAGCATCAGGCTTGCGGCCTGATCGGCAAGTTCCTTGGAGCCGAAGAAGCCGGCGAGCGAGGTCAGCACGATCAGGAACGGGAACAGCGCCATCAGCGTCGACAGCGCGATATGGCTCGCGATCGCCCAGCCGTCGTCGGCGAGGAAGGTGTAGAAGGCGTCTTCCACGACGACGTAGATGGTGCGGATTGCCCTCACGCGCCCACCTACACGACAGGTGCCGCTCGCTCGCCCCGTGCGCGGGGAGAGGCGAAAAAGCCGGGCAATTGGCGCAGACCAGAAATCATCGCACTACCATCTGATATTATTGACCTAAAAGCCAGATCGCGAAGCGCCCCCGCCGTCATTCCGGGCTCGATGCTTCGCATCGCCCCGGAATGACGGCGGCGGCTGCCGCGGCACCATGGCGCATCCGCAAGCACGGTGTTATCTACCCCAAATGGCATCTCTCCTGAGTACTTTCATCCTGCCGGTAGCGGCCGGCGCCGTGGCGGTGGTGCTGCTGCTCGGTCTCGTCAACATGATGCGCGGCGGCTCGCCAAACACCTCGCAGAAGCTGATGCGCTGGCGCGTGCTGCTTCAGTTCGTGGCGATCGTGATTGCCATGCTCTCGGTCTGGGCGATGGGGCGTTAAAAATGGTCACGCTGAATCGCATCTATACGAAGACCGGTGACGACGGCACGACGGCGCTCGGAACGGGCGAGCGCCGTCCGAAATACGATCTGCGCATCGAAGCCTATGGCACCGTGGACGAGACCAATGCCGCGATCGGCGTTGTCAGGCTCCACACCCATGACATGTCCGAGTTCGACGCGATGCTCGGCCGCATCCAGAATGATCTGTTCGACCTCGGCGCGGACCTCGCGGTGCCCGAGCGTGAAGGCAAGGCCGAGCGGCTGCGGGTGGTGGCAAGCCAGGTCGAGCGGCTCGAACGCGACATCGACGCGCTCAACGACAAGCTGGCGCCGCTCACCTCCTTCGTGCTGCCGGGCGGCACGCCGGCCGCCGCCTACCTCCACGTTGCCCGTACGATTTGCCGCAGGGCGGAACGCGTGATGGTGGAACTGGCGGCCCGGCCCGGCGAGCCCGTGGGCGCTGCTGGCATCCAGTATATGAACCGCCTGTCGGACTTCCTGTTCGTTGCCAGCCGTGCCGCCAACGATAATGGTGCCGGCGACGTGCTCTGGGTTCCGGGCCAGAATCGCTGACCCATTGAGGTCGATATTTCTAAGGTCTAAAATTTGGCCCTGTCGCGCGTTGACCGGGCCGGATCAGGCCTTTAGGTTCCGCGCCAGTTGATAACCCCCCTCCCAAATTGAGTGAAAGAGGATCGATGAAGGTCTTGGTGCCGGTAAAGCGGGTGGTTGATTACAACGTCAAGGTCCGCGTCAAGGGCGATGGATCGGGCGTTGAACTCGCCAACGTGAAGATGTCGATGAACCCGTTCGACGAAATCGCGGTCGAGGAAGCGTTGCGCCTGAAGGAAGGCGGCAAGGCCACCGAGGTCGTCGTGGTTTCCATTGGACCGGCGCAGGCCTCGGAGACGATCCGCACCGGTCTCGCCATGGGCGCCGACCGCGGCATCCTGGTGAAGGTTGATGGCACCGTCGAGCCGCTCGCGGTCGCGAAGATTCTGAAGAAGATCGCCGACGAAGAGCAGCCCGGCCTGATCATTCTCGGCAAGCAGGCGATCGATGACGACAGCAACCAGACCGGTCAGATGCTGGCCGCGCTGCTCGGCTGGTCGCAGGCGACGTTTGCTTCGAAGCTCGAGGTCGAAGGTTCTGACTTCAAGGTCACCCGCGAAGTCGACGGCGGTCTGCAGACCGTCAAGCTGAAGGGACCGGCGATCGTCACCACGGATCTCCGTCTCAACGAGCCGCGCTATGCCTCGCTGCCCAACATCATGAAGGCCAAGAAGAAGCCGATCGCGGAGAAGACCGTCGCCGATTACGGCGTCGACGTCGCCGCGCGTCTCGAGGTTCTCAAGACGACGGAGCCGGCGGGCCGCAAGGCGGGCGTCAAGGTCAAGGACGTCGCCGAGCTGGTGTCGAAACTCAAGAACGAAGCCGGGGTGCTCTGATGACGACGCTTCTGATTGCCGAACACGACAATGCGTCGCTGAAGGACGCGACCAACAAGGCCCTGACCGCGGCTGCCGCACTCGGCGCGGATGTCGACGTGCTGGTGGCCGGCCAGAACGCCAAGGCTGCGGCGGATGCCGCCGCCAAGCTTGCCGGCGTGAAGAAGGTGCTGCTTGCCGAGGGCGAGACCTACGCCCACGATCTTGCCGAGCCGCTGGCCGCGCTGATCGTCTCGCTGGCTTCCGGCTATGACGCGATCGTCGCGCCCGCGACCTCGCGCTTCAAGAACGTGATGCCGCGTGTCGCAGCCCTGCTCGACGTCATGCAGGTCTCCGAGATCACCAAGGTGGTCGCCCCCGACACCTATGAGCGCCCGATCTATGCCGGCAACGCCATCCAGACGGTGAAGTCGAAGGACGCCAAGAAGGTCATCACGGTGCGCACCTCGACCTTTGCGGCGGCGGGTGAAGGCGGCAGCGCCGCCGTCGAGAACGTCGCTGCGGCGGCCGATCCGGGCCTGTCGTCCTTCGTCGGCGAGGAAGTCGCCAAGAGCGACCGCCCCGAGCTGACCTCGGCCAAGATCATCGTCTCCGGTGGCCGTGCCATGCAGAGCCGCGAGAACTTCGCCAAGTACATCGAGCCGCTCGCCGACAAGCTCGGTGCCGGCGTCGGTGCCTCGCGCGCGGCGGTGGATGCCGGCTATGCGCCGAACGACTGGCAGGTCGGCCAGACCGGCAAGGTGGTGGCCCCCGAGCTCTATGTCGCGGTGGGCATTTCCGGCGCGATCCAGCATCTGGCCGGCATGAAGGACTCCAAGGTGATCGTCGCGATCAACAAGGACGAGGACGCGCCGATCTTCCAGGTCGCCGATTACGGCCTGGTCGCCGACCTCTACCAGGCGGTTCCTGAGCTCACCGAAGCGCTCGCCAAGCTCGGCAAGTAAAAACGCGCTAAAAACACCGGCCGGAGTGGTACACTCCGGCCGGTTTTTCTTTTTCAAGGCGTTTTCTTTGGCGTGGGGCACGCCGGGGAAGCGATCCAATCTAGGTTTCGAGCCAGGATTCTGATCTAATCGAGTTTCTGATTAAATCGGACCTCCCGGCTCGGGGGATGAGGCAGGCGCGATCTGCGCGCCGTTCCGGTGGATGACATTATGGCGGCAGTGATCAAGAAGGTCGGCGTGATCGGCGCGGGTCAGATGGGCAATGGCATCGCGCATGTCGCGGCGCTGGCCGGTTTCGACGTGGTGCTCAACGACGTCTCGGCCGACCGGCTCAAGTCGGGCATGGCCACCATCAATGGCAATCTGGCGCGCCAGGTCTCCAAGAAGGCCGTCAGCGAGGACGACAAGACCAAGGCGATGGCGCGCATCAAGCTCGCCGAGAAGCTCGACGACCTCGCCGATTGCGACCTCGTGATCGAGACCGCGGTCGAGAAGGAAGAGGTCAAGCGCAAGATCTTCCACGAGCTCTGCGCGGTGCTGAAGCCGGAGGCGATCGTCGCCTCCGATACCTCCTCGATCTCGATCACGCGGCTAGCCGCCGCCACCGACCGGCCCGAGCGCTTCATCGGCATTCACTTCATGAATCCGGTGCCGCTGATGGAGCTGGTCGAGCTGATCCGCGGCATCGCCACCGACGACCAGACCTTCGAGGCGTCCAAGGAATTCGTCTCCAAGCTCGGCAAGCAGGTCGCGGTCTCCGAGGATTTCCCGGCCTTCATCGTCAATCGTATCCTGCTGCCGATGATCAACGAGGCGATCTACACGCTGTATGAAGGCGTCGGCAATGTCGAGGCCATCGACGCGGCGATGAAGCTTGGCGCGCATCATCCGATGGGCCCGCTCGAGCTCGCCGATTTCATCGGCCTCGATACCTGCCTGTCGATCATGCAGGTGCTGCATGAGGGCCTCGCCGACTCCAAATATCGCCCGTGCCCGCTGCTGGTGAAATACGTCGAGGCCGGCTGGCTCGGTCGCAAGACCCAGCGCGGCTTCTACGACTACCGCGGCGCCAAGCCGGTTCCGACGCGCTGATCCAATTTCCGGTGCCGTAGGGTGGGCAAAGGCGCAAAGCGCCGTGCCCACCATCTCTCCAATGATGCGGTGGAAATTGGTGGGCACGCTTCCGCCTTCGCTCTTCGAGCTACGGCGGACAAGCCGCTTTGCCCACCCTACGGCGCTCTCGCCCTCCGGCCGCGCATCCGCACCGTGACAATTCATGTCGCATTAACCCATCGCCCCTAGGCTGCGCCCGGTAAGAGGGTTTGCGTAATGGACATGATGGCGATGGTCAGCACCATGCTGGCCGCTCAGCAAGGCGCGCTGCAGTCGAATATCACGGCGACGCTGATGAAGCAGAATGCGGACGCGGAAAAATCCACCGTCCTGACGCTGCTCGGCGCTGGTCAGCCCTCGCTCGCCAATGTCGGCGCCGGCGTCGGCGGCAACCTCAACGTCACCGCTTAAGACACACCGCCTAGAGCGACGCGGCGGCCTTGCCCGTCGCAGCCCGGATCAGCTTGAGCGCGTCCTCGCTCGCCCATTCCGCCGGCCCCGCGATCGTCGCGATCTCGCAGCCCTGCGGGTCGACCAGCACCGAGGTCGGCATGCCCAGGGCCCGGCCTATGGCTTTAAGATCCTGGAAAACCTTGGCTTTCTGATCGCTAAAATAGCCGAGCCGGGTCAGATTGGCCTCTTTCAGGAACGTCTTGGGCTTCTCGGCGTCGCGGGTGTCGATGTTGATCGCCACCACCTCGAAATTCGGGCCCGAAAGCTTGCCCTGGAGCTCGTCCAGCGCCGGCATTTCCTTGCGGCAGGGCACGCACCAGGTGGCCCAGAGGTTGACCAGCAGCGTCTTGCCGCGGAAATCGGACAGCTTCTTCGGCTTGCCGTCAGCGTCCTCGAAGACCAGGTCGGGCAGTTTTAGCGGCGCGCTCGCCACGGTCAGGGCGGCCAATTCTCCATGGGCGAGGGGAGCGATTTTTTGCGCCGTTGCCACCGCGGCCCGGCAGGCCGGATCGCCTGAGGGCGCCCGGTTCAGGCCCAGCCCGTACAGCGCGGCGAAGCCGGCCAGCCCCCCGATCGCCACAGTGGCGATGACGAGGGGGATCCGGCGCGTGGCGGAGGGCGTCTTGTCGAGCATATCGTTTGTCATCCGGTCGCAGATATGGCTATCAGGGGCCTCTTAATACGGCTGGCTCCGGCCAGCAAACGTGCGGCAGCAGCGGCAAGCAAGGCGTGAGCAGGGGATCATGAGCAACAAGATGTGGGGCGGCCGGTTCTCGGAGCGCCCCGATGAGATCATGGAAGAGATCAACGTCTCCATCGACGTCGATCGTCACCTCTTTGCCCAGGACATTGCCGCATCCAAGGCGCACGCCGCGATGCTTGCCGCGCAGGGCATCATCACGGGCTCTGATGCGAAAAATATCGGCAAGGGTCTAGACACGATTTTGTCAGAGATCGGCAAGGGCGGCTTCACGTTCAAGCGCGCGCTCGAAGATATCCATATGAACGTCGAGAGCCGCCTGTCCGAGCTGATCGGCCCCGCCGCCGGCCGGCTGCACACCGCGCGTTCGCGCAACGACCAGGTTGCGACCGATTTCCGTCTCTATGTCCGCGACGTTCTCGACGAGACCGATGCCGCGCTCGCCGCATTCCAGGCCGCGCTCGTCAATCGCGCGCTCGAACATGCCGCGACCGTCATGCCCGGCTTCACGCATCTGCAGACCGCGCAGCCCGTGACCTTCGGCCATCATCTGCTTGCCTATGTCGAGATGGCCGCGCGCGACCGCGGTCGTTTCCAGGACGCCCGCAAGCGGCTCAATGAATCGCCGCTCGGCGCCGCCGCGCTCGCCGGCACCTCGTTCCCGATCGATCGCCACGCCACCGCGAAGGCGCTCGGTTTCGACCGCCCGATGGCGAATTCCCTCGATGCGGTCTCCGATCGCGACTTCGTGCTGGAGACGCTGTCGGCGGCCTCGATCTGCGCCGTGCACATGTCGCGCTTTGCCGAGGAGATCGTGATCTGGACCTCGCCGCTGGTCGGTCTCATCCGCCTCAGCGACAAGTTCACCACGGGATCCTCGATCATGCCGCAGAAGCGCAACCCGGATGCCGCCGAGCTCGTGCGCGCCAAGACCGGCCGCGTCATCGGCGCGCTCAACGGCCTCCTGATCGTGATGAAGGGCCTGCCGCTCGCCTATCAAAAGGACATGCAGGAGGACAAGCAGGGCGCGATGGAGGGCTTTGCTGCCCTGTCGCTCGCGATCCGCGCCATGACCGGCATGGTCCGCGATCTCGTGCCCGACGAAGCGAAGATGAGGGCGGCGGCGGGCGAGGGCTATGCCACCGCGACCGACCTTGCCGACTGGCTGGTGCGGACGCTGAAGATGCCGTTCCGCGACGCCCACCACGTCACCGGCCGTATCGTGGCGAAGGCCGCCGAGGGCGGCGTGGCGCTACACGAGCTGCCACTGAAGGAGATGCAGGCGATCGAGCCAAAAATCACCAAGGACGTGCTCGGCGTGCTCTCGGTCGAATCGTCGGTGAAGAGCCGGACCAGCTACGGCGGCACCGCGCCGAAGAACGTGGCGTCGCAGGCCAAGGCCTGGGCGAAGCGGCTGGAAAAAGAGCGAAAATTGGGCTGAGGGCAAAATTTCGCTTATGTTTCATGGTCATCCGGCTCTCGCCAGAGCGTGCCAATCTCTGTATGGTGCGGCCCGCGTAGTGGGGATTTCGTCGTGACGTCAAAGTTTCGCCCGGCCGGCTCGGGGTGGGCCATCATTGTCTTGAGCCTGACGGCGCTCGCGCTTGCCGGCTGCGGCCGCAAGGGCCCGCTGGATCTGCCGCCGACCGCCTCCAGTGCATCCACGGCCAATGTCGCAGCTCCAACCGACACCGAGACCGAAGCCCAGAGGACGCCGAGCGTGTTCAATCCCGGCTACGGTGCGGACGCAGCGCCTGCCGCCGCCAAGGGCAAGAAGAAATCGTTTATCCTCGACCCGCTCCTGGACGAACCTCCCGGCAAAAAATGAGCCGGGATAGCTGAGCCGACGCCATGAACCATTTTGACTATCGCAACGGCGTGCTGCACGCCGAGGCCGTGAACCTGTCCGAGCTGGCCGCAACCGTCGGTACGCCGTTCTATTGCTATTCGACCGCGACGCTCGAGCGGCACTACCGCGTCTTCGCCGACGCCTTCGCCGGCGAGAAGGTGCTGGTCTGCTACGCCATGAAGGCGAATTCCAACCAGTCGGTGCTGCGCACGCTGGCCAAGCTCGGGGCCGGCGCCGACGTGGTCTCCGGCGGCGAATTGAAGCGCGCGCTGGCCGCCGGCATCCCCGCCAGCAAGATCCTGTTCTCCGGCGTCGGCAAGACCGAAACCGAATTACGTGCCGCGCTGGCCACCGACATCCTCTGCCTCAACGTCGAATCCGAGCCCGAGCTCGAGCTGTTGTCGCGGCTTGCGACCGAGATGGGCAAGACCGCGCGCATCTCTGTGCGCGTCAATCCCGACGTCGATGCCGGCACGCATGCCAAGATCTCGACCGGCAAGTCCGAGAACAAGTTCGGTATTCCGATCGCCTATGCCCGCGAGGTCTATGCGCGCGCTGCAAAACTTCCGGGCATCGAGGTCACAGGCACCGACGTGCATATCGGCAGCCAGATCACCGATCTCTCCAAGATGGAGACCGCGTTCCGTATCCTCTCCGAATTCGTGCAGACGCTGCGCAGCGACGGCCACAACATCTCGCATGTCGATTTCGGCGGCGGCCTCGGCATTCCCTATTACATGGACCGCGAGGCGCCGCCGGCGCCCGACGCCTATGCCGCCATGGTCAAGCGCGTCAGCCACAATCTCGGCTGCACGCTGATGTTCGAGCCGGGCCGCATGATCGTCGGCAATGCCGGCATCCTGGTCGCCAGGGTGATCTATGTGAAGCACGGCGACGGCAAGAATTTCGTCATCATCGACGCCGCCATGAACGATTTGATCCGCCCGACGCTGTACGAGGCGCATCACGACATTCTGCCGGTGACGCAGCCGGCCGCGGGCGCCGCCACGATCATGGCCGACGTCGTCGGCCCGGTCTGCGAGACCGGCGACTATCTCGCACTGGATCGCACGCTGCCGACGCCGAAGCCTGGCGATCTCATCGCCATCATGACCGCGGGCGCCTATGGCGCGGTGCAGGCCGGCACCTACAACACGCGGGCGCTGGTGCCGGAAGTGCTGGTGAAGGGCGATCAATACGCCGTGGTGCGCCCGCGTATCGAGGTCGAGCAGCTGATCGCGATGGACACGCCGGCGCCGTGGTTGTGAGGGATTGAGGGGCGGTAAGGCCGCGCCTCATCCTCGCTGTCGTCCCCGCCTAGTGCGCAATTGCGCACGGGGGGCGGGGACCCATAACCACAAGAAGTGGTTGTTTGGCTAAGCTGTAACTCCGAGTCCCCGTTACCATATCAGCCTGTGGTTATGGGTCCCGGGCTCGCGCTTCGCGCGCCCCGGGACGACGAGCTGAGTGTGTGGCGCTACTTCCCGGCCAATCCACCTTTCGCGCCGCCAACCACAACCCCCGCCTTCTTCTCGATCGGCTTGATCGCCGCGGTGAAATCGGACTCGGCGCCTTCCGCGCTGATTACGGTCTCCCATAGCCGTCCGACCGCGTCCGCGACCTCCATCGACAGGCCGAGCGACTTCATCTCCTCCAGCGCCAGCCGCACGTCCTTCACCATCAATCCGGTGGCGAAGCCGAAGTCGAACGTTCGCGGCAAAACCGAGCGCGGAAACTTGTCGCGGCTCGCGGTGTTCATGCCGGAGCCGGCATTGATGACGTCGATCATCACGGCGGGATCGAGCCCCGCCTTGACGCCCATCACCACCGCTTCCGAGGTCGCCACGATCGCGGTCGCCGACAGGAAATTGTTGGCGAGCTTCATGGTCTGCGCCGCGCCCGGCTTCTCGCCGATGAAGAACACTTTTCCGATCACGTCGAGCGCGGGCTTGAGCAGCTCGAACTCGGCTTTGGGCCCTGAGACCATCACCGCCAGGGTGCCCTTCTCGGCGCCGCCGACGCCGCCGGAGACGGGGCAGTCGATCTGCACGATGTCGCGTTTTGCCAGCAGGCCGTGGATCTTCGCCGCCATCGTCGAGCCGACGGTGGAGAGATCGATGAAGCGTCTGGCGCGGCTCCCTTCGATCACGCCGTTTGCTCCCGTGGCGACCTCGAGCGACGCCTGCAGCGAGGGCAGGCTCGCCATGACCGTCTCGACCTGGTCGGCAACGTCCTTCGGCGAGGTTGCAGCGGTGGCACCGCGCGCCACGAGCTTGTCGACGACCTCCTTGCGCGTGTCGAACACGACGAGCTTGTGCCCCGCCTCGATCAGCCGCCGCGCCATCGGGAAACCCATGTTTCCGAGGCCGATGAATCCGATGTGCATGGTGTTTCCTTCTTTCTTCTTCGTTGTTCGTTGGATGTGAAACGGCGATCATTCTCCGCTCGTCGTCCCGGGCTCGCGCTCGGCACCCCCCGGGACGACGGCGGAGAGAGGTCGGCCTCACGCCTTGCCGTCGATCTCCGCGAACACCTCGCGCGCGATGCGAAAGCTGTCGACTGCGGCCGGCATGCCGCCATAGATCGCGACCTGCATCAGGATCTCGCGGATCTCGTCGCGGGAGACGCCGTTGGTCAGCGCGCCCTTGAGATGCGCGCGAAACTCGTGCTGGCGGTTGAGGATCGCGATCATGGCGATGTTGAGCATGCTGCGGGTCTTGCGCGGCAGCTCCTCGCGGCCCCACACGGTGCCCCAGCAATATTCGTTGAGCATCTCCTGGAACGGACGGTTGAAATCGTCGACGTTCTTCAGGGCATTGTTGACATAGGCCTCGCCCAGCACCGCTTTGCGGACTTCCAGGCCCTTGTCGTGCATCTTCTTGTCCATGGCGTTCCCTCTATTTCCCTTGCGTTTCCCTTGGGAATGGCGCGTGGAAATTACGGGGTTGCGCCCGGCCAGTCACGTCCTCGTGTTATGCGGGAAAAGGGGTCTCTCCCGTACCGGAACGGATGCCTCAGTGCTGCCGTTGTGATACGCTTCTCTACCGGGCAACCTGGAGAATTGATTGAACGGCGTCACCCCCGACCCGTCAGACCCGATCCGCGATGGCGACGCTCTGTCGCGGCTGAAGCTGACGCAGGCCCTCGATCGGGCTATTTATGCCATCGCGTGGGAACGTGCCTGGCCACATCTGGCGCGGGTGTTGACTGTCGTTGGCCTGTTCCTTGTGGTGTCGTGGGCCGGCCTCTGGCTGGCGCTGCCGTCCGTCATCCGTGCCATCGGTCTCGTGGTTCTTGCCGGCGCCGCAATCGCCGCTCTGGTCCCGCTGCTTCGTTTCCGCTGGCCGGGCCGCGACGAGGCTCTGAGCCGGCTCGACCGTGGCTCCGGTATCCGTCACCGCCCGGCGACGACGCTGACGGACACGCTGAGCTCGAAAGACCCGGTTGCGCTGGCGCTGTGGCAGGCGCAGCGCGAGCGCACGCTGGCTTCGCTCAAGCGCATCCGTGCCGGCTTGCCGCATCCGCGCCTCGCCCTGCACGATCCCTGGGCGCTACGCGCGCTGGTCATGGTGATGCTGGTCGCGACCTTCTTCGCCGCCGGCGACGAACGCGCGATGCGGTTGGGTGCCGCGTTCGACTGGAACGGCGTGCTGGCGCCGACCAACGTCCGCGTCGATGCCTGGATCACCCCGCCGCTCTACACCGGCAAGCCGCCGGTCATCCTGTCGGCCGCCAACAAGGAGGCCGCAGCGCTGCCTGCCAGCGGCCCACTCGCAGTTCCGGCCGGCTCGACCCTGATCGTGCGCTCCTCCGGTAGCAGCCTCGATGTCGTCACCTCCGGCGGCCTCAAGGAGGTTGCGCCCAGCGAGGCCGCGCCGAAGGGTACCAACGAGAAGCATTTTACCATCACCGGCGACGGCACCGCGCATGTCCGCGCGCCCTCCGGCCAGCCGCAATGGGCCTTCGCGGCGACGCCCGACCGCCCGCCGACGATCGCGCTCGCCAAGGATCCCGAGCGTCAGGCCTACGGCGCGTTGCAGCTCTCCTACAAGATCGAGGACGATTACGGCGTCACGGGCGCCGCCGCGCAATTCGTTCCGCGCGCAACCGAAGACAAGGACGGAACCAAGGACGCGGACGGCAAGGCCGCGCGGCCGCTGTTCCAGCCGCCGCAATTCGCGCTGACCCTGCCCAATGCGCGGACCCGCAACGGCGTCGGCCAGACCGTGAAGGACCTCAGCGAGGATCCTTATTCCGGTGCGGACGTGACGCTGACGCTCACCGCCAAGGACGAGGCCGGCAACGAGGCGAAGAGCGAGCCCTTCAACATGCGCTTGCCGGGCCGGCTGTTCACCAAGCCGCTCGCCCGCGCGCTGATCGAGCAGCGCCGCATCCTCGCGCTCGACGCCAACAAGAATTCCGACGTCTACGCCGCGCTCGACGCGCTGATGATCGCGCCCGAGATGTTCACGCCGGAAGCCGGGCAGTATCTCGGTCTGCACAGCGTCGCACGCCAGCTCGAGGCGGCGCGCACCGACGATTCCCTGCGTGAGGTCGTGGCGAGCCTGTGGGCGCTTGCGGTGACGATCGAGGACGGCAACATCAGCGACGTCGCCAAGGCGTTGCGCGCGGCGCAGGACGCACTCAAGCAGGCGCTTCAGCGCGGCGCCAGCGACGAAGAGCTCAAGAAGCTCATGGACAATCTGCGGACCGCGCTCGACAATTACATGCGCCAGTACGCGCAGCAGATGCGCAGCAATCCGCTGGCGCGGCCGGCCATCGGCCTCGACGACCAGATGAAGCGCATCGAGCGGCTGATCCAGCGCGGCAATCGCGAAGCGGCGGCGCGCGAGCTGGACCGCCTGGCCCGCGCGCTGGAAAATCCTCCGGGGCCGCCCAGCGCCGAGCAGAAAGAGATGGACGAGATTGCGCGCGAGCTGAACGACCTGCTCCGGGAGCAGAACGCGCTTCGCGACGAAACCGACCGGCAGAGCAAGGACTCCAAGCGCGGCCAACGTACCAAGCCTCTGCCGCCCAAGGTTGCGGAGATCCTGCGCAAATCGAGAGAGCTGCGGCAGAAGACGCGCGGCGCGACCAGCGATCAGCTGGAGGACCTGGCAAGGCAGCAGGACGCCTTGCGCGAAGAGCTCAGGACCTGGCGTGAATCCCAGGGAGCGAGATAGCTCATGAAACACACCTCAATCTGGCAGAACGGCAAGGTCGCGCGCGGAAGGCTCGCCACGGCTTGTCTCGTGCTTATGCTGTCCTGTTCCACGGCTTCGATTGGCCTCGCCCAGTCGTCGCGCGCCGACCAAAAGAGTCTGGATGCACTGCTCGACAGCGCCGAGCGGTCGATGAAGCAATCCGCCGACAACCTGAAGGACAAGAACTCGGACGAGAGCATTGGCCAGCAGTCCCGGGCGATCCGGGACATGGAGAAGTATCTCTATCCCGATCCGAACGATCCCTCGGCGTCGCGCGAAGGGTCGCAGGATACGCAGGGCCGGCAGGAGCAATTGAAGAAGCGGCTGGAGGCCCTCAAGAAGAAGCTCGCCGAGATGGGCTTGCAGCAGGATGGCCAGAAAGGCCAGCGCGGGCAGAAACAGCCGGGGCAGCAGGGCCAACAAGGTCAGCAGGGCCAAGGTCAGGGTCAGGACGGCGACCAGGATGGCGATGACGGCTTCGACGCCGCCGAGAACGCCATGGGAGATGCCGGCAATCAGATCGGCGAGGGCGATGCCGACGGTGCGACGGCATCGCAGGGCAAGGCCATCGACGCCCTGCGCAAGGGCATGCAGGATCTCGCCGACGCGCTCGGCGGGCAGCAGAACGGCGAAGGCCAGGATCCGGGCGACGGTGACGGCCCCGGTCAGGCTGTCGGCCGCCAGCAGAGCGGCGGCGAACGGACCGACCCGCTGGGCCGGCCACTGCGCGGCAAGGAATACAGCGACGACTACACGGTCAAGATTCCCGGCGAGATCGATGCCCAGCGCGCGCGCCGCATCCTCGAAGAGCTCCGCCGCCGCCTGAGCGATCCCGCGCGTCCGCAGATCGAGCTCGATTACCTCGAGCGTCTGCTGAAGGATTTTTGACGTCACACTCGGTGTCATCGCCCGCGCAGTGTTTAGCCCGGAGACATGGCTGACACCTGTTCGGACACATCACTGACAGGTTGGCCATTGGTCAAGTCGATCGATGCGACCTGCCAGCTGGCGAAGAAGATTCCGTAGTGGCCGTCACGATCCAGCGGCCGGATGGCAAGGCGTTCGCGGGCGAAGGCCTGGGGAACTTTCCAGAAGTGTCCCTTGAAGGAGATGTAGGGTCTTGTCGATGAGACCCTGCGCACGATCTCGCCGCTGTCGTATTCGACGTTCGGAACGCGGGCCGGCATGGGGCGAGCACTTGGCCGGAAGCGATCGGCAGGGACCTGCATATCGAGGCCTTGGTGAGGCCGCTCCAGATTGTAGACCGGCCGCCAGGCGTCGAAGGCGCGCTGGACTTCCGGGAGAGTTCGGAAGCGGCGCATTGCAAACACCTCGGCCTTCAGGGTGCGATGGAAGCGTTCGTTCTTGCCGCGGGCCTGTGGGTGGCATGGCCTTGCGTGCACCACCCTGACGCCAAGCTTGAGCAGCCACACCTTCAGTCCGGTCCAACGAATGCCGGACGTATCGCCCCAGGGTGAGCCATTGTCGGTGTAGAAGGCCTCCGGCAGGCCATAGCAGCGGAACGTCGTCGACAGGTGATTCTGCACGGTGAGGCGCTGCTCGTCGGCACATGCCTTCAGGCACAGCACGTAGCGCGAGTGATCGTCGACGATCGTTAGCGGATGGCACCGCGTCCCATTGGCGAGCGGCAGGTGACCCTTGAAGTCCATCTGCCACAGCAGGTTGGGAGCTTCCTTCTCGAACCGGTGGCCCGGATTGGGCGGCGCATTCTCACTCGGTTTGATCCGGTCGTTCCGACACAGGATCTGGTGCACCGTTGATGGCACAGGCACCGTCTGCCCGCCCCGCTTCAGGCAATGGGCAATCTTCCGTGCTCCCCAAGCCGGATGCTTGTCGCGTACAGCCAGGACTTCTGCCTCGACCGCAGCCTCACTCCGCTTGGGCATCGCATGCGGGCGCCGGGAACAGTCGGCCAGCTCCCGATCGCCGGCCTGCCAGCGCGCCAGCCACTTGTAGCCGACGTCAGGACTGATGTTGAACCGACGGCACAGTTCGCGCCGGTTGGCGCCCTCCTGCAAAGCCAGCCGCACAAACTCGTGGCGCTGATCCATCACTGACACCTCGCTCCAAGGCATGGACGGCCTCCCGAATCGGACCAATCCAGCCAATGTTGATGTGTCAGCTATGTCTCCGAACACCCGTCAGTGATCTGTCCGGGCTAAACAGCAGGCGGGCGATCCAGTATTCCAGAAACGGTTGTGATTGAATGAGAGGCCGCGGCGTACTGGATGCCCCGGTCAAGGCCGGGGCATGACAGCGGAATACGCCGTGCCGCTACGCCTTCTTCGCTGCCAGCGCGTCCGCGACCGCCGTACGGATGTCGGCCACCGAGAACGGCTTGGTCACGACGTCATGCACCAGCGCATTCAAATTCGAGGCGCGCTCGCGCTGGTCGGCAAAGCCGGTCATCAGCAAAATGGTCAGGTCGGGGAAATCGCGCGCGGCGGAGAGCGCCAGCGCGATGCCGTCCATCACCGGCATCTGGATGTCGGTGAGCAGGAGATCGAACGCGCCGTTCTCGCGGGTCAGGATTTCCAGCGCCTCGGCGCCGTCCTGCGCGGTGACGGTCTCGTGGCCGTCCATGGCGATAGCGCGCGCAACCAGCTGGCGCATCGAGTCCTCGTCGTCGGCGATCAGGATTTTCGGCATGAGACCAACCTTGAGACCAATCTTGGGACCAGCCTCCCGTGCGGGATATGCAAAATCGATTATACGCTGCCGCCGGCAATGTCGCGCCGGTTGAAGAAGCGAACGTCGATATTGCGACCCTCCGGCGGCGGCGAGGCCAGGCGCGAGCGGAAGAAGGCGCGCTCACCCGGCTGCAGCACGGTCTGCTCCAGCACGGTGTTCCAGGCGTAGATTTCCGCTCCCTGCGCGTCGCGCACCGCAAAGCGCAGCCGCGGGATATCGAGCGGCTTCTTGCTTTGACCCACGATCACGCCCTCGATCACCAGCACCTGCTTACCGTCCACGGTCTCGCTGGAGAGCTTGACGTCCTTGAACGCCAGCCCGCGCAAATTAACTTCGAGTCCGACCATCTTGTAGAACGCCGCCGTCTGCGGCAGCAGTCGGACCATGTCGCCGCGCCAGATGACCAGCGCCAGCACCAGCGCGCCCATGGCGGCGCAGGCGGTCGGCAGACCGAAATGGGATTTTCGCGGAGCCTCGGTGGGGGCCTGACGCCTCACCCGCGCCCCGCGGCGGCTGAACAGGCTGCGGAACCAAGACTGGTGCTGCGCGCCGACGACGTCATCCTCGGCGGCGCGGG
The DNA here is from genome assembly GCF_051810765.1 of Bradyrhizobium sp. 604_D8_N2_3. Taxonomy (NCBI): domain Bacteria; kingdom Pseudomonadati; phylum Pseudomonadota; class Alphaproteobacteria; order Hyphomicrobiales; family Nitrobacteraceae; genus Bradyrhizobium; species Bradyrhizobium sp. 604_D8_N2_3. The sequence continues at coordinate 8,624,627 of NZ_JBPWPM010000001.1, read as the reverse complement.
CCGCCGCTGACCATTCGTCCTCGGTCGCCTGGGCGTCCTCGGCCGGCCAGTCGCTGGCGATCGAGGGGCTGTCGACGACAGGCGTGTCAGCGGCGCCGTCGTCCCTGGCGTAGGAGTTCCACTGATCGGCGAGGTCGGACTGGTCGTCGGCCTGGCTGGCGGCCGCCATGGCCGGGACGGACGCCTCCTCGATGGCATCCTCGGCATAGGCGACCCAGGTCTCCTTGCAGCGGGAGCAGCGGACCGTTCGTCCGTTCGCCCCCAGGCTCGCGGGCTTGATGGCGTAGGATGTCGTACAATGGGGGCAGACGATATGCATGGACACGAGCCTTGATGCACGGACTGGTCTTGACGATGCTTCGGTCGCGGAGAACCGGGCATCCCAGATGCTACAGAGCGACCGTTAACGAACCGGAAACCATAACGGTCGCAAAACCCGTTGATCGCGTGTGGCGGAGCGCAGCAGCGCGGCCCGCGCCCCCTCTCGAACGGAGCTGAGCTTGGTTCGGTTCGAAAATGTCGGATTGCGTTACGGACTGGGGCCGGAGATTCTGCGCGACCTCAGTTTCGAGATTCCGGCGCATTCCTTCCAGTTTCTCACCGGCCCGTCCGGCGCCGGCAAGACCTCGCTGCTGCGTTTGCTGTTCCTGTCGCACCGGCCGACGCGCGGCCTCGTCAACCTGTTCGGCCACGACATCTCGCAGCTCGGCAAGGACGAGATCGCGGATTTGCGCAAGCGCATCGGAATCGTGCTCCAGGACTTCCGCCTGCTCGACCACATGACGACCTATGAGAACGTCGCCTTGCCGTTCCGCGTCATGGGCCGCAGCGAGTCGAGCTATCGCAAGGAGGTGATCGACCTGTTGCGCTGGGTCGGCCTCGGTGACCGCATGGACGCGCTGCCGCCGATCCTGTCCGGCGGCGAGAAGCAGCGCGCGGCGATCGCGCGCGCCGTGATCTCGCGGCCGCAACTCCTGCTCGCCGACGAGCCGACCGGCAGCGTCGATCCGACGCTCGGCCGCCGGCTGCTGAGGCTGTTCATCGAGCTCAACAAATCAGGCACCGCCGTCATCATCGCCACCCACGACATCGGCCTGATGGACCAGTACGAGGCGCGACGCTTCGTGCTGCACCAGGGGCGGCTGCACGTCTATGAGTAGGCCCGACGACCGCGGCGTGCTGGTAGATCTCGGACAGGAGCGTCCGCAGCTTCCGCCCAAGGCGCGCAACATGTCGCCGATCGTGCCGCGCGCCTCGATCCACGGCCGCGCGCTGGTTGCCGTCGTCGCCATCATGACCTTCCTCGCCTCGATGACCACGGGCACGGTGCTGCTCGTCAGTGCCTCCGCCGCGGAATGGCAGTCGGACGTTGCAAGCGAAATCACCATCCAGGTCCGCCCGCAGACCGGCCGCGATCTCGATCGCGACACGGCGGCAGTGACGGAGGCCATCCGCGCGCAGGCCGGCATCATCGAGGTCAAGCCGTTCACCAAGGACGAGAGCGGCAAGCTGCTCGAGCCCTGGCTCGGCACCGGCCTGTCGATGGACGATTTGCCGGTGCCGCGGATGATCATCGCGCGCGTGCAGCCCGGCACGCCGCTCGATCTCGGCGCCTTGCGCGCGCGCGTGACCCAGGCCGCCCCAAGCGCCAGCGTCGACGATCACCGCGCCTGGATCGAGCGGATGCGCTCGATGACCAACGCCACCGTGCTCGCCGGCATCGGTATCCTCGCCCTCGTCATCATCGCGACCATCATCTCGGTCTCGTTCGCGACCCGCGGCGCCATGGCGGCGAACCAACCGATCGTCGAGGTCCTGCATTTCGTCGGTGCCGGCGACCGTTACATCGCCAACCGCTTCCTGCGTCACTTCCTCAGGCTGGGCCTGGAGGGTGGCGTGATCGGCGGCGGCGCCGCCATGCTGGTGTTCGGCTTCTCCGAGTCGATCGCCGGCTGGTTTTCCGGGACCCCCGTCGGCGACCAGTTCGCAGCTCTGCTCGGCACCTTTTCGCTGCGGCCGTCGGGCTACATCGTGCTCGCGGTGCAGGCGGTGCTGATCGGCGCCATCACCGCGGTTGCTTCGCGCCAGACGCTGTTCGCGACGCTGAATGATGTCGATTGAGCCCGATAAACCGGACTCCACTTCGCCTCAAAACGTCCTAAAATCATCCGGGGAAGGGATCACCGACATCATATGACCTTGCCGACCGACGATCGATCGCCGAAATTGCCGCGCGGCTGGCTGCGCGCGGCATTGGTATCGACGATCGCGTTCGTCTTCGTCGGCGCGGCGGCGGGCTTCATCGCCTTCCTGGCGCAATTGCGCGGCGCCGAGATCGCGCCGGACCGCAAGGCGGACGGCATCGTGGTCCTGACCGGCGGCTCCTCGCGGGTGTCGGATGCGATGGAGCTCCTGGCGGCCGGCTACGGCAAGCGGCTCCTGATCTCCGGCGTGCACCCGACCTCGACGGCGAGCGACATTTCCCGGACGCTGCCGGAGAACCAGTCCTTCATGCATTGCTGTGTCGATCTCGACCGCACTGCGGTCTCGACCCGCGGCAACGCGGCGGAAGCGCGGCGCTGGGCCGAGGGGCGCGGCTTCAGATCGCTGATCGTCGTCACCTCGAACTATCACATGCCGCGCGCGCTGGTGGAGTTCTCGCATGCGATGCCCGAGACCACGCTGATCCCGTTCGCGGTGGTCGGCGAAAAATGGCGTGAGGAGCCGTGGTGGACCTCGGCCTCCACCTTGCGGCTGCTCTTGTCCGAATACGTCAAGTACATCGCCGCCGAGCTGAGGGTGCGGCTGGAGGATTTCGGGATTGACCTTTCCCCCGAGATGTCGGAGCAGCCTGCTGGCGTGGCGCCGAAGCGGCCCGCCACGGCACAGGCCAATTGATCGGACCATCGATGTTTTTGATTTTCCTGCGCTCGCTCCTGTTCAACGTGCTGTTCTACGCCGTGCTCGTATGCCTCGCGATCGTGGCGCTGCCGACCTTCGCATTGCCGCCGCGCGCCATGCTGACGATCGCGCAATGGTGGGCGAAGGCGACGCTGTTCCTGATGCGCGTGATCTGCAACATCAAGGTCGAATTCCGTGGGCTGGAGAAGATTCCGGCAGGGCCACTGGTGATCGCGGCGAAGCATCAGTCGTTCTGGGAGACGTTCGTGCTGCCGGGCTTCTTCAACCGTCCGATCTTCATCCTCAAGCGTCAGCTCATGCAGATCCCGGTCTTCGGCCAGTTCCTGGTCAAGACCGGAATGATCGCGATCGACCGCAAGGCCGGCGTGAAGGCGCTGCTGGACATGACGCGGCGGGCGCGCGACGCGGTGCGCGCAGGCGGGCAGCTCGTGATCTTTCCGGAAGGCACACGCCGGGCGCCCGGCGCCGCGCCCGATTACAAGACCGGCTTTGCGCAGATCTATTCGTCCTGCGGCGTGCGGTGCCTGCCGATCGCGCTCAATTCCGGCCTGTTCTGGCCGCGCCGCACCTTCATGCGCTATCCCGGCACGCTGGTGGTCGAGTTCCTCGATCCGCTGCCATCAGGCCTTCCGAAAGACGAGTTTCTCTCGCGCGTGCAAACCGCCATCGAAGACGCGACCGGCCGCCTCGTCGAAGCGGGCCGGAAAGAGCAGGAGCAGTTGATCGGCTCGTCGCCGAGCTACGCGCCGTCGCAGAGCTAGCGGTTCTCTCGATCTTCTGCGGGAGCCGGCGCGTGCAGCGAATGCGCATCACCGTGCAGCATGGTCGCGAGCTGATGCAATTGCGTGTCGCGAAAACCTTCGGCCTCGATCGCCTTCACCGTTGCCGTCACGTAGTCGCGGTTGGCGCCGGACTGGCCATGACCCTGGACGACATGGCGATGCTGGTCGGCGAGCGACAGCCGGCCGGCATACTGGACGTGGCCGCGATCGACGACATAGGCGAGCGCGGAGACGCGCTGTCGCGCATCGTTCTCAAGCCACACCGAGCGCATCACCTCGCGATAGACGGAGGTGACCTGCTCGCGCGCCCGCAGATAGGCGACGACGTCGGCGCGGTCCTTCTCGGCGACGCGAAAAGCAATGCCGCGGCAGGCGCCGCCGCGGTCGAGCCCGAGCACCAGGCCCGGCTGCTCCGGCGTGCCGCGATGCACGAAGGAATAGACGCACAGCGCGCGGTGCTCGCCGACCAGCCGCGCCGGGACGCGTTCCCTGAATTCGAAGCCCGGCCGCCACATGAGCGAGCCATAGCCGAACACCCAGAGGTCGCCCTTGGCTGTGGTGACGGAGGGGAGGGTGATTTCCGACATTTCGGGCACGGCTACCAGAACGACGCCCCCAAGCGAAGCGAATTCTCGGCCTTTCGGCGCGGCCGAACCCCGCTTACATTTGACAAAATCTGGGGTCAAAGGGTCGCCGCATGTCAGATATGACCGTTGCCACAGGCCGCCGCCCCCGTTGGGGCCTTTTCATCGCCCCCATTATCCTCCTGATCCTCGCCGTCGCGTGGAGCTGTTTCTGGTTCTATGCGGCCTCGCAGGCCGAAATCGCCGCAGACGCCTGGCGGGCGCAGGAGGCCAAGTCCGGCCGCATCTATGATTGCGCCAAGCGCTCGATCGCCGGCTTCCCGTTCCGCTTCGAGGTCCAGTGCTCCGGCGCCAGCGTCGCCCTGGTGTCGCAGAACGCCAGCAAGACGCCGTTCACGGCGAAGCTCGACAACATCCTGGTCGTCGCCCAGGTCTACGATCCCAAGCGCGTCATCGCCGAATTCTCCGCGCCGGCGACGCTCACCGACGGCGTCACGCAAAACACCTTCGTGGTGAATTGGAGCAAGGGCCGCAGCAGCGTGTTCGGCCTGCCGGCGGTGCCGGATCGCGCCTCCATCGTGTTCGACGATCCCGTCATCAATCGTCTCGACGGCAGCGTGCAGGTGCCGCTCGCGCGCGCCAAGCAGGTCGAGCTGCACGGTCGCCTCGCAGACGGGTCGCGGTCGGATCATCCTGTGATCGAGACCGTGCTGCACGTCGCGCAGGGCAGCATCCAGGGCGTTCATCCCTTGCTCGCCGAGCCGTTCGAGGCGGATACGCGTGCGAAGATCACGGGCCTCTCCGACCTCACCCCAAAGCCGTGGCCGCAACGCTTCCGCGAGATCCAGGCCGCCGGCGGTCACATCGAGATCGTGCAGTCGCGCGTCCAGCAGGGCGAGATGATCGCGGTTGCGGCCGGCACGCTCGGCCTCTCGGCCAATGGCCGACTCGACGGCGAATTGCAGATGACCGTGACCGGCCTCGAGCGCGTGATCCCGGCGCTCGGCATCGAGAAGATGCTGGAGGAGGGGGTGCCGCAGGCAACCCTCGACCGCGTTGCGCCGGGCGTGAAGTCGCAGGACCTCAACAATCTGTTCGGCGCCCTCGACCGCGCCGTTCCCGGCCTCGGCAAGGTCATCAAGCAGAACGCCAATGCCGGCGTTGCGGCCGGCATCAATTCGATCGGCACCGAGAGCACGCTTGAAGGCAAGAAGGCGAGGAGCTTCCCGCTGAAGTTCGTCGACGGTGCCGTGCTGCTCGGCCCGGTCAAGGTCGGGCAGATCCCGCCGCTGTATTGATCCCCGTCATTGCGAGCGAAGCGAAGCAATCCAGACTTTCTCTTCCTCTTCGGAAACAGTCTGGATTGCTTCGTCGCTACGCTCCTCGCAATGACGAAGGCGAGAGGGGTGCTACGGCTTCTTGCCGAGCTGCGCATGCGGCCGGCCGAAATCCGGCGCTGCCGAATCCTGGCCGATCTCGACGATGCCGCGGCGGATGGCGCGCGTGCGCGTGAAGTGGTCGAACAGCGCCTCGCCGTCGCCGCGCCGGATCGCGCGGGTGAGCTTGGCGAGATCCTCGGTGAAGGTGCCGAGCATCTCCAGCACGGCTTCCTTGTTGGCGAGGAAGACGTCGCGCCACATCGTCGGGTCGGACGCTGCGATGCGGGTGAAGTCGCGGAAGCCGCCGGCCGAGAACTTGATGACCTCGGACTCCGTCACCTGCGCCAGCTCGTCGGCGGTGCCGACGATGGTGTAGGCGATCAGATGCGGCAGGTGGCTGGTGATCGCGAGCACGAGATCATGATGATCCGGCGTCATGATCTCGACCTTGGCGCCCATCGCCGCCCAGAACGCGCGCAGACGATCGGTGGCCGCCGCATCGACGCCTTCCGGCGGCGTCAGGATGCACCAGCGGTTGATGAAGAGCTCGGCGAAACCGGAATCGGGACCCGAATGCTCGGTGCCGGCGACGGGATGCGCGGGCACGAAATGAATGGTCTTCGGCAGATGCGGCGCCATGTCCCTGACGATCGCGCCCTTGACCGAGCCGACGTCGGAGACGATCGCGCCCGGCTTGAGATGCGCAGCGATCTCCTGCGCCACCGGCCCGCAGGCGCCGACGGGAATGCAGAGGATGACGAGATCGGCATCCTTCACCGCTTCCGCATTGGTCGCCACGACCTGGTCGACGATGCCGAGCTCCAGCACCCGCGCGCGCGTCTTCTCCGAGCGCGCGGTGGTGACGATCTCGGAGGCCAAGCCCTGGAGCTTCGCAGCGCGCGCGATCGAGCCGCCGATCAGGCCGAAGCCGATCAGCGCAACGCGCTGGAAGTGCGGTGTGGTGCTCATTTGCCGGCCATGAAGTCGCGCAGGCCCTCGACGACGAGGCGGTTGGCCTCCTCGGTGCCGATGGTCATGCGCAGCGAATGCGGCAGGCGGTAGTTCTTCAGCGCGCGCAACACCAGCCCGCGCTTGGTAAGATACGCGTCGGCCTCGTCCGCGGTCTTGCCATTTTCCGGGAAGTGGATCAGCACGAAATTGGCGACGCCGGGCGTCACCTTCAGTCCGAGCTTGCCGATCTCCTCGGAGAGCCAGTTGCGCCAGGTCTCGGTGAACTGCTTCGACATCGCCTGGTGCGCAGTGTCCTCGATCGCTGCGACCGCGGCATACATCGCCGGTGTCGACACGTTGAAGGGACCGCGGATGCGGTTGACCGCGTCGATGATGTGCTCCGGACCGAACATCCAGCCGACGCGCAGCGCGGCGAGGCCGTGGATCTTGGAGAAGGTGTGCGTCACCACGGTGTTCTCGGTGGTGGCGACGAGCTCGATCCCCATCTCGTAGTCGTTGCGCGAGACGTAATCGGAATAGGCGGCATCGAGCACCAGCAGCACGTGCGACGGCAGGCCGGCGCGCAGCCGCTTGACCTCGTCGAACGGCACATAGGTGCCGGTCGGATTGTTGGGATTGGCGAGCCAGACCAGCTTTGTCTTCGGCGTCACCGCCTTGAGGATGGCGTCGACATTGCAGGTGAGGTTGGTCTCCTGCGCGACCACGTTCTTGGCGCCGACCGCCATGGTCGCGATCGGGTAGACCAGGAAGCCGTGCGTGGTCGAGATCGCCTCGTCGCCGTGGCTGAGATAGGTGTGGGCGAGCAGATTGAGGATCTCGTCCGAGCCGGCGCCGCAGATGATGCGGTTGGGGTCGAGCCCGAAAGAGCGCCCGATCGCTTCGCGCAGCACGCGCGAGGTTCCTTCCGGATAGTCTTCCAGATGCGCCGCCACGTTCCTGAACGCCTCGATCGCCTTGGGCGAGGGCCCGAACGGCGTCTCGTTGGCCGAGAGCTTGAACACCTTGCGGCCCGGCTCAGCCACCGGGCTCTTGCCGGGCGTGTAGGGCGCAATATCGAGAATGCCGGGATTCGGCACGGGGCGGGACATCTTCAACTCCGGAAGTAGCTTTAGGCGGTTCGCGATCTACGATTTCGACCCGGTCGAGGGCACCGTATAGCGCGTTGCGTGGCTGCCGACGAGGGCCGTGGAGCGCACCGAGGCCCCCGCTTCGATCAGGGCAGCCTTGATCTTGTCGATGCTGGTCGCGCTCGTGACCGAGACCAGCAGCGCTGCGCCGTCGAAGGCGGTATCGGGCACTGCCACGATCTCGGCGAGCGGCGACAGCGCCCGCGCGACCTCGGCGTTCCACCCGGACACGCGCACGCTGAAGGTCTCGACCTCCGTCACCACGGCGCTGTCGGCGACGCGGGAGATCGCGAACACCGGCAGCGCGGCCGGATGGTCGGCGCGCTCGACGAAGGGCATCCGCGCGATGATCTTCGGTGCGCCGTCCGCTTCCAGCTCCAGCCACCATGGCGTGCGGCTCGAGGTCGCCGAGACCAGCGCCAGATCGCCCTTGGACTTCGCCACCGCTTCGACCGCGGCCTGCGCGCTGAAATGCGCGACGTAAGGCACCGTGAAGCCGAAATGGAAGCGCACGGAATCGCGCATCGCCGGCTCGCTCACCGAGATGTCGGCATGCACGGAGAACGGCGCTTGGACGTAAGTGAACGTCGAGATGATGACGCGCCAGATGCTCTCGACCGTGTCGAGCGGCAGGATGCCGCGATGACGCTGGACGATGTCACGCATCATGGCGGCCTCGCGCGCCGGGCGGAACGCCGAGCCGACCTCCTGGGTCTGCTTTACCTGGATCAGGCGGTCGATGATGTCGCCGCGCTGCATCAGGAGACGATGCATGCCCTCGTCGATCGCGTCGATCTCCTTGCGCAATTCCTGGAGCGATGGTGGCGCGGGCGGACGGTGGGACATATCTGACTGGACTGTTGAGAGGCGTTCCAATGCGGATCGGCCAGGCAAGCTGGTAGGTTCGGATCCGCTGCGATCGATATCCTGATTAGGCAGTCGGGGCGGCGAAAGCAAAGAGAAATGACGTCCTTTTGGGCTGATGTGACAGAGACGAATTTGGCTAATCCGGACCGCGACTTGACGAAAACCGCCCAAGACAGTAGGTTTTGCCTGTTCCGTGGTCATTTGAGCCGGCCGGCTTGCAGCCACGTTAAAAAACTCGCTAAACAGGCCGGGGACCCTTTCGATCCCGGCCGAACCTATCGTTCAGGCCGGGTTTTTCATGGCCTGATGTCACTGCGATCGAACGTCTGATCGCAAACGAGGGCGATGTCAGAGATGGGTGGCGTCAAGTCTGTGCCGAGTCCCGCGATCAGTGCCGACGACCGGTCGCATGAGGCGGATCATCCGAATTCGCAGGTCGCGCAGTTCGGCGCCGAGCAGCCGCTGCGGCTCGATTGCGGCATCGATCTCACCCCGTTCCAGATCGCCTACCAGACCTATGGCGAGCTCAACGCTGATCGCTCCAACGCGGTGCTGATCTGCCATGCGCTGACCGGCGATCAGCATGTCGCCAACGTGCATCCCGTCACCGGCAAGTCGGGTTGGTGGGAGACGCTGGTCGGTCCCGGCCGACCTCTTGATCCTCAGCACTACTTCATCATTTGCGCCAACGTGATCGGCGGCTGCATGGGCTCGACCGGGCCGGCCTCGATCAATCCCGCGACCGGCAAGGTGTGGGGCCTGGATTTCCCCGTCATCACCATTCCCGACATGGTGCGCGCGCAGGCGATGCTGATCGACCGGCTCGGCATCGACACGTTGTTCGCGGTGGTCGGCGGCTCGATGGGCGGCATGCAGGTGCTGCAATGGACCGCGGCCTATCCCAAGCGCGTGTACTCCGCGCTGGCGATTGCCTGTTCGACACGGCACTCGGCGCAGAACATCGCCTTCCACGAGCTCGGCCGCCAGGCCGTGATGGCCGATCCCGACTGGCACAACGGCCGCTACACGGATCAGGGCATCCATCCGCATCGCGGACTTGCGGTGGCACGGATGGCCGCGCACATCACTTATCTCTCCGACGCCGCGCTGCATCGCAAGTTCGGCCGCCGCATGCAGGACCGCGAGCTGCCGACGTTCTCGTTCGACGCCGACTTCCAGGTCGAGAGCTATCTGCGCTACCAGGGCTCGTCCTTCGTCGAGCGGTTCGACGCCAACTCCTATCTCTATCTGACCCGTGCGATGGACTATTTCGACATCGCCGGCGACCATGGCGGCGTGCTGGCGAAGGCGTTCGCGGGCATCGAGACGCGCTTCTGCGTGGTCTCCTTCACCAGCGACTGGCTGTTCCCGACCGCGGAATCGCGCGCACTGGTGCATGCGCTGAACGCGTCGAGCGCGCGGGTGTCGTTCGCCGAGATCGAGACCGATCGCGGCCATGACGCCTTCCTGCTCGACGTGCCAGAATTCTTCGATATCGCCCGTGCTTTCCTGCAATCGGCAGGGAAGGCGCGCGGGCTCACCGGCAGGATTGACTGACAAGGACGGCTAGCGATGTCTGTGCAGGAAGTGCTGCCGCTGGGCGGCGTTGCGACGGAGCAGTCAGGCCAGTTTCGCGCCGATCATCTGCTGGTCGCCGAGATGGTCAAGCCCGGCTCGAAAGTGCTCGACGTCGGCTGCGGCGAGGGCGATTTGCTCCAGCTTCTGGAGACCCGCGGCATCGACGGGCGCGGCATCGAGCTGTCGCGCGAGGGCGTCAATCGCTGCGTCGCCAAGGGCCTCGCGGTGGTGCAGGGCGATGCCGACACCGATCTCGTCAATTATCCCGACGACGCCTTCGATTACGTCATCCTGTCGCAGACGCTGCAGGCGACGCGGCAGCCGCGGGTCGTGCTGGAGAATCTGCTGCGCATCGGCCGCCGCGCCATCGTGTCGTTCCCGAATTTCGGCTTCTGGAAGATGCGGCTCCAGCTCCTGGTCGGCGGCCACATGCCGCGCACCGAGAATCTGCCGGCGACCTGGTACGACACCGCCAACATCCATTTCTGCACCATCAAGGATTTCGTCGAGCTCTGCGACGCGATCGACGTCAAGATGGAGCGCGCCGAGGCGCTGGATCTCTACGGCCGTCCATTGCGGCTGCGGTTGCCGTGGTGGGTGTGGAACATGTTCGGCGAGCAGGGTGTGTTCTTGCTCACGCGCGGGCAGGGGAAGTAGCTGCCGTCATTCCGGGCCTGCGCCTGTCGGCGCATCCCGGAATGACAGCGGCTGGCAGTCTAATGCGCCGCCAGCGACCGCGGATCGCGCACCGGCCAGCGCCCGGCTTCCACCAGCGTCACGAACCGCTCCACGCTCTCGTTGAACAGCGCGGGCTCTTCGAGATTGAGCACGTGGCCGGATTTCGGAAACATCGCGAGGCCCGCCGCGGGCAGGTGCTTCTTCAGGAACAGGCTTGCTCCGACGCAGGGATCGTCTTCGTCGCCGCAGATGATCAGCGCCGGTGTCGCTACGCCTCTGATCGCGTCGGTCATCGCAAAGATCGATGGCCTGCCGCCCTGGAAGCCGCGCATCGTGTTCGCGGAGCCCTTGGCATCGTGGCGCGCCAGTGCGGCGTAGAAATCGGCATGGCCGCGCGGATCCTTGACCAGGAAGGGAATCCGGCTCGGCGCCTCGCGCGTGACCTTTGCGACCTCGGCGGAGCCGAGCGTCTCGAACTGCTCGGCGTTGGCGCGGCACTGCTTGCGCCAGTTGTCGAGATTCTCGATCTCCGATCCTGAGCCCACGCCGGCCAGCGTCATCGACAGCGCGCGCTGCGGCGCGTTCAACCCGATCTGGAGTGACGAATAGGCGCCCATCGACAGGCCGACGAGATGCGCGCGCTCGATCTTGAGATGATCGAGTACCGCGAGCGCGTCGGTGTAGAAATGCTTGTAGGTGTAGACCTCGCCATCAGGCACGTCCGACGGCGTGTAGCCGCGCGCGGAATAGGTGATGCAGCGATGGCTGCGCGAGAAGTAGCGCATCTGCGGCTCCCAATTGGTGTAGTCGGCCGCGAACTCATGCAGAAAAATAATCGGCGTTCCCTGACCCGCTTCTTCGAAATAGATGCGGACGTCGTCTCTGGTCGTGGCGTGGGGCATTAACTGTTTCCCTCTCTTCAAGCCGCCTTTGGAGAATTGCAGTTAACGTTGTTGTCCGCAATGCGGCAGCCTCAAGCCAGCACCGGCACAAAATCATCGCAGCTATTCGCGGGCGTGGCGTCTTTTTCTCGCCACATCCGGCGGCTTAACGGCCAGACGGATGCCGGCCATCGCACGGGCCGATTGGGGAAGTGGGGTGTCAAGAAGGATGAAGTATGTTGGAGTTGTTTGCGTCTCGCCTGTCGCGTTGTGTTGTCGCGCTGGCGATTTTCTTCGCGGCGGTTGCCGCGTTCGTTTCTCCGGCCTCAGCGCGGCCGCATCATCGTCATAGCGCAGAGCGGCACGCTTACGTGCATCACGCCAGACATCATCATTACCGTCATTATCGCCACCATGCCCGCAGCTCGCGCTTCGAGCGCGGCGCGGCGCAGTTGCAGGCGAGCGGCTTCGCCGACACCCAGGCGAGCTACAATCCGAACGCCAATGTCGGCGGCATGGCCAACAACGGAATGACCAATCCTGGAATGGCCAATAGCGGTGGCGGCTTCGGCGGCGGATCCGGCCTCGTGTCCGAGGCGCGTCGCTATATCGGCGGCAATCCGACCGGGCGCGGCAGCCTGTGGTGCGCGCGCTTCATGAACATGGTGCTGCAGCACACCGGCCATCAGGGCACCGGCTCCGACATGGCGAGCTCGTTCGCGCGCTACGGCACGCGTGTCTCCGGTCCGCAGGTCGGCGCCATCGCGGTCATGTCGCGCGGTCGCCGGGGCGGCCATGTCGGCATCATCACCGGCGTGGACGCGCAGGGCAATCCGATCATGATTTCCGGCAACAACGGCAATCGTGTTCGCGAGGCGCCGGTCTCGCGCGGCCGGATCTATGCGTATGTGATGCCGAACTGACGACGGAGCCGTAGGGTGGGCAAAGGCGCGCAAGCGTCGTGCCCACCGGCGGTGCAACGGAGTTAGATGGACCGGAGTGGTGGGCACGCTTTCGCTTTGCCCACACTACGGCAGCGGCGGACGGCTCACACCAGCTTCGGCGCTTCCACCGCGATCGCGTCACCGACGCCGATCTCGCCATCGGCGATGACCTCGGCATAGATGCCGCAATCCATGTGGCCGAGATTGCGCGACAGCGTCGGCGGTATCTCGAGATCGCGCTGCGCGGTCTTGGGATCGACGTTGACCGCCGGGCAGCGGACGATGCGCTTGACCACCTTGAGCCGGGCCTCGCCGATCGCCAGCGTCTCGCCGACGAGCTCGAGCTCGGACCAGGCCGGCCAGCCCTTCACGTAGAGATTGGCGCGGAAGCGCAGCGGATTGACTGCGGCGCCGCCGAGCATGGTCTCGATCGCCCGGACACTGCCGAGGTTGATGATCGACACGACCTTGCGGGCGACGTCGGAAAAGCTGTGGTCGCGGCCGGACAGAACTTTTGGCGGGCCCTTCAGCTCCGGCTGAAAATTCTCCGTGAAATAATCCTCGATGGCGGCGCGCCCGGCAGTGGTCTCGAGGTTCCCGCTGGCGACGATCTGGCCGTCCTTGCGGATGGTCAGGCGGTTGGTCGCGTCCTCGAACCGGCTGTCGAGGGACGCCAGCCGCTCATTGCGTGCCAACATCAGGAACTGGATTTTCGGCTTCCAGGCCGGCGCCTCCGGATCGAAGCCGCTCGGTCCGTTCTCGATGGCGTAGCGGCGGTCGGCGGGCAGGGTCTGGCCGGTCCGCAGGGGGACCCGGGGCAGGGATTCCGGCGTCAGGCCTTTGATCGGGTAACGGTAAAGGCCGGTGATTTCGGCGGTCTGGCTGGCTGTCATGTCGCTACTTAAGGGATTCGACCTGCTGGCGCCAAGCAGGCGGACCCGTGCACGAAATTGTGAACGCGCCTCTTCCGATCCGAGGCCAAGCTTCCCACATCTGGGTCAGGCCGGCGCCAGCGCCGGCTGATAACGACCGCTGCCGGTTGAGGAACGTCAACGCGTCCAGCGGAAACCCAATGAAGATGCCGTTTGGAGTGCCTTAGAGGGCTCCAGGGGCAGGCCGAGGGAAAGAAAAGACATGAACATCGACAAGTACACCGAACGCTCCAGGGGCTTCGTTCAGTCCGCGCAATCGCTTGCGGTACGCGAGGGGCATCAGCAGTTTTCGACCCTGCACGTCCTGAAGGTTCTGCTGGACGACAATGAGGGCCTCGCTGCCGGGCTGATCGACCGCGCCGGCGGCAATTCCCGCGCCATCCTGAAGGCGACCGAGGACGCCCTCAACAAGGTGCCGAAGGTCTCCGGCGGCGGCGCCGGCCAGATCTATCTGGCGCCCGAGCTCGCCCGCACTTTCGACGCCGCCGAAAAGGCCGGCGAGAAGGCCGGCGACAGCTTTGTCACCGTCGAGCGGCTGCTGCTCGGCCTTGCGCTGGAAAAGACCAGCGAGGCCGGCACGATCCTGGCCAAGGGCGGCGTCACCCCGCAAAATCTCAATGCTGCGATCGAGGCGCTGCGCAAGGGCCGCACGGCGGACTCCGCGACCGCCGAGAACGCCTATGACGCGCTGAAGAAATATGCCCGCGACCTGACCCAGGCTGCGCGCGACGGCAAGCTCGACCCGGTCATCGGCCGCGACGAGGAGATCCGCCGCACCATCCAGGTGCTGTCGCGCCGGACCAAGAACAATCCCGTGCTGATCGGTGAGCCCGGCGTCGGCAAGACCGCCATCGCCGAGGGCCTCGCGCTGCGCATCGTCAACGGCGACGTGCCCGAGACCCTCCAGGACAAGAAGCTGCTCTCGCTCGATCTCGGCGCGCTGATTGCGGGTGCGAAGTACCGCGGCGAGTTCGAGGAGCGGCTGAAGGCCGTGCTCCAGGAAGTCACCGCGAGCGAGGGCAATTTCATCCTGTTCATCGACGAGATGCATACGCTGATCGGCGCCGGCAAGGGTGACGGCGCGATGGACGCATCCAACCTGCTCAAGCCCGCGCTCGCGCGCGGCGAGCTGCACTGCATCGGCGCCACCACGCTCGACGAGTACCGCAAGCACGTCGAAAAGGATGCGGCGCTGGCGCGGCGCTTCCAGCCGATCTTCGTCAGCGAGCCCTCCGTCGAGGACACCATCTCGATCCTCCGCGGGTTGAAAGATAAGTACGAGCAGCACCATGGCGTGCGGATCACCGATTCCGCGCTCGTGGCGGCGACGACGCTGTCCAACCGCTACATCACCGACCGCTTCCTGCCGGACAAGGCGATCGACCTCATGGACGAGGCGGCCGCGCGGCTGAAGATGCAGGTCGATTCCAAGCCGGAAGAGCTGGATTCGCTCGACCGCGAGATCATCCGGCTCAAGATCGAGCAGGAAGCTCTCAAGAAGGAGAGCGATCTCGGCTCCAAGACCCGTCTCGAGGGGCTTCAGAAGGAGCTCATCGAACTCGAAGAGAAATCCGCGGCCCTGACGTCGCGCTGGAGCGCGGAGAAGAACAAGCTCTCCAACGCCCAGAAGCTGAAGTCAGAGCTGGACGCGCTGCGTGTCGATCTCGCCGACGCACAGCGACGCGGCGAATTCCAGAAGGCCGGCGAGCTGGCCTATGGCCGGATCCCGCAGCTCGAGAAGCAGCTCGCGGACATCGAGGCGCGTGAGGGCTCCGGCGATATGATGGAGGAGGCGGTCACCGCCAACCACATCGCGCAGGTGGTGTCGCGCTGGACCGGCGTGCCCGTCGACAAGATGCTGGAGGGCGAGAAGGAGAAGCTCCTGAAGATGGAGGAGCAGCTCGGCAAGCGCGTCGTCGGCCAGGCCGAGGCCGTGCGTGCGGTCGCGACCGCCGTGCGCCGCTCGCGTGCGGGCCTGCAGGACCCGAACCGGCCGACCGGCTCGTTCATGTTCCTGGGGCCGACCGGCGTCGGCAAGACCGAGCTGACCAAGGCGCTGGCGGAGTACCTGTTCAACGACGAGACCGCGATGGTCCGCCTCGACATGTCCGAGTACATGGAGAAGCACTCGGTCTCGCGGCTGATCGGTGCGCCTCCCGGCTATGTCGGCTATGACGAGGGCGGCGCGCTCACCGAAGCGGTGCGGCGCCGGCCCTATCAGGTGGTGCTGTTCGACGAGATCGAGAAGGCGCATCCTGACGTCTTCAACGTCCTGTTGCAGGTGCTCGACGACGGCCGCCTGACCGATGGCCAGGGTCGCACCGTCGATTTCCGCAACACGCTGATCATCATGACCTCGAACCTCGGTTCGGAGTATTTGGTGAATCAACCGGAGGGCGAAGACACCTCAGCGGTGCGTGAACAGGTGATGGGAATGGTGCGTGGGCATTTCCGGCCCGAGTTCCTGAACCGTGTCGACGAGATCATCCTGTTCCACCGCCTGCAGAGGAGCGAGATGGGCCGGATCGTCGAGATCCAGTTCGCCCGGCTGCAAAAGCTCCTGACCGATCGCAAGATCGTGCTGACGCTCGATGCCGCCGGCCGCGACTGGCTCGCTGCCAAAGGCTGGGATCCCGCCTACGGCGCAAGGCCGCTGAAGCGGGTGGTCCAGCGCTACGTGCAGGATCCGCTCGCCGAAATGATTCTGGCTGGCGATATCAGGGACGGCGACACGGTCGCGATCTCCGCCGCAGGCAACGTGCTGACCTTCAACGGCAACGCGCCGCAGACCGCGGAGATCGCCCAGTTCGAGGCGCCGGTGTCGAAGCGGAAATTGAACTGATCGTCGCGCTCACTGCAAAACGAAAAATCGCCCCGGAGAGGCCAACTCTCCGGGGCGAATTGCTTTGACGAGGTTCGCTCTAGTTGACCGCGGATGTTGAGCCGGGTTCGGCTGGACCTTGCTCGTCGCTGTCCTCATCGAGCTCCGACAGGATGTCGACAAGCTCGCGCACGCGTCCGTGCGCCAGCGGGCGCAAATCATTGATCATCGGCTCGTCATTGGCGAGCCAGGCCTGGGCTTCGGCGAGTTCCTCGACCGTCGCGCCGGTTCCGATGATCTGGGCGATGGTGACTTCGTCGGCTCGATCCACGGTCTTGACGACATCGTCGCGTGAGAGGCGCCGCATGGGGATCCTCCTGTTGGTCGGCTTCCGTCAGCATTTAACCGGGAAACGCGTGTGCCGGTTCCACCGGGCTGGTTTCCTCCGCGCTACTTCCTGGTGACCTTGTAGATCGCGTTCTCGATATCGGAGGAGAAGTAGATGACGCCGGAGGCGCCGATGGCGACGCCAGTCGGGATGTTGCTGGGCAGGCCCCCGGGTGCGCCCATCAGCCCGATCGGAAGATTGGCAGCGATCTCGGTGACCTTGCCGCTGTCCGGCGCGATCTCGATTAGTCGCCTGGCGCCCACTTCCGCCACGATCAGCCTGCCGTCGCTCCCGCGCGCGATGCCTTGATGCCGCTTTGGCAAACGAAACTTGACGTTGTAACGCCGTGAAACGACGTCGCATCCAGATCATGTTTTCCAGAGATGTCCGGTCGATTTCGGCCGGTTAGGGATCAGCGGTTGGTGACCTGCAACGGGCCGCCGGTTGCGTCCGAAATGCGGGCGATGGCGCCGTTGCGGCCGCTCATCATGGCGTCGAGCCGGTCGCGTTCCTTCTCGAAGCCCGCGAGCACCGTGCCTTCCAGCGAACGGCCGCGCGGCAGTTTCACGCGCAGCGGATCGACGAAGCGGCCGTTGACCAGGATTTCGTAGTGGACGTGAGGGCCGGTCGACTGGCCGGTCGAACCGACGAAGCCGATCACCTGACCCTGCCGCACCTTCTTGCCGATCTCCATGCCCTTGGCGAAGGCCGACATGTGGCCGTAGGCGGTCTCGTAGCCGTTGGAGTGCTTGATGCGGATATATTTGCCGTAGCCGCCTTCGGGGCCGACCTTCTCGAGCACGCCGTTGCCGGAAGCGAAGATCGGCGTGCCGTAGGAGGTGGCCCAGTCAACGCCGGTGTGCATCTTCACATAGCCCAGGATCGGATGGCGGCGGCCGCCGAAGCCGGAGCGCATGATCGCGTTGTTGACGGGCTTCCTGACCAGGAATTTTTTCGCGCTCTTGCCGGTCTCGTCATAGTAGTCGACGACGCCGTCGTCGGGGCTCTGGTAGCGGTAGTATTTCTTGGTCTCGCCGCCGACCGTGAGGGAGGCGAACAGCACGTCGTTCTTTTCGTTCGACGTCGTGCCCTCTTCTTCGCCGGCGTAGAACACGTCGAATGAATCGCCCGGCGCGACCTTGCGCTGGAAATCGACGTCGTAGGAGTAGATCTTGATCATGTCCTCGATGACCGGCATCGGGACTTTGTTGCGCATCGCGGTCTCGTAGATGCTCTGGTAGAGCCGCACGCCGGTGCCGTCATCGTCGTCATCGTCGTCGCTGTTGGCGCTGGCCGCGGCATCGGCGACGGTGTTCATGCTGGAGACGTCGACCGCGACGTATTTGCCGAGATCGGACAGCGCCGCGATCGCCTCGACCATGGTGTCGTTTGCAACCACGACGCGATAGGGTTGGAGGCGGGCGCCGGGGCTTGCGGGCGCCATCAGGATGCGGAGCTTTTCGCCTTCCTTCAGGCCGCCGTCGCGGCCGCGCGGACCGAGCGTCGCGGTGATCGCCTTGATCTCCTCGGCCGTCGCGCCGAGATCGCGCAGGACGGAGCCGACGCTGTCGCCCTTCTTGACCACGTGGACGCGTTCGCCGTTGGGATTGCCGCCGGTGATCTGCTCCTTGGTCTTCGGCAGCAGCGTGACGTTTTCCGGCACCACGCGCGTCTCGAAGCCGGCATAGGGATCGGACGCCGACGCTTCGGTGGCGTAGGCCATCTTCATGTCGGAGGGGCCGGTCGCGCCGGAGACGTCGGCGGTGGCATTGGCGAGCGAGGCGTAGCGCACCCCGCCATTGCCGCGCCAGTTGGCGGCGTCGCGCACCCGCATCAGGATGTCGTCGAGCGCCACCACGGCGGAAATCTTGGCCTTCGGCAGCACCGGCGACAGGTCCTTGGTGACGAAGGAGACTTCGGCATCGGGCTCGACGGCTTCGGGATTGTTCGGATCTTCCGCCGCGGTCTTCGGATCGGAGCCGACATCGGTGAGCAGGCGCTGGGCGTTGAACGGCGGGATTTTCGCCGACAGATCGCTCGTCGTCATCGACAGATTGCCGGCGATCCGGACGAACGGGCGCACTCGCATCACGTCGCGGTTGCCGACGCGGGCGACGGTGGAGACGCGCACGATGTTGCGCGAGGCCGTGGATTCGTTCGGCGGCGGCAGGCGGTCGCTCTTGTGCAGCGTGGCGGCGCGATCGGCCGCGCCGAATGCGCCGCGCAGCGCGCCTTCGACGCGCTCAGGCACCTTGGCGAAGGTCATCTCACCGTCGAGAGAAGCGAAAACGGCGCCGCCGATCAGGGCTGCGCCGCAGAGTCCGGTCAGAATTGTCCCGCTGAACCATTGCACGGAAACGCGGCGGCGATCGATGACGGCGGCCTCGGAACCATCGACGGACAGCGGCGGCTCGTGGCCGAGATCGATGATCCCGGTCTCACGCCCGTAAGCGCCGCGCGACGTCCTGTGGTTCAAACCAAGTCCCCCAATCAACGACCCAAGATGCCTGCTTTCGAACCCTTCCTGGCCGCCCTCTTGAAGGGGGATCGCCGGAAAAGGCAAGCCGCACAGGCGCCCGCGCTCAGAAGGCCCTCGATGGGGCCGGCCGAAATTACGAACAGCTGGACGGGTAAAGGTCTCTCGATGTCTCTCGAATGTCGAAGGAAGGCCGCGTCATCTGCAAGATGCCTTCCTCTGACCCCATGAAAATCGCCGGCAGCCCCCACTGGCATCCCGCGATTCAAGCTTGTCTGTACCAGAACGCCGCGGGATTGTGGCTCTAGTACGGCGCCTAATATGGAAAAAGTTTCCTGAACGGCCGGGCGCAAGAAGCCCGTCTGGCCGGGTCCGGGGGACTAGGTTTGGCCTGGGGTGGAGCTCGGTCCAGCCTTGGATGGGGCTCGTCTGCCATGGACGAGGGCTCGGTCCGGCCTGGATGGGCCTCCGCCTGTCCGGCCCCGGGGGCGTCTGGAAGGACGCAGGGGGAGGGTGCCTGGAGAGGCGTCCAAAGCCCCCTCCGGAGCCGGCCGGCGGGCAAACTTTTTTCGAGATTTTTTGCGGTGCAGCTTTGATCCGGCCACTGGCGGCCCTTCTAATTGACTGGAATCGCGGGATTTTTTTTCGATGATCCACCGTGCGACGATTTGTTGACAATGGGCGTTGACAATCCCGGGCGGGGGGGCCTATAACCCGACCACTGAGCGCGGCGCCGCCGGGTCACTGACCGAGGCGAGCGAACGCGCCACTGATGCTCCTCACCTTGTTGAGTGACACAACAGTCGACGTAAGTCGATTGGAGTTCATTCATCGTCGGTAAGGGTGTCGGAACCCTTCCACTCTGGAAGGTTGGGGCCTCGTGGTCCCGGGCTGTTTGACAAGTGAAGATGAAGAAAGAGAAACGTGGACGGCGGAGTCCTTGCGCCTCTCGGACACTGAAGAGCTTCGGCTTTTGAGTTCTGAGAGGGGACGAAAGACTTCGGCGGTACACGTTTTAAAGGAAACACCATCGCTGCCAGCGATGTGAATCGCGGGCAGCTCGGCGACTTCGGTTGTCGAAATAATGGTGGGACCTCGTCAAACGTTGTGATCAGCCGGTTCAAAGTTCAAGTCCAACTTGAGAGTTTGATCCTGGCTCAGAGCGAACGCTGGCGGCAGGCTTAACACATGCAAGTCGAGCGGGCGTAGCAATACGTCAGCGGCAGACGGGTGAGTAACGCGTGGGAACGTACCTTTTGGTTCGGAACAACACAGGGAAACTTGTGCTAATACCGGATAAGCCCTTACGGGGAAAGATTTATCGCCGAAAGATCGGCCCGCGTCTGATTAGCTAGTTGGTGAGGTAATGGCTCACCAAGGCGACGATCAGTAGCTGGTCTGAGAGGATGATCAGCCACATTGGGACTGAGACACGGCCCAAACTCCTACGGGAGGCAGCAGTGGGGAATATTGGACAATGGGGGCAACCCTGATCCAGCCATGCCGCGTGAGTGATGAAGGCCCTAGGGTTGTAAAGCTCTTTTGTGCGGGAAGATAATGACGGTACCGCAAGAATAAGCCCCGGCTAACTTCGTGCCAGCAGCCGCGGTAATACGAAGGGGGCTAGCGTTGCTCGGAATCACTGGGCGTAAAGGGTGCGTAGGCGGGTCTTTAAGTCAGGGGTGAAATCCTGGAGCTCAACTCCAGAACTGCCTTTGATACTGAAGATCTTGAGTTCGGGAGAGGTGAGTGGAACTGCGAGTGTAGAGGTGAAATTCGTAGATATTCGCAAGAACACCAGTGGCGAAGGCGGCTCACTGGCCCGATACTGACGCTGAGGCACGAAAGCGTGGGGAGCAAACAGGATTAGATACCCTGGTAGTCCACGCCGTAAACGATGAATGCCAGCCGTTAGTGGGTTTACTCACTAGTGGCGCAGCTAACGCTTTAAGCATTCCGCCTGGGGAGTACGGTCGCAAGATTAAAACTCAAAGGAATTGACGGGGGCCCGCACAAGCGGTGGAGCATGTGGTTTAATTCGACGCAACGCGCAGAACCTTACCAGCCCTTGACATGTCCAGGACCGGTCGCAGAGATGTGACCTTCTCTTCGGAGCCTGGAACACAGGTGCTGCATGGCTGTCGTCAGCTCGTGTCGTGAGATGTTGGGTTAAGTCCCGCAACGAGCGCAACCCCCGTCCTTAGTTGCTACCATTTAGTTGAGCACTCTAAGGAGACTGCCGGTGATAAGCCGCGAGGAAGGTGGGGATGACGTCAAGTCCTCATGGCCCTTACGGGCTGGGCTACACACGTGCTACAATGGCGGTGACAATGGGATGCTAAGGGGCGACCCTTCGCAAATCTCAAAAAGCCGTCTCAGTTCGGATTGGGCTCTGCAACTCGAGCCCATGAAGTTGGAATCGCTAGTAATCGTGGATCAGCACGCCACGGTGAATACGTTCCCGGGCCTTGTACACACCGCCCGTCACACCATGGGAGTTGGTTTTACCTGAAGACGGTGCGCTAACCAGCAATGGAGGCAGCCGGCCACGGTAGGGTCAGCGACTGGGGTGAAGTCGTAACAAGGTAGCCGTAGGGGAACCTGCGGCTGGATCACCTCCTTTCTAAGGATGGTTCTTCAGAAGCTTGCTTCTATCGAACCGTTTTAGAAACATCAGTGGCCAACGATCGTCAGGATTGTTGAGCTGCATTGGCGGGATTTCGCCGTCTTCGTTTCTCTTTCTTCGCGGACGAACACGCGCTGGGGCTGCAGGCTTGCAGAATCCCTGGTCCTTGA
>NZ_JBPWPM010000001.1:6762500-8597500 GCF_051810765.1 Bradyrhizobium sp. 604_D8_N2_3 | reverse complement strand
TCCTCGCAAGCCCGGCAGGCGTATTTGGGACGCCGGGTCACGAGGATCCGGAACTGCGCCGGGACCAGGTCCAGCCGCTCGCTCCGATCCTCGCCGATCCGGTGCAACTCGCCCTGGCAACAGGGACAGGTCTTGTCCTCGATGTCGACGACGACCTCGATCCGCGGCAGGTGCGTCGGCAAGGCACCACGGTTGCCGCGGCGCTTGCGAGCCCGCGCCTCACGGCCTTCAGGTGCGCTCACGTCCTGCGCCGTCTCGCTGTACGCTGCCACTTGCTCGACGTCTTCCAGGCCCAGCAGCATCTGATCTTCAGGCAGCGTCTCTGCCCGCCGGCCAAACCGATGCCGCTGCAATTCCTTGATGATCTGACGCAGCCGCTCGCTCTCGCACCGCTCGGCGAGCAGCATCGCTTTCAGCGTCTCGGGATCGTCAGGCAGGGCGTCGCTCACACCCAATTCAGAGCATATTCGCCGCCATCTGGCGACGCGTCCGACGCTCCTGATTCACTTCGCCGCAGCGCCGCCAACAGCTATCCGGCCTGCGTTGGCTTCGACGTTTCCCGTGCCTCGTGCACAAGCCGCCAGTCGAGCCCCTCCAGCAGCGCCGACAATTGCGCCGCCGACAGACGCATCACACCGTCCTCGATCTTCGGCCAGCGGAAGATTCCATCCTCGAGCCTCTTGGCGAACAGACACAAACCCGTTCCGTCCCAGAACACCAGCTTGATCCGGTCCGCCCTCTTGGCCCTGAACACATAGACAGCTCCTGAGAATGGGTCAGCCCCCATACTCTCGCGCACCAGGGTAGCAAGCCCCTCCATTCCCTTGCGGAAGTCTACCGGTTTGGTCGCCACCATCACCCGGACCGCACCCGACGGACCGATCACCGGCTCGCCTTCAGCGCCTGGACGATCGACGCAATCATCGTTGGGTCCGCACCACGACCGGCCCGGATCGTGATGCCGTCGACTTCGATCTCGATGATCCCGCTATCTGCCTTGCGCACCACTTTACGCTCCTGGTGAGCTGCCGGCGCCGGTACCACGGCCTCCACCACCGCTGGCACAAACTGGACTTTGTCCGCTTCGGAATGACCGCCTGCTGCTTCTCGCAACTGGCGGCGCCAACCAAACAACTGCTGCGGCGACAATCCATGCCGTCGGGCCACGGAACACACCGAGTCGCCACTCGCCACGATCTCGGCGACGATCCGCGCCTTGTCGTCGTCGCTCCACTTCCGCCGACGACCGGCTCCGGTGAAGACCTCAAGCCGCCGCACCGGCTCCGCGATAGCACTATGCACTGTGTCCATTCTAAGCCTAACGGTCCGAACAAACCGCAGACTCGCAGATCACCCCGTCATCCGGTAGGTGGCCGCTGAACAGCGCTTACGCAGAAGACATGGCTTCGTGCGGTGCGTCTTCCATTCGTAGACCGACAGCAGATCTTCGCCGCTCTCAACGCTGAGCGCGCTCTCGTGCACCTTCGTCATCAGCGCATTTTTCTGCCGGCACAGTGATCCGTTGCAGGTCGTGATTTCAGGTGCTTCCTGACACCAGGCTGAACGCCACCGCGCCGCAAATGGCAGGCGCCTCGACAGGTCGGCAGGCAAGATGGATTGCATGGAGAACAATGTTTGGTGATCGCAGGAGCCACCACAGGGTTGTGATCATTCAGCCATGATCGGCCCTTAGCAGACGCAAGCGGAGTTCATGCGCAGTTCATTCCAGGCTCCCTAGTTTTTCCGTCGTCGAGACCTTCGATCGCCAAGACCTTCCGCTGACAACACCAACCATCCCCTTCAGGAGGAGACTCCCATGCCAGCATTGCTTCGTCCCGTCCTCACCGCGTTCGGCGTCGCGTGCCTTCTGTCCGCCGCATCGCTTGCCTCCTCCGGCGCCGCGTTTGCGCAGGCCAAGCAGGCCGCGCCGGCTCCGCAGGCCGCGCCTGCGCAGGCACCCAGCCTCAAGCAGATCGCGCTGACCGACAAGCAGCTCGACGGTGTGCTCGCTGCGCAGAAGGACATGGATGCGATCACGGAGAAGCTGCCGGAGAACACCGCGCCCGACCAGAAGGTGATCGGCCAGCTCGACGGCGTCGCCAAGAAGAACGGCTTTGCCGGCTATGACGATTACAACAACGTCGTCGACAACATCAGCCTCGTGCTCGGCGGCTTCGATCCCGCGACCAAGAAATATGTCGGCACGGAAGCCGTCATCAAGGCGCAGATCGCGCAGGTCCAGGCCGACAAGAAGATGCCGGCCAAGGACAAGAAGGAAGCGCTCGATGAGCTCAACGAAGCGCTGAAGACGCCGGCGCCGCAGGTCGAGAACAAGGCCAACATCGATCTGGTCGGCAAGTACTACGACAAGCTGGTTGCCGCGCTGGGTGACGATCAGAACTAAGCGCTATTACAGAACTGAGCGCTATTACAGAAAGCGCCCGCCACACCCACAGCTGTCATGCCCCGGCTTGACCGGGGCATCCAGTACGCCGCGGCGGAGGTGGTGAGAGCGTGTTCTCCAATATGGGCCTCTGGAATACTGGATCGCCCGGTCAAGCCGGCGATGACACCTTTGGTGTGGTTCGGGCTCTCGCCTCACCGCGCTCTTGATCCCGAAACAAAAAGCCCCGGAGACATCTCCGGGGCTTTCGTCGTTTGTGGCGCTGCGTTTAGCTTAACGCCTCACGTCCGTGTCCGCATCCGCATCATGAAGCTGTCGTAGCTGAGCTCTGCCACCTGCATCCAGGCGAGCGACTCGTTCCTGAACGCCGACAGGCTCGTGTACATCTTGTTGAAGTGCGGATTGGTCTTGCTGAGATCGGCGTAGATCTCGTTGGCGGCGTTGTAGCAGGCCTCCAGGACTTCCTGCGGGAACGGCTTCAGGACCGCACCGGCCACCAGCAGGCGCTTCAACGCAGACGGGTTGACGTAGTCGTATTTGCCGGTGACCCAGGTGAAGGTATCGCGTGACGCCATCTCGACCACGGCCTGATAGTGCTTCGGCAGCGCGTTCCACTTGTCGCGATTTATGACGTTGTGGCCCTGGCCGGTGCCTTCCCACCAGCCCGGATAATAATAGTATTTCGCGACCTTCACGAAGCCGAGCTTCTCGTCGTCATAGGGCCCGACCCATTCGGCGGCGTCGATCGTGCCCTTCTCCAGCGCCGGATAGATGTCGCCGCCCGCGATCTGCTGCGGCACGCCGCCGACCTTGGCGATGATCGTGCCGGCGAAGCCGCCGACGCGGAATTTCAGTCCCCTGAAATCCTCCATCGACTTGATCTCCTTCCGGAACCAGCCGCCCATCTGGGCGCCGGTCGAGCCGGTGGGAATGCCGACCGTGTTGTATTCCTTCAGCAGGTCGTTGAGCATTTCCGTGCCGCCGCCGAACAGCAGCCAGGAGATATGCGCCCGCGTGTTCAGTCCGAACGGCAGCGAGGTGCCGAACGTGAAGGCGGGGTTCTTGCCCCAGTAATAATACAGCGCCGTGTTGCCCATCTCGACCGTGCCGTTCGAGACGGCATCGAGCACCTGCAGGCCCGGCACGATCTCGCCGGACGCGAACGGCTGGATCTGGAATTTGTTGTCGGTGGCCTCGGCCACGCGCTTGCAGAAATATTCGCAGCCGCCGTAGAGCGTATCGAGCGCCTTGGGCCAGCTCGCGGCGAGCCGCCATCTCACTTCCGGCGAAGATTGCGCGATGGCCGGCGCAGCAACCGCTGTGCTTGCCGCCAGGCCAGCGCCTGTCACTTTCAGAAATTCACGACGTTTCATGCGTATCCCTCCGTTGTGCCGATTGCTCGACTAAGGGAACGATCTTCGTGTCGTCTTTTGCTTCGCCGAGAACCGAACT
The DNA here is from genome assembly GCF_051810765.1 of Bradyrhizobium sp. 604_D8_N2_3. Classification (NCBI taxonomy): domain Bacteria; kingdom Pseudomonadati; phylum Pseudomonadota; class Alphaproteobacteria; order Hyphomicrobiales; family Nitrobacteraceae; genus Bradyrhizobium; species Bradyrhizobium sp. 604_D8_N2_3. The sequence goes on along the minus strand of NZ_JBPWPM010000001.1, from coordinate 8,593,644 downwards.
TGTCTTTGGTGATGGTGTGAGCGTGTCCGACGGCCCTTCAGGGCTCTTTGTGGATCCCGTACGTTGCGGTTCCCGCCATCAGGATGACTGGTCGCTTCGCGATAATCAAGCGGCGTCGGGACGCTCGCAGTTGCGAAGCCGATTGGGACAACCAGGTTTGGTCCGAAACCAGAACCAAAGCACGTAAAACCCCGGAGATGGCAGCATCTCCGGGGCTTCTCCGTCTTTAGTCGTGTGAGCCGCTCAGCGCCTCACGTCTTGGTCCGCATCCGCGCCATGAAGCTGTCGTAGCTCAGCTCGGCCACCTGCGTCCAAGGTAACGAGTCATTTTTGAACGCGGTCATGCTCGCATGCATCTTGCCGAAATGCGGATTGGTCTTGGACAGGTCCGCATAGATCTCGTTGGCGGTGTTGTAGCAGGCCTCGAGCACCTCCTGCGGGAAGCCCCTGAGGATCGCACCGTTCACGATCAGCCGCTTCAGCGCCGGAGCATTCACCGCATCGTACTTGCCGGTGATCCAGGTGAAGGTGTCGCGTGACGCCGCGTCGATCGCCGCCTGGTAGTGCTTGGGCAGCGCGTTCCACTTCTCGATGTTCATGATGTTGTGGCCCTGGCTCGTGCCTTCCCACCAGCCGGGATAGTAGTAGTACTTCGCGACCTTGGCGAAGCCGAGCTTCTCGTCGTCATAGGGACCGACCCATTCGGCCGCGTCGATGGTGCCCTTCTCCAGCGCCGGATAGATGTCGCCGCCGGCGAGCTGCTGCGGCACGCAGCCGAGCTTGGCGAGGATCGTGCCGGCAAAGCCGCCGATACGCATCTTCAGGCCCTTGAGGTCGTCGACCGTCTTGATCTCCTTCCTGAACCAGCCGCCCATCTGCGCGCCGGTCGATCCGGTCGGGATGCCGTAGACGTTGTGCTCCTTCAGGAGGTCGTTGACGAGATCCTGTCCGCCGCCCCACAGCAACCAGGAAATCTGCTGGCGCGTGTTCAATCCGAACGGAAGGGCGGTTGCGAACGTGAATGCGGGGTTCTTGCCCCAATAGTAATAAAGCGCGGTATTGCCGATCTCGACCGTGCCGTTCGACACGGCGTCGAGCACCTGCAGGCCCGGGACGATCTCGCCCGCCGCAAAAGGCTGGATCTGGAATTTGTTGTCGGTAATGTCGGCGACCTGCTTGCAGAAATATTCGCAGCCGCCATAGAGCGTATCGAGGGCTTTCGGCCAGCTCGTGGCGTAGCGCCACCTGACCTCGGGCGACGACTGCGCGATCGCGGGCGCAGCCACTGCTGTGCTCGCGGCCAGGCCGACGCCTGTCACCTTCAGAAAATCACGACGTTTCATGCGCATCCCTTCCATTGCGTCGATGCATCGACCAGGGAACGATCTTGCTGTCGTCTTGTCTTCGTCGAGGATCGACGTTCTCTTGTTAAGATTTGTTTGAGCGTTTCCGAATGGCCCTGATGGGCTCTTGTTGCTGGAAGCCGAGCGTTGCGGTTCCGTCAGCAAGGATGACCGGACGCCCTGCGATAATCAAGCCTGATGCCTTCCTCGCAAGTGCGAACGCGGGCCAGACGCAAGTCGGAACCATCAGCGATCTGCTACGCGATTAGGCAACAACAAGGGAGGCTCGCGCATGACGGGCAAAAAGGTCGTGGTCGCTGGGGCAACCGGTCTCGTCGGCAACGCCGCGTTGCGACACTTCGGCACATCCGAGCCTTCAGAAGTTGTGGCGCTGTCGCGACGCAAGCCGCGCCACCTCTACGGCGCCCGCCACGTCCCGATCGACCTTACTAGCGAAGCCGATTGCCGCCGTGCCGCGGCCGAGCTTCAGGGCGCCACCCATCTGATCTACGCCGCGCTCTACGAGGCGCCACAGCTCGTCGATGGTTGGCGCGATCCGCAGCAGATCAAGACCAATGATCTGATGCTGCGCAATTTGATGGCCGCGCTCGAGCCGGTCGCGCCGGACCTCAAGCATGTCGCTCTGTTGCAGGGCACCAAGGCTTACGGGGTTCACGTTCGCCCCCTGACGGTGCCGGCGCGCGAAGGCCGCTCCGAGATGTACGAGCAGCCCAATTTTTATTGGGCGCAGGAAAATTTCCTGCGCGAGCTCCAGGCCGGGAAAGCCTGGCACTGGAGCATCTTGCGCCCCGTTCTCATCGTCGGCCTCGCCATGGGGGGCGCCATGGATCTGATCCCGCCGCTCGGCGTCTATGCCGCGATGCTGCGCGAGCAGGGCAGGCCGCTCGACTTTCCCGGCGGCGCCGCGCGGGTGGCGCAGGCCGTCGACGTCGATCTCCTCGCGCGCGCGATCGCCTGGTCGGGCGAGGCCAACGCGGCACAGAACGAAGCCTTCAACGTCACCAATGGCGATGTCTTCACCTGGGAAAACATCTGGCCCGCGGTGGCCGACGCGCTGGAGATGAAGCCCGGCAAGCCGATCCCGCTATCGCTCGCCAAGGAGTTTCCCAATTGGGTCTCTTCTTGGGACGCGTTGCGACGCAAGCACGGCCTCGTGTCGCCGGACCTCGCCGACTTCGTCGGCCTGTCGTTCCAATACGCCGATTACAGCATGCGCTACGGCCAGACCGAGTCCGGTCCGCCCTCGATCGTCTCGACCGTGAAGATCAACCGCGCCGGCTTCACCGAGATGATGGACACCGAGGACATGTTCCGGAAGTGGTTCAAGCAAGCCAAAGATAGCCGGCTGCTTCCATAGAGATCGTTACCACGAAGGCCCGCCGCCCGCTCGAAGCACTGGTGACGGTACGCGACCTCGATCCGGAGATCGGGGTCGTTCGTACACCCAGTAGTGCACCCACCGCGCGATCTGGATGCTGATTTCGGCGAGAGCCACAAGCCAGCACAAAACAGGCGGCCCCTTTGGGGCCGCCTGAGCTGTTTAACGTCAGAGCAGATGACCTACTGGCAGAGATGCTGGAGGCCGTCGCTACCCTTGAAATAGGTGCCGGGCCGGCAGACGATGCCGTTGCGGGCAGCATACGTACTCCAGCTGCCGTTCCAGCCCATCTCGCCGTACGACATGCCGGGCGACATGGCGTAGGAATTGCCCCAGCTGCCGACAGTCGCGTCCGCCGCTGCCGGCTGGCGATATGCCGTTCGCCGAGTTGATGGCCGAACCCGATAGTCGGGGGTGGTCCCCGTTCCAAGACCCGTGCAGCTGGCGAATTCAGCTTGGCATGCGTCCGGATTGGAGTTGTACCACTGCGCCTGTACAGCAGAGCTGGACAGGGCAGATGCCACAACAACGACCGCACCAAGAATTTTCAGATTTATCATGGATTGCTCCTTACGGTTGGACCGTGGTGCAAGATGCCACGTGTGTCAGTACCCGTTTTTTTTGCGCGCAAAACATCAAATCGACGTGACACGTTGGGCGAGCACGAACAGAACGAGCATCCCGGTGTCATCCTTCGCGACCATCCTGACACTGCTCGGCCCGGCCATTGGCTTCTCGGGGCTATCAATCGCTGTGACCAGCGCAAGAATTTCGAGGAGGCCGAAGCCAAGGCCATCGTGGTCGAATAGGACGCAACCTGCTGCGATCATGAGTCCGCATACGGTTGGACATGGCGCGGGCTGCGGCCGATGCCGGCTTTTGATCGAGAAGCCGAACTCATGGTTCAACATTCACCGCTTTGGCATAGCTACACTTCATCTATAATTCTCTCCCGTGGATCAGTTACAGGAGGCAAGAATGAAGCGATCAATTGCCTTGTCAGCGTCGCTAATTATTGGCTTCTCAGTTGGAAGCAATGCAGGCGCGAGTGCTGCAACTTACTGCCGACACGTTGGCTATCCCGCCAATTGTGTCGTTCGGACCGGCGTCATAGTCGCGCCAACCCGTGATATTCGCGGAATGCCACCATCAATTGATGCCGGCCCGAGCGGCGTTATAAGGCAGGACTTGTTCGCAAGGAATAATCCGAACAATTTGCGATCGGATTGGCCCAGTCCACCCGCTCAACCGGGGCAGTTCTAGCCGCTATTTCGCGAATGCCGTCTCCATTACCTTTCGCGTCTTGATCGTCTCGTTGTTGGCGTCGAACTCGACGTCGCTCCAGCGCACGATCTCGCCATGGGCGACGTCGTGCTTCAGCTTGAGGCGATGCGCGAGCCCGATCGGCAGCGCGCCGGCCTGCAGGCTCGCGGCCGCCGGCACCAGCTTGCCCCACACGGTGTAGCCGCCTTCGCCGTCCAGCATCTCGCCGGCGCGCAGATTGCGCTTGGCCACGGCGGCAACGTCGCCGCGGAAGCCATAGGGCTGGCCGGTCGGCTCGCCCCGCAGCGCCGCCGACAGGATCGAGATGTTCAGCTCGAGCCCGATCAGATGGTACGGCTTGTACATCGCCGCGAAGCGTCCGCTGCCGTCGGTCTTCAGGCCGTATTGCCTGAAGCAATCGGCGGCATAATCGTTCGGCGCCTCCAGCACGACATAGACGCCCCAGCGCAGATCGCGAAACACCGGCCGGCCGTCGCGTTCGAGCGAGGAGACGACTTCCACCACGCCCGACCGCTCCAGCACGCCGCCCTTGTCGCTGGGACGCATGACGTGTGGCAAATCGTCGACGCCGCAGGGTGGAAACAGCAAACCGTTCGCGGGTACGTCGAGCGCACAGGCATTGGCGATCGCGGCCATCTCGATCGCGGATTTGGTGCCGTCGAGGAAGGAGTTGAACATCTGCGGATTCATGCCGGCCGACTGTGCCTCGCCCGCGGTGAGACCATAGTGCTGCCAGACGCCGTCAGGTGTCACGTCGTGATAGGCCGGCAGATATTTTGTCCCTTTGCCGGCTGCGACCACGCGAAAACCGGTGGCGCGCGCCCAGTCGACCATCTCGGCGGTCAGCGCCGGCTGGTCGCCATAAGCGAGCGAATAGACCACGCCCGCCTTCCGTGCTTCCTCGGCGAGCAGCGGGCCCGCCAGCACGTCGGCCTCGACATTGACCATCACGATATGCTTGCCCGCCGCGATCGCAGCGCGCGCGTGCTTGATGCCGACGGCCGGATTGCCGGTCGCTTCAACGACAACATCCATCGCGCCGCCCGCAATGGCGCGTGCGCCGTCGTCGGTAAACACAGTGGCCGCGATGCGCTCCGCATCCCAGCCCACGGTGCGGCAGGCTTCGCGCGCACGGTCGCGATCGATATCGACGATGATGGGCACCTCCAACCCCGGCGTGTGCGGCACCTGCGCCAGAAACATCGAGCCGAACTTGCCGGCACCGATCAGCGCGACACGGACAGGCTTGCCGGCGGACGCGCGGGCCTGGAGGAGGCGGAAGAGGTTCATGGGGGATGTCCTGAGCGCAACAATCAAAGCTCGTCATTCCGGGGCGACGCGCAACGTCGAGCCCGGAATCCATAACCACGATCGGGAGTATGGATTCCGGGCTCGCGCCCAAGAAGGCGCGCCCCGGAATGACAGTGAGAACTTACTCCGCCGCCTGTCGCGGCGCACGTGCGAGCCGCACCAGCGCATCGTCGTCCACCGTCTTGATCGGCGCAAAATCGCGATGCGCGATGTACTCAGGCCGCGTCGGGGTACGGATGTAGTTCGAGACCGCGTTCAGCGTCAGGTACACGATCTTGCGCGGGTAGGGCGTGATGTTGCCGGCCGAGCCATGCACGAGATTGCCGTGGAACATCAGCATGCCGCCCGGCTTGCCTGTGGGCGCGACGATGCCGCCCTGCTTGACGAGGCGCGTCACGGTCTCTTCGTCCAGCGTCCACAGCGGATAGGAGGTCGTCGCAAGGTCATGCGAGGCCTGGAGATCGCCGGCATTCTGGCTCTGCGGCACCAGCATCAGGGGGCCGTTGATCGGCATGACTTCGTCGAGGAAGATCGCGATGTTCATCGCGCGCGGCTCCGGCATGCCGTCGTCGCGCTTCCAGGTGCCGTAATCCTGGTGCCATTGCCAGACGTCGCCGGTGAAGGCCGATTTCGCGTTGATCTTGAACTGGTGCATGTAGACCGGCTCGCCGAACAATTGCTCGACCGGGTCGATCATGCGCGGATGCGCGCCCAGGATGCCGAAGGCCTCGTTGTAGAGATGCGCGGCAAAGGCCGTGCGCGGCGCGCCGCTCTTCTCGCGCCAGACCTCGGGCCGATCGGCGTCATAGATGCCGACAGCCTCGCGCGCGAGGAAGTCGACCTCCTCCTGGCTGAACAATTCGGGGAGGAACAGCCAGCCCTCGCGATGGAAGAACTCCAATTGCTCCTGAGACAGTTTCATGGGTCGCTTCCTCCTTGGTTGTTTCATTGTTTTCTCTCGTCATGGCCGGGCTTGACCCGGCCATCCACGTCTTTGCTCCACGTTCGCGAGAAGAACGTGGATGCCCGGGACAAGCCCGGGCATGACGGCGGGCGCGCAAATGGCTACGCCGCCGCCTCGTCCGTCGCCTTCAATCTCTCCTCGGTCATCCGTCCCGCCGTCTGCGCATGCGCCAGCGCGGCGCGCTCGGCGGCTTTCGCATCGCCTGCGAGAATGTGTCCGGCAATCGTCGCGTGCTCGGCCCACGCGCTGCCGCGATAATCGAGCTCGGAGAGCACCGTCGCCATCGAGCGGCGCATATGCGGCCATTGCGGCGCGATCGTCTCCTCGATCACGGGATTGCCCGCGAGCTGATAGATCGCGCGGTGAAAATCGACGTCGAGCACGATCAGCTCGGCGAGCGAAGTCTTGCGGTCGATGCGGCGTCCGGCGGCGAGGGCCGCGTCCAGCCGCGCGCGTCCCGCCGCGTCGCTTGCGGCGCGCTGAGCGGCGAGCCGGGCGGCCAGCGCATCGATGGCGCCGCGCACCTCGTAGAGCTGGCGGATGCGCGAGGGGTCGAGCTGGGTGACTTCAAAGCCGCGACGGCCGCTCTCGGCGACGAGACCCTGCCGGTGCAACAAATGCAGCGCATGCGACACCGGCTGGCGCGACACGCCGAGCTTGTCGGCGAGTTCGTTCTGCCGGATGCGCTGGCCGGGCTGAAGCGTGCGGTCGGAGATCGCCTCCAGGATCCGCGCATAGACCTGGTCGATCAGGTTCGGGAGCGGGTCGAGAGGGATCACGCCGGCAGCTCCGAGACATAAAAGGGAATACGGAATTCCGTATTCGAAGGTATCGCAGGAGGGGGAGGGCGTCAAGGCGGACCTCAAGCCGCCGTTTTGGCCTCGCTAAGCCATTGATATCGCTAGGGCCGTCTACTGTGCATGGGGTTGTTTTCGCCGAAATGGCTTGGCCGGCCCCGGCGCCTACTTCTTCTTGCCCTGCTCGATCAGTATCCGGCTCATCAGATAGAGCCGCGGCACGATCGAGTTGGTGTCGATGAACTCGTCCCGGGCGTGATAGCCGAAGCCGGCGAGGCCAAAGCTCTCGACCACGACCGCCTTGCCGCTGCGGTTGGCATAGCCGGCGTCGGTGGCGCCGCCGGTCATCTCGGCGATGTCGAGCTTGCGGTCGATCTCGGCATAGATCGCCTGCCCCTCCTGCGCGAGCGCGCGGCCGCGATCGCTGGCGACGAAGGGCGGGCGGCCCGCAATGATCGTCACTGTGGTCTCGGTGTCGGGCACGAACTTGTCCTTCACCTTCGCGTCGAGCGCCGCCTGCAATTTGGCGATGCCATCGGGGATGGTCAGGCGGATGTCGGCGCCGGCCTCGGCCTTTTCCGGAATCTGGTTGCGCACCGTGCCCGCCTGCGCCGTGGTCCAGTTGAGCTGCGTGCCCGGGATCGACTTGGCGACGTCCTTCGTCTGCTGCAATTGATGTGCGAGCTCGATCAGCGCGTTGCGGCCCAGATCGGGCGCGGCGCCGGCATGCGAGGCGCGGCCCTTCACCTCCATCTTCGCCGTGGCAGTGCCGCTCGCGCCCAGCAGCAGCCCGTCATTCTTGGCGATCGGCGCGGCCACCGTCGGTTCGCAGGAGAGCACGACGTCGTGCTGGTCGGCGAGCTCGGCAATGATCTCGCCCGACCCGATCGAGCCGACCTCTTCATCCGGATTGAAGGACACGGTGAGCCTGGCGTAGTCCTGCCAGCCGGCGTCCTTCAGGATCTTGAGCGCATGCAGGACCACGGCAATGCCGCCCTTGTCGTCGGCGATGCCGGGGCCGTAGATGCGGTTGCCGTCGATACGGTACGGCTCGCTTGCGAGGATGCCGCGCTGATAGACCGTGTCCATATGCGCGATCAGCATCAGCTTGCGCGACCCGGTGCCCTGGAAGGTGGCGATCACCATGTCGGCGCCCGTACCCGCGGTGGTCTTGCGCCGCTCGATGGTGGCGCCCAGCGCCTTCAGGCGCGCTTCGGTGAATTCGGCCATCTTCTTCAGGCCGTCGGCATCGCTGCTGCCGCTCTCGATCATCACCATGTCGTGCAGGGTCTCGATCAGCGGCGCCTTCTCCTGCTCGGCCGCGGCTTTCAGCTTTTCGTCGGCGGCCGCAAGCGCGGTGGTGCTGCCGGCGGCGAGGCCGAGCAGGGACAAGGCGAGCAGGGGAATGAAGCGGACTGTCATGGAAATCGTCCTTTCGCGTCTTGAGCGCTGGCACCGCGCGCGATTGCGCGGAAAGCCTAGCATCCGGAAAGACGCGATGCCACGTCCCGCTAGCGCTCCAGCACCTCCACCTCCATCGTCGCGATCTGGTCCGCATCGGCTACCGCCTCGATCCCCGCGATCCGGTCGCCGTTGAACGTCACGCGCAGCGCGATGCGCAGACGTTCGCCGAAGATGACGGCGACGCCGATCTCGCCATCGACCAGCGCCGTCCGTGCAGCCTGCGCACGGCCCTTGTAGAGCTGTGCGACCGCATCCGCGCCGCGGATCTCCGGCAGCGTGCCGAGCCGCACCGCAGCCTGGTCGGCACGGAACACGACGTCGGGATCGAGCAGGGCCAGCAGGCCCTCGAAATTGCCCTCGCGCGAAGCCCTGAGGAAAGCATCGACGATCGCGCGCTGGTGCGAGATGTGCGCCTCGGGCACCGGCGCACCCTGGACGCGCCGACGTGCGCGGCTCGCAAGCTGCCGTGAGGCGTCGACCGAGCGTCCGACGATCGGCGCGATCTCCTCGAAGGGGACTGCGAACATATCGTGCAGCACGAAGGCCAGCCGTTCCGCCGGCTGCAATGTCTCGAGCACGACGAGAAGGGCCGCGCCGACGGAATCGGCCATCTCCGCCTCGCGCTCCCGCGTCTCGTCGACCGGCTCGGGCACGTGCGGGCCCATCGGGTCCTCGCGGCGCGATTTGCGCGCGCGCAGCATGTCGAGGCAGATGCGCGCGACCACGGTGGTCAGCCAGCCGCGCAGGTTCGCGACATCGGACGTGTCGTAACGGCTGACCCGCAGCCAGGCCTCCTGCACGGCATCGTCGACCTCGGCACTGGAACCCAGCATCCGGTAGGCGACCGCGCGCAAATGGTCCCTGCTGGCCTCGAACTGGCGGCTGAGAAAATTTTCTTCGAAGTTTTTCTGGGTCATCGGTCACATTCCCTCATCGCAATCCGTCATGCCCATGACGAAGCCAATCCGGCCGATGTGACCGGAACCTTCGAAATTCTCAAACGGAGACGCAAGATGATGCACGCGCGCATGAACCACCCCGTCATGGTCCTGCCTGAAGCCATGAACCACCTTCAATCCCTCGGCAATTTGACCAAGCAGGGGCTGCCGGAAAAGCTCCTGGAACTGGTGCACCTGCGCGCCAGCCAGATCAACGGCTGCAGTGTCTGTGTCGACATGCATCCGAAGATCGCCCGCAGGGCTGGCGAGACCGACGAGCGCTTGTTCGCCGTCTCGGCCTGGCGCGACGCGCCCTATTTCAGCGACGCCGAACGCGCCGCGCTGGCGCTGACCGAAGCCGTCACGCGCCTTGCCGATCGCGAGGACCCGGTGCCGGATGCGATCTGGAACGAGGCCGCCAAGCATTTTGACGAGCGCGAGCTCGCAACCCTGATCCTCTCGATCGCGACCATCAACGTCTGGAACCGGCTGAATGCGACGATCAAGATGCCGGTGGGTGTCTGGAAGGTGTGAGGCTCTTTTTCCTCTCCCCGCACGCGGGGAGAGGCGAAGAAGCTACTCCGCCAGAAACCTGTTTACGACCTCGCCGAACTCAAGCGGCGCCTGCTCGAACATCCAGTGGCCGGCATTCTCGATCACCGCCGTCTTGCTGCCCGCGATGTGCTCGGCCAGCACGCGCCACATTACCGACAGGCTGCCGGTGGTCGCACCGCCGCCGATCAGCAGCGTCGGTGTCCTGATCGCCTGCGCATCCGCGAGCGTGTAGGACCGGCGCTGCTCGTTGATCTGGCCGAGGAAGGTGAGCGTGTTGTCGCGCAGCTGTTGCTTCGCCGCCGCCGGCACGCGCCGCCACGAGCCGTCGCCTTCGATGCCCTCGTAGAAATTCTGCAGCGCGCCGTCGATGTCGCCGGCACGGATCATCTCGACCGAGCGCACCGTCTTCGCGGCGAGCGGCGGATGCGCGGGCGTGCCTTCCGGCACCGGCAGGCTGGCGTCGAGATCGCCGCCCGGCTCGGCCAGCACCAGCTTGCGCAGCAGGTCAGGCCGCGCTTGCGCGACGCGAAACGCGATGTGGCCGCCGCGCGAATGGCCCATCAGGTCGACCGGGCCGGGTCTGACCTGCTCGATGAAGGCGATCGTGTCCGCGACGTGCTGCGCCATCTTGTAATCGTCGCCGACGGCGTCCCAATGCTCGGGAAAGAAGTGCCGCAGGCTGACCGAGATGACGCGATGGGACTTCGACAGCGGGCCGAGCACTGAATACCAGGTGCGGAAATCACCTAACGTGCCATGGACGCAGACCAGCGGCGGGCCGTCGCCGACTTCGAGATAGGCCATGTCGTAACCGTTGACGCGAAAGCTCTGCATGATCAGCTCGCCAGGAAATCCAGAACCAGTTCGGTGTATTTTTGCGGCGCCTGCTCGAACATCGGATGGGTCGCGTTCGGGATGATCGCCGTCTTGGAATAGGGTACGTGCGCGGCCAGCGCATGCAGCACCTTTGGCAGCAGGCCTTTGGTCCGCGCACCCAGGATGAACAGCGTCGGCATCCTGATCGATTCCGCATCCGCCTTCAAGAAGGGCGGACGGTTGTCGCGGACCTGCCCGATCAGGGTATAGGCGTTGTCGCGCAGATTCTGCTTCACCATCGCCGGCAGCCGCGGCCAGGTGCCGGCGCCCTCCAGCGTGTCCACGAAGACGGCAAGGCCGCCGTCGACATCGCCGGCCGCGATCTTCTCGGCCGAGGCCGTGAACCGCGCCAACAGCGGCGAGGGGCCGCCGACGTAATCGGGATCGAGGCTCGCATCGAGCTCGCCGCCGGGTTCGGCCAGGATCAGCCGCCGCAACAGGTCGGGGCGCGCCTGTGCCACGCGGAAGCAGATGTGCCCGCCGCGGGAATGGCCCATCAGATCGACCGGGCCGACGTCGAGCTTCTCGATGAAGGCGGTGACGTCCTGGACATGCTGGGCGATCGAATAGGTGTCGCCGACGCCATCCCAGCGGTCCGGGAAGAAGTGCCGCAAGCTGACGGCGATCACCCGATGCCGCTGCGTCAGCGGTCCGAGCACGCAGCCCCAGACGCGGAAGTCATTGAGCGAGCCATGTACACAGACCAGCGGCGGCCGGCTCCTGTCTTCGCCCACGTCGAGATAGGGCATGTCGTATCCGTTGACGTGGAGGCTTTGCATTCGGGGCTCGCGGGAGGGGGCAGGAACTCCTGTGCAAGATTCCCGGAAACCGGGTGGATCGCAACTATTTCCAAGCCTAGATTTAGGCATGGATCACAATGGGGGCATGCGACGAGGGCGCAAGCCAGGAACCAAGTCATGACCGACCAGCATTTTGCCCTGTTCGACACCAGGATCGGCCTCTGTGCCATCGCCTGGGGCCCGCGTGGTATCAACGGCACGCAACTGCCCATGGGCGGCGAGGAGAAGATCCGCACCCGCATCAGCCAGCGCCATGCCGACGCCACCGAGGCAGAGCCGACCGCCGAGGTGCGAGAGGCGATCGACCGCATCACAAAATTGCTCGCGGGCGAGCCGGACGATCTCACCGACATCCCGCTCGATCTCGACGGCGTGCCCGACTTCAACCGCGGCGTCTACGAGATCGCCCGCGCCATCCCGCCCGGCAAGACCATCACCTATGGCGACATCGCCAAGCAGCTCGGCGGCGTCCAGCTGTCGCGCGATGTCGGTCAGGCGCTCGGCCGCAACCCGTGCCCGATCGTCGTGCCCTGCCATCGCGTGCTGGCCGCCGGCAACAAGCCCGGCGGCTTCTCGGCCAATGGCGGCGTGGTGACGAAGCTGAAGATGCTCGAGATCGAAGGCGCGCTGGTGAACCACACGCCGAGTTTGTTTGATTAATCTCCGCTTCACCCTCCCCTGGAGGGGGAGGGTCGATGCGCATGCAGCGAAGCGGAATGCGCAGCGGGGCGGGGTGACAGTCTCTCCGAGTGGAACAGTGCCCGAGTGGAGAGATCACCCCACCCCGTCGCTTCGCGCCGACCCTCCCCCTCCAGGGGAGGGTAAGCAAGTGGCTAAATCTTTGCCGTCGTCTTCGGCCAATACCGGTCGCGCAGATGCCGCTTCACCAGCTTGCCCGTCGGCGTGCGCGGCAGCTCGGCTTCGAAATCGATCGAGCGCGGGCATTTGATCGCCGAGAGACGTGTCTTGCAGTAGGCGATCAGGTCGGCTTCGAGCGCCTTGCCGGCGCGGCTCATGTCGTGTGGCTGCACCACCGCCTTCACCTCTTCGCCCATCTCCTCGTTCGGCACGCCGAACACGGCGACGTCGGCGATATCAGGGTGAGTGATGAGCACGTCCTCGGTCTCCTGCGGGTAGATGTTCACCCCGCCGGAGATGATCATGTAGGACTTGCGGTCGGTGAGGAACAGAAAACCGTCCTTGTCGAGGTAGCCGACGTCGCCAAGCGTCGACCAACCCTTGGCGTTGTAGGCCTTCTTCGTTTTCTCTGGATCGTTGTGATAGGTGAAAACAGGCGCATCGGCGAAATAGACCGTGCCGATCTCGCCCACCGGCTGCTCCTCGTCGTTCTCGTCCAGGATCTTGATCTTGCCGACCACGGCGCGGCCGACGCTGCCGCGATGCTCCAGCCATTGCTGCGAATTGCAGACGGTGACGCCGTTGCCTTCCGAGCCGGCGTAATACTCGATCAGGATCGGTCCCCACCATTCGATCATTTTTGCCTTGACGTCGACAGGGCAGGGGGCAGCGGCGTGGATCGCGCCCTTCAGCGTGGAGACGTTGTACTTGCCGCGAACCTCGTCCGGCAGCTTCAGCATGCGCACGAACATGGTCGGTACAAGCTGTGACTGCGTGACCTTGTACTTCTCGACGAGCTTGAGAAAATCCTCGGCGTCAAAATGCTCCATGATGATGGAGGTGCCGCCCAGCACGATCGCCATCATGTTGAAGCGCAGCGGAGCCGCGTGATAGAGCGGCGCCGGCGAGAGATAGGTGCTCTCCGCATTCATGCCACACATGTCGGCGCAGAGGACGCGCAGGAAGGCGTTCGGCACGTCGATCTTGTTGCCTTCGAAGGCCCTCTTGATGCCCTTCGGTCGGCCGGTGGTGCCGGACGAATACAGCATGTCGTAGCCGGCGACCTCGTCCGCAATCGGCGTTGTCGGCTGTGCCGACGCTTCCTTGTCGTAGGAGCGGAAGCCGGGCTGGGGTTCGTCGACCATGTAGAAGATCGGCTCGCCTGCGGTCCCCTTGATCAGGGCCCTGATCTGGTCGGCGCATTTCGGCGTGGTGATCACGACCTTGGCGCCGCAATCGCCGATGATGTAGTCGATCTCGTCCTGCTTCAGATAGCGGCTGATGGCGGTGTAATAGAGCCCGCTGCGTTGCGCGGCCCAGCAGATCTCCATGAACGCGAGACGGTTTTCCATCAAGAGCGCGATGTGGTCGCCGGCCTTCAGGCCGAGCGAGCGGAACAGGTTTGCGCCCTGGTTCGAGAGCTCGTCGAGCTCGCGATAGGTGATCGCCCTGCCGGTCCCGGCCATCTGGTAGGCGATCTTGTCGGGCGTGGTTTTGGCGTAGACGGACGGATGGGTCATAAGCGTAGGTCCCAAGGCACACGAGATGTCGTCCCGGCGAAAGCCGGGACCCATAACCACAGGGCGTCGTTTGGCAGAGGATTGTCGTTCGGTACTGCGACCAACCACAATCGATAGATTTCGCGGTATGGGTCCCGGCTTTCGCCGGGACGACACCGTTAGTGTGGCAGCAGCAGCTTACAGCCGCTCCACGATCGTTACATTCGCCATGCCGCCGCCTTCGCACATAGTCTGCAGGCCATAGCGCTTGCCGCGCTGGTGCAGGGCGTGGACCAGTGTGGTCATCAACTTGGTGCCGGAGCCGCCGAGCGGATGACCGAGCGCGATGGCGCCGCCATTGACGTTGAGGCGGGCTGGATCGGCGCCGGTGGTCTTGAGCCAGCCGGTCGGCACCGAGGCGAAGGCCTCGTTGACCTCGAACAGGTCGATGTCGTCGATCGTCATGCCGGCCTTCTCCAGCGCGCGCTTGGTGGCGTGCAGCGGAGCATCGAGCATGATGACGGGATCGCCGCCGGTCATGGTCATGTGATGGATGCGCGCCAGCGGTGTGAGTCCGAGCTGCTTGAGGCCGCGCTCGTTCACCACCATGACACCGGAGGCGCCGTCGCAGATCTGGCTGGCGCTCGCCGCCGTCAGCTTGCCGTTCTCGGCAATCAGCTTGACGCCCTTGATGCCGTCGAGCGTGGCGTCGAAGCGGATGCCTTCGTCGATGTGATGGGTGTCCTTGCTGCCGTCGGCGCGGGTGATCTCGAGCGGCACGATCTCCTTCTTGAAGTGGCCGGCTTGCGTCGCTGCGATCGCGCGCTGATGGCTGTTGTAGGAGTATTCGTCGAGATCATTCTTCGACAGGCCGTACTTCTCGGCCATCATCTCCGCGCCGGTGAACTGGCTGAACACGATGTTCGGATATTTGTGCTCGATGCCCGGGCTCTTGTAATTGCCAAAGCCGTTCTTGGCCGGAAGCTGCGAGGACAGGCCCATCGGCACGCGCGTCATCGATTCCACGCCGGCGGCGATCACCACGTCCATCGTGCCGGACATCACGGCTTGCGCGGCGAAGTGCAGCGCCTGCTGCGAGGAGCCGCACTGCCGGTCGATCGAGGTGCCCGGAACGCTCTCCGGCAGCTTCGAGGCCATGATCGCGTTGCGCGCGACGTTGTTGGACTGCTCACCGACCTGCATCACGCAGCCCATGATCACGTCCTCGACCAGGGCGGGATCGATCTTGGTGCGATCGACCAGTTCGTCCAGCACTTTTGCGGCGAGATCGGCCGGATGCCAGCCGGCGAGGCGGCCCCCCTTGCGCCCGCCCGCGGTACGCGCAGCGGCGACGATGTAAGCCTCGGCCATGTCGGTCTCTCCCTGGATTGTTCTCTATCGAGTTGGATTGTCGGCGCGGATTTAATGGGCGTGATATCGTTTAGTCAATCGATCAATTAACTCTTGTGATGAGGCGCTGCTTCGGCTTATCTGCGGCCGCTTCAAGCGGCGAGAACAGGGAACTCCGTGACTACCAGCGTACCGAACAGGCTCCCGAGCGGAAAGAATTCCACGGCAGAGAAATTGCTCGTGGCCGCGAGCGACCTGATGATCGAACGCTCGTCGATCGAGATCTCGCTGTCCGACATCGCCCAGAAGTCGGGCGCCAATGCCGCGCTGGTCAAATATCATTTCGGCAACAAGGACGGCCTCTTGCTGGCGCTGCTCGCGCGCGATGCCGCGACCGAGATGTCCAATCTGGAATATCTGCTGGCGCAACCGATCACATCGACGGCGAAGCTGAAGCTGCATATCGCTGGCATCATCCGCGCCTATTACCGGTTCCCCTACATGAACCGGCTGATTCATTATCTGCTGCATGAGACCAATGCCGGCTCTGCCGACGAAGTCTCAAAATTCTTCGTCGCGCCGCTGCTGGACTTCCACCGGCGCCTGCTCACTGAGGGCGTCAGCCGCGGCGAGTTCCGCGCCACCGATCCGGTGCTGTTCTACACCAGCCTGATCGGCGCCTGCGATCACCTGTTCTTTGGCCGGCACGCGATGTCTCGCGCGATCGGCGTCGGTCCGGTCACCGATGACGTCTGCCGGCAATACATCAAGCACATGGAAACGCTGATCTGCGGTGGCATCCTCACGCAAGCCGAGGAAGCTGCCGCGGCCGGATAATCCGGCCGAGACGTACAAGTCTAGAGAAGAAACGCCCAAGGAAAGGTAGCCTGTCATGGAATTGAAAGACGTAGCCGTTCTCATCACCGGTGGTGGTTCGGGTCTTGGTGAAGCGACCGCGCGCGCCATGGCCGCCAAGGGCGCCAAGATTGGTGTGATCGATCAGAACAAGGACAACGCCGAGAAGGTCGCTGCCGAAGTGAAGGGCGTCGCGCTCCATGCCGACGTCACCAGCGAAGAGCAGATCAAGGCCGCGATCGCGAAGGCGGAAGCCGCGCACGGCGTCGCGCGCGTGCTGATGAACTGCGCCGGCATCGGCGGCTCCCAGCGCATCGTCGGCCGCGACGGCGTCTATCCGCTCGAAAAGTTCGCGCGCATCATCAACGTCAATCTGATCGGCACCTTCAATTGCCTGCGTCTGTTCGCCGAGCGCCTCGTCACGATCGAGCCGGTCGGCGAAGAACGCGGCGTCATCATCAACACGGCTTCGGTGGCCGCCTATGAAGGCCAGATCGGCCAGATCGCCTATTCGGCTTCGAAGGGCGGTGTCGTCGGCCTGACGCTGCCGGCCGCGCGCGACTTCGCCAGCCAGAAGATCCGCGTCAACACCATCGCGCCCGGCCTGTTCTTCACGCCGTTGCTGATGGGCCTGAACGAGGAGGCCCGCAAGAGCCTCGGCGCCCAGGTGCCGCATCCCTCGCGCCTCGGCGATGCCAAGGAATACGGCTCGCTCGCGGTGCACATCGTCGAGAATGCGATGCTCAACGGCGAGACCATCCGTCTCGACGGCGCCATCCGCATGGCGCCGCGGTAGTAGATGCGCTCTTCCTTCTCCCCTTGTGGGAGAAGGTGGCATAGGCGGCCTTTGGCCGCCGTCCTTAAAAGGACGCCGATGCTTCGCATCGGCTATGGCGCCGGATGAGGGGTCTCTATCCGCGGAGACAGACCCCTCACCCAAGCGAGTTCTTGGTCAGCGACGTACATGCCCTCTCCCACAAGGGGAGAGGGCGCAATAACCGCCACTCGAAGAGCGGATGCAGGAGCGCCCCATGTCCCAACCGCTGCTGATCGAGCACAACGACGGCGTCGACACGGTGACGCTCAATCGTCCTGAAAGCCTCAACGCGCTCGATCCTGCGCTGATCGATGCGCTCAACGTTTACTTCCAGGGCCTTCAGCGCAACCGCGACACGCGCGTCGTTGTGCTCAAGGGCGCCGGCAAGAATTTTTGCGCCGGCCTCGACCTCAAGGCGGCGATGGCCCGCCGCGCCGGGCAGCAGGAGCCGCCCGGCGTCACCGAGTCGCTCGACTCGCAGCGCCGCATCGCCGACATCGTGATGCTGATGCGGCGTTGTCCGCAGCCGATCATCGCTCTGGTGCAGGGCGCGGCGGCCGGCGGCGGGTTCGCGCTGGCGCTTGCCTCCGACATCCGCATCGCGACGAAGTCGGCGCGCATGAACTGTGCCTTCATCAAGCTCGGCCTTGGCGGCTGCGATATCGGCACCAGCTACTTTCTGCCGCGGCTCGTCGGCGTCTCAGTCGCATCCGAGTTGATCCTGACCGGACGCTTCATCGGCGCCGAGCGTGCGCTCGCGGTCGGGCTCGTCTCGGAAGTCGTCGACGAAGACAAGCTCGACGAAGCCGCTGAACCTTACGTCGATGCGATGATGACGGCCTCACCCGTGGGGCTGCGCCTGTCAAAAGAATGTCTCAACATGAGCGTCGATGCGGGATCGCTGGAAACCGTTATCGCGATAGAGGACCGCAACCAGGTCCTGTGCAGTCGCTCCGAGGAATTTTCGGAAGGCATCAGGGCCTTCCTTGAGAAGCGAAAGCCTGTCTATATCAGGCGCTGAAACGAGAACGATCCGCAAAGGACGATAATTTCGGGAGACGCAAAATGAGTGGAAGTGCGGCGGCCGTAATGACGAAGCCCGCCTTTCGCAAGGTCGAGTGGCTCGCGCGCGACATCGACGTCGAGCGCCGCGACGACGGCACGGTGGTGCTGAAGTCGCGCATTCCGCTGCAAGCCTACGAGACGCATCTTCCGGCCTCGCTGGCGAAATGGGCCAGGCAAGCGCCTGAGCGCATCTGGCTCGCGCAGCGCGGCGGAGCGAACCGCGAATGGCGCAAGGTCTCCTATGGCGAAGCCAAGCATACCGTGGATGCGCTGACGCAGACGTTGCTCAATCTCAAGCTCGACGGACGCCCGGTCACGATTCTCTCCGGCAATTCGATCGAGCACGCGCTGATGACGCAGGCCGCGATGCAGGCGCGCTCGCCGGCGGCTCCGGTGTCGCCGGCCTACTCCTTGATGAGCCATGATCACGTCAAGCTGAAATATCTGTTCGACCTGATCAAGCCGGCCGTGGTGATGGTTCAGGACGGCCCGACCTTCGAGAAGGCGCTGAACGCACTCGATCTCACCGGCGTCACCGTCGTTCACGTCGTGCGTCCCTGCGACGGCATCACGAGCGTCAGCTTTGCCGAGCTCGCGGCAACGTCCGTGACCGCCGATGTCGAAGCGTCGATCGCGAAGATCACGCCGCAGACCGTCGGCAAGCTGTTGTTCACCTCCGGTTCGACCGGCATGCCCAAGGCGGTCATCAACACGCAGGAGATGATGTGCGCCAATGCGGCGATGATGATGCAGGTGCGGCCGCGCGATCCCGGCGGTCCGATCTCGACCATGCTGGACTGGATGCCATGGAACCACACCATGGGCGGCAATGCGGCGTTTCACCCGGTGCTGGTCGACGGTGGCACGCTCTATATCGATGACGGCCGGCCGATGCCGGGCCAGTTCGAGGAGACGCTGCGGAATCTGCGCGAGATCTCGCCGACCTATTACGCCAACGTGCCGGCCGGCTATGCCGCGCTCGCGGCCGCCATGGAGAAGGACGATGCGCTGTGCCGCTCGTTCTTCAAGAACCTGTCGATCATGGCCTATGGCGGCGCGCGGCTGCCCGACGATCTCTATGAGCGCATGCAGGCGCTCGCGGTGAAGACGACCGGCGAGCGCATCGTGTTCTACACTGGCTGGGGCTCGACCGAGACGGCGCCGACCTCGACCGGCACCTATTGGGACACCGAGCGCGTCGGCCTGATCGGCCTGCCGTTCCCCGGCGTCGAATTGAAGATGGTGCCGTGCGGCCCGAAATACGAATTGCGCCTGCGCGGCGTCAACGTCACGCCCGGCTATTTTGGCCAGCCTGATCTCACCAAAAAGATGTTCGACGAGGAAGGCTTTTACTGTATCGGCGATGCCGGCATCTTCGTCGACGATGCCGATCCGGTGAAGGGCATCATCTTCGCCGGCCGCGTCGTAGAGGACTTCAAGCTCACCACCGGCACCTTCGTCCATGTCGGATCGCTCCGCACTGACGCGATCGCCGCGGCGACGCCCGTTGTGCATGACGCGCTGGTTGCCGGGCAGGATCAATGCTCGATCGGTCTGCTGGCATGGCCGAACCTGCACGCCTGTCGCCAGCTCGTCGGCAATCCCGATTTGAGCTTCGAGGATGCTGTAAAACATCCCGAGGTGATCGCCTGCTTCAGACGTGGCCTCGAAGCACACAACACGGAATGTGGCGGCGCCAGCAGCCGCGCTATCGCGCGCGCAATGCTGATGGCCGAGCCGCCCTCCATCGACGGCAATGAGCTCACCGACAAGGGCTACATCAACCAGCGTGCCGGCCTGGAACGCCGCGCGGCGCTGGTGGAGCGGCTCTATGCGGATAAGCCTGATCAGGATGTGATCGTGCTGCGATGAATGCGCAACTCTCTCAACTCGTCATTCCGGGATGGCCCGAAGGGCCGGGCCCGGAATCCATAACCCCGGCTGGTGGATATGGATTCCGGGCTCGCGCTCCGCGCGCCCCGGAATGACGGCGCAAATAAATGACAACGAATAAATAAGGGTAGCCCGCCATGAACTTCGATTTCTCCGACGACCAGAAACAGCTCCGCGACCAGGCGCGCAAATTCCTCACCGAAGAATGCTCGCCGAAGGCGGTGCGCGTCGTGCTCGACGGCAAGGCGCCCTACGACAAGGACCTCTGGAAAGGCCTCGCCGAGATGGGCTTTCTCGGCGTCGCGATCCCCGAGGAGTTTGGCGGCGCTGGCGCGGGCCATCTCGAGCTTTGCGTGATCGCCGAGGAAATGGGCCGTGCCAACGCGCCGGTGCCGTTCTCCTCGACCGTGTACCTCGCCGCTGAAGCGCTGTTGATCGCCGGCAGCGACGCGCAGAAGAAGAAATGGTTGCCGGCCATCGCTTCGGGGGACGCGATCGGCACGCTGGCGCTGTTCGAGGGCAAGGGCAATCCGTCGCCGAAGAACGTCAAGCTCACCTCTGCGAATGGCGTGCTCAACGGCGTCAAGAAGCCGGTCGCTGATGGTGCGATCGCCGATTTCGCCGTGGTTGCCGCACGCGCGGGATCGAGCGGTCGCGACGGCGACATCTCGCTGTTCCTCGTCGACCTCAAGGCCGGTGGCGTCGAGGTGAAAAGCCTCACCAATCTCGATCCGACCCGCGGGCAGGCCGAGATCACCTTCAAAGACTGCAAGGCCGAGCCGCTGGGAGCTGCCGGCGAAGGCTGGAGCATTTTGACCCAAGTGCTCGACCGCGCCGCGGTGCTGTGCGCCTTCGAGCAGGTCGGTGGCTCCGACCGCGCGCTGGAGATGGGCCGCGACTACGCGCTCGACCGCATCGCCTTTGGCCGCCAGATCGGCTCGTTCCAGGCGGTCAAGCATATGCTCGCGGACATGTATGTGTCTGCGACGCTGGCGCGCTCCAACAGCTATTACGGCGCCTGGGCGCTCTCGACCAACGCGGCTGAGCTGCCGGAAGCCGCAGCCGCCGCGCGCATCAGCGCGACGCAGGCGTTCCAGCATTGCGCCAAGAACAACATCCAGGTTCACGGCGGCATGGGCTTCACCTGGGAGTTCGACTGTCACATGTACTACCGCCGCGCCAACGCCATGGCGCTCGGGCTCGGCAGCCTGTCCTATTGGGAAGACCAGTTGATCGACCGCATGCGCAAGAAGAACGCGGCGTAACGACAGGTGATTTGTAGGATGGGTAGAGCGTAGCGAAACCCATCATGACGCGGGTGGTCTGACAGATGGGTTTCGCTTCGCTCTACCCATCCTACGACGCCGGCGAAGGATGAGAGACCATGAATTTCGACGACACCCCGCAGGAAGCCGAATTCCGCGCCACCGCCCGCGCCTGGATCGGCGCGAACGCGCCCAGGCAGTACGAGGAAGAGCTGCGCAAATCCTCGCTCGGCCGCACCCAGCTCAAGAACGCCAATATTCTCGAGGTCGCCAAGGCCTGGCAGAAGAAGAAGGCCGATGCCGGCTGGGCCTGCCTGCACTGGCCGAAGGAGTATGGCGGGCGCGGCTCGTCGCCGATCGAGCGCGTGATCTGGCAACAGGAAGAGGGGCCGTTCGGCCAGCTGTCCCGCATGTTCATCATCGGCCATGGCATGTGCGGGCCGACCATGATGGCGTTCGCGCGCGAGGAGCATAAGCGCACCTATCTGCCGCCGCTCGCCTCCGGCGAAAAGGTCTGGTGCCAGCTGTTCTCCGAGCCTGCCGGCGGCTCCGACGTCGCGGGCCTGCGCACGCGCGCGGAAAAGGACGGCGACGACTGGGTGATCAACGGCCAGAAGATCTGGACCTCGGGGGCGCATTATTCCGACTACGGCATCCTGCTCACGCGCACCGACCCGACCGTGCCCAAGCACAAGGGTCTCACCATGTTCTTCCTGGACATGAAGAGCCCGGGCGTCGAGGTGCGGCCGATCAAGCAGGCGAGCGGCGCATCCGACTTCAACGAGGTCTATTTCACAAACGTCCGCATTCCCGATCATCAGCGTCTCGGCGAGGTCGGTGACGGCTGGAACGTCTCGCTGACCACGCTGATGAACGAGCGCAGCGCGATCGGCGCGGCCGTCTCGACCGGTTTCCCGGAGCTGTTCGAATATTGCTCCAGCCTGATGCTCGACGATGGCCCGGCGATCGAGGACCGCGCAGTGCGCTCGAAGCTTGCGAACTGGGCGGCGAAGGCGAGCGGGCTGAAGTACACCAGCATGCGCGCGATCTCGGCGCTGTCGAAGGGCGAGCGGCCGGGGCCGGAGAACTCGATCGGCAAGCTGGTCGCAGGCTCGATGATCCAGGACGTCGCGACCTACGCGCTGGACCTGCAGGGTGCGAGCGGCGTGATCAGCGGCGAGGATGCTGAACTCGTCGGCCGTTTCCAGGCGATGCTCTTGCGCGCGCCGGGCACGCGCGTCGAAGGCGGCACCGACGAGATCATGCGCAACATCATCGCCGAGCGGGTGCTGGGCCTGCCCGGCGATATCCGTGTCGACAAGGACGTGCCGTTCAACAAGATCCCGACGAAGGGAAGAGGTTAGAATCGTAGGGTGGGCAAAGGCGCGTAGCGCCGTGCCCACCAATTCTGTCGAGAACGAGGGAAGGTGGTGGGCACGCTTCGCTTTGCCCACCCTACGCACCGAGCAAGAATTGAGAGGTTCGCCATGAATTTCGACGACACCCCGCAGGAAGCCGCTTTCCGCGAGACCGCGCGCAAATGGGTCGAGGCCAATGCGCCCAAGGAATTGCATACCGAGCTGTCAAATTCCTCGCTCGGCCGCATCCGGCTGGCCAATCATGACATCGTCGATGTCGGCAAGGCCTGGCAGAAGAAGAAGTTCGAGGGCAATTGGGCCTGCCTGCACTGGCCAAAGGAATATGGCGGCCGCGACGCCACGCCGATCGAGAAGGTGATCTGGCAGCAGGAGGAGGGCGTCTACGGCAAGCTGACGCAACCGTTCCAGATCGGCGAGGGCATGTGCGGCCCGACCGTGATGGCTTTCGGCAGCGAGGACGCCAAGCGCCGCCATCTGCCGAAGCTCGCCTCCGGCGAGGAGATCTGGTGCCAGCTGTTCTCCGAGCCGTCCGCCGGCTCCGACGTCGCGGGGCTGCGCACCCGCGCGGAGAAGAAGGGCGACAATTGGGTCGTCAACGGCCAGAAGATCTGGACCTCGGGCGCGCATTATTCCGACTTCGGTCTGTTGATCGCGCGGACCGATCCGAATGTGCCCAAGCACAAGGGCCTCACCATGTTCTTCCTGGACATGAAGAGCCCGGGCGTCGAGGTCCGCCCGATCAAGCAGGCCAACGGCATGCAGGAGTTCAACGAGGTCTATTTCACCGATGTGGTGATCCCCGACAGCCAGCGCCTCGGCGCCGTCGGCGAGGGCTGGAGCGTGTCGCTGACGACGCTGATGAACGAGCGGATGTCGATCGGCTCGCGGCTTGCGACCGGCGTCCCTGAAATGTTCGAGTTCTGCTCCAATCTGATGCTGGAGGACGGGCTCGCCATCGACGATCCCGCCGTGCGCTCGAAACTCGCGAGCTGGGCGGTGAAGTCGAGCGGGCTGAAATACACCAGCTACCGCGCGATCTCGGCGCTCTCGAAGGGCGATCGCCCGGGGCCGGAGAATTCGATCGGCAAGCTCGTCTCGGGCATGATGCTCCAGGACATCGCGACCTACGCCATGGATCTTCAGGGCGCGGCTGGTGTTCTCACCGGCGCCGACGAGGAGACGGTGCAGGGCCAGTTCCAGCAGATGCTGCTGTCCTCACCCTCGATGCGCATCGCCGGCGGCACCGACGAGATCTTGCGCAACATCATTGCCGAGCGCGTGCTGGGATTGCCGGGCGACATTCGCGTCGACAAGGACGTGCCGTATAACAAGATCCCGACCAAGGGTCGGTGATCCAGCCTCTCGCTGTATCGCGTAGGGTGGGCAAAGCGAAGCGTGCCCACCATATGCAGATGCGCCGGGGCAAGTCTGTCGGTGGGCACGGCGCTATCGCGCCTTTGCCCACCCTACGAGGAGCGCGAGCTAATTCATGGATGCAAAAGTGAGCCAGACCCAAGACCGCATCGGCGTGCTCGAAGAGCTCCTCAACGAGCGCTACTCCGTCCGCGCCTTCTTGGCCAAGGAGGTCGACCGCGCGACCATCGAGCATGTGCTCGCCACCGCGCAGCGCACCGCGTCCTGGTGCAACAGCCAGCCCTGGCAGGTCATCATCGCCAGTGGCGCGGCCAAGGAGCGCTTCCGCCAGGCGATCTACCAGGAAGCATCAGGCGGATTGGGTGACGATTACGACTTCACGCCACCTCGCGAATATGCGGGCGTCTATCTCGAACGCCGCCGCGAGAGCGGCTTTCAGCTCTACAACACGCTCGGCATCGCCCGCGGCGACAAGATGGCTTATGCAAAACAGGCGCTGGAGAATTACAATTTCTTCGGCGCGCCCCATGTCGCGATCATCCACACCAACGAGCCGCTCGGCATCTACGGTGCGATCGATTGCGGCGCCTATGTCTCGAATTTCATGCTGGCCGCGCAGGCGCTCGGGCTCGGCACCATTCCGCAGGCGGCACTGGCGCGCCACTCCGGCCTGATCCGCCGCCACTTCAATCTGCCCGACGACCGCCGCGTCGTCTGCGGCATCTCGTTCGGCTATGCCGACGACGCCGACAAGGTCAACAGCTACCGCACCTCGCGCGCGAGCGTCGCCGACACCGCCACGTTCGCGGACGAATGATCCCGTCTCACGCGCGCCGTCCGGTTTTCACGCACGCGCAAAGGCGGCCGCAGAAACGGCCGCCTTCACATTCGTCTCGGTCCGGTTGACGCGGCCGTTATCCGCCGCTGCCGCCGATCACGGCGCGCACGGTCTCGTCGGGCCCGAAGTCCTCGGCGCCATCGACATAAAGCAGCGCAGCGAGCTTTGAGCGCGCGCGATTGACGCGGCTCTTGATCGTGCCGACTGCACAGCCGCAGATCGAAGCTGCGTCCTCATAGGAGAAGCCGGAGGCGCCGACGAGGATCAAGGCCTCGCGCTGGTCCTGCGGAAGCTTTTCGAGCGCGCCGCGGAACTCCTCGAACTCGAGATGCGCGTTCTGCGACGGCTGCGTCTTCAGCGTCTTGGCATAGTTGCCCTCGGCATCCTCCACCTCCCGCCGCCGCTTGCGATAGTCGGAGCGGAACAGGTTGCGAAGGATCGTGAACAGCCACGCCGGCAGGTTTGAGCCGGGCTGGAACGAGTCGATGTTGGCGAGCGCACGCAGAAGCGTTTCCTGCACCAGATCGTCGGCGCGGTCGGCATTGCCGCTCAGCGAGATCGCGAACGCGCGCAGACTTGGCACGGCCGCGAGGATGTCGTCACGAAGGGAGTCCGTGAGAGGCATTAATCCCTCCCATTGTTGTCGTTGGAGCCCCTGTCAGGTTCCACTTGGGGTGCGCCTCCGGGCGCATCAAGCTTCTTGATCAGTTCCGCGAACCGGTCCGGAACCCCCTGCCGCACCACGTCGTCGTACATGGCGCGCAGCTGGTGGCCGATCCGGGACTGAATCTCCGGAGTGAGGCCTCCCTTGCCGGGGGTCGTGCTTTTGCTGGCTTGAGACTTGAGATCTTTCATGACCTGTTCCACGTTTCCCCGAGTTAAGTAACTGTAAAATCGAGAAGTTCTCTCAACCGGGAGCCGTTCCCTGAATAGGCACAATTCCAGGTTCGACAAAAAGTTCCCAGATAAGCGGAACTTTTCTTGGCGTGAGGCGTAGACAGCCCAGCAGGGGAACCCGGGCCTCCCCGCTTGTTGCCTGGTTCGTCAAGGTTGGCCCGAAGATGAATGGAGTGGGGATGTCCCGTTCGCAGCTTGTTGCTGAACACTTGCCGTTGTTGCGCCGGTACGCGCGCGCCCTGACGGGCAGCCAGGCCTCCGGTGACGCCTATGTCGCAGCCATGTTGGAAGCGATGCTCGGAGATCCGTCCGTGCTCGACGAGAGCCATGGTCCGCGCGCCGGCCTGTTCCGGCTGTTCACCCAGATATGGAATTCGGTCTCCGTCAACGACGATGCCGAGGTGACGACCTTGCCGATGCCGCCGGAGCGGCGGCTGTCGAACATCACGCCGCTGCCGCGGCAGGCGTTCCTGCTGCTCTCGCTCGAGGGATTCTCGGAAGAGGAAGTCGGCTACATCCTCGGCACCGACGTCGCCGAGACGCGGCGGCTTGCCGATGCCGCGGGACGCGAGATGGCGGCCGAGATCGCGACCGACGTGCTGATCATCGAGGACGAGACCTTCATCGCCATGGACCTCGAGAGTCTGGTGAAGAATCTCGGTCACAATGTCGTTGGTGTCGCGCGCACCCATGCCGATGCGGTGGCGCTGGCCAAGAACAAGCGGCCGGGCCTGATTCTCGCCGACATCCAGCTTGCCGACGGCTCGTCGGGCCTGGACGCCGTCAACGAGCTGCTCCGCACCTTCGAGGTGCCGGTGGTGTTCATCACCGCCTATCCGGAGCGCTTCCTGACCGGCGAGCGCCCCGAGCCGGCGTTCCTGATCTCAAAACCGTTCCAGCCCGCGATGGTGTCGGCGGTGGCGAGCCAGGCGCTGTTCTTCCAGCGGAACTCGCGCAACCGCGCGCCCAAGGCGCCGGCGGCGTAAGCAAGCCTCTATCGGACTAAGGAAACGGCGCGTCGCAAGGCGCGCCGTTTTTGCATGTGGCAGAGAGTTGTTCTGTTCTGCTTCAGCAGCCGCGGCAGATGCTGCGAAGCATGGAATTCAGCTTGGTATCGTCTGGCCCAGGGGACTTCGCATTCAGCCTGGCCTGGTCCTCGATCCAGGATTTGAGCAATTTTTCTCGTTCCGGCGACGGCCCTGGGTTTAGCCGCGTTCCGTCGAAGCTCATGAGGACGGTCACTCTCTGCAGGTCGTCCTTCGCCTCAGCGGGCGGTTTCGGGAATGGCACGGATCGCTCGACCATGGCGAGCGTTGCGGCATCTAGCGGCGCGAAGCCTGTGCTTTCTACCAGCACGTTCGAGATCAATTTGCCTGAACGATCGACCACGAACGTGACGCCGGTATCGCCCCTCTGACCGATCGCCTCCGGAGGAAATGCCCTGTGGCGCCAGACGTGTTGGGTGACCGTCTTGCGCCAGGCGGCCATGGGATCGGCCTCCGTGGAGGCGGGATCCGTGGAGGCGGGATCCGGCCTGCTCAGCACGACCCCTAAGGGCGGCACCTGAAATTGACGGCCGCTGAAGACAATCTGCACCGTGAAAGGGAACGAGTCCTCCTTGAGCTCCGAAGGTGGCGCCGGAAACGGTTCGGCGCGGGCGATGATCGCCAGCGCAGCATCGTCGAGCGACCGCGAGCCGGCGCTTTCAGCCAACGCCCGCGAGATCAACGTGCCCGACCGGTCGATGACGAAAGTGACTCTGGCCTTGCCGGTTTGCCCCCGTGCTCCAACTGGAAAGAACCTGTTGCTTGCAATATGTGCCGACAGCCCCGCCTTCCAGGCTTTGACGGTCTCGCTCTGCGGTTCAGTCTGCGCATGTGCGGGGAACGCCGCCAACAATCCGAGAAGCGCGGCCAACAAGGGGAATTTCATCTGCATCGGTGCGGATACTAATCGCGGTCAGGTTGATTGCAAGGCTCCCTACCCGTATCGCGCTCGCGCGGCTGTGGGCAATTCGAAGGGCTGGGAAGCCCGCTTGACGGCGGCCAAATTGCCTCGTTCATACGTCGGGTCGATGACATCAGTCGCGACCTCGAGCCGCCAGGGGATTTTTCATCATGGACCAGCAACTCCTCGACCGCCTCGCCATCCGCGACCTCGTCGAGAACTGGGCGGTGTGGCGCGACGCCGGTGACTGGGAGCGTTTTGCTACGGTCTGGCATGACGAGGGCTGGATGTCCGCCACCTGGTTTCAGGGACCGGCGCGGGATTTCATGCGGGTCAGTCAGGAGGGGTTTGCCAAGGGCGTGCGCATCCTGCATTTCCTCGGCGGCACCAGCATCGATCTCGCAGGCGAGCGCGCCATCGCGCAGACCAAGATGACGATCTCGCAGCGTGCCCCGGTGCATGACGTGCTCTGCGACGTCGTCTGCACCGGGCGCTTCTACGATTTCCTGGAGAAGCGGCATGACCAATCCGGTATTGGCAAATGGGGCATCGTCCGCCGCCAGCCGATCTACGAGAAGGACCGGATCGATCCGGTCGATCCCGCCGCAACGCTTCAACTCGACCAAAAAGCGCTCGCCGCACTGCCCGAAGGCTACCGCCACCTCGCCTACATGCAGGAGCTGATCGGCTACAAGGTCAAGCGCGACATGCCGGGCCTGATCGGCACTGAAGTCGAGAAGCTCTATGGCGAGGGGCGGAATTGGCTGGCGGGGAAGTCGAAGTGAACCGCAGACAAAAGTAAGGCGCGACTGGCATCACCACAGTCGCGCCCTACGTCGCCGGCTTATGGGGCAGGGGGGAATAGCCGGCTGTTGAGACGACTCTCGGGCCTGAGAGTCGTTCCAGGCGGGTGAAAATTTTTTTGTGCGGCCTTTTTATGCGCCCTGCCGTGAATTTCGCACACGGTTAAGTGATCTTAACGGCTGAGAACTGCCGGTCCTCCCATCGCGTTGTTCCCGCGATCGCCATGGGGCGAGGGATCGACAGCCATGTTGCAGATGCAAAAGGTATTTTTGGGTGTTGTCGCGATTGCCGCGACGCTTGGTGCCGTCCAGGTCGGTGCCGTCCAGCTGGCCTCTGGCCATGATCTGGCCGACCGCTGGCAGGCGGTCGCCGACAGGCCCACGCAAGATGCGGGTCACAACGTCAACCGTTCCGGCAAGGCCGACCGGTTCGCCGACGTCAAGCAGGCCCCGGTTCCCACCCGCACCGTGTCGATGCGGCTGAACGATCTGGCCGAGACGTCGGTGCTGCTGCGGGTCCGCGCGGTCATCGAGACCGGCAACGCCAAGCCGCCGGTGCTGCTCCAGAACCGGAAGCAGGGTCCCAAGAGGCCGACGATTGCCTGCGAGCCGATGGTCAGCTCCCTGACCGAGGTCGCAAAGCTGCTCCAGCCCGGCCGCTGTGTGACCTGATTCGTCTTCGCCGCCCTTGGCCGCCACGGACAAATCGCCTTCCCGCCGGGAGGGCGATAGTTCACGTCCACTTGATCCCCTATCCCCTCGCGTTATATCCCGGGTTTCTTTCCCCTTTGATTGACCGGGTAAACGCATGACGACGTCAGATACGGCCGCGCATACGCAGCCTTTCCAGGCCGAGGTTTCCGAGCTTCTGCACCTCATGGTGCACTCCGTCTATTCCGAGACCGACATCTTCCTGCGCGAGCTCGTCTCCAACGCATCGGACGCCTGCGACAAGCTGCGCTATGAAGCCATCGCCAGCCCGGCGCTGCTGGGCGAGGGCGACGCGCTCAAGATCCGGATCATCCCCAACAAGACGGCCGGAACGCTCACGATCGCCGACAACGGCATCGGCATGGAGCGCCAGGAGCTGATCGACCATCTCGGCACCATTGCCCGTTCCGGCACCAAGGCGTTCGTCTCGAAGCTGAAGGAGGCCAAGGACGGCCTCGGCCTGATCGGCCAGTTCGGCGTCGGCTTCTATTCCGCCTTCATGGTCGCCGAGAAGATCGTCGTCGTCAGCCGGCGTGCCGGCGAGAGCGACGTGTGGAGCTGGACGTCCTCCGGCGGCTCCGGCTTCGAGATCGCGCACGCAAGCGATGAGGAAGTGGCGCGCGTGGCACGCGGCACCGAGATCGTCCTGCACCTGAAGGACGACGCCAAGAAGTATCTCGAGACCTACGAGATCGAGCGCATCGTCAGTGCCTATTCCGACAACATCCTGTTCCCCATCGAGCTGGTGCCGGAAGAGGGTGAGCCGCGCCAGATCAACTCGGCGAGCGCGCTGTGGCAGCGCTCCAAGTCCGAGCTGACGGCCGAGGACTACAAGAAGGCCTATCAGCAGATCGCCTCCGCCTTCGACGATCCCGCGATGACGCTGCACTACCGCGCGGAAGGCCGCTATTCCTACGCCGTGCTGCTGTTCGCGCCGTCGACGAAGCCGTTCGACCTGTTCGAGCCGAACCGCAAGGGCCGGGTGAAGCTTTACGTCCGCCGCGTCTTCATCACCGACGATGCCGATCTGCTGCCCGGCTATCTCCGCTTCATCCGCGGCGTGGTCGACAGCGAAGATCTCCCGCTCAACATCTCGCGCGAGATGCTCCAGAACAATCCGCAGCTCGCGCAGATCCGGAAAGCCGTGGCGACCCGAGTCGTTTCCGAGCTGGAAAGCCTTGCCGACAAGGACCCGGAGAATTTTGCCAGGATCTGGGACGCCTTCGGCGCAGTGCTGAAAGAAGGCATCTACGAGGATTTCGAGCGGCGCGAAAAGCTGCTGTCCTTGTCGCGCTTCGCCACCACCTCGGGCGAGAAGCGTTCGCTGAAGGACGTCATCGCCGGTTTCAAGCCGAACCAGACCGAGATCTACTATCTCGTCGGCGACAGCATCGAGCGGCTGAAGTCCAATCCGCGGCTGGAAGCCGCGACCGCGCGCGGCATCGAGGTGCTGCTGCTGTCGGATCCGGTCGATGCCTTCTGGACCTCGATGCCATCGGAGTTTGACGGCAAGCCGCTGAAATCGCTGAGCCAGGGCGATCTCAATCTCGACCTGATCCCGCGCACCGACGAGGCCGACGAGGCGAAGAAGGACGAGCCGCAAGCCGACGAGGCCGCTACCATCGCGGTGATCAAGGCCGCGCTCGGCGAGCGCGTCAGCGACGTCAAGGTCTCGACGCGCCTCACCAGCTCCGCCTCCTGCCTCGTCGCCGACAGTCAGGGCCCGAGCCGCGAGCTCGAGCGCATCCTGTCGCAGCAGAACCGCGGCATGCGCACCAAGCCGATCCTCGAGATCAATCTGCGCCATCCGCTGGTGACGGCGATCACCGGGGCGCAGGCCGGCTCCAGGGCGGTCGACGATCTCAGTCTGATCCTGCTCGAACAGGCGCAGATCCTGGACGGCGAATTGCCCGAAGACCCTGCCGCGTTTGCGGCAAGGCTCAACCGGCTGGTCCTGCAGGGGCTGGGCGGGTAGCGCGCGCAGCGCACCCTGCTCACCTTGCCGTCATCCGCCGGAGGAACAGTCGCCTCCGGCGTGGTGTTATGCCATAGGAGGACGTCGGCATCAGATCCGACGCCGCCATCGATTCGAGGATGTCTCCATGCGCCTGCCTGTCCTGACCCTCACCGCGATTGCCACGCTGTTCGTGGCGGCAGATGCCGAAGCCCAGACCTATGATCCGCGCTATCCGGTGTGCATGCACGTCTATACTTCGGGCGGCCGGGGCGGTGGCGGCGACTATTACGACTGCTCCTTCACCTCGATCCCGCAGTGCCGGGCCACGGCGTCGGGCCGCGCGGCGAGCTGCGATGTCAATCCCTATTACGCCTACAACGAACCGCCGCCGCCCCCGCGCAAGCGTCACAAGAAGGTGCAGTAGTTGTTCGCGATGCGGCACGCAGCAACATCCCTCATGCGTTTCTCATCCGGCCTGATCATCACCGTCGGCGCGCTGACCGCAGCTGCGCCGTCGCATGCGCAGACCTTTGATCCCAGCTTTCCCGTCTGCATGCACGTCTATTCCGGCGCGAACGGCGGCGGCGGGGAGTGGTACGATTGCTCCTTCACGTCGCTGCCGCAGTGCCGCGCCACGGCGTCGGGCCGCGCCGCGACCTGCGATCTCAATCCGTATTATCCGGTCAACGTTGCGCCGCCGCGCCCACGCTACAGGCGAAGCGGCTAGCGCCCACCACCCGTTCAGCTGCGAATCCGGCGGAGCATGCAGAACTAGGTGCCGTGAGGCGCCTTGTTGGCAGCCGCGAAGATCGCGTCGGTCAATTGCCAGGTCATCTTGTCCGTGGTCCAGTCGCTGGCGTGCAGCCTGGTGTCATCGCCCGGGTCGACCAAATGGTCGAACGAGATCCTTGCGACCTTGTGCCAGCTCTTCATCAGCGCGAAGCGGCGGAAGACGTTGACCTGTTTCTCGTACGCGATCTGGCTGATCGCCTCGACCATGGCGTCCGCTTTCTGGTGCTTGGCCGGTGTCAGCACCGCAGGCACATATTGAAGGTCCATCAGGATCACGTCGATCCGCTTCGCGCCGAGCAGCTGGTCGACACCCTCACGAATGGCCTTCGTGGTGTCCGCAAACGAGGGACCGTCGGCTTGCCACACCGAATTGGTGCCGACCTGCCAGATGACGAGATCGGGATTGAGATCGAAGACGTCGTGCTCGAACCGCTTCAGCTCCAAAGGAGCGTCTTCGCCGCCGACGCCCCGGTTGATCACCTCGATTCCGACATTTGGAAATTTGATCCGAAGATCCGCCAGCAGCCGTTGCGGATAGGGAGCGATGCCTCCTTCGCCCGCCGTGGTCGACGAGCCGATCGCAACCACTCTGGCCTGCCCACCCTTCACGCGGTTGCCGAAATTCTCCAGGCGCTGGTCGAACGGCGCGGCCTGGACCGGAAACTCTGACGGATCGAAAGCCACGGGACGCCTCCCTTTCGTAGCCATGACAACGCAGGGTAGAAAAGCATAGCCCGTTTACCAGGGAGCGCATAGCCTCGGCGAGGCCGGATCGCTACCCCGTCCCGATCCCCGACAACTCGATCACCTTGCACCAGCGATCGGTCCCCGCCGTCAGCACGCCGCCCAACTCGCCCGCGTCGGACGGCCAGAGTTAATCACGTACTAACCTGGCTTTACCTTGTCTCTTAACACCTGGGCAGGGCATGCGAGCTAAGCTTGGAGAAACAGCAGACACGTTCCGAAAGAATGGACGGCATGACCATCGGCGTCATCGAGCAACCGAAAGTCGCGCGCGCACCTTCGGCTTCAAAGATCTGGCTGAAGGCGATCGAGCTCACCGCACGCATCGAGACGCTGCCGGGCCGGCTGTTCGCCGACGTCGTTGACGATTGGGCGCAGCGTCAGCCCGATCGCACCGCGCTGGTCGCAGATGAGACAACGATCGACTACGCAGGCCTCTCGAAGCGCATCAACCGCTATGCGCGCTGGGCGCGCTCGGTCGGCGTGGCCAAGGGGGATACCGTCGCGCTGATCATGCCGAACGGCATCGACTATCTTGCCGCGTGGCTCGGCATCAGCCGGGTCGGCGGCGTGGTCGCGCTGATCAACACCAGGCTCGTCGGCCAGTCGCTCGCGCATTGCGTCGATGTGGCCAGGCCGTCGCATGTCATCGTCGCGCACGAGCTCATGGAAGCCTTGGACGGCGCGTCGCCGCACCTGAAGACAGAAGCAAAAGTCTGGACCCATGGCGATGCCCGCAGCGAGCGCGCGATCGACGTCGCACTTGTCGCGCTCGAGGACGGGCCGCTCTCGCCGGACGAGCATGGCGACGTGACGATCAACGACCGGGCCCTGCTGATCTACACCTCCGGGACCACCGGCCTGCCGAAGGCGGCGAGCATCAGCCACCGACGCATCCTCAACTGGGGCTTCTGGTTCGCCGGCCTCACCGGCGCCAGCCCGCAGGACCGGCTCTATGATTGCCTGCCGCTGTTCCACTCGGTCGGCGGCATCGTCGCGCCGTGCAGCATGCTCGCCGCCGGCGGCTCCGTGGTGATCGCGGAAAAATTCTCGGCCTCGAACTTCTGGCCCGACATCGTGCGGCACGATTGCACGCTGTTCCAGTACATCGGCGAGCTCTGCCGCTACCTTCTGAAGGCGGCGCCGTCCGAATACGAGAACCGTCACCGCCTGCGGCTCGTCTGCGGCAACGGCCTGCGCGGCGACATCTGGGAGGATTTCCAGGGCCGCTTTGCCATTCCGCGCATCCTCGAATTCTATGCAGCGACCGAAGGCAATTTCTCGCTGTTCAACGTCGAGGGCCAGCCGGGTGCGATTGGACGCGTTCCGCCATTGCTCGCGCATCGCTTTCCGGCGGGGCTCGTCAAGCTCGATCCTGATAGCGGTGCACCCTTGCGCAACGAAGAGGGCTTTTGCGTTGCCTGCGCCCGGGGCGAGGCCGGCGAAGCCATCGGCCGCATCGGCACCGCGGACGAGGGCGGTGGCCGTTTCGAGGGCTATACCGACGCGGGCGAAACCGAGAAGAAAATCCTGCGCGATGTCTTTGCCAAGGGCGATGCCTGGTTCCGCACCGGCGATCTGATGCGGCTCGACGACAAGGGTTTCTTCCATTTCGTCGACCGCATCGGCGACACCTTTCGTTGGAAGGGTGAGAACGTCGCGACATCGGAAGTCAACGACGCCGTGCGCGATTTCACCGGCGTGATCGATGCCACCACCTATGGCGTCAGCATCCCCGGCACCGACGGCCGCGCCGGCATGAGCGCCATCGTCGTCAACGAGGGGTTTGACATCGAGGGGCTGCCCGCCCATCTCGCGCAGCGTTTGCCGGCTTACGCCCGCCCCGTCTTCATCCGTATCTCCCGCGAGCTCGATGCGACCGAGACGTTCAAGCAGAAGAAGGGCGAACTGGCCCGGGAGGGCTTTGATCCGGGCCTGATAAGCGAGCCGCTGTTCATGCTCGACCCGAAATCCGGCGCCTACATCGCCTTGGACGCTGAGACATATGCGCGTGTCGTCGTTGGTACGATCAGGCTGTAACTCATGAGCACGTTGCCACGAGGCAGGTGCGCTCCCTCCCCCCTTGCGGGGGAGGGCTGGGGAGAGGGGTAGCCCCGGAAAAGGACTAACCGTCATCTCGGGTGTCGCAACAGAATTTGCCAGCGCCGAGAGAGTGTGCCGTGCGGCACCCCTCTCCCTGCCCCTCCCCCGCAAGGGGGGAGGGAATGCGAGCAGCGTGCTCACCTCACTGCAACACGCAGCAAAATCCGCCAGATAGGTCCAATTTTATCTGAATTGTCCAAGAAGCCATTTACTTCTGTCGGGTAAACAACACGGGCCTTGGGGAGGCGGTCATCAAGAGCCGCTGCAACACGAACCATCAATAACAAGAGTGAGCCAGCCATGTCGGTAAGGTCTAAGGTCATCGAAGCGATCCAGCAGATCGCCAAGGAGCAGCACGTCACGCTTCCTGCGCTCTCGGACGATCTGTCCCTGCACGAGACGGGTTTCGATTCCCTCGCCTTCGCAATTCTGGTGGCGCGCCTCGAGGACGAGACCGGCGTCGATCCCTTCACCATTTCTGAGGACGTAGCGTTCCCCGCCACCGTGGGCGATTTCGTGCGGGCCTACGAAAATGTCCCCGCGTGAGATTTTCGCGCTTCGCGACTATCTAAGCCCGGAGCTCAAGAGCCGCACGATCTCCGACGCCCATCATGTGGTGTCGCTGACGGACGTCCTGGGGCATACGGTCCTGGGCGGCCGCCTGCGTGAGCTGGCGGGCCGATCTGTCCTGCTGAAGCTGTCGGACCAGCTCAAGTCGGGCCTCGCCATGATCGAGCTCGACGGTGTCGCGCGGCGCATGCTGCTGTGCCCGCCCGATCTCAATCCTGACCACCTCGACGCGCTGATCGCGGACGCCGAGATCGATGCCGTTGTCACCGATGAGCCCGCGCAGTGGGCCGCAAAGACAATCGCGCTCGCCGTCACCGCGCAATTGCCGCTTCAGGCCGCCACGCCGGCCAGGACCGAACGCGGCACGGAATGGCTGATGCTGACGTCCGGCACGTCGGGCGTACCAAAGATCGCCGGCCACACGCTGGAAGCACTGACGGGCGCCATCGTCGCCGAAGGTCCTGCGCGCGGACTCGCGCCGGTCTGGGCGACATTTTACGACATTCGCCGCTATGGCGGTCTGCAGATCTTCCTGCGCGCCATCCTCTCGGGCGGCTCGATGGTGCTGTCCGATCCGCACGAAGCGCTCGGCGACCACGTCGCGCGGCTGAACACTCGCGGCGTCTCCCATATCTCCGGCACGCCATCGCACTGGCGCAAGCTCTTGATGAGCGGCTCGGCCGCACAGTTCGCGCCGGGATACGTCCGTCTGTCCGGCGAGATCGCCGACCAGGCGGTGCTCGACGGCCTGAAGGCCGCGTTCCCCAATTCCTCCGTCGGTCATGCCTATGCCTCGACCGAGGCAGGCGTCGGCTTTGCCGTGAATGATGGGCTGGAGGGCTTTCCGGCCGATTATCTCGGCAACCGCAACGGTGTCGAGATGAAGGTCGTGGATGGCTCGCTGCGCATCCGCTCGACGCGCACGGCGCATGCTTACATCGGCCGCAATGTAGCCGCGCTGACTGATGACGACGGGTTCGTCGACAGCGGCGACATCGTCGAGTTGCGCGGCGACCGCTATTATTTCGTCGGCCGCCGCGGCGGCATCATCAATATCGGCGGGCTGAAGGTTCACCCCGAGGAGATCGAGGCGGTCATCAATCGTCATCCTGACGTGCGGATGTCGCGGGCGAAATCGCGCCGCAGCCCGATCACCGGCGGCATCGTCGTCGCCGACGTGATCCTCGCCGACGGCACCGATCAGGCGCGGGCAAAGGAGATCCGCGACCAGATCCTGGATCGGTGCCGCGCGCAGCTCGCTTCTCACAAGGTGCCGGCGGTGATCCGCTTCGTCGAGGCGCTCGACGTCACTCCGGCCGGCAAACTGGCGCGCACCGATGCATAATGTCCTCGTCACCGGCGGCAGCCGCGGCATCGGCCTTGCGATCGGCAAGCGGCTGGCTGATGCCGGCTATAATGTGATTGCGGCGGCACGGCGCGAGAGCGAAGAGCTCAGGGCGGCGATCGGCCTCTCCGAAGGGCGCCTGCATTTCCGCGCCTGCGACCTCGCCGTGATCGACGCGATCCCGGCCTTCGCGAAGCTTATCCGCGACGAGTTCGGCCCGATCTACGGCCTCGTCAACAATGCCGGCCTCGGCACCGAAGGCCTGCTCGCCACCATGCACAATTCCGAAATCGAGGCGCTGGTGCAGCTCAACGTGCTGTCGCCGATCATCCTCTCCAAATATGTCGCGCGCCAGATGATGGCCGACGGCGCCGGCCGCATCATCAATATGTCCTCGATCATCGCGACCACGGGCTACAACGGCCTGTCCGTCTACGGCGCGACCAAGGCCGCCGCCACCGGCTTCACCCGCTCGCTCGCGCGCGAGGTCGGCAAGCTCGGCATCACCGTGAATGCGATTGCGCCGGGCTTCATCGACACCGAGCTGACCCACAATCTCTCCGACGAAGGACGCAAGCGCATCGCCGGCCGCAGCGCGCTGCGTCGCCTGCCGGAGACCGATGATGTCGCGCGCATGGTCGAATATCTCCTCGGCGAGGGCGGTCGCAACGTCACCGGCACCGTGTTCACGATCGATGCGGGGAATACGGCGTAAGCGGAACTCCGCCGCCACAATTGAGTTGATCCGGGCGATGACATCAAGCCGGAATTGGTCGTAAGATGCCCCGCAATCGGTTGGGTTATGTCAATCGATCTGCCCCAATCGACAGGGAGCAGTCCATGGCCACTTCAAACATGACCGCTTCAAATCAAGCCCGGATCGAGGAGCCTCGCGCGAAGCCGGACGATGTCCATTGCCCCCCGATGACGCATCAGAATTCCGGCGGACACGGTCATGAAATGTATCCGCAGCAATTCGTGCGCCTGGTCGGCTGCCACGACCTCTCTCTCGACGCCCTGCGCAAGCGCGAGGCCGAAAAGCTGCACTAGGCGTTCACTTCGGCAGGTCAATCCGCTCGCGTGAAAATTCCGGCGGCCCTTCGGTCAGGCGGCGGATGCGGCGTTCGCGTTCGTCCGTTGGCAATGCGGGGTCGAGCAGCCGCTCGATCTCGTGCACGGCCAGCGCCTCGATCTTGGTGGCGTCGGATGCGACCGGCTGGGCCGACGAGAATGCCGGGGGCGCGACCTTCAGGCCCAGTTCGACCAGCTTGCAGATCGCAGCCGAACGCGACAAGTGATGAGCTTCAGCCCAGGCGTCGACGGCCGCGGTCAGTCCTTCCGGCATCTTCACCGCGCTGAGCGGATCGAGCCCCGTACGCCGGTGCACCGGAGCGGTCGAGTCCTTGTTGTCGAAGTCGGGCACTTCGATCATCCCATCAATCTCTGGAGATGCCCCGACCATAGCCGCTCTTCCGGCCGGCTGTTTGACGCCGATCAATGACGGATCGCGCCATTTGCGCCGGCGCGATCTTGTTGTCCGGGTGCATTTCGGCCAATGATCGGGAATCGAAAGAGGGGCGCCGGCCGGCGAACCCGGATCGATCCTGCCTCGTATCTTTCCTCGGACGCGCTTCCCAACCATCCGGCATCACCCGATGACATCAGGCGAATCCTTCTACGGCGGCATTCCCGTCTTCCGCGGCTTCACGAGCCTGATGGACCCCGCGCTCTATGCGCCGCTGCCGGATGATTGGAACATCGGCGTCGCCGATATCGTCGATTCCACCAAGGCGATTGCGGCGCAGCGCTACAAGGCGGTCAACATGGCCGGTGCGGCCGTGATCGCGGCGGTGACGAACGCATTGGAGGGGCGCGAATTCCCCTTCGTGTTCGGCGGCGACGGCGCGAGCTTTGCGGTCGCGCCTTCTGATGTCGAACGCGCCCGCGAGGCGCTGGCCGCGACCGCGACCTGGGTGCGGGAAGACCTCGATCTGAAGATGCGCGTCGCGCTGGTGCCGGTGAGTGCGATCCGCGCCCAAGGGCTCGACGTGCGCGTCGCGCGCTTCGGTCCGTCGGCCAATCTGTCCTATGCGATGTTTTCCGGCGGCGGGCTCGCCTGGGCCGACGCCGCCATGAAGCGCGGCGAGTTCGCGGTCGCCGAGGCGCCCGCCGGCACGCAGCCCGATCTTTCCGGCTTGTCCTGCCGCTTCGAGGTGATGCCGTCCGCGCGCGGTCTGATCCTGTCGGTGCTGGTGATGCCGGCGCGCGGTGTCGATCCGCATGCTTTCCGCAAGGTGATCGAGGACATCATTCATCTCGTCGAGCGCAGTCCGGATGGCGGCCGCCCGGTGCCGCCGCAGGGGCCGCCGCTGAAATGGCCGCCGCAGGGGCTGGAATTCGAAGCCCGCACCAAACGCGGCGGTCCGCTGGTCGCGCGCCGCGCCCGCGTGCTGGCCTACACGCTGTTCGTCTATCTGATCATGCGTTTCGACCTCAACGTCGGCGGTTTCGTGCCAAACGTCTACAAGCGCCAGGTGGTCGAGAATTCTGACTTCCGCAAATATGACGACGGCCTGCGCATGATCCTCGACTGCACCCCGCAGCTCGAGCGCGCGTTGAGCGACCGTCTCGCGGCTGCGGCGCGCGACGGCGTCGTGCGCTACGGCCTCTACCAGCAGGACGCCGCGATGATGACCTGTTTCACGCCATCAGCCCTGCGCAGCGACCACGTCCATTTCATCGACGGCGCGCGCGGCGGCTACGCGTCGGCGGCAACGGCGTTGAAGGCGATGATGGCAGGCGCGAGCTAGCGTCCCGCGCGCGTCCAGGTCTCGCCGCCGCAGAGCGCGCCGACGCAGCCTTCGACCCGCAGCGAATCCGCACCCGTCACGGAGACGTTGCTCGCATAGGTGCTGCCGTCATCGGCATTGTAGATCTGGCCCGACCATTTGTTCGGCCCTGAGGGCTCCATGCCGCTGAACAGCGGCAGGCCGATCATCGCGCGTTTGGCGAGCGCGGGATTGGGATTCTTGCTGTCGGTCGCAGGCTGGCCAGTCGCGGTGTCATAGGGCTCGCGCAGCCAGACGATATGGCCGCAGATGCCGCCGCCGCATTTGCTGATCTTGACGCGCGCATCGCCGGCCTGAGTCAGCCAGGTCCCTTCGGCGCTCTGCGCGTGGGCGGCAGTCGCACCAAACAGCGTAGTCAGGATGACGGAAAGGATGGCGAATCTGCCGAACATAGAGAGCCCCCGAAAATGGAGGCGCCTCCATAGCAGTCCGGCAGGATAGTGCAACGCTGGATGGAATCACATTCCTGCGTTTATCTGCCCGCTTATTTGCCTGCGCTCATTTGCCCCAGCGGGCGAAGGCGACCGAGGCTGCGGTCGAAAGTCCGAACACGACCATGGCGCCGCCGACCAGTGCGAACAAGGTCCAGGCCGGCGCCTGCGCAGTCATTAGACCGACGCCGCCGATCGCGACGATCAGCAGCCTCGCCGTGGAAGCCAGCACCGGACCGCCGACGCGCGCCGCGCCTTGCGAGGAGAAGTACAGCGACACGCCCATGCCGAAGAACGCGAAGGCCGGGCCGGCCCAGTGGAAATAGCTGTGCGCCGCCGCGGCGACGCCGGGATCCCCGGTGAAGAGCGATACCCACAGCGCCGGATCAAGCGCGATGACGAGGCCGATCAGGCCGACGGTCAATCCCGAAGCCGCGGCTGCGGTCCAGGCGACACGCCGCGCGCGTTTCACATGTCCGGCGCCCATCGCCATGCCGACCATCGGCACCGAGGCGATGCCGAAGGCGAAGGTGATCGGGATCAGCAGGAATTCCAGCCGCGAGCCGATGCCGTAGCCGGCCAGCATCTCGGTGCCGAAGGTCGCGAGGATTTTTGTGAAGATCAGAATCGTGAGCACGGTCTGGAGCGGCGACAGACAGGCGACCGCGCCGACCTTGAGGATGTCCAGGAACATCGCGCGTTCGAAATGGAAGGCGCGGACCTTCAGCGGCAGCCGGCTGCGGCCGGACAGGAGATACCAGAGGAAGAAGATCGCCGCGCAGGTGAAGGCGATCAGCTGGCCGGCGGCGACACCGGGCATGCCGAATTGCTTCACGCCGAACAGGCCGAGCCCCAGCGTGCCGCCGAGCGCGATCTGGAGCGCGCTCGCCCCGATCAGCGTCATTGAAGGCAGGCGCATGTCGCCGGTGCCGCGGATCACCGAGGCCAGCGTGTTGACGAGCCAGATCGCGACCGCGCCGGAGAACAGCATTTGCGAATAGCCGCTGGCTTCCTCGAGCACGCGCTCGCGTCCGCCGAGCAGCGTGAAGAAGCTGCGGCCGAAAGCTAGCATCATCACCGTGAAGAACAGCCCGCCGCAGAGGCCGATGATGGCGGCATGCAGCGCCAGCGTCGCGGCGCGGTCACGATCGCCTGCGCCGAGCGCGCGGCTGATCGCGGACGAAACGCCACCGCCCATTGCGCCCGCGCTCATCATCTGCGTCAGCATCGCGAACGGAAACACTAGCGCGATCGCCGCCAGCGGAATGGTGCCGAGCCGGCCGATATAGGAGGTCTCGGCAATCGCAACCAGCGTGCTGCCGACCATCGCGATCATGTTGGGGATCGCGAGCCGCAGCAGTGTCGGCAGGATCGGCGCCGTCAGCAGGCTCGCAATGGGGGAAGCGACCGGTGCACGTGGCGGCGCGGCGTCTGCGGAGGCGTCGATCGTCATGTTCACCGGGCGGAATATTGGATGACGATCGACATCTTATCGGGCGCAGCATCTTCGCGCCAGTCCTCCCCTCACGCAGGGCTCACCAGGGCAGGCCGCATAGGTCGATGGTGCCCAGCGTCGGCGCGCGGACGATGTTGAAGACGTAGGGCGCCATGTAGTCGAAGCGGATCCGACCCTCCGGCTGCTCGCAATAGACCTCGCCCTTGAAGGGCAGCCAGCTGCGGGCCTCGTAGAACGCAAAATTGTTCGATTCGGAGAACAGCAGCCCGAAACGGACCGCCTCGTTGGCGCGCATGGTGTGGATGGCTGCGTCGATCGCCATGGTCGCGTAGCCGCGGCCGCGCCGGTCCTCGCGGGTGCAGACCCCGCCGATGCCGCCGATGTGAACCTTCTGTCCATTCCAGGTGACGGTACGGAAGTAGATGCCGACGTGGCAGACGAGGCCGTCCTCGGGCGTCTCGATCAGCACGCGAAGGTCGGCATTGGCCCATTTAACGTGGCTCCACGACGGCTTCTCGGCGGCGTCGCGTCCCCAGACCGCACTGAGCAGGGGCTGTGCGATCCGCCACGAAGCGTCGCCGTTCAGGATGTCGATCTCGATGCTCATTGCCTTCTCTTTCGCATCTCCGCGCCGTGGTGCGTTCGTTCTGCCATAAGCGCCTCAAAGGCAATGATATTTTACGGCCTGTCGAAGCGCGCCCCACGATGCGTCGATTTTATGCAATCCGGCCAATCGGCCGCATCACGCAATTTCGCAAATTGGCGGTATTTAACGGCGGTGGAACCTTCTATAAGAGTCCCCGTTAAGCCAGTTCCCCATCAGTCGCGGACAACAACCCATGACCTTTACGCTGCCCCCACTCCCTTACGCCTATGACGCCCTCGGCCAGTTCATGTCGAAGGAGACGCTGGAATTCCACCACGACAAGCATCATCAGGCCTACGTCACCAACGGCAACAACGCGCTTAAGGGCACCGAATGGGAAGGCAAGTCCCTTGAGGAGATCGTCAAGGGCTCGTTCGGCAAGAACCCGGCCGTGTTCAACAATGCCGGCCAGCACTACAACCACATCCACTTCTGGAGCTGGATGAAGCCCAATGGCGGCGGCACCAAGCTGCCGGGCAAGCTCGAGAAGAAGATCAACGAGGACCTCGGCGGCTTCGAGAAGTTCAAGACGGACTTCCAGGCGGCCGGCGTTGGCCAGTTCGGCTCCGGCTGGGCTTGGCTGCAGGTCAAGAACGGCAAGCTCGAGATCGCCAAGACCCCGAACGGCGAGAATCCGCTGGTGCACGGCGCTACCCCGATCCTCGGCGTGGACGTCTGGGAGCACTCCTACTACATCGACTATCGCAACCGCCGTCCGGACTATCTGAAGGCTTTCGTCGAGAACCTCGTGAACTGGGAATACGTCGAGTCCCTGTTCGACAAGGCCTGAGCCATCACACTTTCCGGGTGCGGCGTCGCCGCTCCGGGATGACGAACTCGAAGAGGCGGTCGCATGCGCGGCCGCCTTTTTGCTGTGCGGAATTCGACTGCTGCTTCGCATGGCCCTGCGCGAGATGCGCATCGCTTCCCATCATCGTACTGTTTGCATCGCATGGGCGGCGCCCTTAATCAGGATGGGCATCACCCTCGAGCCCACCGAGCCCGTTGTCAGAGCCTTCCCCGAACAATCCGGCGCCTGCCGAGGACGCGGAGTCCGAGCCGCGGCCGGGGCGTGTGCGCAAGCCGATCGGCTGGTCGACCATCATCATCGCGGTGCTGGTGGCGGTGAGCGCGGGCCTGGTCTGGCGGCGTGATGGCACAGACGGTGTCCTGGAGATTCTCACGCACGACCTCTCGCTGTTCGGCGGCATCCTGCCGCGCGTGCTGGCGGGCTGCCTGCTCGGGGCCTTCATCTCCGAAATCCTGCCGCACGAAAAAGTCTCGCGCTCGCTCGGGCCGAAATCGGGCCTGATGGGCCTTTTGATCGGCACCGCCTTCGGCGCGATCCTGCCGGGCGGACCCTTCACCGCCTATCCGGTGGCGAGCGCGCTGCTCGCTGTCGGCGCCGATTTCGGCGCCACCATCGCCATGGTCGTGAGCTGGACCCTGATCGGGTACGGCCGCGCGGTGGCCTGGGAAATCCCGATCATGGGCACCGACTTCACACTGTGGCGGATCCTGATCTCGCTGCCGCTGCCGGTGCTCGCCGGCGCGCTCGGCCGCTTCGTCTATGTCCGGATCTATCCGCAGCCGGCCGCGAAGGACGACGAGACTTGAGCGCGGCGCTTCTGATCGACATCCTGCTGTGGGGCTCGGTGTTCG
Organism: Bradyrhizobium sp. 604_D8_N2_3; assembly: GCF_051810765.1. Taxonomy (NCBI): domain Bacteria; kingdom Pseudomonadati; phylum Pseudomonadota; class Alphaproteobacteria; order Hyphomicrobiales; family Nitrobacteraceae; genus Bradyrhizobium; species Bradyrhizobium sp. 604_D8_N2_3. The sequence goes on along the minus strand of NZ_JBPWPM010000001.1, from coordinate 8,549,807 downwards.
GCGTCGGCCTGATCGCCTTCCGCCGCGGCCCACCGGTGTTCAAGGCCTCGCTCCGCGAAGGCTCCATGGACTTCATCAACATCGTGCCGCGCATTGCGCTCGGAGTGATCGGCTCCGGCTACATCGCCGCCATCATCCCGCAGGAGGTGATCACCGGCTGGCTCGGGCCGGACAGCGGCTGGCTCGGGGTTGCGACCGCCGTGGTCGCCGGCGCCGCCACCCCCGGCGGACCCGTGATCGGCTTTTCCATCGGCACGGTAGCGCTGAAGTCGGGCGGTGGGGTGCCGCAGGTGGTCGCCTATGTCGTGGCCTGGGCCCTGTTCGCCTTCCAGCGGGTGATTTTATGGGAAATCCCGTTCATGCCGGCCCGGTTCGTCTGGTTCCGCTGCGCCGTCTCGGTGCCGTTCCCGTTCGTCGCCGCCGCCATCGCGATGGTGATCGGCAAGCCCTGAGCCGGCCGTGGACAGGGGTAATGTTATAATATAACGTCGCTGGCATGGTTCCCGCCGCGTCCCACGCCCATCACCACGACCACGTTCATGACCATTCTCATGGCGACGGGCATTCGCATGGGCACGACCATACCCACGCCCATGTCCATGATGCGGCCTCGCCCCATCCGGCCCAGGACGCGCCTTGGTCGATCCTGCGCATGACCATGGCCGGCCGCCTCGCGGCCGCGCTTGCCGTCTGCGCCGTGCTCTGGGGCGTGGTCTTCCTGGCGATGAGGTGACCATGGCGGCCGTGCACTTCCATAATGTCACGCTCGGCTACGACCGGCATCCGGCCGTGCATCATCTCAACGGCGAGGTCGCCTCCGGTGCGCTGGTCGCCGTGATCGGCCCGAACGGCGCCGGCAAGTCGACGCTGTTGCGCGGCATCGTCGGCATCCTCCGGCCGCTCGACGGCAGCATCCATCTCGGCGGGCTCGATAGCCGCGATATCGCCTATCTGCCGCAGAGCGCGGAGATCGACCGCAGCTTCCCGATCTCGGTGTTCGACTTCGTCGGCACCGGGCTGTGGCGCGACGCGGGCCTGTTCGGGGGCATCGGCAAGGCTGCGCGGGAGAAGATCCTGCGCGCGATCGCCTCCGTCGGCCTCAACGGCTTTGAGAACCGCCCCATCGGCACGCTCTCGGGCGGGCAGATGCAGCGCATCTTGTTCGCGCGCGTGCTGCTCCAGGACGCGCGCCTGATCGTGCTCGACGAGCCCTTCAACGCCATCGACAGCAAGACCACGGCCGATCTGCTCGCGCTGGTGAAGCACTGGCACGGCGAAGGCCGCACCGTGCTCGCCGCGCTGCACGACATGGAAATGGTGCGCAACCATTTCACCGAAACACTGGTGCTGGCGCGCGGCCCCGTGGCCTGGGGACCGACGGCGGAGGTGCTGACGCCGGAAAACCTGCTGGTCGCGATGCGGATGTGCGAGGCTTTTGACGATAGTGCCACGGCTTGCGCCGAGGACGGACACTCGCGGGCGGCGTGATCGCAGATGATCTATGACGCGCTGATCGGCCCGTTCACCGAATTCGAGTTCATGCGGCGCGCGCTCGCCGCCGTGATCGCGCTGTCGCTGGCGGGCGCGCCGATCGGCGTGTTCCTGATGCTGCGGCGGATGAGCCTCGTCGGCGATGCCATGGCGCATGCGATCCTGCCTGGCGCGGCCGTCGGCTTCCTGCTCTCCGGCCTCAATCTGTTCGCGATGACGGCCGGCGGCCTGGTTGCAGGCTTTGCGGTTGCGATCCTCGCCGGCGTGGTCGCGCGTTCGACCGGGCTGAAGGAGGACGCCTCGCTTGCGACCTTCTATCTGGCCTCGCTGGCGCTGGGCGTCACCATCGTCTCGATCAAGGGCACCAACATCGACCTGTTGCACGTGCTGTTCGGCAACATTCTCGCGATGGACGACCAGACCCTGCTGGTGGTGGCCTTCAACGCCACGGTGACGCTGCTGGTGCTCGCGGTGATCTATCGCCCGCTGGTGATCGAGAGCGTCGATCCCCTGTTCCTGCGCACCGTCAGCCGCGCCGGCGGTCCCGCGCATCTCGCCTTCCTCGCGCTCGTCGTGATCAACCTCGTCAATGGCTTTCAGGCGCTGGGCACGCTGCTCGCGGTGGGCCTGATGATCCTGCCGGCGGGCATTGCCCGGTTCTGGTCGCGCGATCTCACTGTGATGATCTGCATCGCCGTCGTCGCTGCCGCCGTCTCGGGCTATGCGGGCCTTGTGCTGTCGTTCCAGACCCGCGTGCCGTCGGGCCCTGCGATCATTCTGCTGGCGACGGTGCTTTACATCGTCTCGGTGCTGTTCGGCCGCGTCGGTGGTATCGTCCGGCAGATGTTTCCCGGCCGGCATCTGGAAGCGTGACGATGCGGCGTCTCCTGCTTTGTGTGCTCCTGCTGATCGCCTCGCCGCTGCATGCGGCCGAGCGGCTCAACGTCGTCGCGAGCTTCTCGATCCTCGGCGATTTCGTCCGGACCGTTGGCGGCGATCGGGTCGACGTCACGACGCTGGTCGGCCCCGACAGCGACGTCCACGTCTACACGCCCGCGCCAAGCGATGCGAAGCGGATTGCGGATGCAAACCTCGTCATCGTCAACGGGCTCGGCCTCGAAGGCTGGCTGCCCCGTCTGGTGCAGTCCGCAGGAAGCAAGGCGCAGGTGGTCACCGTGAGTGCCGGCATCGTACCGCTGAAGCTCGGCTCGGCCGCGGATCCGCATGCCTGGCAGTCCGTCCCCAACGCCAGGATCTATGTGAGCGACATCGCCAATGCGCTGGCCGCGGCCGACCCTGACGACGCCGAGTTCTTCCGCGCCCGGGCAAAGGCCTATCTGGACAAGCTCGAAGCGCTCGACCGCGAGGTGCGGGAGGCCGTGGCGAAAATCCCGCCGGAGCGGCGCAAGGTGATCTCCACCCACGACGCCTTCGGCTATTTCGCCGCCGAATACGGTGTCCAGTTCGTGGCCCCCTTGGGGGTCTCCACGGAGACCGAGCCCAGCGCGCGGGACATCGCCGCCATCATCGGCCAGATCAAGGCCCAAAAGATCCCGGCTGTGTTCCTGGAAAACATCAGTGATGACCGTCTGATCCGGCGGATCGCGGCCGAGACCGGGGCCAAGGTCGGCGGGACCCTGATTTCGGACGGTTTGACCGGCGAAAAGGGGCTTGCACCCACTTACATTGATATGGTCAGGCACAATATAAAGGCCCTGACCAGCGCGCTTGACCACTAGGGCAGGGGGCCACCCCGCCTCGCGTCGCGCGGAAAAGCCCGACCCGGAGTTGTCATGTCTGAAGCGTCCCAAAAAATTCCCGTGACCGTGCTGACCGGCTATCTCGGCGCCGGCAAGACCACGCTGTTGAACCGCATCCTGTCGGAAAACCACGGCAAGAAATACGCCGTCATCGTCAACGAATTCGGCGAGATCGGCATCGACAACGATCTCATCATCGGCGCCGATGAGGAAGTGTTCGAGATGAACAACGGCTGCATCTGCTGCACCGTGCGCGGCGACCTCGTGCGCATCATGGACGGCCTGATGAAGCGCAAGGGCAAGTTCGACGCCATCATCGTCGAGACCACCGGCCTTGCCGATCCCGCGCCTGTCGCCCAGACCTTCTTCGTCGACGAGGACGTGCAGAAGAACGCGCGGCTCGACGCGGTCGTCACGGTCGCCGACGCCAAATGGCTGTCCGACCGGCTCAAGGATGCGCCCGAGGCCAAGAACCAGATCGCGTTCGCCGACGTCATCGTGCTGAACAAGACCGATCTCGTCACCAAGCCGGAGCTTGCCGAGGTCGAGGCCCGCATCCGCGCCATCAACCCCTATGCCAAGCTGCATCGCACCGAGCGCTGCTCGGTCGCCCTGGCGGACGTGCTCGACCGCGGCGCCTTCGACCTCGACCGCATCCTCGACATCGAGCCGGATTTCCTGGAGGCCGATGATCATGACCACGACCATGATCATCACCACCATGGCCACGACCATCACCACCATGATCACGGCCACGGCCTGAAGCACTATCACGACGAGGACATGCAGTCGCTGTCGCTCAAGACCGACAAGCCGCTCGATCCGAACGTGTTCATGCCCTGGCTCCAGAACCTGGTGCAGGTCGAGGGCGGCAAGATCCTGCGCTCGAAGGGGATCCTCGCCTTCCACGACGATGATGACCGCTATGTCTTCCAGGGCGTCCACATGATGCTGGAGGGCAACCACCAGCGGAAGTGGAAGGACGGCGAGCCGCGCGAGAGCCGCCTCGTCTTCATCGGTCGCGAATTGCCGGAAAAGGCCATTCGCGAGGGTTTTGAGAGCTGCATCGTCTCGTGATGAAAGAATTTACGCCGGCCCCCGATTCCGCCTCGATCGTCTCCGTCACCGATCGCGTCAAGCCTGTTACGCTCGGCATGGGCGTGACCTCGGTGTATTTCCTCGGGCCCCGCGCCGCCTTCGTCAGCGGCGAGGAGAATGTCGCGTTCGTCGACGCCAAGGGCGAGATCACGACGGTCGCCGTGCATGGCGGCGGCATTCTGTCGACCGCCTCCGATGGCAAGCGCCTCATCATGGGCGGCGACGACGGCAAGGTCGTGTCGCTCGACGCCAAGGGTGAGGTGACGCTGCTCGCCACCGACCCCAAGCGGCGCTGGATCGACGCGGTGGCGCTGCATCCCGACGGGGCCTATGCCTGGTCGGCCGGCAAGACGGCCACCGTCAAGAGCGGCAAGACCGAGGAGAAGTCGCTCGAGGTGCCCTCGACCGTCGGCGGCCTCGCCTTCGCGCCGAAGGGCCTGCGGCTCGCGATCGCGCATTACAACGGCGCGACGCTGTGGTTTCCGAACATGGAAGGATCCGCCGAATTCCTGCCCTGGGCCGGCTCGCATCTCGGCGTCACCTTCAGCCCCGACAACAAGTTCCTGGTCACCACGATGCACGAGGCGGCGCTGCACGGCTGGCGGCTTGCCGACAACAGGCACATGCGCATGACCGGCTATCCCGGCCGCGTCCGTTCGATGTCCTGGAGCGCGGGCGGCAAAGGGTTGGCGACTTCGGGTGCCGACACCATCATCATCTGGCCGTTCGGCAGCAAGGACGGCCCGATGGGCAAGGAGCCCGCGATGCTCGCGCCGCTGCAGGCGCGCGTGTCGGTGGTCGCCTGCCATCCGAAGAACGACATCCTCGCCGCCGGTTACAGCGACGGCACCGTGCTGATGGTGCGGCTCGAGGACGGCGCCGAGATCCTGGTCCGCCGCAATGGCACCCCTCCGGTCGCAGCGATTGCCTGGAACGCCAAGGGCACGCTGCTGGCCTTCGCCGACGAAAATGGGGACGGCGGTCTGCTGGAGCTATGAGGCCGACTATCCACAGCCTCTCCCTGTTATGTTATTTTTGTTATCATGTAACATAACCGACAAGCAGCCTCTGTAGGGTCGCAGATGTAGAGAGCACGGCGTGCAATTTCGAATTGCTGCCGTGCGATCGAATGTGCCTGGCGCCGGTTTTTCCGGGGCCAGTGTGCATTTCGAATCCTCGCATCAACACGCGCCACCGCAGGGAATTCAGATGCCCGTCATCCCCGATCTTCCGACCATCACCAGCATCACAGCGACCGATCCGACCCAGACCGACGCCGGAACGGTGCACTACACCGTCACGTTCTCGAAGCCTGTTCTTGGCGTCACGATTGATCAGTTCAGCCTTGCAACGAGTGGCAGCATCGGCGGCGCGGGCATCACCGACGTGACACCGGTCGCCGGCAGCAATCTTTCGAGCTATACGGTCACGGTGAATACCGGATTCGGCTCCGGCTCGGTGGCGCTCCAGTTCACGGGAAGCAACGTCCACGATACCAATGGTTACTATGTCGGACCGTACCAATCCGAATCGAAGCTGACCGTAAACAGCCCGACGTCCTTCGCGATCGGCGACGTCAACGGAGACGGGAAGCTGGACGTCGTGATGGGGACAAACTTTTTCGTCAACCCGAGCTACGTCAGCGTGGCGCTGAACGACGGCACCGGTCACTTCTCCTCAGCCTCGAACACCTCGAGCCCAGGCCTATTGCCCTTGCTGGCGCTTGCCGATCTGAATGGCGACGGCAAGCTGGACATCGCACAGGTCACCCTCGACGGTACCGTGACTGTTCGTCTCGGCAACGGTAACGGCACGTTCGGGGCCAACACGAGCTATTCCGCCGGCAGCGGCGTCTATCAAACACCTAAAGTGATCGACGTGACCGGCGATGGCGTGCTCGACATCGTCGTCGGCAGTACGGTCCTGCCAGGAAATGGCAACGGTACGTTTGGGACTGCCATCACCACGAATCTCGGGGTCAGCTCCATCGCCTATGGTGACTTCAATGGAGACGGCAAGCTCGACCTCGTGACGAGGAATTCGACCAATCTGGCAATAGCGCTGAGCTTCGGCAATGGTGACGGCACGTTCCAGGCTCCGTCGTCCCCGGTCGGGACGGCGACATCTGTCCTCACCGGCGATTTCAACGGTGACGGCAAGCTCGACATGGCGGCCGTCAGCAGCGCCACAATCTCGATCCTGCTCGGCAACGGCGACGGCACTTTCACCTCGTCCGGGACGACTCTTCAGGCGGCGGGTACGATCGGATCCGGCGCGGTCGCCGACATCAACGGCGATGGCGTGGCTGATCTCGTGGTCGTCGGAACCAACAACACGCTCTCGACCTTCTTCGGTCACGGCGACGGCACGTTCGGGCAAGTGAGGATCTCGCCGCTCGACAAGACCGCCGGGCAGATCGGCGCCGGTGACCTGAACGGCGACGGCAAGGCCGACGTTCTGGTCGGATATCAATTCGGCACCAATCCTTTCACTCAAAGTTCGGGCACCGATATCCTGCTGACCGGTTCATCCAGCGAGACGGGACCGGCGTACACGATCGTACGGACGTCGCCGGCTCTGACCATCACCGACGGGGACGTCACCCTCGGCGCCGACGGCAACAATTACATCAACGCGGCGCATTTCCATGGTGGGGCGACGACGTTGGCCGGCACCGGCAATGCCGGCGACACCATCTCGGTCACCGACGCCATGACTCACGCAGTCGTCGGCACGGCCACGGTCGGCCAGAACGGCACGTGGAGCCTCGGCGTGTCCGGCCTGCAGGACGGCACCACTTACAGCTATGTCGCGGCTGCGACCGACTCCCACGGCAACAGCAGCGTCGGCCCGGCGTTCACCTTCACGGTCGATGCGACCGCATCGCTCGGGATCACGGGCATCAATTTGTCGGCCGACTCGTCGGTGTCAAACCCGAAGGTCACCCTGCAGGGGACGACCGACGTGCCGGCGCAGGTGACCGTCTCGATCGGAGGGACCGACGTGATCGTCTCCAGCGCGACCGGATCGTGGCAGTTCAATAGCCAGGTCGTGCCATACGGATTGACGACGATCGTGGCTAGATTCTCGGATGCCGCAGGCAATGTCGGCGCCTCGCCGACCTATACGCTCATCAGGGGCAACTATACGCTTGTCTCCAGCACGCAGCTCGCCAACGCGGTGGTTGTCGACAGTTTCTTCACCGTGGATTCCAACGCCGCGGAGACCGGCGCGATCGTTCTCTCTGGCGCGGGCGAAATCGTCCGCGGGACCTCGACCGGGGCAACGATATACAATGGTGGGAGCCAAGGGCTCGAATACGGCACGGCGACCGGGACCCTGGTGCAGGCTGGCGCCACTCAGCTCGTGAGCTTCCAGGGGACCGCCAAGGACACGGTGCTTTATGGCACGCAAACGGTCGGCAACACGGCGATCCACACCACGATCAAGTCGGGCGGACTCCAGAACATCTACGTCAACGGCAGCACCTACGGCACCGTCATCGAGGCTCTTGGCACCCAAAGCACGGCCGGCGCCGACCACGATGCGACTGTCTTCGGTACGCAATATGTGACGGGCAGCAGCGCGAATGCCACGATCGGCTCGGGTGGCAATCAATACGATTACGGCACAGCGACCGGCGCAATGGTCCAGAGCGGCGGCTCCCAACACGTCTATCAGGGCGGCAGTGCCAGCGGCACCACCGTTGCTGCGGGCGGCTATCAGGACGTCTACCAGGGGACGGCCACCAACACCGTGCTCGCCGGCAATCAGCAGGTGCTTGCCGGTGGCCAGGCTGCCGGCACCGTCATCAATGCCGGTGGCCGGCAATATGTCGGCTCCGGTGGCGCGACCACCAATACGACCATCGCGATCGGCGGCTTCCAGTATGTCGACGCCGGCGCCACCGACAGCGGTGCGACCATCGCTGGTGGCCGGCAGTACATCGTCGGGTCAACGACGAGCGCGACCGTTGGCGCAGGCGGCGTTCAGTACGACTACGGGACGTCTATCGCGGTTCTTGTCGAGAGCGGCGGCATCCAGCATGTCTATCAGGGCGGCAGTGCGGATGGCACGACCGTTGCGGCGGGCGGCTATCAGGACGTTTCCCAGGGGACAGTCACCAACACCGTGCTCGACGGTGAGCAGCAGGTGCTCACGGACGGCCATGCCACCGGCACCACCATCAATGCCGGCGGGCGGCAATATGTCGGTTCGGGCGGCGCAACCACCGCCACGACCATCGAGACCGGCGGCTTCCAGTATGTGGACTCCGGCGCCACCGACGGCAGTGCCACGATCAGCGGCGGCTACCAGTTCGTGGCGGGCACGGCGACCGGCGCCACCGTCAGCGGCGGCGGCGAGCAGGATGTCGGCGCAACCGGCATCGCTGCGAATTCGCATCTCGACGGCGGTAGCGAGCATGTCTACGCTGGCGGCCTGCTCCAGAACGTCGATTTCGGCGGCTCGAACGGCGCAACGCTGGTGCTCGACGCGCCGACGGGCCTGTCTGGCGCGATCGCCAATTTCGGCGCTGACGACACCATCGACTTCCGCAACACGGTGGTCAGTAGTGTCGATGTCGACAGCGCGAACAATCTGACGGTCACGACCGACGGCGGCCAGAGCTACTCCTGGGCGCTGCTGGCGCAGTACGCAGCTTCGTCCTTCGTGCTCGCGGCCGACGGCAACGGCGGAACGATGCTGAGCTATGTGCCGCCACAGCAGACCTTGCTCGCGGCCGCTCACTAAGGCAGGCAAAACCAAGACGGACGGGCATTGGCTTCCATAGCGCCGATGCCCGTTCAAATTGACCGCGGCGCAACTCTCGCATGGATCGTCTGTCGATCTTGCGAGGGACCGGTTTCTGCGAGGCACAGGCTCCCTGCGTTATGTTGTTTATCGTTAATGTGTAACATAACCGACAAGCAGTCCCTGTAGGGTCGCAGATGTAGAGAGCACGGCGTGCAATTTCGAATTGCTGCCGCGCGATCAGTTGCGCTTGGCGTCGGCCTGTCCGGAGCCGGCGTGCAATTCGAATCCTCGCATCAAGCGCCACGCCAGGGAATCCCCATGCCACTCATCCCCGTTCTTCCGACGCTCGTCAGCATCACAGGCACCGATCCGTCGTCGACCGACGCGTCCGTCGTGCACTACACCGTCACCTTTTCGAAGCCGGTGTCCGGCGTCACGGTCGATCAGTTCACCCTCGCCACGACGGGGAGCATCAATGGTGCCGGCATCACGGACATCACGCCGGTGGCTGGCAGCAACGGCGCGAGCTACACGGTCACGGTCAACACCGGCTCGGGCAGCGGTTCGCTGGGGCTGCAACTGACCGGCACCAATGTGCACGATTCCAGCGGCTATTATGTCGGGCCGTTCCAGTCCGAAACGCAGATGAGCGGTCCGCGCTTCAGCATCATCAACACGGCGGCGGTCGGCGACGTCAACGGCGATGGCAAGCAGGATATGGTGTACATCCGAACCGTCAGCGCTTCCGCATACTTTCTTGATGTCAGGAACAATGACGGCACGGGCCAGTTCACGCAAACCTCGCTGACCGGCGCCTCGGAGCTGGAATCGTCGATTCGACTCGGCGACGTCAACGGCGACGGCAAGCTGGACGTCCTGATGGGCAACATCTTCACCGGGACCCTGGACGTCAGGCTGGGCAATGGCGACGGCACGTTCGCGGCGGCGACGAAGTATGCGACGGGTGGCAGCACTGGCGGCAATATCAGGGCGTTTGCCGACTTCAACGGCGACGGCAGGGCCGACGTGATCATGTCGAACAACATCGGCACGTCGCTGCTGCTCGGTAACGGCGATGGTTCTTTCGGATCGCCCATTGCCACGAATGCCTCCAACGCCTTCGCGAGCGGAGATTTCAACGGCGATGGAAAGATCGATCTGCTTGTGCAGGACTCGTCAAGTTCGCCGGTTGCCGTGCGGCTTGGCAACGGGGATGGCACGTTCCAATCCCCGATCACGGCCGGCACCTCATCCAGAACGATCAGCGGCGACTTCAACGGCGACGGCAAGCTTGATCTTGCACTCGGAACCAACAACTCGATTGCGATCCTGCTCGGCAACGGCGACGGCACCTTCGCGTCGCCACAGACCTTCCTGACACCGGCGCCCATCTGGAACTTGGCGGCCGCGGACTTCAATGGCGACGGTAAAACGGACCTCGCCGTGGTCGCTAGCAGCAACAATACGCTTTCGACCTTCTACAGTCGCGGTGACGGCACGTTCGGCCCGGCGGTGACGTTGCCGCTCGCTTCGGGCGCCAACGGAATCACCGTCGGTGACCTCAATGGAGACGGAAAAGCCGACGTGGTGGTGGAGTGGACAACGAGCAACTCCTCGACCGGCGAGGATGTTTTCCTCACCGCGCCGAATTCGACCACCACGCAATATACGATCAGCCGCACGCCTCCGGCCCTGACGATCGTCGATGCGGACGTGACGCCGGGTGCGGACGGCAACAATTACATCAACGCGGCGCACTTCCATGGCGGGATGACGACCCTGTCCGGCTCCGGCAATGCCGGAGACACCGTCACTCACGAATGCCGGCGACAATTCCGTCGTTGGCGTCACCACGGTTGGCAGCGACGGCAGCTGGAGCCTCGGCGTGTCCGGCCTCCAGGACGGCTCGACCTACAGCTACGCCGCGACCGCCACGGATAGCCTGGGCAACCATAGCAACCCCGGGCCCGCATTCACCTTTACGGTCGATGCGACCGCCCCCGTCCTCGCGATCACGAGCATCGAAAATTCCGATGCAACGCCCTTTTCGATCACCGTCCGGGGCACGCTCGACCTGGCTGACGCGACCTCCGCGCTCACCTTGTCGTTTGGTCCAACGGATCACGCAGTCACCAGCGCCGCCGACGGCACCTGGCGGCTGGACAATCTGTCTCCGGCAACCGGACTTTCCTATGTGACGGCCCGTCTGCGCGACGCCCCCGGCAATACCGGCGTGTCGCAATCGATCCCTCTCGCCTTTGGCTACACGCTAGCGAGCGGCGCCTCACTTGAGAACGCGATCGTCGCGGCGGCCTCCTCGTCCTTCAACCCGAGCCTTGTTGTCCGCGGCACCTCGGTCGGGGCGACCGTCTTGCGCAACGGAATCGAAGAAGACTACGGCATCTCGACCGGATCGGTGGTCAAGAACGGCGGCCAGCAGCATGTTTTTGGCACCGGCACGACCGGCGCGATGATCGAAGCCGGCGGCTATCAGGACATCCGCGCCGGTGGGCGTGCGACAGATACCCTGTTGTACGGTTTCGGGCAGGTCTACGCTAACGGCACCTCGGCCCACACCACGATCAAGGCTGGCGGACAGCAGTCCGTTGCCGCCGGCGGCCGCGACGTCAACTCGACGATCGACGGCGGAACGCAATATCTGAGCGGAACGGCGACGGGCACGACGGTGGGCGCCGGCGGCAATCAATACGATTACGGCACGGCGAATGGCGTCCTCGTCGCGAGTGGCGGCTCCCAACACGTCTATCAGGGCGGTAGCGCCGCCGGAACGACGGTCGCGGCGGGTGGCTACCAGGATGTTTACCAAGGTACCGTCACCGACACCGTGCTCGACGGCAATCAGCAGGTGCTCGGCAATGGCCACGCTGCCGGCACCGTCATCAATGCCGGTGGGCGGCAATATGTCGGCTCCGGTGGCGCGACAACGGGCACGACGATCGCAGCCGGCGGCTTCCAGTACGTGGACGCCGGCGCTACCGACGGCAGCGCGACGATCAATGGCGGCTATCAGTTCGTCGCAGGCGCTGCGACCGCAACGACGGTCAGCGGCGGTGGCGAGCAGGATGTGGGGGCGGGCGGCAACGTCTCAAACGCGCATCTGGATGGCGGCAGCGAGCATGTCTACGCTGGCGGCCTGCTCCAGAACGTCGATTTCGGTGGCTCCGGCGGCGCAACGCTGGTGCTGGACATGCCGGCGGGCCTGGCCGGCTCGATCGCCAATTTCGGCGGCGATGACACCATCGACTTCCGCAACACGGTGGTCAGTAGTGTCGATGTCGACAGCGCGAACAATCTGACGGTCACGACCGACGGCGGCCAGAGCTACTCCTGGGCTCTGCTGGCGCAATACTCGGCCTCGTCCTTCGTGCTCGCCTCCGACGGCAACGGCGGCACCGTGCTGAACTACACGCCGCCCCAGCAGACGTTGCTCGCGGCCGCTCACTAAGGCGGAGAAAACAAGACGACCGGGCATCGGCTTCCACAGCCGGTGCCCGTTCAAATTGACCTCGTCGGCACTCTCGCATAGATCGTTTGCCAACCCGTGCGAGGGACCATGCGGTTTTTGACGACATTCCAGATTGCTGACTTCGCGGACACGCTGGTCAGCCTCTTCACGGCCTTCGTGCTGGGCACGCTGATCGGCGCCGAGCGGCAGTACCGCCAGCGCACCGCGGGCCTGCGCACCAACGTGCTGGTCGCGGTCGGTGCCGCCGCCTTCGTCGATCTCGCCATGCACCTGACCGGCGCCGACGGCGCGGTCCGCGTGATCTCCTATGTCGTCTCAGGCATCGGCTTCCTCGGCGCCGGCGTCATCATGAAGCAGGGCATGGACGTCCGCGGGCTCAACACCGCGGCGACGCTGTGGGCTTCGGCCGCGGTCGGCTCCTGCGCCGGCGCCGACATGGTCGCACAGGCGGCCGCGCTGACCGTGTTCGTCATCGCCGGCAACACCATGCTGCGCCCACTGGTCAACGCCATCAACCGCATTCCGCTGAACGAGAAGGCCTCGGAGGCGACCTACTATTTCAAGCTCGCCGTCGCGGCCGACGCCCTGCCCGACATGCGCGACCGCCTCGTTGAAAAGCTGGAGGCCGCGAAATATCCGGTGGCCGATATCGACGTGGTTGAGATCGGGGATGATATTCTCGAGGTCGTCGCAAAGCTGGTTGCGACCGCAGTCGATCCGAACGAGCTCAACGCGGTGGCGACCAATCTTCAGCACCTGCCGGGCGTGCGCCACGCCACCTGGGAAGTTAACACCTCAGACTGAGCGCGGCGTTTTGGCGCGCGAAGGCACGGTTCCCGCCTCGTCCGCCACGGAACCGCAGTCGGGCAAGTTCGTTGATCCCGCGGATAAAGGCGGTGATCGACATGCCCGGCCCAAATGACAAGCGCAGACTGAAACGTGACCTGATGGTCGCATGCTCGCTGCTCGCAGCAGGCGCCGTGGTGTCAGGCCTCTCGCTGGCGCAGATCCGGGCCGAGAGCCGGATGCAGACGGCGCAGGCGACCCAACCGCTCCAGGGCACGCCATCCGGCGATCAGGATAAGACGCCCGCGGAAGCCAAGCCCGGCGGCGACCGGCCGACCACGCCGGCCCCCGAGCCCGCGCGCCCCGACCCGCAGACGCGGGGTGCGGCGACCAAGCCGGCACTGCCGGCGGCGCCCGCGGAGAAGATCGCGCCGCCGATCAAGGAGAAGTAGCCCGGCGGCCGGCGTATTGTGACGCGCATTTGATCTCGCCTCGGCAACCGGCCCGTTCCATAATCTGTCGCGCCAACGACAGATGGGGCCTCCCATGAAGATCGAAGACGTCCGCCGCACCGCCTATTCGATGCCGCTCACCAACCCGGCATTCCCGCCGGGGCCATATCGCTTCTTCGACCGCGAATATTTCATCATCACCTACAGGACCGATCCCGAAGCCCTCGCCGCCATCGTGCCCGAGCCGCTTGAGGTGGCGGAGCCGGTGGTGAAATACGAGTTCATCCGGATGCCCGACTCGACCGGATTCGGCGACTACACCGAAACCGGGCAGGTGATCCCGGTCCGCTTCAAGGGCGAGGAGGGCGGCTACACCCACGCGATGTATCTGGACGACGAGGCCCCGATCGCCGGCGGCCGCGAGCTGTGGGGCTTTCCGAAGAAGCTCGCAAGGCCCAAGATCGAGATCGAGAGCGACGTCCTGGTCGGCTCGCTGCATTACGGCTCGGTCCTCTGCGCTTCGGCCACGATGGGTTACAAGCACCGCAAGGTCGACCACGACACGGTGCTGAAATCGATGGCGGCGCCGAACTTCATCCTGAAGATCATCCCGCATGTCGACGGCAGCCCGCGGATCTGCGAGCTGGTGCGGTTTCATCTCGATGATGTCGTGCTGAAGGAAGCTTGGACCGGCCCTGCCGCGCTCGGGCTGTTTCCCCACGCACTCTGCGACGTCGCCCGCCTGCCGGTGCGCGAGGTGGTCTCCGCGCTGCATTTCAAAGCGGACCTGACGCTCGGGCTCGGCAGCGTGGCGTTCGATTACTTGGCGAAATAGGTCGGCAAAAAGAAATGCCCGGCACAAGGCCGGGCATCGCTATCGACCGGAAGCGCTGAGAGGTCAACGCACCAGGACATTCCGGAACTGCCAGGGATCGCTCGTGTCGATGTCTTCCGGGAACAGTCCCGGACGATCCGTCAGCGGCGTCCAGTCGGTGTAGAAACCCTTCACCGGGCCGAGATACGGCAGCTGGATCTCCAGCAGACGATCGAAATCCATCTCGTCGGCTTCGACGATGCCTTCGTTCGGGTTTTCCAGCGCCCACACCATGCCGCCGAGCACGGCGGAGGTCACCTGCAGGCCGGTGGCGTTCTGGTAGGGCGCGAGTCTGCGGGTCTCCTCGATGGAGAGCTGCGAGCCGTACCAATAGGCGTTGTTGTCATGGCCGAACAGCAGCACGCCGAGCTCGTCGATGCCGTCGACGATTTCGTTCTCATCGAGGATGTGGTGCTTTTCCTGCATCTTCGCGGCACGGCCGAACATTTCGTGCAGCGACAGCACGGCATCGTCGGCCGGATGGTAGGCGTAGTGGCAGGTCGGCCGGTAGACCGCCGTACCCGATGCGTCGCGCACCGTGAAGTAATCGGAGATCGAGATCGACTCGTTGTGGGTGACGAGGAAGCCATACTGCGCGCCGCGGGTCGGGCACCAGGTGCGCACGCGCGTGTTGGCGCCGGGCTGCATCAGATAGATGGCCGCGCCGCAGCCGGCTTCGTGGGTGCGCGCATTCTCGGGCATCCATTTTTCATGGGTGCCCCAGCCGAGTTCGGACGGCTGCACGCCTTCCGACAGGAAACCTTCCACCGACCAGGTGTTGACGAAGACGTCAGGCTCTTTCGGCGACTTGGAGCGCTGGGTGTCGCGTTCGGCGATGTGGATGCCCTTGATACCGGCCTGCCGCATCAGGTCCGCCCACTCGGCCTTGGTCTTCGGCTTGGGGGCATTGAGCTTCAGATCGGCGGCGACATTGAGCAGCGCCTGCTTGACGAAAAAGGAGACCATGCCGGGATTGGCGCCGCAGCAGGAGACGGCCGTCGTCGAGCCCGCGGGGCGCGCCTTCTTGGCGGCCAGCGTCACTTCGCGCAGCGCGTAGTTGGAACGCGCTTCCGGGCCCTTCGAGGAATCGAAATAGAAGCCGAGCCAGGGCTCGTTGACGGTGTCGATATAGAGCGCGCCGAGCTCGTTGCAGAGCTCCATGATGTCGGTGGAGCCGGTATCGACCGAGAGATTGACGCAAAAACCCTGGCCGCCGCCTTCGGTGAGCAGCGGGGTCAGCAACTCCCGGTAATTGTCCCGGGTCACGGCCTTCTGGATGAAGCGGACGTTCTGCTTCTCGCAATGCGCCTTGCGGCCCTCGTCCTTGGGATCGATCACGGTGACGCGCGACTTGTCGTAGTCGAGATGCCGCTCGATCATCGGCAGCGTGCCTTTGCCGATGGAGCCGAAGCCGACCATGACGATGGGACCAGTGATCTTCGCGTAGATCTGCGAGGGGTGGCTCATGGGATGGTTTCTCCGGAACGTGCTGGCAGACAAAGGGTGGGGGGTGGATCAGGCGCTGCGGCGCTTGGCGGTGACTTCGATCTCGACCTTCATCTCGGGCTTGGCGAGGGCGGAGACGACAAGCAGTGTCGCAGCCGGCCTGATGTCGCCGAGAACCTCGCCGCAGACAGCGAAGTGGGCATCGATGTAGCTGGCGTCGGTGACGTAGTAGGTCGCACGGACGATATCGGCCATCTCGAATCCGCCCTCCTTCAGGGCGGCTTCGATGGTCTTGAAGCAGTTGCGTGACTGGCTCGTGACATCGGCCGGCATCGTCATCGTCGTGTAGTCATAGCCGGTGGTTCCGGCGACGAAGGCGAACTCGCCGTCGATCACGGCGCGGCTGTAGCCGACGGTCTTCTCGAGGGGAGAGCCGGTGGAGATCAGGCGACGGGACATGGTCGTGGGCCTCGACTGAAGGGGGTGTTTGGCGGGTTAAAGGGCGTTTCTCAGGCCCGCGCAACCCTAAAGGAACGGGCCTGCGCGAGCATCGCCGCGGAACGCGGCTTAAGTCGTCGCCATCATGGCAATCCCTTAGGCCGCGTGCGCCTGGAGGGCGCGAACTACCCTCCGTTTGGGCATGGCCGCGCCGGTCGGGACGATCATCCCCTCAACGCCATCCAGCGCACCGGCCTGGAATTCGATCGCCAGCAGACGATCGCGCTCGAACGGGCCGGGCAGCATCAATGCGCCGGTCTTCTCGGGCGAGAAGCCGAAGCGGGCGTAGTAGGGGGCATCGCCGAGCAGGATCACGGCGGCATGCCCGCGTGCCCGGGCGGCGGCCAGCGCTTGTTGCATCAGCGCGGCGCCGATCCCGAGCTCGCGGAAGGCAGGGTCCACCGCCAGCGGTCCGAGGACCAAAGCGGGCCTGCCTCCGGCGCTGACGTGCCACAGCCGCACGGTTCCCACGAGTGTCCCCTCGCGCACAGCCGACAGGGCAAGGCCTGCGGCAGGTGCACGTCCGTCGCGCAGGCGCTGGCAGGTGCGGTCATGGCGGTTCTCGCCAAAGCAGGCATCCAGCAGCGCTTCACGGGCGGCGACGTCGGCAGCACGTTCCGCACGGATCGCGAACGGAGCGGCTTTCGAAGTGAGGGCGACTTGTGGCTTCCGAAAAGCAGTCATGGCGCGTCAGTCCCCGCTTGAACCCGCGTGCGAGAAGCACGCCGGCTCAAGACGTCGTCAGAATGGCAATGTCAGGAAGGGAGCCGGCGGACCGGCTCCCGGGTTCGTCAGGCCTCAGAACGAGAGGCGGATCAGATGCGGCAAATCAGATGTGGTACGTCTTCAGCGGCGGGATGCCGTTGAACGCCACCGACGAGTAGGTCGACGTATAGGCCCCGGTGCCTTCGATCAGCAGCTTGTCGCCGATCTCGAGCGTGACGGGAAGCGGATACGGGGTCTTCTCGTACAGCACGTCGGCGCTGTCGCAGGTCGGGCCCGCGAGCACGCACGGCGTCATGTCCGCGCCGTCATGCGGGGTGCGGATGGCGTAGCGGATCGACTCGTCCATCGTCTCGGCGAGACCGCCGAACTTGCCGATGTCGAGATAGACCCAGCGCACCTCGTCATCGTCGCTCTTCTTCGAGATGAGCACGACCTCGGATTCGATGATGCCGGCGTTGCCCACCATGCCGCGGCCCGGCTCGATGATGGTCTCCGGAATCTGGTTGCCGAAGTGCTTGCGCAGCGCGCGGAAGATCGAGCGGCCGTAGGTCACGACCGGCGGCACGTCCTTCAGGTACTTGGTCGGGAAGCCGCCGCCCATGTTGACCATGGTCAGGTTGATGCCGCGCTCGGCGCAGTCGCGGAATACCTGCGAGGCCATCGCCAGCGCACGGTCCCACGCCTTCACCTTGCGCTGCTGCGAGCCGACATGGAAGGAGATGCCGCACGGCTCCAGGCCCAGGCGCTTGGCAACGTCGAGCACATCGACGGCCATCTCCGGGTCGCAGCCGAACTTGCGCGACAGCGGCCATTCGGCGCCGGCGCAGTCGTAGAGGATGCGGCAGAACACCTTCGCGCCGGGAGCGGCACGGGCGACCTTCTCGACCTCGGGAACGCAGTCGACCGCGAACAGCCGGATGCCGAGCGCGAAGGCGCGCGCGATGTCGCGCTCCTTCTTGATCGTGTTGCCGAAGGAGATGCGGTCGGGCGTCGCACCCGCGGCCAGCGCCATCTCGATCTCGGCGACCGTCGCGGTGTCGAAGCAGGAGCCCATGGAGGCGAGCAGGGACAGCACTTCCGGCGACGGGTTCGCCTTGACGGCATAGAACACGCGGCTGTCGGGCAGCGCCTTGGCAAAGGTCTGGTAATTGTCGCGCACGACCTCGAGGTCGACGACGAGGCAAGGCTCGGTGTCCCGGCCCTCGCTGCGGCGGGTGCGCAGGAATTCCTGAATACGTTCGGTCATAGCACTCTCCCAAACGGCCCAGCGACGGGGATCCGTTCAAAAAATGACGTCGGATAAGAGCGCTCCGGCCAGATCGCGCGATGGAGGCGCGACGAGCCAAAGACTCAAACCAGACTGTGCTGCCGTGGATTGGTTGGGATTGTTCCCGCCCGCACACCTGGCAATGAAGGACAAGCCTTTTCAGTAGCCCGCGCCGGCGTTGGACTGCCGGTAGAGACCAAAAAAGCCCGATCCGTCGTTGCTTTAAGTCGCGTCCCCCGTTGAGAGCGGGGTGCGCCGGTTCGCCTCCGGCTGCCAGTCACGGTTGCAAAAAGTGAAGTCACCTTCGACATGGCATCTCTTTGAGAGAGATGCTGGACGCTCCGGGTTTGCTTCCTCGTCCGACCTTTCGGTCTCGCGACTTCCGCACTTCCGAAGAGCCCCTCGGCTTCTTCACCCCTTGGCGGCTGTCCGGCCTCTTGTCCGGATACCTACCGACTGACACACGACCACAGGCACGTGCGAAATTGGGCAAGAGCGCACATAAGCGTTTTGACTCAGCTTCGCAAGAATTTTTTTAGGCTGAGGACAGAATTGCCTAACATCTGCTTGCGCAGTGTTGCGCGAGCGACGCGGAAGATGAACGCGCGTTAAGTTTTCTCAGCCGTGCGCGCGTCTTGCGCGCGCGAGGAAGCGTCAGCGGCGCTTCGTGAACGGCTCGACGCGCTGAGCCGCGCGGATGAACGCGGTCATCACGAGCACGCCGAGCGCGAACAGCACAGCCTGCAGGATGTGCGTGCCCTGATCACCGAGCCCGAACAGGATCGCGAGCGCCCAGCCGCCGGCGAACGCGGCGCCGAACACCTCGGCGCCGATCAGGATGGCCGCGCTGACGACAGTGATGACGCTTGGCCAGACGATCTGACGGGAAGATGAGGCAGGCGCGTTCATGAGCTTTGGGGTCCGTAGCTTCGAGGGCCGCAATCTCCCCGAAAAGGCGGCCGGGAGCAAGGGCAAATGGCCCAAAAAAGCCCCATCGCGTGCTATAGCTGACCCCAACAATCGAGCCACAAAAACCGGGACTTGCGATGTCAGACCCCCGCCAAACCACGGACCCCGAGACCAACCCGCTGCTGAAGGCCTGGGTGACGCCGTTTGCGACCCCGCCCTTCGACGAGGTCAAGCCCGAGCACTTTCTGCCGGCCTTCGAGCAGGCCTTCGCCGATCACTCCGCCGAGATCGCGGCGATCACCAACGATCCGGCGGCCGCCGACTTCGCCAACACCATCACGGCGCTGGAGCGCTCCGGCAAGCTCCTCACCAAGGTCGCGGCGGTCTTCTACGACCTCGTCTCGGCGCATTCCAACCCGGCCATCCTGGAGATCGACAAGGAGGTCTCCTTGCGGATGGCGCGGCACTGGAATCCGATCATGATGAACGCCGTGCTGTTTGGTCGCATCGCCCATCTGCACGAGAACCGCGCCGGTCTTGGTCTTTCGCCCGAGCAGCTCCGCCTGCTGGAGCGCACCTACACCCGCTTCCACCGTTCCGGCGCCGGCCTCTCCGAAGAGGCCAAGGCGCGGATGGCGGAGATCAACGAGAAGCTCGCCCAACTCGGCACCGGCTTTAGCCACCACCTGCTTGGCGACGAGCAGGAGTGGTTCATGGAGTTGGGGGAGGCCGACCGCGAGGGCCTGCCGGAGAGCTTCGTCGCAGCCGCCAAGGCTGCGGCGGAAGAGCGCGGCATGGACGGCAAGGCCATCGTCACGCTGTCGCGCTCCTCGACCGAGCCGTTCCTGAAGAGCTCGGCCCGCCGCGACCTGCGCGAGAAGGTCTACAAGGCCTTCACGGCGCGCGGCGACAACGGCAATGCCAACGACAACAACGGCACCATCGTCGAGATCCTGCAACTGCGCGAGGAGAGCGCCAAGCTTCTGGGCTATCCGACCTTCGCCGCCTACCGGCTCGAGGATTCCATGGCCAAGACGCCGGATGCGGTGCGCGGCCTGCTGGAGCGGGTCTGGAAGCCGGCGCGTGCGCGTGCGCTCTCCGACCGCGACGAGATGCAGGCGCTGATCACGGAAGAGGGCGGCAATTTCAAGCTCGCGCCCTGGGACTGGCGCTTCTATGCCGAAAAACTCCGCCTCCAGCGCGCCAATTTCGACGACGCCGCGATCAAGCCGTATCTTACGCTCGATCACATGATCGCCGCCGCCTTCGACTGCGCCACCCGCCTGTTCGGCATCA
The DNA here is from genome assembly GCF_051810765.1 of Bradyrhizobium sp. 604_D8_N2_3. Classification (NCBI taxonomy): domain Bacteria; kingdom Pseudomonadati; phylum Pseudomonadota; class Alphaproteobacteria; order Hyphomicrobiales; family Nitrobacteraceae; genus Bradyrhizobium; species Bradyrhizobium sp. 604_D8_N2_3. The sequence goes on along the minus strand of NZ_JBPWPM010000001.1, from coordinate 8,528,962 downwards.
CCTTCGAGGAGCGCAAGGACGTGCCGGCCTGGCACCCGGATGTAAGGGTCTGGGAGGTAAAGGGGCCGGACGGCAAGCACAAGGCGCTGTTCTACGGCGACTACTATGCCCGGCCGTCGAAGCGCTCCGGCGCCTGGATGACCTCGCTGCGCGACCAGCAGAAGCTCGACGGCGAGATCGCGCCGCTCGTCATCAATGTCTGCAACTTCGCCAAGGGCGCGAACGGCGAGCCCTCGCTGCTGTCGCCCGACGATGCCCGGACCCTGTTCCATGAGTTCGGCCACGGCCTGCACGGCATGCTCTCCAATGTGACCTATCCGTCACTCTCGGGCACCGCGGTGTTCACCGACTTCGTCGAGCTGCCGTCCCAGCTCTACGAGCACTGGCAGGAGCGGCCCGAGGTGCTGCAGCAGTTCGCCCGCCACTACCAGACCGGCGAGCCGCTGCCGGACGATCTGCTCCAGCGCTTCCTCGCCGCACGAAAGTTCAACCAGGGCTTTGCCACGGTCGAGTTCGTCTCCTCGGCGCTGGTCGATCTCGAATTCCACACCCAGCCGGCTTCCGCCGCGCAGGATGTCCGCGCCTTCGAGAAGAAGGAGCTGGAAAAGATCGGCATGCCCGAGGAGATCTCGCTGCGCCACCGCCCCACCCAGTTCGGCCACATCTTCTCCGGCGACCATTATGCCTCCGGTTACTACAGCTACATGTGGTCGGAGGTGATGGACGCCGACGCCTTCGGCGCCTTCGAGGAGGCCGGCGACATCTTCGATCCTGCAGTGGCAAAGCGCCTGCACGACGACATCTACTCCTCGGGTGGATCGGTCGATCCCGAGGCCGCCTATGAAGCCTTCCGCGGCCGCCCGCCGGAGCCCGACGCGCTGCTCCGCCGGCGCGGCCTGCTCGATGACGCAAAGGCAGCCTGATGGGCATGCGTGCCCTGTTCGGCCTGTTGCTCGCCGCTGCGATGACGTTCGCAGCCGGCGCGGCGCGGGCGCATCCGCATGTCTGGATCACCGCGACTAGCGAGCTGCTCTACGCCGCCGACGGCAGCATCACCGGCGTGCGCCACGCCTGGACTTTTGATGACATGTTTTCGGCCTATGCCCTGCAGGGGCTCGAGAGCAAGACCAAGGGCGCCTATACGCGCGAGGAGCTCGGGCCGCTGGCGCAGACCAATGTCGAGTCGCTGAAGGAATACGCCTACTTCACCTTTGCGCGAGCCGACGGCAAGAAGGAGCGTTTTAACGATCCGGTCGACTACTTCCTCGACTACAAGGATACCGTGCTGACCCTGCACTTCACGCTGCCGCTGAAGAACCCGGTCAAGCCCAAGCAGCTGGTGCTCGAAGTGTTCGACCGCTCCTACTTCATCGACTTCCAGATGGCCAAGGACAATCCGGTCAAGCTGGTCGGCGCGCCCGCCGGCTGCCAGATGAAGCTCGATCGGCCCAGCGACGGCTCCGCCACCGCGCAGAAGCTCAACGAGCAGACCTTCCTGAACGGTGAGAACTCGAATTTCGGCATGATGTTCGCCAACAAGATCACGGTGGATTGCCCTTGATTGGTCGTCTTCGTTCCCCGCTTGTGCGCGGGCTTCTGGCCTGTGCGGCCGTGTTCCTTGTTGTGAGCGTGGCGGACGCCGCGCTTCACGATCTCCTCGCGCAAAATCCGTTCGGTGCACCACGCCCGGCGCAGGCCGCGGAGCCCGAGGCCAGCGGCGTCATTGGCTGGCTGTTGGCAAAGCAGTCGGAATTCTATCGCCAGATGTCGGCGACCATTCGCGCCGCCAAGTCCGACGGCTCGGCGGTGTGGACGCTGCTCTTCATCTCCTTTGCCTATGGCATCTTCCACGCCGCCGGCCCCGGCCACGGCAAGGCGGTAATCGCCTCCTATCTCGTCGCCAACCGCGAGACCGCGCGGCGCGGCATCGCGCTGTCGTTTGCCTCGGCGCTGATGCAGTCGCTGGTGGCGATCCTGATCGTCGGCATCTCGGCCTGGGTGCTGAACGCCACCGCCAAGACCATGTGCAAGGCGGAAGGCGCGATCGAGATCGCGAGCTACGGCCTGATCGCGCTGTTCGGCCTGCGGCTGGTCTGGGTCAAGGGCCGCACCTTCATCCGTGCGCTGCAGGCGGTCCAGCCGGTGCCGGCGATCGCCGGCGTGCCGCATGACCATCACGATCACGGCCATCACCATGATGCCCATGACCATCATGACCACGATCACGGTCATGATCACCATCATCACGACCATGGTCACGCCCACGCCCATCACCACCATGCGCATGACCACGTCCATGACGAGCATTGCGGCCATTCCCACGGTCCGACGCCGAGCGAGCTCGCCGGCCCCGGCGGCTGGCGGCGCGGGTTCGCTGCGATCCTGACAGTCGGCATTCGGCCCTGCTCGGGTGCGATCCTGGTACTGGTGTTCGCGCTGGCGCAGGGCCTGTTCTGGGCCGGCATCGCCGCGACCTTGCTGATGGGGCTCGGCACCGCCATTACGGTCGCGGCCATCGCCGTCGTCGCCGTCTCCGCCAAGGACATCGCCGCCCGCCTCAGCGCCGGGCGCGACGGCGGCGGTGCCCTGTTCATGCGCGGCATCGAATTCGGCGCCGCCGGCCTTGTGCTGCTGTTCGGCGCGGGCCTGCTGTTCGGCTACATCGCCGCCGAACGGACGACGTGTTTCTAAGGTTGCTCTTTCCCTCCCCCCTTGTGGGGGAGGGTGGCTCGCCGCGTAGCGGCGAGACGGGCGAGGGGTATCTCTCCGCGAGCAAACCTCTCACGATTGAATCGTGCGGAGAGATACCCCTCATCCGTCGCGCTACGCGCGCCACCTTCTCCCACAAGGGGAGAAGGAAGAAAGATCACACCGGCAAAAACCGCTTCAGCGCCGGCATGAAGAAGATCCCGAGATTGATCGCAAAACCGATGCTCCAGAGGATCGAGCGCAGCGTCGGGCGGTTGCCGAGATAGGTCAGCACGTAGGCGATCCGCACGATCAGGAACAGCACGGCGAGCTCGTCGATCAGCCGCTGCGGCGAATCCCGGAATTCGGCAAGCAGCACCGCGAAGGCGAAGAACGGAAAGGTCTCGATGCCGTTCTGGTGGGCACCAAGCGCGCGCTGCGCCAGCGCATCCTCGAAGAAGGCGGGGTCGCGCGGCCGGGAATTGTCGAAGATGCGAAACCGCGTCCATTTGATCGAGACGATCGTCGTCAGATAAAGCAGCAGCGCTCCCAATACGCAGAATTCCGCGAGTGTCATCAGCCCCTCCCCGCTTGGGCGCGACCCTAGCGAAATCGACCTCATCTTGACAAGTTCGGAGCAACGCGCGACGCAACTGATCATGACGACAATTGCCCCCATCGCAGCGCAAAAGCCCGCCGTCCGGTCCAGCCTGCGGCGCGTCGGCGTGCTCCTGGTCAATCTCGGCACGCCCGATACGGCCGATGCGCCCGGCGTGCGGGTCTATCTCAAGGAATTCCTCTCGGACGCCCGCGTCATCGAGGACCAGGGGCTCGTCTGGCAGTTCGTGCTCAACGGCATCATCCTGCGCAGCCGTCCCCGCACCAAGGCGCTGGACTATCAGAAGATCTGGAACAATGAGCGGAACGAGTCGCCGCTGAAGACCATCACGCGCTCGCAGAGTGACAAGCTTGCGGCCGCACTGTCTGACAGCGACCACGTTGTCGTGGACTGGGCGATGCGCTACGGCAATCCCTCGATCAAGTCCGGCATCGACGCGCTGATCGCGAAGGGGTGCGACCGCATCCTCGCCGTGCCGCTCTATCCGCAATATTCCGCCTCGACCTCGGCGACGGTCTGCGACGAAGTGTTCCGCGTGCTCGCCCGCTTGCGTAACCAGCCGACGCTGCGGGTGACGCCGCCTTATTACGAGGACGAGGCCTATATCGAGGCGCTCGCGATCTCGATCGAGACGCATCTGGCGACGCTGCCGTTCACGCCGGAGCTGATCGTGGCGTCCTTCCACGGCATGCCGAAATCCTATGTCGACAAGGGCGATCCCTACCAAAGCCACTGCGTCGCCACGACCGAGGCGCTGCGCCGCCGGCTCGGCATGGACGAGACGAAACTGCTGCTGACCTTCCAGTCGCGCTTCGGCAATGACGAGTGGCTCCAGCCCTACACCGACAAGACCATGGAGCGCCTGGCCAAGGAGGGCGTGCGCCGCATCGCGGTGGTGACGCCGGGCTTTTCCGCCGACTGCCTGGAGACGCTGGAGGAGATCGCGCAGGAGAATGCCGAGATCTTCAAGCATAATGGCGGCGAGCAGTTTTCCGCGATCCCCTGTCTCAACGACAGCGATCCGGGCATGGACGTGATCCGCACCCTGGTGCTGCGCGAGCTTCAGGGCTGGATTTGATGGCGTGTCCCATGAACCGCCGCGAGACTTTGGCGCTTCTTGGGACGATCGCCGCGCTGCCGGCCTCGGTGCTGGCGCAGCAGCCGAACGCGACCCGGCGGCTCGGCGTGCTCTCGGTCACGGCCGCGGATGACGCGATCGGGCAGGCCCGCAGCACGATCCTGGTCGAGACGCTCGCCGCTCATGGCTGGAAGGAGCACGACAACCTCAGGATCGATTGGCGCAGCGGCGCCGGCGACCGGGCGCGCATCGCGCGCCTCGCCGACGAACTCGTGGCGCTCAAGCCGGACATCCTGCTCGCGGTCGGCACGCCCTCGGTCGAGGAGTTGCGCCAGCGCACCACGACGATCCCGATCGTGTTCGCCGTCGTGACCGATCCCGTCAGCCAGGGCTTTGTCAAAAACCTCGCCCATCCCGGCGGCAACATCACCGGCTTCACCGATTACGACGGCCCGCTCGCCGGCAAATGGCTGGAGATGCTGACGCAGGTCACGCCAAAAGTGTCCCGCGTCTTCGTCGTCTACAATCCCGCCACCGCGCCGTTCGCGCCCCTGATGCTGCGCACGATCGAGGACGCCGCACGGACGCTTCACGTGACGGTCGAGGCAGCGCCGGTTCAGGACGCCGGCTCGATCGCCGCGCTGGCTTCGCGAAAGGACAGCGGCCACCTGGTGCTGCCTGACTTCTTCACCATGGCCAATCGTTCCCAGCTCCTGGCTGCAATCGGTGAAGCCCGCGTGCCGGCGGTGTTCTGGAGCCGCACCTTCGTCGACGAGGGCGGGCTGATGTCCTACAGCACCGACAGCGCCGAGCAGCTCCGCCGCGCTGCCAACTACATCGATCGCATCCTGAAAGGCGCGCAGGCAGCCGACCTGCCGGTCCAGAACCCCACCAAGTTCGAGCTGGCGATCAACCTGAAGACGGCGAGGGCGCTGGGGTTGACGATGTCGCCCTCGCTGCTTGCGCTCGCCAACACCGTGGTTGAATAGGGGCGCCGAAGCTACCTTCGACTGGTGATTCCGGAATTCCTGGGGCAGAATGACGGTGGGGATGTTGCCGCGAGCGATGCGGCTCGAACGGGGCGGGCGCGATTACATGCGGGGATTGTTGCTTGTAGCCGTCGTGGCCTGCGGACTCGCTGGCTGCAACACGACCGGGGACGTTGCGTCGACCATGTATCCGGAAGCGGTGCGGGCCGGCGGTGCCGTCAAGAGTGATACGGCCATTGTCCTGGTCGCAAACGGCGGCAGCGAGACGATCAACTATCTTCAGTTCGTTCACAACGGTTTTCCCGCGATCAACGCGCGAGGGATCAGCCTTGCTCCGGACGGCTTTGTTGCGATTCCGGTCGCTGTCGGAACGACGGGGCTTGAGCTGCAAAACTATACGACGACGGGTCGCCCGGGCACCTATCTCCCGAATGGCGCGTCGATGGGATTCGTGCCGGTGCATACGCCCAAGATCGATCTTCCCGCCCCCGGACTGTATTACGTTGCGACCGTCTTTCCAGGGCAGCAACGCAGTTTCGAGACAAGGCCGACGGCCGTCCAACTGGCGAAGCTGCGCAAGGAGCGGCCCGAGCTCGCCGCGCTGAAGCCGGTGAATTTTACATGGTCCAACTAGGACACCGGTCGTTGCTAGGTTGCCTCCGTGCCCTTTCAAGGGCTTTCTCACAATACTTATCGGCGATCGTTCCGCCTCCGTACTTCTTGTGGAAATGTCGCCCCGCGCCGACGTAAATGGTGACCGCTGAACCGGTAGGGTTGCGTTCCCGACCAATGACAGCGCGGGAAAGGGCTTTCCCGCCTTGGAGGAAGTATGAGCGGTTTCGATGTTTTCGCGATTGTTCTGGTGTTGCTCGTCATCGTCACGCTGGTCGCCGGCGTGAAGACGGTGCCGCAGGGCTATGACTGGACCATCGAGCGGTTCGGCAAATACACCCAGACGCTGAGCCCCGGGCTCAACCTGATCGTGCCCTATTTCGATCGCGTCGGACGCAAGATCAACATGATGGAGCAGGTGATCGACATTCCCGAGCAGGAGGTCATCACCAAGGACAACGCCACCGTGACGGTGGACGGCGTCGCCTTCTACCAGGTGTTCGATGCCGCCAAGGCGAGCTACGAGGTCTCCAACCTGACCCAGGCCATCACGGTCCTGACCATGACCAACATCCGCTCGGTGATGGGAGCGATGGATCTCGACCAGGTGCTGTCGCATCGCGACGAGATCAACGAGCGCCTGCTTCGCGTCGTCGACGCTGCGGTCTCGCCCTGGGGCCTCAAGGTCAACCGCATCGAGATCAAGGACATCGTGCCGCCCGCCGACCTCGTCGAAGCCATGGGCCGGCAGATGAAGGCCGAGCGCGTCAAGCGCGCCGACATTCTGGCCGCCGAAGGCCAGCGCCAGTCCGAGATCCTGCGCGCCGAGGGCGCCAAGCAGGGGCAGATCCTCCAGGCCGAAGGCCGCAAGGAAGCTGCGTTCCGCGACGCCGAGGCTCGCGAACGTTCCGCGGAGGCCGAGGCCAAGGCGACGCAGATGGTCAGTGAGGCTATCTCCAAGGGAGACGTCGCCGCGCTGAACTATTTCATCGCCGACAAGTATATCAAGGCGTTCGGGCAACTGGCGGACTCGCCGAACCAGAAGGTCATCATGCTTCCGGTCGAAGCGATGAGCATGCTGGGCTCGCTCGCCGGCATCGGCGAGATCGCCAAGGCAACGTTCGGCGAAAGCGCGGCGTCCGCGGCCGCTGCCGCCCGCCGCGGCGGCTCGGTGCCGACGACCGGCCCCACGCCGCCGGCGGTACCGCCGCGACAGGGGTAATCAAAGCGCATGCACTTTCGAAAAGTGCATGCGGCAATTTAAAGCGCATGCCCCGGAAAAGTGGGGACCGGTTTTCCGATCAGGGCATACGCCAGCATAAAGAGGTCGTGTCATGACCGACATGTTCGTATCGCTCGGCACCTGGAATTGGCTGATCTTCGGCTTCATCCTGATGGCGCTGGAGGTGCTGGCGCCGGGCGTGTTCCTGTTCTGGCTCGGCCTCGCCGCGTTGCTGGTTGGCCTGATCTCCTTTGCTGTCGCCGTGTCGTGGCAGATCCAGCTCGTGATGTTCGCAATCTTCGCTGCCGCCGCCGTGCCGGTGTGGCGCCGGCTCGCGCGGCCGAAGCTGGACGCAAGCACCAGCCCCTTCCTGAACAAGCGCAGCGAGGCATTGCTCGGCCGCGAGTTCACGCTGGAGAAACCGATCATCGACGGCAACGGCACCGTGCGCCTCGGCGACACGGTGTGGCGCGTGGCCGGGCCCGATACGCCGGCCGGGACGCGGGTGAAGGTGGTGCAGGTGGACGGTGCGAATTTGACGGTGGCCGCGGCGTGATCCTTTCTTCCCCTCTCCCCTTGCGGGAGAGGGTGGCTCGCCGCGTAGCGGCGAGACGGGTGAGGGGTATCTCTCACCGAACGCGATACTGAGTTTGTGGAGAGAAAGGCAGCGTGCTTGGCTGCTCTACCTCTTCCACCTCTCCGCAAACCGGTGCAGGGGCATGAACGTCTCGCACAGCTCCCGCCCCAGTGCCGTCAGCCCGTAACCTCCACCGTCGCCCAGCTCCACGAACCCTGCGTCGCGCAGCTCCGTCAGCCGCGCCTGCAGCACTGTCGGCGAGGCCTCGTCGCAGGCGGTGCGCAACGCGCGGGAGGTGAGGGCTTGGTCGCGCAATTCCCACAAGATCCGCAGGCTCCAGCGTCGGCCGAGGAGGTCGAGCAGCGCCATGATCGGCCGCCCGGTGCGCGAGCCGCGGACATTGCGGCTCCCTGATGCTGCCTGTTTCGCCATCCCGGCCCTCTTGCGTCGTGCTACAAATAATGTAGCGTATTGCTACGATAATTGTAGCAACGGAGACAGCTGATGTCCCAGGCCACGCCGCGCATCGCGCCGCTCGTCCCGCCTTATCCCCCGGAGATCCAGGCGCAGTTCGACCGCATCATGCGCGGTGCGCCGCCGCTGGTGCTGTTTCGGGTGATGGCGGGCCACGCCCGCGCCTGGGACAAGTTCCGCGCCGGCGGGCTGCTCGATCCCGGCCCGCTGTCATTGCGCCAGCGCGAGATCGTGATCGACCGCACCTGCGCGCTGACCGGATGCGAATATGAATGGGGCGTGCATGTCGCGATCTTCGCCGGGCCGGCGCGGCTCAGCGAGGAGGAGGTGCACGCGACCGTGCGGGGCGATGCGACGTCACCGTGCTGGTCGCCGGCCGAGCAGGCGTTGATCGCCGCCGTCGATGCGCTGTATCACCGCGCGACGTTGGACGACGCTGAATTCGCCGCGCTGTCGGCGCATTACGACGAGGCCCAGATCCTGGAGATCATGCTGCTGTGCGGCTTCTACCGCACGGTGTCGTACCTGGCGAACGGGCTGAAGCTGCCGCTGGAGGAGAGGGCGGTGAGGTTTCCGGCACCGCTCTAACCGCTCGTCATTGCGAGGAGCTCTTGCGACGAAGCAATCCAGACCGTCTCCGCGGAGGCGGTCTGGATTGCTTCGCTGCGCTCGCAATGACGATGTGGAAAGAGCGGCCCTACGCCACGCCCGCCCGCAGCAGATCGTGCAGGTGCACGATGCCCACCACCTTGTCGGCTTCGGTCACCACCAGCGTGGTGATCTTGCGGGTGTTCAGCACCTCGATCATCTCGCTGGCGAGCATCGAGGGCGGCACGGTCTTCGGCTGCCTGGTCATGATGTCGTCGACCGACACCGTCAGCAGGTCCGGCCGCATGTGACGGCGCAAATCGCCGTCGGTGATGATGCCGATGGCCTCGTTCGCGGCGTTGACGATGCAGACGCAGCCAAGCCCCTTGGCCGACATCTCCATCACCGCGTCCGACATCTTGGTGCCTTCAGGTTTCACCGGGATCTCCGCGCCGGTGCGCATGTAGTCGCGGACGAATTTCAGCATCGCGCCCAGCTTGCCGCCCGGGTGGAAATGCGCGAACTCCAGCGCGGTAAAACCGCGGCCTTCGAGCAGCGCGATGGCAATGGCATCGCCGATTGCAGCCTGCATCAGCGTCGAGGTGGTCGGCGCCAGATTGTGCGGGCAGGCCTCGCGCGCCTTCGGCAGCTCGATCACGATGTCGGCGGCCTGGCCCAGCGAGGACGCCGCGTTCGACGTCACCGCGATCATCGGGATCGCGAAGCGCGCCGAATAGTTCACCAGCGTCTTCATCTCCGGCTGCTCGCCGGACCAGGACAGCGCCATGATGACGTCGTCGGCGGTGATCATTCCGAGGTCGCCATGGGCGGCCTCCGCGGTGTGGACGAAGAAGGCCGGCGTGCCGGTCGAGGCCAGCGTCGCAGCGATCTTGCGCGCCATGTGGCCGGACTTGCCAAGCCCGGTGACGATGACGCGGCCCTTGGCGTTGCGGATCAGGTCGACCGCCTTGGCGAAGGTCGCGCCCAGCGGACCGCGCAGGGCAGCGGCGAGCGCGTTGATGCCGCCGCTCTCCGTCTCCAAGGTGCGGAGCGCGGATTCGACGCTGTCGGGGTTGGGGCCGGATGATGGGGTCATCAGGGGTTTCGAGCTCGACATGTTCAGGTCCAGGGAGGAGGGGCGCTCGCCCGTTGGCGCCTGCTTAGCATGGCCAGACCGGCGAGGCGACGAGAGCGCCAGGCCCCGAAACGGGTCATTAACCATAATTGTTTTAACTCCATTAACGATGGTTCCCGCCCGCTGGCGGAGGTCGTCGTGGAAGTCTTTGATTTCGTTGGAGTTCTTACATCGTGGGGGCGCCTCCAGGCACGAGCCGGAGCAAACGCGGGCATTTCCTGCGTGCGGCTTTGCCGTGCCTGGCGCTGACTGCCCTCGGAAGCGCGCCGGCGGCCGCCCAGAGCCTCACGCCCGACCTGTTCAATCCCAATCGCGGCGGCTTTGCCGCGCCCGACACGCTGCCGACGCGCCGCACGGCGGGCGTGCCGCAGGCGCCGTTGGATGCGCTCCCGGCGCTGCCCGATCCCAATGCCGATCCGCGCAAGCGCCAGCAGGCGCCGGCGACCTCGCGCGTCGGCCAGGTGCCGACCTACGGCCTGCCGGCCGCCAACGGCGCCAGCGGCTCCGGCTACGACTCGCTCAACCGCAAGCGGCAGCAGCCAAAGCTCTATCCCGGGCAGCCGAAGCCGAAGCGCCCGGTCGGACCCGGCTCGCCGGTGCCGCCAGCAACGCCGGACCGGACGCTAGGGCCGCCGCGCATCGCGCCGCCACCGTCGGAAACCGCAAACAAGGCGCCGGTGCCGCGGGCGATGGCGGGCACCGTGCCCGGCCAGCCGCTGCGCCGCCGCCTCAAGGCCGACGACGATGCGTTCGGAGCGGTCGGCGACTATGCCGGCAGCTTCCTGATCAAGGGCGGGCTCGAGCTCTCCGCCGGCTACGACACCAATCCGGCGCGCCTGAACAAGCCGGTCGGCTCGCCGGCCTATGTCGTCGCGCCCGATCTTCTCGTGATGTCCGACTGGGAGCGCCACGCGCTGGTCGCCGATCTGCGCGGCTCGTTCTCCGGCTACACCAACAACATGCCGGCGACGATCGACGGCTTTGCCTCGCCGTCGCCGGTCGAGATCGACCGCCCCGATTTCACCGGCCATGTCGACGGTCGTTTTGACGTCAGTCGCGACCTCAAGCTCACCTCGCAGTTCCGGCTGCGGGTCGCGACCGACAATCCCGGCAGCCCGAACGTGCAGGCGGGCCTGCAGAAATATCCGATCTACGCCAGCTATGGCGGCACCTTCGGCTTCGACCAGACCTTCAATCGCTTCCAGGTGGCCGCCGGCGCCACCGTCGATCGCACCGCCTACACCGATTCCAAGCTGACCGACGGCTCGACCTTCAGCAACAACGACCGCGACTTCAACCAGTATGGCGGCATCGGTCGTTTCTCCTACGACCTCAAGCCGGGGCTGAAGCCGTTCGTCGAGATCGAAGGCGACAGTCGCGTGCACGACCAGCCCGCCGACCGCAACGGCTATTTCCGCGATTCATCGGGTGGCTACGCCAAGGTCGGCTCGAGCTTCGAGTTCTCGCGCATCCTGATCGGTGAGATCTCGGTCGGCTATACCGCGCGCAACTATGTCGACCCGCGCCTCAGCCAGCTCGCGGGCTTCCTCACCGCGGGCTCGCTGATCTGGAATGCGAGCGGCCTGACCACGGTGAAATTCGCCACCGACACGCAGATCGCGGAGTCCACGGTCCCCGGCTCCTCCGGCGTGCTGGTGCACACCTACGGGATCGAGGTCGATCACGACTTCCGCCGCTGGCTCACCGCCGTCGGCAAGTTCACCTACGGCACCTACGACTACCAGAACCAGAATCGCAACGACAAAACCTACTCGCTCGAAGGCAATCTGATCTACAAGCTCAACCGCAACATCTGGATCAAGGGCACGCTGCGCCACGACATCCTGAACTCGAACCAGCCGGGGTCGAGCTCGCAGGGGACGGTGATGTTGGTGGGGGTGAGGTTGCAGAACTAGAGGCGGTGAGCACGTGGATTGACGCGCCATCTTGCCGCTTGCTCAACAGTCATGCCCCGGCTTGACCGGGGCATCCAGTACGCCGCGGCCTCTCAGTAGGCGACAGCTGTCTCGGAATACTGGATCGCCCGCTTTCGCGGGCGATGACACCTTTCGTAAATCTGGCAGCGGAGCGAGAACCTACCGCGGCAGATCCGTCTTCCCCATCAGGAACGTATCAATCGACCGCGCGCACAGCCGGCCCTCGCGGATCGCCCACACCACCAGCGACTGGCCGCGGCGCATGTCGCCGGCGGTGAACACGTTCGGGCGCGAGGTCTGGTAGTCGAGCGTGTTGGCCTTGACGTTGCCGCGCGGGTCGAGATCGACCGAGAGCAGCTTGAGCAGGCCCTCGTGCACGGGATGCACGAAACCCATCGCGAGCAGGATGAGCTCGGCATCGAGCTCGAACTCGGTGCCGGCAATCGGCTTGAACTTGTCGTCGACGCGCACGCAGTGCAGCTTCTTGACTTGGCCGTTCTCGCCGGAAAACTTCTGCGTCAGCACGGCGTATTCGCGGATCGCGCCTTCGGCCTGGCTCGACGAGGTGCGCATCTTCAAGGGCCAGTTCGGCCAGGTCAGGCCCTTGTTCTCGCGCTCGGGCGGGGCGGGCATGATCTCGAGCTGGGTGACCGAGAGCGCACCCTGGCGCAGCGAGGTGCCGATGCAGTCAGAGCCGGTGTCGCCACCGCCGATGACGACGACATGCTTGCCGCCGGCCAGGATCTCCTGGACGCCGCCGAGCGGCTCCTCGGAGACGCGGCGGTTCTGCTGCGGCAGGAAGTCCATGGCGTAGTGGATGCCTTGGAGGTCGCGGCCGGGGATCGGCAGGTCGCGCGGGGCTTCTGCGCCGCCGGTCAGCGCGACGGCATCGTAATCGTTGAGCATCTCGCGCGGGTCGACATTGCCGTCAGCGCCGACATGGCTGTTGTAGTGGAAGGTGACGCCTTCGCCTTCCATCTGCTTGACGCGGCGGTCGATGACGCCCTTCTCCATCTTGAAGTCGGGGATGCCGTAGCGCAGCAGGCCGCCGGCCTTGGCGAACTTCTCGAACAGATGCACGTCGTGGCCGGCGCGCGCGAGCTGCTGCGCGCAGGCCATCCCGGCCGGACCCGAGCCGATCACCGCGACCTTCTTGCCGGTCTTGACGGTCGCCACTTCCGGCTTCAGCCAGCCATTGTCCCAGGCGCGGTCGACGATCGCGCATTCGATGGTCTTGATGGTGACGGGGTTGTCGTCGATGTTGAGCGTGCAGGACGCTTCGCACGGCGCCGGGCAGATGCGGCCAGTGAACTCCGGGAAATTGTTGGTCGAGTGCAGGTTGCGCGAGGCCTCTTCCCAATTGCCCTGATAGACGAGGTCGTTGAAGTCGGGGATCTGGTTGTTGACCGGGCAGCCGGGCGTGCCGGGCGCGACCGAGCCGGTGCCGTGGCAATAGGGAATGCCGCAATTCATGCAGCGCGCGGCCTGGTCGCGCGTTTCCTTCTCGGTCAAGGGAACGACGAACTCGTTGTAGTGCTTCACGCGCTCGGCGACCGGGGTGTACTTGCGGTCATGCCGTTCGATTTCGAGAAAACCCGTGATCTTGCCCATTAAACCCGAAGTCCCTGCCGCTTAAATTCGTCTTCTCTCTAGCCAGACCCTCATCCTGAGGAGCGGCGCACTGGCGCCGCGTCGCGAAGGATGAAAGGCCCCGCTGGTGACCTCATGGTTCGAGACGCAGCTATCGCGCTCCTCACCATGAGGGCTTATCGCTCTACGCGCCGATCGCGATTTTCGGCTCGGCGTCCGCGTTGGCGGCCATTTCGCGCAGCGCGCGCCGGTATTCGACCGGCATCACCTTGCGGAATTTGGGCAGCCAGTCCTTCCAGTTGGCAAGGATGTCGGCGGCGCGCTTGGAGCCGGTCGCTTTCGCATGGCGCGAGATCAGGACGTGCAGGCGCTCGACATCGGAGTCGAGCAGGTTCTTGAACACGTCGACCCGGCCGTGCGCCTCGAGGTCACCCGAGTGGTTATAGGTGCCGGCGTTGATCAGCTCTTCCGACAGCACCGGCTCGAGCTCGACCATCGACATGTTGCAAAGCTTGTCGAAGTCGCCGGTCTCGTCGAGCACATAGGCGATGCCGCCGGACATGCCGGCCGCGAAGTTGCGCCCGGTCTTGCCGAGCACGACCACGATGCCGCCGGTCATGTATTCACAGCAATGATCGCCGGCGCCTTCGACGACCGCCACCGCACCCGAGTTGCGCACGGCGAAACGCTCGCCGGCGACGCCGCGGAAGTAGCACTCGCCCTGGATGGCGCCATACATCACCGTGTTGCCGACGATGATGCTCTCTTCCGGCACGATGCCGCTGTTGGCGGGGGGCTTGACGATGATCTTGCCGCCCGAGAGGCCCTTGCCGACATAGTCGTTGGCTTCGCCTTCGAGCTCGAAGGTGACGCCTTGCGCCAGCCACGCGCCGAACGCCTGGCCGGCGGTGCCCTTGAGGCCGACATGGATCGTGTCGTGCGGCAGGCCGGCATGACCGTAGATCTTGGCGACCGCGCCCGACAGCATCGCACCCGCGGAGCGGTTGGTGCTGTTGATCCTGGCCTCGATCTTCACCGGCGCGCCGCGGTCGAGCGCAGGCGTCGCCTTCTCGATCAGCGTGCGGTCGAGCACCGCTTCCAGATGATGGTTCTGGCGCTCGGAGTGATAGATCTTCTGGCCCTTCTCTTCCTTCTGCTTGACGAAGAGCTTCGAGAAATCGAGGCCCTTGGCCTTCCAGTGCGCGACCAGCCTGGTCTGGTCGAGCAGCTGAACCTGGCCGATCATCTCGTTGAAGGTGCGGAAGCCGAGCGATGCCATGATCTCGCGGACTTCCTCGGCGACGAAGAAGAAGTAGTTGATCACGTGCTCGGGCTGGCCGGTGAAGCGCTTGCGCAGGACCGGGTCCTGGGTCGCGACGCCGACCGGGCAGGTGTTGAGATGGCACTTGCGCATCATGATGCAGCCGGCCGCGATCAGCGGCGCGGTGGCGAAGCCGAACTCGTCGGCCCCTAAAAGCGCGCCGATCACGACGTCACGGCCGGTGCGGAAGCCGCCGTCGACCTGGACCACGATGCGGCTGCGCAGCCGCTCGCGCACCAAGGTCTGGTGGGTTTCGGCAAGGCCGATCTCCCAGGGCGAGCCGGCGTGCTTGATCGAGGTCAGCGGCGAAGCGCCGGTGCCGCCCTCGAAGCCCGCGATGGTGACATGGTCGGCGCGCGCCTTGGCAACGCCGGCGGCGACCGTGCCGACGCCGATCTCGGAGACCAGTTTGACCGAGACGTCGCCCGTCGGGTTGACGTTCTTGAGGTCGTAGATGAGCTGCGCCAGATCCTCGATCGAGTAGATGTCGTGATGCGGCGGCGGCGAAATCAGGCCGACGCCCGGCGTCGAGTGACGAACCTTGGCGATGGTCGCGTCGACCTTGTGGCCGGGCAGCTGGCCGCCTTCGCCGGGCTTGGCACCCTGCGCCATCTTGATCTGCATCATGTCGGAGTTGACGAGATACTCCGTGGTGACGCCGAAGCGGCCCGAGGCGACCTGCTTGATCGCCGAACGCATGGAATCGCCGTTCGGCATCGGCTTGAAGCGGTCGGCTTCCTCGCCGCCTTCGCCGGTGTTCGACTTGCCGCCGATCCGGTTCATGGCGATCGCGAGCGTGGTGTGCGCCTCGCGCGAGATCGAGCCGAAGCTCATCGCACCGGTGGCGAAGCGCTTGACGATGTCCTTGGCCGACTCAACCTGGTCGATCGGGATCGGCTTGCGCTTCTCCTCGTCCGCGTTCTTGATCCGGAACAGGCCGCGCAGCGTCAACAGCCGCTCCGACTGCTCGTTCAGGATCTTGGCGAAGGCGCGGTAGCGTTCCAGCGAATTGCCGCGGGCGGCGTGCTGGAGCAGCCCGACCGACTCCGCGGTCCATGCATGGTCCTCGCCGCGGCTGCGATAGGCATATTCGCCGCCGACATCGAGCGCGGTCTTGTAGACCTGCGCGTCGCCGAACGCGTCGGCATGACGGCGCACCGCTTCTTCCGCGATCTCGGCAAGGCCGACGCCCTCGACGCGGGTATGGGTGCCGGCGAAGAACTTGCCGACGAAGTCCGCCTTGAGGCCGACGGCGTCGAAGATCTGCGCGCCGCAATAGGATTGGTAGGTCGAGATGCCCATCTTGGACATCACCTTGAGCAGGCCCTTGCCGATCGACTTGATGTAGCGCTTGACGATCTCGTAGTCGTCGAGCGAGCCGGGCAGGCGGTCCTTCATCGCGATGATGGTTTCGAACGCCAGATAGGGATTGATCGCTTCGGCGCCGTAGCCGGCCAGGCAGGCGAAGTGATGCACTTCGCGCGGCTCGCCGGATTCGACGACGAGGCCGACCGAGGTGCGCAGTCCGACGCGGATCAGATGATGATGCACGGCGGCGCAGGCCAGCAGTGCCGGGATCGGCACCCGGTCGCTGCCGACCATGCGGTCGGACAGGATGATGATGTTGACGCCCTCGCGGACGGCGGCTTCCGCACGCGCGCAAAGCTCGTCGAGCACCTGGTCCATGCCGGCAGCACCGAGACCGGCGTGGAAGGTGGTGTCGAGCGTGCGCGACTTGAAGTGCGACTCGGCCACATCGGAGATCGAGCGGATCTTCTCGAGATCCGCATCGGTCAGGATCGGCTGGCGCGCTTCGAGACGCTTGGTGGTGGCGAGGCCCTGCAGGTCGAACAGGTTCGGCCGCGGTCCGATGATGGAGACGAGGCTCATCACCAGCTCCTCGCGGATCGGGTCGATCGGCGGGTTGGTGACCTGCGCGAAGTTCTGCTTGAAATAGGTGAACAGCGGCTTGGCCTTGTCCGACAGCGCCGAGATCGGCGTGTCGTTGCCCATCGAGCCCGCGGCTTCCTCGCCGGTGGAGGCCATCGGCGTCATCAGGATGGAGATGTCTTCCTGGCTGTAGCCGAACGCCTGCTGGCGATCGAGCAGCGACAGGTTGGAGCGCACGCCGGTGGTCGGTACCTTCGGCAGCTCTTCCAGCACGATCTGGGTCCGCTCCAGCCACTCCTTGTAGGGATGGCTCCGGGCGAGCTCGGCCTTGATCTCGTCGTCCGGGATCAGGCGGCCCTGCTCGAGGTCGACCAGCAGCATCTTGCCGGGCTGCAAGCGCCACTTGGTGATGATCTGGTCCTCGGGGATCGTCAGCACGCCCATCTCGGACGCCATCACGATGCGGTCGTCCTTGGTGACGAGATAGCGCGCCGGACGCAGCCCGTTGCGGTCCAGCGTAGCGCCGATCTGGCGACCGTCGGTAAAGGCGATCGCGGCGGGGCCGTCCCACGGCTCCATCAGGGCGGCGTGATATTCGTAGAAGGCGCGGCGCTTCTCATCCATCAGAGGATTGCCGGCCCACGCCTCCGGAATCATCATCATGACGGCGTGAGGCAGCGAGTAGCCGCCCTGCACCAGGAATTCGAGCGCGTTGTCGAAGCAGGCGGTGTCCGACTGGCCTTCGTAGGAGATCGGCCAGAGCCGGTTGATGTCCTTGCCGTAGAGCTCGGAGCTCACGGAAGCCTGGCGCGCCGCCATCCAGTTGGTGTTGCCGCGCAGCGTGTTGATCTCGCCGTTATGCGCGATCATGCGATAGGGATGCGCCAGCGACCAGGCCGGGAAGGTGTTGGTCGAGAAGCGCTGATGCACCAGCGCCAGCGCGCTCTCGAAGTCCGCCTCGTGCAGATCGGGATAGTACTTGCCGAGCTGGTCGGCGAGGAACATGCCCTTGTAGATCACGGTGCGGCACGACATCGAGCAGGGGTAATAGCCCGCAAGGCCGCGGTCGCGACGCTGGTAGATCGCCTGCGAGATCGACTTGCGCAGGATGTAGAGCCGGCGCTCGAAATCGTCCTCGGTCTTGGCGGTGCCGTTGCGGCCGATGAACACCTGCATGCAGGCGGGCTCGGTCGGCTTCACGGTGACGCCGAGCGAGGAATTGTCGGTCGGCACGTCGCGCCAGCCAAGCAGGGTCAGGCCCTCTTCCTTGATCTGGTCGGCGATGATGCTCTTGATGACATTGCGCCAGGCGGTGTCGCGCGGCATGAACAGCGCGCCGATGGCATATTCGCCAGGAGCCGGCAACGTGAAGCCGAGCTCCCCGGCCTTGCGGCTGAAGAAGGGGTGCGGGATCTGCACCAGGATGCCGGCGCCGTCACCGGCGCGCGGGTCGGCGCCGACGGCGCCGCGATGCTCGAGGTTGCAGAGGATGCTGAGCGCGTCCGCGACGATCTCGTGGGACTTCTTGCCCTTGATGTTGGCGATGAAGCCGACGCCGCAGGAATCCTTTTCCAGGCTCGGATCGTACAGACCTACGGCCGGCGGACGCGAATTGTGTTCCTGAATCGGATCAGTCGTTTTCGAGGCGACCGTCGCCGACAGTTCTTCTGCCACGATGTTTGCGCGCTCGAATTGCGACCCGTTCATTGTTCCAATCCTCTCCATGCGGCAAGCTGCCTCACCGCTATCTTCGGCGCACCTTGGGCGTTCCGCGGCACCCGCCTCTGGGTCACCGCTCGTCCGCTGCGAGCCGCATTTTCTTAAATTCAGGCCAAGGCGTTCTTCGTCCCCGAGAACGGCTTTGCCTGTTGCCTTCCTGGCGCTCGAAAGCACCGACTTTCGTTGCAATCCGTATGCCGGAACTGCAAGCAAAATTGAGACAGTCTTCCTGTCCTAACCATCACCTTGCCAAATTTTTGTCTATCACACAAGCGCGCGGAAGTCCCGATTCCCAGAGTGTCAATCAGCGCTTTCCGCATGGCACGCGGCCCCGGTTTTGAAGCAAACGCGCCCTGATCCGGCCCTGCCGACGCCGAAATCCCGAATGAAGCTTCGGATCAGCCCTTCGAAAGGCGCGCCACGCCGCAAGAAGCGAAAGAGCGCGAGGCATTCGGGGGCCTGACAGGAGCGTGTCGACCATGAAGTTTTTCACAGGATGTGTGGCCGCTGCCACGCTGGCGCTGGTGGCAACGGCCGTCGAGGCACAAGTTCCGGCCAACGGCGCTGCGCGGGGCGCCTATATCGCGGTCTCGGATTTCGACGGACCCTATGGGCCGCCGGAAGCCGCGCCGCCGCCGCGCTACGGTTACGGCTTTGGCTACGAGGAGCGCGGTCCGGCACCGGCGCTGCTGCCGCCGACCGAGGTCTACGCCGTGCTGCGCGACAACGGCTTCTCTCCGCTTGGCATCCCGCGCCTGCGCGGCGGCGTCTACACCATCGCGGTGATCGACCGCCGCGGCGACGACGGCCGGCTGGTGATCGATGCCCGCGACGGGCGAATTTTGCGCTTCATGCCGGCCGCTGACGCCTTCGGCATGGCCCCCAGTGATGAGGTGCCGACGGTTGCACCTTACCGTCCGCAAAGCGCGCTGCCGCCGCCGACCATGGTCCGCAGCGGCCCGCCGCGTCCGCCGGCCTCGATCCCGCATGTCGCCAGCCGCACCGTGCCGCTGCCGAAGGCCGCCCCGCGCCGCGGCGAGGCGCCTGTCGCCGCCACCAAGGCGGCCGCGCCAGCTCCGCAGCAGGTACAAGCGCCGCAGGCGCAGCCCGCCCAACAGACCGCTGCCGTGCAGGCAAAGCCCGCCGAAGCCGCACCACCGCAAACCGCCGCGCCAACCGTCGGTCAGGCCAAGCCGGCTCCGACTATCATGCCGACGCAGGAGATGCCGGCGGCGCAGGGGCTGGACTAGCGCGCGCTCGCTTGACGCGACTGCGCGCCACGCTCCGGACGGAGACCTGAGCAAAAAAAAGCGCCCGAAAATCGCGGGCGCTTTTTCATTGCGGCAATCGCGCGCTCAGCTGCGCGGATACCCCGCGGCTTCCAGGATCAGATTCGCCACGTCCTTCGGATGCGACACCAGCGAGAGGTGGCCGGCATCGAGCTCGATCGTGGTTGCGTTCATGCGCTTGGCGAGGAAGCGTTCGAAATCGGGATTGATGGTGCCGTCGTTCTTCGATACCGCGTACCAGCTCGGCTTCGTGTGCCATGCAGCTTCCGTGGTGCGGCCGGCGAAGATCGAGGCGGCGGTCGGCCATTGCACGGCGTAGAGCTCCCTGGCCTGCTCCGGCTTCACGCCATTGGCAAAATACTTCAGGAAGGCGTCTTCAGAGAGCTTTGTGTAGCCGTCGCGCTCGACGATGCCGGCGCGGGCCGGGCCTGCCGGAAACTGCTTCGACAGCGCGACGAAGTCTTCGCTCGCATCGGGCGCGCGTGCGGCGACGTAGACGAGGCCGGTGACCTTCGGGTCGTTACCGACCTGGCTGATCACGGTGCCGCCCCAGGAATGCGCGACCAGCACCGTCGGGCCGTCCTGTTCGGCCAGCGCGCGCTTGGTCGCCTCGACGGAGTCCGCAAGCGACGACAGCGGATTTTGCACGGCGGTGACGTGCAGGCCCGCGGCCTGGAGGATCGGGATCACCTCCGACCAGCTCGATCCGTCGGCCCAGGCGCCGTGCACCAGCACGACGTTCTTGGCTTTCACCGTCTGCGGCGTCTGCGCGTGAGCCAGGCTGATGGGGGCCGCCAGCAGGCTCGCGGCGATGAGAAGGCTGCGCCAAAGTGACATGATCGTGCTCCGTATTGTTTTTGCTGCGATGCCCAAAGGACGGAGCGCGTGGTCGCGGCGTTACATGTCCTCACCGTTCTGTGATGCGATGCAAAACGAAAAAAACGCCCCGGGGCACCGGGGCGTTTTCGCAACTTGGTGGCTGTCGACGTGCTTAGGCGGCGACCGAACTCTCGATCACCTGCGCCTTCGGCGCGCCCGCGTTGATGGCGATCTGGCGCGGCTTCTTGGCTTCGGGAATCTCGCGCACAAGGTCGACGTGAAGCAGCCCGTTCTCGAGCGAGGCGTCCTTCACCTGCACGAAGTCGGCAAGCTGGAAGGCGCGCTCGAAGGCACGCGCGGCGATGCCGCGGTAGAGCACTTCGGACTTCGAGTTCTCGTTGGCGACTTTCTCGCCCTTGATCGTCAGCGTGTTTTCCTTCGCGACGAGGGAGAGCTCGTCCTTGGCGAAGCCGGACACCGCAACCGTGATGCGGTAGGTGTTCTCGCCGGTACGCTCGATGTTGTAGGGGGGATAACCGGGGCTGCCGTCCGAACCGGCCTGGTCGAGTAGGCTGAAGAGGCGGTCGAAGCCGACAGTGGAACGGTAAAACGGAGTCAGGTCGTAGGTACGCATGGTCTAGTCCTCCATTGAGCGACTGTTGGTAACCCGCCCGCCAATCGGGCCGGGCTTTAGTCTGTGTGCAGCCTAATGTTCCGGTTCCGAAACACTGGTAGCGGCCTGCACCATGGTGATATGGGTTCAGGGGAACGGCGTTCAAGAGGGCGGCAAGTTGCGCCTTTTCGGCGCTCCAGCCCCTTGATTTGCAGCATTTCTCGCCCAATGACGCTGATCTCGATTCCGTCCAATCCCGTTCCCGAAGACGTCGTCAGCGGCACCATCAAGACGCCCGATGGCGCCGAGCTGCGCTTTGCGCGCTGGGCGCCGCCGGCGAACCGCAAGGGCACGGTCTGCGTCTTCACCGGACGCAGCGAGCAGATCGAGAAATATTTCGAGACCGTGCGCGACCTGCGCGACCGCGGCTTTGCGGTGGCGATGATCGACTGGCGCGGGCAGGGCCACTCCTCGCGCCGCCTGCGCGATCCGCGCAAGGGCTATGTGCGCGACTTCTCCGATTTCGAGATCGACGTCGAGACCTTCGTGCAGCAGGTGGTGCTGCCGGATTGCCCGCCGCCCTTCTTCGCGCTCGCCCATTCCATGGGCGGCACCGTGATGCTGCGGGTGGCGCATGCCGGCAAGCGCTGGTTCGACCGCATGGTGCTGTCGGCGCCGATGATCGACCTGCCCGGCCGCGCCACCTCGTTTCCGGCGCGGGCGCTGCTGAAGACGATGCGCCTGATGGGGATGGGCGGTCGCTATGTCCCCGGCGGCAGCGACCACATCACCGGGCTCAATCCCTTCATCAACAATCCGCTGACCAGCGATCCCGTGCGCTATGCGCGTAATGCCGCGATCCTGGAGGAGGATCCGACGCTCGGGCTCGCGTCACCGACGGTCGCCTGGGCCGATACCGCCTTCCACGCCATGAACACCTTCAAGGGCAAGAACTACCCTTCCCAGATCCGCCAGCCGATCCTGATGCTGGCGGCCTCCAGCGACACCGTGGTCTCGACCGCGGCGATCGAGGAGTTCGCCTATCATTTGCGCGCCGGCTCCCATCTCGTGATCGCCGGCGCCAAGCACGAGATCCTCCAGGAGCAGGACCGCTACCGCTCCCAGTTCTGGGCCGCCTTCGACGCCTTCGTGCCGGGCACGCCGCTGTTCAAGTGACGGGGTGGAAGCTTCCTGAGGACGGCTGATCGTTCCACAATCTCCGTCATGCCCGGGCCTGTCCCGGGCATCCACGCCTTGTTGCGCGATCAAAGAACGTGGATGGCCGGGACAAGCCCGGCCATGACGATGAACCTTCTCTGCCTCACAGCGTCTTCAGATATTCGATCAGATCGTAGCGCTCTTGCTCCTTGAGCACGCGGCCGATGGTGCCGTCCTTGCCGGGGCCCGGCGTGCCATCGAACGAGTGGCCGGCATTGCTGTTGCCGAAGGTCTCGGTGCCATCAGACGCTCGCGTCGAGAAGCGCGACTGCCCGGTCTTGCAGCTCTCGCCGTCGACGACCGCGAAGCCGACCTGCTTCGGATCGTAGTCGCGACCACCACCCATGCAGAACGATTTGGGGCGCTCGGCCGCGGGGCTCAGCATCCAGTAGAGCGAGGGCACCGATCCGTTGTGCAGGTAAGGCGCGGTGGCCCAGACGCCGTTGAGCGGGCGCGCGCGATACCAGGGCGGCGGCTCCTTCGCCTCGGCCGGCTGCGGACCGGGATTCGGGCAGTTTTTGCGCTCGCCCCACCAGGCCTGCTGAACCTTCGGGTCGATCTTCGCATCGTCCATCGCTTTGCGGCTGACGATGTCGACGAGCACCATCAGCCCGACCGAGTACGGCATGTCGGTCGAGGAGATAGCCGGCAGATTGCAGCTCCACCAGGCATTGAGCTTCTGCGTGGGATCGAGCTCGAGAAAGCCCGGGACCTGAACCGTCCGCGTCGCCAGCACACTGGCCTGAGCGGGATCGGTGCCCATGCCTTTGACGCTTTTCTGGACCTCGTTCAGGAATTTGTCTTTGCCGATGGTCTCCCAGCGCGACGAGGACCAGATGCTCTGGTCCGGAAACTCGGTGTCGAACACGGGATCGTTGACCGGCCCGAGATGGCATTCGACGCAGATCTGCGCGTAGAGCTTGCGGCCGTTCTTGACGCGCTCGCCATCGATCTTCCAGGCATTGTCGCCGAAGATGTCGGACGGCCATTTCGGTGATGTCAGTCCGGAGAGCTGCTTTTTCGGATAGGGCGCCGACCCCTTCAGCAGATCCTCGATCCAGTTCAGGTTCTTGATATCCATCGACGAGCGGAACAGCGTGTCCTTGGGGGTATTGTCGGACAGATTGAGCAGCGCCGTCACGCCCAGCGCTTCGCCGGCGTTGCGGATCAGCGGTTGTTCGATGGACGCGTCATATTGCGCGAATTTGAGCCAGGGCACGGTCCAGATCGGCGGGAAGCTGACCGGCGCGTCCTTGGCATGCAGATTCTTTTCGAAGCCGCTGAGGCCGCTGAGCGTCATGTCCTGGGCGAAGACCTGATTGCCGATGCGGTTGAGCGCGTCGAGACGGCCGTATCCTTCCTCGGTGTCCTGCTGCTTCTCTTCCCGCTTCGTCTTCTCGTTGAACCTCGTCTTGCCGTCGATGGTTTTCGCGTAGGTCTTCTCCCAGTCGATCAGGAACGTGCTGATCGTGCGCAGCTTCTGCTTCAGCGCGTCGCGATCCGCATCGCTGGCGGAGGGGCCGAGCACACGGTCGGCGAAGCGCGTAAAGCGACCCGGCACGAGGAGCGTGTAGGCGATCGACAGACCCGTCGTGACCTCGAGCTTCCTCAGGTCGGTCATCGCCGGGCCGCCGTCGAAACGGATGTCGATGCCTTTGTAGTGAATCTGGCCGGTGTGGCAGGCGGCGCAGGTCAGGCCGATCCGGTCGTCGCCGACCTGGCCGGTCGCAGGATCGGGTACGCCGGTCATGCGAGCAAAGCCGACGGGCAGGCCGTCGACGTTTTCAGCCTGGGCGCCCCAGTTAACCGGCGGATCCCAAAGCCGCGCCGGCACCGGCTTGGTCTTGTCGTAGACATTGGCGTAGCCGAACCGGCGCAGCGTGGCGTCGTCGGTGTTGATCGTCTGCGGGCTCGGGATGAAGCCGAAGCGCTGCAGATGGTCGCTGTCATGCAGCATCCCGGGCTTTGCGAAGAAATGAAGCCGCGGCTGCTCGAGCGCCATGAACCAGCTGTAGGGCACCGGGAAGGTCGCGGTGCCCTGGCTGGCGTGATGAAACCAGTGCCGGTCCTCCAGCGCCCAGTTTTGCTCGAGCCAGTACGCGGCCCGCGGTTCGACAAGCTTCGGCAATGGCGGCGCCACGAGGTCACCGAGGATGCCGGGCAGCATCGGCTGGAATTGATCGGGAAAGCGCAGCGCCACGACGCCAAAGACGAGCAGCGCGGCGACTAACCCGCCGGCAACGCGCCATATGAGCGAGGGCGGGGTGACCGGCTGGCTGACGACTCGCTGCGTGATCCTGTCAGGGAATTTGCGCTCGTTGAACAGCGTACGCACGTCGGCGATGGCGAGATAGCGGTTCTCGCCTTCGCCCTTGCCCATGATCTTCAGCAGGATGGGCCATTCGAACTGCATCAAGATCCGATAGTACCAGCGCGCAGTGCTCCCGGCGCGCTTGAGGTTGTCGCGCATGTAAGTTTGTATTTCCGACGCGTTGATGCCGGGCTCGGTGCCGCCGCCGTTCGGATCGGTATAGTCCCTGCCGAAGCTGGCCAGGCGGGCGATCTGATCCTCATTGACCTTGCCGTCGACGCCGAGGATGCGCGAACCGGCGCCGCGCTTGTCCAGGGGGCCGCCGCGCAGGGCATCGAGCTGTGCGCCCGAAAAGATGCTCTTCAGGATGTGACCGAAGCCGTTGGCGATCAGCGCGATGCCGCGGGTCTCGACGCGGGCCACCGTCTTCATCAGCCCCTTGTCGCCGCTCGCATTCGCGATCGTCTGCGATAGCTTGCCGATCGGGACGGTCCCGCCTTCGACGAAGCCTTCGCCGACCAGGCCGCGCAGGAAGGGGCAGGGATTGTCTGGCGAGACCTGGATCGAGGGATCGAAGGGAGGCTTCGAGGCGGGGTCGTTCATGGCCCAAAATCCTGAAAACAGCGAATCGTGAAATGAAGACGCGCCGATAGAGCGCGGAAAGTCCTAACAAACCGACAGCAGCTTATACTACTTCAGCGTGTAAAGAAGTGTGGCTGAATTCACGGTCCTGTCAATAAAAGCCGGCCCGCGTTTTGCGAAGGGGCTGGGTCGAGACCGAGAAGGCCCGCCTGTCAGGACTCGGCCGCGCGTTTGACGTCGCTTTGCACCAGGGTCAGCTTGCTGAGCGGCACGCCCGCGTTCAGAAGCCCCTCGCGGTAATGGGCAAGGTCCTCGGGCCGCTTCCAGTGGAAATTGCGCAAGTGACGATCGACATTCAGCGTCGGGTAGTTGCGCATCAGCACGCCGACGGCCTCGCCAGCCTCATCGTCCCGACCCAACTGTGCCAGCGCCGCGGCACGGATCGCCAGCGCCTGCATGTGGTTCGGGTTGATGTAGAGCTGCTCGCGCGCCCAGGACAGGGTCGCGTCGTATTGCCCCAGCAGATAATGGCTGAAGGCGTTCAGCGCGGCCCATTGGTAGCGCGGGTCGCTGTTGTCGCGCTGCGCGGCCATCGAAAACAGCTCGATCGCCTCGCGGTGCTCGCCGATGACGAAATGGCAGATGCCGAGCACGCCGCGTGCGCCGTTGTCGTAGGGGTTGAGCGCGACCGCGCGCTTGGCGGCGTCCATCGCGGCCTCGTAATGCGCCTCCATGGCATGCGCCCAGGACAGGATCGAGAAGGCGAAGGAGGAGCGCGGGTCGAGCCGGACGCTGGTCTCGGCGAGGGCCATCGCCTCGGCCCACATCTCGCGCGTGCCCTTGACCCACCCGAACTGGATGCTCTGGATCTGGATCGTGGCGAGATAGGCGTGCGCGATCGACAGTTTGGGGTCGAGGCTGATGGCTTCGCGGAACAGGTCGACGGCGGTGGCCAGGTCCTCCTTGGTCTGCCGGTAGTAGTGCGACAGCCCCTTGAGGAAGCGGTCCCAGGCGGTCACGTCGGTGGAGAGCCGCGCCGGCGCCGAGGCCTCGGCACGGACGATCTCGGTGGCGATGGCGGCGGACAGATTGGTGGTGATCTCGTCCTGCATCGCGAACAGTTCGCCGATGTCGCGGTCGTAGCGGCCGGTCCAGAGCTGCTCGCCGGTCTCCGGCGCGACCAGCTCGGCGGTGACGCGGATCTTGGCTCCGGCGCGCCGCACCGAGCCCTGGATCAGATAGGTGGCATCGATCTCGCGCGCGATCAGGCGGGTGCTGGTGTTCTTGCCCTTGAACGCGAAGGTCGAGTTGCGGCTCAGCACGCGATAGAAGGATTGCAGCGACAGCGCGTGGATCAGATCCTCGGTGAGGCCGTCGGAGAAATATTCGTCCTGGGCGTCGCTGAGATTGGCGAAGGGCAGCACGCCGACGATCGCTGTGCGGTACTGCTGCGACAGCACCGACGCCTCCCGGAGCTCGGGCGCGAGCGCCGGCGCACCCTCGGGCATCCAGGTCCAGACCCCGATCGGGTCCTTGATGTTCTTGAAGCGATGGTTGCCGGCATCGACCAGCAGCGCGGTCAGGTGCTTGCTCGCCTCCCGGTAGGCCTTGGCCGAGATGGCGAAGCCGCCGGGGCTCGCCACCGCTTCGAGGCGGACGGCAATGTTGACGTCGTCACCGAATACCTCGTCCTCGTCGGCGATGACGTCGCCCATGTGGATGCCGAGGCGAAACTGCATGGCGCGCTCGGCCGGCAGGTGATGGTTGCGCTCCGCCATCAGCGTCTGCATCGCGATCGCGGCCTCGACAGCGCCGACGATGCTCGGGAACTCCAACAGGAAGCCGTCGCCGGTGTTTTTGACGACGCGGCCGCCATGGTTGAGGATGATGGGATGGATCGCGCTGCGATGGGCCTTGAAGGCGGCATGGGTGCCGGCCTCGTCGCTGCCCATCATGCGCGAATAGCCGGCGACATCGGCGCAGACGATGGCGGCCAGACGTCTTTCCATAATCCGGAGCTCCAAGGGATCGATGACCGGCCCCCGCGTGGCAGTCGCCTCGAATCCCGCATTTCCAAGAACCCTGCCTTTATAGAGCAGATAAGGCCGGGCGAAAGCATGATCCGCATTGCAAATTTGAGGTAAATTCTCCGCAATCCTGGCGGTGGACGGCGGCGGCCGAACCGAATAAGCCCGCCTTTCAAGGCTGACGGGGGCACCTCACATGCTGGGCATTCACGAGATCTGGCTCTTCATCCTGTCGGGCATATTGCTCAACATCACGCCTGGCCCGGACTCGGTCTACGTGATCGGCCGCAGCATGCAGATGGGCTGGCGGGGCGGCGCCGCGGCCGCGCTCGGCATCAGTTTTGGCTGCTTTTTCCACGTCGCGGGCGCGGCAATCGGCCTTTCGGCGCTGCTGATGGCCTCATCGACCGCCTTCTCGATCCTGAAGCTGGTCGGTGCGGCCTATCTCGTCGTGACGGGACTTCAGATGCTGTGGTCGCGCCCGGCGCTGGCCGCAGCCATCGACGAGCCGGAGCGGAGCCCGCTGCGGCGGGTCTTCCTCCAGGGCGTCTTCACCAACGCGCTCAATCCCAAGGTCGCGCTGTTCTTCCTGGCCTTCCTGCCGCAATTCGTCGCAGCCGATTCCCCGCACAAGCCGCTCGCCTTCCTGACGCTCGGCCTGATCTTCATCTTTACGGGAACGTTGTGGTGCCTGGTGCTGGCGGCGTTCGCGGCAAGGGCGGCCCACCGGCTGCGCAAGTCTGAGGGCGCGATCGCCTGGGTGAACCGCGCGCTCGGCGGCCTCTTCATCTATCTCGGCATCCGCGTCGCCATGCTGGAGACGCGATAACTCATTCGAACGGATGACTGGTCCGGCATGCAGTCGGCCCGATAGAGGCCGCGCGGGGAGGTTTCGATGGTTCGTGGAAGCTGCCTATGCGGCGCCGTGCGTTTCGAGATCGATCAGGTGCGTGCGCTCACGCATTGTCATTGCGCCAATTGCCGCAAGCTGACCGGTGCCGCCTTCGCCACCTACGCCCATGTCGATGCCGACAAGTTTCGCTTTGTTGCCGGCGAGGACATGACGGTGGCTTACGAATCCGCGCCGGGGAGCTTCCGCCATCGCTGCAAGACCTGCGGCTGCCTGACGCCGGGCAAGGCGAGTTATCTGCCGACCGTCAGCATTCCCGCCGGCCTGCTCGATGACGATCCCGATGTCAGGCCCCGCCTCCACGTCTTCACCTCGTCGCGCGCACCGTGGTGGACGATCCAGGACGATCTGCCCCAGCACGAAAAATGGGTGCCGGGCTACGAGCCCAAATCGTAGGCCTCAGGCGAACTCCTTCAGCAGCGCGCTGCCGGCGAGATAAATGCCGAGCAGGATCATCGCGATCAGGAACCAGCGGCGAAACGCTTCCGCCGGCATCCGCGCCCGCACCGACTGGCCGACGAACATGCCGGCAAAGGCCATGGCCATGCCCACGGCGCCCGGCACGGCGTTCGCCGGCGTCAGCAAGCCGCCGGCGGTGAGATTGAAGGCGAGCGCCAGCGTCGCGGTCGTGAAGAACACGCCGAGCGCCTGCACCAGTTCGTCCTTCTCCATGCCGATCGCCTGCATGAACGGCATCGAGGGGATCACCTGCACGCCTGTCGAGGCCGAGATCACGCCGGTGATCACGCCGACCACGCCGCCGACCCATTTCTCGTTCTGCGGCGCGACGTGGAACTTGAATTTGCTGAGCCCGATGATCGCGTAGATCACGAGCAGGATTCCGAGCACGATCGTGCCGTAACGGGCATGCGGGCCGGTCAGCGCGCCGGCATTGAGCCAGCATCCGATCACGGTGCCGATCATCAGCGGCCACAGCCGCCTCAGGATGTCGCGCAGATAGGGGCCGGCGAAGGTCTGCCAGATATTGGTGACGATGGCGGGCACGATCACGATGGCGATCGCGCGGCTCGGCGCCATGTTCACCGCGAGCAGGCCCATGGACACGGTCGGCAGGCCGAGCCCGACCACGCCCTTGACGAATCCGGCGATCAGGAAGACGGCGGCGATGAGGATGAGGAGCGGGTCAATCATATCTTGCACATTGACCGAAGCCGCGCGCGGGCACAATCTGAAGGTTACGGAGACAGCCTTCGTTCCTGGCGGAGGCTGAGGAGAATCCGACCATGCGCTTCGACCTCGTCGACCTCCAGCTCTTCATCGCGGTTGCCGACCAGCGCAGCATCACGCGCGGCGCCGAGCGATCGAATCTCGCCTTGGCCTCTGCCAGCGCGCGCATCAAAGGGCTCGAGGACGCGCTCGGCGTCGCGCTGCTCAAGCGTGGGCGGCGCGGTGTCGAGCTGACTGCGGCGGGCGAGAGCCTGCTCGATCATGCACGGGTCGTGATGCACCAGGTCGACGCCCTGCGCGGCGATCTCGCCGGCTTTGCCAGCGGCGTGCGCGCGAGTGTGCATTTTCTCGTCAACACCTCGGGGCTGTCGGAGCATCTGCCGAAGGCGCTGGCGGGTTTCCTGCGCGAGCATCGCGACGTCGCCATCGACATCGAGGAGCGCGAGAGCACCGATATCGCGGCAGCAATCACCGCCGGTGCCGCCGATCTCGGCTTTGCCGCCGAGCACGCGCTGCCTGATCATATCGAGCGTTTCGTCTTCAGCGAGGACCACCTGACATTGGTGACGTCGCGGCGCGGCCCGTTCGCGGGCCGTCGCCAGATCGATTTTCAGGAGACGCGGGATTGCGAATTCGTCGGGCTCACCAGCGCCACTGCACTCCAGATGCACATTTCGAAGCACGCCGCCCGGCTCGGCATGCGTCCGCATTACCGTGCGCGTCTGCGCGATTTCGACGCGATCTGTCAGATGGTCGCCGCTGACGTCGGCATCGCCCTGGTGCCGATATCCGCCGCCCGCCGCTGCGCCAAGCTGATGCCGCTGGCCATGGTCCGCCTGCGTGATGCCTTCGCCAACCGCAAGCTCGTGATCTGCGCCCGCAGCTTCAAGGCGCTGCCAAGGCCGGCCAAGATGCTGGTGGAGCATTTAAGGGCAGAGGCGGCGTGAGGGCGGCTTTTTGATGTGAGCCTACGTTGCGGCGGTGCGCACAACTGCGCTCCCTCCCCCCTTGCGGGGGAGGGAGGGGGAGAGGGGTACCCAGAAAAAGGTGTCTCTGTCGCGAAGAAGAGAGATCGATGGAGTCCCCGTGTGGACCCCTCTCCCTGGCCCTCCCCCGCAAGGGGGGAGGGAACGCACCTGTCGCGTTGTGAGGCCGTTCGCCTACCGCGCGCTACTTCGCCGTCTCGACTCCGGCATCCTTGATCACCTTCGCCCACTTCGCGGTCTCGTCCGCGATGAAGCTGCGAAAATGCTCCGGCTCGTCGCCAATCAGGGTCGCGCCTTGGGCGGCGAGCTTTTCCTTTACGGCCGGATCCGCCATGGCCTTCGTCGCCAGGCCATGCAGAGCGGTGACGATCTCCTTCGGCGTGCCCTTCGGCGCCACCATGCCGTACCAGTTCTCGATACGAAGATCGGCAAAGCCCGCTTCCGCGGTGGTCGGCACGTCGGGCGCGGTCGCGGAGCGCTCGGCCGAGCCGACCGCGATCGGCTTCAACGCGCCCGCCTTGACCTGCGGCAGCAGCACCGGAAGATCCAGGAAGGTCATCTGCACCTGCTGGCCCAGGAGATCGTTCACCGCGGGAGCAGCGCCACGATAGGGCACGTGGACGATGTCGATCTTGGCCGTCAGCTTGAACAATTCGCCGGCGAGGTGCGGCAGGCTGCCGGGGCCGGAGGAGGCGAAATTGAGCTTTCCGGGCTGCGCCTTGGCGAGCGCGATCAGCTCGCCGATGTCCTTTGCGGGCACGTTGGTGGCAACCACCAGCATTTCCGGCACGGTCGCAACCAGCGTCACCGGCGTGAGGTCGCTCGCGGTGTCGTAGGCGACCCGCTCCATGCTCGGGCTGATCGCGAGCGCGCCGGCTGAGGAGATGGCGATGGTGTAGCCGTCGGGCGCGGCCTTGGAGACCGCGTCGGTGCCGAGCACGCCGCCCTGGCCGCCGCGGTTGTCGATCAGCACCGGCTGCCCTGACAGCTCCGACATGCGCTGGCCGATCACGCGGGCAATGATGTCGTTGGGCCCGCCGGCCGGGAACGGCACGATCAGCTTGATCGGTTTTGCGGGGAAATTCTGCGCGGAGGCGAGGGCGGGAAACAGGAGCAGGAATGCAAGGAGGAGCTTAGGCCAGTTGTTCATGCAGGCTCTTTTCATGCACGCTCCTTGGGGCGCTTATCCGTTGAGCAGTTTCAGTGCTTCTTCGTGAACTCTTGCATCGCCGGCCGCGATGATGCGGCCGCCGCCCTGGGCCGGCTTGCCTTCCCAGGTGGTGACGACGCCGCCGGCGCCGGTCACGATCGGGATCAGGGCGGCGATGTCGTAAGGCTTCAGCTCGGTCTCGACCACGAGATCGACGTGACCGGCCGCCAGCATGCAATAGGAGTAGCAGTCGCCGCCATAGCGCGACAGCCGCGCGCCCTGTTCGATGCGGCTGAAGATGGCGCGGTCGCGTTCGTTCATCAGCAGCGGGCTGGTGGTGTAGCTCGTTGCTTCCGACAGCGAGGCGCAGCGACGGACCTGGAGCCGGCGCTCGCCGGACGGGCCTTTATAGGTGGCCGAGCCGTTGTCGCCGGAGAAGCGCTCGCCGATGAAGGGCTGGTGCATCATGCCGTACACCGGCGCGCCCTTGTGCAGCAGCGCGATCAGCGTGCCCCAGATCGGAAAGCCGCCGATGAAGGATTTCGTGCCGTCGATGGGGTCGAGCACCCAGACATAATCGGCGTCCTCGCGCTCGTTGCCGAATTCCTCGCCGACGATGCCGTGCTGGGGGAAGCTCGCCTTGATCAGCCGGCGCATCACCGCCTCCGCGGCGCGGTCGGCCTCCGTAACGGGGTCGAAATCCTTGGTCTTGCTCTTGTCGTCGATCGACAGCGAGGTGCGGAAGAACGGCAGGATGGTTTCGCCGGAGGCGGTGGCGAGCCGTCCGATGAAGGCTGAGAAGTCGATCACCGTCACGGCGCATCCTCAAAACGAAAGTCGGGTGAAGCTCGCTCCTGCCTAGCTCAATTCGCTTCTCGCGTGCAGCGCTGAGTTGGTTTGCTCCCTGGTATTTTGGATGCCGCAACCGGCTGCCCCATCCCAGTCATATGCTGGCCAAATATCGATCATAGAGTTGAAAACTTAGTTCCGAGTATGCCTTGTTCGTATGCAAACGGTTATCAACCCATTGAATTTCCTTATCAAAGAAGCTGAATCTGGGTTTCGCTATAAGCAATTGAGCCATGTGCATATTGCATGGGAAACGGCTCAAAAGCCCTTGCACTTTGTGCGTCGCGGCCGCATATTGTTGCGGTGCGGTAGCGCTCTGCGTTACCGCTGCCCTCCTTGGGCGTTTCCTCCCTAGACTTGGGCCGCTTCTTCATCAGAAGCGGCCCTTTTTTCTTTGAGCCTCGATCTTCACTTCGAGCGCGCGAAAACGCGAAGCGAAGATTCGGCGCACGATACGCTGGCAGCTTGATCTGATGTTTGATCGGCGGCGCGATCGCGCGGCGACGGCTCGCTATTATTCCGCCGCGGCCTGGAACGGGCCGAGATCGCCGAACGGGATCGTCGTCGCCAGCACGTCGGCGAGCACGCCGAAGTCGCTTGCCACTTGCGCAAAGCGCGGACTGCGCTCGCGCCGCCGCTCGTCCATGTAGATCGCGCGGTTGAGCTCGAGCTGCACCGCGTGCAGCCCGCTCGCGGGGTTGCCGTAATGCTCGGTAATGAATCCGCCGGCATAGGGCTTGTTGCGGCCGATCGAATAGCCGAGCCCGCCCATGGTCTCCTCGACCCTGTCCGGAAGCAGCGGCGTGCAGCTCGTGCCGTAGCGGTCGCCGATCACGATGTCGGGCCGCCGCGGCTCGTCCCTGCTGACGCCGACCGAGGGCATCGAGTGGCAGTCGACCAGCACCACGGTGCCGAACATCTGGTGCACCTTGTTGATCAGCCGGCGCAGCGCGCGATGATAGGGCTTGTAGAGCGTCTCGATCCGCGCCAGCGCATCGTCGACCAGGATGCGTTCGCGATAGATCTCCTGGCCGTCGCCGACCACGCGCGGGATGGTGCCTAACCCGCCGGCGACCCGCATCGAGCGGGTATTGGCAAAGCTCGGCAGCCGTCCGGTGAACATGCGGGGATCGAGCTCATAAGGCTCGCGATTGACGTCGACATAGGAGCGGGGAAAGTTGACCCGCACGGTCGGAAAGCCGCGCTCGCTCAAATGGCCGATCAGCTCGTCCATGAAGGAATCTTCGGACCGCCGCAGCGTCGTCAGGTCGATCCTGGAGGCGCTGAGGAATTCGTCCGGATAGGTCGAGCCGGAATGGGGCGAGTTGAAGATGACAGGCGCGCGCCATTGCGCGGGCTCCACGATCTCGAAGGCGGGCGACACGTCGCCGTCAAACCGGGTCATCTTCTCAGGCTTCGTCCCTTCGCGCCGCGGGATCCGGGTCTCGGATCGAATTGATTCGGCCGGTGGAGCGGCTCTTATGTGTCGTCATTGTCTGGAATCGCAACCATTCTGCCAAGCGAAAAGATGTGATCGGCGCTGGAACATGTCTTAACCGTGTGGGCAGGGAAGCGGGGATGCGCCAGCGCGGCTCGATTGATTCGTGCCGCATTCGGGTTCACAAGGGACCGGCAGCGCAGCCAGCCCAGGGTAAAGATTTTCACCCCAAATTTACCCTCTGTCGGGCTTAGTAACCTCTGCTGATATCCTCTGGGGATTTGACGTTTCCTGCCATGCCCAAAATCCTGCTCGCCGAAGACGACAACGACATGCGCCGTTTCCTGGTCAAGGCGCTGGAAAACGCTGGTTTTCAGGTCTCGTCCCATGACAACGGCATGGCCGCCTATCAGCGGCTCCGGGAAGAGCCGTTCGAGATGCTGCTGACCGACATCGTGATGCCGGAGATGGACGGCATCGAGCTCGCCCGCCGGGCCTCGGAACTCGACCCCGACATCAAGATCATGTTCATCACCGGCTTCGCCGCGGTCGCCCTGAACTCGGATTCGGACGCCCCCAAGAACGCCAAGGTGCTGTCCAAGCCCGTGCATCTGCGCGAATTGGTCAGCGAAGTGAACAAGATGCTGGCGGCCTAAATCGGCCCCCTTCGGTCCTTGCACCGGCTCCCCTGAGCCGTTATAGGGACCCGACCCGATCTAGAGACATCTAGGGCGCGTAGCTCAGCGGGAGAGCACTACCTTGACATGGTAGGGGTCACAGGTTCGATCCCTGTCGCGCCCACCATCCTTCGCTCGCGATAGCGAGAGAAGGATGCCACGCCGAAGCCCAAAGGGCGCAGGCGGGCTGCCCGCGGCGAGCTTCGGCCAGGCAAGCCCAAACAATCCGCGATTGCGAAGCCTGCGTGTAGCCCGGATGGAGCGAAGCGCAGTCCGGGGTGTATCCTCTCCGACGCTGTCCCGGATTACGGTGCGCTCCATCCGGGCTACGATTCTGGATCGCGGCTATTTCAGTTCCGTGTTCGCGACCGGCAGGACCGAGGCGACGGACCAGCCGTTCGCATCCCGCACGTAGGTCTGGCTGATCAGAAACGTATTCTGTTGGGCCGGCTTGCCGGGAAGGCCGCGCGTGAAGACGATGGGAACGAGGACCTGCATCACCTCGTTCGAGATCACGGCGACGTGGAATTTCGACATATCGGGTTCGAGGTGCCAGGTGCCCTCGTAGTAGCCCTTGAAGCGGTCCGCGACCGCATCACGGCCTCTGGTTTCGATGCCTCTCGCAAACAACAGCGTGCCGGGCGAATTCCACAGCATGGCCTTCACATCGTCCGCGTTGTGCGCATTCTGCGCGGCAATGAATTTTTCGAAGATGGTTCGCGCCTCGGCATCATCTGCCGCGGCCAGCGCCGGCCCGGCTGACCAGGCGGTCGCCGCGAGAAACAGCGCTGCAGCAATTGCCGCAACATGACCGCGCCGTGCAAATCGTCGTAGCCTGATGGAGCCGCGAGACATCTTGGAAGGGGGCATGATCATCTCTCTTTTGGATGACAATGATCATACCATTGATCGTGCCGCCGGCTTTTCAGGATCGCGCGAGCGGCGGTCACCGTCGCATCACGGATGCGTTGGTTCAGGCCACGTCCGATACCGCGGACGTGGCGCATCGTCGTCACACCGCCATCCGCCTCACGTCAGCGGCAACAGATGATCCGGGATCGGCACGGGTGCGGCCGGCACCAGCGATGCGACCGAGACGTGCGGCCAGGTCAGCCCGGCGAAATCCAGCATGACCTTCTGTGAATACTGGATCTGCGTCGTCGCCACCCTGACGTGGCCGCCCTTGAATCCCTTGTTGGGCACGAACGGGATCGCGGCGACGAAGCTCGGAACCAGCGGCACGTTGCTCCTCTGGCGCGGTTGCAGGATCACCGGCGGCGTTCCGGGCGGCAGGGCCGGCACGTCGATGTCGTAAACCACCGTCTCGATCCAGAACACTGCGTCCATCTGGAAGGCGTTGGCGTTCGAGCCATTGCCGCCCGGTGTCGGAACGGGCAAGCCCTGAAGGAACGCGATGTTCGCGGCGCCGCCGGCAAAGCTCGGCGCCTGCGGATGCGGGCCGGGCGAGGGGATGGCCGGCAAGGGGCCGCCGGACAGCGGTGTGCCGGGCTTCGTCGAGGTCTCGATGACGATGGTCTGCGTGATGGTCTGATGCGCGATCTGATCGCGCAGCACCGTGTTCGGGTCGGTGATCATCGCCTGGGTGAGCTTGCCGGAAGCCATCAGTGCGGTCAGATCCTGAGGTAGCCTGCGAGTCGTCTTGTTGGTCGCGGTCTGGTTCTGGAATGTGATCTTGTTGCCCGGATTGCCGCCGATGAACGGTGTGATGTCGATGGCCGCGATGGTTGGCTTACCGGCGACCGGAGGCAGCGCGGTGCCTTGCGCAGTGATCGTCGTGCCGTGCGGGATCGACGCCATGCGCGCGACGGTGAACGGCTCGTGCGGATTGGTGGTGGCGGGCACCGCCAGCCAGATGCCGGGTTCGAAGTGAATGCCCACGGGCGTTCCCGTGGTGATGTCGTTGATGGTCTGGAGATACGGCACGCCGTTGAGGAATGCATCTGCCTGCTGCAGCGAGCCGCGATTGGGGATCGAGCCAAGATTGTTCGAGAACGACATCGTCTCGTCGGTGAGATTCAGCTCCAGCACGTTGTCGTCGGGGTCGGTGGTGCTGATCGGCCCCGGCATCGGCGTCGGCGTGATCTTGCTGTCGGGCCGGAAGATCGTATTGAATCCCTGTCCTGTGAAGGTGCCCGTGAAGGCCGACAGCGGACCGAGGATGGGCGGCAAGGTGACCGGCGGACGCGCAGCTCGCGCGGCGGCCCCCGCGGCGGGCTGCGCGGCGTCCCTGAACACCTCGTCGACCTCGTGGATGGAGAAATTCGCGGTCTTGGTGAATGCACTGGTGAGTGGTTTGGGCTCGTCCATGGTGATCCCTCGCGGTGCTGCAACTGTCGATGCCGGCATTTCCCCGGGCCGGCTGTCCGGGCAGGTGAGTCCTGCGCTATTGCGCCTCGTGATCCCGATCGCGTCTCGTGATCCGCCCGATGCCGGGCATGACAACATCGTTCACGCGCGCTCATGCGCGCGTGCCGACTACGAACATTGATCGGCCCTACGTTGTTGGCCGGGCCGGATACTGAACGGATCTGCGTGAATCGATCGTGATTTTCAACTTGTGGTTCGGGCAAATATGCGGTCGGGAAATAGCCGAGCCCTGCGAACTGAGTGAAGCATTGCTTCCTTCTCCGTGCTCGAAAATGAGATCATCAAAATGGAGGTCGGGCGCCTGGCCGGCTTCGGTTATGCTGGGCTATCATACAACCTTAAGATGGTCGCAAATGTGTGCCAGGTCACAGGGCCAAAGAGTCGCAGCAACGAGAGACGAGCGAGGCTGCCCATGAGCGTTTCCGTCATCGAGCAAGCAAAGATCCAGGCGCAGGTGCTGGTGCCGC
Source organism: Bradyrhizobium sp. 604_D8_N2_3 (assembly GCF_051810765.1). Taxonomy (NCBI): domain Bacteria; kingdom Pseudomonadati; phylum Pseudomonadota; class Alphaproteobacteria; order Hyphomicrobiales; family Nitrobacteraceae; genus Bradyrhizobium; species Bradyrhizobium sp. 604_D8_N2_3. The sequence goes on along the minus strand of NZ_JBPWPM010000001.1, from coordinate 8,491,611 downwards.
TGGTCAAGGCATTGCAGGCCGAGCTCGGCGAGGCGCGCGCCAACGCGCTGGTGCGCAAGGCGCTCGGCGATCTCTATCGCGGCTTCGGTGAGGAGTTCTGGAAAACGAAGAACGAGACCGATCTCGGCAACGCTGTATCGTCGGCGTTCAAGACCTATGCCCGCGACGACGCGCTCGCCTATGACGTCGTCGAGCAGACGGCGGACACCTTCGCGTTCGACGTGACGCGATGCGCCTATGCCGAGTTCTACAAGGCGCTGGGCGAACCGGAGCTCGGCTTCCTCCTGGTCTGCACCGCCGATTTCGCGACCGCGGAAGGGTTTGGTCCCGACGTCAGGCTCACGCGCACGCAGACGATCATGCAGGGCGCCAGCCATTGCGATTTTCGCTACCGGCGCGATGCGGGGGGATCACGGTGAAGGGAATGCAAATGATGCGGGCAAGCTGCCTTGCCATGGCTGCGCTGGCGCTGATGGCATCACGCGCCGATGCGGCGATCATCGATTGGCAGGCCGAGCTCCAGCGCTGCCGCGTGCTGCGGCAGAACGTGGCGCCGCTGCTTCAGGCCGGCGAGGGAATATCCGCCGTCGGCCGCTCCAACAGATCCGTCCGTCGCTGCATCTGGATCCAGCGCATGGCGGTGCGCAAGAAAATCCCCGGCGCGGAGGCGTGGTAGCAGGCGCCCGTCAGGTGGACTGGCTCTTCTGCCGGAGCAGCAGGTCCTTCAGTCCTGTCGGATAGAGGCTCGGTCCGCCCTGCGGAGCGGCGTCTTGCGTCGATCGACAGTCCTGCGGGCGTCGCCTCAGCCGGCGGACACGCCCGGCTTGAACAGGGCTCCGACCGGCAGCTTTTCCTGGAGGTCATACGAACTCGGCCGGTTCTCCTTGACCCATCTTGTTTCGGCGTGGGATTCGAATGGCGGCGGAATTTGCCCCTGAATCGACCAAAGGTCGGCCGGTAGCTCGTCGATGGTGACCTCCCAGTCGTATCCCCGGTCCTTGACGTAGGGCGCGATCAACTTGTCGACTGCTTTCACCCACCATTCCCTGATGACGGGCCGGGCATCGTCCTCGCCATGTGGTCGATCTTGAAGCGGACGAATTTCTCGTGCGAAGCTCCGCCGACATAGACCGAACCTGCGGCGACTTCCTCGAAGATCATCACGGCGTAGAATTTCGGGATGGGAATCCTCGCATACATTGCGGTGACCTTCTCTGCGAATTCCTTCTTGTCATGAGCCGAGTAGGCCCCGACGGGGTGATAGACTTTCCACAACGGCACTCGAGTTCTCCTTGACGTTGGCTGGTTCTTAGGGAAGCCCGCGCAGCATTTGGTATGATGGGGATAATATCACTGACTGCGCCGTCGGCTCTTCAGGATCTGGCGACCCGCGGTAACCGCTGAATCACGTCTGCGTTGGCTCAGCCTTGTTGGGGCCGCCACAGCTGGGCGAGCCGGAGCTCGGCTTTTCTCCTTTGTCTGCACTTCCGACTTCGCGACTGCGGAAGGGTCCGGCCCCGACGTCAAGCTGACGCGGGCGCAGACCATCATGCAAGGCGCGCGAGCCATTGCGACTTCCGCTACCGGCGCGACGCGGGGGGATCACAGTGAAAGGAATGCGAACGATGCGGGCGACCTGTCTTGCAATGGCTGTGCTGGCGCTGATGGCGTCATGCGCGGATGCGGCGGTGATCGACTTGCAGGCCGAGCTCCAGCGCTGCCGGGCGCTGCGCGCGAACATCGCGCCGCTGCTTCAGGCCGGCGAGGGGATATCCGCCGTCGGCCGCTCCAACAGATCCGTCCGTCGCTGCATCTGGATCCAGCGCATGGTGGTGCGCAAGAAAATCCCCGGCGCGGAGGTTTGGTAGCCAGGCGCCCGTCAGGCGGACTGGCGCTTCCGTCGGAGCAGTACATCCTTCAACCCGTTCGGATAAAGGCTCGGCCCGCCCTCGACGTCGAGCTCCGCAAGATCGAACCAGCGTGCGACGATCTCTTCGCCGTTATCCTCGCGGAAGTCGATGCGGTCCTGGCCGCTGAACGCGCCGTCTGGAAGCGCGACCTCGGCGATGAACATCACCTCATGCCCGGTCGATCCCTCGTGCAAAAAAATGTTCTCCATCACCAGCGGCTCGCCCGTGATGGTGATGTCCACGCCGAGCTCTTCGTTGAATTCGCGCACCAGCGCAGTCCGCCAGCTCTCGCCGAACTCGATCTCGCCGCCGAGCGGGCGAACGCCCTTGATCCGCGCCGCATCGTCGCGCACCTCGGCCGCCAGCAGCCGCCCGCCCCGCCAGTGCAGGCCGAGCGCGACGACGCGGATGTGAGGGTGGGGCCGCCACGTGGACATGGGGGCATCGTTATCGTGCCCGCCGGCGCTGCGCAATGCGCGGTGGCGAGGCCTTGTCGGGCTTGATCCGCACTGCCTTCGGCATGCAAATGCTTCGCAGCCTTGATCCGTGAACCTCCGCCTGCCATTGTCCGGTCATCCATGACGGCGACGAGCCTGGTGAGATACAATTTGCGGGGTTCGGCGAAACGTGTCGCTTCGCCGGACGTGACGAGAAGGCAGTTTTCGAGATGAACAGCGTGAACAAGCCCGGCGGCAACTATTTGCCGGTGATCATCCATGGTGGAATTGCGTATGTCAGTGGTCAGCTGCCGCGTCGCGGTGAGGACCTGCTGTATGCGGGCAAGGTCGGCGCAAATGTCGATATCGCGGCCGCGCAGGAGGCCGCTGCTCTTTGCGCCGATCTCTGCATTTCGGCCATCAACCACGCAACAGGCGGAGAGGACAGGATCGTCCAGGTCCTGCAGCTCGTTGGATACATTGCTTCAGCGCCCGGATTTACCCAGCAGTCGCAAGTCATGAATGGGGCCTCCGACCGGCTGATCGAGCGCTTGGGCGATCGCGGTCGTCACACGCGCACGTCTGTCGGCGTCGCCGAGTTGCCGCGGGGCGCTCCCGTCGAGCTGAGTATGATTGCCGCTGTTCGGTCGTAAGAGGCGGTCTTATCAGACGAGATACTTCTTCACCGCTGCCTCGTCCCACGCGATCCCGTTGCCGGGCTCCTCGCCCGGCAGGGCAAAGCCGTCCTTGATCGTCAGCCGTGTCGCCAGCACCGCGTCGGCCCAGTCGACATATTCCAGCCAGTGCGCGGTCGGCGTCACGCAGAGCAGGTGCGCGCTGACCTCCGAGAACAGGTGCGTCGACATCTCGATGCCGGCGGCATGTGCGAGCGAGGCGGCGCGGAGCCACCCGGTGACGCCGCCGATGCGCTGCACGTCGGGCATCACGTAGTCGCAGGCCTCAGCGGACAGCGCCGCCTGCATCGAGAAGGCGCTGTCAAAATTCTCGCCGATCTGGACCGGCGTGCGGAGCGCATCCGCAATGCGCGCGTTACCAGCGTAATCGTCGTGGCGGATCGGCTCCTCGATCCAGGTCAGCCCCTCGTCGTCGAGCATCTCGCCGCGGCGGATGGCCTCGGTCACCGTCAGGGCCTGGTTGTAGTCGCACATCAGCGTGACCTGATCGCCGACGGCCTTGCGCACCGCGCGCACCACGGCGAGATCCTCCCGCGCATCGGGCCGGCCGACGCGGATCTTTGCCGCGTGAAAACCTTCGGCCAGCAGCTTGTGGGCTTCGTCCACCGCGGCGCCCGCCGGCATGATGCCGAGTCCCTTCGAATTGTAGGCCCTGACCGGCTTCGGCGCGCCGCCGAGCAGGCGCGCCAGCGGCAAGCCTTTGCTGCGCGCCAGCGCATCCCATGCCGCCATGTCGATGCCGGATTGCGCCAGCCGCTGCAGGCCGGCGAGGCCGAGCAGGGTGAAGCGCTGGGTCAGCTTGCGCTCGATCTCGAACGGCAGCAGCTCGTCGCCGGCGACGAGCTCCGACATTTCCGTGACCATCGCCGTCAGCGGCTTCAAGGCCGACGGCGTGATCGAGAACAGATAGGCATGCCCCACCGCGCCCTGGTCGGTCTCGCAGTCAATCAGCACCAGCGGCGCCTTTGCGACCGCGCCGGTCGAGGTCTTGAGCGGCAAATTCATCGGCACGATCACGGGGCGCGCATTGAAGCGCCTGATGCGGATGGTCTCGGTCATATGGAGGATCTCCCGGCGGAGTGAATGCAGGTTCATGCCGATCTTAAACATTCGCCATGAAACGAAAAGCCATTTGCTGCGACCCACCATGAAATGGGGTTGCGCGGCCTCGCATTTGCGGGCTCTGTGCCGCCGCAAGCTCTTGCCGCGAATTCCCGGGATTTGCGTCAAGATCGCACACGACGGAGCCACAGGGTGAAACAAGAGATCTCCGAAGAACAGCGCAAGAGCGGCATCCTCACGGGGGCCGTGATCGCCTTGCTCCTGCTCGCTTTGCCGGTCGCGGTGTGGCTGGACCTGACCGACCTCAGCAAGACCGCGCTGCGCCGGCAGGCCGCCGACCTCAACTCGGTGATCACGAGCGTGCGCAGCTACTATGCGTCCAACGTGGTCGGCCGCATCCTGGCTAACCCAAACGGCACCACCAGGGTCGTGCACAATTACGAATCCGTCCCCGGTGCGATCCCGATCCCGGCGACGCTGTCGCTGGAGCTCGGACGGGTGATCGGCGCGCAGCAGGAGAACATCGCCTACCGCTTCGTCTCGGATTTCCCGTTCCAGAACCGCGCCGCGCACCAGCTCGACAAGTTCGAGAAGGACGCGCTCGACGCGCTTCGCAAGGACCCCGAGCAGAAGATCGTCGAGACCGAGACCTCGCTGTTCTCCGACAAGGTCCGCCTGGTCGCGCCCGTCACGATGGGCCCGGCCTGCGTCAGCTGCCACAACAGCCACCCCGAGAGCCCGAAGAAGGACTGGAAGGTCGGTGACATCAGAGGCATCCAGGAGGTGATCATCGCGCAGCCGATCGCCGCCAACATCTTCTCGTTCAAGTTCCTGCTGGCCTATTTCCTGATCGCCGCCGGCTGCGGCCTGTCGTTCCTCTCGCTCCAGCGCCGCCAGGCCGGCCGTATCAAGGGCATGAACAAGGAGCTCGAATCCGCCAACGACTTTCTGGCTTCGTTGTCGATGAAGATCTCGCGCTACATCCCGCCGCAAGTCTACAAGAGCATCTTCAGCGGCCAGAAGGACGTCACCATCCACACCGAGCGCAAGAAGCTCACGATCTTCTTCTCCGATATCCAGAATTTCACGGCGACCGCCGAGCGGCTGCAGCCGGAATTGTTGACCCAGCTCCTCAACGAATACTTCACCGAGATGTCGGCGATCGCCCATGAATATGGCGGCACCATCGACAAATTCATCGGCGATGCCATGCTGATCTTCTTCGGCGACCCCGAGACCAGGGGCGACCGTGCGGACGCTGAGGCCTGCCTCCAGATGGCCTGGCGCATGCAGCAGCGTCTTGCCGAACTCAATGCGAAGTGGCGCGCCTCCGGCATCGAGCAGCCGTTCCGCTCGCGCATGGGTATCAATTCCGGCTATTGCAATGTCGGCAATTTCGGCAGCAGCGACCGCATGGACTACACCATCATCGGTGCCGAAGCGAACCTCGCCGCGCGTCTGCAATCGATCGCCGAGCCCGGCGGAATCGTGCTGAGCTACGAGACCTTCGCGCTGGTCAGCGACATCGTCCGCGCGCACGCGCTGCCCGCGATCACGATGAAGGGCATCAGCCGCGAAATCATTCCCTATTCGGTCGACGCGCTCAACGACGCTGCGGCGGAGAAGAGCGGTGTCATCACCGAGCGCGCGCCCGGCCTCGAGCTGTATCTCGACCCCGCCATGGTGAAGTCAGGCGATGCAGCACGCGTCCGCTCGCTGCTGGAAAACGCGCTGGCTTCGCTGAAGCCGGCGTGAAGGTGCTCTTACCCTCCCCTGGAGGGGGAGGGTCGATCGCGCGCAGCGCGAGCGGGGTGGGGTGATCTCTCAACACGGGCAGTGTTCGATGCGGAGAGACCGTCACCCCACCCCGCCTCATGTCTCGCTTCGCTCAACATGAGCCGACCCACGGGCGAGCTACGCTCGTCCCGGACCCCTCCAGGGGAGGGTAAGGGCCGACCTCTCACAACGCGACAGGTGCTCTCCCTCCCCCCTCTTGTCCGCCGCAGCCTTGGCGAAGGCGGATGCGGGGGAGGGCGGGGGAGAGGGGTGGCCCAGCAAAAGGTGCGTGCCTGAACGCCGCGCTGCACCAACCAGCGTCGACGCGAGACTCACCGCGCCGCGCCCTCCGTGAACGCGGTCTCGATCACATCGCCAAAAGGCTGCCAGGAACGGCCGTCGAACTGGACAAGCCGCATCTGCTTGATCGGCAGATAGCTGTTGGGCGAGGTGCTCATCCTGATGTTGGGCAACGCAACGGAGGGCTGCTGATCCCTCAGCGAAGCCGCCTGACGCATGATGTTCTCGCGCGACAGGTCGTCGCCGCATTGCTTCAGCACCTGTGTCAGCGCCTCGGCTGCGCCGTAGCCGTAGACCGCGGCGCTGTTGTTGGTGCTTTCGACGTGATGGTACTTGTCCATGAAGGCGAACCAGTCCTTCATGGCGGGGTCGTTCTTCCATGCGGGGTCGCTCGGATCCTTCAGGAAGGCCGCCGAGATCACGCCGGACGAATTCTCCAGGCCCGCGGGCGCCATCGCGTTGGCGATCGAGGCGGAGGCGTCGTTGACGATGATGACCGGGCGCCATTTGAGTGACGCCGCCAGCTTGATCACCTTGGACGCCGTCGACGGCACGCCGAGAAAGACGAAGATGTCCGCGCCCGCGCGCTTGAGGATCGAGACATGCCCTTCGAGATGCTCATCGGCAATGTCGAAGGCGATGTCGACGAGGACAAGGCGGTTCAGGTCGCCAAGACCTTCCTGGATGCCCCTGTAGAGCATGCGTCCGAACTGGTCGTTCTGCCAGAGCACCACGATCTTCTTCTTGGGGTAATAGGCCTGGATGTAGTTGGCATAGATGCGCCCCTCCGACCGGAACGACGGCTGCCAGCCCATGGTCCAGGGAAACGCCTTGGCCTGGCTCAGCTCCTCGTCGCCGGATGCGACGAACAGCTGCGGGATTCTCTTCTCGTTCAGGTACCAGCGCGTGGCGATATTGCCGGGCGTGCCGAACGAGCCGAACATCAGGTGTACGTCGTCCTTCTCGACCAGATTGCGCGTCAGCTCCAGCGCGGTGGCCGGATCGGAATTGTCGTCGCGCGTGATGAAGCGGATCTTGCGGCCGTTGATGCCGCCGCGCGCGTTGACCATGTCGAAATAGGCGGCCTCCGCCTGGCCGATGGCGCCGAATTCCGAGAGCGGTCCCGAATACGGCATCACGTTGCCGATGCGGATTTCATCGCCGCTCGCGGGTTGTTCGGCGTGTTGCTGGGACATCGCGCCAAGCGACGCGATAGCGATCATCGAAACGAACAGCATCCTGCCGATGACGCGCATGCTCGATACCTTGATATTGGCCCCTCCAAGAGGTCGGCTCAATCCGCACCAAGTCCGCTTGATCTACGTCAAGCGTTTGTCAAAGCTGTGGCTTGATCGCCCGCTTCAAGGCGACGCATCGCGAACGAAACGACAGCCGTGTTGACGGGCCATCAATCGACAGAGCGTGCCGTGTGGCACCCCTCTCCCTAACCCTCCCCCGCAAGGGGGGGAGGGAACGCATCTTTCGTTTGGCGAGTGACTCCATTCATTAGCGCGTCGGCGATGAGGGCACAGCGTGGCCACGTGCTCCGCTGCGCTCCCTCCCCCTTGCGGGGGAGGGCGGGGGAGAGGGGTGGCCCAGCAAAAGGTGAAAGTCGTCGCGCCGCCCGCAACGCGCCGCTACGGCAGCTCCCGCGCCTCGAGCTGATGCACCAGCAGCAGCGTCGGTTCGGCGAGGCTGTCGCCGGAGCCGTCGAGGCCGAAGGCGGCGGCGATGCCGTCGCGGCTGCGCAGCAGCGTGCTGCGCGGGCAGTGGCCGGCGCCGCACAGCGTCTTCTTCAAGGTCTCGCCCTGCGCCACGAGGCTCGCGGGATCGTTCGCGGCCCAGGCCAGCACGATCGGCGCATCGACGTTGAGGATGCCGGGGAAGACCGACCGCTTGTCATATTGGGTGGGGTCAGTGCCGAGATAGGCCTTCTCGCTGTCGCTCGCGTCCTTGCCCGCGCGGTAGATCCCGGACACCAGCACGACGGCGGCGACATCGGCGCGGTCGGTCTGGAACTCGGGATGCGCCAGCAAGGTGGCGACATGGAAGGCGCCGGCGCCGTAGCCGACCGCGACGATCTCGCGGGCATCGCCATTGAACAGGTCGATATTGCCGTGGACCCAGGATAGCGCCGCCGCGACGTCGGTTGCACCCATCGGCCAGGTCGCCGCAGGCGCAAAGCGATAGTTGACGCGCACGCCGATCATGCCGTTGCGCGCGGCAAAGCACATCGCCTGGTCCTGGACCTCGCGGGACAGGTCCGGCGCGCCGCGATCGCCGGTAAAGGTGTCGCCCCCCACGAACAGCAGCACGGGCCGGGGCGTATCCGCCTTGGTCTCGCTGCTGGTGGCGACGTCGAGCACATTGGCCTCGCTGTCGCCGTAGCGCAGCCCGCGCGAGAAGGAGATCTGCTCGCACAGCCGCGCGGTGCCACCGGCGGTCGTGTCGTTGTCGGTGAGGCCCACCCGGACGAGATTGGACGGCCCCGTGAGCCGCGCCGGCAATGGGCCGTGTGCCGAGGCTGCCGTCATGCCCAGGATGAGAAAGAAAGCGAGATAATTCTTCATGTTGGTATGTTGGTGCCGGCCCTGCGTGCCCGATATGGGTTCGCGCGTTTGGCCCGTCTTTTCAATTCGCCTTATTAGTTAGTTGGTCTTGAGGCGATTTCACGGCACCCGGTTTCTTGCCCATGTTCTTGCCCATGCGCGGTTCAATTCCCCGGCTGGAAGGTGCAGTCGGCTCCGCTCCCGTCCTTGCGGCGGATGGCATTGGGGTCGATCGTGCAGCTCAGCTTGCTCAGGCTCTCGAAGTTCGATCCCGCCGCACCATCGGGCGGAATGCCGGCGAGCGCTTCTGTCGCGAAAATTTCATTGGCCGTCGAGCCGTTCACGGTCCTGCTCTTCTTGCCGAAGGTCAGCTCGCAATTGCGTAACGTGATGTCGACATTGCCGGTGCGGCAGACGATTCTGTCCACAGTCACCACGATCGGCTTCTTGTAGGGAATCTCGGCATTGGCGGCGAACAGCATCGCCACCGCCTTCCTCTCGGCGCCGGTCAGGTCCGGCGACAGCGGCGCGATCACGCCCGCGAGCGCCAGCGCCGTCGAGCCCGAGACTTTCGCAGGCGTTGCCCCCGAGGCTCCGGTGGCGTTGAGCGCGCCGGCAAAAGCGAGCGCGGCGACGATGCGGGCCCAAATCCTGGATCGGGCCCTTGTCGTGAATGTCATTCGCGTCGCTTCCTCTCCGGTCACGGCTTCGCCGCCGCAAGGCGCCCCGAACCTATGACAGAATTGCTAGTCCGGGCAGAGCCATGCGCTTCAGGCTGCTTGTCGATGGCCTTGATGATCGCAGCCGCCGCCGTCTGGCCGGACTGGAGAGCCCCTTCCATGTAACCGAAATACGCAAAGCAGGTGTGCTCACCGGCAAAGAACAGGCGGTCCTCGAAGCCCTTGGCCAGCAACGGCCCGGCGAGGCAGACCTCGCCGGGGGCGGGACAGGAGTAGCCGGCGGCGGTCCATTCGTCGCGCGGCCAAGCCATGAACTCCGGCTGATCGGCCAGATGCGCGACATAGCCCTTGTAGACGCTGCCGATCTGCTGCGCGTAGAACAAGTCGACCTGCGTCTGGTCACCGGGCCGGTAGTGCTTGAGAGCTTCCGCCGCGACGTCGGCGCCGGCAAACAGGCTGAGCTCGACCGGTTGCTCCGGCGGGGCGATCTGGTTGTCCGTCCCTTCCCAGGTGACACCGAACTGGTTCGAGATGGCGGTCGGGGCGAGGCCCTCGCCGATCCAGAAGCGCTTCTTGAGCGGGCTGAGATATTTCACCGCCGTCCCCATCGTGACGTAGTAGTCGTGCGGCAGGTGGGGCGTGATCGTGATCTTGGCGTTGGGTGAGTCCGGCCACAGGCTCGGGGGTATCGCGAGCACGGCATAGTCGGCGGCGAAGGGCGCGCGTGCCGTTCCGTTGCCGGAGGGGCTGAATTCCAGGGTCACGCCTTCACTGTCGATGCGGATGGCGCGCACCGGCGTCGACAGGTGGGTGCTGGCGCCGTTGTCCTTGATGTCCTGCGCGAGACGAATGGCGAGCTCCTGATTGCCTTCCGAGCAGCGCAAAGTCTCGGTCTGGGTGAAGAAGGCGTCGATCTGGTCCTTCATCCGTCCGCCCGCGACGACGGCCAGATTAGCAAGAAGGCTCTGCTTGGTGGTCGGCTGGCCGGCGTCGTTGGAGAACTGCTCCTCCATGGCGTGCTTGGTGAGCTTCGAGCAGTCGAGGCTGGCGATCCACTCCGCAATCGTCCTGGCGTCGAGTTTCCTTGCGCCCTTGGCGCGCCAGGGCTTGTCAGGCTTGACCCTGCCGGCCCACCGACTGAGCTTGCCGAAAGCATCGTCCATCTCGTGATAGACCAGCTTCATCTGGCCGTCGGAGAGCTTGTGGCCGTCGAGAAACACCGGCATGTCGAGCTCGAGCGCGTCGAAATTGGTGTCCGAGGTGATGACGGACAGGCCGAGCTCGAACCGCTTGGCATATTTCAGCCAGAGCGGATGGTTGTAGCCGATCAGCTCGCCGCCGGCCTCGACGATCCCGCTCGGCTTCTTCTTGCTGAGAACCCGGCCGCCGAAGCGGTCGCGGGCCTCGAACAGCGTCACCTCGCAATGCGCGACGAGCTCGGAGGCCGCCATCAGGCCGGCGAAGCCGCCGCCGATGATCGCGACTTTCGGGCGTCGCACCGCCAGCGCGCGGAGCGCGGTGGGTGAGCGGATCGTGGGTGGGGTGGGTTGAAGGGCGAGCTTGTCCTTGACCCGCCGCTGGCGCTCCGCCCCCGAAATCCTGGGCCCGTAACGCCGGTGCAGCCGCGCAAACAGCGAACGCATCGCGAGCTTCCCTTGAAAATGTCTTCGGCCGGGACGGCGCCGTGCCGCGCCCTGAAATGCTGCAACATCGGCTAAAAATGGACCGGCCGATAGAATCGAGACTAACTTACAATCTTGCGGAGAGTCGAGTGGCGGCTTCTCTTCCGCCCGAAATCTTGCCCCTGCCCGGCAATTGAAGGGAAAATCCGCGAACCGCGCGGCGATTGCGCGGTGCGGCTGTTTTGGTCCGACGTGTCAAACATTTGGGGCGCGCGACCGCGGCCGCATGCCGGCCGCGCGTTCTACTGTGCATGGGGTTGTTTTCGCAGTTTTAGTTTTGGACCGGCCGTTACACCCGCTTCATCGTCCGGAAGGTGATGGAATAGCGGCGTGCCTCGACCGGCGGGATGCTGTGCTCCCATTGCGACCGCGCCTCGCCGTCCATCATGTAGAGCGAGCGCGGCAGGGCTTCGAGCGCGTGGCGCTTCCATTTGTCGCCGCTGCGGCGGCGGAAGCGGAATTTGCACGGCGAGCCCAGCGACAGGCCGAGGATCTCCTTGAAATGCGGCTTGTCGCGGTGCCAGCCGATGCCGACGCCGGTGTCATATTCGGTGCAGAGCACCTGCCGGACGCTGCCGCCAGCGAGGCCCGCCCAGGCCTCGACCTGCCGCACCACGGGCAGGACCCAGTCCGGGATCGGCTCGGCCTCGGCCAGCCGTTGCAGCGAATAATCATAACGATAGCCGAACGACGCCACCCGGCGGTTGCCCTCGAAGGCGCCGAACTGGAAGCGCTGCAGCGGCAATGCTGCGATGCGGCCGATCAAGTCCTGCTCGACGGCGGCCTCGACGAAGTCATCGGTATAGCGAAGCCCGCCAGGACCGGCTTGCGGTTCGGCGAACAGACCAAGTTGCATCATTCCTCGCATTTCCGTGATGGAACCTATTGGCGGCTGAAGCGACTTACATAGGACACGGAAAAAAACGTGCGAGGCTGTCATGGCAGAGAAGCATACCGCCGATCCGGCAGAGATCATGCGGGCGACCGGTCATCCCGAGCTGGAATATGCCGCCGGCTGGACCATCGCCGGTCTGGTCACCATCGGCACCATCGTCGCCGCCTGGGTGTTCGCGATCTAGGCTATCGGAAACTGGAGCTCGAAGGCCGCGCCCTCGTCGGTCGGCTTCAGCTTGATCGAGCCGCCATGGCTCGCCATCACCGCGCGCGCGATCGCCAGCCCCATCCCGGTGCCGCCCTGGTCGCGGCGGGTGGTGAAGAACGCATCAAAGATCCTGTCGCGGTTCGGCGCCGAAATCGGCTCGCCGTCATTGCAGACCGTCACAAGCAGGGTCGTCCGCTCGTCCACCGCCTCCAGCCTGATGGTCCTCGCCCGGTGCCGCATCGCGTTGTCGGCGAGATGCGACAGCACGATCAGCGCCTTCTCGCCGGACATACCGATCGTCCGATCGAGGCGGCCGCTGGCCTCGATTGAGCTTGCCGGAAACCGGCTCCTGAGGTCGGCGATCACGGGCGCAAGCTCGGTGCGTTCGTTCTGCGGCAGGCTTTCGGCGCGGGCGAGCTCGCGCAGCCGCTGCGCCATCGCCTCCAGCCGCTGCGTGTCCGACAGGATGTTGGCGATGAACGTCTTCTGCTCGGCCGGCGTCAGGCCTTCCGGCTTTCCTTGAAACGAATCCTGCAACAGCTCGGCCGCGCCCTTGATCGAGGTCAGCGGCGATTTCAGCTCGTGGGTGAGGTGGGCCGAGAACGTCGCGATATAGTCCGAGCGCCGCGCCAGCTGCTCGGCCATGCCGAGAAAACTGTGCGACAGCTGGGCGAATTCGCGGGTGCCGTAATGCCGGAGCGGCCGAAACGCCTCGCGATCGCCGCGGCCGATGCGCGCGGCGCGGTCGATCAGCTCGCGCATCGGCAGCGTGATGGTGCGCGAGAATACGAGGCCGATCGCGATCGTGCCGAGGATGACGGCGAGCCCCGCCAGCACGAACTTGGCCCGCTCCTGGTAGAGATGGTCAAAGATGTTGCTCGGCGTCCGCGTGGTGTAGATCACCCCGGCGACGCGGTTGTTGACGATGACGGGCATTGCCGAGAACACGTGCACGCCGAGGCCGCGGCTGAACGAATAGATTGGCGGCGGCGGCCGATCCGGGACGCGGTTGCGCAGCGTGGCGCGGTACTGCCCGTGCAGCGCGTCCGCGACCTCCTCGATATGGGCGAGCGATTGCCCGACCTCGTAGCGCCCGGCGATCACCACGCCCTGCGGATCGAGGATGCGAAAGCCCGCCAGCGTCACCTTCTGGGTCTCGCGGATGATCGGCGTCAGTCTTGCGCCGATCTCGACATAGGCTGGCTGCGCCGGCTGGGGCGCTGCTTGCGCATCCGGCCGCCGCCGCAAGAGATCGTTAGCGGTGAGGTCGAGCGCGGGACGGATCGGGGTGACCTGGTCGCCGGGGTCGGGCAGCACGTTGGGCGGCACCTCGGCGCCGAGTGTCAGGCCGCTGTCGAGCCGCGCTGTGACCTCCTGCGCATAGATCGTCGCGAGCACGCGGCTCTGCGCAATCAGCTCGGCCTGGGTCTGGCGGATGAGCTGGTTGTCGTAGAGGCGGAAGAAGAACAGGCCGACCAGCGGCAGCACGCCGACGGTCGCCAGCACCGTGAAGATCACGAGGGTGAGCGACGGCCGCCATTTGTCGGGCGCTGCGCTCATGCCTCTTTCTCGCAGCGGCCGAGCTTGAAGCCGACGCCGTGGATGGTCTCGATCACGTTGTCGCAGGCCAGCGCCGCGAGCTTGGCGCGGATGTTGCGGATGTGGCTGTCGATGGTGCGGTCGGAGACCTGGATGTTGAGCTGATAGGCCGCCCGCATCAGCTGCTCGCGGTTGAACACCGAGGTCGGCCGGGTCAGGAACGCGCGTAAAATGCCGAACTCGATCGCGGTCAGCTTTAGCGGCGTGCCGGCGAAGGTCGCGACATGCTGTTCGGGATCGATCAGCAGGCCGCCTTGCGACAGCGCGCCCGGCCCGGCCTTGGCCTCGCCATTGCGCGGGCTGAGGCGGCGCAGGATGACGTTGACCCGCGCCACCAACTCGCGCGGGCTGAACGGCTTCGTCACGTAATCGTCGCCGCCAATCTCGAGGCCGAGGATGCGGTCGATCTCCTCGTCGCGTGCCGACAGGAACAGGATCGGCACGTCGGAGGTCTTGCGGATCTCGCGGCAGACGTCGAGACCGTCGAACTCAGGCATGCCGATGTCGAGCACGATCAGATCGGGCCTGCCGGCGGCAAAGCGGGCGAGTGCCTCCTTGCCGTCGCGCGCCTCGATCACGTCCATGCCGGCCTTCTTCAAGGCGACGCGGATGACCTCGCGGATGTGGCCCTCGTCGTCGACGATGAGAATGCGATGCGCCAAGAACCTCTCCGCTTCCTCAGCCTGCCTGCTGATCCTTCGCCCGCGCGTCCAGCCTGCGCTGGAGCCGCCAGCTCCGAAAGCCCCAGCTCCGCCAGGCCAGATCCTGGCGCTGCTGTTCTACAAGGCGGTCGCGGCGCGACACAAGGCAGCTCTCGGGGGCGCCGGGCCGGAGCAAGATGGCCTTGTCGATGGCAGGCAGCGCCTGCGGCCCGAGCGTCAGGAGATAGTTGATGTCGATCTGCACGCCTTTGCCCGATGCTTCCCGGCTGTGGGTGACATTGTAGTCGGCAATGAACGCATCGAAGTTCACAAGCGAGCAGCCATAGAGCACGATCGCCAGCGCGATCAGATTGGCACCGACCAGCCATTGGTTGGACCGGTTGAGCGCGATGCGCGCCAAGATCAGGACCAGCCCGAGCGCCACCAGCCCCATCCAGATGAAGGCCGCGATCCGCCAATAGGTCAGCATGTAGATGTCGACATAGAGATCGAGGCGGAGGATGGAGGAGGCGACGAGCAGCACGTTCTGCCCGACCCAGAGATAGACCAGCGGCCGGATCACCTTCGATTTCTCGGCCGCCCCGCCCGGGCGCATCGCGACCAGCACGAAGGCAGCGGCGAGCAACGCCGTCGCTATCAGCGGATAGGCGCCGCGATGGGCGTAGGCCGCATAGGTCAAATTGTCGGGCAGCGCCACATGGCCCCAGAGATAGATGCCGTCGAGGATGGACTGCGCCGCGAACAGCAGGTTGAACAGGATCAACGAGCGCAGAATGGTGGAGGGGTTCAGAAATTCGGCCGAGACCAAGGGCGGGAGCGGGGGCGGCACGGGGCCGTCGGCAACGGCGGTGGTGACAATCGTCCTGCGCCGCCAGCGCACATGGATGAACGGCCAAACCAGCGCCAGCATCATGGCCCAGAACAGCAGGCGCGGGATGCTGATATATTCGAGGATGAGCTTTGGATTGAGCAGGGACACCCACTGCTCGATCACCGGATTGGCCGCAGCGAACAGCGCGACGAAGACGGTGCTGAGCGTTGCCGGGAGCAGCCAGAGTGCAAGGCCGCGGGTGAACGCCGACATGTTGAAGACCTGGAGCGCCTCGAGGAAGAACCTGAAGGGACCGAACAGGACAAAGTTGCGCAGCGCGCGGGCACGCTCCGTGAGCTCGGTCGTTTCCGGATTGGTCGCGATCAAATGCGCAATGGCCAGCGCCATGGTGAGGATCAGGAAGGACAGCATGTTGAGCTCCTCGATGGCCGGAACGAGGCCGGCGACGAGAATGGCCGTGCCGATCATGGCGCGCCGCAGATCCAGGGCCGCATGATTGAAGAGCACCGACACGCAGGCCATCGCGATCGCAAAGAGCGTCAGCGACAGCCCGATCCGCTGGCCGTAGAACAGCCAGTCGGCGAGCGTGGCCAGCACCAGCGCGAGGCCGACCTTGGCCGGGATCGAGGAATGCCTGATCGGCTGGATTTCCGCTGCTATCGTCGAAGCCAGGCTCGTCATGTCCAAATGACCTTTCGTGATGGGTGGCATCACGAAGTCTGAACGGCGCTTGTGCAGAAGGCGGGACCATCGTCTGCACGGTTTCAGGAGTCTTTTGCAGTTTTCGTGCAGGCGCGCGTTTGCCTCTCGCACAGCGTGATTCGCTTTGATAGGTGCGAAGCATTCGCCACTCATAGCGTGTGACGCATCATGCAATTCCTCGGTCGTATCGGTCTCGTCCTGCTCTGGCTGGCCGCGCCTCTCGTCGCATTCGCGGCCGCCAACAAGAACGATCCCTATCTGGTCCCGCTGCGCGGCGCGGGAAACCTCGCGCTTGTCGTCGCAAGCCTCGCGATCGTCATCCTGCTGCTACGCAAAGGGCGTTGGCGTACCATCGCGGGCAAGCTGCTCGTCGTGCTCTGGTGCCTGCCGCCGGTCCTGATGTCGGCGGCGCATCTGAAGTTCGAGCTGCGCAAGCACGACGTGCTCGCCGCGAGCGCCACCGAGGCGCGTCAGCTCGGACCTCACTTCATGGTGGGCTATTCCTCCTTTCCCGAGGTTGCGCGCCTTGCCGAGCAGGGCTTGATCGGCGGCGTCTACGTGACCCGGCGCAACATCCACGGCCGGACCGTCGAGACGTTGCGCGCCGAGATCGCGGCGCTCCAGGACAAGCGGCGCGCCGCCGGCCTGCCGCCGCTGGTCGTTGCGGCAGACCAAGAGGGCGGCATCGTCGGACATCTCGCGCCGCCGCTGACGAAGGTGCCGGCGCT
The DNA here is from genome assembly GCF_051810765.1 of Bradyrhizobium sp. 604_D8_N2_3. Lineage (NCBI taxonomy): Bacteria > Pseudomonadati > Pseudomonadota > Alphaproteobacteria > Hyphomicrobiales > Nitrobacteraceae > Bradyrhizobium > Bradyrhizobium sp. 604_D8_N2_3. The sequence goes on along the minus strand of NZ_JBPWPM010000001.1, from coordinate 8,474,895 downwards.
GGCGACGCTCAGCGGGCTCGCCCCCGACGAACAGCAGGCCAGGGCCCAAGAGTTCGGCCGTATCCACGGCCGCGAGCTCGCCGGGCTCGGCGTCAACCTCAACCTCGCGCCGGTGCTCGACCTCAAGCCGCCGGTTCGGCGCAATCGTCTCGATTTTCACACGCTGATCGGTCAGCGCGCGATCGCGACCGACCCTGCCGTCGTCAGCACGATCGCGAGCGCCTATGTGCGCGGGCTGGAAGAGTCAGGCGTCGGTGCTACGCTGAAGCATTTTCCCGGCATCGGCCGCGTCCGCACGGACACGCATCATTTCAGCGCCAAGCTCGATACGCCGGTAAAAGAGCTCGAAGCCACCGACTGGCTGCCGTTCCGCGAGGTGTTGTCGCATTCGCGCAGCGCGCTCATGGTTGGGCACGTGACGCTCACGACCGTCGATCCCGATCGCGCCGCCTCGCATTCGAAACGCGTTATTGATGGCATCATCCGCGACAAGTGGGGTTACCAGGGCATGGTGATGACCGACGACCTCGTGATGGGTGCGATCTACCAGCACGACGTCTGCAAAGCCGTGGTCGAGGCGATCAACGCCGGCGTCGATTTGCTGCTGGTTGCCTATGACGGCGCGCAATTCTACCGGGTCTTCGCCTGTGCGCTGGATGGGGCGCGGCAGGGCAAGCTCGACGCCGCGATGCTGCGCACCAGCGCGGCACGGTTGGCGCTGGGCTTTCCGACCGAGCAGGCGCGGGCCGCCTCGGACGTCGTCCGCGTTGTCGAGCGGCATCAGCCCTTCGCGAACTGGCGGTAGTCGGGTTCGCGGTGAAACCAGAACTCGTAGCCGGTGATGGCCTTCTGCATGGCGACGTCGTGGATCGGCTGGTTGAGCGGAACGACGGGAACGTCGCGCATGCAGAGCGCGATGAAATCCTTCACGCACCGGTCGTATTCCGCCGCATCCGCCGTGAAGCGCGCCTTGTCGATCAGCGCGTCCATCGCCTTGTTCTGGTATGACGAGATGTTGAAGATCGAATTGTTGCCGTGGAAATTCCAGTAGAAATAGTACTCGGGATAATCGAGCCAACCGCTGAAGCGGTTGAGCGCGAGCGGCAGCTCCTTCTTGTTCAGCGTCGTGCGCCAGTTCGCGCCGGGGATTTTTTCGATGGACGCCTTGATGCCGATCTTGGCGAGGTTCTCCTGGATCAGAATGGCGGTCGGCTCGCCGACGGTCGCAGTGCCCGTGTCGAGCGACAAGGTCGTCTCCAGGCCAGACTCAAAGCCTGCTTCCTTCATCAACGCCTTGGCCTTGTCGAGATCGGTGACATAGGGAAACGGCTGCGGCCAGACCGGCTTTGAGACTTCGGCGGCTCCGCCATACATAGGAACGGCGCGGCCGAAGAACGCGCTGCTCTGGATCTGCTCATAAGGCATCGCCCAGGCGATGGCCTGCCGTAGCTTCACATTGTCGAACGGCGGCTTCGCCGTGTTGAGTGCGATGTACCAGAGCGCATTCGGGATCGGCACCCCCGATACCTTGACCTTGCCCTCCCGAATGATCTGCTCGAAATCGCGCGGCGCAAAGCCGCTGGAAATATCCGCATCGCCCCGCTCCAGCATCGCGCGGCGCGTGCCGGCCGAGGGGACGTCGCGCGCGATCACGCGCCTGATCTTCGGCAGCGGTCCGCTCTTCCAGTCGTCGAAGCGCGCCAGCACGGTCTCGCTTCCTGGCTTCCAGCTTTCGATCCTGTAGGCGCCGCCACCGGCCTCGTTGGTCCTCAGCCAAGCCAGCGCCCAGGGATCTTCCGCCGTCGCGTTCTTCTTGGCGAGTTCGGAATTGATGATAAAGGGCACGACGACGGCGACGTTGAACAGCAGCATCTTGTCCTTGCGGATATAATCGATACGGAAGGTGTGATCGTCGACCACCACGAACTGCTCGGGCTTCTCCAGCGAACCCGCCGACATCTGGAAGGTCGGAAAGCCGCCGACCTTCACGGCGCGGTCGAACGACCATTTGACGTCCTTGGCGGTAACAGGCGTGCCGTCGTGGAATTTCGCGTCCTTGCGAAGCTTGAAGGTGCAGGACATGTCGTCGGCTGCGACCTCCCAGCTCTCGGCGAGTTCAGGCGCGAGCTTCTCGCGATCATAGGACGCGGTCCCGTCGGGCAACGTCTTGGAGGCGTAGGTCAGCAGGCGGTCGTAGCAGTTCCAGGACAGGCCGTTCACGGTCTGGTTGGAGCCGACGCCCTGCATGTCGAGCGAGTTCGGCCCGAGCTCCTGCACCACCAGCAGTGTCTCGCTACGCCCTTGGGCGGTGGCGAAGCGAGGTGCGATGGCGGTCAATCCAGCTGCGCCAAGGCCTCCCAGCAACACATTGCGGCGGCTGATGTCGAAAGACGATGCATTCATCGATGCCTCCTTGAGCCAATTGCGACCAAAGGAGGCAAGCGCCATGCCAGTAAATGCGACGCATGGTGTCGCAGCCCGCTGTGCCCGCGGAACGGCCCGGCGCGTCGCTCATGGCGTCTGCTTCATGTCGGTCGCGAGATAGTCCACCAGAGCGCGCACCTTGGTCGAGGGGCGGCGGCCACCCGGGAAGACGGCGTAGACGTCGATGGGCGAAAGCTTGTAGCTCTTCAACAGGGGGACCAGCGTGCCGGCGGCGATCTCGGGTCCGGCCATGATTGGCGATGTGATCGCGATGCCGAGCCCCGCCTGCACACAGGCGAATACGCCGGGGCCGGAATCGGTGGTGATGCGGCCGCGGACATCGACCGATGTCTCCGTTCCGTTCCGCGTGAACGACCAACTGGTGCGGCCGGACTGGCCTGGTCCGAAAATGCAATCGTGGGACGCGAGGTCCGCCGGCGTTTTCGGTGTGCCACAGATGGCAAGATAAGACGGCGATGCCACCACGAGGCGCGGCAATATCCCGAGACTTCGCGCGCCAAAGCCGGAGTCGTTGAGCAGGCCGAGCCGAATGGCGACATCGGTCCCCTCGGCGACGAGGTCCTGGCGTTCGTCGACCACGGATAGCTCGACGCGCAGCAGCGGATGCGCAGCCAGGAATTTCGGCAGGCGCGGGATGATGTTCCGGGCGCCGTACATGACGGGCATCGTGATGCGGATCGTGCCACGCAGCGAGTCGATGCCGCGCGCGGCGTCCTCGGCGTCCTCGATATCGGCCAGCACTTCGCGTGCGCGGGTGAGGAACAGCGCGCCGGCGTCGGTGACGGTGATGCGGCGCGTGGTTCGCAGCAGCAGCTTGACGCCCAGCCGGGTCTCCAGCTCGCCGATGATGCGGGACACCGAGGGCTGCGACAGGCCGAGCTCGCGTGCGGCCTTCGAAAAGCTGCCGCTCTCCGCCGCGCGGACGAACACGGCCAATTCTTGCAGTCGATCACTCATTTGAAATCCAGATAAATGTTGTCCGTATCGACCGTATACCCCTTCATTTTCAAATGATCCAGATAGGACGGGCCAACAGCAAAAGATGGAGCTACCCATGGCCCTGCAAGACAAACTCGATGCCTTCAAAGCCGACTTCGAAGCCGGCCGCTTCCCGCTCAAGCCCAGCAAGGAGGCGCTCGACACCATGCACCGCGCCACCGCCGAACTGATCGCGAGCGGCCAGGCGCAGCGCGCCAAGAAGGCCGGCGACGCCGCGCCGGAATTCATCCTCAGGGATCCCGACGGCAAGCAGGTCGCGTCGCGCGACCTGCTCGCGAAGGGACCGCTGGTCGTGTCGTTCTATCGCGGCGTCTGGTGCCCGTATTGCAACCTCGAGCTCCAGGCGCTGCAGGAGACGCTGCCGGAGATCGCCGCGCGTGGTGCGAGCCTCGTTGCGATCTCGCCGCAGACAGCGCCGAACAGCCGCAAGTCGGAGCGCGAGAACAAGCTGTCGTTCCCGATCCTGAGCGACGTCGCGAGCGGCCTCGCCGACGCCTTCGGCATCCGCTTCGCGCTGCCGGCCGATCTCGTCTCGCTCTACAAGTCCTTCAAGAACGACCTGCCGACGTTCAACGACAATCCGGCCTGGGTGCTGCCGATGCCCGCGCGCTACGTCATCGGCCGCGACGGCATCATCGCCTATGCGGAGGTGAACCCGGACTATACGCAACGCCCCGATCCGTCCGAACTGTTGCCGGTGCTCGACCGGTTGCGGGCCGGCAAGGCGGCCTGATCGTTACGGCGTCACCGCTCCGCGTGTGACCGCACGCGGGGCGGTCAGTTGCTTCCACGTCGAGTTGGCGACATGCACCGGCGAGAACGCCGGACGCTCGACATAGTGCCCGTCGCCGGCCTCGGCGCGCAGATCGCCAGCCTTCCAGACGATGCGGCCACGCGACAGCGTCGCGGCCGGTCCGCCGGTGCAGGCAAAGCCTTCGAACACGTTGTAGTCGATCCGGCTCATCTGCCGCTTCGCGCTGATGGTCTTGCTCGCCCTGGGGTCCCACACCACGACATCGGCGTCCGAACCGACGGCGACGGCGCCCTTGCGCGGGTAGATATTGAGGATGCGCGCGATGTTCGCCGAGGTCACCGCGACGAATTCTTCCTTCGTGAGCCGCCCCGTCGCGACGCCCGCGGTCCACAACAATGCGAGCCGATCTTCGAGGCCGCCGGTGCCGTTCGGGATCTTCCTGAAATCGCCGAGCCCGAACCGCTTCTGCTCGGTGGTGAAGGCGCAATGGTCGGTGGCGACCACCTGGAGCGAGCCTGATTGCAGGCCGGCCCAAAGACTGTCCTGATGCGATCTGTCGCGGAACGGCGGCGACATCACGCGCTGCGCGGAATGATCCCAGTCCCTGTTCTGGTACTCGCCGGCATCCAGCAGCAGATGCTGGATCAACGGCTCGCCGTAGACGCGTTTCCCAGCAGCCCGTGCGCGGGCAATCGCCTCATGCGCTTCGCGGCAGCTCGTGTGCACGATATAGACCGGCGTGCCCGTCATGTCGGCGATCATGATGGCGCGGTTGGTGGCCTCGCCCTCGACCTCCGGCGGCCGCGAGTAGGCGTGGCCCTCGGGGCCGGTGACGCCGCGCGCGATCAGCGCTTCCTGCATCAAGGCGACGACGTCGCCGTTTTCCGCATGCACCACCGGCATGGCGCCGAGATGGGCGCAGCGCGCGAACGAGTTGTAGAGCTCGTCATCGTTCACCATTAGCGCGCCCTTGTAGGCCATGAAATGCTTGAAGGTGTTGATGCCGTAGGTTTTGACCACGGTCTCCATCTCGTCATAGATCTGCTTCGACCACGACGTCACCGCCATGTGGAAGCCGTAGTCGATCGCCGCCTTCTCGGATTTGTGCCGCCACTCCTGATAGGCCGCGAGCATCGACTGGCCGGGATCGGGCAGGCAGAAATCCACCACCATGGTGGTGCCGCCGGTCAGCGCCGCCTTCGTCCCGGATTCGAAATCGTCGGCGGTCACCGTGCCCATGAACGGCATTTCGAGATGGGTGTGCGGATCGATCCCGCCCGGGATGACATAGGCGCCGCCGGCATCGACGATCTCCGCGCCCGTCGGTGCATCGAGCGATGTTCCCATCGCGACGATGGTCTCGCCGTCGATCAGCACGTCCGCACGGCGCGAATGATCATGATTGACGACGGTGCCGCCGCGGATGAGGAGGGGCATGGGAGACTCCGGAGAGAGGACGAGATGCGGCGAAAGCTAAGCGTGCTGCCAGCGATGCGACAGGCGAAATTTTAGTCAGGCGTCGCCGCCGGTTTCGCTGCGCTCTCTCGGCTTCTACGCCGCCCGCGCGATCAAGCCGTCGATCATCGCCCGCACCAGGCCCGCGATTTCCTTCCGCAGCGCCGGCAGCGGCACGGCGACCAGCCTCTGCTCGAGCCCCAGCGCCACCATGCCATGCACGGCCGAGAACAGGCTGCGTGCGGTGATGCCGAGCTCTTCGGTCCCTCTGTCCGGAAACAACGCTGCCAGCGGCGCGTAGATGTGGCGGAACAGCTGCAACTGGTCGTCGACGGACCAGTCGGGGACTTCCTTGCCGGGCGCCATGCGATGCTCGAACATTGCGCGCCAGAGCTCGAGATTTTCTGCGGCGAAATCGCAATAGGCGATCGCGATGCGGACCAGCGTCTCCTGCGGCGACGGATTGCCCGCGCTCACCGCCGCGCTGAGCACCTTGTCGAGCCGGAGTAACGTGCGCGAGCCGACGCGCAGGACCAACTCGTCCACGTCGGCGACGAGATTGTAGACCGCGCCATTGGCGCAGCCGATCTCGCGGGCGAGATCGCGGGTTTTGAGACCCGCCAACCCGCGCTCAGCGATCATCCGCTCGGCCGCCTGGATCAGGTCGGCCCGCAATTTCTCTCGACGTTCCAAGGCTTTAGTCATTTATTAATCAAATTCTTGAGCGACGCTCAAATATTTATTGAACGATGTTCAAGGTTTCTGCTACAAACCATCTGTGAGCAACGCTCATAACAGGGAGCAGCAAATGTTCAAGACCGTAGTGACACTTTTCCGCGGCAGCGTGGCCGCCGCAGGCGAGGAACTGGAAGACCGTACGACCCTTCTGATCCTCGACCAGCAGATGCGCGACGCGGCCGCCGCCGTCGAGCGCAGCAAGCGGACCCTGGCGCTGGCAATCGCCCAGGACCAGCAGGAAGGCCGCAAGCTCGAGGCGACCGTGGCCCGCATCGCCGACCTCGAGACCCGCGCGGTTGCGGCGCTCGACGGTGGCCGCGAGGACCTCGCCAAGGATGCTGCCGAAGCCATCGCAGGCTTGGAGGCCGATCGCGATGCGGCGATGACCGCACGCGCATTGTTCGCGACCGAGATCATCAGGCTGAAGCGCCACGTCGCAAGCGCGCAGGCCCGCATCACCGAGCTCGATCGCGGCCGTCGTGTCGCCCGTGCCTCGGAAGCGGTGCGCTCGCTTCGTCGCAGCGGCATTGAGGCGGCACGCCCTTACGAATCCACGCTGCCGGAGGCGGAGAGCACCTTGAGGCGCCTGCGCGACCGGCAGATGGAAGCCCAGGCCGCTGACGACGCGCTGGTCGAGCTCGATGCGGCCAGCGGTCCGCTCGCCACCGCCGAACGGCTCGCCGAGCAGGGCTTTGGCCCCCGGCTCAAGACGACCGCGGACGACGTGCTGGCGCGGTTGAAGTCCAAGCGCATGCCGACCGCCTGATCCCAAACCCAATCATCATTCGAACCAACAGGAGACCATCATGAACCAGAACGGCCAGCCCCACAGCAGCGCCTGGGTGACCTTCACTTACGCGTCCTTCGCAGCCTCCGCGTTCCTCGTCGCCATCGGCATCTTCTTCCTGCCGATCGATCTCTGGATGAAGGGATATCTCACCATGGGCATCGTGATGCTGATCCAGACCTGCATCACCTTGACCAAGACGGTGCGCGACAATCACGAGAGCAGCCGGCTGGTGAACCGGATCGAGGATGCCAAGGCCGAGCGACTGCTGATGGAAGTGTCCAAGGCGGCTTGAGGCGAGAGCGCATAAAAGCGCGAAATAGCTGCAGTATGGAGCGGCGGATGCCGTAGCATCCACCGCTCGCGCCGTGAGACCATCCACCATCGAGCGGTCGCCGCGTGCGACGAATCGCGGATCTTCATATCGCGCCTGCGAAATGCAACCGAGCCATGACGGATCGCGCGGGCGGGCGACCTTGCGCGCCGGCACGGGCAGGGGCACTCTGCGCAAGCGGCGCACAAGAACGCCGCCAATAAGATTGCACGAGGAAGCTCCATGGCGGTGACGCGGATCGACTGCGACATCCACCCGGCGGTTGGTGGCACGCGCACGACGCTGCTTCCTTATCTCAGCGATCACTGGAAAGAGCAGGTCGTGAGCCGCGCCATCGACGGGCTTGATCTCACCTCCTATCCGCCGAGCATGCCGCTGACCGGCCGTGCCGACTGGCGGCCGGCCAATGGCGTCAAGCCCGGCTCCGACCTCGCCATGGTGCAGAAGGGCGCCTTTGATCAATTGGGCGCCAGCCACGCGATCCTCAACGTGCTCTATGGCGCGCAGGCCGTGTTCGACGCCTACATGGCGGCAGACTTCTGCAAGGCTATCAACGACTGGATCGCCGCCGAATGGCTGTCGCGCGATCCGCGCCTTCGGGCCTCCATCGTGGTGCCGATGCAGGATCCGGATCTCGCGATCGAGGAGATCGAGCGCCGCGCCGGCGACAATCGTTTCGTCTCCATCCTGGTATTGGCGCAGGGCGAGACGCTGTTGGGTCGGCCGCATTTCTGGCCGGTGTACCGGCTCGCCGAGAAGTACCAGCTACCGCTGGCGATCCATGCCGGTACGCAATATCGTCAGGCGCCGAGCTCGGCCGGCTGGCCGTCGCACCGCTACGAATATTACTTCGTCGAGGCGCAGGCGTTTCAGGCGCAGATCCTGAGCCTCATTTATGAAGGCGTTTTCGGCAAGTTTCCCAACCTGAAGGTCGTGCTGATGGAATCCGGCGTGAGCTGGCTGCCGGCCTTCATGTGGCGCGCCAACAAGACCTGGCGCGGCGTCCGCGTCGAGGTTCCCTGGGTCGAACGCGAGCCGGCTGCAATCATCCGCGACAATTTCCGCGTCACCATGCAGCCCTTCGATGCGCCGGGCGACGCCAAAAGCGTCGAGGAGATCATCGACCAGATCGGCTCGGAAAAGATGTTCCTGTTCGCGTCCGACTATCCACACTGGCAGTTCGACGGCGACGATCCGATTCCGCCGAACCTGCCGAAGAGCATCATCGCGAAGATGTGCGTCGACAATCCGCTGGAGACGTTTCCGCGGTTGTCGCTGAATTGACGCATGATCCGGAAAAGTGGGTACCGGTTTTCCGATAAGATCATGCGCAAACAAAAAGTTTGGAGGATCGCATGAGTGACGTCATCGACCGCCCGCTGCTCGACGAAGAAAAGCCCGCCGCCTCGCGGTTGCGCATCGTCGATTGCGACGTGCATCCGAGCTTGCGCTCGACCGATGATCTCAACGAGTTCCTGCCGAAACGCTGGCAGCAGCATCTGAAGGAGTATGGCAGCCATCTGCGCACGCCTTATCTCTTCACCACGCCCTATCCGCGGTCATCGCCCTTGATCGCACGGCGTGATGCGTGGCCGCCGACCGGCGGGCCGCCCGGCTCTGATCTCGCCTTCATGCAGAAGCAGCATCTCGATCCGCTCGATGTCGAGTTCGGCATTTTGCAGGTGCTCGATCTCTTCATCTTCTCGCAGCAGAACCTGGAATTCGGCGCCGCGATCCAGCGCGCCATCAACGATTGGCAACTGGCGTTCTGGTCGCATCGCGATCCGCGCCTGAAGGCGTCGATCCTGGTCGGGCAGGACGGCGTGGATCTCGCCATCGCCGAGATCGAGCGCTGCGCCAAAATCGGCGAATACATCCAGATCAACGTCTCGCCGCGCGCCAACGAGCCGCTCGGCCGCCGTCGCTACTGGCCGATCTACGAGCGCGCCGAGGCGCTGGACCTGCCACTCGGCATCCATGTCGGCGGCTATGGCGGGCATGCGCCGACCGGCGGCGGCTGGCCGTCCTATTATGTCGAGGAGCACCAGTCCAACGCACACACCATCGCGGCGCAGCTTGCGAGCCTCGTCATCGAAGGCGTGCCGGAGCGGTTTCCGAAGCTGAAGATCGTCTTCATCGAGGGCGGCTTCGGCTGGATCCCCTCGGCGGTGTGGCGGATGGACCAGCATTTCGAGCGCTTCCGCAGTGAGGTGCCGCATCTCAGGCGCAAGCCGTCGGAATATGTGCGCGAGCATTTCTGGTTCACGACGCAGCCGATCGACGAGCCCGACGAGGCGCGGCATCTGCGTTCGCTGATCGAATGGGTCGGCATCGACAGGCTGTTGTTCTCGTCGGACTATCCGCACTGGGATTTCGACGATCCGCGCTTCGCCTTCAAGACGCCGCTCTCTGAAGCCGAGCGGAAGAAGATCTTCAGCACCAATGCCCGCGCGGTCTACAAGTTCTGAGCAAAGAGGTTCTGAACGGATATGGCCCGTCACATCGTCGCGCGCACCTCGGAGATCCCGCCCGGCGGCAACAAGGTCGTCGATATCGCGGGCCGCGACATCGTCGTGTTCCACGTCAATGGCGAGTTCTTCGCACTGTTGAACCGCTGCCCGCACGAGGGCGCGCCGCTGGAGAAGGCCGCTTGCGTGGCGCGGCTGACCTCGCCCGAGCCCGGAATCTATGAGCGCTCGCGCGTCGGCGAGATGCTGCGCTGTCCCTGGCACGGCTGGGAATTCGACATGCGCAACGGCCAGTCCTGGTTCGATCCGAAACGGGTCAAGATCCGGTCCTATCCGGTCGCGGTGGAACGTGGCGAAGAGTTGCAGAAGGGCCCATATGTCGCCGAGACGTTTCCGGTGCATGTCGAAGACAGCTATGTGATTGTCGAGGTCTGAGCCGGCATTGCCGATTGAGATTCCAACGCAGGTGCGTTATGGCTCTCGCGCTTTCCAGAGGCGGAGATGAGCTTTGTCGAAACAATCCCTGCGTGAGGAGGCCGAGCGCCTGATCCGCGAATCGATGGAAAAGAAGACCATCGTCGTCAAGCAGGGCTCGACCCGCATCGAGGCCGTCTGCGGCAAGTGCGGCGCCCCGAACCGGGTGCAGGCGGAAAAGGGCCAGAGCCGGGTCAAATTCGCGTGCAAGAATTGCGGGCATCAGCAGGAAACGCTGTAGGGCGCTTGCGCGGTATTGCTGCGCCGCGAGGCTCTAGCTCCTCATCCTGAGGAGCCCGCTGAAAGCGGGCGTCTCGAAGGATAGAGGCCGAGCTGTCGCAGCGGGGCCTTCATGGTTCGAGACGCGCGTTCCGCGCTCCTCACCATGAGGGTCTGATAGTCAGTCCCCCTTCACGAACTTCGCGAACGCGTCGGCATAGTCCGGGTGCCAGCGCGACAGCGGCGGGCGGTTCTCGACGATGTCTCCCGCCGCCCACAGCATCCGCTTCTCGTCGAGCTCGCGCGGCACGTCGTTGTCCGGGCAGAGGATGTAGAAGTCGCCGGCTTCCAGCCGTGCCAGCATGAAATCCACGGTCTGCTCAGCCGTCCAGGCCCCGGCCGGCTTCTCGGTGCGGCCCTTCGCGGTCAGGCCGGTGAAGACGAAGCCGGGGATCAGCAGATGCGCGGTGATGCGGCAGTCCTTCGTGTTGCGCAGCTCGTGTTGGAGCGCTTCCGTAAAAGCCTTCACGCCGGCCTTGGAGACGTTGTAGGCGGGATCGCCGGGCGGCGTGGTGATGCCCTGCTTCGAGCCGGTGTTGATGATCAGCCCAGCCTTGCCGCGCGCGATCATGCCGGGTGCGAAGATGCGCGAGCCGTTGATGATGCCCCACATGTTGACGCCGATGATCCGCTGCCAGTTGTCGGGCTCGCCGAACAGCGTGCTGCCCGGCTGGATGCCGGCATTGTTCATGAGGATGTCGGTGCCGCCGAAGCGCTCGCGCACGCCGCGTTCCAGTTCCGTCACGCTCTCGGCCTTGCTGACATCGACCGCGAACGTCATCACATGTGTGGCAGGCGTGACGGATGACAGTTTTGTTGCAGCTTCCGCCAGCCGCGCCTGATCCACATCTGCGATGCACACCTTCATGCCGGCGCGCGCGAAGGCCAGCGCGGCAGCCAATCCGATACCGGATGCGCCGCCCGTGATCACGGCGACATTGTCTTTGACGATGGCGGAATGTGGCATGGTTGGTCTCCGGGGAAGGGCTCGGTCGAGCTATAACATGGCACTCGCGCGACCCTGCACAAGTCGGCATGGGAGGTCTTCGTTCCACGCCGCCTTTACGCCTTTCCGGCGGCGCTGTATTCTATTTGACCTAACGATCCCGCCCAGATCGAACCAATCAATCATTTGACAGGGAGTGCAGCCATGGCTGTGTCGCAGGCTATTCCGATCACGCGCCATCCGTTCGCCAACGGGTCCTACAAGCAGATGCTGATCGACGGGAAGTGGGTCGATGCTGCCTCAGGCAAGCGCTTCGAGACCCACAACCCCGCCACCGGCGAATTGCTGGCGACGGTCGCCGAGGGCGACAAGGAAGACATCGACCGTGCGGTCGCCGCCGCTCGCCGTGCCTTCGAAGGCCCCTGGAGCAAAGTCAAACCGTTCGAGCGGCAGAACCTGCTGCTCAAGCTCGCCGACCTCGTCGAGAAGAATTTCGACGAATTGTCGCAGCTCGACACGCTCGACATGGGCGCGCCCCTCAGCCGCACCCGCGCCTATCGTCTGCGCGCCGTCGGCATGCTGCGCTATTACGCCGGCCAGACCACCGCGATCCATGGCGAGACCATCGAGAACTCGCTGCCCGGCGAAATCTTCTCCTACACGCTGAAGGAGCCGATCGGCGTCGTCGGCGCCATCATTCCCTGGAACGGCCCGCTTACCGCGACGATCTGGAAGATCGGCCCGGCCATCGCGACCGGCTGCACCGTGGTGCTGAAGCCTGCCGAAGAGGCGCCGCTCACCTCGCTGCGCATCGCCGAACTGGCGATGGAAGCCGGCATTCCGCCCGGCGTCATCAACGTCGTGCCCGGCTATGGCGAGACCGCGGGCGCCGCGCTTGCTTCGCATCACGACGTCGACAAGGTCGCCTTCACCGGCTCGCATGTCACGGGACAATCGATCATCCGCGCCTCGGCCGGCAACCTCAAGCGCGTCTCGCTCGAGCTCGGCGGAAAGTCGCCGGACATCGTGTTTGCCGATGCTGATCTCGATGCCGCCGTCCCCGGCGCCGCGATGGCGGTGTTCGCCAATTCCGGCCAGATCTGCAGCGCCGGCACGCGCCTGTTCGTCGAGCAGTCGGTCTACGAAGAGTTCGTCGGCCGCGTCGCCGAGTTCGGCAAGAAGCTGCAGGTCGGCAACGGCCTCGATCCCAATGTGCAGATCGGCCCGCTCGTGTCCGAGGAGCAACTCAAGCGCGTCACCGGCTATCTCGACATCGGCCAGAAGGAAGGCGCGCGTGCGCTCGCCGGCGGCGGCCGCGTCACCGAAGGCGCGCTGTCGAAGGGCTTCTTCGTCTCGCCGACGGTGTTCGCGGGCGTGCAGGACAACATGCGCATCGCGCAGGAGGAGATTTTTGGTCCCGTCATCTCCGCGATCGCGTTCAAGGACATGGACGAGCTGGTCAAGCGCGCCAACAACACCACCTTCGGCCTCGGCTCGGGCCTGTGGACGCGCGACGTCAGCAAGGCCCATGCGGTGGCGAAGAGCTTGCGCGCCGGCTCGGTGTGGGTGAACTGCTACCAGGCGATGGACCCGGCCGTACCCTTCGGCGGCTACAAGATGAGCGGCTACGGCCGCGAATCCGGCAAGCAGCATGTCGAGGAATATCTCAACGTGAAGGCCGTCTGGATCAAGACGGCGTAGGGCGTTTCTGCTGCCGCGTCCGGGTTTCAGCGGCTGATCTTGCTTGCGGCGACGAGAGGCTGCTTGCGACGACCAGAAGTTGTTGCCCGGGCGCTACAAGCGTTTTGAAACGGCTGTTGTCCGCGATCTCGCAAGGATTGTTATCCCATTTCGAACGTCGGCCCGTTACTGCTGGTCAACGTCAATGTTCGGGTTGGGATATCGAGAATGCTTCGCTTCACTTCGATCATGCTTGTGGCTTTGGGCGTCGCCTCGACGCAGCCCGCGGTCGCAGCCGATATCGCCGCGCGTGCGCCGCTCTACAAGGCGCCGCAATTGCCCGTCGCCTACAACTGGTCGGGCTTCTACGCCGGCGTGAATGTCGGATATGGCTGGAGCGATGATGCGATCAAGCTCGTGCCGCACGACCCGGTTTTCACCGCGGGTGTGCTCGACGTGGCCCTCGCGGGTGGCCTTGTCCCGCCGTCATTGGCAACAAACCCGCGTGGTGTGCTGGGCGGCGTGCAGGCCGGCTACAATGTGCAGACGGGCTCCCTGGTATGGGGCGTCGAAGCCGATATCGCGGCCGCCGGCATCAAGGGCAGTTCGACGGTCTCCCGAACCCTGCCGGTCTTTCCGGACATCATGACCAGGCAAGAGCAGAAGGTCGACTGGTTGGGGACCGTGCGCGGCCGGATCGGTGCCACCGTTACACCCGACCTGATGCTCTACGCGACCGGCGGTCTTGCCTATGGACATGTCAAGGCGTCGACGTCGATCGTGGATCCCACGCTTGCGGCCGGCACGCCCTGCCTCAACGTGATCTGTGGGGCGGGGACGTCGGAAAGCTGGCGCGCGGGCTGGGCCGTCGGCGGTGGCGGCGAGTACCGCTTTGCGTCGAACTGGAGCGTCAAGCTCGAATATCTCTATTATGATCTCGGCAGCGAGAAATACACTTTCTTCAATCCGCTGTTCCCGTTCACTCCGGGCCCCGCGCGTGGCTTTGACGCAACCGCGGATTTCACCGGCCACATCGCGCGGGTCGGCCTGAACTACAAGTTCGGCTCGGGCCCGGTCGTCGCGAAATACTGATCCGCCGTTCTGGACGGACAGCAAGCCCCGGGCCCGGCCCGGGGCTTTTTGCTTCTGCCGCTTCTTTCGGCTGGCCAGCCATCCACCCAAGCGACTTCCGGGCTGCCACTCTTTCTCATATGATCCCCGTCCTCTCATCGATCATTCCGGGGATCACATGAAATTCGAGGCGTTGTTCAAACCGTTGCAGGTCGGTCCGTACAAGCTGGCGCATCGCGTCGCGTTGGCGCCGCTGACGCGCATGCGCGCCGAGCGCGCGAGTTTTTCGCCGCGGCCGCTCAACGCCGAATATTACGGTCAGCGCGCCACGCAAGGCGGCTTGATCATCGCTGAAGCGTCCCCCGTGCTCTCGCATGGCCGCGGCAACCCCGCGACGCCCGGCATCTATTCGGAGGCGCAGATCGCCGGCTGGCGCAAGGTGACGGATGCCGTGCACGCCAAGGGCGGCATCATCTTCCTTCAGCTCTGGCATGTCGGCCGCGTTTCGCATTCGTCCTTCCACGGCGGTGAGCCGCCGGTCTCGGCTTCGGCGATTGCGATCAAGGCCGAAGGCATGAAGGCGATGACCGCCGACGGCAAGATTTCTGATTACGAGACCCCGCGCGCGCTGGAGACCGACGAGGTCAAGGGCGTCGTTGAGGCGTTCCGGCAGGGCGCGAAGAACGCGCTTGCCGCCGGCTTCGACGGCGTCGAGATCCACGGCGCCAACGGCTATCTGCTCGAGCAATTCCTGCAATCACGCAGCAACCAGCGCACCGATCAATATGGCGGTTCGATCGAGAACCGCGCGCGGCTGCTCCTGGAAGTCACGCAGGCGGCCATCGACGTCTGGGGCGCGAACCGCGTCGGCGTGCGGCTGTCGCCCCACGGCATCGCCAACGATTCCGGCGAGCCCGATCCGATGCCCCTCTACACCCACGTCGTGAAGACGCTCGACAAGCTCGGCCTTGCCTATCTTCACTTCATCGAGCCGCGCTCCAGCGGCGCTGGCCGTGCCGACGTCCACTGGGAGAACGTGCCGTCGGCGATGGTGCTGTTTCGTCCGCTCTACAGCGGCGTGCTGATGACCGCCGGCGGCTTCACCGGCGAGACCGCGAATGCGGCGATCGCCGACGGCCATGCCGACATCATCGCCTTCGGCCGCATCTTCATCTCCAACCCAGATCTGCCGCGCCGCCTTCGGCACGACTATCCGATCACGCCGTATAACCGCGCGACGTTCTACGGCGGCGAGGAGAAGGGGTATACGGATTACCCGGTGTATGACGAGCTCGCGACGGCGTAGAGACCTTCGTAGCCCGGATGGAGCGCAGCGAAATCCGGGTTTCTCACCTCGCCGATAGACTTCCCCGGATTGCGCTTCGCTCCATCCGGGCTACAGGTCTATATTCGTAGCTCCGACGAGCCCACAAACTCCGTCATTGCGAGCGTAGCGAAGCCATCCAGAGTCTTTCCGCAGAGGCAGTCTGGATTGCTTCGCTGCGCTCGCAATGACGACGGAAGGACCTACCATGGCCAAAGCCGCAGTCGCCGCAGGAACCGCCACCGGCCAATGCCTCTGCGGCAAGGTCACCTTCGAGATCGACGTCCCCGCGCGTTGGGCCTGGCATGATCATTCGGCCAGTAGCCGCCGTGCCCACGGCGCGGCCTATGCGACCTATGTCGGAAGCTGGAAGAAGCGCTTTCGCATCACCTCGGGGAAAACCGCGCTCGCCCGCTACGAGGACAAGGCCACCAGGACCGCGCGCAGCTTCTGCGCCCATTGCGGCACGCCGATCGCGTACGAGCGGCCGCGCGGACCGCACATGGTCAACATCCCCCGCGCACTATTCAACGAGCGCACCGGCCGCCAGCCGCTCTATCACATCGCGATCGAAGAGCTTCAGGAATGGGCCTATACCGGCGAGCCGCTGGTGCCGCTGAAGGGCTTTCCGGGCGTGGTCTGGCAGCGCTCGAAAAAGAAGAAGCGCGCTAGCGGCGAAGACCCTTTCGAGCTCGGCCGCGAGGAGGTGCTTTAGCCTTGGCGGCGACCTTGGTCTTCGCCGCAACAGCCTTCCGCGGCGCCGCTTTGCGTCCCGCCGCATTCGCCGCCACGAAGTCGAGCCCGCGCTTGACCCATTTTTTCAGATCGGCATCGCTCTGATAGCCGTCCGGCGCGACGCGCACAAAGCCGGTCATGATGCGCCCGCGCATTTCCATCGGGCTGGCGTGCGGCTCCTGCAGCATGCGTGCATGCGCGTCCGGGCCGACACGGATCAGCATGCCGCCGCGCCCGCTTACGGTGCAGCACATGGTGTTGTTCACCATGAAGCAGAGGCCGCCCATCATCTTCTTTTCCGCGACGTCTCGCTGACCCGCCAGCAATTTGCGCACCCGCGCCGCGGTGTTCTCGTCATAGGCCATCGCGTCTCCCCGTGCAGGTTTACGCCCGAGCATGTTCCCAGCTTGCCCGCGCCGACGCAAGTCTGCCATGACGGCGCTTCCTTGCGTGCCTCGGCCAAGTTCGGCCATCATGCCTCACCTTGCGGCAGCGCCCGCGGGGCCTGGAGGAAACATGAAGAACAAGATTACCGGCCGCTCCGCTTTTCTCGCGCTGCTCAAGGACGAGGGCATCACCCATCTGTTCGGCAATCCCGGCACCACTGAGCTGCCGATCATGCACGCGCTGAAGGACCATCCTGATCTCACCTATGTGATGGCAATGCAGGAGAGCCTGGTGGTGGCGATCGCGGATGGCTACAGCCGCGCCTCCGGCAAGCTCGTCGCCTGCAACGTCCATGTCGCGCCGGGGCTCGGCAACGCGATGGGCTCGCTCTACAACGCCCAGTTCACGGGCACGCCGATGATCCTGACCGCCGGCCAGCAGGAGCAGGGCCACGGCCTGATGGAGCCGGTGCTTTATGGCCCGCTGGTGCGTATGGCCGAGCCGCTGGTGAAATGGGCGGTCGAGGTGACGCGGCTGGAAGATCTGCCGCGCATCGTCCGCCGCGCCGCCAAGGTCGCGATGACGCCGCCGACCGGGCCGGTGTTCATCTCGCTGCCGGGCGACATCCTCAACAGCGAGGCCGGCATCGATCTCGGTCGCTCCACCCGGATCGATGCTCGCGTAAAGCCGTCGGACGAGGCGCTGAAGGCGTTTGCCGCGCGGCTGCTCAAGGCTGAACGTCCCGTCATCGTCACCATGGACGAGGTGGTCAAGAGCGATGCACTGAAGGAGGCCGCCGAACTCGCCGAGCTGCTTGGTGCGGCCGCCTATCAATCCTCGACGCCCTACGGCTCGCATTTCCTCTCGGAAAGCCCGAGCTTCCTCGGTACGCTGGCCCGCGTGCAGAAGGTCGCGCGCGACACACTCGCACCTTACGATCTTCTGATCGCGCTTGGCGGCGATCCCTTGCGCATGTCCGTCTACAGCGAAGTCGATGCGCTGCCGGATGGCCTGGGCATCGTGCAGATCGGCCTCGTCGATTGGGAGATCGCCAAGAACTACGGGGCTGAAATCGCGCTGAAGGCGGATCTGAAGGAAACGCTGCGGGCGCTGATCCCGATGCTGAAGGAGATGGGCGGCGCCGCGCTGGCAAGCCGTGCAAAGCAGCGCCTCGTCGAACTCGCGCCGAAGAACTGGACCGCGCGGCGTGCCGCGCTGGTCGAGCAGATCGGCAAGAGCGCCGGCCGCAGCCCCATCGATCCCGACTTCCTGGTGCTGCAAATGGTCGAGGCCATGCCCGATCATGCGATCCTCGTCGACGAAGGGCTCACCTCGAGCCGCCAGATCACGGCGCTGCGTCCGCACCGCGACCGCTTCGGCTATCATGGGCTTGCCTCCGGCGGCATCGGCTGGGGCCTGCCGGCCTCCGTCGGCGCCAGCATCGCCAATCCGGATCGCCCGGTGGTTTGCTTCTCCGGCGACGGCAGCGCGATGTATTCGATCCAGTCGCTGTGGACGGCGGCGCATCACAAGCTGCCGCTCAACGTCGTCATCGCCAACAATGGCGGCTACCGCATCATCAAGCAGCGCCTGCTCGCCTTCCATGGTGACGACAATTACGTCGGCATGGATTTCGTCGATCCGCCGGTGGATTTCGCAGGGATTGCGAAGGCGCTCGGCTGCGAGGCGATCAAGGTGAGTGATCCCCGCGAGTTGAAGGCGACGCTGGCGTCGGCGTTCGGTCGGCCGGGGACGAAGCTGATCGAGGTAATGGTGGACGGGAAGGTGTAGGGCAGCGCGCCATCGCGTCGGTGCTCGCCACGTTCTCAGCTGTCATCGCCCGACTTGATCGGGCGATCCAGTATTCCAGAGACGGCTGTGATTCCTCGATAGGCCGCGGCGTACTGGATGCCCCGGTCCCGGCTCCGCCAAGGCTACGCCGGGACCACAAGGGTACTCGGCCGCCGAAGCCTTTTGGCGAAGGCGGCAAGCCGGGGCATGACAGCGTACCTAGCGGCTTCTACCCCTTCTTCCCCACCCGATACCCCGCCGCCGGATGCGGTGCGTCGAGCCGCGCACGGCCGTCGCCGAACAGCTTCTCCCGCAGCGTGCCCTTTGCATATTCCGGCTTGTAGCGGCCGCGCTTGGTCAGCTCCGGCACCAGCATGTCGGCGATATCCTCGAAATCGCCGGGCGAGATCGCAAAGGCGACGTTGAGGCCGTCGACGTCAGTCTTCTCGAACCAATCCTCGATCTTGTCGGCGACGCTCTCGGGCGTGCCGACCACGACCGGGCCGGCGCCACCGATGCCGACATGCTCGATGACGTCGCGGACGGTCCAGACGCGGTCGGGGTCGCCGCGGGTGACGTTATCGAGTGCGCTGCGGCCGGCGTCGTTCTGGACGTGACGCACCTGCTGGTCGAGCTCGTAGCCGGAGAAGTCGATGCCGGTCCATCCCGACATCAGGGCCAGCGCGCCTTCCGGACTGATATGCGACCGGTAGTCGGCATACTTGGCCGCCGCTTCGGCTTCCGTGTTGCCGAGGATGATCGTCATCATGTTGAACATCAGGATCTCCGCCGGATTGCGGCCGAGCGCGGCGGCTTCCTGGCGGATCGCGGAGACGCGCGGCGCAATGATCTTGGCCGACGGTCCTGACATGAACACGCATTCGGCATGCTTCGCCGCGAATTGCCGGCCGCGCGGCGAGGTGCCGGCCTGGTACAGCACGGGCGTCCGCTGCGGCGATGGCTCGCTGAGATGGATGGTGTTGTTGATGCGGTAATTCGCGCTCTCATGATTGATGCGATGAACCTTGCTCGGATCGGTGAAGATGCCGCGCTTGCGGTCGCGCAGCACCGCGTCGTCCTCCCAGCTCCCTTCCCAGAGCTTGTAGACCACCTCCATATATTCGTCGGCGATGTCGTAGCGATCGTCGTGTCCGGTCTGCTTGTCCTTGCCGGCGCCGCGCGCGGCGCTGTCGAGATAGCCGGTGACGACATTCCAGCCGATCCGTCCCTCGGTGAGATGGTCGAGCGTCGACATCCGCCGCGCGAACGGGTAGGGCGGCTCGAAGGACAGGTTGCTGGTGACGCCGAAGCCGAGATTTTTCGTCACCGCCGCCATCGCCGAGAGCAGCAGCAGCGGCTCGTTCGACGGCGTCTGCGCTGCATTGCGCAAGGCCGCGTCAGGGCTGTTGCCATAGACGTCATAGACCCCGAGCACGTCGGCCAGGAACAAACCGTCGAAACGGCCGCGTTCCAGTGTCCTGGCGAGATCGATCCAGTAGGGCAGGCGGTTATATTCGGCGGTGCGATCGCGCGGGTGGGTCCACAGCCCGGGTGATTGATGCGCGACGCAATTCATCGCAAAGGCGTTGAGCCTGATCTGCTTGGCCATGACGATCCCCCGGCGCCCTATACCGAGCGCTCTTCGAATGATAAACGTGCGCCTCAACTTGGCGAAGTTCTTGCATATTCTTGGCCCTTGGCAAGGGCCAAGAATAGAAAGGCTTGCGCTTGGCAAGGCCAAAATCAGCGGCGCTCCCGCTCTTGGCAAGCCAATCTCAAGAGAGCAAGAACGAAATCGCAAGAGAACTACAAGAACTGTCCAAGTCCCCGCCACTTTCGAAGGCCACCCTGTCTCGGGTAGGGTCCTTCGCCTCGAAGTCCGAAAAGCAAATCATGACCAGAGCCGACGCCATCTCCCGCGCCCGTGAGGATTTCAAATCCGGCGCGTTCCTCGCTGAACTCGACCGCCGCGTCGCCTTCAAGACCGAGAGCCAGAATCCGTCGCGCGGCGCCGAACTGCGTTCCTATCTGGAACAGGAGATGATGCCCTCCTTTGCTGCGCTCGACTTTACCAGCCGCATCGTCGAATCCCCGAGCGGCAAGGCGCCGTTCCTGTTCGCCGAGCATCACGAGAGCGCGTCAGCGCCAACCGTGCTGATCTACGGCCATGGTGACGTCGTCGACGGCATGGAGGGGGAGTGGCGCGACGGCCGCGATCCCTGGCGCACGACGGTTGCGGGCACGCGGCTCTATGGCCGTGGCACCGCCGACAACAAGGGCCAGCACAGCATCAACATGGCAGCACTCCGCGCAGTGCGCGAGGCCCGCGGCGGCAAGCTCGGCTTCAACGCAAAATTCATCGTCGAAATGGGCGAGGAAATCGGCTCGCCCGACCTCGGCAAGGTCTGCGACCTCAATCGCGATGCGCTCAAGGCCGATTTGTTCATGGCCTCCGACGGACCGCGCCTGTCGGCCGACCGGCCGACCTTGTTCCTGGGCTGCCGCGGCGGCATCCGCATTCATCTCGACGTCAATCTGCGCGATGGCGGCCATCATTCCGGCAATTGGGGCGGCGTGCTCGCCAACCCCGCGACCATTCTCGTCAACGCGATCTCGACGCTGGTCGACGGCCATGGCCGGCTTCAACTCGACGCGCTGAAGCCGCCGCGGCTCACCAACCAGATCCGCAGCTATCTCGCCGACGTGCAGGTGGTGCCGACCGAGGACGAGCCGGCGCTCGCGGAGAACTGGGGCGAGGAAGGGCTGTCGGCCGCCGAGCGGCTCTATGCCTGGAACACGCTCGAAGTGCTGGCGATGTCGTCCGGAAATATCGAGAAGCCCGCGAATGCCATCCCCGGCCACGCCAATGCCGTGCTGCAACTGCGTTTCGTGGTCGGCACCAAGGTCGACGGCCTGATCGATGCGGTCCGCGCGCATCTGGTGCAAAAGGGCTTTCCGATGGTCGAGGTGCGGGCCGCCCAGAGCTTTGCGGCGTCGCGCACCGATTTCGACAGCCCCTGGATCACGTGGGCGGCGGATTCGGTGAAGGAGACCACCGGCAAGGCGCCGGCCGTTTTGCCGAATTTCGGCGGCTCGCTGCCCAACGACGTGTTTTCCGAGATCCTGGGCCTGCCGACGATCTGGGTCCCGCACTCCTATCCCGGCTGCTCCCAGCATGCGCCCAATGAGCACATCCTGCTGCCATTGACCGAAGAGGCCTTGACGGTGATGGCCGGGCTGTTCTGGGATCTCGGGGAATTGCCCAAGCCACTCGGCTGAGCCATTAACCTGAGCCGCAATCCAGCCGAAAGTCACATTCTAATCCGGCCCAATCTGTGCTTGCATCCGGGCCGCATCATCCTGAAAGGGGAATAAAAAAGTGAGACATTTCCGTAGCATCGGCCTCGCGCTCGCCGCGACCTTCGCCGTCAGCCAGGCCGGGGCCCAGGAGCTGACCGGCACGCTGAAGAACATCAAGGACACCGGCGCCATCACGCTCGGCTTCCGCGATTCCTCGATCCCGTTCTCCTATCTCGACGACAACCAGAAGCCCGTCGGGTTCGCGATGGACATCTGCTACAAGATCGTCGACGCCGTGAAGAAGGAGCTCAAGCTCGACAAGCTCGAGGTCAAGCTCAATCCGGTGACCTCGGCGACCCGTATTCCGCTGATGGCCAACGGCACGATCGACCTCGAATGCGGCTCGACCACCAACAATGCCGACCGCCAGAAGCAGGTGGCCTTCACCAACACGCACTATCTGACTGCCAGCCGCTACGTCTTCAAGAAGTCGAGCGGCCTGAAGTCGATCGACGATCTCAAGGGCAAGACGGTGGTCTCCACCGCCGGCACCACCAACATCAAGCAGCTCACCGAGGCCAATGTCGCGAAGAGCCTGGGTGCCAATATCATCCCGGCCAAAGACCATGCCGAGGCCTTCCTGATGGTCGAGACCGACCGCGCGGTCGCCTTCGTGATGGACGACGTTCTGCTCGCGAGCCTCGTTGCCGGCTCGAAGACGCCGGACGACTATGTCATCTCCAAGGACGCGTTCTCCAAGCCTGAGCCCTACGGCATCATGCTGCGCAAGGACGACGCGCCGTTCAAGAAGGTGGTCGATGCAGCAACCGCTGCGCTCTACACCTCCGGCGAGGGCCTGAAAATCTACGATAAGTGGTTCACGGCCAAGATCCCGCCGAAGGGCCTCAACCTCAACACCCCGATCTCGGCCGAGCTGAAGAACGAGTTCGCGAAACCTTCGGACTCGCCGAACCCGGACGACTATAAGTAAGATATAACCTCGGTCTCCGGATCGGGATCATGTCCGGCCACTCTTGACACCAGAGTGGCCGGACATTTGCATAGGCGCCGGGACATCCATAGCTGGCGCGTTCGCGCGGGGGACACGTGAACTACCACTGGAACTGGGGAATCTTCTTCGAGCCGAACCCGATGGGGACCGGCACCTATCTCGATATGCTGCTGTCGGGACTGGTGTTGACCCTCAAGACGGCGGCGCTCGCCTGGATCATCGCGCTGATCTTCGGCTCGCTCGTCGGCGTCATGCGCACGCTGCCGTCCAAGGGCGCCTACTGGTTCGGCTTCTGCTGGGTCGAGTTCTTCCGCAACATGCCGCTGCTGGTGCAGCTGTTCCTGTGGTTCTTCGTGCTGCCGGAATTGCTGCCGAAGGCCGCCGGCCTCTGGCTGAAGCAGCTGCCGAACGCGCCGTTCTGGACGGCCGCGATCGGCATCGGCTTCTTCATGTCGGCCCGCGTCGCGATACAATTGCAGGCCGGTATCGGCTCGCTGCCGCGCGGCCAAAAAATGGCGGCGACCGCGCTCGGGCTGACCACCATGCAAGGCTATCGCTACGTGCTGCTGCCGATGGCGTTCCGCATCATCCTGCCGCCGCTGACCTCCGAGTTCCTCAACACCATCAAGAACACGGCTGTCGCCATCACGATCGGCCTGATCGAATTGACTGGTCAGGCGCGCTCGATGCAGGAATTCTCGTTCCAGGTGTTCGAGGCTTTCACGGCAGCGACCCTGCTCTATCTCCTTGTCAACGCCATTGTCGTGACGGCGATGCGCTTCCTCGAGCGCTGGGTCGCGATCCCCGGCTACATCACGGGGAAATAGCACCATGTTCAGCAATCTCGATTTCGAGGTCATCCGCCGCTCGCTGCCCTATCTGTTCTACGAGGGCATGACCTTCACGGTGACGCTGACGGCGCTCGCCGCCTTCGGCGGCCTGATCTTCGGCACGGCGATCGCCCTGATGCGGCTGTCCGGCTACAAGACACTCGGGCGCATCGCGGGTGTCTATGTCGACTTCATGCGCTCGCTGCCGCTGGTGCTGGTGATCTTCTGGTTCTATTTCCTGGTGCCCTATATCGGGCAGTGGGTGACCGGCGCCTCGCGTCCGATCAGCGTCGGCGCGTTCGCATCCTCGCTCATCACCTTCATCATGTTCGAGGCGGCGTACTTCTCCGAGATCATGCGCGCCGGGATCCAGTCGATCTCGCGCGGCCAGCCGGCCGCCGCCAACGCGCTCGGCCTGACTTACGCGCAGACCATGCGCTACGTCGTGCTGCCGCAGGCGTTCCGCAACATGCTGCCGGTGTTGCTGACGCAGACCATCGTGCTGTTCCAGGACACCTCGCTGGTCTATGTGCTGTCGATCCCGGACTTCCTCGGCGCGGCCAGCAAGGTCGCGCAGCGCGATGGCCGTCTGGTCGAGATGTATCTGTTTGCCGCCGTCGTCTACTTCACCATTTCCTGCATCGCGTCTTTCGGCGTTCGCCGCCTCCAGTCGCGCATCGCCATCATTCGATAGAGCGCATCGGTCATGATCGAAATCAGCCACGTCAACAAATGGTACACCCCGACCTTCCAGGTGCTGACCGACTGCACCACCAGCGTGACCAAGGGCGAGGTCGTCGTGGTCTGCGGCCCCTCGGGCTCGGGCAAGTCGACGCTGATCAAATGCGTCAATGCGCTGGAGCCGTTCCAGGAGGGCGACATCAGCGTCGACGGCACCAAGGTCAATGACCCCAAGACCAATCTGCCGAAACTGCGTTCGCGCGTCGGCATGGTGTTCCAGCATTTCGAGCTGTTCCCGCATCTGAAGATCATCGACAACCTCTGCCTCGCGCAGCAGAAGGTGCTAGGACGGTCGTCCGACACGGCTGTGGCAAAGGGTATGCAGCTCCTGGACCGCGTCGGCTTGAAGGAGCAGGCGCAGAAATTTCCGGCGCAGCTCTCCGGCGGCCAGCAGCAGCGCGTCGCGATCGCCCGTGCGCTCGCCATGGACCCGATCGTCATGCTGTTCGATGAGCCGACCTCGGCGCTCGACCCCGAGATGGTGAGCGAGGTGCTCGACGTCATGGTCGATCTCGCCCGCGAAGGCATGACCATGATGGTCGTCACCCACGAGATGGGCTTTGCCCGCAAGGTCGCCAACCGCGTCATCTTCATGGACCGCGGCGAGATCGTCGAGGACGCGGCGAAGGAGGACTTCTTCGGCAAGCCGCGCAGCGACCGCGCGCAGAAGTTCCTGTCGAAGATTTTGTCGCATTAACCTCTGCTGTCGTTCCGGGACGCGCCTCTTGGCGCGGGCCCGGAATCCATAACCACCGGCCGGGGTTATGGATTCCGGGCTCGTCGCTTCGCGCCGCCCCGTAATGACGGGTTGAGGGTTTCGTGGCCCCAACAAATCCCGTATACGGGCAGGCAAATCCCCCTTTCCCTCCCCAGGAGACCTGCCTTGGACTCGATCGCCTACGTCAACGGCTCATTCGTCCCGCTCTCGGACGCCAAAATCTCGGTCCTCGATCGCGGCTTCCTGTTCGCCGACGGCATCTACGAGGTCTCGGCGGTGCTCGACGGCAAGCTGGTCGACAACGCTTCGCACCTGACGCGCCTGGAGCGCTCGGTGGGCGAGATCAAGCTGAAGTTGCCGGAGACGGTCGAGCGCATCACCGAGCTCCAGAAGGAGCTGATCGCGCGCAACAAGGTCGAGAACGGCCTCGTCTATCTGCAGGTCACGCGCGGCGCCGACAAGGGCCGCGACTTCGCCTTCCCCAAGGGCGACGTCAAGTCGAGCCTGGTGATGTTCACCTCCGAGAAGGACATCATCAACGCCGCCTCGGCCAAGACCGGCATCAACGTGATCACCGTGCCCGACATCCGGTGGGAGCGGCGCGACATCAAGAGCGTGGCACTGCTCGCGCAGGTTCTGGCGAAGCAGGCTGCGGCCGAAGCCGGTGCCGGCGAGGCCTGGATGCTGGAAGACGGCTACGTCACCGAGGGCGGTTCGTCCTCGGCGTTCATCCTGACCAAGGACGACGTCATCGTGACCCGCAAGAACTCCAACGCGATCCTGCCGGGCTGCACCCGCAAGGCCGTTGTGGCGCTCGCCGAAGAGCGTCAGCTTCGCGTCGAGGAACGTTCCTTCACGGTCGCCGAGGCGCTCGCCGCCAAGGAAGCCTTCGCCACCTCGGCGTCGCTGTTCGTCCAGCCGGTGGTTGCGATCGACGGCAAGAAGGTCGCCGATGGCAAGCCCGGCCCGATGGCCACGCGGCTGCGGGAGATTTATATCGAGTTCGCCAAGGCGACGGCGGTCTGAGCCGCACGCTCAGCTGTCATCGCCCGGCTTGACCGGGCGATCCAGTACGCTGCGGCCTCGCGGTTGAATCAGTACGGCCTCTGGAATACTGGATGCCCCGCCTTCGCGGGGCATGACAGTTGTGCGTGGGGAAACACCACCCCTCACGCCACGGACGCCTTCACCTTCACCGGATGCACCGCGCGGAACGCGATCGCGATTCGGTTCCAGGCATTGATCGCCCCGATCAGCATCGTCAGGTTCACCGTCTCCGCATCGGAGAATTGCGCGCGGACCTGCTCGTAGACGTCGTCCGGCGCGTGGGTCTCGGAGATCAGCGTCACTGATTCCGTCCAGGCGAGCGCGGCCCGCTCGCGATCGGTATAGAGCGGGGATTCGCGCCAGGCGTTGAGCAGATAGATGCGCTGTTCGGTCTCGCCGCGCTTGCGGGCGTCCTCGGTGTGCATGTTGATGCAGAAGGCGCAGCCGTTGATCTGCGACGCCCGGATCTTGACGAGCTCGATCAGCGATTTCTCGAGTCCCGTGGATTGGATCTGCTCCTCCAGCGCCATCAGCGCCTTCATCGTGTCGGGGGCGGCCTGGTAGAAGTTCATGCGGGGCTTCATGGTCGTTCTCCTTTGCTTGAGTTAGTCTCTTGGGTTGATCTCAGTGAGCTCCACCGGTCGAGGTCTGGCCGGGTTTCTTCAGGAAGAATACGGCGATCAGGGCCACGATCAGTGCCATGCCGAGCAGGTAGAAGGTGTCGCTGAAGGCGAAGATGTAAGCCTGCTTCTGCACGGTGTGGCCGATCGCGACATAGGCGCGATGCGCGGCGTCGGCGCGGTCGAGCACGCCGTGATTGATGAAATATTGGGTAAGCTGCTCCAGCCGCGTCCGCGTCGCCTGCTCGAACACCGAGACCGACTGCATCAGCACGTTGGAGTGATATTGCTCGCGCTTGGTCAGCACGGTCTGGAGCAGGGCGATGCCGACGGCGCCGCCGAGATTACGCATCATGTTGAACAGGCCCGAGGCCGAGCCAGCATTCTCCGCTTCGATGCCGGCGGTCGCCACAGCCGACAACGGCGCCATCACGAGCGCTTGGCCGATCGCACGGACGACATTGGGCCACAACAGCTGGTCGGCAGCGTAATCGTTGGTCATATAAATGTTCAGGAAGTTCGAGGCCGCGAACAGGACGAAGCCGACGCCGATGATGATCCGCGCGTCGAACTTCTGCATCAGGCGCGGCACCAGCGGGATCAGCACGAGTTGCGGCAGTCCGGTCCAGGCCAGCACCATGCCGATCTGCTCGGCATTGTAGCCCTGAATGCGCGCCAGATATTGCGGCAGGATGAACACCGAACCGTAGAGCGCGACACCGAGCAGGAAGTTCGCGAGCATGCCGAAGCCGAAATTGCGACGCACCAGCAGGCGCAAGTTGAGCAGCGGCTTCTTCGCCGTGAGCTCGATGATCAGGAAGGCGGTCAGCGCGGTGGCCGCGATGACCGACAGCTTGACGATGAAAGGCGAGCCGAACCAGTCGTCCTTGTTGCCCTCTTCCAGCACGGTCTGAAGCGCCGACAGGCCGATCGCCATGGTGATGATGCCGGCCCAATCGCCCTCGCGCAGCAGCGCAAGCTTCATGGGCTTGGCGTCGAGCGCGTACCAGAGCATGCCGACCATGATCGCGCCGGGCACGAGGTTGACGTAGAAGATGTACTGCCAGCCGAAATTCTCGGTGAGATAGCCGCCGATGGTCGGGCCGATCGCCGGTGCGAACGTCGCCGACAGCGCGAACAGCGCAAGGCCGACGGGCTGCTTGGTGCGCGGCAGCAGCGTGATGATGAGCGTGAAGGCCATCGGGATCAGCACGCCGCCGGTGAAACCTTGCACCGCGCGCAGCACGATCATTTGCGGCAGGTCCTGCGCCAGCGCGCAGGCCGCGGACAGAACCAGGAACAGGACCGCATTGGTGAGCAAATAGATGCGGATCGAGAACACCTGCGCGAGCCAGCCGGAGAGCGGGATCACGACGATCTCGGCGATCAGGTAGGAGGTCGAGATCCAGCCACCGTCGTCGATGCCGGCGCCGATCGCGCCCTGGATGTCGGCGAGCGAAGCGTTGACGATCTGGATATTCAGCACTGCCATGAAGGCGCCGAGAGTCGCGCCGATCACCGCGATCCAGGTTTTTGCGGAAACGGCCGGCGTGGCGGGCGCAGCAGGGGCGGGAATGCTGGCAGTGGAGGCGGCGTCGACGGTCGGTTGGAGCGTGCTCATGGAAGCCTCGTCTCGGTCACGGAGACAGGATGCATTAGGCGGTTGGTTTCGATAATCGAGGAAGTGTGGGAAGGATCGTCCGGCAGGACTTGATAATCTGCCGGTCTTCCCCGCCTCAGCCGCCGTTCGGGCGGGGTGTGTTGTCGGCGAGTCGCTTGGCCGTCTCGCGCTCGGCCAGCACCGTCGCCTTGGTGTCGATGGTCGGCACCGCCGACATGCCGGGCCTGAGCAGGCCGGTCAGGCTGTGGTCATCGAGCACGATCTTCACCGGCACGCGTTGCACGATCTTGGTGAAATTTCCGGTGGCGTTATCGGGCGGCAGCAGCGCGAATTCAAGTCCGCTGGCCGGCGAAAGGCTGTCGACGTGACCGCGAAGCGTGCGATTGCGAAAACTGTCGACCTGCAGCTCGACCGGCTGGCCCGCACGCACATGCGTGAGCTGCGTCTCCTTGAAGTTCGCGACGACATAGACCGCATCGAGCGGCACCACCGCCATCAATTGCGTGCCGGCCTGCACATACTGGCCGACGCGTAATGAGCGTGCGCCGACCGTGCCGTCCACCGGTGCGGTGATCTCGGTGTAGGACAGGTTCAGCTCTGCCTGCAGTGCGACCGCGCGGGCGCGGTCGAGCTGCGCCGTGGCCTGGGCGCGCTGGGTGGTGAGCACATCGACCTTGCGCTGTGCGGCCACCAGGCCCGACTTGGCGTGCTGCAATTGCGCGTTGCTGGCGCGCAGTGCCGCATCGGTCTGCTGCGCACGCTGGATCGTGCCGGAGCCCGACTTCATCAGGTCGTCGTAGCGGGCGCGTTCTTCCTGGGCGAATTTCAGATTGGCGTCGGCCGCGGCCACGTCGGCCGTGCTCTGCTCGATGATCGGCTGCTGCAGCTCGAGCTGGGCGTCGATGTTGCGCACCGAGGCTTCGCCGGCGGCGACGTCGGCGCGGGCCTGGTCGAGCGCGGCTTTGAAGTCGCGGTCGTCGATCTTGGCGAGGAGCTGGCCGGCCCGGACCTTCTCGTTGTCGCCAACCAGCACCTTCGCGATGTAGCCGGAAACCTTGGGTGCGATGATGGTGGAATCCGCCTTCACATAGGCGTCGTCGGTGGATTCGAGGTAGCGGCCGGTGCTCAGGTAGTTGTAGCCGAAGTCGCCGGCCGCGGCGATTCCGAGGGCCAGTGCCAAGCCGATGGCCGCCCGCTTGACCGCCTGCCGGGACGGGCGAAAGCTGAGTTTCTGATTGGTTTCAGTGACATAAGAAGCGCTCGACATGGCATCCTCGGAATTCCCAACCGCCCCGATCCGAACGGTGCGCCGTTGATGCCGGCAAGATGCGCTGTCTTCCCGCTTGTGATAATCCCGGAAGAAATGGAAGCATTATCCACCCATAGCGGATAATCCGGAGCCAGACCGATGGACCGCTTCACCAGTCTCACCGCCTTCGTCCGGGTGGTCGAAAATGGCGGATTTTCCGCCGCCGCCCGCCGGCTCAACATGTCCACGACCATGGTGAGCAACCACGTCCAGGCGCTGGAGGACCGGCTCGGGGTTCGTCTGCTGAACCGCACCACGCGAAAAGTGAGCCTCACCGAAATCGGCAAGGCCTATTACGACCGCTCGACCCAGATCCTCGCCGATCTCGAACAAGCCGATGACATCGCCGGCGCGCTGCAATCGACGCCGCGCGGCACGCTGCGCATTCACACCGCCACCCACATGGTGCCGTTCGTCGCGCCCGTGATGGCCGAATTCCTCGCGACCTATCCGGAGGTCAAGGTCGATCTGCGCATGGGCGAGACCAATGTCGACCTGATCGAGGAGGGCTTTGATCTCGCGCTGCGCATGGTCGCGCCGCCGGACTCCAGCCTGATCGTGCGGAGCCTGGCGACCTGGCGGCACGTGCTGTGCTGCTCGCACGGCTATATCGAGGCGCATGGGCGCGTGCAGACGCTCGAAGAACTCGCCGGGCACAATTGCGTACGCCACATCAACTATCCCTTCGACGAGTGGCGCTTCTTCGATCGCAAGGGCACGCCGGCCTCGGTGCGCGTCTCAGGCAATCTGATCACCAATAGCGGCGAAGCGCTGCGCGAGGCCGCGTTGCAGGGCGCCGGCATCAGTCTTGCGGCCGGCTTTCTGGTGGGTGATGACCTCGATGCGGGCCGGCTGGTGCGCCTCCTGCCGGAGTACCGGCCGGTCGAGATGTCGATGAACGCGGTCTATCCGCATCGGCATCATCTGTCGGCGAAGGTCAGGACCTTCATCGACATGCTCGTCCAGCACAGCGCCGAGCAGCAGAAGCTGATCAATCCGTATGCGTGAGACGTCATCGTTCCTCATCCTGAGGAGCGCGGAACGCGCGTCTCGAAGGATGAGGGCCCCGCTGGTGGCCTCGCCCTTCGAGACGCTTGCTTCGCAAGCTCCTCAGGGTGAGGAGGTGGATATGTGCTTGCCTCAAGTGCGGCGGCGGCAGAACTGTAGGGTGGGCAAAGGCGCGAAGCGCTGTGCCCACCATCTTTTCTAATCGGCACCAATGGTGGGCACGCTTCGCTTTGCCCACCCTACAATAGCGTTAGTGTGGCGCGGGCAGCCGCCCAAACACGCTGTCGAGCGCCATGCCGATCCCAAGCAGGCGGCGATCGCTGCCCGCCGGGCCATCCAGCTCAAGTCCGATCGGCAATTTGCTTGTCGCGCCAAGCGCGATCGGGATCTGGACGCCGGGAATGCCGGCATTGCTGCCGGGATCGGTGTTCTGGATGATCAGGCCGAAATTCTCGAGACTGCTGGCGTCCGGGTTGGAGGCAATTGCAACGCGCGGCGTGGTCGGGAAGGCGACGGCGTCGAGCTTGTTGCTGGCAAACGTATTGCCGTAGAGCGCCTGGAGCGCGGGGCGTGCGGTCTTGATCGCGGCGTCATAGATCGGCCTCGCGTCGAACAGCGCGTTGTCGGGTCCGGGCAGTTTTCGCGGGATCACCATGCCATCATAGATGCCTTTCACGTCGGCGCTGGAGATATTCTCTGCCAGCGCCTCGACGCTGAGGCCGGTCCCGGTGTGCTTGAGATAGGCGACCATGTCGTCATAGGCCTCATACAACGCGACGGGAAAGCTGACCTGGCCGTTGAGCTCGGCGAGCTCAGGCATCTCGATCTCGACGACCGTGACGCCCTGCGCCTTCACTTTTGCGATCGCCGCGTGGAACGCGGCTTCCGTATCGGCGTCGAGATTGGTCAGCATCGATCTTGCGATGCCGATCCGCACCTGCTTCAGATCAGCCGGCGTAACCTCGTCGCCGCCGGCGATCACGCGATCGAGCAGCGCGACATCTGCCATCGTCGCGGCCATAGGCCCCGCGGTGTCGCGGGTGTGCGAGATCGGCGCGATGCCAGCTTGCGGATAGCGCCCGACCGTCGGGCGCAACGCGGCGCATCCGTTCAGCGCGGCGGGGACCCGGACCGATCCGCCGGTGTCGGTGCCGAGCCCGCCCGCGACGATCCGCGCGCCGAGCGCGGCGCCCGTGCCGGACGAGGAGCCGCCGGCGATCAGCGTGCGGTCATAAGCGTTGCGCACGCCGAACTCCGCGCCGGTCTTGAACGCGGTGTTGTAGCCGGAGATGCCGAAGGCGAGCTCGTGCATGCTGGTCTTGCCGATGATGACGGCGCCTGCAGCCCGCAGCTTCGCGACTACGGGCGCATCGGCCTTCGGAACGTAGTCCTTCAGTGCCCGTGTGCCGGCGCTGCAGGGCAGTCCCGCGACCTCGATATTGTCCTTGATCACGATGGGCACGCCGCCGAGCGGTTTTGTCTTGTCGCCCGATGCGTCGAACGCAGCCGCGGCCTTCAGGGCGCCCGCCTCGTCCAGCGTGACGAAGGCATTGAGCTCGGCATGGGCTTTGGCGCGGCTCAGTGCTTCCGTCGTGAGTGCGGTGCTCGTGACTTTCCCGGCGCGCAGGTCGACGACGGCCTGACTCAGGGTCAACTGGTCGAAATCCATGATGCGTCATCCGATTGCAGGGGCGCCAACAGGGTGCCGCCTAAAGTCCGGAGGCTGAGGCCTCACTGGTGCCGCGTCAACCGTGGGCGTGCATCTTTTGCGTTACCGACGTCGTCAAATTCGTGAGCAGCCGCGCGACCTCGGGCTTCACCTTGGCGATCGCGGTGTCCTTCACTGGTCCGTAGCCGCGGATCTCCATCGGCGCCTTTGCGACGGCAACGAGGTCGGGTAGATGCGCTGCGTCGAGCTGCCCGAGCATGCGTTCGATCAGGCCTTCATACCAGGCGATCAATTCCCGTTCAGTGCGCCGCTCATCCGTGTAGCCGAACGGATCGAACGGTGTCCCGCGCAATCCCTTCAACCGCGCCAGCATCGCGAGCGGCATCTGGATCCACTGGCCGAAAGCGCGCTTGCGCGGACGGCCGCGTGCGTCAGGTTTTGACGGCAGGAACGGTGGCGCGAGGTGATATTGGACGCGAAAACCGTCCTCGAACTCGCGCTTCAGCTCGCCGAGGAAACCGCTCTGCATGTGCAGACGCGCCACCTCGTATTCGTCCTTGTAGGCCATCAGCTTGAACAGGGCGCGCGCGACCGCCTCGGTCAGCACCTCACTGCTCAGAGCGGCTTCGGCCCGGCGGACCCTCGCGACGGTCGCCCGATAGCGCATCGCATAGGCGGCGTCTTGATAGGCGGCGAGGAAATCGGCGCGGCGATCGATGATCTGATCGAGCGTCTCGGCTTCGGGCGCCTCGTCGCCCCCCGGCAAAAATTCCGGATCGGCTACGGCGATCCGGCCCCAGGCAAGGGCCTGCTTGTTGCGCTCGACCGCGACGCCGTTGAGCTCGATCGCGCGCAGCAGCGCCGGCAGCGCGACCGGAATCAGCCCGCGCTGCCAGGCGAAACCGAGCATGATGATGTTGGCATAGACGGCATCGCCGAGCAGCCGCTCGGCGAGCGCGTTGGCGTTGATGGTGTCGAGATTGTCGTTGCCAATGACTTGCCGGATCGCGCGCAGGCGGGCAGGCGAGGCGAGATCGGCGTCGCGGAAGCGGACGACGTCGCCGGTCGGCATCTCCGCGGTGTTGACCGCGGCGCGCATGCCGCGGCGATAGGTGCCGGACGCCTTAGGTGAGGAACTGACGACGAGGTCGCAGCCGATCAGCGCGTCGGCCGCGCCCTGGTCGATGCGGACCTGGTGCAGCGCGTCCGGACTTGACGCAAGGCGGATGAAGCTCAGCACGGGACCAAATTTCTGTGCAAAGCCGGTGAAATCCAGCACGGAGACGCCACGCCGCTCCAGATGCGCGGCCATGCCGATCAGCGCGCCGACCGTGATCACGCCGGTGCCGCCGACGCCGGTCACGAGCAAATCGTAGGGACGATCGAGCGTGGCGGGAGCGGGCAGGGGAAGCGTAGCCGCGCGACCGACTACGTCGATCTCGCTCGCACTCTTCTTCCGGCGCGTCGCGCCTTCGACGGTGACGAAGCTCGGGCAGAAGCCGTTGAGGCAGGAAAAATCCTTGTTGCAGGACGAGAGATTGATCTGGCGCTTGCGACCGAACGGCGTCTCCCTCGGCTCGACACTGAGGCAGTTGGATTCGACCGAGCAGTCGCCGCAGCCTTCGCAGACGAGATCGTTGATATAGGCAAAGCGCCTTGGGTCGGCCATCTGTCCGCGTTTGCGCCGGCGACGCTTCTCGGTGGCGCAGGTCTGTTGATAGATCAGGACAGAGACGCCGGAAATGTCTCGCAGCTCGCGCTGCACGGCGTCCATTTCCTCGCGAGGATGGATGGTCACGCCGATCGGCAGGTCTGCCGGCAAGAACTGCGCGGGATCGTCCGACACCAGCGCGATGCGCCCCACGCCTTCGGCGCGAACGCTGTGGGCGATAGCATGCACGCTGATGGGACCGTCGACCGGCTGGCCGCCGGTCATCGCCACGGCATCGTTGAACAGGATCTTGTAGGTGATGTTGGCCCTGGCGGCGATCGCCTGCCGGATCGCCATCGAGCCGGAGTGGTAGTAGGTGCCTTCGCCGAGATTCTGGAACACGTGCTTGTGGCCGGTGAAGCGAGACGACGCCGCCCAGTTGACGCCTTCGCCGCCCATCTGGATCAGCGAGGAGGTCTCGCGGTCCATCCAGCTCGCCATGAAATGGCAGCCGATGCCGGCCAGTGCCTTTGAGCCTTCCGGCACCTTCGTCGACGTGTTGTGCGGACATCCGGAGCAGAAATACGGCGTGCGCGTCGCACCGCTGACGTTGATCGCGCGCGCGGCCTCGGGCATCAAGCCGGCCGCGCGTGCGGCGAGATTGAGGCCTGGGAACATCGGATCGAGCCGGCGTGCGAGCACGCCAGCAAGCGCACGCGGCGACAATTCGCCGATCCAGGAGATCAGCCGCGCCCCTCGCTCGTCGTGCTTGCCGACCATGCGCTCGGGCTTTGAGCCTGGATAGTCGTAAAAATATTCCTTGAACTGGCTCTCGATGATGCCGCGCTTTTCCTCGACCACGAGGATCTCGCGCTTGCCCTTCACGAAGTCCATCGCGTCATGCAGCGCCAGCGGCCAGACCATGCCGACCTTGTAGACGTCGATCCCGATGTTGCGGCAGGCCGCTTCATCGAGGCCCATCAGCCGCAGGGCCTCCATCAGGTCGAGATGCGCCTTGCCCGTCGTGACGATGCCGTATGTGGCGTTGGGAATATCGTAGATGTGGCGATCGATCGGATTGGCTTTTGCAAAGGCGTAAACCGCGTGCTTCTTCGCCTCCAGCCGCTCCTCGATCTGGGGGCCCGGCAGGTCGGGCCAGCGATAGTGCAGGCCACCCGGCGGCGGAGTGAAATCGGGCGTGTTGAAGACGCGTGGCGGGCGCAGCGCGACGGATGCGCCTGACTCCACGATTTCCGAAATCGCCTTGAAGCCGACCCACATGCCGGAGAAGCGGCTCAGCGCGTAACCATATTCGCCGAATTCGAGATATTCGCTGACGCTTGCGGGGTGCAGCGTCGGCATGAACCAGCTCATGAAGGCGACATCGGACTGGTGCGGCATCGAGGAGGAGACGCAGCCATGGTCGTCGCCGGCGACGACCAGCACGCCGCCACGCGGCGAGGAGCCATAGGCGTTGCCGTGCTTGAGGGCGTCGCCGGAGCGATCGACGCCGGGGCCCTTGCCGTACCAGAGCCCGAACACGCCATCGACTTCGCGATCTGCCTGCGTCTCGACCTGCTGCGAGCCGAGCACTGCCGTTGCCGCGAGGTCCTCGTTCACCGCAGGGAGAAATTCGATGCGATCCCGCTTGAGCCGCTCCTGGATGCGCCAGAGCTCGAGATCGACGCCGCCGAGCGGCGAGCCGCGATAGCCGGAGATGAAGCCGGCGGTGTTCAGCCCGGCGGCGCGGTCGCGCCGCGCCTGGTCGAGCGTGATGCGGACGATGGCCTGCGTGCCCGTGAGGAAGACGCGGCCCTCCTCGCGGTCGTAGCGGTCTGAGAGCTCGTAGCTGTCGAGTGATGGAACGGCGTCCATGGCGGACCTCGTGCGGCATCCTGCCTGATGACGGTAGGGTATGCCGGGGAGGCTGGTAGGTCTTGCCTATTCACCCTGTCTTGATCGATAATTCGGTAAAATTTTGCGGAAAATGGCATGATTCGGTAGAAGTTACCGAATCGGGGGCTTCCATGATTGAAGAGCAGGACGCGCGGATTCTCGCCCATCTCCAGACGGACGGCCGCGCCACTAACCAGCAGCTCGCCGACGAGGTCGGCATGTCCACCTCGGCGTGCTGGCGCCGGGTGCGTGCGCTGGAGGAGGCCGGCGTCATCCAGGGCTATGCCGCGCTGATCGCGCGCGAGCAGGCGGGCTTTGCGATGTCAGCCATCCTGCATGTCTCGCTGGAGCGGCACGATGCCAAATTCGTCGACGAGTTCGTCGCGCGGGTGACCACGCGGCGCGAAGTGCTGGAGTGTTTCGCGACCACGGGCGACGCCGACTATCATTTGCGCGTCGTCGTGCAGGACATGGCGGCCTACAACAGGTTCCTCGACGAGTTCATGTTCCGCATTCCCGGCATCCGCTACGTGCGCAGCAACGTGGTGCTGAAGGAGATCAAGACGAGTGTGGCGCTGCCGTTTTGATTGCGCGGGAAGTGCCGTAGGGTAGGCAAAGGCGCATAGCGCCGTGCCCACCATCTCGCCTCGATTTGCGAAGGTGGTGGGCACGCTTCGCTTTGCCCACCCTACGGCACCGTTGATCTCGCGGCGTATACAACTCTATCTCCTCACCCTGAGGAGGCCGCGCAGCGGCCGTCTCGAAGGGCGAGGCCGAGAGCCGGGCCTTCATCCTTCGAGACG
Source organism: Bradyrhizobium sp. 604_D8_N2_3 (assembly GCF_051810765.1). Taxonomy (NCBI): domain Bacteria; kingdom Pseudomonadati; phylum Pseudomonadota; class Alphaproteobacteria; order Hyphomicrobiales; family Nitrobacteraceae; genus Bradyrhizobium; species Bradyrhizobium sp. 604_D8_N2_3. Next base: position 8,438,003 of record NZ_JBPWPM010000001.1, on the reverse strand, counting down.
CTTGCTTCGCAAGCTCCTCAGGATGAGGACTACCGTTGCTCCCGCACAAACCTGTTCCGCAACGTCCCCACGCCCGTGATGTCGATCTCCACCACGTCGCCGTGCCCGATGTCAGGCGAGGCGCCGTCCGTGCCCATCCAGATCACGTCGCCGGGCCACAGCGTGAAGTACTTGGTCAGCTCGACCAGGAACGGCACGACGCCGAAGATCATGTCGTTGGTGTAGAAGCGGTTGGTCTCCTTGCCGTTGACCCGGACGACGGTTTCCATTTTCGCCAGATTGGCCTCGGTTTCGATCCACGGGCCCATCGGCTTGAACGTGTCGGCATTCTTCGAGCGCCACAGGCTGCGGTCGGCCTTCTGCCAGCTGCGTTCGCTGACGTCGTTGCCGATGGTGTAGCCGAACACGCAATCCATCGCATTCTGCTTGGTGAGATGCTTCACCTTCTTGCCGATCACGACGACGAGCTCGCCTTCATAGTGGATCTTGTCCGTCGCAAAGGACGGGATCACGACGTCCTCGTCATGCGCGATCAGCGCGTTCTGGGCGCGGTAGCCGATCTACGGCCGGCACCTCGCCGCGCTTGTCGGCGGCTTCCTTCAGGTGCTTCAGATAGTTCAAGCCCACGCAATAGAAGGTGCGCGGGATCAGCGGCAGCTCGATCCGAACCTGCGCCAGCGGATGCGTGCGCGAGGTGCGCTGCCATTCGCCAAAGGGATCGCCGTCGACCGCGATCACCTGGTCGCCCTCGGCAATTCCCCAGGAGGTCTTGTCCGAGGCAGTGAATTTCAGCCAGCGCATGTCGGATCCTCCAGTTATTCCGCGGCATCGCGCGGCTGTACCTTCCAGGCGCCGGCCACGGGCCGCTTCAGCCCGAGATTTTCCCGCAGCGTTTTGCCGCGATAGTCCTTCTGGAACAGGCCGCGGCGCTGCAATTCCGGTACGATATGTTGCACGAAATCGGCGTAGGAACCGGGCACATAGGTCGCGGCGATGACGAACCCATCACAGCCACGCTCGACGAACATCTCTTCCAGCCTGTCTGCGATCTCCTTGGGACCGCCGACCATGGCGTCGTGGACCTGGCCGCGGCCGGAGAAGGTGACGAAGTCGCGCGCGCTCGGATTGCTCTTGCCGGAATTCTTCAGCACACCGTCGCGGAGGCCCAGAATGCCCTGCATGCTCTTCAGATCGTCCGTCGTCAAAGGCTCGTCGAGGTCCTTGGAGGCGAAATCGTAGTTGAGCGCTTCGGCCAGCAGCGACAGCGCGTCGATCTCGAGCGGCAGTTTGTTGATCAGCGCCATCTTGTCCTCAGCCTCGGCCCTGGTCGCGGCGCAGACCGGCGTCGTCAAATTGCAAAGGCGCATCTGATCGGGATCGCGGCCAGCCTTGGCTGCCTCGTTTCGAACGGCGGCATAACCTTCCTTGGCACCAGCGAGATTGCGCGCAGCCGTGAAGATCACCTCACCCCAATGGCCGGCAAAGCGTTGGCCGCGGCCGGATGCGCCGGCCTGGATGATGACGGGATGGCCCTGGTCCGAGCGCGGCACGGTGAAGGGTCCGCGGGACTTGAAGGCCGCCCCCTTGTGATCGAGCCGCTTCACCTTGGCCGGATCGGCAAAACGGCCGCTCTTTTTGTCCATGATGAGCGCGCCGTCTTCCCAAGTGTCCCAATGCCCGAGCACGACTTCCATGAATTCGTCGGCGCGGTCGTAGCGCGAATCATGTTCGGGATGGGAATCGCGACCCATGTTGAGGGCCTCGCCGTCATTGAGCGAGGTGACGACGTTCCAGCCCGCGCGCCCGCCGGACATCAAATCGAGGGTCGCGAAGCGGCGGGCGACGTCGAAGGGCTCGTAATAGGTGGTCGAGCAAGTGGCGCCGAGGCCGAGCTTGTCGGTGACCATGCCCATCGTGGTCAGCACGATCAGCGGATCCATCTTCACGCAGCGGATGCCGTATTCGACGGTGTGGGCATGATCGTTGCCGTAGCGGTCCGGCATCGCCAGCCGATCGTCGAAGAACGCCATGTGGAACTTGCCGGCTTCGAGGATTTTCGCGATCTCTTGATAATAGTCCGCCGACATCGAATCGTCGCGCGAGTCCGGATGCCGCCACGAGCTCGGCAAATTCGTGCAGTTCTGCGCCTGGAGGAAGCCGACCAGTACCATCTGCCGCGTCATGCTGTTCTCCCAAATTCCGTCAGGCCAGATCAAGGACGGTGTCGAGCCGGTACTCGCCCGCCAGCGCGCGCAGCTTTTCCCAGGTCGCATCCTCGATCTCGATGCCGTCGCGCAGGCGTTGCTGCTCGCGCAACCCCTCGATCTCGCCGGGATAGTACACGCCCTTGCTCCCTTCGGAGGGTGGCGTCGATTTCAGATAGCGCGCGAATTCGGCGACCTCGCGCTTGAAATCCTTCAGCGGACGGAACGCGGCGACGTTGAACACGGCCATGAAGCAGCCGTCATTGTGACGTCCGGTCGGTTCGACGCCGAAGCCGAGGCCGGTGAGCAGGCCGCACAGCACCTCGACCATCGCGGCGAGACCGCTGCCCTTGTAGCCCTCGGTGCCGCCGAGCGGCAGCAGCGCGCCGCCCTTGCGATATTGCGTGGGGTCGGTGGTGTGCCGTCCCTCGGCATCGATGATCCAGCCCGTCGGAATCTCCTCGCCGCGGGCGACCGCGAGCTGGATCTTGCCGGCCGCAACCGCCGAGGTTGCCATGTCGAGATAGAACGGCGCGTCGAGATCGGACGGCACCGCGATCGAGATCGGGTTGGTGCCGAGCCGCGCCTCCTTGCCGCCGAACGGCGCCACGTGCTTCGGCGAGCGGCCGGAATCCGCCGTCGCAATCCCGATCATGCCTTCGCGCATCGCCATCAACGGATAGGCGGCGAGGCGGCCGACATGGCTTTGCCGGAACACGGTGCAGGCGGCGACGTTCGCCGTCTTCGCCTTCTCGATCGTCAGCGCCATCGCCTTGGCGTTGACGTGGAAGCCGAACCCCCACTGGCCGTCGATCACGGTCGTGGTCGGCGATTCCTGGACGATGGTCCATTTGGCGCCGGGCACGATGTGGCCGGCCTTGATGCGATCGATGTAGGTCGGAACCGCGATCACGCCGTGAGAGTCGTGACCGGCGAGGTTGGCGTTGACGCAGCCTGTGGCCACCGCATCGGCCTCTTCGTCGGAAGCTCCGGCGGCGCGGAGCAGCGCGGCGCTGATGAGCGTGAGGCGGTCGGTCTTGACGACGGGCATGGCGTTCCCTCGGCATTGTGCCCTTAACGGGCTGCTTGTTGGGAGCCATCGTCTCAAAGCGTGGGAGCGATATCAATCTCCCGTAAACCAATACAGGGCTGCAAAATCGTAAAGAGAGCGCGCCTTTCGTCGAAGAATCCTCCCGTGCGGCGGCATTCCCGACAGTTTGGCGCCGGCCGTTCGCAGCTCGTTCACTTTGATCGAGGGTTTGCAGCGCGCAATAACGACCACTTAGGCCGTCGCCGTTCATAAAGCACCCGGGAGAATTAGGCAGAAATGCCCGGGAGCTGAGACCGTGCAGACGACCCTCGCGCGCACCTTTGCAGCGTTGAGCGCCATCAACGAAGCGATCCTTTACGCGAAATCGCCGGACGAGCTGTACCAGAAGGTCTGCGACGCCGGGTTTTCGAGCGGAAACTTTTTGGCCGTTGCGGTTTTCCTGGTGGGGCCGGATGGCCGGCGGCTGTGCTTTGCGGCCGGTTGCGGCGATGACGTTGCGCGGCTGCGTTCGCTCGAGATCACGACCGACTCCGTCACGCCCGAGGGAGCGGGTGTCGGCGGCGAAGCCTTTCGCAATCAGAAGCTGAGCATCAGCAACGATTACCTGAATGATCCTCGCTCGCTGGCGTGGCGCGAGGGCGCAGCCAAGGCCCACATCGGCGCGGCGGCTGCGCTGCCGCTGCTCTGCAGCGGTAAGAGCGTCGGCGTGCTGTATGTGACCCGCAGGGAAGCCGGCTCGCTGAACGAGCAGATGGTGTCGCTGTTCGAGCGGATGTCGGCCAACATCTCCTATGCGCTCGACAATTTCGCGCGCGAGACCGCGCGGCAGACCAGCGAGCTCGCGACGCGGCGGCTCAACCGCATGTTTGGCGCGCTCAGCGCTACCAACGAAGCCATCCTGCGTGCGAAGACCGAGCGGGAATTGTATCAGCTCGTGTGCGACGCCTCGGTGCACGGCGGCAAGTCGCTGGCGACCTTCGTTCTGCTGAAGGAGCAGGACTCGCATTGGCTGAAGCCTGTCGCCGGCACCGGCGAGAATCTGGAGATCGTGGCCCGGACCCACTACTCCGTCGACCCCGAGAATCCCTATGGTCGCGGCATTTCCGGCGAGGTGTTTCGAACCCAGAAGCCCCATGTCGAACGCGATCTCGCGCGTCGCACCAGGGGAACGCCGTGGGAGCAGGCCAATCTCAACACGGGTGTTGCCGCCTGCATCGCGGCCCCCCTGATCCGGAACGGCGAGAGCATCGGCGTCATCCTGTCCTTCCTCAGCAAGTCCTGGGCGAAGGACGAGGGGGTCGTCGCACTCATGCTGCGCATCGCCGAGAACGTCTGCTTCGCGATCGACAATTTCGACCGTGAGGCCGAGAAGGCGCGGATCGCCGAGGAGGAAGACCGCCTGGCGCGCATGTACGCGGCGCTGAGCGCGACCAATGAGGCGATCCTGCGCGCACGCTCGCGGGCCGAGCTGTTCGACCTCGTTTGCGAAGCGACGGCGAAAGGCGCCAAGTTCACCTCGGCCAACATCGCGCTCGTCGATCACGATGCCGAGCTGCTTCGCGTCGTTGCTTGCTACGGGCCGAACGCGGATATGGTCCGAAATTTCAAATTCTCCACGTCCGACCAGGTGCCTGAAGGCCGAGGGCTGACGGGAACCGCTTTCCGCACGCGCCAGCCTTGCATCAGCAATGATGTGCAGTCCGACGACCGGATCGCGCCCTGGGCGGCCAACGCTCGTCGGAACGGCATCGGCTCCTCCGCGGCGCTGCCGCTGTTCAATGGCGACAGCGTCGAAGGCGTCTTCCTCTTCAACTCGCCGGAACGCGGCACGTTCACGCCCGAATTCGTCGAGCTGCTGCAACGGCTCCAGGCCAATGTCGCCTTCGCGCTCGAGAACTTCGATCGCGCCGACGAGAAGGCGAAGGCCGAAATGCAGCGCAACCGTCTTCGGGGCATGTTGGAGGCGCTGAGCGCGACCAACGAAGCGATCATGCGCGTGAAGTCCCGCGCCGAGTTGTTCGAAGCCGTGTGCGAGGCCGCCGTGCTCGGCGGCACGTTCACGTCTGCCACCATCGCCATGGTCGATCCGACGGGGCGCTATCTCGACATCGTCGTCACCAAGGGCGAGTGTCGCAGTCACGTCGAGAACTGGCGTTTCGGAACGTCTGCCGACGAGCCCGAAGGACGCGGGCTCGCCGGCACCGCATTTCGCACCAAGGCCCCTTGCGTCGCGAACGAGCTCCTCACGGACGTTCGTGCGACGCACTGGCGTCGCATCGCGCGGGATCAAGGGACGAAATCCGGCGGCTGCTTCCCGCTGCTGAAGAACGGCACCGATGCCGTCGGCGTCCTTCTGTTCCTTTCGCCGGACGAAGGCACATTCACGCCCGACCTCATCCAGTTGCTGGGGCGCCTCGCGGAGAACGTCTCTTTTGCGCTCGACAATTTCGCCCGGGCCGAGGAGCGGTCACGGGCCGAGGCGCAGAAGGAGCGCCTGACGCGCATGTTCGCCGCGCTGAGCGCCACCAATGAGGCGATCGTGCGGGCCAAGTCGCGCACCGAGCTGTTCGAGCTGGTGTGTCAGGCCGCGTCCACCGGCGGCAAGTTCACCTCGACGACCATTGCGCTCGCCAAGGCCGACAGCGACCAGCTCGCGATCGTCGCGGCCGCAGGGCCGTCCGCCGAGACCACGAGGAACGTTCGTCTCTCCATCGACGCCGACCGGCCCGAGGGGCGCGGCATGAGCGGCACCGCGTTCCGCACCCGGCAGCCCTGTGTCAGCAACGACTATGTCAACGACAGCCGTGTGAGCGCCTTCCACGCCGTCCTGCAAGGCGACGGCGCGCGCTCCGGCGCGGCGTTCCCGTTGATCACGCACGATCAGCCCGTCGGCGTCATGATCTACATGTCGACCGAGCAGGAGACTTTCACGGCCGAGTTCGTCGAGCTGTTGCAGCGCCTCGCCGACAACGTCTCCTTCGCGATGGAGAATTTCGATCGCGCCGACGAGAAGAACGAGGCCGACGAGCGGATCGAATACCTCGCCTCGCATGACAGCCTGACCGACCTGCCGAACCGCGAGACCTTCAACGGGCTGTTGCGGGAGGCGATCGACGAAGCTCAGCGCCACGATCACCGCTTCGCGGTGTTGTTCATCGATCTCGACCGCTTCAAGGTCATCAACGATTCGCTCGGCCATGAGGCCGGCGATCTGCTCCTGCTCGAAGTGGGGAGCCGGCTGCGCGGCGCGCTGCGGGAAACCGACGTTGTCGCACGCCTCGGCGGCGACGAGTTCGTGGTGATCCTCGACCAGTGCGGTGAGATCGACGACGTCCAGCGCATCGCGACCGGACTGCTCGTGGCGCTCGCCGAGCCCATGGAGCTGGCCGGCCACGAGTGCCACACCACGGCCTCGATCGGCATCGCGATGTATCCGGCCAACGGCTCCGACGTTCAGACGCTGACCAAGAACGCCGACATGGCGATGTATCTCGCCAAGGAAGACGGCAAGAACGGCTATCGCTTCTTCTCCAAGGAGGTGAAGACGCAGTCGATCGAGCGGCTGTCGCTCGAGAGCGCGTTGCGCCGGGCGCTGGAGCGCGAGCAGTTCTCGCTGAACTACCAGCCCAAGGTGGACATGGAGACCGGCCAGATCACCGGCGTGGAAGCGCTGCTGCGCTGGACGCACCCGGATCTCGGCAGCATCTCGCCGGCGCAATTCATTCCGCTTGCGGAAGAGACCGGGTTGATCGTTCCGATCGGCCGCTGGGTCGTGAAAGAGGCTTGCGCGCAGGCCATGGCCTGGCAGCGCCGCGGTCTGTTGCCGGTGTCGATGGCGGTCAACCTGTCGCCGCGACAGTTTGTCGACGAACATCTGTTGCAGGACGTCGACGAGGCGCTGGCGGCCTCCGGCATGTCGCCGGTGCTGCTCCAGCTCGAGGTCACCGAGAGCATGATGATGCGCAATGTCGGTCGCGCGCTGAAGGTGCTCGACGCCATCCAGAGCCGCGGCATCCGCCTCGCCATCGACGATTTCGGCACCGGCTATTCGTCGATGTCGCTGATGAAGCATTTTCCGATCGACACCATCAAGATCGACCGCTCCTTCGTGCGCGACCTGCCGCAGGATTCGGAGGACCAGGCGATCGCGCAGGCGATCATCAGCATGGGCAAGGCGCTCGGCATGACCGTGGTCGCCGAAGGTGTCGAGAACGCCGAGCAGGAGGCGTTCCTGCGCGCCCATGGCTGCGACGAGATGCAGGGCTTCCTCATCTCCAAACCGGTGCCGGCGCGGCAGATGGCCGAGCTGCTGCGGCCGATGGAGCTGCCTGTCGCGCCGCCGCTCCAGCCGGAGCCTGACCTCGCTGCGACCGAAGCCGCGGCGTTACGGCTGAAACGCGCTGTCATCTGACGGCTGCGGGTGCAGCTCGCGGACGTTGTCTTGCTTGATGTCCGCTTTGCGCGGAAAATCATCCGGCCAGGGCTGCGAGGTTTGCTCGGCGAACAGCTCGAGGAGGGCATGCGCACCTTCGGCAAAGCTCGAGCCGTCGCCGAGGCCCAGCTCACAACACCACACCTGTCGCATCGGCTCGTGCGCGTCGACCACCGCCATCGCCGGTCCCCACCACCAGGCCGGTGCGGGCGAGCGTTCGTCCTCCGGCACGGCGTGCCATAGGACGAGCTCGTCCATCACGCGCTCGAATTGCAGGCTTGCGGCCTGATGCATTCGCTCCGTGCTCCCTGGGCCGCGCCTGAAAGCAGGCCGATGCCCGGACTCGATCGTGGCCTTCGCTGTGAAGAACAGGCTCGCGCTATTGGCGGAGCCTCACATGCCGCTTCCATTGGCGGCCATAAGAGCAACATGCGGCGGTCGGGACATGCGCCGCCGCCGGCTGTGATCATCTCTTTAGCCGCTCGGGGGCCCGACCGGCAAGCCGTAATACGGGTGTCTAGCGCGTCCTGAGCGGATGCGCTGTCTGGTGCCAGGCCCAGGCAGTCCGGATCACCGTCTTTAGATCGGAATGGCGCGGCACGAAGTTCAGCACTTTTCGCGCGGCGGAGGCATCGGCGACCAGATAAGTGGGATCGCCGGCGCGACGCGGCTTCATGGTGTGCGGCACCTCGCGGCCGGTCTCCTGCCTGATGGCGTTCAGGATCTCGCGGACCGAAAAGCCGGAACCGGTGCCGAGATTGAAGCTGCCGCCGGCATGTCCCGTTTCCAGGAGCTTCAGTGCTGCGACATGCGCCGCAGCGAGGTCGGTGACGTGGATGTAGTCGCGGATCGCGGTGCCGTCGGGCGTGTCGTAATCGTCGCCGAACACGGCGAAGTCGACATGGCCCTGGAGCGCCATCATGGCGCGCGGAATGAGATGCGTTTCGTTGTCACGCAACTCGCCGATGCCGCCGGCCTGGTCGGCGCCGCTGGCGTTGAAATAGCGCAGGCAGAACGCGCCGAAGCCATAGGCTGCGCGATAATCGGCGAGCATGCGCTCGATCATCCATTTCGACGCGCCGTAGGGATTGATCGGTGCGCAGGGGAAGTCCTCCGGCAGCTCCTTGGAATCGGCGTTGCCGTAGACGGCGCCGGTCGAGGAGAACACGATGCGCTGGCAGCCTGCGTTGCGCATCGCCTGCAGCAGCGACAGCGTGCCCTGGACGTTGTTGATGTAGTATTTCTGCGGGTCGGTCATGGACTCGCCGACGAGGCTTGCCGCCGCGAAATGCATCACCGCCGTGACCTTGTGGTCGGCGAAGGCGCGCGCCAGCGCGGCGCCGTCGAGCAGGTCGCCCGTCACCAGCGGACCCGCGACGAAGCTGCGATGACCTGTCGAGAGATTGTCATAAACGACGGGCTGATAGCCGGCGGCAGACAGTGCGCGGCAGGCATGCGAGCCAATATAGCCCGCGCCCCCGGTGACGAGGACGGTCGGTCGGTCGGTCATGTCGTCTTCTACTCTTCTCTCAGCGATTGGAAGGCCGTTTGCGGCTGAAGAGAAGATAGAGCGCGCGAGGGTTGGTGGTCAAATAGCGCCAGAGCAGGCGGCGTGGCTCGAGCATTGTGCGCCAGGCCCATTCGAGCCCGATCTTCTGCATCCATTGCGGCGCGCGGGACCGGCTGCCCGATAAAAAGTTGAACAAGCCGCCGGATGTCTTGATAACGCCAACATTGGTCAGCAGCGGCGTGTATTGCTCGACGAATGCCTGCTCGTTGGGCACGCCGAGCGCGACCCAGAGGTAATCCGGCGCGAGCGCGTTGATCTCCTCGACTTTCGCGCGCAGGGCGTCGCCGCGCAGATAGCCGTGGCTGTACCCGACGATCTTGAGGTTTGGATACAGCTGCTGGACATTCGCGACCGCCGCGGCGTTCTCTTCCTCGCTGGCACCGAACATGTAGAAAGTGCGGCCGACGGCTTCGGCCTTGCGCGCGACCACGTGGAACAAATCGGTGGTGGCGACGCGCTCCGGCAGCGGAAACCAGGATTGCAGCTTTGACGCCGCGACCAGGGGCTGGCCATCGGCGTTGATGAGGTCGGCGCCGCGGAACAGGCGTTCGGTCTCCGGTTCGGTCGAGCAGCGCGCCAACACCTCGCCATTGGCCGAGGTCAGGTGCAGCGGACGGCCGATGCGATTGTCAGGATCGGTCGCCTCGATCATGAAATCGGCAGTTGCTTCCAGGTCGAGCGCGGCCATGCGAAGGCCGCCGATAGTGATCCGCGGCACGTCGGCGGTTGCGGCCCGGCCGTCCAGATTGACGCGGCGCTCAAGCATATTGTCTGCCTCGCTGGCGCGCTTGAGTTGCGGGGGTGAGCTCGTCGAGCACGACGCCGACGAGCTTGCGCTCGGCGCGGCCGAGCGTGTTCAGGATTTCTTCCAGGCCGTCGTTGATGTCGAGGCTGGTCGGCAGCACCGCCACCAGCGCGTCGGCGTCGTCGAGCAGCTTGCGGCTGGCCGCACCAAGCGGCGTCACGGGGCCGTCGAGGATCACGAGATCGTAGCCGCCGGCGGCGCGCGCCTGCTCGATGGCCTTGCGCATGGCTTCAGTCGCCTTGCCGGCATCGCCGTCGGCGGCCGGCAGCACCGAGATGCCGTTGACCGTCTTGATCTCGCGCGAGGCCTTGCTGCCGATCGAGAGCCAGCCGAGTCGGCTCGGCTCGCTCTTGCCGGGGCGGCTCACCTTGTTGGAGAGCGAGTGTGCCTGATGGTCGGCATCGATCATCAGCACGCGGGCGCCGTCGCGCGCGGCCGCGAGTGCGAAATTCAGCGCGGTCACGCTGCGCCCGGTGGTCTCGCCCGCGCCGACGAGCGCGATGACCGGCATGGCCTTGCCGCCGGCACGCCGGGCCACAGCAGTGCGCATGTCGCGCCAGGCGTTGAGCAGCGTCGTCAGCGGAAAGCCGGGGCGCAGCGTCGGCCAGCCAAGCCGGGTCAGATCGACACCGCCGCCGGTGGCGAGGATGGCGCCGAGCGTGTGAATGACGTCGGCCTCCTGGAGGCGCGCGATCAGCGGCTTTCCGATCAGCGTATTTTCGTCCATCTCCGGCTGCAGCGATGGCGCGGCGAGCTCCGGTAGAGATTGCGCAATTTCCGGAGCTCGCGGAGCCGGCTGCGGCTGGGCTACCTCCGGTGTCCGTGAAACCTCCGGCGCGCGCGGAGGCCGCGGTGCCGGCGTGCGCTCACGACGGGCCGGTGTGGGCGCTGCCGGCGCGGTCGCACCGGCGGACAGCAGCTCGGCCGCGACGAACCAGCTTGCAGCAGCGAGCGCGCCGAAGATGAAGCCGATCATGGCGAACATGCTCATCGCCGGCGGGAACGAGCGCCGCTGCGGCACGGTGGCTTCGCCGATGACGCGGGCCGCCGAGGTGTTCAGGGTCTCCTGCTCCTCGGTCTCGCGCGAGCGCTTGAGGAAGGATTGATAGACGTCGCGGCTGGCATCGGCCTCGCGTTCGAGCTCGCGCAGGCGCACGGCGGCCTGGCTCAGCTGGACGCTCTGCCGCTTCTGCGCTTCCAGCGCCCGGTTGAGCGAGGCTTCAAAGTCGCGGGCGCGCGTCAGATCGTTCTTGGCGGACTGCGCGAAGCGATCGATCTCTTCGTTGATGGTGCGCTTGAGATCCTCGACCTGCTTCTCGGTCTGGCGCAGCGCCGGATGCCGCGGGCCGAGCTCGCCGGCCTGCTCCGCATACTTCTTGCGCGCGTCGGCATATTGCGCGCGCAGGTTCGCGATGGTCGGCGATTGCAGCGCTTCCGAATTCGCGCCGGCATCGGCAGCGGTGCGCCGGCTCGCCTCGATCTGGTCGAGCCGCGCCTGTGCGTCCATCGTCGCCGCGCGGGCCGCGGAAAGCCGCTGGTTGCTGGCGGAGAGCTGCTGGTCGCTGATCAGCGCGTCCTGGGTGCCGACGAAATTGTTCTGGGCCTTGTAGGTGGCGAGCGCGGTCTCGGCACTGCGCAGCCGCTCGCGCAACTCCTTGAGGCGGCCGGAGAGATCGTTGGTGGCGCGCCGCGCGGCCGAAGCCTGCGAGTTGCGGGATTCGGCGAGGTAGGCATTTGTCAGCGTGTTGGCGAGCATCGCCGCTTTCGCCGGATCGGTCGACCAGACCTCGATGTCGACGATGAAGCTCTTCTCGGTCTTGCGGACCGTGATGTGCCTGTTCAGCGCGTCGAGCGCCGCGAGCTGCACTTCCTTCGTCTCCGCGGCGGAGGGCGCGCGGGGCTGAAGGCCGATCAGGCCGAGCAGCGACGACAGCAGGCTCCTGGCATCACCGCCGCCGCCGAATTCGGGATCCTTGTCCAGATTGGCCTGCTGGATCACCTGGAGCAGCACGCTGTTCGAGGTAATCAGGCGCGCCTGGCTCTCCACCACCATGGCCATGCCGGAGACGTCCTGGGCACGCGGCGTGAGCTCGCGATCGACGAGCTGAAGCTCGCGCGGGTCGACATAGAGCTGGGCGGTGGCGGTGTAGCGGGGCGTCACGCTCTTGCCCGCGGTGACGGCAAGCGTCGCGCCGAGGAGCGCGGCAGCGGCAATCGCGATCTTCCGCCGCCAGAGCAGATTGACGAGCTCCAGCACGTTGAAGCCGGCTTGAGACCTCTGCTGCGGGGCCTCCGGTCCGGCCCGATCTATCGGCTGGTTGTAGTCAAGCATAGTCCCCAGCTTTCATTCCAACGACCGCGGGCTGAGGGGTTACTCTTCGCTTTACGCCACGCACCCGGGATATAGGTGCCCAATCAACGCAACAGGGAAAATTAACCATACTCATTGAGGGACTATTCACCGAAATGGCAAACAAAGCGTTTAAGCGCATGCCACTCTTCGACGCGTCGCGGTGACGCTGAGGTCCCCAAGGAATTAACGGTTCGTTACCGCGCGCAGCGAGGCCGCCAGGCTTCGCTCGTCCTGCGATGGACCGCGCGCGTGTCATGATTGTCAGCGCTTCCGTAGGATGACGTGGTAATCGCCGCGGCGAACGTCGATCCTGTCCGGCAGCACGGCGTTCATCACGGCGGCGCCGGCATCGACCAGAGCGGCGAACAGCGGCTTGCGCCGGCGCATCTCGGGATAGCGCGGACTCTCGACCTCGCGGCGGTAGATCGTCTCGAGGCCGTTGGCCGCGGCGAATGCTTCGAGCCGCGGCAGCGTCACCAGCGGATGGAAGAAGGTCGGGAACGGCGGCTCGCCGGGCAGGCCGGCATCCTTGATGCCGCGGATATTCCGGTAGAACCAGACATGAAACCAGTGCGGCGAGTATTTGGTGACGACGCCCGACAGCGAGCGCGGATTGGGTGCGCCGATCAGGATCATTCCGCCGGGCTTGAGCGCGTCGCGGAAATTCAGGAGCGCGGCATCGACATGGGGCAGATGCTCGATCACGTTGTAGCAGATCACCAGATCGAAGGTTTCGCGTCCAAAGCTGTAAGTCTGCACGTCGCCGAGGATCGCCTCGTCCGCGTAGGTGTTGTTGCGGACCTGGTCCTCGTCGATGTCGACGACGGTGACCTTGCTGCGGTTGAGCAGTTCCGGTGGCAGGACGCTGCACGAGCCGCCGCCGGCCTCGTAGGTGGCGAGCTGGCCCTGCGGCAGCTCGCGGCGTAGCACGTCGTGGACGGCGAGCAGGCTGTCGCGGGCTTCGCCGGGGACCAGATCGTGCAGCGCCTGGGTGCGTGCACCGGCCGCTGGGATTTGAATCGCCGTGGCTGTCGCGAAATCGATCGAGGCTGGCTTGTTCATTTTTTCTGACCGCGCTTGTTCGACTCAAATTTACAGGAAAAATCTCGCATGCCCGAAGAGCAAATCCGATGCCGCGCCGCTTCACCGGTCGCGGTGCTTACGGTCGGGTTAATGCGGGGAGGCGTTAACTACGGCATTGTCCATGTTGCGCTGTCGTGCGCGTGATGGACTGCGAATTGCACTATCACGTATGCGGGGACTTGCAGGAGAAACGCGCAAAAGCGGTTAAGCGTATGAAGGGCGGGAGATCCGCGGCGTTGCGCCGTCGCGAGCCTCGGGCCCGCCGTTCATTTTGGGACTGATCTGTCCCGCGGCGATGTGCCGTCGCAGGACAGCGCCGATTACTGCGTGATTGACGCAGGGCTTTTTCAATACATATCGGACATCTAGGATGCCATGACGCTGATCCCGACAGACCTTTCCGCCAGCCGGATCTCGGATGCCGTGCGCGATCCCAACCGGGAGATCGCGGCTAGCTCCCGCGTCATCGACCTGTCGGTCGGCATCGTCGTCTGCATTCCCTGCTTCCGCCGCCCGCACCATCTGCGGCTGACACTGGACTCGCTCGTGAGCCAGCGCACCCCGCGCTCCTTCGCGGTGGTCATGGTCGAGAACGACGCGGCGGGGCGCGAAAGCGCGCCGGTTGCCGCGGAGTATCTGGCCGACGGCCGGCTCCAGGGCGTTTGCCTGGTCGAGAAGCGGCAGGGCAATTGCCAGGCGATCAACGCCGCCTTCGAGACGGCGCAGGCGCTGTTTCCCGCCGCGACCCGCTTCCTGATGATCGACGACGACGAGATCGCTTCGCCCGACTGGCTCGAGCTGATGGTTCGCACCGCGGAGGCGACCGGCGCCGACGTGGTCGGCGGGCCGGTGCTGCCGGTCTTCGACGACGACAGCAAGCCCTGGCTCGCACATCATCCCGCCTTCTGCCCCGCCTATGATTACAGCGGCGCGGTGCCGCTGATCTATGGCTGTGGCAACTGCCTGATCACGCGTGCGGCGTTCGAGCGGTTCGATCGTCCCGCGTTCGACCTGCGCTTCAATTTCCTCGGCGGCGGCGATTGCGATTTCTTCGTGCGGTGCCGCGATGCCGGCATGATCTTCCACTGGACGGCTGAGGCGGTCATCACCGAGACCGTGCCGCAAAGCCGCACCAGCCTCGGCTGGATCGCCAAGCGCGGCCTGCGTATTGGCGCTATCAATTATCGCGTGCAGTACAAGGCCGCACAGGGCGCGGGCGCGCGGGCGCGAGTGTTCGCGCAGATGCTCGGACGGCTGCCGCTGTCGCTGGCGCGTTCCGCTCGTCTTCTCGCGACATCGAAGGCCGTCGTCGCCATGCATCCCGCGCTGGTCGCGCTTGGCTCCATGCTCGCAGCATTCGGCTTCGCACCGAAGCCCTACGAAGCGTCGAAAATCGTATCTTGACGCGGGTTAGATGCCCAAACGGGCGAGGGCGACCCTGACCGCGGCGCGGGGCAGCGATTTGAGCGAGCGCCGGCCGACCATCCCGAGATAAGCCAAGGCGTCGCGATATCTGCCGAAGCGGACGGCCTGCATCGCCGAATAGGTGACGAGATGGACCTCGGCGGCCTGGCGCAGCCCGGCCGCCGTACCCTCGGGCAGTCTCGCCAGGATCAGCCCATCGTCGAACACCCGCGCGATCGCAGGGAAGAAGTCCTTCGGCGTCCGCACGGCCGCATTCATGGTGTTGGCGGTGTGCAGGCGATAGTCGAGCAGAAGCTTTGGTGCGAACTCGAACTCGCCGATGGCGGCGAGGCGGCACCAGCAATGCCAGTCCTCGCAATATCTGAGGGAAGGGTCGAAGCCGCCGATGGCGCGGAAGGCCTCCGCACGTGCGAGCGCGATGCCGCCATTGACGATGAAATTGCCGGCCGCGAGCCGCGCCAGCACGTCGCCGGACGGCTTGCGGCGTCCCTTCAGCAGGCCCCGCCGGCCGATCTGCCGTCCCTCGCTGTCGATCGTGTTGTAGTCGCCGTAGACGAGAACCGCGCGCGGAGCATTGCGGGCCGCCGCCAGCAGCGCCGCGACCGCACCGGGGCGCAGGCGGTCGTCGGCATCGAGGAAGAGCAGCCATTCGCCGCTCGCATATCGTGCGCCGAGATTGCGCGCGGCGGATACGCCGGCGGATTCGTTGGTCATCAGGCGCAGCCGCGGGTCACGAATGGCGCGGACGATGGCCGTGGTGGTGTCGCTCGAGCCGTCGTCGACGACGATCACTTCGGTGATCTCGCCTTGCGCCAGCGCGCTGGTGAGGGTTTCGCCGATATAGGCCGCAACGTTCTTGGCGGGAATGACGACGGACACCGATGTGGTTGAGCCGGCCGGCAGCGGGAGACGCGGCGCCGGAACGACGCGCGAGGTAGCCGGTAAATCGAGAACATCTTCGGCGGTGATCAGAGCCACGGCTCGCCTTTAGGGGTCTGTTAACCAGGGCGCATCTGCCGACTGGCATTGCGATCAATCGCAACATTGGCCCGCCGCGAATGATACTCGCATTACGGCCAAATCGTTGTCGCGAAGGCCTGCGTGTTTCTGGTTTCGTAGATTAGCGTTAAGCCGCGGGCATTAAGCCTGTCGCAAATTTGGAAGAGTGCGACAGCCGGTCCCATGCGAGAATGCCGACCTGTTTGCCGCGGATGGATCTAGTGCCCGCAAAGACGTTCGAACACGACCCCGATGCCATCGTCCTCAACCTCTTCTACGAGGACAAGGACGATCGCTGGTTTCCCGGCGACCGGCATCTGCGGCGCATGGCGCGCCGGATGCTGCTCGGTGAGCCGCGCATGAGCGGGCAGCTTCGCGTGTTCCTCAATCTCTGCGCAGGGCTCGACCGGCTCGGTATCCGCTACCGCGTCAACGATTACGGTTACATCGCGCAGCATCCCGACGAACTCGCCTGCATCATCGGCCGCACCTTCCTGCTCGACAAGTTCGCGTGGAAGAATCCGATCCTGCTCGGCGTTGCCGCCCACAATCATCCGCTGGACGATCCTGATCTGTTCAAGCGGCTGCCGGTGAAGAAGGTCGTGGTGCCCGGCCCTTGGTACGTCGACATGTACCGGCCGTACTGGCCCGACACGGAGGCCTGGCCGATCGGCATCGACACGGATCTCTGGGCGCCATCGGCGCCGTCGCAAAAGACCGTCGACGTCCTGATCTACGACAAGGTCCATTGGGACCGCGAGCGCTACGCGCCGGAGCTGATCGAGCCCGTCCGCGCCCGCCTCCTCAAGGAGGGCCGCTCGTTCACGGAATTGCGCTACGGCAGCTACAAGGAAGAAGACTATCAGGCCGCGCTGGCGCGCTCGCGCGCGATGATCTTCCTGTGCCAGAACGAGAGCCAGGGCATCGCCTATCAGCAGGCTCTGTCCTGCGGCGTGCCGGTGTTCGCCTGGGACCCCGGCGGCCCGTGGCGCGACCCGGATTATTATCCGCACCGCGTCCAGTTCGCGCCGGTGTCGTCGGTGCCGTATTGGGATGACCGCTGCGGCGCCAAGTTCATCGACATCGCGGGGTTCGCGGCGGGCTGGGATTGTTTCTGGGCCGGGTGCACCGCTGATGCGTTCGATCCGCGCGGCTTCGTGCTCGACAATCTCACGCTGGAGCAGCGGGCGCTGCAATATTACGAGATCGCGCGCAGCATCGTGGGGCCGCAGACGGCGTCGCGGGCCTCGGGCGTGCTGGTTGACGGATGCTTAACAGGGACGGGCTAACACTTCGAGTTTCCCCGGCTTCACCATTTGCCTCGAGCCATGGATCGCAGCGTCGCTGACATGACCGACGTGGAGACCCGAACGCTGGGCCACGTCCTGCACGATGGGCTCGCGGGGCTGAATGCCGCGCAGGCGGCGCGCTGTCTCGTCGCGGTTGCGGCGCTGCTGCTGGTGCTGATCACGCTCGATCCGTTTCCTGACCTTCGCAACGAGGATGTGACCACGGTCGTCGGCGGGCGCATGGCGCTCACCTATATCTCCTGGGGTCTGCTGGCTGCGGTCGCGATGCTGTTCGTCGCCGGCACCGATGCGCCTGCGCTGAAGAGCCTGGTGACGCCACTGCATCTTTGCCTGGTCGGCTGGCTGTTGATCAACATCGTCTTCTCCGAGAGTCGCGGCGTTTCGATCCAGCGCTTCGTGCTGGCGGTCAGCGTGACGTCGCTCGCCATGCTGTTGCCATTGCTGCCGCCGACACAGCGGACTTTCAACCTGTGCCTAGGCGGCGCCGCGCTCGTGCTGCTGGTGCTGTGCTATCTCGGCGTCTTCCTCGCGCCGCAATATTCGATGCACACCGCGCTCGATCTCACCGAGCCGCAGCTTGCCGGCGACTGGCGCGGCAGCTTCGGCCACAAGAACATCGCTTCGCCGGTGATGACCATCCTGGTCTATGTCGGTATTTATCTCTGCGGCGTCGGCTCGTTCGTGATGGGGCCCGCGATCGCCGCGCTTGCCGGCATCTTCCTGATCTTCACCGGCGGCAAGACATCGACGGTGCTGTGCCTTGCGATCTACGCGCTCGCCTCGCTGGTCTATGTCACGCCAGGCCTGTGGCTGAAGCGGCTCATCTGCTTCGTGCCGCTGATCGTGATGAACCTGCTGACGGTCGGCAGCGTCTTGAGCCCGGCACTCGGGGCGCTGACGCGGCTGCTTCCGCTCGATCCCACCTTCACCGGCCGTTCCGCGATCTGGGAATTCGCGCTCGCGGCCGTCGCCGAGAAGCCGATCATCGGTCACGGCTATGCGGCGTTCTGGGACGACGTGACCGCGCGGCAGACTGCCCAGGGGTCCGAATGGGCGACGTCCGCCGCGCACAGCCACAACAGCTATCTCGACCTCGCGGTCACCATCGGCTTGCCGGGGCTGTTGCTGGTGATTCTCGTCTTCGTGCTCGCACCGCTCGGCAATTTCCAGTCGGCCCAGGCTCACAACCATAGTCGCGCGCTGGCAAAATTGTTCCTCACCGTATGGCTGTTTGGCCTGTATTACGGCGCCACCGAGACCTTCCTGCTCGAACGGCAGAATCCGATCTGGTTCATGTTCGCGCTTGCAGTGGCTGGCCTGCATTTCCTCGCCAGGTTCCAATGCGTTGAACAGACGGAACCGGAGCGCTGACAGCTTGTCGCAGCCGAAGCGATAGTGATGTTGGCTTAACGATAAGCCGTTACGTCACTTGTGGTCTGCGACAAACATAATCTATCTGGAAACATTCAGTAATCGCATGTCCCGCGGATGACGTTTCTCAGCGTCGAGCAATCAGATGGTCTTGCGTCCAGCACGTCGGGAATCGCTGTCGATTTCGTGCGTGACTGGCGGCAGGCCGCATCGCGCCTGAGCGCGGGGCAGCGCACCGCATTCCAGCACGGTTACTGGCTCGGCGCATGGTACGAGGCGTTTCACGACTTTGCACCGCTGATCGCATTGATCTCCGATGCCGCGACCGGCAAGGACATCGCGGTGGTGCCGATGATCAGCCACATCAGGCGCGGCATCCGCATCGTCGAATTCGCCGATCTCGGCGTCTCCGACAACAACGCGCCGATCCTGGCGCTCGATGCCGCGTTGGACGCTGCGGCGACGGATGCGATCGGCAAGGCGCTGATCGACGCGGTGCGCGCCTTGCCCGACCGCTTCGATCTGCTGCGGCTGAAGAAGATGCCGGCCCATGTCGGTGGCAAGCCGAACCCACTGGTGTCGCTCGGACGGATCGGATCCTGCTCGCTCAACGGCAATCTCGTGCTGACGGGCGACGACTATGAGGCCTACCGGGCCTCGATCAAGCGCATGCAGATGCCGCGCTGCTGGCGGGTCTTCAGCCGTCATGCCGGCGCGCGGCTCGAGATCGCGGCGGATGTCGCGCGTGCGCGCGAGCTGCTGGACGTGATGGATGTCCAGCAGCAGGCCCGCATGCGAAAGCTCGGCTCGCGCTTCGTCCTCAACGACGACGCTCATGCCCGATTCTATCGCGAGGTCGCCCGTCAGGGTATCGCGGAGGGCTATGCCGTCATCTCGGCGCTGGTCTGCGACGAGGCCGTCGTCGCCACCACGTTCGGCGTCAGGTCTGGTGCGAGCTATTTCCTCCTGCGCATCAGCCACGCCGGCGATTCATGGTCGAACTGCTCGCCGGGGCTGCTCGTCACCGAACGGACCATGGCGGCGCTGCATGCAGAGGGCGTGCGCCGTTTCGATCTCAGCATCGGCAACCAGGACTACAAGCGCCGCTTCGGCGCCGCGAAGGTCGCATTGACCGATGTCAGCATCGCACTGTCCTGGCGCGGCGCTCCCTATGCATGGCGCGACCATACCGCGCAGAACCTGCGTCGCTATCCCAGGCTCGCCGCCTTCGCCAGCCGGGCGATACGCAAGATGCGGTGACGGAGGCCGCCCGCACCCGCGTCATCTCGAAAGGCCGGCACTGAAGGCGTCCAGCAGCGCGCGACCCTGCGGCCAGTCGCCGAGCCCGCTCGACGCATTGATGTGGCCAAGGGCGCCCAGCACGATCAGACCGGACTTCCAGGCACGCGCCCGCTGCTGCGTCTTATCGAGCCTGCCAAAGGGATCGTCGGTGCTGGCGATGATGAGCGAGGGGAAGCGCAGCGTACGGTCCGGTACCGGCTTGAACGCAGCCGCCTCCGCGGGAAAATTGGCGCCATCGGGATCGGGCACCGCGACCAGAAAAGCACCCGCGATCGTGGATGGGAAGCGCGTGGCCCAGTGCGCCACCAGCAGGCAAGCGAGGCTGTGTGCGACCAGCACCGGCGGCTTCGCGCAGCGCCCGACCACCTGTTCCAGGGATTGCTCCCAATCGGCGAGCTCCGGCCGGTCCCAGCTCGCCGGCTGAAACCGCGTGAAACGTGTATCGTTGCGCTCCCGGAGTGTCTGCCAATGAGTCTCTGCGGAGCCGCCGAGGCCGGGCAAGGTGATGATGTCGTGCATGATCGTCCCGTGATATCTGAGATGCACGTGCAGTGTGGCCGGTCTTGGTGCTGCGTCACATGGCAAGTCATCGGCGAAGGAGATCATCTGCCGATGATCTCAAGGTGGAATGGAGAATTGTCTTGGATCGCTTCGGAAGCATTGACACCAAGGATCTGAAGATCCTGGAGGCATTGCAGGCCAATGCGCGCGTGCCGCTGTCCGAGCTCGGCCGTTCCGTCGGGCTGTCTCAGCCGGCCATCTCCGAGCGCGTGAAGCGGCTCGAGGAAGCCGGGATTATCGAAGGCTACGGCGCCCGCATCAATCCGCGCGCGCTAGGGCTCGGCCTGATGGCGCTGGTCCGCCTGCGCACCTCGCATGAGCACATCAAGACCTGCCTCAAACGGTTCAGCGAGATTCCGCACATCGTCGAAGTCCATCGCGTGACCGGCGATGATTGCTTCGTGCTCAAGGTGCTGGTTCCGGCGCCGGAAGATCTGGAGACGATCGTGGATCGTATCGCCGGCTTCGGCGCTGTGACGACCTCGCTCGTGCTGCGGAGCGAGCCGGCGCGACCGATCGGTAAAGACCTCATCAGGAAGAAGACCGAACGCGGTTGAGGCGTGGCCCGCGCGATCGACATGTCACCGGGCTGTCACAAAGCCTTCGATTGCGCCGAGCTTCGATGATCGCGCGCTTTGTGCTATCGTCGCCTCCGCTTTCCGGAGGCGACATGGAAGATCGTTCGGCAAAATATCGCGCATTCTATGCGCAGTTGATCTGCGCCGCAGCCAAGACGACGGATCCCCGTATCGAACAGGCCTTTCGCACGGTCAGGCGCGAACCCTTCGTTGGGCCCGGACCGTGGTCGATCTCCGTCGGTGGTCATCCCTATGTCGTGACGCCCGACGATGACCCCGCCTTCCTCTATCAAAACACGCTTCTGGCGCTGGATCCGGCGCGCGGCCTCAATATCGGGATGCCGGGCGCGCACGCCTATTGGCTCAGCGGCTGCGGCGTGCGGGAAGGCGAGACGGTGATCCAGATCGGTGCCGGCAGCGGCTACTACACGGCCATTCTGGCCGAGCTCACGGGACCTTCGGGCCGTGTCCATGCCTATGAGATCGACGAACGCCTGGCGGCACTCGCGCGCGAAAATCTGAAGCACATCCCGCATGTCGAGCTGGAAGATCGCTCGGGCATCGCGTCCGATTTACCGGGAGCGGATGTGATCTACGTCTGTGCGGGCGCGGCGCAGCCGGCCACGGAATGGCTCGATGCGCTGCGGCCCGGCGGCCGGCTGGTGTTTCCGTTGGCGCCGGAGGGCATGCTCGGTGGCATGTTGATGATCACGCGCCCGGACGAGGGCGCGGTCTGGCCGGCGAAATTCCTGAGTCGAGCCCAGTTCATCGGCTGCGCGGGACTGCAGGACGCAGATGCCGGCCGGCGATTGGCCGAGGCGTTCGCCAAAGGATGGGAGAGCGTGCAGTCGCTGCGCAGAGAGGGCGCTCCGGACGAGATGTGCTGGTTTGCCGGTGAGGGCTGGTGGCTTTCGACGGCTGCGGCACCCGTCCAGACGAATTCAATCAAGCCGCACGCCGACCTCACGCAGGCGTGACTGATCGCTCGCGCCTTACGATTTCGCGCACCCGGCGCAATGCAGCCGGCCGCGCGAGGCGCGGAACAGGCTGCGGCAATACCAGCGCCGCGCCAATGCTTGCGCAGGCCTGCGGATCATCTGCGCGATCAACAAGAGTTCGAAAGCCATTCGTATCGCTTTTGGTCAAATATCCCGACCACGTAGATGGGGCGGCATTCCCGAATGAGAACGCCGCCCCCGTCGCATCAGCCATGCGGTCGTTCGCCAAGCCTAACTGCGAGGCTCAGCCGTGAAGTTTCCTGGCGGTCTCCGCGATCTGGCGGCCCTGATAGCGCGCGCCGGCGAGCTCGTTGGCGCTGGGCTGGCGGCTGCCGTCGCCGCCGGTGATCGTGGTGGCGCCGTAGGGGGCGCCACCGGTGACCTCGTCGAGCTTCATCTGGCCGGCGAAGCCGTAGTTCAGACCGACCACGACCATGCCGAAATGCAGCAAATTGGTGATGATCGAGAACAGCGTCGTCTCCTGGCCGCCATGCTGGGTCGCGCTCGCGGTGAAGGCGCCGCCGACCTTGCCGTGCAGCGCGCCCTTGGCCCAGAGCCCGCCGGCCTGGTCCAAAAAGTTCGCCATCTGCGAGGCCATGCGGCCGAAGCGGGTGCCGGTGCCGACGATGATTGCGTCGTAATTGACGAGGTCCTCAATCTTGGCGACGGGTGCTGCCTGATCGACCTTGTAATAGGACGCCTTGGCGACTTCGGCCGGCACCAGCTCGGGCACGCGCTTGATGTCGACGGTGGCGCCGGCCTCGCGCGCGCCTTCGGCAACAGCGTTGGCCATCGCTTCGATGTGGCCATAGGCGGAATAATAGAGGACGAGAACTTTGGTCATGGTGGTCTCCGTTGGGATCGATGTTGACTGTTTGTGGGGGACGTCATGCCCGGGCAGAAGCGCGAAGCGCGTCTTCGCGCTAGATGTCCCGGGCATCCACGTTCTTGTGCGCCCATGGTGGGGCGTGGATGGCCGGGACAAGCCCGGCCATGACGAAGCGCGTTGTTAAGCCGCGTCGACGAGCACGAGCTCGGAGTCTTCGAGCGCCGTGATCTTCAGCTTGTCCTCGTCGCGGATCGCGGCGCCGTCGCGGGCGTTGACGCGCACGCCGTTGATTTCGACCGCGCCTGCCGCCGGCACGAGATAGAGATGCCGCGACCTCTCGGGCTCATACTCCGCGCTCTCGCCGGCCTTCAGCGTGGTGGCGAGCACCCGTGCATCGGCGCGGATCGGCAGCGCATCGGTGTCACCTTCGATCCCGCTGGCGATGGTGACGAGCTTGCCGGTGCGGTCCGCCTTCGGAAACGGCTTCGAGCCCCAGGTCGGCTGGCCGCCACGCGCGGTCGGTTCGATCCAGATCTGGAAGATCCGGGTCTTGGTCGGCTCGAGATTGTATTCGGAGTGGCGAACACCGCTGCCGGCGCTCATCACCTGCACGTCGCCCGCTTCGGTGCGGCCCTCGTTGCCGAGGCTGTCCTGATGGGTGATCGCGCCCTCGCGCACATAGGTGATGATTTCCATGTTGGCGTGAGGATGGGCGGGAAAGCCGGTGTTCGGCGCGATCTCGTCGTCGTTCCACACCCGCAAGGCGCCGTGGCCCATGTTGTTCGGATCGTAGTGGCTGGCGAAGGAGAAATGGTGCTTGGCCTTGAGCCAGCCGTGATCGGCGCCGCCGAGCTTTGCGAAAGGTCTGAGTTCGATCATCTGCGTAATTCCTTTGTGTGATCCTTTGGGTTGAACGGCTGCCGCCTTGATCAGGCGCCGAACCCGCCGTCGACGTTGAGCACCGTGCCGGTGACGAAGGAGGCTTCCGGGCTTGCGAGGAACACGACGCCGGCGGCGACTTCCTCGGGGCGGCCGAAGCGCTGCAGCGCGTGCTGCTTGCGCTGCGTCTCGGCGAACTCGCCGCCGTCCTTCGGGTTCATGTCGGTGTCGATCGAGCCGGGCTGCACCACGTTGACGGTGATGCCGCGCGGGCCGAGGTCGCGTGCCGCGCCCTTGGTGTAGCCGACGACGGCCGCCTTGGTGGCGACGTAGTCGGCAAGCCCCGGGAACGAGGCGCGGTCGGCGAGCATGGAGCCGACGGTGACGATGCGGCCGCCTTCGCCCATCAATTGCGAAGCAGCGCGGATCGCCGCGATCACGCCGTGTACGTTGATGGAATCCTGCCGTTCAAGCGCGGCCGTGTCAGCCTTCGCATCGTCGATCGCGCCGCCGGCGGCAACGCCGGCATTGTTGACGAGGATGTCGAGATGGCCGAATTCCCTGGCGACGTCATTGACGAGCTGCGTCACGTCCTTGGCCGAGGCCTGATCGGCCTTGAAAGCGCGGGCCTTGACGCCGCGGGCCTTGAGCTCGGTAACGACCGCCTCGGCCTTTTCGGGCGAGGCGACATAGCTGATGGCGACATCCGCACCTTCATCGGCGAGAGCGCGGGCCGAGGCCGCGCCGATGCCGCGCGAGCCGCCGGTGACGAGGGCAACCTTGCCTGAGAGCTTCTTGGTCATTGGATTTCTCCATTTCCTGAATGTCTGATGCCCCTTGGATAAGCCTCCGCCTGTGGTATAGAAATAGAAACTGTTGAAACGCATTGTTTCCCAGAATACCCCAATTGGACCGGCGCACATGGCAAAACTTCCCGATTTCGAGGCGCTCGCGATTTTCGCAAAAGTCGTGGAATTACGGTCGTTTGCAGGGGCCGCGAGCGAGCTCGCGATGTCCAAGGCAACGGTGTCCAAGGCGGTCACGCGACTGGAGGAACGGCTCGGTGCCCGGCTGTTCAACCGCACCTCGCGGCGGCTGGCGCTGACCGATGCCGGGCACAAGCTCGCCGAACGCGCCACGCGTCTGCTCGTCGACGGCGAGGCGGCCGAGAACGAGGCGCTGGCGCAATCGGTGGCGCCGCGCGGCCTGGTCCGGCTCGCCGTGCCCATGACGTTCGGGATCAAGGCGGTGGCGCCGCTGCTGCCGGAGTTCTTCGAAACCTATCCGGAGGTCTCGGTCGATCTGCATCTGAGCGATGCGACCATCGATCTGATCGGCGAGGGTTTTGACATGGCGGTGCGGATCGCGCGGCTGCCGGACTCCTCGCTGATCGCGCGGCGGCTTTTCACCATGCCGCGCTTCACGGTGGCCGCGCCGTCCTATCTGAAGCGCCATGGACGGCCCACGCATCCGATGCATCTCGCCGAACACAAATGCTTCAGCTACGCCTATCTCTCGACGCCCAATGTCTGGAACTACACCAATTCGGCAGGCGAGCAGGCGAGCGTCCGTCCGGGCGGACAGCTTCGCGTCAACAACGGTGAAGCCGTGATGCCGGCGCTGATCGCCGGTCTCGGCATCGCCGAGCTGCCCGAGTTCATCGTCGGCGAGGCGATTTCGTCCGGCGAGGTTGAGGTGATCCTGAAAGACTGGAAGCAGGCGGAAGGCGCCGTGCATCTGGTGACGCCACCCGGCGGCCCGCGCCCCGCACGCGTCGAGGCGCTCGGCGATTTTCTCGCGGCGAAGCTGCCAGGCACGTGCAAGCGGCGGCCGAAGAAGGGTGTCAACAAAGCGGGGTAGATCCCTTGGTGGGCACGGCGCGTTGCGCCTTTGCCCACCCTACGTGATCTCGCTAGTCTATCCTGCAAACGGCTATCGTAGGGTGGGCAAAGCGAAGCGTGCCCACGCCTTTGCCTGATGGGATCGCAGATGTCTCGATATCGGCGCACACAAGGCAGCACATTCTTCTTTACGGTCGTGCTCGCCGATCGTTCAAGCACTCTGCTCGCGGATCATGTTGATCGCCTAAGACGAATTTACCAAACCGTTCAGCAGCGCCGACCGTTCGAGACCGTCGCGATCTGTATCCTGCCCGACCATCTCCATGCCATTTGGTCGCTCCCGGAGAATGATTCCGACTTTTCGTCGCGTTGGAATTTGATCAAGGGCGGTTTCTCGCGAGGATTGGAAGCGCAGGAGCGCTCGGCAAGCAAGTCACTCAAGCGCGAGAAGGGAATTTGGCAGCGCCGCTACTGGGAGCACGCGATTCGAGACGACGCGGACTTGGAGCGCCACGTCGATTACATCCACTTCAATCCAGTGAAGCATGGCCTCGTCACGCGTGTGCGCGATTGGTCGCTCAGCAGCTTCCATCGCTACGTCGACCAAGGCACTCTCCCCGTGGATTGGGGAGGGGATATGCGGGATATCGCGGGGCAGTTCGGAGAATGATGGTGGGCACGGCGCGCGAAGAGCGCGCCTTTGCCCACCCTACGAGATCTCGCTCGTCGATCCTCCGCACAACTATCGTAGGGTGGGCAAAGCGAAGCGTGCCCACCATTTCAGATTACGACTTCCGATCACGACACCTTCACGCCGTCGATTGCGACAATGCGCAAGGCTGGCTTCAGCGTCCCTTCCAGCTGCGTCTTCAATTCGTGCACACGTGGGTCGTTCGAGCGTGCCGCGCAGGCGGCGTATTGATGGACCGATTGCGCCAGCGCGCGCCGCGCTTCCGGCGTTCGCGTCAATTCGGGCTTTGAAAGCCGCAAGACGATCGCTGCGAGATTCACCAGCATCTCGTCCAGGGCGACGTCGATGGTCGCAAGATTCCGCATCACCCACTCCCTCAAGAGGGCAACAGCGGGTTCAGGGAAGCGTTCCGGGCCGGGCCGAACATGGTCAATACTTCGTAAACGCCTTGTTCTTGCCGCTCGGCCGGTTAGGCTGCCAGCGAAACAAAGAAAATCGGGGGCGAGGGGACTATGATGGATCGACGCGATCTCTTGCGCGCGGCTGCGGCATTGCCGTTGTTGCGGGCTGCTTTACCTGACAAGGCCTTCGCGCAAGCCTATCCGGTGCGCAACATCACCATGATCGTGCCGTTTCCGGCGGGCGGTCAGGCCGATCTTGCCGCGCGTCCGGTCGCGATGGCGCTGGAGCGGGTCCTCGGCAAGCCCGTCATTGTCGACAACCGCGCCGGTGGCGGCGGCGGATCGGTCGGCAATGCTGCGGCGGCGCGCGCGGAGCCCGACGGCTACACGCTGCTGATGACGCTGTCCTCGCTCGCGGTGCTCCCCGAGGCCGATCGCCTGTTCGACCGACCCGTTGCGTACGAAGTCTCGCAGTTCATGCCGATCGCGCGCGTCCTCGCCGATCCCACGCTGCTCGCGGTGCCGGCCTCGGCGCCGTGGAAGACGGCGCAGGATTTTGTCGAGGATGCGAAGAAGCGGCCGGGCCAAATCACTTACGGCTCGTCCGGTCCTTACGGGACGCTGCATGTCGCGATGGAGATGTTCGCGAGCAGCGCCGAGATCAAGTTGCTGCATGTTCCGTTCCGCGGCGCGGGCCCGGCGCTGACCGCGCTGCTCAGCGGCACCGTGCAGGCGATAGCAGCCGCGCCCGGCACCCTGAAGCCGCAGGTCGACGACGGCAAGCTGCGCGTGCTCGGCAATTGCGGCGCACAGCGCATCGCGAGCTTCCCCGACGTTCCGACCTTTCAGGAGCTCGGCTACAAGGACGTCGAGATGTACATCTGGGCCGGGCTCTTTGCACAGAGCGCTCTTCCTGCGCCGGTCGCGAGCCGCCTGCGCGAAGCGATGGCGAAGGTGATGACGAGTCCGGATGTGCTCAGGAGCTTCGAGGCCTCGGGCAGTCTGGCCGCCTATCAGGACGCGCCGGCATTCTCGCAATTCGTGGCGACGGACAGCGCGCGGCTGATCGCGGCGGTGAAGAAGATCGGCAAGGTGGAATAGGTTCCCGCCGCATTTTCACATTTTTTTGTTGGTTCAGAACCTGACCGCGTCTCATTGATTGAAGACAAATCAAGGAAAGCGAGAAGGATCGGGACATGCGAACAGAGCGAATTGCGATGGGTCTGGCGCTTGCAGTCAGCGGCATCGTCGCGCAGGGCGCGGCATCAGCCCAGGACTATCGCGGCACAATGGAACAGCAGATGGCGTGCACGCCGGATGTCTGGCGCCTGTGCAGCGACCAGATTCCGGACACGAACCGCATTGTGACCTGCCTGCAGCAGAACACGCCGCAGCTTTCGAGCGCATGCCGGGCGGTGTTCCAGTCGAACAACCAGGCCCAGCCGCAGCAGCCGGTCCCGCGCGGCCGGGCTGTGCCGCCGCCGCGCTACAACAATGCGCCGCCGCCTGTCGCCGCGCCACCACGTCCCTATGATGATGACAACGACTAGAGCATGATCCGGAAAAGTGTGATGCGATTTTCCGAAAAGGTCATGCTCAAGTCATGACCTGAAGCGACCGCCTCACTCCCGACTCGTTTAGCGATCCCGCTTGCTGTTCGGCTCGGGTCGCTGCCGGAGTGCTGTCCGCAAGAGGGCACCGAAGAGCAATGCTGCGACCGGCCAATGGAACCAGATCTTGTGCATGCCGGTGAAAACGTTGATCAGAATCAGAAAGCCCGAAACCGTGAGGGCCACTGCAACCGGGCGGGGCAGCTTCGCCAGCCAATCCGAGACGAAGCCCATCCAGGTGGATGGCTCGTGCCTGCTGTCAATCCATCGCGCGCCAGTTTCCGAATCTGCAACAGCCCGCCCCTGGGGAGGGAGGCTTTCGTCAGCCGGGAAGCTCCGTCGCCCAGCGCTTTGGCCGCTCATGGCCACGCGATAGCTGGTCATGGGAGCAACGTTCTTCATTGGTCGCTGGCCGAGACAGTCGAAGCCAACGGACAATTTGTTGTGCACCTGATCGTAGACGGAGCTTGAGATCACAACGCCGCCGGGTTCGGCGAGCTCTTGCAGCCGCGACGCGATATTGACTCCGTCGCCATAGATGTCGGACCCGTCCACCATCACATCGCCGAGGTTAATGCCGATGCGAAACCGCATCGGGTTCGCGTGAGGTGGGTCCGAATCCTGGTTGGAAATTTCCTGCTGAATTTCGACCGCACATTGCACGGCCTCGACGACGCTGGCGAACTCGGCGATCACAGCATCGCCCCAGGTATTCACGATCCGGCCGTCATGACGCTCCACCAGTCCCGCAAAGGCAGTGCGGTAGCGGCGCAGCGTCTCCAACGTTCCGGTCTCGTCTGCCTCCATGAGGCGAGAATAGCCCTGCACGTCAGCGCACAGGACGGTGGTCAATCGTCGTTTCACCTTGTCGTCGGTCATGGTCCATATGGTAGCCTCCCTGACCGGCAATTGCATCAGGCATCGCATCTGGCCCCATCGCGGCTCAACGACCGGTCGTCCAGTCCCGAAACCGTCATACTCGTGCAACGAATGCAGCCAGCCAGGTGCCAAAACCGACCTGGCGTGAGGTCGCCCTCCGCGCCGTGGTTCACGAGGACAGGCCGGAGCCGCCTTAAGGCCTGTGCTCGCAGACGTCGACCCATTCGGCCGCGGTGAGCTCCGCCATCCGCTCGGGCGTGATGCGCACGGCGCTGTGGGTCGAGCCTGCGGCCGGCACCACCACGTCGAACGCCTTCAGCGACACATCGCAATAAATCGGCAGCGGTGACTTCAGTCCGAACGGGCAGACGCCGCCGACCTCGTGGCCGGTGATCTCGGCAACCTCCTCCAGCCCCAGCATCTTCGGCTTGCCGCCGAACGCAGCCTTGACCTTCTTGTTGTCCATGCGCGAGGTGCCGGCGGCAACGATCAGGATCACACGCTCGCCGATGCGCAACGACAGGGTCTTGGCGATCCGGCCGGGCTCGACGCCATAGGCTTCGGCGGCCAGCGGCACCGTGGCCGAGCTGATCGGGGATTCGATGACGGAGATGTCGGGGGCTTTCTCGGCGAAGAAGGCGCGAACGGATTGAAGGCTCATTCCAAACAGCTCATTCCAGACTCATGGGCGGGCGGCGATGCTTAGGCGACCGTTGGCAGTTCCGAGAGCGCGCGGACACGATGATCCGGCGCGAACCCTAGCTCGTCCATCTGGGTCCGGATCGCCTTATACATCGTCAGCGGTGCCACGAGTTCGTTCTCGACGCAAGCCAGCGCCATCGCCTCGGGCGTCACACGTTCGATCCAGGCGACGTTCAGTCCGAACGACTTCGCGCCCGCGACATCCCAGGGATTGGACGAGACGAACAGAACCTCATCCGGCCTGGTGCCGAACACCTCGCCGATCAGCGTGTAGGCCTCTGGAGACGGCTTGAAGACCTTCTTCGCATCCACGCTGATGGTGGCATCGAGCAGACGGTCGAGCCCGGAATTGCGCACGAGCGCATTCAGCATGTCCGGACTGCCATTCGAGAGGATGGCGAGTTTTCGCGGCTTCAGCGCCGCAAGCGCGGCGGCTGCATCCGGATAGAGATCGAGATCCAGATATTTCTCGATCACCCGCTCGAACGCTTCGCCTTCATAGGCGAGGCCGAGCAGGCGCAGCGTATAGGCGAGCGAGTCGCGCGTGACGGCGGCAAAATCCTGGTAGCGCCGCATCAGCGAGCGCAACCAGGTGTATTCGAGCTGCTTGATCCGCCAGACCTGCGTGATGATCTCGCCATAGCCCGGAAAAGCATCCTCGGTGATCTCTGCGACGGACTGGATGTCGTAGAGCGTTCCGTAAGCGTCGAAGACGACGGCCTTGATGCTCATGGCTCGCTCCTTTGGGACTTTGCGGTGGCGCACGGACAATACCGAAACGGCCCGGTACTCGACAAGGTCGGAACCTTCTTCAAACAATCGTCACCCCGTCGACCTCGCGCAGCAGATTGACACTGCCGCCGGCAGGCGTTTAATTCAGGGTACGGGGATTTGCGATCTCCCCGCGAGGCGACATGCCCAAGTATCGCGTCCTGGTCACCAAGGACGCCGCATGTCTTCTTTCATCTCGATCTCATCAGAGAAATTGTCCCGTCAATTGGTGCCGCCAGCGCGCCGACCCTCGTCGATGTCCGTATCGACAAGGACCGCGCGGTCTATTTGCGCACTCGACAAGACGGCGAGCACCAAGAGCTAGCGAGCACACGGGGCAAGTCGGGGACGACGATGACGTGGAGGGCTCCATGACGACGAATACCGACCGCCGAGACTTCATCAGGTGCGTGGGGGCCGCCGCGGCATCGACCGCAATACTCGCGGGGACGCAAGCCCTTGCGCAAGCCAATCAGCCAACAGGAGCCAGGCCAATGACATACCAGCCCAAGCCGATGCCGTTCGATCCGAAATCCATTGCCGGCATCTCGGAGAAGGTGCTCGTCAGCCACTACGAGAACAACTATGTCGGTGCCGTAAAGCGACTCAACGCGATCGGAACGCAACTCGCCGAGCTCGACTTCGCGAAAGCTCCGAACTTCGTCATCAACGGCCTGAAGCGCGAGGAACTCGTCGCGTCAAACTCGATGATCCTCCACGAAATCTATTTCGACGGGCTCGGCGGTGCCGGCAAGCCGAGCACACCACTTGCCGACGCGATCGCGCGCGATTTCGGCAGCATGGAGCGGTGGCGCGCGGAGTTCTCCGCCATGGGCAAGGCCGAAGGCGGCGGCTCCGGCTGGGTGATTCTTTCTTACTCGCCGCGCGACAAGCGGCTGGTCAATCAGTGGGCCGCCGACCACACGACGACGCTGGCCGGCGGACGCCCAGTACTGGTGCTCGACATGTATGAGCACGCTTATCACATGGATTATGGCGCGGCGGCCGCGAAGTATGTCGACATCTACATGGAAGCGATCAAATGGGACAACGCTGCAACACTGTACGATCAATACAGGCGGGAAGCTTAGACGTCGTGCAAAAAACGAGCGTAGCGCTCTTAGGGGCGGCGTTGTTCCTATTGTTGGTTGAAGGAAACGCGATGGCAGAAACTGTAAATTTTGACAACGCAGCAACCGGCGCAGCGCCCGAAGGCTGGACGCTGACGATGACGGGTCGTGGCCAGCCCAAATGGACGGTCGAGGTGGAGTCGACGGCGCCAAGCAAGCCGAACGTCCTGAAACAATCCGGTCAGGCGACGTTTCCAGTGGCGCTCAGGAGCGGCACCAGCATCCTGGACGGGTTCGTCGAGGTCAAGTTCAAGGCGATCGCAGGCTCCGAGGATCGTGCGGCCGGTATTGTCTGGCGCGCAAAGGATGCCGACAATTACTATGTCGTGCGGGCCAACGCGCTTGAAGACAATGTTGTGCTCTACAAGACGATCAAGGGTGTTCGCAGCGCGCTCGATATTGTCGGCCGGAAAGGCGGCTATGGCGTCAAGGTATCGGTGCCGTCAGGTCAATGGCATTCCCTACGTTGCGAATTCGCGGGAAAGCTATTCAAGGTGACGTATGACGGCAAGCCGATGTTCGAGGTCGAGGACGAATCGATCAGGGACGCCGGCATGATCGGCTTGTGGACCAAGGCCGACAGTGTCACCGTATTCGACGACCTGACATACGGTGCGCTGAACTAGGTTAACATCGGCGTCGACCCTCTCACGTCGGAGAAACCATGCTCGCTCGAACCCTGCTTGCGGCCACCGTCCTGTTGATGCTCGCGCACCCGGCAATGGCGCAGGAGCCGCTCGCGACCTACAAATCCCTGAGTCCCGAGCTGGCGCTTGATCTGGCCCGGGCATCGCTTGGTGATTGCCGATCACGCGGGTACCAGGTCGCCGTCGCGGTCGTCGATCGCTTCGGGGGGACACAGGTGATCCTTCGTGACAGGTTCGCAGGTGCTCACACCGTTTCAACGGCCTCGGGCAAGGCGTGGACCGCAGCAACATTCCGTACCAGCACCACCGAACTGAATGCCGTCAGCCAACCTGGCATGCTGCAGGCCGGTATCCGCAATCTCCCCGGCACGGTCATTATAGGTGGCGGATTGATTGTCGAAGCGGGCGGTTCACTGGTCGGAGCCGTCGGTGTGTCTGGGGCGCCCGGCGGTGATGCTGACGAAGCCTGCGCCAGGGCCGGAATCGACGCTATACGCGACAAGCTGGAGTTTTAGGGCCGCCTTGCCCGCCTCAGCGAGGCCTTGAGCGCCTGAGCGTGAGGGCTTCGGCAACCGGTCGAAGCCCTCAATGCGCCGTGGCGATGAGTACGCGGCTAGATCCCCAGCAGCCTGCGCGCGTTGGCCTTCAGTACCTTCGGCCGGATCTCGTCGCGGATCTCGATCTTGGCGAAGTCCGACAGCCAGCGGTCCGGCGTGATCACCGGCCAGTCCGAGCCGAACAGCATCTTGTCCTGAAGGATCGAGTTGATGTAGCGCACCAGGATCGGCGGGAAATACTTTGGCGACCAGCCCGAGAGGTCGATGTAGACGTTCGGCTTGTGGGTCGCGACCGACAGCGCTTCCTCCTGCCAGGGGAAGGAGGGATGGGCGAGGATGATCTTGAGGTCGGGGAAATCTGCCGCGACGTCGTCCATGTACATCGGGTTCGAATATTTCAGCCGCATGCCCATCCCGCCGGGCATGCCCGAGCCGACGCCGGTCTGGCCGGTGTGGAATAGCGCGATCGCGCCGCCATTGTTGATCTCTTCGTAGAGCGGATAGGCCATGCGATCGTTGGCGTAGAAGCCCTGCATGGTCGGATGGAATTTGAAGCCGCGCACGCCGTATTCCTCGATCAGCTTGCGCGCCTCGCGCACACCGAGCTTGCCCTTGTGCGGGTCGATCGAGACGAAGGGAATGAGGACGTCGAGATGGTCGGAGGCGATCTCCAGCATCTCCTCATTTTTGTAGCGGCGGAAGCCGGTCTCGCGCTCGGCATCGACCGGAAAGATCACCGCGGCGATGTTCTTGGAGCGGTAGTAGGCCGCGGTCTCCGGCACGGTCGGCGGATGCTTGTGCGGCGACTTGAAGTAGTCCGCCATCTGCGCCTGGAAATCGTCATAGCCGTCGTCGGGATGGGTGCCGCAGGGCTCCTCGGCGTGGGTGTGGATGTCGATGGCGACGACATCGTCGATGTTGGGCAGCTTCAGCTTCGGCATTGGTTTCCTCCCGACGGGTTGACGAATTGATTATATGATATAACGAATTTGGCAAGGCACGTCGTCGAAGCGAAGCCCCAAGTCGACAAATGCGTAGATCGGGCCGATCCGGCCGTTTCTACTTTGCTTTCTACTTTGCATGGGGTTGTTTTCCAGAATTTGCTGGCCCGGAACCGGGCAGTTAACATTGACATCCGGTCCTCCCATGCCTTAAGAACCGCCCCGTCCCGGGCGGTCGGTCCGCCAGCGGGAAAGATCTCATTTTGCCACATTCGCGCGTGCCGAAACGGTAGTGCCGAACACGGCCTTTCGAACGTTCAGGATTCTGCCATGAAGGTCCGTAACTCGCTGAAATCGCTGCGCGGTCGCCATCGCGCCAACCGCCTGGTCCGCCGCAAGGGCCGAGTCTATGTGATCAACAAGGTGCAGCGCCGCTTCAAGGCTCGCCAGGGCTGATATTGCCCTCGCGGTCGCCTCCGCGCGCCCCGCAAGACCACGGCTCACACGAGTTTGACGCCGCCTTTGCTTTGCAAGGGCGGCTTTGCGCGTTTAGACTTTGCGCATGGCAGTGAGATTCCTGGCAGTGAGCTTCCCTTTCGCACGCACCCTGTGTCTGGCCCTTGTGCTGGGCGCCACTGGCCTTACGCCAGCCCTGGCGCAGAAAGAGCTGCCTGCCCCTCCCGGCAAGGAACAGAAGAAGCTGCCGGAGGCGCCGGCCAAGCTGCCCAAGGTCGACCGCAGCAAGAATCTCGATTTCCTGTTCGGCGCGCTCAAGGCCGCGCCCGACGAGGCCAGCGCCAAGCATGTCGAGGCGCGGATCTGGGCGATCTGGATCCAGACCCCGAGCGACACCGCATCGCTGTTGATGGCGCGGGCCAAGACCGCGGTCGACGCGCAGAAGATCGACATCGCGATCAAGCTGCTGGATTCGGTCATCAAGCTCAGGCCCGACTACATCGAGGCCTGGAACCGGCGCGCCACGCTCTACTACATGCAGAATGACTACGGCCGCTCGCTTGCCGACATCCGCGAGGTGTTGATCCGGGAGCCTCGCCATTTCGGCGCACTCGCAGGCCTCGGCATGATCATGCAGGAGGTCGGTGACGAGAAACGTGCGCTCGAGGCCTACCGCAAGGCGCTGGCCGTCAATCCGCACCTCGAGAAGATCCCCGAGCAGGTCAAGGCGCTGACCGAGAAGGTCGAAGGCCGCGACATCTAGCGGACAAGTTGATCATTTCCCGAGTGATTGCAGCGTGCGCGGATTAACCACGATCACACGTGCGGCGTTCTCAGGGGTATTGTTGAAGCGCGCGCAGGCCTACCTGCATGGCAGGAGCACGGCCATGAAGCGTTTGATCTTTGCAGGTGTATTGCTGCTCGCGTCGGGCTCGGTGAGCCTCGCCGACGGCTTGTTCTGGGTGGTCGGCAATCGCGCCACCGGCAAATGCAACATCGTAACCAGCAATCCCGTGATCATCGGCGACATCTGGTTCGGCGACGGTCCCTACAAATCCAGGGCCGATGCCAAGCTTGCCCGTTCGACGATCCGCGCCTGCCCTGCGGTCACACCCGACGAGGAAAAGGACGAGGACGGAACGAACTAGCCTGCACTTAGTGCAGGACGCTACCGGCGCGCTCGACAAGGCCGTGATCGGCGGCCGCGGCGTAAGCCTTTGCAAGCTCCGTCTCGAGATGCTCGTTGATCAGAAGCAGTGCCCGCACTGCACCGCGCAGGTCACCGTTGCAGCTCGCCACGATCTCGTCGATCGCAGTGTCTTTGGATCTGAAGCTCATCGACATTCTCCGGTTCAAATCAGGACAAATCCTGCCGGCCTTTCCCGCATCCCCTTGGAGTTTGCGAGGAGGATCGGCGCCCACCCGCGCCTAGATGGCGGAACCGACCGTGGCGATTATATGGAAGCCGCGATGACGACTGCATGAAGCTGGCCCGAGGCTTGCGCGCTGCGAGGAATTCCATTGATTTTATTGCGTTTTTTCCTGCTGGAATTATGCACATATCCACAGCCCCGGCATTTCAAGTGGAGCGCGGGATCTCACGGCGCGAAACTGCCGCCCGCTAGTCTCGTAACTGCCAGGTGCCCTGGATCGCCCGGATTCTCCCCATGATTGTGATGTCAGTCGTGACCGCGCTGGTTCTGCTGGCGCTGGCCACGCAGGCCGGCGTCCTCGCCGTGCAACGCGCCTTTCCGCCCCAGGGCCGGATGGTCGAGGTCGACGGCGCTGTGCTTCACGTCGTCGATATCGGTCCGCGCGGTTCAGGCATGCCGATCGTGATGCTGCACGGCGCGAGCTCCAATCTCGAAGCGATGCGGCGTCCGCTCGGCGACCTCCTTGCCAAAGACCATCGCGTCATCCTGATCGACCGTCCCGGTCACGGCTGGAGCACGCGGATGCGGCGGCAGGATTCGACGCCAGAGATCCAGGCCCGGATGATTGACGAGGCGCTTCGTAAGCTCGGGATCGATCGCGCGGTCTTCGTCGTGCATTCCTGGAGCGGTGCGCTCGGCGCGCGGATCGCGCTCGATCATCCCGGCCGCGTCGCCGGTCTCGTCATGCTGGCGCCGGTGACCCATCCCTGGCGCGGCGGCGTCGGCCGCTACAACGAGATCATCGCAACGCCGGTGATCGGCCGGCTGCTCGCCTATACCATCACGCTGCCGATGGGGTATTTCGTTGCCGAGGCCGGCGCGCGCAGCGTCTTCCTGCCGCAGACCATGCCGGATGGTTTCGTGCAGGACTCCGCGACGCCGCTGCTGCTGCGCCCGCGCGAGTTCATCGCCAATGCCTATGATTTGGTGACGCTGAAGGAAGCGGTGACGGCGCAGGCTGCGCGTTATGGCGAGATCAAGGCGCCGGTCACGATCATCGCCGGCGAGCCCGACAAGACGGTGAAGACCGCCATCCACGCGCGTCCCTTCGCCGCGATGGTGCCGGGTGCAAAGCTGATCGTGCTGCCCGATCTCGGCCACATGGTGCAGAACGCTGTGCCGGATCTGGTGAAGACGGAAATCGAGACGATGATCGGGAAAATCGTCCCTGCGCAGGCGGCCGCCGATTAAGGCGTTTTCGAGCGAAGTGGATACCGGTTCGCGTGAAGAAAACGCGTCGAAACAAGAAGCCCGAGCTTCGGTTCTGACTCAATCAGAACCGAAGCTCGGGCGGCCGCCGTTCACGCGCTTACTGCTTGATTTTCCCGTCCTTGTCGAACTGCGCGACGAAGGCCCAGAGATTGTTGATCTCGTTCTCGTTCTTGATGCCCGCGAACGCCATCTTGGTGCCGGGGATCTTGGCCTTGGGGTCCTTGATGTATTCCTTGAACGTGGCTTCATCCCAGGTGATGCCGGAATTCTTGTTCGCATCCGAATAATTGTAGTCCGGTGCGGTGCCTGACTTGCGGCCGTTGAGGCCGTTGAGCTCGGGGCCGACCTTGTTCTTGGCGCCTTCGCCGATGGCGTGGCAGGCCAGGCATTTGTTGAACGACGATTTGCCGGCCGCAACATCCTGCGCCATCGCGGCGGGTGCGGTGGCAGTCACGGTGAGGATCATCAGTGCGCCAAAAGTCAGTTTTGTCATCGGGTGCTCTTCGTCTCTTCCCTGGTGGGTCTAGGCTGGTCGGTCTTGCCTGGTCGGCAAACGACGGACCCGCCGGTTTTGGCAGGCCCGCCCGGCTTGGACAAGCCGCGAAACCATGACAGGTTTCATGCTGCCCTACTTGTCCCAGAGCGAACTCGCCGAAGATGGCCGCTCCGACTTTCGGATGGCCTACCCAAACAGGCGCGGACGTGGTTGATTTGCCGCGATAATTTGATCGTGGGCTACGAGTCGGAAGGATATGTTATGGCCATCATGATGCCCGCGAGCGACCAGGCCGTGCTGGCGCGCCGCGCTGAGATCGTGGCTGCATTGCGCGCAATCGTGCCCGGCGAGGGCGTGATCGACAGCGCCTCCGAGATGCGGGCCTACGAATCCGACGGGCTGACGGCCTATCGGCAGCCGCCGATGGTCGTGGTGCTGCCCGACACCACCGAGCAGGTCTCGCTCGTCCTGAAATATTGTGCCGGGCAGGGGATCAAGGTGGTTCCGCGCGGCTCCGGCACTTCGCTGTCCGGGGGCGCGCTGCCGCTGGAAGATGGCGTGCTGCTCGGGCTCGGCAAGTTCAAGCGGATCCGCGAGATCGATTTCGACAACCGCGTCGTCGTCACCGAGCCCGGCGTCACCAATCTCGCCATCAGCCAGGCGGTCGCGCATGCCGGCTTCTACTACGCCCCCGATCCGTCCTCGCAGATCGCCTGCTCGATCGGCGGCAATGTCGCGGAGAATTCCGGCGGCGTGCACTGCCTGAAATACGGCATGACCACCAACAACGTGCTCGGTTGCGAGATTGTCCTGATGAGCGGCGAGATCCTGCGCATCGGCGGCAAGTCGGCGGAGAACACCGGCTACGACCTGATGGGCGTCATCACCGGCTCGGAAGGTCTGCTCGGGGTCATCACCGAGATCACGGTGCGCATCCTGCAAAAGCCGGAGACGGCGCGGGCGCTGATGGTCGGCTTCGCGCAGGTTGAGGCGGCCGGCGAATGCGTGGCGCGCATCATCGGCGCCGGCATCATTCCCGGCGGCATGGAGATGATGGACAAGCCGGCGATCCACGCCGCCGAGGCCTTCGTTCATGCCGGCTATCCGCTCGACGTCGAAGCGCTGCTCATCATCGAGCTCGACGGTCCCAAGATCGAGGTCGACGAGCTGATCACGCGCGTCGAGACCATTGCGAATGCTTGCGGCTCGACCACCTGCCAGATCTCGACCTCCGAGGCCGAGCGCAATTTGTTCTGGGCCGGCCGCAAAGCGGCGTTTCCGGCCGTTGGCCGCATCTCGCCCGATTATCTCTGCATGGACGGCACGATCCCGCGCGGCGCGCTGCCGAAGGCGCTCGCCCGCATCCGCGAACTGTCGGAAAAGTACCAGCTCGGCTGCGCCAATGTGTTCCACGCCGGCGACGGCAATCTGCATCCGCTGATCCTCTACGATGCCAACAAGCCCGGCGAGATCGAGCGCGCCGAGGCCTTCGGCGCCGACATCCTGCGCGCCTGCGTCGAGTTCGGCGGCGTGCTCACCGGCGAGCACGGCGTCGGCATCGAGAAGCGCGACCTGATGCCGGAGATGTTCACCGAGATCGACCTCAACCAGCAGCAGCGCCTGAAATGCGCTTTTGACGCGCAGGGCCTGCTCAATCCCGGAAAGGTGTTTCCGACCCTGCATCGCTGCGCCGAGCTCGGCCGCATGCATGTGCACGCCGGGAAGGTGGCGTTTCCGGACATTCCGCGGTTCTGACGGTCGATACCCGGCATGGCGGCGACATGGCGGACGTTCGGATCAGTGTGACGAAAGAAGCGCCGGGCAGGCCGCTGGCGAAGTCGCGCCTGCTGTTCATCGACAACATCCGCTGGTCGATGATCATTCTCGTGCTGAGCATGCACGCAGCCGACACCTACAGTCCGTTCGGCAATTGGTACTATGTCGACCGGCGGGAGACCGGCTTCGGCACGGCCCTCTTCTTCGGCATCTATCAGAGCTTCCTCCAGGCCTTCTTCATGGCCGCGCTGTTCTTCATCGCCGGCTATTTCGCCGTCGGCGCCTTCGATCGGAAAGGACTTTCGAAATTTGCGCGTGATCGGCTGATCAGGCTCGGCTTGCCGACTTTGCTCTACATGTTGGTGATCGGCCCGCTGACGCAGTATTTTCTGTCATGGACTTGGGGCAAGGGCGGTTTCGGCCATCAATGGCTGACCCATCTGATGGACGGCGAATGGCTTTCCGAGACGGGACCGATGTGGTTTTGCGCGGTGCTGCTGCTGGTCTCGCTCCTCTATGGCCTGATCCGCCAGACCGGATGGCGGGAGCCCGAGGTTGCGCTGTGCGGCACGGGGATTGTTCTGTTCGTTGCGGCCATGGCGGCGTTCACCTTCGCCGTTCGCATCGCCATCCACGCCGATACCTCCGTGCTCAACGTTCACCCCGGCGATCTCCCGCAATACGCTCTCATGTTCGCAGCCGGCGCCGTCGGCTATCGCAGCAATTGGATGGTTGGGCTTGCCGAGCGCTCCTGTATCCGCTGGGGACTGCTCGCGCTGTCGCTCTCTGTGCCGCTGTTTGCAGCGCTCGTGCTGTTCGGGGGAGGCCTGCAGGGGGACACCGCGCTCTATGCAGGCGGCTTCAACGTCGTCAGTGCCGGGAAGTGCCTGTGGGAGGCGCTGGTCTGCGTCGGCATGGGTCTCTTGATGCTGGCCGTCTACCGCCGCTATTTCGACGCGCAAGGGCCGGTCGCCAAATGGCTCTCGGACAACGCCTTCGGCGTCTACCTGATCCATCCGCCGATCCTGGTCGGCTTTGCCCTGCTTCTGCACGCACTGCCGCTCTTCGCACTCACGAAGGCGCTCCTGCTGACCATGTTGGCCGCGATCGGCAGCTTGGCCGTCTCGGCACTGATCCTGCGCAGATCGCCGCTGCGCGCGATCATATAGTCGTATGCCGCGGTCCAGATCGAACCGCGGCATACGAGCTGGTGTTTACATGAGTGCGTATTGAGCCCGTTCGCGCTTCGCCAGCAGCGGCAGGGCTTCGCCGGCGATGCAGGTCTTGAAATGCGCGCTCTCCTGGTGCGCTTTGAACGCGGCCTCGTCGCGGAACAGCTCGTAGAACAGGAACTGGGCCGGATTGTCCCTGGCGCGCGAGATCAGGAACAGCTTGACGCCCTCCTCGCGCTGCGCCTCCGGCAGGAAGCGGTCGAGGATCGCGGCGACCTTGTCGGCCTCGCCGGGCTTGGCCTCCCATTGCGCGACGACGAGCAGGCCGCCGCCGTCGACGGCGTCGCTGAGGGATTTCTGCGTGGCATAGTGGTTCATGGTCCTTGCTCCTTGCTGCTGGGCTTGAGATGACGCCGCCGCCCATGGCGAGAGATAGATCGCCAGGACGGCTCCGAAGGCCCGGATCACCGACCTGCGGCTGAACGCTTCGTGGACGCGCGGCACCAGCCGCTGATGTGTCGATCGCATGCTTGTCTCCATCGGTTGGCCTCGATCGCGATCGGCGCAAGCTTGTAGCGAGGGCCTGCCGGCTTTGGTTCGCCGCTGGTCGAAGTGTCGATGTCGTGAACGCTTCGATCATGATCGAAGCGTCGTGGTCGCCCGTGCCGGATCCCCGACTGCACCGGCGCTGATCGCCGGCGTCACGCCGCATTTGATTTTGGCGGCGAATTTCGCTACCGCCTTTTCCCGTGGATACGCTCAGGGTCAGAGACGCCAAAGACGTCGAAGAGGTGGTGCGCGCGGCGATTGCCAACGAGCAGCCGCTCGAGATCATCGGTCATGGCAGCAAGCGCAGCATTGGCCACACAATGGCGACCAACGCCGTGCTCGACCTCTCCGCGCTGAATGCCGTCACCTCCTACGAACCCAACGAGCTGATCGTCACGCTCCAGGCCGGCGCCCCGCTGGCCGACGTGCTGTCGCTGATCGACGCCAAGAACCAGCAATTCGCCTTCGAGCCGATGAACACCGCGCCGCTGCTCGGCACGCCCGCGTTGGGTACCATCGGCGGCATGATCGCGGCCGGTCTCGCCGGTCCGCGGCGGATCAAGGCGGGCGGGGCGCGCGATCACCTGCTCGGGGCGCACGCCGTCTCCGGTTTCGGCGACAGCTTCAAGACCGGCGGCAAGGTGGTGAAGAACGTCACCGGCTACGACCTCTGCAAGCTGCTGGCGGGGTCCTGGGGCACGCTGTCGGTAATGACCGAGGTGACGCTCAAGGTGATGCCGAAGCCCGAAGCGGAGCGGACGCTGCTGCTGCGCGGGCTCGACGATGCCGTCGCCAACAAGGCGATGACCGCGGCGCTCGGCTCGCCCTTCGACGTCTCCGCCGCCGCGCATCTGCCGAAATCGGCCTTCCGGGCGAAGACCGACGGGCTGGGCGACATCGCCAGCCAGGGCGAAGCGCTAACCGTGCTGCGGCTCGAGGGCATCACGGCGTCCGCCGCGCACCGCGCCGGCTCGCTGCGCGAATTGCTGGCGCCGTTCGGAACCGCGACGCTGGTCGAGGATGTGGCCTCCGCCGCATTGTGGGCCACGATCCGCGACGTCCTGCCGTTCGCGGCCGGCGGTGCAGTTGGGGCCTGGCCGGTGTGGCGGATCGTTTGTCCGCCGGCTTCCGGCGCGGTGCTCGGGACCCAGCTGGCGCGCGAGACCGGCGGCGACATCATCTACGATTGGGGCGGCGGCCTGATCTGGGCCGCGCTGCCGCCGAAGGCTGACGCGCATGCCCCGGCCGTGCGCCAGCGTGCGGATGCTGTGGGCGGGCACGCCACGCTGATCCGGGCGGCCGAGGACGTCAGGCGCGGTGTCGACGTATTCCATCCGCAGGCGCCCGGCATTGCCGCGCTGAGCGATCGGGTCCGCGCCAGTTTCGATCCGAAAACCATTCTCAACCGGGGGCGGCTGACGCGGGGCGCTGCGGCATGAAGACCGAATTCTCACTGGCGCAGCTCGCCGACCCCGACATCGCGGAAGCCGACAAGATCCTGCGCGCCTGCGTCCATTGCGGCTTCTGCACTGCAACCTGTCCGACCTATGTGCTGCTCGGCGACGAGCTCGATAGCCCGCGCGGCCGCATCTACCTGATCAAGGAGATGCTGGAGAAGGACCAGACCCCGACGGCCGAGGTGGTCAAGCATGTCGACCGCTGCCTGTCGTGTCTGTCCTGCATGACGACCTGCCCCTCGGGGGTGAACTACATGCACCTCGTCGACCAGGCCCGGGTCAGGATCGAGCAGCGCTATCAGCGGCCGCTGACCGAGCGGCTGTTGCGCCAGGTGCTGGCCTTTGTCCTGCCGAATCCGCAGCTCTTCCGCACCAGCATGTGGCTGGCGCGCCTCGCCCGTCCGCTTGCCGTATTCCTGCCGACGCCGCGGCCGTCGGCGACGCCCGGCCTGATCCAGCGCCTCAAGGCGATGCTGGCGCTGGCGCCGAACCGTCTGCCGTCGCCCGGCCCGCTCCCCGGCAGCGTATTCGCGGCACTCGGCAAGAAGCGCGGCCGGGTCGCGCTGCTGCAAGGCTGTGCCCAGCAGGTGCTGGCGCCGCGCATCAACCAGGCCGCCATCAGCCTCCTCACCCGCCACGGCATCGAGGTTGTCCTGGTCCGGGACGAGCAGTGCTGCGGCGCGCTGACCCACCATCTGGGCAACGACCAGGATGCGTTGGCGCGGGCCCGCGCCAACGTCGCGGCGTGGCGAAAGGAAGCGGCCGGCGAGGGGCTCGACGCCATCCTGGTGACGGCCTCCGGCTGCGGCACGGTGATCAAGGACTACGGCTATCTCCTGCGCGAGGACACGGCGTTTGCCGCCGATGCAGCGCAGGTGTCCACGCTCGCCAAGGACATCACCGAATTCGTTGCCGGCCTCGAGCTCGCGACCACTACGCGACAGGACAATATCGTCGTCGCCTATCACTCCGCGTGTTCGTTGCAGCACGGGCAGAAAATCACGGGCCTTCCGAAAGAATTGCTTTCCAAGAATGGATTCGTGGTGAAAGATGTGCCGGAGAGCCATTTGTGTTGCGGCTCGGCGGGGACCTACAACATTCTCCAGCCCGAGCTTGCGGGCCGGTTGCGCGACCGCAAGGTCGCCAACATCGCAAGCGTCAAGCCGGACATGATTGCCGCGGGCAATATCGGCTGCATGGTGCAGATTGCCAGTGGCACGTCAGTTCCGGTCGTACACACGATTGAGCTTCTCGATTGGGCTACGGGCGGGTCGCGGCCGGCATTGAATGCCTCGAGCTAGCCTTCGTCCGGAGGTGACGGCTGAAGACGCCCGATCGACCATTGTTCGGCGGCAACAGGAGGACCACGATGGCGAAAGCGAAGAAGAAAAAAAGCAAGAAGGCCAAAAAGGCCAAGAAGGCTGTAGCGGCGAAGAAGACCGCGAAGAGGGCAGCCAAGAAGTCCGCGAAAAAGTCTGCCAAGAAGTCTGCGAAGAAATCTGCCAGGAAGGCCGCCCCGAAGAAGGCCGCCAAGAAGGCTGCGAAGAAGTCGGCCAAGAAGGCTGCCAAGCCGGCTGCACCGAAGAAGGCCGCAAAGAAAGCGGCGCCGAAGAAGGCGAACGCAGCTCCTGCGCCGAAGCCCTCAGCGCCGGTGGCGGCTCCGGCTCCGGAGCCCGCCGCCGAGACAAGCTGGGCGATGCCTTCGTCTTCTGCGGAGCCGACGCCGGCCGAAGGGCAGGGTTAGGCCCCGAGGGGCTCCCACGGTTAGGGTCCAAGTCAGGTCCAAGGTGAGGGCCAAGGCTGGGTCCATCCCGACGACAACGACCGACAACAGGAAGGCCGCGGCGGTGATGCTGCGGCCTTTTTGCATCGGCACAATGGTCGCCGCCCGGTTGTCGTTTCTCGCGTCAGTCCGATTCGTGGCACAGGCACCACTGCACCGGCGGCTCCCGTATTAATCCGGGCGGCTCTGTGCACTTTGGAATGAAAATAATGTGATCGAGAAGCAACACAGGCGGACAACCTTCTGTAGAATCGTCAGAACGCCTAAAAAGTCGGCAGATGCTCGTGATTTTTGCTTCACGGTTCGCA
Organism: Bradyrhizobium sp. 604_D8_N2_3; assembly: GCF_051810765.1. Lineage (NCBI taxonomy): Bacteria > Pseudomonadati > Pseudomonadota > Alphaproteobacteria > Hyphomicrobiales > Nitrobacteraceae > Bradyrhizobium > Bradyrhizobium sp. 604_D8_N2_3. The sequence goes on along the minus strand of NZ_JBPWPM010000001.1, from coordinate 8,393,441 downwards.
TCCTCCCATCCAGATTGTCGCGGTAACGAAATTTTGCAGACACGTCGTACGCCCGGGGGGCTTCCGGGAAACCGACTGGGTAGAACTGGTGATGGGGATCGAAATGAAAAAAGTGGCTTTGTTGGCAACGGCGCTGGCAATGGTGACGGGTTCGGCTTTCGCGGCAGACATGCCGGTCAAGGCTCTGAAGGCCCCGCCGCCGCCCGCCTTTGACCCCTGGGATGTCGCCTTCGGCGCCGGCATCATGAGCGATTACATCTTCCGCGGCGTTACTCAGTCGAACCACAACCCGTCGGTCGCCGCCTATTTCGAGCCGCGCTACAACGTCAACAAGGACCTCCAGCTCTACGTCGGTGCGTCCGCGGAGAGCATCTCGTTCCCGAACCGCGCCGCGGCTGAAGTCGACATCTACGGCGGTATCCGCCCGACCTTCGGCATGTTCGCCTTCGACTTCGGTATCTGGGGCTACCTCTATCCGGGCGGAAGCTGCTTCGGTTCGCAGGGCACCCTCGCCCAGGGCAATTGCGGCACCGGCCTCGACAATTCGCAGGGCGCGATCGGCCTTCCGATCAACGGCAACTTCGCCAAGAAGGACGCAAGCTTCTACGAAGTCTATGCCAAGCTGAATCTCAACATCAACGACCAGTGGGTCGTTGGCTTCAACGAGTACTATTCGCCGAACTTCCTGAACCTCGGCGCCTGGGGTAACTACGCCTCGATCACCGCCAAGTGGACCGCGCCGAGCACCACGTTCGGTGCCAGCGGCGTCGGCATGTATGTGTCGGGTGAATTCGGCCGTCAGTGGCTCGGCACCTCCGACATCTTCTACGGCATTGCCGGCGACCCGCTGTACTCCAACGGCATCAAGGAGCCGAGCTACAACACCTGGAACGTCGGCGTCGGCTTCACCTACAAGGTGTTCACGCTCGATCTGCGCTACTACGACACCGACCTCTCGAAGGGTAACTGCAACGCCTTCACCAGCGACTTCTCGGCCACCAACTCCAGCCCCGGTTTCGTGACGCCGATCAATGGCGGCGCGAACGCGGCCACGGCGTTCGGCTCCAACTGGTGCAGCGCGGCCGGCGTCGCCAAGCTCTCGGTCGACCTGACGGCGATGACCAACCTGAAGTAAGTTTCTTCCCGAGACGACCTAACGAGGGCGGCAGAGCAATCTGCCGCCCTTTTGCTTTGGGCTTGGGCTCGTCTGTGAGAGCGCTCGGCCTGCATGGTTCGACACGCGCCGCCAGGCGGCGCTCCTCGCCATGAGGGTCGAGGATCTTGCCGCGATTACAGACCTCATCCTGAAGAGCCCGCCGGAGGCGGCGTCTCGAAGGGTGGCTGCAACGAAGGTCCTACCGAGGCTAGCCTCAGGCTTGGTTGTGTCACCTCAGCTCGCCGCGGTCGGCTCCGCCTGGGCCGGCTCGCCGTCCTTGCCGAGAACGTGGATCTCGCCGTCCTTCACCAACGCCACCTTGCGGGTGTGGAAGGCGTCGAGCGTCGAGCGGTGGCCGATCGAGACGATGGTGGCCTGCGGCAGCTTCTCCGCCAGCAGCCGGTACAGCCGGGCTTCCGATGGTTCGTCCAGCGACGCCGTGGCCTCGTCGAGGAACAGATAATCCGGCACGTGCAGGAGGGCGCGCGCGAGCCCCAGGCGCTGCTGCTCGCCGAGCGAGAGCGTCCTGTTCCAATGACCGTCCTCGTCGAGTCGCTCGGCCAGCTTCGGCATGCCGACCGCAATGAGTGCGTCCCGGATTTTCTCCGGTGCGACGGCGCCATGTTCTGCCGGGTAGATGACCGCGTCGCCTAGCGGGCCGATCGGGAAGTAGGGGCGCTGCGGTAGCATCATCAGCTTCGATTTCCCGGGTATGGCGATGGTGCCGGTGCCGAACGGCCAGACGCCGGCGATGGCCCGGAAAAGCGTCGACTTGCCGGAGCCCGACGGCCCGGTCACCAAGACCCGCTCCGCCGGTTGGATCGTGAAGGCATCGGCTGCGACCAGAGGCGCACCGTTCGGTAGCTTCACGAGCAGCTGCTTGAGCGCGATCGCCGTCGTGCTGCCGGATGGTGCAAGGCCGATGGTCGGCTCATGCGTCGGCGGGTGTGCGGCCGAGGCCACCGACATCTCGAAGCCGTCGAGACGGGCGACGATCGCGCGCCATTCCGCCAGCGCCCGGTAGGCCACCACGAAGAACGACAGCGCACCCTGGACGCTCGAGAAGGCCGATGCCGTCTGCATCATGTCGCCGAGCTGGATCTTCTTGGCGAAGAAGGCTGGCGCCACCAGCACGTAGGGAAAGATCACGGCAGCCTGCTGATAGCTCGCCGTGAACGCGGTGAGGCGCTTGGTCCGGCTCATGATGGCGTACCAGTTGCCGATCACGAAGCCGAAGCGACGGAAGAGACCGCCGCGTTCGGCGCCCTCGCCCTTGAGCAGCGCGATCTGCTCGGAATTCTCGCGGACGCGGACGAGGTTGAAGCGAAAGTCGGCCTCATAGCGCTGTTGCTCGAAATTGAGATTGACCAGCGGCGCTCCGATCCAGTGCGTCAGCGCGGTGCCGAAGATCGCGTAGATCAACGCGCCCCAGCACAAATAGCCGGGGATCATGAGATCGGTGCCGAACAGGTGCAGCGGCGCGGCGTTGGACAGGCCCCAGAGGATGATCACGAAGGAGAACAGCGTCACGATCGCCGAGAGCAGGCCCAGTCCGATCGTCAGGGTCTGCTCGACGAAGTTCTTGACGTCGTCGGTGATGCGCTGGTCAGGGTTGTCGGCCGCATCGCCCTTGAGCTGCATGCGGTAATGCGTGGAGCCGTCGAGCCATTCGCGGAGATAGTGTTGGGTGAGCCACTGCCGCCAGCGGATCTGGAGCCACTGGTTCAGGTACAGCTTGTAGACCGCCAGCGCGATCGCGGTGAAGGCGAGGCCGATGAAGATCCAGATCTGCGTGACGAAGGCGTCCCAGTCGCTGTTCTGGAGCGCGCTGTAGAACCGGTTCTGCCACTGGTTCACCAGCACGTCGATCGCGACCAGCGCCAGCTCGATTGCGATCACGGCGGCGAGCAGGCCGCAGCCTGCCCACTTGTCCTCCGAGCGGAAATAGGGGACGGCGATTCGCCAGACGATCGCGAGCGTGGCGCTGATGTTCTTCACAGAGCTCTGTCTCCTGAGGGGATGTGCACAACGGCCATAGGCCAAATGGCTGTGGCAACGGCAGAAAGCGCTTAGACTAAAGTCGCAAGTTCATCAATTTGCGTTGGCTTGTCGCAGCTTGCAACCCTAGCATGGGTACAACGGCGCGGGGTGGGGGCCTCCGGGACTTCGCGGGCTTGTGAGCGGACGGGAACCGCCGCACTCGCGAGGAATTCGCGTCCAGCTCGGGGGTTATCGCTTCCAGCGTCAAGCAGGTTCGGCTGTCCACGCGGGCCGCCTGCCGCAACAGGCGTGGGGGAGGAAGACCATGTGGAATCAAGTCTATGACCCGCTGCACAGCCCGGTGCTGTCGACGATCGCGGCGGCAATACCCGTCGTCACGCTGCTGATCCTGATCGCGAGCGGTCGCGTCCAGGCCCATATTGCTGCAATCATCGCCGTGATCGTGGCCAACCTGATCACGATCTTCGTGTTCACCATGCCGGCGAACATGTCGATCCGCGCCTCGATCCTCGGCATCGTGACCGGCTTCTTCCCGATCGGCTGGATCGTTCTCAACGTCATCTTCCTCTACCAGGTGACGGTCACCACCGGGCGCTTCGAGCTGCTCAAGCGCGCGGTCGGCGGCGTCACCGAGGACCGGCGGCTGCAATTGCTGCTGATCGCGTTCTCCTTCGGCGCGTTCTTCGAGGGAGCCTCGGGCTTCGGCACGCCGGTCGCCATCACGGGCGCCGTGCTGATCGGGCTCGGCTTCTCGCCGCTCGCGGCCTCCGGCCTGTCGCTGATCGCCAATACCGCGCCGGTCGCTTTTGGCGCGCTGGGCACGCCGATCCAGGGTCTTGCCTCGGTCACCGGGCTTGATCCCTACATCCTCGGCGCGATGGTCGGACGGCAGTTGCCGATCTTCGCTCTGATCGTGCCGTTCTGGGTGGTGTGGGCGTTTGCGGGTTGGAAGGGCATGAAGGACGTCTGGCCGGCGATCCTCGTCACCGGCGTGTCGTTCGCGGTCCCGCAATTCGTGATCTCGAACTTCATCAATCCCTGGATCGTCGACATCGGGGCGTCGCTGATCTCGATGGGCGCGCTGATCCTGTTCCTGAAGGTGTGGCAACCCAGGCAGCTCTGGTTGTCGCCGGCGCTGCGCGGGAACGATGAATCGGCCTCCACCATGGCTGCGGCCAAGCCGCTCGACAAGACGCCGCTGACGCAGAGCGAGCTGTTCAGCGCGCTGCTGCCGTGGATCATCGTCTGCATCGTGATGCTGGTCTGGGGCAATGGCGGCTTCAAGACCTGGGCGAACTCGATCTTCACCTGGAACTATCCCGTTCCCGAGCTGCATCAGATGATCAACAAGATGCCGCCGGTCGCGCCAGGGCCGACCAAAGAGAGCGCGGTGTTCGGCTTCACCTACCTGTCCTTCACCGGCACGGGCATGCTGATTGCCGCGATCATCTCCGGCTTCCTGATGGGTGTCGGTCCCGGCAGGCTGCTGATCCAATACGGCCGCACCATCCGGCTCTGCGCGATCTCGCTGATCACGATCTCGGCGATGCTCGCGATCGGTACGCTCACGCGGCTCTCCGGCGTCGACGCAACGCTCGGCCTCGCCTTTGCCGCAACCGGCGTGCTCTATCCCTTCTTCGGCACGCTGCTCGGCTGGTTGGGCGTGGCGCTGACGGGATCGGACACCGCTTCCAACGTGCTGTTCGGCAATCTGCAGAAGATTACGTCCGAGCAGCTCGGCCTGTCGCCGATCCTGATGGCTGCGGCGAACTCGTCCGGCGGCGTGATGGGCAAGATGATCGACGCGCAATCGATCGTCGTCGCCTCCACTGCCACCAACTGGTACGGCCATGAGGGCACGATCCTGCGCTTCGTGTTCTGGCACTCGATCGTGCTGGCCTCCCTGGTCGGCCTGTTCGTGACGTTGCAGGCCTATGTCTGGCCGTTCACGGCGATGGTGCTGAAGTAGCAGGTCACGCCTCGCTTCAACGCAAATCCCCGCAGGGCTTCGCTGCCTTGCGGGGATTTTTGCATCTAAAGCATGATCCGGAAAAGTGCGAAGCGGTTTTCCGAAAAGATCACGCTCAAACAACAACCTGAAGCGCGATGACGATTCGTCCCAATCTCATCGCGCTTTAGCCTCCGCGAACCTTCTCAACAGCGCCGCCGTCTTATAGAACGTGCCGCAAATCAGGTCGGTCGAGAGGTCTCATGGTTTCGCTCAAGCAGATGGCGTGTTTGGCGGTTGCAATGCTCGCGATGTCCACGCTCGCGCGTGCCGAGGACGGTTTTCCGTTCGGTACCGAGATGACGCTGGAGGCCCTGCCGCAGCCGGGCTCGAAGCGGATTCCGAACATCGAGATCGGCGACAATGGCGAAGTCGTGCTGGAGCTCTGGTGCAAGGGTGGCAAGGGCCAGTTCTCGGTCGCCGGCAACACGGTGATCTTCGTCCCCGGCCAGATCCAGGACCGTTCCTGTCCGCCGGCCAGGGCGCAGGCCGACGACGAACTCGTCGCGTCGCTCAGCAGCGTCGAGACCTGGAAGCGTCAGGGCGACGTACTGACACTGATCGGTCCCAAGCCGCTGCGCTTTCGCACGACGGGGAATTGAGGCGCGATCGCTGTCGTGCCCCGGCTTGACCGGGGCACCCAGTACGCCGCGGCCTCTCGATTCAACCACAACTGTCTCGGAGTACTGGATCGCCCGGTCAAGCCGGGCGATGACGGCGAGAGTGGGTGTCTACGCCTACTTCCACACCGACTTGTCGGCGTCCCAGCGCTGGCCTTTCAGCTCTTTCGCGAGCGCTTCGATCGAGCCGTTGTCGTCGGGCTGATCGCCTTCCTCGTCGGCCGAAGCGTCGTCCGAGAGATTGAGCTTGGCGCCGCTGCTCTCATCGGCGGTCGTGGTCGAGGGGCTGCCGATCCAAAGCATCAGTTTGTCGGTCGTGCCGGGCTTGTCGGGCGAGATGAGGCCTGCAACCTCGATCGTGTCGGTGAGCTCGAGTGCCGGAAAATCCTGGTTCGGCCGCTTGAAGACGAGCTTGAGCTTGCCGGTGGCCGGGTTGAAGCTGTGCGAGACCTGCTTTGCCGCAAGCGTCCGGCTCATCACGCCGGCGACGGCTGAGGCGAGCTTGTCCCGGCTGATCTTGTCGCCGTCGCGCCAGTCGGCCGCGGGAAAGCGGATGGTGCGGTCCATCTCGGTCATGCCCGCGGTCCAGCCCGCCGCGGTGACGCCGGGCATCGCCTTGAACTTCGCCAGCAGCGCGCCGGCGCGTTCCGGATCGACCGACATGTTGATGGTCTGCTCGCCGGCACGCAGCGCGTCGCAGCCGACGGTCAGGCTCGCCAGCGTCACCTCGACGTCCTGGCCCTTCAGGCTCTTCAGGAACTCGGTCGCCGCATCCAGCTTGACCTTGACCGCGATCGCTTCCGGAGAGACGTCGGTGAAATCCTTCGGCTGCGGCGTGATGCCGTCGTCGGAGGTCTGGTTGTCCTGAAATTCCTTCTCGCTGAGATCGGAATTGTCGGGCGAGGTGACCTCGGTCACGGCCTGGCCGATCGCGATCTGGCCGCGGAACTCGAACGTGTCGCCGGACTGTTTGCGCAGCAGCTTGACGGTGACGGGCGCCTTCTCGCCGAGGCTCTGGGTCGTGCCCGTCAGGTTCTGGCCCGCGACCTGGAGATTGACGACGAAGCGGTCCTTGCGGTCGGAATTCTTTGCGACGGGATAGCAGACGTCGAGCACGGCCGCCGTCACCGTCTTGCCCTGCCGCGTCTCCTTCAGGATCACGTCGGCATTGCCGTCCATCAGGCCGTCAATCGAGGTGAAATAGCGGGTCTCCGTCCCGCCCGGCGCCGTGGCCTTCGGCGACAGCTTCATCTGGGCCGATGCGACATCGGGCGAGACGGCAAGCAGGGCCGCCAAAAGGGCTGTCGAACAAACCAGAAGCGCACGCATCGATGAATCCTCGCGCAATCGAATCGGCGCGCCACCGTAGTGGGTTTTGGCCGCCGGTTGAATTGGAAAGCAGAAGGGGCAGGGTCGGCAAAAAAGAAGGCCGCCCGGAGGCGGCCTTCGCAACATTGTAACGGAACGGAGGCTTAGAAGCCGCCCATGCCGCCGCCGCCCGGCATGGCGGGCGGAGCTTCCTTCTTCGGCGTTTCGGCGACCATGGCCTCGGTGGTCACCAGCAGGCCGGCCACGGACGAGGCGTCCTGCAGCGCGGTGCGGACCACCTTGGCGGGATCGATGATGCCCTTCTCGACCATGTCGACATAGTCCTCGTTCTGGGCGTCGAAGCCGAAGGTCTCGGACTTGTTCTCCAGGATCTTGCCGACCACGATCGAGCCTTCCACGCCCGCGTTCTCGGAGATCTGGCGGATCGGGGCTTCCAGCGCCTTCAGCACGATGTTGATGCCGGCCTGGACGTCGGCATTGGCGTTGGTGAGACGGCCCACCGCCTTCTTGGCCCGCAGCAGCGCGACGCCGCCGCCGGGGACGATGCCTTCCTGCACCGCGGCGCGGGTGGCGTTGAGCGCGTCCTCGACGCGGTCCTTCTTCTCCTTGACCTCGATCTCGGTCGCGCCGCCGACGCGGATCACCGCGACGCCGCCGGCGAGCTTGGCGAGACGCTCCTGGAGCTTCTCACGGTCGTAGTCCGAGGTGGTCTCCTCGATCTGGGCCTTGATCTGGCCGACGCGGGCCTCGATCTCCGGCTTCTTGCCGGCGCCCTTGACGATCGTGGTGTTCTCCTTGTCGATCACGACCTTGCCGGCACGACCGAGCATCTTCACCGTGACGTTCTCGAGCTTCATGCCGAGGTCCTCGGAGATGAGCTGGCCGCCGGTGAGGATCGCGAGGTCCTCGAGCATGGCCTTGCGGCGGTCGCCGAAGCCCGGCGCCTTGACGGCGGCGACCTTGAGGCCGCCACGGAGGCGGTTGACGACCAGGGTGGCCAGCGCCTCGCCCTCGACGTCCTCGGCGATGATGACGAGCGGCTTGCCCGACTGCACCACGGCTTCCAGCACCGGCAGCATGGCCTGCAGGCCGGACAGCTTCTTCTCGTGCAGGAGGATGTAGGCGTCCTCGAACTCGGCGGTCATCTTCTCGGGGTTGGTGACGAAGTAGGGCGACAGATAGCCGCGGTCGAACTTCATGCCCTCGACGATGTCGACCTCGGTGTCGAGCGACTTGTTCTCCTCGACGGTGATGACGCCCTCGTTGCCGACCTTCTGCATCGCCTGGGCGATCATCTTGCCGATGGCGGCATCGCCGTTGGCCGAGATAGTGCCGACCTGGGCGACCTCGGAGGAGGCGGCGACCGGCTTGGCGCGCTTCTCGATGTCCTTGATGACAGCCGTAACCGCGGTGTCGATGCCGCGCTTGAGGTCCATCGGGTTCATGCCGGCGGCAACAGCCTTGGCGCCTTCGCGCACGATGGCCTGGGCCAGCACGGTCGCGGTGGTGGTGCCGTCACCCGCGGTGTCGTTGGTTTTGGAGGCGACTTCGCGCAGCATCTGCGCGCCCATGTTCTCGAACTTGTCCTCGAGCTCGATCTCCTTGGCGACGGTGACGCCGTCCTTGGTGATGCGGGGTGCGCCGAAGCTCTTCTCGATGACGACGTTGCGGCCCTTCGGACCGAGCGTCACCTTGACGGCGTTGGCGAGAATGTCGACGCCGCGCAGCATGCGTTCGCGCGCGTCTCCGGAAAACTTGACGTCTTTGGCAGCCATTTCTTCAATCCCTCGTGTTTCGTGATGTGTCTGCCGCTTGCGGAATGACCGAATGCCCGGATCGCGCGATCCGGGCATGACATTCAGCGGCTGTTCAGGCTGGCGGCTTTAGGCCATGACGCCCATGATGTCCGACTCCTTCATGATCAGGAGCTCTTCGTTGTCGATCTTGACCTCGGTGCCCGACCACTTGCCGAACAGCACGCGGTCGCCGACCTTGAGGTCGATCGGGATCAGCTTGCCGGCCTCGTCGCGGCCGCCGGGGCCGACGGCGACGACCTCGCCCTGGGACGGCTTTTCCTTGGCGGTGTCCGGAATGATGATGCCGCCCTTGGTCTTTTCCTCGGCGTCGATACGTTTGACCACGACACGGTCATGCAGCGGACGAAATTTGGATTTAGCCATGACGTTTCCCTTTGGAGGCTCGCTTCGGAAGGAATGGAAGTGGGTAGGGGCGGCGTCCGTCCACCCTCTTGCCGAGGATCGAACGGCGCGCTTAGCAATCGGGCTTTCCGAGTGCTAATAGTGCGCCCGGAAATATGGCTTGGCCGCGATCCTGTCAAGCAAGGGTGGTTAAGCGATTGGTGAGGCGGATATAGGATCGTGTCTATAGAAACATATTGGTCGCGCTGGCGTATAAAGGACGTCATTGCTCCGACAGCGGTTTTGCGCTTGGCTGCAGGAGGGATGCGGTCGGGGTCTCATTTGGGGGACGGTTTGCTCGGGGGAATGTCATGATCAGGTCAGCTCACGCACGCACGGTTGCCAATCTGGCGGCCGCCTCCTGCCTGGCGCTGCTGCTTGGCGCCTGTGGCGGCGGTATGAGCCTGCCGTCGTTCTCGTCGTCTTCGCCGCCGCCCGAGGCCGAGCCCGGCACCGGCCCGGAAATGCCGGCGAGCATCCGCGCCGACGAGATCGTCGGCCGCTGGGGTCTCGCCTCGTTCCAGAACCCGGCCGACCGTGCCCGCACCGAGGCCGCGGCCCGGGCGCAGTGCAAGAATCCCTACGTGATCACCGCCGGTTCCTCCGGCGGCGTGATCATGCATCTCGCCGACCAGGCGACGCCGCAGGAGCTGCGGCTGAAGGGCTCGCCCAGCGGCAAGAACTACATCGGCCCGGCGGGGCCCACCCCCGGCGAGCAGGACCGCGAGATCGTCTCCTTCGACGGCCGCGTCCTGATCACCCGCTTCATCGACAAGGACGCCGCCACCCGCTACGGCAACATGGTCTACGTCCGCTGCGCGCCAAGGGCGTAGTCTCTCTACTTCGTCATGCCCCGCGAAGGCGGGGCATCCAGTACGCCGCGGCTTTTCGGTTCTAGCCTCGCAGTTTCTGGAATACTGGATCGCCCGGTCATGTCCCGGGCTGAACATCAAGCCGGGCGATGACAGTGGAGGGGATGCTCCAAAAACAAAAAACGCCGGCTCTCGCCGGCGTTTTGTTTTTCCGTAATGCCGCGCCCGATCAGTCGAACAGCGCGTCGATGTCGTCCTGCGAGGCGTGGCCGACGTCGCCGGCGAGCTTGGGGCCGTTGAGGAGCTTTTCGTCCTCGCTGCGGGTGTCGGCCGGCGCGGGCACATGGGCCTTGATCGCGTCGACGCCGCCCCAGATCTCCATCATCGCATTGATGTGCTGCTCGATGAACTTCATCGTGGTCATGACCTTGCTGATGCGCTGGCCGGTCAGGTCCTGGAAGTTGCAGGCTTCGAAGATCGAGATGACGCGTTCCTGGATGTCGTCGGCGAGCCGCTTCTGCTGATCGGCCGATTGCACCTTGGACATCGCGCTGGCCGCCTGGTCGATCGATTCGGCGGCTTCGAGGATCTGCTGGGTCGCCTGCTCGGTGCCGCCGACGACCGCGCCGAGCTCGCCATTGACCTTGGCCATTTCGCCGCCGTCGAAGCTCTTGCCGTGCAGCGTCGCGATCTCGCGCTTGGTGCGATCGATGGCGTCGTGGATGAGGTCGAGCTCGACCTTCAGCTTCTCGCACTGCTCGATCTGCGCCCGGTAGGTATCGAGCATGGTACGAGCTTCAGAGAGCTCGTGGGCGGTGGAGGCGTCGATCGCCGCCATGGCCGCGCTGCCGGACAAGGGCACGGTGCCCTTCGCCATCTGTGCGCGGATCGCACGCAGCTCCGCCATGATCTCGTTATGCATCGGCGCAGCCTCCTCAATCATTTCGGGGCTGGGCATCTCGCCGACAATAGCCTCCTCGACACGAAAACGTTTGCGGTGAATAGCCATCAGGAACTCCCCCCACCTCACTCACGCGTCTTTGTAGACAGAAGCAATTTAACACGAGGTTCACAGCGGGAACTGTTGCGCGGCCGCACGCGACGGCGCGAAAGGAAGCGATTAACCATGGGCCTGCGGCGTTCATCGAAAATAAACGCTGATCGCCAAATTGCACCCTCGCTCGCGACGTGGTGAATCGAAACGGCTGATACGTTTACCAAACAAAACGGCTTTTGCTCTTTATTGACCACGTCGCGGTCGCCGGTCAGCCATCGGCTCTGCACGACGCATGGGATCTAGACGAAACAGTACAGAGTACGTCGATGTTCAAGAAAATGTCTGTCGCGCTGCTCGGCAGCGCTTGCACCTTCATTGCCGGCGCGAACAGCGCCAGCGCCTTCGACAATAGTGTGCCGAACGATCCGCCCGCGGTGCTCTACCAGCCGCAGGTGCAGCCGGCGCCGGTGCGTGTCGCCTCCAATGCGAATATGGGCGGCGGCTTCATCGAGTTCCTGTTCGGTGACGGTCCCGGCCGCGGCCCGGCCTACGCGCCGCAACAGCCGGTCTATCAGCAGCAGCCCGGCTATTACGACCAGCGCCGCCTGCCACCGATGGGCGAGCCGCAGATGCAGGGTGGATATCAGCAAGGCGCAGGTCTCCAGCAGGAGGCGGTCGATCCGCGCCAGCGTCCGTTCGATCCGAGATTCGAGAAGCAATCCGTCGACTATAGCGGCAAGGAAACTGCCGGCACCATCGTGGTCGATACGCCGAACAAGTTCCTCTATCTGGTCGAGGGCAACGGCCGGGCGATGCGCTACGGAATCGGCGTCGGCCGTCCCGGCTTCACCTGGTCCGGCGTGAAGTCGATCACGGCCAAGCGCGAATGGCCGGACTGGACGCCGCCGGCGGAAATGATCGCGCGCCGGCCCGACCTGCCGCGGCACATGGAAGGCGGCCCGGAAAATCCGCTCGGCGCGCGCGCGATGTATCTGGGCTCGACGCTCTATCGTATCCACGGCTCCAACGAGCCCTGGACCATCGGCACCAACGTCTCCTCAGGCTGCATCCGCATGCGTAACGAGGACGTCATCGACCTCTACGGCCGCGTCAATGTCGGCACCAAGGTCGTGGTGATGTGAGCGTCTGACGCTCGACATGAAAACGGCCGCCTCCCGGGCGGCCGTTTTTGTTTGTCGCGCTGATCGGGCAGCCTCACGCGTAGTCGCTGCCGCCATCGTCTCCGCCGCCGAAATCGCTGTCGTCGTCGGCTATGTCCATATTGCCGTTGTCGTGGTCGTTGTCGTCGTAGTTCTGATCGTTGTTGTTGTCCCGGTCGTTCGACGCCTGGTCGGTGAGGCCCTGGCGGGAACCGTCGTCGCGGTCGCGGTTGGAGCCAATGTCGTTGAGACCGGCATCGCGCGAGAGCGAGCCGCCGGACTGGTCGCTGCCGCCCCAGGGACTTCCACCAGCGCTGCGGTCGCCGAGCGCGTTGGTGTCGCCGAAGGCCTGCTGGTGCGATCCGCCCATCATGCCGCGGATGCTGGAGAGCAGCAGCGAACCGCCGACGACGCCGGCCGCGGCCGCCGCCGCCGTGCCGAGGAACGAGCCGCCGCCACCGCCCATCGGCGGAGCGCCATAGCCCTGACCCGGAGCTTGACCTGGACCTTGGCCGTAGGCCTGTCCATAAGGAGGCGGCGCGCCGTAACCGGGCTGTGCCTGCGGCATCGCCTGACCGGTGTTCCAGACCGGCCGCGCGTCACGCGGCGGCACGTTCGGAACCGAGCCGCGCGAGGGGCCTCCGCCGAACAGCGAGTCGCGCATGGTATCGAGGAAGCCGCCGGACTGCGCCTGCTCGGGCGCATGGGCCGCTTCCAGCTCCTGGATGCGGTTATGAGCACGCTTCAGCGCTTCGTCCTGCAATAGCGTGGTCTGCACCAGTGCGTAGACCGCGCCGGGGGCCTTGCGCAGCCCGTCGGAGATCGCGGCGATCGCGTCGGGATCCCGCGGTGCATTTTCCAGTTTCGAAAGCCGGTCGAAAAGCTCGTCGACGAGCTGGCGTTCCTGCGGCGTCATGATCAGTCTCCCTCGCTCAAACCAAGCGCGAGGCAGATGTAGGGTTCCATTGTGGCCCCAACAGTGCCGGCCGGATTAAATTTCGGTATGCGACAAGCTGCCCAGCGGCTTGCTTTCCGCCGGTTTCACCCCAGCGTGACGCCGCTGTCGGCCAGCAGGCGCGCAAACCCATCGCCTGAAAGATAAGCATGCTCGCGTTCGCGGACGTCGGTCATCGGATCGAGGCCGGTGAGGACATCGTCGACGAAGCCGGGGTGGCACATCACGAGGCCGCCATCGGGGAGGCCTTCCAGAAACTGCCGCATCAGCGCGCCGAAATCGGCCTCGCGCGCAAAATCATAGGCGCCGGCAAAGCCGGGATTGAAGCTGAGGCCGGCGCTGGCGGCGCGGCGGCGGAATTGCGCGCTCAGGATATCGAGCACCATGGCTTTTGGTGAGGCCAGCCGCTGCACGAGCGGCAGGTCGCGCCCGCCCTGGCGGACCCAGGCTTTCGGCGCGGCTTCGCTGACCGCATCGACAAAGCCGTCGCGCACCTGCGGATAGAGCTGCACATGCTGATGGCCGTCGACGAAGTCAGGCGCGCGCCCGAACGCTTCCGCGAACGCCGCCAGCTGCGCCCTGACCTCATTGCGAAAGAATTCGCGGTCGAGCCGGCGTGCAAGGCCGGCGCGCAGCAGTTTCGGGAACGGCATGAACATGTCGCCGTCCAGCGGTCGGAAATGCATGGTGAGCGGCCGGAACGGCGCCGACAAGGTCACGTGCAAGCCGATCGCGCAGCGCGGGCTCGCTTTCGCCGCCGTCTGGAGCGCCTCGATCTCGCCGCGCTCGATCGCCGGTCCCACCATCATCACCGAGGTGGCATTGAGACGGCCGCGTTCGATCAGGTCGCGGATGGCGCGATTGACGCCCGGGCTGATGCCGTAATCGTCGGCGCAGAGCCAGATCCGCCGCAGGCCCGCGGCCGCGCTCATTCGGCGGCCGTCCTCTTCGAGGCGTCGTCGGCCTTCCCGGTCTCGAAATGCTTTTCGCTGTGCTCGGCGACGAAGTAGATCGGGCGCGCCTTCAGCTCGGACAGGATCTTGCCGATATATTCGCCGACGATGCCGATCATGATGAGCTGCACGCCGCCGATGGTCATCAGGCCGATCACGAGCGAGGGATAGCCGGGCACCTGCTTGCCCGTGGTCCAGACTTCCCAGAGGATCGAGAGGCCGAACAGGAAGGCGCCGCCGGCGAGGATGACGCCGAGCAGGCTGGCGAAGCGCAGCGGTGCCACCGAGAACGAGGTCACCCCTTCGATCGAAAGACCGAGCAGGCGCGCGGCGCTGAAGGTCGTCACACCATGGGTGCGCGGCGCGGGCTCGTAATCGACGCGGATTTGGCGGAAGCCGATCCAGCTCGCGAGGCCTTTGAAGAAGCGGTTACGCTCCGGCAGCTGCCTGAGCGCTGCGACCGCGCGCGGCGACAGCAGGCGGAAGTCGCCGGCGTCTTCAGGAATCTTTTGGCGCGCGCCCCAATTGATCAGCGAATAGAACCCGCGCACGGCGACGCGGCGCAGGAAGGGCTCGTTGTCGCGATGCGCCTTGGCGGTATAGACGACGTCATAGCCGTCCTCGATCCAGTGCCGCACCAGCTGCTCGACCAGGGCCGGCGGATGCTGGCCGTCGCCGTCCATGAACATCACGGCGCCGAGCCGGGCATGGTCGAGGCCGGCCATCAGCGCGGCTTCCTTGCCGAAATTGCGCGACAGCGACACCACCTGAACGTCGACCGCGTCGGCCGGCAGCGACCGGGCGATCGAGAGCGTCGCGTCCGCGCTGCCGTCGTCGACATAGACGACTTCGCAACGCAAGCGATAGCGCTGCTGCAAGGTCTTGGCGAGATCGCAGATGCGCTGGTGCAGGGCGGCGAGGCCCGCCGCCTCGTTGTAGACGGGGACGACAATCGACAACCCCTTCGCGGCGGCACTGGCCGCGGTGGTCGTCATGCCGGAAACGTCAGAGCCCAGCGTCATTGATCAAGGTTCCAGAGGCGTCCATGGTTCTCAACAGCATATGGTAGCTGCCGTTTGCTGTCGCTACGCTGAACGGACCTGAGGCTCACTGCCGCAGGAATGCCTCGAGCTTGGCGAACAGCGGGTTCTCCCGGTCGAACACATAGTCGAGCGAAACCACCGAGACGGTCTCGGCGCCATGCTCGCGCAGGAAGCTCGCCAGCGCATAGAGCTGACCCGGCGGACAGTGCAGCGTCAGCATGCCCGACGAGGTCGGCCCTCCGAACGGGGCCTCGACGCCGAAGCGCTCGTGGGCTTCGCCGAGCAGGGCGGCGTCGCATTGCTGGAAGCGGGTGCGGACCTCGCGGTATTTGTTGGCCCGCGCCCTTGCTGCGATGTGATCGAGGATGACGCGCGCGGTCTCCCGCGCCTGCGGCGACCAGTCGGCATCCCTAGAGGCGACCAGATTGGCCTGGCTGCGCAGGATCACGCCGTCGTCGAGCACCCGCAAGCCGTTGGCGGCGAGCGTCGCACCGGTCGTGGTGATGTCGACGATCAGCTCGGCGCTGCCGGCCGCGGGCGCGCCTTCGGTCGCGCCCGCGCTTTCGACGATGCGGTAGTCGGTGATGCCGTGGCTCTGGAAGAAGGTGCGGGTGAGGTTGATGAACTTGGTCGCGACCCGCATCCGCATGTGATGCTGCTCGCGGAAGCCGGTGGTGACGTCGTCGAGGTCGGCCATGGTGCGGACGTCGATCCACGCCTGCGGCACCGCGACGACGACGTCGGCATAGCCGAAGCCGAGCCCGTCGATCAGGGACACGCGCTTGTCGGCATCCGCGATGTTCTCGCGCACCAGGTCTTCGCCGGTGACGCCGAGATGCGCAAAGCCGCGCGACAGTTGCGAAGCAATCTCGCTCGCCGAGAGATAGGCGACCTCGACATTGTCGAGGCCTGCGAGCGTGCCGCGATAGTCGCGCGCACCGCCGGCCTTCGACAGCTTGAGCCCGGCGCGGGCGAAGAACGCCTCGGTGTTTTCCTGCAGGCGGCCCTTGGAGGGAACGGCCAGGACGAATGGCGCGCTCATGACTTAAGCTCCCACCTTGCGGCCGATCCGGGTCAGCGCGTCGACCCAGACCGAGAAGCCGACCGCGGGGATCGGCTCGGCCGATCCGAGCTGGGTCATCAGCCCGTCATAGCGGCCGCCGGCCACCAGCGGCTCGGCGCCGTTGCCCCTGTGATGCAGCTCGAATTCGAAGCCGGTGTAATAGTCGAGGCCGCGTCCGAACGCGGTCGAAAAGCGCGTCTGCTTCACGTCGATGCCGCGCGCGGCCATGAAGCCGACCCGGCTTTCGAACTGGTCGACGGCAGCGCTGAGGTCGAGCTTCGCGTCCGTGGTGAGCGCGCGGAGTTCGGCGACGGCATCGTCGGGATTGCCCGCGATCGACAGGAAGCGCTTGAGCACGGCGATCGCCTCGCGCGGCAGCGCGCCGCCCTTCAGCGTCGACTGCTCCAGGAAACGGTCGGCGATCTCGGCCGTGGTGCGGCCCCCGACATTGGTGGTGCCGGCGATCGACATCAGATCGGTGACGAAGGCGAGCGCAGCCTTGCGGTCGGAGCCGGCGAGCGCGGCCAGCACACCCTCATATTCGCTGCGGGTCGCGGTGGTCGCGGCCGCCAGCTTCTCCAGATCTTTTTCCAGGCTGATCTTGCGGTTGAAATCCTTGACCAGGCGGCGGCGCCACACCGGATAGAGGTCGAGCGCATCGAGCAGGGCGTTGAACAGCGCCACGTCGCCGGTGCGAATCTCGACATCGCGGACACCGAAGGCCGCGGTCGCTTCCAGCGCCAGCGCCAGCATCTCGGCATCGGCCGCAGCGCGGTCCTGGCGGCCGAACGATTCGATGCCGGCCTGAAGAAACTCGCTGGCCTGGCCGCTGCGGTAGCGGAACACCGGGCCGAGATAGCTGAACCCGGCCGGCTGGCCGGCGCGGCTCGAGGTGAGGTAGTCGCGGGCGACGGGAATGGTCAGGTCCGGGCGCAGGCAAAGCTCCTCGCCGGACAGGTCCGTCGTCAGGTACAGGCTCTTGCGGATGTCCTCGCCGGAGAGGTCCAGGAACGGCTCGGCCGGTTGCAGAATCGCGGGCTCGGCCCTGACATAGCCGGCCTGCGCGAACGACAAGAGCAGCGTATCCGCCCAGGCGGCGGAGCCGGCAGCATTTGAGGTGGCAGTCGCGGTCATAACAGGGGTCCATCGTCCCGGTGGAACCGGGCAGGGCGAAAGAAGGGAGGCGAATTGGCGCAGGCCTTAGCATGGCGCGAAAGCGGTTTCGACCTCCAAAGGATCAATCGCTTAACGGCTTTGGAGGCGGGACGCAGCGATCTGTCAGAAGGTATTTTGGGTATTTTAATACCTAGGGCGGGAAGGGCTTGGTTTTCACTCAGTCTGGCCAGGGAGATCTCTGGGCGCATCGCCAAGCGATGCATCGGTCGAGGCGAAGGCAAGCCCTGCGGTTTCGGACGCGGCGTGATCTGCGAGCTCCTCGGCAAGCTCGAGAATTCTCTGCCTCCTGCTCGGGTCCCTTATGCCGAGAAATGCCTTGATGAGCCCGAGCTCCTCGCGTCGCCGCCTGTCCGATGCAACATCGTCGTCCATGGCCATGTCGTCCTGCGCGACAGCCTCATTGCCCGTCGCTGATTTTTGTCCGCGCATGCGACTCAATGCAGCAACCGCAAGCTCAACGTCACATTGAGAAATTGAGGAGGACAGGCAAGTCGTCGCATACTCATATTGGGTATGGCGGATGACCCGTTCGCTGCTGCCTTCGCTTACAATGTGAATGTTGGTTTCGATTCATGCGCAATGCATCAGACGCTATCCGGACGGTCTCGCGGCACACGCTGGCCTATATGCTGTTTTCGATCAGCGAGCTGTTCCGGCACTACGACGAATTCGATCCGCTGGACCTACTGATCGTTCATGCGATTCTCAACGCGAACGTCATCAATGTGATGAACGATCCGTCGCTGGACGAGAGATTCTCCAGCATTCACGCGGTCGAGCCGGATGCGATCAAGCAAGGGGTGTCCCGCGCGGCGCTCTCTCGCTTCCTCAGCCTGCCGCTCGAGACGGTTCGCCGTCGCGTGACGGGACTTAAGAGACGAAAGATTCTCGCCGAAACCAAGGCCGGGCTCATCGTGACCGAGCAGAACGCATTCAGGTTTGGAAACAATCACGAACTGCAGAAGACTAATATGCTGCTGCTCACAAAACTGCTTCGCGATCTCAAGCGCGCCGGCATCAACGGGCCGGATGATCTGCGTGCCCCCAAGGGCGCTGCATCGACAAGGAAGGCGAAGTAAGCGGCAGGATATGGATCAAAGCCTTCTCGATACTGCTCGCGATGGAACGCAAAGAACAGCATTAGACGGCTTGCTGTCGTTCCAGGGTCTCAAGCCATCCGCGGCTCTCGAGCTCCGATCGTACGACATCGATCATTTCGGAGAGAGTGAGAGATATGTCGGCGCATCCAGCATGCCGCTGTCGGCCGGGGCGACTGCAATCAAGCGTGCCCAGCTCAGCCTGCCGGTCCTGACGCTGTCTCTGGTGAAGACCTTCCCGCGGATCATCCGCGGTTATGATCTGGCGCACGCCATCGCGGTGGCGGTGCCGATGGACCATGTGACCTCCACCCGCATCAACGGGCAATCAATTGGCAGCTCCATACTCGTTCTCAAGGGGAGATCCGATTGCCTGGTCTATGAGCCGGCGGGGCGTTTGTGGGCTGTCGCCTATTTCAGCCCGCCCGAGCGCGAGCCCTGGTCTCAGCTGGATGACGGCTATCATTTGCTGAGTCCGGCATCGGAAGTACTTGCCTCCCTGCATGGCTCGATTTCCACGACGCTTGAAACCGCGGCACATGATCCAGACTTCCTGAACGAGCCGACGTCGCGAACGGCGGTCGAACAATCCCTGTTCGCCGCAATGGATGCTGCCATTCGGTCCAACGTGAAGCGCGGGCCCATGCACTCCACGACGGACAGCTATCAGCGGATCGTCGCAGAGATGGAACGATTGATCCGCCACGATCTCGCGATCTGGCACAAAACGACCGAACTGGCAGAGCGGGTGGGCGTGTCCGTTCGGACCCTCCAGAGTGCGACGCAGGCCATCTGCGGCATGAGCCCTCATCGCTACAGCCGGGTCTTGCGCCTCTGGTCGGTACGAAAGCAGCTGCGCACCGGCCCGGCTCGTCGCAGTGTGAAGGCCTGCGCAATCGGCCATGGCTTCTGGCATCTGAGCGAGTTCGCAGCGAGCTACAGGGCGGCTTTCGGAGAGCTGCCGTCCGAGACCCTGCATCGGTCGAAGCGAGAGGTCATCTGAAGCGCGAACCTGTAGAGCCGCCGCGCGCGAATCGACGTTAGGTTCGCTTGGTTAGGTGCCGTCCCAATCGCCCAGCACTGCCTGCACCAGCGCCAGCGCCGCCACCGCGGCCGTGTCGGCCCGCATGATCCGGGGTCCCAGCGCCAGCCGCAGGATTTTCGGCTGCCGCAGCAGCAGGGCGCGCTCTTCTTCGGCAAAGCCGCCTTCGGGGCCGATCAGCGCGTCGATGCCAATTCTGCCTTGGTCATGTCCGGCTTCGCGCGCGTCTTGCAGGCTCTGAATGGGGTTTTGGACCTCCGCCGCCTCATCGCAGAAGATGAGCAGCCGGTCGGCAGGGCGCTGACTGAGATACCGGTCCAGCGGCACCGGCTCGGCGACCGTGGCGATGCTGAGGATGCCGCATTGCTCGGCGGCCTCGACGACATTGGCGCGCATCCGCTCGGTGTTGACCCGCGAGGCCTGGGTGAAGCGGGTCAGGACCGGCTGAAGCGTGGCAGCGCCCATTTCGACGGCCTTCTGGACCATGTAGTCCAGCCGGGCATGCTTGAGCGGGGCAAAGACGTAGGTGAGGTCGGCGAGCCGGTCCTGCGGCCGGGCCTGCTGGAGGATGACGAGGCCGTCCGGCCGCTTGCGGCCTTCGATCGCGGCCTGCCACTCGCCGTCGCGGCCATTGAACGCCAAAACCTCGGCCCCGGCGGCCAGCCGCAGCACATTGCCGAGATAATTGCTCTGGTCGCGGTCGAGCGGAACCCTGGCGTCCTGGGCAAGGGGGACATCGACAAACAGGCGGGGGGCGCGAAAATCGTGGGAGGGCATCGTTCAAAGGTCCAATTTGCCGCCGTTATTAACCGAAAGCCGCCATTTCGGGGGTAAATATTGCCGAATCGGTGCGTCAGCGCGCCGCGCTCTTGCCCTATTCGACGGGTTGTTAAGGGCCGGCGGGAATCGTAAAATCGCGAGCACGCTGGTTGCGCTTCAATTGGGAAGACGCCAAGCCCCGTAAGCTCCTGCCGGAGAGACTGCCTTGATGATCCGTCAGTTGATGGTTCCGATCACTGCCGCCATGGTCACCTTGGGCGCCGCGGGTGCCCACGCGCAGGGCTTCCCTGCGCCGCTGCCTGGCCAAGCCCCAACCAGTTCCGCGTTTCCGCCCGTGAACGGCTCGGCGCCGAGCGCTTCGGTCGGTGCAGCGCCCCAAGGATCGTTTCCCGTCAACGGCGCCGCGCCCGTCGGTGGCGCAGGTGCCTTCAGCGCCGCCCCGCCGACGCAAGGCGGTCCCGGCGAGGACTGCATGAAAACCTTCATGCCGCTGCGCGAGGAAGCCGAGAAGCGCGGCAAGCTGATCAAGGCCGCGAGTGATCGTCACGCCGCGCCGGAAGAAGCCTGCAAGCTGATCCGCAATTTCAGCCAGGCTGAGACCAAGATGATCAAGTACATCGAGGCCAACGCCTCGAAGTGCGGGATTCCGGCGCAGGTCAGCGCGCAGATGAAGGACGGCCACAAGAACACCGAGGCCATGGCGACGAAGGTCTGCAACGTCGCGCAGCAGATGCAGAACCAGCCGCGCGGTCCGGCCGGTCCGTCGCTGAGCGAGGTGTTGGGTTCTGGCTCGGCGCCTGAGGCCAATGCCGGCAAGAAGGGTGGCAGCACCTTCGACACGCTCAACGGCAACGTCCTCACCCGATGAGTGACACATCCGCCCGCGTTGCCGATTCCACCGGCAACTGGGTCGATACGCTCGCGCCGCAATGGGCGCGGCCTTATTTGCGCCTGTCGCGCTTCGATCGTCCGATCGGCTCCTGGCTCCTGTTGATGCCGTGCTGGTGGTCGGCGGCGCTCGCGGCGGGCATGGCGCATGATGTCCGCGGCCTGCCGCTCACCATCGTGCTGTTCTTCATCGGCGCCTTCGTCATGCGCGGAGCAGGCTGCACCTGGAACGACATCACCGACCGCGATCTCGACGACAAGGTCGAGCGCACCCGCTCGCGGCCGCTGCCGTCGGGCCAGGTGACCACGAAGCAGGCGCTGGCCTTCATGGTCGCGCAGGCACTGACCGGTCTCGTGGTGCTGCTGCAATTCAACCGCTTCGCGGTCCTAACCGGCATTGCCTCGCTTTTGATCGTCGCGATCTATCCCTTCATGAAGCGCATCACCTGGTGGCCGCAGATCGTGCTCGGCCTCGCCTTCTCCTGGGGCGCGCTGATGGGATTTGCCGTCACCTTTGGTCGCATCGAATTGACCGCGCTGGTGCTCTATGCGGGATCGATTTCGTGGGTGATCGGCTATGACACGATCTATGCGCACCAGGACGCCGAGGACGACGCGCTGATCGGCATCAAGTCCACCGCGCGGCTGTTCGGCGCGCACACGCACCAGGCGCTGATCCTGTTCTACGGGCTTGCGGTGATGCTGATCGGCGTCGCGCTGGCCTCAGGCGATGCGCGCTGGCCGGCCTGGCTCGGGCTTGCGGCGTTCGCCGTGCATCTGGCCTCGCAGATCGTGCGGCTGGATATCAGCGACCCCTTGCTCTGCAAGCGCCTGTTCTTCTCGAACAAGTATGCGGGCTTCCTGCTGTTTGCGGGATTGCTGGTCGACGCGGTGATGCGGGCGGCGTAGCCCGTAGGGTGGACAAAGGCGCTCTTGCGCCGTGCCCGCCATCTTCCCGGGATTGAGATAAAAAAGGTGGGCACGCTTTCGCTTTGCCCACCCTACGGCACTGTGCGTGCCGTTCAATTCCTTGCGATGATCTCGCGTTCGCCCTGATGAACCGACAGCTCGCGCGTCATGGCGGTGCGCCGGCGCATCAAAAATTTCGGACGGCGGGCGCGGATCGCGTTGGCGCGGCGACGGCGCGGCGTGGGCTTGCGGGCACCTTCGTCGAGCTGCGGAAGCGCGAATAGCTCGCTCCAGATCGCCCAGGCCTCGGCGAGTTCGTCGCCATCGGTGCTGACCAGCAGCGGAACGGACAGCGAGGGATCGCGATGCACGAGGACGAGGGTCTGCGCCTCGTCATTGC
The DNA here is from genome assembly GCF_051810765.1 of Bradyrhizobium sp. 604_D8_N2_3. Taxonomy (NCBI): domain Bacteria; kingdom Pseudomonadati; phylum Pseudomonadota; class Alphaproteobacteria; order Hyphomicrobiales; family Nitrobacteraceae; genus Bradyrhizobium; species Bradyrhizobium sp. 604_D8_N2_3. The sequence continues at coordinate 8,370,854 of NZ_JBPWPM010000001.1, read as the reverse complement.
CGCGCAACGCAACGCCGATGAAGTCGCTGACGCGGACGTTGATCGCCATCTGCATGCCGCGGACGGCACGGCGCAGCACGACACGCTCGCGATGAAGCTCGATCTGTCTGGTGTATCCGTCGGCGCGCGGATCGTGCGCATCGAAGCGGACCGGAAGGGAAAGAGGGTCGAGCCGCAAGCTGCGGCCCGACCCGGCGGGAGCGATCCCGCTTGTTGCTGTTTGACGCCTCACGGCTTTAGTTCTCCCCGCCGGGATTATGTTCCCGGTCGATGCGAGGACCTTAGCGCGCGCCGTTCCGAAACCACTTAAAAAGGCTGGTTAATCCAGCGTCACCGCCGCTCATGATTGACAAGACCTTGGCACGCATGATTGACGAGACGTTGCGCCGGACTTGCGAATCTGAGCTTTTTGCGGGCTGAAAACGCTTGAAGTCCGTACCAATTGGGCACATCTGGTGTTCAGGGCCGGTATCGCCCCGAAACCTCCCGCCGCAACAGGATTTCGTTTGTGAACCCTTCACCAAGCTCGACGCTTTCGCCCCAGGATTCGTCCAAAGCCAATCGCGACCTGTTCGATCAGACCGCGCTCTCCGATCTCGCGCAGCGGCTAGTCGAGGCGGCCAAGCGCGCCGGTGCGGATGCGGCCGATGCGGTCGCCGTGCGCGGCGTCTCGCAGGGCGTCGAGGTGCGTGACGGGCGCGTCGAGGAATCGGAACGCTCCGAGGGTGACGATGTCGGCCTGCGCGTGCTGGTCGGCCAGCGCCAGGCGGTGGTCTCGACCAACGACGTCAGCGGCGATGCCGTGACCAAGCTTGCCGAGCGCGCGGTGGCGATGGCGCGCGTCGCGCCCGACGACAAATATGTCGGCCTCGCCGATCCGGCGCTGCTCGCGCGCGACTTCCCCGATCTCGATCTGCTCGATCCCGACGTGCCCGCGACCTCCGAGCTCGAGCGCCGCGCGCTCGAAGCCGAGGCTGCCGCGCTCGCCGTGAAGGGGGTGACCAAGTCCGGCGGCGCCTCCGCCTCCGCCGGCATGGGCGGCATGGTGCTCGTCACCAGCACCGGCTTCCATGGTTCTTATTTGCGTTCCAGCCAGGGCATTTCGGCGACCGCGATATCGGGCGAAGGCACCGGCATGGAGCGTGACTACGACTTCACCTCGGCGCCGCACGGCGCCGATCTCCTGTCGCCGGAAGTCGTCGGCCGTTCCGCCGGCGAGCGTACCGTGGCGCGTTCCAATCCGCGCAAGGTCGAGACCTGCAAGGTGCCGGTCGTGTTCGATCCGCGCGTTGCGGGCTCGCTGGTCGGCCACGTCGTCGGTGCCATCAACGGCGCCTCGATCGCACGGAAGACCAGCTTCCTGAAGGACAAGCTCGGCCAGCAGCTGTTCGCAAAAAACATCCGCATCATCGACGATCCCCTGCGCAAGCGCGGCCTGCGCTCGCAGACGTTTGACGCCGAAGGCGTCGCGGTGAAGAAGATCGCGCTGATCGACGAGGGCGTGCTGACGACCTGGCTGCTCGACTGCGCGACCGCGCGCGAGCTCGGCCTCACTACCACCGGCCACGCCCATCGCGGCGTCTCGTCCTCGCCGTCGCCGGGACCGTACAATCTGCATCTCGAACCGGGCACGCCGACGCCGGCCGAACTGATCGCCGACATCAAGCAGGGCTTCTACGTCACCGACCTGATCGGCTCCGGCGTCAACGGCGTCACCGGCGATTACAGCCGCGGCGCCTCCGGCTTCTGGATCGAGAATGGCGAGCTGACCTATCCCGTCAGCGAGGTGACGATCGCGGGCCATCTGTTCGAGATCTTCAAATCGATGCAGCCGGCGAACAATCTCGAGTTCCGCTACGGCATCAATGCGCCGACGGTGCGCATCGAGGGTTTGACGCTTGGCGGACGCTGACGCGCATGCAACGGACGAAACCATCCTGACGCGCGACGCGGCGCTGCTGCAGGACGCGGTGCGGGAGGCAGGCAGCCTCGCGCAGTCGATGTTCCGCACCGAATTGAGGAAGTGGACCAAGGGCGCGTCCTCGCCGGTGTCGGAAGCCGACATTGCCGTCAACGATTTGCTCGAAGCGCGCCTGCGCTCGGCGACGCCCGATTATGGCTGGCTGTCCGAGGAGAGCGCCGACGACGAGGTGCGGCTGTCGCGGCGGCGGACCTGGGTGGTCGATCCCATCGACGGCACCCGCAATTATCTCGGCGGCCATGAAGAATGGTGCGTCAGCGTCGCGCTGGTCGAGGATGCCTCGCCGGTGCTGGCTGCGGTGTTCGCGCCCGCGACCGACGAGTTCTTCTTCGCGGCCCGCGGGCAGGGCACGACGCTCAACGGCAAAGCCGTGCGGGCGGCGTCCGGATCCGCGCTCGACTTCTCCCGCGTCGCCGGGCCGAAGCCGATGGTCGAGCGGCTCAATACGGCCGGCGGCGACATCAAGCTGCATCCGCGAATCGGTTCGCTCGCGCTGCGCCTGTGCCGGGTCGCCGATGGCGTGCTGGATGCGGCTTTTGCCGGGGGCAACAGCCATGATTGGGACCTTGCGGCGGCCGATTTGATCGTGCAGGAAGCGGATGGTAGGATGAGCGACCTCTCCGGAGATCCCATCCTCTATAACCGCCGGGAAGTCACGCACGGGGTGCTGGTGGCAGCGGGTCGCGATCGTCATGCGGGCATCGTCGCGCATTTTCGAAATCGGCCCTTGCCCTGAGTGCGTCCGCCGTGCTTCTCGAACACTGCTTTGCCGGGCAGCCCGTTAGGAACAGAACCCATGCCAGATAGTGCCCCGCAACAATTGCTGCATCTCGTCATCGGCGGCGAATTGCTCGATCTCGAGCACAACACCTTCAAGAACCTCGACGACGTCGAGATCGTCGGCCTCTATCCGAACTACGCGTCCGCTCACGTCGCCTGGCGCGCCAAGGCGCAGAGCACGGTCGACAACGCGCAGATGCGCTACTTCATCGTCCATCTCCATCGGCTGCTCGACCCGAATCAAGAACCGGCACGTTGAAAAAACTGCTTCGCAATACGCTGCGAAGCAGCTGGCTTCAGCGTGCCGTCGGGGTTCTGGCGGCCGAATATCTGCGTCTGGTCTGGCGGACCAACAAATTCACGTTCGATCCGCCTGACGTCTATGACATCGTCGAGCCGCAGATCCCCGCGATCTTCGCCTTCTGGCACGGCCAGCATTTCCTCACGCCCTTCATCAGGAATAAGGACTCCTACCGGGCCAAGGTCCTGATCTCGCGGCATCGCGACGGCGAGTTCAACGCGATCGCCGTCGAGCGGCTCGGCATCGGCCTCATCCGTGGTTCCGGTGACCACGGCGGCGCCTTCCACCGCAAGGGCGGGGTGGGCGCGTTCAGGGAAATGGTGCACACGCTCCAGGACGGTTGTAATGTCGCGCTGACCGCCGATGTCCCCAAACGCTCGCGCGTGGCCGGGCTCGGCATCATCATGCTGGCACGGGAATCGGGGCGGCCGATCATGCCTTTCGCGATGGCGACCAGCCGCTTCATCCGGCTCAAGAACTGGGACCGCACCACCATCAACCTGCCGTTCGGGCGGGGCGCATTGGTCGGGATCAAGGAAATCCACGTGCCGCCGGATGCCGACGCCGCCACCATGGAAGCGCTGCGGCTGGAGCTGGAAGAGACCTTGAACGAGGCGACCCGCCGCGCCTATGCGCAACTCGGCCGTCCGGGGCCCCAAGATGGCTAATTCGCTGCCGATAACGCTGCGGATGTACCGGCGCCTGGCCTCGGGCCTGGTGCCGCTTGCGCCGGCGCTGATCAAGCGGCGGCTGAAGCAGGGCAAGGAGGATCCCGCGCGCGTCGGCGAGCGGCGGGGCCTGTCCCGGGACGTGCGTCCGCACGGCCCCCTGGTCTGGATTCACGGCGCCAGCGTCGGCGAGGTGCTCGCCGCAGCCGCGCTGATCGAGCGCCTGCGCGACCTCAATCTTCGCATCCTGCTCACCTCGGGCACCGTCACCTCCGCCGCCGTCGTCGCAAAGCGGTTTCCGCCCGACGTCATCCATCAATACGTGCCGTATGATTCCCCGCGCTATGTCGCGCGCTTCCTCGATCACTGGAAGCCCTCGCTGGCGCTGTTCATCGAATCCGATTTGTGGCCGAACCTGATCCTGGCGGGCGCCGCACGCCGCCTGCCGATGGTGCTGATCAACGGGCGGATGTCGCCGCGCTCCTTCCCGCGCTGGCGGCGGATGTACGGCACCATCTCGGCGCTGCTGTCGCGGTTCGACATTTGCCTGGCGCAATCGAAGACCGATGCGGAGCGCTTCTCCGCGCTCGGCGGCCGCGACGTGGTCACCACGGGCAATCTCAAGCTCGACGTGGCCGCGCCGCCGGCCGATCCCGCCAAGCTCGAGCGGCTGATGGCGATGACGCGCGGCCGCCCGATCATCGTCGCGGCCTCGACCCATCCGGGCGAGGACGAGATGCTGGTCGCGGCGCATCGCAGCCTCGTCGGTTTCTTCCCGCAGCTTCTGACCGTGATCGTGCCACGGCATCCGGATCGCGGCACCTCGATTGCCGGCTTGATCACGGCGTCGGGCCTGAAGCCGGCGTTGCGCTCGCGCGAGGAATTGCCGACGGCCGCGACCGACGTCTATGTCGCCGACACCATGGGCGAGCTCGGCCTGTTCTACCGCCTCTCGCCGGTCGTGTTCATGGGCGGATCGCTGATCCGCCATGGCGGCCAGAATCCGATCGAGGCGATCAAGCTCGGCGCTGCGATCGTCCATGGTCCGCACGTCTTCAACTTCGCCGATGTCTACGAGGCGCTTGATAGCAGCGGCGGCGCGCGCCAGGCCGACACGCAGGAGACGCTGGTCAAGCAGCTCGGCCAGCTGCTGGCCGATCCCACGGTGCGCGACGGGATGCAGCGCGCAGGCTCAGGCGTGGTCGAGGATCTCGGCGGCGCGCTCAATCGCACGATGACGGCGCTCGAGCCTTATCTCCTGCAGCTCACCATCGAGATGGGGGCCGCCAATGCGTGAGCCGGCCTTCTGGTACCGGCCGCGTTCCTTCAAGTCTCATGCGTTACGGCCGTTGGGCTTGCTCTATGGCGCGATCACCGAACGGCGCATGCTGCGCCAGGGCTTTGACGCCGGCATCCCCGTGATCTGCGTCGGCAACTACCATGTCGGCGGCGCCGGCAAGACGCCGACCGTGCTCGCATTGACGAAGCTGTTGCGCGAGCTCGGCGAGACGCCGGTGGTGCTCAGCCGCGGTTATGGCGGGCGCCTCAAGGGTCCGGTCATGGTCGACCGCGAGCGCCACACCGCTTCCGACATCGGCGACGAGCCGTTGATGATGGTGCGCGACGTTCCTGTCGTGGTCGCGCACGACCGTCTCGAAGGCGTTGCGCTCGCGAAGTCGCGGGGCGCGACCGTGATCCTGATGGACGACGGTTTCCAGAACCCGCGCCTGCTGAAGGACGCCTCCCTGATCGTGATCGACAGCGAGCGCGGCCTCGGCAACGGCAAGGTGTTTCCGGCCGGTCCCTTGCGCGCGCCGCTGAAGGCGCAGCTCGCGCGCACCGATGCGCTGGTGCTGATCGGCAATGGCCATGCCGCCAACGATGTCGCGGCGGAGCTTGCGAAGCGCAACAAGCCGGAGCTGCGCGCGCGCCTGAAGCCGGATGCGGCCTCGGTCGCGCAACTCCTCGGCAAACGAGTCTTTGCGTTCGCCGGCATCGGCGATCCCGCGCGTTTCTTCCGCAGCTTGCGCGCCTGCGGCATCGAGGTCGCGCGCACGCGCCCCTTCGCCGATCACCACATGTTTTCGCAGAACGAGATCGCGGCGCTCGCAGCGGAGGCGCAGCGCGAGCAACTCACGCTGGTGACGACGGAAAAGGATCTTGCGCGCCTCCGCGGCCGCGAAGGCGTCCCCGACGGCATCGTGCCGTTCGCGGTGCAGCTCGAATTCGATGATCCGGCAGCGCTCCGGCAATTGATCAGCGATCATCTCTACAAGGCGCGCGAGCGGCGGTTCGGCAGGCGATGATTTCTTGATGATTTCTTGATGATTTCTTGGCGTGGGCAAAGCGCTCCGCCGTAGCCCAACACCGCGCGCCTTGCGATATGCGACATGTCGCGGCGGATGAATTGTCTTCCGCACGTTCGGGAGTTGATGTAGCCTCGCATGAGAGCCGTCACCGGGACGTGCCGAACTCCCGGCAATCATCGGCGGCGTTTATGCCCACGGCGGGCAACGTACCATCATCATTTCAGATGCGAGACCGTTACGATCAGTTCGGAACGGCCGGAGAGTTATTGCCAAAAGCTCAGAGGAGAACATGCCATGCATTTTTGCCTCACTGGACAATATACACCACGCGCTCTCAACGCCATTTTGGAAAACCCCACGATCAATCGCCAGGAGGCGGCGACAAAACTCATTGAAGCGGCCGGCGGCAAGCTGATTTCGATGTACAGCGTTGCTGCCGACGGTCCGGGCGTTTTGGTGATTTTCGATGTGCCTGATCCGAGCACGGCTCCGGCCATCTCCGGTCTGACCGTCACGGTGGGCACCCTGCAGAACGTGAAACTGACCCGGCTGTTCACGCAGGACGAGATCAAGCAGGTCCGCCAGAACGCGGCGAAGCTGCGCTCTTCGTATAGTCCGCCCGGAGGCTGACATCCGGATCTCAAGCGATGCCGCCGCAATCGTATCAGGCGGCGGCAACGCTTACCTCACAGCAAAAAGCAGGTCTGCGCGCTGAGGCGAGGCGAAGGCCTTCCGGCGTCCATCGACGGACGATGCGGGAGGGCGCGTGCTGTGTCCGGCGCCACAGGTCCGACTGAACGTGCTTGCCAGCGGACCCGTTCAGGGCGTGCAATCCCGGCTCAGCCCTCAGTCCCCTCACCAGGCTCCAACAGCCATCATTCCGATGATGGTCAGGCACGAGACGCAGGCCACCATGACAGTATAGCATTCGGGTGTATTCATCGCTTGCTCCCAAACTGCCGCCAATTGCTTGGTCACTGCTACGCGGGAGAGTTCGCCGGTCTCGGGCCGCTTCAATGCGGCACGCCGCGACCGGTCTTGCGTTGTGCGTCCGTCCTCTCATCGTCACCCTGATCCGCAAGATGATGATGCGCTTCGGAAGCTTCAGAGCGTTGAGCTATGATCAGAAGCTGTTTCCGCATTTCAGCGAGGCGGGCGCGGCAATATTCACGATAGAGCATGTCTAGTATGGTGGGCATGATCACCCCCATCGTTGACTTTCGATTTACAAAGTATCCACCGCGAATTTTCGAGGTGATCGTAGCCCGTCAGATGGCTCTTCCGATGTGAGCCCGTTCACAGACTGCGCCAATTCCAAAGCTCAATGGTCGTTTGGTTGACTTGATGGTCTGTGCGACAAAGCAGCAGGGCTAATTACCTAACGCGCACTCTAGCAGCGCTCTGTTTCACCAGAACTTCGTCAAACAACTTAAGGGCGCCGAACCGCAGCGAAAAATCCAACCACAGCGCGAAGTGACTTACCACGGAGTGCAAGCGCAATTCGTTGCAACGCGGATCGGCGCGACGGAGATCATTTCGGCGGCGAGGCGCGCAGTTCAGGTGCGCGCGAACATCGTCTCCATCCTCCTGCTGCGCGATAAGCTGTGCCGCTCATGCGGCGCCGGCAGGACAGCTACCCTTTGCTCACCCTGTAGCGGCCCGCCATTCAGGCGACATTCTTCGCCAGACGCCTATCGGTTCCAGACGATCAGGAGAATCCGATGAAACTGCCATCTGCAGCCGTCGCTGCCAGTCTTCTGTGTCTGATCATGGCGCCCGTGTTTGCGCAGACGCCGCCGACGACGGCTCCCGCTGCTCCAACCAGCACGGTGCCAGTCCCCGCGACCAAGCGCGTCACGTGCCTTGCGACGACGCAAAGCCTGAAGGGCCAGGACAAGCGCGATCAGATGCAGCTCTGCATGGCGCAGGCACGGGTCGATTGTCTGAAGCAGGCGATCGATCAGAAAGTGGTCGGTGAGACCAGGAAGACTTTCATCAAGACCTGTGTGGGCGCGGATGGTCCCGAGCCGCAATAGCCGCGCGATGCCACGAACTCGGTATCGTTGGGTGGGCAAGGCGAATTGTCCGCCGAAGCTGAGCGAGCGAAGGCGGAAGCGTGCCTACATTGTTCGTTGCGGTCGTGAAGAGATGGCGGGCACGGCGCGAGGCGCCTTTGCCCACCCTACGGCTGCGGCTTCAGCGCGCCGGGGAAATGCCGCTGCAGCACGGCGGCGGGCGTGGCGTAGGCCTCTTGCAGATCCACGCTCCAGTACTTCAATTCGTCGAGCGGAATCCGCGTGTCGGTGATCGCGCAACGGACGAAGGTCCCCGGCGAGATCACGCGGAAATCGCCGTCGAGATATTGCACCTGCGCTTCGCCATGGCCCGAGGGGCCGAACTTGTTCAGCACGGTCGAAAGTCTCCGTGGAAGGCCTCTCCGTGGAAAACCCTGGAGGGCACGATGTGTTGCACCGAATTTAGCATAGATAGGGTGGCTTGTCCGCCCGGTAAACCCACCGGTTTGTGATGTTTTGCCGCCGTTTCCGCATGATAGTGCTTCGCGCGAGGGATGGCCGGTTCCGGCATCTTCCACGGCAGAATCCGATGCGCCTTCGACTGACCGCCCTGTTCATGATGCTGCTGATGTCGGCCGCGCACGCCGCGCCGGCGCCGCAGCAGGTCGACATTCCGCTGTCGTCCGGAATCCTGCATGGGCAGCTCTACAAGCCCGATGGCGAGGGGCCGTTTCCGACCGTGATCGCGCTGCATGGCTGCGGCGGCCTCGGCAATCATTCAGAATCGGTGCTGCCGCGCTATCGCGACTGGGCGCTGCAACTGCTGAAGGCCGGCAACGCCGTTCTGCTGCCCGACAGCTACGGCTCGCGCGAGCTCGGGCCGCAATGCCGCGTCAAGGAGATGCACGTCAAGGCGCGGCGCGAGCGCGTCGCCGACATCGCGGCCTCGCGCGCCTGGCTGGTGAAGCAGAGTTGGGTCGCGCGCGACCGCGTCAGCCTGATCGGCTGGGCCAATGGTGCCAGCGCGCTGCTCTGGGCCGTGCGTCCGCAGAGCGCCGCGCGCGAAGCCGGGCCGGATTTTCGCGCGGCGATCGCGTTCTATCCGGATTGCCGGATCTCCGCCGGCCTCGGCTGGAGCGCGCGGGTGCCGACCCTGGTGCTGATCGGCGCCAATGACGACGTCTCGTCGCCGCCGGCCTGCCGCCAGATGGTCGACGGCGCGCGCGGCCGCAGCGCGCTCACGCGCATCGTGGTCTATCCCGGCGCCTATCACGATTTCGACCGCGCCAATACGCCGCTGCACGCAGCTGCCGGCACCACCGACGCCGCCGCGCCCGAGCACGGCCATCTCGGCACGGACGCAGAGGCGCGCGCGGAGTCGCAGAAGGAAGTCGCGGAGTGGCTGGCGCGGTGAGGGCGGTCCTGTAGCCCGGATGGAGCGGGCTTGTCCCGCCGTAGCTCGATAGAGCGAAGGCGGAAGCGGGGCCGCCCGAGGAACAACGTTAGGCGGACAGCCCCGCATCGACCACCGCCCTGCACGGAGTATGGCCGACCGTGAATCTACGTATCGCGTGTCGCGGCGGTTTCAGCAGGTGACGGCGCCTTAGTTCGACCACGATGTCGATTAAACGCAGTCCTCATGCGCAACCGCTTCGTCCTGTTCTCATCCGCACTGATCGTCTTCACCGTCGCGATCTTCCTATTCGAAGCCCACGCCGGCGCGCCGATGATCGCGCCGGAACATTGCGGCTTCTGGACCACGATCGACGCGGGATTGTCCTGCCGGTAGGCGGGCTGCGCTCGCAATGACGAGGTTGTGGCGACACGCGTCCCACACTGGCTGTCATCGCCCGGCTTGATGTTTAGCCCGGACAGATCACTGACGGGTGTTCGGAGACATAGCTGACACATCAACATTGGCTGGATTGGTCCGATTCGGGAGGCCGTCCATGCCTTGGAGCGAGGTGTCAGTGATGGATCAGCGCCACGAGTTTGTGCGGCTGGCTTTGCAGGAGGGCGCCAACCGGCGCGAACTGTGCCGTCGGTTCAACATCAGTCCTGACGTCGGCTACAAGTGGCTGGCGCGCTGGCAGGCCGGCGATCGGGAGCTGGCCGACTGTTCCCGGCGCCCGCATGCGATGCCCAAGCGGAGTGAGGCTGCGGTCGAGGCAGAAGTCCTGGCTGTACGCGACAAGCATCCGGCTTGGGGAGCACGGAAGATTGCCCATTGCCTGAAGCGGGGCGGGCAGACGGTGCCTGTGCCATCAACGGTGCACCAGATCCTGTGTCGGAACGACCGGATCAAACCGAGTGAGAATGCGCCGCCCAATCCGGGCCACCGGTTCGAGAAGGAAGCTCCCAACCTGCTGTGGCAGATGGACTTCAAGGGTCACCTGCCGCTCGCCAATGGGACGCGGTGCCATCCGCTAACGATCGTCGACGATCACTCGCGCTACGTGCTGTGCCTGAAGGCATGTGCCGACGAGCAGCGCCTCACCGTGCAGAATCACCTGTCGACGACGTTCCGCTGCTATGGCCTGCCGGAGGCCTTCTACACCGACAATGGCTCACCCTGGGGCGATACGTCCGGCATTCGTTGGACCGGACTGAAGGTGTGGCTGCTCAAGCTTGGCGTCAGGGTGGTGCACGCAAGGCCATGCCACCCACAGGCCCGCGGCAAGAACGAACGCTTCCATCGCACCCTGAAGGCCGAGGTGTTTGCAATGCGCCGCTTCCGAACTCTCCCGGAAGTCCAGCGCGCCTTCGACGCCTGGCGGCCGGTCTACAATCTGGAGCGGCCTCACCAAGGCCTCGATATGCAGGTCCCTGCCGATCGCTTCCGGCCAAGTGCTCGCCCCATGCCGGCCCGCGTTCCGAACGTCGAATACGACAGCGGCGAGATCGTGCGCAGGGTCTCATCGACAAGACCCTACATCTCCTTCAAGGGACACTTCTGGAAAGTTCCCCAGGCCTTCGCCCGCGAACGCCTTGCCATCCGGCCGCTGGATCGTGACGGCCACTACGGAATCTTCTTCGCCAGCTGGCAGGTCGCATCGATCGACTTGACCAATGGCCAACCTGTCAGTGATGTGTCCGAACAGGTGTCAGCCATGTCTCCGGGCTAAACACTTGACCGGGCGATCCAGTACTCCGAGACGTTAGTGATTGAGCCGAGAAGCCGCGGCGTACTGGATTCCCCGCATTCGCGGGGAATGACACTGAGGGCGGAACGCCGCCGTAGCGCTCAGAACAACGTGCCCTGATCCACCGGCTTGCCCGCGCGCTTCGGCGCAGGTTTTGCGTCTTGCGCGGCCGGCTTTGCTTGCGCCGGCGCACGCTTTGCCGTCGGCGCCGGGCGATCCGCATCCGCCGTCGCGCCGACACGGCCGTCCGCAAACTCGATCTCGAGGCGTGCGCCGGGACCAATCGCGTCGGCCGAATGCAAGGGATGGCCGGCCTCGTCCCGTACCAGAGCAAAGCCGCGCGCGAGCACGCCGCGATACGACAAGGCCGAGAGCAGCTTGCCGCTGTTCTCGATGCGGGCATCCAGCCGCTGTAACAGCGTGACAAGCGCGCGGTTGGCGCGCTCGGCCAGACGATGCGTGCGCTCGCGCTGGCGGGCAATTGCGTTGCGCTGCGCCTGCGCATTCGAAAGTTTCGAGGCGCGCAAGCGCACCTCCAGCCCGGCAAAACGGTCGCGCCGTTGCCGCAGCAGCGAGCGCGCGGACAGGCCGAGCCGCTCGCCGCACACGGTGAGGCGGTGATCGGCCTGCGAAATCTGCCCGTGCAGCACCCGCAGCGTCAGCTTTGCGCTCGCCGCGGTAAACCGGCGGAAATGCGCGTGCGTGTTGGCCTTGAGGCCGCGGGGTAGCGACGCGCCCGCTGAATCCAGCCGTTGCCGCGGGATCGCGAGCAGATCGCCCGCCGCGGGCAGGGCGCGCGCGGCGGCGCGCAGCTCGCTGCGGCGGCTCTCATGGGCACGCTGCCAATAGGCGCGGGTGCGCCGCGCGAGATCGGCGACCTCGACGAACAGATCGCTGCGCACCGGCACCGCCATCTCGGCCGCTGCCGTCGGCGTCGGCGCGCGCTTGTCGGCGACGAAGTCGATCAGCGTGATGTCGGTCTCGTGCCCGACCGCCGAGATCAGCGGGATCATGCTCTCGGCTGCCGCCCGCACCACGATCTCCTCGTTGAACGACCAGAGGTCCTCCAGCGAGCCGCCGCCGCGTGCCACGATCAGCACATCGGGCCGCGGAATCTTGCCGCCCTCGGGCAGCGCGTTGAAGCCGCGGATCGCGGCTGCGACCTGCTCGGCCGAGCCTTCACCCTGCACCTTGACCGGCCACACCAGTACGTGGCGGGGAAAGCGGTCCTCGAGCCGATGCAGGATGTCACGGATGACGGCGCCGGTCGGCGAGGTCACCACGCCGATCACCTCCGGCAGCCAGGGCAGCAACTGCTTGCGCGCCTCGTCGAACAGGCCCTCGGCGGCGAGCTTCTTCTTGCGCTCCTCCATCAGCGCCATCAGCGCGCCGATGCCGGCCGGCTCCAGCGCCTCGATCACGATCTGGTACTTCGAGGAGCCCGGATAAGTGGTGAGCTTGCCGGTGGCGATGACCTCGAGCCCTTCCTGGGGCTTGAAGCGCATCCGGCCGTGCACGCCCTTCCAGATCACCGCCTCGATCTTGGCGCTCTCGTCCTTGAGCGCGAAATAGCAGTGGCCGGAGGAGTGGGCGCCGCGGAAGCCGGAGATCTCGCCACGGACCCGGACATGGCCAAAGGCGTCCTCGACCGTCCGCTTCAGGGACTGCGAGAGCTCGGAGACGGTGAATTCGGGGGCGTTGAGCAGTGGTTCCGCAGGCGGCATCGGCAAACGATTCGGCATTTTGGGGTCAGACCCGACGTTAAGGATTTTCGCCGCGCGGCGCCAATCCTGGGATTGATATGGAGAGTACTCTGTAATATAGAGTTCTCTATAAATGATCAGTTCGAGGGAGTTTGCGATGGCGATGCGGCTGCTGCGGGGTTCTCTAAGCCTGTTGAAATGGGGCCTGTGCGCGGTTGGCGCAGTCGCGCTGCTGCTCACCGCCCTGATCGCGACGCCGCTGGAGCGGCCTGCGGAGATGCGCTCGGTCTCGGACTCCGCCAAGGGGATCGACTGGTCTACGCTGCCACCGCTCGAGCGCTTTCAGGCCCGCGATGGCACCTGGCTTGGCTTCCGGCACTACGCGCCGAAGGGGACGGCCACCGACCGCGGCGCCATCTTCATCCATGGATCGTCCGGTTCCTCCGGCACCGTGAACCATGCCCTGACGGCAGCATTCGCCGCGCACGGCGTCGAGACCTGGGCACTCGATACGCGCGGCCACGGCGCCTCCGGCACGCGCGGTGATATCGGCTATGTCGGCCAGCTCGAGGACGATCTGGTCGACTTCGTCGCCCATGTCCGCAAGAGCGCGCCCGATTTGCCACTGACCTTGATCGGTCATTCCGCCGGCGCCGGCTTCTCGTTGCGTGTTGCCGCGACGCCGATCATGCAGGACCTGTTCGTCCGCACTGTCCTGATCGCGCCCTATCTCGGCTACGACGCGCCGACCAACAAACCGCACGCCGGCGGTTGGGCCAATGCTGACCTTCCGCGCTACTTCGGGCTGGCGGCGCTGCGCAAGCTCGGCATCGACTGTTGTTCGCAGCTTCCAGTGCTGGCCTTCGCCGTGCCGGCGAATTCGGCCAAGTACCTCACCTCTACCTATTCCGACCGCCTGATGCGCAACTTTGCGACACGCGGTTATCGCCTCGATCTGCCCGGGGTGACACACCCGATGACGATTTTCGGCGGCGCCGACGATGAGATGATGATCTCGGACAAATATGCCGAGACCGTGCGGGCGGTGAAGCCGTCGATCGACGTCAAGATGATCGACGGCGTCAATCACATGGGCATGGTCACCAACCCGAAGGCGGTCAATGCAATCGCCGAGGACGTGGCAACGCGCGGAGCAGGCCAGTCATGATCGACAGCAAGGAGGCGTCTGCAGCGCTGGCCGACATCGACGACATCGTCCAGCGCGTGAAGCAATCGCAGCTCTACGAGCTCGCAAGCCTCGCCGCAGTCTGGTGGGGAGTCCTGGTATTCGCAGGCAATCTCGTGACCTGGCTCTGGCCGGTCTACGCGGTCCACGCCTGGGTTGCCGTGGACGTTCTGGGCGTCGGTGGTCTGGTCGGAATCCGGTTGCTCAATCCATCGCCCCGTCCGCATGGTGCCGCCTTCGATGTCAGGCTCGTTCTGGTCTTCGTGCTGTTCTTCGCCTTCGGCTATCTCTGCACCAACGTCGTCGGCCATTTCGGCCCACGCCAGCTCGGCGCGTTCTGGCCGCTCTACTTCATGCTGTTCTATACGCTGGCGGGTCTCTGGTTCGGCTACGCCTTCGTCGCGATCGGTCTTGGCATCGCTGCACTGACGTTGTTCGGCTTCTTCTACATCGGCGAGGCGTTCCCGCTCTGGATGGCCTTTGTCAACGGTGGCGGACTGATCCTCGGCGGCCTCTGGATGCGGCGGATCTAGCCAATGGCCGAGCTCGACGACATCATCCATCAGCCGTTGCGCCTCAAGATCATGGCGGCGCTGAACGCGCTGCCGGTCTCCGCTGGCCTGGAGTTCTCGCGATTGAAAAAGCTCACCGGCGCCACCGACGGCAATCTCGGCGCACATATCGAGACGCTGGCGAAGGCGGGCTACGTCTCGGTAGACAAGGCCTTCGTCGGCAAGAAGCCGCAGACCACAGTAACCGCCACCGCCGTCGGCCGCGGCGCCTTCGCGCGGCATGTGGCGACGTTGCAGGAGATCATTGCGGGGAGGCAGGTTTAGCGGCGATTGTCGTCCTCGGGCGTTCCCCTCTCTCCGCCGTCATTCCGGGGCGCGCCCCCTCGGGCGCGAGCCCGGAATCCATACTCACGATGGTGGTTATGGATTCCGGGCTCGCGGCTTCGCCACGCCCCCGGAATGACGGGGAGTGTGGGCGTTTCCCCTTGAGACCCGCCGCGATTCGTGCGACCTCCGCCCCAGCAAAACCCCTCATTTCGAGCCTTCGATGCACATTCTCCTGCTCGGTTCCGGCGGCCGCGAACATGCCCTGGCGTGGAAAATCGCAGCCTCCCCCCTGGTGACCAAATTCTGGTGCGCGCCCGGCAATGCCGGCATCGCGCGGGAGGCGGAATGCGTGGCGCTCGATGTCGCCGACCATGCCGCGGTGATCGATTTCTGCAAGACGAATGCGGTCGAGCTCGTGGTGGTCGGCCCGGAGACGCCGCTGGCCGCCGGCATCGTCGACGACCTCACCGCCGCCGGCATCAAGGCGTTCGGGCCGAGCGGGGTGGCGGCGCAGCTCGAGAGCTCCAAGGGCTTCACCAAGGCGCTGTGCACCGAATTCGGCATTCCGACCGGCGCCTACAAGCGCTTCACCAACGCCAATGATGCGCGTGCTTACGTCCAGAGCCAGGGTGCGCCGATCGTGGTCAAGGCCGACGGCCTTGCCGCCGGCAAGGGCGTCGTGGTCGCCAAGACCGTGCGCGAGGCCGAGGACGCCATCGCCATGATGTTCGAGGGCGCCTTTGGCGATGCCGGCGCCGAGGTCGTGATCGAGGAATTTCTGCCGGGCCGCGAGATCAGCTTCTTCGCGCTGTGCGACGGCGAGACCGCCATCCCTCTCGCTTCCGCGCAGGACCACAAGCGGGTGTTCGACCACGATCTCGGCCCGAACACCGGCGGCATGGGCGCCTATTCGCCGATGCCTTTGGTCACGCCCGCGATCCACGACGCGATCATGGCCAAGATCATCCTGCCGACGGTTGCCGGCATGAAGCAGCGCGGCACGCCGTTCCGCGGCATCCTCTATGCCGGGATCATGCTGACGACGCAGGGCCCAAAGCTGTTCGAGTTCAACGTCCGCTTCGGCGATCCCGAGTGCCAGGTGCTGATGCTGCGCATGATGTCCGACATCGTGCCGGCGTTCATCGCCGCCTGCGACGGGGAGCTTAAGCACTTCGATCTGCGCTGGTATCCGGAATCCGCGCTCACGGTGGTGATGGCGGCCAAGGGCTATCCCGGCGACTACCAGAAGGGCACGCGCATCGAGGGGCTCGATGACGCAGCCAAGGTCGACACCGCCGAGATCTTCCATGCGGGCACGGTCGAGAAGGACGGCGCGATCCTCGCCAATGGCGGCCGCGTGCTCAATGTCTGCGCGCTCGGCAAGACCGTGACGGAAGCGCAGGCGCGTGCCTATCAGGCCGTCGACCGCATCAACTGGCCGGAAGGCTTCTGCCGCCGCGACATCGGCTGGCAGGCGGTGGAAGCCGAGAAGGCCCGGGGCTGACAGGCTTTTTTCCGGACTGCGCGCACGCCGGCATCAAGATTGCCGCGTGCCACCGCTCCGCCACATCGACATTCCAAAATTGCGCAATCGCCTGTTGGGGTTAGCAACCCTCACAGGTGACCATCGTGCTACTGTGCATGGGGTTGTTTTCGACATTTTTGTTCGAGGCGGCCCGGGACTGACCAGACAGGACTGACCCGATAAGGATGCCGAAGATGTCCGATCTCGCCGACCTCTACCCCGGCTTCGCCTCCGAATGGATCAACACCTCCTTGGGCCGCATCTTCGCCCGCGTCGGCGGCAAGGGGCCGCCGCTGCTGTTGCTGCACGGCTTCTCCGAGACCAACGTGATGTGGCACCGCGTGGCGCCGCAGCTCGCCGACAAGTTCACGCTGATCATCGCCGATCTGCCGGGCTATGGCTGGTCCGACATGCCCGAGAGCGATGCACAGCACATCCCCTACAGCAAGCGCGCGATGGCCAAGGCGATGGTGGAAGCGATGGAGCAGCTCGGCCACGTCCACTTCGCGCTCGCCGGCCACGACCGCGGCGGCCGGGTGTCGTATCGGCTTGCGCTCGACCATCCCGGCCGGCTGTCGAAGCTCGCCGTGCTCGATATCCTGCCGACCTATAATTACTGGGAGCGGATGAACCGCGCCTACGCGCTGAAGATCTATCACTGGACCTTCCTCGCCCAGCCGGCGCCGCTGCCGGAGACGCTGATCTCGGGCAATGGCGAGTTCTTCCTGCGCTTCAAGATGGCGAGCCAGACCAAGTCGAAGACGCTGGACGCCATCGACGAGCGTGCACTCGAACATTACATCGCCCCGTTCCGCGATCCCGCCCGCGTGCATGCGATGTGCGAGGACTACCGCGCCGGCGCCTATTTCGATTACGACCTCGACAAGGCCGATTTCGAAGCCGGCAAGAAGATCACGATTCCCATGCTGGCCTTGTGGGGTGGCGCAGGCATCGCCCAGGCCGCCGCCACGCCGCTCGATACGTGGAAGCAATGGGCGACCAACGTCGACGGCATGCCGGTGGACTCCGGCCATTTCCTCACCGAGGAGAACCCGGACGTCACCGCAAAGGCGCTGCGCGAGTTCTTCGCAGGCTGAACTAAGCTGTCGCGACACACACAACTGTCATCGCCCGGCTTGACCGGGCGATCCAGTACTCCGAGACGGTGGTGGTTGATCGATAGGCCGCGGCGTACTGGATGCCCCGCCTTCGCGGGGCATGACGGCGGAATATGTGAATCTACCGCCGCTCGCGAAAAAAGTCCTTGAGCAGCCGCGCCGCCTCGCTCTCGCCGACCCCGGAATAGACATCCGGCGCATGATGGCAGGTTGGGGATGCAAAGAACCGCACGCCTGATTCCACCGCGCCGCCCTTGGGATCGGCGGCGCCGTAATAGAGCCGCCTGACCCTTGCAAAGGAGATCGCGCCCGCACACATGGTGCAGGGCTCCAGCGTCACGTAGAGGTCGCAGTCGACCAGGCGCTCGCTGCCGATCTTTTTGGCGGCCTCGCGCAGCGCAATGATCTCGGCATGGGCGGTCGGGTCGTAATCAGTCAGCGTCCGGTTCGCCGCGGTCGCGATGACCTCGTAATTGCGGACCACGACGCATCCGATCGGAACTTCGCCCGCCTTTCCGGCATTTTCGGCCGTTTTGAGCGCCAAATCCATGAAAGAGGGGGCTTTCAAGCCTCGTATCATCGCCAGAAACCTGCTAGTAGCTCCGCCTTCAGCAAGAGTGAATACCGGATTTGCCTGAGCATGCGGCTCGAAACGAGCGCGCACAATGCTTTCTGGCCACCCCCTAAGTGAGTTTATTCATGCCTCGCGACAGCGACAAAGACAACGATTCCCGCGGCCGGCGTGATCGAGGCCCGGGCAGGGGTGGCCCGCCCAAGGGCCGGTCCGGCAAGCCGCGTGGCCCTGAGAAGAAATTCGCCAAGCGCGGCCCTGAGGGCAGGAGCGACGCCCGCCCGCCCCGTGGCGACCGCGACAGCCGTCCGCCTCGCGCCGACCGCGGGGATCGTCCGTTCCGCAGCCGCGAGGAGGGCGATGCCCCGCGCCGCGATTTCAGCGACCGTCCGAAGTTCAAGCGCGACGACCGTGGTGGTGAGGAGCGCGGCGAGCGCAGCTTCAAGCCGCGTGGCGACCGCCCGTTCTCGGATCGCGGCGCGCGCGATGGCGAGAAGCGGCCGTTCAAACCGCGCGGTGATCGCCCGTCCTATGGCCGTGACGACCGTCCGCCGCGCAGCCGGGATCGCGACGATTCCCGTCCCGCCGGCCGGTTCGGCGACAAGAAGTTCGGCGACAAGCGGCCCTACGCGCCGCGTGGCGACCGCCCGGAACGCAAGTTCGACGGCGAGCGGAAGTTTTCGCGTGGTGCGCCGGATCGCGAGCGCGACCGTGGGGATCGCAGCGATCGCCCGCGTGACTTCGGTGACCGCCCGCGCGATCGTGGCGAGCGCAGCGATTCAAAGCCGTGGCAGAAGCGCGACGCGGGTCCGCGTGGCGATCGTCCGCCGCGTAAGGACTTCAGCAAGGGTCCGCGCAAGGATTTCGGCGGCCGTGACCGCAGCGAAGACAAGCCCTGGCAGAAGCGCGACGATCGGCAGGGTGGCGGCGATGACCGTCCGCGTTTCTCGCGCTCGCGCGACGATCGCGCGTCCGGCGATCGTCCGTTCCGCGAGCGGCCCAAGTTCGATCGGCCCAAGTTCGATCGTCCGCGCGACGACCGTCCGAAATTCGATCGGCCTCGTCGTGACAGCGATGGCGAACGCGGCGGTGACCGTCCCAAATTCAATCGTCCGCGCGAGCGCTCCGAGGGCCGCTCCGACTGGCACGAGCATCCGCGCAGCGAAGGCCGCTCCGGCGACCGTCCGCGCCGTGAAAACGAGGATGAGAGCAGGATCTTCGAGAAGCGCCCCGCCTTCGGTGGCCGCGGCGCCTATCGTGACCGTGATCGGGATTTCGAGGGCCGTCCGCGCCGTGACGAAGCACCGAAGCCGAAAAAGGCCGGCGAGCGTATCGCAAAAGTGCTGTCGCGTGCGGGCCTCGCCTCGCGCCGCGACGCCGAGGAGATGGTCACGCAGGGGCGCGTCGCCGTCAACGGTCGCGTCATCAATTCGCCGGCGCTCGACATCACCTCGAACGATGTCGTCACTGTCGACGGCAAGCCGTTGCCGGAGCGTGAGCGTACGCGGCTGTTCCTCTACCACAAGCCGCGCGGGCTGATGACGACGCATGACGACCCCGAGGGCCGTCCGACCGTGTTTGACAATCTGCCCGAAGGCCTGCCGCGGCTGATCTCGATCGGCCGGCTCGACTTCAACACCGAAGGCCTGCTGCTGCTCACCAACGACGGCGGGCTCGCGCGTACGCTCGAGTTGCCGGACACCGGCTGGCTGCGCCGCTACCGCGTCCGCGCCCATGGCGACGTCACCCAGGCGCAGCTCGACGAATTGAAGAACGGCATCGAGGTCGAGGGCGTCAAATACGGTCCGATCGAGGCGACGCTGGAGCGCGACCAGGGCGCCAATGTCTGGCTGGTGTTCGCGATCCGCGAAGGCAAGAACCGCGAGGTGCGCAACGTCTGCGCCCATCTCGGGCTCGAGGTGAACCGGCTGATCCGCGTGTCCTATGGACCGTTCCAGCTCGGCGAGGTCCCCGAAGGCCAGGTCGAGGAGATCAAGTCACGCGTGCTGCGCGATCAGCTCGGCGACAAGGTCATCGAGAAGTCGGGCGCGCAGTTCGACGTGCCGAAGAAATCTTCTTCACCCGACGGCGAAGCGCCACGCGAGAAGAAGCCTGCCAGCAAGCGTGACGTGATCAACGATCGCAAGGGCCGCCGCGTGCTGGTACAGCGCACCGGCAGCGAGGAGGCGCGCGAGCGCAACGAGGCCGAGGCCAACGGCTACGGCCCGCCGCGCCGGCCCAAGCGCGGCTATCACGGCAAGCGCGATCTGACGCCGCGGGAGGACTGATTGCGCGTCGTCGGCGGTCGTTTGAAGGGGCGCAATCTCGCCTCACCGTCCTCGCGCGACATCCGCCCCACGGCGGACCGGCTGCGCGAGTCCGTGTTCAACATCCTCGTGCACGCCTATGACGATCCGATCGAGGATGCGCGCGTGCTCGATCTCTTCGCCGGCACCGGTGCGCTCGGCATCGAGGCGTCCTCGCGCGGCGCGAAGTTCACGCTGTTCGTCGACAACGGCGCCGAGGCCCGCGCGCTGCTGCGCAACAATGTCGAGACGCTCGGCCTTGGCGGCGTGACCAAGGTCTATCGCCGCGATGCGACGGATCTTGGCCCTGCGCATCCCGTCGAGCCGTTCTCGCTGGTGTTCCTCGATCCGCCCTATGGCCAAGGATTTGCGGAGAAGGCGCTCGCGAGCTTGCGCGACGGCGGCTGGCTCATGCCGGGCGCGCTGCTCGTGGTGGAAGAGGCGAAGGCTGCGCAGTTCGTGACGCCTGAGGGCTTCGAGGAATTGGAGCGGCGGGCTTATGACGACACGGAGTTCGTGTTTTTGAAGAGGCCGTAGTCTCGCTGCCGTAGGGTGGGCAAAGGCGCAACGCGCCGTGCCCACCAACTTTCTGCGATCGCGGTAGGTGGTGGGCACGCTTCGCTTTGCCCACCCTACGAAGATCATCTCCGCCCGAACAGCTTCTCCACATCGCTCAGCTTCAGCTCGACATAGGTCGGGCGGCCGTGATTGCACTGGCCGGAGTTCGGGGTGTCCTCCATCTCGCGGAGCAGGGCGTTCATCTCCTCCGGCCGCAGCCGGCGGCCGGCGCGCACCGAGCCGTGGCAGGCCATGGTCGCGGCGACGTGCATCAGGCGGCGCTCCAGCGGCAGCGCCTCGTCCCATTCGGCCATGTGCTCGGAGAGATCGCGCAGCAGCCCGCCTGCATTGGTCTTGCCGAGCAGCGACGGCGTCTCGCGCACCGCGACCGCGCCGGGGCCGAAGGACTCGATGGCGAGGCCAAACGATGCGAGCTCTTCGCTGCGCTCCAGCAGGCGCTCCACCGTGGCCTCGTCCATCTCGACGATCTCGGGGATCAGGAGGATCTGCCGTTGCACGCCGTTGGCGGCGAGCGAGGCCTTCAGCCGCTCGTAGACGATGCGCTCATGCGCGGCATGCTGGTCGACGATGATAAGGCCGTCGCGAGTCTGCGAGACGATGTAGGTCTCGTGGATCTGGGTGCGCGCCGCGCCGAGCGGGCGGTCGACGAGGTCGCTGACGGGTTGGGTCTCGATCCGCACGTCCGCACTGGGCGCGCCGACATCGAATGCCGCCTGTGCGCGCTCGGCGAAGACGGGCGCAGCCGATCCGTCGAACGACGGCATCGGTGCGACCGGGGCGGATGGCGAGGCGCGCCAGTCCCAGCTCGCAGGCCGCGGCGTGAAGGCCGGCCGGAACGAGGACAACGCGCTCTCGCCACTGTTGGCGGCCGTGCGCCGGCCCTCGCGCGCGAGCGCGTCCTTCAATCCGTGCACGATCAGCGCGCGCACGAGGCCGGCATTGCGGAAGCGCACCTCGGTCTTGGCCGGATGCACGTTGGCATCGACCTCGCGCGGATCGAGCGTGACGAACAACGCCAGCACCGGATGGCGGTCGCGCGGCAGATAGTCGGCGTAGGCCCCGCGCACGGCGCCGAGGATCAGCTTGTCGCGCACGGGACGGCCGTTGACGAAGAGATATTGCCCGAGCGCGTTCGCCTTGGTCAGCGCCGGCGCCGCGGCATAGCCGGCGACCACGACGCCCTCGCGCTCGGCATGGACCTCGATGGCGTGGCTGCGGAATTCTGCGCCGAGGATATCGCCGAGCCGCGTCAGCCGTCCGGCGGCGCCAGGCAGCGCCGCGGTCCAGGTCACCGGCGCGCGCTCCTCGCCGGCCAGCGTGAAGGCGACGTCGGGCCGCGCCATGGCAAGGCGCCTGACCACCTCACGGATCGCCTCCGCCTCGGTGCGATCGGTCTTTAGGAATTTCAGCCGCGCGGGCGTTGCATAGAAGAGGTCGTTGACCTCGACGCGCGTGCCGTGGGCCAGCGCCGCCGGCATGATCTCGGACTTGTCGCCGCCCTCGACTGACAGCGCCCAGGCATGTGGTTCGCTCGCGTGCCGCGTCGTGATGGAGAGACGCGCGACGGAGCCGATCGAGGGCAGCGCCTCGCCGCGGAACCCGAGCGTGCGGATCTGGAGCAAATCCTCGTCGTCGAGCTTGGAGGTGGCATGGCGTTCGACCGCGAGCGCCAGGTCCTTCGCGGTCATGCCGCCACCGTCATCGGTGATGCCGATCCGCCGCCGCCCGCCGCCATCGGTGAAGACGTCGATCCGGCTGGCGCCGGCATCGATGGCGTTCTCGACCAGTTCCTTGACCACGCTTGCCGGACGTTCGACCACCTCGCCGGCGGCGATGCGGTTGACGATTTGCTCTGGCAGTTGGCGGACGGGCATGGGGCTTTCGATCTGGATTCGCTGACGGCGCTATTCTAGGCCGTGTTGCGTCAAAAGCATGTGTTGGGCAACAGCCGTGTGGCGGCCTGGGGAAGAGGGATGCCTATCACATTGAAGGGATTGGACGTTCGAGAAAATTGCGCAACCGGGACGGAGCGATCGTCCTGCTGCCGTCCTGATTGTGGGGGGCCGGGCAGCGGTGTAGCATCGTGAAAAAATGGCAACAGGACGGGAGGACGCCATGTGCAATTTCTTCGCGCACCAGCCCCAACGCAACTACGAATCCCAGACCCGCTCGTTGCGGATCGGCGGGCACTGCACCTCGATCCGGCTGGAAATGGCGTTCTGGGACACGCTGGAGGAGATCGCGGCCAAGGAGAGCATGAGCGTCGGCAAGTTCCTGACCACGCTCTACAACGAGGTGCTCGACCATCACGGCGAGGTCAATAATTTCGCCTCGCTGCTACGCTGCTCCTGCCTGATCTACCGCTCCCGGAGCGTGACGCAGGTGCAGGATTTCAAGGCAACCGTCGCGCCGATCCTTGATGCGGCCGAGTAGCTTTCCCGACAAAAGTGCGTAGCCCGGATGAAGCGAAGCGCAATCCGGGATTCAGCTCACCCGCGAGCACCCCGGATTATGCTTCGCTCCGTCCGGGCTACGATATTCTCTCCGCCGTCATTGCGAGGAGCCCGCGACAAAATTGCGTAGCAATTTTGCGCTAGTGCGACGAAGCAATCCAGACCGTCACCGCGGCGGGATTCTGGATTGCTTCGCTTCGCTCGCAATGACGGGAGCAGGAAACGGTTTCCTTTGAACCTTCAAATCTCCTTTTTCTGCATCGCCCCCGCAATGTAATCCGCCTGCCGGATCGCGAGTGCGACGATGGTCAGCGTTGGATTGCAGGCCGCCCCGCTGGTGAACTGACTGCCATCCGAGACGAACAGATTCTTGACGTCGTGGCTCTGCCCGAACTTGTTGACCACGCCATCCCGCGGCTTCTCGCTCATCCTGTTGGTGCCGAGATTGTGCGTGCTCGGATAGGGCGGCGTCGGATAGGTCACGGTGGCGCCGACGGCGTCATAGACCGCAGCACCCTGCTTGTAGGCATGTGCGCGCATCGCGAGATCGTTGGGATGGTCGTCGAAATGCACGCTCGCGACCGCTTGCCCGAACTTGTCCTTCACGCTCGGGTCGAGCGTGATGCGGTTGGTTTCCTGCGGCATGTCCTCGCCGACCAGCCACATGCCGGCCATCCTGGGATAGCCGTCGAGCGCTGCGGTGAACGGACGGCCCCAGGCGCCGGGATTGAGGAAGGCCGCCATGAACGGCAAGCCGATCGACAGCGTCTCCATCTCGTAGCCGCCGACGAAGCCGCGCTTCGGATTGTTGGCGGATTCATCACGGATAATGCCGGCCATAGTGGTGCCGCGATACATGTGCACCGACTTCTCGAACACGGCGTAGACGCTGCCGGTCATGTGCCGCATGTAGTTGCGCCCGACCTGGCCCGATGAATTGCCGAGGCCATCGGGGAACATGGTCGAGGCACTGTTCAACAGCAACCGCGGGCTTTCAATCGAGTTGCCGGCCACCGCGACGACGCGCGCCTTCTGGCGCTGCATCGCGCCACTCTCGTCGGCATAGACAACGCCGGTCACCTTGCCGGAGGCGTCGTGCTCGATCTTGACCGCCATGCTGCTCGGCCGCACTTCGAGATTACCGGTCGCCTCGCCCTTGGGGATCTCGGTGTAGAGCGTCGACCATTTCGCGCCGGATTTGCAGCCCTGGAAGCAGAAGCCGATCTGCTGGCAGGCGCCGCGGCCGTCACGCGGCTGGCTGTTGATGGCCATATTGCCGGTATGCACGGTCTTGTAGCCGAGCTTCTTCGCACCGGCCTCCAGCACCTTGAAATTATTGTTGCCGGGAAGTCCGGGAATGCCGTTGGTGCGGGTCACGCCCATCTTGTTCTCGGCCTTGGCGTACCATGGCTCGATCTCGGCGAGCGTCACCGGCCAGTCCAGCAGGTTCGCGCCGGGCAGGCCGCCGTAGGTGCTCTTCACCTTGAACTCATGCTCGTCGAAGCGCAGCGACGCGCCGGCCCAATGCGTGGTCGAGCCGCCGACCGCCTTGACGATCCAGGCGGGAAGGCCCGAAAAATCCTTGGCGACGCGCCATGTCCCCGACGTGGTGCGGGCATCGGTCCAGGCGAGCTGGGAAAAGCTCTCCCACTCGTCGTTGACGAAATCCTGGTTCTCGATGCGTGGGCCGGCTTCAAGGATGACCACCTTGACGCCCTTCTGCGCGAGCTCGTTGCCCAGCGTGCCGCCGCCGGCACCGGAGCCGACGATCACCACAACGCTGGAGTCGTTCAGATCGAATTTTGCCATATGCGTTCTCCTGAACCGTTGGGTGAGCCTTAAGCCTTCGGCAGCCAGTCGATGTCGGCAAAGCCGCGGTTGATGTAGCCGCCGTGCTCGGCGGAGGAGCCTTCGTAGCCGAACCGCGGCCAGACCTCTTTCTGGTTGTAGAGCGACACGACGAGGTCGCCGCGCACCTTCTGGAAGAAGTCGCTCTGCTCGATCTCCGTCAGCAGCACCACGCGGTCGGCTTCCCATGGCACTTCGGCGTAAGCCACCTTGTGGCGATCCCGCGCGTTCTGATCGAGCCGCGTGATGCCGTCGCTGATCAGAGACTTGACGGCGGGGTCCTTGGCCGCCTTGCCGTCCCACGGCTTGATCGCGGTGATGTAGTAGCTGTCGCCGAGGACGTCGTGCGGATAGATGTCGCGCGCGACCTTCAGCAGCGTCTTCATCGTTGCGGGCGAGAGCGTGCTGGCATCATCCGCCCAGGCATCCTCGATGCTGACGGCGACGCTGGTCGCGACAGCGACGACCGGAACGGCGGTCGCCGCGCCCTTGAGAAAGACGCGGCGGCTGTGCTTGCTTCGACGATCGACTTCTCTCATGGCATTCCTCCGTAGATTTTGTGATTTGGATTTTTGTGATTTTGATCAGCCGAAACGACCCCCTCGCTGGATCACCTCGATCTTGTAGCCATCGGGATCGCTGACGAAGAAGAAGCGCGCCAGCGTCTTGCCGTCGTGCTTGAAGTCGCGCAGCGGTCCCGGTGCGAGCTTCTCGCGCTCGAAGCGGGCATGTTCGGTATCGAGATCGTCGACCACCACGGCAATATGTCCGTAGCCGTCGCCGAGCTGGTACGGCTCCTTGCGATCGAAATTCACCGTCAGCTCCACCTCGAAAGGTGAGGAGGGGTGACGCAGGTAGATCAGGGCAAAGTCCGAAAATTTCAGATGGTCGGCGACCTCCAAGCCGAAGGCGCGCTTGTAGAAGTCGAGCGAGCGGGCCTCGTCGAGCACGCGGATCATGGAATGAACGGGCTTTGCCATTCAGTTCAGCTCCTTCAGGTAGGTGATGATGGCGGCGCGCGTCTCCGGCTTCGCCTGCCGGTAGACCATGGTCACGCCGGGAATGACGGCTTGCGGATTGCTCAGCCAGGCGTCGAGCCTGGTCTCGTCCCAGGCGAAGTCCGCTTTCGACAGCGCCTCTGAGTACTTAAAACCTTCGGTCTTGCCGGCGGGACGGCCAACGACCTTCACCAGTGCGGGGCCTTGCCGCGCCGGTTCTGACAGGTTTGTCGTGTGGCACACCGCGCATTGCTGCTTGAACAGCGTCGCGCCATCCGGCGGCTTGCCGGCCGGCAAGGGCATTTGCGCATCGGCAACCCGCGTCACCAGCACCATCGCGGTGCACAATCCAAGCACGACTGCGCGCATCGCCAAGAATCCGCCCATCCACATCAACGTGCGCAAACTCTAGGCGGCGTCAAAGATGCGGTGGTAGTAGCGGGCTGTTTCGATGCCGCGGAGACACTGGTGACCGCGTGTGTTCCGCAATGCCTTATATGCGGAGCACAATTCCGCGAAACTGCCGTCAAATCCCTAAACGATCACCACACCATGCGCATTGCATGACGATTGCGCCGCTTAAACTCCCTACGCGATGCGATGACCCGCTGCAGGTGAGCGGCGCAGGATGCAGCCGAGCCATTCGTCGCGGAAGAATCCAGGAGAAATGGATGAAGTTGGTGAAGACCTCGATGATCGCATGCGCTCTGTCGGCTCTCATTGCGACGCCGGTTCTCGCGCAAGGCGCGCCACCCGCCAAGACGGGCGGCACCGTGCAAAGCAAACCGATGCAAGGCAGCACAATGGGCAGCGGGGATGAGGAGATGAATGCTCAGCCGGGCGCTGCGGGCGAGAAGACGGGCATGAAGTCGACCAAAGGCACCAGGGGCACGGTCGGCACCACCGGTAGCGCTGCGCATAAGGGAACCGCCGACGATTCCGCGACGGGCGGTGCAGCCCCAGCCAAGCGCTACTAGTCCCGCCGGGGTGAAGCAAGCAGACTCCGGTCGCCCTGCGGCCGGAGTTTTTTTGACTGGGTCTGCTTTGTTAGTCGTCGAAGCGGCCGCCGCCGCGCCCTGCCTTGATGTCGCTGCGGCGCTTCTTGCCGTCGAGCCGGCGCTGCTTGGAGCCAAAGGTCGGCCGCGTGGCGCGGCGCGGCTTCGGCCGTATCATCGCTTCGGTCAGGATCTCGGTGAGCCGGTCGATGGCGTCCTGACGGTTGCGCTCCTGGGTGCGGAAGCGCTGGGCGTGGATCACGATCACGCCGTCCTTGGTCATGCGCTGGCCGGCGATGCGGGCGAGCCGGATCACCGCATCCTCCGGCAGGGTCAGCTTGCGCGTGTCGAAGCGCAGCTGGGCCGAGGTCGAGACCTTGTTGACGTTCTGCCCGCCCGGGCCGGAGGCGCGGACGAAGCCGATCTCGATATCGTCCTCGTCGATGACGAGATCGCGGGATATCCGCAGCATGATGGCACCATTCGTGATGTCCGGACATATCGCGGACGTCCACGTTCGGCAATGGCGCATCCTGGAAACGCAAATGGCCGGGCGAGCCCGGCCATTTCAGGAAATGTCAGGGGACGTCAGTTCGACTTCGTCGCCGGTGCCGCGGCCGGTTGCGCGGCGGCCTGTGGGGCGCGGCCGACGACCACGGTCAGGAGGCCCTGGCCCCAGAGGCGCTTGGCGGCCGCCTTGGCGTCGTCCAGTGTCACCGCATCGACGATGGCGTTTCGCTTCTCGATATAGTCGATCGGCAGCTTGTCCTGCTGGTATTGCAGCAGCGCCTGCGCGAGCTTCGAGGAGGTATCCAGCGCCAGCATCTGCGAGCCCTTGAGGTAGGACTTGGCTTCGTCGAGCTCCTTCTGCGTCGGGCCCTCCTCGGCGATGCGGCGCACTTCCTTGTCGATGGCGTCGATGGTGTCGCCGGCACGGTCGGCGCGGGTGCCGGTGTTGCCGATGAAGACCGCCGAATGCTCCATCCAGAGCAGCGATTCGAACACGGAATAAGCCAGCCCGCGCTTCTCGCGTACCTCGCGATAGAGCCGGGAGGACAATCCGCCGCCGCCCAGGATGTGGTTGACGACATAGGCGGCCATGAAGTTCGGATCGTTGCGCTTCACGCCGGGGCCGCCGAAGGTGATCACGGTCTGCGGCACGTCGAGCGGCACGAAGGCGCGCTGCGGCGGTTTTGCCGCCTCGACGTCGGCGACCGGCGTGAGATTGGCTTTTGCGGGCAGGCTACCAAAAGTGTGGTCGAGCAGCTTGCCGAGGGTGGCCGGATCGACGTCGCCGACCACCGCGATCTTCAGCCCGTCCTTCGCAATCACGCGGCCGACATAATCCTTCATGTCGGCGACCGTGATGGTCGGCACGCTGTCCAGCGTGCCATTGGTCTGCCGGCCATAGGGATGGTCGCCGAACGCGACCTCCAGGAATTTTCGGCTCGCCAGCGAGGACGGATTGGTGGTCTCGCGGCGCAGGCCCGAGATCACCTGTGAGCGGATGCGCTCGACGTCGGCGGTGTCGAAATGCGGCGAGGTCAGCGCGCTCCTGAGCAGGTCGAAGGCCTCGTCCTTGTTGTCGCGCAGCATCCGCAGGCTGCCGCGGAACGTATCGCGGGTGGCGCTGAAGGAGAGCTCGATGGCGCGGCGGTCGAGCCGCTCATGGAAGGTCTTGGAGTCGAGATCGCCGGAGCCTTCGTCGAGGAGATCACCGACCAGATTGGCGACGCCGGACTTGTCCTTGGGATCCTGCGCCGAGCCGCCGGCAAAGGAATATTCCATGGCGATCAGCGGCACCGTCGCATCCTGTACGAACCAGGCTTCGATGCCGCCCGGCGAAGTCAGGTGCTGGATCTTTGCGGCCGCCTGAGACGGCGACACCGTAGCCAGCGCGAGTGCCGCGCCGGTGGCAAGCGAGAATGCAACGCGTCGAAGGAAGGGATAGGTCACGAACGCTTCTCCTCACGCTTGGCGGCACTGGTGTCCTTGATCAGATAGCCCGTCACCGATCGCTTCTTCTCGAGCCATTTCTGCGCGACAGTGCGAACCTGCTCGGCGGTGACCGCGCGAATGCGGTCGGGCCAGCTCCTGATGTCCTCGATCGAAAGGCCCGTGGTCAGCGCGCCGCCATACCAGCGCGCCAGCACCGCCTGGTTGTCCTGGGCGTAGATCGCTTCCGCAATGAGCTGGGTCTTGACCCGCTCGAGGTCCTCGGCGCGGATCGGGTTCTGCGCGATGTCGGCGATGACGCCGTCGACCACTTGCTCGACATCGGCAAAGCTGACGCCCGGTTTCGGCGAGGCCGAGATCGCGAACTGGGTCGGGTCGAGCGAGATGCTCGAATAGCTGGCGCTGGCGGACACCGCGAGCGGCTTGTCGACCACGAGCGCGCGGTAGAGATAGGAATTGCTGCCGCTGCCCATCAGCTGCGCCAGCACGTCGAGGGCGGCGCTTTCACCGGCCGCGGCGGTGGTCGCCGACGGTACGAGATAATAGCGGCGCAGGCCCGGCTGCTCGACGCGCGGGTCGGCCAGCGTGACCGTGCGCGGCGCCGCCGGCTCCGGCTCCTGCGGACGGATGCGCCGCTCCGGGATCGCGGGCTGGGCCGGAATGGAGCCGAAATTCCGCTCGACCAGCGGGCGGATGTCGGCGGCTTCCACGTCGCCGGCGATCACGAGGATCGCGTTGTTCGGCGCGTAGAAGCGGCGGTAGAAGGCGAGCGCATCCTCGCGGTCGAGCTTCTCGATCTCCTGGTGCCAGCCGATCACCGGCCGGCCGTAGGGATGATTGAGATAGAGCGCGGCCATGATCTGCTCGTTGAGCCGCGCGTCCGGATTGTTGGCGACCCGCATGTTGTACTCTTCGAGCACGACGTCGCGCTCGGGCAGCACGTTCTCGTCCTTAAGGATCAGGCCGGTCATGCGATCGGCCTCGAACTCCATCATGGTCGGCAGCTGCTCTTTCGGCACGCGCTGGTAGTAGTTGGTGTAGTCGACCGAGGTCGAGGCGTTCTCGTTGCCGCCGACGCGGAGCACGGTCTGGGAGAATTCGCCGACCGGATGCTTCGAGGTGCCCTTGAACATCAGATGTTCGAGGAAGTGCGCGAGCCCGGACTTGCCCGGCGTCTCGTCGGCCGAGCCGACCTTGTACCAGATCATCTCCGTGACCACGGGCGTGCGGTGGTCCGGGATCACCACGACCTGCATGCCGTTGGCGAGCGTGAAGCTGGCGGGCGGGGCCGACGTCACCGTGGTCTGGGCGAGGGCGGCGCTGGCTGAGAGGACACTCGTCGAAAGCAGCGCGGCAAGGAGGCAGGCGGCCGATCGGTAAGAGGACATCATAATCCTTATGAAAAGGCCGAACCCGGATGTCCGGCTCGGAGGCACGGCATGCTACACCGTGCGGCTGAGGCTTCGCGTCACGAAGCAGAGAACTCAACGCGGTGGCAAGTTACTGATAAGCAATATGCAGACTGCGTCCGGCGTGCGTAAGCCGCCGGTGCCAGGATGCGCCTGTCAGGATGTCGCGGTGGGGCAGGAGCGCTATTATTCCTTTTCCTTGCCCGACATGATGTCGAAATAGGTCCGGCGCGACTTGTCCGGCCCTGCGCCATAGGCGTAGTTCGGCGAGGGGGTCTGGTAGCCCGGCGGCGGCTCGACCAGCGACGAACGCGGCGGCTCACTGGTGAATTTCTTCTCTTCGGAGCTGTTGCCGCCCTTCATCATGTTCCAGAGACCGCCGGCGTAGCCGAGTTCGGCGGGACTGAGCGACGGGTTGCCGTTGGTGCCCGGCTGGATCGGGTCATTGCTTGTACGGGGGGCTGCGGCGACCTCGCCGGCCTTCATCTCGGCGGGCGTCAGCGGTTGGGCCGCCTGCCAGTTCTCCGTCGCCTTGGTCGCCTTCTTGCGCGCTGCGATGGCTTCCTTGCGGCGCTTCTCTTCGGGGTCCTTCGGCCAGTTCGGAGCATTCTTGGCCTGGGTTGCCGGAGGCGGCAGGTCGAGCTTGGGCGGCACGACGAGCGGCGAGCGCTCGCGGTATTCGATGCCGGGCTTTTCCATGCTCTTGGCACCGATGCCGGACATCAGATTGTCGATGATCTTCTCTTCGAAGGTCATCCCGTCATCATCATCGTCGTCGTCACCGGCACGGACCGGGCCTGCCGTCATGACGAGGCCGATGCCGAGCGCGACAGCGGACAATTTCAACGCCCGCCAGAACCCCGCTTTGGGGTCTCGAACCATCGAACCGCTGGTCTCGGAGCTGCGCATCACTGTACCTGTTCCATATTGTGGCAGATTGCTGCACTTTGCCGCTCGCACGCGGCCAATCCTCGCAAAACGCAGGGTTCCACCTGCCGGTCCGTATCGGCCGGGATCAGGGCGCTTTTGCGGCGGGTACCCCCAGGAAGGAATCATACAATAGCGCCGCCACCCCGACAACGATGGCCACGTCCGCGAGGTTAAACACATACCAATTATAGGTATTTCCGCCGATCTCGATGTGGAACAGGGCGAAATCGACCACCGCGCCGTAGGCGAAGCGGTCGATGCCGTTGCCGATCGCGCCGCCGATGATCAGCCCGAGTGCGACCGTGGCGAGCAGGGTGTGCGAGCGGGCCATCCAGATGGCGAGGGCGACCACGGCGACGACCTTGACCGCCATCAGCGCGATCTGCGCCGACTGGCCGTCGTTCTGGAGCCAGCCGAAGCTGATGCCGATGTTCCAGGCCAGCACCAGGTCGAAGAACGGCGTCACCTTCACCACGCCACGGCGGGCGAGGTCGAACACGTTCAGGAGCCACAGCTTTGAGGCCTGATCGGCCACCAGCGTGACCACGGCCGCGAGGATGCCGGCGCGAAGCGGGGTCATGGCCGGGGATCAGACCCCCACCCCCAGCGCCTTCCATTCGCGCAGCGCCTGGGCGTCGCGCGGGGTGACGTCGGGGTATTCAGGGTCTTCACCGACCATAGGCGAGATCTTCCAGGAGCGGGCGCATTTGGTGCCCACGGCCTTCTCGACGACGACCGCGACGCCGGGCACGGCATCGAGACGGAACGCGCCCGCAGGCGCCTCGCCCTCACGCACCTCGTAGTTCGAGGTGATGCAGACCTCGGCGAGATCGGTGTCGAACAGCGTCGCCAGCATGTCGCGGTCGGCGACATAGATCACCGGTGAGGCCTCGAGCGACGAGCCGATGTTCTTGGCGGCACGTTCGAGCTCCAGCGCGCCGGTCACGACGCGGCGGACGTTGCGGATCGTCTCCCATTTCGCGGCGAGTTTGTCGTCGCGGAGCTTCTCGATGCCTTCGGGAAACAGGGTCAGATGGACGGAAGGCTCCGCGTTCGGCCGGAACATGCGCCAGGCTTCCTCGGTCGTGAAGCTCAGGATCGGCGCGAGCCATTTCAGGAGGGCATCGCACAACAGGTCGATCGTGGTGAGCGCGGCCTTGCGCGCCGGCGACGACGGCGGGTCGCAATAGAGCGTGTCCTTGCGGATATCGAAGTAGAACGCCGACAGCTCGGAGTTCATGAAGGCTGCCAAGCTCGCGACCACGGTCTTGTAGTCGAAGGCGGCATAGGCCTTGCGAACGGTTTCGGCATGGCCGGCCAGTTCGTGCAGCATCAGCCGCTCGAGCTCGGGCATCTCGGCATAGGCGACCTTCTCGCTCGCCTTGAAGTGATGCAGCGTACCGAGCATCCAGCGGATCGAGTTGCGCAGCTTGCGATAGGTCTCGATGGTGTTCTTCAGGATCTCCGGGCCGATGCGCTGGTCGTCGGCATAGTCGGTGGCGCAGACCCACAGGCGCAGGATGTCCGCGCCCGAATCCTTGATCACCTTCTGCGGCTCGACGGTGTTGCCGAGCGACTTCGACATCTTGCGGCCGTTCTCGTCGAGCGTGAAGCCGTGGGTGAGCACGATGTCGTAGGGCGCGCGGCCCCGCGTGCCTGCGCTTTCCAGCAGCGAGGAATGAAACCAGCCGCGATGCTGGTCGCTGCCTTCCAGATACATCACGGTGTCGTTGCCGCCGTCGATCTTGCGGACGATGTTGCCGAGCTGCGGGAAGTTCTGGCGATCCTCGAGCACGAAGGCGTGCGTGGAGCCCGAATCGAACCAGACGTCGCAGATGTCGTCGACCTTCTTCCAGTCCTCGCTCGCGCGGGACCCGAGGAAGCGCTCGCGGGCGCCGTCCATGTACCAGGCGTCGGCGCCTTCCTCCATGAAGGCTTCGGCGATGCGCTGGTTGACGATCTCGTCCTGCAGGATCTCTGCCGAGCCGTTGCTCTTCTCGCGCACGAACACGGCGATCGGCACGCCCCAGGCGCGCTGGCGCGAGATCACCCAGTCCGGACGATTGGCGATCATGCCGTTGATGCGGTTCTCGCCCGACGGCGGCACCCATTGCGTGACCGAGATCGCGTGCAGCGCGCGGGCGCGCAGCGTGTCGCCCTTCTTCGCATGGCCGTCATCGCTGATGTCCTTGTCCATCGCGATGAACCATTGCGGCGTGTTGCGGAAGATCACCGGCTTCTTCGAGCGCCAGGAGTGCGGATATTGATGCTTGAGGCGGCCGCGCGCGAGCAGCTTGCCGCCCTCGATCAGCGCCTTGATCACGGCCTCGTTGGCATCGCCCTTCTCGCCCTTGTCGTTGAGCACGCGCTTGCCGGTGAAGCCGGGGGCCTGCGCGGTGTAGGCGCCGTTCTCGTCGACGGTGTAGGGGATCGCGGTCGGGATGCCGCGCGCATCGAGCTCGCGGGTGTTGGCCGTCCAGACGTCGAAGTCCTCGCGGCCGTGGCTCGGCGCGGTGTGCACGAAGCCGGTGCCGGTGTCGTCGGTGACATGCTCGCCGGCGAGCAACGGCACGATGAACTCGTAACCGCCACCGAACCCGCGCAGGGGATGGGCGCATTCCACGGCGTCCAGCGTGTCGCCGGGAATGTCGCGCACCTTCTCATAGGACGTGACGCGCGCCTGCTTGAACACTTCTGCGGCGAGCGCATCGGCCAGGATCAGGAGATCGCCGGTCTTGGCCCAGTTGTCGGCGGGCGCATCCGTCACCTTGTAGAGTCCGTAGGCGATTTTCGGCGAGAACGAGATCGCGCGGTTGCCGGGCAGCGTCCAGGGCGTGGTGGTCCAGATCACGACCGAGGCACTGGCAAGTGCGCCATGCGCCGGTGACGTGACGGGAAACTTCACCCACACCATGTCGGAGGTGTAGTCCTCGTACTCGACCTCGGCTTCCGCAAGCGCGGTCTTCTCGACCACGCTCCACATCACCGGCTTGGAGCCGCGATACAGCGTGCCGTTGGCCGCGAACTTCATCAGCTCGCGGGCGATCTGCGCTTCGGCCGGATAGCTCATCGTCTGATAGGGATGATCCCAGTCGCCGATGATGCCGAGCCGCTTGAACTCCTCGCGCTGCACGTTGATCCAGTGCGTCGCATAGGCGCGGCATTCCTTGCGGAACGCCACCATCGCGGCGGAGTCGCGGAAGTCGGGCTTCTGCTTGCCCTTCTTGCGGTAGTTCTCCTCCTCGATCTTCCATTCGATCGGCAGGCCGTGGCAGTCCCAGCCCGGCACGTAATTGGAGTCGAAGCCGAGCATCTGCTGGCTCTTGGTCACGACGTCCTTGAGGATCTTGTTCAGCGCGTGCCCGATATGGATGTTGCCGTTGGCGTAGGGCGGGCCGTCATGCAGCACGAATTTGGCGCGGCCCTGGGCTTCCCGGCGCAGCTTGTCGTAGAGGCCGATGTCGTTCCAGTACTTCAGCAGTTCCGGCTCGCGCTGCGGCAGGCCGGCGCGCATCGGGAAATCCGTCTGCGGCAAATAAAGGGTCTTGGAATAGTCTTTGGCGTCGGACTTTTGCGGCTTTTCGGACATGGGGCTGACTGGCTCGGAAGGGCGCGGAAACGGATAGCGACTGGAATCGCGGGGTGAAACGACGAAATCCCGGTCTTGCGCCGAGCCTTCAGGCTCAGGCGGAAGCCGGGCCGCTAATCCCTATGATGCGCCGCGCAAACATGGGCTCTCCATAGCAGGGGCCCAAGGGAAGCGCAAAAGGTAGAAGCGCAAAAGGTTCGGCGGGCCGGATTTGGGCCTCAATCGATCACGCCAAGCCGCGGAAACGCGTCCGGGGCGGCGGCCAGCACGGCGCGGGCGCGGGCGGAATCGTCGTCCATCTGGCGGATCAGGGCCTCCAGGCTGTCGAATTTCAGCTCCTCGCGGATGAAGCCGACGAAGGCGCAGTCGAGCGCTTGTCCGTAGAGGTCGCCCTTGAAGTCGAACAGGAAGATTTCCAGCAGCGGCGCGCCATTATCAAAGGTCGGACGGCGGCCGAAGCTTGCCACCCCGTCCAGCCGCTCGGCGCCGCGGCCGACCCGCACCGCATAGATGCCGTGCTTGAGGCCGCAATTGGCATCGAGGCGGATGTTGGCGGTGGGATAGCCGAGGTCGCGGCCGCGCTTCTCGCCGTGGATCACCTCGCCGGTGATGAACCAGGGCGCGCCCAGCATGGTGGTGGCCTCGTCGATGAGGCCCTCGGCGAGCGCGATCCGGATGGCGCTGGAGGAGACCGGCCGCTCGTCGATGTCGACATGGGCCTGCACGTCAACCTCGATGCCGAGTCGAGGCGCCTCGTTGACCAGGAGGCTCGGCGAGCCGACGCGACCCTTGCCGAAATGGAAGTCGTAGCCGACCGCGATGCCGCTGACGCCGAGGCGTCCGATCAGGTCATGGTGAATGAAGTCTTGCGCGCTGGTCCCGGCCCTGGCCTTGTCGAAGGTCATGACCACGGCGCCGGCGAGCCCGGTGCCGGCTAAAAGCCGCAACTTGGCCGGCTCGTCCGTCAGGCGGAATTGCGGGGTGTTCGGGCTGAAAAACCGGCGCGGATGCGGCTCGAAGGTCAATGCCAGCGCAGGGCGGCCATGCGCCCGGCCCATCTCCAGGGCGGCTGCGATCACCGCACGATGGCCGAGATGAACGCCGTCGAAATTGCCCATGGCGACCACGGCGCCCCGCAAAACCGCGGAATCCGGCGTTGTGTCGCGGATAACGGTAAAATGCGGGACCATCAGGGGAATTCTCGAAGCGGCAGGACCGGCGGACCGTGGCTTGACCGACCGGACGAAGTCAAGCGGCAGGGGAGCGGCCGCATTGAACGTGATTTCAGTCCTTCGGAGGCGCTCCCAGTTAACGCGCTGTTTAACGCCTTGGTGCTAGTCCTTGAAATGCGGAACAGCGGGGCTCCGGCTCCGGTGGGTCCGATCGTAATATTTCCTGGGTTTGCGTTGGGGGAGTCGAGATGGCGGTTGATTTGTCGATGTCGGTTCTGGTGGTTGATGACTACAGCACCATGATCCGTATCATCAGGAATCTCCTGAAGCAGCTTGGCTTCGAGAATATCGATGATGCAAGCGACGGTTCGGCGGCGCTGAACAAGATGCGTGGCAAGAAGTACGGGCTCGTGATTTCCGATTGGAACATGGAGCCGATGACGGGTTACGACCTGCTGCGCGAAGTGCGCGCGGATCCGAACCTCGCCACCACGCCTTTCATCATGATCACTGCGGAATCGAAGACCGAGAACGTGATCGCGGCCAAGAAGGCCGGCGTGAACAACTACATCGTCAAGCCGTTCAACGCGGCGACGCTGAAGACCAAGATCGAAGCGGTCTTCCCGGACATGGCGAGCGCGTAAGCGCCGCCAGACCGCATAACAGCTCTCTATAGAGATCGTCATGCCCGGGCTTGTCCCGGGCATCCACGTTCTTGGATCCTGCAAATGAAGACGTGGATGGCCGGGGCGTAGGCGAGCGGAAGCGACGCCGTCCTTCGGACGGCTAAGCCCGGCCATGACGGCATTTGGGTCTAAGCAATTGGTCTAAGCCCCCAGCACCTGCGTGGGCTCCACCGTCACCACTTCAATTCGCGCATCAGCGCCTTCGGCGGGTGGCCGAACAACTCCATCACCGAATTCGGGTCGAGCTGGTCGAGGCCCTCGAACTCCTCGGCATGGATGCCGCGGGTGACGAACAGGCAGTCGATGCCGAATTCGCGCGCGCCGGTGAGGTCGGTGCGGACGGAATCGCCGATCGCCAGCACCTTTTTCCGGTCGATCATGTGGCCCTGGCGCTCGCCGGCGAGCATCATCGCGCGCTCGTAGATCGGGCGATGCGGCTTGCCGTAGAAGATCACCTCGCCGCCGAGTTCGCGATAGAGTTCCGCGATCGCGCCGGCGCAATAGATCAGCCGGTCGCCGCGCTCCACCACGATATCGGGGTTGGCACAGACCAGCGTCAGCTTGCGCTCGCGCGCCTTCAGCATCATGCCGCGATAGTCTTCCGCCGTCTCGGTCTCGTCGTCATAGAGGCCGGTGCAGACGATGTAGTCGGCTTCTTCCAGCGGCGCGGTCGTCGCATCGAGGCCGCGATAGATCGAGTTGTCGCGCTCGGGTCCGAGCCAGAACATCTTGCGGCCGGGATGCTCGGCGACATAGAGCCGCGTCAGGTCGCCCGACGAGACGATCGCGTCATAGGTCTCGTCCGCGACGCCGAGCTTGCGCAATTGCCGTTGGACGGAGTCGGCCGGGCGCGGGGCATTGGTGATCAGGATCACCGTACCGCCGCGGCTGCGATAGGTGTGCAGCGCCTCGCAGGCCTCGGGGAAGGATTCCAGGCCGTTGTGAACCACGCCCCAGATGTCGCTGAGCACAACGTCAACGCCGCCCACGAGCTCGCGCAGGCTTTCGGCGAAATGCAGCGTGGTCATGATGCGTGCGGCCGATCAGATCCGGCGCGCGAGCGCCGCGTTGCCGGTGATACGTTGGGCTGGAGGCGCTGAAGACGTGGCGCCTGGGCTGGGAGAAGCGGAGCCATTGGATCCCTGAATTTCCTGCGCCGGGTTCGGCGAGGCCCCGCCGGTAGCAGATGCCCCTTCAGGCCGCAATGGCCGGGGCGGCGCGAACAGGAACCCCTGACCGAACCGCACGTCAAAGTCGAGCAAATCGACCACTGCGCGCTCGCCCTCGATCCGTTCGGCGATCAGGTCGATGCCGAAGCGGCCGAGCAGGTCGGAGAGGTCGGAAGGGTGGATGTCCGAGGTCGAGGCCTGCCTGGGGTCGAGCAGGAGGGACGCCGGCACCTTGATGAAGCGCACGCCGCGATCGGCGAGCTCGCGCGGCTCGATCCTGAGGTCAGTGACATGGTCGATCGAGAAGCGGAAACCGCGCTGGGCGAGCGCCGCGAGGTTCTCGGTCTCGGCCGGGCCGAGATTGCGGAAGGTCGACTGCTTGAACTCCAGCACCAGCGAGGGCGCCAGCGCCCGGTTGGCTTCGAGGAAGTCGAGGCACTGCGCGAAGGTGGTGGAATTGCCGAGCGTGGAGGCCGCGACGTTGCAGAACACGCCGACATCCTTGTTGCGCACCATCAGGCGCCGCAGCACCTGCACACAGCGCAGCATCACCATGTTGTCGATGCGTCCGATCAGACCCGAGGCTTCGGCGATGCTGATGAATTCCTCGGCGGCGATCAGCTGGTCGCGCTCGTCGCGCAGGCGCGTCACGGCTTCGTAGAACCGCACCTTGCGCTGCGGCAGCGTCACCATCGGCTGGAGGAAGATGTCGATGCGGTTCTCGTCGATGGCGTTGCGCAGTGTCGCCAGTAACTGGGGCGGGTTGCGGCCATTGGCCGTCTGAACCGGAACGGCGGTGTGGGTCTGGATCGCCGGCGTTGGCCGCGGCGGCGGTGCGGGCAGCGGCGGAGGGGCGGCCGGCCGCTCCTCGAAGGCCGCAATCAGGTCGAGCGGCGCCTCCGGCTCTGGCCGGGCGACCGGAGCGGGGGCGGGGGTCGGCGCGGCCCCGGCCAAGAGGTCTTCATGGGCTGACACGGTGGTGGCGAGCTGCCTGACCAGCCCACCGAGCTCGTTGATCTCGCCGACCACTGACTGGATGCGGTCGGAGTTGGTCGAATTGGCCGAGGCGATGCGCCCCTCCATCGCCGCGAGCCGGCGGCCGAACTCGGCGACCTGGCGGGCGAGGTCGGCGGTGCCGCGCGAGAGGTCGGCGATCTGGCCGCCGACGTCACTGCGGTCGCGCAGCCGCATCGAGACCGCGTTGTAGAGGATCAGGAAGGTCAGCGCGGTCAGCGCCACGATGGCGGATTCGGTTCCGCTGATGCCGGCGACCGAGTAGAGGACAAGCCCGAGCGAGGCCGCGACCAGAACCATGCAGATGGCGATGAAGATCGTCGAAATGCGAATCATGCCGCGCGTTACGCCTCAAAGAGCTGACTGCCTCATCCGGGAAAACACGGGTCAGTGTGCGAACCCGTCACGCCTCATGCTCCCCCAAGCAAGGCGACCTTAACATCATTGTTGATTCGAGGGGATAGCGGCCTGTTCGCGGCGCCGGAGCATGATCCGGAAAAGTGTGTAGCGGTTTTCCCTCGCGACAAACGCGGAACGCGTTTGCGCGGAGATCATGCTCGGGCAGTCTAGGTCAGGCCGGCCCGGCGAAAGCCTTCGAGGTAGTGCTCGCGGTCGGCGGCGAGCTTGATCGGCATGAACTCGGCGATCCAGGCGAGCGAGACGTTGGGCTGGGCACGCTGGAGTTCCTTCAGCGCCGCGCGGGCGGTCTCGGTTTGCCCGGCCATCGCCGCGGCCGCGGTCAGCACCCGGTGCCCGCCGACGAAGTCACTGCGCTGGCGCAGGGCCTCCTGTGCGAGCCGGATCGCCTCCGCATAGTCCCTGCCGAGGAAACGGGCAAAGGCGGCGATGCCGAAATAGACGGGTGCATAGGGGTCGCGCGGGCTGAGGCGGATCGCCCGCCGCGCGGCCTCGTCGGCATCCCGCCAGCGGCCGCAATAGCTAAGCGTCAGGCCATAATAGCCCTGCGCCAGCGCAAAGTTCGGATTGAGCCGCAGCGCGGTCTCGAATTCGGCAAGTGAATCCTCGAACCGGCGTGCGAACAGATCGACATGGCCGAGCGCATTATGCGCCCAGGCATCCTGGTCGTCGGCGCGGATCGCGGCCCGTGCCGCGCGCTCGGCCACCGGCAGCGCCGCGGCCATCTCCATCCAGCCCATATGCGCCGTGAACATGTAGCTGGTGCCGAGCAGCCCGAGTGCCTTGCCGTAGTTCGGGTCGAGCGCGATGGCCTTTTCGAGCAGGGCTCGCGCCGCGACGTGGTCCTGCCGCGTCACGCGCCAGTAATGGGAGAGGGCGCGCATCAGAAGGTCCCAGGCGTCCAGGCTGTCGGGCGGCTTGCGCTCGGCGCGAAAATTCTCCGCGGCATAGAGCTGCGGCTCGATCGCTGCGACGATGCGTTCGGTGATCTCGTCCTGTACGGCGAAGACGTCGGCGAGCTCGCGGTCGTAGCGTTCGGCCCAGAGATGGCTGCCGGTGGCGACATCGTTGAGCTGCGCGGTGATGCGGACGCGATCGCCCTCCTTGCGGACGCTGCCCTCGACGACATAGCGCACGCCGAGCTCCTCGGCGACCTGCCGCAGGTGAACCGTGCGGCCCTTGTAGATGAAGGAGGAGTTGCGCGCGATCACGAAGAACCAGCGCAGCTTCGACAGCGCGGTGATGATGTCCTCGCTGATGCCGTCGGAGAAATAATCCTGCTCGGCCTCGCCGCTCATGTTGGTGAAGGGCAGGACGGCAATTGCGGGACGATCGGGCAGTGGCAATTCCGTCGGTATTGCGTCGGGCGGCTTGCCCGGCGCCGACGATGAGCCTGCTACGGAGCGTTCGGTCACTTCGCCGACGAACCGCACGCCCTTGCGCGCGACTGTGCGGATCAGCCGCTGATCTTCGCCATTGTCATTGACCGCGCGCCGCGCCGCGTTGATCCGGCTGGTCAGCGTCGATTCCGAGACGACGCGGCCGTTCCAGATCGCGTCGAGCAGATTGTCCCGCGTCACCACGCGCTCGCGGTTGCGGACCAGGTAAAGCAGGAGATCGAACACCTGGGGCTCGAGCGCGACGAGCGTCTCCGCCCGCCGCAATTCGCGGCGCGCGGGGTCGAGCACGAAATCTTCGAAATGAAATGTCACGCCGCCCTCGGCTCGCGCGGGGAAATCAAGGTGTTCTCAGCGTAAAATAACGCCACTCTCAAGGCCAGCGAGCCGCATGCGCCCTATCGTCCCGGCGTCTTCAACCGCAGGAGAATTGCCATGTCGACATCCGCCGCGCTCAAGCCGGCCCTCGCCCAGCCCGATCTCGCCGCCGTCAAGCAGCGCCAGCACAGCGCCTGGTCATCCGG
This sequence comes from Bradyrhizobium sp. 604_D8_N2_3, assembly GCF_051810765.1. NCBI lineage: Bacteria > Pseudomonadati > Pseudomonadota > Alphaproteobacteria > Hyphomicrobiales > Nitrobacteraceae > Bradyrhizobium > Bradyrhizobium sp. 604_D8_N2_3. The sequence goes on along the minus strand of NZ_JBPWPM010000001.1, from coordinate 8,329,273 downwards.
CGACTATGCCATTGTCGGCACCACCTTGCAGATCGTCGGCGAGCAACTCTGCGAGGCGCTCGACTTGCGCGCCGGCAGCAAGGTGCTTGATGTCGCCGCCGGCAACGGCAATGCGACGCTGGCCGCCGCGCGGCGCTGGTGCGACGTCACATCGACCGATTATGTTCCCGCGTTGCTCAAGCGGGGACGCGAACGGGCCGCGGCGGAGCATCTGATGGTCGAATTCCGTGAAGCGGATGCCGAAGCGCTGCCGTTTGCGGATGCCAGCTACGACGTCGTGCTCTCGACCTTCGGCGTCATGTTCACGCCGGATCAGGACAAGGCGGCGTCCGAGCTCGCGCGGGTCTGCAAGTCCGGCGGCAAGATCGGCCTCGCCAACTGGACGCCCCAGGGCTTCATCGGTCAGCTCTTCAAGACCATCGGCAGGCATTTGCCGCCGCCAGCGGGCGTGAAGTCGCCGGCCTTGTGGGGCACGCCGGCACGGCTTGAGGAGATGTTCGGCAGCCAAGCCTCCGAGATCGCCGCCGAGCCGCGCATGTTCGCCTTCCGCTATCGCTCGCCGGAGCACTGGCTCGAGGTTTTCAAATCCTATTACGGGCCGATGCTGAAAGCGTTCGTGGCGCTGGAGGAGACCGGCCAGGCCGCGCTGCGGCGCGATCTCATGGCGCTGCTCGGCGAATTCAACCGTGCCGACGACGGTACGGTGGTGGTGCATAGCGAGTATCTGGAGGTCGTGATCAGCAAGCGCTGAATTGCCGTCGTGATCCGGTCAGGCCGAGCCCCGGCCTGACCGCCGGCAATCACGATGGCGCGGCTGCGCCGACCGTGTCGGCCGAGACGGCCTGCCGGGTGCCGAGCGGCTTGGGCGGTCCGGTGGTCGTATCCCGAAGGGTCTGCCGCTCGATCTCCGAGTTCAGCTCGGCCCCGAACATGATGACGATCGCCGACATCCACATCCACATCATCAAGCCGATCGCCGCGCCGAGCGAGCCGTAGGTCGCGTTGTAATTGGCGAATTCCGAGAGATACCAGGACAGGAGCGCCGAGCCGGCGATCCAGAGGATGGCGGCCGTCACCGCGCCGAGGCTCAGCCATTGCCAGCGTGGCGCGTCGCGGCTCGGTGCGAAGCGGTAGAGGACGGCAAGCGCGGCCAGCAGGATGACGAACAGCACCGGCCATCTCGCGAGAGCGACGATCAGCCTGCTTTCCGGCGCGATGCCGAGATGGTTGAGCGCGAGCGGGAAGGCGACCACGGTGCCCACCATCAGCAGCAGCGCCGCGATGCCGCCGACGGTGAAAGCCAACGACACCGTGTTCAGCCGGACGAAGCTGCGCTTTTCGCGCTCCTCATAGGCGACGTTGAGGGCATCGAAGATGGCTTTGACGCCCGCATTGGCGCTCCAGATCGCGAGCAAGAGGCCAAACAGGAAGGTGACACCCAGGGCGGTATTGCCGTTGGACACCACGCGCGTAACCTGGTCCTCGACGATCTGGAACGCGCCCTCGGGCAGCAGCATCGCGAGCGAATGCAGGTTGGAACTGATCGTCGAGGGATCCGCGAACAGGCCGTAGGATGAGACCAGCGCGGTCACGGCGGGAAAGACCGCGAGCAGCCCGAAGAAGACGACGCCGCCCGCAGTCGCGAGCAGGCGATCGTCGTCGATGCGCTGATAGGTGCGCCAGAAGATGTCTTTCCAGCCCGCCCACGGGATCGCGAAAGGGCTTTTCGCGTGCCGGCCGTGGCCAAGCTGCATCGCCGCGCCGGCCGGGCTCGTTTCCGGCGAGTTTGCTTCATTATTGCGATGGTCTTGCGGAGGCCCCGGCCGGATGGGGCCGGACTCCTGAAAGTAGCGTTCCGCGGACAGCACGAAGACGGCCGTGGCGGCGACCAGCAACCAACTGTCGAGGTGCTCGGTGCGCCGCGCGCGCATTTCAAGCGTCCAATCTGTGGCCGTGCCGCCGCCGCCGTGCGGCCGTGAAGCCCAGCAGCCCGACGGCTGCGAGCATCAGACCCAGCTGCACGGGCCGGTTGGTCCGAGCCGACACGGCGTTGCCGCCACGGCCACGTTCGCCCGGTGCGAGCGACACCAGCGGAATCGTCGTTGCGACCTCTTTCACCGCCTGCTTGACCGTTCCGCGCGGGATCCGCGGGGTGGCGATCGCGACGCGCATACGGCTGGCAAGCGGCACGATCGGCTTGTCCCGACGCTTTATTTGGACCAGAGCCACGCCGGCGCAGGATACGGCCAGCACCAGGAGCACGGCCGCGACGGCACCAAAGCCCCAGAATTGTCCCTGGGTGATTGCGACCCAACGATAAAGGGCCATCAGGCCGACAAAGAGGGTGGCGATCAGGAACAGCCCGGCCATTGCGAGCAGTCCTGCCGCGACCGCATAGGACGTCGCGCGGCCCGTGGCCTGATTGGTGCGGTCGCGCAAGTACGATCGCGCGGCGCGCTTGAGATGATTGATCTTGAGCGCCATGCCGGCGCGCAGCAATTCGCCCGATGGCGCGAGCATGCGGACATCCTCCGAGAACGAAAAAATCGTCGGGGGATGAACGTGGCGGAATTTGACTTGTTCCGCGCGGAGCGCGGCTGCCGGGACGGATCAGCCGAGATCGGCGGCCGCGATCCAGAACACCTCGCCCTCGGACTCCTCGGTGTCGAGCCAGAGCAGCGGCAGTTCCGGAAAGGCCTCGTCGACCAGTTCGCGGCCGCGGCCGATCTCGCAGATCAAGCCGCCATCCGGCGTCAGGTGATCGGGCGCATCGCGCAGGATGCGGCGCACCACGTCGAGACCGTCGGGGCCGCCGTCAAAGGCGAGCTTTGGTTCGGCCCGGCATTCCGGCGGCAGCGCGGCCATGCCTTCCGCATCGACGTAAGGCGGGTTGGTGATGATGAGGTCGTATCTGTTGTCGCCGAGCGGGGCGAACAGGTCGCCGCGATGCAGGCTGATCCGGTCATCGAGCCCGAATTCGCCGACATTTCGCGAGGCAACTTCGAGCGCGCCCTTGGAGATGTCGACGGCATCAACGGTGGCATTCGGGAAATGGTGCGCGGCGAGGATGGCGAGACATCCAGAGCCCGTGCAGAGATCGAGCACACGTTCGACGGCCGTGGGGTCGTCGATCAGCGAGCCCGCCTCGCCGTCGCCGCCGAAATGCGACTCCAGCAGTTCGCCGATGAAGGAGCGCGGAACGATGACGCGCTCGTCGACATAGAAGGGCAGGCCGCGCATGTAGATCTTGTTGACGAGATAGGCGGCCGGTTTGCGCGTGGTGACGCGCTGATGGATGAGGTTGACGATGGTCTTGCCTTCCGCCGACGTGACGCAGGCATGGGCAAAGATCTCGAACTGGTCGGGATGCAGATGCAGGGCTTCGCAGACCAGGAAGGCTGCTTCCGCGACCGGATCGGTCGTGCCATGGGCAAAGGCGAGCTTCGCCTCGGTGAAGCGGCTCACGGCGTAGCGCACGAAATCGATCAGCGTGAGCAACTCGCCGCGGCCGACCTTCGCGAGTTTCGGTGCCGCGCGGCCGCGCGTGGTCTTCTTGGATGCTCTTGCCATCAGGATCGGGTCCAGCGTGCGGCGGCCTCGTCGTCACGGGCGTGGGCTTCGACCCAGCCGGTGCCGGTGGCGCTCTCTTCCTTCTTCCAGAACGGCGCGCTGGTCTTGAGATAATCCATCAGGAACTCGGCCGCCTGGAACGCCGCCTGGCGGTGCTGCGACGCCGTGAGCACCAGCACGATGTTCTGGCCGGGCATGAACCGCCCGACGCGATGAATGATGGTGACGCCGTTCAGCGGCCAGCGCGATGTAGCTTCGTCGGCATGGCGCTTGATCTCTTCTTCCGCCATGCCGGGATAATGTTCGAGCGTGAGGGCGGCGATCTTCGCGCTGTTCTCGTCGCCGCGGCAGATGCCGGAAAAGCTTACGACCGCGCCGATGTCGGTGCGGCTCCCGGTCAGGATCGCGATCTCGCGCGCGATGTCGAAATCGTCCTGCTGGATGCGGATGGTGACGGGGCAGGGGCTGACGGGGGCGGTGCTTACGGGGGAGGTCATGGCCTAGCCGCCGGTCATCGGCGGGAAAAACGCGATCTCGCGGGCGCCCGCGATCGCGGCGTCCGATTTGACGTGGGCATGATCGATCGCGGTGCGGATCACCTTCGGCTTCTCGAAGGCGTAGGCATAGGCCTCGCTCCGGCCGGACAGCCAGGCGATCAGCTCCTCGACGGTGCGCACGGTCGCCGGCGGCTCTATGGTCTCCTCGGCCTTGCCGACGCGTTCGCGCACCCAGGCGAAGTACTTCACCTTCATGCCTCATCCTCCTTGATGAGGTGATGGATGCCGGCGCGGAAATAGTCGTAGCCGGTGTAGATGGTGAGGATCGCTGACGCCCAGAGCAGCGCCAGCCCGATCATCGAGACCACGGGCACCACCTCATCGCCGGCCGGGCCAGCGAGCAGGAAGCCGATGGCGATGAGCTGAACGGTCGTCTTCCACTTCGCAAGCTTGGTCACGGGAACGCTCACCCGCAGCGCGGCGAGATATTCGCGCAGGCCCGAGACCAGGATCTCGCGGCACAGGATCACGATGGCGGCCCATAGCGACCAGCCATGGATGATGCCGTCGGCGGCCAGCATCAGCAGGCAGGAGGCCACCAGCAGCTTGTCGGCGATCGGATCGAGCATCCGGCCGAACGCCGATTGCTGATTCCAGATCCGCGCGTAATAGCCGTCGAGGTAATCGGTCACTGCTGCCGCGATGAAGATGGCGACCGCGACCCAGCGCAGCCACAGCGGCTGATCCAGAATCGATTGTGCATAGATGCACCCGACCACGACCGGGATCGCGGCGATCCGGCCATAGGTCAGGATGTTCGGGAGGGACATCGCGCGGCTGGTCGTCCCTCGTGTCGTGGCGATGTTCATCCGTCCTACCAATACCGCTCGTGCCTGAAGGTCAACCGTCCCGCTCCCCAAATGAGGTGCAGCATGCGACGACCATATGACCGCGGCTCCCTTAGTTCACCCCGGCTGGGGATGGAAATAGTCGAAAATCCTGCGAGCGCTCTCGGCGCTCACCCCCGGAACCTTGCCGAGATCGGCGATCGAGGCCCGCTCGATCTCCTTCAGGGTTCCGAAATGGTGCAGCAAGGCACGTTTGCGTGACGGGCCGATGCCCGGAATCTCCTGCAAACCGGCCTCGCGGATGTCCTTCTTGCGCAGCTTGCGGTGCGAGCCGATGACGAAGCGGTGGGCCTCGTCGCGCAGGCGCTGGATGAAGTAAAGCACGGGATCGCGCGGCTCCAGCTTGATTGCCTCGCGCTCCGGCATGAACAGGGTTTCGCGGCCGGCATCCCGGTCCGGTCCCTTGGCGACCGACATCAGCGACACCTGGGTCAGGCCGAGATTCGTAAAGATCTCCCGGACGGCGTTGAGCTGGCCGCGACCGCCGTCGATGATCACGAGGTCGGGCCATTGCGGGAAGTCGTCGTCCTTGGCCTTGCCGGCGGCGTCCTCGGGCGGATTGATCAGGCGCTTGAAGCGGCGCTCCAGCACCTCTTTCATCATGCCGTAATCGTCGCCCGGCGTGAGCCCTTCCGACTTGATGTTGAACTTGCGGTACTGGTTCTTCACGAAACCATCGGGGCCGGCGACGATCATTGCGCCGACCGCATTGGTGCCCTGGATGTGGCTGTTGTCGTAGACCTCGATGCGCTTGGGCGAATGCGGCAGGCTCAGCGTCGTGGCCATGGCGTCGAGCAGCCGGCTCTGCGTCGCGGTGTCCGCGAGCTTGCGGCCGAGCGCCTCGCGCGCATTGGTCAGCGCGTGGGCGACCAGCTCCTTCTTCTCGCCGCGCTTGGGCGCCGTGACCTCGATCTTGTGGCCGGCCTTGATCGACAGCGCGTTGGCGAGCAGCTCGCTCTCCTCGATCTCGTGCGAGAGCAGGATGTTCTTCGGCGGCGGCTTGTCGTCGTAGAACTGGGCGAGGAACGACCCCAGCACTTCCTCCGGCGTATAGGTCTTCTCCGCGCGCGGGAAATAGGCGCGGTTGCCCCAGTTCTGTCCGGTGCGGAAGAAGAACACTTCGACGCAGGAGAAGCCGCCCTCCTGGTGGATGGCGAACACGTCGGCTTCTTCCACCGTGCGCGGATTGATGCCCTGCTGCGACTGGATCGCCGACAGCGCGGCGAGGCGGTCGCGGTAGAGTGCCGCGGTCTCGAATTCGAGCTCGCCGGAGGCCTTCTCCATCTCGCCGGCAAGCTCCTGCTTCACCGCTTGGCTCTTGCCGGAGAGGAAGTCAGTCGCCTCGCGCACCAGCGTCGTGTAGCCGGGGAAATCGATCTCGCGGGTACAGGGGCCGGCGCAGCGGCGGATCTGGTAGAGCAGGCAGGGCCGCGAGCGGCTCTCGAAGAAGGAATCGGTGCAGGAGCGGATCAGGAACGCGCGCTGCAAGGCGGTGATGGTGCGGTTGACCGCGCCGGCGGAAGCGAACGGGCCGAAATAGCGGCCGGGCCGCGACTGCGCACCACGATGCTTGAGGATCTGCGGCGCCCAATGGTCGCCGGTGATCAGGATGTAGGGAAACGACTTGTCGTCGCGCAGCTGCACGTTGAAGCGCGGCCGGAGCTGCTTGATGAGATTGGCTTCCAGGAGCAGCGCTTCGGTCTCGGTGTTGGTCGAGACGATCTCCACGGTCACCGTGGCTGCGATCATGCGCAGGATGCGCGCCGGTTGCGGCGCGCTCTGGCGCGCATAGTTCGACAGGCGCTTTTTGACGTTCTTGGCCTTGCCGACATAGAGCACGTCGGCATTGGCGCTGAGCATGCGATAGACGCCCGGCGAGGTGGGCGCGAGGCGGACCGCGCGCTCGATCGCTTCATGGCCGGTCGCCAGCGGCTCTTCGCCGACCGCGCCGCTCTCCTCCAGGATGTCAGGCAGCAGCGCGTCGTCCTCGTCCTCGCCAGCGGTGGTGGCGGGATCGAGGTCCGGCGGCGCCAGGCTCTCCGGCGGGGCGTCGGCCGTCGTGCCGCGCGGAGATTTGCGCGCGCGTGCGTCGTCCGGATTGTCGGTGGAATCGTGAGCCATGATGCGAATTTAAGCGCTGGGGGTGCCGATTTGAAGTTCCAGCCTTGCGGCACACACAGGATGGCGGCGCGGTTCCGGGTAACACTTGCTTAAGCCTGTTAAGAGCGTGGTAACCCGGCTTAACAGGCCTTTAACTTAAAACTCTCGATAAATCTTACGCGAAAAAGAGGAGGTTCCGTAACCATGCGATTTTGCCTTGCGCGGCGGCGCAGGCATCGCGGGGGGCGGCCGTTGCGTTGGAGAGTACCGATGAGGGGGTTCGTTGTAGGCGCAGCCGTGTTGGTTGCAGCCGGCTGGACAGCTTCGGCAGAGGCCGCCGATCTCAATTACGGGCAGGGTGCGCCCTACACCGTCAATCAGCCGCTCAATGCCTATAGTTGGGCCGGTCCGTATCTCGGTGCCAATCTCGGCTATGAGTGGGGCTCGGTGAGTAACTCGCCCGTCAAGCCCTCCGGTTTCGTCGGCGGTGTACAGGCCGGCTACAATTTCCAGAACGGTCCATGGGTGTTCGGCGTCGAGGGCGATATCCAGGCCGCGGGCGCTGATGACACCTTCGCGCCGTGGAAGTTCTCCAACCCCTGGTTCGGCACGCTGCGCGGCCGTGCGGGCTATGCCTTCAGCAACGTGCTGTTCTACGGCACCGCCGGCCTCGCCTTCGGCGAACTGCGCGCGCAGACATTCGGCTGGACGGAGTCGCACACCACCGCAGGCTGGACCATCGGTGCCGGCGCGGAAGTCGGCTTCGCGCCGAACTGGAGCGCCAAGCTCGAATATCTCTACATCGATCTGTCGACGAGCCAGTTCGCAATTACCGGCGTGTCAAACGGCTATAGCGCCAGCGTTGTGCGCGCCGGCGTGAACTATCACTTCTGATAGTTGAAGAAGAAAATACCGGACAATAGCCTCCCGGCCGCTCGCGGCCGGGATTTTTTTCGCCAGGTGTTCGCTCGAAAACGCTCTAGGAGACGATGACCAAATTGACTGCCTTTGGTCCCTTCCCCTTCTTGTCCGGCTCGACTTCAAAAGTAATGCGCTGTCCTTCGGCGAGATCTTTCAGTCCCGCCCGCTCCACAGCAGTAATGTGCACGAAGACGTCGCGCCCGCCGTCGTCGGGCTTGATGAAACCGTAGCCGCGCTCGCCGTTAAAAAACTTGACCGTTCCCGTCATGGCCATCGGGAAACTCCCCCTCATTGCTCCTCCGTCGCGACGCAGACTCACGTCACGACATGACCGGGCCTTACGAAGCCCGGGAGCTGGCCATCCTTGGGCGGACCTTTCTTTCGGTCCGATCGGATCTTTCTTAGGCCTTCACTCCGCCGCAACCATTCGCGGAAGCGGAACGTAAAGCCAGTCACGGAAACAGCATAATACGGTTCTCTGCAGATTGACTACCGCTCCTGCATCTTTTTCCCAAGAATGCCGGTGTGTTACGGCCTCGGCACCTCTAATCGGAATCTGGCAGCTCCGCCCTGTCCGAGCGGTATCTCCAGCTCGGGCAGGATCGTCTTGAGCTCGCCATGCAGCGTGTACGGCGGATTGACGATCAACAATCCGGCGGAGGTGAGGGCGGCGCCATCAAGCTGCGGCGCGACACTGAATTCGAGACGCAGACATTTTCCTGGCGGTTTTGCTGCGGCTGCGAGCCGCGCCACTGATTGCACCAGCGTGTCGGTGGCGCGTCGGCTCTTGGCCGGGTACCAGATTACATAGATACCGGTCGGCCATTTCACGAAAGCCGCCGAGAAGGCGTCGCCGAGCTTTTCGAACTCGTCTTTCGCCTCGAACGGCGGGTCGATCAGCACGAGCCCGCGCCGTTCCTTCGGTGGCACAAAGGCCGGCAGCGCGACCCAGCCGTCGAGATCGACCACGCGCGCCTGTTCGTCGCGGCGCAGCACACCGATCAGCGCCTTGCGCGCCTTCGGCTCAAGCTCGCAGGCAACGAGGCGGTCCTGCGGCCGCAGCAGGCCGCGCGTGATCAGCGGCGAACCCGGATAGGCCTTGAGTTCGCCCTTCGGATTGTAGGCACGAACGATGTCGAGATAGGGCTTGGCCAGCGCCACGGCGTCGTTCGACAGGCGCGCCTGCATCAGCCGCGCGATGCCGGTCAGCCATTCGCCGCTGCGGCGCGCCTCGTCGCTTTCGAGATCATAGAGGCCGGCGCCGGCATGGGTGTCGATGACACGGAATGCCCCCGGCTTGTCCTGGAGGTAAGTAATGATGCGCGCGAGCACGATGTGCTTGATGACATCGGCGAAGTTTCCGGCGTGGAAGGCGTGACGGTAGTTCATGAGACAGGACTACGCTACGTCACGGCTTGAGCAAAGCGGCATGCGCGTCTGTCCCGGACGCGCTGCAACGCTCTTAGCGTTGCGGGCCAGGGCCCGGGTCTGGATTCCCATGCAGCATAGGCCCCGATTCTGCAGCGCACCGCCGAAGCGGCGCGGCGTACGGGGCATGAGCAGTTGGACTAGCCACCTCTGATCGGCGGCATCGTCACCTGGTCGCGGCGGCAGGCGCGGCGCTCGATCTCCTCGCAGGCCCGGAATTGCAGGTCCTTGCTGAGGCAGATGCGGACCTCCGAGAGCCGGGTCCGGTTGCAGGTGACCGAGATGGCCGCGTTGCTCAGGCCCGCATTGGCCTTGATGAAGGCTTCCTCCACCTCGCCCGGCGCCACGGTCTTGGCCTGCGACAGTTCGAGATATTCCGCCGGGATCTTGATCGCGGCGCGCGCCTTTCGGATCGTCTCGAAATAATTGCGGCTGTCGAGCCCGGAGCAGGTGCCGTGCTTGTCCCACTCGTTGAAGATCAGCCCCGGCGCCGGCATCAAATCGAGCATCGAAGAGACGATGTTGCGGTTCAGGCGTGGCGAGGGCCGCTGGCAATATTCAGGGAAGCCATTCTCATATTGCGGCCACAGCCCGTGCACCACGAACGCGTAGGGCCGCCCGCTGCACTGCATCTGCGAGCGACCACCGCCGCCGCCGCGGTTGCGCTCGGACGCCTCCTCGCAGAAGGAGGGCGACCATGACAGCGACAGCACATAGAAGTCGAATTCGCCGGGCGCGTTCTGCCGTTTGTCCTGGGCCTTCGCGCCGCCCGGCAGCGCGACCAGCCCGGCGGCCAGAACCAGGGGGAGGGTCAGTGAGATCACGAGACGGGTGAACGAATGCAATCTAAAATGAAACATGGCGACGCCCCTCAACTAGACTGTGCAGTCAGCCTAGCAGGCAACAAGAACATTTCAAGAACAAAATTCGGGCCGGCCCGTCAGGCGCCTGATCAGTCCGATTCAGGCCTTTCGATCGAGCCTCAGGGCCTGGCGGCGCGGCAGGACGGATTGTAGGCCCAGTTGCGGTCGAGCCCGACCACGCACCATTCCACACCATTGCCGTAGCCGGAGAAGCCGCCATCCTCCATGATCGAGAAATGCACCTTGCGCACCTTTCCGTCATTGAGCATGGCGTCGCCGGTGCAATAGCGGCGCGGAATGTTGTCAGACTGCCAGGGCCGGAACGCGATCTCGTGAACGGCGGCGAAGCCGGTGATCTTCAACGAGGAATTCCAGAACGAGCTTTCCTTCTCCCAGAACTGGGTGGCGATGGTCGGCAGCGCCCTCTCGCAATCGACGACGGCGCCGTCATAGCGCGGCCCGTTCAGCCAGAAGTTCAGCTCCAGCGGATTGGCGGCCCTGGCCTCACCGAGCGACAGCGCCCCGAACATGAGGCCAAGCAAGGTGGCAAAGCGGAGCGATTTCAGGGGGAGGGCGCGCATGGGCAATCCGGACAGCTGGGTCTTGCGAAGGATGGACGGTGCCGCGAAGGCCGGGGCAGGTCAAGTGCAGCGCGGCAACACTTGGCCAAGAGTTGACCCCAACCTCGCAGCCGGCGGGGCATCAGTTCTTTTCATGGACCTCCCGGCACCGTAAACTGGTCCCAACCAATTGGAGTAACGGGAATGCGAATCATTGCGGCCGCGGGCTTTCTTGCCCTGGGGATGATGGCCAGCCAGTCGGCACGCGCCGATCTCCTTCCGGTGCCTCCGTTCAAGGGCAACGACACCGGCGGCATCATCGCTTATTCGCTGGCGACCCAGGCTGATGCGCGGCAGGTCGCGGTCGATCACTGCGCGCGCTACGGCAAGGTCGTGAAATTCCTCGCGGTGCAGGCCTTTGAGGGCGGCTATATCTCGTTCTCCTGCCGTTGGGTGCCCTATGGCGCTGCCCAACAGCCGATCCGTACGCTGTACTGAGGCGCTTTCGGAACGTCGGGAGCTTCCCACATGACGCGCAAGCTCGCTTTGCTCGGCTCGGCCCTTTGTCTTGTGGTGTCGGCAGGCAGCGCCAGCGCCGACGATCTGCCGGTGCGCAAGGCCGGTCTCTGGGAAATGAAGATGGTCAGGACCGGCACGCCCATGCCCGAGATGACCATGCAGCACTGCACCGACGAGACCGTCGACAAGGAGATGAACAACAACGTCTCCCCGATGGCCAAGCAGATCTGCGCCAAGCAGGACATCAAGAAGACCGCGACCGGCTATGTCAGTGATTCCGAGTGCAACGTCGCCGGCATCAGCACGACCTCGCATGCCGAGATCACCGGCGATTTCAACTCGGCCTATACGGTGAAGACCTCGTCGCATGCACAAGGCGGCGCCGCCGGCGCAGCAGGCCGCGACACCACGATGCAGCTCGAAGCCAAGTGGCTCGGGGCCTGCAAGCCCGACCAGAAGCCCGGCGACATCGTGATGCCCGGCGGCTTCAAGATGAACGTGCGCGACATGGACAAGTTGAAGGCGTTGCTGCCGAAGTAGGTTTGTCTTCCCCTCTCCCCTTGTGGGAGAGGGTGTCTCGCCGCGTAGCGGCGAGACGGGTGAGGGGTATCTCTCCGCGCGTGACTCTCTTACTTCTGAATTCGCGGAAACAACCCCTCATCCGGCGCTTCGCGCCACCTTCTCCCACAAGGGGCCTGTTGCGTTATCGGCTCTTGAGGCTGAAGACGTCAGGAGCGAGTGCCCTGGTCCCGGCAATTGCCTGGCAAGATCTGTAGTTGTCGCCCTGAGCGGGCAGCTCACGCGGCGATCGTGGCCCACCGCCTCATGTTGAAGGCGATCGAGGCGAGCAGGACTTGCCCGGTCGCCTTGATCAGACCGACGTAGCGGATGCAGGTCAGCCGCATGCGGCGTTTGAGAGTAGCGAAGGTGGTCTCGACCTGGGCTCGTCGACGCGCGATGAGGAGGTTGTAGCGTTTGAGCCTGGGCGGCAGTTCCGGGTGATGTCTGTTGGGCCGACGAGCGATGCGGGGCTTCTTGCCTTCCGCCTTCAGCCGGGCCCGTCGGGCATGGGTGTCGTAAGCCGCATCGGCCCAGACCACGGCTTCATCGCCGCGGATCAAAGCGTCCGCCGGTGTCGTATCGTTGACGTTAGCGGGTGTGGTCAACACCGCGCGGATCAAGCCGGATCCTTCGTCGACACCGACATGGGCCTTGTAGCCGAAGGTCGAGCCGCTTTTGCCCTGCCGTTTGGCAAACCGGGCATCAGGATCGTTTGAGGGGCGATCCTCCTTGGGCGGAGCCGAGACTGCCTGGATCAAGGTCGCATCCAGCATCGTGCCGCGCTTGAGGATCACGCCGGCATTCTCAAGCTGACGATCCAGTTCGCCAAACAGCTTCTCCAGCAGGCCTTGTTCAACGAGCTGGTTCCGGAAGCGGTTCAGGACCGTGTGGTCGGGCGTCGCATCCTCAAGGCTCAAACCGACGAAGCGCTTGAACGACAACCGGTCGCCCAGCGCTTCCTCGAGTTCGCGCTCCGAAAGACCATACAGCGACTGCAACAGCACAGCACGAAACAGCACCAGCACCGGATAGCCTGGTCGACCGGGCCCCCCTTCATCCCGCAAATGGCCGATCAGCTTCTCGAACCGGTACCACTTGACCAGGCCAGCCAGCCGATCCAGCGCCGCATTGGCGCCGGCTCCCTTCGGCATCAGCGCTTCCACAAAGCTCGGCTGTCCCGTCCGCTTGACCGCCATCGCTACCCTCCAAGGCTTTGCCCTAGGGAATCACAATTGACGAATTACGCAACAGGCCCACAAGGGGAGAAGGAAGAGCCGCCTACACCGGAATCCGGACACTCGCCCTTAATCCCCCCATCGGGCTGTCGCCGAGGGTGATGTCGCCGCCATGCGAGCGCGCGATGTCGCGGGCGATGGCTAGCCCCAAGCCGGTGCCGCCTTCGTCCTGGTTGCGGGCGTTGTCGAGCCGCAGGAACGGCTTGAACACCTCTTCGCGCAAGTGCGCGGGAATGCCGGGGCCGTCGTCCTCGACCGTGACGGTCAAATAACGGTGATCGCGCTGGCCGTTGATGGCGATGCTCTTGCCGTAGCGCGCCGCGTTGGTGACGAGGTTGGCGAGGCAGCGCTTGAACGAGGCCGGCTTCACGGTCACCACGGGCAGACCGTGGAACGCGACGGTCGCGGTGTGGCCGTGGCGCTCGGCGTCGCTGCGCAGCTCCTCGAGCGCCTGCGCCATGTCGGTCGGCTGCGACTGCTCGCCGGAATCGCCGCGGGCAAACGCAAGGTAGTCCTCCAGCATCATCGACATCTCGTCGACGTCCTTGCGCATGCCCTCAAGCTCTGGGTTGTCGCCAATCAGCGCCAGCTCGAGCTTGAACCGGGTCAGGATGGTGCGCAGATCGTGGCTGACGCCGGCTAGCATCGCGGTGCGCTGCTCCATCGTGCGCTCGATGCGTGACTTCATCTCGAGGAAGGCGACCGCCGCGCGCCGTACCTCGCGCGCGCCGCGCGGCCTGAAGTTCGGCGCCTCGCGGCCCTTGCCGAAACTCTCGGCGGCGTCTGCCAGCCGCAGGATCGGCTTGATCTGGTTGCGCAGGAACAGCACGGCTACGATCAGGAGGATCGAGGACGTGCCGACCATCCAGAACAGGAAGATCTCCGAGTTCGAGGCATAGGCGGCGCTACGCTGCGCGAACACGCGCATTACGGCATCGTCGAGCTGGATGCGGATCTCGACGAGGTTGGAGCGGCCGACGGTGTCGATCCAGAACGAGCGTCCGATCTGGCGGCCGAGCTGCACCGACAGCGTCTGGTCGAGCAGCGAGAAGAACGGTTTTGGGCCCGGCGGCGGCATGTCGCCGGCGGGGAGGAAGTCGACGACGAGGCCGAGGCGCTGCTGGGCGATGCGGCGGATCTCGTTGCGGTCCTTGTCCTGCGGATAGCCCTTGTAGACGTCGATCAGCGCGGCGATGTCCTGCACGACGGCAGCCGACAGGCGGCGCGTCACCGTGTTCCAGTGCCGCTCCATGAACACGAAGGCGACGACCGATTGCAGGATCACCATCGGCACGATCATGATGAGCAGCGCGCGGGCATAGAGGCCGGTCGGCATCCAGCCTTTGAATGCGTTGCCCATCCAGCCATTGGCGGCGGAGACGCGGCCGGCGGCGCTCTTCAACAGCGTCAGGCCGGTATCGATCGTGCTCATCGGTCGCGCTTCACTGCTTTATGGCGAGGCCACCAGGCGGTAGCCGATCCCGCGTACCGCCTGGAGGAACAGCGGATTGGCGGGGTCGGTCTCGATCTTGCGCCTGAGGCGGTTGATCTGCACGTCGACGGCGCGCTCGTTGACGCTGCCATTGCCGGTGAGCGCGCTGCGCGGCACGGTCTCGCCCGGGGTCTCCGAGAGAATCCGCAGCATCTCGCGTTCGCGGTCGGTGAGGTGAATGACCTCCTCGCCCTGGCGCAGCTCGCCGCGATCGAGATGGTAGACGTAAGGGCCGAACGCGATCTTCTCCACCGCGGCGGTTTGCGGCGGCGGTGCGGCGCGCTTGAGGATGTTGTTGATGCGCAGCGCAAGCTCGCGCGGCTCGAACGGTTTTGCCACGTAATCGTCGGCCCCGATCTGCAGGCCCTCGATGCGGGCTTCGGCCTCGTGCCGCGCCGTCAGCATCACGATCGGCACCGAGGAGGAGGTCCGGATGAAGCGGGCGAGATCGAAGCCGGTCTCGCCGGGCATCATGACGTCGAGGATCAGGAGATCGAAATGCAGCCCCATGAGCTTCGAGCGTGCATCGCCGGCGCTTGCGGCGGTAGTGACGCGATAACCTTCGCTGGCGAGGAAGCGCGACAACAGATCGCGGATGCGGCGGTCGTCGTCGACCAGCAGCAGATGCGGCGCATCGTCGGCCGGTTCTACCGGCGGGCGGGCGAGCGTGGCAGCGAACGGCACGTTCACTCCTTTCCGTCCTGATTGACGTTGGCGAAGATCGTCTCCAGCACCTTGTCCGGATCGTCGCGGTCGATCATCGCGCGCAGGAAACGCTTGACGGTATCGGCATCCTGCGGCGCCAACTCGGCGAGCGCCTTGGTGATCCGCGTGGTCTGGAGCCCGGCGAGCTTCTGCACCAGCGCCTCGCCCTTCGGCGTCGCGTAGAGCAGGCGCTGGCGGCGGTCATTGTCGCCGGTCTTCTGCACGATATAGCCCTCGTCCAGGAGCTGCTTGAGCACGCGGCCGAGCGACTGTTTTGTGATGCGCAGGACATCGAGCAGGTCGGCGACCTTGAGGCCGGGATAGCGATAGACGAAATGCATGACCCGGTGGTGGGCCCGGCCGAAGCCGAAAGCCTCCAGCTCCTGGTCGGGATCGCCGACGAAATCACGATAGGCGAAGAACAGCAGTTCGATGATATCCCAGCGCAAGTTGCCTCCATCGCCTGCGGCCGGCCGCGGCTCGGCTGCGTCTTGAGAGGGAGTTGCGAAATTTATGTCAGGCATATTGACGTATCTTGGGTTCAATGTTACAAAACGATCAGCCCGCACGAAATTTTAGATCGCTTCGCGTCGGGTGGCAGTTCTAGGAGCGGCCGGAGAGAGCCGGACAGGCGACGACGGCCGAAGCAGATCTACCGTGCGATTGTCGAGCGGCATTTCGGCAAAACATACTGGACTTCCGCGTTCCGCAAAAGCATGTCCTCGGCGACATGCTGGCCACGGAAACCGGCCGTAACAAGGCTGGCGGCGGTCCAGCCACAACCTAATCAAGCCAGCCGGGCCCAAACAGGGCAGGCGGGCGCCAGAACAGCGCCGCTACCGGCAGCGGGAGGCAAGGACATGAGTATGAAATTCGACATCCAGCCCGCATCCAATCCGACATCCGAGAAGGACCGCGTCGCCAAGCTGGTGGACCCCGGCTTCGGTCGGGTTTTCACCGATCACATGGCGATCGTCCGCTACAACCAGGCCAAGGGCGGCTGGTACGAAGCACGCATCGAGGCGCGCGCCAACTTCCAGCTCGATCCGGCCGGCGCGGTCCTGCACTACGCGCAGGAAATCTTCGAAGGCCTCAAGGCCTACAAGCGTGACGACGGCGGTGTGAACCTGTTCCGCCCCGACGCCAATGCGCGCCGCTTCAAGGATTCCGCCGACCGCATGGCGATGGCGCAGCTGCCCGAGGACGTCTTCATCGAGGCGGTGGAGCAGGTCGTGCGCATCGACCGCGCCTGGATGCCGGGTGGCGAGGGCAGCCTTTATCTGCGCCCCTTCATGATCGCGAGCGAGACCTTCCTCGGCGTCAAGCCGTCGTCCGAATACATCTTCGCGGTGATCGCTTCGCCGGTTGGCTCCTATTTCAAGGGCGGACCTGCGCCGGTCTCGATCTGGGTCTCGGAGAACTACACCCGCGCCGCGATCGGCGGCACCGGCGCCGTCAAGTGCGGCGGCAATTATGCCGCGAGCCTGCGTGCGCAGGCCGAAGCGATCCAGCACGGTTGCGATCAGGTCGTCTTCCTCGACGCGGTCGAGCGCCGCTACATCGAGGAGCTCGGCGGCATGAACGTCTTCTTCGTGTTCGAGGACGGCTCGCTCTCGACGCCGCCGCTCGGCACGATCCTGCCCGGCATCACCCGCGACTCCATCATCGCGCTCGCGAAGGATGCCGGCAAGACGGTGCGCGAGAAGCCGTACTCGCTCGACCAGTGGCGCAAGGATGCGGCGAGCGGCAAGCTGAAGGAAGCGTTCGCCTGCGGCACCGCTGCCGTGATCTCGCCGATCGGCAAGGTGCGTTCGGTGAGCGGCGATTTCGAGATCAGCGGCGGCGCCGCCGGCCCCGTCGCCACGGGCCTGCGCAAGCAGCTCATCGACATCCAGTACGGCCGCACCAACGATCCGCACAACTGGATCCGCAAGGTGTTTTGATCGACGGCGATTACGTTTCCCCTCTCGCACAAGGGAGAGGGGAAACGCGCAACGTTTGTGGCTTATTGCGCTATGAACGTGCTGCTGCCGACACGCGACAAAGCCAGGAGACATCGAAGCATCCTGGACATCGCGAACATGGCAACAAAACTCTCCCAGCCCATGAAATGGGTCGTTCTCGCCGCAATCACCGGCGTCAGCGTTTTCGGCATCCTGACCATCGGGCCCATGCCGGAGGTCGTAGCGCAAGACCGCTCGCCGATCGTCGACGTGCGCACCACCGATCCCGAGATGAACACCGCGATCGCGCGCGCCCGCGGTACGCTTCCCACCTTCTGGGCGTCCTATGACGCGCCAAAGCCGTCGGAGAGCGGGCACGCCTTGAAGGTGCGCTTTTCGACCCGCAGGGGCGGAGAGCATATCTGGATCGGTGACGTGAAGAAGCTGCCGAACGGTACCTATTCGGGCCTCTTCGCCAACGAGCCGCGCGATCTGCCGGGCAAACGGGCCGGCGACGCGGTCAAGTTCAGCGAAGCGGACATTTCAGACTGGATGTTCATGCGCAACGGCAAGATCGTCGGAGGCGAAACCATCAAGCCGACGCTGAAGTCGCTGCCAAAGGCCGACGCGGATGCCCTGAGGGCCCGGATGGAGCAGCCGTAGATTCTCTTCCCCTCTCCCCGCAAGCGGGGCGAAGTAAAGCGAACTTCGGTTGCCGCACCGCGCGTCGGCTGGTAAACGCCGCGCATGGCCGAGAAACCCAAAAAACCCCAGAAACTGAAGGCGCGCCTGCCGCGCGGGCTCGAGGATCGCGACCCCGCCGCGATCCGGGCGACGCGCGAGATGGTCGAGAAGATCCGCACCGTCTACGAGCTCTACGGGTTCGAGCCCGTGGAAACGCCGGCGATGGAATACACCGACGCGCTCGGCAAGTTCCTGCCCGATCAGGACCGTCCGAACGAGGGCGTGTTCTCGTTCCAGGACGACGACGAGCAGTGGATCAGCTTGCGCTACGATTTGACCGCGCCGCTCGCCCGCTATGTCGGCGAGCGATACGGCACCGACGGTCTGGTCCTGCCCTACCGCAGCTACCGCGTCGGCTACGTGTTCCGCAACGAGAAGCCCGGCCCCGGCCGTTTCCGCCAGTTCATGCAGTTCGATGCCGACACGGTCGGCTCGGCGACGCCGGCGGCGGATGCAGAGATGTGCATGATGGCCGCGGACACGATGGAGGCATTGGGAGTTCCTCGCGGCTCCTACGTAGTGAAGATCAATAGTCGCAAGATATTTGATGGGGTATTGGAATCCATTGGACTGGGCGGCGAAGAAAATGCGGTACGTAGGCTCACCGTTCTGAGGACAATCGATAAACTTGATAAGTTTTCAACCGACGACATCAGGAAACTGCTCGGACCTGGTCGTTGGGATGGCGGTGAGGAAGGCAAAGGGGATTTTACTAAGGGCGCGGGCCTTACTCCAGATCAAATGGAGATAGTCTTTCGTGTTGCAGGCGGACACAATGAGTCTTGGGTAAGAGTTGATAGCGACAACCAGCCCTACGAAGACGACTGGTGCTTAAGTCCCGCGCAGTTCAAACAGCATTTGTCCGACAATCAAGCTTGGGCCGCAGATGATGGTGCCCCCGGCTACTTCTTTTCTAACGACACTTTGCTCACAAATTGGCGACCACTTCTGAATTCTCCAACCGGATTACAGGGGCTAGAGGAGCTTGAGCAGATTTGTTCTATCTTGACGTCGGCTGGTTATGGCTCTCAGCGGATACGTATTGCTTCCGAAGTCGTCCGCGGTCTCGAATATTACACGGGTTCCGTACTTGAGGTCGAGCTGCTGCTCGAGACCAAGGATGAAAAGGGCCGGCCCGTGCGGTTCGGCTCCGTCGGTGGTGGCGGCCGCTACGACGGCCTCGTCTCGCGCTTCCGCGGCGAGCCGGTGCCGGCGACCGGTTTCTCGATCGGCGTATCACGGCTTCAGGCCGCGCTGACGCTCCTCGGCAAGCTCGACACGCGGCCCGAATTCGGCCCCGTCGTCGTCACCGTGTTCGATCGCGACCGCGTCGCCGACTATCAGAAAATGGTGGCGTCCTTGCGCGCTGCCGGCATCCGAGCCGAGCTCTATCTCGGCAATCCCAAGAACATGGGCAACCAGCTCAAATATGCCGACCGCCGCAACAGCCCTTGCGTGATCATCCAGGGCTCGGATGAAAAGGCGCGCGGCGAGCTGCAGATCAAGGATCTGATCGAAGGCGCCAAGGCCGCCGCCGCGATCGCCTCCAACCAGGAGTGGCGCGAGAGCCGCCCGGCGCAGTTCTCGTGCAGCGAAGCCGACCTCGTCGCCAAGGTGCGCGAAGTCCTGGGCCGCCATGACGTAAAGTGGGGATAGCCATTCCGGAAGGCCGTCACGCCCGGGCTTGTCCCCGGCATCCACGTCTTGTTTGATGGCGACCGTCAATGGCCGGTGTTCGGCCGCAAGGGAGAGAACGATGCCTGAGATTACCGTCAGCATGGCCGAAGGCCGCACCGACGAGCAGAAGGCCGGCATGATGCGCGACATCACCCAGGCCCTGGTGAAGAATCTCGGCGTCGATGCCGATGCCGTCGTCATCCAGATCAACGAAGCCCCGCTCCGTCACAAGATGAAGGGCGGCAAGACGTTTGTGGAGCGCGCGGCGGCTGCGAAGAAGTAGCCAGCGCTATATCGGCAGTCTCCACTGTCGTCCCCGCCGAGTGCGCAATTGCGCACGGGAGCGGGGACCCATAACCACAGGCAGTGGTTATTTGGCGAGCTGGTAACTCCGAGTCTTCGCCAAACTACTCCCTGTGGTTATGGGTCCCGGATCGGCGCTCCGCTTCGCTGCGCTTGTCCGGGACGACGGCGGAGTTTGAGGCCCCCATGGACGCACGCGACTTCATCAAGGTCGGCATGAGCGCCGAGCGCACGCTGGTGGTGCCGGCCGAGCGGACGGTCGGGCATTTCGTGCCCGGCATGCCCATGGTCTATGCGACGCCGATGATGATCCTGGAGATGGAGATGACGTCGGGCGATGCGATCCGCGCCGCGCTTCAGCCGGGCTGGGTCACCGTCGGCACCGAAGTCGACATCCGCCACCTCGCAGCCGCTCTCGTCGGTGCGACGGTGCGGACCACCGCGAAGGTGGTCGCGGTCGAGCGCCGCGTCATCCGTTTCGAGGTCGAGGCGTTCGAGGGCACGCGCAGGCTCGGCGAGGGCCGCCATGCGCGCGGGCTCGTGAATGTCGAGATGTTCAACAAGCGGCTCGGGGCGTAGCGGCGAGCGCGATGCCGTAGGGTGGGCAAAGGCGCGAAGCGCCGTGCCCACCATCTTTTCGGGATCGCGAACGAAGTTGGTGGGCACGCTTCCGCCTTCGCTCGTCGAGCTTCGGCGGACAAGCCGCTTTGCCCACCCTACGACACCTGCTTACTTCGCCAGCTCCTTCGACCGCTTCGTCGCGGCCGCGATTGCGCGGATCATCAGATCGCGCAGGCCCGGCTCGCCCATCAGCACGCCGAGTGCCGCGGCGGTGGTGCCGCCGGGCGAGGTGACGTTCTGGCGTAGCGTGCTGGAGGGAAGCTCCGACTGGTGCAGAAGTTCACCAGAGCCGGCGACGGTTTCGCGTGCAAGCTTCGTCGCCAGCGCCTCGGGCAGTCCGGCCTCGACGCCGGCGCGCGCGAGCTCTTCGGCGAGCAGGAACACATAGGCCGGGCCTGAGCCGGACACCGCGGTGACCGCATCCATCAGGCCTTCATCCTCGACCCATTCGACCGAGCCGGTGGCACGCAGCAGCGCATCGGCTACCGCGCGCTGCGTGGTGCTGACGTTCTTCGCCGCGACGGCGACCGTGATGCCGCGACCGATCGCGGCCGGCGTGTTCGGCATCGCGCGCACCACGGCGCCACCGCAGACCTCTTCGAGCGATGCGATCGTGGTTCCCGCCATGATCGAGACCACCGAGGTCTTGTCCGAGACGAATTGCTTCAGTTTGGCGCCGGCCTCGCGGAACATCTGCGGCTTCACCGCGACGACCAGAGTCTCGACCGTGCCGACGGCGCTGACATCGGGATTGAGCGCAACGCCGTTGGCGGCAAGCGCGGTGATCTCAGGTGAGATGTGCGGATCGATCACCGCGACGCGGCGCGGATCGAGCCCGCCCGAAAGCCATCCGGTCAGCATCGCGCCGCCCATCTTGCCGGCGCCGGCGAGGAGGATGGTGCCGGTGATGTTCTTGAGAGTGCTGCTGTCTGCCACTGTGGTCACCACAAACAAAGGTGTCGTCCCGGCGAAGGCCGGGACCCATAACCACAGGCGGTTCTAGTGGATGGAGGGCGGAGCAACAAGCATCGCGCGATACGGAGAAATCACGCGGTATGGGTCCGGATCTGCGCTCCGCCTGTCCGGCACGATGCTGAGGAGGGCGCGCGCGCCCCTCACCATCTTGGAGAGAGGCCTTACGCCTCTCCCACCGTGTCGAACATCGCCGCGTCCATCGCCTGCGCGGTGGTCTTGCCGGCCCACACCACGAACTGGAACGCCGGAAAGTAGCGCTCGCAAGCGTGGATGGCGCCGGCGAGCATGGCTTCGCATTGCGCGGTCGAGGCGGTGAGCCCGCCCGGCAGCACCAGGGCCTGGCGGTGCATGATCATGCCGGTGTTGGTCCACAGGTCGAAATGGCCGACCCACAATTGCTCGTTGACCGCAGCGACCAGCCGTTGCACTTCGCTCCGCCGTGCAACCGGAATCTTCATGTCGAAGGCGCAAGCCAGATGCAGCGCCTCGATCTCACCCATCCAGGTGAAGGAGATCTGATAGTCGGTCCATTGTCCCTTGGAGACAATCGTGAGCTCGTCTTCGCCGGAGCGTTCGAACGGCCAGTTGTTGCTGGCAGCGATGTCCTCGACCACCGCGAGCGGGTGATTTCTGGAATCGATAGTGCCTTCGAGCAGGGACATTCCGTCTCGACCTCTTGCCTTTTTGTTGTCTTTGATACGCACTCGGTCGGCCCGGCGCGCTCCCTCAACGTCGCTGTCGCGATCCCCTCGGATCAGCGCGAGCCTATCGCGGATCAAGTGATGTGATTTGCGGAATCTGCGCAACTGGCTGCCGAGTCCGTCCACAAGCCAGGACTCGTTCGTCCACAGCTCATCTCCGCCACAATTCTTAACGAATGAGAACAAATCGGAATCGGATTCGCCGATGGCGCGCCAATCGTTAATTCCGCCGGGCGAGGCCACACCCGTCATGGCGGCATGGGACCATGCGGTTTTTCATGCGGAACGCGCTTGCTGCGGCCGCCGGGTGGCGTCATATTTCCGGTCAGGCCGTTCATCCCGGGCGGCCGATGTTCTCAGGGCGGGGTGAAAGTCCCCACCGGCGGTAAGGGTCGCAAGGCCCAAGCCCGCGAGCGCCTTCCCCCAAGGATCTTCCTGAAAAGGAATTTTGCCGAAGGGAAGGGTCAGCAGATTCGGTGCAACTCCGAAGCCGACGGTTAAAGTCCGGATGAAAGAGAACGGTCGGTGGCAGACGCATCGCAAGGTGCGGCTGCTTGTCGTTCCGTGTGCCCTGATTCTGGTCCTTTGAAGGAAAGCCATGAATCAGATGTTGCAAGACCCCCAAACCGAAACTTCCGAAGTCACCCAACCGCCGGTTCCGCAGGATCCGGCACCCGAGCATCCGCGCTTCGCGAAACCGCAGCGGGTGGCCTTCGTGCAGGCCTGCTGGCACCGCGACGTGGTCGAGGAGGCCCGCATCGCCTTCGTGAAGGAGGCGGCCGCACGTCACCTCAATCATGTCGACGTGTTCGAGGTGCCGGGCTCGTTCGAGATCCCGCTGCATGCGCAGATCCTCGCCAAGACGCGGCGCTACACCGCGATCGTCGCGGCGGGCCTCGTCGTCGACGGCGGCATCTACCGACACGAGTTCGTCGCCGACACCGTGATCAAGGCGCTGATGGACGTGCAGCTGCGCACCGAGGTGCCGGTGTTCTCGGCGGTGCTGACGCCGCAGCAATTCCACGAGACCGAGGTGCACTACGATTTCTTCCGCAGGCATTTTGCGATCAAGGGCGTCGAGGTCGCCGCAGCCTGTGCCGAGACATTGCTCGGCCTGGAGCGCCTGCGCGGTCAGGTCGCGGCGGGCATTGTGTAGCCGTCCGCTCACACGCCGCTGATTGTCAATCCCGTCGCCGTCCCTATAAAGTCGGCGGCGGGAGGAGGCCGTGCCGTGGAGACGGGCGGCCGACAAGATCATGTTCGAAGGACACGATCCCTATCTCGTCGCGCTCTCTGTGGCGATCGCGAGTCTGGGTGGCTATACCGGCTTTGCGCTTGCTGCTCGCATCCGCAACACGCCCGGCGTCAGCAACCGCGTTCTGCTCGCGGGTGCGGCGGCATTTCTGGCCGTCGGCATCTGGACCATGCATTTCGTCGGCATGCTGGCCGCGCCGCTGCCGCCGGACACGGTCTATCTCGTTCTTCCCACCATCATCTCGTTCCTGATCTGCGCGCTGGTGGTCGGCATTTCTCTTTTCTTTGTCTCGATCGGCGAGCCATCCCTGAAGCGAGTGGCCTCGTCGGCGGTCCTGCTCGGCGTCGGCATCGCCAGCATGCATTATGTCGGCATTCATGGTCTCGCCGGTCACTTCGGCATCGTCCACGACCGGACCATGGTGCTGCTCTCGGTCGTGGTCGCGATCGTCACCGCCTATGGTGGTTTGCGCGCCTTCCTGGCGCAGCAGGAGGGCGTCCGGCTGATCGTCAGTTCGGTTGCGTTCGGCATCGCCGTCTCCGGCATGCATTACACGGCGATGCTCGGCATGCATTTCGAGCCGCTGACCGGCGCGGCGCATCACCATGCCGGCGGCGGTCTTGCCGCGTCGCAGCAAATCCTGTCGATCATCGTTGCGGTGCTGTGCTTCGTCATCGCAGCCGGCTTCCTGCTGTCGCTGGTTCCCGACCAGCGGCGTCAGACGTCGACCTCTGTTGCTGCCGAACCGGCTGCTTCGCCGGTCGCGGCGGCCGCCATCGAACTGATCGCTGCGCCGGCTGCAGCTCCGCGCCCGGTGGCCCCGCTCGGCGGTCTCGGCCAGCCGCCCCGCACGCCGGTTCCCCGGTTGCCGGTCGAGAGCGCCGACGGCACGCACTTCATCGAGACAGCCAATGTCCGCAGCGTCCGGGCCGATGCGCATTACACCCGTGTTCACGACGGCACCCGCGAGCGAATGTGCCCCTGGTCGATCTCGGAGGCCGAGGCCCAGCTCGATCCCTCGTTGTTCCTCCGGGTGCACCGCAGCCATATCGTTGCCATCCCCCATGTCGCATTGGTCCGCAAAGAGGGGGATGGCGCCGTGCTCGAGCTCGACGGTCCGTCGCCGCATCGGGTCCCGGTCAGCCGTGCCAAGATAGCTGAGGTGAAGGCAAGGTTGGGCCTAGCGAACCGGCGGCACGCGTAGAGTCGGGCCGCACGGGAGGCGCGTTCTTTCTTACCCTCCCCTGGAGGGGGAGGGTCGCTTCGCATGGAGCGGAGCGTAGTGCGGAGCGGGGTGGGGTGACGGTCCCTCCGCGATGAATACCCCCCGAGTGGAGAGATCACCCCACCCCGCCCGCGCTTCGCGCGGTCGACCCTCCCCCTCCAGGGGAGGGTAGGTGGCCGCCGCGCCATACGTCGCCTCACCTGACGCAATTCGTGCGTTCCCCGCCGCAACTCGTGCGAAATCCGCTGTTCCGTGCCCGAATGATTGCGGGTTGCCCCTCTCGGAGTGACCGTCCCCTCCAACGTCCGCGCCGTCACGCGCAAGAGGACGACGAGGAGGAGATGATGATCCCAGGCTCATTCAGCTATCACCGGCCGGCGAGTGTCGCCGATGCCGTCAAGCTCTTGGCAGACCTCGGCGAGGATGCCCGGCCGCTGGCCGGCGGGCACAGTCTGGTGCCGATGATGAAGCTTCGGCTCGCCACCCCCGCCCATCTGATCGACCTGCACGGCATCGCCGCCCTCAAGGGCATCAGCCGCGACGGCAACAATCTTGTCATCGGCGCGATGACCACCCAGCACGAGCTGCTGGCCTCCGACGAAATCGCCCAGTCGATGCCGATCCTGCATGAAGCGGCACTGCTGATCGCCGACCCGCAGGTGCGCTACCGCGGCACGATCGGCGGCAATGTCGCCAATGGGGATCCCGGCAATGACATGCCGGCGCTGATGATGACCTTGGGGGCAACCTATCGCCTCGAAGGCCCGGGTGGCTCCCGCGACGTCGCGGCGGCCGACTTCTATCAGGGCGCCTATTTCACCGCGCTCGAGCCCGGCGAGATCCTGACCTCCGTCTCGGTTCCCGTGCCCGCGGCCGGCCACGGCTACGCCTACGAAAAACTCAAGCGCAAGGTCGGTGACTACGCCACCGCCGCCGCCGCCGTGGTTCTCACCATGTCCGGCGGCAAGGTCGCGACCTGCGCGATCGGGCTCACCAACATCCACGAGACGCCGCTGCTGGCTGCCGATGCCGCCAAGGCCGTGATTGGCACCAGCCTCGATGCGGCGACGTTGAAGAAGGCCGCCGCTGCGGCCGCAGCGATCATGGCACCAGCTGCGGATGCCCGCGGCCCGGTCGAATACCGAAAACATGTCGGCGGCATCATGGTGACGCGCGCGCTTCAGCGCGCCGCCGCTGTCGCGAAGTAAGGGAGGGGGATCGATGGCTAAAACACACGTCACCATGAAGGTGAACGGCGCCGAGGTCGAAGGCCTCGTCGAGCCGCGCACGCTGCTGGTGCATTTCATCCGCGAGAATCTGCAGATGACCGGCACCCATATCGGCTGCGAGACCACGCATTGCGGCGCCTGCACCGTCGACATCGACGGCATGTCGGTGAAGTCCTGCACCATGTTCGCGGTGCAGGCCGATGGCTCCGACATCACCACGATCGAAGGCATGGCCAACGCCGACGGCACGCTGTCGGCCTTGCAGGAAGGTTTCCGCATGATGCACGGCCTGCAATGCGGCTTCTGCACGCCCGGCATGATCGTCCGCGCGCATCGGCTGCTGAAGGAAAATCCCTCGCCGAGCGAGCCGGAAATCCGGATGGGCATCTCCGGCAACATCTGCCGCTGCACCGGCTACCAGAACATCGTCAAAGCCATTCAATACGCCGCCGCAAAGATCAACGGCGTGGAATTCCAGGAGGCCGCAGAATGAACGACCTCACTCCCACGCGGGAACAACGCACCGCCGCACTCGAAGGCATGGGCTGCAAGCGCAAGCGCGTCGAGGACATCCGCTTCACCCAAGGCAAGGGCAATTACGTCGACGACGTCAAGCTGCCCGGCATGCTGCACGGCGACTTCGTCCGCTCGCCGCACCCGCATGCGCGCGTCAAGAAGATCGACGACAGCGCGGCGCTGAAGGTGCCCGGCGTGCTCGCGGTGATCACCGCCGAGACGCTGAAGACCGTGAACCTCGCCTGGATGCCGACCTTGGCCGGCGACGTGCAGATGGTTCTGGCCGACGGCAAGGTGCTGTTTCAGAATCAGGAGGTCGCCTTCGTCGTCGCCACCGACCGCTATGCGGCCGATGACGGCATCAACGCGGTCATCGTCGAATACGAGCCGCTGCCGCCGCTGGTCGATCCCTTCAAGGCGATGGACGCGAACGCGCCGGTGCTGCGCGAGGATCTCGTCGGCAAGATGTCCGGCGCGCATGGTCCGCGCAAGCACGACAACCACATCTTCGAGTGGACCGTCGGCGACAAGGACCTCACAGACGCCGCCTTTAGGAAGGCGGAGGTCACGATCAAGGAGATGATCTCTTATCACCGCACCCATCCGTCGCCGCTCGAAACCTGCCAGTGCGTCTGCTCTTTTGACAAGATCAAGGGCGAGCTGACGATCTACGGCACCTTCCAGGCCCCGCACGTGATCCGCACCGTGGTGGCGCTGATCGCAAAAATTCCGGAGCATAAGATCCACGTGATCGCGCCCGACATCGGCGGTGGCTTCGGCAACAAGGTCGGCGCCTATCCCGGTTATATCTGTGCGGCGGTGGCCTCCATCGTCACCGGCAAGCCGGTGAAATGGGTCGAGGACCGCATCGAGAACCTCACCGCGACCTCGTTCGCGCGCGACTATCACATGACCACCGAGATCGCCGCGACCAAGGACGGCAAGGTCACCGGCCTTCGCGTCCACGTGCTCGCCGATCACGGTGCGTTCGACGCCTGCGCCGACCCGTCGAAATGGCCGGCCGGCTTCTTCAACATCGTCACTGGCTCCTATGACTTCCCGACCGCACATCTGGCTGTCGATGGCGTCTACACCAACAAGGCGCCGGGCGGCGTCGCCTACCGTTGCTCGTTCCGCGTCACGGAGGCGGCCTACTGCATCGAGCGCGCCATGGATATTCTGGCGCAGAAGCTCAACATGGACCCCGCTGAACTCCGGCTGAAGAACTTCATCAAGCCGGAGCAGTTCCCCTATCACTCGGCGCTCGGCTGGGAATACGATTCCGGCGACTACCACACCGCCATGCGCAAGATGATGGAGACGACCGGCTACGCCGCGCTCCGGAAGGAGCAGGCGGAGAAGCGTGCCGCGTTCGCGCGGGGGGAGACCCGCGAGATCATGGGGCTCGGCATCTCCTTCTTCACCGAGATCGTCGGTGCTGGCCCGTCGAAGAACTGCGACATCCTCGGCATTGCGATGTTCGACTCCTGCGAGATCCGGATGCATCCGACCGGGGCCGGCATCGCGCGGGTCGGTTCAAAAAGCCAGGGCCAGGGCCACGAGACCACCTGGGCCCAGATCATCGCCACCGAGATCGGCATTCCCGCCGATAACATCATGGTGGAGGAGGGCAACACCGACACCGCGCCCTATGGGCTCGGCACTTACGGCTCACGCTCGACGCCGGTCGCGGGTGCCGCAATCGCCATGGCCGCGCGAAAGATCAAGGCCAAGGCGCAGATGATCGCGGCCTACAAGCTCGAGGTCCACGAGGACGATCTCGAATTCGACATCGACGGCTTCCGGGTGAAGGGCCTGCCGGAGAAGTTCATGTCGATGAAGGACATCTGCTGGGCGGCGTACAACTCGGTGCCGCCGGGCATGGAGCCGGGACTGGAAGCGGTGAGCTATTACGATCCGCCCAACATGACCTATCCGTTCGGCGCTTATCTCTGCGTGATGGACATCGACGTCGATACCGGCGTGTACAAGGTCCGGCGCTTCTATGCGCTCGACGATTGCGGCACCCGGATCAACCCGATGATCATCGAGGGGCAGGTGCATGGCGGCCTGACCGAAGCCTTCGCCATCGCGATGGGCCAGGAGATCCGCTACGACGAGGTAGGTAACGTCGTCACCGGCTCGTTTATGGATTTCTTCATGCCGACTGCGGTGGAGACGCCGCATTGGGAAACCGACTTCACCGTCACCCCGTCGCCGCATCACCCGATCGGCGCCAAGGGCGTCGGCGAAAGCCCGAATGTCGGCGGTGTGCCGGCCTTCTCCAATGCCGTCAACGACGCGTTCTCGTTCCTGGGCAGCACGCACATCCAGATGCCGCATGATTTCTGGCGCAACTGGAAGGCGGCGAAGGATCTGGGCGCGGTGGCGTAGCGATGAAGGGCCGTGATGAGATCGCGCAAGCGCTGGCCGCATCGGGCTATATCGCCGATGCGGACCTCGCGACTGCGATCTCGCTGATGCAATTGTTGCGGCGTCCGCTGCTGCTCGAGGGCGAGGCGGGCGTCGGCAAGACGGAAGTGGCGAAAGCACTTGCAAAAGTGCATGCGACCGAGCTGATCCGGCTGCAATGCTACGAGGGCCTAGATCAGTCCTCCGCGCTCTACGAGTGGAATTACCAGCGGCAATTGCTGGCGATCCAGGCCCATCGCGGCAGCGATAGCATCGAGGACCAGGTGTTCTCGGAAAAATACCTGCTCGAGCGCCCCTTGCTCGCCGCGATCCGTCGGCCGAAGGCGCCGGTGCTGCTGATCGACGAGATCGACCGCGCCGACGACGAGTTCGAGGCGTTCCTGCTGGAGCTGCTTTCGGACTTCCAGGTCTCGATCCCCGAGCTCGGCACCATTCCCGCAATCACCATCCCGCATGTCGTGCTGACCTCGAACGGCACGCGCGAGCTCTCCGACGCGTTGCGCCGGCGCTGCCTCTATCACTATGTCGACTATCCCGACGTCGACCGCGAGACCCGCATCATCCTGGCGCGCGTCATGGGCGCGAGCCCGTCGCTGTCGCTCCAGATCGCGCGCATGGTCGAGGGTGTGCGCAAGGAGGAGCTGCGAAAAGTCCCGGGCGTGGCGGAGACGCTGGATTGGGCGGCAGCTCTCGTCGGCCTCGACGTAACCAATCTTCACGACGCACCCGAGATTGTGCATGAGACGCTCGTCTGCCTGTTGAAGACTCACGAAGACCGCGCCCGTGTCACGCCAGAGGTGACACAGCGCCTGCTGGGAAAGGTCGCATGAGCTGCTGTGGCTCCAGCCCCGGATATGATGACCTCAACGAGGTCTCGCGCCTCGTCTCCGCGAAGCTTGCGGCGTTCCTGCGCACGCTACGCGAGGCCGGCTTTCGCGTCGGGCTCGCCGAAGGGCAGGATGCGGCGACGCTGATATCATCGGGCTATGCGGCGCGGCCGGGTCTGCTGCGCACGGCGTTCAAGCACCTGTTCTCGGCACGCAAATCCGACTGGGACAAGTTCGACGGTCTGTTCGACGCGTTCTGGTTGGGCAAGCGCGTGCGCTCGCGCTCCCGCACGATTGGATCAACACCGGGCGCCAGCAATCCCTCGCTGAAGAGCTTGCAGGATGCCGCGGCGGAGCAGGGCAGTAACCAGTCCGCCGTAGACCAGCTTCCGTCCTCCGACGACGCGCCGGAAGGCCGTTCCGGCGAGGGCCGCATGGAAGGTGCTTCACGCGCCGACAATTTTGCCGAGGTCGATTTCCGAAAGCTGAGCGATCCAGACCAGGTCGCGCAGGCCCATGAGGCCGCAGCAGCGCTCGCCAAGGCAATGCGGACGCGGCTGACCCGGCGCGATCTGGCGCGCCGGCGTGGCTACCGGCTTGATCTCCGCCGCACGATTCACCGCAACATCAGCCATGGCGGCGTTCCCATCAGCCTGGTGAAACGCCAGCGCAAGGACAAGCCGTTGCGGCTGGTCGTGCTGCTCGATGCCTCGGGCTCGATGAGCATGTACACGGCAGTCTTCTTGCGCTTCATCCACGGTGTGCTCGACCAGTTCCGTGAGGCCGAGGCGTTCCTGTTCCACACGCGCCTCGCCTACGTCTCCGACGCGATGAAGGAGAAGGACGCCGGCCGCGCGCTCGACCGGCTCTCGATCATGGCGCAAGGCGCGGGCGGCGGCACCAGGATCGGCGAGTGCTTGCAAACCTTCAATCGCTGGCACGCCGCGCGCGTGATCCATTCCCGCAGCTGCGTGATGATCGTGTCCGACGGCTACGAGACCGGCGATGCCGCATTGCTTGGCCGCGAGATGGCGGCGCTGCACCGGCGCTGTCGCCGCATTGTCTGGCTCAACCCGATGATGGCGTGGGAGGGCTACACGCCCGAAGCGCGGGGCATAAGAGCTGCGTTGCCGCATGTCGATCTCTATGCGCCCGCGAATTCGCTGAGCAGCCTGCGAGCGCTCGAACCCTATTTAGCGAAGCTTTGAGGAGGCTTCCGATGACCGCTCATGTCGAAGTGCTTGATGTAGTCGCTCAGATGAAGGCCGCCGAGCGTGCCTTCGTGCTCGCGACGGTGGTGCGCACGGTGTCGGTGACCGCGGCGAAGGCTGGCGCCAAGGCGATCATCGCCGCCGACGGCACCATCGTCGCGGGTTGGATCGGCGGGGGCTGCGCCAAGGGCGCGGTGCTGAAGGCGGCGCGCGAGGCGCTCGCCGATGGCGAGCCGCGCATGGTCTCGGTGCAGCCGGAGAACCTGCTGGCCGAGCTCGGCGTCAGCGCGGGGGAGAGCCGCGACGGCATCCGCTTTGCCAGCAACATGTGCCCGAGCAAGGGCACGATGGACATCTTCGTCGAGCCGGTGCTGCCGCATCCCTCGCTCGTCATTCTCGGTGCGAGCCCGGTGGCGCTGTCGCTTGCGGCGCAGGCGCGCGTGCTCGGCTATCACGTCACGTTTGCTGCGCCGTCCGCCGATCTCACGGCGCAGCCGGACGCCGACGCGGTCATCGATGGTTATCAGCTCGGCGAGCTCAACGACTCCAAGCGCTTCGTCGTCGTCTCGACGCAGGGCAAGGGCGACGAGGCCGCCTTGCGCGCGGCGGTCGCGACCAAAGCCTGTTATCACGCCTTCGTCGGCAGCCGCCGCAAGATGGCTTCGCTGCGCGCAAAACTCCTTGCAGAGAGCGCCAGCGCGGCTGCGATCGACGATTTCAAGGCGCCGGCCGGCCTCGATCTCGGCGCGATCACGCCGGAGGAGATCGCAATGTCGATCCTCGCCGAGATCACCAGAGAACGCCGGCGTGGCCAGCGCGCGGCCAATCAAACAGCAAGCAGAGAGTGAGACACCGATCATGCAGATGAACGACAGCCAGCGAATTCCCGCCTCACGCGAGCAGGTGTGGGCGGCGCTGAACGATCCCGCTGTGCTGAAGCAGTGCATCCCGGGCTGCCAGTCGCTCGAGGTGACCGCGCCGAACGAGATGACCGCGACGGTGGTCTTCAAGGTCGGCCCGGTGAAGGCGACGTTCAGCGGTAAGGTGACGCTGTCCGATTTCGATCCGCCCAACAGTTACCGTATCTCAGGAGAGGGCTCCGGCGGCGTCGCCGGCTTCGCCAAGGGTGGCGCGGTGGTGCGGTTGGAATCCGAGAGCGCCGACGTGACGGTGTTGCATTACGAAGTCGATGCGCAGATCGGTGGCAAGCTCGCGCAGTTGGGAGCACGGCTGATCAATTCGACCGCGACGAAGCTGGCGGGGGAGTTCTTCAAGTCATTTGCCGACGTGGTGAGCGCGAAGGCCGAGGCAGGCTAGCTGCCGTAGGGTGGGCAAATCGACTTGTCCGCCGTAGCTCGAAGAGCGAAGGCGGAAGCGAGCCTACCGTCTTCATCGCTACAAAAGAAGGTGGGCACGGCGCTTTGCGCCTTTGCCCACCCTACGATAGTCGCGCAAGCCGCCATCACCCCAACGACACCCCCGCCTTGGCCCGGCTGATCCCCAGCGTCAGGATGCGCTGCAGGAGATCCGGATATTTGAGCCCGGCATGTTGAGCCGCCGTGGCGAACTCCTGGCTCTTGGCGATCTCGGGGTTGGGATTGGCTTCGATGAAATACGGCGTGCCGTCGGCGGCGAGACGAAAATCGATGCGTGCGTAGCCGTCGAGGCCAAGCGCCCGGTAGATGCGCTTCGCGGCGCGCTGGATGCGCGCGGTGACTTCGGGCGCGAGGTCCTTGGCCGGCCCGTCGACGATGCCGAGCTTCTCCTGATAGTCGGTGTCGTGCTTGGCTTTCTCCGTGGCGATGTGCCGTGATCTGCGCCCGCCCATGCTGCCGAATTTCAGTTCCCAAACCGGCAGGACGCGCAGCCGGTTGTTGCCGAGCACGCCGACATAAAGCTCGCGCCCCTCGATGAACTGCTCGGCGATGGCGGCGGATTCGACCCGCTCGTGGATGAAGGCGACGCGCTCCACGAGCTTCTCGTCGGTATCGACGATCGAGGCCTGCGAGATGCCGAAGGACCCGTCCATGTTCAGGCTCTTGACGATCAGCGGCAGCGCAAGGCGCGTCGGGCGCTTCACCTTGCGGCGCATCGGGAAGACGGCGAAGGCCGGCGCTGCGATCCGGCGGTGATGCACCAGCGTCTTGGACAAATCCTTGCCGCGCGCCAGGATCAGGCCGCGCGGATTGCACCCGGTATAAGGGACCTTCATCAGCTCGAGATAGCTGGCGATGTGCTGGTCGTAGGCGACGTTGTTGTGGAATTCCTCGAGCAGCGTGAAGACCACGTGGGGCTTGAATTCTTCGATCGCCTCGCGGATCGGCTTGATCTCGTCCTGCGCACCGAGGGCGCGAACCTCGTGGCCGGCCGCACGCAAGGTGCTCACCACGTCGTATTCCGTCTTCCAGTTGTTGATTTCCTGCGGCGTGTATCCGTCGGAGGAGTCCGGAGGCATGAAGTCCGGATGCATCAGCACCAGAATGCGTGAGCGTCTCATAGCGCGATCCATTTGCGCCGAGACGGGCCAAACAGCGCGTGCATCGTCTTGGCGGTCACGAGGACGGTGAAATCGAGAACGAGCTTCTGTTCGGGGCCGACGGCGCGCAGATCGAGCTCACGGCAGCGGGAGATCATATCATCGAGCACGGCATCGAGCGTGAGCTGGTTCTCGCCCGTCCACCGCGCGACCAGCTGCCTGATCTGCGCGCGGTGCCGTCTGATCAGGGCCGAAGCCGGCTTTGAGCGGTGATGCCGTGGATCGGCTGAAAACAGCCGGGAGAGGTCGCGGTCGTAGGTCTTCGGCGCTGTGAAGGCGTAGAACGCCTGCTTCTTCTTGTAGTGGTCTTCGAGCGTCTGGCTGAGCCGGCCCAGCGTATCGACACGCTCCCGCGTCGTGATCAGCGGCCGCTTTCCCGCAATCTCGTGCATCAGCTCGTCGACATATTCGAGCTTCTTCAGCGCCGGCCATCCGGCATATCGCGTCCGCCAGTTCGAGCGTGGGCGCAGCCACACCGCGAAGGTCTCGGCGAAGTCTTCATCCGGATGGCTTTGCGCGTACCACAGCCGGAGGTGCTGGACGTAGCGCCTGCTGGCAGGATTGGGCCGGTAGTAGCGCGGGTAGTGTTTCGACGACGGGCCGAACAGCTGCTGCCAGCGCCGGCGGCGCTGCAGCTGATAGCCGTGCTGCACGGCATGGCCGGCCTCGTGACGGAGGATACCCATGCACTCGCGCCAGGTTCCGCCCTCGACGTCGAACATCATCTTCTTCTCGAGCTTCATCAGACGGGGATGGGCGAGATAGAAGGGGATGGCGATGCCCGGCACATCGCCCGGACTGAACCATTCGCTCGAGATCCATGTGTGCGGTCGCAGCCGGATGCCCCGCTCTTCGAGCTCCTCATGGAGCGTGCTGACGCAGTCCTCGAGCCAGGTGCCTTTGACCGTAACCCTCAGGCTGGAGAGGCGCTGCTTGAGCAACTCGTCATCCGACAGCTTCTCCCAGGCAAATTTCCGGCGCGGCATCAGGAATCCAGGGGGCAGGGATGACTCGGTATCCGGATGATGTCATGGGCGGCGGCGGGCAACAACCCGTGGGGCTGCGAAGCGGGCTGCGGCGCGTCAGCGCTCAACGCCGTAGGGTGGGCAAAGCGACTTGTCCGACGTAGCTCGGAGAGTGAAGGCGGAAGCGTGCCCACCACCTTCAATATAAAAAGAAAAGGTGGGCACGGCGCTTTGCGCCTTTGCCCACCCTACGAGACCTTCCGGGATCGGAAAAACTAGTCGAACAGGCTCGACACCGACTCTTCCGCCGCGGTGCGCGCGATGGCGTCCGAGATCAGGCTGGCGATCGGAAGCGTGCGGATGTTCGGAGCCTTGGTCACCGCCTCCGTCGGCAGGATCGAGTCGGTGATCACGAGCTCCTTCAGCTTCGAGCCCGCGATGCGGGCGGCCGCGCCGCCGGAGAGCACGCCGTGGGTGATATAGGCGTAGACGTCCTTGGCGCCCTTGGCGATCAGCGCGTCGGCCGCGTTCACCAGCGTGCCGCCGGAGTCCACGATGTCGTCGATCAGGATGCAGGTGTAGCCGGCGACGTCGCCGATCACGTTCATGACCTCGGATTCGCCCGCCCTCTCGCGGCGCTTGTCGACGATCGCGAGCGGGGTGTTGATGCGCTTGGCAAGGCCACGTGCGCGCGCCACGCCGCCGACGTCAGGCGAGATCACCATCGTCTTGGAGAGATCGAACTTGTCCTTGATGTCGCGCACCATCAGCGGTGCCGCGTAGAGATTGTCGGTCGGGATGTCGAAGAAGCCCTGGATCTGGCCGGCATGCAGGTCGAGCGTCATGACGCGGTCGACGCCGGCCTGCGTGATCAGGTTGGCGACGAGCTTGGCCGAGATCGGCGTGCGCGAACCCGATTTGCGGTCCTGCCGGGCGTAGCCGAAATAGGGCAGCACCGCGGTGATGCGGCGTGCCGAGGAGCGGCGCAGCGCATCGGTGATGATCAGCAGTTCCATCAGATGGTCGTTGGCGGGGAACGAGGTCGACTGGATGACGAAAGCATCCGAGCCACGGACGTTCTCCTGGATCTCGACGAAGATCTCCATGTCGGCGAAGCGCCGTACCACGGCCTTGGTTAGCGGCAGGTCGAGGCCTTGCGCGATCGCCTGCGCGAGAGCCGGGTTTGAGTTGCCGGCGACAAGCTTGATGGAGCCGTTCTTGGCCGACATGGACGCTTCCTCCCGCGCTTTGCTGGATACGACGTTCAACATCAGAGAATACCCACTGGAAGCACGGTTACGACGGGCGAGGAAATATCAGGCCGGGGCCTGCAATGGCAACCCGGCATGCTACGTTTTCCCTCCGAAATCCTGAGTCGGGCCAACGGTTTGGCCGCAACTTGGGGCCGTGGTTTCGCGGGGGTTATCGCTCGGCATAGCCCAGCGCCGAGGCCGGCATCTCGGCCGCCGGAGCCTCCGGGATCACGCTGGCCACCGCCGGTCCCCGCAAGCCGGGAACAGTGCTCGGCGCGTCCGGCGTTCCGTTGATCATGTTGGAAAGTCCGCTGAATCCGGCCTGGGCGATCTTCCGCAGCACGAGGTCGTCGGCGGCGCCCCAGGGATCGCGGCCGCCCTTGGCGGCGGTCAATTCCTCGCCAGAGAGGCGCAATGCCCGCTGCTGGTTGGCGTCGTAGACGTCCCAGACCCAGGCGATCACGGTCTTGCCGCGCACGATTTGGGCGGAGAGGTAACTGCGCACGCGATAGGCAGCCGTCCCCTCGCGGGAGACGACGGACAGGCTGCGCAGCTTGGATTCGCTGTCGAGCACGCCGACCATGCGGTCGAACACCTGCGGGGGCGGCCCGTCGATCGATTCGAAGGCCACGGTCGCCCCTGAGCCGGTACTCGGCGCCATCGCATAGGAGTTGGCGGCACCGCCGCCGCCGGCGCAGCCGCCAAGCGCGACCGCCGCTGCCAGCAGCATGACCGCCAGCACACGCGAACCCGCGCGGCCCAGGATGAATGACGCGTCCCTCATTATGGGGGGCAGCGATATCGTTAAAATCGATTAAGGTCTAGGGCAGGAAGGACACATCATTGGGCCGATCCGGCCGAGGAATTGTCGATGAGGGGAGCGACTTTGGGGGTAATCGTTGCCTGCCTCATCGTGGGGCGGGCCGCGGCGGCAGAAAGTGCGGCCGAGGCAATCCGGGCTTTCGGACTGACCGGTACCTGGTCGGTTGATTGCAAACGGGATCCGTATCAGGCCTGTGAGAACAACCGCTGTGGCGCGCGATTGACGTACATCGCGTCGTCCTCCGGAGCGCCGACGACAAGGAATGTGATCGGGACGTTCACACCTGGGCAAGTAAGGACATTCATCAGCGCGATCTATTCGGCGACGCGTATTGCCGACGACAAGATCAAGATCGTGTCGGTTCAGGACCCTCCACCCAGCACGACACTGATCTGGTGGCGTCAGCCGGGCGAGGTTTGGGAGATCGTTCTGCTCAAGGTCGGCGACAAATATCGGACTTTCTCCGCGCATCGCGACGATTGGAAGAAGATCGAAGTCGATGAAGGTTTCGAGGTCCGACCGCCGCCGCCGCCTCCACCAGCTCAAATGTACGTTGATTTGCCGACTAAATGGCTTCGCGGAAAGAATGAAACGCCATTGTTCGAAAGATGCAGCGACTAACCTAATGGGTTGCGGCAAGAACTAGGCCGAATTCGTTCTTAATTCTCCAGCGCGATCGCGTGGATGTGGCGGCCGTAATCCGGCTCCTTGCGATGTACCGAGCGGCGATAGCTGAAGAAGCGCTCGTCGGCATAGGTGTCCAGGCCAAGATCGTCGATCATCAGGATGCCGGCGGCTTCGAGCCGCTTCCGGATGAAGCCGGCGAGGTCGAACATCGCGTGTCCGGCGCGCACCGACGGGATGAAGAACATGGCGTTGTCCGCGTCCGCCTCGATGAAGCGGGCCACGAACTCGTTGCCGACCTCGTAGCTGTCCTGTCGGATCAAGGGGCCGATCGCGGCGATGATGCCGCTGCGCGTGGCGCCGAGCTTCTCCATCGCCGAGATCGTCTGTTCCAGCACGCCGGTCAGCGCGCCTTTCCAGCCGGCATGGGCGCCGCCGATCACGCGCGCGTTGGGATCGACGAACAGCACCGGCCCGCAATCGGCGGTGGAGACGCCGAGCGCGATGCCGGGTGTTTTCGTGACCAGCGCATCGCCCTTCGGCCGCGGTCCGCTCGGCCACGGCGCTTCGGCAATGAGGACATCGGGCGAATGGATCTGGTGCAGGCTGATGAAGCGCTCCGGGGCGACGCCGACATGCTCGGCCATGCGGCGGCGGTTCTCCGCGACATGCGCCGGATCGTCGTTGGAGCCGAGCCCGCCATTGAGCGCCGAATAAATCCCGCCTGAGACACCGCCCTCGCGGGTGAAGAAGGCATGGCGCAGGCCGGGCACGGCCGACAGCAGCGACGAAGCAAGCGTCATGAAGCGCCTCCGGCCCGTTCGAGATCGCTGAGGCCGGCGATGCCGGTCAGCCGCGGCTCGGAGATGCCGAGCACCTTGAACATCGAGCCCATGCCGCTGCGCCCGGTATCGGTCAGGCGCTTGAGCGCCACCGAAATGTCGGTGGCGACTTCAGGCGTCGCCTTCTGCATCAGGGCAGCTGCGCGGGTATCGATGCCGACGCGCTTGAGGAAATCGCCCTGCGTCACCGGGCCGTGCACACGGGCGCCGACATCCTCGGCCGCGCGCGCCAGGGCCTGGAAGTCGACATGGGCTGTGACGTCGGCCTGGCCCGGCGCCTTCAGGGGATCGGTGAAGGTGTGGCGCGCGATCGCCTGGAACGTGTCGCCGGCATCGCTGCGCAGATGGCCGTAATCGATGATCAGCGCCGCGCCGTCCTGGTCGCGCACGCGCGTGGCGAGCTTCATGATCTCGCCGTCGGGGCGCCATTCGAACACGGCGCCAACGGGAGCGGCGCGCACCAGAGGCGGCAGCAGCACGTCGAAGCGCGGCGTCGGGTCGGCGGCCGCGCCGAATTGAAGCTTGCCGTTGGGATCGATCTCGATCACGCGCTCGTGCCAGCCGTTCTCGCGCTTCACCATCTGGCGGATCGGCAGCACGTCGAAATATTCGTTGGCGAGGATGATGCTCGGCCCTTCGGGCACGTCGTCGATGCTGTCGTGCCAGGCGATGTTGCGCACGCCCGCCAGCGTCGCACTCTGCCGCTCGCGCAGCACCGGATTGACCTCGACCATGTGGACGTGAAGCGCCTGGTAGAGCGGCGGCAGCACGCGCAGTGCGCGCAGCGCATCCGCCATCATGGTGCCGCGGCCGGGGCCGAGCTCGATCAGCCGCAGGAATTGCGGCGAGCCCATCTGCTTCCACACCGAGGCGGTCCACAGCCCCAGGAGCTCGCCGAACATCTGGCTGACCTCGGGCGCGGTGGTGAAGTCGCCTTCGCGCCCGAGCGGATCGCGCGAGACGTAATAGCCATAGCGCGGATGCATCAGGCACAGTTCCATGTACCGCCAGACCGGCATGGGCCCTGAGGATTTGATCAGCGCCCTGATCTCGTTGAGTAGCGGCTGTTCGGTCACGGTCTGTCTTCTCGAAAGGAATTAACTGATAGCCCCGGCGGGCTTCGGCGCGCCGCGCCTGATAGCCAATACAATAAGTATGAGGCCTACAATAAGCATCGGGATCGACAACAGCATGCCCATGGTTAATCCGCCCCAGAGGAAGCCGAGCTGGACGTCCGGCTCGCGGAAATGCTCGCCGGCGATGCGGGTCAGGCCATAGATCAGGATGAAGGCGCCGAGGATCATGCCGGGCCGCTTCAGGGCGCCGAAACGGATCATGATCGCGAGCACGGTGAACAGCAGGATGCCCTCCATGCCGGCCTCATAGAGCTGGCTCGGATGGCGCGGCAGCTGCGTCGGATCGTTGGGGAAGATCATCGCCCAGGGCAGGCTGGGGTCGGCGGCGCGGCCCCACAATTCGCCATTGATGAAATTGGCGATGCGCCCGAGCAGCAGCCCGACCGGGGCGACTGCCGTGGTGATGTCGCCCAGCGACAGGATCGAGATGCGGTTGCGATAGGCAAACCACATCACCGCGACGACGCAGCCGAGGAAGCCGCCATGGAAGGACATGCCGCCCTCCCACAATTTGAAGATCGCGGCGGGGTGATCGATGAAGAAGGGCAGATTGTAGAACAGCACGTAGCCGGTGCGGCCGCCGAGGATGATGCCGAGCGTGACCCACAGGATGAAGTCGTCGATCTGCACCAGCGACATCGGCGCGGGGCCGCTCCACAGGCGCTCTTTCTTCAGCAGCGAGCGCGCATAGAGCCAGCCGAACACGATGCCGCTGATATAGGCCAGCGCATACCAGCGGATCGCGAACGGACCGATCTCGATGGCGATCGGCTTGAAGGCGGGAAAGTCGATGAGCAGAAAGGGCATCAGGCCTTCAAGACTTAAACGAGATTGCGGCGATAGAGCGCCAGCAGACGCTCCCAATGCCGCTCGGCAGCGTCGCGGTCGTAGACCGGACGCTTGGGGAAGGCGAAGCCGTGATGCGTGCCGGGATAGATCTCGACCTCGGCCTTGGCACCGCTCATGCCCTGCTTGACCTTCTCGATGACCTCGGCGGGCGCGTAGATGTCGGTCTCGGCGCAGGCGAAATAGAGCTCGGCCTTGGTCTTGCCTGAGGCGAGATGCGGGCTGTTGTCTTCGTCGGTCGCCAGATGCGTTCCGTAGATCGAGGCGGCGGCCTTGACGCGGTCGGCAAAGTGCGTGGCCGCGTTGACGGCGTAACGGCCGCTCATGCAATAGCCGACGGTGCCGACGATTTTCGTATTGGCAGCCGCCTGGCCCTCGGCATAGGTGAGCAGGGCCCTGGTGTCCTCCATGATCATGGGAATGTTGAGCGAGGCCATGAGCTGGAACATGCGCTTGCGCTCGGGTGCATTCGGATCGGCCGGCAGCGCGCCGAGCTCCATCACGCCGGAGCGGTAGTAGAGGTTCGGCAGCATCACGTAATAGCCCGAGGTGGCGAGCCGGCGCGCCATGTCGCGCAGCTCCTCGCGGATCGCCGGCGCATCCATGTAGAACAGGATGATCGGAAACGGCCCGCCGCGTTCGGGATGGGTGATGAAGGTTGCGGTGTGGCCGTCCTTGGTGGGAATCGCGATCTGCTGATCGATCATCTCGTGCGCCTTCTGATTCTTGTTATGCAGGGACGTTGAATACGATTGCAAGGAAACCGGGGCATGACAAGGATACCGCCGATCGGCCCTTGAACCGTTTCGCCCGGATTGCCATTGTCTTTTCGCGCGTTCGCGCAAAGTTTATCTGAGGCCGCCAGGAGACCGACATGACCCAGACCAACAACCGGTTTTTCGACGAGATCGGCCGCCTGATGAACGACGCCGCCGGTGCCGCCCAGGGCGTCAAGCGCGAGTTCGACACCGTGATGCGCACCCAGGCCGAGAAATTCCTGCGCGACATGGACCTCGTCAAGCGCGAGGAGTTCGAGGCGGTCAAGGACATGGCCCGCCTCGCCCGCGAGGAGAACGAGGCCCTGAAGGCGCGCATCGTGGCGCTGGAGGCCAAGTTCGGCGGAACGCCGACATAAGGCCGCCGTTCTCGCTTACCCTCCCCTCCAGGGGAGGGTGGGGACCCCGCCGGGCGGGCCATTCTCCTTGTCATTTCCGCATCTTCCGGGTAAAAGCCCGCCAAGTTCGCGGCCCCCGCACCCCTGGAGGCTTGCTGCGAACTGCACCATGGGCCGCGCTGCGGCCCATTAACTTTTGCAAAAACAAGGACTTAGACTATGGCGACGACCGTCAAGGAATTGAAGGCGACCGCACGTCCGAAGAGCGGCAAGGGGGCCGCCCGGGCTGAGCGTCGCGCCGGGAAAGTGCCCGGAGTGATCTATGGCAACAAGCAACCCCCGCTCCCGATCTCGGTTGACGATCGTGAACTGCGCCAGCGCATCCTCGCCGGCCGGTTCCTCACCACCCTGGTCGACATCGACCTCGAGGGCAAGAAGCACCGCGTGATCCCGCGTGACTATCACCTTGATCCGGTCAAGGATTTCCCGATCCATGTCGACTTCATGCGTCTCGGCGAAGGTGCCACCATCCGCATCAGCGTTCCCTTGCATGTGGTGAAAGCGGAAGGTTCGCCCGGCGTGAAGCGCGGCGGCGCCGTCAACATCGTCGCGCATTCGATCGAGCTCGAATGCGGCGTCGAGAGCATCCCGCAATTCATCGAGGCTGATGTCGGCTCACTCGAAATCGGTCACTCGCTGCATCTGTCGGACATCAAGCTGCCGGCCGGCGTGAAGGCGCTGACCCGCGAGGACGCGACCCTCGTCACCATCGTGCCGCCGTCCGGCTACGCCGAAGAGCAGAAGGCCGCGGCTGCGGCTGCAGCTCCGGGCGCTGCTGCGGCTGCTCCGGCGGCTGGCGCTGCGGCTCCGGCTGCGGGTGCTGCTGCTCCGGCTGCGGCTGCCAAGGCTCCCGCCGGCGGCGACAAGAAGAAGTAATCTCTCAAAGAGCTGGGCGCGCGGTCCTTGATCGCGCGCCGAGCGAGGGGCGCGCCGCGTCATGCGACTCTTTGTTGGGCTCGGCAATCCCGGCGCGAAATACGCACGTAACCGGCACAATATCGGCTTCATGGCCGTCGACGAGATCGCGCGGCGGCATGGCTTTGCACCATGGCGCCGCAGGTTTCAGGGCGAGACCTCGGAAGGTGCGCTCGGTACTGAGCGCATCATCCTGCTCAAGCCGACAACCTACATGAATGACTCCGGCCGCAGCGTTCAGGAGGCGGCAAGCTTCTTCAAGATCGCGCCCGGCGACGTCACCGTGTTCCATGACGAGCTCGAACTGCCGCCGGGCAAGGTGCGGGTGAAGATCGGCGGCGGCATCGCCGGCCATAACGGCCTGCGCTCGATCTCCGCGCACATCGGCAACG
Organism: Bradyrhizobium sp. 604_D8_N2_3; assembly: GCF_051810765.1. Lineage (NCBI taxonomy): Bacteria > Pseudomonadati > Pseudomonadota > Alphaproteobacteria > Hyphomicrobiales > Nitrobacteraceae > Bradyrhizobium > Bradyrhizobium sp. 604_D8_N2_3. Next base: position 8,286,748 of record NZ_JBPWPM010000001.1, on the reverse strand, counting down.
AGTATCGCCGGGTCCGGCTCGGCATCGGTCATCCCGGCGTCAAGGAACTGGTGCACGGCCACGTGCTGTCGGACTTCGCCAAGGCCGACAACGACTGGGTGGCGACGCTGTGCGAGGCGGTGGCCGAGCACGCGGCACTGGTTGCCAAAGGCACGGACGCGACCTTCGCCAACAGGGTGCATCTCGCCATGCAGGCGAAGGGCTTTTTGACCAAGGACGAGAACGGCAAGGAATAGGGCACCGTTTTCTCCGTCAGGCCCGGCCATGACGAATACGGATAGAGGACGACCATGGGATTTAAATGCGGGATCGTCGGGTTGCCGAATGTCGGCAAGTCGACCTTGTTCAATGCGCTGACCGAGACGGCCGCGGCGCAGGCCGCGAACTATCCGTTCTGCACCATCGAGCCGAATGTCGGCGAAGTCGCCGTGCCCGATCCGCGGCTCGACAAGCTCTCGGCCATCGCCAAATCGGCGCAGATCATCCCGACCCGGCTGACCTTCGTCGACATCGCCGGCCTCGTGCGCGGCGCCTCCAAGGGTGAAGGCCTCGGCAACCAGTTCCTCGCCAACATCCGCGAGGTCGACGCCATCGCGCATGTCGTGCGCTGCTTCGAGGATTCCGACATCACGCATGTCGAGGGCAAGATCGCCCCGCTCGCCGACATCGAGACCATCGAGACCGAGCTGATGCTCGCCGACCTCGACAGCCTCGAGAAGCGCGTCGACAACCTCACGAAGAAAGCCAAGGGCAACGACAAGGACGCCAAGGAGCAGCTCGACCTCGTCAACCGCACGCTGGTGCTGCTGCGCGAGGGCAAGCCCGCCCGCCTCGTCGAGCGCAAGGCGGAGGAGGAGCGCGCCTTCGGGATGCTCGGCCTGCTGTCGTCGAAGCCGGTGCTCTACGTCTGCAACGTCGAGGAAGGCTCGGCCGCCACGGGTAATTCGTTCTCCAAGGCGGTGGAGGAGCAGGCGGCCAAGGAAGGCGCCGTTGCCGTCGTCATCTCCGCCAAGATCGAATCCGAGATCGCCACCATTTCACGCGAGGAACGCGCCGACTTCCTGGAGACGCTGGGTCTCGAAGAGGCCGGCCTCGATCGCCTGATCCGCGCCGGCTACACCCTGCTCGACCTCATCACCTATTTCACGGTGGGCCCGAAGGAAGCGCGCGCCTGGACCATCTATCGCGGCACCAAGGCCCCGGGCGCGGCCGGCGTGATCCACACCGACTTCGAGAAGGGTTTTATCCGCGCCGAGACGATGGCGTATGAGGACTATGTCGCGCTGAACGGCGAAGCCGGCGCCCGCGATGCCGGCAAGCTGCGTCTCGAAGGCAAGGAATACGTCGTCGCCGACGGCGACGTGATGCATTTCAGGTTCAATACGTAAGACGCGAAAGAGCGGTGCTGTAGGGTGGGCAAAGCGACTTGTCCGCCGTAGCTCGAAGAGCGAAGGCGGAAGCGTGCCCACCACGTCTCTCTCAAATCGCGAAAGGATGGTGGGCACGGCGCTTTGCGCCTTTGCCCACCCTACGGCACCTGCAGCCGCCTCACCGCGCCCCGCCGCCCTGGTCGCGGATCGCGCCGAGATGCTCGTTGATGCGGAAGACGATCAGGATCAGCTCCGCGGCGATGCGCGAGAACACGATGCCGACAACGATGCTCGCGATCGATGACAGCAGCACCAGGAAGCCGCCGAACGGGCTGATCGCCATCGTCGCGAGACCGGAGAAGATTCCGGAAAGGCCGAACAGGCAGATCAGTGCGATCACCAGCCAGTAGAAGGTCTTGATGATCGTAGGGGTTATGAATCGGTCCCATTGAAACAGGTCGCTGAATGAAAACATTGCTCTCCCCAGGGCAAATCGGGCCTCGGCCTGCCGGTTGATCCGACTCAAGACCAACGCCGACACCCCATATGTAGCACGAGCCATGCGGGCCGGCGGGTTGAGATTGCCGCAAAGTGCGGCCACAATCTGTCATTCCCTCAAAGCATTCCCGAGATGACCCTGACCTTCGAAGATTTCCCGCCCGGCCGGTTCGGAACATTCGGCCCGCGCCATGTCACCCGCGACGAGATCTTGGCTTTCGCCGCCGAGTTCGATCCGCAGCCGATGCACCTCGATGAGGAGGCCGCGGCCAACAGCATGCTGCGCGGCCTGTCCGGCTCGGGCTGGCACCTCTGCTCGCTGATGATGCGGATGATGGCCGATGGCTTCATCACACGCGCCGCTTCGCTCGGCTCGCCCGGCGTCGACGAGGTGCGCTGGCTGTCACCCTTGCGGCCCGGCGACGATCTCATGCTCGACGTCGACGTGCTGGAGGCGCGCGCCTCGAAGAGCCGGCCGGAGCTCGGCATCGTCAAGTTCAAATGCACGGTGCGCAACGCCAAGGACGAGGCGCTGTGCGAGATGACCTCGCCGATCCTGATCAAGCGGCGCGAGAGAGCAGTCTGATGCCCTTCTTCGAGGAGATCGAGATCGGCCACCGCCGCGAGATCGGCGCCTATACGTTCACCGCGGAGTCCATCAAGATTTTCGCCGCAAAGTTCGATCCACAGCGCTTCCATCTCGACGAGGAGGAAGGCAAGAACTCGCTGTTCGGCGGCCTTGCGGCCTCGGGCTGGCATGTCGGCTCGGCCTGCATGAGCCTGCTTGTCGCGGATGGCCAGCGTCTGGCGCGTGAGGCCGCTTCGCGCGGCGAGGAGGTCGCGGTGTGGGGGCCGTCGCCGGGCTTTCGCGACCTGCGCTGGATCAGGCCGGTGCTCGCCGGCGACACCGTCGCCTACGTCAACGAAGTCATCGACAAGCGCAGCTCCGCCTCGCGCCCCGGCTGGGGCATTCTGACGGCCCGCACCACCGGCACCAACCAGCGCGGCGAGGAGGTCTATTCCATCACCGCCAGCGCCTTCGTGCCGATGCGGAAGGGCGGTTAGACCTGTTCCAGGATGAACGGTCCAAATGTATGCGCGAGTGTTGCCCGCGCGCTATGGACGCGATTCCGGGCGGCTGCCATAAGCCTGCTCAACATGATGACCCGCGAAGCAGTTGGCGGAACCATCGAGTTGCTAACCAATTATGAACCTGTCGCTGTCTAATTGAAACGAATTGGGCAGAGAACAGGGGACGAGGACCATGGCAGACCGCGGCGCACTCAAGCTGGTGGGATTTATCTTTGCGACCGCGACGCTGGCAGTGATGCTGGTCGCCGGCATGGTGGTGAAGGGCTATGCCGATGGCGGCTACACCCTGGAAGCCTCGACGGTCGACGCGAGCCGTTAAGGGCTCGTTAACTCTTCGGGGCCGGACGTCCGGCCTCCGCCGTCAGCGGCTATAGACGAACGCCAGCACCGCGATCGCCACCGCCAGCAATCCGACGAAGCGCAGCATGATCGTGCCGAACTGGTTCGGCGCGGGCCGCAGCGGGATAGGGTCCGTGTTGTCGGGCCGAATGCTTTCCATCTGAAATGTCCCCAGGCCCGGCCGCAAGGCTGCGGGCGCTTGGCATTGGTCGGCGCTGGGGCGCGGAGGGTTCAAAGCGAACCGGGTCGGCTGCATTGACTGCGTGAACGCATGTCCACTGCCTCAATCTTTCGCAGCCACACCCTCCGCTGTCATGCCCCGGCTTGATGTTTAGCCCGGAGACATGGCTGACACCTGTTCGGACACATCACTGACAGGTTGGCCATTGGTCAAGTCGATCGATGCGACCTGCCAGCTGGCGAAGAAGATTCCGTAGTGGCCGTCACGATCCAGCGGCCGGATGGCAAGGCGTTCGCGGGCGAAGGCCTGGGGAACTTTCCAGAAGTGTCCCTTGAAGGAGATGTAGGGTCTTGTCGATGAGACCCTGCGCACGATCTCGCCGCTGTCGTATTCGACGTTCGGAACGCGGGCCGGCATGGGGCGAGCACTTGGCCGGAAGCGATCGGCAGGGACCTGCATATCGAGGCCTTGGTGAGGCCGCTCCAGATTGTAGACCGGCCGCCAGGCGTCGAAGGCGCGCTGGACTTCCGGGAGAGTTCGGAAGCGGCGCATTGCAAACACCTCGGCCTTCAGGGTGCGATGGAAGCGTTCGTTCTTGCCGCGGGCCTGTGGGTGGCATGGCCTTGCGTGCACCACCCTGACGCCAAGCTTGAGCAGCCACACCTTCAGTCCGGTCCAACGAATGCCGGACGTATCGCCCCAGGGTGAGCCATTGTCGGTGTAGAAGGCCTCCGGCAGGCCATAGCAGCGGAACGTCGTCGACAGGTGATTCTGCACGGTGAGGCGCTGCTCGTCGGCACATGCCTTCAGGCACAGCACGTAGCGCGAGTGATCGTCGACGATCGTTAGCGGATGGCACCGCGTCCCATTGGCGAGCGGCAGGTGACCCTTGAAGTCCATCTGCCACAGCAGGTTGGGAGCTTCCTTCTCGAACCGGTGGCCCGGATTGGGCGGCGCATTCTCACTCGGTTTGATCCGGTCGTTCCGACACAGGATCTGGTGCACCGTTGATGGCACAGGCACCGTCTGCCCGCCCCGCTTCAGGCAATGGGCAATCTTCCGTGCTCCCCAAGCCGGATGCTTGTCGCGTACAGCCAGGACTTCTGCCTCGACCGCAGCCTCACTCCGCTTGGGCATCGCATGCGGGCGCCGGGAACAGTCGGCCAGCTCCCGATCGCCGGCCTGCCAGCGCGCCAGCCACTTGTAGCCGACGTCAGGACTGATGTTGAACCGACGGCACAGTTCGCGCCGGTTGGCGCCCTCCTGCAAAGCCAGCCGCACAAACTCGTGGCGCTGATCCATCACTGACACCTCGCTCCAAGGCATGGACGGCCTCCCGAATCGGACCAATCCAGCCAATGTTGATGTGTCAGCTATGTCTCCGAACACCCGTCAGTGATCTGTCCGGGCTAAACACTTGACCGGGGCATCCAGTACGCCGCGGCGTCCCGGCTCTTGCCTCATTGTCTCTGGAATACTGGATCGCCCGATCCCGTCTCCGCCAAGGGCTTCGCCGGGCCAAGAACTCACTCGGCCGCCGAAGCCTTAGCGAAGGCGGCAAGTCGGGCGATGACACCTATCGTGGGGAGCTTGTGCGCACCCAACTCCCCGCGAATCAAAACCGCCGCGTCCTTTGCGGAACGCGGCGGCCGGTGATGCTTGACGTGAGTGATCAGCTGTTGCGCAGGCCGTCGGCGGCGCGCTTCCACTGCGCGACGTTGTCGGCGATCATGCGGGTCGACTTCATCGCGGCCTGGCTGAGCTGGGCGTAGCCGGAGATCTCGCGCTGGACGCGCTGGCCCTCGGCATGGAGCAGGTCGCGCAGGCTCTCGAGCTCGGAGATCAGGTTCTCGATCTCGGCGAGCGAGGTGCCGGCGACGCGCTGGATCAGCGAGTTGACGTTGGTGACGGTGGCTTCCGCGCTCGGATCGAGCGGCGGCGTGTCGGTGGTTCCCGATGCCGGCCGGCGCAGATAGGCGATGTCGTTGCGGACGAAGTCGCGGATGCCGGCTTCGACTTCCGTCACTGCGGCGAGGTTGGTGTCGACCGTCTCGGTCTCGGTGGGTTCGGTCTTTTCCGGACGCATGGCGTTCATCGTTATTCCCCTGTTCGCGTTGAGCGCAGCGCGAGTGTCCCCCGCACGACGAGTTCGGTCATCCGACTAGGGCGTCGGATTTTGACCGCAACTTGGCCGAGATACGGCAAGGGCGGACGATTCGGGGGCTTTGCCGTGGCGTATGGTTACGAGAGTCTGAACTGCTGGGAAAACGAACCTATCCCGGGATGATGGCAGAGGGGGGCGCAGGACTGCTACCAGCTCTTCTTGAAGCCCGCCGTCAGGCTCTTGTTGATCGCGCCCTGCGAGGTCTCGCCGACCGAGCCGGAGACGGTGACGTTGTCGAACAGCTTTTGCTCGGCGCCGACCTTGCGCAGCCATTTGTCGTCGGTGGTCGACAGCGACTGGCCGGCGGTGATGCTGGTGCCGGTGTCGGTGAGGGTGACCTTGGCGCTCTGCTCGGTCTCGTAATTGCGCGTGATGTGGCCGCCGATGCCGGGCACCGCGGTGGTGCCCTGCTGGTTGACGCTGTAGCCGTTCTGGAGCGTCAGCGACGTGTCGCTCGACAGCGGCACCGACTTGATCAGCGACGCCCCGATCTTGCTCTGCTCGGCGCCGGGATCGACGCGGGCTTCCACCGCGGTCTTGTCCCAGATCGAGCCGGCGCCCGGCGCGGTCGCGGCCGCCCAGGCGCTGCCGGAGGATTGCGGCAGGCTGCCGCCATTGGTGGCTTTCTGCGCCAGCAGCTCGGACATCGTCCGCGGCTCGCTCGTCACCGTCATGTCGGCGCCGATGCGGGCGTCCCAGAACGAGGAGACCGACTGCTTCACCGTCACCGCGGAGGAGCCGTTGGCGTTCGCGTTCGACGACCAGTTCAGGCCGTCCTTGGCCGCGGCCTGGGCGCGCTTCTTGGCGGCCATGACGTCGTTGCCGGTACCGGCGTCGACCGCGAGTTGACTCCAGTCGAGCTTGTCGACGTCGATGCCCTTTAAAATGTCGGGGTCGTTGACGTCGGGAGCTGCGGCGGTCTCCGTGGCTTCGGTCTCGGCCTCGTCGTCAGGCGCAGCCGCCGAGAAGGGCGGGATGATCTGCGCCGAGACCGTCAGAACCGAGCCCAAAATGAATGCGGCCGCCAGCACCGGCAGCCTGGTCCAGCCAAAACCTGTCGAGAATTCCATCGTCCTGCCCGCGAGCCCAGCGCATGCCTGCCGCCACTATAATGCGGCCTTCGGTGATGACCATGCGCCATTCCGTCCGCTCAACACATGGTGATCTATCGTTGCGAAATTGTGGCGGCTCGCCTCGGCCAGAGCATGATCCGGACCCGAAGGGCCGCGCCAGCGCAAAGTGTGCAGCGGTTTTCCCTCGCGACAAACGCGGAACGCGTTTGCGCGGAGATCATGCTCAAACCACTGGAATGGCGAACCAACGGGCCGCGCGAAAGGCGCGCCCGATGACGAGCTTCGCCACGACGGCATCCGGCGGGGCTGGAGGCCAGGACGCGGGTCGGGCGAGCATCAATCATCGGTCCCGGCAAGCGGGGCCCGTTGGCGTCCCCCTCAGCCGACGCGGGTCATCTTCGGCAGATGAATGGCGCGGCCGAGTGCCTGTTCAACCAGATCGAAGGTGTCGACCAGCACGCGCATGCTGATCAGCTTGCCCGCCCTGAACTGGGCGAACTGCGCCACCCGCAAGCTGATCGGCTTGTCGGAATCCAGCGCGGTCAGCGAATAGCGCAGCATCGAGGCGGCGGAATCCACGCCGAGCATGATGCTCTCGCGGTCGAAGCGGCGGACGTGGAAATTGTCGGCGAGCTGGCGGATGACGTCGAGCACGGCGTCCCGGCCCTGGCGCGCGCCGAGGAACGGAAACATGTCGATCGGGCCGTAGATCGCCCACTCGACGTCCTCGTCGATCAGGGCCTCGATGTCCCTGAAATCCCGGTCGTTCACCGCGCGATGCAACGCGCGCGAGAAACGCCAGAGGCTGTGCTCTGTCATTTGGGGGCGTCCTGAAGCTGGCTTGCAGAAAAAACGGAAAGCAACCCCATGCACAGAAAAGGTGCGGGGGCCGCTCAATTCATTCGTATACAAATAAAATAGGCGATTTCGGCCAAAACGCAATTCACGTTTTCGCAATGCACAATTGATGCGGGTTTGTGAGATTTACAACAGAACCCCGTAATCTCCCGGTCTCTGCTCCACCTCTGCCCGTCAGAACGGGGCGAGCGCGAAGGATCATCCCCCGTCCGCCCGCGCGCCCACGATCAGCGGCCCGATCTCCCGCTCCAGCACCTGCTGCACCAGATCGTAGGAATCGATGATCTCGCGGATCTGCGCCACCAGTCCGCCCCGGAAGCTGTAGAACACCGCCATGTCGAACTGCACGACGCGATCGTTGCTGCGCTTCTTGAAGTAGGTGTGCATGTAGGTCGCGACCTCGTCGCCCTCGGCGAGGATGTGCGGCGCCCTGTAGCGGATTTCGGAATAGCGCGACCAGACGGTCTGCCACAGATCGCGCAGCTGCTGCTTGCCGTGGCGCGGCACCATGTGCGGCAGTACGTCGATCGGCGCGTGGGTAAGAAAGTCGACGTCGTCGGTGCAGCACGACAGCGCGGCCTCGATATCGCCGCGCGCAAAGCTGTCCAGCAGATGCAGCACGCGTTGCCTGTTCAGCGATCCAACCGTCATGCCGCTCCCGCCCTCGTGGGGTGTCGATTGCAAACGCCAATGCGCGCTCTGCGGGTCCAGCAATCCGCAAAAACAATGGTGTCCGGATCATATGACGCGCCGATGCAAAGCCCGGTTCATGAAATGCAATTAAAGCTTGTGTTGATGGCCGCCTGCAAGAATTCGAGCGGGCTTTCGCGTCCCGCATGACGCCGCGTGCATGCCGGTGGGCGCGTCCGCCACGCACGGCACACGGGAACCCGCGCCCGTCGGTGCTCGTTGAGACACCGAAACCGATCCGGAGACATCGATCATGAAATCCCCGCTTCTCACCGTCGCCGCAGCACTTCTGATGCTGGGCGCGACCTCCGCCGCCAACGCCAAGGGCTGCATCAAGGGCGCCGTCGTCGGCGGCGTCGCCGGCCACTATGCCGGCCATCACGGCGTCCTGGGCGCCGCCGCCGGCTGCCTCTACGGCAGGCATCACGCCAAGGAGCAGGAAAAGCAGCAGCAACAGCAGGGTCAGGTAAACGGGCAGGGGAAGTTGTAGGCGCGAACGGCACCACATGCTCCCTCGTCATTCCGGGGCGCGCGAAGCGCGAGCCCGGAATCCATAACCACGACAAGCGCGGACGATACTCCGCCGCCTACCTCTTCTTCCACCCACCCCGCCGTCCCGGCTGTCCACCCGTCGACTTCGGCGCAGGTCCGAACTCCGGCCCGGACTGCCTCGAGTCCGTCGGCTGGATGATCCGGCTCGTGCTGCCGAACGGCTTTGCCGGCAGGCTCGGGTTCTCGCGATAGGGCAACGACTCCGGCCCGTGCATCTCGTCGAGATGCGGCTTGTGCACCTTCGAGCCGCTGCCGCCGCCGCTGGCTTTCAGTGCGGAGCTCACGGTCTTTTTCTTCATCGCGCTGACGGGGAGGTTGGCGGCGTCGCCGTACTTCTTGGTGCCGGCATAGGCGCCGGCCTTGCCCTGCACGGTGCGCTGCTTGACGGTGGGGTCGTCGACCACTGCGAGCTCGGTGGCGCGCAGGCGTTTGACTTCGTCGCGGAGGCGGGCGGCTTCCTCGAAGTTCAAATCGGCGGCGGCCTCGCGCATGCGGGTTTCGAGATCGGCGAGCACGGCTTCAAAATTGTGGCCGATCGAGATGACGTCGTCGGTCATGTCGTGGCCGCCGACCTCGACCAACACGTGGTCGCGCTCGTAGACGGAGTTGAGGATGTCGCCGATCTGCTTCTTCACGCTCTCCGGCGTGATGCCATTGGCGGTGTTGTACTCGACCTGCTTTTCGCGGCGCCGGTTGGTCTCGGCGATGGCGCGCTCCATCGAGCCCGTCATCTGGTCGGCATAGAGGATCACCTTGCCGTCGACGTTGCGCGCGGCGCGGCCGATGGTCTGAATCAAGGACGTTTCACTGCGCAAAAAGCCTTCCTTGTCGGCGTCCAGAATCGCGACCAGTGCGCATTCGGGAATGTCGAGACCCTCGCGGAGCAGGTTGATGCCGACCAGCGCGTCGAAGGCGCCCAAGCGAAGATCCCTGATGATCTCGATACGCTCGATGGTGTCGATATCGGAGTGCATGTAGCGAACGCGAATACCCTGCTCATGCAGATATTCGGTGAGATCCTCCGCCATGCGCTTTGTCAGCACCGTGATCAGCGAGCGATAGCCTGCCTGGGCGGTGGCGCGGACCTCGCCGACGAGATCGTCGACCTGGGTGCGGGCGGGGCGGATATTAACGGGAGGATCAATAAGTCCGGTCGGGCGAATGACCTGTTCGACGAACACGCCGCCGCTTTCGTTCAGCTCCCAGCCGCTCGGCGTCGCCGACACCGCGACCGTCTGCGGCCGCATCATGTCCCACTCCTCGAAGCGGAGCGGGCGGTTGTCCATGCAGGAGGGCAGGCGGAAGCCGTATTCGGCGAGCGTCGCCTTGCGGCGGAAGTCGCCGCGGAACATGCCGCCGATCTGCGGCACGGTGACGTGGCTTTCGTCGGCGAACACCAGCGCGTTGTCGGGGACGTATTCGAACAGCGTCGGCGGCGGCTCGCCGGGCAGGCGCCCGGTGAGATAGCGCGAATAGTTCTCGATGCCGGCGCAGCTTCCGGTCGCCTCCATCATCTCGAGATCGAAGGTGGTGCGCTGCTCCAGCCGCTGCGCTTCCAGCAGACGGCCCTGGTCGTGTAGCTGGTCGAGCCGCTGCTTCAGCTCCGATTTGATCGACTTGATCGCCTGCACCAGCGTCGGGCGCGGCGTCACATAGTGCGAGTTCGCATACATCTTGATGAATTCGAGCTCGTCCTGCTTGTGGCCGGTGAGCGGATCGAATTCCTCGATGGTCTCGATGGTGTCGCCGAACAGATTCACGCGCCAGGCGCGGTCTTCATAGTGCGCGGGGAAGATGTCGATGACGTCGCCGCGCACACGGAACGTGCCGCGGGTGAAATCGGCCTGGGTGCGCTTGTACTGGAGCGCGACGAGGTCGGCGATCAGCTGGCGCTGGTCGATGCGCTCGCCCTTCTTCAGCGCGAACGTCATCGCGGTGTAGGTCTCGACCGAGCCGATACCGTAGATGCAGGACACCGAGGCGACGATGATGACGTCGTCGCGCTCGAGCAGGGCGCGCGTCGCCGAGTGGCGCATGCGGTCGATCTGCTCGTTGATCGACGAGTCCTTTTCTATGTAGGTGTCCGTGCGCGGGACATAAGCCTCGGGCTGATAGTAGTCGTAATAGCTGACGAAATACTCGACCGCGTTATCAGGGAAGAAGCTCTTGAACTCGCCATAGAGCTGGGCGGCGAGCGTCTTGTTCGGCGCCAGGATAATGGCGGGACGCTGCGTCTTCTCGATCACTTGCGCCATGGTGTAGGTCTTGCCCGAGCCGGTGACGCCGAGCAGCACCTGCGAACGGTCGTTGCGCTCGATGCCCTCGACCAGCTCCTTGATCGCGGTCGGCTGATCGCCCCGCGGCTCATAGTGGGACTTAAGCTCGAAGCGCACGCCGCCTTCGGACTTTTCCGGGCGCGGCGGCCGGTGCGGCGTCCACACCTTGGTGGAGCCGTCGTCCCTGCGGAACTCCGGACGGCCCTCGCGGATCAGCGATTCCAGCGCATCCGCGGTCGCCTTGACCCCGAGCGCCTCCATTTTGTTGCGCGGCGGACGCGCCAGCGCTTCCGCATCGTCCTCCTCTGTCGGCATCCCGAGCTGCCGCGCCAGTTCCGGATCGAGCGTCGGGATCGTGGCCGCGGTGCCGTAATTGGCCTGCGGCGCCTCGTCGAAGCCGCCGCTCTCCGACGCACGCGCCCCCGGCGGCTGCGGATTGGGCCGCAGCGGCATCGGCTTAGTCAGATTCTTGGCATTATCCTGCGGAAAATCTCTCGGTGTCGAGGCGCGCGCCCGGTGCGCGGCGGCCTCGCCCCCGGCGCGGCGGTCGCGCGAATTGTCCGGCGGCGGCTGCAGCCCGGTGCCCGATCCCAGCCCGGCATCGCCGCGATTGATCGCGGGATTCAGAAGTTCGGCCAGCGCCGGCCCGATCGGCTGCACGTCGGGCCGATGTGCCTTCGAGTTCGGGGCTTTGGATTTGGGGGATTTCGGGGGAGCAGGTTTCTTCGCCATGCCCCGAATATGGGACGAGTCAGCGCTTCAGAAAAGGGCGAATGCCCTTCCGTGCTCAGGCTGCTGACAGCAGGTTGGCAGCAGGAGCCATGATCGCCCCGACGCGACAAATTTGTCGTTGCGTCGGACGGCGATGGCGCTACTTTAGGTAGTGTTTATTGCGCGATGATCTGACCATTTTCATGCATCTCGGCGGCGCTTTCGGCCGCAGGCGCGGCCAGTCGCCTCAACAGCGGGTAGATTCCATGACAATCAATTTCATCCCGAACGACCCCAATGCCGTGACCGACATGCCGCAACGGCAGCAGGACGCGCGGCCCGACCGTCCGGCCGGGCGTGCAAATTTCAACTATGAGGCTCACGCGGCCGAGGCCCCGTTCGGTGTCAATCAGCGGGACTTTCTGTTCTGGCAGAGCCGGGAAGCGGCGCTCGCCGCTGTGGAGGCCTGGGAGACCTATGCCGGCAACCTCGCCAGATGGTCGCAAGGGCCTCGCATCGACATCAGCCTGACCTACAATGACGGTGAAACGGTCGGCCCCCGGCGGTTGAATGCCTATTACGACACGCAAGGTGTTCGGTTCTTCGACTTCAACGACGGCACCACAACCACCTTCTCCGCGGCCAGCACCGACACGGTCAGCCATGAGGTCGGCCACGCCCTGCTCGATTCCCAGCGGCCGGAGCTGTTCAACAGCCCGCTACCTGAGGTCGGAGCGTTTCACGAAGCGTTCGGCGACGTGGTTGCCCTGCTGACCGCGCTGTCGGACCAGGCGACGCGGATCAAGCTGCTTCAGATCACGCCCGACCTGTCCCAGCCGAATTTCGTCGAGGCGAGTTCCGAATATCTGTCGGCCGCCATTCTCAAGCAGTTCGGCAACGTCAACCCCTCGAAGCCGCGGCGGGCGCTGAATACGTTCAAATGGCAGCTGCCCAGCACCTTGCCGGCCGGCAAGTTCGAAGATCCGCCCGAATTGCTCACGCGCGAGAGCCACAATTTCAGCCGCGTCTTCACCGGCGCATTCTATGACACGCTCCGCGGCGTGTTCGCGGCGAGCGGCGCCGGCAGCGAGGCGGCGCTGCTGACCGCCGCGCAGACCTGCGGCAGGCTGTTGGTCGAAGCGGTGCGGCAGACGCCGGAGACGGCGCGATATTTTCAGTCCGTGGGCCGGGCCATGGTCAAGGCCGACGGCCAGATCAACAACGGCGCCAATCGCGAGATCATCGGCAAGGCGTTCTCCGATCACGACATCATGCTCGGCAGCGCCGCCATGACCGCGCCGACGGCGGCGTTGGCGGGGCCGCCACCCAAGATCCTGAAGGCGAGCGCCACGATCGCGCCGAGCACGCTCTCGGATCTGCGCGAGCGGATCGGCGCGAAGGGCGCCAGATTCGCGATCCGCCCGCTCGCCATGCTCGGGGAGGGCGTGGCGGAAGCGGTGCATCGGCGCGAAGTCCCGCTCGGCGATATCGACACCAGACTTCGCGGCGTGGTCGCCTTCGCGGCGGAGCCGGTTCTGATCGGCCGCTCCGGCGCCCGTGCGGCGGTGCTCGGCGCGTTGCCAGAGCACAATCGCACGGAGGACGAGGTCGGCGCCTTCGTCGAGACGCTGCTCAGGAACGGTCGCATCGAGCTCGACGGCAAGCCGAAGGCGGCCGCAAAGACGGCGAAGAAGAAAGGGCTGGTGGCCGCCGCCGCGGCCGACGATGCGTCGTCGAACAATATTCGCACCCACGTCATCCGCACGGTCGGCGGCAAAAAGGTGCTGACCCGCATCCGCTTCCTGTGCGGCTGCTGCATTTGAGGCGGCGGTCTGCGGTCAAAAGGCCGTCAAGCGGCGGCGGCGCAGAATGCGCCGCCCCTCAGAATCCGTTTCCACCCGATAGGTCGGCAGCACGGGCGATGCGGGATCGGGCGGACCGTCGGCGATCTGCTTGTTGGCCGCGAGCGACTGCACATTCAGAATGGCCTCGGCCACGTCGTCAGGACGGGGCGTCGAGTGCACCGTGGTGATGCGACCGGCCGAATCGAGGCTCGCCGCGACCTCCACCGGCAACTCAACATGCACGTCGTTGAAGCTGCCGAGGTCGGGCGAATGCAGCTGCACCAGATTGCGTGCAGTGCCGCGGAGCTTGTTCGGGCTGAGGTCCTCGATGGATTGAAGCTTCAGGCCACGGTCGGCCAAAGCGGGTCTGAACACCGCTTCGCTGTTCTTGAAACCGGCGGCGCCAATGTCCTGCGAGATCAGCAAGGGGGCCTGCGACCAGGATGTGAAATCGGTGCCATATCGCAGGGTCTTCATCCCAAGTTTGCGGCAGGCCGCTATATGCTCGGCATTTTCCGTGATGAACAGCGCCTGATTCAAGCCGCCATCGACACCGGCGCGCTTAAAGGCTGTCTCGAACACCAAGGCATCGGGCTTTCTCGCGCCGGCATGGGTCGACAGCGTCACGCGTTCCTCGACCGGTTCGAAGAAGCGCCGCAGGCCGGTCCTGTCGAGCAACTCAAGGTATTCGGCAAAGGTCGCAGCGATCGCCCGTGATGTCCGCGGTTCAGGCATCGTGTAGTCCGAGACCAGGCACACGACCAGCGGCGCGTGGTCCGCCGTCTCGAAGGTCTCGATCACGCCGAGCGCGTCCTCGACGCCGGGAAACGGTTTTTCACTGGCGGAGTCGATCAGTGTATCGCCGAGATCGAGCAGCAGAGCCTTGATCATCCGTCATGCCTCGCCTGCGCGCGCGGTTGCTGCGCCAGCATAGCAGTTGCAGGGGCCGGATGGAATTGCGATTGCGAGCGTGCGACCGGATCGCCGGTCGCGCCTTACGCCGCCGGCGGCGGGGCCTCGTCGTCGTTGCTCGCCCGGTGCGGCTCGAGGATGTCGAGATGGATCCCGCCGCAATCGGTGCAGCGCATGGTCCAGTACTCGCACCCGGCGCGGCCGCCGATCACGCGAAGCACCGCGAGATCGCCATCGCATTCGGGACATTTCGACAGCACATTGCGGGCATAGATTCTCGGCCGCGGCGTGTCTTCGAATTCGATGACTGACATGACCGGTTCCCCCTTTATGCTGCGCTGTCCCTTGGTTCGCTTGGAGTCCCGCGCTTATTCGTCGTCGTGGTCGTCGGCCCGCTGGCGGAAGCGGTCGATGTGGTGCTTGGCATCGGCGATCGCCGCGTTCTGATCCGGCCAGGCGAAACCGACTTCCATGGCCGGAAACAGCACGCCGTCGATGGCGAGGGGGCTGAGATCGGCGCGGCGGATGCGGGCATGCCAGAGGCCTTTGCCGGCCTCGAAGGATTCGATGTCAAAGCCGTCGTAGATGGTCGTCATTGTAGTCCCCAAATGTTCCGTAAGTGTCTTGTTGAAGGGTCAGGGGACCACGTTTGGCGGGTTCAGTATGTGAAGCCATTCACAAGCGGCCGGCTTTTTTGCCCAGGGCCTCGTGGAACGGGCGTCAGTTCCGCGGCGCGGCGCGGCCGATCCGCCTGGCGGGGCGTGCGGCGGGCTCCGAGGCCGCCCGCATGATCCAGCGCCGGAACGCGGCGAAGTCGCGCTGCTCGGTCTGAAAACTGCGATACAGCAGGTACCAGCGCATGCCCTTGGGAACCGAGAGATCGAACGGCGCGACCAGCCGGCCGGCGGCGAGATCGTCGTCGATATAGGGCCGGATGCCCATGGCGATGCCGAGGCCGTCGGCGGCGGCCTGGAGCGCCTGGCCGTAGAACTGGAATTCCGGTCCGCGCGCGTTGATGCGGGTGAGGTTCGCCGCCTTGAGCCAGATCGGCCAATCCTCCGGCGAATGCGTGACGCGGATCAGGCCTGGCCCTTTGAGGTCGGCGGGCCGCTTCAGGCCGGTGGCGAGGCGAGGCACGCAGACCGGCGTGAGGTCGCCGGCGAATAGCGGCTCGGCGACCAGGCCGGGCCAGTCGCCGGTGCCGAGCTTGATGCCGCAGCTCCAGTCCTCGCCGAATGGGACCTCGGCACCACCGGTGGTGAAGCGCACCTCGATGTCGGGCTCCTCGCTGCGAAACTCCGACAGGCGCGGGATCAGCCAGCGCATCGCAAAGGTGTGGCCGACGCCGATGGTGAGCACGCGGACGCTGGAGGGCGCCGTCACCTGCGCGGTGAGGCTTGCCAGCGCGTCGAAGATCGGCGTCAGCCCGCCTTGATAGGCGCGGCCTGCCTGCGTCAGCACGAGCTTGTTGGCCTTGCGCTCGAACAGCGCGACGCCAAGACGTTCCTCCAGCAGATGCACCATGCGGCTGACGGCCGCCGCCGACACGCTGAGCTCGAGCCCGGCCGCCGCAAAACTGCCGGTCCGCGCCGCCGCCTCGAATGCCTTGATGCCGTTGAGAAACAGCAGCCGCCGCAAATGACCCACCCTCAGGAAAGCTGATGCAAGGCCAAGATAACTCAGTTTGCGCAGCCGGGGCAAGCGAGGCACAAGAATGAGAGTAATTCCAAGTTGTGTTTCGGGGCCGCCGCCGCGTTCTTCGCCTCTCCCCGCACGCGGGGAGAGGCCGGAGTTTGCGAGAGCAAATTCCGGGTGAGGGGGACTCTCCGCGAGTCCCTCTGCCACCTTCCTTGCGGAGACTCCCCCTCACCCCACCCTCTCCCCGCAAGCTGGGCGAGGGAGTGATGCAGCCTTCGTCCCTTACGTGCTTGCAGGAGAATCTCTCGTGACGCCCATCATGATCGCTGCCCTTGGATTGCTGATGGTCACCACCGCGTTCCTGTCGGGGCTGTTCGGCATGGCGGGCGGGCTGATCCTGATCGGCGTGCTGCTGGCGCTGATGCCGCTGCCGACCGCGATGGTGCTGCATGCGATCACGCAGATGGCCTCGAACGGCTGGCGCGCGTTCCTGTGGCGCGCGCATATCCGCTGGCGGCCGGTCGCGAACTACATGGTCGGCGCTGCCGTCGCGCTCGCGGCCTGGTCGCTCACCCGCTATGTGCCGGACAAGCCGATGGCGCTGCTGCTGCTCGGCATCACCCCGTTCATGGCGCGGCTGCTGCCGTCGAACATCAAGCCGGATCCCGACCGTCTCTGGCAGGGCACCGTCTATGGCACGATCTGCAGGGCTTGATGCTGATGACCGGCGTGTCCGGCCCGTTGCTCGACACCTTCTTCCTCGGCGGCGATTTCGGCCGGCGCGAGAAGGTGGCGACGAAGGCGATGTGCCAGCTCGTCAGCCATTTCACCAAGCTCGTCTATTTCGGCCGCATCATCGACCAGGCCGCGAGCCTCGATCCCGTGCTCGCCGGCGTCGCGATCGCAGCCTCTATGCTCGGCACCACGCTGGCGCGGCGCATCCTCGAAGCCATGACCGACCAGCAATTCGTGGCCTGGTCGAACAAGCTGATCACCACCATCGCTTGCTACTACATCGCCTATGGCGGCTGGCTCCTGCTTCGTACCCCGGTGCTGGCGGCTTTCGACAAGGGAGGTTTGCAATGAGCGAGATGGCCGACCCGCTGGTGCTGGACTTCGTCGAATGGATCGCGCGCGAGCCGCGCGCCTATGCCGAGGTGATCGCGACCTGGAAGACCTCATGCCCGCGTCTCACGATCTGGGAAGACGCCGCCGAGCGCGGCTACGTCACCCGCGAAACGATTGCAGGCGTGGGGCTGATCATCGCGGTGACGACGGACGGCGAGAAGTTGCTGCGCACGAACGGGCGGTGACACACACCTCCGCCGCCACATCGTCATTGCGAGCGCAAGCGAAGCAATCCAGAATGGGAGACCCTCACCCTGAGGAGCGCGCATCTTGCGCGCGTCTCGAAGGGCGAGGCCGAGATCGGGCCTTCATCCTTCGAGACGCGCGTTCCGCGCTCCTCAGGATGAGGCTCTGGCAGGGAAGGCCTTTCATGTCGCTCAAGCTCTTCGAACTCGTCGGTACCGATGCCGCGCGCCCGTTCAGCCCATATTGCTGGCGCACGCGGATGGCGCTGGCGCACAAGGGGCTGTCGGCGGAATCGCTGCCCTGGCGCTTCACCGAGAAGGGCGCGATTTCGCCGCACGGCTCGGAGAAGGTCCCGGTGCTCCTGCATCATGACAAGCCCGTGATCGATTCCTGGGCGATCGCGAACTATTTCGAAGACAATTTTCCAGACCAGCCGTCGCTGTTCGGCGGCGAGGGCGGCCGCGCCATGGCGCGCATGCTCAATGCCTGGGGCGACATCGCCATCGTCGGCGGCCTCTCTCTGCTGATCGTCGCCGACATCCCGAAAAACCTCGGCCAGGTCGACGCCGCCTATTTCCGCCAGTCGCGTGAGGCGCGGTTCGGCAAGCCCCTGGAAGAGGTCCAGGCGAGCCGCGAGACCGGCGTCGTCGCGTTCCGCAAGTCGCTCGAAGTAATGCGGCAG
Organism: Bradyrhizobium sp. 604_D8_N2_3; assembly: GCF_051810765.1. Lineage (NCBI taxonomy): Bacteria > Pseudomonadati > Pseudomonadota > Alphaproteobacteria > Hyphomicrobiales > Nitrobacteraceae > Bradyrhizobium > Bradyrhizobium sp. 604_D8_N2_3. The sequence goes on along the minus strand of NZ_JBPWPM010000001.1, from coordinate 8,268,554 downwards.
ACGTTCAAGACGCAGGCCTATCTCGGCGGCAGCGCGCCGAACTATGCCGACTATATCGTGTTCGGCGGTTTTCAATGGGCGCGTGTGGTGAGCCCGTTCAGGCTGCTGGAAGTGGATGATCCCGTCTATGCGTGGCGCGAAAAACTGCTCGACGCGTTCGACGGCATGGCGCGGAAGTCGCCGGGGCACGCGGTGTAAGGCAGGCTCTCTCGACACCGTCGTCCCTGCGAACGCAGGGACCCATACCGCGTGATCTGAATGTTGCGGATGGTCGCATACCGAACGACGAGTCTTCGCCAAACGCCTTCCTGTGGTTATGGGTCCCTGCGTCCGCAGGGACGACACCGAGGTTGTGGCGATCCTCTCACGCTTAACGAGCCGCGCTCACCGCCTCCGCCGCCGCCTTCCTCAGACACTCCCGGCACAAACAATCCTCGCCCTTGACCGGCATCGGCAGGCGCGCCGTTTCCTCCGCGCACCAGCAGGTGCCCGAGAGATCGCAGCCGAATTCGGTGCCGCAACGGGAGCAGGCGAGGCGGCGCGGTTCCGGCAAGGGAAATTCGGAGGGAAATTCTTTCGGATTTGTCATGATTTGCCCAAAGGCTTCGCCGTCATTTTCATGCCGGGTTCATCTCCCGCTACGGTATATTAGGCGCTGCGCTCAGACTCGGAAAGCGGTTGGCAACGCGCGAAGGACACATCGATGGCCCGCGATTCGCAAGCTGCCCTCGTCGCGCTCAACCGTTTCGGTTTCGGAGCGCGCGGCGGGGCGTCCGGCGATCTCATCAACGCGGCCTCCGATCCGCGCGGCTTCGTGAAGGCGGAACTCGCGCGCCCCAACGGCGTGCTGCTGGAGGCGCCGGGCCTGCAATCGACACCGCAGCTGGGCCAGGCCGTGTTCGCCTATCAGGACCAGGTCAAGCAGGCGGGCGAGGCCGCAAAGGCTGCTGCGCCCGCTGAAGGGGCGCAGCAGGCACCGGCCGATCCGAAGCCGGGGCTGCGCCGCAATCTCTCGCTCAATGCGGCCGCGACCGAGATCGCCGGCCAGATGGCGGAGGCCAAGCCCGCCGACAATGCGGCGAAACCGGACGCCATGCAGCCCAACGCTGCCGCGCCCCCTGCCGCCAAGCCCGCGCCGCAGCCGCTCAACGTGATCCAGAAAACCTTTCGTGCCGAGGCGCTGGCGCGGTTGCAGCGCGCGACGCTGGTCGAGTGCGGCTTCACCGAGCGGCTGGTGGTGTTCTGGTCCAACCATTTCTGCATCTCCGCGAGCAAGGGCGAGCTGGCGCGGATCTGGGCCGGCGCGTTCGAGCGCGAGGCGATCCGGCCGCATGTGCTCGGGCGCTTCGCCGACATGCTGAGGGCGGTCGAGCAGCATCCGGCGATGCTGTTCTTCCTCGACAACCAGCAATCGCTCGGGCCGGACTCGCGCGCCGGGCAAAACCGCAAGCGCGGGCTGAACGAAAATCTCGCGCGCGAGATCATGGAGCTGCATACGCTCGGCGTCGGCGGCGGCTACACACAGGACGACGTCACCTCGCTCGCGCGCATCATCACCGGCTGGACCTTTGCCGGAAGGCAGGGGCAGCTCGGCACGCCCGGCTCCTTCGCGTTCAACGCCAACGCGCATCAGCCCGGGCCGCAGATGTTGCTCGGCAAGACCTACGAGCCGACCGGACTCGCGCAAGGCGAGGCCGCGCTCGCCGACATCGCGCGCCACCCTTCGACCGCCAATTTCATCGCCACCAAATTCGTCCGCCATTTCGTTGCCGACGATCCGCCGCCGGCCCTCGTGGCGCGATTGCGCGACGTCTTCGTCAAGACCGACGGTGATCTCAAGGCGATGGCGACGGCGCTCGTCGATTCCGACGAAGCGTGGAAGGCGCCGCTGACCAAGATGCGCTCGCCCTACGACTTCGTGGTCGCGAGTGGCCGGCTGCTCGCGCGCGTGCCGGAGGATCCCGGCGGCTATCTCAACAATCTCAATCTGCTCGGCCAGCCACTGTGGTCGCCGGCCGGTCCCAATGGCTTCCCGGATACCAGCGCGGCCTGGGCCGCACCCGAAGGCATCAAGCTCCGGCTCGACATCGCGGCACAAATGGGCGCGCGGCTTGGGCCCAATATCGATCCGCTCGACTTGCTCGAATTCGCCGCCGCTGATGCGGCGTCCATCGAGACGCGCAAAACCATCGAACGGGCGGAATCGCGCCAACAGGCATTGGCGCTGCTGCTGATGTCGCCGGAAATGCAGAGGAGATGATGATGATCGACTGCGTCGAGAACCGGCTCCTCACCTCGCGCCGCGGCCTCCTGCTCGGCGGCGCATCCTTCGCGGCATGGGCTTATTTGCCGAAATTCGCGCGCGCGGCCGGCGGGCGCGATCCGCGCTTGATCGTGGTGATCCTGCGCGGCGCGCTCGACGGGCTCTCGACCGTCGCGCCGCTCGGTGACCCCGATTATGCCGGCCTGCACGGCTCGATCGCGCTTGCCGCCGACGGCGCGCATCCCGCCATCATGCTCGATCCTTTCTTCGCGCTGCATCCGGCGATGCCGGAATTCGCGCGCATGTATCGCGACATGCATGCCGCGGTGATCCATGCTGTTGCGACGCCCTATCGCGACCGCTCGCATTTCGATGGCCAGGACGTGCTCGAAAGCGGCTATACCGGCCCCGGCCGCGTGCAATCCGGCTGGCTCAATCGCGCGCTCGAAGCGCTGCCGCGCGGCGAGCGTGTGTCGAGCGGGCTCGCGGTCGGGCCGACCACGCCACTGGTGCTGCGCGGCAATGCGCCGACCGTCGGCTGGGCGCCGGTGGCGCTGCCGCAAGCCGACGACGACACCGCGATGCGGCTGGTCGATCTCTATCGCCACCGCGATCCCGCGCTGGCTTCCGCGCTGTCGCAGGGCCTCCAGCTAGAGAAGGCCGCGAGTGGCGACGACATGAAGCCGAAGCCCGGCAATCAGGTCGCGCAGATGCGCCAGGTCGCGCGCGGCGCCGCAAAACTGATGGCGGCCGACGACGGCCCTCGCATTGCCGCGCTCGCCTTCGACGGCTGGGACACGCATGCCAATGAAGGCGGTCCGGTCGGGCGTCTGGCCTTCCTGCTCGGCGGCCTCGATGGCGCGCTTGCCGAGTTCGAAAGCGGCCTCGGCGAGCGCTGGCGCGACACCGCAATCGTCGTCGCCACCGAGTTCGGCCGCACCGCGCGCATCAACGGCACCGACGGCACCGATCACGGCACCGGAACGATCGCGCTGCTCGCCGGCGGCGCAGTGAAAGGCGGCCGCGTCATCTCCGACTGGCCCGGCCTCAAGCTCGCCAACCTCTACGAAGGCCGCGACCTCAAGCCGACCACGGATTTGCGCTCGGTAATCAAGGGCGTGCTGCAGGGACAGTTCGGCCTGTCCGATCGCGTGCTGGCGGAGACGGTGTTCCCGGACAGCGCCGCTGCGCGGCCGATGAAGGGACTGGTGGTGTAATAACAGCCACCGTCATTCCGGGCCCGCGCCTTGCGGTGTGTCCCGGAATGACGACATGATGAGCCGAGCATCAGGAGATCACCCCCATGTACATCGCCATGAACCGCTTCCGCGTCACCAAGGGCTCTGAAACCGCTTTCGAACAGGTCTGGCTCTCGCGCGACACGTTTCTCGACGGGGTGCCGGGCTTCGTCGAATTCCATTTGCTGCGCGGCCCCGAGCTCGAGGACCACACGCTTTATGCCTCACACACGATCTGGGCGAACCACGCCGCGTTCGAGGCCTGGACCAAGTCGGAGGCGTTTCGCGCGGCGCATCAGCGCGCTGGCGATAACAAGCCACTCTATCTCGGCCATCCCCAGTTCGAAGGCTTTGAGGTGATGCAGACGGTGGGACGCGGCGCGAAGTAACGCGCCGCGCTTTAAACATCAGCCCTGCGTGATCTTGTCGATCTCCGCCATCTCATCGGCGCTGAGCTTCCACGCGATCGCCTTGACGTTCTGCTCGATCTGCTCGACGCGGGTGGCGCCCGCGATGACGCTCGAGACCTGCGGGCGGCCGGCGAGCCACGAGAAGGCGAGCTCGAGCATCGAGTGTCCGCGCGCTTGCGCAAAGGCCTGCAGCTTCTCGACGATCGCCTCGTTGCGCGGGGTGACGTAGCGGTCGCGCAGTCGCGGAGTTTGGCCAAAGCGGGTGTCGCCGGGTGCGGACTCACCCTTTTTGTATTTGCCAGTCAGAAGTCCGCTTGCGAGCGGGAAGAACGGCAACAGGCCGAGCTTGTATTCCGTTGCTGCCGGCAGCAGGTCCTTCTCGATGTCGCGCACGACCAGGGAATATTCGTCCTGGCAGGAGACGAAGCGGCTGACATTCATCGCGCGCGCGACGTACTCGGCCTCGGCGATCCGCCACGCGGGAAAGTTCGAATTGCCGATGTAGCGGACCTTGCCCTGGCGGACGAGATCGTCGAGCGCGCGGAGACTCTCCTCGATCGGCGTCAGCGGGTCATAATCGTGCTGCTGGTAGAGATCGATGTAATCGGTCTTCAGCCGCTTCAGGCTCGCGTCCACGGCCGCCATGATGTAGCGGCGCGAAGCGCCCTGCTTGGTTCCGTCCTCCGCCATCGGCTTCGAGTATTTCGTCGCCAGCACGATGTCCTTGCGGCGATCGCCCAACACGGCGCCGAGCACGTTTTCCGAGCCGCCCATGGCCGAATAGATGTCGGCGGTGTCGAACAGCGTGATGCCGAGATCGAGCGCGCGATGGATCACCTTGCGCGAGGCCTCCAGGTCGATGCGCTGGCCAAAATTGTTGCAGCCGAGCCCGACCGCGGACACGCGCAGGCCGGAGGCGCCGAGATTACGAATTTCCATGGGAGGTCCTGTCAGGAGAAAGCGGGCCATTGTGGCTGCGCTGCCCGCTAGCGGCAAGGCGTCGCCTTGCGTTGCTGCCATGCTGCCGGGAACTGAAGCCAAAAAAAATGCGGCCCCTGTCAGACGCGGCGACTGACGGGGACCGCTTTGGGGCGCTTGATCGGTGACGGGGGGGCTGATCAGACGCAGGTGCAACGTAGTCCCGCTATGTTACGCGCGGGTGACAGGCAGAGTTATCCACAGGGACTGCGCGACTGCCGCGATCAGAAGATCTTGCGATAGACGATGAAGCCGGAGCGCTCGGCGACCTTGTCGTACAGGCTCTGCGCCGTGACGTTGGTCTCGTGCGTCTGCCAGTAGACCCGCGGGGACCCCGCGAGCTTTGCGCGCTCGTAGACGTCGTAGATCAGCGCCGAGGCGACGCCCTTGCCGCGCGAGGCCTCCAGCGTGAACAGGTCCTGCAGATAGCAGGACGGTTCGATCGCCGTGGTGCTGCGGTGAAACAGATAGTTCGTCATGCCGAGCAGCTTGCCGTCGCTCTCGGCGACCAGCCCATGCACCGGTTCATAGCCATCGAAGAAGCGCTGCCACGTCATCCGCGTGATTTCGGGGGCCAGCGCGGTCGGGCCGGAGCGGCCGTAGAAAGCGTTATAGCCATCCCACAACGGCAGCCATTGATCGTAGTCCTGTTTCGTGACGGAGCGAATGGTGAGCGACATGTGGGTTTCCGCGATCTCGGAGGACGCAAGGCGATGAAGCGTCCTTCATACGTGATGATCGCACTGCCGATCAATCGCGCCGTCGCATCACTCCGCGACGCGCAAGTACCGCATCAGCCTGCGGCCCGCGGGATCGCGCAGCGAGCGGTAGTACTCGGCGCGCGCGGGCGGGTCGGTGTGGCGCACGAGGTCGGTCACGGGCGTGTAGCCCAGCATGCGCCCGCCATCGGGCAGGACGGCGCAGACGAAGCGCAGCACCTCGCCATTGCGCAAGGCGATGTTGATCGGCGTGGCATCGCCGATCCGCACCATTTGCATCCGCTGCGCGATGAAGGTGCCGAGCTCATCCTCGGGCAGCTCGAACGCGCCGGTGTCGCGACCGTGATACATCAGCGCAATGAAGGGCGGCTTGCCGTCGGCCACTTCGTCCGGCAGCGCAAAATAGTCGCGAAATGCGCGGTTGATGAATTCGGCACGCGTTTCGGCGTCGAGCAGCACGATGCCGATATCGACCTGGTCGAGCGCGGCCGACAGCCGCGCGGCGGTGGCGTGGCTCTGGCGCTCGGCGGCGAATGTGCCGAGCAGCCGCTCGCGCATCAGGCCGGTGATTGCGGCCGTGCCGGCAGTCGTCACGGCGAGGAGGCCGAGCCGGACCAGATCCGCCGCCGCATAGCCCGGCAGGGCCCGATGGGCCAGAAAGAACAACGCCGCGCCGATCACCGCGACGGCGGCGCTGGTCATGGCGGAAGCGAGACCCGACAGTGAGCCGGCGAGCGCCACGATGCAGACGAACAGGGGCGCAGGCGAGGGAACATGGATATAGCGATCGAGCAGGATCGCCAGCAGCGCAATTGCCGCTGTCAGCGCCGGACCGGAGATCGCACGCCATCCGAACCGCATGGGCCAGTCTCGCTCCTCCCGAACGAGGTAAGGCCGCAACACTGGCCGATCGTTGCGCCCATGCGATGCGATTTCATGCGGTGCGCTTAAGGAGCACTTGCCGGCAAGGGCAAAGCTTTCGGATGATTTTAGGCCAAATGCGCGTGCCTGAGGCGCTGCTGCTGCGCCGGCGCATTCAGCGTCGACGTCCCCGAGCTCTTGCGCACGCCGGTGAAAATCAACAGCGATGCCGCGACCAGGATGGCCGCAGTCAGGGTGATTGCAACGACTACCACAGGCGATTTCATCGGTGTCCTGTCGCGATGCCGGTCGGCGCGGGCCGCGTGGCACCTTGAAGGCGGGTCCGGGATGAAACGGGGATCAGACCGGCAGACCCATCGCCATGGTCGCCTTGGTCGACAGCACAGTCAGGGTGACGATCAGGCACAGCGAGAGCGCGGCGACGGCGAGCGAGGCCACGACCGCGTTGGTCAGCCGGGAAGACGAAACGGTAGCGGTTTGGCCCCGAAAGCCTGCCGTGCCGGACGCCCGAATCATGGTCTAAATCCTTCAACGTGCGAGCGAATCACCCGCGACTCGAACAATTTCCCCGTTTCAACCGGCAATATTGGGGCGGCCATAGCGTCGAAAATGGCGAGAATGCGGCATAGGCTGTCCTTATGCCCGCTATTCCCGGAGCCAGCGCGCCGTCAGGCGCCCGCCGCGATACTGGCGGGGTCGTCGACGTCGGCGGGCCGCCAGTCCATCGCCACGAAGCCGGGTGCAGCTTCCACGCGCTTCAGCCAGTCCCGGATCGCCGGGAAGGTCGAGAGGTCGTAGTCGCAGCGCTCGGCGAGGTGGGTGTAGCCGTAGAGCGCGATGTCGGCGACCGTGAGCTGGCGGGCGGCGAAATAGGCGTTGGTCTTGAGGTGGTTCTCCATCACCTGGAGCGCGCCATAGCCGCGCTCCATCCAGTCTTCCAGGGAGTGGGTCTGGAGATCGCGGCCGCCCTTGACCAGCGACAGCCAGAAATAGGCGGCGCCGATGTTCGGCTCGAGCGCGTGCTGCTCGAAGAACATCCATTGCAGCGCCTCGGCGCGGTCAATGCGGTTCTCGGGCGCAAGCGGCGTGCCGACCGCGACGTACCAGAGGATGGCGTTGGACTCGGCGAGATAGCGGTCGTCGCCGACCTCGAGCAGCGGCACCTGTCCCGACGGGTTCTTGGTCAGAAAGTCGGGCGTGCGACTCTCGCCGCGCAGAATGTCCACCTCGACTGCTTCGTAAGGCACGCTCAACAGGGCCAGCGCAAGGCGGACCTTGTAGCTGTTGCCGGAGCGTTGCATCGAATAGAGCTTGTACATTCTGGAGTTCGTTCCGAGGACGGGAAGGCGCGGTGTTCGTTGCCCCGCACCGCGGCTAAACAATGATGCCGTTGCGAATCCGCCGCAAGACCCGCGCCATAGAAAAACTCGAAAACCCTACCGCACCGCAATGCCGCGAAAGATCATTTTCGTGCGACGCTGCAAATCGGATCACGCTTGCGTTAGCGCGCGGCCGCACGTTCGTGCGGGACGGTTGAACGATCGTGATCGCCTCGGCCGCTGACGGCCAAAGTCTTTCAAAGCAAATCGCTCAAAGGTTGTCTCAAGCGTCCTGTCGAGCGTCAGACTGCCGTCAGCTTCATGGCGGCGCGCAACGCGCAAAATTGCTCCGAGGACAGGCCTTGCCGGATATGAGGGATTCCGGCGGCAAAGTTACGGAAAATTGCGGGAAATCGCGCCTTGAAACGCTCCAGATCCGTAAACTTTTTCGAGATCGGACCGAAGTTTCTTGCAGCGCAGCGGCACACGTTTTAGGGTGGCTCATTCCCACAATCGGAGTCGTGAGGCCAAAGGGTTCACGACGCTTGTCAGGAGATGACGATGTCCTTCCTTGCCGCTGCGCTCGACCGTGTGAAGCCGTCCGCGACCATCGCGGTCACGGATAAAGCACGTGCGCTGAAAGCGGCGGGCCGCAACGTCATCGGCCTCGGCGCCGGCGAGCCCGACTTCGACACGCCCGCCAACATCAAGCTGGCTGCGATCCATGCCATCGAAGCCGGCAAGACCAAGTACACCGCCGTCGACGGCATTCCCGAGCTGAAGGAAGCCATCATCGGCAAGTTTCAGCGCGAGAACGGCGTGGCCTACAAGCCGAACCAGATCATCGTCGGCACCGGCGGCAAGCAGGTGCTGTACAACGCGCTGATGGCGACCATCAATCCGGGCGACGAGGTGATCATCCCCGCGCCGTACTGGGTCAGCTATCCCGAGATGGTGGCGCTCGCCGGCGGCGAGCCGGTGCCGGTGGTCTGCACCGCCGCGACCGGCTTCAAGCTGCAGGCCGAGGCGCTCGAGCGCGCGATCACGCCGAAGACCAAATGGGTGATCCTGTGCTCGCCGTCGAACCCGACCGGCGCGGCCTACACCAGGACCGAGCTGAAGGCGCTCACCGACGTGCTGGTCAGGCATCCGCATGTGTGGGTGATGACCGACGACATGTACGAGCACCTCGTCTATGACGACTTCCAGTTCACCACGGTCGCGCAGGTCGAGCCGAAACTCTACGACCGCACGCTCACCGTGAACGGCGTGTCGAAGGCCTATTGCATGACCGGCTGGCGCATCGGTTACGCCGGCGGTCCGGCGCAGCTGATCAAGGCGATGTCGACGATCCAGTCGCAGTCGACCTCGAACCCGTCGTCGATCGCACAATGGGCCGCGGTGGAAGCGCTGAACGGTCCGCAGGACTTCATCCCCGCCAACAACAAGGTGTTCAAGGAGCGCCGCGACCTCGTGGTCTCCATGCTCAACCAGGCCAAGGGCATCGAGTGCCCGCGTCCCGAAGGCGCGTTCTACGTCTATCCCTCCTGCGCCGGCACCATCGGCAAGACCGCACCGTCGGGCAAGGTGATCGACAATGACGAGACCTTCGTGACCGAGTTGCTGGAGACCGAAGGCGTCGCCGTGGTGCAGGGTTCGGCCTTCGGCCTCGGCCCGGCGTTCCGCATCTCCTACGCGACCAAGACCTCGGATCTCGAAGACGCCTGCAAGCGCATCCAGCGCTTCTGCGGTAATCTCCGCTGAGCCTGTCGCGAATACCTATCGAAAAGGCCCGCCTCCGGCGGGCCTTTTTATTGTTTGCACGCTTATCGTCACGCGTGATCTGGCACCACCACGGCTGTTGTGGCATAGACCATCGCGCAACACGGGTGGGGCGCTCTCTCTGCTCGCATCACATTCATCGCCGGAGATATTCATGCGCCGTTCGTTCATCCTCGCCGGGCTCGCCGCGGCCAGCCTCGTTGCCTCCGTCGCAAACAGCAGCGCGCAGCAGCAGCGGATGGTCCGGGTCGGCGTGCTCGAATGCCGCGGCGGCGCCAGCGTCGGCTTCATCGTGGGATCGGTGACCCATCTCGGCTGCGTCCTGCGTGCCGACGGTTTGCCGGAGGATCGCTACGTCGCGACCATCCGTAAAGTGGGCCTCGACATCGGCATCACCCAGGAGACCACGCTTGCATGGGGCGTGTTCGCGCCGGTCGATCGGCTCGGCCCCGGTGATCTCTCGGGCAACTATGCCGGCGCGCAGGGCAGCGCCTCAGTCGGCGTCGGTATCGGTGGCAACGCGCTGGTCGGTGGCTCCAACAATTCGATCGCGCTCCAGCCGCTCAGCGTACAGGGCCAGGTCGGCCTCAACGTCGCCGCCGGCCTCGAGAGTCTGGAACTCCGTCCGGGTCGTTGACAATTTCGCGTGTGCAGATCGCGTCGGTCCGACGCGATCTCGGCAACGACGCACCGCAGCGATTTTTGATGCTTGCCAAATCTCGGGGACGGGCAGAGCATCGGCGTTTGCCGACCCAATCATGGGCCGAGCTCCACACCAAGGAGGCGGCGAATGGGACAAGACGTCAGAAGTCCCCGAGGTCCACGGTGCATCGCACTGGTGGGCCCATTCCAAAGCGGTAAAACCACACTTCTCGAAGCAATACTGGCGCGAACGGGCGCAATCCCCCGCGCCGGCAGCGTCGACGCCGGAACATCCGTCGGCGACGCCTTCCCGGAGGCCCGTCATCACAAGATGACCGTCGGCCTGACTGCCGCCACCACGAGTTTCATGGGCGACAGCTACACCTTCCTCGATTGTCCCGGTTCCGTTGAGTTCGCCCACGACATGCGCGCAGCGCTTCCCGCTGTCGACGCCGCGGTCGTGGTCTGCGAGGCCGACGAGAAGAAGCTGCCGCAGCTTCAGATCATCCTGCGCGAGCTTGAGGAGCTGAAGATCCCGCGTTTCCTGTTCCTCAACAAGATCGACCGCGCCAACAAGCGCATCCGCGAGACGCTGGCGACACTCCAGCCCGCCTCGCGCGTACCGCTGGTGCTGCGCCAGATCCCGATCTGGAAGGGTGAGCTGATCGAGGGCTTCGTCGATCTCGCGCTGGAACGTGCGTTCGTCTACCGCGAGCACAAGGCCTCCGAGGTGGTCGCGCTCGAAGGCGGAGATCTCGATCGTGAGAAGGAGGCCCGCTTCTCGATGCTGGAGAAGCTCGCCGATCACGACGACGCGCTGATGGAGCAACTGCTCGAGGACATCCAGCCCCCGCGCGATGCGGTGTTCGACGATCTCGCCCGCGAATTGCGCGAGGGGCAGATCTGCCCCGTGCTGCTGGGTGCCGCCGCGCGCGAAAACGGCGTGCTGCGCCTGATGAAGGCCCTGCGCCACGAGGCGCCCGGCATCGAGGAGACTGCAAAGCGTCTCGGTGTGCCGGCCAGCAAGGAGGCGCTCGGCTACGTCTTCAAGACGCTGCATTCGCAGCACGGCGGAAAGCTGTCGCTGACGCGATTGCTCGCCGGCCATCTCGACGACGGAGCCACGCTGCAATCCGCCTCCGGCGGGAGCGGTCGCATCTCCGGCATCCTCGCCGTCAACGGCGCCTACGATACCAAGCGTGCCGCGGCCGAAGCCGGCGACACGGTTGCGCTCGCCAAGGTCGACCCGATCAAGACCGGCGACACGGTCTCGAGCGGCAAGTCCCCGCCGGCTGCGCTGTTCGCCCCGGAGCCGACGCCGCCGGTGCTCGCGATCTCGGTCGCCGCTACCGATCGCAAGGACGACGTCAAGCTCGGCCAGGCCCTTGCCCGGCTGCATGAGGAGGATCCTTCGCTCGGCGTCGTGATGAACGCCCAGACCCACGACACCGTGCTGTGGGGCCAGGGCGAAATGCATCTGCGCGTGGCGAGCGAGCGGCTGCGCGACCGCTTCGGCGTCAAGATCACCTCGCATCCACCCGCGATCGGCTACCAGGAGACCATCCGCAAGCCGATCGTTCAGCGCGGCCGCCACAAGAAGCAGTCCGGCGGTCACGGTCAGTTCGGCGATGTCGTGCTCGACATCAAGCCGCTGCCGCGCGGCGAGGGCTTCAAGTTCACCGAGAAGGTGGTCGGCGGCGCGGTGCCGCGCAACTATATCGGCGCGGTGGAAGAGGGTGTTGTCGACGGGCTCACACGCGGCCCACTCGGTTTCCCCGTCACCGATCTGCAGGTGACGCTGACCGACGGCTCCTATCACAGCGTCGACTCCTCCGACCTCGCCTTCCGGACGGCGGCGCGGGTCGGACTCAACGAAGGCCTGCCGCAATGCCAGTCGGTGCTGCTGGAGCCGATCCACGTGGTCGAGATCGTCTGCCCGACCGACGCCACCGCCAAGATCAACGCGATCCTGTCGGCGCGGCGCGGCCAGATCCTCGGCTTCGACACCCGTGACGGCTGGAGCGGATGGGACTGCGTCCGCGCCATGATGCCAGAAGCGGAGATCGGCGAGCTGATCGTCGAGCTGCGTTCGGCCACGGCTGGAGCCGGCAGCTTCACCCGTCAGTTCGACCACATGGCCGAGGTGACCGGCCGCGCCGCCGACCAGATCATCGCCGCGCATCAGCACGCGGCGTGATGTAAGGGAAGCACGGCTCTCTCACTCCCTCTCCCCGTTCTTTACGGGGAGAGGGGCTGTTTCCGCGCGCACCGTGAAAACTGGACTCACACAGCCTCCTCCTCTCCGTCATTGCGAGCGCAGCGAAGCAATCCAGAGTCTTTCCGCGGAGGGATTCTGGATTGCTTCGTCGCTTCGCTCCTCGCAATGACGGTGGAGACGGACGGGTCGTACGGCAAACTCCCTTGCGTTCGCCTTGCAATGATGTATTTTACATCATTGTACATGCTCCAGATATCACTTATAAACTCTGATACGTGAGGCCACGGTGATCACGTCGTTCCAGATGCGGGCAGCCCGCGCGCTGCTTGGCATTGACCAGAAAGCCCTGGCCGAGCTCGCCGGCGTTTCGCTGCCGACCATCCAGCGGATGGAGGCCAGCACCGGCAATGTGCGCGGAGTGGTCGAGACCTTGATCAAGGTGGTCGAGGCGTTCGACCGGGCCGGCGTCGAGCTGATCGGCGAGCAGGCCCGCAGCGACAGCGGCGGGCGGGGCGTTCGCCTGAAGGAGCCGGGACCGCCGCGCCGCGTGGGAGCATGATCGCGTTGATCGTGCTCGGGATGAGCTAGCGCATCGTCGCACGCGCGCGCTGCACGATGCACCGGAGCATTGTGGGCAGCGGAGCACTCTGCGGACATGAGCATCACTGGCGAACACGCAGGCAAGCTGCATCAGCTGCGTCGACCGACCTTTGCCGAACTCTATCTCCCCAAGCTCGTCACCGTCTGGCGCGAAGGCTACGGCCTCGCGGATCTCCGCGCCGATGTGTTCGCGGGCCTGACGGTTGCCATCGTCGCGCTGCCGCTGTCGATGGCGATCGCAATCGCCTCGGGCGTGACGCCGGACCGCGGGCTCTACACCGCTGTCGTCGGTGGCTTCATCGTGTCGCTGCTCGGCGGCAGTCGCTTCCAGATCGGCGGGCCCGCCGGCGCCTTCATCGTGCTGGTCGCGGTCACCGCGGAGCGGCACGGCGTCGACGGCGTCATCCTCGCCACCCTGATGGCGGGCATGGTCCTGATCGCCGCGGGCCTGTTGCGGATCGGCACCTACATCAAGTTCATTCCCTACCCCGTCACGGTCGGCTTCACCGCGGGCATCGCCGTGATCATCTTCGCCAGCCAGCTCCGCGATCTCGGCGGGATCACGCTGGCCGGGAAAGAGCCCAGCGAATTCGTGCCGAAACTCGTTGCGCTCGCCGCAGGCCTGCACACGATCAATCCCTCCGCCGTCGCGGTCGCGATCGTCAGCATTGCCGTCATCGCCGGCCTGCGGCGCTGGCGGCCGTCCTGGCCCGGCATCCTGATCGCGGTCGTGCTCGCGGCGGTCGCGACTGCCGTGCTGTCGCTGCCGGTCGAAACCATCGGCAGCCGGTTCGGCGGCATTCCGCGCGAATTGCCGTCGCCGGCTCTGCCGGCGTTCTCGTTTGCGAAGGCGATGGCCGTGCTGCCGGATGCGATCTCGTTCGCGCTGCTCGCCGCCATCGAATCGCTGCTGTCGGCGGTGGTGGCCGACGGCATGACCGGTCGCCGCCACCGCTCCAATTGCGAGCTGGTGGCGCAAGGCGCGGCCAACATCGGCTCGGCGTTGTTCGGCGGCATCTGCGTCACCGGCCTGATCGCGCGCACCGCCACCAACATCCGCGCCGGCGGACGCGGGCCGCTCGCGGGCATGCTGCATTCGGTCTTCCTGCTGCTGTTCATGCTGATCGCAGCGCCGCTCGCGAGCTACATCCCGCTGGCCGCGCTGGCCGCCGTGCTCGTCGTCGTCGCCTGGACCATGGCGGAGAAGCACGAATTCGCAACGCTCTTGCGCTCATCCTGGGGCGATGCCGTCGTACTGCTTGCGACCTTCCTGCTCACCATCTTCCGCGACCTGACCGAAGGCATCCTGGTCGGGTTCGCGCTCGGCGCGGTGCTGTTCATCCACCGCATGGCGGAGATGACGGGCATCGAGGAGCGCTCCCCGCTGGTGGCCGCCGATCGTCCCGATGACGGCAATGGCGAGCGCGTGCCTTACGATCCCGCGCTCGCCATCGATCGCGACGTGCTGGTCTACCGCATCACCGGCGCGTTCTTCTTCGGTGCCGCCTCGGCAATCGGAAACGTGCTCGACGGCATCGCCGACCAGCGCAAGGGTCTTGTGGTCGATTTCGCCGCGGTGCCGTTCCTGGATTCGACGGCCGCCAACGTGCTCGGTCGCGTCGCCGTCAAGGCGCACCGCCACGGCATCCGGCTGTTCATCACGGGGGCGTCGCCCGCGGTTCGCCGCGCGCTGCTCACCCACGGCGTGACGCCGCCGCGTGCGCGCTATCGCGCGACGATCGCGCGTGCCGTCGCCGACATCAAGGGAGGCGCGGCGCGGCCCGTGGCCGATGACGCGGCCGCGACCTGACGGCAGCGCACTTCTCAAGCCGGCCGATTTGATCGAGACTGCCGCGTCACGGCGGTGGTGCAGGGAATGCTGGATTCGCGTCGCAATATTGCGCTGGCCTGCACGCTCAGCATGCTGGCGGGCTATGTCGACGGCATCGGCTTCCTGCATCTCGGCGGCCTGTTCGTCTCGTTCATGAGCGGCAACTCCACGCGTCTCGGCGTCAGCCTTGCCGAAGCGCAGTGGTGGCAGGCCGCCAGCGCCCTGGGCCTGATCGCGCTGTTCGTGGCGGGAGCTGCGGCCGGCAGCCTCGTCGTGCTCGGCGGCGGGGCCGAGCGGCAGCCCTGGCTGCTCCTCATTGAAACCGGGCTGCTTGCGGGTGCCGGACTTTGCCATGCCTACGGCCTGTCGAACCTCGCGATCGCGGCCATCGTGCTCGCGATGGGCCTGGAGAACGCCGTGTTCCAGATCGACGGCGGCGCGGGCCTCGGCCTCACCTACGTCACGGGCGCGCTGGTCAAGGTCGGCCAGTTCCTCGCGGTAAGCCTCACCGGCGGGCCGCGCTGGAATTGGGCGCCGAACCTGCTGTTGTGGGCGGCGCTCGTTGCGGGCTCGGCGAGCGGCGCGCTCGGCTATGCCTGGATCAACCTCGCCGCGATCTGGTTCGCCGCCGCCGCGGCGCTGGCTTTGGCTGCGATCGCGGCCGCGGCGATGCGGCGGCCGCGCGCTTGACAGAGCCGGCGGGACGCGAAATGGATCGGCCTCGAACACGACCCGAGGGACAGATGACCGCGCTCAGGACTCCCGCAGCCTGTTTGATCGGATGGCCGGCCGCGCATTCGCGCTCGCCGCTGATCCATCGTTACTGGCTGCGCACGCTCGGGATCGAGGGAGGCTACGTCATCGAGGCGGTCCCGCCCGAGGATCTGCGCGACTTCGTGCTGCGGCTGTCGCTGCGCGGCTTCGTCGGCGCCAACGTCACCATCCCGCACAAGGAAGACGTGCTGGCGCTGTCCACGCCCGATGCGCGTGCCAGGGCCGTCGGCGCTGCGAACACGCTTTGGTTTGCCGACGGCGAGCTGCGCTCGACCAATACCGATGTCGAAGGCTTCATCGGCAATCTCGATGCCGGAGCGGCCGGTTGGGACAGCGCGGAAGAGGCATTGGTGCTCGGGGCCGGCGGTTCCTCGCGCGCGGTCGTGTTCGGCCTGCTCGAACGCGGCATCAAGCGCATCCACCTCGCCAACCGCACCGTCGCGCGCGCCGAGACGCTGGCAAAGCAATTCGGGCCGAACGTGCATCCGATTCCCTGGGACGGCATCAACGACGTGCTGCCGCGCGCAAGACTTCTCGTCAACACGACCTCGCTCGGCATGCACGGCCAGCCTTCACTCGATGTCGACGTGGCGCGCCTGCCGGACGGGGCGGTCGTCGCCGACCTCGTCTATGTTCCCCTGGTGACGCCGCTGCTGGCGGCTGCGAAGGCGCGCGGCCTGAACACCGCCGACGGTCTCGGCATGCTCCTGCATCAGGCGGTGCGCGGCTTCGAGCTGTGGTTCGGCCAAAGGCCTGCTGTCACGGCCGAGCTGCGTGCACTGGTCGAGGCCGATCTCACAAAGACTTGAAAGGGTAACGGCGAATAGCACCCCACCTCCGGAGTTCTATCCCCGTGGGGACAATCCGGAGACCGTCATGCCTGTTCAACGTGCAACTTTCACACGTCCGCTCATCGCCGTCGCGATGGTGGCCGCTTCCACCCTCTATGCCGTCGCGCAGAGGGCGCCGGTGCCGACGCGCGTGCGCGGCACGATCGAGAGCGTCAATGGCGACACCATGCAGGTCAAGTCGCGCAGCGGCGAGGACGTCAAGCTTCGCATCGCCTCTGACGTGAATGTGTCGGGCGTTACCAAAATTTCACTCGCCGACATCAAGGTCGGCTCCTTCGTCGGCGCCACCACGGTGCCGGGTCCGGACGGCGGCCAGAACGCGGTCGAGGTCCACGTGTTTCCGGAGAGCATGCGCGGCACCGGCGAGGGCTCGCGGCCCTATGACCTCAAGCCGAACTCCACCATGACCAACGCCACGGTGTCGGAGAGCGTGGTCGGCAATGACGGCCATACGCTGCTGGTGAAATACAAGGACGGCGAGAAGAAGGTGTTCGTGGCCGACAACACGCCGGTCGTGACCTTCGTGCCCGGCGACAAATCCGAGCTGAAGGCCGGGGCAAAAGTCGTCGCCTTCATGAAGCAGCTGCCGGACGGCTCGTTTGAAACCAACCGCGTCAGTGTCGGCCTCGACGGCCTGACACCGCCGATGTGAAGGAGAATCGCAACATGTCGAAATCAAGCTGGATGCCGCGCCTGTTCGTAGCGGCGTTCGCCGTCGCTTCCATGTTCTCCGCCTCGGCGCAGCAGTCGCCGACGGTCCGCATCCGCGGCACCATCGAGAGCGTCGACGGCAACACCCTCGGCATCAAGACGCGCGAAGGCAGCGACGTCAAGGTGCGCATGACCGACAACGTCGCGGTCTTCGCCGTGGTGAAGACCTCACTGTCGGAGATCAAGGAAGGCTCCTATATCGGCGTCACCGGCATGCCCCAGCCCGACGGCACGCAGAAGGCGATCGCGGTGCACATCTTCCCCGAGAACCAGCGCGGCGCGGCCGAAGGTTTTCGTCCCTGGGATGCGCGCGCCAACTCGACCATGACCAACGCGACCGTGGCGCAGACGGTGGAAGGCACCGACGGCCAGAACATCACCGTCAAGTACAAGGACGGCGAGAAGAAAGTGGTGGTGCCGCCGGATACGCCGATCGTCACCTTTGTCGCCAGCGACAAATCCGAGATCAAGCCCGGCGCCAAGCTGATCATCTTCGGCGCGGCGAAGAAGGAGGACGGCTCGCTCGAGGCCAACCGGGTCAATGTCGGTCGCGACGGGATTACGCCGCCGATGTGAGGGACTAGCGCTGAACTCGTAGGGTGGGCAAAGGCGCACTTGCGCCGTGCCCACCACTTTCCCGCGTTTCGCGAAATTGGTGGGCACGCTTCGCTTTGCCCACCCTACGGCGCTGCCGCTACGCCTCACACCGCAATGATGTGATCGTCGATCTCGTCGATCCTGTTGACGCCGCACAGGCCCATGGTCGTGAGCAGCTCCTTCTGGATGATGTCGATCGCCTTGGCGACGCCGGCCTGGCCGCCGGCACCGAGGCCATGGGCGTAGGCGCGGCCGATCATGCAGGACTTTGCGCCGAGCGCGAGCGCGCGCATCACGTCCTGGCCGGAGCGGACACCGCCGTCGAACATGATCTCCATCTGCGAGCCGACTGCGTCGACGATCTCCGGCAGCGCCTCGATCGAGGACGGTGCGCCGTCGAGCTGACGGCCGCCATGGTTGGAGACGACCAGCGCCTGGGCGCCCGTCTTCGCAGCGAGCTCGGCGTCCTCGACGTCGAGGATGCCCTTCAGGATCAGCTTGCCCGGCCAGATGCTGCGGATCCACTCGATGTCGTTCCAGTTCAGCGAGGTGTCGAACTGCGAGTTGATCCAGGTCGACAGCGAGGTGATGTCGTCGCTGACCTTCAGATGACCGGCGAGATTGCCGAAGGTGCGGCGCTTGCCCTGCAGCACGCCCGACACCCAGGCCGGCTTGGTGGCGAAATCGATCAGCTTCGACAGCGACCATTCCGGCGGCACCGTCATGCCGTTCTTGATGTCCTGGTGGCGCTGGCCGATCACCTGGAGATCGACGGTCAGCACGAGCGCGCTGCATTTCGCCGCCATCGCGCGCTGGATCAATTCCTTGATGAAGCCGCGGTCCTTCATCACGTAGAGCTGGAACCAGAACGGCTTCTCGACATTGGCGGCGATGTCCTCGATCGAGCAGATCGACATCGTCGACTGCGTGAACGGGATGCCGGCGGCCTGCGCGGCGCGGCAGGCGTGAATCTCGCCGTCGCCATGCTGCATGCCCAGGAGGCCGACGGGCGCCAATATCAACGGCATGGTCGAGGACTCGCCGAGGATCATGGTCGAGGTGTCGCGCCTGGAGACGTCGACAAGGACGCGCTGGCGGAACTTGATCGCCTGCATGTCCTCGCGGTTGGCGCGCAGCGTTTCCTCGGCATAGGAGCCGCGGTCGCAATAGTCGAAGAACGCCTTCGGCACGCGGCGCTGATGCAGCGTGCGAAGATCGTCGATACAGGTGATGTGCTTCATGAACGTTTCCCCGGCCCGTCTTGCATCAGAAGTCTTGCTTCAGAAGTCTTGCATCGGAAGATCGAGGGGTCATCTAGCATGGTTGGATGCACAGCCAAATCGTTTGGGAGGAGGGCGCCATGAGCAAACCGCGCGGCCAGCCGACACCGGAAGAGATCAAGGAGAAGCAGGATCTCGACGACGCGCTGGAGGAGGGTCTGGAAGAGACCTTCCCGGGGTCCGATCCCGTCAACGTCACCCAGCCGGCGCCGAGCCGCCAGGACGGCCATGTGAAGCGCTCCGACTAGGGGCGGGTTCCGCTCCGTTCCGCCCTGTCGGCCGGAAATATAGTGCTAACAATAAGTTACCGGGGCGCCTTGGGCCCGGTCCCGTAATGATTAATCACATTTTTTGAAGCCAAGTTGGCCGCGAAGGCATTATAACGTCTCAGCAAATCAGGGATGCGGGTCCCTTTCGGGCATCCCGTAGTTGTAGAGGGGTCCCTGGTTGTTGCGTGGGGGACGATATGAGCCGCAAATATTTCGGGACGGACGGGATCCGGGGCCGCGCCAACGGACTGATCACGCCGGAGCTCGCGCTCAAGGTCGGCCAGGCCGCAGGCCTTGCGTTTCAGCGTGGTGACCATCGCCACCGGGTCGTGATCGGCAAGGACACGCGTCTGTCCGGCTACATGATCGAATATGCGATGGTCGCGGGTTTTACCTCGGTCGGCATGGACGTGCTGCTGGTCGGCCCGATGCCGACGCCGGCGGTGGCGATGCTGACCAAGTCGATGCGCGCCGATCTCGGCGTGATGATCTCGGCCTCGCACAATCTGTTCGAGGACAACGGCATCAAGCTGTTCGGCCCGCAGGGCTTCAAGCTCTCCGACGACGTCGAGAAGCAGATCGAGCAGCTGCTCGACGAATCCCTCGACAAGCGGCTCGCTCAGAGCGCGAGCCTCGGCCGCGCCCGCCGTATCGACGGCGTGCATGACCGCTACATCGAATTCGCCAAGCGCACGCTGCCGCGCGATCTCTCGCTCGACGGCCTGCGCGTCGTGGTCGATTGCGCCAACGGCGCCGCTTACAGGGTGGTGCCGGAAGCGCTGTGGGAATTGGGCGCCGACGTCGTGCCGATCGGCGTCGAGCCCGACGGTTTCAACATCAACAAGGAATGCGGCTCGACCTCGCCGGAAACGCTGTCGAAGAAGGTGCGCGAGATGCGCGCCGACATCGGCATCGCGCTCGATGGCGACGCCGATCGCGTCATCCTGGTCGACGAGCGCGGCCACACCGTCGACGGCGACCAGCTGCTCGCGGTGATCGCGCAGAGCTGGAAGGAAGACGGCCGGCTGTCGCGGCCGGGCATCGTCGCCACCGTGATGTCCAATCTCGGCCTCGAACGCTTCCTCAAGGGGCAGGGGCTCGATCTCGTGCGCACGCCGGTCGGCGACCGCTACGTGCTCGAGCAGATGCTGAAAGGCGGCTACAATCTCGGCGGCGAGCAGTCCGGCCACATCATCCTGTCCGACTATGCCACCACCGGCGACGGCTTCGTTGCGGCGCTGCAGGTGCTGGCCGTGGTGCAGAAGCTGCGCCGGCCGGTGTCGGAGGTCTGCCACCGTTTCGACCCGCTGCCGCAGATCCTGAAGAACGTCCGCTACAAGAGCGGCAAGCCGCTCGAGGATTCCGACGTCAAATCGGCGATCTCCGACGGCGAGAAGCGGCTCAACGGCCACGGCCGCCTTCTGATCCGCTCGTCCGGCACCGAGCCCGTGATCCGCGTCATGGGCGAGGGCGAGGACCGCCTGCTGGTCGAGGACGTCGTCGACACCATCGTCTCCGCGCTCGGACAGGCGGCGGCCTGAGGCGCATCGCTACGCGAAGCACGATCGTAGCCCGGATGGAGCGCAGCGAAATCCGGGGATCGCGCCCGCGGACATAGACGTCCCGGATTACGCTTCGCTCCATCCGGGCTACGAAATCCCCGGACCCTGATGGTGAGGAGCCCGCCAACGGCGGGCGTCTCGAACCAAGCGGGGCGTGTCGCCTCGCAGTGAAACCGGCACGTGCATTCCAGCCATCGACGATTGGCGGTGGTTCGACTGCAGAGAGCATCGTAGTTAGGCGGTGCGGCAATCTGCCGTGCCCGCCGGGATGCTCCATTGAACAAGCCTGTCGTCGTCTCCGAGGAAACGCTGACCGAACCGGTCGTCGTCAGCGACGTGGCGCCCGCCGCCCGGGCTGCCGCCGGGCCGGCCTATGTCGTGCTTGCCGGCATCAGCTTCTCGCACTTCCTCAACGACACCATGCAATCGCTGATCGCCTCGGTGTATCCGATCCTGAAGGACACCTACGCGCTCGACTTCGCGCAGATCGGCATGATCACGCTGGCCTTCCAGTTCACGGCCTCGCTGCTCCAGCCGGTGGTCGGGCACTACACCGACAAGAAGGCGCAGCCCTATTCGCTGTCGATCGGCATGGCCTCGACCTTCTTCGGCCTGCTGCTGCTCAGCGCCGCGCACCAATATCTCGTCATCCTGATTGCTGCCGCGCTGGTCGGCCTCGGCTCGGCGGTGTTTCATCCTGAATCCGCGCGCATCGCGCGGCTCGCCTCCGGCGGTCGCTACGGTTTTGCGCAATCGGTGTTCCAGCTCGGCGGCAGCTTCGGCACGTCGATGGGACCGGTGCTGGCGGCGCTGATCGTGGTGCCGTTCGGGCAGGGCAGCATCGCATGGTTCTCCTCGATCGCGTTCCTCGCGATCCTCATCCTCTGGCGCATCGGCCGCTGGTACGAGCCGCAGATCAAGGCGAAGAAGACGGCGACGGTTCAGGCCCATCCCGACGCGCCGAGCTCGCGCCGCGTCGCGGTCGCGCTTGCCGTGCTGGTGGCGCTCTTGTTCTCGAAGCAGCTCTACGTCTCGAGCCTGTCGAGCTACTACATCTTCTATCTGATCGACCGCTTCGGCGTGTCGACGCAGGCGGCGCAGATCTATCTCTTCATCTTCCTCGCCGCGAATGCGGTCGGCGCGTTCTTCGGCGGTCCGCTGGGCGATCGCTTCGGCCGCAAGATCGTGATCTGGATCTCGATCCTCGGCGCGCTGCCGTTCACGCTGGCGCTGCCTTATGCCGGGCTCTATGCGAGCGCGGTGCTGTCGGTGATCATCGGCCTGATCATCTCCTCGACGACGTCGTCGATCATCGTGTTCGCACAGGAGCTGGTGCCGCACCGCTTCGGCATGATCTCGGGCGTGTTCTTCGGTGTTGCCTTCGGCATCGGCGGCTTGGGTGCCGCCGTGCTCGGCAAGCTCGCCGATCACACCTCGATCGAGTTCGTCTACCAGGTCTGTGCCTGGCTGCCGGCGATCGGCCTGCTTGCGGTGTTCCTGCCCAAGCTGCCGCGGCACCTGCGTTAACAAATCCTGTCTCGCTGCATTGCGGCTTCATCAATCGTTAGCAATTGGGGGCGCCGGGGCGCCGCATTTTTGCAACGCTTCTGCTGCATGCGCGCGAGTGGTGAGAAAAAATCAACCTTAAAAATTAGGGTTAAGTGGCGCTTAAACATTTGGTGCCATCGTCCTCCCGTGAGTTTCCAGAACGTGGGGCGTCAGCATTTTGCCTCACCGGCCATAAGGACGAAGCCAAATGCGTAGCGTTAAGTCTCTCCTTGCCGCAGGTGCGGCGACCCTCATCTCGTCGATGGCGTTCGCCGCCGATATGCCGATCGCCGCTCCGCCTCCCATGTACGCGCCGCCGGCTCCGCCCGCCGACTTCGGCGGCTGGTATCTCCGCGGCGACATCGGCATGACCAACCAGAGCGCCAAGCGGATCGACAGCGCGACCGCGCAGACGTTCCCGACCCAGACCGTGGGCCTCGGCTTCGACAGCTCGCCGCTGTTCGACCTCGGCGTTGGTTATCGCTTCAACAACTGGTTCCGCACCGACGTGATCGGCCAGTATCGCGGCAAGGCCAATCTGCACGGTTCGGACAATGTCACGCTCAGCGCGACCGACTTCGAAGCCAACAACTACTCCGGCAGCAAGTCCGAGTGGGTCGTCATGGCCAACGCCTATGTCGATCTCGGCACCTGGTGGTGCATCACCCCCTTCATCGGCGCCGGTGTCGGCGGTTCCTACAACAAGCTCAGCGGCTTCCGTGACGACGGCACCCGGATCAATCCCGGCGGGCTCTCCAACAGCGTGACCTACTTCGCCGACAACGGTAAGTGGAATTTCGCCTGGGCCGCCCATGCCGGTCTCGCCTACAAGGTCAGCCCCGGCCTCACCGTCGAACTCGCCTACAGCTACATGGATCTCGGCGACGCCAATCCCGGCAACTTCCGCGCCTACGACAACAGCATCTCGGGCCCGTCGACGATCAAGGTCAAGGACATCACCTCGCATGACGTGAAGCTCGGCGTGCGTTGGGATCTGAGCAGCCCGCCGGCCTACATGCCGCCGCCGCTCGTCACCAAGGGCTGATCGTCAGCTCCATCGCTTAACGTCTCTTAACGGCGCGGGATCATCCCGCGCCGTTTTGCTTTGCATATTTTTCATGGCGGGCGGCGACGAAAACGTCAGACGCAACCATTGGTTAAGGTTAACGAGCCATGATCACGAGTGAAAGTTCGAGTTCGATGGAGCGTTGCAATGCGTAGGCTGATGTTGGCGGCGGCGATGTTGGGGACGGCGTCTGCCGCGCAAGCGGCCGACATGCCGGATCTGCCCATCCTGCGCGGCTCGTTCACCGACGGCCTGACCAACTCGCGGCCGAATTGGGAGGGCGGCTACGTCGGCGCCCAGGCCGGTTACGGGGCCTCCGACGAGAACTTCAACGGTTCGACCAACAACATGATGGCGGCGCTGCTGGCCGACACGTTGATCGAGTCGGAAATGGGTGTCTCGCAGTGGAATCTGGGCCTCGGCAAGGCCTCCCGCCGCACCACCGGATACGGCTTCTTCGCCGGCTACAATGCCCAGTGGGACGATGTCGTCCTCAGCCTGGAAGCAAGCTACCTCCACGGCTCCTTCGGCGGATCGGCCACGGCCAGCGAAGCCCGCAGCAACCAATTGTCCGACGGTAACGTGCACTCGGTCACGGCGAGCTCGACGTCTTCGATCGCGATCAAGGATATGGCAACATTCCGCGGCAGGGCCGGTTATGCGTGGGGATGCTTCCTGCCCTACATGTTCGCCGGACTCGCGCTCGGAAATGCCGACATCACGCGGTCTGTGAGTGCGCAGGATTTCGTGACCCCGGCCGGCGTTCTGCAGGGGCCGATCTCCTCGACCGACGTGCAGCACAACCATCTGATCTACGGCTACAGCGCCGGTCTCGGCGTGGACATCAATCTCGTGGGCGGTCTCTTCATGCGCGCCGAGTGGGAATATATCCGCTTCGCCGCCCAAGTGGACACCAACATCAACACCGTTCGCGCGGGCCTCGGCTACAAGTTCTGATCTTGTGCGCCGGGGCAATTGACAGGCCCGGTCAGTCCTGATGCTCTGTCGCTCCAAAACGGGGCGACGGCGATGAAGATCTACGGCGACACGAATTCCGGCAATTGCCTCAAGGTGAAGTGGGTCTGCGACAAGCTCGCGCTGCCTTACCAATGGATCGAGATCGACACCCGCAAGGGCGAGACGCGCACGCCGCAATTCCTTAAAATGAACGGCGCCGGCCAGGTGCCGACCGTCGAACTCGACGACGGCCGCACGCTGGCGCAGTCCAATGCCATCATCCGCTATCTCGCCCGCGACAGCGCGCTCGTTCCGCGCGATGCCTTCACTGCGGCCAAGATGGACGAATGGCTGTTCTGGGAACAGTACAGCCACGAGCCCTATATCGCGGTGTGCCGCTTCCAGCTGGTCTATCTCGGCAAGGATGCGTCCGAGCTCGATCCTGACAAGGTCAAGCGCGGCTATGCGGCGCTCGACCGCATGGAGCAGCATCTTGCGGCGAGCCGCTTCCTCGCCGGCGACCTGATTTCGCTCGCCGACGTCTCGCTGCTCGCCTATACCCGCCTCGCGCATGAAGGTGGCTTCGATCTCGGCCGCCATGCCGCCATCCGCCGCTGGATCGGCGAGGCCGAAGCCTGGCTCGGCCTTCCACCGGCGCGCTGAGAGTCGCGCTGATTCTTGGAGTTTCCCGACATGAACGAGAAGTCCGTCTCCATCCGTCCCGCGCGCCGCGAGGACGTTGCGGCGATCGTCGCCATGCTTGCCGACGATCATCTCGGGCGTGCCCGCGAGCGCGTCGAGGATCCCTTGCCTGAGTCCTATTACCAGGCGTTCGAGCAGGTCGCGCGCGATCAAAATCTCACGCTCGTGGTGGCAGAGAGCGAGGGCAGGGTGGTCGGCTGCCTGCAGCTCGCGATCTTGCCGGGCATCAGCACGCAAGGCGGCATCCGCGGTCTGCTCGAAGATGTCCGCGTTGCTTCCGATTGTCGCAGCCGCGGCATCGGCGAGCAGCTGGTGCAATGGGCGGTCGCGGAAGCGAAAGCGCGCGGCTGCAATCTGGTCGAACTGCTGACGCATCAGACGCGAACAGATGCGCAGCGCTTCTACAAGCGGCTCGGGTTCGCTGCGAGTCACGTCGGCATGACTGTCCGCTTTTGACGCAGCTCGTCGCGAGCCTTGCGCGATCAGCAAATTCGGATCGCGCATTCGTTCATATTAAGAGCCGGTAAACTACCCAGCCGTCGTTCACGTTGAGCCGGGAACGAACGGTGCTACGGCAGCGTCAGACACCGGGCTCGGTCGGTTCGGGGATTTCGATGACAAGCTATTCCATGATCAAGGTCGGCAACGATTACGTCGTGCAGGCCAATGACAAATGCATTTTGAAAGTCGGCAGCCGCCGTCGTGCAGCGCAATTGATCAGCGATGCCACGGACTTGCTGAACGCGCTTGCCGTGGTGGAATCCCCCAAGATTGCGCCGGAAGCGCCTTCACTCCAGCGTGAGACGCCGGAACTTCCTTGACGACTCTTCCCGTTTCCCGTATCAGCCGCGGCGGGACACCTCCCCCCAACGGGAGGCTTACTATCTGGAAGGGTAGATCATGACTGTAGCGAAGCCCGCTTCGCGGCCGAACGTGCCGCATTTCTCCTCCGGCCCCTGCGCCAAGCGCCCCGGCTGGAACGCCCAAAATCTCAAGGACGCAGCGCTCGGCCGCTCGCATCGCGCGAAGGTCGGCAAGACCAAGCTCAAGCTCGCGATCGATCTGACGCGCGAAGTGCTTGAAGTGCCCGCCGATTATCGCATCGGCATCGTGCCGGCCTCCGACACCGGCGCGGTCGAGATGGCGCTGTGGTCGCTGCTCGGTGCACGGCCCGTCACCACGCTCGCCTGGGAATCCTTCGGCGAAGGTTGGGTCAGCGACATCGTCAAGGAATTGAAGCTTAAGGACGTCACCAAGCTCAACGCTGCTTACGGTGAGATCCCCGATCTCTCGAAGGTCGATCCCAACAGCGACGTCGTCTTCACCTGGAACGGCACCACCTCCGGCGTACGCGTGCCGAACGCCAACTGGATCAGCGCGACCCGCGAAGGCCTGACCATTTGCGACGCGACCTCGGCCGCGTTTGCGCAGCCGCTCGACTGGGCCAAGCTCGATGTCGTCACCTTCTCCTGGCAGAAGGCGCTCGGCGGTGAAGCCGCGCACGGCATGCTGATCCTGTCGCCCCGCGCAGTGGAGCGGCTCGAGACCTACAAGCCGGCCTGGCCGCTGCCAAAAATCTTCCGCATGACCAAGGGCGGCAAGATCAACGAAGGCATCTTCGTCGGCGAGACCATCAACACGCCGTCGATGCTGTGCGTCGAGGACTATCTCGATGCGCTGAACTGGGCCAAGTCGATCGGCGGCCTGAAGGCGCTGATCGCGCGCGCCGATGCCAACACCAAGGTGCTGGCCGACTGGAAGGCGAAGACGCCCTGGATCGACTTCCTGGCCAAGGACGCCGCCATCCGCTCCAACACCTCGGTGTGCCTGAAGTTCACCGATCCCGCGATCACCTCGCTCTCCGAGGACGCGCAGGCCGACTTCTCCAAGAAGCTGGTCGCGCTGGTCGAGAAGGAAGGCGCGGGCTACGACTTCGCCTACTACCGCGATGCACCGGCCGGCCTGCGCATCTGGTGCGGCGCCACCGTCGAGGCGAAGGACGTCGAGCTGCTCACGCAGTGGATCGACTGGGCGTTTGCCGAGACCAAGGCGCAGCTCGCCAAGGCGGCTTAGTTTTTTTCACCTCTCCCCGTTCTTGCGGGGAGAGGTCGGATCGCGCCTGGCGATGCGAACCATCGTCCAGCAGCAGTCCGGGTGAGGAGCTCTCTCCGCTTGCACCTTCGCCTGTGGCTGCCGCTCACCCCAACCCTCTCCCCGTAAGAACGGGGAGAGCGGGAAGACAAAGCTTCTTCACTCAATTCCGGCCGTCGCAGGCCGATCCTCCCGTTAGGGAAGGCGAAGGATCATCCCCATGACCAAACCCAAAGTTCTCATTTCCGACGCGCTCTCTCCCGCTGCCGTGCAGATCTTTAGGGATCGCGGCGTCGAGGTCGACTTCCAGCCCAATCTCGGCAAGGACAAGGACAAGCTTGCCGAGATCATCGGCAATTACGACGGTCTCGCGATCCGCTCCGCGACCAAGGCGACCGCAAAAATCCTGGAGAAGGCGACCAACCTCAAGGTGATCGGCCGCGCCGGCATCGGCGTCGACAATGTCGAGATTCCCGCCGCCACGGCCAAGGGCATCATCGTGATGAACACGCCGTTCGGCAATTCGATCACGACCGCCGAGCACGCCATCACGCTGATGCTGGCGCTCGCCCGCGAGATCCCGCAGGCCGACGCTTCGACCCAGGCCGGCAAGTGGGAGAAGAACCGCTTCATGGGCGTCGAGATCACCGGCAAGGTGCTCGGCGTCGTCGGTTGCGGCAACATCGGCTCGATCGTCGCCGACCGCGCGCTCGGCCTCCGCATGAAGGTCGTCGCCTTCGATCCGTTCCTGTCGCCGGAGCGCGCCAAGGACATCGGTGTCGAGAAGGTCGAGCTCGACGATCTCTTGAAGCGCGCCGATTTCATCACGCTGCACACCCCGCTCACCGAGAAGACCAAGAACATCATCGACGCATCCGCGATCGCCAAGATGAAGAAGGGCGTGCGCCTGATCAACTGTGCCCGCGGCGGCCTCGTCGACGAGCAGGCGGTGGTCGATGCGCTCAATTCCAAGCACATCGCGGGCGCCGCCTTCGACGTCTTCGTCGAGGAGCCCGCCAACGCGAACGTGCTGTTCGGCCATCCCAACGTGATCTGCACGCCGCATCTCGGCGCCTCCACCACGGAAGCGCAGGAGAACGTCGCGCTCCAGGTCGCCGAGCAGATGTCGGATTACCTGCTCACCGGCGCGATCTCGAACGCCGTCAACTTCCCGTCGATCACGGCGGAAGAGGCGCCGAAGCTGAAGCCGTTCATCTCGCTCGCCGAGAAGCTCGGCTCGTTCG
Organism: Bradyrhizobium sp. 604_D8_N2_3; assembly: GCF_051810765.1. Classification (NCBI taxonomy): domain Bacteria; kingdom Pseudomonadati; phylum Pseudomonadota; class Alphaproteobacteria; order Hyphomicrobiales; family Nitrobacteraceae; genus Bradyrhizobium; species Bradyrhizobium sp. 604_D8_N2_3. The sequence continues at coordinate 8,240,020 of NZ_JBPWPM010000001.1, read as the reverse complement.
CCGGCCAGCTCACCGAATCCGGCATCCTCAAGGTGCAGATCACCTATGAGGGCCACGTCGCCGAGATGAAGATCAAGGCGATCACCTCGGCCGTGCTGTCGGGCCTGCTGCGGCCGATGCTCGGCGAGGTCAACGTGGTGTCGGCCCCCGTCGTCGCCAAGGAGCGCGGCATGGTGGTGGACGAGATCGTGCGCGCCGCCCAGAGCGACTATGAGAGCCTGATTACCGTCACGGTGGCAACGGAGCGCCAAGAGCGCTCGGTCTCCGGCACCGTGTATCATGACGGCAAGCCGCGCCTCGTCGACGTCAAGGGCATCCGCGTCGACGCCGAGTTCGGCAAGTCGATGATCTACGTGACCAACGAGGACAAGCCGGGCTTCATCGGCAAGTTCGCGAGCCTCCTCGGCGACGCCAAGATCAACATCGCAACCTTCCATCTCGGCCGCGTCGCGCCGGGCTCCGATGCCATCGCGCTGATCGAGGTCGACGGCGTCGTGCCGCCCGATCTGCTCGCCAAGGTGCAGGCCCTGCCGCAGGTCAAGCAGGTCAAGGCACTGACGTTCTGAGGCGCTCGCGCGCCACGGAATGACGGCCGTCATATATTCCGACCTGCGGAACAACCACGCCGCCCTCCCGAGAGGGCGGCGTTTTTGTTGATGCTGCGGCCCGCTTTATTTCTCCCAAGCCAGTCGAACTTTGTGTACCAATGGCGCCCAAGAACGCCTCGTACCAACGCCTCCGTACCATTGTTCGAAAGGGAGAAAACAATGCGTGAAGCCGTCATCGTTTCCTATGCACGCACGGGCCTCGCCAAGTCCGGCCGCGGCGGGTTCAACATCACGCCGCCGATGTCGCTGGCCGCGCATGCCATTCATCACGCGGTCGACCGCGCCGGCGTCGAGAAGGACTATGTCGAGGATTGCTATCTCGGCAATTGCGCCCATGGCGCGCCGAACATCGGCCGCCAGGCCGCGCTGCTCGCCGGCCTGCCTACGACCACGGCCGGCGTTTCCGTGAACCGCTTCTGCTCGTCGGGCCTGCAGACCATCGCGATGGCCGCCAACTCGATCCGCTCCGACGGCGCCGACTGCATCGTTGCCGGCGGCGTCGAGAGCATCTCGATTCCGGGCGGCGGCTCGCCGAAGGAATCGATCGATCCGGAGTTGCTCAAGGTCGCGCCCGATATCTTCATGGCGATGATCGACACCGCTGACATCGTCGCCGAGCGCTACAAGCTCAGCCGCGAATACCAGGACGAGTTCTCGCTGGAATCGCAGCGCCGCATGGCCGCGGCCCAGCAGGCGAACAAGTTCAAGGACGAGATCGTCCCGATGAAGACCAGGATGAAGGTCGTCGACAAGCAGACCAAGGCGGAATCGATCGTCGACTACGTCGTCGATCGCGACGAGTGCAATCGCCCCGAGACCACGCTGGAAGGCCTCGCCAAGCTCGAGCCGGTGAAGGGCCCCGGTAAGTTCGTCACCGCCGGCAATGCCAGCCAACTCTCGGACGGCGCCGCCGCGGTGGTGCTGATGGAAGCCAAGGATGCCGAGAAGCGCGGCCTCAAGCCGCTCGGCCGGTTCGTCGCCTGGGCAACGGCCGGCTGCGAGCCCGACGAGATGGGCATCGGCCCGGTGTTCGCGATCCCGAAGCTGCTGAAGCGCACCGGCCTGAAGATCGACGACATCGATCTGTGGGAGCTCAACGAGGCCTTCGCCAGCCAGTGCCTCTACTCGCGCGACAAGCTCGGCATCGATCCCGCCAAGTACAACGTCAATGGCGGCTCGATCGCGATCGGTCATCCCTTCGGCATGACCGGCGCGCGTCTCACTGGCCACATCCTCCAGGAAGGTGCGCGCCGCAAGGCCAAGTGGGGCGTCGTGACCATGTGCATCGGCGGCGGCCAGGGCGGCGCCGGCCTGTTCGAGATCTACAGCTGAGATAAGCCACATGAATGTGAAAAGGCACGGCGCCGCAAGCGCCGTGCCTTTTTCGTTGCGGATCGATCGTCACGAAACTATACAGTTCGTGTCGGAAAAGGCAGATTTGGTCTGGTAAGCCCAAATCCTTTCGGTAACGAAAGCTCTGGTCTTTGGCCTTGTGCACGAGATCCCCGCGACGAACATCGGACGCCACCAGGGCGCCCAATCGTTCGTCCGTGTGATTCTCAAGCCCAGGGAACGCTCCGGTCGAACATCGACCTCAGGAGCGTCCCATGCACGATCAATCTTCGAATCCATACGACGTCGTCATTGCCGGTGCCGGTCCCGTCGGCCTGTTTCTCGCGTGCGAGTTGCGGCTCGCTGGTCTCCAGGTTCTGGTGCTGGAGCAATCGCAAGATTCGCATTCGGCCCTGAAGCAACTCCCGTTTGGCCTGCGCGGTCTTTCGCTCCCCACACTCGAGGCCTTTCACCGGCGCGGCCTGCTGGAACAGATTGTGGCCGCGCAGCAGCTTGCCTCAGGCGCGATCAAGAGCTCAGCCCACTGGATGCAGCAGACGCGACGGCCCGCGGGTCATTTCGCCGGCATCCAGTTCTATCAGGACAACATCGATGTCACGAAGTGGTCCTGGCGTCTGCCAACGTCGGCCGATGCCAACCTTGCCGTCGATATGGAAACGCTCGAATCCGTTCTGGCTGCGCGCGCATGCAGCATGGGCGTCGAGATCCGGCGCGGTTTTGGCGTGAATGCCGTTGTCGCCTCGAGCAAAGACGTGACAGTGCAGGCGGCCGGCGAGACCTTCCGGGCACGCTGGCTCGTCGGATGCGACGGCGCCCGCAGCACGGTACGCAAGACTGGCGGCTTTGACTTCGTCGGCACCGACCCCGAGTTCACGGGCTATTCCATCGATGTCGAGCTGGCCGATCCGGACAAGCTTCGTCACGGCCGCAACTACACGCTCGCCGGCATGTATACCTATGCGCAGCCCGGGACGATCGCGATGGTCGATTTCGACGGCGGAGCTTTCCACCGGACCGAGCCGATCACGCGCGAGCATGTGCAGAGCGTCCTGCGTCGCGTCTCCTGCACCGACGTCACCGTCACGGCGCTTCGGCTCGCCGCCACCTGGACGGATCGGGCCCATCAGGCAACCACGTATCGCAGAGGGCGGGTGCTCCTCGCGGGCGACGCTGCTCACATCCATTCGCCGCTGGGCGGCCAGGGCCTCAATCTCGGTCTCGGCGATGCGATGAACCTGGGCTGGAAACTGGCGGCGACGATCCGCAGGCAAGCACCGGCCGATCTCCTCGACAGCTATTCGCGCGAGCGGCATCCTGTGGGCGCGCAAATCCTCGACTGGTCGCGCGCGCAGGTCGCGATCATGCGGCCGACGCCGAGCGCCCGCGCACTTCAGGCCATCATTCGCGATCTCGTCGAGACCCGCGACGGTGCCACCTATTTCGCCGAGCGCGTGCGCGGCGTTTCGCTCCGCTACGATCTCGGTGGCAGCCATCCGCTTGTCGGCCGGAGTGCTCCCGATTTCGAATTGCGCGACGGGACGACGGTTGGAGAACGCCTCAGGACGTCGAAAGGCCTGCTGCTGGATTTCGACGCGCGTTCACCGCTTCAGGCGCTGGCAAGTCGCTGGGGCGACCGGATCACCTATGTCGCGAGCGAGGCGAGGGATCGGCTGGGTCTGAGCGCCGTGCTGCTGCGTCCCGATGGCTTCGTCGCGTGGGCCAGTGACGGCATATCCGACGATAAGGAGGCTGCTCAGGCGGCGGCGAGATGGTTCGGTGACCCCACGATCACGTCTGCGTAGCCCGCATGCGCGGAGCGATATGCGGGACCTTCCCGGGTATCGCTTCGCTCACCTCGGCTACGTAGCTGTTCCGCCGCCCCTACGCCCCCACCGCCGCCGGTGCGAACACCACCTCGATCAGCGTGCCGGAATTGGCCGCGCTCTTGATGTTGAACCTGGCGCGGTTGGCTTCGACCAGGGCCTTGGTCAGTGACAGGCTGAGCGCCGAACTGTCCGCGGCATCGCCGGGCGGTGGCGTCCGGAACGGCTCCATCGCGGCGGCGACCTCGCGCTCGCTCAGGCCGTGGCCGGTGTCGCGGATGCGCAGGGCAATCTCGCCGCGGTCGGTGAGCGCGGTCGAGACGATGACCTGGCCGCCGGCGCTGGCGAGCCGGATCGAGTTCGAGATCAGGTTCATGGTGATCTGCCGCATCGCGCGCGCGTCCACGCTCACCTGCGGCAACGCATGCCCGAGCGAGGTACGGATGATGATGCGCTCGCGGTTGGCCTGCGGCTGCATCACCGTGACACAGGCTTCGACGAGATCGTTGAGATTGAGGTTGGCGAAATTGAGATCGAGCTTGCCGGTCTCGATCCGCGACAGCTCCAGGAGATCGTTGATGATGGTGATGACGCGCTCGCCGGAGGCGCGGATGTCCTTCATGTATTCGCCGTAGCGCTCGTTGCCGAGGGTGCCGAAGCGCTCGGAGATCATCACCTCGGCAAAGCCGATGATGGCGTTGAGCGGCGTGCGGATCTCGTGGCTGATCCGCGCCAGCATGTCGGCCTTGGCATTCGCCGCGCCGTCGGCGAGACGGCGGGCGTTCTTGAGCTCGCTCTCGCCCTTCTTGCTCTGCGAGAGGTCGCGGAACACGGCGAAGAAGTTCGGGCCGTCGGGCCTGGTGCGGCCCATGATCATGGCGAGCGGAATGACGCCGCCCTTCTTCTCGCGCCCCAGCACCTCGCGGCCGTGGTCGAGCAGGCTCGCGATGTCCTGGCTCTTGAGGCTTTCGAGATAGTCGACCACGATTTGCTGGCTCTCCGGCGCGAACAGCGTCACCAGGTTCCGCTGCATCAGCGCTTCGCCGTCATAGCCGAACAGCGCTTCCGCGCTGCGGTTGCAGGCGTGGATGTTGCCTTCGGCATCGAACATGACGATGCCCTCGGCGGTGGTGTCGAGGATCGCGGCGAGATCCTGGGCGTCGGCATCGCCGGCCTCGGGCTCGAGTTCGGGCGCGTAGGGGAAGGATTCCGCGACGACGGGTTCGACGACGACAGGCGGCACGATGACTGGCGCAGCAACGACGGGCGCCGCTTGCGGCAGCGCGCAGATCAGCGCATGCGCGCTCGCGCCGTCCCAGTCGATCGTGTGCAGATGCGCTTCGGTGGTCGGAAGCGGCTCTTCGCCGTTCGCCACCGTCGCGCTGATCGTCACCGGCGTGCCGGCTTGCGACGTGCTGCTCGCCGACGATACGCCGGGCTCGACGTAGAGCGCATCGAGCCCGCCGGCATCCTCGAGCGCGCCCAGGCTGGAATAGCCCATGCGCGCGAGGAAGGCGGGGTTGGCGTAGAGCAGCCGGTCGAGCCGGTAGATCAAAATGCCCGTCGGCAGCAAATCGAGCAGCGCGCGGTCGCGCATGCTGTGGCCCTGCGCGGGCGGCGCCGGTTCAGTCAGCCATTCGGCTGGCACGTGCGGCGCCTCGGGCTCCGGCATCGAAGGTTCGGGCGCGGTTCCCGCCATCGGCGGCTCGGCCGTGACGGCGGCGATGGTCTCGCGTTCGCGTTCGAGCCGCTCGGACAATTGCCGGGCGAGCTCGTTGAACGCGCTGTTCTCGACCGGAGTCAGCGTCGGCGATCGCGCATCGCCGGGCGGGCGGAACGGCACGACATTGGGAGGCGTTTCCACTGATGTTTCCGGATCGGTTGGATGTGAATTCGCGTCGGCTACGGGTTCGGGCAGTTCGGGTTCAGGTGTTGGCTCAGGCTCAGGCTCGGGTGCGGGCGGCTCGATTGGCGGAGGCGGTGCCTCCGCCACGGGCTCCGGCTCGGGATCGGGATCGAGTTCGACGACGTCGGCAGAGAGGCCGTGCTGTGCGGGCGGCGCGGCGAGCAGCTCAAAGCGCCTGAGCGCATCGAGCCGGTTCAGTCCGTCGAGATCGCGACAGACGCCAAAACCCCTAAAGCCCGCGAAATTGCGCTCGCGGTCGTAGACCGGCAGGCCCGCGAGTTCGACCGGCAGATGCTCGCCGCCATCGGCCGGCCAGTTCACGGTGATCCCGGCCCAGGTGTCGTGGCTTGCAAGCGCCTGCGCCACGCGGCCATCAGGGTCGAGTGCAAACTCGTCGGCGATCTCGCGCCAGGGGCGGCCGAAGCCGGCGGCGGTGTGCGCGCCGATCAGGTGGATGAACTCGTCTGAGCCGAGCACAAAGCGCCCCTCCGCATCCACCTGCCACAGGAAGCGCAGCGGATGCTGACGCGGTGCGGACGGCTCCGCTGGCGGCGGTTCGACCATGTGTGAGGTGATCGGCGCGGCCTGCGGCGACACAATGGCCTCTCGCGGGTTTTCAACCGGAGTTTTGGGCGCGGCGTCGATCGCTTCGCTGACAGTGTCCTGGACAGGCGCTTCGGCCGCCTCCGGGATCGTGACGACCTCCGGCATCGCGTCGCTCGCGGCGTGCGCGTCCGCGATCGCCGCTGATGGCGGGACGGTCTCGGCCGGAGCCGGCGTTTCGACCGGCTCGGCGAATGCGTCGAACAGCGCGATTTCGGATGCGGCCTCGTTCGGCCGCGCAGGCTGCGCATGGTCTGGCACCGCAGCCGGAGGGACCGGCGGAGCGTCGGGCGCGGGCTGAGCATCTTGTTCGCGCGCGCTATTCCCTTCGACAGCGGGCGCCGCCGGCCGGGCGGCCGGCTCGATCAGCGCGACCAGGCCGACATCAGCGCCGATGCCGACCCGTTGCAGCACCATCTGGCCGATGCCGATCGGCGTCTCGGCGCGGCCTTTCGCCAGCGCATCGCTGCGGGCCTGGTCAAGACCGGCATCGCCGAGATCGCGGAAGCCGAGCAGGGAGCGGGCGGCTTCGCTGGCGCCGACGAACAGGCCGTCGGGCGCGAACGCCGCCATCGGCACCCTGGCGCCCTCGACGAGACGATGCAGGCGTTCGACCAGTGGCATGGAGCGCAGCGTCGGATCCATCGCGGTGACGAGCACGCCGGAGCTTCCATCGGCGAAGTCGAGACGGGCGCAGGCGCAGGTCATCAGCATGCCCAAGCGGGCGCCGAAGCCGTGCAGCCGTTCCAGCCTGATCGCGCCGTTCGGCGCCAGCCGGCGCGCGAGCCGGGCGACCTGGCGGCGATGGCTGTCGGCCGGGCCGAAGGTCCTGTCCGCGAGCGCTGTGCCATGGGCCGCGCCGAACAGCCTTGCGCCGACCGGATTGGCCCAGAGCACGCGCGTGCCGTCGATCGACCAGAGCCAGGCGGGCAACGGAGAGGTCGCGTGCACGGCCAGCCGGGGATCGCCCACGCCTCGCAACTGGAAATCCGAACTCGTCATCCGACCGGCTTCAAGTCTCGCTTGTCAACATCAGGGTGCAAGGCTGCCGGAATGACAGCCTTAAGAAAGGGTTAGTATCGCGCGCAGGCGCAGGCAGGTCCACGGCTCCGGTCTACACGGCCAAGCCTAAAGCCGCGATAACCTTAATGTAGCCGCCCCCGCAAGCTGCAGCCCAACGGCATCCGCAGGATTCGCGGGCGGGCTGCGCGGCGATGGATGCGGCCAAGCCCAAGCCCTGAGACTTTGCCGAAAGAGCAGGCTGGCGCGGCATCACAGGTGCCCATCCTCCCCTGGAGGGGGAGGATCGGTTCGCATGCAGCGAAGCGCAATGCGAACCGAGGTGGGGTGACAGCCTCTCAATGGAGGCGGTGCTCGAGTGGAGAGATCACCCCACCCCGCTCGCGCTTCGCGCGATCGACCCCCGAGCGAGCTCCGCTCGTCTCGACCCCTCCAGGGGAGGGTAAGAGAGCGGCCACAGCAGGCACCAGACTACCTCAACCCAGGGTTCCCTCATGCGGAACCCTCATCCTGACCGCGATTAAATTTCGCGGCGCAGCCCGGATCACGTTTGCGTTGCACAATGTTGACATCTTAGGCGGCGATAGTGATGGGCGCTGGGCGAGCCATCTTTTTGTATCGCGTTCCAGTGTTCGTTCCCGCTGAATTTGAGGCCTAGGTCGGGGCCGGCGGGCGCGCCAGAAGGCTCACTCCATTTTTTCTTTATCGTGAGGGACATCATGACAGGTGCGACTGATCCGTTTTCTGCCTCGATCATTCCGTTCGAGGTTCCCGAGCAGATGCGTGCGTTCGCCGAAAAGGGCGTGTCGCAGGCCCGCGAGAGCTACGCCAAGTTCAAGGACGCGGCCGAGACCCACAACGGCACCGTTGAGGCCGTGTTCACCTCCGCCAACAAGGGCGCGAGCGAGTACACCGCCAAGCTGGTGGAGTTCATGAAGGCCAACACCAGCGCCCAGCTGGACTTCGCCCAGCAGCTGTTCGGCCTCAAGTCGCCGGCGGAAGCGCTGGAGCTGTGGACCGGCCACACCCGCACCCAGCTCGAGACCTTCCAGTCCCAGGCCAAGGAGCTGGCCGAGCTGACCCAGCGCGTCGCCGCCGAGACCGTCGAGCCGATCAAGGCCTCTGCCTCGAAGTTCTACAAGCCCGCCGCCTGATTAGGCCGGCTGGTTTAAATTAAGAAACCCGGGCCTAGAGCCCGGGTTTTGCTTTGGAAATAACCTCGTCGGAAGCGCGATTCTCGGGTTTTGCGGCCTTGCCAAAAACGCCCGTTGCACCTAGTTTCCGCCCCGTCCAGCCCCCCTTAGGTCGACGGCCCGTCCAGGCGCCCAAGGCGGCTCGCAAGGATGCAGTTGTAGCTCAGTTGGTTAGAGCGCCTGTCTGTGGAACAGGAGGTCGGTGGTTCGAGCCCACCCAACTGTACCAAGATTGCGGATAACACCGCGTTCCCAGCATCTTACTGATAGACCAGCAGGATTTGCGCCGCCTAAAATACAAAAGGCTGCACAAATGGCGTTGCGAATGGTCGCGTTGAATCGAGCCGCAGATGGTCGGTGGTTCGCCCGTAAGGGCATCCCCGAGGACGTACGCGAGGACTACCAACGGCTCTATGGGCACAAGCGCGAGGCGCACCTCAAGCTTCCGGCCGGTACGCCTAAGCACGAAGCCAAGGCCCGCCTCGGAGAGTGGGAGGCCGAGGTCGAAACCCGCATCGCGACCCTGCGAGCCCAAAGGAATGGCGAGGGTCAACCACTCACCAAGCTCAACGCAATCGCGCTTGCGGGCCGTTGGTACAACTGGTTCGTGAAGCTGCACGAGGCCGATCCAGGGAAGCCAAAGTACTGGCGGGACTTCAGCGATCACGTCGTGTGGAATGTGATCCGCCCAGAGGCGCCTGACGAGTACGAAGAGGATCCAGGGTCCGATCCTCACGCAGATTGGCAATATGACCCAGAGGTGCGGGAAGCCGTGAGGCCGCAGATTGCCGAATTGGCGCGGGTCGCAACCTTCCTCGCCAACGAGGGGAAGGCGTTGAACCTTACCGCGCATGCGCTGTTCGTGGACGCTGTCAGCGACAATCTGTTGCCCGCAATCCAGCTATTGGAGAAGCGCGCGAATGGCGACTACGCCCGTGACGAGAGGCCCGATACCTTCCCGTCGTTCGCAGACGGGGCGCCGCGCTCGCCCAGTGTGAGTTGCTGGGAGCTTTTTGAGGCTTTCGTGCTTGCAACAAAGCCGGCGCCGAAGACGGTGACCCGTTGGCGGGCCGTTTTCCTTGAGATGCAGCGAGAGTGGTCCCTCCGACCTAGCTCCGGAAGGCCTAGCATGTAGAACGCCGGGCGCACGTTTTAAGGCCGCTAGACCCCTTCCGCCCTCGGCGAAATCATCACCGATACGAGTTTCGAAACGTGTATCCGGGTTGTGGTGGATCAGTTGCTGACCTTGATTGCTGATGATGATCGAAGTGTGCTCAATTGAAAACGCGCTTTGCCATTTCATCGAATGGGACAGCAGTGCTCGCTTGAAGAGCATCGCCGCCAGTCACATCTCATAGGGATCGGGGATCGTTGGCCCGGCACACTGGCAACGCACCCACCGGCCCTCATTGAAGGTCGCGTGCGTCCAATAAGAGCGAGTACGGGCTGCGTTCGAGCACCGCTCGACACAGTACCTCTACGCAAACGCAACGGCACGAGCCGTCGAGGGAGACCTTGGCGGCTTTTGCGTGTGGCAGGCCTCCTGTGATTGACAGTTGAGCGAACCCGTGTCGACCCTTCGGCGCTGTCTGTGGGAACAGGAGGTCGGTGGTTCGAGCCCACCCAACTGTACCACCGTTGCGGATAAGTCCGCTTTCCCAGCAACTTACTGATAGGCCTGATGTATTTGCGCCGCCTAAAATACAAAAGGCGCTACAAATGGCATTGCGGATGGTTGAGTTAGTTCGAGCGAAGGGTGGCGGCTTTATCGCTCGAAAAGGTATCCCGGCCGATGTGCGCGACGACTATGGGCGCTTGTATGGGGTGCGCTGGGAAGCTCAGCTTCGGATACCGAGCGGGACGCCAATCCCCTTTGCGAAGTCACAGCACGGCGAGTGGTTAGCTGAGATTGAGACCCGTATCGCTGCATTACGGGCGCATAGGAATGGCGAAGGCCAGCCTCTCACCCGGCTTAACGCTATAGCGCTCGCTGGGCGCTGGTACGTTTGGTTCGTGAAGCAGCACGAGGCCAATCCTGGTCCCGCGAAATACTGGCGGGAGTTCGGTGACCATCTCGTGTGGAAGGTCATCTACCCCGAGGCGCCCGATAGCTACCACGAAGGCCCTTATATGGACAGCTTTGCAACCTGGTTGTAACTTTCCAAAGGTTGACGTTCGGAGGAACGGTGGACGGTGGCAGACACGCCCCTAAACGACGCTCCGAAGTTGAACGATAGCAAATCCGCATCGTTCTCCACTCGTCTGCGTCTTCGCCTTGGGAAACTCGGCGCGATCATTGCGTCCGTTGCTGCGGTTGGTGCTGTGGTCGGCGGGCTCGCGGGCTACTGGCACGCGTGGGACATTTTGCACAGCCACGTCGGCAGAGATACGACCACGACCACGACTGCCGCGTCCACCGGTCTGATCGTCTCGAAGGGGCCTTCAGTAGCTGTATTGCCTGTTTCGAGCCCCATTGCCGCGCCGGGGCTTGGTTCGTTTGCCGACAGGGTAACCCAACAACTTGCATCCTCCCTCGGGAGGTTCAGCACTTTGCGAGTGATACCGCGCGCAACCGCTGCAAACTTTCTAAAGGAAGGTGATGATGCCATCAAAGCGGCCCGGAAGGCGCAAGTCGACTATCTGGTGAGCGGTGAGGTTCACCCATTGGGCGGCGGTGCTCGCGCGAATATCCACGTTTCGGACCTGCGCACTGGTACAGAGATTTGGTCGAAGTCCTTCGATGCGAATGCCGAAGGCGTGCAAACGGAAACGTCCGCGTACGAAATTGGCGACGCCGCCGCCGTGCAGATTGGTGGCTACCCCGGCGCAATTATGAACGCAGATTACTCGCAATCCCAGAACAAGCCGGTCTTCGAACTCAGTCCATATGAATGTATTGTTCATGCGGTAGTCGGGTCTGTACGTGGATTGTCATCCGCAATTCTGAAAGCGTTAGAGTGCTCCAAGCGACTTACCGAGCGACAGCCGAATAACGCATTCGCGTGGTCAGCACGCGCCACTGTTCTTTTTAACCAAAGAAGCATGGGGATCGGTCTACCTTCCGACCAAATTCAACACACCGATAAGCGTCTGTATTTGAACGAGGAAATCTTACGGGGCGCGACACGCGCCGTTGAGCTTGCACCCGACGATGCGTTCGCTCAAAGAACCTACGCTCTGGCGATGAGTACCAAATGTCAAATCCACCTGTACCGACAAGAATTGGAAAAGGCCCTCGCGCTCAATTCCAACGATGCGCGAACCCTCTCAGGAGGTATGTGGCTCGCCTTCATGGGGGACTGGGATGACGGGACCGCAATGGCCGAAAAGGCCATTCGCTTGGCGGGTCCCAATGCCTCGTTTGCTTGGTGGTTAGCGCCCGCAAAGCGACACTGGTGGAAAGGCGAATATCAACAGGCGCTTGAGGATTTCCGGCACGCCTACCTTGAGGGTTTTTGGCTCAGTCATCTCGATCAGGCGTACGCGCTGCCGTTTCTCGGTCGGTTCGACGAGGCCAAGGCGGAGGTCGGAAAGCTGCTGAAATTGCGCCCGGATTTCACCATTCGCGAGGCCGACAGTTATTATCGAATGTTCTGCTTTCAGCCCGAATACATCGAGAAGATGAACAGCGCGCTACGGCAGGCAGGGCTGCCAGAATAGAGAGGAAGCTCTGGGAGCCGGCGCACAGCAGGCAAGTGCCTTCCCTATTAGATGGTCGTGAAGCTTCAGTGCCAGTCGTGCTCCGGCTACGTCGAGCTGCTCAAGAATACAAAAACACGCTACAAAAGCCGATCTTTGGCGAGCAAAAAAGCTAGGTTTATCAAAGACAAAGTTGAGCGGCGGCAGTACCCACCCAACTGTACCAGTGATTTCAGTTGGTTATTCCAGGATCGTTGAACCGGTGCACTGGGGCGGCTTTTGGTTCGTCTTTCCGGGCGGCCAGTTGCAGCCCTCGCCCGATTAGCTCTGCAAAGATCTCTTCCGCTCATCGAGTACCCTTGCTTGCAGAGAGCCTTCGTCTGCCCTCCATCGGCCTCTCGGATTGCATCGGGCAAATTTTTGAAGCAGCGGTCTCCAGCTCAAAGCATCCGTTCGACGCTTCTTCTCAGCCTCCGTTGTCGCTGTGGCTCTCTTGGCAATGCGGCGATGCACAATCGACTTTTTGTCGGGGATAGGCGGAACTCAATCGTTGCCCGCTTTGCCGCTTTCATGTCTTGTTCCTCTTTTCAACCTTTGGGTGACGGAATGGTAGGCGAGAAGCAAGCCTATAAGCTGACCGTGGCCGGGCCTGGCCACAATTTCGAGCGTGAGATCGACGAAGCGCTCGCAAGCCAAATTATTTCACTCACAATGACTGGCAAAATGTCCGCCGAGCCGGCTGCATTTCGCGCCGGGGATACCGGCGGGGGAAGCGGATCGCACACCAATCCGAATGGATCGACACCGAAAGTTGGTGGCTCGTTAGCGAGCTACATAAAGGCAAAGAAGGCTGAGAAGAATCAGGTCCGCCGATTTCTCGTTACAGCCTATTGGCTCTCTGGACGTACGACTGAGGCGCTCACTGCGAGTGTTGTCACAAAGGCTTTGCTGGATAATCATCAAAAGCGACTGGCCAATTCGGCTGATTGCCTAAACATAATGTTAGCAAGGGGTTTTGTGAGAAGACGAAAGGAGGGGCATTCTTCATCACTCCGGAGGGACTTGAGGCGATTGAAAGTGCGCCTGCTGAATGAGCGTCCAGAGTGCGCTATCAGCGATTCCGGACGGATTGCGTCTACCGTTATTGTCCGAGTACCAGTCGATCGTACAGAATTTCGCTGAGCATCGATGGTCGCCTTCGGAGCTCAGCGGCGGCAAGTTTTGCGAATCGTGTTCACGATCTTAGACGGCTACGCGAAAGGCATTTACTCAATTTCGCCGAAGAAACCGCGTGCCTTCGACCAAGCGTGCAAGCTGCTCGAAAACAATAGCCAGGTCCCACGCAGCTTCCAGATTTTGATCCCGCGACTTTTGCCTGCGCTCTTTGAGGTCCGAAACAATCGGGGCGTGGGGCATGCAGGCGGTGATGTCGATCCCAATCATATGGATGCAGTATTCGTCCTTTCTAGCTGCACTTGGGTCATGGCGGAATTGGTCAGGGTCTTTCACAATGTCTCAATTCTCGACGCGCAGGATATTGTCGATAAATTAGCCGAGCGGCGAATGCCATTGCTTTGGATCGGCGACGGTATGCGGCGCGTGCTCGATCCCAAGATGGGTTTGCGAGAGCAAATTTTGTTGTTGCTCTGCACATCGCCTGGCAAAATCGCGACCGCAGAACTGAAGAATTGGACTGGCTACAAGAATAATACCTACTTTAGGAAGCTTCTTCGCGAGATGCACGAAGAGCGTCAGATCGAATTGGACAGCGATGGCAGCGCGGCGCTCATTTTGCCACCCGGGGACAAGATCGCTTCGGAAATTATAGCGAAGCGAGTTTGATAAATGTCCGATTGGATAACGGCAGTGCATCTGCGCCGAAATAGCGGACGGCATCTACCTACTGCATCTCCATAATGCCAAAGCAGTGCGAGCACTCGATCCGCAATGAAAGACGCTGAATGTCAGCAACGTTAATGGATTGGCGCCTTGGGCTTCCATAACGGACGACCCTATGGACTGATTGCTAAGAGCAGATTGTCGAGGTCTCGTGGCGACATTCTAATCCCAAAGCGAGATTCGCAATACGACCTCAGCGTGACGCATTTCAGGACAAATACCCTATAAGTTGGATCGCAGTCGTATTGTGTTTTCTCGTCTGCGCTTTCGGGAAAGGAAAGTGATCGGATGCCCCGGTTCGCACGAGAATCATAGATGAAGAAAAGAGTTGGTACGTGGAAGTGGAGATATTTTGAGGCGAGAGATCGCTTGTTGAGTTCGGTAATTTGGCCGAATAAGTCTGTTGTGCGCTTATGAATCTCCAGCATCACTGGAAGCGCAGATGAGCCATAGGGGGCCACTGACTTGGCTTGGCTTATCCACTTGTCCAGCCCAGACTTCATTATCGCGGGTGCCACTCGCTCAAGGTAAAATTTGTCGTTTGTCTCACCGGGCGAGACGACCTTGCGCCGCTCTATTGCTGCTGCATAGACGCGACCGATGATGTTTAGCTTTGCCAAGATTACTTGCTCGTCCGTGTGATACGGATGTTCGCGACAGAGTCGATAAAGGATTTCATTTGTTAGACTCCAAGGCGTCGTCTCTCTAGCGCTTTCGGCTTGTTTGCGCGTTACGCAACTGATTGACCTGAGTTCTTTCATCGCTCAGCTATCCTTACCCCGCAACGATCACCACCAACCACCGGCAACGTCACCGCGGCCAGCAATGTCGCCAGCGTCACCGTGCCCGACACCGGGTTCACCAGCCGCCGATACTGAACCGCAAAGATATACGCGTTCGCGCCGGTCGGCAGCGCCGCGAACAGCACGACGACGCCAGCCGCAAGCAGGGGCAAGTTCAGGCGCTTTGCGAGCACGAAGGCCTCACGCCCTCCTCAACGCGCGATCCAATCCCGTCTCATCGCGCGTCAGGAGACGATGGCCTTGATTTGCGCAGTGTCCGCGAATTCAATCAGCTCAATGATTTTGCCATCCTGAAATTTGAAGAGGTCCAGGACTTCCGTGCTGAAGACTTTCCCGCTTGGACGGTATCGGATGACAAGGCGGGACCGTATTGCAGCACAATTCCCTTCAACCAATTCGCTCAGGATCTCGCGCTTTTCGAAGTCGAAATGGTCAATGAATTGACCGAAGGCGCCACGCAGTGGTTCGTGCCCCTGCACACTTCCTGTCAGGTGCAGTGCGCTTTTGTCGCCCACCAGGTTGAACAGGCCCTCGGGATGAAAAGCGGCCACCAGGCCTGCCGCGTCACCATCACCGCGCGCGGCGTAAGCGCGCTTGATCACGTCGAGCATTTCCTCGCGATGTCCCATATCCGCCTCCTGCTATGGGTATCATGATAGCTACCTTTGCGTGCAAAGGCAAAATTAAAACCACCACCATCACCGGCAACGTCACCGCCGCCAGCAGCGTCCCCAGCGCCACCGCGCCCGACACCGGGTTCACCAGCCGCTGATACTGGGCCGCGAAGATGTACGCGTTGGCGCCGGTCGGCATCGCTGCGAACAGCACGATCACGCCGGCTGCGACCGGAGGCAGACCGAGCAGCTTGGCCAGCACGAACGCGGCCGCCGGCGTCGCCAGAAGCTTGAGCGCGCCCATCACTGCGATGCTCCTCGCCTTTGATCTCGAAGCGGAAGAAATGCGCAGAGTGATCGGCTGCGTCAACATTTCTGGCTTGGTTTGCTCATCCTCGGCGATGTAGCCTGATTGCGCATTGCGATCTGCGTCGATGGCCGTACGCATCCCAATGACCTCGGCCGCATCACGTCTGGCCTTTCCGAGGAAATTCGAGCGCAACAATCGTTGGAGATCTCATGTCGAACTCCGATCTCGCGTTGTCGATTGCGCTCGGTGTCGGTCTTGCGGCCGCGACGGGCTTCCGGGTGTTCCTGCCGATGCTGGTTGCCAGCGTGGCCGCTTACTCGGGTTCGCTTCCTTTGGGCGACGGTTTCGCATGGCTTGGAACACCTGCTGCAATGCTCATGCTTGGCGTGGCCGCGCTCCTGGAGGTTGGTGCGTATTTCATTCCCGGCGTGGACAATTTGCTCGATGTCATCGCCGCGCCTGTCGCCGTGATCGCCGGAGCCATCCTGTCAGCGGCGACCATGGCAGATCTTCCACCGATGATGAAATGGACGGCCGCCATCGTCGCGGGCGGCGGCGCGGCCGGCATCGTGCATGGCGTCACCGCGGCCGTGCGGGCCAAATCGACGGTCCTGACGGCTGGCCTCGGCAACTCAACGGTTGCGACCGCCGAACTGGGCGGTGCACTCCTCGTATCGCTTCTTGCCCTGGCTGCGCCGGTTGCCGCCTTCGTGCTCGTCGTTCTGATGCTCTGGCTGGCGATACGTTTGATCCTGCGCTTGCGGAGGTCAGCTCCTCGCGCGGATCTACCGGAATGACCGCGTGACTGCTCGTGCGGCTACCTCGCCCCCGCCACGATCACCACCACCACCGGCAACGTCACCGCAGCCAGCAGCGTCCCCAGCGCCACCGCCCCCGACACCGGGTTCACCAGCCGCTGATACTGGGCCGCGAAGATGTACGCGTTGGCGCCGGTCGGCATCGCCGCGAACAGCACGATCACGCCGGCTGCGACCGGAGGCAAACCGAGCAGTTTTGCCAGCACGAACGCCACCGCCGGCATCGCCAGCAGCTTGAGCGCGCTCATCGCGGCGACGCTCAGCATCTCGCCTTTGACCTCAAATCGAAACAGGTTGATGCCGAGCGCGATCAGCGCTGCCGGCGATCCGGCCTGTGCAAGCAGCTCGATCGTCCGGTCGACGACGGGGTTGAGGCCGAGTCCCGTAAAGCGCCAGACCACGCCAAAGCCGATCGCCAGCATCAGCGGATTGCGCGCGAGATCCGCGAGCACGGGGCGGATGACCGACAGGACCGAACCTGTCCGCTTGCGGCTGACAAGCTCCATCTGCAGGATGCCGCAGAGCCAGAGCAACGGCGTGTTCACCGACAGGATCAGCGACATCGGCCCCGCGGCCTCGTTGCCCAGCGCCGAGAGCACCAGCGGAATGCCGAGCATCACGATGTTGCCGTAGACCGAGCCGATCGCGAACACGACGCCGTCCTCGCGGTCCTCGCGCCGTTCGCGCAAGCATGCCGAGAGCGCCAGCGCCGCGATCCAGGTGATGGCGAGCGCGCCGTAATAGGCGCCCCACATCCGGTAGGGGCTGACATCGGGGAATTCGGACACGACGATGGTGCGGAACAGCAGCGCCGGGATCGCGATGCTGAAGGCGAATTCGGAGATGCCCTTGTGCGCGGTCTCGGAGACGAAGCGAAACAGCACCGACGCATAGCCGGCCGCGATCAGGGCGAACACCGGCGCGACGATCAATACTGTGGCCATGCGCCCCTCATCTCACGGGGACATCACACGACCACCCCACGTCCTCGATCATGCCATCATGCCGCTGTTTTGCCCGACGAGTCAAATCGATTTCGTAAAATCCGTAACTGGCCGCCGTGGCCTGGCTACTGTGCATGGGGTTGTTTTCGCGTTTTTTTGTTGGACCGAAGCTGAAGCCGCGCGCGGACCCGATCTCGCCAGCCCTGCCAAGGGCTTAGCCTGATAGCGCGACATCGTGCCCGGGATGGGACCGCGCCGGGCCGACCGGCCTGTTGCCCGGAGCGCACAGGTGGCCGTTTTCGCTTCAGGCCTCGTTGCCAACGAACGCCCGTTCACCCACTATTCGCTCTGACTCGACATGTGGGGGGATCGATGCCGGCGCTCCGTTTCAAAAAATCCTTGGCTGCTGCGATCTCGGGCATTGCGCTCGCCGTCCTGGTCCATCCCGGCGCCGGCTTCGCCTACACGCAGGAGGAGCAGCAGGCCTGCTCGCCGGACGCGATGCGGCTGTGCGGCGAGTTCGTTCCGAACGTTGATGCCATCACCGCCTGCATGATCCAGAAGAAATCGCAGCTCTCGCCGCAGTGCAAAGTGTTCTTCCGCCAGGGACCCGAGCCCGGCGAGGCCCGCGCCGGTAAGCCGACGGCCAAGAAGAGCACCAAGCCTTCGCAGAAGGCGGCCAAGAAGAAGAAATCCAGCGAAAGCTGAGCGCGGGGCTAGCGTTCTTTCTTTGAAGCTCGTCGCGTCAGGGCAACAGCGCGAAGCGTCTTCGCGTCGGTGTCCCCTGCATGTGTGTTGCCGGCATCAGCTGCGCGCCAGCCTCCGGACTCCTTTTGTTCGCCTCGCCGTGCGGACGCCTGCGACAATTACCAGCGCGTTCGACGGAAAAGAGTCGCGAGAGGGTTTGCGCGGCGAGGTTGCATTCCGTTTTTCCCGCGTTGCTGCCGAAAAAGCGTGGGATTGCCGGCGTGAAGGGCGTTTCGTTGCGATTGGTATCCTGGTCGCGCGAAGCAGTGTGACTCAAAAGCCAACACGTCTTGTTATTTCGTGGCTCTGAGGCAACTGCCGGTAAATTTTTCTTTCCCGAATCAGCGCGGTGATTCATTTTCGTGATCTGGGGTCAATCTGGAGGCCAGAGGTATGAACGTAATTGTTTTTGCATCGCGTAAAGGCGGCTCGGGCAAGAGTACCCTGGCCGCACATCTCGCCGCGCAGATCAAGGCGAGCAAGCAGGTGATGCTCGTGGACGCGGATCCGCAGGGCTCGCTCACGCTGTGGCACAAGCTGCGCGGCACCAACGAGCCGCCGATCAAGGCTGCGGTGAACTCGGTCAGCGGCATCGTCTCCGCTGCCAAGCGCGACGGTTATGAATGGGTGTTGATCGACACGCCGCCGAATCTGTCGGCCGTCGTCGACGACGCGATCAAGAACGCGACCATGGTGGTCATTCCGGCACGTCCCGGCGTGTTCGACGTCAACGCGGTGCAGGAAACCATCCAGATGTGCCGCGCGGCGCGCAAGCCCTACGCGGTCGTGCTCAACGGTGCGCCGGCGCGCCGCGACGAGTCCGAAAGCCCGATCGTTACCATCGCCCGCGAGGCGCTGGCGAAATTCCGCGCGCCGGTGTGGGGCGGCCAGATCACCAACCGTTCGGATTTGCTGATGGCGCTCAGCCACGGCGAAGGCGCGCGCGAGTATCAGGCCGAGAGTCGTGCGGCCCAGGAAATCGCAAGGCTGTGGGCGGCGATCGAGCGTTCAGTGAAGGCTATTCGCGGCACGGCGTCGGCATCCGGCGCAATGCACAAGCAGGCGGCATAATTTTCATAAATCATTCCCCGGACGGAAAGCGCGCGGAAGTCCGCGCGTTTTGCGTTTCGGCCCGGTGGAGACGCGTTATGCCACCATCAGCATGTAGAACACGATGACCGGCGACAGCGTCAGGATCACCGACCAGATGCCGGCGGCCCAGAGAATGTCCTCGGTGGTAAAGCTCTGCTGTCCGGCGTCGTAATGCGACGCCACTTCATTCTGGATATTCACAAAACGCCCCCGCGATTTCTTCGCTTATGGGCGCCAGTGATAGCCGGGATGTTTTAAGAATCCGGGTCGCAATTTCGGGCGCATTCGAACACAGGTGCTACCACGGATTAACCATGCCGGCGCAGTGCGCGCGTTCGCGCGGGGTTAAGCACGGGGCACGTTCTTACCCTCCCCTGGAGGGGGAGGGTCGCTGGGCATTGCGCGAAGCGAAATGCCTAGCGGGGTGGGGTGACAGTCTCTCCGCATCGAATAGTGCCCGAGTGGAGAGATCACCCCACCCCGCTCGCGCCGCCGCTAAACCCACTCACTGTATTTCCTTCTGATCTCGTCGATGTAGTCCGCGCGCGATTTCACCTCATCCGCGGTCAATCCGATATCGCGCCGCAGCCAGTCGGATAACTCGCTCGCATATGAAACGCGTTCCCATGCCGCCTTCAGCGCATCGCGCCATTGACGAATGTCCATAGGTCGATCTCTTTTCCGGATTGAGATGGTGTCGAGCGGACACGACGCTGCCTTCCCTCTCCCGCACGGGGAGAAGGGGGTGGCGGCGTGCGTGTGAAGAGAGGAAGCGGAGGCGCTACGCGGCGACTTTCATCCGTCGCTCGATCTCGCGGTCGATCTGGGCTGCGAGCTCGCTGCTCACTTCGACCATCGGCAGGCGCACTTCGGGGCTGTCGATCAGGCCGCACCGCCACAGCCAGTACTTCGCCGGCGCCGGGCTCGGCTCGGTGAACAACAAGCGCGTCAGCTCGGCGACCTCGTGCCAGCGCGCCTGCGCCGCGTCGTGGTTGCCTCGCTTCACCTCGGCATACACGGCGGCAAACGTCGCGGTCTCGACATGGGCGGACAGCACGATGCCGCCGTCGGCGCCGTCGGTGAGCGCCTCAAGGTAGTTCGCGTCCTCGCCGGTGAGCACGCGAAAGCCCTTCGGCCTGTCGCGCAGGAGCGCGATGGATTGCTCGCGGTTCGCGCCGCAATCCTTCAGCCCGACGATGTTCCGATGCTCGGCAAGCCGCAGCAGCGTCTGGTTGGTGATGTTGACCGAGGTGCGATAGGGGATGTTGTAGAGCGCGATCGGCCACGCCGCGTGATCGGCAAGGGCTTCGAAATGAGCCAGGAGCCCGCGCTGCGAGGGCCGCACATAATAGGGGCTCGCGATCAGATAACCGTCGATCGGCCAGTCCGCGGTCTCGTCGAGGCGTTCCTTCAGCCGCGAAGTGTCCGCGCCCGACAGTCCGAGGCAGATCGGCGGCGTGCGGCGCCCCGCCGCCATCTCGTCGCGCACGATGGCGACGAGGCGCTCGAGCTCGGTCTCGCGCAGCGTCATGCCTTCGCCTGAGGTCGCCCCCAGGATGAAGCCGTCGACGGCCTGCCCGCTGTAATGTCGCGTCAGCCGCCGCAGCGACCTCTCGTCGAGAGCGCCGTCGCGAAACGGCGTCACCAGCGGCAGCCAGAGTCCGTGCAAATGATCTTGTAGACCGGTCATGTTCCATCTCCTTCTCGGGAAAAAAACCTGAGACGGAGGGCACATGAAAAAACCCCGTCCAGGCGGCGGGGTTTCGGGATTTGCTTGCGATGACGAAGCTGTGTTAGCGCGCGCAAAAATCCGAGGTCCCCGGATGGGGGCCTTTTTTCGAGGCGACTGCCTTGAACGAGATTGCGCACGACTTCGTGATCATTCGCAAATGATGCGGGGTGTACGTGGAACTGTCAATACACGCGGAACGTGAAACCCGATGGGACAGAAAAAAAGCCGGGCTCAAGTGAGCCCGGCTTAAGGTATTGGCCACGTGAGGCCGACACAATCACCTTCCAAGAGGGATTACTGAACTCCCGCGCCACTGGAGGAGGGGGACAAATGCGCAACGCGAAGGCTCAGCGTGGAAACATTATGGGCTTGCCAAGCGCCATGCAGCAACCGTTCAGGTCGCATGTCAGACATGCGGAAATCAGGAAGGCCAGCGCTGCGCCTTGCTCACCACGAAGTCGCGGAACACCTGCACACGCGCGACCGTCTTCAACTCCTCGGGATAGACGAAATAAGTGTCGAGCTGGATCGAATCCGATTCTCCGAACAGCTGCACCAGGCGGCTCTGTTCCTCGATCAGATAGTCCGGCAGCGCCGCGATGCCGAGGCCCTGCTGACAGGCGCGGACGAGGCCGAGGATGTTGTTCACTCTGAAATAAGCCTCGCGCGGACCAGAGCCGTTGCGGCCGGCTTCGACCAGCCAGTTACGGTTCTGAAGATGCGGCGCGAAGTTGCCGTCGGAGAGCGTGATGATGCGGTGGGAGTCGAGCTCCTCGAGCGTGCGCGGCGTGCCGAAGCGCTTGATGTAATCCGGCGAGCAATAGGCGTGGAAGCCCATCGCGAACAGCTTGCGCTGGATGAGATCCGGCTGCGTCGGCTTGCGGGTGCGGATCGCGACGTCCGCCTCGCGCATCGACAGGTCGAGCTCCTCGTCGGTGACGATCAGCGAGATCCGGATCTCCGGATAGAGCGCAGTGAACTCGCCGAGCCGCGGGATCAGCCAGTTGATGCCGACGCCGGGCGTGGTGGTGATCTTGAGATCGCCGCTCGGCCGCTCGCGGCTGTCGGTCAGCTTGGCGCGCGCCGCCTGCAGCTGCATGAACACGTCATGCGCGGTGCGGAAGAGCAGGTCGCCCTGCTCGGTGAGGATCAGGCCGCGGGCGTGGCGGTGGAACAGCGAGACCGAGAGCTCCTGCTCCAGCGCCGACACTTGGCGGGACACCGCCGATTGCGACAGGCCGAGCTGCTCGCCCGCATGCGTGAAGCTGCCCGCTTCCGCCGCCGCGTGAAACACCTTCAGCTTGTCCCAATCCATATCCGTAAATCCGTCGCGTGTTCGAGGCATGATCTTTATTCCGCTGCAGCGCGCTCGCTGGCGCGCAGGGCCAGGAAACGTTCGGCTTCGAGAGCTGCCATGCAGCCGAGGCCGGCGGCCGTCACGGCCTGACGATAGGTCTCATCGGCGACGTCGCCGGCGGCGAACAGGCCGGGCACCGAGGTGGCGGTCGAGTTCGGGGCAACCTCGACATAGCCCGACCGTTTCAGCTTGACCTGGTCCTTCACGAGCTCGGTCGCCGGCGCGTGCCCGATGGCGATGAAGACACCGTCGGTCTTCACGTTCGTGAGTGCGCCGGTCTTGACGTTCTTCAGTCGCACATGGGTGACCTTGTTCGGGTTCTCGGTGCCGCAGATCTCGTCGACCGCCGAGTCCCAGACCACCTTGATCTTCGGGTGCTTGAACAGACGCTCCTGCAGGATGCGTTCGGCGCGGAAGTGATCGCGGCGATGCACGATGGTGACCTGCGAGGCATGGTTGGTGAGGTACAGGGCTTCCTCGACCGCGGTATTGCCGCCGCCAACCACCACGACTTCCTTGTTGCGGTAGAAGAAGCCGTCGCAGGTGGCGCAGGCCGAGACGCCGCCGCCCTGGAATTTCGTTTCTGACGGCAGCCCGAGCCAGCGCGCCTGGGCGCCGGTGGCGAGGATGACGCTGTCGGCGAGATAGACGTCGCCGCTGTCGCAGGTGAGGCGGAACGGCCGCTGCGTCGTCTCCAGCTTGGTGACCAGGTCGGAGACGATCTTGGTGCCGACATGGACCGCCTGCTTCTCCATCTGCTCCATCAGCCAGGGGCCCTGGATCACGTCGGCGAAGCCCGGATAGTTCTCGACGTCGGTGGTGATGGTGAGCTGGCCGCCCGCCTGGATCCCCTGGATCAGGATCGGCTCGAGCATCGCGCGCGCGGCGTAGATCGCCGCCGTGTAGCCGGCGGGGCCGGAGCCAATAATGACGACCTTTGCATGAACAGTGGCAGACATTTTGACGGACGCCTTTCACGGGGGATCTGCAGCGCGGGTGCGGAACGTGCCGGGAGGCGTCGCGGAAGCGCTGAAATATCAGAGCTAATCTAAGCCTTCTGGTGAGCTATGCAAGAATTGCATTCCCTGTCGGCGGATTTTTCCAACAGGGAACAAAAGTCGATTGCGCTGCACGCGCAATAAAATTGCGCAATTGCTGCGGACTGGCTATGAGGATTGCGTCAAATCCACCAATACAGCCGCAAAGGCCAGGAGTTCCAATCACGTGTCGCGGAACCTAGACGAGATCGACCTGAAAATTCTCACCGAGGTCCAGGCCGACGGTCGAATCACGAATGTCGAGCTGGCCAAGCGCGTCGGCATCTCGCCACCACCTTGCCTCCGCCGCGTCCGGGCGCTGGAGGAGGAGGGCTATATCCACGGCTATCGCGGCCTGCTCGACGCCCGCAAGCTTGGCTTCGACGTCACCGTATTCGCCGCGGTGCACCTGTCCAGCCAGGCCGAGGCGGATTTGCGTGCCTTTGAGGAGTTCGTCCGCGCCGAGCCGCTGGTGCGGGAATGCTGGATGCTCTCGGGCGAGGTCGATTTCATCCTGAAATGTGTCGCGCCAGACATGGCCACCTTCCAGGATTTCGTGACGCACCTCACCGCCGCGCCCCATGTGCGCAACGTGCGGACGTCGCTGGTGCTGCATAATTCGAAATACGAGGCGGCCGTGCCGCTTGATGTGAAGGGAAGAAGGTAAGCCTTCTCCCTCTCCCGGTTCTTGCGGGGAGAGGCACACGGCTCTCGCAATACCCCGAAACAAAAAGGCCGCGCAGGGCGCGGCCTTTTCGAAATATCATCGCGCCTTGCGGCAAATGCTTACCGCCACTCCACCTTGGTGATCTCATACGCCTTGGCGCCGCCGGGGGCGTTGACCTCGACCGTCGAACCCTTCTTCTTGCCGATCAGCGCGCGCGCGAGCGGCGAGGTGATGGAGATGCGGCCCTTCTTGGCGTCGGCCTCGACCTCGCCGACGATCTGCCACACCGTCTTCTTCTCGGTATCCTCGTCGACCAGCGTCACGGTGGCGCCGAACTTGATGGTGTCGCCCGACAGCTTGGAAATATCGATGATGTCGGCGCGCGCGAGCTTGTCCTCGAGCTCGGCGATGCGGCCCTCATTGTGGGACTGCTCTTCCTTCGCGGCATGATATTCCGCGTTCTCCGACAGGTCGCCGTGCGAGCGCGCTTCCGCAATATGCTCGATGATGCGCGGACGGTCCTCGGACTGGCGCTTCTTCAATTCTTCCCCGAGCGCGGCAAAGCCGCCCGCTGTCATCGGAACCTTTTCCATCTCTTCTCTCGTCCTTCGGCCGCGCGCCCCGGCAAGACACAGGGCGCGGCAACCTTGATTCGTCAGTACTTCCGGGGCTGAATATACGGCCACCGGAACGGTTATGTGGGTCTGGCGCCGGAACAGAACAACCACAACGGCCGGACAGTTCCTCCGGCCATTGTGGCTTCATTGCCAGTCACTTAGCGGAAGCGTCGCCGTTGCTAGCGATCAGGTTTCCGAAAAGTAGCTCTGCAGGGTACGAACCTCAAGGTCCCCGCCCAGATAGGCGCGGATGCCCTGCGCGGCCGCCACGGCCCCGGAAAGAGTGGTGTAATACGGCACTTTATGCAAGAGGGCCGCGCGCCGCAGCGAGCGGCTGTCGGCGAGCGCCTGCGGGCCCTCGGTGGTGTTGAGGACGAGCTGGACGTCGCCATTGGTGATGGCATCGACGATGTGCGGCCGTCCCTCAAGCACCTTGTTGACCCTCTCGGTCGGGATGCCCTGATCGGTCAGGAAGCGCGCCGTGCCCGATGTCGCCAGCACCTTGAAGCCGAGCGAATGCAATTCGCGAACGGCCTCGGCGATGCGCGTCTTGTCGCTCTCGCGAACCGAGACGAACACCGTGCCCTTGCGCGGCACCCGCGTGCCGCCGCCGAGCTGACTCTTGGCAAAGGCTATCGCGAAGGAGCTGTCGATGCCCATGACCTCGCCGGTCGAGCGCATCTCGGGGCCGAGCACCGTGTCGACGCCGGGGAAGCGGGCGAACGGAAACACCGATTCCTTCACGCCGACATGCTTGAAGTCCGCCTTCTTCAGCTTGAAGTCGGCGAGCTTCTCGCCGGCCATGATGCGCGCTGCGATCTTGGCGACCGGCGTGCCGACCACCTTGGCGACGAAGGGCACCGTGCGCGAGGCGCGCGGGTTGACTTCGAGCACGTAGATCTCGCCGTCCTTGATCGCGTACTGCACATTCATCAGGCCGACGACGTCGAGGCCGAGCGCCAGCTCACGCGTCTGCCGCTCCAGCTCCTCGATCATCCTGGCATCGAGCGAGTGCGGCGGCAGCGAGCAGGCGCTGTCGCCGGAATGGATGCCGGCTTCCTCGATGTGCTCCATGATGCCGACGATGAAGGTGTCCTTGCCGTCGCAAAGGCAGTCGACGTCGATCTCGGTGGCATCGGACAGATAGCGGTCGAACAGCAGCGGGTTCTTGCCGAGCACGGTGTTGATCTGCCCGGTCTTGTCGTTCGGGTAGCGCGCCTTGACGTCCGCCGGCACCAGCTCCGGCAGCGTGCCGAGCAGATAGTCGCTGAGCTGGTTCTCCTCGCGGATGATCTGCATCGCGCGGCCGCCGAGCACGTAGGACGGGCGCACCACCAGCGGCAGGCCGAGATCGGTTGCGACCAGGCGCGCCTGCTCGACCGAATAGGCGATGCCGTTCTTCGGCTGCTTCAGCCGGAGCTTGTCGAGCACGCGCTTGAAGCGGTCGCGGTCTTCGGCAAGGTCGATGGCGTCGGGCGAGGTGCCGAGGATCGGCACTTCGGCGGCTTCCAGCGCACGCGCCAGCTTCAGCGGGGTCTGGCCGCCGAACTGCACGATCACGCCGTGCAGCGTGCCGTTGGTGCGCTCCTTCGCGATGATCTCCAGCACGTCCTCGGCGGTGAGCGGCTCGAAATAGAGCCGGTCGGCGGTGTCGTAGTCGGTCGACACCGTCTCGGGGTTGCAGTTGACCATGATGGATTCGTAGCCGGCGTCATGCAGTGCGAAGCAGGCGTGACAGCAGCAATAGTCGAACTCGATGCCCTGGCCGATCCGATTGGGCCCGCCGCCGAGGATGATGACCTTCTTCTTGTCCGACGGCGAACTCTCGTCCGCGGGCGCGCCTGCAAACAGCGCCTCATAGGTCGAATACATGTAGGCGGTCGGCGACGCGAACTCGGCCGCGCAGGTGTCGATGCGCTTATAGACAGGGCGGACACCGAGCGCGTGGCGCTTCGCCGTCACGTCAGCTTCCGTCGTCTCGGCGAGCACAGCGAGCCGCGCATCGGAGAAGCCCATGGCTTTGAGCGTGCGCATGCCGAAGGCGTTGCCCGGCAGGCCGTTCTTCCGGACCTTCTCCTCCATGTCGACGATGCCGCGCATCTCGCTGAGGAACCACGGATCGATCTTGCAGGAGTTGAAGATGTCCTCGTTCGACCAGCCGAGCCGCATGGCCTGGGCGACCTGGAGCAGCCGGTTCGGCGTCGGCGTGCCGAGCGCGGCGCGGATCGCGTTCTTGTCGTCGTGCTGGCCTAGCCCCTCGATCTCGATCTCGTCGAGCCCGGTCAGGCCGGTCTCGAGTCCGCGCAGCGCCTTCTGCAGGCTCTCCTGGAAGGTACGGCCGATCGCCATCACTTCGCCGACCGACTTCATCGACGTGGTCAGCGTGGTCGACGCGCCCGGGAATTTCTCGAAGGCGAAGCGCGGAATCTTGGTGACGACGTAGTCGATGGTCGGCTCGAACGAGGCCGGCGTCGCTCCGCCGGTGATGTCGTTGGCGATCTCGTCCAGCGTGTAGCCGACCGCGAGCTTGGCGGCGACCTTTGCGATCGGAAAGCCGGTGGCCTTCGAGGCCAGTGCGGACGACCGCGACACGCGCGGATTCATCTCGATCACGACCATGCGGCCGTCTTCGGGATTGACGCCGAACTGCACGTTGGAGCCGCCGGTCTCGACGCCGATCTCGCGCAGCACCGCCAGCGAGGCGTCGCGCATGATCTGGTATTCCTTGTCGGTCAGCGTCAGCGCCGGCGCGACCGTGATGGAGTCGCCCGTGTGCACGCCCATTGGATCGAGGTTCTCGATCGAGCAGACAATGATGCAATTGTCTTTCTTGTCGCGCACGACCTCCATCTCGTACTCTTTCCAGCCGAGCACGGATTCTTCGATCAGCACTTCGTTGGTCGGAGACGCATCCAGGCCGCGCTCGATGATGTCGAGGAATTCTTCCTTGTTGTAGGCGATGCCGCCGCCGGTGCCGCCCATCGTGAAGGAGGGACGGATGATCGCGGGCAGGCCGATCTCGGACAGTGCCATCAGCGCCTGGCCGAGCGCGTATTCCTGGTAGCGCTTGCGGCGGTCGCTTTCGCCGAGCACCCATTGCCGTTCGTGTTCCTCGAGGGCGGCACCCGACAGCTTCTCGCGTTCGGCCCGGTGCTTGTCGCGGAAGGACTTCTTCAACTCGGACGCGTTGGCGAGCCGCGACTTTGGCGTCTCAAGTCCAATCTTGGTCATGGCCTCGCGGAATAGCTGACGGTCTTCCGCCTTGTCGATCGCATCCGCGGTCGCGCCGATCATCTCGACGTCGAACTTTTCCAGCGTGCCCTGCCGGCGCAGCGACAGCGCGCAGTTCAGCGCGGTCTGTCCGCCCATGGTTGGCAGCAGCGCGAAGCCGCCGGGAATGACGTGACGTTCCTTCTCGATGATCTTGGCGACGATCTCGGGCGTGATCGGCTCGATGTAGGTGGCGTCGGCCAATTCCGGGTCGGTCATGATGGTGGCCGGGTTGGAATTGACGAGGACGATGCGATAGCCCTCCTCCTTCAACGTCTTCACCGCTTGCGTGCCCGAATAGTCGAACTCGCAGGCCTGGCCGATCACGATGGGGCCGGCGCCGATGATCAGGATGGTGGTGATGTCTGTACGTTTGGGCATCAACTCTCGCCGAAGTGGATTTTGGGCACAAAAAAAGGGCGCGCTTGCCGCGCGTCCCCTTGAGCCGAGAGCGCGGGGTCTCCCCTCGCGCGCGGGTGGGTCTTAGACCAGTTTTCGGGGCGGCGAAACCCCGAAAAACGCCCATCAACCGGCAATTTTGACGGGTTTTGGCCGTGCCTGCCAGCCACGGGCGAGATGCACCAGCAGCGAGGCCGCAACGCTCGATCCGCCGATCCAGCCAAGGTCGGTTGGCGAGAGGGTGGCCAGCACCGCGCCGCCCAGGGCCCCGCCGATGGCGAAGCCGAGATACATCGCGGAGGCGTTGAGCGAGAGTGCGATCATCGAGGCCTGCGGCTCGATCCGGATGATGCTGGCGATCTGAGCCGGATAGAACGCCCAGCCCGAGATGCCCCAGAGGAAGATCGCGCCCAGCACCGCATAATGCGCCTGTCCGGGCATCAACTTCAGGACCAGCGAATGCAGGATCAGGGCGCTCGCCATGCCGGCGAGCCCGAGGCCTGCGGTGGCGAGCGTGCCGAGCCGGTCGGCCAGGACACCGCCCAGCATGTTCCCGATGGCGGCGGCGCCGCCGAACACCAGCAGCGCGAGGCTGATCTGCGCGGCGTCGAAGCCGAGGCCGCGCAGCGGGACCGCGAAGTAGGTGAACACAGTGAAGCCGCCGAGCGCCCATAGGATCGTGATCAGAAGCGCGATCACGACATTGCTGTGACGCGCCACCGCCAGCCGTTCGCTGAGCGAGGCGGTGTTGCGCGGCAGGCCGCGGGGCAGGCCAAGCAGCAGGCCGGCAAGCGCAACCGCGCCGATCAGGGCCACCATGGCAAAGGTCGCGCGCCATCCGAGCAGGCTGCCGACGAGATTGCCGAGCGGGACGCCGATCACGGTTGCAACCGTGAGGCCCGAGGTGACCAGCGCCACCGCGCGGCCGCGCCGTTCGGGCGCGGCGACCGCCACCGATACGGCGAGCGCCGTCGGCATGCACAGTCCGGAGCCCAGCGCCATCAGCATGCGGGAGGCCAGCAGCAGGGCGTAGCTGGAAGCCACCGTCGCGACGAGATTTCCGGCAATGAAGGTCGTCAGCGCGAGGGCCAGCACGGTGCGGCGGTCGATATTGTTCAGCGTCACCGCCAGGATCGGCGAACCCACCGCATAGGTGAGGGCGTAGGCGGTGACCAATTGGCCGGCGGCAGGGACGGAAATCGAAAGATCGGCGGCGATCGACGGCAAAAGCCCTGCAATGACAAAGCCTTCGGTACCAATCGCGAAGGCCGCGAGAGCCAGCCAGAACACGCTCATTGGACAATATCCCTATGTTCAACGTTTATTGAACTATTGAATGCAAAGGCTAAGAAGTCAATTGGTTCAAGAACTATTGAACAACGCGGCCAATTTGCTATGATTCCTCACCATGAGCCGCACACCCCTTCATCCCACCCGCGAGCAGATCGAGCTGCCGATGGTTCTGGATTGCCTGAGCGATCCGATCCGGTTGGCCATCGTCTATCAGCTCGCCCAGCAGGAACGTGTCAGCAGCGAACTCTGCTGTGGCGACTTCAGCGGCCTTTCCGGCAAATCCAACCTCGCCTACCACTTCGCCAAGCTGCGCGAATGCGGCCTGATGCTGACGCGCGTGGCGGGCACCAACCGCTTCATGCGGCTCCGCCGCGAGGATCTGGACGCGCGCTTTCCGGGGCTGCTCGATGCTGTGCTCAGCTCCGCAGCCAAGGATGTCGACCGGCTACAGCTGCTGTCGGAGTGCGAAACGGTTGAAATGGATTGAAGTTTGCGAGTTTTCGAGAATTTGCTTTGGGCGGTCCGTCGAAGCGTGCCCGTCTTCGCCCTTCGGGCTTCGCCGAGGCAGCCTTCGCACGATACGGCTTGCCTAGCCGAAGCTGGCGGAGCCAGCGAAGGCTGGAGACCCGGCCTGGATTTGAACCAGGATGAAGAGCGTTGCACCGCCCTCGCGTAGACGCTTCCGCCACCGGGCCGCGGCGATCTTTACCTATCAGCGTGTGACAAGCCACCTCGGGCAGTCATTATGCTTAACGGACCAGAGGCGGCCGCGCGATGAAGGTCATGCGCCAGCGATTATGGCCGATATTGGTGTGGGCGCGCTGGACAGAGAAGCCCGCCGCGGTCAGCTTGGCGACGATCTCGTCCTCGCCATAGCGCTGAAGCCCGATGCGCGTGCGCAGATGACGGTAATCTGACAGCGCGGTGCTGATCAGCCCGATCAGCGCGTCCTTCAGGAAGCCGTGACGCAGGCCGAAGCTGAGCAGCGCCATCACATCCCTGAACATGCCGACATTGGGCTGCAAGATATCTCCGAGCACGAGCTTGCCGGACGGGGTCAGCAATCGCCGGATGTTGACAAGCGCGGCATCGAGCTCGTCCGGCGTCATGTATTGCGCGACCGAGTTCATCACCGCGAGGTCGATCGACTGGTCCTGCATTTTGCGGACGTCGTCGAGGGAGCGGACGCGGATCTTGGTGTTCGGGGCAAATCGCGCGATCAGCCGGCCACGCACGCCGGGGGCGGGCTCGGCGAGAATCAGCTTGCCGCAGGCCGCGGCCACCTGGCTCGCCGACAGCGCCTCGCCGCAGGCATAGTCGAGCACGGTCGCCTCGGGCGATGAGATGTAGCCGATGATGTCCCGCGCGATGATCTGGAAGTGCAAGTCGCGATGCAGCTTGCTGACATAGATCGTATGCGTGGAGTCGTAATAATCGATCCAATCGTCCATGGTATTTCGTAGGTCCCGGCCAAACGGTTCCTGTCAAGGAACCGGCGCTGCCCGCCTTGCGTTAGGGGTGCGACGGCGCGCCGTCAATGTCCGCGTCCTAACAGGAAGGTTTCCCGTGAGCAAAGCCCCCACCAAGGTCTCGCCCGATCTCGATACCCCCACCGATCTGTCGCCCGATGGGGTCAAGAAGGTCTCTGAGGCGCTCAACGTGCTTCTGGCCGATGCGTTCGCGCTCTATCTGAAGACCAAGAATTTCCACTGGCACATCAGCGGCCGGCATTTCCGCGATTATCATCTGCTGCTCGACGAGCAGTCCGACCAGATCTTCGCCACCACCGACCAGCTCGCCGAACGCGTCCGCAAGATCGGCGGCACCACGCTGAAGTCGATCGGCCAGGTCGCCAAGCTCCAGACCATCAAGGACAACAACGAGGACTACGTCCCGCCACGCGAGATGCTGCGCGAGCTGATGCAGGACAACAAGCACGTCGCAAGCGCGATGCGCAAGGCGCACGAGGTCTGCGACGACGCCGGCGATGTCGCCAGCGCCAGCATCCTCGAAAACTTCATCGACGAGACCGAGCGCCGGACGTGGTTCCTGTTCGAGGCCACCCGCCAGGAAGGCGGCAACGAGGCGTAAGGGACATTGCCGTAGGGTGGGCAAAGGCGCGCTTCTTGCGCGCCGTGCCCACCATCCGTCCTTGCGGCTTGAACTGATTGGTGGGCACGCTCCGCTTTGCCCACCCTACGGCGTCGCGCTTATGGCCGGCTCCACAGCCTCATCAACGCCCCGTTCTTGCCCGTCACCGGATCGGCCGGCGGCAGCGCGACCTCGGGAATTGTCTTCAGTGCCCTGGCGTGGTTTTCCGGCGTTGCCCGCGTCACCACCATCTTCGATCCCGGCGGATAGGCCCCGATGATGCAGAAATCGTCGCTCGCACTGATGCACTGATGCCCCGTGCCGGCCGGCAGGATCGCGATGTCGCCCGCCTTGATCTCCAGCTCCTGGCCATGGTCGCCGCCGAAGCGGACGCGGGCACTGCCACGCGCGACGCCGAGCACCTCATGCACCGTCGCGTGATAGTGCAGATAGTCGTAGACGCCGTTGCGCCACGTGCCGCCCCAGCTATTCGCTTCGAACAGGTTTTCGATGGTCGCCTCGGGGCGCCTGGAATC
This sequence comes from Bradyrhizobium sp. 604_D8_N2_3, assembly GCF_051810765.1. Lineage (NCBI taxonomy): Bacteria > Pseudomonadati > Pseudomonadota > Alphaproteobacteria > Hyphomicrobiales > Nitrobacteraceae > Bradyrhizobium > Bradyrhizobium sp. 604_D8_N2_3. The sequence goes on along the minus strand of NZ_JBPWPM010000001.1, from coordinate 8,207,649 downwards.
GAGCTTCACCGCATCCCGATAGACCAGGAAGGGAAGGATGTTGTTCGGCACGAGCCCGTCATCTTTGAACACGATGGCGCGTGGCTCGGCATTGTCGCGGACAACGAACATGGCAGGGCTCCTGCGTGAGCGTAGCAGGAATCAACGAGGGGCGTGAGACGACGTTCCTTGCGTCCAGGCGAACCGCAGCGTCGAGCCCGGAACGACAAGAGCCCGGGTCAAGGCCCGGGCTCGATGTCGTCAAGGCAACTGCAGGAGAGCCAGCGTTACGCGCTCTTCTTCTGCCGCATCAGGTCCGCGAAGCGCTGGAACAGATAGTGCGAGTCGCGCGGGCCCGGCGAGGCCTCGGGGTGGTACTGCACCGAGAACACCGGCTTGCCGTCGAGCTGAATGCCGCAATTGGAGCCGTCGAACAGCGAGATGTGGGTCTGCGTCGCGCCCTTCGGCAGCGTCGCCTCGTCCACCGCAAAACCATGGTTCATCGAGGTGATCTCGACCTTGCCGGTGGTCTCGTCCTTCACGGGATGATTGGCGCCGTGATGGCCCTGATGCATCTTCTTGGTCTTGGCGCCGACGGCAAGGCCGAGCATCTGGTGACCGAGGCAGATGCCGAAGGTCGGTGTGCCCGACTTGATCACGTCCCGGATCACCGGCACCGCGTATTTGCCCGTCGCGGCCGGATCGCCAGGGCCGTTGGACAGGAACACGCCGTCCGGCTTCATCGCCAGAATGTCTTCCGATGAGGTCGTCGCTGGCACCACCGTCACCTTGCAGCCGACGCCGGCGAGCAGGCGCAGGATGTTGCGCTTGATGCCGTAGTCGATGGCGACGACGTTGAACTCGGGCTTGTCCTGGCGGCCAAAACCCTTGTCCCACAGCCAGGGCGTCTCGTCCCAGGTGAAGCGCTGGCCCGAGGTGACCATCGGCACGAGGTCCATGCCCTCGAGGCCCGGCCATTCGCGCGCTTCTTCCTTCATGCCATGCAGGTCGAACTCGCCGTTCCTGGCATGCGCGATCACGGCGTTGGGCATGCCCTTGCTGCGGATCAGCGCGGTCAATGCGCGGGTGTCGATGCCGGAAAGGCCGATGATGCCGCGCGCCTTGAGCCAGGCGTCGAGATGCTTGGTGGCGCGGTAGTTCGAGGGATCGGTGATCGCGGTACGCAGGATCACGCCACGCGCACCCGGCGTCGCGGCCATGTTCACCGTCTCGATGTCTTCCTCGTTGGTACCGACATTGCCGATATGCGGGAAGGTGAAGGTGATGAGCTGGCCGGCATAGGAGGGATCGGTGAGGATCTCCTCATAGCCGGTCATCGCGGTGTTGAAGCAGACCTCTCCGACGGCATGGCCTTCGGCGCCGAGACCGAAGCCTTCAAGCACCGTGCCATCGGCGAGCACGAGGAGCGCGGTCGGTTTGTGGTCCGGCCAGGCGGTATCGTTGTCATGTTGTGTCATGAGCCCGGTTCATAGTCCGGGCCGGCGCCGCCGTCAAAGCGGACGAGCGCCGATTCACATGCGTTTTTGCATATTTGACAGGTCCCCTCAGGCACTTAAGCTTGGGAGGATAATTTCCGCCAATTTCCCGGGCTCGCGAGGCAATAATGGACCAGACCACCCCGCTTCTGCTGGTTCCGGGGTTGGCCTCCTCGGCCCGGATCTACGCCCCGGTTGTCCCGGCACTCTGGCGGTTCGGCCCGGTGATGATTGCCAACCATATCCGCGACGACAGCATGGCGGCGATCGCCCGGCGCGTGCTGAGCGAGGCCCCGCCGCGCTTTGCGCTCGCCGGCCACTCCATGGGCGGCTATATCGCGCTCGAGATCATGCGCCAGGCGCCCGAGCGGGTTTTGAAGCTCGCGCTGATCAACACCCAGGCCCGGCCCGATACACCGGAAGCGACCGCGCGCCGCCGCGGCCTGATGGAACGGGCGAGGCGCGGCGAGCTGAGCGCGGCGCGCGAGGAGATGTTTCCCGAGCTGGTGCATCCCTCGCGCCACGACGATGCCGGCATTCGGAAGCTCGTGCACGAGCAGGGCGAGGACGTCGGCGTCGAAGGCTATCTGCGGCAGCAGACCGCGATCATTGCGCGGGTGGATTCACGGCCGACGCTGGCGACGATCAAATGCCCGACGCTGGTGCTGACAGGCGATCAGGACAACACGATTCCGAACGCGTTCTCCAAGGAGATGGCGGAGGGCATAGCGGGCGCGAGGCTGGTGATCCTGGCCAATTGCGGACATCTGCCGCAGCCGGAGCAGCCCGAGGCGACGACGCGAGCGCTGGTCGAATGGCTGGGAGCCCCGGTTGTCTCGGGGCCGCGAACGGCCTAGATCAGGCGTCGGATATTCGAAGGGATCACGATCATGCTGCGCGACGACATCAACAACGCGGTCAAGGAGGCCATGAAGGCCAAGGAGGAGCGCAAGCTCTCCACGCTGCGCATGGTCAACTCGACCATCAAGAACGCCGACATCGAGGCGCGCGGCAACGGCAAGCCGCCGCTGTCGGACGCCGACCTGCTCGGCGTGTTTCAGAAGATGATCAAGCAGCGCCAGGAGTCGGTCGAGCTCTACGACAAGGGCGGCCGTGCCGAGCTCGCTGCCCAGGAGCGCGAGGAGATCGCGGTGATCTCGGCCTATCTGCCGAAGCAGATGTCGGACGACGAAGTGAAGAAGGTGATCGCGGATGCGATCGTGGAGACGGGCGCTGCCGGCATGAAGGACATGGGTAAGGTGATCGCGGTGTTGCGCGCGAAGTACGCCGGCCAGATGGATTTCGGCAAGGCCAGCGGCCTGGTGAAGGCCGCGCTGACGGGCTAGCTTCTTCCCTCTCCCCTTGCGGGAGAGAGTGCCTCGCGAAGCGAGGCGGGTGAGGGGTCTCTCTCCGCGGGCGACCCTCTCGCAGTAGTTTCCGCGGAGCGAAACCCCTCATCCGGCGCTTCGCGCCACCTTCTCCCGCAAGGGGAGAAGGGGCACCTTTGATGGCGCTGCAATCCGGTCTACTCTCTCCCGCAGAAACAATCGGGGGCAACCGATGACCGGCGCCATCAAACCGTTTCGCATCGCCATCAGCGACGACATTCTCACCGACCTCAAATCCCGCCTCGCCCGCACGCGCTGGCCGGAGGCGGAGCTGGTCGAGGACTGGAGCCAGGGCGCGCCGCTGAAATGGATTCAGGAGATCTGCGCCTACTGGGCCAACAGCTATGACTGGCGCGCCCGCGAGGCAAAGCTCAACCGCTTCGACCAGTTCACCACCGAGATCGACGGGCTCGACATCCACTTCCTGCATGCGCGCTCGAAGGAGCCATCGGCGCTGCCGCTGATCATCACCCATGGCTGGCCAGGGTCGATTGTCGAATTCCAGAAGGTGATCGCGCCGCTGGTCGATCCTGCCGCGCATGGCGGTAATCCTGCGGATGCGTTTCACGTGATCTGCCCGTCGCTGCCGGGCTTTGGCTTCTCCGCCAAGCCAAAGACCACCGGTTGGGGCGTCGACCGCATCGCCGCGACCTGGGCGAAGCTGATGGATCGGCTCGGCTACGCGCGTTACGGCGCGCAGGGTGGCGACTGGGGCTCGGCGGTGACGACATCGCTGGGCGCGCAGGACGCCGAGCATTGCGCCGGCATTCACATCACGCTCGCCTTCAACGCGGCACCGAAGGTCGAGGGCGAGCCGACGGCGGAAGAGAAGAGCGCGCTCGCCGGCCTGAAGCATTATGTCGATCTCGATTCCGGTTATTCCAAGCAGCAATCGACGCGGCCGCAGACGCTCGGCTATGGCCTGACGGATTCGCCAAGCGGGCAGGCGGCCTGGATTTTGGAAAAATTCTGGGCCTGGACCGATTGCGACGGCCATCCTGAAAACATTTTTGACAAGGACGAGCTGCTCGACAACGTCATGCTCTATTGGGCGGCGGAGACGGCGACCTCCTCAGCGCGGCTCTACTGGGAGAGTTTTGGCAAACGCCGCACCACGCCTAGGGTCAACGTGCCGACCGGCGTCGCCGTGTTCCCCAAGGAGATCATCACGCCGGTCAGGCGCTGGATGGAGCCGAACTTTCCCAACATCACGCACTGGAGCGAGATGGAGAAGGGCGGGCATTTCGCCGCATTCGAGCAGCCGGAGCTGTATGTTGGCGACGTCAGGAAATTCTTCCAGACGGTGCGCCGTTAGGGGATGCCTCCGCATCGTCATGCCCGGGCTTGTCCCGGGCTCCCACGCGCTTAAACTCAGGTCGAAACAAGAACGTGGATGGCCGGGACACGCCCGGCTGTGACGACGCTGCCGGGAAACGACCATGCTGACCGAAGCCGCAACCTACGACGAGCTCTATCGCAACTTCCGCTGGGACGTCCCGGCGCGCTTCAACATGGCGGAAGCGTGCTGCGACCGCCATGCCGACGGCACGGGCCGCCTCGCGCTGCTCTATGTCGACGAGAACGGCGCAACCACGCGCACCTCGTTCGACGAGGTCGCGGAGATGTCGCGCCGCTTCGCCAATGTGCTGAAGGCCGATGGGCTCGTGCGCGGCGACCGCGTCGCGGTGTTCCTGTCGCAGTCGCTGGAGCTGCCGATCGCGCATATGGCCGCGTTCCGATCCGGGCTGATCTCGATCCCGCTGTTCGCGCTGTTCGGCGAGGACGCGCTGGAATTCCGCCTGTCGAATTCGCAAGCAAGGGCCATCATCACTGATGAGGCGGGCTGGGAGAAGCTCACGAAGATCCGCGATCGGCTGCCCTATCTGCAGGACATCTATGTCACGAGCGGCGCCGTCCATGCCGGTGCAAAACCGTTCTGGTCGGCGATCGAAACCGCGTCCGAGGACTTTGCGACCGTCGACACCTCCGCCGACGACCCCGCCCTGATCATCTACACGTCAGGCACGACGGGCAATCCGAAGGGCGCGCTGCATGCGCATCGCGTCGTGCTCGGCCACCTGCCGAATGTCGAGATGTGCCACAACTTCCTGCCGCGCCCCGGCGATCTGATGTGGACGCCGGCGGACTGGGCGTGGATCGGCGGCCTCGTCAACGGCCTGTTCGCGTTCTGGTATCACGGCATCCCCCTGGTCGGTCACCGTGCGCGAAAGTTCGAGCCGCAGGCGGCGATGCAGATGATGGCCGACCTCGGTGTCCGCAACGTCTTCCTGCCGCCGACCGCGCTGAAGCTGATGCGGCAGGCCGGCGTGAAGAATCCGGACGTCAAGCTGCGCAGCATTTTCACCGGCGGTGAATCGCTCGGCGGCGAGCTGCTCGGCTGGGTGCGCGAGACATTCGGCATCGATGCGCATGAAGTGTTCGGTCAGACCGAGTGCAATCTCGTGATCGGCAGCAACTCCAACCTGTTTCCGATCCGCCCGGGTTCGATGGGCAAGGCGACGCCGGGCTTCGACGTCCGCATCGTCAACGACAAGGGCGAGGAGCTGCCGACGGGGCAGCGCGGCATCATCGGCGTGCGCCAGCCATGCCCGTGCACGATGCTCGAATACTGGCGCAATCCGGACGCGACGGCGAAGAAATATGCCGGCGAATTCCTGCTGACCGGCGATCTCGGTACGCGGGATGAGGACGGCTATTTCTGGTATGTCAGCCGCGAGGACGACGTCATCACCACCGCCGGCTACCGCGTCGGCCCGTCCGAGATCGAGCACACGCTGATGAAGCATCCGTCGGTGGCGATGGCGGCGGTGGTCGGCATCCCCGATTCGATCCGCACCGAATCGATCAAGGCCTGGATCGTGCTGCGTCCCGGCTTCGCGGCAAGCGACACGCTCGCGCGCGAGATCCAGGAGTTCGTGAAGGTGCAACTCGCCGCGCACGAATATCCGCGCTTCGTCGAGTTCGCGGAGACACTGCCGATGACGGCCACGGGCAAGGTGCTGCGGCGCGAGCTGCGGGCGCGAGGTTAGGCTCTTTCAGACAATGGCAAAGACGTCTCAAGCTGCGGGGCTTCACCGCGCCTCACTTCCGAAACTGCACGATCTCGATGCGGCGCTGGAGCTGATGTATTACGGCTGGCGCGGGATGACGCTGGAGGCCGATGAATATCTTGCGAAGCAGGGCCTGTCGCGTCCACACCACCGCATCCTCTACGTGGTGGCGCGCCGTCCCGATATCGCGATCGGCTCGCTGATCGAGATCCTCGGCATCTCCAAGCAAGCCCTGAACCGGCCGCTCAACCTGCTGCTGGAGCGCAAGCTCCTGACGTCGAAGCGGGCACCCGAGCAGCATCGCTCCAAGCTGCTGCGCCTGACGGAGGCCGGGCGACGCATCGAGCAAAAGGCATCGGATCACGAGCGCAAGGTCCTGCGCGAAGCGTTCGACCGTGCCGGGGCTTCGGGTGCGGCGGCATGGATGGCCGTCATGGGGGCGATCGCCGACAACAACTGACGATTCTTGAAGTCAACATAGTTGACATGAGGTGCGAGCTTTGCCACTTTCCCGGCAACGAGCCAGGGGAGGGCTCCGCCATGAGCGGACGGACAATGGATCGCGCAGCCGCCGAGCGCTTCGTCGCGGCATGGTGTGCGAGCTGGTGCCGGGTCGATATCGACGCGGTCGTCGCGCATTTCGCTGACGATGCGCAGATGCGCAGCCCTCTGGCACTATCACTGACCGGTTCTCCGGTCGTCACCGGCGCCGAGAACATCCGCGCTTATTGGCGCGAGGCTTATGGCCACATCGAAAGCGCCGACCTCAAGATCCTGAGCTGGAGCTGGGACGAGGCGATCGCGCGCGTGACGGTGTGGTGGCAGCTCGGCGACACGCGCGCCAGCGAGTTCATGGATTTCGACGATGCGGGCCGTGTGGTGCGCAGCGAAGCCTTCTACGGAAAATGATCATGCACCTTTCGGATTTCGTCCTGCTCCTCAACACACTCTGGTTCGGCGGCGCGTTCATCCAGTTCAGCGTCGCGCAGGGCAATACGCTGAAGATACTCCTGCCGCGCGAAGAGCGCAGCAATCCGATCGCGCCGACGCTGGCGGCCAGCGTGGCGTTCCTGGGCGGGATGAATCTGCCGATCGGGCTTTTGTCGTTCTACCTTCTGGCCGCTCGTCCGGCTTTCTTCCAGCCGATCGAGGCCCAGCTCGCGCTGTTCCTGTTCTTTGCCGCCTGCCACTTCAGCCAGTTCGCCTATAACCTTCCGGTCCTGATGCGCGGTGGGCGCGTCGGGGTGGCCTACTGGCCTGTGCTGAAAGGTCCGATGCTCAGGATCTTCGTCATCGACGCGGCTCTGTTCGTAGCCAATCTCGGCGTAGCGCTCCGGCTGGCGTTCTCTTCCTGATTTCAGCGCGGCGACGCCGACAGGGCGGACCGCAGCATCGCGGCAAGATCCTTCCGCCGGAACGGCTTTGTCAGGATGCGGGCGTCGCCGACCCCGTCGGGCGTCTTGACGGGATTTTGGGTGTAGCCCGAGGTGAAGAGCACCTTGAGCCCGGGCCGCAAGCTGGTCGCTTGCCTGGCAAGCTCCGGCCCGAACATGCCGCCGGGCATCACGACGTCGGTGAGCAGCAGGTCGATGTCGCCGGGGCGGCGCAACAGTTCGAGAGCCGCGGGACCGTTCGACGCCGCGATGACGCGATAGCCGAGGGTCTTCAGCTCGCTCTCGACATAGGCCCGAACCATGTCGTCGTCCTCGACGACAAGAATGGTCTCGCTTCCGTCGGGGGCGACGATCCGTTCCGCGGGTGACGGCTGCTCGTTCGGTGGCGTTGCAAGGCGGGGAAAGAACAGCCTGACGACGCTGCCTTGTCCCGGTTCGGACTGCATCTGCACAACGCCGCCGGATTGCCGCACAAAGCCGTAGACCATGCTCAGGCCGAGCCCGGTGCCCTTGCCGACCTCCTTGGTGGTGAAGAACGGCTCGAACGCCCGGCTCGCCACCTCGGCGGTCATGCCGCTGCCGGTGTCGGTCACGGCCACCATGACGTAGTCGCCCGGCCGCGGTTCGCCGTTGACGTCAAGGTCGGATTCACCGAGCGAGGTGTTGCGCGCCTCGATCGTCAGCTTGCCGCCGAGCGGCATGACGTCGCGCGCGTTGAGCACGAGATTGAGCAGCGCAGTTGTCAGCTCGCCGGGATCGACGCTGGTCAGCCACACATCCGGTTCGAGCGCGAAGGTGCATTCGATGTGCTCGCCCAGGGGCCGGCGCAACAGCTGCTCCATCTCGTGAATCTTCGCGGCGATGTCGATGTCTCGCGGCCTCAGGGGCTGCTTGCGCGCGAAGGCGAGCAGGCTCCGCGTCAGGTCGGAGCCGCGCTCGGCGGCGGTCGCGATGTCGTTGGCGATCCGGTGCAATTCCTCGTTGCCGGCCAGCCTGTCGGCAAGATGCTCGGAGTTGCCGAGAATGACGGTTAGAAGATTGTTGAAATCGTGCGCCACGCCGCCGGTAAGCTGGCCCATGGCTTCCATCTTCTGGGACTGGCTGAGCTTGTGGCTGAGGTCGGCGATGGCGGCGCGTTGCTGCTCGAGCGACTCGGCGGTGTCGTTGAGCAGGGTCATCAATCCGCCCAGTTCGCCGCCCGGGTGGGGAGGCGGAATTCGCGCGCTGAGATCTCCGAGCCCAAGTTTCTTCGCCATGGTGGCGAGACGTCCGACCTGGCGCCCGACGCTCACGGTTGCAAGGATCCAGACGGCCGCGAGCAGCAGCAGCGAGGCCACCGCGAGTATCGCCACATCCTCGTAGAGCCGGCGATTCGCCGCGGCGACCAGTCCGTCCTTGGACCGTCCGACCATGATGTAGAGGCCGGCATCGCGGGTCGAAGGCGAGCGCGCGGCGACAGCCCAGACATGCGTCCGGCCGTCGCGATCGGTCACCTCCTGATACGCCTTCCGGTCCGGCGTTGCAGCGAAGCGGAGCAGATCGGATCCCGCGACCGACGTGCCGACCGGCTCGGTCCATCCTCCGCGGGAGGGGGCGACCAGAACCGTTCCCTTGCTGTCGAGGAGCAGGATCTCCTTCTGGCCGAGCAGCCGCTTGTCGTGAAACTCCGCGAATTTGCGCAGGTTGAAGGATGCGAGCAGGATCAGCTTCAGGGCGCCCGTCTCCGATCGCACCGGATAGGCGATCTGGAGCACCGATAGGCCGGTCAGCCGGCCGAATACCGGCTCGAGCGCGATGCCGCGCGACGCCAGGGCCTGCTTGAAATAGGCGCGATCCCGGAGGTCGAGGGTGCGGTTGGTCCGCAGCGAATCGCAGAACAGGCTACCGTCGGGATCGATGGTCAATATCCCGGTGAACTGTGGGTATTCCTCGCGCACTTCCGACAGGAACGCCGAGCACGCCGCCTTGTCGCGCGTGTCGAGATCGCGTGCACGGGCGAGACCATAGTGAAGCTGGGCGGTGCCCTGGATCTTCTCGTCCAGGTCGCTCGCAATGTCGTCGGCTGTCGCGGTCAGATTGGCCAGGGCCGCGTTGATTTCGCTGCTGCGATTTTGCACGAAACGTAAGCCGACGAGGATGGCCGGCACCAGCATGGCCGCAATGACGAGTATCAGTAGCCGGGTACGCAAGCTCATCGGTCGGGCGGTCCAATTTGGTCGTCGCGCGTGCTGGTTCGAAGATGCAATCTGCGGCACCACCCTCCGCCCAGTCCATAGGCATCGCGCCGAAAAAGCCCTCGCGCGGAAAATTTCGGCCGCGCACATCACGGATGAGTCCCCGGAAGGTTCGCCCGCGAGGCTCTGTCGGGCTGGTGTCGGGCCTCCCGGGATACCGTCATCCCGCAATCAACGCGCGCGTGCGCGCAGGTCGCGAGGGCGCTAATATCGGGATCGCGCGCGACGGAGATCGTGCCGGTGACGAGGAGAGGAGCCGCATGTCGATCTCGGGCAAAGTCGATCCGGTGGTGCGTCCCGTGGCGGCGACCGACATCGCCGAGGCGCTGGTCGAGGGTTTGCGCGATTTCCAGGCGCTGCCGCTCTACGGACTCTGCTTCGGCGCGCTCTACGCAGGCGGCGGCATCGCCATCATGCTCTGCCTCACCGCCTTCGGCATGGTCTATCTCGTCTATCCCCTTGCGGCCGGCTTTGCGCTGATCGGGCCGTTCGTGGCGATCGGCCTCTACGAGGTCAGCCGCCGCCGCGAGCGCGGCGAGCCGGTCTCCTTCGGCGCGATCTGGTCGGCGATACGCGCGCGCAGCGAGATCGGCTGGATGGCCTTCGTCACGCTGTTCGTGTTCGTGATCTGGATGTACCAGGTGCGGCTGCTCATCGCGCTGCTGCTCGGCCTGCACGCCTCGTTCTCTAGCTTGCAGGAATTCATGACGGTGGTGCTGACCACGAATGAGGGCCTGCTGTTCCTCGTCATCGGCAACGCGGTCGGTGCCGCGCTGTCGCTGATCTTGTTCTCGCTGACGGTGGTGTCGTTTCCGCTGCTGCTCGACCGCGAGGTCGATTTCGTCACCGCCATGGTGACGAGCGTGCGTGCGGTGGTGACCAGCCCGCTGCCGATGATCTCGTGGGCCGCGGTGATCGTGATGCTGCTGATCGTCTCGGCGCTGCCGTACTTTCTCGGACTGGTCGTGACGCTGCCCGTGCTCGGGCATGCGACGTGGCATCTCTATCGGCGGCTGGTGGTACCGGTGCCGTAAGAGGGGAGCCGGATGCAACGGAAGCGAGCTATTCGCCCGTTGCCAGGCGGCGAGCGCCGGATGAAGTCAGCTCGAGTTCGCCGAGCCGCCTGATCGCATAACCCAAATTGGCCAGACGTTCGCCGTGCGCGTGCGGAATGTCGCCTTGACCCTTGCCGACCAGGGCCAAGGACGCAAATTCATCGGCGGTGAGCGCTGGGGTGCTGTCTGTCATCAGGCAACCTCGTCGGTCCATACCTTGAAATTGAGCAGGGTATTCGGACCGAAGGTCTGGACGATCGGGACGTCTGCGGCATCGCGCCCCTGCGCAATCAGCACGCGGCCGATCCGCGGCGTATTGTTGCGCGGATCGAACATGTGCCAGCTTCCACCGACGAAAGCCTCGAACCAGGCGGCGAAATCTCCAGCAGGCCACGGTTGTGGGGTGCCGATGTCGCTGAGGTAGCCGGTGCAGTAACGCGCCGGAATGTTCATGCTGCGGCAGAACGCGATGGCGAGATGGGCATAGTCACGGCACACGCCCTTGCCTTCGTCGTAGGCTTCCCGGGCTGTCTTGGTCGCGCGCGCGTGCTCATGGCCGAACGTGATGTGGCGATGAACAAAATCGCAGATGGCCTGGACCCGCGCCCAGCCCGGCGGCGTGTGTTCGAACAACTTCCATGCGATATCCGACAGGCGATCGGTCTCGCAATAGCGGCTGCCGAGCAGATAGACAAGCGTGTCGGCCGGCAGCGCTTCGACGGCGTGCTGAAACGCGTTCGGAAACACCGGGTCGGGCAGGCCGCTGTCGCGAACGACGCCATCGCCGGCAAGACGGAAGGCGCCGGCCGGCGCAACGATGCGGCTGCACCAATTGCCGAAGAGGTCGCGATAGGGATTGATCGCCACCGAAGGTCGGGTGGTCAGCAGGTCGGGCACGACGATATCTGAGGCGCGCGTGAAGTGCGTGCCCAGCACCATGATCATAGGCGTCGGCTGCGGGAACTCGTACAGCATCTCGAACCCGACGCGGAGCTTCATACGAACTTCTTTCTCTTGGCTAAGCTCCCAACATGGCTACGAAGCGATCGAACACAAGGCATTCACGGCCTTATTCGATCGAGAGCGGCATTTGGCGCTTCAAAAGCGCGGCGCGGGCGAGAAAACGATAGCTAATTGCGGCGATTGCGCGCACGGTGCGCCAATGTCGGAAAGAGCGGTCGTCTGTGCGCACACGCTGCGTCACGACGATCCGCGCGCGATTTGAAACGACTGATTCTTCGCACCGGCGGAGCCTTCTCATCGCGACGTCGTAACGGCGATCGTCGCGCCTATTGCCACTTCCCGCGGGCGAGCCGGACGCAGCAGGCGTGCCGCGGACGCCTGAAAGATTCCACCGCGGTTCGATACGAGATCGAACGCCAACCGAAAGCACATGATGCAAACTCTCTCCCCACGGCACGTCAAGACAGACGAAGCGCTCCGGCTCGGCGTGGAGTCAGGCTGGTACGCGATCAAGGTCAGCGGGACCTTCGTCTCGGGCCCGCACGACTCGGAAGGGGATTGCCGTCGCAAGATCGACGAGATTCAACCGCCGGTGAAGAAGAAGCGATAACAGCGCCGATTTCGGCCGCTACGGCGTCTTGATCCCCATCGCCTTCAACGCCGCCAGCATCTGCGCTGGCGGTGTCATTTTGATCTGCGGCGCCTTGCCGGTTTCCAGCAAACTCTTAAGTCCCGACAGGATCGCGGGCCAGCCGGTGCGGCCGCCGGAGAGGATGTCGTCGCCGAGCGCACGGTCGTGGCGTTCGCTCATGGTGAGGCGGACGGCCTCGCCGGCTTGCTCGATCTCGTAGGTGACGAGCGTGGTGCCGAGCTTTGCGACGAGGTCGGGCCAGTTGACGTTCCACGTCACCGTCAGCTTGTTCGGCGGATCGTATTCGAAGACTTCACCGGAGATGTGCTCGGAACCGTCGGGCGCGCGCACGATGAAACTGCCGCCGAGCCTCCGTTCCATCTCCACCGCAAAGCCGGAAAAGTACCTCCTGCTGAACTCGGCCGAGGTCAGCGCTTCCCACACCTTCTCCGGCGTGGAGACGATGTAGATGGTGTAGACCGTCAGCGGCTTGAACTGATCGAGGTTCATTTTGCGTCGAATCCCTTGTTGAGGGCTGCGCGTGGAATGCCGAGCAGCTTGCCGGTCTCGAGCAGGCTCTTGAGCTGGGACAGGATCGCCGGCCAGCCGTTGGAGACGGCGCCGAGATATTTGCCACCCTCGACGAAGCCGTCATGCAACACGGTCAAACGCACGAGCGAGCCGAACGGTTCGATCGTGAAGACGACGCGCGATATCGGCTCGCCGCGCAGCTCTTCGAACTTCTGGTGCTTGAAGCTGTAGGACAGGCGGCGCGGCGGATCGGCCTCCAGAATCTCGCCGGAATCGGTGACCTCGCCGTCGAGCGTGAGCGCGAAGGGTGAGCCGACCTTCCAGTCCGACCTGACCTCGGCGCCGAACCAGTATTGCCTGGTGAATTCGCTCGACGTCAGCGCCTCCCACAGTCTTTCCGGCGTGGTCTCGATATAGCTAACATAGACGAATTGGGGCTTACTCATCGCGCTTCTCCAACTGACGTTTCAACTCGCTGAGCGCGGCGAGCTTGCCGCGCTCGAATTTCCTGATCCAGCGTTCGCCGATCTGATGGATCGGCACCGGATTGAGGTAATGCAGCTTCTCGCGGCCATGCCTGACGGTCGTGACCAGGTTGGCCTCTTCGAGAATGACAAGGTGCTTGGTCACGGCCTGGCGCGTCATCGCGAGGCCCTCGCAGAGTTCGTTCAGCGTCTGGCCGTTCTTGGCGTGAAGCCTGTCCAGCAGCGACCGTCGTGACGCATCGGCGAGCGCTTTGAAGACCTCATCCATGGCGGCGATAATAGGCAACCAAATGGTTGCATGTCAAGATGGTGTCTTTGGCGCCCGGAAATGGCTGTGCTAGCCTCGAAGCTCAGCCAACGCAGATTGGTTCCGGGAGAGCTTTGATGTTCCGTTGCGTCCCACTCGTTGCAGGCCTTGTCCTTTTCGCCTGCAGCACCACGGCCCAGGCACAACAGAAGCAGACCATCGGCGCGCCGCCGGAAGCGTCCAATATGAAGCTGGTCGGCACCAACGACCTGCAGGCGCGCAGCGCGTACCAGCCGACCATCCATCATCAGGGCGATCGCTGGATCGCCTATATCGGCCATCACGGCGGCACCGACGACGTGCCCGCGCCGGTCAACCCGATGACGGGGCAGGCCGAACCGAACGGAACGTCCATCGTCGACGTCACCGATCCCGCGCGTCCAAAATATCTGCGGCATCTGCCGGGCCAGGAAGGCAAGTACGAATCCGGCGGCGCGCAGATGGTACGGGTTTGCGACGGCAAGTCGCTGCCGAAGGGCGATCCCAATGCGGTCTACATGCTCCGCACCTTCGGCAGCGAGGCGCATGAGATCTGGAACGTCGCCGATCCCGCCAATCCCGTGCTCGTTACCCGCATCGGCGGGCTGAAGGACACCCACAAGAGCTGGTGGGAGTGCGACACCGGCATAGCCTTTCTCGTCTCCGGCGCGCCGGACTGGCGCACGCGGCGCATGACGCAGGTCTACGACCTCAGCGATCCCGCGCATCCGCAGAAAATCCGCGACTTTGGCCTGCCCGGCCAGGAGCCCGGCTCGACCGGCGCCGTGCCGACCGAATTGCACGGGCCGATCTCGACCGGACCCGACGGCAATCGCGTGTTCTTCGGCTACGGGACCAACAAGGGCGGCATTTTGCAGATCGTCGATCGCGACAAGTTGCTGAACGGGCCGAAGGAGCCGATGCCGGACAATCTGCGCTATCCCGAGATTTCGCGCATGCCGATGTCCGCCTTCAACGGCGCGCATACGACGTTCCCGATGCTCGACATGCCCGTCGCCGAATTCGCCGAGGACAAGGACGGCAAGACCCGCGACATCGTCATGATCGTCGACGAGGCGATCTTGAACGAATGCGGCGAGGCGCGGCAGATGGTGTGGTTCGCCGACGTCACCACCGAGACGCGGCCGATGATGATCTCGAGCTACACCGTGCCGGAGGCGGGCGGACAGTTCTGCCAACGCGGCGGCCGCTTCGGCTCGCACTCCTCGAACGAGAGCATGGCGCCGGTCTATTACAAGAAGATGGCCTTCATCGCCTTCTTCAATGCGGGCGTGCGCGCGCTCGACATCCGCGATCCCTATCATCCGAAGGAGGTCGGCTATTTCATCCCCGCGATCACGCCGGCCACCGACAAGCGCTGCATTCCCGTCGAGGGCGGCGAGCGTTGCAAGGTCGCGATCCAGACCAACAATGTCGAGACGGACGATCGCGGCTACATCTACATCGTCGACCGCGCCAACACCGGTCTGCATATCCTCGAACTGACCGGACCGGCGCGCGCGGCCGCCGGCCTGCCGAGGAACTGACGATGCGGCGCGGGGCGGCGATTGCGGCCGTGGCCATCGCGCTCGGTGCATCCGGCGTCGGGGCCTATCGGCTTGCGCCGGCGCCGGCGGCGGAATCGGCGGGCTGGCGCGAAATCGCATGGCCGTTCCCGCGCGACGGCTGGCCCGCCGGCCGCGCGTTCCGCTGCGACGGTGTCTGCGCGGGCACCCTGCTCTACGTGCGCGCCAAGCGCGGCTTCTGCAATTGCGACCGCGGCGTCGCCGACGATGATGAGGTCGATCGCGTTGCCGACATCGATCTGATCACCCCGCGCTTTGCCGCCGTCGCGCCGGGTGAGGAAGTGGGACTTGGCGAGATGCGTGGTCGTGCCAGGCGCTATGATCTCGATATGGCCGACGGCGTCCGTCATGCCGCGATCGGCATCGCCGTCTCGCGCCGCTGCGATCTCTTCGTCGCTGCGGCCCAGGGGCGTGGCGAAGCAGGCGCCGTGCAGCGCGCAGCGCTGGCGTTCCTGGAGACGCCGGAGATGAAGCTATGGGCGACCGCGGCGCTGGACGGACAGTGAGTGTCATGCATTAATGCGCCAAACCGCTCTCAGCGAGTCCTCCCCATGATGTCCATGCAAGCCTATTTCGCCTTCGTCGCCGCCTGCATTGCGCTGGCCTTGCTGCCGGGGCCGATCGTCACCCTCGTCGTCGCCAACGGCCTGCGTCACGGCACGCGCGCGGCGTTGACCAATGTCGCGGGCGCGCAGGCCGGGCTTGCCATCGTCATCGGCATCGTCGCGGTCGGCCTGACCTCGCTGATGGCGACCATGGGTTACTGGTTCGACTGGGTGCGCTTTGCCGGCGCCGCCTATCTGATCTGGCTCGGCATCAAGCTGATCTGGGCGCCGGTCGAAGGCCTCAATGTCGACGAGCCGCCGGCGCCGCCGCGCGGCGGGTTCTTCCTGCAAGGCTTCCTTGTGCTGCTGTCGAACCCGAAAGTGCTGATCTTCTTCGGCGCCTTCATTCCGCAGTTCATGGACATGAACCGCGATCACTTCCCGCAAGTCGCGCTGCTGGGCGCCACGTTCATGGTCACCGCGGCGATGACGGATGCGCTCTACGCTCTCGCCGCGGGGCGCGCGCGAAAATTCTTTTCGGCCCGCCGGACGCGGCTGATGTCGCGCATCTCCGGCGGCTTCATGATCGGCGGCGGTATCTGGCTGGCGCTGACACGGGCAAAATAACCTCCCTCGTACCGGTTCGCGCTTGAACCCTTCGCGGCGGCGATGCGTCCAATCGGGCATTGCCGCTGACGAAGGAATTTGGCCGTGCCCGATCTGCCCTGGTTCGTCTATGCGATGCTGTTCGCACCGCTCGGGCTGTTACTGGTCGCCGCCGTCGTGAAGACCTGGCAGGCGCGCGAGGCGCGAAGCTGGCCGCAGGCATCGGGCAAGGTCGTCCGCTCGGTCGCCGAGGTGCGCGAGGTCAGGGTGTCCGACAGCGACCGCGAGGAAGGCTATCGGCTCGAGAGCCGCAATTTTGCGAACGTGACTTACGAATATCCGGTCGGCAGCCGCAAGCTGAGCTGTAACCGCATCTCGATCGGCGAGGACCTCGGCAATTTCGAGGTCGCCGAGAAGCTCGCAAAATATCCCGCCGGCAGTGTCGTCACCGTCTATTACAATCCGCGCCATCCCGATCAGGCCGTGCTCGAGCGCGACCTGCCCAAGGGGCTGTGGGGCTGCCTCGGCATCGGCACGGCGATCGCGTTTGGCATCGTGTTCGGCTCGGCGTTCGGTCTCAACCAGACTTATGCCTACCTTGCGCACCACATCGGGCGGCCCGATCTCGCCGGCCTCGTCGTCGGCTTCGGCGCGTTCGGCTTCGTCATCGCGCTGATGGGTTATGGAGTGCGGCGGCAGGCGTTGAAGGCGGCGCGCTGGCCGGTGGTGCCGGGCACGATCAAGCTGTCGGGGATCGAGCAATATCACGAGGCCAGCGAGCCGGGCGAGCGCCGCGGCACCGAGATGTTCGGCAAGCGCGTGACCTACACCTATCGCTATCAGAATATCAGCTACACCAATGAATGCGCGCGCGTCTCGGCCGGGACGCAGTCCGGGTCCGACGAGATGTTGAAGAAGCTGATGTCGCGCTACAAGCACGGCGCGACCGTCGAGGTGCGCGTCAATCCCGACAACCCGGCCGAGGCAACGCTCGATACAAGCGGCCCCGTCCGCATCGCCTGGCTGCTGTGGGGGATCGCTGCGATTTTCGCTGCGCTCGCGGTGTTCGTCGCGACGCGGGGCGGATGAGCCTGAGACAGTTGCTCAGCAGCTTCGTCGTACTCCGCTGCGTTCCCTCCCCCGCAAGGGGGGAGGGAACGCAGCGTGCCCTACACCAACAGCTCCGCCTTCAACTCCAGCTCGATCTCCGCAAAAATCCTCGCCAGCCGCTCCGCCCATTGCTGCTGGCCGGACTGATCCGCGATCAGATCCTGGCGGATCTCGATGCCGGTGTTGACGAGACCGCGGGCTTCGCCGTGGACGGGGATGGTGTAGTCGCTGAGGTCGCTCACCGCATAGGGCTCGTTGTCGCCGACGACGAGATCGCCTTCAGCGCGCAAATGCTTCAGCAGCAGCTGCGGCAGCACGGTGTCGCGGTTATACAGCGCGGCGATGTGCCAGGGCCGGGCGACGCCGGCATAAACCGGCGTGAAGCTGTGCAGCGACACCAGCACCGCCGGCCGCGTGTCGTGCAGGCGGCGGTCGATCGCGGCATCGATGCGGCGGTGATAGGGCTCGAAGATCTCGCGCCGCCGCGCCGCGCGCTCGCCCTCTGAGATGCCCTCGTTGCGCGGGATCGCGGTCGCCTCGGATATCACGGGAATCGAGCTTGCTACGCCGGGCGAGCGGTTGCAGTCGATCACCAGCCGCGAATAGCGCTGCGCGATCAGATGCGCATCGAGCATTTTTGCCAGCCGCTCGGCGACGCCGGCAATGCCGATGTCCCAGGCGATGTGCCGCGTCAGCTCGCTTTCCGCGACGCCGAGGTCGCCGAGCGCGCGCGGCAGAATCCGTCCGTAATGATCCGAGGTGAGCAGGAAAGGCGATGCCCCATCCGCATTGACCTCATGCACCGGCGGAATGTCCCCCGCGCCGAGCAGTTGATCGGTCGCGTCGGCCGTGTTCAAGTCCATCCTGATTGCCTATGGAAAAAGCAGGTACCGTCCAAATTGGGCAGCAATCGCTTGCAGGTCGGTCCACCCAAAATCATCATGATCGCCAGACGATGCCGTTGCCGGCGATTCATCACAAGACCAAATCTCGCTTGCCCCCGGGACTTCGCTCGGACGTGGAAATGTGCGGCTGTCGTTTCGCTCGATTGACGGCTATAGACACCCCATGACCTCCGATCGTCTTTTCGTCTACGGCACCCTGATGCGCGGCTTCGACCATCCGATGGCGCGGCTGCTTGCAGGGCATGCGGACTTTTTGGGTGACGCGACGTGTCGCGGGCGGCTCGTTCTCGTGAAGCATTATCCCGGATTGCTGCTGTCGAACGCGGCCTCCGATGTCGTCCATGGTGAGCTTTTTCAATTGCGCGTGCCCGATGAGCTCCTGCGCGAGCTCGACATGTACGAGGCCTGCGGCGAGGGCTTTCCGGAGCCGACCGAATATCTGCGCAAGCTGATCGACGTGACGCTGCCTGATGGCACCACGGAGAAGGCCTGGACTTACGTCTACAATTGGCCCGTCACCGATCTGCCGCGCATCGAGTCCGGGCGCTTTCTCGAGCACTAGGCGCGGATGCGGACTTCACCTCTCCCGCGCAAGCGGAGCGAGGGATCGCACCTTCATCGTGGCCGGCGTTCGATCACTAAGCCGACAGCACTTCCTTCACCAGGCGCACGTCGATCTCGTGCTCGACGTAGCTCCACTCCTCGGTCTGCCTCAGCATCGCCACCAGCTCCTCGAACAGCGAGGCATCGGGGGGCGCGAACTCGAACCATGTCAGGAAGTCGAAGGGACCGCCGAGATCGCGGCTGTGATAGAGCTGCCGCGCGATGGCGGGCAGGAAACGAAGAGTGCTGGCGATGTGGTGCGACTTGTCCTCGAAGATCTTGCGGCGCTCTTCCTGCGTCAGCTCCCACCACGCCTCCGATTTGCGGATCGGAATCAGCGCCGCGGAAGTGGCCTCTAACCGGCCGAGCTCGGCCTGCACCGCGGTGAGCTGCTGCTTCTCGGCGCGCTCAGTGTAGCGCGTCGTGCTCGCAACGCCGACCAGCCGCCACGCATTGCGAGAGGGCACCAGGGGCAATGAAATCGCCTCGCTGTCGGTCACCGACAGCGCCGGCACGAAGGGCAGGGGCTCGCCCACCACGGGTGAAATCGAGGTCACACGCCAGCCCCCGCTGTGGCCGCCGCGAAACATCCTGAACATGGCCTATGGAAGCGCGGAACCGGTCCGGGTTCAAGTCTTTCCGCGGTCATTCCGGGCTCGATGCTTCGCATCGCCCCGGAATGACGCCTGTGCATAGGTCGAATAACCCGGATAAGCCGGACAAACCTGACTTTTGGGCAGGCCGCGCCTATATCCGTAACCCTTCGCCCGACTTACGTTGATTCGCGCCAGACCCAGAGCCCATGCGCTTCACGCCCCAGTTCCTCGACGAGCTTCGTGCCCGGCTTTCGGTCTCCGAAGTCGTGGGCAAGCGCGTGAAGCTGAAGAAGGCCGGGCGGGAATGGAAGGGGCTGTCGCCGTTCCAGCAGGAGAAGACGCCCTCCTTCTACGTCAACGACCAGAAGGGATTTTACCACGACTTCTCCTCCGGCAAGCACGGCGACATCATCACCTTCGTGATGGAGACCGACGGCCTCCCGTTCGCGGAGGCCGTGGAGCGGCTCGCCAACATGGCGGGGCTGGCGCTGCCGGCGGTAACGCCGGATGCGGCGCGGCACGAGCAGCGGCGCCGCACGCTGCATGACGTGATGGAGCTCGCTGCAAAATTCTTCGCCGAGACGCTCGCCTCGCGCGCCGGCGCCAAGGCGCGCGGCTATCTCGCTGACCGTGCGATCTCGCCGGCGACGCAAGTGCAGTTCCGCCTCGGCTATGCGCCGCCGCCACCCGAGCGCTTCGCGCTGAAGGAGCATCTCGGCAAGCTCGGCGTCTCCGTCGAGGACATGATCGAGACCGGCCTGCTCGTAGCCGGCAACGACATTCCCGTGCCCTACGATCGCTTCCGCGATCGCGTGATGTTCCCGATCACGGATCTGCGTGGCCGCGTCATCGCCTTCGGCGGGCGCGCGCTGGAAAAGGACGTTCCGGCAAAATATCTAAATTCGCCGGAGACGCCGCTCTTCCACAAGGGCGACAATCTCTACAATCACCAGACCGCGCGCAAAGCCACCCACGATGGCAGCGCGCTGATCGTGGTCGAAGGCTATGTCGACGTCATCGCCATGGTGACGGCAGGCTTTGTAGGTGCCGTGGCGCCACTCGGCACCGCGCTGACCGAAAACCAGCTCGCGCTGCTCTGGAAGATGGCGGACGAGCCGATCCTCTGCTTCGACGGCGATCGCGCCGGACAGAAGGCGGCTTACCGTGCCGCCGACCTCGCCTTGCCGTTTCTTGCGCCGGGCAAGAGCCTGCGTTTTGCGCTGCTGCCGGAAGGTCAGGATCCCGACGATCTCGCCCGCTCGGGCGGCCGCGGTGCGATCGAGGATGTGATCGCGGCGGCGAAGCCGCTCGCCGAGATGATTTGGTCGCGCGAGCTCGAAGGCGGCAACTTTGCCACGCCCGAACGCCGCGCCGCGCTCGAGGCGCGCGTCAAGGAGCTGTCCAACGGCATCCGCGACGAGGTGGTGCGGCGCTATTATCGCGACGATTTTGCCGAGCGGCTTCGGCGTACCTTCGCGCCTGAAGGCGGCCGCGGCGGATTTGCCGGCCGGGGCAATTTTCAGGGCAATTCCGGCCGCTCCTTCCAGCCGCGCAACGGGGGGCAGGCGAATCGATTCGGGGGGCAGGGATTCGGCAGCCAAGGGCGGCGTGGGGGCCCCGGTCCCGCCTTTATTCCCTCCGGCCCCTACCAGGCGGCGAGCCCCCAGCTGGCGGCCAGCCCGATCATGAAGGGCCAGCGCAGCGCCATATCCCGGCGCGAAGCCCTGATTCTGCAAATCCTGATCAACCACCCCTGGCTGCTGCACGACCACCTTGAGGAGGTCGCCGCCCTGGAGCTGGCCCATCCCGAGGCCCATAAGCTCCGGGCCGGCATCATCGCCGCCTTTGCCAACGACCACCACCACTCGCCGGACCCCGGCGAGCTGGCCGAGAAGATGCGAGCCGACATCGAGAAGGGTGGATTTTCACAGCTTCTTCAAAGGGTTGAGAACGGTATCACGACCGCGGCGGTGTGGGGTGCCCGCGAGGGCGCCGCCCGGGACGACGTTCTCTCCACCTGGCACCAGCTCGTTGCCTTGCATCGGCAATACCATTCACTACTTAGAGAACTGAAGGACGCCGAGCTGGCCTTGGGGGAGGACCCCAGCGAGGCCAATTTGGCGTGGCTGCGTGACGTCAAGGCTCGGATAGGAGAAGTCGACGGTACCGAGGCCCTGATCGAGGGTTTTGGCGAGCTGTCGGGCCGGTTCCAGAAGAGCGTGTGATGAAAGAATCATGCGGACGGCCGGGACCGGAACCGCTAAAAGACTCGCCAAATCCAAGGTTTGGCGGCAAAAACAGGGTTAATCGAGGCTTAACGGTCTTGTAGCACTTTGGCCACCAGGCGGCCGCAGGCAGAACAGACGCGTCAGGAATAAATCCGCGCAATCGCTGTTGGCACTACACCTGCATCCGCTGCGACAAAGAGGCTCACGAAGCGTTAGGCAAATCCGGCGAGAGAGAAGGTCGGGGTGGCGAGAGATATCCGCGCCGCCCTTTCCGTGTCGCGATCTGACGAAGCGAGAGCGTCGAACAACAGGTTCAAGTGAATTCAGGCGGGCGGGCCGTTCGGCCTTCTGCATGAAGCGCGTTTAGGAGCAATGGATGGCCACCAAGGCAAAGACGCTGCAGGCGAAGGACAAAGAGAAAGACGACAAGGCAGCGGACGCGCCGGAGAAGGACTCCCAGGACGCGCCGTCGCCGTTGCTCGATCTGTCCGACGCGGCCGTGAAGAAGATGATTAAGCAGGCCAAGAAGCGCGGCTTCGTGACCTTCGATCAGCTCAACGAAGTTTTGCCGTCCGACCAGACCTCCCCCGAGCAGATCGAGGACATCATGTCCATGCTCTCGGACATGGGCATCAACGTCACCGAAGCCGACGATAGCGACGGCGAGGAGGACAAGGACGAGGGCGGCGAGGACGAGACCGACAACGAGCTCGTCGAGGTCACCCAGAAGGCCGTCACCGAGGTCAAGAAGAGCGAGCCGGGCGAGCGCACCGACGACCCCGTGCGCATGTATCTGCGCGAGATGGGCACGGTCGAGCTCCTGTCCCGCGAAGGCGAAATCGCGATTGCGAAGCGCATCGAGGCCGGCCGCGAGGCCATGATCGCAGGCCTCTGCGAAAGCCCGCTGACCTTCCAGGCCATCATCATCTGGCGCGACGAGCTCAACGAAGGCAAGATCTTCCTTCGCGACATCATCGATCTCGAAGCGACCTATGCCGGGCCCGACGCCAAGGGCGGCATGAACACCGCGATGATCGGCGGTCCGACCGGCGAGAACGGCGAAGCGTCCGCCGAAGGCGGCGAAGCCGTTGTCGTGAACGGAGCTGCGCCGGCGCATGTCGCGCCGCCCGCCGCGCCGCCGTCGCCGACCCCGTTCCGCGCCGCGCCTGCGCCCGGCAATGCCGGCGAAGGCGAGAAGGATCCGGGCGAAGCCGCCGCCGAAGCCGACATGGACGAGGACGACGAGTTCGAGAACCAGATGTCGCTCGCGGCCATCGAGGCCGAGCTCAAGCCGAAGGTCGTCGAGATCTTCGACAAGATCGCCGACAGCTACAAGAAGCTGCGCAAGCTTCAGGAGCAGGACATCCAGAACCAGCTCGAGAGCACCTCGCACGGGCCCTCGCTGTCGCCGCACCAGGAACGCAAATACCGCAAGCTGAAGGACGAGATCATCGTCGAGGTGAAGTCGCTGCGCCTGAACCAGGCGCGTATCGACTCACTGGTCGAGCAGCTCTACGACATCAACAAGCGCCTCGTGTCGCACGAGGGCCGCCTGATGCGCCTTGCCGACAGCCATGGCGTCGCGCGTGAGGACTTCCTGCGCAACTACACCGGCTCGGAGCTCGACCCGCGCTGGCTCAACCGCGTCTCGAAGCTCTCAGCCAAGGGCTGGAAGAACTTCGTCCATATCGAGAAGGACCGGATCAAGGACCTCCGTCACGAGGTGCACCAGCTCGCCGCGCTCACCGGCCTCGAGATCGTCGAGTTCCGCAAGATCGTGCACTCCGTGCAGAAGGGCGAGCGCGAGGCCCGCCAGGCCAAGAAGGAGATGGTGGAAGCCAACCTCCGTCTCGTGATCTCGATCGCCAAGAAGTATACCAACCGCGGCCTGCAGTTCCTCGACCTGATCCAGGAAGGCAACATCGGCCTGATGAAGGCGGTCGACAAGTTCGAGTATCGCCGCGGCTACAAGTTCTCGACCTACGCCACGTGGTGGATCCGGCAGGCGATCACCCGCTCGATTGCCGACCAGGCGCGCACCATCCGCATCCCCGTGCACATGATCGAGACGATCAACAAGATCGTGCGTACCTCGCGCCAGATGCTCAACGAGATCGGCCGCGAGCCGACCCCGGAAGAGCTCGCCGAGAAGCTCGGCATGCCCTTGGAGAAGGTCCGCAAGGTCCTCAAGATCGCCAAGGAGCCGCTGTCGCTGGAGACGCCGGTCGGTGACGAAGAGGATTCACATCTCGGCGATTTCATCGAGGACAAGAACGCGATCCTGCCGATCGACGCCGCAATCCAGTCGAACCTGCGCGAGACCACGACGCGTGTCCTGGCGTCGCTGACGCCGCGCGAAGAGCGCGTGCTGCGCATGCGCTTCGGCATCGGCATGAACACCGACCACACGCTGGAAGAAGTCGGCCAGCAGTTCTCGGTGACCCGCGAACGTATCCGTCAGATCGAAGCGAAGGCGCTGCGCAAGCTGAAGCATCCGTCGCGGTCAAGGAAGCTGCGGTCGTTCCTGGATAACTAATTCGGATCGTCGTGCCCGGGCCTGATCCGGGCATTCATCCAAACGCAAACGGCGGGCCGAAAGCCCGCCGTTTTCTATTTGTACTGACGCTTCGCAAGTCGGGCGGAGCCTACTTCTTCTTCGCGCCGACCCGGTCGAGGGTCTTGATTGCCAGCGGCGGGCGGCCGGACTTTTCAGCGATCTCGCGGTCCTGCTCCATGATGAAGCCGCGCGCGGGCTCGTCGCCGTCCAGGCCTCCGAGCAGCTCCGCAGGCACGCGCCGGTTGGAGCGTTGGGAGCCGTCTTCGTAGAAGACGTTGAAAAAGGCAAACTCGCCCTTGGGATTGGTTCCAGGTTTTTTGGCCATGGCGGGCTTGTCGTCGATCAGGACGCTATAGTCAAATGACTTTGGCGGGTTTTCCGGTGGTCACACGGACCTGTCGCGGCGGTATCGGCTGCGCAATCGATCGATGAAGTCCGTTTGCGGGATGTTCGGATGCATCCGGCGCTTCGTAAAATCCGATGCGACCCCTCGCTCAATAAACGGCGGGCCGCAAAGCCCGCCGTTTATTTTTGGTCTTCAGCGTCGCCCGGGGCTGGCGGGGCGACAACCTAGACTAGAAGACTATAACTTGCGCCATAACGTGGCAAGGCAAATCGTTGACGCTGTGATGTCGCATCGAGCGCGTCAGATATGCGCCGGTCGCGACATCTGGTTTCGATGCACATCAAAGCAATTGTTTGGATGGCCAAATCACTTTGTTCATATTTCCCGCTCTCGCAACGCAACGAGAGGTGCGTGCTTTGTAAAAAAGCGCGTTCGCCTGCACGTCTTCCGTCCGCGTGCACAGGTTGTGTTCCATTGTGCGAACGAGTTCCATGTCCACGGTTGCACATCTCACTGCGTACACGTGACGAGTTCCGCTACGACGAACCACTTCTCCACCGACAACGCCATTCAAGAGATACTCAGCGTGCAGGTGGGAAGATGAGTGAGGCCGTCACGGTGCTACCAGCTCCACGCGCCGGTTGAGCGCGCGGCCGGCGTCCGTAGCGTTGGAACCGACTGGTGCCAGCAATCCGACGCCGGCGGTGCGCAGCCGCGTCTGCGCGATCCGAAAGCTTTTCACGAGTTCGGCTGCGACCGCTTCGGCGCGGCGCTTCGAGAGATCGAGATTGTATTCGTAAGCGCCCTGGCCGTCGGTGTGGCCGACGATGAAGACGTTGAGCTGCGGCTGACTCGTCAGCAGCTTTGCGATCTGCTCCAGCGTCGGGCGGCTCTCCGGCTTCAGAACCGCCTTGTCGGTATCGAAATAGATGCCGTAGAGCGCGATGTGGCCGGTCTCGCCAAGGCCCTTCGCCATCGCGGCAGCATCGACCATCTTGTTCGCGATGGCGCCGAGCTCGGCGACCGTGACCTGCGCGGTGATGTCCTGGTTGTTCTGGCTGACGATGACGCTGGCATAGGTCTCGCGTCCGCCCTCGCTCTTGCGGCCAGAAAAATAGCGGTAGTTGAAACCGTCGACCCACATCTGCGGGACCGGCAGCGTGTCGATGCTTTCCGTGAAGGGAATGGCGCCGCAGGCGTCGGTGTCGCAGGCGAGTAAGGTCTCGAAGCCCGCTTTCGCAAGCTGCGTCTCGAAATTGCGCGACACTTCCAGGATCGAGGGGCCGGGATTGGTGCGATAGGCGATGCGGAAGATTCGGCCTTCGAGCCGCCGCGCATCGGCCGGCTGGCCGTCCCTAAAGGCGGCCGCCTGCATCCGTGCGGCGTCAAAATCCTTCGTCACGTAGCCGGTGATGACGCTGCCGGTGAAGCGGCCGATGCCGGGATAGTCGCGGCTGCCTGCGACATCGCGGGTCTGCGCGGCGGCGGCGGTGGCGGTGAAGGAGAGCAGGGCGAGGACAGCGAGCATCCGGTGCGGAATGGGCATGGTCATCTCGATCGGTTGGGGACGGGGCGAGCGCAATTCATTTGTCGCTCCCAAGATGCGATCGGTTCTGGTGAGGATCTGCCGCTTTGACGCGAATCCGGTTCCCGGGCATGATCCACATCCGCTGCGCACATTTTTAGGAGTTTCTCGCATGTCGAGATACTCCCTGGCTACCGCTTTCGTCGTCTGGCTGCCGGTTGGATCGGCAAACGCGACGGGGCGAGAGTGAATTTCGCGGTACAGCCTTCGGACGCATCTGGGACAGCAAGATTGCGCCGCGCCAAGCTGAGGTCGACTCTTGCGGACTAGCGCGGCACTTCGAGATAAGCGCAAGCGGCTGCAATCACCTTACGGCCAGCGTGAAGCAAGCTTCGATCTCGCTAAGTATACTTTCAGTTTCTCGAGCCGATCTTGGAAAAGCGTTTGCCTCGTGGGCGAACCGGTTTCGCGCGACGCGGACGTTTTGTCCAAAACGGCGAGCATTGGCTGCATTCAAATACCCAGGTTGTCCATACGGGATGCTCTCGAGTTGCCGGAAGATTGGGCCCAGCGAATGACCAGGCGAAATTCCGTGACTTCGGACAACTTCCTTAAGGGCAGTTTCAAGTGATCTGATCGCGTGCAGTAATTGCAAGAGGTTCTTGCGTTTTTCCGGATTGATGCGCGCGACTGCGGCAAGCTCCTGCAGTTCTTGGTCGACATGATTGAAGATGTTTGAACCAATTCGGGTGCGAGCACTCTTTGCGATTGCGCGCAAGGTATTTACTCTGCGAAGTGAACTCATGACCTTCGTCCTTGGCGCATTCGTTTCGCAAACCGAGGAAGTTCGCTGCGAAGCTCGGCAAGCACAAAAGCCCATCCGCCAAACGCGGCAGAAAGAATCAGCTTTTCTGAATCTCGAGGTCTGGCCGGCCAATCTTCAATCACCGCTATTCCTAATGGTTCTCTCGCGGCGAATGGAATCCCGCCGTCCAATGAAAAATAGTAATTGGCTTGTTCATACACGAGATCGTTCACCGTCGATGAGTCAACGTCGGCATCCGATAATTCTGACAAGTCGACCTGCTGCTCCGTCGAGGCGGAATTTCTATCTATCTGCGGTCGTCGCTTGCTGTGTCTTATCGCAGATCTGATCGGGCGCCTAAGTTCTGAGACTTTTTCGTCAAATGCCGCGCTGAATGGTCGGTTTGTCAGTCGACTACTCAGTCGCATCACAGCCATTGCATTTGCGAAACGTATCTGGGCGTCGCCAGAAATGTCTGGCGGGACATCCTTATGATGGCCAAAAGCAGTCACGTCCGTAATCATTTCGGAAATTCCTGCCCGATTGTTCCATTCCAGAATATTTGCAAAATCGTTCGCGAAAGAGTTGGCAATCGAGTAGTCCTTTTCTTCAGCTACTAGTATGCAGCGAACATAAGGAGGTAAAGCCAGACGACTAAGTATAAAGCGCGCTTTGAGTAGACCTTGGTTTGTTCGCTCCGCGGCTAGAGGCATAAAGACGGCAGTCGTCGCTCTCTCTCCCGCAACAAGGAGATCCGGGCCACGAAGTAACAGAGGATGGTCGGGATTGGGTACAACTAGGAATTCATTTGGTAGCTCCCGACGCAACAACTGGGTGAGCGTCTTTCTCCGATAATAAATGTTGGCCATGCCGGTCCGCGCGGAGTTCTTGTGTTCAACCAAAAATAGAATCTAAGCAATGCTCCACTGGTCTGACAACCGATTTCTGCTATCAACTGCCGACGCCTTCTGAGATTCTCGTGGAAAGATGTGGCTTTGACGATCCTATTTCCTGCAGGATTAAGGCTCGCGCGAAAATTTGAAAGGACACTTAGGGCATGTGGCGGTTTGGGCTAATCTGTCTGTTTGGGTCTGTCCTCTGTCTGGCCGGCGGATCGGCGCAGGCCGCGCGCTGCGGCGGCGACTTCAACAGCTTCGTCGCCAGCATGAGCTCGGAAGCGCAAGGAGCCGGCGTCTCGGCGAGCGTGACCAGCGCGGCCTTCAGCGGCATCGCCCAGGACGGCGCCGTGCTCGCCTTCGACCGGCGCCAGCGCTACACCTTCAACAAGAGCTTCGAGCAGTATGTCTCGACCCGCGTCGGCCCCGGCCGCATCAATGGCGGCAAGGCACTGTTGCAGCGTCACGCGGCGCTGCTCTCGCGCATCGAGCGGCAGTTCGGCGTGCCCCGCTATATCCTGGTCGCGATCTGGGGGCTGGAGAGCGATTTCGGCAAAGGCGACATCGGCAAGCTGCCGGTGATCCGCACGCTCGCCACGCTCGCGCATGATTGCCGCCGCACCGAGCTGTTCCAGGGCGAGCTGCTCGCCGCGCTCAAGATCGTGCAGCGCGGCGACCTGCCGCTGCGCGACCTCATTGGCGCCTATGCCGGCGAGATCGGCCAGACCCAGTTCCTGCCGTCGTCCTACATCAAATACGGCGTCGATTTCGACGGCGACGGCCACGTCGACCTGCGCCACAGCGTGCCCGACGTACTCGCCTCGACCGCGAACCTGCTTCACACCAGCGGCTTCAAGATGGGCCAGCCCTACGGCGAAGGCACCGCCAATTTCGAGGCGATGCGGGAGTGGAACAGGGCGGTGATCTACCGCAAGACGATCGGCTATTTTGCGGACCGGCTGGCGGGGCAGTGACCACATACTCGGTGTCATCGCCCGCCTTGTGCGCACTTGCGCACTGGGGCGGGCGATCCAGTATTCCAGAGGAGGCGCGGCTAGAACCGAGAAGCCGCGGCGTACTGGATGCCCCGGTCAAGCCGGGGCATGACAGCGGTGGTGTGGCGACAGCGGAGCACGCAGCGGCGATGCCGTCGCGTCACGCCTACTTCGCCGTCCCCTTCGCCATCTTCTCCAGCTTGCGCTGCAACGGCGCCCAATAGGTGCCCGGGCGGAAGCGCTGCAAAATGTCCATGAAGCGGGCGTCGTTGCCGATCAGGATGCGGGGCTGGTTGTTCTCGATGCCCTTGATGATGCGCAGCGCGGCGTCTTTCGGCGTGGTCTTTGCCGCGTTCTCGAACCGCTCGATCGATTGCGCGCGGCGCGCATTGTCGGTGACGCCGACCCCGGTGCGCGAATTGCGCGCGATGGCAGTGGCGACGCCACCGGGATGCACCACCGACAGTTTTACGGGGCTGCCCGCGACCGCAAGCTCGTGCCGCACGCTCTCGGAAAAGCCGCGCACCGCGAACTTGGCGGCGGCATAGGCCGACTGTCCCGGCGGCGCGATGATGCCGAAGATCGAGGAGACGTTGACGATGTGCGCCTCTGCCAGCGTCTTCAGATGCGGCAGGAAAGCGCGCGTGCCGTGCACCACGCCCCAGAAATTGATGTCGAACAGCCACTCCATCTGCGCCTGGTCGATCTCCTCGAACGTCCCCATCAGCGCCACGCCGGCATTGTTGATGACGATGCCGAGCGCGGGATGTGCCGCGATCGCATCACGCGCGAACTCTGCGATGTCGCCGGGCTCGCTGACGTCGACGCGATGCACGCTGACCTTGCGTGCGGCACCGATCTCGGCGGCGAGCGTCTTCAATCCGGCCTCGTCGCGATCGGCGAGCGCGAGATCGCAGCCGCGATTGCCGAGCTCGATTGCCAGCGCGCGCCCGATGCCGCTCGCCGCTCCCGTGATTGCGGCGGCACCGCGAATGGCAGTCATGATGTCCCCCCGTCAAGCCGGTCGTGTGGAACTATGATCTACATTTTTCATGATGGAACTGAACCACCGGCGAACTGGCTCCTTAACATAGGTTACGCAAGCAAGCACTGGAGCGGCCCCATGGGACAGGCAGAACCATTTCGCGCGACGGCGCTGATCGTCGAAGACGACGTCATGCAACGGGAGATGCTCAGTCTTCTGCTGGAGGAGAGCGGCTACCAGGTCATCCAGTGCGATAGCGCCGAGGCTGCCCAACGGGTGCTCGACAGAAGCGCCGGCGCGCTCTGTCTGATGCTGACGGACGTTCAGCTTGCGGGGCACATGACCGGGGTCGAGCTCGCGCACGTCGCCAAGGACCGCAATCCAAAGCTCGACATCGTCGTCACCTCCGGCCGCCCCTTGGCGCAGCCCTTGCCCGATGGCGCGAAATTCTGGGCCAAGCCATGGGCGCCGCTCGACGTGCTCCGCGAAGCCGAGCTCGCGCAGCCGTCCTGATGGTCGATGCGGGGGCTCGCTTTCTTGCCGTGAGGCACGGTGATAGGGTCTGCCCATGACCTTTTCCTTCCTGCTCACCTCGCTCATCGTCGTCGCCTCGCCCGGCACCGGCGTGCTTTACACCCTGGCTGCGGCGCTGACACGCGGCTCGCGCGCGAGCGTCGCTGCCGCCTTCGGCTGCACGCTCGGGATCGTGCCGCACATGATAGCTGCGATGCTCGGGCTTGCCGCGGTGCTGCATACCAGCGCGCTTGCCTTTGCCGCGCTGAAATGGGGCGGCGTCGCCTATCTGCTCTACATGTCCTGGCAGGCGCTGCGTGAGACCGGGGCGCTGGCGGTCGATGGCGAGATCAGGGAGCGGTCGAGCCGCCG
Organism: Bradyrhizobium sp. 604_D8_N2_3; assembly: GCF_051810765.1. Classification (NCBI taxonomy): domain Bacteria; kingdom Pseudomonadati; phylum Pseudomonadota; class Alphaproteobacteria; order Hyphomicrobiales; family Nitrobacteraceae; genus Bradyrhizobium; species Bradyrhizobium sp. 604_D8_N2_3. Next base: position 8,176,963 of record NZ_JBPWPM010000001.1, on the reverse strand, counting down.
CGTCATCGTCACTGGCTTCCTGATCAACATCCTCAATCCGAAACTGTCGATCTTCTTCCTGGCCTTCCTGCCGCAGTTCATCGCGGTGGACGAAGCCCATGTGCTGGCGCGGATGCTGGAATTGAGCGGCGCCTTCATGGCGATGACCTTTGCGGTGTTCGTCCTCTACGGCCTCTGTGCGGCGTCGGTACGCGAGCGCGTCATCTCCCGCCCACGTGTCATGGCCTGGCTGCGCCGCAGCTTCGCCACCGGCTTCGCCGCGCTCGGCGCCAAGCTTGCGTTTGCGGAGCGGTAGGCTTCGCCTTCACCTCTCCCCGCTTGCGGGGAGACGCCGCAGCTGAGTGCGGCCAATAAAAAAAGCGGGCCTTGCGCCCGCCATCTCCAAACTCTCTCGACCTTTTACCCGACGCCCGGGCGGAGCGAGGCTCCACCCGGGCAAAGAACATGCTGGCTACTTCTTCTTCGCGGCCTTCTTGGCCTTTTTCTTCGTCGCCTTCTTCGCCTTCTTCGCTTTCTTAGCCATAGTATCCTCTCAAGGGTTCATGGTTAAACGCGACACGAGGGATGCTCGGCGGAGGGCCAGCCTCGCAACATCCTCGACCACAAACTCAGCAGATTCGCGGGCGGCTGCCCCGTGCTGTCACATCTGTGTCATTACGTTATCCACAGCTCAGATGCATTTTCGGGTGATTTTTGCCCGCGAATCCGCATCGCAATGCGCATCGGCGTGGCCGCGCAGGGAGGCCGCGACATGCCTAACGATCCGATAATCGCGGCGCACTGTTCATGAATCCAAAACCAAGGGCGAGCTTTCGCAGATCGCAGTGAGGTTCCGTTAAGTGCAATCCGCGCATTCTTCCCCGCAAGAACGCGGGGAAGGGTCATGGACGAACGGCTGCCAGAGACGGGGGGGGCGACGCTGCGCGTGCCGCACGCGCCATGCTGAACGTACCGACACTCTGGACGGTCTTCGTCGTCAACTTCCTGGCGCTTGGCCTGATCTGGGCCTACGTGACGCGCTCCTATCCGAAATTTGCAGCGGCGCGATTCTGGATGGCATCGTCGTTCGTCGGCGCCGCCGGCGCGATGACAGCCCTGGTCCGCCTGTTCGTCGCCTCTCCCCTGCCGCTTCTTGTCGGCGCTGCCGGTATCATCGCGGCGAGCTGCCTCGCCGCCATGGGCATTCAGCGCTTCTATGACCGGCCGGTCTCATGGCGCGTCATGGCCGCAACGGGGGTGCTAAGCCTCGCCGGCGTCGTGTTCTTCATGGTCGGCTTCGAGCACATGCAGCTGCGCATGCTCAGCTACACGCTCGGCCAGGCCTTGCCGCTGGTGCTGGCGCTGCGTCTGCTCCTGGCGCCGCCGGAAGGCCGCGTCAGCCCGGGTGCGCGGCTGTCCGGCATCGTCATCCTCACCATCATCGGGATCTTTGCGGTTCGCACGCTGGGCAATCTGCTCGGCCACGATTTCTCGGCGCGCGCCGGCGGTCAGGCTCATGGCGTCATGGTGCTGGGCCTCCTGTTCCTGTCGATGACGCTCAATTTCGGCTTCCTGCTGATGGCGATGGATCGCCTGCGCAACGAGGTCGCCGACCTCGCGCTGCTTGACGATCTCACGGGCGTCGCCAACCGGCGCCATTTGTTGCAGCGCCTGTCCGAGGAATGCGCCCGGTCTGAGCGCAGCGGCGAGCCGTTCTCGCTGCTGGTGATCGATCTCGACGGCTTCAAGGCCATCAATGACTCCCATGGTCACGCCGCGGGCGATGCCTGCTTGCGGCACTTCACCCTGATGGCGCAAACGCGGCTGCGGCCGGGCGACATGCTGGCCCGCACCGGTGGCGACGAGTTCTGCGTCGTGCTGCCGTCCTCGTCCCTGCGCGAGGCTGCCGCGATCGCCCGCCGCGTGCTCGAAGTCTGCCGCCAGGACGCCGCGGCCTGTACAACCAGGGACATCCCGATCGCGATCTCGATCGGCGTTGCCGAATGGGACCGCGGCATCGGCCAGTTTCCGGACCGCCTCATCGCCCATGCCGACCACGCCCTCTATGCCGCCAAGAAAAACGGCAAGAACGACTTTGCCGTCTACGATCCGGCTCCGCCGCTCTCGCCTGAGCGGCCCGGGCTCGGCGAGGCCACGCGCAAATTCGCATAAAGCCTGCTAGGATTTGGGTCCGCCTTGGACCCGTATGATGATATTCCGCCTGCTCGCGACTTTTCTCGCCGCCCTTCTTCTGCTCACCCCAGCCGCCGCAACGGACGCCGAACTCGCGAAGATCGCGCGCGTCTCCGGCACGCCTGACATTCCCGGCCTGAAAATGGTCTGGCTCGCGCCATGGGGCGATGTCCGCGACGCCCATCCCTGGCGCAACATCATCGTGCACCAGACCGAGGGGCCGACAGGCTCGGCGCGCGGCGGCGCGGCGGAGCAGTCGAAGAACCCGACGCGCCGCGGCGTCACCGTGTGGGTCGAGACCGACGGCACGGTCTATTGGGCGGTCGCCGAGAACCTGGTGCCGACCCATGGCGACGGCGCCAACCGTAACGACAACAAGTACATCGACAACAGATCGACCTATCGCCAGGTCGTGCGCGACAACTCGATCGGCGTCGAGTTCGCCGGCAACTATCCGGATGTCACCACAGGCCCGACCGAGGCGCAGGTCGCGGCATGGAAGATCCTCGTGAAGGTGCTGCGCGCGCGCTACGGCATCCCGCTCGACCACGTCTATGCGCACAACTGGATCGACTACAAGGACGCCCGCTATTGCGAAGGCTGTTGGCTCGCGACGCTGGCGCGGACTTGGGGGGAGTGACGAGCAGGCGCGTCCGGCAACCGAAGGCCGAAACCTCCGGTGCCGGACGGCCATCGAGAGCGATCGCTATCGGCTCTCATCGCCATCCTAAGTCCACCGGTCTTCCCGGGCTCAGGGGAATGCCTTGGGAAGATCGGCGGAAGGCTTCGTGACGATCTGGTGCGCGTCGCGCCAGATCACTTCGCGCTGGCGTGAGGTTGTAATCGTGCGCACCGGCAGGCCGCCCTCCTCGAGCAGCCAAGCGCAGTAGCGCGCGCAGCTGACAGCCTCGCGGGCTTGAGGATCGAACCAGCAAATGCCCCAGATCGAATCGCGCCGCTTGAAGTGACGCGCGATGCGTCCAGGAAGCGGCAGATGCTGCGCGAACCAATTGAACTGGTCCGAGAGCTCATGCCGGATCCAGTCCGGACAGTTGTTTCGCTGGACATACCAGGACGCACGAAAGAAGCCGCTCTCCACGCGACTGTGCGGGTGGATGAGCGGTGTAACGAACCGCAAATGCATGACGACACGGCGCGACGCCTTGTTGCGTCGCGCCCCTCGCAGCCAGATGCAATGAATGGAGAACAGCGCGCGAAGCGGCGTTCAGCTTATGACCGATTGCCGATCAAAGAGTTCGGCGGTCAGAACGTATCGATCTACTTTTCATGCCGCCTCCCTTGGTTGCGCTGAACAACAAAGGCGCGATAGCGCGCCGGGCGGCAGCACATACATCAGCAATCGTCCTGCGGCAAGCGTGATCGACAAGGACGATTGAGCGGGAAGCATTCATGACGCGCTCCGGAATGACGAGCTAAACCGGCTGCGCCATCCAGCCGAACAGCCGTCGCATCAATCCCGGCCGCCGTGGCAATTCCGGCGGGCCGTCCGACGCCAGCACGCGTTTGAAGAAGTAGTCCAGGAACACCATGTCGTTCGGCTCGGTGACGGTGAATTGTTCGTCGCCGAAGAACACGCTGTAATTATAGAAGAACGGGCCCATGAGCGGGATCGTCGCGGTCGAGGCATAGTCCTTGGAGATGACGAACTCTGCGGGATCGAGCCCGTGCTCGCGCATCGCCTGCTCGACCAGCGGCAGCTTGCGCATGAACTGGGCGGAGAAGCCGCCGACGGTGGATTGCAGGATGATCGACACGGTTGGTGTCCGTTCAGTTGAGGCCGCCGGCCCGATCATTCTGGGTCGGTCGACCGGACGCGCGGGTTCAAGGCAAGCCCGGTTCTACGTCGGCCAGGGGAAGGAGACTGTGACGGCGGTCTCACTTGGCAGGACCTTCCGCCACAACCACCGCTGTCATCGCCCGGTTCAACCGGGCGATCCAGTATTCCAGGGGCCTGCGTTCGAGATCTCGCTGCCGGTACCGGTTCAAGCCGGGGCATGACAGCGAGTGCGGCGCGCTTCGCATCGCGCAGAGAAAGCACGGCGGATCACTCAAACAGAGCATCGCCACAAACAAAAAAGCCGGCGTTGCCGCCGGCTTTCTGTCTCTTGTCGATCCGCCAATATCTACCGCGAGAAGAGCCCGCTTAATGCGCGGCTTCCAGCGCGGCCTGTTCCGCCCGTGCGATCGTGCCCTTGACCGCGGCCTGCACCTTTTCGAAGGCGCGGACTTCGATCTGGCGGACGCGCTCGCGCGACACGCCGAACTCGGCGGCAAGGTCTTCCAGCGTCATCGGCTCATCGGCGAGGCGGCGCGCCTCGAAGATGCGGCGTTCGCGCGGGTTGAGCACGCCCATGGCGCCGTTCAGCGCGTCACGGCGTTCGTCATACTCCTCGTGCTCGGCCAGCATGGCTTCCTGGTTGGGCGTGTTGTCGACCAGCCAGTCCTGCCATTCGCCGGCTTCGCCGTCATCGCGGATCGGAGCGTTGAGCGACGCGTCACCACCGAGGCGACGGTTCATGTCGATCACGTCCTGATCGGTGACGCCGAGGCGCTTGGCAATGATCTTCACCTGGTCGGGGCGGAGATCGCCCTCGTCCAGCGCGTTGATCTTGCTCTTCGCCTTGCGCAGGTTGAAGAACAGCTTCTTCTGGTTCGCGGTGGTGCCCATCTTCACGAGCGACCAGGAACGCAGGATGTACTCTTGAATCGACGCCTTGATCCACCACATCGCGTAGGTGGCGAGACGGAACCCCTTTTCGGGTTCGAAACGCTTCACCGCTTGCATGAGGCCGACATTGCCTTCCGAGACGACCTCGGAGATCGGCAGGCCGTAGCCGCGATAGCCCATGGCGATCTTGGCCACGAGGCGGAGATGGCTGGTGACGAGTTGGTGCGCCGCGTCGCGATCGTCATGCTCACGCCAACGCTTGGCGAGCATGTATTCCTGCTGGGGTTCCAGCATCGGGAACTTGCGGATCTCGGCGAGGTAGCGAGAAAGGCCGGATTCTCCATTGAGGACCGGCAAAGCAGCGGTACGGGCCATGATGAAGCCCTCCAAGGTTCAGGCCCCCGATAGCGGCGGGCCAGGCAGACGACCGCTGTGTTAAAGCCGGCCGTAGCTGCGATGTTCCGTTGGTCATTTCCAACGCAAGCGCAATATACCCCAAGGGGGGTCAAAAAGGGAAGGATTGCTGACGTCACGTCCCCGTGTGGCAGCTATAACTTTTTGTAATGTAACGCTTTTCCAAGGTGGCCTGCGTCATAGCGCCGCTTTCAGAGCGCCCTGAAGGAGAAGCAAATCCTTCGGCAGAGGCGCTTCCCAGTGGAGTAATTCTCCGGTTCTCGGGTGCTCCAATACCAGCAAATAGGCATGCAGGGCCTGCCGTCCAAGCGTGGCCAGAGTCGCCTGCGACTCCGGGCCGAGGTGGTTCGCCTTGGTCTTGAAGTGCGGGCCATAGACGGCGTCGCCCATCAGGGGATGGCCAATATGGGCGAGGTGGACGCGGATCTGGTGGGTGCGTCCGGTCTCGAGCTCGCAGGCGAGCAGGGAGGCGATCGGCTTGCCGTCACGCCCCGCAAAACTCTCCAGAAGCTCCCAATGCGTCACCGCCTCGCGGCCGCCCTGGCGCACCGCCATCTTCTCGCGCGCATACGGGTGGCGGTCGATCGGCGCATCGACGGTGCCGCGGTGGCGTCCCGGCAGCCCCCAGGCGAAGGCCATGTAGCCGCGGCGCATCGCGCCCGTCCGGCCGTGGTCGGCGAATTGCGCGGTGAGCGAGGCATGGGCGAGGTCGTTCTTGGCGACTACCATCAGCCCGGTCGTGTCCTTGTCGAGCCGGTGCACGATGCCGGGCCGGCGTACCCCGCCGATGCCGGAGAGCGAGCCGCCGCAATGGGCGATCAGCGCGTTGACCAGCGTGCCGGTCTCGTGCCCGGCCGCGGGGTGCACGACGAGGCCCTTCGGCTTGTTGAGGACGACGATGTCGTCGTCCTCGAACACGATATCGAGGGCGATATCCTCACCCTTGGGCTCCGGCGGGGCCGCCTCCGGCACGTCGATTGTGATCGTATCGCCGGATGTGACGTGATAAGCGGGGTCGCGGATCGCGGCGTCCTTGAGGCTCACCGCGCCCGCCAAAATCAGGGCTTTCAGCCTCGATCGCGACAGGTCGGTGAGGTGCGCCGCCAGCACGCGGTCAAGCCGAGCCGAGCCCTCGTCGCCGGCGACGACAACTTCCAACCTTTGCGCAGAGCCTGAGCTATCCATGACGACGTCTGATACCGCTGTTCCCGAACCGAGCCCCGAGCAGGCCGCGCTGTTCGCGCGGGTGCGGCGGATGATGCTGATCGCGGGGTTGACCACGGCGCTGGCAATCTGCGCCGTCCTGATCGCGGTGGGCTACCGCCTTTTCAAGTCGGAGGGAAGGGCGTCCGAAATGGCCGGCGACGTCACCGCCGCCCTGCCCAAGGGCGCCAGGATCGTCTCGACCGGGGTCGCCGGCGACCGCCTCGTGGTCACGCTGGACGTTGGCGGGGTCATCGAGATCCGCACTTTCGACGCCCACACCCTGAAGCCGGCCGGAAAGCTGAAATTTGCCAATGAGCCGTAGGGCTGGCCGCGGCTGTTGATCGTTCTCCGGTCCAGTTTGTCTTGCCGCGCAACTTCTGATTTAGCTCTCGGGCTTGGGAAGTTGGGCTGGGACTGGGAATGGGACGTATCAAGTCGCGCGTCGTCGCAATTGCACTCGTTGTCGGGTCGTACGGATGCGCTGGATTTGCGGCGCTCGCAGAGCCGGCCAAGCAGCCCACAGCGCCAGCCAGGCAGGCTGGACTTGCCGCGCCGGCCAAACAACCCGCGGCGCAGGCCAAGCCAACGGGCTCGCGGAACGCACGGCTCTATTTCTTGCGCGAGAAGGGCATTTTCGGCGCGATGGGCGGAATGGCGGCCTCGTCGGAAATCCTGATCGACGGCAAGTCCGTCGGTAAGGTCGACATGGGGACGTTCTTCTTCGTCGACCGGCCGCCGGGCGTCCACAAGATCGCTTCCCACATGAAGATGTCGATGACGGACTATGAGGTCGAGGTCCCCGTCGAGGCCGGCAAGACGTATTATTTCGGCGTCGGGACGCAGCGGACAGGCGCCATCGGCCAGGACCTGCTCAACCAGGCCGTCGCCGGCAGCAGCGGCCAGCAGATCCGCTCCTCATCGCCGTTCAAATCCGCCTTTGCGGGCGCGGGCCTGTTCCGCCTTGAGCCGGCCGCGGGCGCTGCGGCGATCGAGAAACTGAAGCAGCCGTGAGTGTTCCCGGCGGTTTCGTAGGGCGCGCGGCGGCCCGCCGCGCAATTAAGCCTAAGCCGCATTGACCGTGCATATCCGGGGTTCTCGCCCCCGATCGAGGCTTGCCGCCGACAAAATTCGCGGCTATGTCCTGTCCCTCACGCTCCCTTCGTCTAGCGGTTAGGACGCGGCCCTCTCAAGGCTGAAACAGGGGTTCGATTCCCCTAGGGAGCGCCATTGCCTTGAAGCTACCTTCCCTTGATCTCGATTTGATTGTTCCCCCCGCTGGGTGAGCGCTTGTGGCATTGGCGATCAACGTTCGAGCCGATAACAATTCAGCAAGTGAGATCGAGCGGCTGTGGGATCAGGTCGTAGCGTTCGAAGTCGAGCCCTCGATGCGCGCCCTTGGCTATCGGCCACATTTTACATTTGCGATCTACGACTCGCCTGCGATCGACGAAAAGATAGCATGGGCCGCCATGCTGGCGGCCGTTGCTGGCGAAGCGCAATTTCGCATCGAGTTCAAACGGATTCGTTGGTTCGCAGGCTCGCCTCTCGTTCTCTGGGCGGAGCCGAGCTCCAATGAGGCGCTAACCCGCATCCACAGCTCGGTCAGCGCCGCAATCGACCCGGCGCATTGCCGCCCTCATTACCGGCCCGGGGCATGGACGCCGCATTGTACGCTCGGCTTGCGCATCGCCGATGAGCGGCGTGATGACGCGATTGCTTTTGCGCGATCGTTTGATCGAAGCATGGAAGTGCTGTTCGACGTGGCAGATTGCGTTACCTTTCCGCCGGTTCAGGTAATCGCTGAGCAGCGATTGCCCCCGTAGTCGATGGCACGGCCACGGCGGGCAAGGTCGGTAGCTTCGACGCCAAGTCGCTAGCAAACATGTTGCAGGCGAAGGCGCGATCACTGCGCCTGCAATCGCTTCAGGTCGGCAATGGCGGCACGATACTCTCGAAACGAGGTCGGGCATCCGTCTCGCGCGGCTGCAAACTCGTTCCGGGCCGCCACTGTATCTTTGCTCTTGAGCTGAGCGATCCCAGCGTAATAGTGTGCCTCGCAAGTTTGATCTGAATTCCTGGCCGAAGCCAGGGCTGCGGCGGGCGTGATCCGGCCGACAAGCAATTCGCCGACGGTTCTCGGCCAATCCCTGAGCTGGCCCTTGTCGAGTGCAGCGGACAGCGCGATGCCGGCATCGGCAGATCGTCCCTGCATCCGCGCCACCGATCCCCAAATCACGCCGTAGCCATCGGGATCGGAAAACCGCGCCTCCCGGTCGTAGTCCGAAGCGGCATCCCTGAAATCGCCTCTCCGATAGTACGCATCTCCCCGGGCCGCGTAGTAGTCAGTCGCGACGCGATCGGCCTCCGGACGACTCACCTCCTGGTCTTTGGCAAAGGTGGTGTTCTTGTCGGGTCCAAGCCTGATGGCATCGGTGAAATCCCGGATCGCCTCGTCCAGCCTGTCCTCGGACATATAAATCTGCCCGCGAATGAACCGGCTTGCGGCACCTGAGGGATCAAGATTGATGGCCTCGGTGAGCGAAGCGATTGCGCGTGTGGTGTCGCCCTTTTTGGCCAAGGTCAGTCCCAGCTCGTGATGAGCGTAGTTGTTCTTCGGGTTGAGCCTGACCGCCTCGGTGAAGTCGGCTTCAGCCGCATCCATGTTGCCGAGTGCAAAATTTCCGAAGCCATGCTTGAGCAATGCCATGGATCTTGCACCGGGAGGTAGTCTGGCGTCCTGGGAGAGGCTGCTGCACGCTGCCATCATGCGCGGGACATCGGTGCTGTCCTGACAATCGTTCAGGTCTTGTGGGGTGGCCGCAAACGCGCTTGCCGCCGAGACGACGATGGAGATGATCAAAGCTGCCCTGCAGCTGATGCGCAGGCCCTGATTTGACATTGCAGACATTTCGCTCCCTTGCACGACACACTTGGCCGATGATCCCGACGCAGGCAACGCGACCTGCCGCGACGACAACCTTATAGAGATCTTTTCCATCATTCTACCGGAGGTTTGTTGGGCCGTTGCCCTTCGGGCAAGGCACGCCGCGAGGTCGCGAGCGCATGCAGCATCGGCATCAGTGCCGGTAGTCGTTCTCCCCAAAATCTGCACTATGCGCTCCGCGCCTCCGGAGCTTCTGCAGGGCTTTCGGAGGTTCTGGCAATAGCATGCGGAGTGACGACATGAGCGGTTTGGTGATCTCTGGCGGCCGGGTGGTGGATCCCGCGAGCGGAATGGACGCCATCGGTGATGTAGCGGTGATGGACCGCAAGATCGCCGGCGTCGGCACGGGCCTCGGCGGCGCCGAGCGGGTTATCGACGCGACGGGGCTCGTGGTCGCGCCGGGCTTCATCGACCTGCACGCGCATGGCCAGTCGATCCCGGCCGACCGCATGCAGGCGTTCGACGGCGTGACGACGACGCTTGATCTCGAGGCCGGCGTGCTGCCGGTCGCCTCCTGGTATGAGCGCCAGGCGCGGAAGGGACGCGTGCTGAACTACGGCGCCGCCACCAACTGGGCCTTTGCGCGCATCGGCGCGATGACCGGCTCGAATGCGGAGAGCTCGCTGGAAGCGTTCGGCAACGCCATGCGCGATCGCCGCTGGATGGACAACGTCGCCAGCGATGCGGAGGTCGCCGGCATCCTCGAGCGTCTTTCGCGCGGCCTGAACGAGGGCGGCATCGGCATCGGCATCCTGAACGCCTATGCGCCGGGCGCCGGCGTGCAGGAGCTGACCGCGGTCTGCCAGCTCGCGGCCAGGCAGGACGTGCCGACCTTCACCCACGTCGCCTACATGTCGCGCGTCGACCCCGAAAGCGCCGCGGAAGCCTATATCCGCCTGATCGGCTATGCCGGCGCCACCGGCGCGCACATGCACATCTGCCATTTCAACTCGTCGAGCAAGACGGATATCGAACGCTGCCGCGTGCTGGTCGAAAAGGCGCAGGCGCAGGGCTTGCCCATCACGGTCGAAGCCTATCCCTACGGTACCGGCTCGACCGTGCTGGCCGCGGCCTTCTTCAGTGATCCCCAGTTCGTCGAGCGCAACGGCACCGGTTACGATTCAGTGCAGCGCGTGACCGACGGTCACCGCTTCCGCGATCGCGAGGAGCTGCTGAAGGCGCAAGCCGAAGAGCCGTCCTCGCTGGTGCTCTGGCACATCCTCGATACCGACAACAATGCGCATCATCGCGATCTGCTCGATATGTCGGTGCTGTATCCCGGCGGCGCGATCGCGTCCGATGCGATGCCGTGGACGACGTCGGACGGCAAGACCTACACCGGCGATGCCTGGCCGCTGCCGGATGACGCCACCTCGCATCCGCGCTCGGCCGGCTGCTTCACGAAGTTCATCCGCGAATGGGTGCGCGAGCGCAAGGCCGTGTCGCTGCTCGAAGGCGTGCGCAAATGCGCGCTGATCCCCGCAGAGATCCTTTCGCAAAGCACGCCCGCGATGCGGGCCAAGGGCCGCCTTGCCAAGGACGCCGATGCCGACATCGTCGTGTTCGACTACGAGAAGCTCTCGGACCGCGCGACCTTCACGGCGATGAACCGCCCCTCGGACGGCGTGCGGCATCTGATCGTCAGCGGCCAGCCGCTGATCAGCGATGGCGTGCTGGACGTGGCGGCGCGGCCCGGCCGCCCCGTGCGTCGCCCCGTCGTCGAGGGCTGATCCCATGCCGGTCCCCATTCTCCTGGTGACGGGCTTTCTGGGGGCGGGCAAGACCACGGTCGTCAACCATCTGCTGGCGAACGCGGAGGGACGGCGTATCGCGGCAATCGTCAACGATTTCGGCGCGATCAACATCGACGCGGAGTTGATCGCGGGCGCGAGCGACGGCGTGGTCAGCCTCGCCAATGGCTGCATCTGCTGCTCGCTCGAAGGCGATCTCCTGCGCACGCTCTCGACGCTGCTTCGGCGCGATCCGAAGCCCGAATATATCGTCATCGAGACCAGCGGCGTCGCCGATCCCGCCGACATCGTCCGCAACCTGATGGACCCCGTGATCCTGCGCGAGGCGCCGCTGGAAACGGTGCTCTGCGTGATGGATGCGGCGACGCTACCTGCGGCCCTGGATGATGCGCTGATGCGGTCGCAGCTGCGCGCCGCCGATATCGTGGCGCTGAGCAAGCTCGATCTGGCGGACGAGAGCGCAGGCGCCCGCATGCGCGAAGCCATCCGCGCGCAGCGTGTCCCCGCCGTGGTGGTCGATGCCAGGCACGGCGAGATTCCGTCCGCGCTGTTGTTCCCCGCGGCTGTTGATCGCGCGCCCGCGCCGCGCGACCCTGGACCACGACGGCCGTCCGAGGAGCGCTTCGAGACGCTGAGCTGGACCTCGGATCAGCCGCTGTCGCTGCAGCGCCTGCAGCCGGCGATCGGCCGCCTGGCGCCAAAGCTTGCGCGCGCAAAAGGCCTGTTCGAGACCGTCGAGCAACCCGGGCGCCAGATGGTGTTTCAGTTCGCCGCCGGCCGCGCGACGCTCGCGACGGGCGGTGCACCGGCGGAAGGCGTGCCGCGATCGCGGATCGTCTTCATCACCGAGCTCGGTGTGCTCTCGAAGGCCGAGCTCGACGGGATCATGGCGGCGTGCGTTGCGGGTGGGTGAAGCAAGCGATCACGCCAGAAGCACGCCCCTCACTTCACGCGAATTGCGCGATGCCGTTTCCGACGGACCAGTTCTCCGCGGGGGCATCGAGCACGTTGACGAACACGTCCTCCGGCCGGATGCCCGGGTTTTCGCCGAGTAGGTCTGCGATCCGCCGGTACAGCACCATCTTCTGCTCCGCCGTGCGCGAAGCGAACACGGTGATCTGGATCAGCACGGCGTCGTCGCTGCGTTTGACGCCATAGGCATTGCCGCAGCGGAAATTCGAGGCGTCATGCTCGCTGATGGTCATGAACTCGTCGCCCTCGGGCACGTTCAGTGCCTCGCGCATGGCGCGGTACAAACCATCGAGGATCGCCTGCCGATAGGCTTCCGGTTTGCCGGCGCGCATCGAGATGTGAAGGAGAGGCATGGGCGGGTCCCTTTTGGCATGCGAGCCCGATCGGCCAGGGCGCACGCAAGCGCCGGCCGTTGGGCCCATTGACGGAACGGGCTATCAATCCCAATTAGTTTTTGACACGATGTCGAGAAAACACGTTATTGACATCGTGTCAAATATTTTTGCCGTACCGAGGAGCAGGATTTGAGGCCGCGCGAATTCGACCACGACGACGTCCTGCGTATCGCGTTCGACCAGTTCTGGCGCAAGGGCGTGCGCGGCACGTCGCTGTCGGACATCGCGCGCGATGCCGGTGTTCAGCGCGGCAGCCTCTACAATGCCTTCGGCAGCAAGGAGGCGCTGTTCCTCCAGGCCTATGAGCGTTATGCGGGCGATTATCTCCTCGCCCTGCAAAAGGCGCTCGGCGCGGGCTCACTGCGAAAACGCCTTACCGCGTTCTTCGACCTGACCATCACCAACTTCCGCTCGGGCTCGCCGCCGCGGGGATGTCCGACCACGCGCGGATTGATGGAGCTCGGCGCGGCCGAAGGGGAGGGCTTGGATGAAGACGCGCGTCAGGCCTTTGCGGGCCTCATCTCGCGCATCACCATGCTGGTTCAAGAGACGTTGGCGGCAGGCGCAGAGCGCGGCGAGTTCAATGGCAATCCCGCGGCCGCAGCGCTGCATATCATCACGGTGACGCGCGGCCTTGGCGTGCTCGAACGTGCCTTCGGCGACGAGCCGCAGCTGCGCAAGATCGCGGCTCACACCATCGATCTCGTGCTTGGCAAGAAGGGCGGTTAGGCCAGGCCGCAAAACGACGACCCCAGCGGTGGTGATCCCTGGGGCCGTCTGGAGGTTTTATGGAGGGCATCGAACACTGCGTCTCCATGGCGATGTTGATAGCGCAAGGTCGCTTGAGATGCGACTAGAACCCATCAAAGCGTCAGCACAAGGCAAGCGCGTTGACGGCCCGCGTCGTCGCGATCTCGTTCTCGTTCCCGACGTACTGGCAAACGATGGATTCGAGTTCGCCCGGCTGGTTGCGGCGTGCGACCGCCAGCAGTCGCATCAATTCCGCCTCGTCCTGCGACAGGCGCCGGCACGAGGGCGGCATGAAGCACAGTTCGCACGGCCGGCCGCTGCGCAGGATCCTGACGAGCGCAGCAGCGCGCGCCACCAGCAGCGGACTGTCGGCGATGCCCGGCGCCTCGTCGGCGAAGCGATAGGCCGCTTCCCAGCAATCGGAGGCGCCGGTCGTATAGGCCGCTCCGATGAATCGGAACAGCGACAGCGCAACGCGGGAAAATTCATCGTAGCTCTCGACGCAGGGACGCGCCGCAAGCGCGGCCTGGAGCGGACAGAGCCGCGGCTGGCCGGCTGTTTCGACTGGCGCAGAACCGCACGTATCGTGGAGCATGAACGATCCCGTCAGTGCAGCGTGGGACTTCCGACCAGCCAGCTCTTCATTGCCATCGTCCGGTCATGGTCGAAAGACGGAACGTGTCGGTCGGGCAGGATGAGGCCGGCCATGCGGAAGATCGTTGCAAGCCCCCGCACGGGCGCGAGAGCCCAATCGGCACCGACCGGCGGCAACCAGCTCTCGAACTGCTCGCGCGCGACGTCGATGCGTTCCTGTTGTGCCGCGGCGATCGCCCGCAAGATTCCGTGCTCGCTGTCCGACATCTTCGGACAGGTCGGACAATGAACTTCGATGGCCGTATGCGCCGTGCACGCGAAGATCTCGATGATGGATTCTAGCGACGGCACGGCGTCGCCCACGCGAAAGTGGTCGTACACTTGCTGGATATCGGCCGCAGTCGGAACGGCGCTTCCGCTGCGTGCCTTGGCCCGAAATCCCCAGATGAAAAGCCGCTCCGCCGCGCACAGCGCAGGAAGGTCGAGGGACTTGCCATATGTCGATTGATGCATTGAGCCTCTGGCCTTCTGTGCAGCTCACGCCACAGCTGGCGCTGATGATCTGCGCCGATCGTTCCGCCAGAGCCGACCGCAAGTCAACGCTCGCAGCGGCGATATCGAGGTCTTCTAGATCTAAAGAGCCGGGATCCCGGATGCAGCCAAGCCTCGCCAGCCTGCCAAGTCGCACGCCGCGCGCCGGCTGCCTCCAACGCAATTTCGTGGGGATTTGGGGAACCCGAATGCTTAAAGCTTCGCTAAGGGGTGCGGGATAAACTGGCATATCAGCCCTTCCAATTCTTGCGAGCTCCGATGTTTTTCTCCCGCATCAGTTTCAAGCTAGTCCTGATTGTCGGCATCAGCCTCCTCGGCATGATCGCTCTGGCGCCGATCGCGCTCTCGACCCTGCGTGCGCAGATGATTGCCGACCGCCAGGCCAAGACGCAGCACATGGTCGATGTCGGCTACGGCATCCTGGCGCACTATCAGAAGCTCGAGAGCGAGGGGAAGTTGCCGCGCGAGCAGGCGCAGGCCGCCGCGATCACAACGATCAAGAGCCTGCGTTATGACAAGGTCGAGTATTTCTGGATCAACGACATGGCCCCCAAGATGGTCATGCACCCGATCAAGCCCGAGCTCGACGGCAAGGATCTCTCCGGCATGAAGGACCCCGCCGGCAACGCGCTGTTCATGGGCTTCGTTGACGTCGTCAACAAGCAGGGCGCCGGCTTCTACAGCTATCTCTGGCCGAAGCCGGGCTTCGAGCAGCCGGTCGGAAAAATCTCCTATGTGAAGGGCTTTGCGCCCTGGGGATGGATCATCGGCACCGGCATTTATCTCGACGACGTCGACGCCGTTTTCCGCCAGAACGCGACGACATTCGCCTACATTTGTCTGGCCGTCCTGGTCCTGGTGCTGGCCTGCTCCTTCGTGATCGGCCGCAGCGTGACCCGGCCGCTCGCGAAAATCACCGCGCTGACCGAGCGACTCGCCGCCGGCGACAGCGCGTTCGAGGTGCCCTACACCGGCCGCAGCGACGAGGTCGGCGGGCTCGCCAAGGCGCTTGCCGTGTTCAAGGACAATGCGTCGGCGGTGAGCCGCATGCATACCGAGCAGCAGGAGACGAAGCAGAGGGCCGACGACGAGAAACGCAAGACGATGGGCGATCTCGCCGGCAAGTTCGAGGCGAGCGTTCAGGCCGTCGTCCGCGACGTCTTCACCGAGGCGCGCGCGATGCAGCAGGCCGCGCAAGGCATGTCGGAGACCGCGAACAAGGCGACCGACCGCGCAAGCTTCGTCGCGACCGCCTGCCAGCAGGCGTCGAGCAATGTGCAGACGGTGGCGTCCGCCGCCGGGCAGCTGTCGTCCTCGATCACCGAGATCAGCCAGCGTGTCGCGCAGGCTGCAAGCGTGGCCGACAAGGCGGCCGCGGACGGTCAGCGCACCAACGACACCGTGCAGGGGCTGGCCGCCGCCGCGCACAAGATCGGCGAGGTCATCGACCTCATCAACCAGATCGCCTCGCAGACCAACCTGCTCGCGCTCAACGCCACCATCGAAGCGGCGCGCGCCGGCGAGGCCGGCAGGGGATTTGCCGTGGTCGCGAGCGAGGTGAAATCGCTGGCGAGCCAGACCGCGAAGGCGACCGACGAGATCGGCGCGCAGATCACCGCGATCCAGGCCGAGACCAACCAGGTCGTCGGCAACATCGAGAGCATCCGCAAGACCATCATGGAGGTCAACGAGATCTCCTCGTCGATCGCCGCCGCGGTCGAGGAGCAGGGCGCCGCGACGCAGGCGATCGCCCACAGTGTGCAGGAGGCGGCGTCCGGCACCGACCAGGTCTCGCAGAACATCTCCGGTGTCACCGACGCCACGGCGGAAACGGGCCAGGCCGCGGGCCTCGTGCTGCAATCGAGCGGCCGGCTGTCGCAGAAGCTGCAATCACTGGAGAACGAGGTCAGCACCTTCGTTGCGGGCGTGCGGGCCGCCTGACATCGCGCTCATACTATCTGCCGTGGCGCGGATTATGCGCCTCGTCGCCGCGCGCGCCGGCAACTGATATTCCGGCCCGCGGGACCGGCTATTGCGACGGGCGTTCTCGCCCTTGACGAGCGCGGTTAAAGTGAAGAAGCAGGATCATCGAACCTGCCGACCCGCGCCTCGGCCCGCGGGCATGGAGACGCCGCATGTCGTTCAAGAAACTCCTGATCGCCAACCGTGGCGAGATCGCCATCCGCATCGCGCGCGCGGCGGCCGATGCCGGCATCGCGACGGTCGCGATCCATCCGGCCGATGACGCGCTGTCGCTGCACGCGCGTGTTGCCGACGGGGCGGTCGAAATCCCCGGCCGCGGCGCACGGGCCTATCTCGATATCGAAGCGGCGGTGAAGGCGGCGAAGAGCGCCGGCTGCGACGCGGTGCATCCCGGTTATGGCTTCCTCAGCGAGAATGCCGCGTTCGCCAAGGCCTGCGCGGATGCGGGCATCGCCTTCGTCGGGCCGAAGCCGGCCGCGCTTGAACTGTTCGGCGACAAGGTCGCGGCGCGGCAACTGGCGAAGCGTTGCGGCGTGCCGATCATCGCCGGCACCAGCGGGCCCTCGTCGCTGGAGGAGATCACGGCATTCTTCGAATCCCTCGGCAAGGGCGCGGCGATCGTGATCAAGGCGATGGCCGGTGGCGGCGGCCGCGGCATGCGCGTCGTGGAGAATGCCGCCGATCTCGCGGAAGCCTATGCGCGCTGCCAATCCGAGGCCAAGGCGGCGTTCGGGTTCGACGGCGTCTATGCCGAGCGCCTGATCCGCCAGGCCCGCCACATCGAGGTGCAGATCATCGGCGATCGCCACGGCGCGATCTCCCATCTCTGGGAGCGCGAATGCACCATCCAGCGCAGGCACCAGAAGCTGATCGAGGTGGCGCCGAGCCCGTCGCTCAGTGACGCCTTGCGCGGCCGCATCATCGAAGCTGCGAAGCAGCTCGCGACCGCTGCGTCTTACGACAATCTCGGCACCTTCGAGTTCCTGGTCGACGGCACGGCCGAGGACAGCTTTGCCTTCATCGAGGCCAATCCGCGGCTTCAGGTCGAGCATACCGTGACGGAGGAAGTGCTCGGCCTCGACCTCGTCCGCGCCCAGCTCGCGGTCGCCGCCGGCGCAACATTGGCATCCCTTGATCTGGCACAGGGCGCCATCCCAAAGCCGCGTGGCTATGCCATGCAGCTCCGCGTCAACATGGAGACGCTGGACGAGCTGGGGGCGACGCATCCGACCGGCGGCGTGCTCGCCGTGTTCGAGCCGCCGTCGGGGCCCGGCGTCCGCGTCGATAGTTTTGGTTATGCCGGCTATAAAACCAGCGCGGCGTTCGACTCCCTGCTGGCCAAGGTCATCGTGCACACGCCGGGCGAAGCCTGGCACGACGTCGTGGCAAAAGCCTCGCGCGCCTTGCGCGAGTTCAGGATCGACGGCATCGTGACCAACATCGCCTTCCTCCAAGCCGTGCTCGCACATCCCGATTTCAGGACTAACCGCATCGCGACCGATTTCATCGATCGCAACATCGCAAAGCTGGTCGAGGCGGCCGATGGCGCGGCAAAGCCGCTCTATTTTGCCGCGACCGAGCGAAGCGGCCATGGCGCGGAGACGCACGTCGCGCAGATCGTGCCCGAAGGCGCGGTGATGGTCGCTGCGCCCTTGCAGGGAACCATCGTCATCATCCAGGTGAAGGAAGGCGAGATCGTGCGCCCGGGCCAGCAGCTCGCCGTGATCGAATCCATGAAGATGGAGCATCTGGTCATGGCCGAGCAGGGCGGCCGCGTCATGAAGCTCGTCGCCGGCGATGGCGTGACCCTGATGCATGGCGAACCAATCATGTATCTGGAGCCGCTCGACGTCGCGGCCGATGCGTCGGCAGCGGAGGCCGATGTCGATCTCGACCACATCCGCCCTGATCTCGCCGAGATGATCGCGCGCCAGGCCAATACGCTCGATGCGAACCGGCCGGCCTCGGTCGAGCGCCGCCGCAACACCAACCAGCGCACAGCGCGCGAGAACGTCGCGCAGCTCGTCGACGACGGCTCGTTCATGGAATATGGCAGCCTTGCGATCGCAGCGCAGCGACGCCGCCGCAAGCTCGACGATCTCATCAAGAGCACACCGGCCGACGGCCTCGTGATGGGTGTTGCGACGGTGAATGCCGAGAAGTTCGGCGCCGAGGGCGGCCGCTGCATCGTCGTGGCCTACGACTACACCGTGCTCGCGGGCACGCAGGGCCACATGAACCACAAGAAGATCGACCGCATGCTGACGCTGGCGGAAGACTGGCGTGTGCCCTTGGTGTTTTACGCCGAAGGCGGCGGCGGCCGGCCCGGCGACACCGACCGACTCGGCATGACCGGCCTCGACGGCCCGTCCTTCGTGCAGTTCGCACGGCTCTCCGGCCTCGTGCCGGTTATCGGCGTGGTCTCCGGCTACTGCTTTGCCGGCAACGCCGCGATGCTCGGCTGCTGCGATGTCATCATCGCTACCAGGAACGCCTCGATCGGCATGGGCGGTCCGGCGATGATCGAAGGCGGCGGTCTCGGCGTCTATCATCCGGCCGAGGTCGGCCCTGTTACGTTCCAGTCGCCGAATGGCGTCATCGACATCCTGGTCGAGGACGAGGAGGAGGCGACGCGGGTGGCTCAAAAATACCTGTCCTACTTCCAGGGTGCGGTGACGGAGTGGCAAGCGGCCGACCAGCGCCTGCTTCGCCGCGCCATCCCGGAGAACCGCCTGCGGGTCTACGATATCCGCAGCGTCATCGATCTCGTCGCGGACAAGGATTCCGTGCTGGAGTTGCGCCGCGACTACGGCGTTGGCATGATCACCGCGCTGATCCGCATCGAGGGCAAGCCGTTCGGACTGATCGCCAACAATCCGCGCCATCTCGGCGGCGCGATCGATGCCGACGCCGGCGACAAGGCCGCGCGCTTCCTCCAGCTCTGCGACGCCTTCGATCTGCCGATCGTCTCGCTCTGCGATACGCCCGGCTTCATGGTCGGTCCGGAGGCCGAGAAGACCGCGATCGTGCGCCACGTCTCGCGCATGTTCGTCACCGGCGCGAGCCTTACCGTACCGCTGTTCGGCATCGTGCTGCGCAAGGGCTATGGTCTCGGCGCGCAGTCGATGATCGGCGGCGGCTTCCACGCCTCCTTCTTCACCGCGGCCTGGCCGACCGGCGAATTCGGCGGCATGGGCCTGGAGGGGTATGTCCGCCTCGGCTTCCGCAAGGAGATGGAGGCGATCGCCGACCCCGAGGAGCGCGAGACCTATTATCGGAACAAGGTCGCCGAGCTCTATGCCAACGGCAAGGCGGTCTCGATCGCCTCGGTGTTCGAGATCGACAACGTCATCGACCCCGCCGAGACGCGGCGCTGGATCATGGCGGGCGTGCGCTCGGTGCCGAGGCCGCCCGCGAGGACGAAGAAGAAGCGACCCTGCATCGATACGTGGTGAGCGCAGTGCAGCAATAGCTGCGTCCCGGTTCCCGATTGACATCCCCGCCTGTGCTGCCAGACTTTGCACAATAATGCAGGGTGGAGACGTCCGCGATGGCCAGCCTTTCGGCCTCGAACCATGTCGCCCGTGTCTTGTCCGTCGCCAATCACGTGGCCGACGTCGATGCCTCTTCGCGCATCGCCAATTCCTGGCGGCGCTGCCTGGTGAGCCACAAGCTCGACCCCGCCCGCCAGGGCCCGCCGCAGACGCTCACCGAAGCCGAGATTCGCCACGTCGCCGGGCCCATGGAGGAGACGATCAGGCTCGTGACCCCCGAGCTCGACGATCTCGCCCGCGTGCTGCGCGACGCCGGCTACTGCGTCAATCTCGCTGACGTGAACGCGACCATGCTGTTCAGCCGCCTGCCGGCCGAAGCCGACGCAAAGATGTTTCTGGACTGGAAGATCTACACCGGCTCGAATTTCGCCGAGACCTTCGAGGGCACCAACGGGCTCGGCACTGCGCTTGCCGAAGAGAAGCCCATCCTGGTGCATCGCGACGAGCATTTTCGCGCGCAGTGGCACATGTTCTCCTGCGCCGTGGCGCCACTGTTCGATCAGGCCGGCCGGCTCGCCGGTGCCGTGAACATCACCTCGTGCCGCGAGGATCTCGAACGCGCCGGGCATCAGCTCGCGCTCGCGGTGACGATGGAGGCGACGCGGCGGATGGAGGGCGCGATCTTCCGCGGCCATTTCCACAACGCCTGGATCGCCACCGTGCCGGGCGACGGCGGCAGCGGCCTGCTTGCCTATGACGACGATCGCCGCATCGTCGGCGCCTGCCGTTCGGCGCGCGCGCTGCTGGGCCTCACAGACGGCTTGATCGCATCGGGCATCGATCTGTCGCGCTATATCAAGTTCGATCATCACGCGGCGCGTGGTGCGGACGAGGTCGTCGAACTGCGCCGCGCCGACGGCAGCGCGCTCGGGCAGGGACATGTCGCGCCGCCGCTGCGGGCGAGGCCGTCCACTCAGCGTCGTGACGTTCCCGTCGATCGTTTCAATTCGCTGCATCGGCTCGCAGGTCGCGATCCCGGCCTGATCAAAAGCGTCAAACGGCTGAGAAGCATCGGCGACCACAATCTGCCGGTGCTGCTGCATGGCGAGACCGGCGTCGGCAAGGATGTGTTCGCGCGCGCCATTCACGCGGCGAGCAACCGCGCCCGCAACCATTATGTCGCGCTGAACTGTGCGGCGATGCCGGAGAGCCTGATCGACGCCGAGCTGTTCGGCTATGAGGCCGGCGCCTTCACCGGCGCGCGCCGCGACGGCTCGAAGGGTCTGATCGTGCAGGCCGACGGCGGCACGCTGTTTCTCGACGAGATCGGCGACATGCCGATCGCGCTGCAGACGCGCCTCTTGCGCGTGCTCGAAAACCGCGAGGTCTGGCCGCTCGGCGCGCTCAAGCCGGTGCCGGTCGACATCCGCCTGATCAGCGCGACCCATCGCGACCTCGGCCGCATGGCGGAGGAGGGCGCCTTCCGCGCCGATCTCTACTTCCGGCTGCGCGGCATGGACGTGCGACTGCCGGCGTTGCGCGAGCGCGCCGACAGAGACGATATCATCCGCCAGATCGCGCGCGAGGAGGCGCCGGATTGCCGCCTGTCGGACGAGGCCTGGGCGTTGCTCTCGGCCTATCCCTATCCCGGCAACATGCGCCAGCTGCGCCACGTGCTGCGGCTTGCCGGCTGCACCGCGGAGGACGGCGTCATCATGGATGCCGATCTCGATCTGCCTCCGTTCGGTGGGTGGACGGCAGAGCCCGATCTCGCAACGGCCGAGCGCGCGACGATCGTCGAGGCGCTACGCAAGCATGGCGGCCGCGTGACGGAAGCTGCCCGCGCGCTGAAGCTGAGCCGCGCCACCCTGTACCGCAAGATCAAGCAGTTGAAGATCGAGACGGCGCAGTAGCGTTCAGTCGCATGCGGCGTTCTTTCTTCCTCTCTCCCCTTGTGGGAGAGGGTGGATCGCCGCGTAGCGGCGAGACGGGTGAGGGGTCTGCCTCCGCGATTACTCCCTTTCGAGTTTGCGGAGACATACCCCTCATCCGGCGCTTCGCGCCACCTTCTCCCACAAGGGGAGAAGGGAAAACAGCAAGCGAGAAGCTTACGAAAAATCGCTCCAGCTCAGATGCCGCGAATCGAGGTCGCCGACTGAAACGGTGCCGCGGATTTCGTGAGGGACGTGGAAGCTGCTGCGCAGATACACCAGCGGCGCGGCCTCGTCGGAATGCGTGACGCCACGCACCTCGCCGACGAAGATCGAATGCGTCTTGGTCTCGAATTCCTGCGCCAGCACGCAGTCGAATGCGGCGACCGCATCCGTCAGCACCGGTGCGCCGGTCACCCCGCGCGTCCATTGCCCGAACGCAAATCGGTCGTCGCCGTTGACGCCCTTCTGGCCGCTGAAGGTGAGCGCGAGCACGGCGTGGTCCTCGTGCAAGAAGTTGATCGCGAAGGCGCCTTCCTCGCGGATTCGCGCATGTGCGCTGGCGTTACGGTTGACGCAGACGATCAGGGACGGCGGATTGTCCGATAGCGAGCAGGCTGATGTCACAGTCAGCCCGGTGCGCTTGCCGTGCTCGGCGCCAACCGTGACCAGCGCAACCGCGCCGGCGCATTGGCGCATTGCCAGTTTGAAATCCTTTGCGTCGACGCTCACGCCGAAATCTCCGAAACGGGGCGGGTGCGACACGATTGCGCCGCACCCGCCGCGCGTCAAGCGGCCTTCTTCGCGGAGCCGAGATGCTTCAGGCGCGGCATCACCTCTTTGCTGAGCAGCGAGAGCGAATGGCGCCAGGCCTCCGGCTTGTGCTTGTAGTCGAAGCCGAACACCAATAGCACGCCGAAGCCGCCGACCTCGTCGTAGATCTTCTCGATCTTCTCGGCGACGGTTGCGGGTGAGCCGACGATCCAGTTCCGCTTGGCGCAATATTCGACGGTGACGTCGCTGTCGGGCACGTCGGGCGCGTGCTTCAGATAGTCCTTGAAGCCGAAATGGCCGAGCAGGGGCAGGAAGTACTCGCCCATCATCCGGCCCATCATGTCACCGGTCGAGAGCTTCCACGCCTCTTCGTCGGTGTCGGCGACGAACACCTCGCGTACGAGGCGCCAGTCCGCCCGGTTCGGCTTGCGTCCGGTCTTGGCGGCGCCGATCTCGACCGAGTCCCAATGGCTGCCGACATAGGCAGGGTTGAGGTTGAGGCTCATTGGAATGAAGCCGCGCTCGCCGGCGAGCTTCAGCGTGTCCGAGTTCTTAGAGAGCCCGGCAACGCCGATCGGCGGATGCGGGGCCTGGAGCGGCTTGATGTGGGGCTTGAGGAAGTCGAACATCGTGTCCGGCTTGGTCACCGTCCAGAACTTGCCCTTGTAGGTGAAGGGCGCGGGATCGGACCACAGCTTCAGGATGATCTCCAGCGCCTCGCGGGTCATGTCGCGGTTCTGTCCGCTCATGCCGTCGACGTTGAACATCGCCCAGTCGCTCGGCAGGCCGCTAGCGGCGACGCCGAAATTGAGTCGACCCTCGGAGAGATGGTCGAGCATTGCGACGCGGTTGGCGAGCTCGGCCGGATGGTGATAGGGCAGCAGGAAGCCGCCCGGCCCGATGCGGATATTCTTGGTCTGCATCAGCGCCTGCGCGATCAGGAGGTCCGGCGTGGGATTGGGTTCCCAGGGCGCGGTGTGGTGCTCGCCGACCCAGGCCTCCTGATAGCCGAGCTCATCGAGCCAGCGCATGACTTGCAGGTCCCAGTCGTTTCCTTCCTTCAAGCCGCACTCCGGCGGGTGCGAAGGCATCGTGAAATAGCCGATCTCCATGGGTTTCCTCATCTGATGTTGACGCGTCTTGTTGCGCGTTCCCGGACTTGAACAGGACAGCTTTAGCAAGCGGTGTGCCACCGCATCGCAAGCGGTGTGCCAGCGCGGCGAGCGCCTCAGACCCGCGAAAAATCGCTGGTTTGAGGCGGCAATAGCCGATATCCCGGGGCGGATTTGCGCGCCGTCGTCTCATTGTCGCGAGACGGCGTCTTGGCCGTGAGACTAAGGATACGTGTTGAGATGACCGAACCCGCCTATGTCGCGGTGGACTGGGGCACCAGTAGCTTCCGCCTCTGGCTGATCGACCGTGCCGGCAAGGTGCTGGCTGAACGTCGCAGCGATGAGGGCATGCTGGCCGCGGCCAAGGCCGGCTTTGCCGGCGTGCTGCAGTCGCATCTCACAGCTGTCGAGGCCCCGGCCCAGCTGCCGGTGCTTGTCTGCGGTATGGCCGGCGCCAAGACCGGCTGGGTCGAGGCCGGCTATGTTGACACACCTGCGCCGCTCTCTGCCGTGCTGAAGCAGGCCGCGCTTGTGCCCGGCGAGACGCGCGATATTCGCATCCTGCCCGGGATCGCGCAGCGCGATACCAGGGCGCCGGACGTGATGCGCGGCGAGGAGACGCAGCTGCTCGGTGCACTCGGTCTCGGGGCCCCTGGCGAAGCGCTGGTCTGCATGCCCGGCACGCATTCGAAATGGGTGCGCGTGAAGGACGGCACGGTCGTGCATTTCTCCACCTTCATGACCGGCGAGCTCTTCAGCGTGGTCTCGCGCGAGACGATCTTGTCACTCGCGGTCGCCGGTGCCGATGACGCCGAGGATGTCGCGAGCTTCAAGGCGGCCGTGAAAGCCGCGTATGAAGCGCCGGCCTTCGCGGCCAACCTTTTGTTCACAGCGCGGTCGCGGCAGCTCCTGTTCGGCGGCACGCCGGCCGCCGCGCGCGAGACGCTGTCGGGCACGTTGATCGGCGTCGAGCTGGCGGCAGGGCTCTCCGGCACGGTGCCGAAAGCGGGCATCACGCTGATTGCCTCCGGGCGGCTCGCGATGCTGTACCGGCTGGCCTTCGATGCGCTGTCGGTCACCGTGCAGCCGATCGATGCCGATGAAGCCGTTCGCCGCGGCCTGTCGATGGCCGCTGCCGCGATCTGGACGAAATGAGAGGAATCTTGAGATGAGCGTTCCCTTTCCGCCGATGAAGCGTCCGCTGGTCGCGATCCTGCGTGGTGTGAAGCCCGAGGAGACCGAGGCGATCGTCGGCGTGCTGATCGAGGCCGGCATGACCGCGATCGAGATCCCCCTGAATTCACCGGAGCCGTTCCGCTCGATCGCGATTGCCGCGAAGCTCGCGCCGGCCAGCGTCCTGATCGGCGCCGGCACGGTCTTGACCGCCGCAGATGTCGATCGTCTCAATGACGTCGGCGGCAAGTTGATGGTCTCGCCGAATGTGGATACGCAGGTGCTCACGCGTGCACATCAGTACGCCATGGTGACGTTGCCGGGCGTGTTCTCGCCGACCGAGGCGCTGCTCGCGGCGCGCTCCGGAGCATCGGGCCTGAAATTCTTTCCGGCCAGCGTGCTCGGTGCGTCCGGTATTGCCGCGATCCGCGCCGTGCTGCCGGCGGGCGTGATGATCGCCGCCGTCGGCGGCGTCTCCGACCAGAATTTTGCCGAGTACATGAAGGGCGGCGTGACCGCGTTCGGGCTCGGCTCCAGCCTCTACAAGCCCGGCATGACGGCCGCCGATGTCGCCGCTCGCGCAAAGGTGACAATCGCGGCCTATGATCGGGCGATTGTGAAAGACTGACCCAGCAATAAACAAGCCGTGATCCCGTCATAGCCGCGCTTTATCCTATCTTGCTGCACCAGCGAGATCAGGAGACCGACATGGCGATCAACAACGTAGCCGATCTGTTCGTGGCAACGCTCGAGCAGGCCGGCGTCAAGCGCATCTACGGCATCGTCGGCGACAGTCTGAACGGTCTCACCGAGGCGCTGCGCCGCCGCGGCACCATCGAATGGATTCATGTCCGCCACGAGGAGGTGGCGGCCTTCGCGGCTGCCGGCGAAGCCGAGATGACCGGAAGCCTTGCGGTGTGCGCAGGCTCCTGCGGCCCGGGCAATCTGCATCTGATCAACGGGCTGTTCGACGCGCATCGCAGCCGTGTTCCCGTGCTCGCGATCGCCGCGCAGATCCCCTCGGCGGAGATCGGCGGCGGCTATTTCCAGGAAACCCATCCGCAAAACCTGTTCAGGGAGTGCAGCCATTATTGCGAGCTGGTGTCGGATGCGAGCCAGCTGCCTTACGTGATCGAGAACGCCATTCGTGCGGCGGTCGGCCTGCGCGGCGTCGCGGTTATCGCGATGCCCGGCGACATCGCGTTCCGCAGCCCGCCCAAGCGCGCGCTGTCGACGACGCGCGGGCTCGCGCTGTCGGCGCCGAAGGTTGTGCCGCAGGCCGACGAGCTGAAGGCGCTCGCGGACCTCCTGAACGGCGCCGAGCGCATCACCCTGTTCTGTGGCCGCGGCTGCGCCGGCGCGCATGCGCCGCTGATGCAGCTGGCCGAAGCACTGAAGAGCCCGATCGTGCATGCGCTCGGCGGCAAGGAGCATGTCGAGTACGATAACCCCTACGACGTCGGCATGACCGGCTTCATCGGTTTCTCCTCAGGCTATGCCGCCATGCACGCCTGCGACGCGCTGGTGATGCTCGGCACCGATTTCCCTTACAAGCAGTTCTTCCCCACCGATGCGCAGGTCGCGCAGATCGACATCCGCCCGGAAAATCTGGGACGGCGCTGCAAGATCGATCTCGGCCTCGTCGGCGACGTCAAGCTGACCATCGAGGCGCTGCTGCCGCTGCTCAAGACCAAGACCCAGCGGAGGCATCTCGACGACGCCATCGCGCATTACAAGAAGGCGCGCGAAGGGCTCGACTCGCTTGCGAAGGGGACACCGGGCAGCAAACCGATCCATCCGCAATATCTGGCAAAAGTCATCAGCGACCATGCCTCCGACGACGCCGTCTTCACCGCCGATGTCGGCACGCCCACGGTGTGGGCCGCGCGCTATCTCGACATGAACGGCCGCCGCCGGCTGATCGGCTCGTTCGTGCACGGCTCGATGGCCAACGCGATGCCGCAGGCGATCGGCGCGCAGGCCTCGCAGCCCGGCCGCCAGATCATCTCGCTTTCCGGTGACGGCGGCTTCACCATGCTGATGGGTGACCTGATCACGCTGACCCAGATGAAGCTGCCGGTGAAAATCGTGGTCTTCAACAACGGCGTGCTCGGCTTCGTTGCGCTGGAGATGAAGGCGGCCGGGTTCGTCGACACCAATGTCGATCTTGAGAATCCTGATTTCGCGGCGATGGCGCGCGCGATGGGCATTTTCGCCAAACGCGTCGAGGACCCCGGCGAGCTTCCGGGCGCCGTGAAGGAGATGCTGGCGCATGACGGACCCGCGCTGCTCGACGTCGTCACGGCGAAGCAGGAGCTGTCGATGCCGCCGACCATCACGCCCGAGCAGATCAAGGGTTTCAGCCTCTGGGTGTTGCGCGCCGTGATGAACGGGCGCGGCGACGAGGTGCTGGATCTCGCTAAAACAAATCTGCTACCGCGCTAGCCCCGCTTCACCGAAGGCGCGGGCAGCCGCTCGTGGCGGTGCTGGAAGCGCTGCCAGTGCAGCACGATGCCGATCAGCAGGGCCGGCACGAAGCCGAGTGCGATCAGGAAATACGGCAGCTGCGTCGGCGAGATGAATGCAATGGCGATATCGGAGATCAGCCAGAGCGCTGCGAACATCACCGCGAAATCGGTGCGCGGGCAGCGCAAATAATAGAACACGGCGGTGATGACGATGGCGGGCCCGATCGCGATGCCGATCATCACCGCGGTCAGCTCCTTCGGCGTCAGCGCGTCGAGCACCATCGACGCCAGCAGCCAGAGCGCGGCGAACATGGCGATGATGTCGAGCGGATGCCGCAATCCAATACCTCTCGCAGGAACCGCGCTATCGTTGTGGCCGGAACTCCGGTCGTCAAGGGAAAATACGCCTATTCCTCGTCACTTCCGGGCGTTGGCCGCAGCATGAAATGGCCGAAAGCGGTGGCGATCGGCTTGTTCGCATCGTCCTGCCAGGCCCGCGCCTCGAAGGCGACGATACGCCGGCCCTGTTTCACGATCGAGACATTGGCGACGGTATCGAGGGCGCGTCCGGAACGCAGATAGTTGACGGTGAGTCCGATCGGCTTGGGCAGCGCGGCGATGCCGAGCTCGCGCCTCACGCCGAGGATCGCGGAGGTCTCGAGGAAAGCACCGGTCATGCCGCCATGGATCGCGGGCAGGATCGGATTGCCGATGATCTGCGGCGAGAACGGCATCGTCAGCGTGCCGTCGTTATTGACGCGAATGCCGAGGCAGCGCGCGAACGGGCTGTTGGCGAACGGGCCGTCCGGATCGTCGGGCGCCTCCAGCGTCGGGATGCTGCGCGAGTCCATCCTGCGGTCCGCGAGCATGTTGGTGCGATTGGCGCCGATCATGAAGCAGGCGGTCGCGGTTGCAACCGGATCGTCCTCGGAGTCCTGATAGGCGGTGGAGCGCACGAAGGCGATCGAGCGCGTGGTGCGGTAGCAGACCGAATGCGCCTTGATGTCGAGGCCCGGTGTCGCCGGCTTCTGATAATCGATGCGCAGATCCAGGGTTGCGATCGCGCGCGTGCCGTCGAGCGCAAGTTGCACCGCCATGCCGCAGCTCTCGTCCAGCATCGCGGTGACGACGCCGCCATGCAGCACGCCGGTCTCGGTGTCGCCGACGAAGACCGGACGATAGGGCAGGCTGGACCAGGCCTCGGCGGGGGCGAAGCGGTCGAGCTGGAGCCCGCTGATATGGCCGTAGTCGGAGCGGCGGCCCTTGATCGCCTCGGCGAGATCCTCGAACGGCAGCGTGGTGGGTGAAGTGGACATGACGACGTTCTAGACCAGGTCGGGCGCCGCGCAAAACCCCGAAAGGGGCTCATCAGGCAGGTTCGCAGGCTGGTCTGCCTGGGCCGGTTTGGCCTCGACATGGTGTGCCGAAGCAACGATGGTGGGCGCTTCGTCCGTCGACTAGCCCTAAGGAGTGCCCATGGCCGACCCCGAAACACCCGCCACCAATCAGGGGCCCGTGACCATTTCGAGCTCCAGCTCGGAACGGGCACCGATCATCTATTTCGACGGCGCATCCTGCTTCGGACACCACAACGGCGCGATCCAGATCGAGCTCGCCGCGAACCTGCTGATGCCGGTCGGTGCCGCCGTCAGGGTCGACGTGGTCCAGACCGCGCACTTGCGTTGCAGCGTGGCCGCAGCGCTGGCGCTGCGCGAGGCCCTCGACAAGGCGCTGGCGATGTACAGGCAGGGTCAGCAGCAGCCGGCGGAGGTGATCCCGACGGTGAAGAATTGAGATCGCGGGCGATCGCTTTTGAATGCGATCGCAATCTCTCAGCCCACATGCACCTTCGGCTTCTTGCCGCCGTTCCACTTGCCGTCGAGCGCGCGCTCGATCTGGGCGGCGAGCTGCAGGAGCAGGCCGTCATTGGCCTGCTTGGCGATGGCCTGGATGCCGAGCGGCAGGCCGTGGTCTTGCTCTGCCATCGGCATCGAGATCGCCGGCATGCCGCAGAGATTGGCGAGCGGCGTGAAGGCGAAGAAGCGCCAGAGATTGCCGAACCAGTCGAGGACGTCAGGATTTTCGGAGATGGTGAGATATTCCCTGGTGCCGACCTTCGGCGTCGGCAACGCGGTGATCGGCGTCAGGATCACGTCCCACTGCTCGAAGAACGCGCCGAAGCCGCGTGACGTGGTGTTGAACACGCCTTGCATCTTCGCCCGCTCGGCGAAGCTCGTGTGCCGACCGGCTTCCCAGATCCTGATGTTCATGGGCTCGATCAGATCTTCCGGTGGCTTTTCCATCCCGCGTGCGGCGAGCATGTTGGAGATCACCACGGCAAAATTGCTGATGTAGCAGGTGGTCTGCGCCGCGAACGCGGCGCGGAAGTCGAGTTCGGGCAGCGCGTATTCGACGTGATGGCCGAGGCCTTCAAGGAAGCGGCCGGTTTTCTCCAGCTCGGCGGCGATCTCCGGCGTCGCAGTGTAGTCGCCCCAGGTGTGCGACAGCGCGATGCGAAGCTTTGACGGGTCGCGCTTGATCATCTCGGAATAGGGCTGCGCCGTGGTCCAGAACGGCATGAACTCGCCGGGCGCAGGCCCGCGCGCGTGATCGACGAAGGCAGCGGTGTCGCGCACCGAGCGCGACTGGCAGCCCTGGATCGAGACGAGACCGGTGAGGTCGGACATGTGCGGGGCCAGCGAGAACACGCCGCGCGACACCTTCAGCCCGATATTGCCGTTGACGCCGGCGGGAATGCGGATCGAGCCGCCGCCGTCGGTCGCATGCGCGATCGGGACGACGCCGGCCGCGACCATCGCCGCGCTGCCCGCGGACGAGCCGCAGGTGGTGTAGTCGGTATTCCAGGGATTGCGCGTCACGTAGACGGCGGGATTGTCGGCCGAGCTGCACACGCCGAATTCCGGCGTCGTGGTGCGTCCGATCAGGTTGAGGCCTGCCTGACGGAATTTACCGGTGAGGAACGTATCGGCCGCGGCGCGATTGCCGCGCATCAGCAGCGAGCCCATCTCCTGCAGCCGGCCCTTCATGGTCGGTCCGAGGTCCTTCATCAGGAAGGGCAGGCCGGCGAACGGGCCGGCAAGATTGGCTCCGTCCTTGGCCGGATCGGCGATCACGTCCTCGAACAGCTCGACCACGCCCGACAGTGCCGGATTGACCTTGGCCACGCCCGCGGCGGCCTGGCGCGCCAGTTCCTTCGCCGTCAGCTCGCCCTTGCGGACGCGCGCTGCCAGTCCGACGCCATCGTGCTGCGCCCATTCGTTCCAGCTCATCGGCAAAGTCATGAAGTCAAAATCCCCGTGGGTAGCGGCGTCACCTTTTTCGCAAGGGCCCGCGTGAATCAACTGAGCCGGCGCGAAGGGCAGGGTTGCGCCGGGCGGAGAGGTCGCCGCGTCATTAAGACAGCCTTGCGATCACCGCAACCGGGCCGCCGCCCGCCGGCCCCTGATGCTCGGCACCACCGGAGACATAGACCGCGCCGGTGCCGGCGAGGCCGGCGATCAGGCCGCCGACGGCCGCGCGGGCGTGGCGCGTCGAGCTGATGTCGGTATCTTCGAGCATGGTGTGGCGGAAGCCGCGCACGCTGCCATCAGGCGAGGCCTCGGCCTTGGCGAAGATGTTGACGAGCTCGCGGCCCTCGGTGGCTAGCGGCGCGACGCCAAGCCCAACACCAAGGCCAACACCAAGCCCGACGCTGTTCAACGCCGACACCACCGCCGGGGCATCGATCGCATCGTTCATCACGGCGTGGCCGATCTCGAACTCGCCTGCTGAAGACGCCGAGTTGCCGAGCACGATGATGACGTTGTGCATCAGCTCGATCCCGGACGAGGTGGACGCAACCGACGAGAACAGATCGTAGCGCCGCAGCACGTCGTCGTCGCCAACATCGGAAGCGATCTCGTCGAGCGCGACCGCGACCCCAAGCGCGGAGGCGCCGCGCGAATAGGCCATTGAGCTGTAGGCGCTGGTCGTGGCCGTCTTGTTGCCGCGCGCGTTTGCTGTTTCGACGCGGTCGCTGGTGAGCAGCGGGCATTTGATCTGCACGAAATGGACGTCGGCGGGATCGGTGATGCCGGCATCCGCCATCGCGGCAGTCACCGCCTTGGCCGTTTCCATGATCTGTGCGGAGCGGCCGATCTCTTCGGGGAGGAAGTCCCGCGTGTGCGCCATGCCGATGCTCAAGCGCTTGCCGGACATGCCTGCCGGGCGCTCAGCCTGGCGCCGCGTGAACACCGTGATATGCGGGCTGAGCACGCCTTCGGTGCCGCCCGATATCACGAAGGCGATGCGCTGCTCGACCGCCTCTGGCGAAAGGCCGAGTTCTGGCGCCAGCGCGGTGCACAACGCAGCAACGGCATATTCCCGCGTAAAATCGTTGACGCCGCCATTGCCTTCGGTCTTGCCGAGGATGGCCAAAATCGTTGTCGGGTCGATCGCGCCGGAGCCGATCATGGCCATGAGGCCGGAGACGTCGCCGGGGCCCTTGGTGGCGACCCTGAAGACGCCGACCGATGCTGTCCGCATTGCAGTCCTCGTGTGGAGTTCGGTGGTCCGGCGGATGAACCAGCCGTGGAACGGAGGCGCATGTCAAGGCACAAGCGGGGGTGCAGGCACCCACGAATGTGGCGAGATCGCATCCGGTTCAACAAAAAAATCCTCTGTCGACGGTTGCGCGCCGCACCTTGATGAATCAACCTCGGTTGGTCCATAAGCGGCGTCCCGCTGCCGGTGGTTCGCCCCCGCGTCGCGTGCTTGGATAGAGGGATTCTCGCGTGGCAAATATCAACCAGAAAATTGCGCAGGAGCTTGGGGTACGGGCGGAGCAGGTCGAGGCGACGGTGACGTTGCTCGACGGCGGCGCCACGGTTCCCTTCATCGCCCGCTACCGCAAGGAAGCGACCGGTGCGCTCGACGACGCGCAATTGCGCACCCTGGAGGAGCGCCTGGGCTATCTGCGCGAGCTCGAAGACCGCCGCAAAGCCATCCTCGAATCGGTCCGCGAGCAGGGCAAGCTCGATGCGGCGCTGGAAGCCTCCATTCTCGCCGCCGACAGCAAGGCGCGCCTGGAAGACATCTATCTGCCGTTCAAGCCGAAGCGCCGCACCAAGGCCGAGATCGCCAAGGAAGCCGGTCTCGAGCCGCTGGCCAATCAGCTGATGGCAGAGCCGGGCAACGATCCGAAGGTCGTGGCCGAAACTTTCATCAACGCCGAGAAGGGCGTTGCCGATGCCGCTGCCGCGCTCGATGGCGCCCGCGCCATCCTGGTCGAGCGCTTCGACGAAGACGCCGACCTGATCGGTGCTTTGCGCGAAGAGATGTGGACCAACGCGCGCATGGCCTCCAAGGTGCGCGAGGGCAAGAAGACCGAGGGCGAAAAGTTCGCCGACTATTTCGAGTTCTCCGAGCCGCTGACGAAGCTCCCGTCGCACCGCATCCTCGCGATGTTCCGCGGCGAGAAGGAGGAAATCCTCGACCTTCAGATGCAGGCCGAAGCCGAAGCGTCGCCGCCGGGCGTGCCGAGCGCTTATGAATTGAAGATCATGAAGCGGTTCGGCATCGCCGACCTCAAGCGCGCCGGCGACCGCTGGCTGATCGACACCGTGCGCTGGGCCTGGCGCACCAAGATCCAGGTGCATCTCAACATCGACCTGCGCATGCGGCTGTGGAATGCCGCCGAGACCGAGGCCGTGCGCGTGTTCGCTTCCAATTTGCGCGACCTGCTGCTCGCGGCACCCGCCGGCACCCGTGTCACCATGGGCCTCGATCCGGGCTACCGCACCGGCGTCAAGGTCGCCGTCACCGACGCGACCGGCAAGGTGGTCGATACTGCCGTGATCTATCCGCACGAGCCGCAGCGGCAGTGGAACGAGGCGCTTGCGATCCTCGGCAAGCTTGCGCTGAAGCATCGTGTCGAGCTGATCGCGATCGGCAACGGCACCGCCTCGCGCGAAACCGACAAGCTCGCAGGCGATCTCGTCAAGGGCCTGGCCGAGCTGAAGATGACCAAGATCGTGGTGTCGGAAGCCGGCGCGTCGGTCTATTCGGCCTCGGCCTTCGCCTCGGAGGAGTTGCCGGGTCTCGACGTCACCCTGCGAGGCGCAGTCTCGATCGCCCGCCGTCTCCAGGACCCGCTCGCCGAGCTCGTCAAGATCGAGCCCAAGGCGATCGGCGTCGGCCAGTACCAGCACGACCTCGGCCAGGCCAAGCTCGCCAAGTCGCTCGATGCCGTGGTCGAGGACTGCGTGAACGCGGTCGGCGTCGACGTCAACACCGCCTCGGCGCCACTTCTGGCCCGCGTGTCGGGTGTCGGCTCCGGCCTGGCCTCGAGCATCGTGGCCCACCGCGACGCCAACGGCCCGTTCAAGTCGCGCAAGGCGCTGAAGGACGTGCCGCGGCTCGGCCCGAAGGCGTTCGAGCAATGCGCCGGCTTCCTGCGCATCCTCGGCGGCGAGGACCCGCTCGATGCGTCCGGCGTGCATCCGGAAGCCTATCCCGTGGTGCGCCGGATTCTCAGCGCCACCAAGAGTGACATCAAGGCGCTGATCGGCAGCAGCGAGATCGTGCGTACGCTGAAGCCGAAAGATTTCGTCGACGAGACCTTTGGTCTGCCGACCGTCACCGACATCCTGCGCGAGCTCGAGAAGCCCGGCCGCGATCCGCGTCCGGCGTTCAAGGCCGCGGTGTTCAAGGAGGGTGTCGAGGAGATCAAGCATCTCCAGAAGGGCATGATCCTCGAGGGGACCGTGACCAACGTTGCCGCCTTCGGCGCCTTCGTCGATATCGGCGTGCACCAGGACGGCCTGGTTCACATCTCGGCGATGTCCAGGAACTACATCAAGGATCCGCGCGAGGTGGTGAAGCCCGGAGACATCGTCAAGGTGAAGGTGCTGGACTTCGAAGTCGCCCGCAAGCGCATCTCGCTGACATTGCGCCTCGACGACGAGGTCGGCGCCAAGAAGGACGCGCCCGGCATGCAGCGGGACAACAGCTCGCGAAACCCCGCGCGCATGACGTCGTCGGCCCCGCGCAACCAGGAATCCTCCGGCGGCGGCGCCCTCGCGGAGGCCATGCGCCGGGCGGCCGAGAGGAACGGCGGCAAGCGGGCGTGATACTTTAACCTCTCCCCGCTCTTGCGGGGAGAGGTCGGATCGCGCTAGCGATCCAGGTGAGGCAAGGCATGCGGCTGACCGGATCAAAGGCCCCTCCGGCTCGTAACTTGACGGTGCACGGGACAAGCGTTGCGATCACTTTTTAGATCACCTTGGCGGGACGCAGCCTCTCACCCCACCCTCTCCCCGTCAGAACGGGGTGAGGGAGCGAAAGAGCGTTCGTCCCTAACACCTGCGTCAGAATCTGGCGCGTTTGTAAGTTGAAGGTGCCTGTCCCTTCCTCTCATCTGATCCTCCTCGCGCGGCAGAAAGATCGCCGCGCAGCACGGAGGATGCTTCGATGGACAACAGGCTTCTCAAAGGCGTCACTGCGGTGACGCTCGCCGCAATGATGGCGCTCGCTTCACCTGCGCTTGCCCGTGGCGGCGGTGGCGGAGGCCATGGCGGTGGCGGCTTCGGCGGTGGCGGCCATGGCGGCTTTGGCGGTGGCGGGCATTTCGGTGGCGGCGGAATGCATGCGGGTGGCTTCGGCGGCATGCGCGCGGGTGGTTTCGGCGGCATGGGTGGCGCGCGCTTTGCTGGCGGCCCGGGCTTCGGTGGAGCCCGCTTCGTCGGCTCGCCAATGGCTGCCCGCGCCGCCATCGGGCCGCGCTTTGCCGGTGCACCATTAGCGACCCGCGCCGCTTTCGGCCCGCGGTTTGCTGGCCCGGGCTGGCACGGCAGGCCGTTCATTGGCCGCCATGCCTTCTTCCACCGTCACCGCTTCAACCGGTTCGCTTTCGTCGGCGCGCCGTTCTTCTATGCCAACTATGCCAACTATTACGACGATGGTTGCTGGCGCAGGAGCTTGACGCCCTATGGATGGCAATGGGTCAATGTGTGCGGAGACTATTGGTAGTCGCATCGCGGTACCGCACCATTGTCGCGATCGCCACCGGGCGGTTCCGCTCAGCCCCGGAACGGGATAGTCTGGTGGCGATCGTCGCGCGGAGTTTTGCATGACCGGAGGTCACCGCCGCATTCTGGTCGTCGAGGACGATCCGGAAACCGCAGGCCAGCTCGTCGAGGAACTCACCACCTCGGGCTACGACGTCGATCTTGCCGCGACGGGTCGTGAAGCCCTGAGCCACGGCGTCGCCCGCGACTATGCCGTGATCACCATCGACCGCATGCTGCCCGACATCGACGGCATCGCCGTGATGCGCCAGTTGCGCGACGACGGCATCGCCGCACCCTTCCTGATCATCTCCGCGCTCGGCGAGGTTGACGACCGCGTGCGCGGTTTGCGCGCCGGGGGCGATGACTATCTCGTCAAGCCGTTCTCCTTCGTCGAGCTGCTGGCGCGCCTCGAGGCGCTCGGCCGCCGCAGCGAGACCGTCGCCAAGGAAACCATCCTGCGGGTCGGCGATCTCGCCATCGACCTGATCGCGCGCAACGCCAGCCGGCGCGGCCGGAAAATTCCGCTGCTGCCGCGCGAGTTTCAGCTGCTCGAATATCTCGTCCGCAACGAAGGCCGCGTCGTCTCCCGGGCGATGCTGCTCCAGCATGTCTGGGATCTGCATTTCGATCCCTCCACCAACATCATCGACGTCTATGTCGGGCGGGTCCGCCGCAAGGTCGACGATGCCCAGGCCTATCCGCTGATCCATACGATCCGCGGCATCGGATATTGCATCCGTGCTCCTGGCTAAGACGCTCCGCTCCTCCACCTTCCGTCTGGCACTGATCGCGATCGCGGCGTTCGGCCTGATCGTCGCGGCGATCATGGCCTATGTCTATTTCGGCACGATCGCCTATGTGCAGGGCCGGGTCGGCGACGCCGGCGATCACAGCGGCTTCACCGCGATGATCGAGCTCGCGATGGTCGCCGTCGCCGTGCTGCTGGCCGTGCTGGCCGGGGTCGCGGCCGTGCTGGTGACGCGGCGCACGGTCGGACGGATCGAGGAGATCAATGCGACCAGCCGCGCCATCATGCTGTCGGGGCTCGACCGGCGCATTCCCTTGCGCGGCAGTCACGACGAGTGGGACCGCGTCGCCGAAAACCTCAACCAGATGCTCGACCGCATCGAGACGCTGATGGGTGAGGTCAAGCAGGTCAGCGACAACGTCGCCCACGATCTGCGCACGCCGCTGACGCGCATGCGCGGCCGGCTGGAAAAGGCCTATCACACCCCGCGCAATGGTGAGGCCGATGCGGTGCTGATCGGCGACACCATCGCCGATCTCGATTCGGTGCTCGGCATGTTCGCTTCCATCACGCGGATCTCGGAGATCGAGACCCGCGCCCGCCGGAGTGCGTTTCGTGCGCTCGACCTCGCTGAAATCGCCGGCGAGGTCGTCGAACTCTATGACGCCGCGGCCGAGCAGGTGGCGACCCGCCTCAGCCTTGACGGCGACCGCCAGGTGGCGATTACGGGGGACCGCGACCTGCTGTTCGACGCCATCGCCAATCTGGTCGACAACGCGATAAAGCACGGCCGCGCGGGCGGGCAGGTCACCGTGACCTGTCGCAGCGCCGGTGGCGGGGCGGTGATCGCGATCGCCGACGATGGCCCGGGCATTCCCACCGGAGAGCGCGATCACGTGTTCAAGCGCTTCTACCGGCTCGAACAGAGCCGTTACACGCCGGGCAACGGTCTGGGCTTGAGCCTGGTCGCGGCCGTTGCCGGTCTCCATGGCGCCGAGATTGCACTGCACGACAATGCGCCGGGCCTCACGGTCCGGCTCAGCTTCCCGGCGACATCAGCGCGATAGGAGCTGACGGCGTCATAGCTCGATCACGCCGCGGCGTGCCGCATGCGCGACCGCGTCGGTGCGGCCGGTGGCATCCAGCTTGTCGAGCAGCGAACCGACGTGGAATTTGACCGTGTGCACGGAGATGCCGAGCTGGCGCGCGATCAGCTTGTTGGACGCGCCTTCCGCCATCAGCGCCAGGACATCGAGCTCGCGCTGCGTCAGCGCGATGTCTTCCGGCATGCTGCGCGGATCGCGCGCCATGACCGTCGCCGTGGCGGCCTCGCCGGGCGCGGCGAGCCGAAGCCCGGCGATGTTGCCGAGCAAGACCGCCAGGCGATCGGCGAGGGCGGGATCGTCGATCTCCAGGGCGAGCACGATCTCGGGCGCGTTGTCCTCGCTCACGCCTCGGGCCTCTCGCCGATCGTGACCTTGAAGCTGACTGGCTCGCCGCCGCGGCGCACCGCGACATCGACGACCGTGCCGACGCTCGCAGGTCCCAGCGTCCGCGACAGCGCACGCACGCCGGAGAGCTTCTGGTCGTTAACCGCCACGATGACGTCGCCCTGGCGGATGCCGGCCGCAGCCGAAGGGCCGGCCTTGTCGACATTCATCACCATCGCGCCGATGCCATCGTCGAGCCGCACCGGCTGGAGCCCGAGGCCGAGATATCCGCGGGCGATGCGGCCGCGCGCCTCGAGCTGTGCCGCGACCCGCTCGATTGTCGCCGTCGGGATCACCAGGACCCGCCGCGGCCCGAGCACGGCCATGCCGAAGGCGTCGCCTGATGCATCGAGCGCGAGCCCGCCTTGTTGCGCGAAGCGCAGGCGTACGTCGAGCTCGATCCGCGCATCGATGTCGCCGCCGCGCAAGGAGCGCCAGCTCTTGCCGGACAGTGATACCATGCCGAGCGCCGCGCTCGGCGCATCGCGATCGGTGGCGACGACGACCGACAGCGTGCCGAGGGGCGGAACGGTCGCGGCCAGCTTGACCGGCGCAAGACTGGCATCGGTGCGCAACAGCGCGATGTCGGTCGTATGGTCGCGGCCGACGATTGTGGCGGCCGCGGTGCTGCCGTCGGGGAGGCTGATCTGGATATCGCCCTCGTCGGCCAGCGCTTCGTCGGCGGTGACGATCAAGCCGGGTTTCCAGACGAAGCCGGTGGCGCGGGAGCGATGCGAATGCACGGCGACGACGGATGGCGCGGTGCGCGTCACGACATCCGCGAGCGCGGACGAAAGGGACGACAGAGGAGTGGGGTCGGTCATGGAAGGCTCCTGTAAATTGTCCTCAATCTGGGATGTCGCGGGCGATAGCGAAACTGGCCGGGTGGCCAGGACAGATGGGGCGGACCGGCTTCCGCAGGACTACGGCCGACGAACATGTGATTGGGAGGCCTTCACGGGAACGTGTAGCAATCCAGAAATTGCACCGCACGTCCCTAAGCGTTTCCAGCGAGCCCCGACCGATGACCGTCGACCTCACCCGCCGTACCCTGCTTCAACTCGCCGGTGCGACCTCGCTCGCGATGGCGGCGGCCGCCGCCGCTCGGGCCGAGGGCCTGCCGCAAGGCGGCGGTCCGACCTATGCCAGCCGCACGCCGATGCGGGTGGGCATGGTGACGCTCCGGGTCAAGAACCTCGACAAGGTCGCGGACTACTATCGCGACGTGATCGGGCTCACCGTGATGGAGCGCTCCGCGACCGGCGCGACGCTCGGCACGGCCGGTATCACGCTGCTCGTGCTGGAAGCCCGTCCCGAGGCCGCGATCGAGCCGCGCAACGCCGCGGGCCTCTACCACACCGCCTTCCTGATGCCGTCGCGAAAAGATCTCGCGCGCTGGCTGGTGCACGCCGCCTCGCACCGCGTGCCGCTGTCGGGCTTCGCCGATCATCTCGTCAGCGAATCCGTCTATCTCGACGACCCCGAAGGCAACGGCATCGAGGTCTATGCCGACCGCGATCCCTCGCAATGGCAGTGGAGCGAGGGCAGCGTGAAGATGGCGAGCGACGAGCTCAACATCCCTGACCTCTTGTCGCTGACCAACACGCGCGTGGCAGACTACGCCAAGGCGCCGGATGGTCTGCGCGTCGGCCACATGCATCTGCGTGTCGGCGATCTCGCCGAGGCCGAACGGTTCTATCACGGCACGGTCGGCCTCGATCCGACCCGCCGCCGTGGCGGCGCCGCGTTCCTGTCGTCGGGCCGCTATCACCATCACCTCGGCATGAACGTCTGGCAGAGCCAGGGGGCCGGCCAACGCGACGATCAGACCACGGGGCTCGCCTGGTTCTCGCTGGTGATGGCGAAGCAGGACATTCTCGCTGCGCAGGAGGAGCGCCTGCGCAAGGGCGGCGCGCATGTCACGGCGCTCGCCAATGGTCTGGAGGCCGTCGATCCCTGGGGCACGCGGGTGCGCCTGATCAGGGTTTGATCGATAGCGCGGGCATTGCTATGACCGGTCAGGCG
The DNA here is from genome assembly GCF_051810765.1 of Bradyrhizobium sp. 604_D8_N2_3. NCBI lineage: Bacteria > Pseudomonadati > Pseudomonadota > Alphaproteobacteria > Hyphomicrobiales > Nitrobacteraceae > Bradyrhizobium > Bradyrhizobium sp. 604_D8_N2_3. The sequence continues at coordinate 8,137,257 of NZ_JBPWPM010000001.1, read as the reverse complement.
CTAGCCAATTTTCCGGGGTTCAGCCTGACATGCCTGATTTTCACGGCGTCTTTCCCTACCTCATTTCGCCCGTCGATGCCGATGGCACGGTGCGCACCGAAGTCCTCGGCAAGCTCTGCGACGATTTGATCGGCGCAGGCGTGCACGGGCTGACGCCGCTGGGTTCGACCGGCGAGTTCGCCTATCTCAATGCCGCGCAACGCACCGCGATCGTGCAGACCACCATCGAGGCCGCGAAGGGCCGCGTGCCGGTCGTGGCCGGCGTCGCATCCACCTCGACGGCGGATGCAGTGGCGCAGGCGAGGGCGTATCAGAAGTGTGGTGCCAACGGCATCCTGGCGATCCTGGAAGCGTACTTTCCGCTCGCCGATGCCCAGGTCGAATCGTACTTCCGCGCCATCGCGGATGCCGTGGACATCCCGGTCGTCATCTACACCAATCCGCAATTCCAGCGTTCCGATCTCACGCTCGACATCATCGCGCGCCTCGCTGAACATCCGCGCATCGGCTACATCAAGGACGCCTCGACCAATACCGGCCGGCTGCTCTCGATCATGAACCGCTGCGGCTATGCCTTGCGCGTGTTCTCGGCCTCCGCCCACATCCCGGCGGCGGTGATGCTGATCGGCGGGCTCGGCTGGATGGCGGGACCTGCCTGCATCATCCCGCGCCAGAGCGTCGCACTCTACGACCTCTGCAAGGCCGGCCGCTGGGACGAGGCCATGGCGCTCCAGCGCAGACTGTGGCGGATCAACGAGGCTTTCGCCCGCTTCAACCTCGCCGCCTGCATCAAGGCGGGGCTGGCGGTTCAGGGCTACGACGTCGGCGATCCCGTCCCGCCGCAGGCCGCGCTGTCGGCCGACGCCCGCAAGGTGGTGGAGGCGGCGTTGAGGGAGCTTGATTAGCCGTCATGGCCGGGCTTGTCCCGGCCATCCACGTCTTGCCCTGTGGCACATAGAACGTGGATGCCCGGGACAAGCCCGGGCATGACGAATCTGTGGGTTCACCGCCCAAAACCGCGGCTGGTATGCCTCCGATCGATCCGCTAAAAGGCGGCCCGCAGTTTCGAAAAGACCCTGAGGACCCCACGGAATGAACATTCTTCCCGGCAATTTGCGTTTCGGAGCGGGCCAGCCCGTCAAGCGTTTGGAAGACCAGCGGCTGCTCACCGGGAAGGGTCAGTTCATCGACGACAAGCCGGAGGAGGGCGCGCTGTGGTTGCATGTGCTGCGCTCGCCGCATGCGCACGCGAAGATCGTCGCGATCGACACCAGCGCCGCGGCATCGATGCCGGGCGTCACCGCGGTCTACACCGGCGCTGATCTCGTCAAGGACGATATCGGCACCATTCCGACCCTGAGCATCTTCAAGCGCCCCGACGGCAAGCCGATGACGGTGCCGCCGCGCCGCCTGCTCGCCCATGAGATCGTCCGCTATGCCGGCGAAGCCGTGGCCGCAGTGGTGGCCGCCTCGCGTGCCGAGGCGCAGAGCGCGGCCGAAGCGATCGTGATCGAATACGACGTGCAGCCCGCGGTGGTCGATCCGGTCGAAGCGGTCAAGCCCGGCGCGCCCGTGGTGTGGCCCGAGGCGCCCGACAACATCGTCGGTGCGATGAGCTATGGCGATGCCGCCAAGGCGGACGAGGCATTCGCCAAGGCCGCGCATACGGTCGAGCTCGACATCGTCAGCCAGCGTCTGGTGCCCTCCGCGATGGAGCCGCGCTCGACCATTGCCGAGATCGACAAGAAGACCGGCCGCCTCCTCCTGCATGTGCAGTCGCAGACGCCGGCCTCGACCCGCGACGTGCTGGCGGAAGCCGTGCTCAAGCGACCCAAGGACAGCGTCCGCGTGCTGGTCGGCGACATCGGCGGCGGCTTTGGTCAGAAGACCAACCTCTATCCGGAAGACGGCATCGTCGCCTATGCCGCGACCAAGCTGAACCGGAAGATCCGCTGGCGCGGCGACCGCACCGACGAATTCGTCGGCGGTACCCATGGCCGCGATCTCACCTCGACGGCATCCTTCGCGCTCGACGAGAAGGGCAAGGTGCTGGCCTATCGCGTCAAGTCGATCGGCTGCACCGGCGCGTACTCGTCGGGTGCGGCGAACATCATCCCGCTGGTGCTCGGGCCGTTCGTGCAGACCGGCGTCTACGATCTGCCGCTGGTGCATTTCGAGGTGCAGTCGGTGATGACTCACACCGCGCCGGTCGGCGCCTATCGCGGCGCGGGCCGGCCCGAAGCGGTGTTCATCGTCGAGCGCCTGTTCGACGCCGCCGCGCGAAAAATCGGCATGGATCCGCGTGCGATCCGGAAAGCGAACTACATCAAGCCGGCGCAGCTGCCCTACACCAACGCCGCGGGTCAGGTTTACGATTCCGGCGCCTTCGCCCACCTGCTCGATCGCGCCGTGAAGTTGGCCGATTGGGACGGCTTTGCCGCGCGCAAGAAGGCGGCGAAGAAGAAGGGCCTGCTCTACGGCCGCGGGCTCACCTCCTACATCGAATGGACCGGCGGCCGCGCGCATACCGAGAAGGTCAGCCTGCACGCGACCTCGCAGGGCCGCGTCGTGCTGCATTCCGGCACCATGGCGATGGGGCAGGGGCTGCAGACCACGTACACCCAGATGATCTCCGACACGCTCGGCATTGCCATGGACAAGATCGACGTCGTCCAGGGCGACACGGATCTTGCGATGGGCTTCGGCAGCGTCGGCTCGCGCTCGCTGTTCGTCGGCGGCACGGCCGTGGCAGTTTCCTCCAACGACCTGATTCAGAAGGCGCGTGAGAAGGCGGCCAACGTGCTGGAGACCTCGGTCGAGGACATCGAATATCAGGGCGGCATGCTCACCGTGGTCGGCACCGACCGCCGCATCAGCCTGTTCGATCTCGCCGAGAAGGAGGGCGGCGCCAAGCTCAGCGTCGATTCCGAAGGAGAGGTCGATGGCCCGAGCTGGCCGAACGGCACGCATATCTGCGAGGTCGAGATCGATCCGGAGACCGGCGTGTCCAAGGTCGTGCGCTACACCACCGTCGACGACGTCGGCGTTGCCGTGAACCCGATGCTGGTCACCGGCCAGATCCATGGCGGCGTCGCGCAGGGCATTGGACAAGCGCTGTACGAGGGCGTGTCCTACGATGAGGACGGCCAGCTCCTCACCGCGAGCTACCAGGACTATTGCATCCCCCGTGCTGACGACGTTCCGCCGATCGAGGTCACGCTCGACGACTCCGCGCCCTGCCGGACCAATCCGCTCGGCGCCAAGGGCTGCGGCGAATCCGGCGCCATCGGCGGCCCGCCCTGCGTCACCAACGGCGTGATGGACGCGCTCGCCGAGCTCGGCATCACCCAGCTGAACACGCCCCTGACGCCCCAGAAGATCTGGAAGGCGATCAAGGACGCGAAGGTGGCGGGTTAAGCGGGGCGCGTTGTTACGCCGGCTGTCGCCATACACCCAGCTGTCGTCCCGGGGCGCGCAACGCGCGAACCCGGGACCCATAACCACAGGAAGTGGTTTGGCGAAGACTCGTGGTGACCAGCTCGCGCCATAACCTCACCCTGTGGTTATGGGTCCCGGATCTGCGCTTCGCTTCGCTGCGCTTGTCCGGGACGACAGCGGAGAATGCCCCGCCAGCTCTGGCTAAATCCCCACGCCCTTAAATCCCCAGCATCATCTTCGCAATGATGTCGCGCTGGATCTCCGAGGTGCCGCCGAAGATCGTGTAGGCGCGGCCGTTGAGATATTCCGGGACCACCGTCAGCATCTCCTCAGGCGTCGCCGGCGCATGGTTGAGCTTGTAGAGCGGGCGCATCGGCTCGACCGCGAGCGCGTCGTGACCGATCACGTCGACCCCCAGCCGCGTCACGGCCTGCCTGATCTCGCTGTTGCGCAGCTTCAGGATCGACGACACCGCGCCGGGATTTTGCCCGGTCTGAAGTGCGGAGAGCACGCGCAGCTCGGTCATCTCCAGCGCGTCGATATCGATTTCGACCTCCGAGATGCGCGTCGCGATATCCGGGCTGTCGATCGCGCGACCCGTCAGGTCCGACTCGGCCAGCTCCGCGATCGCCTTCAGACCCTCGCGCAATTTTGCCGAGGCGATGCCGGAGCCGCGCTCGAACTCGAGCAGATATTTGCCGTAGGTCCAGCCTTTGCCTTCGTCGCCGACGCGGTTGGCCACGGGCACGCGCACATCGTCAAAGAACACCTGGTTGACCTCGTGGTCGCCGCCGATGGTGAGGATGGGGCGCGTGGTGATGCCCGGCGTTGTCATGTCGATCAGGATGAAGCTGATGCCGTCTTGCTGCCGCGGTCCGTCGCTGGTGCGCACCAGCGCGAACATGCGGTTGGCGTGGTGGGCGTGCGTGGTCCAGATTTTTGTGCCGTTGATGATGTAGTCGTCGCCGTCGCGGACCGCGCGCGTCTTCAGCGACGAGAGATCGGAGCCGGAGCCCGGCTCGGAATAGCCCTGGCACCAATAGTCTTCGCCGGAGAGGATGCGTGGCAAATAAAAATTCTTCTGCTCGGGCGAGCCGAAGCCGATGATGACGGGCCCGACCATCTTCACGCCCATCACGTTGACATTGGGCACGCCGGCGCGTGCGGATTCAGTCTCGAAAATCCAACGCTGCGCCGGCGTCCAGTCCGGACCGCCATATTCGACCGGCCAGCCCGGTGCGCCCCAGCCCTGCCGGTGCAGCGCGCGCTGCCACGCCATGCCGATATCAGGGTCGGAGAACACCGACGGCGTCAGCGCGGTTGCGCGCTTCATCTCTTCGGTGAGGTTTTTTGCAATGAAGCCGCGCACCTCGTCCTGGAAGGCGCGCTCCTCGGTGTTGAACGAGAGGTCCATGATGCGCTCCTTGTGTCAGGCCGTGCGGCCGAGCTGGGCGTGGCGGCTGTAATGGTGCGCGCTGCCGCCGAACAGCGTGTCGAAGGCGACCAGCCGCTTGAAATAGGCGCCGACCTCGAGCTCCTCGGTGACGCCCATGCCGCCATGAAGCTGGATCGACTGCTCGCCGACGAAGCGCGCGCATTTGCCGATCTTCGCTTTCGCACCGGAGGCAGCGCGGGCGCGCTCGACCGGCGAGCTATCGACCTTCAACGCGGCGCGCAGCGCCATCGAGCGCGCCTCATCGACCTGCATCGCCATGTCGGCGAGGCGGTGGCGGATCACCTGGTTGGCGGAGAGCGGCCGGCCGAACTGCTTTCTGATCTTGGTGTATTCCAGCGTTGTGTCGAGCAGCGTCTGCATGATGCCGACGGCTTCGGCACCGAGCGCAGCCATGGCGCGGTCAACGGCCCATTCGATCGCGGGCAGGGCGTCGTGTCCGTCGCCGAGCAGGGCATCCTCCGGCAGCTCGACGCCGGACAGCTCGATATTGCAGGCCCGTCCGCCGCCGAGACGTTCATAGTCGGTGATGACGACGCTGGGCGTCTTCGCCGGCACCAGGAACAGGCCGATCCGTCCCGAAGGTCCCTTGTGATCGTGGATATGCGCGGAGACGATGATCTCGTCGGCGGCGAGGCCGTCGAGCACCGCGATCTTGCTGCCGGCAACGCGCCAGCCTTGCGCCGTCTTGTGGGCGACGGTCGCGACTATTGCGAGATCGAACCGCGCCGCGCGCTCGGAATGGGCGAAGGCGAGTTTCAGTGATCCGTCCGCGACCTTCGGCAGCCGCGCCTGCTTCTGCGCGGTGCTGCCGCATTTGTCGATCAGCGAGGCTCCAAGCACCACCGTTGCAACATACGGCTCCGACACCAGCCCGCGACCAAAGGCTTCCATCAGAATGCCGATCTCGACCGCGCCGCCGCCGAGCCCCTCAAACTCTTCGGGAATCGGCAGCGCCAGCCAGCCAAGCTCGGCGAACTGCTTCCAGACCGCTGGGCTGAAGCCGAGCGGGTCGTTCGCCATCTTGCGGCGGTGATCGGCATCGTAGCTCTCGGCCACGAAGCGCTCCGCGCTTTCGCGCAGCAGCCGTTGCTCGTCACTCAGGTTGAGGTCCATGTCGTTACTCCGCGGCCGCCGGCGGCTTGCGCACGGAGGGATGCAGTCCTGATGGATCGACCACCATGCCGAACTGCTGAAGGTTATGGGCGTGACAGAGCTGATGCAGCGCAAAGGCCTGGTCGATCGCGGCGGGCTGGCCCATCACATCGACCGAGCGATTCACGGCTTCCTTGGTCAGCTTCAGCGCGAAGGACGGCTTTGAGGCGATCCGGCGCGCCAGCTCCAGCACCGACGCTGAAAGCTCCGCGCGCGGCACGACCCGGTTGACCATGCCGAGCTGATGCGCCTCCTGCGCACTCCATGCGTCGGCGGTGAACAGGAATTCCTTGGCCTTGCGCGGGCCGAGCTCCCAGGGATGCACGAACCATTCGACCCCGCAGACGCCCATGGTCACCACGGGATCGCAGAACTGAGCATCGTCGCTGGCGACGATGAGGTCGCAGGCCCAGGCCAGCATCAACCCGCCGGCGATGCACTTGCCGTGCACCTCGGCAATGGTCGGCTTGGCCAGGTTGCGCCAGCGCCGCGTGATCTGGAGATATATTTCCTGCTCGCGCGCGAAGCGGCCATGCGCGTTCGCCTCCGCAAAGCCACCCCAATTTCCGATCGGCGGAAAATCGACGCCTGCGGCGTTCTTGCCGCCGGGGCGCAGATCGTGGCCCGATGAGAAATGCGGCCCGTTGCCGGCGAGGATGATGACCTTGAGCGCGTCGTCCTGCACCGCCTCGTCGAAGGCGGCGTTGAGGTCGTAGGTCATCTGCAGGTTCTGCGCGTTGCGCGCCTCGGGCCGGTTCATCACGATCCGGGCAATCGCCGGCTCGGGCCTCTCCACGAGGATGGTCTCGAACGAGCTCATCGCGTTCCCCTTGGCGTTTCCGTTCTTGTTTTGCTCAAGTTGACTATGTCGGCCAGGGATAGGCAAGGGGCTTGCGTCAGGCGGTTGCTTTTCGCGCCGCCGGCACAAGATGTCTGGCACCGCGCGCGTTCAATCTGATAGTTTACGCCAGATTTCACCGGGAGGAATTTGATGCGCAAGATCCTGACCGTGCTGGCGGCTCTGGCCTCGCTGAGCCTGACCAATTGCGGCTACAACGCGATCCAGAGCGAGGACGAGCAGATCAAGGGCAACTGGTCCGAGGTCGTGAACCAGTATCAGCGCCGCGCCGATCTCGTGCCCAATCTCGTCAACTCGGTAAAGGGCTTTGCGCAGCAGGAGAAGGACGTGCTGCTCGGCGTCACTAATGCGCGCGCCAAGGTCGGCAGCATCCAGGCGACGCCTGAGGTGCTGAACGACCCCGCCGCCTTCCAGAAGTTCCAGGCCGCCCAGGGCGAGCTCTCCAGCGCGCTGTCACGTCTCTTGGTCGTCACCGAGAACTATCCGCAGCTCAAGTCCGATGCGCTGTTCAAGGATTTGATGTCGCAGCTCGAAGGCACCGAGAACCGCATCACGGTCGCGCGCAACCGCTACATCAAGGCGGTGCAGGACTATAACGTCACCATTCGCTCCTTCCCGAGCAACCTCACCGCAATGATGTTCGGCTACAAGGAGAAGCCGAATTTCGCGGTCGAGAACGAAAAGGAGATCTCGACCGCGCCGAAGGTCGATTTCAATCCGGCGCCTGCGCCGTCGAAGTAGCTGCGCGCCGTTTTGCGAATGCGCCCAGCCCCACCCACCGCCGTCATTCCCCGCGAAGGCGGGGAATCCAGTACGCCGCGGCTCCTCCGTAGTCCTCTGGCGTCTCTGGAATACTGGATCGCCCGGTCAAGCCGGGCGATGACAGCGAGGTTGTGGCAAGCGATAGCCGTATTCGTACTCCTCCTCGCATTCAATTTCCCCGCCCTTGCCGACGTCGCCATCCCGCAACTCACCGGTCGCGTGGTCGATCAGACCGGCACGCTGTCGAGCGGCGACATCGCCGCGTTGTCGCAAAAGCTGCGTGATTTCGAGACGCGCAAGGGCAGCCAAATCGCCGTCCTGATCGTGCCGACGACCCAGCCGGAGACGATCGAGCAGTTCTCGATCCGCGTCGCCGACGCCTGGAAGGTCGGCCGCAAGAAGGTGGACGACGGCGCGATCCTCATCGTCGCCAAGAACGACCGGCACTTGCGCATCGAGGTCGGCTACGGTCTCGAGGGCGCGCTCACCGACGTCACCTCGCGGCGGATCATCGACGAGATCATCACGCCGAAATTCAGGACGGGCGATTTCGCCGGCGGCATTACTGATGGCGTCGATCGCATGATCCGCGTGATCGACGGCGAGCCGCTGCCGGTGCCTTCGCCGACTGTGAATTTCGGCAATCTGGACGATATTGCGCCGCTGTTCATCGTGACGCTGTTCGCCTCGATCGGGGTTGGCGGCTTCTTCCGGGCCATGCTGGGCCGGCTGCTTGGCTCATTGGCGACCGGCGGCATCATCGCGGCGCTGACCTGGCTCATTCTCGGATCCTTCGCAATCGCGCTCGCGCTCGGAGCGCTGGGCTTCGTCATCGGCTTCATCGCCGATCTGTTTGCGGCGATGGCGCCAGCCACGAGATCGTCGCGCGGCGGCTCGTGGTCGAGCGGCTCCTCGGGAGGTGGCTGGAGCAGCGGCTCGTCGTCCAGCGACAGCGGCGGTTTCAGCGGCGGCGGTGGCAGTTTTGGCGGCGGCGGCGCCTCGGGGAGCTGGTAGCGGTCATGGGCATCAAGCGCATTGCCAGACATCTCGTGCAGCATCATTGGCGGGCGAAGCAAATCTTTCCGCCAAAGGTGCTCGCCCGCATCGAGCAGGCGATCAAGCAGGGTGAGAGCACGCATTCCGGCCAGGTCCGCTTCGTCGTCGAAGGCGCGCTCGACGGGCGACCGCTGATCCGCAACCAGCCGGCCCGCGAGCGCGCGCTCGACGTGTTTTCGCATCTGCGTATCTGGGACACCGCGCACAACAACGGCGTCCTGATCTATCTCCTGCTCGCCGATCGCGACGTCGAGATCGTGGCCGACCGCGGTATTCACGCGAAGGTCGGTGACGAGGGCTGGGAGAGCATCTGCCGCGCGATGGAGGCCGAGTTCGCCTCCGGCCAGTTCGAGCGCGGTGTGATCGGCGGCATCGCTGCGGTGTCGCGCGAGCTGGCGCGACATTTCCCACCGCAAGGCCCGCATGCGAACGAGCTGCCGGATGCGCCGGTGGTGATGTGACGGATAGTGATGTGGGCGGAGCGGTGACGTGAACGGAGTGGGCGCCGCCCACTCCGTCATTGCGAGGAGCTCTTGCGACGAAGCAATCCAGACTGCGGCCTTGGAAAGATGCTGGATTGCTTCGCTGCGCTCGCAATGACGGTGTGGAGGCAGCCATTCCGCGGCCGTTCATCTTCCCCCGCTTACAATTTGTTTCACGCCCGCCACACCGGTTCCACGTTCCCGGCCCAATTCGGCCCCGGATGACTTCCTAAAATTTCGGTAAGCGGGTCCCGAAGTAAGGATTTCGCAAGCAATGAAAGTTACCAAAAGGTCAATCCAGAGTGGAGTATTCGAACTGTGAGCGAACCAATGGCTGAGCAGGCTGCCCAGGATACGAGCGTCGTGGAAGCTTCGACCGCGCCGCAGGCCGTCGAGGCTGCCGGCATCGAGGCCCCCTCGATCGCCCCCGACCATGAGTCGCCGCCCAAGCCCGATCCAGTCAAGGCAGAGGCCCCGAAGGTCGAGCCGCCCCGGATCGAAGTGCCGAAGTTCGAGACCAAGCCGGAGCCGAAGCCCGGCAAGCTCATCGTCATGGCACCGTCGGAGCGCTCGTGGGAGCGCGAGGAGTTTGCCCCGCATGTGAAGGCGGACGAGTCGCGCGAGACCGGCGACAAGCGCCGCCTGTCGGCGATGGCCGCGGTGGTGGCGATTGCGGCCAGCGTCGGCGCCATCAGCGGCGCGCTCGCGACCGCCGGCATGATGCATTTCGCAGCCCCGGCCCCCGCGCCGGCGCAGGTCGCCGACACCAGCGCGCTGGAATCCTCGGTTGCCAGGATCGATGCCGATGTCGTCGCACTGAAGGCGAATGTCGAGCACACCTCCAAGACTGGCCTCAGCCAGTTCAATCGCGCCAATGACCGCCTCGACAAGCTCGAGAAGGCCCAGGCCGAGCCGATGGCCAAAATCGCAAAGCTGTCCGAGACCGTCGACAAGCTCCGCGCCACGCCGCCCGCGGCCCCCGCGCAGGCCGCGGCAGCCGCCGCGAAGGAGACCACCGGCTCGATCGCGCCGACCCAGGTTGCGACCGCCGCCGCCGCACCGGTTCCGGCCCCAGCCGCGCCCAAGACCGAGGTCGGCCGGTTGCCGACGATCGACGGCTGGGTGCTGCGCGACGTCGCCAATGGCGGCGCACTGATCGAGGGCCGCGGAGGCCTCTACGAGGTCTATGCCGGTGACCCGATCCCCGGAATTGGCCGCGTCGATGCGATCCGCCGTCAGGACGGCCGCTGGGTCGTCGTCACCAGCAAGGGCCTGATCGTCGCACGCTGAGCGTTCGATATCCGCTCTTCAAAGAGGCGCTTCACCACCATGTGAGGCGCCTTTTGACTTGAATAGGCCGGCTTACGCGGTGTTACTGAAGGCATGAGCCGCGCGTTGCGAATTCTCTTTGCTGCCGCCGTCTTGCTTGGCGGAACTGTTTCGCTTTTCGCAGCGGAGAACGCGCCGTTGACGCGCGGCACGGCGATCATCGATCCCGATCTGCTCCGCAAGCTCGACCAGAACGATTCGCTTACGATCTTGCGCCTGCTATGGCCGGAGCGGAACGCAAACGTTCCGCTGACGACCGATTTGCTGTTCTCGTCGCTGTCGCAGCTCAAGGGAATTCCACCCGCGATCGACGCGGAGTTCGACCACTACATCATCCGGCAGAAGGCGGCGTACCCGACCGAAACCATCGGCGTCGGCGAAGGCTTTGACGTGCAGCTGTTCGATCGGGCCAATCTCAAATCCCGCGACACCCGCTTCGTGCTGGCGGGCATCGTCAATCGCATGGACCGCGCCTATGTCTCGGAGGAGGCGTGCGGCGAGATCAGGCTGATTTATCGGCTGGTGCGTTTCGAGAGTAAGCCGGAAGGTGGCAAGACCGCGACGCGCCTGCCGATGACGTTCAATCTGGTGATGAAGGCACGCGATGCGCGCCAGACCGATGCGAACGGAAAGCCTGTTACCTGTGCCGAGGTCGCGCGGCGCTGGCTCGACAATGGCGACTGGCAGGGGCTGATCGGCGGCGGCATCTCTCCTTCCGACGCCATGCTCGATCGCATCGAGACCAATATCCAGATCTCGATCGCGCCGAAATCGGCATTGCACGATTTCCGTTCCGACTATCTGCTCAAGGTGTTCAAATATAACCCCGCGACGAAGACGTTCGAGGAATCGACGCTGGAGAACCAGATCGACCGCGACCGCATCCTCGCCGACAACGATCTTCGACGTGATTTCAAAGCCTGGCTGCTCGCGCCGGAAAATCTCCGCGAGTTCGATCGCGGCACAGTGCTGATCCCCGAGACATTCCTGGCCAAGGCCGCGGTGGTGCCGACGCCGGCGGGCCTTGACGCTTCGCCGTTGCAGCCGGAGTTCGGCATGGTGCAAGGGGAGGACAGGGACAGCAACAAGGGCGAGCCGGTCTTCACCGACAACGACGTGGTCGGCGCGCTGAAGCAGGCGGCGGCGCGTGGCATCGACATGCAGAACATCCGCTCGGTCGCGGGCTTCCAGCGCCGCCTCAACGACGTCACCTGCGCCGGCTGCCACCAGACCCGCGGCATCGGCGGCTTCCATTTTCCGGGCGTCGATTGGCTGGCGGACAAACCGTCGAACTCCACCATCGTGCCGGCCTCGCCGCATTTCTTCGGCGACCAGGTTCGCCGCCGCGACATCCTGACCGCATTCGCCGCGGGAAAACGCCCTGATTTCTCACGCGGATTTGCCAGCCGGCCGCAGACCCGCGGCAGCGGCGAGCTGGCCGGCACCGAATATCAGGATGGTTGGGGTGCCCATTGTGCCCTGCAAAATGCGGGATCGGGAACGCCGGATAAGAGTTTTACGTCATGGAGCTGTGCTAAAGGTCTCACCTGTCAGGCTGCCGCGGCATCGAGCCGCATCGGCATGTGCTTCATCAAGACGCGTTAGCGCGTGATCCGAAAAAGTGTGTAGCGGTTTTTCGAAAAGGTCACGCGCCAGATAAAACCAGCAACCGGTTTGGATGACCCATGACTGAGACCAGCGACGCCGACAAGGAGCGCAATCGCGAGATCGCGCGCAATGAGGAAGCCAAGCAGGTCACCGGCAGCATCCGCGTCAGCACCTGGGCGGTCGCGGTGGTCGTCATCGTCGGCGGGATTCTGTTCACGCTGGGCTGGCTGGCACTGCGGGGTTAGTGCCAGCGCCCTCACTTCGCGTAATTCGTCATCCGCTTGCCGGGCAAGAGTTCATAGGCCGGCTTCCAGCCGGGCAGGGTGGCCATGCGGCCGAGCCAGGCGTGGACGGCAGGATGGCTCGCCGCGAAATCAAAACCGTGCTCGTCGCTCGGATAGTGCAGGTAGGCCATCATCGAGATATCGGCGACCGTCGGCCTCGCCCCGATCGCAAAGGCATTGTGCTGGAGATGTCCGTCGAGAATGCCGAGGAAGTCCTCGAGCCGCCGGCGAAAATGCTTCAGCACCTGCGGATCGTTTTTCTCAGTGAACGCCCGCATGAAGCGATAGGTCGCCATGTAGCCGGTGAGCTTGTGGTTGTCCCAGAACAGCCAGCGCAGCAGCTCGAACTTCTCGTCCTCGGTCTCGGCACCGAAACGGCCGTACTGCCCGGCAAGCTTCAGCAGCAAGGGCGCGGTCTGTGTCATCTTCACGCCGTCGACCTCGAGCACGGGAATCTCGCCCATCGCGTTCACGGCCTTGCGCCATTCCGCCGTGCGCGTGACGCCACCACCGAAATCGGTCCACACCGGCTCGAACCTCTCGCCGCAAAGCGTCAGCATCAGCGCCAGCTTGTAGCTGTTGCCGGACTCCGGGAAGTAGTGCAGGCGATATTTGGGCATGAGGGCCTCACGAGACGCGATGTTGTCGTGAGTTTATAGCGAGATCGTCCCACGCCGTCATTGCGAGCGCAGCGAAGCAATCCAGCAATGCATCCGCGGTGGGATTCTGGATTGCTTCGCTGCGCTCGCAATGACGTCGTCTGTGACGACGAGCTACCTCCCCAACGTCGTCCCGGACAAGCGCGGCGAAGCGGAGCGCAGATCCGGGACCCATAACCACAGGAAGGTGTTTGGCGAAGACTCGGAGTTGGCAGCTCGTGTCACAACCACTCCCTGTGGTTATGGGTCCCGGGCTCGCGCCTTGCGCGCCCCGGGACGACAGGGGAGTTTGTGGCGCCGCCCTACCCCACCGCGCCTGACGACCGCAGCTGCTTGATTGCCTTCTCGTCGTATCCCGCCCCGCGCAAAATCTCGTCACTGTGCTCGCCGACGGCCGGCGGCTTGCGCGGCTGGACCTTCTTGGCGCCGTCGATCCAGATCGGGCTGGAGATGGTGAGCATGGTGTCGTTCTCGAACGGCACCAGCACCTCGTTGTCGAGCATCTGCTTGTCGTTGGGGATGTCGTCGAGAATGCCGACGATGCCGAACACCAGTCCGTTGCCGTCGAGGATCCTGCGCCACTCGGCGAGATCCCTGGTGGCAAACGTCTCGTCAAAAATCTTGATCAGCTCGACCGAGCGGGCGTGGCGGTCAGCCTTGGTGGCAAAGCGCGGATCGGTGATCAGGTCTTCGCGTCCCAGGCATTTGGCGAGCGTCGGAAACTGCTTCTCCTCGCTCAGCAGCGACAGGATCAGCCAGCGGCCGTCCTTGCACTGGTAGTGGTTGGCGACCGCATTCAGCGCGCGCTCGCGCGGCCGCCGCTCGGCGAACCTGGCGCCGCAGAGCTTGGCCTGCGCCAGCGTGCCCGCGGCCCACACCCCGTTCGCCATCAGATTGGAGGCGACATGCGAGCCCTTGCCGGTCTTCTCGCGCTGATACAGCGCGGTGACGATGGCGCCATAGAACGCCATGGCGCAGGGATGGTCGCCCATGCCGGCGACCGAGCGGGCCGGCGTCGTGTGGGTGTCGGCGCGGACGAGGTCCATCAGGCCGGAGCGCGCCCAATAGGCGTTGCTGTCGAAGCCGGGCTTGTTGGCCTCTTCGCCCTTCTCGCCATAGCCGGTGAACGAGGCGTAGATCAGCCGGTCGTTGAGATGGGCGAGGTGGTCATAGGTGATGCCGAGCTTGGCGCGCACCGGCGGCGGCATGTTGGTGATGAAGACGTCGGCCTCTTCGACCAGCTTGTAGAGCACGGCCTGCGCCTCCGGCTTAGAGAGGTCGAGCGCGATGCTCTTCTTGTTGCGGGCCTCCAGCAGCCAGGCGAAATTGTGCTCGCTGCTCGGATAGCCCGGAATGTTGGGCAGATTGCGGTAGGGGTCGCCGGCGCCGGGCGGCTCGATCTTGATGACGTCGGCGCCGAAATCCGACAGCACGGTCGCGGCCGCGGGCGCTGCGATGAAGCTCGCGCAGTCCAGAACCTTGAGCCCTGCAAAAATGCCCTTTTCCATCGCGGCGTAGCTCCCTCGCTCTTGTTGTTTCCCGCGCGCTGGAATTGGCGCAGATCAAGTCATGGCAGCATTAGACCGATGTTTCAGCGGGATGCAACGGCGCCAGGCGCAGGGCCTCACTCCTCCCCCGCAAGCAGCGCGGCATTGCCGCCGGCTGCCGCGGTGTTGATCGTCACGGTCTGCTCGGTCGCAAAGCGTGCGAGATAATGCGGGCCGCCCGCTTTCGGGCCGGTTCCGGACAGCCCGTTGCCGCCGAATGGCTGCACGCCGACCACGGCGCCGATCATGTTGCGGTTGACATAGATGTTGCCGACCTGCACGCGATCGATGATCGCCTCGATGGTGTCGTCGATCCGGGAGTGAATGCCGAGCGTGAGTCCATAGCCGCTGCGCTCGATCGCCTGCAGGACGCGGTCGAGGTTTTCCGCGCGATAGCGCACGACGTGCAGGATCGGTCCGAACACCTCCTCGGTGAGCTGGCCGGCGTCCTTGAGCTCGAAAATGTGCGGGGCGACGAAGCAGCCCTCGGGCGCAGTGCCGGCAAAGTGCAGCCGCGCCTCGCTCTTCATCCGCGCGATATGCGCATCGAGGCGCTGCTTGGCCTCGGCGTCGATCACCGGACCGACATGGGTCGCGACATCTGCGGGATCACCAATCCTGAGTTCGCGAGCAGCGCCCGCGATCATCTCGATCATGCGGTCGGCAACATCCTCCTGCACGAACAGCAGCCGCAGCGCCGAGCAGCGCTGGCCGGCGGAGCGGAAGGCCGAGGTCACGACGTCGTCGGCGACCTGCTCGGGCAGCGCGGTCGCATCCGCGATCATGGCGTTGATGCCGCCGGTCTCCGCGATCAGAGGCACGATGGGCCCGTCCTTGGCGGCGAGCGTCCGGTTGATCAGGCGCGCGACCTCGGTCGAGCCGGTGAAGACGACGCCGGCGATGTCGGCATGCGCGGTCAGCACGGCGCCGATGCGGCCGTCGCCGGTGACGAGATGCAGCGCGCTCTTGGGAATGCCGGCCTCGTGGAGCAGGGCTACGGCCTCGCGGGCGATGCGCGGCGTCTGCTCGGCCGGTTTTGCGACGACGCTGTTGCCGGCCATCAGCGCCGCCGTGACCTGGCCTAGGAAGATCGCCAGCGGAAAATTCCACGGCGAGATCGCGACGAAGGCGCCGCGCCCGCGCATGGCGAGCGCATTGCTCTCGCCGGTCGGGCCCGGCATGGCGGCATCAACGCCGAACAGCTTTCGACCCTGCGCGGCATAATAGCGGCAGAAGTCGGCGGCCTCGCGCAGCTCCGATAGCGCATCGTCCAGCGTCTTGCCGCCCTCGGCTTGCAGCAGCGCGATGAAATGGGCGCTCCGGCTCTCCAGAAGATGCGCGGCCTGCTCCAGTGCGGCCGCGCGCGTAGCCGCCGGCGTCCGGCTCCAGGCGGCAAAGCCGGCGCGCGCAGCAGTCACCGCCGCATTGGCTCGGTCCGGCGTTGCGTCGGCTATGGGCTTGAGGTCGGCTGCCTCGGCCTTCACGTCTGCCAGCAACCGGTCGAGGGCCGCGCGCGCGCCGAATTCGACGCCGCGCGAATTGCGCCGCTCCGGCGCGAACAGATCGCCCGGCAGCGGAATTCTGGGATGGGCCGCCGCTTGCGGCCGGACGATGGCATCGGCCGGACGCTGCAACAGCGCCACAACCGGCACGCGATAGTCGGCCGCCTGCGCCACGAACGACGAGTTGGCGCCGTTCTCCAGCAGCCGCCGCACCAGATAGGCGAGCAGGTCGCGGTGGCTGCCGACCGGGGCATAGGTACGATAAGCGATGTCGGGGTGATCCTTGGCGAGCTGTTCATAAAGCGCCTCGCCCATGCCGTGCAGGCGCTGGAATTCGAAGCCGCCACCATCTTGCGCAAGCTCCAGCACGGTCGCGACCGTCAGCGCGTTGTGGGTGGCGAATTGCGGGAAGATGCGCGGCCGCAGACTCAAAAGCTTCGAAGCGCAGGCGACGTAGTTCAGATCCGTCATCGCCTTGCGCGTGAACACGGGATAGCCGTCCAGCCCGCGCTCCTGCGCGCGCTTGATCTCGGTGTCCCAATAGGCGCCCTTGACCAGCCGCACCATCAGCTGGCGGTCATGCGCGCGCGCCAGCGCGTCGACATAGTCGATCACGGCGCTCGCGCGCTTCTGATAGGCCTGGATCGCCAGCCCAAAGCCGTCCCAGCCGCTGAGCGAGGGGTCGGCGAGCGTCGCCGCGATCACGTCGAGCGACAGCTCCAGCCGGTCGGCTTCCTCGGCATCGACGGTGAAGTTCAGATCATGGGCCTTGGCGCGCTGCGCCAGATCGAGCAGCTGCGGCACCAGCTCGGCCATCACGCGCGCGCGGCTGATCGCCTCGAAGCGCGGATGCAGCGCCGACAGCTTGACCGAGATGCCGGGACGGTCGGGCAGGGGATGGTTGCCGGCCGCCTTGCCAATGGTCAGAATCGCGCTCGCATAGGCGTCGAAATAGCGCCTGGCGTCCGCCGCGGTGCGCGCGCCTTCGCCGAGCATGTCGAAGGAGTAGCGCGTCTTTTGACCGGAGCGCGGACGGCCTCGCTCCAGCGCCTGCTCGATGGTCTCGCCCAGCACGAAATGGTTGCC
The DNA here is from genome assembly GCF_051810765.1 of Bradyrhizobium sp. 604_D8_N2_3. Classification (NCBI taxonomy): domain Bacteria; kingdom Pseudomonadati; phylum Pseudomonadota; class Alphaproteobacteria; order Hyphomicrobiales; family Nitrobacteraceae; genus Bradyrhizobium; species Bradyrhizobium sp. 604_D8_N2_3. The sequence goes on along the minus strand of NZ_JBPWPM010000001.1, from coordinate 8,120,037 downwards.
CATCAGCCGCATCGCCTGGCGCGTGGCGGTGCGCACCGCCGGCGCGCCCAGCCGCTTCACCAGCCGGCCGATGGTGCCGTCGGGCGTCTCGCCGGGCTGGATCACCCGCGCCGAGAGGCCGAGCGCCCAGGCCGAGGCGTTGACCAGGAAGGCGGTGGACTTGGTCTCGTGGTGGATGAAGTCGCCCTCGCCGAGCTTGTCCTCGATGAACTGGTCGGCGGTGCGCGCGTCGGGCACGCGGAGCAGCGCCTCGGCTAGCACCATCAGGGCGAGCCCCTCCTTGGTCGAGAGCGCGAACTCCCGCAGCATGTCCTCGACACCGCCAAGCCGGTCGTCGCGCTTGCGGATCGCCTCGATCAGCCGCGTCGCGGTGCGGTCGATCCGCGCCTCCTGCGGCGGGCCGAGATGCGAAGCCGGCAAGAGCCGCGCGGCAATCTCGGCATCATCGGGCGCGTAGGGGGCGGTGAAGGGCGGCGGGATGTTCGGCATGGCGTGTCCTGTGGCTGAAATCCAGGATAAGGCCCGCTAGACCGTAGTTCGATAGACAAATTAGTCATTTTGCCTTAGGAAATGAAGATCATTGCTATATTGGCCACATAAAATATGGAACTCGATCGAATTGACCGGAAGATCCTCTCAATTCTGCAGCAGGACGGGCGCATCGCCAATGTCGAGCTCGCCGAGCGCATCGGGCTGTCGCCGACCTCGGTCGGCGAGCGGCTGAAGCGGTTGCAGCGGGAGGGCTTTGTCGAGGGCTACGGCGCGCGGCTCAATCCGCACCGGCTCGGCCTGGGTCTTCTGGTGTTCGTCGAGGTGCTGCTCGACAAGACCACGCCGGACAATTTCGAGCGGTTCGCGCGCGCGGTGAAACTCGCACCCGAGGTGCTGGAGTGTCACATGGTTGCAGGAGGCTTCGACTATCTTGTGAAGGCGCGGCTTGCGGACATGACCGCCTATCGACGCTTCCTCGGCGAGACGTTGCTGTCGATGCCGGGCGTGCGCGAGACGCGAACCTATGCGGTGATGGAAGAGATCAAGCGCGACGCACCATTGCCGGTGGACTAACGAAGGGCCGTCGCGATTGTCATTGCTGTGGCGTTGAACGAGCGGTCTTCGCGGGAAAATAGCTCTCCGTGTGCAATCGCAACGCCCGTCGTCGAATGCACTGGCCGTCTTCTAAAATTTTTTTGGCCCGGCTCCCGGACAGATCCGGGAGGCAGCAAAGGCTGCCGGGCTTATACTTTGAGGTTCTCTGCGGAGGTCTTGCCCCGGTTTGCGATCTCTTCGTATTCCACCGTCTGTCCTTCGTTCAGGGACGACAGACCGGCTTTCTGCACTGCCGAGATATGCACGAACACATCCTTGCCGCCCGACGCAGGCTGGATAAATCCATAACCCTTCGTCGGGTTGAACCACTTGACCGTACCTTTAGCCATCACGTCTTCTCCGCGGGTCTTCCTCCGAGATCTCGAACCGCCAGTCCCCGCCAACCGGCCGGTTCGGTCCTAACAGGATACGCGGAATGTGGCCGGCTTGGTAGCTCAAACCATATCGGCATTTCGCCGAATTCCGCTCAACTTCGCAGCGTTTTTGCCGATTTTGCCCGTTTCGCGGTCAATTGATCGGCACGCCGCGCGCCATCCGTCAATAAGTCGCGGCCAGATAATCGACGATCTTGCCGACATCGGCATCGTCGATCGGGGCGCCATAGACCTTGATCATCTTGGTCACCTCGGCCTGCCAAAAACCTTTCTTGTCCTTCATCGGCGGCTGCGTGTTGACGTAATCGGCCGAGTGGCAGGCGCTGCAATTGCCCTGCACGACCTCGAGATTGGGGCCCGGCTTGAAGGCGGCGACCTCGTCGGGCGTCTTGTAGTTGAGCGGCGCTGCAAGGGCCGAACCGACCATTGCGGCGACGGCGAGTGAGATGGCGAGGAGAACGGTGCGCTGCATGATCATTCTCCCTCAGGCCACGGTGACGCGGACGGTTTCGACGACGTTGCGTAGATAACCCGCCGGGTTCCAGCGTGGCGCATCCGGCTGGGTCTCGCCGCCATTGCCGGTGGCGCGCACCTTGAGCTCGTGGGCGCCCGCCGCGAGCTTCACCGGCAGCTTCCATTCACGGAATGAGTATTTGCCGAGATCCTTGCCGAGCTTGGCGCTGACCCAGGTCTTTCCGCCGTCGGTGGAAACCTGGACGTCCTTGATGCCCTTGCCGCCGTCGAAGGCGATGCCGCGCAGCGTCGTGCCGCCGGCCTTCAGCTTGGCGCCATCGGGAACGCTGGTGATGAAGGATCGGATGGTGAAGCGGTTGATCGGGATCGTCGCCTTCGGCGCGGTGCCCGGTTCGACCGCATTGTTCGGCGTGTCCGGAATGCGATAGGCCGACTTCATCCAGAAGCCGTCATAGACATTGTCGATGACGGTGATCTCGTTGAGGTGCTTGACCCAGTAGGTGCCGTAATAGCCGGGCACGATCAGGCGCAGCGGAAAGCCGTTGAGGAACGGCAGGTCCTCGCCGTTCATGCCATAGGCCAGCATCACCTCGCCGTCGGTGGCGTGCTCGAGATCGAGCGCCTTGACGAAATCGGGCGTCTTGTCGCTGACGGGGCCGTCCATGCCGTTGAAGGTGACCTGCTTGGCGCCGCTCTGCACGCCCGCCATCTCCAGCACGGCCTTCAGCGGCACGCCGCGCCAGCGCGCATTGCCCATGGCGCCATTGGCGAGCTGGCCACCGGCGACACGCGGCTCGGAGAAGCCGCGGCTGTTGCCGGAGCACTGATTGACGGCGACGATCTCGGTCGCCTTCATTTTCCTGATGTCCTTGAGCGACAGCTTGAGCGGCTTGTCGACCTTGCCCTTGACCTCGAGCGTGAACTTGTCGGGATCGAGATTGTAAGGCAGGTCCGAGAGGTGATAGCGCACGAAGAACGCGTTATTCGGCGTGATCGGACCGTCGTTGAAGATCGCGAACGGCGTCTCGAGCTGCGGCGGCCGGCTGGTCAGGCCGATCATCGGCCGCTTCTGCGGATATTTCACCAGCGGCCGCTCGCCATTGGCGAAGGGAAGCGTGACGGTGTCGAGTGCCAGCGCCCTGGTGGAATTCAGTGTGGCCGCCATAGCGGCAAGGCCCGCTCCTTTGAGCAGGTCGCGTCGATCGAACATTCTCGTCTCCTCCCGGAGCTTTTCGTTGGACCGCAGTCATCACCGCGATCCCGCGCTCATCTGTCGCAACGATCGAGATGAAGTCAATTCGTGCTTTCGCAGCAGGCCCATGTCGCTGCGTTGCAGCAAGCCGGTGTTACGTTCGTAACGAGATTGCCGAGCTGTAGCCGCAGTGACAGTGCACTCCCTCGCCCCGCCTGCGGGGAGAGGGTTGGGGTGAGGGGGAGTCTCCGCGAGCGAGGTGAGAGTTGGATTCGCGGAGGCTCCCCCTCACCCGGAATCCGCGCTGCGCGCGCATTCCGACCTCTCCCCGCTTGCGGGGAGAGGTGAAGAATCAGGCCGCGACGCGCTCGCTTCGGTCAACCAGCGCCGACAGCTGCCTCGTGTCCGCAACGACGCGCACGGCCAGGGGCTCGTCGCGGCCGCGGATCGCGACCTCCTGCTGCGGCAGCGCATCGTCGGCAAGGCCCGCGGTGCGGCGGACCTCCTCCGAGACGATCGCTTCGCAGGCCAGCGTCTTGGTCATGTCCTGGAGGCGGGCCGCGACATTGACGGCATCGCCGAGCGCGGTGAAGACGATGTGATCGCGATAGCCGATATCGCCGATGATCACCTCGCCGCCGTGAATGCCAATGCCGAAGCGGATCGGCTGGCGGAGATCGTGGCTCAGGAGCTCGTTGAGCTCGTCGATATGCGTGGCGATGCCGGCGGCAGCCTTCAGCGCTTGTCGGCAGGCGGTCTCCGGATCGGCTGACAGCCCGAACAGCGCCAGCATGCCGTCGCCGACGAACTGGTTCGGCTGGCCGCCATTCTCGATCACGGCCCGCGAGACGGCGCCGAGGAAGCGGTTGACGATGAAAACGGTGTCGAATGGCAGCCGCTTCTCGGCAAGCTGCGTCGAACCGCGCATGTCCACGAACAGGCTGACGAGGTAGCGCTCCTGGCCGATTCTGGCTGATGTCGAGGCCTGTCCGTCCGCCGAATGCGTGTGGGGCGTGAAGAGCTGGAAGAAGGAGAGGTCGGAGTCCGGCCGCAGCTGGCAGGCAAGCCGGATCGAGGGATCGGCGGTGCCGACGCGCGCGAGCACGAAGGCCTCGCGCTGCGACGGCACGGGCAGGGCGGCATGATCGCCGATGATGCGGATGCGGCAGGTCGAGCAGCGGGCGCGGCCGCCGCAGACGCTGGCATGCGGCACATTGTGGCGCAGGCTCGCCTCCAGCACGGAGAGACCCTTCGGCACGCGCACCGTCTTGCCGTTGCCGTAGGACAGCGCGATCATGCCGCGGCGCCGCTCGCGCAAGGCGCGCACGCCGCGTGCCGCCAGCGCCAGTCCGAGCAGGCCGACATAGCCGATGGTGAGGCCGCCGGTGATGCGGTCGAGCGTCGCGGCTTCCGCGGTCGAGCCGAGCTGGCGGCGGGTGAGATTGTGCGTGCGCCATTCGCCGTCGTCGACCTCGATCTGGACACTGCGTCCGCCCTGGTAGACGCCGAGCAGCGACAGCGTCGGGATCAGCACGGCGGCGGCGAGCAGATAAGGCGCGGCGCGCGCGAAGAACGGTTTCAGGCGCAGCCAGAAATAGATGCCGATGCAGCCATGGACCCAGGCGATGATCAGCAGGATCGTCATGGTCCAGATGCGGTTCGAGGTGACGAAGAACAGATAGAGTTCCTGCGGATAGAGTTTCTGGTGCCCGTACAGCGTGTAGCCGAGCCGGACGCCGATCACATGGGCCATGACGAGGGCGGGGATGCTCAAGCCAAGCACGAGCTGGAGCGGCTCGATCGTCCGCCAGCGGAACTGGCGGCGTTGATAGAGCGCGTAGATGCCGAGCCCCATATGCGTGAGCGCGGCCGTATAGAACACGATCGCGATGGGGAGGAACCGCCAGAACGCCGTGTGATAGTAGACCCCGATCTCCATGGCATCGACCGAGATGTTGCCGAGCGCATGGTTGAGGAAATGGCTCACCACGTAGGAGAACAGGATGACGCCGCAGACCAGCCGAACCTGCCGCATGCTGGTCGCGCGGGACAGTTCGGACAATCGTGAGGATGCAGTGGCCATGATTCAGTTTGTATCAGTTCATGAAGGAGAACAGCCAGCGTAGCGTTTAATTCCAGGGGCGGACAGCTGGCCTGATCACATGCGCGGCAAGGTTACCGAACCGTAGGGTGGGCAAAGGCGCGCGCCACACCCACCGCTGTCGTCCCGGACAAGCGGCGCGCCGATCCGGGATCCATAGCCACAGGATCGGATTTGACGAAGACTCGTGGTTACCAGTTCGCGCCACGACTCCTCCCTGTGGCTATGGGTCCCGGGCTCGCGACTTCGTCGCGCCCCGGGACGACACCGGTGTTTGCGGCACCACCCCCTGCATTGACTCCCCCTCCCAGGTTGGCGAAAAGCGCGGCCGTGACGACAGCCCCTGATATGACCGTGTCCCCAGCCGGCGCCGCGCGCCGACCCCTCGTTATGGCCGTGCTCGTCATTGCCGCGATGACGCTGCTGCGGATCGTCTACGCCTCCGCGATCGAGCTGCGCACCGACGAGGCCTATTACTGGACCTGGTCGAAGGAGGCAGCGCTCAGCTTCCTCGATCATCCCCCCATGATCGCCTGGTTCATCCGTTTTGGCACCGCGATCTTCGGCGACACCGTGCTCGGCGTCCGCTTCGGCGGCATCGTCGCGATGCTGGTGACGCAGCTGCTGCTCGCCGACATGGTCCGCCGCCTCACTCATGATGCGCGCGCCATCATGTTCGCGGTGCTGATGCCGGAGGCTGCGCTCTATTACGGCCTGCTGATGGCCAAGGTCGCGCCGGACGTTGCCATGATCCCGTTCGCGGTGGCGATGATGTGGGCCCTGGTGCGGCTCGCGCAGGGCGGCGACGGACGCTGGTGGCTGGCGGCGGGCCTGTTCGCCGGGCTGTCGATGCTGTCGAAATTCACCGCGATCATGTTCGCGCCGGCGGTCGCCGCGTTTCTGCTGGTGCCGGATTGGCGCTGGCGCTGGCTGCGCAGTCCTTACCCCTATCTCGCGGTGCTGATCGCGATCGCCGTGTTCTCCCCGGTGCTGATCTGGAACGCGCAGCACGACTGGGCCTCGTTCCGTTTCCAGGGCGTGCGGGCCACTGCCAATTACGGCATCTCGCTGCGCACCATCGGCGACTACATCGGCCTGCAATTCGGGCTGGTCGGCTTCGTCATGCTGCCGGTCGTGCTGTCAGGCCTCGTGATGACGGCGTGGCGCGGCTATCGCACGCGCGAGCCGGTCGCGATCCTGCTGTCGACCGCGGTGCTGGTGCCGTTCCTCTATTTCTTCTTCAAGTCGACGACGCTCAGGGTCGGCGACACCTGGCCGATGTTCATGTGGCCGGTCGGCTTTGCCGCCGCTGCGGTCAACCTCGTCATGCTGTCGCACGAGCACTGGTCGGCGCGGATGATCCGCTCGAGTATCTTCTGGCTCAACACGGCGGTCGTCACGGGGATCGCCTTCGTCGTCATCGTATTCCTGTACTACGTCGCCGCGCCCTGGAACCTACTCGGCAAGATCGATCCGATCGGCGCCGAAGCCGGCTACGAGCAGATCGCGGCGCGTGCGCAGGCTGCGCTCGACGAGACCGGCGCGACCTGGATCGCGACCACGGACTATCGCACCTACGCGATGATGCGCTGGCTGTTCAGGGGCCGCGTGCCCGTCGTCGAGATCAACGAACGCGGCCGCTTCCAGGATTTTCGCGATCCCGGCATGGATCGGATCAGCGGGCATGCGGGCATCTATGTCGGGCGAGAGCCGGACAATCGCGCACCGGTGTGGGGATCGATCCCTGCGAAGCGCGAGCAGCTCGGCCAGGTCGAACGTCGGTGGCGCGGCGTTCTGACGGATACCTACGTGATTGAGAAGCTCACCGGCTGGACGCCGGAACTCTCGCCGCCAACGGATTCGCCGCTGTTTCAATGGCGGGTGCTGGCGGGGGAATTCGAGAAACGTACGCTCGCCTAACGAGGCACCCTTCTTCCCTTCTCCCCTTGTGGGGGCCCAAATGCAAACGAGGCCACGCGTTGAAGCGGCCTGGCGTGGCATGAGAACAACATACAAACAGAAATCTGAGCTGATCGCTTAGCTGCAACCAGCATTTTTCCCGACATTCACAGGCCGCCATCCCAGATTACCACCCGCTCAGGCATTTAAGCCACTAAGCTGGAGCTATCGTGACGAAGCATATTTTCTCTTATTGATATTATCTACGGGGATAGGACATGTTTGATGTCTATCGCAATGGCAAGCGGGACTTCCTCGTCGTCAGCAACGGCTCTCCGATGCCCGCGCTCTACTCTTCCAACAAATGGCGCAAGAGCAGAGCGAGAGTTCTCAAGGTCAGCGACGAGATCAGGGCAGCCGTCCAGGAGCGAGGTTATTATCTTGGCAGCGTGCGGGTGACCAAGAAGGACCTGATCCACACCGAGTGCACCGTTGTCGATACGACACCGGGCAATCTCTGAACATCCGGCCGACTAGGCCGGCAACCGCGCCAGCCCGGCCTCAATCACGACGATGTCTTCCTCGATCTGCCGGATCGTACTCCTGCAGTCGATCCCGGTACATGCATCGAGATCTGCGATAAGTTTGCGACGCTGTGTTCGAAGCTCATCAAGAGCTGCTTGGTCCCTGAGGGAAACGTAGCCCTCCACGATCAGCTCAATTGCACCTGCCACCATCAAACTCCCCACGCCTTGTTAGCCCCGGCAAGGCACTCCCGACCAGCCGAGGATCGAGCGTGCCAATTGGTTACGCGGCTCAATCCCGCGCACTGAGTTCTTCCAGAACAACGCGCCTCCGCAACTCGTGCGCAGCAGCGGTCAAACGAGACCCTGCGATCAGCCCGAGCCGCCTCAATCTTGGCAGAGCGACGGGGTCGCACAGCTCGATGGAGAGCCCGGCGCCCAATATCGCAATGGCGCGTTGCTCCTCCGCGTCGAGATCAGTCCATGGGATGCCCTTCATCACCGGCCTCAAATCGTCCAGTGCACCTCAAAATCCAAACGCGCGCCTGATATGCCGCAGCATATCCATGGCCGCGTCGGTGTACCGGCCGTTGGTCAGGTATCGATCCAGTTGCAGTGTGCTGATCAGCGCCACAAGCGCTGCCATTAAGCCCTTAAACATTGGGCCTCTCCTGAAAGAGACCGCCAACCGGGCGTGTCGAAATATTGAGCCGTTCTCAGAATGCGCGCCGCATATGGCGGCCTAATATGCAAATGGTGACATTGACTGGTAACCAGTTTCTTAACGGGCTGATGCGCCGTGGATGGGGCGGCCAGAGGCTGACTTGAAAGCGGCGACTTGAATTGCCGCTTCCTTGTGCTCAGTTGCCATTAACTGCGGCACATAATCCTCCAATACTCGAAAGGGCTAACTCGATAGTTCGCTTGCGAGGTGCGGCTTGACTGAGCAACGTCATTTTACCGGACAATTGCCCTTTAACCCCGTCCGGGTCTGCCTCAGATCAGCCGGCGAGGGATGATATTCCGCTCGTTGGCTCGATTGGGTGGCATCAGCTGCTCGGAGCCTTTCGTGTGGTCCTTTGCTGTTGCGGCACTGTTCCTGGCGCTGTTGGTGTTTGGTGCGGTCGGGTTTATCATTGTCAGCTTCGACTTTCCCGATGAACCGCGAGCTTAAGCTTCGCTCTTTCAGACGGCGCGCCATGGGTCGGTCCGGCGAATGGCACGAACGATGGCGCGGATAGCGCCGCTACTCCTCGTCCTTCTTCCGCAGCAGATCCGTCGCGAGGTCCGACAGTTTTGGCGGCGGCAGCGCCGCGAACGGCAGCGGCCGCGTCACGTCGATCGCGGCCAGACCCAGCCGCGCGGTCAGCAATCCGTTCAGCACACCTTCGCCAAGCCGCTGAGACAGCTTTGCCGCAATCCCATGGCCCAGCATCTGCTGCACCAGGCTGTCGCTCGCGGCCATGCCGCCGGTGATGGCGAGATGGGCGATCACGTGGCGGAGCAGGCGGATCATGCCGAGCGCGCCGGGGCGGCCGCCATAGAGAAAAGCGAGCTGACGGATCAGGCGCAACGCGGCCACGAACACGAACAATACGTCGATCGCCGCGCGCGGCGAAACTGCGGTCACGATCGAGACCTTTTGTGCGGCCGACGACACCAGCCGCCGCGCTTCCGCGTCCAGCGGCGACATCAGTTCGCGCTCGGCAAGCCGGATCATGTCGGCGCCGTCGATGATATCGCCGGTGTGGCTTTCCAGCGTGGCGCGCGCGCGGGCGAGCTGCGGGTTCTGGTGCGCGATCTTCAGCAGGTCCTGCACGATCACGCGGCTCTCCTTGCGATCGTCGCTGGCAAGGACCGCGGCGGCGCGCGCATGCAGCTTCTCGATGGTTGCAAGGCGCGCCAGCCCGAAGGCCTCGCGCCCGATCACCACCGCGAGCGCCAGTGCGGTGACGAAGGCGAATGCGAGGCCGACGAAGCCGAGCGTTTCGCTGCGCGCAAACAGATCCTCGATCAGACGGACCACGCCGAGCCCGGTGCCGAGCAGCGTCAGCCCGCCGAGCCCGGACCAGAACAGCGTGCCCCAGGGAAAGCCGCGCCGCGCCGGAAGCGCGGCCTCGATCGGCACCGGCAATGCCTGCGGATCGTGCTCCGGCGTGATCTGGATCGTGGCGCGTCCGAGCCGGCTGGTCTCGTCGGCTTCGGTGACGACGACGCCGGGATCGTCGAGCCGGAACGTCGCCGGCCGCCGCGGCTTGGATCGATCGTTCATGACAGCTTGTCTCCGATCAGGAACTGCAGGGCACGGTCGAGGCGGATGTGTGGCAGCGCCGGCTCGTCATTGCCCTCGCGTTCGAGCTTTGGCGGACGGAAGCGCAGGAAGCGAAAATCGCTCTTCTCGGCGGCCTCGGTCGCGAGGCCCCGGAACGCGCCGGTGCCGTTGAACAGCGGCTCGGGGTCCTGCGGCAGGTCACCCGGAAAGGTCGCAACCTCCGTGTTGCCGTCAAAGAACTCGCCGCCGGCGCTTTCGCCGGCCGCTGGCGTTCCCAGGATCGACGGCAATTTGTCGCGGCCATGCGCGACCTGGGCCTCGCGCGTGGCGCGAACTGCGGCGAGCGCCACCACGTCGATCTCCGCGCCGGTATCTTCCGCGCGCACCACCGCGCGGGTGACGGCGCGGCGCAGCACCGCCTCGAGCCGGTCGTGACTGGAATGATGCAGATGGTCCGCCTTGGTCGCCGCGAACAGGATGCGGTCGATACGCGGCCGGAACAGGCTGGAGAGGAACGTGCTGCGGCCGATGCGGAAGCAGTCGAGAATTCCGGCAAGCGCGGCTTCGAGATCGTGCAGCGCTTCGGGGCCGGAGTTGAACGCCGCGAGCGCATCGGCCAGTACGATCTGGCGATCGAGCCGGGCAAAATGATCATGGAAGAACGGCCGCACCACGACGTCCTTGTAGGCCTCGAAGCGGCGGACCATCATCGCCCACAGCGAGCCGTCCGGTGCCTGGCCGCCCACAGGCACGTCGAGCGGCGCAAAAGTCAGCGCCGGCGTGTCGGCGAGATTGCCGGGCATCAGGAAGCGGCCGGGCGGCAGCAGGCTCATCGCGAAGCGCTCGTCGCGGCAGGCGCGCAAATAGCCGGTGAAGAGCTTTGCCGCCGTCAGCGTCGCCTGCTCGTCCTCGCGCGCCTCGGGCTTGAGCGTCGCGAGATGCGCGTGCCAATCCCCCGCAAGATGCGCGCGCGGCGCCTCGCGCGACAGCGCGAGGCTTTCGGCTGACCATTGCTCATAGCTCTTCTGGAGCAGCGGCAGGTCGAGCAACCACTCGCCGGGATAATCGACGATGTCGAGCGTCAATGTGCGATCGGCGCCGTTCTGGCGCTGATAGTCGATGACGAGCCTGAGTTCGCTGATGTCGACGGTCGAGTTCGGCCAGCGCCGCTCCTCGAGCAGCGCGCGCAAATGGTTCTCATAGGCGAAGCGCGGCACGGCGTCGTCCGGCTGCGGCGCCAGATGCGCCCGCGCGATCCGGCCCGAGGCATAGGCCTCGAACACCGGAAAGCGGCCGCCACGGGTGAGGCCGTGGATCAGCGCGGTAATGAATACGGTCTTACCGGCCCGTGACAGGCCGGTGACCCCGAGACGCACCGTCGGGTTGAAGAAGTGCTCACCATAGTCGATCAGCGCCCTGGCCGACAGCCGCGCTTCTTCGACCATATCCTGGAAACTGAATGCCATATGAACGTGATTGATCTCGGGGCGGGCGGAACAGTGAAGCCGTTCACAAAAGTGGCAATTGCGTAGGGAAAATCAAGCTTCATACTTCCACCGCCTTTGTCGGCAAATCAGCCGTTTGAACGATGCGCCGATCGCGAAAGACCCTACAAGAGGGCATTGTCTTAGCCTTGCGGATTGCCATGACCGTCTTCCAGCTGAAACAGCTTGCATCCACCTCCGTCCACGCCGCGGCCGACGCGATCGGCTGGAACTACGACCGTGCCGAATTGATCGCGGACGGCGTGATCCACGCGATCGGCGTGTTCTGCGGCATCGTCGCCGCCACGGTCCTGGTGGTGCTGACGGCGGTTTATGCCGACGCCACCAACATCGTCGGGGTCTCGATCTATGTCGCCGGCCTGCTCTCGATGCTGGTGCTGTCGGCGACCTATAATCTCTGGCCGGTCTCGCCGGCCAAATGGCTGCTGCGGCGATTCGACCATTGCGCGATCTATCTGCTGATCGCGGCGACCTATACGCCGTTCATCCTCGAGGTGAGGGACAGTGTGTTCGCGCTGGTGCTGCTCGGTGGCGTCTGGTGCGTCGCGATCCTGGGTATCGTGCTGAAACTTCTCTACCCCGGCCGGTTCGACCGCGTCGCAGTCGGAATCTATCTCGCGATGGGCTGGAGCGGCGTGATGGTCTACGACGCCGTGGTCAAGGCGCTGCCTGCGCTGGTGCTGGGCTTCATCCTTGCGGGCGGCCTGCTCTACAGCTTTGGCGTGATCTTCCATGCCTGGCGGCGGCTGCGCTTCCAGAATGCGATCTGGCACGGCTTTGTCTTGGCCGGCGCGGCGTGCCATTATACCGCGGTGCTCGACCTCGTGTTGAGCTGAGCAAGATCCGCGAAGCGGAATAAGCGAAGCGGTATAAGATAGCGAAGCGCTATCCGAAAAGAGAAGCGCTACAAGACAAAGAGGAGACGTCGCATGCAGGTGACCGGCAAGGTCGTGGTCGTCACGGGCGGCGCAAACGGCATCGGCAAGGCGCTGTGCGAGGCCTTCCACAAGGCGGGTGCCGCCAAGGTCGTCGTCGCGGACATGGACGCCGCCAATGCAAGAGCCGTCGCCGCCACGGTGGATGGCGCGGCCTTCAGATGCGACGTCGCGCAGGAAAAAGAGATCGCCCACGTCATCGAGGAGACCGAACGGCAGTTCGGCCCGATCGAATTGTTCTGCTCCAATGCCGGCATCGGCGGCGGCTTCGATCCGATGTCGGTCAATGCCGGCGGCGCCTCCGACGAGCCGTGGCAGCGGAGCTGGGCGATCCATGTCATGGCCCATGTCTATGCGGCGCGGTATCTCATTCCCCGCATGAAGGCGCGCGGCGGCGGATATTTTCTCAATACGATTTCGGCGGCAGGTCTGCTGTCGCAGGTCGGAAGCCCCGCTTACTCCACCACCAAGCACGCCGCGGTCGGCTTTGCCGAAAACCTCGCGATCTCGCACAAGGCCCACAACATCAAGGTGTCGATCCTCTGCCCGCAGGGCGTCGACACCAACATGCTGCGCTCGATCCCGAAGGGCCCGCAATCCGGCGACGGCGATCTCACGCCGGAGCAGGTCGCGAAAGACGTGCTCGCCGGCCTCGAGCAGGAGACGTTCCTGATCCTGCCGCACCCCCAGGTGCTCGGTTACATGCGCAAGAAGACCGAGAATTACGACCGCTGGATCGGCGGCATGGCCAAGATCCAGGCCAAGATGCGGGAGGAGTTCGGGAAGTAGGGTAGGCTGGTGCCACCCGCACCGCTGTCATTCCCCGCGGAAACGGGGCATCCAGTACGCCGCGGCCTGTCGAGGAATCACAGCCGTCTCTGGAATACTGGATCGCCCGCCTTCGCGGGCGATGACACTGAGAATACGGCTACGCCGCCGACTCCCCCTCATCCTCCATGCGGCTCTGCCGCAGCGCCCGGGCATAGAGCATCATGCCCTCGCGCACCGTGCGCTGCTCGGCCTCTGTCAGCGCGGCCAGCGCGCCGCGCACCTGCTGGCGTCCGAACGCGTGCAGCGCCTCCAGCGTGCGCCGGCCCTTCGCCGTCAGCGACAAGAGCTTGCTGCGCGCGTCGGCTTCATCAGGCGTCTCCCGCAGCTCGCCGCAATCGACCAGCTTGCGCACCAGGCGGCTGACGCTGGATTTCTCCAGCCGCAGGAAATCGCCGAGGTCGCCTGAGTTCATCGGGCCGCGGATGCCGATCTCCAAAATGGTGTGCACCGCCGAGGGCGGATAGTCCGAGGCCGCCACCGTCGCATCCATGAAGCCGAGCTCCCGCACCATCAATCGCGAGGCGGCGCGGATGTCGTCGATCAGCGCAAGCTCGGCCATCTTGACTCCCGGCATATAGTTGTATCATACAACTATATGCGCGCAACGTCGCGCGCAAGCGTTTTGGAGTGAGCCATGAGCGGAACTGTGCCGGCCGGGATGCGGATGAGAGGCAAGGTCTGCCTCGTCACGGGCGGCGGCAGCGGCATCGGCCGCGCCACGGCGCTGCGGATGGCCTCGGAAGGTGCGGAGGCGATTGTTGTCGCGGGACGGCGGGAGGCCGAAATCAAGGACACCGCCGCAGCGTGCCGGGAGCTCGGCGCTGACGCGATCGCGATCCAAACCGACATCACGCAAGAGGATGACGTCGAACGGCTGGTTCGCACGGCGGTCGAGCGCTGCGGCCGGCTCGATGTCGCCTTCAACAATGCCGGATTCCAGGAGCGCCGCGCGCCGCTGGAAGAGCAGGGCACGGAGATCTACGACACGGTGTTCGACACCAATGTCCGTGCGCTGTTCCTGTGCCTGCGCCATCAACTGCCGGCGATGCTGGCGCAGGGCCGCGGCAGCATCGTCGTCAACGCCTCCGTCAGCGGCGTGCGCAATCCCAATCCCGGCTTCTCGCTCTACTCGGCCTCGAAGGCGGCGGCGATCTCGCTGACACGCTCGGCCGCGATGGAGAACGCCCCGCGCGGCATCCGCATCAACGCCATCGCGCCCGGCCGCGTCGTCACCGACATGATGCTGCGCGCCGGCGTCGGCGATGTCGCAACCGTCAGTGCGGGCCTGCCGCTGCGGCGGATGGGGAGCCCGGAGGAAGTGGCGGAGGCCGTGGTGTGGCTGTCGTCCGACGCGTCGTCGTATGTCGTTGGCCACGTGCTCGCGGCGGACGGGGGATTTTTGGCGTCGTGATGTCGTAGTCGTAGTTCGTAGCCCGGATGGAGCGCAGCGTAATCCGGGTCGACTCGCTTGTGCCACGATTCCCGGATTTCGCTTCGCTCCATCCGGGCTACGCGCCCCCCTAATGCTTCTGCCCGTACAGCACCGGCACCGCCGAATCCACGACGACCTCGACGAGGCTCGTCCCCTCGAACGCCATTCCGCGCTTGAGCGCCTCGCCCAGCTCCGCGGCCTTGCTCACCCGCACCGCATGGCAGCCCATGCCCTCGGCGAGCCTGACGAAATCGATCCCCGGCAGCTCCAGCCCCGGCACGTTCCTCACCTGCATCACCTGGCTGAACGAGCGCATCGCGCCGTAGCCGGAATTGTTGATGACGACGATGGTCAGCGGCAGTTTTCGTTGCGCGGCGGTCCACAGCGCCTGGATCGAATACATCGCCGAGCCGTCGCCGATCAGGCACACCGTCCGCTGCTTCGGCTTGCCGAGCGCCATGCCGACCCCCGCGGGCAGGGAGTAACCGAGGCCACCGCTCGCCATGGTGTAGAAACTGTCCTGGCCGCGCATCGGCATGAACTTCTGCATCGCCGGTCGGTGCGAGGGCACTTCCTCGACCAGCGACGCGTCATCCGGCATCGCCTGCGACAGCGAATGCAGCAAAAATTCGACCGGCAGCGGGTCGGCGGCCTGCGGCGCCGACGGCAGCGTGCGGCCTTTCGGCGTCGCGCGTTTGCTCTCCGGCAGCAAGTCGAGCAGCAGGCTCAGCGCCGGCTTCATGGTCGCGATGATGCTGGTGCCGACCGGCGTCACCGCCGCCGCGTCCGGATCGTCGGTGATCTGAAAAATCGTCGCGCCGCCATCGAAGATCGCGGCATGGCCTTCGACATGGAAGGTGAACACCGGCGCGCCGATGACGACGACGAGATCGTGCTCGCGCAGCGCATCGGACAGCTGCGCCGGCGAGGCGTGCAGGAACCCCGCGAATTGCGGATGACGCTCGGGGAACGAGCAGCGCGCGGAGAACGGGCTGACCCAGACGCTGGCCTTGGCTTTCTCGGCCACGCGCACCATCAAATCGACCGCGCCGGCGCGGTCGATGCCGGGGCCGACCACGAGGGCAGGGTGTTTTGCTGAGCCGAGCGCGGCGACGAGCGCCTTCATCGCGTCCGGCTCGGGCCCGATCTCGCGGCTGACCTTGCGCGCCTCGACCGGTGCGGTCGCATGCGCCCAGTCGTCGATCGGGATCGACACGAAGGTCGGCCCGCAGGGCGGCTGCATCGCGGTGTAATAGGCCCGCGCGATCGCGGCCGGAACGTCCTCGGGCCGGGCCGGCTCGACGCTGTATTTGACGTAAGGCCGCGGGAATTCCGAGGCGCGCTCGGCATAGAGGAACGCCTGCAAGGGCAGGATCGAGCGCGCCTGCTGGCCCGCGGTGATCACGAGCGGCGTCTGGTTGCGGTGCGCGGTGTAGATATTGCCGAGCGCGTTGCCGACGCCGGCCGCCGAATGCAGATTGACGAAGCCGGCATTGCGCGTCGCCTGCGCGTAACCATCGGCCATGCCGACGGCGGAGGCTTCCTGCAGCGCCAGCACGTAGTCGATGTCATCAGGCCAGTCGCTCAGGAACGGCAGTTCGGTCGAACCGGGGTTGCCGAACACCCTGTCGATGCCCAGCGAGCGCAGCAGATCGAGCGTCGCCTGCTTCACGGTGACGGACTTGCTGCCGCTCTTGCCGTTCTTGGACATGGTTTCCGTCCCCTGTAAATTCCTCATCCTGAGGAGCGCGGAACGCGCGTCTCGAAGGATGAAGGCCCGGCTGGTGGCCTCGCCCTTCGAGACGCGCGCGAAGGGGCGCGCTCCTCAGGGTGAGGGTCTAATAGCGGTGCCTACCACACCGCCGCGCCCTTCATCGTCGGCTGTCCCTCCGCATTCGCGGTCCACAGCTCCATTCCCGCCTCGGTCTCGTTGGCGTTGATGGAGAACTCGGTGCCCTCGAACAGCGGCTGCACGCCGCGATAGGTGAATTTCTTCGGTGCCTTGCCGTCGTGCAGCTTCGCCGCCATCTCCACGATCAGCGACGCCTGCAGCGGCCCATGGAAGATCAGGCCCGGATAGCCCTCGACCTTGGTGACGTAGTCACGGTCGTAATGGATGCGGTGACCGTTGAAGGTCAGCGCGGAATAACGAAACAGCAGCACGGGATCGGACACATGCGTCTCGCGGTGCTGCGCCTTCGGCGGCGGGGGCGGGGCCTTGGCGCCGGCGGGCGCGCTGCTCGTCATCTCGCGATAGACGATGTCCTGCCGCTCGCGGATGGCAATGCCCCGCGGCGAGGAGATGCTGTGCTCGACCGAGACGAAGCACAGCGTGCCGGTCGTGCCCGATTTCACCTGCACGTCGGCGATGCGCGAGGTCCGCGTCGATTCATCGCCGACGCGCAGCGGCTGCAGGAATTCGATCTCGCCGCCGGCCCACATCCGGCGCGGCAACGGCACCGGCGGCAGGAAGCCGCCGCGGGTCGGATGGCCGTCGGGGCCGAGCATCGACATCGGAAACACCGGCTGCGCCAGGCACCAATGCACCGTGAACGGCGCGGCATCGCCCGCTTTGGGCTCGCCGACCTCCTGGAACAGGGTCGCGCGCAGGCCCTTCACGAGCTGCGCGGTGACGATGTCGGTGGCCTCGGTGCTGCGGCCGATCCATTGCCGCAAGTGGTCGATGTCGAGCTTCTCGGTCATGACGCCTCGCTCTTGTTATGACTTCCTGGCCGGCCGCTCGCCGATGGCGGGCACAGCGCCGTAAGCGCGGGTCTCGCCGACGATGATCGGCGCCGGCGCGGGATAGCTGACACGTCCCTGCGGCGTGTCGACCTCGATGCGGCGCAGATGCGGATGATTGGTGAGGTCGGCCATGGTGTTGACCTCGGCAAAGGCGATGTCGGCGTCCGACAGCCGCTTCAACAGCTCGTCGCGCGTCATCTTGCCGAAGATATCTGCGACCGTCGTGTCGGTGAAATCGCGGTTGCGCACGCGCTCGACCATGTTGGCGACGCGCGGATCGGCCGGCAAATCGGGCTGGTCTAGCACCTTGACGCAGAGCGTCTTCCACTCGCGCTCGCTCTGGATCGAGATCAGGATGTCCTTGCCGTCCTTCGAGGTGAACACGCCGTAGGGCGCGATCGAGGGATGGCGCAGGCCCATCCGCTTCGGCGGATTGCCGGCTTCGGAATTGAGCAGCGGCACGGTGCACCAGTCGGCCATCACGTCGAACATGGAGATGCGGATGTCACAGCCCTTGCCGGTGCGCCCGCGCGCGATCAGCGCTTCCAGGATCGCCGCATGCGCGGTGGCGCCGGTCGCGACGTCGACGATCGACATGCCGACTCGCGAGGCTCCATCAGGGTTGCCGGTGATCGAGGCAAGGCCGCTCTCGGCCTGGATCAGCAGGTCATAGGCCTTGCGGTGGGCGTAGGGGCCTTCGTCGCCATAGCCGGTGATCGTGCACGAGATCAGCTTCGGATAGTCCTTCAGCAGCCGTTCGCGCGAAAAGCCGAGCTTGTCCATCGAGCCCGGCTTGAGATTCTGGATCAGCACGTCCGCGCTCGCGATCAGTTTCTCGAGCTCGGCGCAGCCTTCTTTCATTGCGAGATCGACCACCGCCGATTGCTTGCCGCGGTTGAGCCACACGAAATAGCTGCTCTGGCCCTTGGCCGCCGCGTCATAGCCGCGAGCGAAATCGCCTTCGGGCCGCTCGATCTTGATCACCTCCGCGCCGGCGTCTGCCAGCCGCGACGAGCAGAACGGCGCCGCGACCGCCTGCTCGACCGCAATCACCCTGATCCCGTCCAATGCTCCCATGACGCGACCTCAGTACGAGCGGGGCATGCCGAGCACGTGCTCGGCGACGTAGGACAGCACGAGGTTGGTCGAGATCGGCGCCACCTGGTAGAGCCGCGTCTCGCGGAATTTGCGCTCGACGTCGTACTCCTCGGCGAAGCCGAAGCCGCCATGGGTCTGGATGCAGGCGTTTGCCGCTTCCCACGACGCATCGGCCGCCAGCATCTTGGCCATGTTGGCCTCCGCGCCGCAGTCGAGCCCGGCCTCGTATTTGCGCGTCGCTTCCTTCACCATCAGCTCGGCCGCGCGCATCGAGGCGTAGGCCTTGGCGATCGGAAACTGAATGCCCTGGTTCTGGCCGATCGGCCGGCCGAACACCGCGCGCTCCTTGGCGTAGTTCGTGGCCTTGGCGATGAACCATTTGGCGTCGCCGACGCATTCGGCGGCGATCAGGATGCGCTCGGCATTCATGCCGGAGAGGATGTAGCGGAACCCCTTGCCTTCCTCGCCGATCAGATTCTCCGCCGGCACCTTCATGTCGGTAAAGAACACTTCGGTGGTGGCGTGGTTCATCATGGTGCGGATCGGGCGGATCTCGAGGCCGTTGTTCTTGGCCTCGCGCATGTCGACGATGAACACCGAAAGACCATCGGTGCGCTTCTTGCTCTGCTCCTTCGGCGTAGTGCGCGCCAGCAGCACCATCAGGTCGGAATGCTCGGCCCGGCTGGTCCAGATCTTCTGGCCGTTGACGATGTAGCTGTCGTTGCCTTCCTTGCGCGCAAAGGTCTTCAGCGAGGAGGTGTCGGTGCCGCTGGTCGGCTCGGTGACGCCGAACGCCTGAAGCCGCAATTCGCCGCTTGCGATCTTCGGCAGATATTTTGCCTTCTGCTCGTCGTTGCCGTGCCGCAGCACCGTACCCATCGTGTACATCTGGGCGTGGCAGCCGCCGCCGTTGCAGCCAGCGCGCTGGATCTCCTCGAGGATCGCAGCCGCGGCGGAAAGCTTCAGGCCCGCGCCACCATATTCCTCGGGGATCAGCACCGAGAGATAGCCGGCCTGCGTCAGCGCATCGACGAAGGCCTTGGGATAGGCCATCTCGCGATCGAGCTTGCGCCAGTACTCGCCGGGAAACTGCGCGCACAGCTTCGCGACGGCTTCGCGGATGTCGGCGTGATCTTCGGTGTGGTGTTCTTCACTCATGGCGTTTCCCGTATCTAGCGGCAGTCAAGATAACGCCGGCCGATCCTCTGGCGTTGTGAAAACATCGCCAGCCCCCTATGCTCATTTGCTATAGCGTATGAAGTAGCCTTCGAGGATTGGCAAGCATGGATTTCCGGCAGCTCAGGACCTTCAGTTGCGTGGCGGAGCTCGGCAGTCTCTCCAAGGCCTCCGACACGTTGCGCGTGGCGCAGCCGGCGCTCTCTAGGCAGATCAAGCTGCTGGAACACGAGCTGCGCACCGAATTGTTCACGCGCAATGGCCGCGGCATGGTGCTGACGGAAGCCGGCCGTCTCCTGCTGGCACGCACCTCCGGCATCGTGCGGCAGATCGACCAGATCCGCGACGACATCCAGTCGACCAAGGGGCCGCCGTCCGGCCAGGTCGTGCTCGGCCTGGTTCCGACCGTGAGTTGCGTGCTGTCGGCGCGCTTTGCGCGCCGCTGCGTCGAAAAATTTCCCGGCATTTCGCTGCGCATCGTCGAGAGCTACAGCGGCCATCTCGTCGAATGGCTGCATCGCGGCGAGATGGATCTGGCCATTCTCTACGGCCGCTCCGCCGATCTGCATCTCAACGTGGAGAGCCTTGGCCGCGACAACATCGTCGCGGTTGGCCCGCGCGGCTGCGGCCTCGCGCGCAAGAAGAGCGTCGATGTCGGCTGGCTGCTGCGCCAGCGGCTGGTGCTGCCCAGTCATTCCCACGGTCTCCGCGCGCTGATCGAGCACGCCGCCGCCCAGCGCAAGATCAAGCTCAACGTCCAGCTCGAGGCGGATTCCTTCCGCGTGCTGACGAGCCTCGTCGAGGAAGGCCTCGGCTTCGCGCTGCTGCCGCCCTCGTCGGTCCACGGTGAGGTCGCCGACGGACGGCTGGAGACCGCGCCCGTATCCAAGCCGATGACGCGCGAACTCATTTTCGCCTCTCCGATCGACCGCCCGGGCTCAACGGCGTCGCTCGCCATCACGACGCTATTGCGCGAGGAAGTCGCGGCCTGCCGCAAGGAAGGCCTGTGGGACATCAAGTTGAGTTGAGGGCCAGTGCTGAATTCTCAGGAGAATTTAGGACACAAGCCCGCAGCTGGCCCTTCGCATATTGAGCGAGCTGTCATGCCGGAATTTTATAGCCGGCCGCGCGCTCCTCGAGCGTTAGGAGCACACTCTTCGTCCTACACTCGGTGTCATTGCCCGCGAAGGCGAGCAATCCAGTATTCCAGAGACGGCGCGGCTAGAATCGAGGAGCCGCGGCGTACTGGATGCCCCGCCTGCGCGGGGCATGACAGCAGAGATTGGCGAGGCCGCTTGCCTTAAGGTAGTCCCTAGAGCACGCCTACCCCGGAATCCTCACCGGCAACGACTCATATCCCTTGATGAAGCTCGAATAGATCCGCTTGGGCTCGCCGACCACCTCGATGCGGTCGAAGCGCTTCAGCATCTCCTCCCACACGATCCGCAGCTGCAGCTCGGCGAGGCGCATGCCGACGCAGCGGTGGATGCCGAAGCCGAAGGAGAGGTGGGTGCGCGGCCGCGGGCGGTCGATGATGAAGTCGTTTGGCTTCTCGAACATCTCCTCGTCGCGGTTGCCCGAGACGTACCACATCACGACGCGGTCGCCTTTCTTGATATGCTTGCCGCCGATTTCGGTGTCGGCAAGCGCGGTACGCCGCATATGCGCCAGCGGCGTCTGCCAGCGGATCACCTCGGGCACCATGGAGTCGATCAGCTCCGGATTGGCGCGCAGCTTGTCGAACTGGTCCGGGTTCTCGCTCAGCGCCAGCACCGAGCCGCTCATGGTGTTGCGCGTGGTGTCGTTGCCGCCGACGATGAGCAGGATGATGTTGCCCATGAGATTGTCGGGGTCCATGAAGCGCGTCGCATCATTATGTGCCATCAGCGACAGCAAATCGTTGCGCGGCGCGGAGTTGACGCGTTCGTTCCAGAGCTTGGACATGTAGTCGTAGCATTCGTCCATCTCGCGGCGGCGCTCTTCGGCCGAGGCGACGATGCCGCTCTTGGGCAGGGCGGTCGCGACATCGGACCAGCGCGTCAGCTTGCGGCGTTCTTCCCAGGGGAAGTCGAACAGGGTCGCCAGCATCTGCGTCGTCAGCTCGATCGAGACGCGTTCGACGAAATTGAAGGTCTCGTTGCGGGGTAGATTGTCGAGCACGGTCTGCGAGCGCTGGCGGATCAGTTTTGCCAGCTCGTCCAGATGCGTCGGCGTGAACATCGGCGACACCGTCTTGCGCTGCGCCGAGTGCTGCGGCTGGTCCATCGCGATGAAGCTCGGCCAGTCATAGCCCTGCGGCACGTCGCGGATCCCGATGCCGCCGAGCGTCGAGTCCGAGGAGAAGATGCCGTGACTGGTGTCGACATGCATGATGTCGTTGTACTTCACCACCGACCAGTACGGCTCGATCGGCGCATTGGTGCAGTAGTGCACCGGCTCTTCCTTGCGCAGCCGCTCGAACCACGGCCACAAGGTGTCGTCCTGGAACAGCCTGGGTGCGCCGGGGTGGAATTGCGCCAGCGGCGTCGCATAGGCCTCCTCGCGGGCCCTGCGCATGCGTTCGGCGTTGTCGGTTTTGACCGGAGTCTGGATGTTCATGGTAGTAGCTCCAGTGTTTCTCTTTCTCCCCGCAAGCGGGGAGAGGGAGTGATCTCACGCCGTGATCTTCACCGGCAAGGTTTCAAGTCCCTTTACGAAACTCGAATAGACCCGTTTGGGTTCGCCGACCACGTCGATATGGTCGAAGCGCTTGAGGATCTCTTCCCAGATAATCTTGAGCTGAAGTTCGGCAAGCCGCAAGCCGACGCAACGGTGAATGCCGAAGCCGAAAGAGAGGTGCGTACGCGGGCGGGCGCGGTCGATGATGAAATCGTAGGGCTTTTCGATCGCTTCCTCGTCGCGGTTGCCCGAGACGTACCACATCACGACCTTGTCACCTTGCTTGATCTGCTTGCCGCGGAACTCGAAGTCGGCAAGCGCGGTGCGCCGCATATGCGCCAGCGGCGTCTGCCAGCGGATCACCTCCGGCACGAAACTGTCGAGCAGGCCGGGGTTCTCGCGCAGCTTGCGATACTGCTCCGGATGCTGGCTCAGCGCGTAGATCGATCCCGACATCGTGTTGCGGGTGGTGTCGTTGCCGCCGACGATCAAAAGGATGAGATTGCCGAGGAAGTTTTTTGCATCCATGTCGCGCGTCGCGGCACCATGCGCCATCATCGAGAGCAGGTCACTCTTCGGCGGCTGCTCGATGCGCTCCTTCCACAGCCGCGCGAAATAGCCCGCACATTCGGTCAGCTCGGCCTGCCGTTCGTCTTCGGTGGCGACGAGGCCGTCGGGGCCGGGAATGGTGGTCGCGATATCGGACCAGCGCGTCAGCTTGCGGCGGTCCTCCCAGGGAAAGTCGAACAGCACCGCGAGCATCTGCGTGGTGAGCTCGATCGAGACACGATCGACCCAGTCGAACACCTGGCCCACGGGCAGATTGTCGAGGCACTCGGCGGAGCGCTCGCGGATGCTGAGCGCGAGATTGTCCAGATGCGTCGGTGTGAACATCGGCGCCACGGTCTTGCGCTGCGCCGCGTGGCGCGGCGGATCCATCGAGATGAAACTCTCGCGGCGCAGGTCCGGGTCGATGTCGCGGATGGTGATGCCGCCGAGCGCGGAGGCCGAGGAGAACACCGAATGGTTGGTCTCGATCTCCATGATGTCGTTGTAGCGCGTCACCGACCAGTACGGCCCGAACATCGAGTCCTTGCAATAGTGCACGGGATCTTCGCGGCGCAGCCGATCGAAATACGGCCAGAACGTATCGGTCCTGAACAACTCGGGATCGCCCGGATCGAACTGCTCCAGCGGCAGTGACGTGGCGCGCGCGCGTAGCTCGTCGAGCTTCGCCGCGCTCTCGATGGTCCCATGCATGACCGCTCTCCCTGACATGAACCGCGCGTTCTCGTTGAATTCTGCGCTGCGGTATTTGATTTGCAATTACAGCCGGTTGTCTGCGTCGGAGCAAGGGAGACTTTTGCCACATCCAACCTTTGCGAGAGGTGGCTAGATGCGTAGCCCGGATGGAGCGGAGCGAAATCCGGGATTCGGGCCGCCATTGGCGCTGTCCCGGATGACGCGGAGCCTGTCATCGGGCTACGGATCAGCAACCGTCACGCAGATGTGTCAACGTGATCTCCCGCACCCCCGCGCCTGCGGAATCATGCGAGAAATCGAGGTAAATCGAACCCAGCCATCTTGGGGATCGACCAAATCTCTGATCTATAGTTTGACCGTATCAGGTCCGCACCCCGAGGTTGCCGCCGTGAACGACATGCAATGGGCCCCCATCGGCTCCGAACCCTTACCCCCGCCGCTGCCGCCCACGCGGGTCGACTTCACCGGCAACCGCTCCGAGTTCCGCAAATTGGTCACCAAGGGTGCCATGCTTGAGCTCGTCACCTTCGGCTTCTACCGGTTCTGGCTGGTCACCGACATCCGCCGTCATTTGTGGACGAACACCGCGGTCGACGGCGATGCGGCCGAATACACCGGCCGGGCCAAGGAGCTGCTGGTCGGCTTCCTGTTCGCGCTCGCGATCCTGGTGCCGATCTACCTCGCTTATTTTCTCATCGGCATCGAGTTCGAGCGCTGGCAGGGCTTTGCCTCGACGCCGCTGTTCATCAGCTTCTACGCCTTCGGACAGTTCGCGATTTTTCGCGCGCGGCGCTATCGCCTGACGCGCACGGTCTGGCGCGGCGTCCGGTTCTGGATGGACGGCTCGGGCTGGGCCTATTCGTTCCGGGCCATGGCGTGGGGCCTGCTGGTGTTCCTCACCCTCGGCCTGGCGCTGCCCTGGCGCGAGGCGTCGCTCGAACGCTACAAGATGCGGCACACCCATTACGGCGATCTCTCCGGCGACTTCGAAGGCGACGGCTGGACCTTCTTCAAGCGCGGCTGGTGGCTGTGGCTCTTGAGCCCGATCGCACTCGTGATCTTCCCGCTCGCCCCGTTCTTCTATGCCGAGTTCAAGGCGCGTGAATGGCGCTGGTGGCTCGACGGCATCCGCATCGGCGGTGTCAGCCTGTCCTCGGAGTTGCCGCACAACGCGTTCTACGGCCTGTACTGGAAAGTGATCGGCTGGTGGATGCTGCTTTCGACCGTTTTCGCCGCCTATATGGGCGGTGGCGCCTTACTCGTCGTCCAGCTAAGTGGCGTTCCGGCTGATCAGGTCTTCGGCCCCGGAAATGCCGGCAAGAGCATCCCGATGCTGGTCATGATGGTGATCGGCTATTTCGCCGTGGCGCTAGCGATCAACATCGTCATGCGGGTCTATCTGCAGCGCGATCTCTGGGCCAAGGTGCTGGAAACCGTCGAGGTGCACAACATCGGGGCCGCGGCGGATGTACGCGGCAGCGGTGAGCTTGCCAGCGCGCTCGGCGAAGGCTTTGCCGATGGGCTCGATGTCGCGGGATTCTGATCTGTGAGTGAGTTGTCCACCGAGGTTCCGGCGCAGTCCGCCAAGCCGACGATATTCTTCGACGGCGTGTCGAGCCGCAGGCGGGAGGTGTCGCTGGCGCTCGGTGACGCGCTCGACATCGTCGAGGAGGGCGGAGCGCCGGTTCGCTGGACCTATGCCGACATTCGCCGCGCCGACAGTCCGGCCGGGATTTTGCGCCTGGCCTCGACATCCGCGCCGCCGCTGGCGCGGCTTGAAATTCGCGACGCCGCGCTCGCCGCCGACGTGACCGCCCGCTGCATGCGTCTCGACGAGCACCAGACGTCGCGCCGCGGTGTCGCAAAGATCGTCGGCTGGTCGGTGGCCGCCGCCGTCTCCATCGTTTGCGTCGTGCTGTTCGGTGTGCCGCTCGCTGCCGACCGGCTAGCGCCGCTGGTGCCCAAGCCGATCGAACGGCGCATTGGCGACGCCTCCGAAGTCCAGGTGAAAACCATCTTCGGCCGCAAGGCGTGCGAAGACCCCGCGGGCAAAGCCGCGTTCACAAAACTGGTCAATCGTCTGCGCGATGCCGCCGGCCTCGACGACGATTCCATGACGGCCGGTGTACTGCCGACCTCGGTGCCGAATGCATTCGCGCTGCCCGGCGGCAAGGTGTACGTGCTGAGGGGCCTGGTCGACAAGGCCGAAAACCCCGACGAACTCGCCGGCATCCTTGCCCATGAGCTCGGCCATCTCAAGCATTACGACAACATGCGCGGGCTGATCTACAACGGCGGCACATCGTTCCTGATCGGCCTGTTGTTCGGCGACGTCACCGGCTCGAGCGCCGTGATCTTCGCCTCGCGCAGCGTGGTCGAAGCCTCCTATTCGCGCGAGGCCGAGACCGCCGCGGATACGTTTGCGATCGAGATCATGCACAAGCTCGGCCGCTCGCCGAAACCCGCGGCCGAACTGATGTTCCGCATCACCGGCAAGGAAGGCGGCTCCGGCCTCACCACGATCCTGGCGAGCCACCCGCTCACCGAAGACCGCCTCGCACGCATGACGAAGGAAGATCGTCCCGCCAGCGGCCCGCCGCTGCTGACGGACAAGGAATGGCAGTCGCTCAAGCTGATTTGCGGCAGCGGGAAGATCTAGAGCGTTTTCGAGCGAAGTGGCGACCGGTTCGCGTGAAGAAAACGCGTCAAAAAAAGAGCTCCGCGCCTACCGCGTCCCGTAAGCGCGGTCGCCGGCATCGCCGAGGCCCGGCAGGATAAAGCCGTTCTCGTCGAGACCTTCGTCCACTGCAGCCGTCCAGATCGGAACGTCGGGATGCAGTCCGCGCAGCCGTTCGAGCCCTTCAGGGGCCGCGATCAGGCAGGCGAGACGGATGTCCCTGGCGCCGCGCTCCTTCAGCCGGTCGATTGCGGCGACGGCCGTGTTGGCGGTCGCGACCACCGGGGTCACCACGATCGCGAGGCGCTCGCTGAGGTCGGACGGCGATTTGAAGAAATACTCGACCGCGGCAAAACTGTGCGGCTCGCGGTAGAGGCCGATATGGGCGACGCGCGCGGTCGGCACCAGATCCATCATGCCGTCGACGAAGGTCGTGCCGGCGCGCAGCATCGGCACGAATACCAGCTTCTTGCCGGCGATCTTGGCCGAATGCATCGTCGCCAGCGGCGTCTCGATGACGGTATCGGCGAGCGGCAGATCCCGCGTGATCTCGTAGCACAGCAGCATGCCGATCTCCTTGATCAGCTCGCGGAAGGACTTGGTCGAGATGGACTTGTCCCGCACCAGCGTCAGCTTGTGCTGCACCAGCGGATGATCGACGATCGTGACGCCTTCCATGAAACGCTCCTAACGAAATGCACTTGGGTGAAACGCGACGGGCCGTTGCTTCTTCCCTTCTCCCCCTGTGGGAGAAGGTGGCATAGGCGGCCCTTGGGCCGCCGTTCTTAAGAACGCCGATGCCCCGCATCGGCTACGGCGCCGGATGAGGGGTCTCTCTCCACGAACTCCAATGAGAGATGCCCTCGCGGAGACAACCCCTCACCCGGCTTCGCTTTCGCGAAGCCACCCTCTCCCACAGGGGGAGAGGGTTTAGAAAACCGTGCCGTCGCTGATCACCTTGAGCGGCGGCGCGCCGTCCGGCCGGCGCGCGAAGGCGATGGCGCGGCCGGCGGCCCAGCTGCCACCTTCGAGAATGCTCGCGAGGGGCAAGGTCTCGGGCGTGCGGCCGAGCCTGGCGCGGATGCTGCCCGCAAGCCGGTCGAGCAGCGCGACGGTGAGCGCGCGCCATTCTACGACGAGCAGGGAATCCACCGCATGCGCGCGCTCGGCATCGGCGGCGTCGCGCAGGCGCAGCACCTCGTGATCGACGAACAGGCCGCCATTGCGGTATTCGGCGAGGCCGGTGAGGCCGTCGATGTCGGTGACGTCAAAGCCGGCGCGCTGCAGCGGTTCGATCAGCGAATAGCTCAGCCATTGCGACAGCTTGTGCAGGGGTACGAGGCCTGCCGTTCCGTCGTCCGCCCCGATCGCCGGATGACGCCAGCAATCGCCGAGCGGAATCCCGGCGAGCTCGAGCCGTGACGGCCAGATCGGTCCAAGCTGGTTCAGCACTGCGGACAGGATGGCGGGCGCGGCGACCGCGCCCCCCACGGCCTGTGCCGCGATGTGATCGAACAGGCCGCCTGGCCGCGGCGTATCGTGCAGGCCGAAGATGTCCGCGCGCTCGGCAACCAGCTTGCCCAGACGTCGCAGCAGATCAGTGCGTCCGTCGAGACCGAGCAGCGGATTGGCATCGCTCGCCTGAAAGGCGGAGGTGAGGGAGGCGAGCGGTAGTTTCGCCAGCACGTCTGCATCGGCCCTGAACGGCGCACGCGCATCGCCGGAGAACAGGCCGCCTGCAAACATGTCGAGGCTTGCGATGGCAAGCCCCTCCGATCGGCCGATACTTTCGCCGGTCACAGCGTCGCGATAGCGCCACGTGGCTCCCGCACCTGCGTCGAGCAGCACGCTGACAATGGCGAGGTCGAACTCGGCGCGCGCACGTGCCGCGCGATCCGGCCACGATGCGACGTTGGCAAGCCTCGCCCAGCGATCGACGCCGCCGAGCACGAAATGCCGCCAGCGGGCATGGAAGGGAATCTCCAGCGTCGGATAGGCCTTGCGCGTGACCGCGATCACGGCCTCCGCGACGCCGTCCATGCGGTCGAGGTCGATCGTGAAGTGCCGGAGCCCGCCGGCGAGGCCGATCTCGAGCATTTTTGCGGCACGCGCGCGAACCGCTCCTGCGCTGAGCAGGGAGCGGGCCTGTTGTTCCAAAGCCTCCGCCATCGCGCGATCAGTACTTTTCCAGCGAGCGCCCGACCACGCCGTTCACGTCCTTCTCCGGCGCGATGTCGGTCGAGTAATAGCCGGCAGCCTTTTTCGCGGCGATCTCGACATAGGCGTCGGCCGGGATCAGCTCCGGCGGGATCGGCACGCGCTCGACGATGTCGATGCCCTGCGAGGTCAGCGCGTCATGCTTCATGTCGCTCATCGACAGGAAACGGTCGATGCGCTTCAGGCCGAGCCAGTGGATCGTATCCGGCATCAATTGCTGGAAGCGCGCGTCCTGGACGCCGGCGACGCATTCGGTGCGCTCGAAATAGGCGGCCGCCGCGTCGCCGTCCTCCTGGCGCTTGCGCGCATTGTAGACCAGGAATTTGGTGACCTCGCCGAGCGCGCGGCCTTCCTTGCGGTTGTAGATGACGAGCCCGAGCCCGCCCTCCTGCGCGCCGCGCGCGGATTCCTCGATGCCGTGGATGAGATAGGGGCGGCAGGTGCAGATGTCGGAGCCGAACACGTCGGAGCCGTTGCACTCGTCATGCACGCGGCAGGTGATCTTGGTGCGGTGGTCCGGAAGTTTTGTCACATCGCCGAACATGTAGACGGTGGTGCCGCCGATCGGCGGCAGGAATACCTTCATGTCCGGCCGGGTGACCAACTCGGGGAACATGCCGGCGGTCTGCTCGAACAGCGTGCGCCGCAGCTCGGTCTCGCCGGTGCCGAAGCGCGTCGCAAGGCCCGGCAGGTACCAGACCGGATCGATCGCGATTTTCACCACCGACACGCTGCCATTGGCGTGCACGACCTCGCCGTCGGCGCGCAGCCGTTTTGCGGCGAGCGCCTCGCGGATCTCCGGCAGGTCGAGCCGCGCGCGCGTCACCGCGATGCTCGGCCTGATGTCGACGCCCTCGGCGATGTCCTTGCCGAAATTCTCCGCGACGAGATGCCCCCAGGGATCGAGCGCGACGATCTTGTCGGGATCGCGCCATTGCTCGAACGGCCCGATGGTCGCGGCCGGAAAGGTGTTGGTGAGGTCGGGCCGGCGGATCGGATCGAGCGCGCCGGCGGACACCGCGAGCGCCCGGTACATGGCGTAGGAGCCGCCATGGCTGCCGATCACGTTGCGATCCCCAGCGCGCGATACCGTGCCGATGATCGGCCCCCGGGTGCGTGCGTCGGCTGCGCCCCAGTGAATCGGAAACGCGGCCTTTTTGCCCGGCTCCGGATGGGAGGTCAGGCGGATGTGATCGGTACGGTTCGCGCGGCTCATGTCCAGGCTCCCAAAAAGCCGACGGCCCGCCGCTCGGACGGGCCTGGCTCACTTGCGTTGCCGGTGCCGAACACCGGCGACGCGAGCTCAATCCAACATATTGTAGCGGCTGGCGACGACAGACAAGTTAATGGTTCCCCGCCGGGCAGGCGACCCTGGCCAAATTCCCGTCACCGACGGGCAGGTCCGGCTCGCCTGGATGCCGCTCCTTCGCCCCGGCCGAACCTTGCTATTCGATCCGCGCGATAGGTCTAAGGATTTGAACTAGTTATATTTTTTATGTTTCCAAGAGGGCGGCGCGGCGGTTGCGCCACCGCGGTGCCGTGGACTGGACCAGACCCACATAATCGGACAAATCGTATAGATCGCCTCTCGCCTGGAGACTGCCATGCCCACCGCCAGCTACATCGACCCCCGTAACGGACGGCTCTATCCGCTGGACCAGCCGCGCTGGTGCTCGGACGAGCGGACGCCGCTGCTGGTGACGCCGGGACCAGGCATATCGCGCGCGGACATCGACGGCGCCACGCG
Source organism: Bradyrhizobium sp. 604_D8_N2_3 (assembly GCF_051810765.1). Lineage (NCBI taxonomy): Bacteria > Pseudomonadati > Pseudomonadota > Alphaproteobacteria > Hyphomicrobiales > Nitrobacteraceae > Bradyrhizobium > Bradyrhizobium sp. 604_D8_N2_3. The sequence continues at coordinate 8,089,810 of NZ_JBPWPM010000001.1, read as the reverse complement.
CTCGCTCTGGCGCTACCGGGCGGCGCTGCCGGTCGAGATCAAGAAGCCGATCACGCTCGGCGAAGGCTGCACGCCGCTGGTCCAGCAGGACTGGGGCGATTTGCGTCCGTTCTTCAAGCTCGAATGGTTCAACCCGACCGGCAGCTTCAAGGATAGGGGCTCTTCGGTGATGCTGTCATTCCTGCGGCAAATCGGCGTCGACGCGATCCTGGAGGACTCCTCGGGCAATGGCGGCTCGTCGATGGCGGGATTAGGTGCCGCCGGCGGCACGCGCGTGAAGATCCTGGCGCCAGCCTCGACGTCGCCGGCCAAGATCGCGCAGGTGCGCGCCTATGGCGCCGCGGTTCAACTCGTCGAGGGGCCGCGCGAGGAGTCGGAGGCCGAGGCCATCCGCCAGTCGAGCCAGACCTTTTATGCCAGCCACAATTGGCAGCCGTTCTTCCTCGAAGGCACCAAGTCGCTCGCCTATGAAATCTGGGAAGACCTCGGTTTTCGCGCGCCCGACAATATCATCGTTCCCGTTGGCGCCGGCAGCAGCCTGCTCGGTTGCGCCTTCGGTTTCCGCGAGCTGTTGAAAGCCGGGCAGATCGCGAAGCTGCCGCGCCTGTTCGCGGCGCAGCCGCTAAACTGCTCGCCGATCGATGCAAGCTTCAAGGCGGGTGTCGACACGCCGGTCGCCCGCGAGGTGAACAAGACCGTCGCCGAAGGCACCGCCATCAAGAATCCGCTGCGCCTGCGCGAGATCATCGGGAGCTTGCGCGAGAGCGGCGGCGGCACCGTTGCGCTGACCGAGGACGAGATCGTCGCCGCGTTGCGGCGTCTTGCGCGGCAGGGATTGTTTGCCGAACCGACCAGCGCCAGCGCGGCTGCTGCATTGGAAAAACTCTCCGCGGCGGGATCTATCAAGGCGAACGAGACCACGGTTGTGGTCCTCACCGGCACGGGCCTGAAGGCTGCGGCCACGGTTGCTGATCTCGTGCAGTAGAGGCGGAGGAGGCGTTCCGCTTACCCTCCCCTGGAGGGGGAGGGTCGATCGCGCGTAGCGCGAGCGGGGTGGGGTGATCTCTCCACACGGGCAGCGCTTCGGTGGAGAGACTTTCACCCCACCCCGTCTCACGTCGCTGACGCGCCGCGAGCCGACCCTCCCCCTCCAGGGGAGGGTAAGACGCGCCTCACTCCTTCAAATCATTCACGCGCTTCACCCAGGCGCGCACATCGGCGAGCACCTGGGGCAGCACCGCCCTGACCTCCTGCACGGTCATGCCGGGTTTGATGCGGGGATCGTAGAGCAGGTTGAGGATGTACTGGTCGTAGACGTCGAAATAGCCCATCGACACATTGTCGTTGAACATGGTCCACGGCACGCTCGCGGTGTCGTTGATAGGGCCGAGCGATTGCAGCAGTTCCTCATAGGCGCAATCGAGGAAGGTGAAATCGCCGTTGTCGACGGTGAGGATGACGTCGGAATGCTCGATCTCGAAATTGTCGTTCTTGCGGAAGCCGGACAGGCATTGCGGATCGAGCGAGGTGCGGATCTCGCGCGCCTTCTCCGCGCCGTAGAAGCTGGAAATCGTCCGAAACAGGTCGCGGTCGCGAACCAGCTTCACCCGCACGTTCGCGGCTTCGCTGGTGTCGATCATGGCGATGTCGAGATGCTGCACGCGCCTGCCGATGTCGGCCACGACCTTGGCGAGCTGCGTCTTGCGGTCGGCGCGCTCGCTCTCGGCGTAGACGCGCACCGGCCCGTCGAATTTCCGGATGCGGTCGACGCGGCCGGCGAGGTGGTATTCGGCGCCGAACGCCGTCTTCAGAAAGCCTTCGACGATCTCGCCGTCGGTGAAGCTCTTCTTCTCGGCGCGCTGGCGCGAGGCGATCGCGGGCAATTCGCCCGCGACGGCGATGGTAGCGGTGTCAGGGGCGAACGCGAAAGTGGCGAGCGCCAGCAGGGCGATGCGAAAGCCTGACGAAGGCGGGGCCAATGCGCTCATTACGACCCGACGCTGCCGTATTCGGCAGCGACGCACAAGACCGCATATTCACGCGCCCTGCGGGTTCCCGCAGTTCGCCGACGGCTAGTTGTTGAGCACGACCACCTTGGTGCCGACCGAGACGCGGCTGTAGAGATCGCTGACGTCCTCGTTGGTCATGCGGAAGCAGCCCGAGGACACGGCCTGGCCGATCGTCTCCGGCTCGTTGGAGCCGTGGATGCGGTAGAGCGTCGAGCCCAGATACATCGCGCGCGCGCCGAGCGGATTCTCGATGCCGCCCTTCATGTGGCGCGGCAGGTCGGGCCGGCGGGCCAGCATCTGCGACGGCGGCGTCCAGTCCGGCCATTCCTTCTTGGCGGTGATCCTGTGCACTCCGCCCCAGCGGAAGCCGTCGCGGCCGACGCCGATGCCGTAGCGCAGCGCCTGGCCGTTCTGGAGCACCAGATACAGGCGGCGCTCGCTCGTGTTCACCACGATCGTGCCGGGGGCGTAATTGCCGTTGTACATGATGGTGGTGCGGGGGATCGGGCTAGAGCCGCCGCGGAAGAAGCTCGGGCCGAAGCCCATGATCTCGCGCGAGTCGAACCCCTCGGCGAATGCGCCGCCGGCGGTGGCCGACAGCAATGCGATGGCGGCAATCGGCGCGGCAAAAAATCGGATCATTGTTTCCCCCAGTAAAAAAATCGGATTCAACTGAAGTCACAGGCCATATTTGCGGGCATTTCGCAAGCCACGGGCCCGTGAGGGAGATCATCCTTAACGTCTGGCGTTGCCAAACCGGCAACCACGCTAATTTGCCTGAAAGCATTAGCCAAACAAGCGGATCGTCGCGCGGGGCAGGCCGGCGATGCCGGCTATTGCTTTGACGGAGGCGGCGAACAATGATTGATCGAGCGGACATTTGAATATTGCCGGTTGCAGGGAGCTTTGGGATGAACGGTGCGGAAAGCCTGGTGCGGACGATGGTCAAGGGTGGGGTGGATGTCTGCTTCACCAACCCAGGCACCTCCGAGATGCATTTTGTCGCGGCGCTCGACCGCGTGCCGGGCATGCGCTGCGTGCTCGGCCTGTTCGAAGGCGTGGTGACCGGCGCCGCTGACGGCTATTTCCGCATGAAGGGCACGCCGGCTTCGACGCTGCTCCATCTCGGCCCTGGCCTGGCCAATGGCCTGGCCAATCTGCACAACGCCAAGAAGGCGAATTCCGGCATCGTCAACATCGTCGGCCAGCATGCGGTCTACCACATCGACTACAACGCGCCGCTGACCTCCGACATCGAGGGCCTGGCCCGGCCGATGTCGTCCTGGGTCCGCACCTCGCCGGACTCCAAATCGGTTGCAGCTGACGGCGCCGCGGCGATCGCCGCCGCCAAGAGCGCACCGCCACAGATCGCGACCCTGATCCTGCCCGCCGACACCGCCTGGAACGAGGCCGATGGCATCGCCGAGGTACCGGCCGAGCAGCAGCGCGCCAGCTATTCGCCGCAGGCGGTCGAGCGGGCCGCGAAGATCCTGCACGGCGATGGCGAGGGTACGCTGCTGCTGATGACCGGCAGCGCGCTGAGCGAACAGGGCCTGGCGCTGGCCGAGCGTATCGCCGGCAAGACCGGCTGCACGGTGATGGGCCCGACCTTCCGTCCCAAGATGGCGCGCGGCCGCGGCCGCTATTCGATCGACCGCATTCATTACGTGATCGAGAACGCGCTGCCGATGCTGGCGAAGTTCCGGCACATCGTGCTGATCGAGTCCGATGATCCGGTGGCGTTCTTCGCCTATCCGAACAAGCCGAGCATGCTCAAGCCCGAGGGCTGCGAGGTGCATCGCATGACCTCCTGGGGCGAGAATTCGGTCGCGGCGCTCGAAGCACTGGCCGGCGCGGTGAAGGCGAGCGCGAAGGACGTCAAGCCGCAGGCCCTGGCTGAGCTGGTGAAGCCGACCGGCGCGCTGACCTTCGCCTCGATCGCGCAGGCGATCGCATGCGCCATCCCCGAGAACGCGATCATGGTCGACGAATCCCTGACCACCGGCCGCGGCTTCTTCCCGCCGACGGCGGCGGCCGCTCCGCACGACTGGCTCCAGAACATGGGCGGCTCGATCGGCTTCTCCACGCCGCTTTCGATCGGCGCCGCGATCGCATGTCCGGACCGCAAGGTGATCACCATGGTCGGCGACGGCAGCGCGATGTACACGATCCAGTCGCTGTGGACGCAGGCCCGCGAGAACCTCAACATCGTCACCATCGTGTTCGCCAACCGCATCTACCAGATCCTGCGCGGCGAGTTCGACAATGTCGGCGCCGGCGAGCCCGGCCAGCGTGCCAACGACATGCTGCGCCTCGACCGTCCGACGCTGGACTTCGTCGCGCTGGCGAAGGGCATGGGCGTCCCCGGCCGCGCCGTCACCAATGCCGAAGAGTTCAACAAGGCTCTGGCCGAAGCCGTCGCCGAGCCCGGGCCGCGGCTGATCGAAGTCCAGATGTAGGGCACAGCACCAGGGAGCGCCGAGGGCCGGGGGGCAAGATGCAGACCGAGCTGAACAAGGTGATCGCGGCGCTCCGGGACTTCTACGCTCACGAAGGATTCTTGTTCGAGAAGGACGTCGGCGAGCGGGCGGTGACGCACCGCTTTGCCGTCTATCTGGAGCGGCAATTCTCGGGCTGGTCAGTCGATTGCAACTACGACCGCCTCGGCGAGCGCACGCTGCATCTGCCGCACGGCACGATCGTCTCCACCGACGATCATCTGGGAAAATCGATCTACCCCGATGTCGTCGTGCATCAGCGCGAGATCCCGAACAATCTGCTCGCCGTCGAGATCCGCAAGGCGAGCAATCACACCTCGCTCGAGCACGACCAGCACAAGCTGATGGCGCTGACCGACGCGCATGTGTGGTTCGCGTACTGGATCGGCGTGCTGCTGGTGCTGGACAGGCAGCATGTGACGATTTCGGAAGTCTATGTCAGCGGCCTGGTCGATCAGCCGCTGTCGCTATGGTTTGCGGCGCGGCTGGAGGAGAGCGGTCTCGGGGCCGCGCATTAGACCGTCTCCACAGCGTCATGGCCGGGCCTGTCCCGGCCATCCACGCCTTGTCACGCAGCACAAAGAACGGGTCTCATCTCATCAGGCCTCAGTGCAGCGGATCGCCCTGGCCGAGCGCATAGGCGACGAGGTCCTTCAGCGCGAAGCTGGAGCCGGTCACCGGCGTCCATTGCGGGTCGAGCGACAGCACGGAGGAATGGTCGCCGAACATCATGCCGAGGAAGACCTCGGCGACGATGCGACCGCCGACGGGGCCGAGCTGCGGCGTGTTGATTCCGGTCGCCGGCGCGCCGGTGGCCGGGATCGTCACCGCGGTCTGGAATTGCCGCGCCTCGGCAAGGATGTAGGTCCAGAGCGGGCAATTGCCGGCAAACACGCCGTTCGCGATGGTTGCGATCCCAGTTTGCGGATCGCCCGCGCCGGGTTCGTCGACGGCCTTGCCGACGATGATCTGATCATCCGTCAGCGGCGTCAGGTTCATCGCCTTGGCGACGGCCTGGCCTGAGGGCAGGCCGAGCCGCCAGCTGCGCTCGAGATTGCGCAGCGCCAGCGACGACGGATTGGATGCGACCTCCGGCGGCAGCTTGCGCAGCGGATCGACCAGCGAGGCGTCGATGCGATAGGCGAACTGCAGCCGCTTCTTGTTGTCGGGGTTGGTGTCGTCGTCCTCGACGCCGTAGGGACGCGTGTCCAGATCGATGAAGCGGCCCCAATCCATGGCGCGTCCCGGGCCCATGGCGCGGAAGCCGGTCAGCGCGTTTTTGTCGGGATTGTTGGGGTCGGGGAAGATCTGCAGCAGCATGTTGTCCGCATCGTTCAGCCGATAGCCGGGGCGGATCATGGAATGGCCGAGACGGTAGGCCGCAACCGAGAACTCGACCGGCATGAACGGGTAAGTCTTCCAGTGGTAGTGGGCGAGCTTGCTGCGGTCGTACTGGCCTGCGGTCCTCAGCTCGTCCAGCACGCTGGCGTGAACGATGCGCGGCAGGAAGTCGTTCAGCACGACGTATTGATAATGGAATCGGACGCGCTGCTGCACGTCCTCGAACGACAGGCTGTCGTTGTCGTCGACCATGCGGTTGTGAAAGCGCAGCATCAAGGCCTGGAACTGCGAGACGATGCTGTTCTCGTCGTTGCGGGGGTCGCCGATCAGGGCGCGGCCCTTGAAGCGCGGCAGGTCGCTGGCATCGGGTACGCCCGCGCCGGTCAGCTTCTCGCCGAGCCGGAACTTGATGCCGTCATACATGTAGGGCTGATCGTTCGGACCACGGCCGTAGAGATTGTCCAGATCGAGCGACGGCGTGCGGAAGTCGACGAGCCCGTCGGGATCCTGCTGCTTGGTCAGCGAGCTGACCGGATCGAAGGTGATGTCGTGGTCGATGAACTGGCCGAAATAGGTGTAGAGCGCGGGAATGCCGCTCTCCTCCGCGTCCGGCCCGTCCTTCGGACCATCGAAGTCGGCGACCATCTTGTCGGCCAGCGCCGAAAGGTTCGCGACATTGTCGGCGTCGTTCGGACCGAATTTCGCCGGCGTGAGCTTGCGGAACATGCGTCCGAAGCGGCCCTGGGAAAGCGGCGAACGCGTTGCGTTCAGACCGCGCGGAACAATGCTGTGGCGGCTGCTCATTGAAAACACCTCCCTGAAAAGTCACGACGTGCAACGAATAAAGCTAAAGTTGTTCGCAACAGAATATGCATGTCACGCTAGATCAGGCGATTGGGTGCCACAAGCGATCTGCTTCACACACTGCGCGACATCGATGTTGTTCCGGGAGGGAGCGTTACGAGCAAGCTGCGGCCGCGCTTTGCAAATTTTTCCCTGTGCGATGACGGATAACATTCTCGTCATCGGCGCGCACGAGCGGCTTCGCGCAAGTGAGTTCGCCGGACTGTCGGCGAAGCGGATCGTCTTCACGCAATAAGTGTGGCGGGGGGCGCGTCCTGCGCGCCCGCCGCGACGTCGTCAGTAGGCACGCTGCTGCGAGAACGCGTAGCGCGGATTGATGCCACAAGAGGCCGACGTGCCGGAGGCGGTGGCGAGGCACTGCTGATAGCTCGCGAACTGGCAGTTGCCGGGATAGCCCCACATGCGTCCCTGCAGGCAATATCGATCGTTTGCAGGATGTGCCTGGGCGGCCGGGGATGCTACGGCGACCAGGGCGGCGAACGATGCGAGAGTGAGGATGATGCGACGCATTTCAATCTCCTTCGAGAGCGGGTGGACGGGTACGTCAGCGAGCTGGGCTCGTCTGAGGCATGTCATGCCTATCTTGGTGTCGGCGGAATGCCGTGCGTTCGCGACATGGCACATCATGACGCAGCTGGCGGCCAGCAATGTGATCTACGCCACAGTTCGCGGTGGGGGTCCGGGCCTATCGTGAGCAGACTTGCGCGCGTCGATCCCGGAGAACCAGGCTTGTCTCATTCGGATCAGGTATTTTGGAGGTTCTAATGCAAAGGTCATATTTGCTGGCTGCGACAGCAGCGCTGGCGCTTTTCATGCAAATACCGCTCGCGCTGGCCCAGAATGCGCCGGCCGCCGGTGGAACCGCAGCGCCTGCCGCGACAACCACTGCGCCGGCAGCGACGACGACAACGCCGGCCGCGACCAGCGACACCTCCAGCCAGCCGGCCGACTCCAAGAAGAGCGCATCGAAGAAGCCGGCGAAGAAGAAGATGACGCGGCAGCAGGAAATCGATCATTCGGTCGACAGCGGCACCGTGCCCGCGCGCTACCGCAACTCTGTGCCCAGGCAGTACCAGCGGTACATTCCGTTCGATAAGCGGTGATGGGTCTCACGGCGGGCGACGTGATCGGACGTCGGGCCGCCGGTGCCATCGTGTGACGGCCTTGGTGTGACGCCTTGTCGTAGCGCCTTAACCAAGCGGAATCCGGCCATACATCCCCAGTGGCGGTCCGCGAGAGCGGTGCTAGAGTAGGCCGAAGCCCGGGGGGAGAAATGAGCGACGACGTGAAGGATGCTGGCCTTGTGGCCATGATCAGCAGCATCCTGGGAGGCAACAAGCGCGCAGACAGCAGTGCTCCGCCGCCGCTCACCGAGGTTCCGCCGACAGCGCCGACGAACGGGTTCGACCTGATCGAGCCGTCCACCCCCGATCCTGCACCGGCCGAACCCGACGCTGCGCCCGATGCCGTGCCGGCTGCCGCGAAGCCGGTCGAGCGGCCGGCGAAAATCACGACGACGCCTGATGGCAAGAAGTTGCTTCCTGCCGAGGCGATTGCCGATCTGGTGCTTGGCGAGCTGCGCAAGCTGGAGAATTTTCCGGCGACCGGCGCCTCCGTCACGGTCTACGGTTACAAGCACTGGAATGCGATGATCACCTTCGCGCCGTTCTCGACCACGTTCCAGAACGCGACGCGGTTCCGCCAGGCCGTACCGGACCTGGTCTTCAAGCTGCGCCGTTTCGTCGAACTTGAGATATAGTCCGGGACAATCACCGGCTGCTGTTCGGCGCGATTCCCCGTTGTGGGGCGAGGCGCGAGCGGGTGTCCGAAACAGTTCGACAGGATTCTGAATTGAGCGTCGCCTTTACCAAGGAAGAAAGCGCCGAAACTGCGTCCGAGACGCTGCTGCCGGATCGCCCGATCTCGCCGCATCCAAACCTCGTGACGGAAGCCGGCTTGCAGGCGCTGCAGGCGCAGCTTCGCGAGGCGCGCGAGGCCTATGAAGCCGCGCAAGCCATCGAGGATGTCAACGAAAAGCGCCGACAGTCGGCGGTGCCCTTGCGCGACGCTCGTTATCTGACCGAACGGCTGCGCACGGCGCAGGTCATTCCCGATCCGGCGTCGACCGATGTCGTCGCCTTCGGCAGCACCGTGACCTTCAGCCGCACCGACGGCCGCGTGCAGACCTATCGCATCGTCGGCGAGGACGAAGCGGATCCAAAGGCCGGAACGATCTCGTTCGTGGCGCCGGTCGCGAAGTCGCTGATCGGGAAGGCGGTCGGCGATGTCGTGGGTTCAGGCGCGCAAGAGATCGAGATTCTGTCGATCGCGTAGCGACGCGATCCGAGGCCAGAATGATGCGCGCGTAAGGATCGAACTCCGACGGCTCTGGCTTCGGATTGGTTTCGCCAACTTCGAGGCGCCGCTGGGTCAGTTGCGCTGCCGCGATTCACTTCGCTGTTCAAAAGCCGCGAACGTCATATAGTGAGGGGGGTATCAAGACCAATTCATTGCGTATCAGGCAAAGGGAGGGATCCATGCGGAAGTCCCTGTTCCTCGTCATCGTAGCCGGTTTCGGCCTATCAGGACCACAGGCTCTGGTCGCGCAAGACGATGTAGATCAGCAGCTCGGCAGCGTTCATTTCCAGACCTCTTGCAACGATGTGGCCCAGCGTCGTTTCGATCGCGGGATGCGCTATCAGCATTCCTACTGGTACGCCAACGCCAAGGAGATCTTCGAAGAAGCCATCAAGGCTGACCCGACATGCAGCATGGCCTATTGGGGCATTGCGCTCACCTACATGGACAATCCGCACAATGCGATTCCAAAGCCGAACCTCGCGCCAGGCCTCGCCGCGATCATGAAGGCCAAGGAGATCGGCGCCGCGACCGAGCGCGAACGCGACTACATCGATGCGCTGATGGTGATGTATGCCGACTACGACAAGATTCCTCACGTCCAGCGGATGCGCATGCTGCGTGACGCGCAGGCGCGCGTCGCGGCAAAATATCCAGACGACGACGAAGCCCAGATCGCCTACGCCATTACGCTCAATACCTCGGCGGATCTGAACGACAAGACCTATGCGCAGCAAATTAAAGGCGCGGCGATTCTCGAGCCGATCTCCAGGCGGCTGCCGATGCATCCGGGCGTGACGCATTATCTGATCCATCTCTACGACTACCCGGCGCTGGCGCAGAAAGGGCTCGATGCCGCCAATCGTTACGCCAAGATCGCACCGGCCGCGCCGCACGCCCAGCACATGCCCTCCCACATCTACACGCGCGTCGGCTATTGGAAGGAATCGATCGACTCCAACACCGCTTCCGTGAAAGCCGCGATGGCCGAAAAGTCGGTCGGCAACTACCTGCATGCGCAGGACTACATGGTCTATGCTTACCTGCAGCTCGGCCAGGACAAGCAGGCGCGTGCCGTCATCGACGACATGATCAAGGAGACCGACTTCAAGGCGACGGTCGCGGCGGCAGACTACGCGCTGGCGGCTTCGCCGGCGCGTTATGCGATCGACCGTGGCGATTGGGAGGGGGCCTCGCAGCTGCCGGTCAGGCCGAGCAACCTCAACTTTGCGATGGCGGTAACGCATTTCGCCCGGGCCCTCGGCGCGGCGCGCTCCGGCAAACCGGAGGCCGCCAAGGCCGACATCCAGAAGCTGGCAGAATTGCGCGACAAGCTGCAGGACGCCAAGGACAGTTATTGGTCCGGAATCGTCGACATCCAGCGTCAGGTCGCCGTCGCCTGGGTGCTTTACGCCGAGGGCAAGTATGACGAGGCGCTCAATGCGATGAGTGCCGCGGCGGATGCCGAGGACAAGACGGAAAAGCACGTGATCACGCCCGGACCGCTGGCGCCGGCACGCGAACTTTACGGCTTCATGCTGCTCGATCGCGGCATGGCCAAGGAGGCGCTTGCTGCATTCGAGGCAACCAAGGCGAAGGAGCCGAACCGCTTGCACGCGTTCGCGGGAGCGGCCAAGGCGGCCGAAGCCCTTGGTGACAGGGAAGCGGCACGACAGAACTGTCAGCAGCTCGTAACGCTGACGGCCAGTGCCGATTCGGAACGCCCCGAGGTCGCGGCGGCGAAGCAATATCTCGCCAGCAACTGACCCGGAACGAGAACGGTGAAATGATGAGAAGGGCAGCCGCCATCGCCGTCGCAGCAATCTCGCTGGGAAGCGCGCTGGCGGCATCGCTCTTGTGGCTCCATGTGCCACGGCATGCCGCCGCGAATTCCGCCACGCCGGTGTGGCAGGAGGTGACGTGGCCCTTCTCGATCGACCAATGGGGCAAGGGAAAGGCGTTCCGCTGCAGGGCTTCCGACTGCGGTGTCGAGGTGACGCTGTACCTGCGTGCCAAGATAGGTTTTTGCAATTGCACGACGGGCGTCGCCGATGACGAGGATCTCGATCGCATGGGCGATACCGTTCTCCTGGGCGAAGTCTCTCCACGCGGTTCCGGCCATCCCATCAGGATTGCGTCGATGAACGGTCGCAGCCGCGCCTACACGCTCAACTCACGTGGCGCTCCCGGCAAAACGCTGGTGTCGGTCGTCTACAACGAGCGTTGCGACATGATCGCAGCGACCGCTGTCATTGGCCACGATCGGCCGGAGACCATCGAGCCCCGCGTGATCGAGTTTCTGGGCGGCAGCACCGCGATGCACTGGGCTGAGGTCACACTAGGTCTGTGATCGACTGCGTCTTCCCGATCAGCGAGCATTTTCAATGCGGCGAATGGCCCGCGCAGCTGGGGCGAGGATTGCTATCGACAGGGGCAATCTCATTCGCCTAAACATGAGCCATGCGTTTCCGTCGTCTTGTCCCGATATCGAAGGTCTCCGCCCTGTCCGCGAAACAAAGCGCGGCGGCTGGATGAGACGGTTTTTGTCGGGGGCGTTGCCGTTCTACGCGCTGGCCGGATTGGCCATGTGCATGTACCTCGTCCTGTACAAGACGAACCTGTTCGACTTGAACGCCATCGTCCAGGATGCGACCGGTTCGGCATGGTTTCCGGTCTTCATGTTCGCTTGCGTGCTCCTGGAGTCGGTCTTTCCGTATTTCGGCTATTTTCCCGGAACCGCCCTCATCCTGATGTCCGTGGCGCTCAATCCGAAGCCTGCGGATGTCTCCGTTTTCATCGTGGCGTGGGCGGCCATCATCGTGGGCGCCGTTCTGAGTTACGGACAGGCTCGCTTTTTCAGACCGATGTTGCAACGGGTTGCCTCAAAAGCGGCACTGGGCCGATGTGAGTCCCTTCTCGACTCCTATGGTCCGTACGCGCGCGTTGCCTTGTTCGTTCATCCCAACGCTTGCGCGATGTATTTCACGGCACTCGGACTTCTCGGCCGGAACCTGACGCGAGAGCTCGCTTATCTCAGTGTGGGTGCAGCAGCCTCCGTGGGCATTCTGTTCGTCGTCGTGACCAGGCTGGTGTCGTCCGCAGGCGCCACCGATGATGGGGAATTGCAGGTGCTGCTGGCGGCAGGCCTGGTCGCCATCGGAACCCTCGTCGGTCTCTACGCGGCCTTGCGGCCGGATCGGGCTGCTTGAAGCTTGATCCGGAAGAGCGCGAAGCGGTTTTCCGACCAGAGAGCCCGCTTTGAGCTTGGTCGGTCATGATCCATGTGCGGAAGCACCCAAGTCAGAGCCTAAACCAAGGCAGGGTGAGATAGACGCAAGCGATCATCGAGAGGATGGGAATTACCCACACCCATCCCGACCAGAAGTTTCGCACTGAACGTCCGGGTAACGACGCAGCAACGAGGGCGACGATCAGTGCCCCGAGCGCGGCCGTCGCGGCCCACCCGTACCAGTACATCGCTGGAGCTAGAAATCCCATCGCAGGGTCAGCAACGTCTCGCGAATGATGCGTGCCCGCCAGCACGATGCCGAGCGACGGGAAAACGGTGAAAAGAGCAAGGTCCTTTGCGAGTGCAACCACGTAGAGGAAGCCAAATGTCGTCCCGAACGCGAATGCAAAGCGGCGGAACGCAGCCGATAACGTCATGCGCCGAAACCCCTGATGTTGTTTACGACGTGGCCAGTTAGGAAGCCCCACCAGATGACAAAGGCGAGGATCGAGGTGAGCATCGTGCGCGTCTGAGCAGGCTCGTCGGCACGCGGCCGTCGCCAGCAAACCCAGTAGGCTGGTAGCAACGCAAAACCGATAGCGGCGAAGTGCTCCTTGAGGTCGAAGAAGCCCAGGGCTGGCCAATGACCGGCGCGCTCTAACTCTGGCCTGATGTCGACGCGAAAATACAGATAGATGATCCCACCGAGCAGGATGGAGATGGCATACAAGACGACGACGGCGTCGGCGAACCGGGCCGATGGCACGGAGCGAAAGCGGCCGAAAAACGAACTGGGGCGCGTTCCCACAGTCGCCCACGTCGCCAAGGTCTGGTGCGTAATCGCGCCAAGCAGTGCAACGGCGACCAAGCCGTGAATAATCAGGAGTACTGTCGCCAGAACCTCACTCCCGGCCTATTGCCCGCTTGCTGTCACGTGAAGAGTTCCTCAGTCCCGAATGGCTCCGCCGACCACGGCCGGAAGCGATTGAGGGTGAACTTAGTCTTCTGGCCGGGTTCAACGTCCACCAGCACGTAGTTGTACTCCTCTTGCGGAGGCTGGCCCTTCCAGTAAAGGTCCCGCGGATAGTCGGCGGGCACCTTGATGCTGGTTCGCCCCGGCAGGATTGGGTCTTGTTCTGCGCCCCCACCGCCCAACATCAGATACTTTACCCCATCTACATCGTAGATTTCCGTGGTGTGGACGTGCCCGTTCAACACGATCACCTCCATGTCCTTGGCATACGACGCAATCACCTTGTGCGGGTTATCGGGAGCCGGGATCGGGCCTAAGCCTGACCGCGCAAACACGGGATAGTGGAAGACGATAAACGCCTTCCGAATGCCGTTGGCCTTCGCCTCGTCCATCCACTTTTGAAGCTGGGTCATCTGCTCGGCATATTTTGGCCGATCAGCGTCCCACAGCGACGGCGAACGGTAATCGTACTTGCCACTCCAGAGATAGATGAAGCGGGTGCCCTTGAAGTCGAATTTGTAGATGAGGTTTTCCGGCGTGACGCCGAATTTTTTCAGATACGGCACAGCCGAAAGTACGCCCTCAATCTTTGGGTCGGCCCACACCTCATGATTACCCACACTCATGAAAAAGCGCCCATCCAGACCGGCCGCGCGCATCTCGTCATCCGGCGCGGGTAGCTTCTTCAACATTGTTTCGTTCACGCGCTTCCAGTATGGGCTGTCACTCACGGTCAAGCCCTGATTGCCCCACCACACAGCGTCACCGCTATTGACCACGAATTTGGCGCGACCGGATTGAACGTCCTTGACAATTTCGCGCGTCACCCATTCGCCGCCCTGAAGCCGGAACATGGTTCGATGCACTCCGGGAAGCAGTTTCACGTCTTCAACGGATGCCTCAGTGACCCAACCCTTATCTACCGTCAGGGTCATCACTTCCGTCTTGGATGCGAACGGCATGACGACCTTGACCAGGTCCTTTGTGACCGGATCGAAGATCATCTTCACATCCTTCGCTACGACGGCCTCGGCGACCTTTTCCGGCATGACCAATCCGAACATCTCGACGAAGAACTTGCTGAGGTCCGGTTGTCCCTCTTTCAACGGGAGGTACATCATCGGTCGGGTATCGCCGACCGCAGCGAATGAAAAACCGGCTGCGGGAAGCGGTGCTTGCGCGGGCGTTGTTTGTGTCTGGGCACCGGCAACGAGTGGCACGGAGAATGCGGGCACTGCTGCGAGTGCGCCTAGAACCAGGCGACGACTGGGCTCGTTAGGCCAAGAGGATTGCATGATGATCACCCCTGATCGAGGAGAGGGAATGAGCCGCCGCATAGGGCGCGCAAACAGCCCGATTTGCCGGCCGTTTCCCGTAGACCTTCAGCGGTGGGTGAGCTTGATATAGATCAACGTCCTCATCTGCCGTAGCAGCGAGCACGTAGAGCGGCGGCTGGCAGCTATTCTGGCCGCGGACGTTTGCGGGCATCGCAGGTGTGCAGAAATACAGCGGCAGGGACGTGGCGAACCCACACAGGTGGCGAGCATGATGTCGATGAAATTGCCGCTGTGGCTTCGCTTTTTCCTGCTCGTCGGCGTCGTCGCCTTTGCGGCAGGCGCGGGTCTCCTTGCCTATCGGTACTACAGCCGCCCGGTAACGCTGACTGTGGCGGTCGGTTCGGTCGACGGCGAGGCGGCCAAGGCAATGTCAGCGATGGCAGGCGAGTTCGTTTCAGCGAACGCGCCGGTCCGGCTCAAGGTCATCGACAGCGGCACCGCGCTTGAGGCCGCTGCCGCTTTCTCCGCGGGCAAGGTCGATCTCGCTGTGGTTCGCGGCGATGTTGGCGACTTGTCGCAGGCGCAAGCCGTCGTCGTCGTCAGCCATATGGTCGTACTGATCATCGCGCCGCCGGGATCGTCCATCGACAGCATTGCCAACCTGAAGGGACGCACGGTCGGCGTGGTCGGCGGAGCAGTGAACGCCAAAATTGTCGATGTGTTGACCAAGGGATACGATCTGGCGGGCGCAAAAGTTGTCTTCAAGAACCTTGCTTTGACGGATGTCCGGCAAGCCATTCAGTCAAAGCAAGTCAGCGCCCTGCTTGTCGTGATCCCGCTCGCCGAAAAATACCTCTCGCTCGTTCGCGGATTTTTTCAGCTTGACCGTAAAAAGACCCCGGTACTGATCCCAATCGAGTCCGCGGGGGCAATTGCAGAGAATGAGCGCGCTTTTGAAAGCTTCGACGTCCCGAAGGGCACACTGCGGGGATCGCCGCCGGTCCCGGAAGATGACCTGACGACTCTGAGGACCTCGCTATATCTGGTTGCGCAAAAGAAGCTTGGCACTGATCTGGTAACCGACCTCACGGAGGCGATCATGAGCGCGCGCAGGAATCTTCTGCGTGAGCAGCCGATTTTCGCGCAGATCACCGCGCCCAGCACCGACCAGGATGCCTACCTTCCGCTGCACCCTGGCGCCGCAGCCGTCTACAACAGCACCACGCAAAGCTTCATGGATGAGTACGGCAACTGGATCTATTTGACGCCGATGGTACTGGGTGGCGCTGCCACCATGCTTGCGGCGGCGTGGAAATTCCTGGGCCTCGGCAGCCGCGCAGCCGAAGGCCCGCTCGATTCTCTCTACGCCCTGGCGCGCCGGATTCGGAAAGTCGATACAGAGGCTGAACTTTCGGATATCGAAGACGAAATCGACCGCATTCTAAAGGCGGAGCTCGCCAAATCCGCTGCTGGAGACGAGAGCGCGGTGGATGATGCCACATTGAACGTGGCAGCCCACCGGCTGGAGAGCTTGATTCACGACCGACGCACATTGATCGCCAAGGGACCCGCAGTTGCCTCCGCGGCGAAGGCGACACAGCGCTAAGTCACGACACGCCTCGCAACACAGTGGTGAATCATGAATGCAATCGCGCTATCGTGCATCACGTTTCTATGCATCTCAGGCGGTGCCCTGCTCGGTATGTTCCTTCCTGGGCATCACTTGAGCACGGATGACAAGGATGTGGTCAGGCTGGGCACGGGCCTCATCGGGACGATAGCCGCGCTTGTCCTCGGTCTGCTGATCGCCTCGGCGAAGGGCTCCTACGACACGCAGAGCACTCAAGTCACGCAGATGACGAGTAATGTTGTCCTGCTCGACAATCTGCTGGCGCAGTACGGACCGGAGGCGAATGACGAACGCAATCTGTTGCGGCGCGCCATCGTTGTTTTAGCCGATCGAATGTGGCGCGAGAAAAGTTCCGAGGTTGCCAAGGCGAACCCCTTCGAGGCCAGCGCCGTAAGCGAAGCATTCTTTGCGAAGCTTCAGGAGCTTTCGCCGCAGAACGATTCCCAGCGCTCCCTGCAAGCCAGGGCCATACAGATCGCCACCGACATTGCGCAAACCCGCCTGTTGCTGTTCGCACAGACGAACAACTCGATCCCTATGCCGTTCCTGGTGGTGCTGATTTTCTGGCTCACCATCATCTTTGGAAGCTTCGGCCTGTTTGCCAAGCCCAGCGCAACCGTTTTCGGCTCGCTGTTCGTTTTTGCACTGTCGGCCGCCGGGGCGATCTACCTGGTCCTGGAGCTGGGTCAGCCATTTGCGGGTTTGATGCAGATTTCCAGCGCGCCACTGCGCAGCGCCCTCACGCCGCTCGGTCCCTAACGTTCGCATGATCGAGGTTGCCGGCCAGAGCGAGCCCCGACTGCTATCGTGGTCGTCGCGACCTGCTGCAGCGGTTTTTCGAGTTGATCAAGATGCCCATTGTGCTGCGATGTCCGAATCTGGCCCATGTCGGTCGGCTGCCTGATTCTGCTTGCGAGGGCAAAGCGGACATTTGGGAAATTAGCGAGGTCGGCTAAGGGCCACAAGCAGACTCCGGCGTCTGGTCGATCACTTCGAAACAGTCGTCATATGGACAGGCCGGTAATCCGCACCGGACGATGCGTCGAGTGCGACAAGGCGCCTAGACGTTGATCTCGGCCGCTGCCCGCACAATCGCTGCTACGGTTGCCTTGGCTGCCGGCGACGAGGTTCTCCCTCGCAAACACACGATGCCCGTGCTTGACGGCGGCGACTGCCAGCCATGTACGACAAGCCGGACAAGCGCGCCGGATTCCAGCTCCCCCCGTACCGCCGCGTTCGTCGCACCCAGAACAGTATCCGTGGTGAGCGCGACCGTCTTGAGCAGGCCGTAGTTGTCGCACTCGAGCGCAATGGCGGCCTCCTGGCCCGCAGGCAGGCCCAGCAGGGCGGCGAGCTCCACCTTTGAGGGGCTCAGCAACTTCGGTGCGGCGAGACCGTACGCCCAGACGTCCTGCAGCATGTGCTCGCGCCCGGCCAGCGGATGTCCTGCCCGCACATACAGGCCGGCCTGCTGCCCCCCGATCAACTGGATGTCCAGCGCGGCATCCCCAGGCATGTCACGGACATCGGCGGCAAAGAACTCGATGCTTTCGGTACGCAAGCTCTCCAGCAACTGCGCCCAGTTGCCGACCTCCATGCGCAGCGCCACCTGCGGGTGCTGGCGGCGCAACGCCACAAGCGCGCGTGGCATCAGGGTGGCCGTTAGCAGCGGCCCGACGCCGAAGGCCGTGTCGCCGAGCTGGCTGTCGCGGTAAAGATCCACGTCGCGCTGCAGGCAACGCGCCTCGAACAGCAGCTTGCGCGCCCGCTCAATGACGAATTCCCCGGCACGGGTGGGGCGGACATCACCAACGTCGCGGTCGAACAGGCGGATACCCAGGTCGTTCTCGATGGCCTGGATGCTGCGGCTGAAGGCCGGCTGGCTCAGGTGGGCGGCTGCGGCGGCGCGGGCGAAGTGCAGAGTGTCGGCAAGGGCGACAACGTGATTCAGGCGGCGCAGATTCACGGCATTGCTCTCCATGCATCAAGACGATGAATATTATGCATTGGACGCAATATGGCGACACCCCTTAGACCGTTCCACAATTCAAAACATGAGAGCGGCAGGAGACGTCCCATATGAGCTCGCAATTGCAGTACCTCTTAATTGGCGCCTGCATCCTAGGCTTTGCCGCCATGGAGTTCGTCACCCGGCGGTATCAAGCCACCGTGCGCGGCAACGCGACAGCCAACGACGCCTGGCTTGAAGTGCTGATGTTCGTCAGCCTGATCGCCATCACCCAGCCTATCGCACTGCTGGGCAGCAACGCGTTGTGCAGCTGGCTCATGCCGACGCAGCACGACGCCTGGGCCAACCTGCCATGGTGGGCGATGGCCGGACTGCTGCTCATCGGCGATGACCTCACGCAGTACCTCTGGCACCGCGCCTCGCACACGCCGTTGCTGTGGCCGCTGCACCGCGCGCATCACAGCGCGGCCTACATGAGCGTGCGCATTACCTACCGCAACAACTTCTTTTACTACCTGATGATGCCGGGCCTGTGGATCGGCGGCGTGGCGGTGTACCTGGGTTTCGGCCCAGTCTATGCGGCGTACCTGGTGATCAAGTTGGCGGTCATCCTGGGCGCGCACTGCGCTTGGGCGTGGGATGCGCCGCTGTACCGCATCCGCGCGCTGCATCCGCTGATGTGGGTGCTGGAGCGCACCATCTCCACGCCGGCCACGCACCAGGCGCACCATGCGCTCACCAACGAAGATGGCATTGGCCACTACAAGGGCAACTTCGGCAACCTGCTGTTCTTCTGGGACGTGCTGTTCGGCACGGCGCATATCACACGCAAATATCCCGCCAAGGTCGGCCTGCAGGACGACATCCTGTTTGGCCCGGAGCGCTGGACGACGCAGATGTTCTACCCGCTCGTCCACTCAAAGCGCGAACATTCGGCGCTCCGCCCCGGCGGCCGTGGCTTCACCGAAGCAGACCTGCAGACCGAAGCTAAGCAGAAGGCCACCTGAACGCGGGTAGCGTCGAGGCGCCGCAGCAAGCGTTCGCGATGCCTCGGAAGGAGCTGGAATGGGTAACCATCTGGTCCGCGAGCGGCCTCTTGGCCACACCGAGATGAGCCGAGCGGAAACCATCGTGCTTGCGGCTGGAGCACCGCGCTTGTGGCGGTCTTCATCCGACTCATTGGTATTGGTTAGGAGAAGGCGATGATCGTCTGTTCTTGCAATGTGTTCAGCGACCACCAGGTGCGCTCAGTGGTCATAAAAGAAGCGCGACGGCCCCGCATGAGCGAGGTGTATGCCTGCCTCGGATGCTGCGCCCAGTGCGGCTGCTGCGCTCGCGCCATCAAGCGGATCATGGATGAGAGGCCGGGCTCCGTCCATGCGAGCGCAAGCATGCACTGACTTGGAGTTGACACGGTCACGGTCAGCGCGTGCCCTGGTTATCCACCTGGAGGACACGCGAAACCCAGAGAAAGCGAACATCATGAACGTGCCTGTCAATTTCCGTTCCGTCGACATTCCCGCCGAACTGCAGTCCTGCTTCGCCGCGCAGCGGGCGGCCTATTTGGCGGCGCCCGAGCCATCCTACGATCAGCGCATTGCTGACCTGAAGGCCCTCGGGCAACTCCTGAAGGACAACAAGGACGAGCTGGTCGCAGCGATCAACGCCGACTACGGCAACCGGTCTGAATTCGAGACCCTGTTCGCCGAATATTTCGTTGTCCTGGAAACAATCGCCGACGCCAGAAAGAACCTGAAAAAGTGGATGAAACCGCAGCGCAGGCACGTCGACTTCATGACCTACCCGCTCGCGCGCAACCGCGTCATCCCACAGCCGCTCGGCGTCGTCGGGGTCATCGTTCCCTGGAATTTCCCGCTTAACCTCAGCTTCTGCCCGCTCGCCGCAATTCTGGCCGCCGGCAATCGTGCGATGGTCAAGATGTCGGAAAATTCAAGAGCGCTCGCCGAGGTCCTGATCCGTGTCTCGCCAAAGTATTTCCCGCTCGAGAAGCTTGCCTTTTTCGAGGATGGCGGCGGACGAGGACCCGCATTCTCGTCATTGCCCTTCGACCATCTGCTGTTCACGGGATCCGGCGCGACTGGTCGCGCAGTCATGGCAAACGCGGCCCGCAACCTCACCCCTGTCACGCTTGAATTGGGCGGCAAGGCACCTGCAATTGTTGGGCCTGACTTCCCGGTCAAGACAGCGGCAGAGCGCATTCTCTGGGTGAAGATGTTCAATGCCGGTCAGATCTGTACGAATGTCGACTACATGTTTCTGCCCAAAGGGAGTGAGGACGAGTTCGTCCATCATTGCCGCAAGCTGTTTGCCGAGCGCTTCCCGGACATCAACGGTCAAGACTACACGTCGATCATCGATGAACCGTCGTTCACGCGGCTGCAGGCGACCCTGGAGGATGCCCGTACAAAGGGTGCAGTCCTGGTCAATCTTGCGGAACGGCAGATTCCGGACACGAAGCAGCGCAAATTTCCACCGCATCTCGTGCTAAATCCGACGGACGACATGATTGTCATGCAGCGCGAGATCTTTGGCCCGATCCTGCCGATCAAGACCTATACAGATCGGCAGGAGGTCGCCGACTATATCAATAGTCACGACCGACCGTTGGCAATCTATCCATTCACCTCCGATGCCGAGCTGCGCGACTTCTACATCTCGCGGGTGATGTCGGGTGGCGTATCGGTCAATGAAGCTCTCCTGCACGTCGGCCAGCACGACCTGCCATTCGGTGGGATCGGTGCGAGCGGTATGGGCCATTACCACGCGCGCGAGGGGTTCAACACCTTTTCAAAATTGCGCCCGGTCTTCTATCAAGGTCCTCTCTCGCCGATCCAAATGCTATTTCAGCCGCCCTACGCCGGCCGCCCAATGAGCATCCTGCGGACGATGATCAAGTGGAAGACGTGATGCGTGACTGTGGCAGATCGGCGCCAATGATATGCGCCGCAAGCCTGGGCGGATGCCGGGCGTCGTCGGCATTTTATCCCGGTATCGTCGCGGTCGATCTCAGCCAGGGCGGCGCACATTTTGAAGCTCTGCTGACCATAGTGATTGCGGCGTCGATTCATTCTCATTCGCACGGAGACCGCCATGAAGGGTAACGTCTTTATCATCACCGGCGCGCTGGGCGCGCTTGGCAAGGTGGTCACCGAGGAAGCCCTTTCGCGCGGCGCGCGAGTCGCCGGTATCGATCATGCTGAGTCGCAGTTCGCCGCAACAGCCCAGCGGATCGAATTCGGCCGCATCGACCTGACCGATGCGGCACAGGCGAAAGAGGCGATCGATGCCGCCGCCGCGCATTTTGGCGCGATCGACGCGCTAATCAATATTGCTGGCGGATTTGCCTTCGAGACCATTGCCGACGGCGATCCCAAGGTTTGGCAGCGCATGCATGCTCTCAATGTCGAGACCGCGCTGAATGCTTCGCGCGCAGCGATCCCGCATCTTCTCAACTCGCGGGCGGCCCGCATCGTCAATATCGGTGCGACGGGCGCACTGCAGGCCGGCCCCGGCATGGGTCCTTATGCGGCGTCGAAGGCCGGCGTGCATAAGCTGACGGAGTCACTAGCTGCCGAGTTGAAAGGCAAGATCACCGTCAATGCGGTGCTGCCCTCGATCATCGATACCGCGGCAAACCGCGCCAGCATGCCGAAGGCCGATTCTTCCAAATGGGTCGCGCCAAAGGAACTCGCCGATGTCATCCTCTTCCTGGCGAGTGACGCCGCCAGCGCCGTTACCGGCGCGCTGCTGCCGGTCAACGGACGGGTCTGAAGCGCGGTTGCGCCGCTACCAGCTTCCGAAGCACAGTTCAGCTACCGGATGCCCCTGCGCCGATATCGATGTACGTCCCAGTCGCCTGTCCCGCAAAGACCACCGAAAGATGATAGTCCTCGAGGTTCTGTGAATAGGATAGCTCCAACCCAGCTTATTGCGATGACCGAGGTCGGCATGTCCGCTTTGGGTCAAAAGCCGACCTCGGGTGAATGACCGCTTTTGGCAAAGCGGACGTTCGCACGCCTCGCAAGGGAGCTTTCAGCGACTCTTGAAATCTAGGATCAATGGTGGGCGCACATGGGATCGAACCATGGACCTCTCGCGTGTCAAGGCGGGCTAGTCGCTCGGTGGTGCGGGCCTCTCCTTGGATGATGCCATCATGCCGGTGTTTTGCCCGACGCGTCAATCGAAATTCGGAAAATGCGCAACCCATTGATCCGACTGATGCCGGCTACTGTGCATGGGGTTGTTTTCGACATTTTTGATCAGACGGCCCCGACAGCCGTCAGGCCTGGGTGATCGTTCGCAACCGGCAGAGGGTTCAGGAAGATGGATGGTGGGCGCACAAGGGATCGAACCTTGGACCTCTCCCGTGTGAACCACAATCCGTAGACCCGAGCCAACCAAATCCGGCCATAGTTAGTATGTAAAAATGCCTTTGATTGACGAGGGTTATGGCCCTATTTGCCCATAAGAGCCCATAGCTGACCTTGCTACATTTTGTATGCCCCCGTTGTGCCCGCCGGGGATTTTCCCCGGGGCACTAAAACGGGGGGAGGTCTGAGACCCGGTTCTGTTTGGGTCTGTGGGTTCTCCCTGCGCGGGCACACGGCAAGGGGAAGGTCTGAGCCCCGGTTCTGTTCGAGGGCTGACCGCCCTTCTTGCGGGGCGCGCGGGGGCACAGAGAGAGGGAAGGAATCATGACGGAGCCGGCCAACCAGCTGACACTCACCGATGCAGTGATCCGCGACGCAACGCTGCCGTCGGGTAAGGCGCAGCATTATCTCCACGACGACAAGCTGCCCGGCCTCGCCTTGCGCATGCGCGCCACCGGTGGCCGGACCTGGGTCTATCTCTTCACCAAGCCGGGGGTGAGGGGAACCCAGCGCAAGACCCTCGGCGCGTGGCCCAAATATAATGAGAAGGCAGCGCGCAAGGCCGCCACCATTGCCGCAGGCGAGGTCGTCAAGGGCTTAGACCCTAACGATGCGAAGCGCGAGGCGAGGCGGCAACAGGCAGCCGAGAAGCAGTGCACCACGCTCGCGAGCCTCATTGTTGAAGATGGTCCCTACCAGGCGTCTTTGACCGAACGCCAAGTCGTCAACTGGAAGCCAGCAATGTCGGCGCTGCGGCGCGGGCTCAAGGATCACGCCGAGAGCGGCGTGGGGGACCTGACGCGACGGCAGATCATGGCTGCGGTCGAGAAGATTGCAAAGACTGGCAAGCGAGGTGCAGCCAAGGACTTGCGCAAGCACGTGCATACTTTTCTCGAATGGTGCGTCGGCGAAGGTTACGTCGAGCACAACGTGCTCGCCGGCTATCGCGCGCCGAAAGAAACCCGTGCGCAGAGAGTCGGGCGCCGAGCAAAGGGCCGCGCACTGACCGATGAAGAAATCATCAAGGTCTGGGATGCATCCGGCAAGCTCGGGGCTTTCGGTTTCCTGGCACGCATGTGCCTGCTCGGCGGCCCGCGCCGCAGCGAGCCTACCATGATCGAGTGGCGTAAGCACATCATGGACGACCGGATCACCTTCGATGCGGCGTGGACCAAAATGGGGTTGCACCACGATGTGCCGCGCACTCACTTGGTTGACGAGGTGCTCACGGCCGCGAAACATTTCCAGCGCGCGACGTCCGACTATGTCTTCCCGTCACCGAAGACCGGTGGGCAGATGTCGGGCTTCACCAAGATGGTCAACCGCCTGGTCAAGGAAGCGGGCGTTGCCAAGTTCACTATGCATGACCTAAGGCGCAGTTTGCGCACCATCATGTCGCGCTGTGGCTACGACAACGAAATCCAGCGGTTGTGTGTTGGGCAGAAGCCAAGCGGAATCGATCAAGTCTACAATCACGACGAACAGTGGATCATCCGCAAGATGGCGTTCGAGGCGGCTCACGACTACATTGCAGAGCTGGTTGGCGCGAAACGCATCGGGAAGATCGTGCGCCTGCAGCGGACGAATCCGCTTGACCCGATCAAGGCCGAGCTGCTCGGCCGTCTCCGTGAGCATTATGCGGCCGAGGCGTCCTAGTCGTCTTATCGCACTTGGCCAGATAGTCCCGCACCGCATCGACACGATAAAGGGGCCGGCCATCGACGTAGCGCCATTTCAGCGGGTGGTTCGGATCGCGCCGCCACTGCTCTAGGGCGCCGGGGGTGCGCCGGATGACCGCGGCTGCCTCCAATGCCGTCAAATTAGAGCTGCCCGGCAGTGTATCGATATCGAACGTCGCGGGCGGCGGGATGCCACGGTTCTTGCGACGGCGCTTCGTGGCAAGCGGCATTTTGCTGTCATCTGGAGACCCAAATGCCTCGATCCGAGCCTTTTCGTCCTTGCCGCGCATGCCTCTGCCCCGAACCATGATCGGTCTGAGGCGATAAGATCCCAGCCATCTCCAGCAAGAAAGAAATCCTAAGCGCGGCTATGGCTGCTGGGTAGCTGTGGCGTACAAATAGGACGAATCGCCCCCTTGCCGAGAGGTTGTAGCGGCTTGGGGTCCGGGGGCTGATCGGCATCCTAATGGGCCCCCATCTGGGGTCAATGTTAGCCGACAATGATTGGTTTAGTTATCGAAAGCGCTAAACCTGCAATCGGACCGATATGAGCGGGAGGATATCTAGCTCAGCCAAAGCTTTGTCCATGTCCATGTTTCACCCGGGGGCACCAGTTGCCTGGGCAGAGCTTTCCGCGTTTTTGAGATACTCATTCATGAACTCGATTGAAGTCTCCATTCGCCAGTCCAGGTAAGGCTCGAAGTTGGAGACCAACTCCTGGATTTCGTCATCGGACATGCCCATCGCGCCAAGCAGGCAAATCTCAAGGAACAGGTGCGCTTTTTCTTTCAGGACGACTGCGTCTCGCGACCACAGGAAGTCTTTTGTAAGCGTCTTCTTCCCTCCATAGTGCGTGAGGAAGTTTCGAACGTCTTTCAGCAGACCCATGTCATCGCCGCCGCGACGAAATAACGGTGTGAGACTTTTCGGGTAGAGAGAGAACAAGGCTACACAAGCCCAGGGGAGGTCGAGAAATAGGCGTTCTTGGTCGAATCCCCGGGGCCAATGAGACAATTCATGCCGGGGGACGGTGCCCAGTTCAACTTTTTGATGCCGCGGAAATTTTCTACTTCCAAGTAGACGATACGCATTCATTCTCCCCAGGCCGAGCCGCACAACCTGTGCCCTCAGTTTAAGACTGCCACGATCTCGGGTCCCTCCAGGAGAGGTAATACAGTAGCGCAACCTGAGGTCATGCCAGATCCTGGGTGCATCCTTTCGCGAAGGTCTCGGTCGTGGTATATTTCGAGTCGGCTCCCGGCAGGAGCCTGCCGCCCGTCGTAGCGAAGCCGTTGAGGCACTGTCCAGATCAATCGTTCCCGCCATGTCATGCCGGGCTCGAGAGGTGGTTGACGGGCGACGCTTCGCTAAGGGCCGGGAGACCTGACGTGTCGAACGATCACATTCGTCCGTCCTCTATTGAGGGCATCAAGCAGCTCGCCAAGCGATTGAAGAAGTCCGACGGCATTAAGCATGCTGTCGCCTTGGACAAGGCATCAAAGGCGGCCGGCTTCGAAAATTACAAGCACGCACTGCGTAAGCTTGGAGACAGCCTCGCAGCCCCCAGGCCGTCGGCCGAACTGTACATCTCCGTTCTTTGGCGGGATCGTACGACCAAGGTTACGGGCTGCGAGATCCTGAAAATGCCGCTGGGCAGACCTCTGGACGCGCTTGTTGAGCCGGCGCAATACAAAGCATCGCGGGGGCTGGGTACGATGCGCCGAGAAGGTCCTGATCATCTCGCAGACACATATACCGCGTCGTCGCAGGAGGCGGCGCGGGAGGCTGCGTGCGAGGCCGCCAGGACTGTTCAGTTTATTGAAGCGGCCCAATTGGTCCCGTCAAAGGCGAAACGATCTTTCCCCCGAGGACAAGTCCAGCATCGGATGCCGGGCTCCGATCACGATGCAGCGTGGTTCGACCCCGCAGCGAAGACCTTCATCCGCACCAATGAGCCTTATGCCCAGAGCATCACTCGCGAGCAGAAGGAATGGGCTGACCGACACGGTTGGGTGGTCGCGACTTCGCCCTGGAAGGGAATGTATCGCCCTGACGGCGGGACATCGCTCTCTCTCTTGGCCGATATGTCCAAGGGGTATCTGCTGGAGCCGATAATGTCGCGATTGGCGGACGCACCGGCTCCCATCGTGGCGTCGGCCTGGGATGGCGAGTCGAGGCCGATCGTGCCAGCCTTCGTCAGCCCGGGGCAGGCGGCGGTGATCGAGGCCAAGGCGCGCGAGGTCAAAACAGCTGGCGAGCGGCGCGGCTCCAACAACCCGGTCCCATATAGCATGTTTCTTTCGGGAGCGCAGCGCCGGTCGAAGACGCGCATGCCGATTGAGGGGCACAAACTGGTCGGGCGACTGCTGAAGTCGATCCTGATTGGGACGAGAGCACGCGCAGGAGTTCACCGACGCGTCGACGCGATCCGCTGCGAGCTCGATAACTGGGTCCAGTGTGAATATAAGCGCGACGAGCTTTCGGATGACGTGTTTTTCGATCTCTACTATCACGAACTTCCCGAGGGAGACGCACTCGCCGTGGTACCCACAAGCTGGGATCGGCACATTGTGAATCTTGACGAGGTTAAGGCTACACTCGTCCGGTACTATCCTGATTGCCCGCCGCTGCGCCAATTGCTGAAGAAGGCCGATCTGGCGATCGCATCTCTTCGCACTTGGAATGTCGCCCCAATGCCTACATGAAGTGTAGAAGGGACATCAATCGAAATCGGGATCCCGACGTTTGGTGAGCGTCTCTGACCGAACAATCGCTCTCGGATGAATAGGCACAACGCAGGCGTTTGATCCGGCGTTGTGCCTACAATCCCCTCAATACCTGTTGCCGATCGCGCAGAGATTTCGGCATCGAGCAGCACCGCGCCCCACTAGACCCTGACGGAAAACCGATTGAATGCAGTCAGGCTCTGAATGCGCGGTTCAAGCTCCCGCTGATAGATCGTCTTTTGCAAGAACTCGATTTCCTCGTTTTGATCGCCGTCATCGACATCGATGTACCATGACTTTGGCCGTCCATCGGGGCCGTCACTCCAGCGATATCCGCGTCGCTTAAGTTCATCCTTCAGCTCGAACGGCGAATGCTCGGCCCAGATCCTAATGGTTTTGCGCCGCGCGCGTTCCAGTAGCACGGAAAGAACAGTCCGATTGTGATGGGGGAGCTGCAAGGCTAGGATCTCGAGGAGCGCGAGGCAGTCATCGACGGCGCGATGAGCCTAATGAAACAGGCCCGCCTTCATCAGCAGATAGGGCAGTCGTGAACCTTCGAAACCATGATTGCGCCATTCAATCTCGCTAACCGAGCACGCCCACGCTCGATATTCAAACGACGGACAGTAACGCTCGATGAACTTGCGATCGAAAGCGGCATTGTGGGCAATGATGACAACAGCATCCGCCGCGAAGGCGGCAACGCGATCCGGGTCAAGGCTGTGGCCATCGATCATCTCGTCGGTAATCCCCGTGAGAGCCGTAACCTCCGCGGGGATGGGCGCCGACGGCTGGTTGAAGCAGCTGAAGGTATCGAGAACTCGGGTAGTCCGGCCGTCCGGCAGGTAGGCGAACTTGACCATTCCGAGCTCGATGATCTGATCGCGGGCCGGATTCAGGCCGGTTGTTTCGACATCCAGCAGGAGAGCTGTCTTGACTGCTTCACCGTTGCTCGTAGCGAATTCTGATCGCGGAATGAGCCGGCGCAAGACGCGATAGTCCGGCGATTGCTCGAGCACAGCCGCCATTTCGGACAGGGTCAGGGGATCGGTCATGTTCATGGCCACTAGATGAAACCGCGCTCCGTGCGCGCCTGAGTGCACTCTATCGGATGCGATCGTGCGAGGCATTGGAGCCTGTGGATAGCTCTTCGCCCGGTGCACGTCTCGCAGCTAACGATTCAACGGAAATAAGCCGATGCAAATGCACATCCTTGATGGGCTCCGCGGCGAGGATCGATCCACAACGTGCGATGACCGATCGTCACTGCTGCGTAGGTGGCTCTAGCGTGGTCTGGGCGACTCACGCTACCCATCATTCCCAATTACCTCACCAATGGGAATGAAATGGTTGCAGCCACGCGTGAACTGCGGGCTTCTGGTTATGGGCTTGAAGTGGACGGCCGACTCAAAGCCGAATTTGCGACCAGAGACGGCGCCAGAGCAGGTGGAGAAGAACTCAAGAGGCGTTTTCCCATGCTTCAGATCAGAATTTATGATGCGCAGACGCATGCGCGCGAGGAAATCTAGATCCGCTGGGTTTAATCTAGGCGGAGTTGCTCCGTTTGCGCGCGTGCGGCTGCTGCCGCAGCGGGCTCTCGTGTTGGGGTGGACGGCCCCCTTCCGCCGGTCTGCGTGGCAGGATGGGGTCGTCGATGACCTCAAACGAAGGAGCCGCCCGTGGAAACGATTGTTCGTATCGGTTTGGACACGTCAAAGAGCGTATTTCAGTTGCATGGCGTTGACGGGATGGAGCAGCCGGTCTTGCGACGCAAGTTGAGACGCGGCCAGGTTCTGGCGTTCTTCGGCCGTCTGCCGCCTACGCTTGTCGCGATGGAGGCTTGCGGAGCGTCGCACTATTGGGCGAGGGAGCTGCGTTCGCTGGGGCATGAGGTGGCGATGATCCCGCCGCAATATGTCAAACCGTACGTGCAACGTGGGAAATCCGATGCGGCGGACGCCGAGGCGATTTGCGAAGCCGCGAGTCGACCGAAATTGCAGAAGAACTTCGTGCCAATCAAAAGTCCCGAGCAGCAGGGCGCACAGATGCTGACTCGTGTACGCAACCAGTTCATTGGCAGGCGCACCCAGCTCGCCAATTCGATCCGCGGCTACGCCGCAGAGTTCGGCTTTACCGCGCCCAAGGGGCTTTCAAGGCTTCCGCAATTGCTGATCGATATTAGGGCTGATGCGACAGTCCCGGACTTGGCGATGGAGTTGATAGAGGCGTTGGCTGCAGAAATGGCGCGCGTCGATGATCAAATCGTTACGCTCGACAAGAAGCTCATGCAACTCCATCGGAGCAGCGAGATGAGCCGAAGACTTGCGACCATTCCAGGAATTGGTCCGATCGGCGCGACGCTGCTGTCAATCAAGGTCGTGGATGCGCGCGGATTCAAGTCGGCAAGAAACTTTGCCGCGTGGCTTGGCCTGACGCCAAAGAATCACTCGACGGCCGGCAAGAATCGGCTCGGGGTCATCACCCGCGCCGGCGACGGCATGTTGCGAACCGTTTTGGTAGCTGGCGCGACGGCAGTGATCGCGGATATGCGACGACGCGGGAGTCGCCCTTGGTCCTGGCTGAAAGACATGATCGCTCGCAAGCCGCCAAAGCTGGTGGCGATAGCGTTAGCAAACAAGCTGGCGCGGATTGCTTGGAAACTGATGGTCAGCGGCGAACGGTACCGGCCTGCGAGCGCCGTACCGATGCCAACGCCGACATAGACTTGAACGACAAAAAGAGCTTGGCGTCAGACGGGCAGATCTGACGCTGGGGCCGGAACTTGCAGGAAAGGAAGAGGTGGTACGTTCGGCGCGAGCCGGTCATGTGAGACACTCCGCTCGGTTTACCGGCAGCAAATGCCGCTCTCGTGTTTGGAGCTCACTGTCCGCGAAGCCCATCTTGGCCAGTGGTCGCAAGACCCGATAATAGGCCGGACATATGAGCGCAAGCGATCCGAGCATGCTGCCCGAGCCAATCCTTGCAAGTCGGGGGCCGTCCACATATGAACCGAGCCGCTTCGCGTCTCGGCCATCCGGCTTCGATTCCTCGCGCAAGGACTGAGGAGCTCGTCGCCCGGGCACCCGGGAAAGGTGCCCGCCTGCGGCGACCGCTATCGCTGCCCGTTCTTGGGTGCCGCTATTGAACCGGTCTCGTCGCTGCAATCGGACCGCTGCTCCTTCGGGTCGCTAATGCTTCATGCTCTCCGAGTGCCTCTTTTGATTCTTCCACTCTGCCGCTTTGTCTACATCTCGGCCGAATTCCCCAGCATTCCCACGAAACTTCTGAGGGCACTGCCGCGCGCGCGAGGGCAAAGCGCCGGCCGACGCCCGCGCGACGGGGCGGCTCCCTTCCCTCAAGTGAGGGTGGGGCGGCGCTTCCGCATGGACCCAAGGCAGCAAATCTCTAGTCTACCGTGGAAGGTGACACGCGATGCACGCAACACGTTCAGTGGGAGCGAAGTCTTACTGGTTGCCCATGACGGTGAACTGGACATCGTTCAGATAATTGCCATTTCCGCGTTGCGACCCACCCAGAACATAGAGAAAATTGTTGTATTGCACTGTGGCCTGGCCCCAGCGGGGCACAGCGAATTGATGTGTGTCGAACACAAACCGCCCGGTTTCACTGTCTGGCGCGAGGGGGGCAAATTGCACGTTGTTAAAGTAGTTGCCCTGTCCGGCATTACCGCCGAGCACAACGAGCGACGGCCTCCCAGCCGCTAACGTGACAGTCATTGTATGACCGTACAGCGGCATGTTCAGTCTGGCTGCATTGGTGTGCCAAGCGTCAGGACAGCCGTCATCCCTGATTGGAGCATATTGGACATCGCTAAAAACGTCTTCAATTAGCAGGTCACCCCATCCTCCAACGACATAAAGTACGCCTTTGTTCACAGCTACGCCTGGAGCTGAACGGCCACCTTTGAGATGAAATGGACATAGTTTCCACTGGCCGAGCGAGCCATCGGAATTGATCTCTGCGGTCTCGATCGTATCGAAATGAACGGTATCCTTGCCAACCTCGCCGACGCCGGCGATCGCCGCGAGATAGCTCGTGCCCGACGTCGTGGCGAATATCTGCAACGCGAGATTAGAACGAGGTATAGCGAGCTGGTTGGGACTGGTAGTCCACGACCCAAGCATACCGTCGGGCATCACGCGGGCGTACTGAGCGTCGGCACGCGTCCCCTTATTCGAAAAGCCGCCTACGACGTAGATGAACCCCTTGTGGACAGCTACGCCCATTCCCGAGCGCGGCTCGACGAAGGGGGTTGTCTTCGCCCATGCTCCTTGAGAGATCGCACCGTCGTTCCCTAAAAGTGCAGTTTGAACATCGTTGTACAGGGTGAAGTTGCTCCCCGAAGCATACAGGCCTCCTAGGATATAGATCCTGTTGTTGAAAAGAGCCGCGGCATGCGAGGTCCTAGGACCCTCGAACGGTGTCGTCGCCTTCCAGGTGGAAAACGTGAGTTGGTCGCCACGAGCGGCGGCCAGCGTCGCAAGCAGCGACATCACAACAATGGCGCAATATATATGCACGGCATTTCGCATGAGATTGCCTCCGACAGATCAGTTGAGCGCTTGCTTGTAAGCACCGTTGTAAGAACCAACCGATGCTGCAATGACTTCGAGTGAAGACCCCATGACGTGATCAGTCGCACTCAATGTCAGGCAGGCTCGAGCTTCCTTTCGCAAGAGCTGCATTTAGCGCCTTCTTGATTTCTGCCACGCTCCAGCCGCGTACGCCTGCTTCGCTTTGGCCGAGATAGATAGCCTTCGTTGCACCGCAGACGGTCACTTGATCAACCGCCGTTCCAGTCGGTAGCAGCTGGGTCAGCAGTGCAGGATCGCCGTAGATTGGCTGGCCGCCAACCACGACCAATGCAATGTCGGCAGGAGTGGCCTTAACAACAGGGTCGAGGGCAGTTGCCTTTGTCGGATCGACTGTGACGTTGACGACGACGAAATCCGCGAACTTGCTCGGAGCAAGGCTACCGACATAGTCTGAGATGCGCGCCATCTTCGCCGGCGTTGATGTGGCCATCTTGATAAGGTCGTCGGACTTCACGCCGTAGTGCCGCGCGGCGTAGCCCATCTCTTGGAGCATCCCAGCGCTGCCAGACGGGCTCCAATCCGGAGCAATTGCCATGTCGATGTCCGCTAGATGAGCGGCTGCGAGGTTAACCGTCGAGCCGTATAGTTCATCGTTGCTGCGTGGAGACCACACTAAGCCAACCTTGCTTTCCTTCATGCCCTTGAAATCTAGATCGCGCAGCGCCGTGCCATGTATGAGGATCAGGCCTTCTCGCTCGATGGCGGACTCGATGCCGGTCTTCAAGTCCTTCTGCCGCAGGATTTCCTTGCTCAGCATGGTGTATTCGCGATGAGCCGCGGAATCAGTCGGTGCGCCTTCTGAAAGGTGGACGACCATCCCGCGCAGTGTCCCGGCTTTGAGTTCGCACAGAAGGAAGTCCATCCGGCCATGCGTCAATTCCAGCGGGAAGACGTCATTCTCCATGACATCAAGCACCGTACGGTCGATCGTCGCATCGGTCGGGCAAACGGAGTCTTTCGGGTCAGGGTTCGGATTGTTGAACGGTATGCCCGAAGCCGTATCCAGGTTACGGGGTAGGCCGGCCACGCATTTCGCGTTGTCTGGATGTTTGACGTCCGCAAGCAATCCACCAAGGACGGACGTCGCGCCGCCCGCAAGGGCCTTGATTTCTGCATAGATCTCGGTTTCGCAGGCTGCGTCAGCAAGCACTATGTTGTGTGGGGCCACCAAGGCCCGGTCGTATTCTGCGGTATCCTGCCATTCATATCTGTTGTTGAACTTCCTCGCTGGGATCCACCGTGGCAAGACGTTCCATGTCAGATGGTCGTGCAGATCGATGAAGCCTGGGAGGATTATGCCGGGGACTTTGACGGCCGAGGAAGAAGACGGGATCGACGCACGCGGACCCACAGCGGCGATCATTTGCTTTGAGATGGCAATTGCGCCATCGGAGATGATGCCGTTGGGGCTAAGCACCATTCCGCTGATCGTCCAATCGTCGGCGGCGTTGGCTGTCGTGAGTGTTGAAAAGACCAATGCGGCCAGGGTAGTGCTGCACCCAGCGATTCTAAAAAGAGTTCTCATGCGCGACATGCCCTGAATTGATGTGATCGAAAATACGGCTCTGAAAGGTTTCCCAACTTAACTCGGGGTTGCGAGAAGATACAAGGGCAACGGTGGCTTGCGCCGAGAGGTGACGCCCCTGCACACTGCACCGACCGGTTGGCACCATTCGCAAGCGCGACTTGCGGGGCGGGCGCGCTCATGAACCGAGCCGCGCGGCCACCCTGTACCATGTCGGCCGCCGTCACGTCACGGATCCCGCCGGATCTTCTTTGACACCTCGAGCGACGATCCGAAGCGATCCATCCGGAAGCGGTCGCTGCAGCTTCAGGGCATCATCACTACCCGCGGTCATCCAGGTCTCGACCTCGTCCGGCGTCGTCAGGATGACGGGCATCGCCTTCGGATGGATGGCGCCGACCTCGGCGTTCGCCTCCGTCGTGAGGAACGCGAAGAGGTCGTTGGTCGTCTCACCTTCCTTGACCTTCGGGACAGACGTCCAGTTGGTCCAGATACCGGCGAAGCAGGCGAGGGGGCGAGTCTCATCGAGTGCAAACCAAATATCGCCGCCCTCGGCCTTGTTGAATTCACTGAACGAGTTGAACGGCATTAAGCAGCGATTTTCGACGCCGAGCCAGCGCGCCCAGTGTTTGCTCTTCACATTGCGGATGTTGGTCGTGCCGCCATCCGGCTCCATTCTGAGCAGCTCCTTGAAATCGACGGTCTTGCCCTTGGCCTGCAGCTTCTCGGCTCGTTTCTTGGTGGCGTCCATCAGCGCTTTTGACGACGACGGCATTCCCCAGCGCGCCGTGGCGAGTTCGCGGCCCTCGGCTCCGTTGCGCACGATCGGTGCCTTGTAATCGGGAAAAACCCCTGGCATCGGCGCCAGATTGCCGACGTATCGGTTCACGACGCGGAACAACGCGCTGATTGCGGCTTGGTTGGTCGTGATGATGTGGACGGCCCCCACTTGTCAGGATTGTAGCAGACTTTTGGCCAGATCGCTTGCTATCAGATGTCCGGCCTGTTTGCGCGGACAAAGCCCGCTGGCCGAGATGGTGTTCGCTACGCACGCTCCAAGCACATGGGCGACATTCTTAGTGCCAGTGTAATCTTCGGAAGCTCGCGCGTATCGACCGATCGGTCCTTCCATCTACTGCGTCCTGCAAGTTCGTGGGCAATCCGCCGAGCAACCTGCTCGCGGGCCGATTTCAGATCAAGTCGGCATGGCGGCTACCGGCTGCTTGTACACGCCACCCGATATCATCAAGCGCCAAGCGATGCGGGCAAACTTGTTTGCCAAGGCCACCGCGACCAACTTTGGCGGCTTTCGCCCCAGCAGCGAAGCGAGCCATTGTGTGGGCTTATGACGGCCCTTTCGGATATGCCTCAGCAGTGCGGTTGCACCGACGATCAACGTCGATCGCAGTATAGAATCTCCGGCCTTTGTAATGCCGCCGAGCCTTTGCCGGCCGCCAGTTGAATGATCCTTGGGTGTCAGCCCGAGCCACGCCGCAAAGTCGCGACCCGATCTGAACGTCTCGGGCGGCGGCGCTTTCATGCTGAGCATCGACGCCCCAATCGGACCGACGCCTGGAATTGTCGCAATACGCCTGCTGATGTCATCCTCGCGATGCCACTTCATCAGCTTGGCCTCGATCTTCGCCAGGCGAGCTTGGACCGCGGCATACTCGTCAGCCTGAAGGCGGAAGAGATCCCGCGCCATTTCCGGCAGGCTTTCGTCTTCGAGCACACGTTTGATGAGTGCCGCGACGTTCTGCTGGCCGGCGGGCCCGACGATACCAAACTCAGCCGCATAGCTCCTGAAAGCATTGGAGAGCTGCGACTTCACGCTGACCAGGCGTTCCCGCACAGTCATCAACATGCAAGCCGCTTGCCGTTCCTTCGACTTCACCGGTACGAACCGCATGCTGGGCCGGGTAACCGCCTCGCACAGTGCCTCGGCGTCGGCCGCGTCGTTCTTGCCGCGCTTCACGTAAGCCTTCACGTATTGAGGAGGGATCAGCTTTACCTCGTGTCCGAAAGATTGGAGCAGGCGCCCCCAATGGTGCGAGCTGCCGCAAGACTCTATGGCGACGAGAACCGGCGGAAGCCGCTCGAAGTAGCGGATCATCTCAGCTCGCCGAAATTGGCGCCGGACAACCACTACCTCATTTTCATCAACACCGTGAAGCTGGAACACCGACTTCGAGGTATCCATGCCGATACGAACGGGAATATTCATTAGACTTTCCTCTCATCTTTCTGTGACGCCGAGAGCGCCATCAAACCGTGGGGATGAGAGGCCGTCCACACCAGCACATCGGTCAGGCTTCGGTCCGAGGGTGGCGCGGGTCCCAGGCTAATTGTAGCAGAGTCGCGGAGGGACGCCGGCCCGCCTTTGCGCATTTGCGGCAGCGCAGCCGGCTGGCGAGATCGTGCACGAATGTGGTCGGCGGATGCTTCATCGCCGCGAGGTCAACGTCGCTCGGCGTCTTGCAGCGTGCGCACTGGATCTCCAGCCAAGGGAAGCCTCCATTCACCGCTTGGTCGATGGTAGGCGACGGATCTATTGGTTCGCCGTCTGACCACATCCGCTCGTTCCAGCTTTCGCAAAGCAGCTTGTCGGCCTGCTGGATAAGCGCTTCTCCTTTCGCCCGCGTCTCCGCCGACCGGGTAGCCAGGATGTTGGCCATTGCCCGCGCCTTGCCGAGCTCTTTCGCCAGAGCCTTGCGGTCGCCGCCCGACAGCGGCGTAGGGTGATACTTCGAGGCCATCCGGACATCCAGGCGCAAGAGATCGGATCGGCGATATGGAAGCGGGCTAAGGCGTCTCGAACGCCGGCCAGCACATCGGTCAGGCTTCGGTCCGAGGGTGGCGCGGGTCCCAGGCTAATTGTAGCAGAGTCGCGGAGGGACGCCGGCCCGCCTTTGCGCATTTGCGGCAGCGCAGCCGGCTGGCGAGATCGTGCACGAATGTGGTCGGCGGATGCTTCATCGCCGCGAGGTCAACGTCGCTCGGCGTCTTGCAGCGTGCGCACTGGATCTCCAGCCAAGGGAAGCCTCCATTCACCGCTTGGTCGATGGTAGGCGACGGATCTATTGGTTCGCCGTCTGACCACATCCGCTCGTTCCAGCTTTCGCAAAGCAGCTTGTCGGCCTGCTGGATAAGCGCTTCTCCTTTCGCCCGCGTCTCCGCCGACCGGGTAGCCAGGATGTTGGCCATTGCCCGCGCCTTGCCGAGCTCTTTCGCCAGAGCCTTGCGGTCGCCGCCCGACAGCGGCGTAGGGTGATACTTCGAGGCCATCCGGACATCCAGGCGCAAGAGATCGGATCGGCGATATGGAAGCGGGCTAAGGCGTCTCGAACGCCGGCCAGCACCCGTCTTCTTCGTGTCTTCCGGTGCGCTGCTGGCAGGTGTTGTCGATCAGTCGCTGCGCGACGTCCTTC
The DNA here is from genome assembly GCF_051810765.1 of Bradyrhizobium sp. 604_D8_N2_3. Taxonomy (NCBI): domain Bacteria; kingdom Pseudomonadati; phylum Pseudomonadota; class Alphaproteobacteria; order Hyphomicrobiales; family Nitrobacteraceae; genus Bradyrhizobium; species Bradyrhizobium sp. 604_D8_N2_3. The sequence continues at coordinate 8,053,297 of NZ_JBPWPM010000001.1, read as the reverse complement.
CAGACCGCGTTGCCGCCATACAATCGGACGGCATCGGCGGTCTGGATTTCCACGGTTCGCTCGCAGCGGCGGCAGGAGATGCGCAGGATGTGGCGTTGAATTTCCGAAAGACGTCGCTGCCGCATCTGGGCCCCGGCAGCCACGGCGCGCGGGTCTTTGAGGATCGATTCCCAGTAATGGCGGGGAGTGGCGCATCTGGAGCCGTAGCGGGGAGAGCTGGCCTGCGGGCGGCTTGAGCGGCCAGCTTTTCCATCTGCTTTGGCGTCGGCATGCGCCAGCTCGCGGGTCGATCGGTCATTTTCGAATTAGAACATAAAGAGAACAAAAGTCGAGTCCGCTCCGGCCCGCGTCGAGAAAAATCGTCGTGGGGGGAAGGGGCGCGGTGGCGGAACCAAGCTGGGTGGATCGTCTTGATTCCGGCATCAGTATCGGAGTTCCCCCAATGGCCCCCCGCGCTAACTGGAAAGGCTTCCTGCGTCTTTCCCTCGTCACCTGTCCGGTCGCGCTCTATCCGGCCACATCGGAATCCGAAAAAGTCTCCTTCAACCAGCTCAACCGAAAGACCGGCCACCGGATCAAATACGCCAAGGTCGACGCCGATACCGGCGAGGAGGTCGACAACGAGGATATCGTCAACGGCTACAAGGTCGACATCGACACCTTCATCGAAGTGACGAAGGAGGAGCTCGAGAACAACGTCGCGCTGGAATCGACGCGAACCATCGAGATCGACGAGTTCGTCGACCGCAGCGAGATCGATCCGCGATATCTCATCCGTCCTTATTATCTGCGCCCTGACGGCAAAGTTGGGCACGATGCCTTCGCGGTCATTCGCGAAACGATCCGCGAGATGAACAAGGTCGCGATCGGTCGGGTGGTGCTGACCAATCGCGAACACATCATCGCGCTCGAGCCGCTCGACAAAGGGCTGATGGAACGCTGCTGCGTTATCCCAACGAAGTCCGTTCCGCGGATGAGTATTTCGACGACATCCAGGACGTCAAAGTCACCAAGGACATGCTCGATCTCGCCAGGCAAATCGTCAACCAGAAGGCGGGACATTTCGAGGCGGACAAGTTCGAAGACCAGTACGAAACCGCTCTCATCGAGCTCATCAACCAGAAGCGCGCCGGCAAACCCATCACCGCGAAGCGCGACCCCGCGGCGAGAACGTGGTCGATCTGATGGAAGCACTGCGCAAGAGCATCGGACGAGAGGGGGCCGCGGCAGAGGCATCCAAGAAATCAGGAAAAAAGCCGCGCAAGGCGGCCGCCGGGCAGAAGGAAATGCTGATGCCGATCGCAGGCAAAAAGCCGGCGAAAGAGGCCGCGGCGAAGAAGCCGGCGGCCAAGCCGCAGCGGAAGTCGGCTTAGGTATCTCGTGAGGCATTCGGTGACGCCGGACGGCCACTGTTTTGTTGTTCGCGGCAGGCTCTGGCGGAGGGCAAATCACACTCTCGAGATGTCACGCGAGATCATTTCGTCGACAGGCTAATGGTGGCCCGGCGGGCGGTGCGCGATGCCAGGAAGGGCGACAGACGGCGAAGCCGAAGCAACGGGGCATAGGGCCGTGGACGAGGTTAAGCGGGCGCTCGGCTAGCGCGGCTAGCATGCCATCGCCATTTCTCCGTCGCCGGCATGACGTATTGGCCTTGCTCGGGATGAACACACCCCTTGGTTCCCTCTGAGGCAGATGGACGCGGTGTCAGTGGCGACGCGGAAGTGAAAGCGGGCCAGTTCCTTCGAGAGGGCGTTGCGCAGCCGATGAGGCGGTATAGGTACTTCAGACAATCGCCACAAAATTCACCGACACGCTTCCCTACAGACAGTCTTCACGAAGGGCGTTATGTCCCAGTATTCACTAGACGTATTGCGTCAACGCTACATCGTCGAGAAAAGACCGCTCGAGGCCAGCGTGGAGCAGATCTTGCGTGCCGACAGCCGCGCGGGAGCGCGTGCCATCCTGGCTGCAATCGATAAACGTCGCTTCGAAAATCGGTCCGAAGGGCAGCGCCTCCGCAAGATGCTCCGCTTCGAGACCTCGCTCTGGGAGAGCGGCCATTTTGCCGTGGCAGGTGTGGACGAGGCGGGAATGAGCCCTCTCGCCGGGCCCGTGTCCGCTGGAGCCGTGATCCTTAAACCAGGCACGCGGATAGTCGGGATCGACGACTCGAAAAAACTCGACGCCGCGGCTCTCGAAGAACTCGCGAAGGAAATCAAGGAAAAGGCAGAGAGTTGGTGCGTAGCATTCGTCGAGGTCGAGGAGATCGACGCAATCAACATCTATTGGGCAGGCATCCAGGCGATGCAGCGGGCGGTCCGGGGGCTAGGGTTGACGCCGCAGCACTTGCTGATCGATGCGAAGCGGTTGAAGGAAATCGACATCCCTCAGCAGGCAACTATTAAGGGCGATGCCAAGTCCGCCAGCATCGCGGCCGCCTCCATCCTCGCGAAAGTCGAGCGCGACAGGGTCATGCGGGCGCTCGACGTGCGTCACCCCGGCTACGGATTCGCAGATCACAAGGGCTACCCGGTGCCGGCTCATTATGAGGCGCTCGCCAGCCTTGGCGCATGCGCAGCTCACCGGCGATCGTTCGGACCGGTACGCAAGGCTCTCGGGTTGCCGCCCCTGCCGCCGTGGCCTTCGACATCCGAGCGCGAAGCCGGCTGAATTCTAAGTCGTATGCTTCGTCACAAGCGCATTATTTTCGCGACCGGCTCCTTTCGCGAACAACGTCCTTCGCGTTTTTGTCAGACCGCAGCCCGAGATAGACCGGCTGGCGCAGCTCGCCCTTGCTGGTCCACTCCGCGAACTTCACTTCTGCGACCAATGCAGGGCGTACCCAGGTCGTGACCTGCTCATCCTTCACCTTGGCAGGGAACGGCGACTTGGCGGTCTTGAGCTTCACGAGCTTTAGCCTCATGGCGCAGGGCGTTCTGAAGCAACTGGAAATGGGATACGCCGTCCTTTCCGATCGCAACCAGCTCGCCATCGATGACAGCGTCCGCCTTCACGCCTTCAAGTGCTTTCGCGACCTCGACATAGGAGTGGCTGATGATCTTCCCGTTGCGACTGTAGAGTGCGACCCGACCACCCCGGATTTCCGCGACCATGCGAAAACCATCGAATTTGTCCTCGAAGACCCAATTGGGATCGTCGAAGGCCGAATCTGTCAGAGTGGCCAGCATGGGCTGCAGGCGGCGAGGCAGATTTGATTTTCGAGCCATGGCTGGACGACGGGAAGAGAGATGGGCAGGAACGAGTGGAATGTATCGTGAGTTCCGTGCGACACTTGAAGAAGATGGTTCAAAAAGCCAGGGCGTGCAACGTCACCGGGTGCGTTGCCTGCGCTCTGAGCGGCCTTTGAGACAATTCTGCTCGCCAATTCGATGCTGTACTTGGGGCGAAGTTTAACATTCCTGAATCCACAAGTCGGCAAGACCGGTTAGGATGGGGTTTTCCCTCTTGGGGGCACCTCATGTCGCAGGCGCACCGCGCTCGAACGGAAGCGTGGTCCAGGGCGCGCCTCACACGCGGCACCGAAAACCGTCGCTGATTGAAGCTCCGCGACAATCAGACTTCAACAAAACTCTTGCGCGACAATCTGCGCGGCAATCATCTCTCCGCCGCGACACTGTCGCCATCCAGATTGCCGCGCCTTCCCATCCAGATCGACGCGCTACACAGACGCTCGTAACTTGGAGCCGCTGGCAGCCGATTACTCATTGTCCGACCGAGCGCCGTGCCGACAGATTGGCCTTGAGCAGGTCTTGTCTGCTGGAAGACTGGGGGCTGATAAGTGATACGCGCTTCGGTGCCGCGGCAAGGTCGACGCGTTGAGCTGTTCCAGCTGATCTCGGATGCCGATAAGTCGCGGGCGCACCGCTCCAGCTCTCTTTTGAGCTCAACGCTGATTCAGGCAGGTGTGAGTTTGGGCGTGCGTTCGAGGGCTGTCGGTTGCGAAATCTTTAGTCCTCGTCAGCTACAGTGACACGATTCATTCCGGCCCCAGATCTCGCGGGACTGTTGAAAGGGGGGCTTCGCGGGATGTGACGGTTTTATCTGAGCGGTCCGTAGAGCTTCATTCGAATATCCGCATCATTTGCTCATGTGGGGTCGTCCTGGCCAATGAGCCGCTTCTCGTAAAAGATCACTGCATATCCGTGCAACGTCCCTTCCTTGCGGCGAACATAGCCAGCGGTCTCGTAAAGTCTCTGAGCCCCTGCTTGGATCGTTGTTGTGTCGAGCATTATCCACTTGACACCGAGAGCAACAGCTCGCGACTCCAATTCACGAAGAATCCTCCTTCCAAGCCCTCGTCGCTGAAAGTCGGGATCGACTCGCATACGTTTAACTTCTGCGACATCGTCATCGACACGTTTCAGCGCACCCATGGCAGCGAGTTGGGGACCAATATAGGCAACTACGAAGTCTCCGCCCGACCCGATGTATACTGCGCCGATACTGCGTAAATCATCCTCCCAGGTCCCTTCCGGGCCACACACACCAACATGCTGCGATGCGCTTCTGTGCAGATGCCATACACCATCGCTATCCCCGGACTCGAACCGACGAACGATCAGTTCGTCTTGAGACATCGATTATCACCTCTCGACGGGCGTCGAACACCGCGCCTATGGCATCGTTTCTGTTTAGCCAAGCAGGACCACCGTCAGCTTACCGACCCGCCTCTGTCAACAGTCGCTGAGAAAGGACAGCCTCAACATTCTCCGATACCTCAACGCCGACGATTGGACGACCCGGCTCGACGGTATATTTTAACGCCGTACTTCGGTGCATCAGGGTAAACCGATCCAGCGCACAAATGCAGGACGCGCGCAGCCTTCCGATTTCGTCGCCGTGATGCTCCACTACTGGCGAAATCGTCGCAAGCCTGGGAAACTCCCCTTTCCCTTCTAGCCAACTCGGCTTGATCGGTGCACTCCCGTTGTCTGACGAGAGCCAGCGGAATACCTCGTGAATGCACCTCTGCGGATAATATTCGGAAAGCCGATATAGATCACTATAGAATTGCGGTTTCTGGTGGAAGAGTTCTTCACCTAGTAGTAGCACCGACACTGCCACGATCCGGGCCGAGAAGCGGCCGCTTGGACCAAGCGTATTCTTGTAAGGATTTTTTCCGTAAAACACACGAAATTGGCCAAATAGGTCCGGTGACATATGTTCATAAAAGCGCGTCAGAATATAGTTTGCTGACTCAAGGCGCGCCAAGCAAAGCGCAAGACATTGCCCCGCATCCACCTCGGCCGCATCACGCAAGTCAAGGAGAGCGTCCATTGCTGACTGCAATTCGCTCTCGATGATCTGATGGCCTAAGCAAAAATCTCGTTCCTCGACCCCGGCCGCGCCGAGGCAGTATACGCGTGGATCGTTCTGCAACGGATTCGTAAGGATCATATCTTCATAGGAGAGGACCTCGATGCCGGGTTGCCGGTCACAACTTGATCGCGCAAGGCGGCTCAGTGCCTCTCCCACCGTCAGCTCCGCGTCCAGGGGGTGAAGGCCGGCAAACGCAGACATCTGATAAGCACAATTTACGAGATATTGGATATCTGTCTTAGCGATCTCGAAGTCGGACTGCGGAAGACTTCGCAGCAACGCATCATAGTCACTCGCGGCGATCATCGCGTGGACGCTGCGTCCAAGCGCCTTAACCGCTTCATCTGGTCGTTCACTGCATTTGATTTCCGCAATGCAGTGCGGCAGTTCATCGGTGACAAAATTGCTGACCAGCCCAAGCGGGCGTTCTCGCTGCCGCCGATCAATACTATCGGCCAGATGCAAAAATATGTCGTGCCCTTCGCAAGGCGAGCTTTGCGGAGTGGAAACGGAAAAAGGAGTGACCATAAACGAGCCCGCCCGCGGCTTCATCGAAATGCAACTTGCATTTCGGTACTTGATCCGTATCGAGCGGCCGGTGAGTAATCATGCTTTTCGAGCAGATCAGTTCGTTTGTCTGCTATCCTACTGTCGTTATACGCGACCTGCTCAAGTATATTGTTCGAGAAGAATAGCAGCGATACCGCGCCCGAATTGATGGTGCCGGCGGCAGTTAACGAAAGCAGGCCGTCATTTGAAATGCAGATGAGGCCTGCCTCATTCAACTTTTCCAGCTCGCGGCCAAAGCATTTCTCAATCGACACCCCAAACTCCCGCTCGAAGCGGGAGAGCGACACTCCACTGCTTCGCAGGGCAAACATTACTGTTCTGCGCATGAGATCATCTTGCGACAGGACAACACCCTTCCACACTGGCTTCTCGCCAGCCTCGACCCTATATAGATAACGATCTAAATCTGCCTCGTTATAGAACTGGCACTGGCTCATGTAGCCAAATCCGGCAACCCCAAACGGAACCAGATTATTGTCGTTCCAGGAATCGTATTTGCGGCGCTGTTGAACCGAGTGTGGCTGCGACTGCTTACTCCAGTAGAAAATCGGCCCGTGACGATAGCCCAGTGTCGTGAGGATGTGCTCGGCCATAAAATGCATGATAATGCGCTCCTTAGCCCCGGCGAATTGATATCGTCCCTGAGCCAAATGGCGGGCCACGGGGTCTGTAGATTTGAACATCAAGGGGAATACATTGAACTTCTCTATCCCCAAATCTAGTAAGCCGATGAGTGAGTCGTACCAGCTACGGAGCGTTTGCTGCGGCAATCCATACATGAGGTCGAGCGAGAGATTCTCAACGCCCATCTCATTCAGCAATCTTACGAGTTGTACTACCTCGTCCACGCGGTGTCCGCGGTTTAGTATGCGTAAAATGCTCGGATCTAGACTCTGAACGCCCAATACAAAGCGGTTTACGCCGGATCTGAGCAGTGTCGATATGCGATCTGCAGCATCCACTTGCTTTGCAAGAGAGGGATGTAATTCGAAGCTCACCTCGGACTTAGACAGATCAAAGCGCCGGCCAATCATACCAAATAGCGTTTTGAGTTGACTGTTGGTCAGGAACGAGGGGGTACCGCCTCCGAAGAAAGCAGTCTCAACAGCTCTGTCAGCCAGTGCCGCGTCCGACCAACTCATCTCTTTATCTAAGGCCGCCAGATAGCGCTCCACTCGCTCGGGAGATGGATGGATTTCTTTGGCGAAGTGGCAAAAGGTGCAATGCTGATCACAGAAGGGGACGTGAAAGTAGAGATCAATTGACGGCGTAACCTGAAGCAACAAGTTTTCGGCATCTAGATCGCCCATTGCCTTGAGAGGCGGATATGTGCCGACGAGATAATCGTTGTGCGTGTCAAGGTGCAAATTCCGTGACCTCAACATGTCGAGGTTAATGTCGTAGGATCGGTCGATCGCGAATTCCAAGGCTTCGGAATAGGTCGGGGCGCGCATTTTGTTGAACTCCTCTAGCTTTCGTGTGAAGCAAGGGGCGATGGCACCTCCGTCCCTCGCTTCACATTCCGCTCTTCAGCTCGGGCTCGATACCGTAGCCATGCGTTTCGATAAAAGGCGCGGGGTTGTCGGCTCCCCCTCGAGGCAACCACCGTAGATCAGAACACGGGCCGCCATCCGCTCGGCTACACGCGAGGGTCGATTATGGTTCGGCGAGGAAGACAGATGCCGTGGCCCACGCGAATGCCCCCTCGGGCGTTGCTAAACGGCACCGAGGAAGACTTCAGGCGGAGAGGGTGCGAATACTCCTCGAGAAAATGGTGCTCGACCTCGGAGATAGCCACCCGCGGGGCAACGCGGCAAAGCTTTAAGCCGGACGTAGGCAACAGCGCAATGTCCATGGCATTTTCGATCAATCGAGCAAGCTTCATTTGAACTCCTGGGTCAGCGACAGCAAGGCCGTGATGGTCGTACAGAATCTTTGCGGTGTCCCAGCAATCCACGTGCCACCAAAGCCGCTTGCGAGCCTCGCTTGAAGAGGGCAAAACCATATTCTTCGGCGCAACGGCGGGATACTCGCGCCTCAGTGTCTGGTCCCCGACATTAACGTCTTCAGCCGGACACGGCTGAACACGACAAACGCGGAATGTTGAATGATGATGGAGGCCTCTCATGTTCAATCGCGAACATCTGCACGCGGCGCCGCGTCGTCAAGATCACCGGCATCGCCTTGACTGGGTGTCGACACCCCGGCGTCCCCCCCCGTTGTCAGGAAGGCACAGCCGCTCATCGAGAAGGTCTGGAGGCACTGCGAGGACAAAGGTTCGCGGGGCCGGACGGTTAAACTGAGGGGCAGGTTCAACGATCTCGAGATCATCACGCGGAGCAGGACCGGACGCGTCCCGATTTCGAGCCGCTGCGAGCTCGAAACTTGTCGCTCGTCTTCCTTCAAACGAGATACCCGCTCCAAAGCCGATCCGCCTTCTTGTCTTCACGCCAGGGCGAACCGTAGGCCGAGCTGCAGCTCGGCCTACCAATTTGAGTCCGCATCGATCAGAATCAAGACCGCGGTACATCAGTAGAGCGCGAGCCCTCGTGCGCAACGCGGCAGAGTTTACCTCAACTGCGGGAATCCCAAGGTCGAAAGACTTACGGTAGGATAGGCGTCCATGTTTGAACACCCCACGACCGCTCTATCGCAAGCGGTACTTGACGAGGTTTGCCAGACGCTTCCGCGCAAGGGGAGCGGCGCTGGTTTGGCCTCCGAGATCGTCGAAGCCGCAAAGACCGACGAAACAACGCCGAAGCTGCTGCGGCATATAGGGCGTAAAGCCCTGGCCCGAGCGTCGATCATGTGGCGTTGATCGGGCGAGGTGCGGAGTGAACTTCCAGGTCACAGTCTTGAAGATCCTGGTGAGTTACCCCCAAGGATTTGCCGTGATGGCGGGCCTCAAGCGGGACATGGCAATCCTCGCGACCAGCGGCCCGGAATGGGCCGAGCGCACCAAACGGCTGGCCGCGCGCGTTCCCGGGCTGGACATTTTTTCGGACGGCCTCGTTGAGCGCCAAAACGGCGGTTGGAGAATCACGGTGAGAGGGCGAGTTGTGCTCGAGACCATGGAGGCGCGCCGAGGCCAAGACGAGCCGACGGAGAAGGTCCCAGTCGAAACGGCCGGGCCGGTGCCATCGGTGCCCAGCCCTCGGAACGAGCGAACCGCTGACGCGAGCGCTTCCAGCGTCGCCGCGAAGCCCGCGAACGCGCGCGAGCGCATGCATCTTGAGGAGCAGCCGCCGAGTTCTCCCAGCGGCTCAGAAAGTCAGGTCGTTGACTCGCCTGTGGCGCACACGAACAGGTCCCCTGGGTAGGGGGTGTGGGAGCGAATTGGACTATGTCCGCCAGCAGCGGCGAAGCGCATCTCCATCCGGCAGCGCGACCCGCGCGTCAAACCGAACCGGTGCCTTTGGCGTACCGTGCGGCACGAGCGCTGGTGCTGTTACGGTTGCGGAGTTCCGGATGCCCAACTGGCCCCGTCAGCGTCCAACCATGACCCCGGCCTACTGCTGATTTCGTCCAGACCAGTACTGACTTGCGATGGAATAGCTGGGGTCAGCGTTCGACGCACGGGGTGAAGTTGCTCTCCGATTCTACAATGTGACGCTTGCCAACACGCTCGACTATCTGGGATCGCTGAGGTCGTAAGAGCGGCAATGTGTGGGTGAGAGATGGGTTATTGTTCGATCTGGCATCGTCAAGCCTCGAGCAGTCCACCGGTGACGACTACAGGCGCCTGGAATGCCGCGAGTGCGGCAGGTACCGGATTACGGGTTCGGTATTGCAGATGCTGGACTCGCGACTGAGTTGAGCCATGCGACGCGTGCGATGTCGAAGGCGGAGTTCGAATCGCCGAGATAAACTCGTTCAACATGGACGACATGATCAAGGTTTTACAGACGCTGTGCGGTGATCTTCGCCGATCATGATTTGTGCATTCCAAAAAAACCGTAGCTTCGTAAGATTGGCAACAGCTCATGAAGGTTGTTAATCGTGTAGTCTGGATGCGCCGCTTGCAGGCGCGCCTCGGAAACAAATCCCCCGGTAATGGCTATACTTATCAGTCCGAGATTCCGTGCAATATCCGTTTCGATCGGCATATCGCCGATGATGAAAGTTGACGCTGGTTTCAAGTTGTTCTTCTGCATGTATAGACGAAGTCGCTCTCCTTTGCTTGTCGATTTGTATTGCGTGTCGCGGCTTTCGAACGCGAGCACATCGTCGATGCAGTCATTGATTCCAAGTCTTCTCAATTGGTAGCGCAGAGGGTCGACTATATGGTTGCTCACGATGATGGACGAAGCCCCTTCTCGGCGCGCCAACTCCAAGACTCTGCGCGCGCCCTCGCGTAGATCGGCTCTGCCCGCAAGAGCCTCATAGGCGTCGTGAAACATTGCACTCCCATCGCGATCCACCGTCGCAAGCTCGTCTCGCGATAGTCCGAGGCTGCGATAAAGAAGAGACAGCGGAACGTCGCAATGTTCCCGAAGCGTCTTCATGTCGATCGTTGTACGACCAAAGCGATCTAGAATTGCATTGGTGGTTTCGAGCAGTGCGTATGCATCATCGAGCAACGTTCCATTCCAATCGAAGACGAGAACCGGTTTCATGATCTGACCTTAAGCATAGATTCCGTGCGGGTGCCACCGTCGTTCGCCACGTATAGTAGCACCGAACTACTACGGCATGGGCATCGACACACTAGATGAGTTGAAATGCTGGCGAGAATGGAGATGATTGACGCCCGCGATCAATCGAGCAAGTTTCATTTGGACTCCTGGGCCGGCGACTGCGAGGCCGTCATGATCGTACGGGCTCTTTTCGGTGTCCCAGCAATCCACGTGCCACCAAAGCCATTTGCGAGCCCCGCTTGAAGAGGGCAAAACCATGTTCTTCGGCTCAGGCGACGGAATACTCGCGCGTTAGTGTCTGGTCTCCGACATTAACGTCTTCAGCCGGATACGGCTGAACACGACAACGCGAAATGTTGAGTATGAAGGAGGCGCCATTCGCAAGTGTTCGCGGGCGGCGCTCCATGGAGACGGGGCCTTTGCGCTGAAGACGCTCCGGTTGGCATGGGGAAGTCGGGCTTCAGCAGGCGACTGCCTGAGCAACACGCGATTTGAGGACCGCGAAGCGATCTTTCGTGGCGAGCACTCGCGGTCCTTGGCAGACTCGAGCTTCGCTGAATGCGCCTCAGGTCCGCTCATCATCCGGCTTGGGGACGCGGCCCTTGGCATCGCACTTATGTCAACGGTTACATCCAACGCACGGGCAGGGCGAAGAGGCTAAAGCCCTCGCACAATTCCCGCCAGAATATCTGCCCGCTTAAGACATTTTCGACCGTAGCAGCGCAGAAGCTGCATCGCGTGTCGCGCACGTTACGTCATCTAAAAGCGCACGTTCCTGCGACCTACGGTGATCGCGAATCGCTTCGCAAGACTAGGTGGCCGACAGTTGACGAAAGCAACAGGGGCTCAGACAGAAGAAGTTGAGCTGCTGCAAGAACACGCAAGGCTTAGAAATATGATCTAACCTGGGCATCTCCCTGCCGGGTTAACTTTGTAACTGGCCGCCCGGCAGCGCTCCTGGCAGCCTTATTGTGTTCCGGCTTGTGGACCGTGGAGGATGGTGCGCGTCAAGACTTCGACCCGTTCGGCAATTTGGCGAATTCGCCTCGCCACGTCCTCGACTGCGGTCATGTCCACCGGCTGCGTGCAGGAAATTGAGCTCATCTTCGCGTTAAGGTCCCTCAGCTCAGCCTTGCAGCGATCTAACTCCGCGTTGAGCATCGTAACTTCATTCATCGCCGTTGCCCGTATTGCCGTTGCTTCCGAGAAGATGTTTGTTCGGAGCATGCACCTGATTGCAATCTTTGTCGCGCTCGCGTGGTTCCACATGGGTAGGGCATCTCGAAAGGCACAGAACGGCCAACCCAAACACCGACCGGGTCGTTCACGCGCACAGCTGCAAATGGAGTCCCCATAGCCAATTTATATAAAGGAATGAATTTCAATGGCACGCGCATGCGTTCCTCTCAGCAAAGCCCGGGCGACCGGCCGCACTCGCAAGAATCCAAAACGATTTTCGGGCCGCAAAGAGCCAAACGGCTTGGGTCCGTTAGGCGAACCGCCGAAATGCTTAGGCAAACCGCACGAGCGCGAGGCGCGGCGAACGCTGTCTGATGACCTTCGATGGTTCAACCCGGAGCCACCGGACGCTAGTGGCAATGGCAAGTGGGCTGGTTGCGCGGCAAATCGGAGGCGAAGACGTTTGCGAAAGCTCTGAATCTTCTCAGAATGATGCTGAATTCCATTGGCGGCTCGCTGTCCGATGCATCGAAAGTAATGATGCCGGAAGTGGAAGATGCTGAAGACCCGGCCGCGAAATACTTCTAGCTCATTCTCAAGTACTCTCGCCTGAATGGGCATCTCCAAACAAGAGTGTAGAAGCCCGGCTGAACCGGACTTCCGCTGTTGTCGGTCGCTCACTTCGGATTGTGATCTGCCCATACGATCAGACGCCATCGAATGGTGCTTGTGCTGACGTATGCGCATGATTGCTTTGCGGAGGCAATGTGTGGCCTGCTGCAATTCCGATTTCGCGATGACAGCCCGTGCATCGGTAGAGAGCGGCAAAGGGAGCCGCGACTCCCGGCCCCTGATCCTGATCGAAACAGTCGCTGTTAGATTGCGGTAGGTAGTTGGCGTTCTTATAGGTAGCCATTCGACTTCTGTCACTAGAGTAAAGCCGGACTTGACCTCTCGGGGCTTACCGAATCTAATGCTGTTGCTGCTAACATCAGCGTTTGGCCCGCAGTCCGCAGCGTTGCGCGGGCAATCGGGGCCGCCAGTCGCAAGCTGGCGGTTCTCCCCGATTCGTTACGAGCAGTGGAACACGTTTCCCGGCGTGCAACCGCAAATAGCAGAACCTTACGCCGGCTATTCACAGCTTCCTGTGGACAACCTCATTATTCGGAAGAGATTTCGCCGCGCACCGCACGCGCTCGGCGCATGGATTAATTATGACACCCCAACAGAAAGCCGCGCTGGCATCTAGCACTACGATGCCGGGATAAAGCAGGGAGGCGAAGTTGCCCTGTCCATCATAAGGGAGTTTCCAGACGGGTTCAGCGAAACGAAATGACGCAGAACTCGCCTCACAGGCTGGTGCTTCCCTTTCGACCGCCGTGACGGCAACTCATGAGCGCTTCCAGTTTGGAGTGGGCCTTCGCGCTGGTGTCTCGCGATATCGAGAAACCCTTTTAAAGTGCGGCTTCGGTCACTGCCGGCTTTTGCGTTGAGCGCGTCTTCATCGAGCGATCCGTCGGGGAGATGATCCGCCTCCACGGTGCGGACTGGCATTCGGCGGAGAACCGACAGCTCGAGTCATGAACGTCACCCGTCGCAAGCTCGTCGTTTCACCATCCGATTGTCTACCCGAGGTATGCTAAGTTCCATGACGGCGCCCTTGAACACATCATAACAACATCACGAGGACCGGCATGCTTCGAGCGAGGGCAGCTTGTGAAGCCAACCGGGTTGCTGGGGTGATCAGAACCAGGAATCCATCAGGTGAACAAGCTGGGAGCCCGCCGTATAAAACGCCTCCTGCGCTGCACGAAAGCGCTGGGCTTCAACGGCGGTGACCGGCAACGGCAGGTCGTTCTCCGCGATCTGCCCCAATACGTACGAAGCCAAAACACTGCCAAACACAGTGCCTGGTGCGATTCCGCGGCCGTTATAGCCACTGAAACCGATGACTTGGCGGTCCAGCTTGTGAAGCCGGGGCAAGTTGTCGGAGGTCATTCCAATCATGCCAAACCAGCCGGTTTCAAACTGGACGCCCCGAAGTCCTGGAAAAAGCTTGTGCAACGATCTTTGGGCCCAAGCGCGGTGAATAGATCGCCCAATCCCCTCAAGCGCACCAACACTGCCAAACACGAGTCGCCCGGAGCGATCGAGACGAAACGAAGAGAGGACTTCTCGAGTGTCCCACACACCCTGCCGCTCAGGCAGGATCGACTTTCTCAGATCATCGGGCAGACATGGCGTGCCAAAGTTGAAATAGGGCAGTTGAATCTGTTCCTGCCGTACCTCAGACCAAAGTCCCTTGCTATAAGCGTCCGTCGCGACGACCACCCAGTCGGCCTCTACAGATCCGCTTTCGGTGCCGACTCTCCAGCGGAAACCATTCTGTTGCGCCATGACGGCCTCACTATGCGTAAATATCCTGGCTCCCATCGCAAGCGCGGCCCGCGCTAACCCTCGCACATAAGCCAATGGCTGTATGGTGCCGGCGCGCTTATCGAGCAGCGCGCCGGTGTAGTCGCCACCGCCTACTTTGCTGCGTGTTGCCTCCGCATTTAGCACCAGGACGGGCGCTCCACGCTTCTGCCACTGTTCGGCACGGGCCTCAACCTCCTCCAAGCCCTTACGTCCGACCGCACAATGCAAGGTGCCGGCACGTTCGACTTCACATTCGATGTGGTGCTTTTCGATGAGCTCGAATACCGTCTGCGGTCCGCGGCCGAGCTGTTCAAGTAACCGTTCACCAAAAGGCGCGCGGAGCGCGGCCGGAAGCGACTCAGGCATGAGCCACATGCCCGCATTCACGAGTCCGACGTTCCGCCCGGACCCGCCGAATCCTATTTCAGACGCCTCCAAAAGCGCAACACGCGCTCCACCTTCAGCTAGATGAAGTGCCGCCGACAGCCCGGTATATCCACCGCCAATCACGACGATATCCGCTGCAATTTCATCAGTAAGTGGAGCAGTTTGTGGCGCTGGTGGCGCAGTCAGCACCCACAGTCCGTGTGATCGTCGATTGTTTCGCATCCGCCAATCCTCTTACAAGTAGCTTCTTGATCGACCCGAGCTCCAGCAGCCATCGTGAATACCGCTAAGTTCTGGCGGACCTCTCTAGTATCCAAGCGGACCTCCCTAGTATCCAACACTGACGTGCCAGCGCCACACCGGCAGGCAAATCGCAGGCCAAAAGGGCAGTTCGTCATCACCCCGAAGATCAGGCCGAGCTACTAAGTTGTTGATCTGTTGAGGGCACGCGCAGCACCCACGCGGCGGTGCGCCGGAGCTCCGACTGCGCGAACAAAGCCAAAGCCCCTCGGCGCTTGCTCTGGAACGCGCCTTTGTGCGAGACAATGGGTCCCAAAAGGGCAGCAAGGGGACCACACCGTGAGAGCCTCTCTTGATGGCGAAATTCGCGACGGCCGCCATCATATGCAGATCCGGGTCTATTTCGAAGATACCGACTCCGGCCAGATTGTTTATCACGCAAATTTCTTGCGCTTCATGGAACGCGGCAGAACGAACTACTTGCGCCTGCTCGGAACGAATCAGCAAGCATTACTCAAAGAAGCCAAGAACGATGCGCCCGGTGTTGCCTTCGTTGTGCGCTCGATGACGATCGATTTTCTAAAACCGGCGGTCTTGGATGACATTCTTGACGTCGTCACAGTCCCGCAAGAGGTGAGGGGCGCGTCGATTGCCTTGCTGCAGGAATGCAGGCGTGGCGACGATCTCCTGGTCACAGCACGTGTACGGGTAGCGTTTATCTCAGCTGGAAAGGCGCAGCGCATCCCGAAGTCGCTGCGGCTCGCTATGGAAGGGCATAGATAAATCTGCCGCCTCATTCACGCGTTTGCCTTGCAGCGCTCCACCGAAATCAAGTCATCATGGCGGCGTAAGTTAAAGCAAATGGGCTGCGGCAAACCCGGGGCGGCTCAATTGCACAGTCCAGCCGAATGAATCAGAAGCCGGCGAAGAACGAAAATAAATCGGACTTCGTCGGCCGCTTTGGTCACAGCGACCACAGCGAAACCCACGTCAAGGATGACGGGCCGATTGGCGACTGGCGCGGCTATCCCGGCGGCGCTGCCGTGGCGAACTTGCGCGATCGCATTTCGCGGCTCTTCTCAAATGGCGGCACCGTCTCCATTGCCCCATGCTCCATCTGGCTGACGGCAGCGAGGCGGATGGTTTCCGGGCTGCGCGCCAACGCTCGGTGCTCTTGCCACTCCGGATAAAAAATCATGGAAGAGGGCGGAACCGAGCGCGATCATTTTCGACGAGATGGTCAAGACGGTCCAGGAGCCGGCCCAATCGAAGGCGGCCGGCGTCGTCCTTGGGTCTGAAAACATCAAAGGCACGTTTGTCGGATTCATTAGAAGGTACAATCTTTATGTTGTTTTCTGGAATGCGGATCAGCACGATCGAGCGATCGTCATTCACCGTCGCTCAAAGAGGATGGATATCGTCGCGGAAATGCCGCTTACGTTCGAGACCGCGCATCGGCTAGCGCTCTTCATGCCGCGTGCCGTGCCGACAACCACATTGCGCCGGATGCGCCGCCAATCGAATGAAGGGCCGCGCGGCGATTTTCGAAGTTGGTCCGGGCCTCCAATAGGCAAAACTGTTTCGTGGGGCGCCCACTTTATGTCAGCGAGTGCCATGATATCAGAATGGCAACCGGTGGCCTGTGGGCTGCCATACCTTACTTCACCGCTTGAACGCGCGAGGATAGTGCCGTGGCTAATGACGTAGAGCTTTTGATCTCGTATTTCGCGCTTTCGGGGCACGTTTACCCGCTGGGGGCCTGCTGAGGTCACTCCATTCCAATTCAAAGGCAGGGTCGAAGGGGCAGCGCGCGCGGGGTTCAACGGGTTCGGTCTTCACTACGAAGACACGATGGTCGCGCAAAGCAAGATTGGTTTTGCGGAAATGAGACGCATTCTTCAAGACAATGGCATCAAATATCTGAAGATTGAATTTCTGCTCGATTGGTACAGGACTGACGAGAAGCGAATGGAATCCGACAAATTCCGTCAGCAAACTGCTCGATGTCTCCGCCGAACTTGGAATGCGGGATATCAAGGTGGGCCCGGGATTCCAAGAAACGCATGCCGATGTGGCGCTCCGCCCATGGTGGCCTCCGTAAGGGGACACTTGGGAATGATCTGCAACGCAGAACCTAACGCAGCGTCCGGTTCACGCATTTCTTTCGGCACGAATGTTGTGACGCAGCTACAGCAATTCGCGCGCACGTTGTTAAGACGCATGAGGCTCGGGGCACTCAAGACATGAGAGTAGAAATGAAGAACTTCTTGCTTACGACTGTGAGCATTGTGGCGCTTGGCGCAATTGCGTCCGCATCCGGTGCAGACCTGGCTGCGCAGCCCGTCCAACCTCTCTACTCCAAAGCTCCGCCGCCTGTCGCGGCTGCAATTTACGACTGGAGCGGCCTCTACGTCGGTGTGAACGGCGGCTTGGGCTCAAGCTCGAATTGCTGGGACTACAATGGTCGCACCCCTGAGGGCTGTCATGATGCGACCGGCATTACCGTCGGCGGGCAGATCGGCTATCGATGGCAGATCGGCCAGATCGTGCTGGGCGTTGAAGGTCAGGGGAACTGGGCTGATCTGAGCGGATCCAACGTCAGCATTGCGTTCGGCGATGTCGACCAGAGCAAGATTGGTGCGTTCGGTACGATGACTGGGCAGATCGGTTATGCGCTCGACACCGTACTGTTTTACGCCAAGGGCGGCGTCGCAGTGGCGAGCAACACGTATCTAGTCAACTCCGCAGTCACGGGCGCGCAGTTCGCGGGCGCTGATAGCAGCCCTTGGGGTGCTACTGTGGGCGCCGGGATCGAAGTCGGTTTCGCGCCGAACTGGTCGGTAAGCGTCGAGTACGACCACTTGTTCATGCGGGATGCCGACGTGAACTTTGTCGTGGCTGCTGGTTCGCTGGGCGGCGACCGCATCCGCCAGGATTTCGATCTTGTGACTGCGCGGCTCAACTATAAGTTCGGCGGCCCGATTCTGCTCAAATATTGATCTGAAGTCGGACTGGTGAATCGAAGGCCCCGGCTAGACCGGGGCCTTTCAGGCATCGCGCGTGCGACGCGACTGGCGGGTGACCGGAAGTCAGGAACAGTTAGCGAAACCGCGGCGAGTTCATCTTCTGAGCTGAAGTTCTAAGTCGATAAAGGACGGCGAGCATGTTCGTTTCATTCTTCCCTCGACCAAAGTTGTTCTTTGCGTCGTCAATTCTTTGGACGGCGTTGGCGATGGCGTTTTGGTATGTATTTGCCGGCAATCTCTTTCCAGCCCCGGAGAAGCCGGTCGGGCTTGCGACGTTCTGGTCGGCCTCGGCGCTGTGGTTTGATCTCTATTTTGCGCTGACCGTTACGGCGTTCGCGGCGGCATGGATGTTATTTGCCCCGCATCCCTGGGCGACGTGGTCCATTCTTGGTTCGGCGTTGATCCTGTTCACCTCTTACTTTCAGGTCCAGGTCTCGGTCGCGATCAACAGCTGGTATGGACCGTTCTATGACATGATCCAGGCTGCGCTTTCGAAGTCGGCGCCGGTCACGGTCGAGCAGTTCTACAGCGAGTTGTCGACCTTTGCCGGCATAGCGCTCGTGGCCGTCGTGGTCGGCGTGATGACGCGATTCTTCGTCAGCCACTACATCTTCCGCTGGCGCACGGCGATGAACGATTTTTATGTCGCCAACTGGCCGCGGCTGCGCACGATCGAAGGCGCCTCCCAGCGGATTCAGGAAGACACCATGCGCTTTGCCAGCACCATGGAAGGTCTAGGCGTCAATCTCATCAGCGCGGTGCTGACACTGGTGGCCTTCCTGCCGGTTCTGGTGAGGTTGTCCAGTAACGTCACCGAGCTGCCTCTGTTCGGCTCGATTTCCTATCCGCTGGTGTTCGCCGCGGTCATCTGGTCGATCCTGGGCACCGGCGTTCTCGCGCTTATTGGCATCCGCCTGCCCGGAATTGAATTTTTCAACCAACGGGTCGAAGCGGCCTATCGCAAGGAGCTCGTGCTCGGCGAGGATGATACGGCGCGTGCCAATGCGCCGACATTGAGCGTACTGTTTAGAGACATTCGCAGGAATTACTTCCGGCTCTATCTGAACTTCATGTACTTCAATATCGGCCGGATCGTCTATCTGCAGACTGACGTCATCTTTCCTTATCTGCTGCTTGCGCCCACAATCATCGCGGGCAGGATCACCCTCGGCGCGATGAACCAGATCCTCAACGCGTTCAAGCAAGTGCGAACCTCGTTTCAGTATCTCGTCAACTCCTGGAGCACGATCGTCGAACTGATCTCGATTTATCAGCGCCTGCGGAGCTTTGAGGCAAAGATCCACGGTGGGCTACTGCCGTCGATCGAGATAAGGAAGCAAGCCACATGATTCCTATAGCTGTAGGGTGTTGACGGACACCTGACCTTCCGTTCCGCGTCAATCGGTCGCAACGCTGCTGAATTGCTTAAGTTGTGAGAAGGGGCACTCGAGAGAATGGCGCTCGGCGTGGAGGAACTTAGCAGCTGCATATCGGAACCCCCGTGACGTGTTGTTGTGGATGACGGCTAGCGCGCTGTTGCAGCGCGCGGACTGAGGCAAAGGGGCGGCGGATGGCTGTAGGGGCCATTACAGCCGCCGCGGGTAAGCTACAAAGCAGCCGCGTCGCGTTCGACCTCCGGTCGACCCAGCGGGTTCATGACACCGAAGACTTGCTCCGAGAAAACAGCCATGAATCTGATTTTCTCCTGGAAATGGGTTCTCAGAGTCCACACCGCCTAGTTCTACAAATAAGTACCACCGTGTCGTAAGTTCGACAGTGTGAGTCAGACACGCCTCAACGGTGTTGTCCCGCGAGCAATCATAATTGTGTCACACATGGCGCCGGACAGTGACTGACTAGCCAGAACGACCATGCGGGATGCTTCAAACTTGATCCGCTCCATGGAATACGGTGCTAAACAGGGGGGTAGGCATTATGTGGGGCGGCGAGCCCTGGTGACCGCCGGATGTGTTGGTGTCCATTCTGGTTCTGGCGGAACGGTAATCGAGCCCAGTGGCACCCAAGCACGTTCTAGCGTCACTGGATCGCGCAGCTGGGCGAAAGTTTCGGTGCGAATATCGAGCCACTCGAACCAGCGATCCTGGACGGCGACAAGCTGGGCTGGCCGGAGCACGCCGAAATTATCTCGAAGAGAAATTCTTATCACCGTAAGCTCAACTGTGAACCGTGCCAGAAGAGTTCAAGATGATGTTGCGTCGTGTTTCAACTACCAGAACCGGGATTTGACAACTCTGAGCCTGCGGACCAATCCGTTTCCGCCGAGCCGGAGCTCTGGCCGTGAACATGACCGCCAGATTGAGCAGCGTGGATTCACAAGCGTGGCTCGCCGACTATAGCAACCGCGCCGCACATCCGGCTCAAAAGGCGCGACGAGCTCCTAAGCTGGAATTGGCGCGATCGGAACAAGCAATCCACTAAGGCTGCCCAATTCACGGCTCGGCGATCCTCACCAAATGCTTTACGAACTTTTGTTGATAGCGTCAGCAAGCGTCGACTTGAAAACCAAAGGACCTATCCGCAGGATGCTTTCTTAAGCCGTCATGCATCCAGAATGAGCGGAGCACGAACTGTCACATTACCGAAACCTAGCTCTTGTACTAAGGCTCGGCCGTCTCCCTTATTCCTCCCGCTCCCTGGAGCGAAGAAGGTTTATTCCGCACGGCTTTCCGGGGGCCACCGGCCAGGCGGGCCGGAGCCGAGGTCGGCCAGATCTCCGTTGTTTTTGGATTAGCGCCATGACACCGAAAACCAAACTATGCGCTTTGTTGCGAGGTGTTCTGGACGATGCGATCGGGATGGTGCCCGAAGCAAACCGGACGTCTTCGTTGAAGGCGTGCCTCGCCGAAAAGGTATTAGCTCTGGCCGCAAAAGGTCACTTGGATCCAACTGTCTTGACGCGTCTCGCGCTACGGAGTCTGCAGGAATCCTGTTGTGGTTGCTACGGGTGCGAACTGCAGAACCCCTTCGAGGTGTGAAGGACCGAGAATGAACTCCAAACCTATTCCCCGCGCTCTGGCGTGGCTGACCGCCTGGGTTTCGGCGGGTTGCAAGGCGACGCGAGATTAGAGGTCTGCCCGGCCATGGAGCTTGCGCCCGGCAGCGATGCCATCTGAGCGCGAGGGTTATGGCGTCCTGGCCGGAGAAACTCGGGTCAGTCCTGCTGTGGATGCCGCCTTGCTTCATCATGAGGTCGCCCGTGTCCGCGGCTTTCACTGACGTCATTGCGCCCCGCCCGCGGCACAGATGGATTTCTCCTCTGTCCGCATCGGCGCTTGGCGCGCGATATCGGCGATGTCGGAGGGCAGGCTGCTCGCCTGCTCGGTTGCCGCTAGTAGCCGAAGCGGGCGAGGCCGAGTGATCCGAAAGATCGGACGGGCCGGTGAGATGTTGGAAAGCCGAGCTGCCTATCGTCCGGGTTCGCGAAGACGCGGATGAGTCGATCTATTATGTCCTCAACGCTTGCAGGCGGACTCTTGCCGTGGCCGCCTCAGCGGAGGCAGCTGTGTTCGACGATCTCGTCTGCCTCGATTGCGACGGCGATGCGCCGCTTACCCTGGCAAGGCGGCAGCCGCAAACCAAGCAGTATCATTCCCGCGGCATCGACGCAGGTTCCGAGCTCGTCGCCCTTGCGACTACCCCTCTCCACGATTACGGCTGACTTTCGGTGTCGAGTGTGCTCAGCGCTGAGCCGGCGGTTCCCCGCGAAGTGCTGAGCTTGCCGTCCGGAGAAGGAGGGGTCGCAGGCCAGCGAAAGGGGCCGGGATCGCGCAGGCGGCGCTTGAATCTCACGTCGGAATTGCCTGAATGGCCGGGCTCTGAGCGGGCCATGCTTCCCTTCAAATGGCCCCGGCTAGGCCGGGGCCATCGACGCAACTAGGGATCAATATTTCAGGAGAATCGGACCGCCAAACTTATAGTTGACCCGTACCGTGATAAGGTCGAGATCCTCGCGGATGCGATCGGCCCCACCAATGTTCCCGCTGAATTTCACCGTGCGGGGTTGGAAGAACAGGTGGTCGTACTCGAAGCCCACCGTCCAGTTCGGTGCGATGCCGTGCTCGAATCCGACCCCCAACACACCGCCCCAAAGAACGTCACTTTTCCTAGCGGCTCCTGCCACGGTCGAGCTGATCTGATGGATGTTGCTCGTGACTGCGGCGCCGCCTTTGCCGTAAAGTACGTTATTCCCAAAGGCATAACCAATCTGCCCCGTCATGAGACCGAACGCGTCAATCTTAGTCTGGTTGGTAGTATCGGAAAACGCGATGCTTTGATTGGACCCGGTCAAATCAGCCCAGTTGCCCTGGCCCTCAACACCCAGCACGATCTGGCCCATCTGCCATCGATAGCCGATCTGGAGGCCCACGCTACCGCCTGTCGGATGATGACAGCCCTCGGGCGTGCTGCCAAGGTACTCCCAACAACTCTCGCCTGAGCTCAGACCACCGTTCACGCCGAAATAGTAAGCACTCCAATCGTAGATTGCAGCCGCGACAGGTCCTGGAGCGGTGGTGTAGAGAGGCCTGATGGGTTGCGCAGGCAGATCAGCACTGAATGCGGGGGCCACCGCAGCAAGCGCCACCGTACTGACTGTCATAAGCAACAAGTTCTTCATTTCTATTTCCATGTCTTGAGTGCCCCCGAGCCGGCTGCGTCTTAACAACGTGCACGCAAATTGCTGTAACTGCATCGCAACATTGGCGCTGGAAGAAATGCGTGAATCAAACGCCGCGTCAGGTTGCGGCGTTGCACATATCTCCAACTCCTTGACATGCCCCTTCGCTTGCGAGCGTAGATCAGCGCGGTGTCCTGCCTCTTGCGCACCCGACAGCTTGACGGCATCGCTCCACGTCGCGACGTAGTAGCGTGGTAGGTCGACGGGGCGCCCGGTAAGTGCGTGTTCCAGCCGTTCGTGATCACGGAGTCCAAGCCATCGTGATCGCCCATTCCAGAGCATCGTGATCACCGTTTCCAGCCGATCGTGATCGCTATTTCAGCGATTGCGATCGGGGGGAACCAGGAGGCGCGCACCGCTGACAGTCTGCAACCCAGCTACCTTGGTCTTTTGCCTAACTCCGACTGCTTCAGCTATGCGAACGCTACAAGCAATGGGCCGGCCCCCTCAAGCCCATCCTGTCCCCAGGTCCATGTCGCCGGCGAGAAGCTGTTCGTCGACTATTCCGGCCAGGCCATGGAGCTGGGTTGACGGAGTACGATACACGCCAGTCCTGCTCCGGCTCCGCGGACGAAACCGTCAAAGCAGGAGCGATCGGTTGGGCTTTCGGTCAGGGGCGGCGCCGACGGAGCAACGAACCCGGAAACTCTCACGCAAATAACCGCACACGTTCTTAATGTGGGTCAGTGGTGTGAGGTCCGCGATAGGATCTCCCGAAATCAGGCTCATAAGTGCCGCGGTTTCGCCCATGGCACAAGTACGGGTCTAATTAGGTTGTGGGCGCGTCCGCTCCGCGGACGGGGCTCTATGAGCCAGCTTGTCGAGCCATGCTGTCTCGGCCCTTCGGATCACGATGCCTCGCGCAAGCCATAAAGTGCTCCTCGCCGGGGGCACTCGGAAAACGGGCTCGCCTGTGGCGAGCGTTATCACGGCCCCGTTCCCGCGTACCGCTCAAACACCGGTGTTGTCGCTGCACTCGTCCCGCATGCCCCTTCGGGCCGCTATGCTCGCGGCCGGGCTGACATTTCTCTCGAGGCGAGCTAGGTGAACACTGAAGCTGATCCCGAAGGCGCTGCGGCTCGCCATGAAAGGGACGTAGAAAAATCTGCGCTTGTTCACGCTATCGCCCTCCAGCGCCCCAACGAAATCAAGAACTTGGCATTCTGTTGCGATATCGTCAAACCAGAGTTCTCCGGCATCGTCTATCACGCCAGTTATCTCCGATACATGGAGCGCGGGCGCACCAACCATCTGCGGCTGATGGGCGCCGAGCAGCAGGCGCTGTTCGACCAGGTCGAAACAGAGGGCGCGGGCTTTGCCTTCGTGGTGCGCTCGATGCATCTGGACTTTCTGAAGCCCGCGCGGATGGACGACGTGCTCGACGTCGTGACGTGGCCGGTTGCGGTGAAGGGCGCCTCCATCATGCTGGCGCAGGAGGTGCGGCGAGCCGAGGACGTGCTGGTGAAGGCCGAGGTGCGCGTCGCCTTCATCAGCGGCGGCCGCGCCCAGCCGATCCCGAAATCGATCCGGTCATTGATGAGGGCCGATCTGATTTCCTGATCACCCGATAAGTGATCGGCCGATAGGTGATGGCCTATCGACTCCAGCAATTGCAGCGATAGATTGCGGCCCGGACCAACCGATGAGGCCACCATGTCGCGCCCGCCACTTCCACCCTTCACCCGTGAGACCGCCGCGCAAAAGGCGCGCATGGCCGAGGACGCGTGGAATTCGCGCGATCCGGTGAAAGTCTCGCTCGCCTATACCGAGGACAGCCGCTGGCGCAACCGCTCCGAGGTCTTTCAGGGCCGGGAGGCCATCGTCGCGTTCCTCACCCGCAAATGGGAGAAGGAGCACGACTACCGCCTGATCAAGGACCTCTGGGCCTTCGACGGCAACCACATCGCGGTACGCTTCCAGTACGAATGGCACGATGCGGGCGGCCAGTGGTATCGCTCCTACGGCAACGAGCAGTGGGAGTTCGACGAGCACGGGCTGATGCGGCGGCGCGAGGCGTCGATCAACGATATCGCGATTGCCGAGAAGGACCGCCGGTTTCACTGGCCGGCGCCGGGACCGCGGCCGGCGGATGTGCCGGGGCTGGGGACGGATCCGTTCTGAGGCTTGCGGAGATAGTGCAGCGAGCACGCTGCACCCTCTCCCCCCGTGGGAGAGGGTGGCTCGCCGCGCAGCGGCGAGACGGGTGAGGGGTCTCCCTCCGCGAGTCCGACTCTTATTGAGTGCGCTGAGGCAACCCCTCATCCGGCGCTTCGCGCCACCTTCTCCCGCAAGGGGAGAAGGGAAGAGGTGCGCGTGGCGAGGACCTTGAATTAAGGCGCCGCGCGCCGCGCCAAAAACCGCGTGATTGCCGCACCCAGCTTCGCGTTGTCCATCGGCTCCGCCAGCGACTCCCTCGCGGTCGCAACGACATCCTCCGGCGCCTTGCCGTCGCGGAGCTCGCAGCACACTTGCGCAAACTCCACGTCGAATTCCGGATGCGGCTGCACGGTCAGCGTGGTGCCGTTGGCGTAGAGCAGGCCGGCATGCGGGGTGAATTCGGACGAGAGGATCGTCAGCGCATCGCTGGGCGGCTCGACCACCTGGTCCTGATGCGAGGCGGCGATCGCAACCGCTTTGCCGTCGACGACGCCGTTCTCCGGCAGCACCTGATAGACGTGGCGGCCGATGCCCCAGCCCTTCTCCGACTTCTGCACGGTGCCGCCGAGCGCCTGCGCGATCAGCTGATGGCCGAAGCAGACACCGACCATCGGCGTCTTGTTGGCGTAAGCCGTGCGCACGAAATCTTCCAGCGGCGCGATCCAGTCGAGCCCGTCATAGACACCGGCGGCAGCACCGGTGATCAGCACGGCCTCGAGCTTGCTCGGGTCGGGGAGTGCGTCGCCATTGGGGATGCTGACGACGTCCACCGTGGCGGTCGGATCCTCGGCGCGGACCATGCGCTCGAACATGTCGGGAAACGAGCCGTGCTGCTCGCGGTACTTCTGCGGGACCTGTCCGGTCTCGATGATGGTGATGCGTGCCATGTGCCCCCCGGGTCAAAAGGTTGCGAAGCTCAGTCGCTTTCTGCCCCATGTTGCTGGTGTGGCGCTGGGCGCGCCAGCAGTGCGCTCTCTTTCCGGACCTCGTTGAGAAACGCCTTGGCCAGGCGCGACAGCGGCTCGGCTTCCGACCATAGCATATAGGCGACGGCGTGCGTCGTGGGCGTGAACGGCCGCACCACGAGGCCGCTGCCGCCGTTCTGTCGCGGCGAGAACGGATCGACCACGGCGGCGCCGACGCCGGCGGCGGCGAGCACGCAAGCCGTGTTGCAGTAGCGGACCTCGACGGTCGGCTGGAACGGCGCACCGGCGCGGGCAAAGCTGTCGCGCACGGCCTCACCGAGGCGCGTACCGCGCTCGAGCCCGATGAAGGGCATGCCGGAGAGATCGGCGGCCGAGATCACCGGCTTGTCGGCAAGCGGATGCCGCGGCGGCAGCACACAGACCATCTCGCCGGTGTGCACCACCTCATGCGCGATGCCGGGATGATGCGTCAGCCCCAGCGCGAAACCGAGCTCGGCGACGCGGCTGAGCACGCCCTCGATGATGCCCTCATAGCGCCGCACGTCGAAGAACACGCGCGTCTCAGGGCGGCGGCGAAGGAAGCTTGAGAGCGCCGACGGGATGATGCTGTAGGCCAGCGGCGGCGTCGCGACGAGCGCGAGATGCCCGGAGCGGTTCTCGCGCAGATCGCGGACGCGGTTCTCGAGCTTGGCGTGCAGCGCGAAGATCGCTTCGCTCTCCTTGTAGAGCGCCATCGCCTCCGCGGTCGGAAACAGCCGGTTGTTGACGCGCTCGAACAGCGCAAAGCCCGCCTGCGCCTCCATCGTCTTCAGCGCGTTGCTGACCGCCGGCTGCGACAGCGCCAGCTCGTCCGCCGCCGCCACCGTGGTGCGATGGCGGATGACGGCACGCAGGATCTCGAGCTGACGCAGGTTCATATCACTGCCGATTATACTCTGGGCCAAAACATCATAGCAGAACGAATTGATTTTGCAGCCCCGCTTCCGCGTAATGGTCGCGGATTTGCACGTCGCATCAAAGGGTTCATTCGCCCATTGAGGCAGCACTGCGCACATATTGGAGGCAATCTTGGTTCGTGTCCTTCGCGCCGCCGCCGCACAGATGGGGCCGACGCAAAAAGCCGATACGCGCGAGCATACGCTGGCGCGTATGCTCGACTTGCTGGAGCAGGCCGCCGGTCGCGGCGCCAGCCTCGTGGTGTTTCCCGAGCTTGCCTTCACCACCTTCTTCCCGCGCTGGCTGCTCGAAGGCGACGCGCTCGACCATTACTTCGAGCGCGGCATGCCGAACCCGGCGGTGGCAAAGCTGTTCGACCGTGCGCGCGCGCTGCGTGTCGGCTTCTATGTCGGCTATGCCGAGCTGACGCCGGACGGTCGACGTTATAATTGCGCGATCCTGGTCGATCGCGATGGCGAGATCCTCGGCCGCTATCGCAAGGTGCATCTGCCGGGCTCGGTCGAGCCGCGCGAAGGCGCGCGCTACCAGCAGCTCGAGAAGCGCTATTTCGAATATGGCGACCTCGGCTTCCCCGCCTTCCGCGCCGGATCGGCCTGGGCCCACGCCATCATGGGCATGATGATCTGCAACGACCGCCGCTGGCCGGAATCCTGGCGCGTGCTCGGCCTGCAAGGCGTCGAGCTGGTCTGCATCGGTTACAATTCGGCGGCCTATGACCCCAACGGCGGCATCACCGAAGACGCGTCCTTGCGCACCTTCCACTCGACACTGGTGACACAGGCCAACGCCTACATGAACGCGACCTGGGCGATCTCGGTGGCGAAGGCGGGTGAGGAGGACGGCTCCGGGTTGATCGGCGGCTCCTGCATCGTCGATCCCAACGGCCGCATCGTCGCGCAAGCCCAGACTTTGGCCGACGAGGTAATCGTCGCCGATATCGATCTCGATCTCTGCCGCCAGGGCAAGGACAAGATGTTCAACTTCGCCGCCCACCGGCGGCCGGAGCAATACAGGGTGATCACCGAACGCGCCGGCGTCATCGAGCCGGCCGTTCTCGACGCGGACTGACTGGCACGGCGCTGGCAAAGGACTCAAAGCAAAACGTTGGCAAAGGAGCTGACATGATACGCCTCTCGCTCTCTCTCGGTCTCGCAGTACTGGCTACCGTAACGTCAGCGCAAGCGGCAGAGCTTCCGGCGGAGATCAAGCAGGCGGGCGTGGTAAAACTCACGGTCAACTCCACCTACGCGCCGATGGAATATCGCGATCCCGCCACCAACGAGCTCGTCGGGCTCGACATCGATCTGGCCAACGAACTTGCCAAGCGGCTTGGCGTCAAGATCGTCTGGAGCGAGACGCCGTTCGCCGAGCTGATCCCGTCGCTCCAGACCAGGCGCGCGGACTTCATCATCTCCGGCATCTCCGACCGCGCCTCGCGGCGCGAGACCGCCGATTTCGTCGACTACCTCGCGACCGGCCCGCAGTTCTTCGTGATGGCGGACAATGCGGCCAAGGACGCGACAGATCTCTGCGGCAAGAAGGTCGGCACCACCCGCAGCACCAGCTTCCCGGTCGAGATCGAGAAGTGGAGCAAGCAGAACTGCGAGCCGGCCGGCAAGCCGGCCATTCAGTACGTCCCCGGCGAAAACTCGATCGACGTCCGCAACCAGCTCAAGCAGGGCCGCATCGACGCCGCCGTGCAGGGCAGCGAGACGCTGCCTTACGCGCAGACGCAGGAGCCCGGCAAATATCGCGTCGTCGGCGAGCCCTTCGCCAAAGGCTATCAGGGCATCATGTTCCGCAAGGACGACGCGGCCTTGCGCGAAGTAGTCACGGAGAAGCTCACGGCAATGATCGCCGACGGCGCCTACAAGGCCGTCCTCGACAAATGGGGCCTGGGGGCCAACGCGGTGGCCCAGCCCATGCTGAATGCGGCGCCGCAATGAAGCCGGTGCCGGCACTCGCGGAGGGTTTCCCTGATCTGTCGGGGATGCGGATCGCGCGCGAGCCGCACTGGTTTCGCTGGCTCAGCGCGGCCCTGATCGTCCTCGTGCTGGCGGCGATCGTGCGCGCCTTCGCCGGCGGCCAGATCGAATGGTCCTATGTCAGTCGCTTCCTGACCGCAAAAGTCATTCTCGAAGGCATCGTCAACACGATGGTGATGGCGGTGCTGGCCATGGCGCTCGGCATTGTCCTCGGCGTTGTCGTCGCGGTCATGCGGCTGTCGCCCAATCCGGTGCTGAAGACGGTCGCGGCCGGCTACACCTGGCTGTTCCGTGGCACGCCGCTGATCCTGCAACTGCTGTTGTGGTTCAACCTCGCGCTGGTGTTTCCGACCATCGGCATTCCCGGCCTGTGGTCTGCGCGCGCGGTCGACGTCATGACGCCGTTCCTCGCCGCGCTGCTCGGGCTCGGCATCAACCAGGGCGCCTATACGTCCGAGGTGATGCGCGCCGGCATGCTGTCGGTCGACATCGGGCAATACGAGGCGGCGCAGGCGATCGGCATGGGCCGGCTGCGCGCGCTGCGCCGGATCATCCTGCCGCAGGCGATGCGCGTGGTGATCCCGCCGCTCGGCAACGAGTTCATCGGCATGGTGAAGGCGACCTCGCTCGCGAGCGTCATCCAGTATCCGGAACTGCTGCACAACGCCGAAAACATCTACTACGCCAATTCGCGCGTGATCGAGCTCCTGATCGTCGCCGGGCTCTGGTATCTGCTCGTGGTCTCGATCCTGACGCCGCTCCAGATGCTGCTCGAACGCCGTTTTGCCCGCGGCACATTGCGGCTGGCGCGATGACAAAACCCCTCGTCGCGATCCGCTCCGTCAGCAAGAGCTTTGGCGAATTCCAGGCTCTCAGAAGCGTCTCGCTCGACGTCTGGCCCGGCGAGGTGATGTGCCTGATCGGCGCCTCCGGCTCCGGCAAGACCACGCTGCTCCGCTGCATCAACCAGCTCGCCATGATCGATGCTGGCGGCATCTGGCTCGACGGCGAGCTGCTTGGCGTGCGCGAGCAAAGCGGGCGGCTCTATCGCCTCAGCGAGCGGGAGATCGGGCGGCAGCGGCTGAAGACCGGCATGGTGTTCCAGCGCTTCAACCTGTTTCCGCACAAGACCGCGCTAGAGAATATCACCGAAGGTCCACTTCAGGTGCAGGGGCGCAAGTCCGACGAGGTGCGCGCGGAGGCGCTCGAACTGCTCCGGCGCGTCGGATTGTCCGCCAAGGCGGACTGGTATCCCGCGCAGCTTTCCGGCGGCCAGCAGCAGCGCGTGGCGATCGCGCGCGCGCTCGCCATGAAGCCGATGCTGATGCTGTTCGACGAGCCGACCAGTGCGCTCGATCCGGAACTCGTCGGCGAGGTTCTCGCGGTCATGAAGGAGCTGGCGAAGAGCGGCATGACCATGATGGTGGTGACGCACGAGCTCGGCTTCGCGCGCGAGGTCGCCGACCGCGTCGTCTACATGGACCAGGGCGCGATCGTCGAGCAGGGGCGCGCCTCGGACGTATTGGGTGCGCCGCGCGAGGAGCGCACCAAGGCATTTCTTTCGGCTGTGATCTGAAATGGGGGCGTGTTGATGAAGAGACTTTGGGTTGCGGCGGCGCTTTTCGGCGCCATGACCGTTTCGGCCTTGTCCATCGAGCTGCCGGCGGAGATCGCCAAGCGCGGCAGTCTCAAGGTGGCGCTGGTCCCGAACTATCCGCCGATGGAATTCCGCGATCCCGCCACCAACGCGCTGTCCGGCTTCGACATCGATCTCGGCGAAGCCATCGGCCGCAAGCTCGGCGTCAAGATCGAATGGCAGGAGACGAGCTTTGCCGAGTTCATGCCGTCGATCTCGACCGGGCGCGTGGACGCCATTCTGTCCGGCTTCACGGACTACGCGAGCCGTCACGACATCGCGTCCTTCGTCGATTATCTCAGGAGCGGCCCGCAGTTCTTCGTGCAGCAGTCGCGCAAGGCGGAGTTCAAGGACGCGGCATCGCTCTGCGGCAAGAAGGTCGGCGCCAGCCGCCGCACCATGTTCCCGGCGCAGATCGCGGCGTGGAGCGAGAAGAATTGCGGCAGCAATCCGATCCAGTTCATCGGCACCGACGGCTCGGCCGACGCCCGCACCGAGCTCAGGCAGGGCCGCATCGATGCCGCCGCCCAAGGCAACGAGACGCTGCCCTACATCATGGACCTCGAGCCCGGCGCCTATGCGTCCGTGGGCGAGCCCATCGCGCAGCAATTCACCGGCATTGCCCTGCCGGTCAAGGAAAAGGCACTTCAGCAGGCCATTCTCGAAGCGGTCGATGGGTTGATCGCCGACGGCACCTACAAGACCCTGCTTGCCAAGTGGAAACTGAACGACAACGGATTAGAGAAGGCGACCATCAATGCTGGACAGTAAGGCACTCAAGAGCATCCCGCTCGTTCCGGCCAACACCGCCGATCCCGCGCCGGAATATCCCTGGCCGAAACCCTACACTTCGGCGATGTTCCTGTCGTTCGACGTGGACGCGGAGAGCGCGTGGACCAGCAAGGACGCGGTGCACGCGCAGCGGCTCATCACCATGAGCTATGGCGGCTATGAGGCGCGCGTCGGCACGC
Source organism: Bradyrhizobium sp. 604_D8_N2_3 (assembly GCF_051810765.1). Taxonomy (NCBI): domain Bacteria; kingdom Pseudomonadati; phylum Pseudomonadota; class Alphaproteobacteria; order Hyphomicrobiales; family Nitrobacteraceae; genus Bradyrhizobium; species Bradyrhizobium sp. 604_D8_N2_3. The sequence goes on along the minus strand of NZ_JBPWPM010000001.1, from coordinate 8,022,172 downwards.
CAAAACTGCTGGAGCTGCTCGACCAGCTCGATCTCAAGGCGACCTTCTTCGTCACGGGATGGTCGGTCGACGCGCATCCGGCGATGGCCGAGTCGATCCTCAAGGCCGGCCACGAGATCGGCCATCACGGCTATCACCATCTGCTGCCCGATCCCGGCGATCCCTGGATCGAGGAGGAGCTGGAGCGCGGCTTTGAGGCGCTAAAGCGCCGGCTCGGCGTCAGGCCGACCGGCTACCGCGCGCCCTATGGCGAGTTCACCGAGGAGCTGCGCGCAGCACTCGTACGTCACGGCATCGTCTACACGTCCTCGTTCCGCGACGACGTGCGGCCCTATCGCCATCGTCTCGCCGACGGCAAGCCCGGCACGATCGAGCTGCCGGTCACAGCGAGCTATGACGACTGGATGCACGGCCTCTCCGCCCGCTTCAGCCCGCGCTCGATCTTCCCCAAGGAGCACGTGCTCTCGATCTGGAAGGACGAGCTCGACGAAACCAGGGACTGGGGCGCCATGGTCACGACCGTGCTGCATCCCCAGTGCAGCGGCCGCCCCAAGCGGCTGCGCCTGCTGCGCGAGTTCCTGACCTACGCAAAGTCGTGCCCGGACGTCTGGATCACGACCGGCGAGAAGATCGCGGAGAACTTCCTGCGCCACGAAGCCGGTAACCGCTGAGCAGTGCCATGACCCGTCGTCGCATCCTCGTCATCAACCCCAACTCCTCGGCGTCGGTGACGGCGGCGATCGACGAGGCGGTCGCGCCGCTGCGCATTGCCGGCGGGCCTGACATCGAGGTGGTTGGCCTCGCCGAGGGACCGCCAGGCATCAGCTCGCAGCGCGATGCCGATAGCGTGGTCATGCCGCTGGTCAACCGCGTCACGCGCGCTGATGCCGATGCCTTCGTGCTCGCCTGCTTCAGCGATCCCGGCCTGCATGCCGTGCGCGAGGCGGCAGGCCGCCGTCCGGTGCTGGGCATCGCCGAATGCGGCATCTTTCGCGCGCTGATGCTGGGCGAACGCTTCGGCATCATCGCGCTGTCGCCATCGAGCATCCGCCGCCAGCAACGCATGGCGCGGGTAATGGGCGTCGATGGCCGTTACGCCGGAAGCTGGTCGGTGGGTGCGAGTGCGGCGGAAACGGCAGGCGCCGATATCCGCGGCCGCTTGATCGAAGCCGGCCGCGCGCTGGTCACCCAATGCCGCGCCGACGTCGTGGTGATGGGGTGCGCCGGCATGGCCTCGCACCGCGCGGCGATTGTGGATGCGATCGGCGTGCCCGTGATCGAGCCGGCGCAGCAGGCTGTCGCCGCTGCAATCGGCGCGGTCTTGTTGAATACGTAAGATCCTTCAGGAGCCTTTTGTCATGCCGATCTCCCGCCGCTCGCTCCTCAAGGCTGCCGCAACAGTGCCCGCGCTTTCACTGCCGGGCATCGTACGCGCCGAAGCGCAGAGCACCTTGCGCTTCATTCCCGTCATCGACCTCGCCTTCGTCGACCCCATCTATTCGACCGCGCAGGTGTCGCGAAACCATGGTTTCATGGTCTACGACACGCTCTACGGCATGAGCTCCTCGCTCCAGGTCTCGCCGCAGATGTTGTCGGGCCACGCCATCTCCGCTGACTTGCTGCAGTGGGACCTCAGCTTGCGCGATGGCCTGTTCTGGCACGATGGCGAACGTGTGCTGGCGCGCGACTGCGTCGCCAGCATCCGCCGCTGGGCGGCGCGCGACGGCTTTGGCGGCGAGCTGCTGGAGGCGACCGCCGAGCTCTCGGCTGCCGACGACCGCACCATCCGCTTCCGCCTCAAGCGTCCGTTCCCGCTGCTGCCGCCGGCGCTCGGCAAGGCCGCGATCAATCCCTGCTTCATGATGCCGGAGCGGCTGGCGAGCCAGGACCCGTTCAAGCCGCTGACCGAAGTCATCGGCAGCGGCCCGTTCCGCTATCTCGCCGACGAGCGCGTGCAGGGCGCGCGCAACGCCTATGCCAAATTCGAGCGCTACCAGCCGCGCACCGACGGCAAGCCGGACTGGACCGCGGGACCGAAGATCGTGCACTACGATCGCGTGGTCTGGACCACAACGCCCGATGCCGGCACCGGCGTCGCCGCGCTCCAGACCGGCGAGCAGGACTGGCAGGAGACCACGCCGCACGATCTGCTGCCGATCATCAAGGCCGCCGGCGATATCGAGACGCGCATCCTTGACCCCAGAGGCTACGCCTGCATGCTGCGCCTCAATCATCTGCAGCCGCCGTTCGACAATCCTGCCGTGCGCCGCGCGCTGCTGGGTGCGATCGATCAATCCGCGTTCATGACGGCCGTGGCTGGCACCGATCCGGCCTTCCAGGTCTCGCCGATCGGCTATTTCGCGCCTGATACCCCGATGGCGAGCGACGTCGGCCTCGACGTGTTCCGCGGCCCGCGCGACTACGCCAAGGTCAAGGCCGAGCTGAAGGCCGCGGGCTACAATGGCGAGAAGATCGTGGTGCTGGTCCCCACCAATTCGCTGGCGCAGAAGCCACTCGGCGAGATCGCGGTCGACAGCTTGCGCAAGGCCGGCATGAACGTCGAATATGCCGGGCTCGATTTCGCCGTCGTCCTGCAGCGCCAGTTGAAGAAAGACCCGATCGGGCAGGGCGGCTGGAGCGCCGCGGTCGGCAACTGGCAGGGCATCGACTGGCTCAATCCGGCCGGCAACACCAACATCCGCGGCGAAGGCAAGGTCGCCGGCTGGTACGCGAGCGAGAAGATGGGGCCCTTGCGCAGCCAGTGGCTGGCGGCCTCCGAGCTCGCCGAGCAGCAGCGCATCTGCCGCGAGATCCAGGCGGTCGCGTTCGACGAAATCCCCTATATTCCGATCGGCCTGTACAAGCAGCCGACCGCCTATCGCAAAGCCATCACCGGCATTCTCGACGGCACCGCCGTCTTCTGGAACGTACGCCCCGCATGAGCACCACAGCAATTTTCGGCAGCTATGTGCTGTCACGCAAGGACGGCGCGCAGGACGTGTTGCGCGACCATTGGGTCTTGGTCGAAGGCAAGAAGATCGCGGCAATCACGCGCGACAGGCCGAGCGCGGATCAGGTCTATGATCGTCCCGGCCGCTTCGTGCTGCCTGGTCTTTTGAACCTGCACAATCATTGCTTCTCCGAGGCGGTGGCGCGCAGCCACACCGAGGACGGCAACGGACGCCGTAACAACCAGAGCATCGTCTATACGGTGCTCTTGCCGCTGACCAAGCGCGGCGCCGATCTGTTGTCGGCGGAAGAGCGCATGGCCGTCGCACGGCTGGGCATCCTTCAACTTCTGAAGGGCGGCGCCACCACCGTGATGGAGCCGTTCCGCAACTCGATCCCCGAGATGTTTGATGCGGCCGAGGAGATGGGCATCCGCTTCTACGGCGCGCCCTATCTGTTCTCGACATCAGATGCCAAGGCGGGTCCTGACGGCGTGGTCCGCTATTCCGGCGACGATGGCACCGCCGACATGGCAACCTGGGACGCGCTCTATCAGCGCTGGAACAATCGCGGCGACGGCCGCATCAGTCTTGCGATGAGCCCGCACGCCACGGACACCTGCGGTCCCGATCTGCTGAAAGCCTGCGCCGCACGGGCGCGCGAGCTTGGCGTGCCCATCACGACGCACATGGCGCAGAGCCGCGCCGAGGTCGAGACCATCGGCAAGCGCTATGGTGGCCGCACGCCGGCGCAATATCTGGACTGGCTAGGCCTGCTCGCGCCCGACCTCATGGCCGCGCACTGCATGTTCAGCACCGACGACGATCTCAAGCTGATGGCCGCCTGCGGCATGACCGTGCTGAATTGCCCGCGCGTATTCGCGCGCGCCGGCGTCACCGCGGCGTTCAGCCGGTTCGCGGAGCACGGCGTCCGCACCGTGGTCGGCACCGACGGCTACAACATGGACCTGCTTGGCGAACTCAATGCGGCGTCGCTGATCTCCAAGGTCACGTCGCAGCGCGCCGATGTCGCCAATTCGCCGGAGCTGATCGAGGCCAACACGGCCGTGGCCGCCGACGTCATCAAGCGGCCTGATCTCGGCCGGATCGAGCCGGGCGCGACGGCCGATCTCACCGTCGTCGATCTCACCCATCCGCATCTTCAGCCGCTGTTCGATCCGCGCCGCGCGCTGATCGCGCTTGCCAACCGCGCCAACATCGATCAGGTCATGGTCGACGGCCGCATGCTAGTCGATGAGGGATGCTATCTCGGCGCCGACGAAGCGGCGATCACGGCGGCTGGTACCGCTGCGATCTGCAAGATCTGGGACCTGCCGGAGGCGCAGGCCGCGTTCAACGGCTGAGTGTTGCGTCGTCCTCGAATTCAACCAGCGCCTTGCGCATGGTCTCGACCAGATCGAGCGCCACGGGCGAGGGGCTGCGCTGCGCCGGAAAGACCGCGGAGAATTCGAAGTCGATGCGCGGCAGGAAGCGGCGCACGACGATGCCGCGGGTGGAGAATTCCTGCGCGGTGAAGGGATCGCAGATTGCGACGCCGAGCCCTGATGACACCATGCCGCACATGATCTCCGACAGCGTGGTCTCGACCCTGAGCACGCGGCGGACGTCGTGGCGATGGAAGACCTGGTCGACGAGGTGCCGGCTCGACGATCCCGCCGACAGCGAGATGAATGTCTCGCCCCCGAAATCGCGCGGCTCCAGCACCTCCTTCTCCGCGAGGCGGTGACCGGTCGGCAGCACCGCGACGCGCGCCAACGCGGGCAGCCGCTGGCTCGGCAGGCCGGAATGGGCGATCGGCACCTCGGCAAAGCCGATGTCGCATTGATTGTTGAGCACCCAATCGACCACGATCGGTGAGATCACGCCGAAGAAGGCGAGGTTGAGGTTGGGCCGCTCCTTCAGGAAATGTCCGGCGAGCCGCGGCAGATAGCCGTTCGACAGCGCCGGCAGAGCTGCGATCCGCAGCGACCCGGTGCGACGGCCGCGGATTTCTTCCGCCGCCGCCGTGATGCGTTCGAGCCCGACGAAGGAGCGCTCCACTTCGGTATAGAGCGCCATCGCCGCGGCGGTCGGCACGAGGCCAGTCCCGCGCCGCTCGAACAGCTCCATTTTCAGCAGCGCCTGGAGGTCGCGCAGCAGCCGGCTTACGGCCGGCTGCGTCACGGTCATCAGCGCCGCCGCCTCAGTCACGCTGCCGGTCAGCATCGTCGCGCGGAAGGCCTCCACCTGCCGCGAATTGATCCGCGCCATCTCCAATTCCATCCATAACATTTAGGCATGCAGAGGGTGCCATTATTCATTGGACGATGGAAGCCAGGGTTTGCGATCTTTTTCATCAGGACTGGAGACAGCCCGCTTTTTCGGCAGATTGGAGGGGTTCAAACCTCCGAATCGCGCCAAAACCTCGCGAACAGGGGCCGGAGCCCTGTCCGGAGAGGGTTGGCGCGGAAGGAAATGCGGAAGGCGCCTCAGTCAGAGATTTTTCGGCACGTCACCTCATCCCGGTATTGGAGATCGGTCCATATGAAGACTCTCAGCCTTCTGACCGCGGTCAGCATCGCAGCGCTCATCGCCGTCCCGTCGGCCGCCTCGGCCCAGCAGAAAACGCTCTACGTCGCCGGCTACGGCGGCTCGTTCGAGAAGACCATCCGCGACGAGGTGATCCCGGCCTTCGAGAAGGAGAACGGCGTCAAGGTCGAATACGTCGCCGGCAACTCCACGGACACGCTGGCCAAGCTCCAGGCGCAGAAGGGCAATCAGCAGATCGACGTCGCCATCGTCGACGACGGCCCGATGTACCAGGCGATTCAGCTCGGCTTCTGCGGCAAGCTCGACGGTCTGCCGGCCGATCTCTATGACACCGCCCGCTTCAAGGACGATCGCGCCGTTGCGATCGGCATCGTCGCGACCGGCCTGATGTACAACACCAAGGTGTTCGCCGAGAAAGGCTGGGCGCCGCCGACCTCCTGGAACGATCTGAAGGACACGAAATACGCCAAACAGCTCGTGATCCCGCCGATCAACAACACCTACGGCCTCGAAGCGCTGGTGATGCTGTCGAAGATGAACGGCGGCGGCGAGACCAACGTCGATTCCGGCTTCAAGATCTTCAAGGAGCAGATCAATCCGAACGTGCTCGCCTATGAGCCGTCGCCGGGCAAGATGACCGAGCTGTTCCAATCCGGCCAGGCCGTGATCGCGGTGTGGGGCACCGGCCGCGTGCAGAGTTTTGCCAACACCGGCTTCCCCGTCGACTTCGTCTATCCCAAGGAAGGCGCGGCGACGCTGCTGACGACGGCGTGTCCGATCACCAAGCCGAATGCCTCGCCGCTGGCCTCCAGCTTCATCAAGATGCTGCTCGACCCAAAGATCCAGCTCGTGCTGCTGAAGGACTACGGCTACGGCCCGGTGCTGAAATCACTGGTGGTACCGCTGGAGCTCGGCAAGATGGCGCCGATCGGCGAGCGCGCGGCAAAGCTCTATAATCCGGACTGGACTGTGATCAACGAGAAGCGCGAGGAGTGGACCAAGCGCTGGAATCGCGAGGTCGAGCGTTGATCTGATCGTTGCGGAGACAGCGCATGGCCTATCTCGAGCTCGATCGGGTCGCAAAGCAGTTCGGCGCGCAGACTGTGGTCGATGACTTCAGTCTGTCGGTGGGGAAGGGGGAGTTCATCTCCTTCCTCGGCCCGTCCGGCTGCGGCAAGACCACGACCTTGCAGATGATCGCGGGTTTCCTCGATCCCACACGCGGCGCGATCCGCCTGGAGGGCAAGGACCTCACCGCGATCCATCCCGCGAAGCGCGGGCTCGGCATCGTGTTCCAGAGCTACGCGCTGTTTCCGCACATGACGGCGGCGGAGAACGTCGCGTTCGGCCTCGAGATGCGCAACGTGCCGCGCGCCGAAAGAGCCGAGCGCGTCCGCGCCGCGCTCGCGATGGTCGGGCTTGCCGGCTACGAGGACCGCCATCCGCGCCGCATGTCCGGCGGTCAGCAGCAGCGCGTGGCCCTGGCGCGCGCGCTGGTGATCAAGCCGAGCGTGCTCTTGCTCGACGAGCCGCTGTCCAATCTCGACGCCAAGCTGCGCGAGGAGATGCAGATCGAGCTGCGCCAGATCCAGCGCACCATCGGCACCACGACGATCCTGGTCACCCACGACCAGAACGAGGCGATGTCGCTGTCCGACCGCATCGTGGTGATGAGCCAGGGCCGCATCGAGCAGATCGGCTCGCCGCAGGAGACCTATGAGAAGCCGGCCTCGGCCTTCGTCTCGCAGTTCCTCGGCAAGACCAACGATTTTGCGGCGACGATTGATCGGGCCGCGACGCCGGTGCGGGTGGTGGCTGGCTCCTGGAACGCGCCGGCGCCGGCCGGGCTCAGTGGCCCCGTCACTGTCAGCATTCGCCCTGAACGGATCGGCTTTGGCGATACGGGGCTCGGCGCAAAGATCGTCACGCGTATCTTCCAGGGCAATCACTGGCTGTTCCAGTGCGACAGCGAATGCGGGCCCGCGATCGTGATCCGCCAGAATGACGGGACGGCGCCGCCGGCAGAGGGCGAGGCGGTTCGCCTCGTCTGGCGGCCCGAGGACATGAGCGTGCGCGCGAGGGGTGTCGCATGAGCACGGCCGCCGAGGAGCGCAGCGCACGCGCGCCATGGGCACTGACGGCGCCGGCTTTGATGCTGTTCGTCGGCGTGCTGTTGATCCCGCTGGCGATGACGGTGATGCTGTCGTTCCACGACTGGGGTCAGTACAAGGGCATCGAGCCCGTCTTCATCCTGAAGAACTGGCATGAGATCGCGACCGATCCCTATTACGCCGAAATGTTCTGGCGAACGTTTCGCATCGCGATCCTGACAACGCTGCTCACCGCCGTGCTTGGTGCGCCGGAAGCCTACATCCTCAACCGCATGAGCGGGCGCTGGAAGAGTCTTTTTCTGCTCGTCATCCTCGGGCCGCTCTTGATCTCCGTGGTGGCGCGGACGCTCGGCTGGGCGCTGCTGTTCGGCGGCAACAACGGGCTCGTCAACAAGCTGCTGATGTCGCTCGGAGTGATCCGCTCGCCCATTCCCTTCATGTTCACCGAGACAGGGATGGTGGTTGCGCTCGCCCATGTGATGATGCCGTTCATGGTGCTGTCGGTGTGGGCCGCGCTCCAGCGGCTCAACCCGCAGATCGAGAACGCCGCGATGTCGCTCGGCGCGGGACCCGTGACCATCATCCGCCGCATCATCATGCCGCAGATCATGCCGGGCGTGCTGTCGGGGGCGATCATCGTGTTTTCGCTCTCGGCCAGCGCCTTCGCGACGCCGGCGATCATCGGCGGCCGCCGGCTCAAGGTCGCGGCGACGCTGGCCTATGACGAATTCCTCAACACGCTGAACTGGCCGCTCGGTGCAGCGGTCGCAACGCTGCTGCTGGTCGCGCTGGTGCTGATCGTCGTCGGCAGCAACGCGCTGATCGAGCGCCGCTACGCGGAGGTGTTCCGATGAGCCGGAACGGCCCGCTCGCGTTGATCTTCCACACCATCTTCGTCATCGTCATGGTCGCGCCGATCCTGGTGGTCTGCCTCGTTGCTTTCACGCCGGAAGGCTTTCTGTCGCTGCCGACCAACGGTTTTTCGCTGCGCTGGTTCAGGGCGATCGCCAACTATCCCGAATTCATCCATGCCTTCTGGGTCAGCCTGGGGCTCGGTGCGCTCTCATCCTTCGTGGCGCTGCTGTTCGCGGTGCCGGCGGCGCTCGCGATCGCGCGCTATCGCTTCCGCGGCCGCGATGCGCTCGCGGCGCTGTTCCTGTCGCCGCTGATGATCCCGCATGTCGTGCTCGGCATCGCCTTCCTGCGCTTCTTCACCTCGGCCGGCCTCGGCGGCAGCTTTGCCGCGCTGATCATCGCGCATGTCATCATCGTGTTTCCGTTCGCGCTGCGGCTGACCCTGGCAGCGGCGACCGGCATGGACCTCTCGGTCGAGATGGCGGCAGTCTCGCTCGGCGCCAACGGCTGGACTTTGTTTCGCCGCGTGACGTTGCCGCTGATCCTGCCCGGCGTCATCAGCGGCTGGGCGCTCGCCTTCATCCAGTCCTTCGACGATCTCACCATGACCGTCTTTCTTGCGGCACCCGGCACCGAGACGTTGCCGGTGCGCATGTTCCTTTATATCCAGGACAACATCGATCCGCTGGTGACGTCGGTCTCGGCCTGCGTGATCGCTGTTACCATGACCGCCCTCATTCTGCTCGACCGCTTCTACGGGCTCGACCGTGTGCTCGCCGGCAAGGGCGATACGGGACGATAGGAGAACCCATGTCCAGGGATTATGACGTCGCCGTCGTCGGCGGCGGATTGCTCGGCTCCGCGATTGCTTGGGGTCTAGGCCGGCTAGGCAAGAGCGTGGCCGTTCTCGACGAAGGCGATATCACCAAGCGCGCCTCGCGCGCGAACTTTGCGCTGGTCTGGGTTCAGAGCAAAGGGCTCGGCATGCCGGCCTATACTGTCTGGACCGTGCAGGCGTCGCAAGCGTGGGGCCGGCTCGCCTCCGAGCTGAAGCAGCAGACAGGCCTCGACGTCTCGCTTCAGCAGAATGGCGGCTTTCATCTCACGCTTGGCGATGACGAGTTCGGCCAGCGCACCGAGCTGGTCAAGCGCATGCACAACCAGACCGGCGCTGCCGACTACAAGATGGAGATGCTCTCCGCCTCCGAGGTGAAGAAGTCGTTGCCGCTGATCGGGCCGGAAGTGTCCGGCGGCAGCTATTGTCCGCTCGACGGCCACGTCAATTCGCTGCGGACCTTCCGCGCCTTCCACACCGGCTTCAAGGCATTCGGCATCGACTATTTTCCGGAGCGCCCGGTCTCGGCGATCAGCAAGAGCGGTGGCGAATTCCGCCTGACCACGCCGAAGGGCGAACTGCGCGCCGCCAAGATCGTGCTCGCGGCCGGCAATGCCAACCAGACGCTGGCACCGATGGTCGGCCTCCACGCGCCGATGGGCCCGACCCGCGGCCAGATCGTGGTGACCGAGCGCACCATGCCGTTCCTGCCGCACCCGCTGACCACGATCCGCCAGACCGACGAGGGCACCGTGATGATCGGCGACAGCAAGGAGGACGAGCTCGACGATCGCACCCTGAAGCATTCCGTCAGCGCCGTGATGGCCGATCGCGCGCAAAGGATGTTTCCGCATCTGGCGCGGCTCAACGTGGTCAGGAGCTGGGCCGGCATCCGCGTCATGCCGCAGGACGGCTTTCCGATCTACGACCAGTCGGAGACGCATCCCGGCGCCTTCGTGGCCTGTTGCCATTCCGGCGTGACGCTCGCCTCCAACCACGCTTTCGAGATCGCGCGCATGGTCGCAGCTGGCGCGCTCGAGCCGGAGCTGGTCGGCGCGTTCTCGGCCAGCCGTTTCGGCGCCGCCGGTGCTGCGAACAACAGCGGCTATTAGAGATATCTCAAGGAGCCAAGAGGCATCCCATGTTTAGACGATCCGAACAGGACAAGCGACCGCAGGTCCAGATCTTCGTGGATGGCACGGCCATCGCGGCGCGCCAGGGCGACACCGTCTCCGCCGCACTGCTGGCCTCCGGCTGTGATGCGCGCCGTTCCACCGCAGTGAGCGGCGCGCCGCGTCTGCCCTATTGCATGATGGGGGTGTGCTTCGACTGCCTCGTCACCATCGACGGCGTCGGTAACCGCCAGGGCTGCCTCGTGCCCGTCGCCGAGGGCATGCAGATCGAGATTCAGAAGGGCAAGCGGGAGATCGGAAAATGACTGTGGCTCCCAAGCGCGAAGCTTATGACGTCGTGGTGATCGGGGCCGGGCCCGCCGGCCTCGCGGCCGCTGCGACATCCGCCGAAGCCGGCCTGTCGACGCTGCTGCTCGACGAGAACATCGGCCCCGGCGGCCAGGTGTTTCGTGCCATCTCGTCCACGCCCGTGACCGACCGCAACCAGCTTGGCGCCGACTATTGGGTCGGTGCCGATCTCGTTCAGTCGCTCCGCGCGAGCCGCGCCGAGATTATCCATCGCGCCACCGTCTGGAGCCTCGACCGCAATCTCGAGATCGCCGTCTCGATCGGCGGTGCCTCCGCTTTCCTCAAGGCGCAGCGCGTGATCCTCGCGACCGGCGCGCTGGAGCGGCCGTTCCCGATTCCCGGCTGGACCTTGCCGGGCGTGATGACCGCGGGCGCGGCGCAGACGATGCTGAAATCATCGGCCCTGGTGCCGGACGGCCGCACCGTGATCGCGGGGCAGGGGCCTCTGCTCTGGCTGCTCGCCGCGCAGATCTTGCGGCTGGGCGGCCGCATCGATCGCATCCTCGACACCACCGAGCGCGGCAATTACTTCGCCGCGTTGCCGCACGCCTTCGCCTTCCTGACCTCGCCCTATTTCACCAAGGGGCTGTCGATGATGCGCGAGGTGAAAGCGAAGGCGCAGGTCGTCTCAGGTGTGACCGAGCTCTCAGCATCCGGTGATGGCCAGCTCGCGAATGTGAGCTATGTCGCCGGCGGCAAGCGTGAGACGATTCCGGCGGACCTGTTGCTGCTGCATCAGGGCGTCGTGCCCAATGTCAATCTGGCGATGGCCGCCGGTATCGAGCATCGCTGGGATGATCTGCAATTGTGCTGGTCGCCGGTGTTAGACGCGAGCGGCAATTCGTCGGTAGCGGGCATCGCGATCGCTGGTGACGGCGCCGGTATCGGTGGTGCCAATGCGGCTGTGGTCCGTGGCCGCATCGCGGCGCGCGCGGCAGTGGAGGCATTGGCGCCTGCGGTTGCGACAAAGCTTGCGCCGATGGCGACGCTCCGCGCCGATCTCGCCAAGGCCGAGCGCGGCCGCGTCTTTCTCGACACGCTGTTCCGCCCGGCGCCGCAGTTCCGCATTCCCACGGGCGACACCATCGTCTGCCGCTGCGAGGAAGTCACCGCGAAGGACATTCTCGATGCCGTTGCCATCGGCGCGACCGGGCCGAACCAGCTCAAGGCCTATCGCCGCACCGGCATGGGGCCGTGCCAGGGCCGGCTCTGCGGCCTCACGGTCACCGAGTTGATGGCGCAGGCGCGGGGCAAGACGGCACAGGAGATCGGCTATTACCGGCTGCGCGCGCCGGTCAAGCCGATCACGCTCGCCGAGCTCGCCTCCGTCCCGAAGAGCGAGGCCGACGTCAAGGCGGTGGTACGCGGATGACCCAAAACGTGGATGCGATCGTCGTCGGCGGCGGCATCCACGGATGCTCGACCGCGCTGCATCTGTGCCTCGCCGGCATGAAGCCGGTGCTGATCGAGAAAGACTACGCCGGCCGCCATGCTTCCGGCGTCAATGCCGGCGGCGTCCGCCAGCTCGCGCGGCACATGCCCGAAATCCCGCTCTCGATCCGCTCGATGGGGATCTGGGAGAAGATCACCGATCTCCTCGACGACGATTGCAGCTTTGAGAGTTACGGTCAGGTTCTCGTCGCGGAGAACGAGGAGGAGCTCGCGGTCTGCCGCGCGCGTGTCGCCGAGCTGAACGCGCTTGGCTTCACCCATGAAGAGCTGATCGACGCGACTGAATTGCGGCGCCTCGTGCCGGCCGTGGCTGAGACATGTCCGGGCGGCGTGGTGTCGCGCCGCGATGGGGCCGCCAATCCGGCGCAGACGACGACGGCGTTCCGGCGCAAGGCGGAGCAGCTCGGCGCGACCGTGCGCGAGGGCGTGGCGGCCAGCAACATCCGCTACAGCGACGGCCTCTGGTATGTCGATGTCGGCACCGAGACTTATGCCGCGCCGGTGCTCGTCAATGCCGCCGGCGCCTGGGCCGGAAACATTGCGGCCGCGCTCGGCGAGCCCGTTCCGGTCGAGACCGTGGCGCCGATGCTGATGATCACCTCGCGCGTGCCGCACTTCATCGACCCCGTCGTGATCCTGCGCGGGCGCAAGCTCTCCTTCAAGCAATTCTCCAACGGCACCGTGCTGATTGGCGGCGGCCACCTGGCGACGCCCTATCAGGATCGCAACGAGACCGTGCTGGACTGGAAGAGCCTCGCGATCAGCGCGCGCACCGTGTTCGAGCTGTTCCCGGTGATGCGCAGCGCGACGATCGTCCGCGCCTGGGCCGGCATCGAGGCGAAGATGAAGGACGATATCCCTGTGTTCGGACCGAGCAGCCGCCACAAGGGCCTCTATCACCAGTTCGGCTTCTCCCTGCACGGCTTCCAGCTCGGCCCCGGCGCCGGCGCCGTGATGGCCGAGCTGATCGTCAATGGCGGCACCCAGACCCGAATCGGCGATCTCGGCATCGACCGTTTCCATCCTTCCACGCTCTAAGAAGAGGACATCATGAGCATCACCCGCAGCATCCGCACGCCCATCATGCACCGCGCCGTCGAGGCCAACGGCTTCGTCTTCGTCGGCGGCACCATCGCCGACGACACCTCGGTCTCGATGGGCGATCAGACCCGCAACATCCTCGGCAAGATCGCCGGCTATCTGAAGGAAGCCGGCACCGACAAGTCGCGCGTCGTCAGCACCTCGATCTTCGTCACGGATCTCTCCAAGAAGAAGGAGATGGACGCGGCCTGGACCGAGTTCTTCGGCGACAACCTGCCGACGCGCGCCACGGTCGGTGTCGCCGATCTCGGCGGCGGTGCTCTGATCGAGGTGGTGGTGACCGCACTCAAGGGCTGATTGCGCTCTTCTCACGGGCCCGTGAAGAGAGCCGTCGATCCGAACATGACGAAGATGTAATGGTCTGGATTAGCTGCGGCGCTTTGACGCGCCGCAGTTTCCGTTTATCAGTAGGGGACTCGGCTGGAATGCCCAATGTCCTCGCAGAATAATAACAACAAGCTCGCGATCAAATTTCGCTGCCCCGGAGAACTCGAAGGCCTGCTGCCGCAGCCGGTGCCGGCGAATCTCGGCGTTCCCGACTGGCTCAAGGCGATGCCGACCACGGCCTTCAGTGCCCTCAATCAGCAGGATGACGAGACGGTCAAGCGTTGCCCGCCGTTCATCGACGCGATGACATGCGGTTTCCTGATCCCGCTAATCTGCGATATCAGGGTCGAGGATGGCGAGATCAGCTGGGACAACGACATCCCGCCCGGCGGTGAGATCGATTTTCCGCGCTCGCCGATCAGCTTTCACGATCAGGGCCAGCTCACCGGCTCGCCGCTGTTCGAGGCCGATCGCTTCGTCATCAAGTTTCACAATCTCTGGACCATCGAGGCGCCGGAAGGCTATTCGCTGTTCTTCACCCATCCGGTCAATCGCTTCGACCTGCCGTTCATCACGCTGAGCGGCCTCGTCGATTGCGATCGCTATCGCGACAGCTGGATCCACTTTCCGGCGCATTGGCACAATACGGGCTTTCGCGGCGTGCTGCCCAAGGGCACACCGATCGCGCAATGCATTCCGGTCAAGCGTGAGGATTGGACGCGGCAGACCTCGGCCTTCACCGAGGATGAAGCGCAGAAGGTCCACGCCCTGCGCGCCGCGCTGAAGCGCGAGCCGGGTCTGTACCGGCGGAAATTCAGGGCGTAGCCCGCTCGGGCCTGGCTCCCAGGAATTTCGCCGCGGCGCTCGGGCGGAAGAAGAAGCGGCCGTGCGACGAGGCGGCGAGTGTGAGGGCGGCGCGGCTGAGCATCTGCGGCCGTCCGCCATACACGGACCGCAGCGCCGCCTCGCCGCCATCGCGTTCGCCCATCTCCATCAGGCAGATCGCGAGATTGGCGCGGGAGAGAGCGTCGTCCGGGCGAAGCCCGAGCGCGTGACGGTAGGTGTCGGCGGCCTCCGCATAGGCGCCGTCGAGAAGCTCGGCCCAGGCAAGTTCGGTCAGGATATCGGTGCGTCCCGGCCCGATCGCGCGCGCCGCGGTCAGCACGGTACGCGCTTTGGCGCGATTGTTATTCCGGACATGCATGCGGCCAAGGTCGAGTTGCAGATCGACGCTGGCCGGGGCGAGCGCGAGGGCTTGCTCGATCATCCCGACCGCCTCGCCAACCTCGCCGGCGTTCGCAAGCTGGCCCGCCAGCTCCTGGAACGCGGGCAGATAGGGCGGACGGCGTGCTGCGGTTCGCCGCAGTTGCGCCAGTCCATCGCTTCTGCGCCGCGCGGCACACAGCACATGGCCGAGCAGCGTCTCGATTTCGGGATCGCTATTGCGCTTCGCGGCTTTCTCCAGCGGCGCAATCGCCTCCTCCGCGCGCTCCTGGCCGAGCAGGGCATGGGCGAGGATCAGCACGGCATTCCGGTCGGTGCGATTTGATTTCAGGGCTTCGGTCGCAAGCTGCCTTGCAATGTCGAACTGCTTTGCACGTAGCGCCAGAAAGGCTTGCTGAAGCAGTTGGGCGAGGGGGCTATTCGGCTTGCCGCTCAAGAGATGGCCTCTTGGTTGAGACACGTTGTTTTTTGCCCCTTACCGCATGCCCCATGCAGCGTCCATCAACAGCTTCGTGATGCTTTGCTGATTGGCCCGGACGCTTCGCACGGAATGCGCCTTGATCTCGGCGCCCGGCGGGATTATCAGCGAGACATCAATCAGGAGTTTCGCATCCATGGATTTCACCCCGACCGCAACGCCCATCCGCCTTGCTCACGGGGAATTCCATGCCTGCATCGATCATTCTGTCGAACCTCTCGCTGTCCACGCCTGACGGCCGTCCTCTCCTTTCCGACCTCAAGCTGACATTTGGTGCCGAACGGGCTGGTCTCGTCGGCCGCAACGGCGTCGGCAAGACAACGCTGCTTGCTGCGATCACCGGAGAGCACATTCCCCAAGCGGGACGCGTTCTCCTGAGCGGAACCGTGGGAATGCTCCGCCAGGACGTCCAGCTTCCTGCGGGCGCCGCGGTGATCGATCTGTTCGGCGCGCGCGCAGCGCTGGAGCTGCTTCGCCGTGCCGAGCGGGGCGATGCATTCGCCGACGAAGTCACCGACGTCGACTGGACGCTTGAAGCGCGGCTTGCGTCCGCGCTCGCGCGTGTCGGGTTCGATCCTGATACCGACACGGAGCTGGATCGTTTGTCGGGCGGGCAGATCACGCGGATCCGTCTGGCCGCGCTGGTCTTCGCCGAGCCGGACTTCCTGCTGCTCGATGAGCCCACCAACAATCTCGATCGGGATGGACGTAAGTCAGTGGTCGACCTGCTCGCAGGCTGGCGGGGCGGGGCGATCGTCGTCAGTCACGACCGCGACCTGCTCGAGACCATGGATGCCATCGTCGAGATGACATCGCTCGGGGCAAGACGGTACGGCGGCAATTGGAGCAGTTACCGCGAGCAGAAGGCCATCGAGCTCGCTGCCGTCAGGCACGACCTTGCGCATGCCGAGAAGCATCTCGCCGAGATCGACGGCAAGGCGCAGGAGGCAGCGGAACGCAAGGCGCGCAAGGACAGCGGCGGCAGGAAGAAACGCGCCAAGGGCGACATGCCGCGCATCCTGGCCGGCGCGCGCAAGGATCGCAGCGAGGACTCCGGCGGCAAGACCACGCAGATCGCCGAGCGGCGGCGTGCGGAGGCGCTCGAGGCCGTCGACACGGCTCGCCGGCGCGTCGAGATTCGCCAGCCGCTGTCGGTCAAGCTGCCCCCGACCGGCCTGCCGGCGGGCAGGGAGGTGGTATGGCTCGATCGCGTCAACGCCGGCTATCAGCCGGAGCAGCCGGTCCTGCGCGATCTCTCACTCACGCTCGTCGGCCCGGAGCGCGTCGGGGTCGTCGGGCCGAATGGTTCCGGCAAGACAACGTTACTCAAGCTCGTCACAGGCGAGTTGCGCCCGTTCGCGGGCACCGTGCGGGTCAGGCCGGACTTCGCGCTGTTCGACCAGAAGGTCAGCCTGCTCGATCCCGCGATCTCCATCCTGGACAATTTCGGGCGTCTCAATCCGAAAGCGAGCGCGAACGAGTGCCATGCGGCCCTGGCCCGGTTCGCGTTTCGCGCCGATGCCGCCGCGCAGATCGTGGGGAGCCTGAGTGGCGGACAGCTGTTTCGTGCGGGCCTCGCCTGCGTTCTAGGCGGGGCGGCGCCGCCGTCCCTGCTCATCCTGGACGAGCCGACCAATCATCTCGACATCGAGTCCATCGAAGCCATCGAGGCAGGCTTGAGGGCCTATGACGGCGCGCTGCTCGTGGTCAGTCACGACGAAGCGTTCCTGCAGGCGATCGATATCACGCGCAGGGTCGAGCTGGTCGCCAGCTCGGCCTTCTAAGGCTCATTGGTCGACAACAAATACCCGACGCCCTGCCCCCAGCGCGTCGGGTGGAAAGATAGACTATCAATCGGTGAACCCAACGCCATTGTTGTGACGCGTGCCTTGCCAATTCTCCAGTCCGGGAGACTACCGGCTGCGTGGCGCGGCCTACGAGGCCGCGCTGCCGCCCGGTTCCAGCGCCTCGCCCATCTCCAGCGGATGAGCCATGGTCTCGTGCAGAGCCTCGCGATCGAGCTCGCCTTCGGAGATGCTGATGACGACGCAGGCGATACCGTTGCCGATCAGGTTGGTCAGCGCGCGGCACTCGCTCATGAACTTGTCGATCCCGACCAGGATCGCGATCGACTGGATCGGGATGTCGGGAACGATCGAGAGCGTCGCGGCAAGCGTGATGAACCCGGCGCCGGTCACGCCCGAGGCGCCCTTCGAGGTGATCATGGCGATGCCGAGAATGCCGAGCTCCTGCCAGATCGTCAGATGGGTGTTGGTCGCCTGCGCCAGAAACAGCGTCGCCAGCGTCATGTAGATGTTGGTGCCGTCGAGGTTGAAGCTGTAGCCGGTCGGAATGACGAGGCCGACCACCGAGCGTGAGGCGCCGAGATGCTCCATCTTCTGGATCATCTGCGGTAGCACCGTTTCCGACGAGGAGGTGCCGAGCACGATCAAGAGTTCGTCCTTGATGTAGGCGATGAAGCGCAGGATCGAGAAGCCGGAGAGCCGCGCGATCGAGCCCAGCACGATCAACACGAACAGGATGCTGGTGAGATAGAACGTGCCGATCAGGGCCGCGAGGTTGAGCAGCGAGCCGAGGCCGTAGGCGCCGACAGTGAACGCCATCGCGCCGAACGCGCCGATCGGCGCCACGCGCACGATGATGCGGATGATGCCGAAGAACATTTTCGCGGCCTTGTCGATCGCCTCCGCGATCGGCTCGCCGGCCTTGCCGAGGAAGGCGATGGCGAAGCCCGACAGGATCGAGATCAGCAGCACCTGAAGCAGGTCGCCGCGCGCGATCGCGCCCACATAGCTGTCGGGAATGATCGCCATCAGATGGGCGACGATGCCCTCTTCCTTGGCCTTGGTGACGTAGGTCGCCACCGATTTCGGATCGATCGTGGCGGGATCGATGTTGAAGCCGTGCCCGGGCTGGAGAATCTCGCCGACCAGCAGGCCGATGGCGAGCGCGACGGTCGAGACCGTCTCGAAATAGATCAGCGACTTCAGCCCGACCCGGCCGACGCGCTTGAGGTCGCCCATCGAGGAAATGCCGTGCACCACGGTGCAGAAGATGACAGGCGCGATCATCATCTTGATCAGCGCGATGAAGCCGTCGCCGAGCGGCTTCAGCTCCTTGCCGAGATCGGGATAGAAATAGCCGATGAGCACCCCGAGCGCGATCGCGATCAGAACCTGGATGTAGAGGATCTTGTACCAGGGTTGATGCCGGCGATGGACGGCTGGCTGGATCGCGACTTCTGTCATAGTGTGTGCCCCGGAACGCATTGATTTTTGATTCTGCAAGATCTGGCTTTTGCAAGCTTTGAATCTTGCATGACTCGCATCATGTGATGGTCGCCGCAGAAGCGACAATCACATTTTTGTCGGATCGCACGAAGATCGGTCGCTGCACCGCAACGGGGGGAATATGACAACCACGATGGGCTCGGACGAGCAGCCGCAAAGCTATTTTCCGCGCTGGAAATTCAAGGCCTCGGGCGTGATCATGCCGGAGGAGCGGCTGTCATGGGGCCAGACCGTCGTCTCCGGTCTTCAGCATTGCGTCGCAATGTCGGGCTCGACGATCATCGCGCCGCTGCTGATGGGGTTCGATCCCAATGTTGCGGTCCTGTTCTCCGGCATCGGCACGCTGATCTTCTTCGTCATCGTCGCCGGGCGCGTGCCGAGCTATCTCGGTTCGAGCTTCGCGTTCATCGCCGTCGTCATCGCCGCCACCGGCTATGCCGGGCAGGGGCCGAATCCAAACCTCTCCGTCGCGCTCGGCGGCATCGTTGGCGCCGGCGTGCTCTACGGCGTGATCGCGTTGATCGTGATGTGGTCGGGCGTTGGCTGGGTCGAGCGCCTGATGCCGCCGGCCGTCACCGGCGCCGTGGTCGCCGCGATCGGCCTCAATCTCGCGCCCGTGGCGGTCAAGGCGGTGAGCGTCAACGCGTTCGACACCTGGATCGGGCTCGCGACGGTGCTGATCATTGGCATAGTGGCCGTTGCCGCTCCAGGCCTGTGGCGCCGCCTGCCGATCATCCTCGGCGCGGTGGGCGGATATCTGTTGTACCTGCTGTTCGCGAACGGCCTTGGCTTCGGCAAGCCGATCGACTTCGCGCAACTCGCGGCCGCGCCGTGGTTGGGCATGCCGAGCTTTACCACGCCGACCTTCCAGGCCGATGCAATCTTTCTGATCGCGCCGGTTGCGGTCATTCTCGTCGCCGAGAACCTCGGTCACATCAAAGCCGTTGGCGCCATGACGGGCCGGAGCCTCGATGCCTATCTCGGCCGCGCCCTGTTCGCCGACAGCCTCGCGACCATCGTGGCAGCCTGCGGCGGCGGCACCGGCGTCACCACCTATGCCGAGAACATCGGCGTCATGGCGGCGACGAAAGTCTATTCGACACTGTTGTTTGCATTCGCGGCCACGGTCTCGATCCTGCTCGGCTTCTCGCCGAAATTCGGCGCACTGATCCTGTCGATTCCCGGTCCCGTCATCGGCGGCCTCTCGATCGTGCTGTTTGGATTGATCGCCGCGATGGCCGGACGGATCTGGGTCGAGAACAAGGTCGACTTCGCCAATCCCGCGAACCTGATCACCGTCGCCGTGGCGCTGACCGCGGGCGCCGGCGACCTCACGTTCAAATTCGGCGCGTTTACGATCGGCGGGATCGGCACGGCGACTTTTGGCGCCATCATCCTTTATCAGATCCTGACCTCGCCGCTGGCGCGGCGCGCGGAATGAATCCCAAGGATGCACGGAAGGATGGAACAAAACGCGCCGTCCGTCGATGATGAGACATTCCGGAGAGAACACATGCCGCAGACCGATCGCTCGACCCCGTTTTCCTCCCGCCTCGTCGACCAATACGCGCTGGTGACCGGTGCCTCGCAAGGCATCGGCCGCGCCGTCGCCATCCGGCTCGCGCAGGAGGGCGCGACCGTCGCCATCAACTATGTCGATCACCCCGAGAGGGCCGAGGAGACGCTCGCGCTTGCAAGGACAGGATCGGCTGACCGCGGCCACGGCAAGCTCGATCATGTCGTCGTCAAGGCCGATGTCAGCAATGAGCAGGAGGTCGCCGCGATGTTCGAGACGGTGCTTTCGCGCTGGAAGCGGCTCGACTGCCTCGTCAACAATGCCGGCTTCCAGCGGGAGTCGCCGAGCGAGGCGCTCGACATCGACACCTACCGCCGCATCATCGACGTCAATCTCAACGGCGCCGTGCTCTGCGCGCAGAAGGCGCTCGCCCATTTCGTCGCGCGCGGCGGAGGCGGCAGCATCATCAACTGCTCCAGCGTCCACCAGATCATCCCGAAGCCGGGCTATCTCGCTTATTCGATCAGCAAGGGCGGCATCGCCAATCTGACACGCACGCTGGCGCT
Source organism: Bradyrhizobium sp. 604_D8_N2_3 (assembly GCF_051810765.1). NCBI lineage: Bacteria > Pseudomonadati > Pseudomonadota > Alphaproteobacteria > Hyphomicrobiales > Nitrobacteraceae > Bradyrhizobium > Bradyrhizobium sp. 604_D8_N2_3. The sequence continues at coordinate 8,001,417 of NZ_JBPWPM010000001.1, read as the reverse complement.
GGAATTCGCCGGCCGCGGGATTCGCGTCAATGCGGTCGGCCCGGGCGCGATCGATACGCCGATCAACGCGGCGTGGACGGGTGATCCCGCCAAGCGCGGCGTCGTCACCAGCCACATTCCGCTGGGACGGGTCGGCACCCCGGAAGAGATCGCCGCTGTGTTCGCCTTCCTCGCCTCGGATGACGCCAGTTACATTACGGGCCAGACCATTTACGCCTGCGGAGGCCTGACGCTGTTCCCCGAGTTTCGCGAGAACTGGGCGAGCTAGAAACGTGGATTCACGACCGAAGCCACGAACTCATCACCCCGTGCCGACCGCTTCAAAAATCTCCCGCGAGCAGGTCGTAGGAGCCCCGGCTGCCGCGGACATACTTTTTGGCCGCAGCGGCACATATCAAGTCGCGGTTGGAATCGAACGCAATCAGAAATCCCGATTCGCTGGAATGGGTACCCGGTTGAATCCGCTTCAATGCGTCTTCGTCGATGAAGAACGAGGCCTCGATGGCGCTGTCGTGTCCCCAGAACCGCACGGCATGCCGCGTCCGGTCATACGAGCGGCTGTGATTTGGAAAGTCGATCATGGTCAGGCCGATCAGGTTGCAGGTGCCGCGCGCCAGCCTTTCGCCGTTTGAGTCGGGGCTCGCCGGGTGGCCGACGCTCGGCCCGCGTACGTCAGGAACACGGACGTTCCGTCCAGACGAAGACGCGCCGGTTGCGCCTCTCTCAAATGAAGATTTGGCAACAGGGCAGCAATCCGATTCAATGCCGATCGCGACAAATAGTTTCTTGATAAGCCTCGCTATTCGGCGAAGGGATCACTACATACAGTTTATCACCGCGCGCCCCTCGGCTGTCATCGGTGACTGAGAGCATTGCGCTCCCGCCAGAACCAACAGGCGGTCAGTATGTCGGATTCCCCTAGATTCAGCCTTCGCGAGTGGCTCGTACCTCCGGTCTTGCTACCGGTTTTCTTCGTGGTGTTGATCGCCGCAGCGATGCTCATACAATGGTAGCCGGTCTTGGCGTGCCTTCGCCATCGGCTCAAGCAAGCAGCTCGTCAGAATCGATCCCGGCCTCTTTGGCTTGCGAGGTGAGCGCCAGGGCGATCAACGCCCTCGACCTTGCCCGCAAGATGCCGTCGGGAGACAAGCGCACGGTGGCAATGCGCCGGGCAGCGATTCTCGGAAATGCCGCTGAAATCCTCACGTATTTCTCGGCGGCGAAGGATCGCTGTTGAAGGAGCCCGCATGTTTAAATTTCTGCAGTATCGTGCAAAAGCGGCCGCGTATGGCGAACTGGCGAGGAATTCGCCCGGCAAAGCCGATACGCGCAAATTCGAACAACTGCAGGATAGCCACACATCGCGCGCGGACAACGAGCAGATGCTCGCGGACCAATACGTGGATGCAGTCAATGCCGGGGGGACGGAGCGACTGCGCGGCGCAGCCCTCGCGGCGGAGGAAGAGCGCGTTTTGCGCTGTCTCGGTGCGGCCGTCATCATGCAATGGAATTCATTGCCGACGACGCTCCAGCGGGAGATCTTCGATACCGCCGGATCGGTTGGGACATTGCTGGATACGGCGGCGCTCCGTGGGCAGATTGCCCGGTTTCTTCACAAGCATAGGCACGACGCCGATCCCGCCAAGATCTGACATGTTCAGGGGCTGAGCGAGAGGCGCGGTTCGCGAAGCATATGGACGCAAACAACAGGAGGATCCAGATGGCACTGACAAAATTCCGTATCGATGAACAGCCGCATGCCATGGACGGTCTGCGGCTTCTTGCCCAGGAAGGCACGAGAGAAGTCGAGGCGTTCGTCAGTCGCAAGGTGATGGACGTTTGGGCCGAATCGATCGAGCACAGTGGCGGACGTCAGAGTTTGTTCCGGAAGCAATACAGCGCGCTTGGGAAACGGAACTTTGCCGCGCTTGAGCGCATCGTGAGCGCCAAATACCAGCGGGGCACCGCGTTCAACCGTCAGCATCCGTTTGTCGAGGTGTTGTTCTCGGACATCGCGGAAAGCGGGGAGACCTTGAATCTCAGCGAACTGGTGCGTGAGCCGTTGCCGCCGGCATTTCACCGGCGCGCCTGATCCGATTGGAACGCCGCCCGGTAGCGGTCACTGGTTTGCCAATGTGCCCCGTCATGAAGATGGGAGGCGTGGAGGCTCTGGCCGACCTGCTCGGGCTGACGCAGGCCAAAAACTGATCGCCGGCTTCGAGCTGCTGGCGCGGGAGTGATCTGGCAAAACGACACGGCGTGAACTACATCTGCGCCATGGCAAACCCTCCGCAGGCAAACCGTTCGCTCGAAGATTTCGTCGGCCGGCACGAACGTCTGTTCGTGCTGACCGGCGCCGGCTGCAGCACCAATTCGGGCATTCCCGATTATCGCGACAGCCATGGCAATTGGAAGCGGACCCAGCCGGTCAATTTCCAGGCCTTCATGTCGGAAGAGCCTACGCGCCAGCGCTATTGGGCGCGCAGCCTGATCGGCTGGCGGCGGTTCGGCCGGGCGAGGCCGAACGATGCGCATCATGCGCTTGCCCGGCTCGAGGCGAGCGGGCGCTGCGAGATGCTGCTGACCCAGAACGTCGACCGGCTGCATCAGTCCGCCGGCCACCGGCAGGTGATCGATTTGCATGGCCGGCTCGATCTGGTCCGCTGCATGGGCTGCGGGGCGAAGACCCCGCGCAACGAATTCCAGGACAGGCTCGGCCGTGCCAATGCGGAATGGCTGACGCTCGACGCCGCCGATGCGCCTGATGGTGACGCCGATCTCGAGCATGCGGATTTCTCGTCGTTCGAGGTGCCCGCCTGCGAAGCCTGCGGCGGCATCCTCAAGCCCGACGTCGTGTTCTTCGGCGAGAACGTTCCGCGCGACGTGGTTGCCACCGCGCAGGATCATCTGGCGCAGGCCGACGCCATGCTGATCGTCGGCTCCTCGCTGATGGTCTATTCCGGATTCCGCTTCGTGCAGTCTGCCGCGAACCGGCAGATCCCGATCGCCGCGGTCAATCTCGGACGCACCCGCGCCGACGATCTCCTCACGCTCAAGGTCGAGGAGCGCTGCGAGGCGGCGCTTGCATTCCTGCTCTGAGCGCGTGGGCCGCACCCTTCTACCGCATAGGTGCCACGCAAAGCGGCTCGGACGCTTCACCCCGGGCGTTGTCGCTGGTATGAAAATTGCTGCGGTTTTCGCGCAGTTTGTCGATCAGCACGGAGAATTTGGAATGCTTGAGGGAGCCGAGGTGCGGCTTGCCGTTGATATCGGTGGCACGTTCACCGACATCGTGCTGGACGTGGGGCAGGATCGCAAGACGCGCAAGGTGCTGACGACGCCGCAGCGGCCGGAGCAGGCGGTGCTGGATGGCATGCGTCTCATTCTCACTGACGCGCGTGCGCATATGAGCGACATCGACGTCTTCATTCACGGCACGACGCTCGCGACCAATGCGATCATCGAGCGCCGCGGCGCCAAGACCGCGCTGATTGCGACCGACGGCTTTCGCGACGTGCTCGATATCGGCACCGAGAGCCGCTATGACCAGTACGATCTCAGCATCGACAAGCCGAGGCCATTGGCGCCGCGGTCGCTCCGCTTCACCGTGCCGGAGCGGATCGACGCACACGGCGCCGTTCGCCTCCCGCTGGACGAGGCGGCAGTACGTGCACTCGCGCCAAAATTGCGCGCGCTGAACGTCGAGAGCGTCGCGATCGCCTTCCTGCACTCCTACGCCAATCCCGAGCACGAGCGCCGCACGGCCGCGATCCTCGGCGAGGAGATGCCCGGCATCTCCGTGACCGTGTCCTCTGCGGTGTGTCCGGAGATCCGCGAATACGAGCGCACCTCCACCGCGGTCGCCAACGCCTATGTGCAACCCCTGATCGACGGCTATCTCGCTCGCATGGCGGATGCCTTGCAGGTTGAGCAGTTCCGCGGCGCGATCTATCTCGTCACCTCCGGCGGCGGCGTCACCTCGATCGAGACGGCGCGGCGCTTTCCGGTGCGGCTCGTCGAATCCGGTCCTGCCGGGGGCGCGATCTTCGCGGCGCAGATCGCAGCGCGGCTCGGCGAGAGCAAGGTGCTGTCCTTCGACATGGGCGGCACGACCGCAAAAATCTGCCTGATCGAAAAATACCAGCCCGAGACCTCGCGCGTGTTCGAGGTCGATCGCGCGGCGCGCTTCCTGAAGGGCTCCGGCCTGCCGGTGCGCATCCCCGTGATCGAGATGGTCGAGATCGGCGCCGGCGGCGGCTCGATCGCGCATGTCGATGCGATGAAGCGTGTCACTGTCGGCCCCGAGAGCGCCTCGTCGGAGCCGGGGCCTGCCTGCTACGGCCGCGGCGGCCAGCGTCCGGCCGTGACGGACGCGGACGTAGCCCTCGGTATGATCGATCCTGATGCCTTTGCGGGCGGCACGATCAAGCTCAACCCGGAACTTTCAAAGGAGGCGCTGTTGCGCGCCGTCGGTGAGCCGCTGGGGCTGTCGGCGGAAACCGCGGCCTATGCCGTGCACGAGGTCGTCTGCGAGAACATGGCGAGTGCGGCGCGCGTGCACGCGGTCGAGCGCGGCGAGATTGTCGGCCAGCACACGCTGATCGCCTTCGGTGGTGCCGCGCCGCTGCATGCGGCGCGCGTCGCCGAGAAGATCGGCGTCTCGCGGGTCATCGTGCCCTCGAATGCCGGCGTCGGCTCGGCCGTCGGCTTCCTGGCTACTCCCATTGCCTATGAGCTGGTGCGCAGCCGCCATGTCCGCCTCGATGATTTCGACACGGAGGGGGTCTCGGAGCTGCTCCAGGAGATGGTGACTGAAGCGCGCGCGCTGGTGGAGCCGGGCGCGGCCGGTGCGCCGGTGCGCGAGCGCCGTGCAGCCTTCATGCGCTATGTCGGCCAGGGCCACGAGATCTCGGTCGAGCTGCCGAACCGGCGGCTGACATCGGCCGATCTCGCCGGCCTGCGCCAGAAGTTCGAGGCCGACTATTCGGCGATGTTCGAGCGGCCGATCCCGGGCGCCGCGATCGAGGTTCTGAGCTGGTCGGTGCTCGCGACCACCGATGCGCACAATCCCTCTGTCGTCGCTTCCGTTGCGCGCAAGCCCGCCGGCAAGGCCTCGGGCAGCCGCAAATTCTTCGACGGACGCGCGGGGGAAGTGATCGAGATCCCGCTCTATCGCCGCGAGGACATGGCACCGGGCGCGACCATTGCGGGTCCCGCCGTGATCGCCGAGGACGAGACGTCCACCTTCGTCTCCAACAGTTTTGACGCCCATATCGACGGTGCCGGCAGCATCGTCATGGAACGAAAGGCGGCCTGATCATGAGCAAGGCAAATGGCGCGAGCCTGATCGACCTTCAAATCATGTGGCACCGGCTGATCGCCGTGGTCGAGGAGCAGGCGCAGGTGCTGCTCCGCACCGCCTTCAGCCCGATCGTGCGCGAATGCGGCGACCTTTCCGCCGGCGTGTTCGACCTCCGGGGACGGATGCTGGCGCAGGCGGTGACCGGCACGCCCGGCCATGTCAACTCGATGGCGGAATCGGTCAAGCACTTCATTGCGCATTTCCCGATCGAGACGATGAAGGAAGGCGACGCCTACATCACCAACGATCCCTGGATGGGCACAGGTCATCTCAACGACTTCGTCGTCACCACGCCCTGCTTCAAGGACGGCAAGCCGGTCGCGCTGTTCTCCTGCACCAGCCACCTCATGGACATCGGCGGCATCGGGTTTGGCCCTGACGCCACCGACGTGTTCATGGAGGGGCTCTACATCCCCATGCTCAAACTGATCGACCAGGGCGTCGTCAACGAGACGCTGATGGCGATGATCCGCACCAACACGCGGCTGCCGATCGACACCGAGGGTGACACCTATTCGCTGGCCGGCTGCAACGACGTCGGCTGCGAACGCCTGGTCGAGATGATGACCGAGTTCGAGATCGACACGCTCGATGAGCTCGGCGACTACATCTGCGACCGCTCGCGCGAGGCCGTGCTGGCCGAGATCGCAAAACTGCCGAAGGGCAGCTGGCGCAACACCATGGTCGTCGACGGCTACGATGCGCCGGTGACGCTCGCGGCGACGCTGACGATCTCCGAGACGGGCATCCATGTCGATTTCGACGGCACCTCGGCCGCCTCGAAGTTCGGCATCAATGTGCCGCTGTCCTACACCACGGCCTACACCGTGTTCGGCCTCGGCTGCGTCGTCGCCTCGCAGATCCCGAACAATGCCGGCTCGCTCTCGCCGCTGACGGTGTCGGCTCCCCCTGGTGCAATCCTCAACGCGCCGAAGCCGGCGCCGGTCGCTTCGCGTCACATCGTCGGGCAGATGCTGCCCGATGTCGTGTTCGGTTGCCTGCGCCAGATCATTCCGGAGCGCGTACCGGCGGAAGGCACCTCCTGCCTGTGGAATCTCAACGTGCGCGGCCAGACCCGCTCGGGTGCCGGCGGCAATTACGGGTTCTCGATGGCGGTAACTTCGAATGGCGGTACCGGCGCGCGCTTTGCGAAGGACGGGCTGTCCGCGACCGCCTATCCCAGCGGCGTGCGCGGCACGCCGGTCGAGATCGCTGAGACGCAAACGCCGCTGATCTTCTGGCGCAAGGAGCTTCGCCCGGATTCCGGCGGCGCCGGGCGCACCCGCGGCGGTCTCGGCCAGATCATCGAGGTCGGCAGCGGCATCGATGCGCCCTTCGACATCCTCGCTGCATTCGACCGCATCGACCATCCGCCGCGCGGTCGCGACGGCGGCAAGAACGGCGAGGCCGGCTATGTCGGATTGAAGTCCGGCCAGAAGATGCGTGGCAAGGGCTTTCAGACCATTCCACCGGATGACCGGCTGGTGGTGATGACGCCGGGCGGCGCCGGTATCGGTGACCCCAAGGAGCGCGATCGTGCAGCGATCAAGGATGACGTTGAGAGCGGTCTCGTGTCGGCTGACAACGCTGTTGCCGTTTATGGGTAGCTAACGCTCCGGCAACGACTGCGGCGATTACCCGCCGCAGTCGTTCGGCGCCGGCTTCCCGGCAAAGCGGTCGGTCATCCAGTTCACAGCGGCCATCGTGCTCGCCTGTGCGGCGCGGCCGTGTCCGATGTTGGGAAGGGTGACCATTTTCACGGGGCTGCCCGCCTTGCACAGCCGGCTCATATAGGCGCGCGTCACCGCGGGCCGGATGATCTGGTCGACAGTCCCTTGAGCGAGGAACACTGGCATGCCGGCGGCCAACGTGCCGGCGCTGTTCTTCTCCAGCAGCGAGCGCCAGGGCTCGCGCTTGGTCGGATCCGGCACGGTCAGAAAATATTCCTGGAGCGGCCGCTCGGTCCGCTGCCGGATGAAGATATCGAAGGGACCTTCGATGCATTCGCGTGCCAGCCGGTCGATCACCGGCAGCGCGCGCGGATCGAGGACGCCGTCGAGCGCGGCGCCGTAGACGCGATGCCACGACCATAGCGTCATCGCCGTGATGTTCTTGCCACCGACGGAGTTGATGTCGTCGCTCATCAGCGTGGCGAGATCCGTCGCGGGCGCCGCAGCGGCAACGCCGAGCAGATGGAGATCGGGCGCATAGGTCGGCGCCAGCTGCCCGGCAAACAGCACAGCCTGTCCGCCCTGCGAGTGTCCCCACAAGGTAAAATCCTTAGTCCCGCCGGCGCCCGGCAGATCGCGCGCGACGCGCACGATGTCGAGCACGGCGCGGCCCTCGCTCTCGCCGACGAGATAAGGATGCGGACCCGGCGTGCCGAGCCCGGGATAGTCGGTTGCCGCGACGATGTAGCCACGCGCCACCATCGAGCGCAGTCCCTGGATCTGCTGGAACAGGAAGATCGCGAGCGACGGCGCGCAGCGCGGCACAATGCCTGACGTCGGATGCGCCCAGGCGACGATCGAGCGGCCGCCCGGTGGCGGCGGTCCTTGCGGCACGATGACGACGCCCGAGACGAGAATGGGTTCACCCTTCAATCCGGTCGATCGGTAGAGCACGCGGTAGCTCGAGGCGCCGAGCGGCGCGCCATCCATCGGCTCCTGTCGCACCAGGCTGCCGGGCGGGCCATCAGCGAGCGATGCCGGCGCGTCGTAAAATGCCGATTGCGCGTGGGCAGTCACGATGCCGGCGGCGAACATGACGAGTACGGCCATCAGAGCGCGGGCGGCGACAAGCATTTGCGATCCGCTCCAGCGCACGATCACATCCCGTACAGGATTTTCAGCTCGCCGCTCGCGCGCAGCGCGAGTGTGATCCCGTCGGCAAGCAGCAAGGCCTTGTCGAACTGCACCGAGGAGAGCTTGCCTTCCATACGGAAGCCGTCCTTGAGCGGACGCGTCAGCCGCTGGTTCGCCGCCATCAGCAGGTTCTGGTAGGAGACGCCATAGTCAATGTTCACGGCCTGCTTCAATTGCGCGACGATCGACTGCAAGCCAGGGTTTGCCTCTCCGTCCTGCGCGGCGAGATCGAGATCGGCGAGCGCGACGCTCTTGCTGGTATCGTCCACCTTCAGTGCGCCGGAGAGATAGCTCCATTGGCCTGCATTGGGGTCGCTGTCCGACGTCTTCGCAAGACGCAGGCCGATCACAAGCTTGCCCGCCGACGGATAGACCTGAACCTCGCGCAACGCGCTGTCTTGCGCCGGCAGCGCGGCGATCGCCTGGCTGATCTTGTCCTTGATCGCGTCATAGCCGAGCCGGACCGGAAGGATGACGTCGAACGTTCCCGGCGCGGTCACGTCGTTGCCAAGCGGCGGCAGCGATGTCGGGGTGACGCTCGCACCCTGCTGCCCAATCGACGTCACGGCGCTGCCGGAGAGTTCGAGCGAGCCGGACAACACCTTGTCGTTGGCCCGCACGCCGGCAAATGCGGCAGCTTGCGGCGTCACTTGCAGCCAGACCGGCGGCTCGTCGGTGAGCTTCATCGGCTCGAACGCATGCGTCCAGGCAGCGGCCGCCTTGTCCCGCAGATTGAGTTTCCTTGCCGCGGCCAGCGCACGTGATCGCACGCGCGCGAGCTGCGTACGGATGCGCGGCTCGACGTAGGGCGCAAGATCGAACTCGCGGCCGAGCACGTGCAAATAAGGTGCTTCGCTCCAGTGGAAGGAGTCGCTGAAATTCAGGTCGAGCGACCAGTCCTTGCGCAGCGCGGGCCGTGCCTCGGCCTCGATCGTCGCGCGCGCTTCGGTCTGGCCGCGGATGCGCGCGGTGAAGCGGTTGGCGCCCTGGCCTTCGGCCGCGCCGTAGATCGAGACTGCACCATAGACGCGGTCGCCGCGGCCATAGAGCGAGACGCCGCTGGTGCGATTGGCGAAGCCAAACACGTCGCAATTGGCGTTGACACGGAACATCAGTACGCGGCGGTGCACGCAGTTGACGCGCTCGTCGATGGTGGCAAGCCGCTTGGGGATATCCTGCTCGATCGCCTTGGCGAGCGCCGGCAGACCGAACTCGATGGTTGCGGACACCCGCGAGGTCGTGGCGAGCGGCGCCGGCGGATCGGGAGCGAGCGGCGGCTTGTCGGCGGCGTGCGCGGCTTGCGCGAGTGCGGTGAGGGCGAGCGCAACAAGCCCGGCACGTTTCGTCGAACGAACAATTCGCAAGGAAACGGGCATTCTTTTTATTCCAGCTTGGCCCTGCTTCGCGCCCAGGCCGCCGGCAGCGGTGCCGTTCGGTCTTCAGAGCAAAATCGCGGAAGGAGAGGGCGGTCAGTTGATCAACTATTGCTTGTATTCAATGGTCGCGTATCGCGGCACTTGTATGGCGCGGCGTCGCGCTTTGAGCAAGGCTTTGTATATCGCTCCGTTATGATGGCCGTTCTTGAATTGCTCAAAAGAGATTGACGCCGCCCCCGTCCAAATGATCACGCGATGAAGCTTCTCCGTGGGCGCTGCGATTTTTGAGTCCGAGATCTGCGGCCAAGACGAAACGGTCAGCGCAGCTGACGTTTCAAATTCGTGCTGCGCGTTAAATTCGCGCCGCTCGCGCATTCCATCTTTGCGCCCTCCCTCATCCGGCGTACTCTGTGAGAGCGAGCAGGAGTGCAACAGCAACCAGCCCAGGAAACGTAGCTCCTTTTGGCGATGTCCGCCGAGAGAGATCGAGAGCTGTTGGCAGCTCATATGCGATGGAGAAGAACCGACACTTAGCGAGCTGCAAACATCCCTCGCAGCGTCTGCGAGACGCGAGTTCAACAAAACACAAAAGCGGGAGGAACGGATGAAGAAGCGTTGGTGTAATTCTGGTCTACCTCTTGTTGTCGGCGCGACACTTGCGGCGTCGGCGGCGTTGGCCCAATCCGTGGATACTGCCCGGATCGAGAACGCCGGTCAGAACGATTGGCTCACCTATCATGGTTCATACAAATCCCATCACTACAGCCCGCTCGCGCAGATCAATGCGAGCAACATCGGCAATCTGGGCGTAGCCTGGACGCACATTCCCGGACGATCGACGCGCGGCCTGCAGTCAATGCCGCTCGTGGCCGACGGCGTGCTCTATTATTCGGGTTCGTACAGCCGGGTCTTTGCGCTGAACGGCGCGACCGGCGAGGTCATCTGGTCGTTCTTTCCGGAACTCGATGAGGCGCTCATCAGCCGACAGACCCACTCGCCCTACAACCGCGGTGTAGCCCTTGGTGAAGGCAAGGTCTTCGTCGGTACGATGGATGGTCGTCTGTTCGGGCTCGATGCGAAGTCGGGAAAGGTGCTCTGGGAAACCAGGCTGATCGACTCGCAGAAGCTCACGGTCGGCTTCACTGGCGCGCCGCTTTACGCGAAGGGAAGCGTCATCATCGGCTCGCAGGGGGGTGAATGGCCGGGCCGTGGCCCGATCTTCGCTGTCGATGCCACCACCGGCAAGAAGAAGTGGGAGTTCCTGACGGTCGCGGGCACCGACGAGGCCATGAAGACCTGGGGCAACGATTCCTGGCGCACGGGCGGTGGCGGCGGCTGGATGCCGGGCACCTACGACTCCGAGACCAACTCCGTCCTGTGGGGCACCGCGAACCCGGCGCCGCTCTACGATTGGTCGGGCGCTGATTACAAGACGCAAGGTGCGCGTCCCGGCGACAATCTCTATACGAGTTCGGTCATCGCTCTCGATATCGATACCGGAAAGCTGAAATCCTACCATCAGGAACTGCCTCACGACGCCTGGGACTTCGACAGCGCCGTCGGCGAGTTCGTGATGCTTGAGCGCGATGGCCAGAAATACGTGGTTCATCCGAACAAGGGCGGCTTCGTCTTCGTCTACGACCGTAATCTTGGCGTGAAGAACGTCTGGCGGCTGGTTGAGAACATCAACTTCGTCAAGGATATCGATCCCAAGACCGGCGCGCTGATCGGCCGTCGCGATTTCCCTGTCGGGAAAGTCACTGAAGTACCGCTGTGTCCCTTCATTGGCGGCGGCATCAGCTGGAATGCCGGCTCGTACAACCCGAAGACCGGTCTTTATTACAAGATCGGCCAGGAATGGTGCATGACGCTGGATATTCAGAAGACGACGCCGGTCACCGCGCCCCAGGTCCAGCTCAACATCGGCGCCGACTTCAAGATGGTGCCGCCTCCGAGCGGCGAGATCTACGGACATCTCGACGCGCGCGACCCGATAACGGGCGCGAAAAAATGGGAGGTTCGCTTTCCCGAGCCGCCGCTTGGGAGCGTTTTGTCGACCGGGGGTAATCTTGTGTTCGTACCCGACTCCCGTGGCATCCTTCACGCCTACGATGCCGAAACCGGGGCCGAGTTGTGGAAGCACAACAACGGCACCGGCCACCAGGGCGGTATCGTCAGCTACTCCGTCGGCGGCAAGCAATATATCGCCGTGGCGGCCGGCTTCGGCGGCATGCTGGCGGACGAATATGCGCCAAACTTCGGCGGCGTCTACAAGAGCATGCCGCGTGACGACGGCGCCCTCGTCGTCTTCAGCTTGAAATAGTCTGTCTCAAACGATCTGCCGAGGAGCGGGTGCAAACCCGCTCCTCGGTCGATTGCAGCGGCCGGGCGTGATTCAGGAATGGAGCGGACGTGTTGAAACTGCATTTGAAGTCGCTTCCGGCGGTGCTGGGCGCTTCGTTGCTGTGCGTTGTGGTGGCTCGAGCTCAATCTGCCACGCCGGCGCCGGACAACGGGTCACTGGACGTCGAGCAGTTGTTCGCAGGCACCTGCGGCTTTTGCCACTCCGACGGCGGCCGGGCTGCTGGCAGGGGACCGCAACTGATGAATTCGCAACGAGACGACGAATTTCTGCACAACCGTATCAAGATCGGCAAGCAAGGTGCGATGCCGGCATTCGGCGAGAGCTTCAGTGACGCGCAGATCGACCAGATCGTCAAATATATCCGCGCCTTGAAGCCGCGCGAGGGCTGACCCGCCGGGACCTGATCCATCCAGATGAGACGCGGCATGAAGGCAATTGTCCTGATTATCGTCGGTGCCGCCATCGGGCTGTCCGGACCGGCGCAGGCGCGAACCCTGGAGGCGATCCGCGCGAGTGGCGCGCTCGGACTATGCGCGCATCCCAACTCGCTTCCTTTCGCGCGCAAGGGCGGCGATCCGCCCGGCTTTCAGGTCGAGTTGGGACAGGTGCTGGCACGCGAGCTCGGTGTCTCGCTGCGGCTCGACTGGATCATCACGCAGTATCAAATGCGCAGCGCCAATTGTGACGTTCTCCTGGATGTCATCGCCGATCGCGAAGCGCAAGGCGAGACCCGCTTGAGGATCTCGAAACCGTACTATCGCACGGGCGTCGCGCTCGCGGTGCCGTCATCCAGCTCCCTCACATCGTTCAAGAGCCTTAGCGAGCATACCAAGGTGGGCGTGCAGGTCGGCTCTGTCGCCGCCATGATCATCGGTCAACGGCACGTGCCCATATCGATCTTCGGCTTCGAGACCGACAGCCTCGACGCCGTATCAAACAAGGAGATCGATGCGGCTGCGGTCACGCCCACCGCGGCGGGCTATTTCAATCTGACGCATCCCGACAAGGCACTCCGGATCCTGGATCGCGACGAGGGCGTGGCCGACCTCAACTGGAATGTCGCCGTCGGCATGGTCCGCCCGGATGATGCGTTGCGCGAGGCGATCGACGGAGCGCTGGAACGGCTGCGCAACGACGGCACGATCGATCGGATCTACGGTCGCTATGGGATCGTGCTGCAAGCGCCGAGGTAGCCGATTGCCGAAAGAACGACGCCGTCCCGGTTTGGCCAGGACGACGTCGCTTTGCGAAGATATCGCTTTGGCCTTAAGCCGCCGCCTTCTTCCGCGCCTGCTCGGCCTTGTACAGCTCGAACTCTTCGGCGATCGCCTTCGCGACCGACGGCCGCTGGCGCAGGCGGTCGTGATACGCCTTCACGTTCGGCCATTTGGCGAGCTCGACCGGCGGGGTCGCCATGGTCCAGTTGATGACCGTGACGAGATAGGCGTCGGCCACGCTGAAATGGTCGAGCAGGAAGTCGCGCCCCTTCAGGTAGTTGTCGAGATAGTCGAGCCGCGACAGGTTCTTCTCCAGCGCATAGGCCTTGGTTTCCTGCGGCGCCTTGCGGTCGAGCAGGGGGATGAACAGGCCCTTGTGCAGCTCGGTGCCGATGAAGCAGAGCCATTGATGCAGCCGGGTGCGATCGATGCCCTGGGCCGCACCGAGGCCGGATTGCGGGAACCGATCCGCGACATATTGCAGGATCGCGGCGTTCTCGGTCAGCACCACGCCCTCGTCGGTGCGCAGCGTCGGCACGAGCCCGATCGGGTTGATTGTGCGGAAGTCGGTGCCGTCGTTCAGCACTGTCTTGGTCGGCGGATCGACTTCGAGATAATTCGCTTCGGCGCCGGCTTCATACAGCGCGACGCGGGTCGCCATCGAACAGGCGAGCGGCGAGAAATAAAGATCCATCTTGGGCCTCCTTGGGCAATTCCTCTTTGGGTGTCGCTCAACCTGGCCAGATTGATTTTTGTACCATCTTGTATAATATCGCAGCGGTCAAGGATTAATTTGCGAAATGGTACAAAAATCGAAGCCGCCAGCTGCTGCCAATGAACCGAAGCGGCGTGGCCGTCCGCGCGCCTACGAGCCCGACGTCGCGCTCGGCAAGGCGCTCGACCTGTTCCGCCGGCAGGGTTTTGCGGCGACATCGCTGGACGATCTCAGCGAAGCGACCGGCATGAACCGGCCGAGCCTCTACGGCGCCTTCGGCGACAAGCGCGAGCTCTACATCAAGAGCTACCAGCGCTACCGCGAGGACGCGCGCGCCTCGATGGTGGAGATCTTTCGCCAGGAGATGCCGGTGCGCCAGCGGCTCGAGCGCATCTTCGCGTCCGCGCTGAACATCTATCTCTCCGGCGAGACCGGTCCGCGCGGCTGCTTCACGGTGGTGACCGCGGCGTCCGAAGCCGTCGGCGATCCCGAGATCCGTGCCATGGTGCTGGATGGGCTGACCGAGCTCGACAAGGCCTTTGCTAGTTGCTTCCGCCGCGCCAAGGAGAAGGGCGAACTGCCGGAGAGCGCCGACCCGGTCGTGCTGGCGCAACTCGCCTCCGCAACCGTGCATTCGATCGCCATCCGCTCCCGCGCCCGCGTGTCGCGCAAGGAGCTCGAGGCGATCGTGAAGGGCGCGATTGACGTGATGGTGGGGGCCAAAAGTTAGGCCGTCGCCCCGGGGCGCGCGTAGCGCGAGCCCGGGACCCGTAACCCCAGGGAGGCGTTTGGCGACGACTGGTCGTTCGGTACTGCGACCATCCGCAACGATAAATCACGCGGTATGGGTCCCCGCGTACGCGGGGACGACAGCGAGGGTGGGGCGCATGCGTGCCTCTCTCAGCCTGCCCAAGCGTCTAATATCCCCGTGCCCGGTCCACCACGTTCTCCAGCGCACCGCCGGCCTCGAACTTTGCGATTTGCTCGGCGACATAGGCCGAGATTGCATCCGCGTCGGTGTCGGCCGCGTTGTGCGGGGTCAGCAGCACCTTGGGGTGGGTCCAGAACCGGCTGTCCGCAGGCTGCGGCTCCTGCACGAAAACGTCGAGCGAGGCCGCGCCAAGCGTGCCGTCGTCGAGGCAGGCCAGGATGTCGGCCTCGTTCTGCAAGCCGCCGCGACCCGCATTGATCAGCACGGGCGCGCCGAGCGGGCTGCTGCGGTTGAGCTTGGTGAAGACGTCGCGGTTGAGGATGCCGTGCGTATCAGGCGTCAGCGGCAACAGGCAGACCAGGATGTCGGTCTTGCGCAGGAATGCATCGATCTGCGCGGCGCCATGGAAGCATTCGACGCCCTCGATCGTGCGCGGGCTGCGGCTCCAGCCGGCAACGCGGAAGCCGAGCCGGCGCAGCACGTCGGCGGCATCGGCACCCAGCGTGCCAAGCCCCATCACGCCGACGGTGACGGCGCTCGCCGGCCACTGATATTGCGGCTCCCAGCGTTTTGCGCGCTGCGAGTCCCGCAAGTACAGCTCCTGGCGGTGGTGCATCAGCACGTGCAGCACGACATATTCGGTCATGCGATTGGTGAGATCAGGCACGGCGACGCGCACCAGCGGCACGTCGGGCAGGCTCTTGTCGGCCATCAGCGCGTCGACGCCGGCGCCCAGATTGAAGATCGCACGCAGATTGGGGAAAGAGCTGAGGTCGCCCGGCACCGGCTTCCACACCGCGGCATAGTGCACCTCGGCCGGATCGAGCCCGGCGTCGGGCAGCAGCACCACGCGGCGGCCGCCGCAGACCGCGTCGAACCGGGCCTTCCAGCGCTCCGGCAGCCAGTTCTGCTGCGTGCTGTTGATCAGGACGGCCAGTGTGCCCATGCTCATTCGAAGTGCCTCGTCGGTTCCGTTTTGAAAACCCTCCTTGGCACGATCCGATGGATTTTTCTCGCAAATTTTTTCCGCAGCCCTGTCGGGGCGGGGCATATTGGATCGTCTTAAAAACAAGCGTTCAGGAAGGTGCTGCCCATGCTTTATGCGATCCTCTGCTATCACGACGAGGACTTCGTCGGCTCCTGGAGCAAGGACCAGGACGAGGCCGTGATGAAGAAGCTCGCCGTGGTGCAGGACAAGCTCACACAGCAGGGCCGGCTCGGTCCGGTGGCGCGGCTGTTGCCGACCACGGCGGCGGCGACGCTGCGCAAGGAAGACCCGCCGCTGGTGCTCGACGGCCCCTATGCGGAGACCAAGGAGCAATTGCTCGGCTTCTACATCGTCGATTGCAAGAACCTCGACGAGGCCCTCGACGTCGCGCGCGACCTCGGCGCGGCCAATCCCGGCGGCGCCTATGAGGTGCGCCCCGTCGGCGTATTCCGGCCCGGAGGAATTTCGACGTGAGCGAGGCCGACACCGCCTGGATCGAGACCGCGCTGACCTCGGCGCGACCCCAGGCGGTCGGCGCGCTGCTGCGCTATTTCCGCGATCTCGACACCGCCGAAGAGGCCTTCCAGAACGCCTGCCTGCGCGCGCTCAAGACCTGGCCGCAGAACGGGCCGCCGCGCGATCCCGCGGCCTGGCTGATCATGGTCGGCCGCAACGTCGCCATCGACGAGGTCCGTCGCGCCCGCAAACAGCAGCCGCTGCCCGAGGACGACCAGGCCATCTCCGATCTCGACGACGCCGAGGGCGCGCTCGCCGAGCGGCTCGACGGTTCGCACTACCGCGACGACATCCTGCGTTTGATGTTCATCTGCTGCCATCCGCAGCTGCCGGCGACGCAGCAGATCGCGCTGGCGCTGCGCATCGTCTCCGGTCTCACCGTGAAACAGATCGCGCGCGCCTTCCTGGTCTCGGAAGCGGCGATGGAGCAGCGCATCACCCGTGCCAAGGCGAAGGTCGCCGAGGCCGGGGCGCCGTTCGAAACGCCTGGCGCGGTCGAACGCTCCGAGCGGCTCGCCGGCGTTGCCGCAATGATCTACCTGATCTTCAACGAAGGCTATTCGGCCAGCGGCGACACGGCGGAGATCCGAAAGCCGCTGTGCGAGGAAGCGATCCGGCTGGCGCGGTTGCTGCTGCGGCTGTTCCAGAGCGAGCCGGAGATCATGGGGCTCGCGGCGCTGCTGCTGTTGCAGCATGCGCGCAGCGCCGCGCGCTTTGCCGCGGACGGCGCGGTGATCCTGCTCGACGACCAGGATCGTACGCTGTGGAACGGCAACATGATCGCGGAAGGCCTGGCGCTGATCGACAAGGCGATGCGCCATCGCCGCAGCGGCCCCTATCAGGTCCAGGCCGCGATCGCCGCGCTGCATGCGCGCGCGTCGACGCCCGAGGAAACCGACTGGACGCAGATCGACCTGCTCTACGGCGCGCTCGAACTGATGCAGCCTTCGCCGGTGGTGACGCTCAACCGGGCGGTTGCGGTCTCCAAGGTGCGCGGGCCGCAAGCGGCGCTCGAGCTGATCGAGCCGCTGGCGCCGAAACTCGCCAACTACTTTCATTTCCACGGCGTGCGTGGTGCCTTCCTGATGCAGCTCGGCCGTAACGACGAAGCCCGCATCGCCTTCGACCACGCCATCGCACTCGCCAATACTTCGGCGGAAGCCGCCCATATCCGCATGCATATTGATCGCCTGATCCGGGACAGCCAGCCGAAGGGCGCCAATGGCGGCGCCAGGCAGGGCGCAAAGGCAAAGTGACGGCCAAAAATTTCGTCCCGCCAATTGTCGGCTCCCGCCGTTCCCCTTCGTCTTAATTCCATATCCAGGGAGCCCACTCATGCTGAAAGCCATTGCCATCATCGCCGTCGTGCTCGTCGTCGGCATAGCCGCGGTCCTCGTCTTCGCCTTGACAAAACCCGACACGTTCCGCGTCGAGCGCTCGCTCGCCGTGAAGGCGCCGGCCGATGCGATTTATCCGCACGTTGCCGATTTCCATTTCTGGATGAGCTGGTCGCCCTATGAGGATCGCGACCCCGGCATGAAGCGGACCTTCGGCAGAACCGCGTCAGGCAAGGGCGCGACCTATGCCTGGGACGGCAACAATAATGTCGGCGCCGGGCATATGGAGATCCTCGAGGCAAGCACGCCGTCGAAGCTTCGGATCAAGCTCGATTTCGAGCGCCCGTTCGAAGGCCACAACACCGCCGAGTTCACCTTTGTGCCGCAAGGCGATGCCACACTGGTCACATGGGCGATGTACGGTCCGGCGCCGTTCATGTCCAAGGTGATGCAGGTGTTCATCAATATGGACAACATGATCGGCAAGGACTTCGAGGCCGGCCTCGCCAGCCTGAAGAAGCTCACCGAGAAGTAGCAAGGCTTGCTGCCCCAAGGAGCAGCCAAGGAACCGACAAGAAAACGAAGAGGAGAGAAACGATGATCAATGCCTATCTGTTCTATCAGGACACCTGCGAAGCGGCGTTCAACTTCTATGCCAAGGTTCTGGGCGGCAAGATCGACGCCATGATGCGCTCATCGGAAGCGCCGCCGGACATGCCCGCCGCGCCCGGCCGCGAGAAGATGATCATGCATGCGCGGATGTCGCTGCCCGACGGCAGCGTGCTGATGGCCTCCGACGCGCCACCCGAGCATTTTCAGAAAGCCCAGGGCTTTTCGGTCTCGCTCACGGTCACGGACCCCGCGGATGGCGAACGCAAGTTCAACGCGCTCGCCGACGGCGGCACCGTCACCATGCCCTTCAGCAAGACGTTCTGGGCCAAGGGCTTTGGCATGTGCGTCGACAAGTTCGGCATTCCCTGGATGGTGAACTGCCCGGCCGAGGGCATGTGACGGGCGCGTCGGCCTGACACGCCAAGCCGCGATCCCACTCCCGTTGTTACGGGAGTGGGTCACTGTCACTCATGCCGTCGTCATGTCACACGGCTGATCGCCGCGTGCTCGCTCACCGGAGCGATCCGGTCGCGTCATCGCTTGGCGGCGGCGATTCAACGCAGCGAGGGCAGATCACGAGTTTCGTGCCAAGCTGCCTGTCGTTCTCCGCCTCGATTTCGTCATGGACCACCCACCACGCCTCGGAGAACGGGCGCAACGTGCCGAGCACTCTTTCCCGCTCCTGATTGGGATTGTCCTGCGCAGGCGCCGGGTTCGCGGCGCGCCGCTTTGTGACAGAGGAGCGGTGAGGGGCCTGGTTCGGATCCCGGCCGAGGCCGTCCCATGCGATCGGTCGGCGCTCCTGCGCCGACGCCGCCGCGCATCCGAGGAGCGCTGCGCAAAAAGTGAGCAAGACGAAGCCGTGACGCAGCATGCCGGACCCTTGGTGCGGTACGCGACACGCAAACTCCGCATGCGGAGCCTTGCATCGCGCCGGTTAAATGGAACCTAAGGGAAACGACGTGGCCGCCATGGCCCAATATGGAATCGTGCTCTCGCATCACATTGCGAGAGCAGTGAGGCCGCTTCGTGAAATCATGCGGATCGCATCGCACAACAACTGGCGAAATATTAGGCTGTAAACTCCACGACAGAATCGCTAATAATTTCTTCATAAATTCTACAAACTGGGGTGGGCGTAACTTGGGAAGGGAGCGACCGATGGCAGCGGCGCTACAAATCAATTTTGCACTTTGGGGTATGCTCATCTGCGCGACCTTGGAATTGGCGCAGACCATCCAGAGGCTTTACTAGGCCCGACGAAATGCGTGACCGGCGCAATTTCGCCGTCGCGCTTGCCTGCTAGCTCACCAGCAACGCGATGAGCGTGAAGCTGACGCTCGCGATCACGATCATCGAGAGGATGTAGTTGCGCGGCCGCGCCGTTCGCGCACGCGGCGGTCTCCGCCGCTGGAGTGGCTCGCTCGCCTGCCATGCGAGCTCCGACGGCGCGAGCGCAGCCTCTGCGCCCGAGCCGATATATTTCACATAGAGCTCGAGCAGCCGCAGCTCGGACGGCAGGTCCATCAGGCCCTCGCGGTGGCGCCGCGACAGCAATTCGAATTCGACGGTTTCCTGGGAGCTCAACTGGCCAAGGACAATGCGTCCCTGGTCCGACAGGCGGTAGTGAAAATCGATGGGCTGCACGGCCTGCGACCGGTTTGAAAATGAGTAATCTTGAAAAAGCGGAACCATCCTAGTCTGTGACCATTGCTGCGATTATGACGGCCCTGCAGCCATCGTGACCCGAGCGGCCTCAATCTGGACGGGACCATCATAGACGGTCGGGAAAGGCCGCAAACCGGGTAAATTGGGCAGGCATTGCCAAGCGGTTGAGCGGATTCGTGTCCGGATCGTCGGAATTTTGCAAAACTGCCTAATCGCCGGACAGCGGCGGATGCAACCCGGTCGCATCGCTGGCGGCCGCCTGTTGCTCAGCGGCAGCGCGGATAAATCGCCGCAAGGTCGCGGCCCTTCAGCAAAAGCAATCTGGACGAGAGGCCACCGTGCCGGCTGATCCAGTCGCGCACCGGGCCGGGATAGGCCTGCAGCACCGCGTCGGAGGCTTCGGGCTCGGCATAAAAGCGCCCGCGCCGGTCGACCGAACGCGCCGCGTGGAAGCCGAGTACCGCGCGCTTGGTGACGCAGATGCGCTCGCCCGGCACGATGCTGAGCACCAGCGTGCAGGCGGACAGGCACGGACCGTCGATCACCACGCGCTCGCCGCTCTCGCGCACCTGCTCGAACAGGTCGAGGAACGGCCCGACCTCTCCGCCCGGCGACTGGATGATGCGGATTTCGGCCATGGCGGGGGTGGTGGTAAAGAGCGCAGATGCGAGCATCCAGGCACCCACAAAGAACATGCGTCGCATGGAGCACTCCACTAACTCGATCCCGTAGGGTGGGCAAAGCGTAGCGCGCCCACCAATGGCATCGCAAATCTGGAGGGAAGGTGGGCGCGGCGCTTGCGCGCCTTTGCCCACCCTACGACGTTCACCCGTTCCGCCGTTCGCCGCGCAGCGTCGGCAGGCCGATGCCAGCCGCATCGAAGCCGCCATCGACGGCCAAAATTTGGCCGGTGATGTAGCTCGATCGTTCCGAGCACAGGAAATAGATCGCTTCGGCGAGTTCCTCCTCCAGGCCGTAGCGGTTGAGCGGAATGGCGTCGTGATAGTCGGCGCGGATCTCCCTGCTGTGCACCTGCTTCGCCATCGCGGTGTCGACCGGCCCCGGCGCGACTGCGTTGACGCGGATGTTGAGCGAGGCGAGCTCGACCGCGAGCTGCTTGGTCAGGTGCGCAAGGCCCGCCTTGCTGGTGCCATAGGCCGAACGCAGGGTCGAGGCGCGCACCGCCGAGATCGAGGTGACGTTGACGATGGCGCCGCCGCCTTGCTCGCGCATCAGCGGCGCGGCCGCCTTGGTGAACAGGAACGGGCCGGTGAGATTGACCGCCATGATCCTGTTCCAGTCGGCGTCGCTGGTCTCCAGCACTGGCGCGAACACGGCGACGCCGGCGTTGTTGACGAGAGCATCGAGCCGACCGAAGCGGCTCATGACCGCCACCATTGCAGCTCCTACGGCGGCTGCATCGGACACGTCGCAGGTGATTGCCAGCGTGTTATCGGGATTCTTCAGGGCCGCCGTCGCGCCTGCCTGCAGCTCCCCCTCGATATCGAGCAGCGCGACGCGCCACCCTTCGGCCAGGAATTTCTTGGCCGTCGCCAGCCCGATACCTCGCGCGGCTCCGGTGACGAGGGCGACGTTTTGTGGGGCCTGCGGCATTTGCTAATCTGTCCTGTGTTCGAAAGGGGCGCGCACGAGCGCCGGCTCCTTTTACTTCGCTTTCGTCCCGGCAAGAAGGGCTCCAGGCCATGCTCATCGATCCCAGCACGATCCCGCTCGAGGAATGGCGGCCAGGTGTGAAGACCCGCATGGTCACATCCGCGCGCAACGGCGCGACCGCGCTCTGCATCTTCGAGCAATGGGTCGATCCCGGCGCCGGCGCGCCGACGCACAGCCACACGGTCGAGGAGGTGCTCACCGTGCGGGCGGGCGAGGCGGAGATGTGGGTCGAAGCCCGGCGTATCACGATGACGGCCGGACAGGTGCTGCTGGTTCCCGCCGGCCGCAAGCACGGTTTTCGCAATTCGGGAGCGACCATGCTGCATGTGCATGCGGTGTTGGCCTCGCCGGTCTTCGAGATGCTGCCGGAAGGGGCGAGTGAAGCGACGCGACGCTGGGAGCGGTAGGGTAAGGGCGTCGGTCTCTCTCACCGTCACCCCAGGGTGGCCGCTTCTTCAGCGGCCCTCGAAGGATGACGGGGATCGTGATAAAGCGAGAGCTTACGCCAGCTCCGCCGATGCGCGCTGCATGTTCGACGACATGTCGGAGGTCACGATGCTCTGCTCCTCGACCGCGGCCGCGGTGGAGGCGATGAACTCGTTGACGCCGGCGATCGCGGCCTTGATCGCGGTGAGCGAGCTCGCAACGTCGCCCGAGATGGTGTTCAGCGCGTCGATTTCGGAGGTAATCGTGTCGGTGGCCTGCTTGGCCTGGCTGGCGAGGTTCTTCACCTCGGAGGCGACGACGGCAAAGCCGCGGCCCGCTTCGCCCGCCCGCGCCGATTCGATCGTGGCGTTGAGCGCAAGCAGGTTGATCTGACTGGTGATGCCCGAAATCATCTCGACGATGCCGCTCATGGCCTGGGCCGCTGCAGTCAACTTCTGAGCCTGACCGTCCGCGGACTCGACCCTGGTGGTCGCGACCTTGGAGGTCTCGCGCGATTTCGCCATGGTCGCGGAGATCTCGCGGATCGAGGCGCTCATCTGCTCGCTGCCGGCCGCGACCGCCTCGATCAGCCCGCGCGCATTGTCGGCCTTCTTGCGGCCGATCGCCTGCGCGGTGATGTCGGTGGCGTATTTCACCACCTTGTAAGGTTTTCCGTTGAGGTCCAGAATCGGATTGTAGGACGCCTGGATCCAGATCTCGCGGCCGCCCTTGGCGATCCGCCTGTATTCGGCGGCCTGGTATTCGCCGCGGTTGAGCATCTCCCAGAAATGGCGGTAGGCCGCCGAATTCCTCTCGCTCGGCTCGACGAACATGGAATGGTGCTGGCCCTTGATCTCGGCCAGCGAATAGCCCACCGCCTTGAGAAAATTCTCGTTGGCGGTGCGGATCGTGCCGTCCATGTTGAACTCGATCACCGCCTGCGACTTCTGGATCGCAGCGAGCTGGCCGTCATTGTCGGCGGCCTTCATCTTCTGCGCGGTGATGTCGGTTGCGAACTTCACCACCTTGAACGGCTTGCCGGTCTCGTCGAGGATCGGGTTGTAGGTCGCGAGTATCCAGATCTCCTTAGCCCCCTTGCCGAGCCGCTTGTACTCGGCCGCCTCGAACTCGCCGCGGTTCAGCCTGGCCCAGAACGCGGCATAGGCCGAACTCGCGCGGTCCTCGGGCGTCACGAACATGCTGTGATGCTTGCCCCTGATCTCGTCGAGCGAATAGCCCATCGCGCCCAGGAAGTTCTCGTTGGCGGTGACGATGGTGCCGTCCATGTTGAACTCGATCACGGCCTGCGCGCGGTTGATCGCGGCGATCTTGCCGGAGTCTTCCATGGTCTTGATCTTGTACGCCGTGATGTCGGTGGCGAACTTGATGAAGCTGACCACCTTGCCGTTCTTGTCCAGCAACGGGGCGTAGGAGGCATGAACCCAGACTTCCTTGCCGTTCTTGCCGAAGCGCTTGTATTGCGTGGTCTGGAATTCGCCGCGGTTCAGGCTGGCCCAGAAGTCGCGGTAGCGGGCGCTCTCGCGTTCGGCCGGGCTGACGAAGATGCTGTGATGCTTGCCCTTGATCTCGGCGAGCGAATAGCCGCTCATCTTCAGAAGGTTCTCGTTGGCATCGAGGATGGTGCCATCGAGATCGAATTCGATGACGGCCTGCGAGCGATCGAGGGCGTCGACTTCCGCGAGCGCGTGCTGGATCCTGGCCTTGCTGTTGAAATTGAACACTTGAAGATCCCCGGAATGGTTCAACTATGCGTCGGCCCAGCTGCAATTGGCCTTCCCGAAAAAGTTGCATGCACGCGTTGATCAACTGTAAACCCTTGCAGCAAGTTGCGCGGTCTCCGTAGTTCCGCGTGCGCCGGCCATGTTGTTCTGCTTTCGAAGATTCTTGTCCTATATGCACGGCGGTGGACATAGTCGGTCCGTAATCGTACGGACCCGCCTCGCGATATTTTCGCATCGTCTCTGTTGAAATTCGGCAAGCGATGTCGGGGCACGCGTTCGTGCATCGTCTTCAAGAGGATCTTCTCTGCGGAGACCATCAATGCCTGACGACCGCGAGCGCCTGATTCGAGACCTCTTCGCAGCCTATCTCGGCAACGACCGGCAACGGGTCGCCGACGCATTGGCCGACGATTTCCGCTTCACCAGTCCGTTCGACGACGACCTCGACAAGGCGGCCTATTTCGAGCGCTGCTGGAAGGACACCGGCTGGATCGCGCGGCACGACATCGAGCGGGTTTTCGTCCGGGGCGACGAGGCCTTCGTCACCTATCTCTGTCTGGCGAAAGATGGCAGGAGCTTTCGCAACACGGAGTTCTTCACCTTTTCGGGTGGCAAGGTCCGCCGCATCGACGTCTATTTCGGCGCTGCCCGAAAGGATGGGCGTTTCCTGCCACAGCCGCGCTAGCGGTCGGCGCAATGACCTCCGGAATAATTTTCATCACCCTGTCGGTTCCGTAAAGGTTGGTTCGTCTTAGAGGTAAGGGTGGGCGGCCCGGGCCGCCGCTCCCGTCCTTCCGGGGGTGGCGCCGCGCCGCGCAAACCCGAAACGACAAAGCAAACAAGGACTGCTCATGCGATTCATGATGCTGATGATTCCGCTCGGCTACGAGACCGCGCCGCCGGACGTGCAACTCGATCCCGAACGCGTCGCCGCGATGATGCGCTACAACGAGGCGCTGAAGGATGCCGGCGTGCTGATTACGCTCGACGGCCTGCACCCGCCGTCGATGGGCGCGCGCGTCTCGTTCGCGACCGGCGAGCCCATCGTGACCGACGGC
The DNA here is from genome assembly GCF_051810765.1 of Bradyrhizobium sp. 604_D8_N2_3. Classification (NCBI taxonomy): domain Bacteria; kingdom Pseudomonadati; phylum Pseudomonadota; class Alphaproteobacteria; order Hyphomicrobiales; family Nitrobacteraceae; genus Bradyrhizobium; species Bradyrhizobium sp. 604_D8_N2_3. Next base: position 7,976,566 of record NZ_JBPWPM010000001.1, on the reverse strand, counting down.
CCCTTCGCCGAAGCCAAGGAAGTCCTTGGCGGCTACTGGATGATCGAGGTTGCCTCGCGCGAGGAGGCGATCGCCTGGGCGAAGAAGTGCCCGGCCTCCGCCAATGAAGTCATCGAGATCCGGCAGGTACAGGAGATGGCCGACTTTCCGCCGGAGGTGCAGGCAGCCGCCGCCGGTTTCGACGATCTGAAGACGTAGCCGAGACGGCCGCGGATCAACTCGCGGCTCGTCAATCCATCATCCATCAACAAAGGAGAGAACCAATGAGCACCGATACCTATCTCGCCGTTTTCCTCGGCAGCAAGACCAGCCCGCAATGGGCCGCATGGAACGCGATGTCCGAGACCGCGCGGAAGGCGAAGGAGCAGGAGGGCATGGCGGCCTGGAAAGGCTGGGTCGAGAAGCATCAAGGCGCGATCCAGGCCATGGGCGGCCCTCTCGGCAAGACCAAGAAGGTCGACGGCAAGGGCGTCGCCGACATCGCCAACGAGATGGGCGCCTTCACCGTGGTTCGCGCCGCGTCCCATGAGGCCGCAGCCAAGATGTTCGAGAACCACCCGCACTTCGCGATCTTCCCCGGCGAACGCGTCGAGATCATGCCGGTGCTGCCGATTCCCGGCGGCTAGGCCGTGTCATTCCGGGGGCGCGCACACGCGAGCCCGGAAATCTCGAGATTCCGGGTTCGGCTCGTCGAGCAGCCCCGGGTCGAGCCGCCCCCGGAATGACGAGTTGGCCGGTTAATCAAATCCGGCCTGCGCTAGTGACTTCACGCCCGGCTCATGTAAAAGCTGTTCACATGAGCTGGCGTAAGGACCAGGGCCGCACCGAGCGCGGCTATCACCACGGCAATCTGAAGGAAGCCCTGTTGCAGGCTGCCCTCGGGCTGATCGCCGAGAAGGGCGCGGCCGGCTTCACCTTTGCCGATGCCGCGCGCATGGCTGGCGTCAGCGCAGCGGCGCCCTACCGGCATTTCCGCGACCGCGAGGAGTTGCTGTCCTCGATCGCGCAGCGCGGCTTCGAGCAGTTCGAGCAGCGCCTGACCGCGGCCTGGGACGACGGGCGCCCGGATACGGTCTCGGCGTTCGAGCGCGTCGGCAAGGCCTATCTCGCCTTTGCCCGCGAAGAGCCTGCCTTCTACAACGCGATGTTCGAATCAGGCGTGCCGGTCGATTCAAATCCGGCCCTGCAGGCTGCCAGTGAACGCGCCTTCAACATCATTCGCGCCGCCGCCGAACGGCTTGCGGCGTTGGCGCCGCCCGGCACGCCGCGGCCACCGGCCATGATGATGGCGCTGCACATCTGGTCGATGGCGCATGGCGTGGCCTCGCTGTTCTCACGCGGCGACGCCGCGCGGCGAAAACTGCCGATGTCGCCGGATGACCTGCTCGAAGCCGAGGTGCTGATCTATCTCCGCGGCCTCGGCTTCCCGACCGACCGCCGTCCGCCGGCGAGAAGCACCGAGCCGCCGCCGGTGCCACCGGAGGCATCCTCCGGTTCTGGCCTGCCGCCCGGCGGCCCCTGGGGCAAGCCGAAATAAAATTGCGCAAATAATTCGGCGACCCTGTCAGGCGGCCGGCTTGACAAAATCGCGGGATGGTCTAGCTATGTAAATGTTATTTACATTCACAACGGCGCTGGTGCCGTGATGGAGATGGAAATGGCCTACACCGCTGATGTCAATCGATGGCGCGGTTCCTCTGACGAACGCTATGAGCGCCCCCACATGCTCGATACGCCCTGGCATCCCGGCTGGATCGCCGTGACCATCCTCGGCTTCATCATCTGGTGGCCGATCGGACTTGCCCTTCTCTTTTTCACACTCGGGAGCAGAAAAATGGGTTGCTGGAGCCATCAGGATCGCTGGCAGAACAAGATGGAGCGGATGCAGTACAAGATGGACCGCATGCGCGGCCGCATGGAGCGCCGTGGTTTCGGCTTCGGCTTCGGCCCGCCCTCGAGCGGCAACCGTGCCTTCGACGAATACCGCACCGAGACGTTGCAGCGGCTTGAGGAAGAGCAGGTCGAGTTCAGGAACTTCCTCGACCGTCTGCGTCACGCCAAGGACAAGGAAGAGTTCGACCAGTTCATGGCGCAGCACAAGACGCGTCCGACCCCGCCGCCGACCGACCAGCCGCAGGGCTGATCTAAAACGGCTGATCCGAGGTCTGCCTCTCAAAGCCTTCAGGCGCATGCCCCCAAAGTCCTGATGGCCCCGAGCCGCCCGCCTGCGCAACCCGCAGGCGGGCGGTTTGGTTTTTGGGGACCCGAACCAACCGCCGACGATCCGACACCAAGACTTGCGCGTGCCACCTCAATCCGCCGCGCTGCTGGACGACGCGCATCATGGACCTCTACACCCGCCTGCTGCTTGCCGTGACCGCCCTGGCGGTGCTGGGCTACATTGGCTTGGTCTATGGCAGCTGCGCGTCTGATCCCGATTGCCATTTTCGCCTCTGCGCCGGTGGGCGTGCGTTCTGCGGCGTTGATCACGTACATGTGCAGGACCGGTAGAACCCGATCCGCACCACGCCCGACCAAGCCCCGACGGCGCATCTCCCGCGGCGCCAACGGGCCCGACCATGACCAACGCCGAACGCAAAGAGATCAGCCAGCGCATCGCGCTCCTTGAGCGCGCCTCGGCGCTGTTCGACCGGTTCGGAAACATCGTGCCGGTGGCGATCGCGTTCCTCAATGGATGGCCGACGGAAGTCCAGCTCTATCCGCAGTGGCAGCTCGGCGAATCCTGGCGGTTCTTTCTCAGCCTTTATCTCTATTGGTTCGCCTCGTTCGCACTCAGCCGCGCGGTCTCGTTTGCGAAGGGGAGTATCGCCCCATGATCCTGCTCCGCGATTTCGCGCTCTTCGTCCTGCCGATCCTGATCGCGGCGGGCGGCTGGCTCTACACGCTCAGCCTGCGCAAGCGGGCCCGGACCGATCTTGAGGGCGAAAGCAAGCGCGTCCCGACGGCGTGACTGGCGCCCCGACCCGGACCGCCTATATTCGCCTTCACAAGAGTGGGCGGACCGGAGGCGACAATGGCGGAAGCTGCGATCACGGCGAGCGACGGCCTCTGGCAACAGGTCCGCAGCGAGGCGCAGCGCGCGGCTGATGCCGACCCCGTGTTCGGTACGGCCCTTGCGCGTACCATTCTCGCTCATGATGATTTTGCCGCCGCCTTAGCCGATTTGATCGGGCAGCGGCTCGGCAGTGGCACCACCGGGCGCACGCGCTTCACGTCCTATTCCCGCGACGCCTTTCAAGGCGAGCCAGACCTGATCGAAACCGCCAACCGAGATCTGCAGGCCATCGCATTGCGCGATCCCGCCATCACCGACCTGCTGCCGCCGCTGCTGCATTACAAGGGCTACGTTGCGCTGCAAGCCTGGCGCGTCTCGAACTGGCTCTGGCGTCATGACCATCGCGACGCGGCGCTGCTGTTTCAGAACGAGGCGTCCAACCTGCTGCAGATCAGCATTCATCCGGCCGCATCCATTGGATTGTCCGTCTATCTCGACCACGCCACCGGCATCGTGATTGGTGCGAATGTGGTGATCGGCGACGAGGTCACCATCCTCCAGAGCGTCAGCATCGGCCGTCGCGGTGAATTGCCGACGCGTTCGCCGCGCATCGGCCGCGGCGTCTACATCGGTGGCGGCGCGACCATTCTCGGTGACATCAATATCGGTGATTTCGCAAAGATCGGTGCCGGCGCTGTTGTGACCGGTGACGTGCCCGCTGGCTGCACCGCGATCGGCAATCCCGCGCGATTGACCAATTGCCCCGAACCTGCCTCGGCGGCTTGACCCCATCAACCTTCGGAGAGTTGCAATGAAGACGGCAATCGTGATCGGCGTTGGTCCGGACCGCGGGCTCGGAGCCCGGCTTTGCAAGCGCCTTGCGGCCGATGGGCTCAAGGTGATCGTCGCGGGCCGGACGCTGTCTGCCTTGCAGGCCGTTGTCGACGACATCACGAAGGCGGGCGGCGCAGCCGTACCCTTCGTTGCTGATGCGACCAGGGAGGGGGACATCGTCGCGCTGTTCGATGCCGCCGGCGACAACCTCGACCTCGCCATCTACAACGCCGGCAACAACACGCCCGGCAAGATCATCGAGATGGAGGCCGACTATTTCGAGAATGCCTGGCGCGTGGTCTGCTTCGGCGGCTTCCTGTTCGGCCGCGAGGCGGTGCGGCGGATGGTGCCGAAGAAGACCGGCACGCTGCTGTTCACCGGCGCCAGTGCCTCGCTGCGCGGACGCTCCGGCTACGGCGCCTTCAACTCGTCCAAGGCCGGCCTGCGCACGCTGGCGCAGGCGATGGCCAAGGAATACGCGAGCGACGGCATCCATGTCGGCCATGTCGTGGTCGATGGCGCGATCGCCGGCGACAAGATCTTTTCACGATTCCCGGATGCGGCCGGCCGCGAGGACAGCCTGATCGACATCGATGGCATCGTCGATGCCTTCGCCTTCCTCTATCGCCAGCCCGAGCGCGCCTGGTCGTTCGAGCTCGATGTGCGGACCTCGAAGGAGAAATGGTGAGGGGCGGTCCTCGACCATTTCTACCGCCGTCATTGCCCGCGAAGGCGGGCAATCCAGTATTCCAGAGACAGCATTGAGATGCGGAGGAGCCGCAGCGTACTGGATACCCCGCTTGACGCCTACGCTAAAGCTTCGGCGCCCCTGGACCGCAGCCCCGGCGAAGCCTTGGCGTAGCCGGGTCGCGGGGGATGACAGTCGTAAGGGTGGCGTAGATCAATACCCGGCGGCCAATCCCGAGTTTCGGCGTGGATCGTTCGCACCGTAGTAACGGTTGTTGCCGACTTGCTCGCCATTCAGTGACGGCGCGCCGACGATGATGACCGCGAGATGGTTGGCCGGCTGCGGCGGCCCGAATTTGTGGCCCATGCCTTCCAGGATCTTGCGCGTGTCCGGTGACAGCGCATAGTCCTCGACATTGGTCATATCAGGCAGCCATTGCTGGTGGATGCGCGGCATGTCGACGGCTTCCTGCGCGTTCATGCCGTAGTCGATCGCATTGATCATGGTCTGCAGGACCGCCGTGATGATGCGGCTGCCGCCGGGCGTGCCCACCACCATGACGGTCTTGCCGTCCTTGGTGACGATGGTCGGGCTCATCGAGGACAGCGGTCGCTTGCCCGGAGCGATGGAATTCGCCTCGCCCTGCACCAGGCCATACAGGTTCGGCACCCCGACCTTGGCCGTGAAGTCGTCCATTTCGTCGTTCAGCAGCACGCCGGTCTTGGCCGCCGTCACCTTGGCGCCGAACCAATCGTTCAGCGTGTACGTCACCGATACCGCGTTGCCGTCCTTGTCCGCGATTGAATAGTGCGTGGTGTTGCTGCCCTCGTGCGGCGCGACGCCCGGCTTGATGTCCTTGGAGATTGCGGCCTTGTTCGGATCGATCACGGCGCGGATCTTGGTCGCGTAATTCTTGTCGAGCAGGCGGTCGAGCGGATTCTTCACGAAATCCGGATCGCCGAGATAGCTGTTGCGGTCCACGTAAGCATGCCGCATGGCCTCGATCTGCACGTGCACGGCCTGCGCGGAATGGTAGCCCAGCTCCTTCAGAGGGTAGCCCTCCAGGATATTCAGGATCTCGCAGATGACGACGCCGCCCGAGCTCGGTGGCGGCGCGGAAATCACGTGATAGCCGCGATAGTCGCATTCGACAGGTGCGAGCTCGCGCGTCTTGTAGCCGTCGAGGTCGTCCTGCGTCAGCAGGCCCTTGCCGGCCTGGCTCGATGCCACGATGGCGCTGCCGACCCACCCCTTATAGAAGCCGTCGGTGCCTTTGCTGCTGATCTCGCGCAGGGTTTTCGCCAGTTCGGATTGCAGCAGTCGATCGCCCACGCCGAACGGCTGGCCGTTGTTGAGGAAGATGGCGCTCGATGCCGGATCGTCCTTGAAATCGTCGGTTGCCGTGCGCAGCAGGTCGATGTCGCCCTGGTCGAGCACAAATCCCTGTTCGGCGAACTGGATCGCGGGAGCGAGCAGGTCGGCGCGCTTCATGGTGCCGTATTTTTCGCGCGCATATTCCATGCCCGAGACGGAGCCTGGCACACCCACAGCCAGATGCCCCTTGGTCGAGATGCCCTTGATGACGTTGCCGTCCTTGTCGAGATACATATTGGCCGTCGCCGCCTTGGGCGCGGTCTCGCGGAAATCGAGGAAGGTCTTGCGGCCGTCGGCGAGCTGGATCGTCATGAAGCCGCCACCACCGAGATTGCCGGCGGCCGGATAGACGACGGCCAAGGCATAGCCGACGGCCACAGCGGCATCGACGGCATTGCCGCCGCGCTTCAGCACGTCGACACCCACTTGGGTCGCCAGATGCTGCGCGGACACCACCATGCCGTTTTGCGCGGCGACCGGCGCGACCGACGCCGCGCGCGCGGCGCCGGATGTGACGAGGCTGACCGATATGATCGCGGCGACGATCCACCGCTGATTTGCTTGTGGTTTCGGCATGGGACGCTCCTCGGGCTGGCCGGTGATGCCGGCACGTTATTGTCAGCGAGCGCAGCCTATCGGCTCGTGCCCGCCGTGAGATGCGAGATGGAGCATGTGGACGTGGTGTAGCTGTGGCGCACGCGACGCTCCCTGCGATTTCGGGCTGGGCAGGGGCGGGGGTTCCAGAAGGGGCGTCCGTTGCGCCCGGTGTCGTAGCGCCACGAGTCCCACTGCGCTCCCCCCTTGCTGGGGAGGGCGGGGGAGAGGGGTCGCCCAGGAAAAGGTGCTCGTTGCGTGTGTTCGATTTCGGTGGGAGCCCCCGTGTGGTACCCCTCTCCCTAGCCTCCCCCGCAAGGGGGGGAGGGAACCGACCTCGCCAGTGGACCCGGCTCCGATCCGTCGCCGCCATGTCCCGCGGCAAAGCGGCCAACCGCCTGCGCTGCCTACCTTTCCGGCAGCCAAATTCGGCCGTGGTAACCGCACGTTAACCATCGGCGGGCTCTGGTAATTGCGGACAGTCGTGCCCGGAGCCGTGCTCAAGGCCCATAGTTTTGACATCTTGGCAGGGAATGCAGACGGCCGGCTTTGGACGAGCCCCTGCACCCCAGAAAGACAAGGCTTTGAGCGGGCTTGCCGGCCGCGCCGGTGCTAGCGCGGCTGTTGGGGAACCGGCAGCCATTTGCTGGCCGGAGAGGTCAGGTAAATGATCGCCTTGAGAGGATACTGCTTATGAATCCGGCCGACGTGGCTCAGTCAGCCCTTCCGGTTGCCGCTTCCGCGGACGTGTCGCTGATTGCGCTGTTCTTGCAGGCTCACTGGATCGTGAAAGCGGTGATGCTGGGGCTTCTCGCCTGCTCGGTCTGGGTCTGGGCCATCGCGATCGACAAGATCTTTCTTTACGCGCGCACCCGCCGCTCGATGGACCGGTTCGAGCAGGCCTTCTGGTCCGGCGAGTCGATCGAGGAGCTCTATCGCACGCTCTCGGCCAAGCCGACGCATTCCATGGCAGCCTGCTTCGTCGCCGCCATGCGCGAGTGGAAGCGCTCGTTCGAGAGCCACGCTCGCTCGGTCGCGGGCCTTCAGATGCGCATCGACAAGGTGATGAACGTCTCGATCGCCCGCGAGGTCGAGCGGCTGGAACGCCGGCTGCTGGTGCTCGCTACCGTCGGCTCCGCCGGCCCCTTTGTCGGCCTGTTCGGCACGGTCTGGGGCATCATGTCGAGCTTCCAGTCGATCGCGGCATCCAAAAATACCTCCCTGGCGGTGGTCGCGCCGGGCATCGCGGAAGCGCTGTTTGCGACCGCCGTCGGCCTTATCGCCGCCATTCCTGCCACTATTTTCTACAATAAGTTCACTTCCGAGGTGAACCGGCAGGCCCAGCGGCTCGAAGGTTTCGCCGATGAATTTTCCGCCATTCTGTCGCGTCAGATCGACGAGCGGGGCTGACGGACGGCATGTATAGTGTGAGGGGCAATTTGGGCACTCGATCATGGCGATGAACGTAGCTAGTTCGTCCGGAGGCGGCGGGCGCCGTGGCCGGCGCAAGCCCGTCGTGGCCGAGATCAACGTCACGCCGATGGTGGACGTGATGCTGGTGCTGCTCATCATCTTCATGGTGTCGGCTCCGATGTTGACGGTCGGCGTGCCGCTCGACCTGCCTCAGACCCAGGCCAAGAGCCTCGAAAACAACGACCAGAAGCCGATCCAGATGTCGGTCGACATCAAGGGCAAGGTGTTCATCAACGACGCCGAGATCGCGATCAACGAGTTGATCCCGAAGCTGAAGGCGATCACGGACGCGCGCGGCGGGCTCGAGGAGCGCATCTATCTGCGCGCCGACAAGAAGGCGGATTACGGAACGGTGGCCAAGGTCATGGGCCTGTTGTCCGGCGCGGGCTTCAAGAAGCTGGCGCTCGTGACCGAGGCGGATCAGGGGTAAACCGGTGAAGGTGAACGTCGACAAGACACTCGTTGCGTCGATTGCCCTCCACGTCCTCGTGCTTGGATGGGGACTGGTCACCTTTAGCAGCAAGGCCTTTGTCGCGGAAGAGTCGCTTCCGATCGACATCATCTCCACCGATCAGCTTGCGCAGATGATGTCGGGGCAGAAGACCGGCAAAAAGGAAGAGCCGAAGCCCAAGGTCGAGAAGATCGCGGAAGCCAAGCCCGAGGAAGACGCCGTCGGCAAGGTCACCGAGAAGAAAGAGCTGATCAAGACCAACTCGACGCCCGAGCCGCCGCCGAAACCCGTCGAAAAGCCGGTCGAGAAGAAGCCCGAGCCGCCGAAGCCTGTCGCCGAGGCGAAGCCGAAGGAAGAACCGAAGCCGCAGGAAAAGAAACCTGATCCGGCGAAGGAAGATCCGATCGCCGAGCTCCAGAAGAAGCTGGAGACCAAGAAGTCTCCGCCGAAGCCCGTCGAGCAGAAGGTCGCGGCGGTGCAGCCGCAACAGCAACCGAAGCCCAAGGAGCGCAGCTTCGATCCCGCGCAGATCCAGCGCGACCTCGACAAGCGCGCGGCGACCCGGCACGAGCTCTCCGGCGCGGCGCTGAATGCGTCGGCTGCGCTGGGATCGACAACCGGGACTGCTGCCAACAACGTTGCGACGTGGGGAGGCGCGTTCACGAATGCGGTCCGGCGCTGCTTCACGCCCACCTATAACGGGCAAGACGCCGAGCAATACGAGGCTGACATCGATATCCCGATGAAAATCGATGGCTCACTTGCGTCCGAGCCGATTATCGTCGCGGTTCGCGGCCCGTCTCGGTCGATTGCTCAGGCGGTGGCGGAGAGCGCCAAGCGCGCCATCGTGCAGTGTCAGGTCTATTCGTTCCTGCCGAAGCAGCAGTATGACACTTGGAAGACCATTCCAATGCGCTTCGGCCTGAAAGATATGTTGTGACATCCGAACAAAAGAATTTTGCGATGAATGACGTCCTATCGATGAACCGCCGCCGCTTCATGACGCTGACAGGATCGGCGCTCGCGACGCTCGGGGGCGGACATGCCCTGGCCCAGGGCCAAAAGCGGCTCGAACTCAATCCAACGGAGTTTCGGCCGATCCCGATCGCGATCTCCAACTTCGTGCCGGGCTCGCCCGCCGACGGCGACGTCAGCAACGGCGTCACCCAGGTCATCACCAACAATCTGAAGCGGTCGGGCCTGTTCGCACCGATCGACCAGGCCGCTTTCATCGAGCGCATCAGCAACATCGACGTCGCGCCGCAATTCCAGAACTGGAAGACCATCAACGCCCAGGCCCTTGTCACCGGCCGCATGACGCGGGGGCAGGACGGAAGGCTCAAGGCGGAATTCCGCCTGTGGGACGTCATCACGGGCCAGCAGCTTGCGGGCCAGCAATATTTCACCTCGCCGGAATATTGGCGCCGCATCGCCCACATCATCTCCGACCAGATCTATGAGCAGATGACCGGCGAAAAGGGCTATTTCGACAGCCGCGTGGTGTTCGTGGACGAGACCGGTCCAAAGGAGCGTCGCGTCAAGCGGCTCGCGATGATGGACCAGGACGGTGCCAATGTGCGCTATCTGACCCGCGGCTCCGACCTCGTGCTGACGCCGCGCTTCTCGCCGAACTCGCAAGAGATCACCTACATGGAGTTCGGCCAGGGCGATCCGAAGGTCTATCTCTTCAACATCGAGACCGGCCAGCGCGAGATCGTCGGCAATTTCCCCGGCATGACCTTCGCGCCGCGCTTCTCGCCGGACGGCCAGCGCGTCATCATGAGCCTGCAGCAGGGTGGCAATTCGAACCTGTTCGTGATGGATCTGCGCTCGCGCTCGACCACGCGGCTCACCGATACGCCGGCGATCGACACCTCTCCGTCTTACTCACCGGACGGCACCCGCATCTGCTTCGAATCCGATCGCGGCGGCAGGTCGCAGATCTATGTGATGGCCGCGGGCGGCGGACAGGCGCAGCGCATCTCCTTCTCCAAGGACGACACCAACGCCACCTATTCGACGCCGGTGTGGTCGCCGCGCGGCGATTACATCGCCTTCACCAGGCAAGGCGGCGGGCAGTTCTCGATCGGCGTCATGAAGCCGGACGGCTCCGGCGAGCGTCTGCTCACCTCAGGCTATCACAACGAAGGCCCGACCTTCTCGCCGAACGGCCGCGTGCTGATGTTCTTCCGCGATCCTGGCGGCAGCGGCGGGCCGTCGCTGTTCTCCGTCGACATCTCCGGCCGCAACGAGCTCAAGGTGCCGACGCCGGGCTTCGCCTCCGACCCGGCATGGTCGCCGCTGCTGTCCTCGACACCCGGCTAGAGCGCCTGCGAGCGAAGTGGATACAGGTTCGCGTGAAACATCGGGGCTAAGACATTGCGCGTTCAGACGCGCGATGTTTTCGAAAAAACATGCCGATTTTTTCGGGGTTTGGTGCAGGACGCAAGCTTTCCTTCACCTTGTGCCCGGCAACGCTTGCCTAGTTGCTTGATATTTCAGCGGAAACTTGTTCGCTATTGCCGAAAAACAACTCGACTTTAACGATGTTCCCTCAGAAAGGCTTCATCAGGTCTGGGTAAAAGTACGCGCCAAACAGGACGCGTAACAAGCCGATGCAGCTGGCCGACCAGAAGCAGAGCGATCGAGACGAGCTGGAGCCAATACTCTACGCCGCTCTCATCAACTCTATGGTGCAGAATTTCTGGGCGATTTTCCTGGGCTCGGCCTCCGCGGCCGTGGCCGCGGTCATGACTGCGCTGAAGACAGGCGATGTCTGGCTGTGGCCGCTCGCATTTCTGCTGATCGCGATCGGCACCGCGCGCGCGTTCCAGATGCGCGGATACGAAAACCGCACGCACCCACTCTCGTTCGAGGAAGCCAAGCACCTGGAGCCGCGCTACTGGCTCGGCGCGCTCAGCTATGCGGCGGTGCTCGGCCTGTGGTCCTTCGTCGTCATCTACAACAATGACGATCCGATTGCCGACATGCTCTGTGTCGCCATCGGCATCGGCTACACCGCGGGCGGCGCCGCCCGCAATTACGGCCAGCCCCGGGTGATCCAGTGGCACGTCGCGCTCGCCTGCGCACCGATGTCGCTCGCGCTGCTGCTGCATGGCGGCTTCTACCACATCGGGCTCGCCGTCCTGCTCGTGTTCTTCTTCGTCGGGCTGAAGAACATCAATCTCAGCCTGCATGCGATCTTCGTCAAGGCGCTGACCTCGAGCTTTCGTGAGTCCGCGCTGGCAAGCCAGTTCGACACCGCGCTCAACAACATGCCGCATGGCCTGTGCATGTTTCGCGCCGACGGCCGCCTTGCGGTGATGAACCATCGCTTCGGCGAGCTGATGGCGTTGCCCGAAGATCTGGTCAAGCGTGGCGCCACCGCTGCCGACATCGTATCGGCCTGTATCGCCGCCGGCTCCATCTCGGCGGAGAGCGGCAAGCAGATCCTGGCCGAGATCGAGCATGCGCGGATCTGCGAGATCGTCACCGCCGATCCGGATTCCTCGCGCGGCCGCGCGCTCGCCTGGACGTTCCAGCCGATGACCGGCGGCGGCACGGTGCTGCTGCTGGAAGACATCACCGAACGTACCAACGCGGAAGCCCGGATCACCCATCTCGCCCGCTATGACGAGCTCACGGCGCTGCCCAACCGGGTCTCCTTCCGCGACGAGATCGAACGGTTGCTGGCGATCTCGCACGACGCCGAGCGCCTCTCGGCGCTGCTGTTCGTCGACCTCGACCAGTTCAAGCAGGTCAACGACACGCTCGGCCATCCCTGCGGCGACCAGCTCCTGTGCGCGGTCGCCAACCGCCTGCGCGAGATGCTGCGTCCTGAGGATTTCGTCGCCCGCTTCGGCGGCGACGAGTTCGTCGTGTTCCAGCAGAACATCAGCTCGGCCGAGGATGCCGCGAGCCTCGCCCGCCGCATCGTCGAACGCCTGAGCGAGCGCTACCGAATCGACAATCATCTGGTCGAGATCGGCGCCAGCGTCGGCATCGCGCTGACCTCGCCGGACGGCGACGTCAGGGCCGACACGCTGCTCAAGAACGCCGACATGGCGCTCTACCGCGCCAAGGCCGACGGCCGCGGCACCTTCTGCTTCTTCCGCGACGAGATGGCGGCCACCGTCGAGGCCCGCCGCATCCTCGAGCTCGACCTGCGCAAGGCGCTGGCCAACGAGGAGTTCGAGCTGTTCTACCAGCCGCTGGTCAATCTGAAGTCCGGCAAGATCACCACCTGCGAGGCGCTGCTGCGCTGGAATCATCCGGTGCGCGGCACGGTCTCGCCGGTCGACATCATCCCGGTCGCCGAAGACATGGGGCTGATCGTCGATCTCGGCCGCTGGATCCTGCGCCGCGCCTGCATGGAATGCATGAAGTGGCCCGACGGCGTCAGCGTCGCCGTCAACTTCTCGCCGCAGCAATTCCACCAGCGCGACGTGCTCAGCGAAATCCGCTACGCGCTCGAGGTCTCGGGGCTGCCGGCCCATCGGCTGGAGATCGAGATCACGGAGTCCTCGCTGCTTCGTAACACCCAGCTCACCCACGACACGCTGTCGCAACTGCATGCGCTCGGCGTGCGCATCTCGCTCGACGATTTCGGCACCGGCTATTCCAGCCTCAGCTATCTGCACAATTTCCCGATGCAGAAGGTGAAGATCGACCGCTCCTTCCTCGAGGGCATCGACACCGACCGGCCGCTGACGCTGCTGCGTGGCGTGGCGCGGCTGTCGGCCGACCTCGGCATGGCCGTGGTGGTCGAGGGCATCGAGACCAATGAGCAGCTCGAGCTGATCAGCGCAGACGGCACCGTCTCCGAGGCGCAAGGCTATCTGTTCAGCCGTCCGGTGCCCGCCGTGCGGATGCGCCAGCTCCTCAACGCCTCGCATGGACGGCGCGGCGAGGGCCTGCTCCAGGTTGTCAGCTCACGCTCCTTCGCCTGAGTCCACATCCAGAAATTGCACGTCGTTTCAGGCAGTTGCTGAACCGACCGTAGTGCTACGGAGGTTAACCCTATCGCGTCGATTGCTTTGCATCGTCGTTAAGGAGGTGTTAATAAATCGTCACGCGCGCGCAAGTTGTTCAGCGGCAAATGGCCCAGGTTCGCGTGGTGGTGTTGTTGGTGGTGGGTAAGGAGTTCGAATGCAGTCCTCAGCCAGATCTGTCATTTCGGCTGTTGGACGGGGAGCGGAGCTTCTGACCGACGTCGACTATCATCTCGCGGCGACGGACGCGGAAAAGGAGCAAATCTACAACCTCCGCTACCGCGCCTATCTGCGCGAGGGTGCCGTCAGGGAATCCGCGGAAGCCCGCGTCACCGACCGCTACGACGAGCTGCCGAACGCGTGGACCTTCGGCGTCTATCTCCGTGGCCAGCTCTGCAGCTCTGTGCGCATCAGCGTGCTGACCTCGGAATGGCGCGAGTCCACCTCGGCCGACGTCTTCCCCGACATCCTGCTGCCGCGGCTCGATCGCGGCGAGGTCATGATCGACCCGACCCGTTTTGTCGCCGATCCCGACCAGGTGAAGCGGGTTCCGGAATTGCCCTATCTGACGACCCGGCTCGCCTACATGGCGTGCGAGCACTTCAATGCCGATCTCGGCCTCGCCATCGTGCGTCCCGAGCATCAGGCCTTCTACCGGCGGGTGTTCCTGCACGAGACGATCGCCGAGCCCCGCCTGGTTCCTGGCCTCACCAAGCCGTTCGGACTGATGGCGGCGGATTTCCCGACCTTCCGGAAGAAGGTGTTCGAGCGTTATCCGATCATGCGCTCCACCGCCTTCGAGCGGCGGATGCTGTTCGGGCGCGGCGGGCAGCGCGAGATCCCGCAGCGGTCGTCACTGGTCCCGGAAGCCGTTCACGTCTGATTGCCTGCCGTCACCGCCTTGAGCCGCCGCGCGCCTTTCGGCCGGAGCTCCGTTCATCCCCATCATCGTCCGAGCCCAAAATTCCAGCAAAAACCTGCACTTTTGCCGGTTGCTGCAGGTTGCTTCACCCTCGCGCCACATTTAGAACCCATTAACCATGACGGTTGCTTTTCGCGGTTTGGGGGCATTTGACCGGCTGAAGCAAGGTTCCATCAAGGTTGACGGAACGTTCGCTTAACCAACCCCCTGTAGACCGGACAGCAGTGGACGAACGTGAGCGTGGAGGCTCCGGAATGAAATACCCTATGCGTATCCTCCAGGGATTGAAGCTGGCTGCGGTGGTTGCGATCGCGCTGTCGATGGGCGCATGCGCGAACAAGAACGCAGCGACGGATGCGATGGCCAATGCTGCGACGCCTGGCAGCCAGCAGGATTTCGTCGTTAACGTGGGCGACCGCGTGTTCTTCGAGAGCGACCAGACCGATCTGACGCCGCAGGCGATCGTGACCCTGGAGAAGCAGGCGCAGTGGCTCCAGAACTATCGGCAGTACAGCTTCACCATCGAGGGGCATGCCGACGAGCGCGGTACCCGCGAATACAACATCGCACTCGGCGCCCGCCGCGCCCAGTCGGTGCGTTCGTTCCTCGCCTCGCGCGGCATCGATCCGAACCGCATGCGCACGATCTCCTACGGCAAGGAGCGGCCGGTCGCTGTCTGTAACGATATTTCCTGCTGGTCGCAGAACCGTCGCGCCGTCACCGTGCTGAACGCGAGCTCCTGACGATCAGTCAGGCGCCGTTCATCTTCAGGAACCGATTATGCCGGCGCCCTCTCGGGCGCCGGTTTTGTTTCAGCCATCTGTGACCGAAACCCCGTGGTGCCAGTCACATTTTTGGCGTACTGCCTTTCAATGTGTGGCGCGTCGCAGGTTCCGTCGCAGATTTCGTTTTCGTCGTCAGGGCAAGATGTCATCCAGATCCAAGGTCTTTACCGGCACCGTGGCGATCGCCGCGCTGTTCTCTTTGTGCTCGCCCGCACTGGCGCAGTCGGACGATGATCCCGAGATGCGGATCGAGCGGCTGGAGAACCAGCTGCGCCAGCTCACCGGCCAGAACGAGGAGCTGCAATACCGCAACCGCCAGCTCGAGGAGCGGCTGCGGGCGCTCGAGGGTGGCGCGCAGGCCGCGCCCGGACAGGCGCCGGTCCAGCCCTCGGTCGCAGCCGTACCGCCTGCGCAGTCCGCGCCGGCCTATCGCCAGCAGCAACAGGCTCAGCCGAATTACGAGCAGCCGCAGATCGCGGCTCCCGCGCCGATCGTTCAGGAGCAGCCAGCGCCCGGTGCGCCCGGCGTGCGCCGCCGCGGTGATTCCTTCGATCCGAACCAGAACCCGAATGCGCCCGGCGCGCCGCGCGCGCTTGGTGGCGGGCAGCAGCCGATGGCGGCAGGCGCCCCTGGCGGCGGGCGCGCTGCCGGCGAGCCGCTCGATCTCGCCAACACCAGCCCGCGCTACCAGCAAGGCGTGCCGCCGGCAGCCCAGCCCGGCTACCCGCCGGCACAATCGGGCTATCCGGCGCCATCGGGTGGCACCGGTCTGACGACCCTGCCGCCCTCGGCTACGCCGCGCGACGAGTTCGACCTCGGCATCGGCTACATGCAGCGCAAGGACTATGCGCTCGCCGAGCAGACCATGAAGAATTTTGCGCAGAAACATCCGAGCGATCCGCTGCTCGGCGACGCGCAATACTGGCTCGGCGAAAGCTATTTCCAGCGCCAGCAATATCGCGACTCCGCGGAAGCCTTCCTCGCCGTCACCACCAAATACGACAAGTCCGCCAAGGCGCCGGATGCCCTGCTGCGGCTCGGCCAGTCGCTGGCCGCGCTGAAGGAGAAAGAGGCCGCCTGCGCCGCCTTCGGTGAGGTCGGCCGCAAATATCCGCGCGCCTCCGCCGGCGTCAAATCCGCCGTCGATCGCGAGCAGAAGCGGGTGAAGTGCTGACGCGCGGCATTTGCGCCCTGACAATGCGGATGGCGCTGCGCTAAATAGTCTGGTGATGGCCTGGGCAGCGTCATGTCAGACGACGACAACTCACCGATCTCGGCGCGCGCGGCGAAGCAACTCTTCGCCGAGCTCAGAAGTGCGCCGGCGCTGGTGCTCGCGGTCTCCGGCGGACCTGACTCGGTCGCGCTGATGTGGCTCGCCGCGCGCTGGAAGCGCGGCCTGGCACGCGGTCCGCAATTGACCGTCGTCACCGTCGATCACGGCCTGCGCCCGGAGGCGGCGCGCGAGGCGCGCGAGGTCAAGCGGCTGGCGGCCGAACTCGGGCTGGCACACCGGACCCTGCGCTGGCGTGGCGCGAAGCCGAACACGGGACTGCCTGCCGCTGCACGCGAAGCCCGCTACCGCCTGCTTGCGCAGGCCGCGCGCAACGCCGGCGCGAGCCATGTGCTGACCGCCCACACCCGCGACGACCAGGCCGAGACCCTGTTGATGCGCCTTGTCCGCGGCAGCGGGCTCGCCGGGCTGTCGGCGATGGCGCGCCTCACGGAGCGCGACGGCGTGGTGCTGGTGCGCCCGCTGCTCGATGTCCCGAAGTCGCAGCTGATCGCGACCTTGAGGCGGGCGAAGATCGGCTTTGCCGATGATCCCACCAATCGCGACACCGCCTTCACCCGGCCGCGGCTGCGCGCGCTGCTGCAGCAGCTCGCGGCCGAGGGGGGCGACAGCAGGAGCCTGGCGCGGCTCGCAGGCAGGCTGGCGCGCGCCAATGCGGCGGTCGACGTGCTGGTCGATGGTGCGGAACGCTTCCTTCAGCTTCGGGCGCGCGGCGATGCGCCGCAGGCGGGCGGTCGCAGCTTCGAGGCCTCGGCATTCGCCAATCTGCCGGAGGAGGTCCGGCTGCGGCTCCTGCTGCGGGCCGTCAATGCCCTCGGTCATGAGGGGCCGGCGGAACTCGGCAAGGTCGAGACTCTCCTGGCCGCGCTCGATCAGGCCATAGCTGCAAGCCCCCGCGCAGCCGCAAATGGCCGGCCGGTCCTGAAGCAGACCCTTGCGGGAGCCTTGATCAGCCTTGCCGGGGGGCGTATCCACATCGCACCGGCGCCGGCCCGGCGGTCCAAGGGACGGACGAGGGCGGATCAGGGCGGATCATGACACCGGCCGTTTCCGCCGCGCGCCGTCAGGACACCTTAACCAGGCAGGAAAAACCCCGGGCAGATCGCCATTATTTCAGCGGGAATCGCTCTAAGATGGGATAAATAGTCCCATCTCGTTCCCTTGGCAGCGACCGGGGCGGCACCTAAATTGTATCCGTCTAACCAAGAGGATTCCTTGGGGATTTCCTCGCACTGACAAAGTAACTGCTACCGCCCAAGGATCAGGCCGCGATCCGCGCGACCATGAAGGAAGATCGATGAACGCCAATCTGCGCAATTTCGCCCTCTGGGTCATCATTGTCTTGCTGCTGTTGGCGTTGTTCACGCTCTTCCAGAATCCGGGTCAGCGCGCCTCCTCGCAGGACATCGCCTTCTCCCAGCTCTTGAGCGAAGTTGACCGCGGCAATGTGCGCGATGTCGTGATCCAGGGGCCGGATATCCACGGCACCTTCACCAATGGCTCAAGCTTCCAGACCTATGCGCCGAACGATCCGACGCTGGTGAAGCGCCTCTATGACAGCAAGGTCCAGATCACCGCGAAGCCGCCCGGCGACAACGTGCCGTGGTTCGTCTCGCTGCTGGTCTCCTGGCTGCCCTTCATCGCGCTGATCGGCGTGTGGATCTTCCTGTCGCGTCAGATGCAGGGCGGCGCCGGCAAGGCGATGGGCTTCGGCAAGTCGCGGGCCAAGATGCTGACGGAGGCCCATGGCCGCGTCACCTTCGAGGACGTCGCCGGCGTGGACGAAGCCAAGCAGGACCTGCAGGAGATCGTCGAATTCCTCCGCGACCCCGGCAAATTCCAGCGCCTCGGCGGCCGGATTCCGCGCGGCGTGCTGCTGGTCGGCCCTCCCGGCACCGGTAAGACCCTGATCGCGCGTGCGGTCGCGGGCGAAGCCAACGTGCCGTTCTTCACCATCTCGGGTTCCGATTTCGTCGAAATGTTCGTCGGCGTCGGTGCTTCCCGCGTCCGCGACATGTTCGAGCAGGCCAAGAAGAATGCGCCCTGCATCATCTTCATCGACGAAATCGACGCCGTCGGTCGTCACCGTGGCGCCGGTCTCGGCGGCGGCAATGACGAGCGCGAGCAGACGCTGAACCAGTTGCTGGTCGAGATGGACGGCTTCGAGGCCAACGAGGGCGTGATCCTGATCGCCGCGACCAACCGTCCCGACGTGCTCGATCCCGCGCTGCTGCGTCCGGGCCGCTTCGACCGTCAGGTCGTGGTGCCCAATCCGGACGTCGTCGGCCGCGAGCAGATCCTCAAGGTTCACGTCCGCAAGGTGCCGCTGGCGCCGGATATCAACCTCAAGACCATCGCGCGCGGCACCCCGGGCTTCTCCGGCGCCGACCTGATGAACCTCGTCAACGAAGCCGCCCTGACCGCCGCCCGCCGCAACAAGCGGATGGTGACGCAGGCCGAGTTCGAAGAGGCCAAGGACAAGGTGATGATGGGCGCCGAGCGCAAGTCGCTGGTCATGACCGAGGAAGAGAAGCTGCTGACGGCCTACCACGAGGGCGGCCACGCCATCGTCGGCCTCAACGTCGTCGCGACCGATCCGATCCACAAGGCGACCATCATTCCGCGCGGCCGTGCGCTGGGCATGGTGATGCAGCTGCCTGAGCGCGACAAGCTGTCGATGTCGCTGGAGCAGATGACCTCGCGCCTCGCCATCATGATGGGTGGCCGCGTCGCCGAAGAGCTGATCTTCGGCCGTGAGAAGGTGACCTCGGGTGCATCCTCCGACATCGAGCAGGCGACGCGTCTGGCCCGCATGATGGTCACGCGCTGGGGCCTCTCGGAGGCGCTCGGCACCGTGTCCTATGGCGAAAACCAGGACGAGGTGTTCCTGGGCATGTCGGTGTCGCGCACCCAGAACGCATCGGAGGCGACGGTCCAGAAGATCGACACCGAGATCCGGCGTTTCGTGGAAGAAGGCTACAACGAAGCGACCCGCATTCTCACCGAGAAGCGTGCCGACCTCGAAGCTCTCGCCAAGGGCCTGCTCGAGTTCGAGACGCTCTCCGGCGACGAGATCATCGACCTGCTCAAGGGCAAGAAGCCGAACCGCGAGTCCGTGCTCGAGCCGACCACGCCGCGCGCCTCCGCCGTGCCCCCGGCCGGCAAGTCGCGTCCGCGGCCCGATCCGGATCCCGGCCTGGAGCCGCAGCCGCAGGCGTAATCGAGAAGCGGCAGATCGAATCGAAAAACGCGGCGGAAACGCCGCGTTTTTTGTTGGCCGATGTTGATGCAGCTGCGCTTCAAACTCCGGTCTCGTGCCCTGAACGCAGCGCAGCGCCCCTTCGCCGGTGCGCTGCAGAACCGGGGCCCATGTCTCCGCATCTTGCCGTGTAGCCTTCTGGGTCCCGGCTCAGCGCAGCAGCGTTGCACGCAGCAGCGCGTCCGGGACACAAGAGAGGTGCGCGTCCCCGGCCCGCAAACTCCGTCATTGCGAGCGCAGCGAAGCAATCCAGAATGTTTCCATGGCAGCAGTCTGGATTGCTTCGTCGCTTCGCTCCTCGCAATGACGGCGTGGATGCAGTTGGGCTCGTAATGGCTCTGCACCGGTCTCGTAGGGTGGGCAAAGGCGCGTAGCGCCGTGCCCACCATCTCTCGGCAATTGCGATAGACGCGGTGGGCACGCTTCGCTTTGCCCACCCTACGATATCTCACTTCGCTGCCGCTCCGGGCCTCTCACCGCCACGCTCCAGAAAATGCAGCACGTCGTCGCTGAACTGCTCGGGATCCTGCAGGAACGAGAAATGACTGACCTCCGGCTGGATCAGCAGGCCGGCGCCCGGAATGTTCGCCGCCATGAACTCGGTGTTCTCGCGCTTGATCGCCTCGTCGTGGTCGCCGTCCACGATCCAGGTCGGGACCTTGATCGTCGCGAGATCCGACGCCGTCCATTTCGGCTGGCTCTCCCACATTTTGGTAATCTCGGCGACGAAGCTCTGGTACTCGGTCGGGGTCGGCGAGAGGCGCTTGTACTCCTCGCCGGCTCTCGCGATGTAGGCGTTGAAGACGTCGCTCGACGCGATGTCCGCAACGCCTGACGGATCCGAATTCGCGGCGAAGGCGAACAGCTTGCTCACGCGCTCCGGGTGCTTCATCGCAATGTCGAGGCCGATGATCGCGCCGTCGCTCCAGCCGACGATCGCAGCTTTCCTGATCCCCAAGTGATCGAGCAGGGCGACCACGTCCGAGGCCATCAGATCGTAGCCATAGGGCTCCTGATTGCGGCTGCTGCGCCCATGTCCGCGGCTGTCCATGACGATGACCTGATAGTGCCGTTGCAGCGCGCGGACCTGGCGGCCCCAATAGTTGGCGTTGGCGAGGCCGCCATGCAGCAACAGGACGGGCTCGCCGCGGCCGAAAATTGCGTACCAGACCTTGATGCCGTTGACGGGCGCGAAGCCGCTCTGTGTCGCCCTGGGCAGTGTCGGCGTCGGCGGCAGGTTCAGCCATTGCGGTGCCGCATGTGCCGCGCTGATCGCGACCGTGACGACAAGCGCGGCGAGAAGATTGCGAAACATCATGA
This sequence comes from Bradyrhizobium sp. 604_D8_N2_3, assembly GCF_051810765.1. NCBI lineage: Bacteria > Pseudomonadati > Pseudomonadota > Alphaproteobacteria > Hyphomicrobiales > Nitrobacteraceae > Bradyrhizobium > Bradyrhizobium sp. 604_D8_N2_3. The sequence goes on along the minus strand of NZ_JBPWPM010000001.1, from coordinate 7,955,568 downwards.
TACGCCCTCCTGTTCGACCGGATATTAGCGCACGGCAAGTTGTGGGCGTCACGTCGCAACACGGTCCACCACCGAGACGTGAAGCCTCGTGATCTCCGTTGCCGGGCAGACGACATCGATGCCACAACGCAACGTCCGGGCTCAAATGGGGCGCGCGCTCGGTCTGACTTGTGTCATCGCAACGCCTGCGATCGCAAGCAGCCCGCCGGCGATCAACTTCGGGGTCATGCGCTCGCCAAGGAACAGCACGCTCGACGTCAAGGCGAACACCGGAAGCAGCAGGCCGAAGGGCGCGACGCGGCCCATGGAGCAGCGGGCGATCAGCCAGAACCAGAGGCCGAACCCGACAATTCCGCCGATGAAAATCGTGTAGGCGAGCGCCAGCCAGCCGCGTCCATCCGCCGTGACGAGGCTCGCCAGTTGTCCGTATTCGAGCAGCAGCGACATCAACATGACCTGCGGCACTGTGAACAGCGACGACCACCCCATCAACATCAGGGGATCGAAAGGGCCGTAGCGTTTCGTCAGGACGTTGGACACCGCGAATGCGAAGGCCGCCCCGACCACCAGCAGCAGCGGAAGCCCGTTGGCCGACAGGCCAGGCTCCGCTGCCAGCACGACAACGCCGGCGAATGCGAGCAGCACTCCGGCGGACGTGGTGAGAGACGGCCGCTCGGCGAGCAGCGGCCAGGCCAGCAGGACGGTGAAGGGCGTCGCGAGCTGATACGCGACGGCCGACAGGCTTCCCGAGCCGAGCCCGAGTCCGACATAGAACAGGCCGAAGTTCAGGCCACCAAGGAAGATCGAAATCGCGACGACAGGGCCGAACTGCTCGCGCGTCGGCCGTTTGACGAACGGAACGAGCAGCAGTGCGATCGCGAGGAAGCGCAGCGCGAGGAAGAACAGCGGCGGAAACTCCGAAACGCCGACCTTGATGGCCACGAACTGATAGCCCCAGAGCAGGGGAACGGCCACCGCGCAGACGATCTGGATGGCAGTCATGGCATCTTCCTTTCAAGACCGATCAGTCCAGATATTGACGCACAAAGTGCGGAGGCGTCCGGGGTTTTTTGACCTGATTGGGTTGCTACCTGACGAACCGATCGAGCAGAGCGTCAGCGGTGGCTTGCGATGTGGCCCGCGCCGGCGCCGTCTTGCCGACCACGCGCAGGCCCTCGACGAAACAGACCAGAATCTTGGCGGCACTCGCGGGATCGACACCGTCGGCCAGCTTGCCCGCCACCTTCGCACGGGACAGCGCATCGGCCAGGCGGGCCTCCATGGCCCTGAAGAAGCCCGCGACGCGACGACCAATCTCGGCATCCTGGCCGGCCAGCTCCATGGCCGTGGCCACCAGCAGGCAGCCGCGCCGGCCGTTGGCGCCACTGGTGCGGTCGACATAGCCGGCAAGATAGGCCCGCAGGGCGTCGATCGGCTCCCTGCGGGGGGCGAGCTCGACATCCATCCGCGTCACGGCATCGGCAATGTAGCGATCGAGCGCGCGCAGGAAGAGCGAGTGCTTGTCGCCGAACGCGGCGTAAAGGCTGCCACGCGAGAGTTTCGTGGCCCGAAGCAGGTCCGGCAGCGCCGTGGCGTGATAGCCGCGCGACCAGAACACCCCCATCGCGCGTTCGACCGCGGCGTCCACGTCGAAGCTTCGGGGGCGGCCACGGGGCGACTGCACTGGGGCTTGGCGGCTCATGACCGTTATATAGACCGATCGGTCTTTAAATCGCAAGTGCCCGCATCGGGGCGAAAGCCGGCGTCAGCTTTGAACGCGGAAATGGCTACCGAGGGCCAGTTGCAGACATCCGACAGCCGTGTGACCATGGCGGCCGTTGTTGCGGCCTACGATCGAGAAATTCCAAAAAGGAGATGGTTGGCTGAGACAAAGGCTCCGCGAGATCGACGAGTCATCGAGGCCCGACGGAGGGCATATATTTGAGAAATTCAAGCAACGCTGCGTGCCTTGGCGAAGGTGCAGTCCAGATCGGCGGTCGATCACTGGCTTACCTTCAGGTCGGCGACCCGAACGGTCCGCTCGTACTTCACAATCATGGCGGACCATCGAGCCGGCTCGAAGCCAAGGTTTTTGCGTCTCACGCGCTCAAACTTGGTTTGAGATTTGTGTGCGTGGACCGTCCAGGCCAAGGCAAATCAGATCCTCAACACGGTCGCACCTTCGCAGGCTGGGCCGCGGACCTGGAAGCGATTGCCAACGCTTTTGAGACCAATCGCTTTGCGGTCACAGGCTGGTCTGAGGGTGGTCCTTGGGCGCTCGCGGCAGCGGCGTATCTCGATCCCGCGAGGCTGATACACGTGACCAGCATCGCTCCCGGATCCTACGGCGCATTCGGTACGAATTGGGCGGCGAAGGATCTGTCCTCGACCGACGCCATGGGCGGGTTCCTTGCACTGCATTTCCGGCCGGGTTTCCAGCTGATGTATGACCTGATCGATCTCGCTGCGACGCGGTTTCCGGAGCAGTACAAGAAGGCATTGCTGAAGGCGAGCTGCCCCGCTGACCTCGCGGCGCTTGCTGATGACGATGTGTTGAGTGCCATCGTGGAGTCTGGACGCGAGTGTTTCCGGCAAGGCGTTGACGGTCTCGTGACCGATGCGCAGATGCTCTATCAACAGTGGTCATTCGACGTCACGGCGATCTTAGGCCGGTTCATCTGTGGCAAGGCAGCGCCGATACGTTTGTGCCTTACGCAGTCAACAAACCGCTGGGTGAGCGGATGCCTGGAGCGGTATGGCACGAAGTCGCTGATGGCGGGCACTTTATCGCGAGTTCACACGCCGCCGAAATATTGGCGATCGTTGCCAACGATGCGGCAGCAACGGCGTGATTTCGGTCTCCCATCGTCCCGATGGGAATGTCCGCTTTGGAATGCGAAGGACTCAGAGCGGGCAAAGTCAGTCCGCTCTACCCCACCAAGCGGACCTCAATGAAAGGTGTCGCCACTTCGCTGATGGGCCAAGAGCGGAAGTTGCGGCTCTCACTCTCTTGCCGCACCGTGGCCGTAGAGGTCATTCGGGCAGCCCGGCTCGCCGCAACCCTTCCTCGTATCGAGCGAGATCTTCGGCGCGCCGATAGGGGCCGAGCACGCTTTTGAGATTGGAGACACGCACCGAAGGATTCAATTGCCGCAGCCGGGCCACCGCCTTTTGTGCCTGCTTCAGTCGTCCGGCCATTGCCTTGCTTGCGGCGTCCATACGTAACGCAGGTTGAAAGTCCGGATTGTCCTGCAACGCCATTGCCGCCCACGATGCCGCGTCGCCATAGTGGCCCAGGAAGAAATGGGCATGCGAGGTCCCAGTTCGCACCCCGCTCATAAACGGATCAAGCGGGTTGAGGCGGATGGCACGGGCGAAGCGCTCGATTGCCGTTTCCGGCTCGCCTAGCCAGTTCTTCACCCAGCCACCCCAAAACCATGCCTCGGCCCAATTGGAATTGAACACGAGCGCGCGATCAATCAAGGCGGCGCCTCCCCCGAGATCGAGTAAAACAAACGCTGATACATATCCGCTCGCCGCGAGGGCGATCACGTCGTCTTTTCCTAGCTCAACCGCTCTCTGAACGAGCTTTTCTACTTTGGCAGTCTCGCTCGGTGTGACTGAAATCCAGCCATTGGTCTTGGCAAAGGTGTAGCAAAGGGCGGCACGACCGTAAGCCGACGCAAAACCTGGGTCGAGCTTGATCGCCTTGTTGAATAGGCGTAACGCCTCTTCGTTCGCTTGCCGGTTAGCAAACTGATAAGAGCTGGCCAAACCGCGTAAGTAGTGATCATAGGCATCAAGACTCTCGGTAGGCTTGCGTTTGGCGCGCTCGATCTCGGCTTTTTCAACCGCCGGTGCGATCGCTCCGACTATGCTCTCGGTGACCTGGTCCTGCAGGTCGAAGATGTCGGTGAGTCCACCGTCAAACCGGTCTGCCCAGAGATGTCCTCCCGTAGGGGTATCGACGAGCTGTCCCGTGATGCGCACCCGGTTTGCCGCCTTGCGAACGCTTCCTTCCAGCACATAGCGCACGCCAAGCTCGCGCCCCACTTGCTTGATGTCGACAGCGCGTCCCTTGTACGTGAAGCTCGAATTGCGGGCGATGACGAACAGCGCCTTGAAACGGGACAGCGCGGTGATGATGTCCTCCGCTATTCCGTCCGCGAAGTATTCCTGTTCGGGATCGCCCGACATGTTCTGGAACGGCAGCACGGCGATTGACGGCTTGTCGGGCAGCGCCAGAGCCTGGGTGGTCTCGACAGGCGACCTTTTCGAGATTGCCGCAGAACCGTCCGCGTTTATTCTCAATCGCCACGCGCGCATCGGCTCAACAATGTTCTTCAGGTTCTGCGGACCCATGTCCTCGAAGGCGATATCGATCTTGCCGCGGATTTGACGTTGCGTGTCCTCGGAGATGCAGATGCCGCCGGGTTGCGCGATGCCTTCAAGGCGGGCGGCGATATTGACGCCGTCCCCGAAGATATCATTTTCGTCGCTTATGATGTCGCCGACGTGGATGCCGACGCGAAATTCGATCCGCTTGGCCTGCGGCACCGCGGCATTTCGCTCAACCATGCCGCGCTGCACCTCGATGGCGCATCGCGCTGCATCGACGGCGCTGGCGAACTCGACCAGCATGCCGTCGCCGGTCGTCTTGACGATCCGTCCGCGATGCGCGGCGATGGAGGGATCGAAAAGAGACTTTCTGGCGGCCTTGAGGCGAGCCAGCACGTCTTCTTCGTCCATACCCATCATGCGGCTGTATCCGGCAACATCCGCCGCCAGAATTGCCGCAAGCCTCCGTTCCACGCAATTGTCGGCCAAAACGGCCCCCGCGAGATCGGTAGATTCCGTCCCACGTATCAAAGCACAGGGTGTTCCTTTTGGGCTAGGGTCAATGTCAGGTCAGGGTCAAAATGCGAAGAACTCAGAGCGGGCAAAGTCAGTCCGCTCCACCCCACCAAGCGGACCTCAATGAAAGGTGTCGCCACTTCGCTGATGGGCCAGGAGCGGACTGGTGTTGGCGCGGGACACAAAGAGAGCCCTCCTCGCGTAACGGGGAAAGGCCAAGTCTTGCGCTCAAGCCTTGTGTTTGATCTTCACGGTGTTGATGGTGCCGGTGAAGGCGTTTTCCCAAGGATCGTAGTCATCGCACACTGGGGAGTAGGCATCCATGCCGATGTCGGCGGTCTCACCGGCCAGCGACCACACCGCACCCTGCGTCTTATTGATGCGGCCTTCGCCGACTTTCCTGCCGTTGATCGACAGCACGCCGGTGCCGCCCTTGTGCAGGCCGCCGCCGTCATAGGTGAAATCATAGACCAGCGTGACCTTGCCTTCCGGTAGAGCCTCCTTGCCTTCGATGAAGTATTTCTCCCGCGCCAGCCAGTTGTAGGCGAGCTTGGGTCTTCCATCCTTGACGTAAAGACTCCAGCCGCCGAACAGGCCACCCTGCGAGACCACGACGCCGTTGGCGCCGCCTTTGGGAATGACCAGGTCGGCGGTGACAACATAGGAACGGCTGAGCGTGTCGATGAAGACATTTTCAGCCATGCCGGTCATCCCGGCGTAGTAGGTCACCTCGGTACGGCCAGCCATGATGTCGGGCCGTCCGGCATTGGTCGCATTCAACCGTGCGAAGGAGCGGTCATCCATCGGATAAACGCCGAACTTGATCGCCTCCTGATGGAATAGATCCTGCAGTTCTTTCAGCTTCGCGGGATTTTGCGCGGCGAGGTCGGTGGCCTGTCCGAAGTCCACGGCCACATTGTAAAGCTCCCATTTGTCCTTGGCGTAGTCATCGACGCGGGGGCTGCTCTCCCATGGCGCGCGGTGCATCACGCAGGCCATCCAGCCGTCCTTGTAGATGCTGCGATTGCCGCTGCACTCATTGTACTGGACGGTGTGGCGATCCTTTGCCGCCGCATCGTCGAACGAGTAGATCATGCTGGTGCCGGCCATCGGAATTTGCTCGACGCCGTTGACTATCTTTGGCTCGGGGATGCCGACGGCTTCAAGGATGGTGGGGCCAACGTCGATCAGGTGGGTATATTGCCTGCGGATTTCCCCTTTCGATTTGATGCCGCCGGGCCAGCGAATGACCATGCCCTGATTCTGGCCGCCGCCCTGACAGGCATTGATGCACCAGGTTGCCGGCGTGGAGCCGGCCATTGCCCAGGCCACCGAATAGTTGGGGTAAGAGTTCGGTCCGCCATACTCGTCCATTCGGGTCTTGAGATACGGGATGTCTTCGGGGGCGTCGTTGAGGTTGGACCATTCATTGTAGGTTCCGTTTAGACCACCGATCGCGGTGCCGCCATTGTCGCCGGCGATATAGATCACGATGGTGTTGTCGAGTTCGCCGAGATCCCCGATGGCATCGATCAAACGCCCGATCTCGCGGTCGGTATGCTCGGCATAGCCTGCATAGACTTCCATTTGTCGCGAAAGCACCTTCTTCGCGTCGTCCGAAAGGGCGTCCCATTTTGGAATTTCAGGAGGGTTTTCAGCAATCTTGGTGCCCGGAGGCATCAGGCCCATCTTTATCTGACGCGCAAGAATTTCCCCGCGTAGCTTGTCCCACCCCTGATCAAATTTCCCCTTGTAGACATCGAGCCATTCTTTCGGCGGCGTGTGAGGCGGATGCGCGCCGCCCGTGGCGTAATACATAAAGAACGGACGATCCGGGGTCAGCGAGCGCGTACCACGTATCCAGCCTATCGCCTTGTCCGTGATATCGACGTTGAAATGATAGTTTGGGTCGCGCGGCACGCCGAGTTCGGTAGTGCCATCCACGAGGTAGGGCCGGAACAAGTTCTTCTCGCCGCCAATGAAGCCATAGAATTTTTCAAAGCCCTGTCGCGCTGGCCAGCGGTCGAACGGGCCGCTCATGCTGGTTTCCCACGGCGGCGTCTCGTGGCTTTTGCCGAACATCGACGTGCAATAGCCCCACTGTCGAAGAATTTCAGCGATGGGCGCAACGCTCTTTGGCCGCATGCCGGTGTCGCCGGGATATGAGGTCGCACCGTCAACTACAGCGGCTTGGCTATTTTGATGTTGATTGCGTCCGGTCAATAGCGCGGTGCGGCTCGGCGAACACAGACTGTTGACGTGAAAGTTCGTGTAGGTCAGCCCCTCTTTGGCGAGACGATCCATGGTCGGGAAGTTGATCGGTCCGCCGAAGGTCGATGGGTCCGCATAGGAAGTCTGGTCTTGAAGAATGACCAGGATGTTGGGGGCGCCCTTCGGCGGCCGGATCGACACTGGCTTCGGCTGCGGCACCTTGCGCCAATCCGGCTCGGTGATGACAGGACGCGGCGGCTGCGGAAACGGCAGGATCTCGCCAAGCTTCGGCCCCGTCGATGCGGGTGCCGCTGCAGGTGCCGGTGCAGCCTGTTGCACTTGAGCGGTCGCTGGCGCCGTCGCCGCCAAAGCCGTCATCGCAGCGAGCGACGAACCACCCAGCAAAAGGTCGCGTCGTTGCATGCCGTCATTGCCGCGCCTCTTTTTTTCGAATGCGTTTGAGGAGGATTCGTTCGGGGGACCGTCTTCTGGATGATCGCTCATAAGCGTCCTCTCTTGTTCGACGATTGAACCAAACTTCCTGGATGTACCTCACGTTGATCTAGATCAATGGAAGACCGCTACGGGTCAGAATGCGAAGAACGCAGAGCGAGCAAAGTCAGTCCGCTCTACGCCACCAAGCGGACCTCAATGAAAGGTGTCGCCATTTCGCTGATGGGCCACAAGCTGATTTTCGGATGATGACCTTTAGTGTTTGCTCATCCGGGAAAGTCTGCCTTGGAAATTGGTGCGAATGGCCTGAACGACGTGCGGGTTAGCCGGACAAGAACAGAAATTGATGCTTGAAAAGGGTTATAATCCCGCCGCGTTGAGCCGTGCCTGATTTACTTCATCCGCAGAGGACGAAGCCATGACCCAGCTGTATTTTGAAGATGCCGAAATTGGTATGACTAGCAAGGCTGGTCCTTATCTGGTCTCGAAGGAAGAGATCGTCCAGTTCGCCAAGCAATATGATCCAGCGCCCCGTCACCTCGATGAGGAGGCAGCAGCACGTTCAATTTTTGGAGGACTAACCGCATCGAGCGCCCATACGTTTTCGATCTTCATCTCGCTCACGCCGAAGCTCCAGCCTCGGCTCCATGTCCTCGCCGGAATGGGTTGGGATGAGTTAAGGCTGCCGAACCCGGTACGCCCAGGAGATGAACTCGATCTTGAAATGATTGTTCTGGAGAAGCGGGAGTCTAAGTCGAAACCTGATCGAGGCATCGTGCGCAACCAAATCCGAGTGCGCAATCAACAAAACGAAATCGTCTTGCAGTGTATAGCCAATATTCTCGTTGCGAGACGAGCGGGTCCATAGCAACGAGCCACCGTCCGTCTTGGCGGCGCTTGCCAACGCAAAATGTTCACGTCCGCTATGGGTCAAAATGCGAAGAACGCAGAGTGAGCAAAGTCAGTCCGCTCTACCCCACCAAGCGGACCCCAATGAGAGGTGTCGCCACTTCGCTGATGGGCCAGGAGCAGTCGTAAGACTTCCGAACCTGCAAGGCGCGTTAGGCGAAATTGATCAAATCTAGCAGGTAATGCGCGAGTGCCACCGGCCATAGCACACCCGACCGCCGCAGCATTAACATGAGGAAAAGGCCAACAGTAGCCGCAGAAAGGACATTACCAAGGCCGGCCCACCAATGAATTGCGCCGAACAAAACTGACGTAGTGAGAACGGCAAGGATGCCGTCACCCAGATAAGGCCGGAATGCTAGCCGGATGTATCGGCGAAATATGACTTCTTCGCTGATAGCTACCAAGGCTAAGCCAAAAAAAAGATCGAACGCTTTTAGCCATCCGGTCGGGTGCGGATATGCGCCGAGAACGGTTGTAGGGAATGCCGCATTGAGGAGAGATTGCGGCAACTGGACAAAGCGATCTAGCAAGCAAATTCCGACGATCCAAAGGACAATCTCAAAAAGTGAAATTTGACGTTCACCTGTTGGAAATGCAGCGATTCGAGCAGAAGGCACTGCCGCCAAAATGGTGAGAGCAGTGATCCGACCCGCATAGTCCCAGAGAAGCCAACTTAGCGCTTGATGTTGATGCAGCCGCATGACTTGTGACGCAACTAGCGCCATAAGGGCTAGAACGAACCACCATATTAACGGTTGCGTAATGGAGCGATTATTCGCGCGCTCTTTAGAATTGCCGGAGGAGCGTTCTTCCATGCTCGCCTGTAGATTACCTGCGGCTTGAACCTAAGACAGTTGGAACGAAGCGTCCATGCCGGTATCGTTGGTTGTCCGCCTCTGATGACCGCTTAGGGTCAAAATGCGAAGAACGCAGAGTGAGTAAAGTCAGTCCGCTCTACGCCACCAAGCGGACCTCAATGAAAGGTGTCGCCACTTCGCTGATGGGCCATTCGCGACATTCTAGCGGTGCGCCGACGAATTCCGGTCTACCCCGATAGGCAGACATAACGCATTCGTGAACCTCGCCACAGGGCGACCGCTGTCCTTGCGAATGAACACAAGGGACGGCAGGGGCGACCAACCCTACAGCGGGAAGACTTGCCACAGCGCCTGCCTCGGCTGCATGTCAGGACGTTCGAGGCAGCATTCCCGTTCCGGGGAGGCGCGATATGCTGCAGTTGAAAGACAAGGTCGGACGGTTCGCGACGACAGGGCGCAGCTGCCAAAACTGGAAAAAGGATCAGGAGCTGGTCATTTCGCTGCTCAACAAGATCGCCATTTCCGACGGCGGCGCCGAGAACACGCTTAAACCACAGATGGTCGTGACCGGTTACGCCAGCGACGGCCTTTACAACTCGATTCTGTACTTCCAAAAGAAGAACTTTCCCGGCACGCCTGACGGCTATGTTCGGCCTGCCGGCCCGACATTCAGTCGGCTCGTTGAACTGTCGACGAAGGCGGCTGCCAAGCCCGCCCTGCCAAAGGGCCAATGGGACGCAATCGCGACTCCTTCCGTCGATGCTGCACTTCGCAAAGGCCTCATCGACGATTCAAAGCTGGACTACGCAGAGATCGTTGACATCATCCGGGCTACCGTCGCAGACGGCATGGTCACCGCATTCGAGCTGGACGACCTGACCACCATTGCGAACACCTCCAGAACGCTCTCCCCCACCTCGAAAAAGCTCATCACGCTCTTCGTCGGAGAAGAATACAAGGAGAAGCGCGGGATCGGACCGTACGACCTCAATTCCGACCAGAAAAAACTAGCCGCGGAAATGGTCTGCGATTTCCTGAAAAACACGAGGACGACGTTCTTTCCGAAGCTCGACCCACACCGCGTCGGCATAGGTATTCTCAGGCGCATTGCGAAGCCGAGCCTCATCAATCAAGATCAGGGAAGTCTGTGCGGGCCATCCGCCCTGATGTTCGGCTACGCGTCCGACAAGCCAGGGTCTTACGCGCGGTTCGCGATCGATCTCTATCAGAAGGGGCAGGCGAACCTTGGCCGCCTGCTGATCAAGCCGGGAAAGGATGTGAGGAACTTCACGCCACCCTGGTCGCTGGACCACGTCGATTGGCTGACATGCGCCTCCATACGCGATTCGGAGAACTGGTTCCTCGATTTCGACGACACAGGCAAGATCAGCGATCTTGCGGGTGTCACCCTGCCGAGCGAAATGGAGCAATGGTTTCGCAAGGCAGGATACCGGGACGTGCGGGAGAATACCAACATTTCGCGATACAACAAAGACATCGACGATGTAAACGAAGCCAACCGGCTGCTCGACAGCGGATATCGCGTATGTCTTTTCATAAGCGCCAATATGATCGACTATGACGACCAGTCCGATAAAGGCTCCGCGTTTACAATGCACTGGGTCGTGCTGCGCGAGAAGATACAAGTGATGAACGGGTACGTGAAGGCGAAGGTCTTCTCATATGGCGATGGAGACTACGTGATACCGCATCCGCAGGAAAAAACCGGTGCCGTCAAGCCCCTCGCCGTTCGGGACTTTCTTATGAATTTTTATGGGTACGTTGCTGCCAAGGGGTGACCGGGGCCAGAAGCGCCGAAGGCATCATCATGCTGGTCACGCACGAGATGGCCTTCTTCCGATGTCTCGACCTGCGTCGGCTTCATGAATGCCGGCATCATGGCCGAGGATCGGCACGCCCGAGGAAACCATCCGCCAGCCGCGCAGCGAAACGGCTGAAGGTTCTTGAGCCGGTTTCACGAGGCGCACCGAGGCTTGTACTCGCAGAACGCCCGGCAGTCAGGGCGCGTATGAGGTCCGCTGTGCCCCTGATAGCGGCGCAATAGCGGATCTCAGCAGAGGTCGGCTTTGGGTCAATCGCGTCGGTTTGGTTCTCCCGAGACGACTTCCGGTCAGCCCCAGTGAGCGGACATCTTTAGTACCCCTCGCCAGGTCTCATACGGGCCAGAAGCAGACAAAGTGCTCCCTCTGTATCGTCGGAACGGGTAAGCTTCTAACCTAACTACGTCCGTTCCTAACGTGATCGTGCTTCTAATGACCCCACCGTGATTGAACTCATCATTTTCGACGCGGATGGCGTCTTGGTCGATAGTGAAACAATCGCGCTGGCCGTCTTAGCCCGCGCAGCATCGCAGGAAGGAGCTGGGATTGGCGTGGAGGAAGCAATCAAGCTTTTCCGCGGGCGAAAAATGGCCGACTGCGTGCATGAAATTGAGCGCAGGTTAGGTCGCAGCGTTTCGGACACCTTCGTTGCGGACCTTAGACGAGCTACGGCGTCAGCATTTGATGCCGAACTGAAGCCCGTCGAAGGAATTCATGCGGCGTTAGCTGAAATAGCTATTCCTACCTGTGTGGCGTCTAACGGGCCCATGTCAAAGCTGACACACACGCTCGGATTGACGAAGCTCCTAGATCATTTCGAGGGACGTATATTCAGCGCGTACGAAGTGGGTTCATGGAAGCCAGAGCCGGGCTTATTCCTTCATGCGGCGCAAACCTTGAACGTTCATCCGTCACGCTGCATCGTCATCGAAGACGGTTTGTCGGGGGCTTACGCAGCAAAGGCTGCGGGAATGCAAGTTCTGGGCTTTACCGGCGGCGATCCGAGCGCTGAAATCGAATTGCGCGGGGTCTGCGGGAAAACCTTTCATCGGATGAGTGAACTTCCGAGTTTGCTGCAACAAACGAATTGAACCATCAGGCGATCCCAAACTGTGCGGTTTTTCCGCCTTGGGTCAAAATGCGAAGAACGCAGAGTGAGTAAAGTCAGTCCGCTCTACGCCACCAAGCGGACCTCAATGAAAGGTGTCGCCATTTCGCTGATGGGCCACAAGCTGACATCGCTGATGCTTTACTCAATCACTTCATCTGCGATGCCCAGCGTGGGCGGTATCGTTACCCCCGGCGCCTTCGCGGTCTTGCGGAAATCAGCGCGCGAATTTGTAGTAAGCGAACGCCGCCGAAGTGACCGTAAGCAATGCCGAGGCGATCCAGATCGGCCCCAGCACAAAGATGGCTATCGCGCCCTGCCCACAGGCACCGCATGCAACCCAAAACAATATTGGAAACAAACATAGCAGGATGACTACGGCAAATCCTGTACTGAGCCAAACTCCTCTCGACCCCCATCGCGCACCCAAAAACCACGGCACGGCGGGAAAGCCGAAGGACAGAATAACCAAGAGGGTCATCAGATTGTCGAACATGAATGGCTCTTGGTCGTTGACACGAGGCAGATGGTTGAAACTCACACGAGAACCGCGCGAGCCTTTGTCATCGCTGCTATCTTGACTCCGGGCGCATCAGTCGAATAACAGCAATTGACATTGCCGCTTGACGACCGCCTTGGGTCAAACGGCGAAATGGCCGGAGTGCGTGCCTAAGTCCGCTTCACATCTTTTAGCGAACGTCGCATCTGAGAGGACACGCCTGAAGCTACGTCCTCACTTCGACGGCACCGCAGCTCCGTCAGCATTGTCCCGCACATGGATCACCGCGATGTCATCCGTATAGATCCGCTTCCAGCCCTTGAGCTGGTCGAGGATTTGCGGGCCCGGCGCATCGGCGACCAATAGCGTCGCGTCGATCTTGTACTGGTCGAGCAGGCGCGGCAGCAGCTCGGGCTTCTTGCCTTCCGTCGCCTTGAAGAAGTCCATGACGAACTTTTCGCCATAGAGCTCGGCGCGGCCGTCGACGTAAACAGGGACGTCGCGCGAGATCAGATAGCCGCCGAACTGATAGGCGTTGAAGATGCGCTGCACCCTGAGTTTTTCGAGCAGGTCGACCGCCGCAACCGGCGTCTGCGCCATCGTGAACGTGAAGCGATGGTGTCCCATGTAGAGCGAGGTCGAGGTCCAACTCGCGGCCACGATCATGAGCGCACCGAGCGCGGTGACATAGCGGGCCGGCCAGCGGTCGGCGCCGGCTGTGTCCGCTGGCGGGCGCGCGAACATCTCGCCGAGCGGCTTTGCCAGCACCAGCGGCACCAGGAAGGCGAAGGCCTCGATATTCCTGACATGGGTCAGCGCGCTCCAGGTCAGGAACAGGATCAGGAAGATCCGCGGCGCCGACAGCACGAGGCCGCGATAATAGCCGAGCGCGATCAGGCCGAGCAGTGCGCCTTCGAACCCGGTGAAGGTGGCAAAGTTCGCCGGCATCCATTCGAAGATCAGTGACAGCAATTCGCCGAGGCTGAGGATGTTGGTTGCGCCCATCAGCGTCCGCCAGCCGTACGGCGTGCAGCAGGCAGCGATCAGCGCGCCGACGCCGAACAGCACCCAGCGCATGAACAGCTTCAGCCGCTGTCCCTTCTCGGCATGCTCGACCGCTTCGAGCGAGATCGGACCGATCAGTGCGAGGCCCAGCACGAAGCCGCCATGTAAATTCGCCCAGAGCGCTATCAGCGGCAGCCAAGTCCAGGACGGCGCGCTTCTGCGGTCGGCAGCCGCCATCAGCAGGCCGACCCACGCCACCATGACGGGCAGCGCCAGAATATGCGGACGCGCCAGCACGTGATGGATCGACAGCAGCAACGCCAGCATCGCGAACAGCACCGCGCGCGGCGCCTCGATCTGCGCGTCGAGCAGATAGACGAAGACTGCAGCGGTGAGCGCCATCCCGGTCGCGGTGAGGATGACCGGACCTGCCCAGCCCCATTGCGCGTAGGAGAAAGCGAACAGCACCTGCGACAGCCACGACGTCGAGATCCAGGATTCTCCTGGGCGCGTGAAGGAATAGAAGTCGGTGTAGGGCAGGGCGCCGTGATCGAGGATCCATTGCCCGATCCTGATCTGCCAGAACGAGTCGGAGTCCTGAAGCAGCGTGTCGCCGACGAAGAGGAAGAACAGATAGGTGCCGGCACCGACGCAGAGCGGCAGCAGTGCTCGCGCGCGGCTCTGCACCGCAATGCTGTTGGCAAAGGAAAGTGACATGCCGCCTCGTCGTCCTGCTTGTTCTTGTCGGCCGGAGCATGATCCGGAAAAGTGTGTAGCGGTTTTCCGAGAAGATCATGCTCAAACAATAACCTGAAGCGCGATGAACGATTCATCTCGTCGTGCTTCAGGCCGAGCGGGCGGCATTGGACCATGCGCGGTCATAACTTCGGGTAAATCGCGCCTCCGCGGCATTGCCGCGGATAGCTGCGATTTAACGGATTGTTTTCAATTCTCCTTTACCATCGTCGAATACGTGCAATCCGCTTCGTGTTTCCGCAGTCGAATTAACTGCGGCGCAATTCTTTGCCTCTAGGTTCGGTTCCATGGTCGGGCGGCGCTGGGAAGCCGAGAAGACCAGACCATTTGTAAGCCACGTGTACTCTTTGGGAGCAGTCTATGAAGAACCTCGTTTCGCGTTTCGTGAAGGACGAATCCGGCGCCACCGCCATTGAATACGGCCTGATCGCTGCCGGCATCGCGCTCGCGATCATCACCGTCGTCAACAACCTCGGCAGCTCGCTGAACACCAAGTTCGGCTCGATCTCGTCCAGCCTCAAGTAAGACCGGACGATCTGAGAGTTTCGAGAGCCCCGTCCCGGACGGGGCTCTTTTCTTTTGCGGGGTGGTGAGCCGGAGGCTGCTCGGCCTGCATGGTTCGCCCGGCGATGCGGAGCATCGTCCGGAGATGCCCGCTTTGGTGGGCTCCTCACCAAGAGGGTCTGATATCTTGCCGCGAAACGCGACCTCATCCTGAGGGCACGCCGTAGGCGGGCGTCTCGAAGGATGGGCCCGCAGGCAAGCTTCCCCGCACGTTCTTCTTCAAAGCCCTCCAGCCGGCGTCACCAGGCTGGGGCTCCCGTCCGTCCGGCGTGACGTTCTACGCATTTGCATCTTGTCATTCACTTTGAATAGTTGTTCAGTCCTTGCGGGACGATTTGCATCTATTGCAGGGACGACGCGTTCGGCCGCGCGGGGCGTGCGGCTGGCGTGTGGGACAGGAAGCGCGCCATGGTTTATCGGCGAACGCATCAAGTGGTGAAGCGCCTTGCGGCCAGGCGCAGTGCGATCCTTGCTGCGGCGCGGGAAGCTGCGGCGGAAGGCGGGATGGCTGCGGTGCAGATCGCGCCGGTTGCTGTCCGGGCCAGTGTCGCGGCCGGAACGGTCTACCGCTACTTCCCGTCCAAGTCCGAGCTGATCTCCGAATTGATAGCCGAGGTGTCGCGCGACGAGCTCGCGGCGATCCGCCGGGCGGCCGATGCCGCGCCCGGCCCATCCTCGGCGCTGGCGGCGGCCGTCACCACCGTGGCGGTCCACACGCTGTCGCAGCGCAGGTTGGCCTGGGGCATCCTGGCCGAGCCGGTCGACGTCGATGTCAGCGCGTCCCGCCTCGCCAGCCGCCGCGAGATCGCCGGCGAGATGGCCGCGCGGATCGACGCCGCCGTGCGGGCCGGCCATTTGCCTGCGCAGGATACCGCGCTGGCCGCCACCGCGCTGTTGGGGGCGCTGCATGAGGCTCTGGTCGGGCCGCTCGCGCCCGATAATCTCGACGATCCCGCCAGGATGCGCGATGCGGTGCAGACCGTGACGCTGCTGGCCCTGCGCGCAGTCGGTGTGATGGACGCCCGCGCCCGCGGTCTGGTGGTGCAGCAGACGCTGCTGCCGACCGCGAAAGCGCTGGTCGGGGCCTGAAGAGCAGGTCGCGGCCGGGGCCGAGACCTGATTCCGCTCAGGTCATTGCCCGAGCGCGCCTTTCCACAAAACCCGAGCACCTTCGCCGGCAACGCCGGCTACTGTGCATGGGGTTGTTTTCGTCTTTTTTTGTTTGCCGGGCTCCCGCGGACTAGATATCCGCGCCGCCCTCAGGGCCGACCGAGGCGATGCGTACCATGTTGGTGGTGCCGGGAATGCCGAGCGGCACGCCGGCGACGATGATCACGCGCTGGCCGGCGCGGACAAAACCGTCGCGGAAGGCGATCTGGCCGGCGCGGCTTACCATGTCGTCCTGGTCGCGCGCGTCTTCCGCCACCACACAATGCACGCCCCAGACCACCGCCAGCCGGCGTCCGGCCGCGATGTTGGGCGTGATCGCCACGATCGGCGGCTTCGGCCGCTCGCGCGCGACGCGCACCGCGGTCGAGCCCGAGCTGGTCCAGCAGATCAGGGCCGGCAGATCGAGCGTCTCGGCGATCTGGCGGGCGGCGTCCGCGATGGCGTCGCCGGCGGTGGATTCTGGCGCGGGGCGCTGCGCGGTGAGCACGGAACGATAAATCGGGTCGCGCTCGACCTCTTCGCCGATGCGGTTCATGGTCGAGACCGCCTCGACCGGGAATTTGCCGGCCGCCGATTCCGCCGACAGCATGATGGCGTCGGCGCCTTCATAGACGGCGGTGGCGACGTCCGAGACTTCGGCGCGGGTCGGCACCGGCGACTGGATCATCGATTCCAGCATTTGGGTTGCGATCACCACCGGCTTGCCGGCGCGGCGCGCCATGCGCGTCATCTGCTTCTGGAGGCTCGGCACACGCTCCAGCGGCAGCTCGACGCCGAGATCGCCGCGCGCCACCATCAGCGCGTCGGAGGCCTCGATGATCTCGGCGAGGCGGTCGATCGCCTGCGGCTTCTCGATCTTGGCCATCACGGCGGCGCGGCCGCGGATCATCTTCTTGGCCTCGATGACGTCGTCGGCGCGCTGCACGAAAGATAGAGCGATCCAGTCGACGCCGGTGACCAGCGCGGCCTCGAGGTCGGCGCGGTCCTTCGGCGTCATCGCCGAGACCGGCAGGTCCGTATCCGGCAGGCTGACGCCCTTGCGGTCGGACATCCGGCCGCCGACCACGACGCGGGTCACCGCGTGCTCTTTCGAGGTCTCTTCGGCCATCAGCCGCACCTTGCCGTCGTCGAGCAGCAGCGCATGGCCGGGCCTGAGTGCTGCCAGGATCTCCGGATGCGGGAGATTGACGCGCGTGGCATCGCCCGGCGCCTTGTTGGAATCGAGCGTGAAGATCTGGCCGTTCTGGAGCTGGACCGCGCCTTCCGCGAAGGCGCCGAGCCTGAGCTTCGGGCCCTGGAGATCGACCAGGATGCCGATCGGCCGGCCATAACTGCTCTCGACGTTGCGGATCGTCGCGACCAGCTCCCGCATCTTGTCATGCGGGGTGTGGCTCATATTGATGCGGAACAGATCGGCGCCGGCCTCGAACAGGCGGCGGATCATCGCGAGGTCCGAAGAGGCAGGTCCCAGGGTCGCGAGAATCTTGATACGGCGAAGACGCCTCATGGCTTATTTCCAGACGGTGGCGAGGGGGCTGGCGGAAGGCCAGGCGCGGCGGGGGGCGTACCACCGGGCGGACTATTGGGCAAACCCGGAACGCCGCCACCCGGGCCGACCGGGCCCGGCAGGCCGGGCACGCGCTGCTGCTGTGACGGCTGCTCGTTGGCGTCGGTGAGCTGAACCGTCCAGGCCCGCTGCTCGCCGGTATCGACCTCGAAATAGCCGGTCCGGTCGTAGCCGCGCGCGAGGCAATCCTCGGTGCCGCGGATGGTGAATTCCTTGTCGCGCGAGCACATGAAGGCCTGGCCCGACCATTCGCCGCCGCGGTCGTAGTCGATCGCGTAGATGTAATAGTAGCGGGCGACCAGCGTTCCCCGCAGCAGGGTCTCGCAGGAGCGGGACGAGATGTTCCACCAGCCCTCGGTGGTCCAGCCCTCGGCGTCCTTGTAGCCGAGCGCAATGCCGACCCGGCTCGAGGTGTTGTTGCAAAGCCGGAAGTCGGCGGAGGCCGGGCTGGCCCACAGGCACAGCAGGCCAACCACCAGCACCGGGACCAACCGGGCGAGCAGGCGAAGGGGGACGCGGGGAGATTCGGCGATCATTGTCGCGGAACGTATACCAGATGATTGACGATTTGGCGTAGGGCCGGGGAACCGGCCTTCGGGTTGGCTCTGGCGCCGTTTGCGCCGTGATATGGCAAAATCTGTGACAAGGGCCCACCTGATCCCGTAAGGGTGACCCCCATCGGGGGCAGAACCAATTCAGGCCGAAGGGATCCAGCCATGGCAATCGACGACAAAACCAGAACGGAGCTCGAGGCGGCCGCTTTCCGGCGCCTGGTCGATCATCTGAAGACGCGGACCGACGTCCAGAACATCGATCTGATGAATCTGGCCGGCTTCTGCCGCAACTGCCTGTCCAACTGGCTCAAGGACGCCGCCGACGCCCAGGGCGTGAGCTTAAGCAAGGACGAGAGCCGCGAGGCCGTCTACGGCATGCCCTACGAGACCTGGAAGGCGAAGCACCAGGGCACGGCCACGCCCGAGCAGATCGAGGCGATGAAGAAGGTCCATCCCGGGCACTGAACGGCCTCGCCGGCAGTCTGGCGGTGAGTCGCACCACACAACTTCTTTCTTGGCCTCGCCGCAGGAAGGTGTGGGCGCGCTGTGGACGAGCGCGATGCTGCCTTGAACGCGAGAGCGGCGAACCCTAAGGGTCAACCAGCACGCGCGGTGAGGATGCCGGCGTCACCTCGTTTTGCCAGTTCCATTGGGAGTACCAAGATGGCCACCTCCGCCGCCGTCCGCGACGACGAGCCCGCGACGAAATTTGCCAAGGACCAGCTCAAATCCATCATCGAGCGCATCGAGCGGCTGGAGGAAGAGAAGAAGGCGATCTCCGACGACATCCGCGACGTCTATGCCGAGAGCAAGGGCAATGGCTACGACGTCAAGGCGCTGCGCACCATCGTGCGCATGCGCAAGCAGGACCCGAACGAGCGCGCCGAGGCCGAGACGATCCTCGAGACCTATATGCAGGCGCTGGGAATGCTCTGAGGCGTCTTGCGCCTCAAGCACTGCTGCCGTAGCCCGGATGGAGCGCAGCGAAATCCGGGTTCTCGCAGTATGGAAGCATTCCCCGGATTACGCTTTCGCTCCATCCGGGCTACAAGCGTGGCGTGTTGCACTTCGTTTGTGAACGGAGACCGCTGTGACTGCGCCGCCGCTGCCGCGCGAGGTGGACCGTGCCTTCCGCGCCCTTCCGGCGCCGATCGGCAAGCGCTTGCTCCAGGTACGTGAGCTGATCTTCGCGACCGCTGCGGCACATCACGATGTCGGCAAGCTCACCGAGACCCTGAAATGGGGCGAGCCGGCTTACCTGACCGATGAGACCGGCAGCGGCAGCACGATCCGGCTCGGCCGCCTCAAGGACTCCGAGCACGCCGCCATTTTGTTCAACTGCAAGACGACGCTGGTCGATACGTTCCGCGAGCGCTTTCCCGATGAGTTCGAATATCGGCAGACCAGGGCTTTGCTGTTGCCCCTATCCGGCGCGCTGCCGAAGCAGGAGCTCACCGTCTGCCTCTCGCTGGCGTTGACATATCATCTGGATCGGCGGGTCAGGAAAGCGAGATAGAAGCTGCAGGCTTCGACACTGTAGTCTTGGAAGTGGCGAGGACGCCATTGCGCCGGTCCGGCACGCAGCCTCGATCCGCAAGATTGTCGGTCTCGGTCTCAATTGCCGCGTCCGCGTTTGGCGTCTCGTCGGGCCTGCGCCCGCTTGTTGGCCTGCGAGACTCTTCCGATTTTTTCCGGTGGGAGTTTCTTGAGCCGGCGACGGCTTGGGATGGACCGCATGCCGTCATGCGAAGTTGGGGTCGTCTGCGGGCGAGAAAACTGACGCGCCCGACGGAGTGCTAACGCCCGTCGCGCCGCTTCCCCGAGCTCCCGTCGTGCTTCAAACTTCCGGATGCGCCTCAGCTCGTTCTTGACGCGCTTGATGGCGGCAGCGAAAACCGATTGGCGCCGGTTTGCATGCTCTGCCGTGCCGGAGAAACTCTTGCCGCGCGGGTCGGCTGTTCCCTTTGTTTCGCGGCGTCGATGCCGCGACAATGTACGCTCCCTGTCGCGCAGATCCCGAAGTCGGGCGCGAAGGCTCTCAAGTCCATCGCGCTCCATCTCTCCGACCACGGGATGGTGCGTACTCAATATGACTTCGCGCTCGTCGTGGTTCAGAAGGCTGAGCTCAGACTTGCATGGAACTGACATCGCATGCTCCTACTTCGCTGTGGCGACTTCCCTTTATGCGGCGCCGCTGCGGAAACGCGGAACACCAAGGCTAACGCAATCGCGTCCTCGGACTTTGTCATCGCGTCCGTTCTGGGCGCATTGCCACAATGCGCGTTTGGAATGCGTAGCGATACCGGGTGGATTACCCGTTGGAAGTGGGGGAATCTCCCTTAGTGCAGATGCGCACCAGGCCGGGACGACACTTGAGCGTGTGGCGCTGTCGTGCCCCAGGATTGCGCGGAGCCTGTCATCGGGCGGCGCTTCGCGCCGACCCGTTGGCTTCATCCCGGCTTGCGGGACTACCGAACGGCGTGAGGGGAAAGATCTCAGCGCAGCGCGGCGGTGCGCACCACGAACGACGTCGTCTCGAGCTTCGCGGTCGCGCTGCCCGTAAAACTGTCGCAGGACAGGCCCTGCATCGGATCGTCGGCAAAGCCCATCGCGATTACGGCCTGCGGTTTGACGAAATAGCCGCGCAGGGCAACGGTATCGAGCTCGCCCATCAGCGTCACCGACATCGCGCGGCTGGCGCTCGGCGACAGCATCACGATCTTGAGCCAGATGCTCTCGCCCCTGGCGGCGGAGAGGCGGGTCGCGGTTGCGATCCTGCCGTCGATGCTCTTGCCGACCACCGTGTTGATCTCGGTCGCGGGCGCAAGGCCGCGCGTCGCGGCAACGGGGCGGCCTGTGCGCGGGATCGGCGCGGAGGCGGCGACGACGTTGGCGCGGTCGACCGGGGAGGCGGACGCCGGCGCATAGGCCAGCGCCTGATAGGCCGCGCTGGAGACGCTCGCGGTCGCTTGCGGCTCGGTGGCGGCGGCGAGCGCCTGGCGGGCCTTCAGCGCAGCCACTTGAGCTGGCGTCGCCTGCTGCGGGGTCGCAGGGGTATCCCAGAAGCCGCGGGCATTGATGATGTCGGCCGGGGTCTCGGGCTTGCCGGCTGCCGGCTTGTCAGCCACGGGCGCGGGCTTCGGCTTGGGCGGTGCAACGAGCTGCGCATCGGCCGAAGCGAGCTGGATCGCAGCGGCGATCTGCGGCTTGGCGCGCGGTGTCGGCACCGGATCGGCCGGTTTGGCCGCGGCGGCAACCACGGTCGGCGCAACAGGCTTCGCGGCCGGGGCGGGCGCGCCCTCGTCATCCTCGTCGCTGCTCGTGGCGGCGGGAGCCGACTTGCTCTTGAACAGAGCGGCAAAGAAACTCGGCTTGCTGCCGGAATCGTCGCCGGTGCCGCGGCGCTCGATGTCGGCCTTGGCCAGCTCATAGCCCTTCAGCGGCGTGCCGTCGGTCGGAACGTGGACCGTGCGGCCATCCGGGAACACGCGGGCGAGCTGGTCATGCGTCATGCGCGGCCAGTGCCGGATGCTGCCGGTATCCAGATGGACGAAGGGCGAGCCGGAGGTCGGATAGAAGCCGACGCCGCCGCGCTGCAGGCGCAGGCCGGCGAAGCGGATCTGCTCCAGCGGCACGCCCGGAATGTGGAAGTCCATCGCATGCCCCAGCATGTGCTGGCTGAAGCGCGCCACACCCGAAGAGCGGCGGCGGAGCATCGCGTTGGTGGCGGGGGAGCGGTAGGAGGAGATGATCTGGATCGGCTGCTTGCCGTCGACGTCGCGATAGACTTCCCAGAGGATGTCGAACAGGCGGCGGTCCATGACCGTCTCGTCCTGGGTCCGCCAGTCGCGCAGGAAGTGGTTGAGCTGCTTCAGCGCGGCCTCGTCGAAGCGGCCGTCGCGCTTGAAGGTGACGGTGAGGTCTTCGCCGGAATGGGTGTGGTGGAACGAGAGCGTCTTGGTCTCGTTCAGCGCAGCGGCGTCATGGACCGAGCCCGCGGCAGCAAGCAGCAGTGCGGAAGCGAGGCCGATCCGGGATCCGGCCTTCACTCCCGCATGGGACAACGACAGCACTGCGAATTTGCGTGCGAGACCAGTCAGCACGAATGAGCCCACCCAGTCGACGAGCGTTCAAAATGGACTCTCCCGGCAACCCCGTTAGCGCGCGAAAGAGGATGAACGCTTTCTTAAAGCGAGAAGGTTAATTCGAGGTTGACCTTCCCGACCCCAAACCAAGTCACAATACGAACCTAAGCGGTTCAGTGTGGCAAAAAAACGCCCGCTGCCGGAGTTCGGGTGGAGAATGGTTAACGTTAAACGACCCCATCCAGGGGGATGAGGTCGCTGATCTTACTAGAGAATTTCCGGCAAAGCCCTGTCGGGAGGCCTCAGCGGGTAAACACCCGCTGCTGCTGCGGCCGGCGGCCGACCGGAGCCGGCGGCGGGGTCGGGGCCCCGAACAGGCGCTCGAAGAAGTTCGGACCCGACGAGCCGAAGCTGCTGCCACCGTTGTTGGCGACCGCAACGCCCGAGGGCAGCGTCGTCGCCGGGCGCGAATAGCTCGGCTGGGAGTGTGCGACGACGTTCTCGAGATCCTTGCCGCGGCTGTTCTTCAGGATGTTGATCATGGTCGCGTCACGGCCATAGACGTCCTTGCGGATTTGCAGCTTGCCGCCATCGTCCACGAACGCGGTCTGATAGGTGATGTTGACCGGGATCGGCGTCGGGAATTTCAGGTCGATCTCGCTCTTGCCGTACATGCTGCGCACGCGCTCCGGCGTGTACTTCTCGTTCGGCATGGCGATGTTGAGCAGCACGGAGGCGTACTGATCCGGATTCTGCACGCGCATGCAGCCATGGCTGAAGGCGCGATCGTCCCTGGCGAACAGGTTCTTGTCCGGCGTGTCGTGCTGATAGACCAGGAACTTGTTCGGGAAGTTGAAGCGGATGCGGCCGAGCGCGTTGGCTTCACCGGGCGGCTGCGAGATGTGCACGGAGCCGTCGCGGTTCTGCTCGAGCTTGAGGCCCATGCGCTGGAGCACGGTCGGGTCCTGCTGAAGCGCCGGCAGGTATTCGTTGTAGACGATCGACGGCGGCACGTTCCAGGTCGGATTGACCGTGATGTATTTCATCGTCTCGGTGAGCAGCGGGGTCGCATGCGTGCCCGGCTTGCCGGTGACGACGCGAGTGGTCCAGACCTGCTGGCCACGCTGCATCACCTTCAGTGTGTAGTCAGGAATATTGAGGATGACATAGGCATCGCCCAGCGAGGGGACGCCGAGGTCGCGCGGCAGCCAGCGCCAGCGCTCCATGTTCACCAGCACAACGTCGATCTGCTTGTCGCGCTTCGGCGTGTTGATCGCCTTGACGGTCTTGTCGTCGAGGATGCCTGTTACCTTCATTTCGGCGCCGCTCTGGAATTTGCGCACGGCTTCGGCGACGGTGGCGTCATAGCGGGTGTCGCTGGCGTTCTCGGCGAGACCGAGCTTGGCGCGGAGCTGCGGCACGCGCGGATCGTCAACGACGATTTCAGCCTGCTTCTTGCCGGCCGGGGTGTATTTCAGCGCCGGACCGTCGGCGATCTCGATCACCGGGCCGCTGCCCTGGCCGCGCAGCTCGGCGAGCTTGGCCTTCAGCTCCTTGTAGAGCTTCTGCGGCGGGTTGTAGCCGTCGAGCGCTGCGGAGGCGTCGGCTGCGGTCGTGACCTTGGCGAGCACCTCGCTCGGATCGACCGGATGCTCGGGATAGAGGATGTCGCCGCTGACCTGCGACCAGTGCATGCGGCCGCTCTGGGCCTGGCGCGCATAGTCAAACATGCTGGCGGTGAGCTTCAGCTCGGCATCAGCGAGCGCATCGGGCGTCGTGGCGGCGGCGAAATCCGGCACCGGGTAGTCGGCGGGATTGAGGCCATCGGAGGCCGCATCCTTCAGCCGCGTGATCACGCCCTTGGCCGCAGCGGTCAGGCTGCCGGCCTGGGTCCAGACCGGCGCGAAGTCGCGTGCACCGTAAAACTTCTCGATCGCGGCGCGCTCGTTCTTGCGGTCGAAATGGCGCGAGGTCTTGGCGCCGATGATGTCCTTCAGCTTGTCGGCGACCGGCTGGTCGGCGGCGGGAACGTTGCTCGCGGCCTTCACCGGCTCGGCGGCCGGAGCCGCAGCGGGGGCCGCAGGCGCGGCCGGCGTTGCCGTCGCGGTGTCGGCCTTTGCCGGTTCGGATTTGGCAGGCTCGGTCTTCGCGGCCTCGGACTTGGCGGCCTCGGACTTCGCGGGCTCGGTCTTGGCGGGCTCGATCTTGGCGGTTTCGCTCTTCGGCGCCTCAGCTGCAGGCGTGGTGGCGACGTCGGAAGGCTTGGTCTCGACCTTGTCGGGGGCCGGTGCGGCTTCGGCCTTCACCGGTTCCTTGGCCGGCTCCTTTGCGGAGTCCTGAACCGTCGCCGTGGTGTCGAGCTTGATATCGGATGCGGTCGGGGGCGGGACGTTTGCGGGCTCGGGGCGCGGGATCGCGGCTTCGATCGCGAGTTCGGCGGCGCTGCTGCGCGCCTGATCCTGCGCCAGAGCCGAGCTGGCCGATACCGTGAGGAAGGTCGCCGCGACCGTCATCAAGACGCGGTCAAAGCCCGCACGGTGGTTCAAACAGTCACGCATTGTGTCGCACCCCTCGGGTGAACTGTCCCTCGTGGAACAGCTTCATTATCGCCTAATGAGCTTCGGGCTAAACTGCGCCGGCCGCTCGAAAGTTGCACGCCTGCACGCAACAATTCATACGCGGACGAACGAATCCTACGCAGACGATATACAGGCCCCGTTTGGGCGGCCAGCGCTACCCGGGACAACTCACGACAAACTGACTTCAAGAAAGCCCGTTTGCAACGGATTGTGCGGCTTTGGCAGACGCTTTTCCATGTGTCTGTCACTTCCAAGTCACGGTTCACGCCGCAGCCGGATTTTGCCGTAATGCGAAGGGCTTGCGGCGTCATCGCGACGCCAGGCAAACCTCCGTTCGCATGAGGCTCAGGGCGTCTCCTCACCGCTTTTGCCGCCATGTCCGGGAACCCCGGCTTCGTCGAGCTTGCGGTAGAGCGTGGACCGGCCGATCTTGAGGCGGCGGGCGACCTCGGACATCTGCCCCCGATAATGCGAGATCGCGAAGCGGATGATCTCGTTCTCCATGTCGTCCAGCGGGCGGACGTCGCCGGTGGGGGTCAGCATGGAAAGGGTCCCCGCCAGCGGCAGCGGCGCGATCGGTATTTCACCACCCGACACCACCGAGGGCGCCGCGATCGGCTCGAGCATCAGCGGCGCGGTCGGGATGTCGGTCTCGAGATGCGGCTGCGAGGTGAGCAGGGGGAAGTCGGCAAGGTCAAGCTGGTCGCCCTCGCTCATCACCACCGCGCGGTAGACCGCGTTTTCGAGCTGGCGGATGTTGCCGGGCCAGTCGAGCTGGGCGAGGTGCGCCACGGCCTCGCCGCTGATGCCGGTGATGAGGCGATTCTCCTCGGCGGCAAAGCGCGCCAGGAAATGCCGGAGCAGATACGGGATGTCCTCACGCCGCGCCCGCAGCGAGGGGATCGTCAGCGGCAGCACGTGGAGGCGATAGAACAGATCTTCGCGGAAATGGCCCTGCTTCACCCGCTCCAGCAGCCTGCGGTTGGTCGCGGAGATGATCCGGACGTCGACCTTCAACGGCTTGCGTCCGCCGACCGCTTCGACCGCGCCTTCCTGAAGTGCGCGCAGCAGCTTGACCTGTGCGGTGAGCGGCAGCTCGCTGACCTCGTCCAGGAACAGCGTGCCGCCATGAGCCTCGACGAACTTGCCGGTGTGCCGTTCGGTGGCGCCGGTGAAGGCGCCCTTCTCGTGGCCGAACAGGATCGACTCGACCAGATTGTCGGGGATCGCGCCGCAATTGACCGCGACGAACGGCTTCGCCTTGCGCTCGCCGCTGCCATGGATGGCGCGTGCGAACATCTCCTTGCCGACGCCGGACTCGCCCTCGATTAGCACAGGGATCGACGAGCCCGCGGCCTTCTGCGCGGCGCGCATCACGGCCGCCATCGCCTCGGCGCGGGTGATGATGTCGGAGAAAGTCAGCCGGCCCTCGCGGCTGTGACGGATGCGCTGCAACTCGCCCTTGAGCGCGGAGGCATTGAGTGCGTTGCGCAGAGAGACCTGGAGCCGCTCCAAGCCAACCGGCTTGACGACGAAATCGGCCGCGCCCGCGCGCGTCGCCGAGATCACGTTGTCGATGCCGCCATGGGCGGTCTGCACGATGACGGGGACGCCGAGGCCGGCCTCGCGGATTTTCGCCAGCACGCCCATGCCGTCGAGGCCGGGCATCACGAGATCGAGGATGACGGCGTCGATCGCCGGTGCATCGGGGGCGGTGAGGGCGGCGATCGCGGCGTCGCCGGAGTCCACGACGACCGTCTCATAGCCGCATTTCTGCACCATGTTCTCGACCAGCCGGCGGGCTACTGCGTCGTCGTCGGCGATCAAAATACAGGCAGCCATGGTGTTCCCCGCACGCTACTACTATCTGTCTCGAATCGGGTCACTCTGGCCGAAGCCGATTAACGCACTCTTAAACCTTGATGCCCCCGCCCGCCGTTGCGCTTGTTGAACACAGGTTTCCCACACAATGAATTCGCGCTCCAAATCTGCTCTCAAGAAATCTGCCTCCAGCAAGCCCGCTCTCCGCAAGCCAAGCACCAGGAAATCCGCCGCCAAGGCAAAGTCCTCCAAATCTTTGCCCGCAAAGCCTGCGGGCAAGACCGGCAGGCTTCCGGAGTGGAACCTCGCCGACCTCTATTCCGGGATCGATGCGCCGGAAGTGGCGCGCGATCTCGAAAGGATGGACGCCGATTGCGTCGCGTTCGAGACCGACTACAGGGGCAAGCTCGCCACAGGGACAGCAAACGAAGATGGCGGAAAATGGCTCGCCGAGGCGGTGCGACGCTATGAGGCGATCGACGATCTCGCCGGCCGTCTCGGCTCCTATGCCGGCCTCGTCCATGCCGGCGACAGCGTTGATCCCAAGATTTCAAAGTTTTACGGCGATGTCTCGGAGCGGCTGACGGCGGCGTCCACGCATCTCCTGTTCTTCGCGCTCGAGCTCAACCGCGTCGATGACGATATTTTGAACCGCGCGATGCAGGCCGCCGAGCTCGCGCATTACCGCCCCTGGATCGAGGATCTGCGCAAGGAGAAGCCGTACCAGCTCGACGACAAGCTCGAGCAGCTCTTCCTGGAGAAGTCGCAAACCGGCTATTCCGCCTTCAACCGGCTGTTCGATCAGACCATCTCGGGCCTGCGCTTCAAGGTCGGCGCCAAAGAGCTCGCGATCGAGCCGACGCTCAATTTCCTGCAGGACCGTGACGGCACAAAGCGCAAGGCTGCGGCCGAAGCGCTGGCCAAAACCTTCAAGGCCAATGAACGCACCTTTGCGCTGATCACCAACACGCTCGCCAAGGACAAGGACATCTCCGACAATTGGCGCGGGTTCAAGGACGTCGCGGATTCTCGGCATCTGAGCAATCGCGTCGAGCGCGAGGTGGTGGACGCGCTGGTCGCCTCGGTGCGCGCGGCCTATCCAAAGCTGTCGCATCGCTACTATGCGTTGAAGGCGAAGTGGTTCGGCAAGAAGCGGCTGGCTTATTGGGACCGCAACGCGCCGCTGCCGTTCGCCGCGACCGGCGTCATCGGCTGGCCCGATGCGCGCAACATGGTGCTGACGGCCTATCGCGGCTTCTCGCCAAAAATGGCCGATATCGCCGAGCGCTTCTTCACCGATCGCTGGATCGACGCGCCGGTGCGTCCGGGCAAGGCGCCGGGCGCGTTCTCGCATCCGACCACGCCGTCGGCGCATCCTTACGTGCTGATGAACTACCAGGGCAAGCCGCGCGACGTGATGACGCTCGCGCATGAGCTCGGCCATGGCGTGCACCAGGTGCTGGCCGCGAAGAACGGCGCGCTGATGGCGCCGACGCCGCTGACGCTGGCCGAGACCGCGAGCGTGTTCGGCGAGATGCTGACCTTCCGGCGGCTGCTGGCGCAGACCAAGAGCGCCCGGCAGCGCCAGGCGCTGCTCGCCGGCAAGGTCGAGGACATGATCAACACCGTGGTGCGGCAGATCGCGTTCTATTCGTTCGAGCGCGCGGTCCACACCGAGCGCAAGAACGGCGAGCTCACCGCGACGCGGCTCGGCGAGATCTGGCTGTCGGTGCAGGGCGAGAGCCTCGGGCCGGCGATCGAGATCAAGGCGGGCTACGAGAACTACTGGATGTACATCCCGCACTTCATCCACTCGCCGTTCTACGTCTACGCCTATGCCTTCGGTGATTGTCTCGTGAACTCGCTCTACGCCGTCTACGAGAATGCGGCCGAGGGCTTTGCCGAGCGCTACCTCGACATGCTCGCCGCCGGCGGCACCAAGCATTATTCCGAGCTGCTGCGACCGTTCGGACTCGATGCCAAGGATCCCAAATTCTGGGACGGCGGTCTCTCGGTCATCGCCGGGATGATCGACGAGCTCGAGGCGATGGGCTGAGGCGAA
This sequence comes from Bradyrhizobium sp. 604_D8_N2_3, assembly GCF_051810765.1. Lineage (NCBI taxonomy): Bacteria > Pseudomonadati > Pseudomonadota > Alphaproteobacteria > Hyphomicrobiales > Nitrobacteraceae > Bradyrhizobium > Bradyrhizobium sp. 604_D8_N2_3. The sequence goes on along the minus strand of NZ_JBPWPM010000001.1, from coordinate 7,926,709 downwards.
GCGCGAGTTCCTTCCCGGCGCACGGAATGCGGGTGTCGCAAGTTTTTGTGGCCCCCAGTTCCATCCATGCGCGCGGGCGACCTTCGCGGCGGAGGCCGGCAATTTGCTACGTGCGATTGAACGTTCGCGCGGCCCGCAAGACTAACTCAACAGATACTCGAAAGATGATTTTCTACTATTGATTGTGGATTGATCGGTTTCTCCCTGGGGAGGCACCCATGCTCCATCAAGGGCCCGCCACGCCGGTTCCGATGGCGAGAAATGCTGCCGCCGTCGATCAGGAAACGCCCTGGTGCGAGAAGCACCATCAGATCGTCTGCGATGAGATCGAGGCGATCAACACCCGCCGCGAGCCGGAACGGCGCCTCGATGCCGATGGCCTGCAACCCTGCCAGTTGCTCGACGTCACAGGGCTTGCGTTGTCCGGCGGTGGCATTCGCTCGTCGGCCGTTTGCCTCGGCGTGCTCCAGGCACTGAACCACCACAACCTGATCGGCCGGATCGACTATCTCTCCACCGTGTCGGGCGGCGGCTATATCGGCACCTCGCTCAGCGCCACCATGACAACCGCACGGCGCTTTGTGTTCGGCGAGAGACCCGCCGGCGGAACCGTCACGTCCGCCGAGATCAGCGATACGCCGTCGGTCGGACACCTGCGCAACTATTCCAACTATCTGATCCCCGCCGGTGCCCGCGATCTTCTGACCGGAGTTGCGATCGTCGTGCGGGGACTGGTCGCCAATATCGGGTTGACGTTACCCATCGTGCTGCTGCTTGCCGCCGTCACCATCTGGTCGACGCCGCTACGGAGCTGCCTGACGGATGCGAACATCTTCGGCATCAGTCTCAACAACAGGTCGTTGTGCGAGCTGCATGATTTCAGCGACATCGATCGTTACGGTTTCAGCACATTCGGCCTGGTCGTCGCGCTGGTGATGTTCGCTTGCAGCGGGCTCGCCTATTTCACCTCCCGCTCGGTCCGCGGCAGCGGTCCCAGTGTCGTGTTCGCCTATATTGGCGGGATCGCGCTGTTGCTGGGCGTCGCGTGCGACTTCGCGAGGTTTCTCAAGGTCCAGCATTTTGCGCTGAGCCTGTCGATCGCAATCATCGGCGGCGTCCTGTTCTTCGGATGGGCGCTCAAGCAGTCGCTCGCGAGCCCCGGCAAGCGGCAGGAGTTCCGTTCGCACTGGCCGAGCATGGGCGCGACCTTCCTGGTGCTGCTGGCGGTGATCGCCTTCTTCGAGTTTCAACCCTTCATGCTGGAGCAGATGTTCGATGTCGCCGAGAGCAGCGCAATCGGTGGACCGGCTGCTGCGGTTGCGATCACCTGGATCAAGTCGCTCGCGGCGGTGGCTGCGCCAATCGGCGTCTTCGTCACCGCGTTCAGGCAGCAATTCGTGGAATTGCTGAAGGGCAACAGCGCATCCTCGCAATGGGGTTCGCTTGTGCTCGCGGTCGTCGCCAAGGTCGCGCTATGGATCGCGGGTCTTGCGCTTCCGCTCGTCATCTGGGTCGCATACCTCTATCTGTCCTATTGGGGCATCGCCAACGACCTGTTCGAGAGGTGTCCGTCCGTCATGGGCGCAACCTCCCAGCGAGAGTGCCTGGTCAATGCCAAATCGAACGCGCCGTCCGGAAGCCTCGCAGGCAGGATTCAGTTCGATGTCAGCAAGGGGACCTTGTCGGCGGAAATCACGCCGAAAGCCGCACCGCAGGTCGTGGCAGATGCCGAGCAGTTGACGCCGACCTGGCACACGCCCGCCTGGCTCCTGTTTCTGGCTCAGAAAGCGGGGCAGGTGGTTCAGGTGCGTTTTCCCAGCCTGTTCCAAGGGAACGCTTCGGAGCTCGCCTACTCCTACAGTCTGCACATGGTGATCCTCTACACGTTCGCCGGCGTGCTGCTGTTCGCCATCTCGTTCTGCCTGACGCCGAATGCGAACTCGTTGCACCGGCTCTATCGCGATCGCCTGAGCAAGGCCTTCCTGTTCGATCCGACGCGTTCGGCCGACGGGCGCGTCGCGCCCGCCGAAGCCAGTCTCGACCAGGGGCGCGATTTCAAGGCGCTCGACCGCATGAAGCTGACGGATCTCTACGCGGCTCCGGCCGCGACGGCCCGGACTCCAGGGCAGCCGGCTAAGCCGAAGCTGCACGCGCCCTATCAGCTCATCAATACGGCGCTGAATATTCAAGGCTCCGACTTTGCCAACCGGCGCGGACGCAACGCGGACTTCTTCGTGTTCTCCGCCCTGAACGTCGGCAGCGAGGCGACGGGCTATGCGCCCACCGCTCTGGTGCAGGACGACGAGCAAAGTCTCGATCTCGCCACCGCAATGGCGATTTCCGGAGCCGCGGCCTCCTCGAACATGGGTTCGAGCTCGATCAAGGCGCTGACGCCCACGCTTGCGCTCCTCAACGTCCGGCTCGGCTATTGGCTGAAGAACCCGCGTTACGTCGATGAGCGTGTCCGGCCGCAGCGCCGCTCCACGCCGATCTATTTCTGGTCGGAGATCTCGGGGCGCCTGTACGAGAACAGCGACAGCGTCTATCTGACGGACGGCGGTCATATCGAGAATCTCGGCGTCTACGAGCTGTTGCGCCGCCGCTGCAAGGTGATCATCGCGGTCGATGCGGAAGCCGATGCGCCGATGAATTTCGGTTCCCTGATGACGTTGCAGCGTTACGCCCGCATCGATCTCGGCGTCCGCATCGACCTGCCATGGACGCCGATTCGCGAGCGCACGCGTGCGCTGATGGCGCGCAATGCCGACAAGGCGGGTGATCCCGGCGCGGCCGACGAGCGCGACGACATTGCCCGAGACCACGTCCACGTCGCGATCGGCACCATCGACTATGGAGGCGACGAGCAGGGTTATCTCGTTTACGTCAAATCGTCGCTCAATGGCGACGAGAACGACTACATCCGGGACTACGCGCGGCGAAACGACCGCTTCCCGCACGAGACCACGGGTGACCAGTTCTTCTCGGAGGAGCAGTTCGAGGTCTACCGCGCGCTGGGCTTCCACATGGCGCACGGTTTCCTGTCCGGGGACAATCCGGTCGCGGTCGGGGCCGGCGTCGATCCGCATATGGCCCGATTCACTGAAGCGGGCGAGCCGGCGATCGACGCGGTCCGCGAGGCGCTCGGTCTTCCGGTACCTCGGCGGCAAACTGCGAGCGTCACCGCCACGATGATCGATCAGGGCTGAGCAGCGCGACAGCCGGATTCCCGGCAATCGGAATTCCAAATCACCTGATTTGCCCGAAAACCGGCCATCGGTGCCGTTGCCCTGCCCGAAGGTTTGCGGTATCCCAGCCCAAGAATTCGACTTTCGACTGGGGACAATACATGGCTGACCATAGCGAAGTGGCGTACACCACCGCCGACGGCAACGACTACGTTGCCCACGAGCAGACCTATGAGGGCTTCATCAAGCTGGTGAAGTACGGCACGGCCTCGGTCGCGCTCATCGTGATCCTGATGGCGATCTTCCTGACCTGACCTATCGGCAGCTGCACACGTCAGCAGCAGCTGCCGCCTACAAAACTTGCATCCAAGCCGGTCTCAAAACCGGTATCGAACGCTGCGGGAGTAACGCTTAAGTTTGCGCGCGCGCTGTCCCGCGTCGCCGGAGGGCCTATGAAGATCGCCGTTGCCAAGGAAATCGATCCGTCGGAGCCGCGTGTTGCCGCTTCGCCTGATACGGTGAAGAAGTTCAAGGCGTTGGGCGCCGAGATCGCCGTCGAGCCGGGCGCCGGCCTCAAATCGGGCCTGCCGGATTCCGAATTCACCGCCGTGGGCGCCACCGTCAGCGCCGATGCGCTGAAGGACGCCGACATCATCATCAAGGTGAAGCGTCCCGAAGCCTCCGAGCTCGCACAGTACAAGCGCGGTGCGCTCGTCATCGCCATCATGGACCCCTACGGCAACGAGGCCGCGCTGAAGACGATCGCCGATTCCGGCGTCTCCGCCTTCGCGATGGAACTGATGCCGCGCATCACCCGTGCGCAGGTGATGGACGTGCTGTCGTCGCAGGCGAACCTTGCCGGCTACCGCGCCGTGATCGAGGGGGCCGAGGCCTTCGGCCGCGCCTTCCCGATGATGATGACCGCCGCCGGCACCGTGCCCGCCGCAAAGGTGTTCGTGATGGGCGTCGGCGTTGCCGGCCTCCAGGCGATCGCGACCGCGCGCCGTCTCGGCGCCATCGTCACCGCGACCGACGTGCGGCCCGCGACGAAAGAGCAGGTGGAATCGCTCGGTGCGAAGTTCCTCGCCGTCGAGGACGAGGAGTTCAAGAACGCGCAGACCGCCGGCGGCTACGCCAAGGAAATGTCCAAGGAGTACCAGGCCAAGCAGGCCGCGCTCACCGCCGAGCACATCAAGAAGCAGGACATCGTCATCACCACTGCGCTCATTCCGGGCCGGCCGGCGCCGAAGCTCATCAGTGCTGAAATGGTCAAGTCGATGAAGCCGGGGTCGGTGCTGGTCGATCTCGCCGTCGAGCGCGGCGGCAATGTCGAGGGCGCAAGGCCGGGCGAGGTCGCCGACGTCGATGGCATCAAGATCGTCGGCTACACCAACGTCGCCGGCCGCGTCGCGGCCTCGGCCTCCAGCCTCTACGCGCGCAATTTGTTCAATTTCATCGAGACCATGGTCGACAAGACAGAGAAGAAGCTCGCCGTGAACTGGGACGACGAGCTCGTCAAGGCCACCGCCCTGACCAAGGACGGCGCGGTGATCCACCCGAACTTCCAGCCGAAGGTTTAAGGAGAGCCGCCATGGAGCATGCAGCACAGGTCGTCGACCCCTTCATCTTTCGGCTGTCGATCTTCGTCCTCGCCGTCTTCGTCGGTTATTTCGTGGTGTGGTCGGTGACGCCGGCGCTGCACACGCCGCTGATGAGCGTGACCAACGCGATCTCCTCGGTGATCGTGGTCGGCGCGCTGCTCGCCGGCGGCGTCGCCAATGTCTCGAGCGGCTCGGGCTGGGCACGCGCCTTCGGCTTCGTCGCGCTGATCTTCGCCTGCATCAACATCTTCGGCGGCTTCCTTGTCACCCAGCGCATGCTGGCGATGTACAAGAAGAAGTCGAAGTAAGCGGCCACCTCGGGCTGATGGGATCAATGGGGACCTGAGATGAGCGCCAACCTCTCTGCATTTTTGTATCTCGTGGCGGGAGTGCTGTTCATCCTGTCGCTACGCGGGCTGTCGAGCCCGGCTTCGTCGCGCCAGGGCAATCTGTTCGGCATGATCGGCATGGCGATCGCGGTCGCCACCACGCTCGCCAACCATCCGCCGGCAGACGGCCTCGCCTGGGTGCTCGTCATCGTCGGCATCGCCATCGGTGCCGCGATCGGTGCGGTGATTGCCCGCCGCGTGCCGATGACCTCGATGCCGGAACTGGTCGCCGCCTTCCACTCGCTGGTCGGCATGGCCGCGGTGCTGGTCGCCGCCGGTGCGTTCTACGCGCCGGAAGCCTTCGACATCGGCACCCCCGGCAACATCCATCCGCAGAGCCTGGTCGAGATGTCGCTCGGCGTCGCCATCGGCGCGCTGACCTTCACCGGCTCGGTGATCGCGTTCCTGAAGCTGTCCGCGCGCATGAGCGGCGCGCCGATCATCCTGCCGTTCCGCCACGCCATCAATATCGTGCTCGCAGTTCTGCTCGTCGTCTTCATCGTCGGGCTGGTGATGTCGGGCAGCGCGCTGGACTTCTGGCTGATCGTCATCATCGCGCTGGCGCTCGGCGTGCTCATGATCATCCCGATCGGCGGCGCCGACATGCCGGTCGTGATCTCGATGCTGAACTCCTATTCCGGCTGGGCCGCGGCCGGCATCGGCTTCACGCTGGGCAATTCCGCGCTGATCATCACCGGCGCGCTGGTCGGCTCGTCGGGTGCGATCCTGTCCTACATCATGTGCCACGCGATGAACCGGTCCTTCATCTCGGTCATCCTCGGCGGCTTCGGCGGCGAGACCGCCGCGGCCGGCGCTGGCGGCGGCGAGCAGAAGCCCGCCAAGCTCGGTTCGGCCGACGACGCCGCCTTCATCATGAAGAACGCGCAGAAGGTCATCATCGTGCCCGGCTACGGCATGGCAGTGGCGCAGGCCCAGCACGCGCTGCGCGAAATGGGCGACATCCTGAAGAAGGAAGGCGTCGAGGTGAAGTACGCCATTCATCCGGTCGCGGGCCGCATGCCCGGCCACATGAACGTGCTGCTCGCCGAGGCCAACGTCCCCTACGACGAGGTGTTCGAGCTTGAGGACATCAATTCCGAATTCGCGCAGGCCGACATCGCCTTCGTGATCGGCGCCAACGACGTCACCAACCCGGCGGCCGAAGAGGACAAGACCTCGCCGATCTACGGCATGCCCGTCCTCCAGGTCTGGAAGGCCGGCACCGTGATGTTCATCAAGCGCTCGCTCGCCTCGGGCTATGCCGGTATCGACAATCCGCTGTTCTATCGCGACAACACCATGATGCTGCTCGGCGACGCCAAGAAGGTCACCGAGAACATCGTCAAGGCGATGTAGCGCGGGAAGGCGAGCGGACCGTGGCCCTGAACAAGGAGTGGCACCGGTCCCATCGCATGCCACCGAAGGCGACACGCGAGCAGCGTGTCGCATGGCACGTCGCCCATGCGGCGGCGTGCGGCTGCCGCGAGATTCCCTTGGGCATCCGGCCGAACGTCCTCAAGCTGCTCAAGAGCCGCCGCAAGTCCTGAACTCCGGAATGGCGGGCCGCGATGACATTCCTGAAATGGACCGCCACCATCCTTGCGGCCGGCTACCTCGCCGGTCTCGTCCTGCTGTTTGCCAAACAGCGCGCCATGCTGTTTCCGATACCGACGGCCGAGCGCACGGCGCCCGCTGCCGCGGGACTTCCAGACGCCGAAGAGCATGTCCTGACGACGTCTGACGGCGAGAAGGTCATCGTCTGGCACGTGCCGCCAAAGCCTGGCCGTGCCGTGGTGTTGTTCTTCCACGGCAACGGCGATTCTCTCGCCGGCCTTGCCGGCCGCTTCAAGGCGATCACGGCTGACGGCACCGGTCTTGTCGCGCTGTCCTATCGCGGTTACGCGGGCTCCAGCGGCGCACCGGGCGAAGATGGCCTGCTGCGCGATGGCGCGGCTGCGTACGCGTTCGCGACGGCGCGTTATGACGCCCGGCGCCTCGTCGCCTGGGGCTTCTCGCTCGGGACCGGCGTTGCAGTCGCCATCGCCTCCGAACATCCGGTTGGGAAGCTGATCCTCGAGGCGCCCTATACGTCGATCGCCGACGTCGCCGCCGCGCATTTCTGGTTCGCTCCGGTTCGCCTCCTGATCCGCGACCCCTTCCACTCGGATGAGCGCATCGCACGCGTCACGGCGCCGCTCCTGATCATGCATGGCGCGCAGGACCAGACCATCCCGATCGCATTCGGCGAGAAATTGTTTGCGCTGGCCCGCGAGCCGAAGCAGTTCGTCCGCATTCCCGGCGGCGGGCACGACGATCTCGGCAGCTTTGGCGCCATCGAGATCGCGCGAAACTTCATCAATGGGTCCTGAGGGCTGACGGACGCGATCTTCTCGCGCATAATCGGTCTCCCATTTGAAGGAATCGCCAGCATGAGCGCACACGGACCGATGCCGCGGTCGTCCTGGATCTTCCCCGCTCTTGCGGTGCTGCTGTTCCTGATCGTGACCGCGACCGGCTACAGCTTTACGCTAACGGCGGGCGGAGCCCTGTTCGCGATCGTGCTGCTGGTGATCCTGTTCGGCACCGTGTTCGCGGCCGTTCATCATTCCGAGGTGATCGCGGAGCGCATCGGCGAGCCCTACGGCACGCTGCTGCTCACGCTGGCGGTGACCATCATCGAGGTCGCGCTGATCACCACGATCATGCTGGGCGACAAGCCGGCTCCGGAGCTCGCCCGCGATACCGTGTTCGCCGTCGTGATGATCGTCTGCAACGGCCTCGTCGGCCTCTGCGTCTTCATCGGCGGCATGCGCTATCGCGAGCAGGGCTTTCAGGTTTCGGGCGCCAACGTCTATCTCAGCGTGCTGATTGCGATGGCAACCATCACCCTGATCATGCCCAACTACACGCTGACGACGCCGGGCCCGATCTATTCGACGCTCCAGCTCGGCTTCGTCGATCTCGCAACGATCGTGCTCTACGGCGTGTTCCTCTACACCCAGACCGTCCTGCACAAGGACTACTTCGTCCACGAGAGGGCGGACGGCGAGGGCGGGGAGGCGCATTTGTCGGGCAGAATGCTGGTGCTCAGCATCGTGCTGCTGCTGATCTCGCTGCTGGCGGTCGTCCTCCTCGCCAAGAAGTTCTCGCTGGTGGTGGACGCGGTCGCCGTTCAGATCGGCGCCCCGCCGGCGTTCGCGGGCCTCCTCGTCGCCCTCCTGATCCTGATGCCGGAGGGTGTCTCGGCGATTGCGGCGGCGCGCAAGAACGACCTCCAGAAGAGCATCAACCTGGCGCTCGGGTCCTCGCTCGCAACCATCGGCCTGACCATTCCGGCGGTCGGGATCGCCACCTACCTGCTCGACCAGCCGCTCGTGCTGGGCCTGAACCCGGCGAACACCGCACTCCTGTTCCTGACATTCTTGTTGAGCATGCTGACCTTCGGCACCGGCAGGACCAATGTCCTGTTCGGGCTGGTCCATATGGTGGTATTTGCCGTCTACGTGTTCATGGTTTTCGTGCCGTAGAAGGAAATTCCCGATGCTTGCCGCCAAATCCGAGGTTCAGGTCGACAACGAGCAGGTCCGGGTGACCGAGTGGCGGCTCGCCCCGGGCAGCGCGACCGGGCATCACACCCACGGCATGGACTATGTCATTGTTCCCGTCGTCGCCGGCGAGATGACCATCGTGGCGCCCGGCGGCGAGCGTTCCAAGGCGCAGCTCGCGGCCGGAAAATCTTACTTTCGCAAGGCCGGCGTCCAACACGACGTACTTAACGAAACCTCAACCGAGATCGTGTTCCTTGAGATCGAGCTGAAGCCGTAAGGCGGGCGAACCCTTTGCCATCGATCCGTCGCAGTTGATCCCTTACAATGCCCCAAAGTTCCCGCATCTGATCGCGCGGGGAGTGGCCGAGAAATGCTGAAATACCTCGCTAAAATCTCGATGGATATTCTCCCCTCGGTGCTCGCGACGATCATCGGGGCGTACATCGTTAACCACTACATCAACGCCAAGCCGGCGGCCGATGCCCCCGCGGCCGTGGTGGCGCCTGCCGATGCCGGCAAGAGCGGCAAGCCCTCCGATGTGGCCAACCTCCCGGCGCCCGGCGTCAAGGCCAAAGGCGTCTCCGAGAAGAGCGTGACCGACAAGGCGGCGGCCGAGAAGCCGGCCGACAAATCCGGCGAACACCCGGCCGAGACCAAGGCCGCGGACGTTGCTCCCGCCGAGGCCGGCCCGCGCGGCCGCAACCCGGCGCGTGAGAAGGCGGCCGCCAAGTCCGCTCCGGCTGTCACGGCTCCCGCCACCACCCCGGTGGTCGAGGCCAATTCGGCACCGGCGTCCCCGGCTGCGACGCCCGACGCCAACGATCTCGCGCGCGCCGCGATCGAGCGCCTGCGCAAGTCGCCTGAGGGCAAGGCCGCCGAGGCCAGATCTTCCGAAACCAAGTCTTCCGAGAGCAAGCCTTCCGAAGCCCGGCCGGCTGAAACCAAGTCGGTCGAGAGATCGCTGGAGCCTGCGGTTCGGGAAGCCTCCCGCACCCCGGAAGCCCCGCGCGTCATTCCTGCTGAGCCGTCCGCGCTCCGTCCGCTGCCGCCGCCGATCACGGTGTCGACGCCTTCGTCCGAAGCCTATGGCAATGGCGGCGCGTCGCCGGTCAATCCGCCCTACACCGCCTCGATCGGCAACGACGATCCGAACCGGATGACGCCGCCGGCCGACATTCCGGTGCCGGTGATCGCGCCGCCACTCGACCTGCGTGCCGATGCCGGCGCGACCATGCCGCGGCCGAAGAAGACCAATGTCGCCGACGAGATGCTGTCGGGCATGAAGTCGATGTTCCACTCCGTCCTGCCGAAGAGCGCCACCCCCGATTAAGGCGGTGGCTGGGAGCGTCTTCGAGCGACGTGGACATCGCTTCGCGTGAAGAAAACGCGTCAAAACGAGCAGCTCTAGCCGCGCTGTCAGCCGCCGACGCGGGCGAGACCGCTGCGGGCGGTATCGTCGCGTGGACGTAGCGCGACCGCCTTGTTGTAGGATGTGGCCGCCTTGGCCTTGTCACCCAGCCGCTCATAGGCCTGTCCGCGCGTGGTCCACACCTGCGCGTTGTGCGGATCGACCTCGGAGGCCTCATCGAGATCGGCCGCCGCTTCCTTGACCTTGCCGATGGCGAGATAGCTGATGGCGCGGCCGAGCAACGGCTCGACCTTTTGCGGATTGAGCCCGTTGGCGGCGCTGAAATCGGCGATGGCGAAATTATGCTCGTTGTTGCCCTGATAGATCAGGGCGCGACCATAAAGTGCCTGTGCGTTGTAGGGATCGAGTGCGACGGCCCGGTTGAACTCGTCCAGCGCGCCAGCCGTCTCCCCCGCCTTTGCCAGGGTCTGGCCTTTTGCGGTGTGAGCCTGGGCCTCGCTGACATTGCCGGCGCTGACCGCGCTGTCGGCGGCCGTCGCAGCCGCCTTGGGCGCCTCCTGCGGCTTCTCCTTCTCGGGCATCATGGAGCCGAGGTCGAAGGAGCAGCCGCACAGCACGATCCCCATCAAGCCGAGCGCGAACGGCTGTCGCCAGATCTGGCGTAGCCGCGCCAAGCGGCGTTCGGGGAAAGGGGAGGCCATCTACGGTTCGCTCGCGCTGGTGCCGCATCGGTAGTGCCCCCGTCCCAGAGAAGGCACCGCTCACAAAACAATAACGCGGGCCAAGGGCCCGCGTCATCGAAAACTGAAGTCTTGGAAAACTGAAGTCTTGCAAGTCAGGCGGAATCAGCGCGGTCCGCGCGGACCTGCACCTGCACCCGGGCCGCTGCGGCCGCCACGATCACCGCCGGGACCGGCGCCGAACACCGGCTTCGGCTTCATCGGCAGCAGGCCTTCGCGCTGCAGCTTCTTGCGAGCCAGCTTGCGCGCGCGGCGCACGGCCTCGGCCTTTTCACGGGCCTTCTTCTCGGAGGGCTTCTCGTAATGACCGCGGAGCTTCATCTCGCGGAAAATTCCCTCGCGCTGCATCTTCTTCTTCAGCGCCTTGAGGGCTTGATCGACATTGTTATCGCGAACGAGAACCTGCACGCGGCATCCTCTTCAGTGGATCGGATTTGAATTCTGGTAAGTCAAAGGGGATGGCGAAACGCACAAGCCCTTAACCTTGAGGGCGCGGATGTATCAGACAAAACCCGCGATGTCCACCTGCCAAGCAGGTTTTCGGGCCAAGTTCAGCCATTAAATAAGGCGAAAATACCTCCGTGCGGCCCCGATTTGGGTGATTCGGCGCCAAGGGTGGGGCAGTTCCCGGAGCTTTGCTCCGGAAATTCCTGGAATTAGGGGAGACGTCACATGGATATGAAGAAATACGCTGCCGAGGCGATCGGCACATTCTGGCTCACATTCGCAGGCTGCGGCAGCGCGGTGATCGCCGCCGGCTTTCCGCAGGTCGGAATCGGCCTGGTCGGCGTGTCCCTTGCGTTCGGCTTAAGCGTCGTCACCATGGCCTATGCGATCGGGCACATCTCGGGCTGCCACCTCAACCCGGCCGTCACCGTCGGGCTTGCCGCCGGAGGACGCTTCCCGGCGGGACAGATCCTGCCTTACGTGATCGCACAGGTCTGCGGCGCGATCGTTGCCGCCCAGCTGCTTTACATAATCGCCAGCGGTGCTCCCGGATTCGACGTCAGCAAGGGTTTTGCGTCGAACGGCTACGACGCGCATTCGCCCGGCCAGTACAGCCTGATCGCCTGCTTCGTCACCGAGGTGGTGATGACCATGATGTTCCTGTTCGTCATCATGGGCGCCACCCATGGCCGCGCGCCCGCAGGCTTCGCCCCGCTCGCGATCGGGCTCGCGCTGGTGATGATCCATCTCGTCAGCATCCCCGTCACCAATACGTCGGTGAACCCGGCGCGCAGCACGGGGCCCGCACTGTTCGTCGGCGGCTGGGCACTGGCGCAGCTCTGGCTGTTCTGGGTCGCGCCGCTGATCGGCGGCGCGCTGGGCGGGGTGCTCTATCGCTGGCTCAGCGAGGAGCCCTCTGGCGTCGTCGCGGGCGTGAAGACGGCCTGATCGAAAGGCGGGATTGCGGCATGCGCCGCGGTCCCGCTACTTGCCCTTCGTCGGCCTGACTTCGGTGACGTGGCCCATCTTGCGGCCGGGGCGCGGTGCGCCCTTGCCGTAGATGTGCACGGTCGCGCCCGGCACGCTCAGCCACTTCTCGTAATCGTTGATCTCGTCGCCGATCAGATTGGTCATGGTGACGATTTCGCCGTGGCGCACGGCCTTGCCGAGCGGCCAGCCGGCAATGGCGCGGATGTGCTGCTCGAACTGCGAGACCGAGGCGCCGTCGAGCGTCCAGTGTCCGGAATTGTGCACGCGCGGGGCGATCTCGTTGACCAGCACCTTCGGCCCGGTGCCGTTGGCGAGCACGAACATCTCCACCGCGAGCACGCCGACATAATCGAGCGCGCCGGCGATCTTGCCGGCGATGCTGCGCGCTTCTTCCGCGAGCGCATCCGGAATCTGTGCGGGGGCGCGGGATATCTTCAGAATGTGGTCGCGGTGCTCGTTCTCGGTGACGTCGAAGCACTCGACCTGGCCCGTCGCCGAGCGCGCGGCGATCACGGAGATCTCGCGCTCGTACGGGATGAAGGCTTCGAGGATCGCCGATTTGGTGGCGAGGCTGGTCCACACCTTGGCGATGTCGTCGCCCTCGCGGATGATGGCCTGGCCCTTGCCGTCGTAGCCGAAGCGGCGGGTTTTCAGCACCGCAGGGAGGCCGATCCTGACGATCGCCTCGCGCAGCGAGGAGACCGAGGTGACGTCGGCATAGGCTGCGGTGCCGATGCCGAGCTTCGTCACGAAATCCTTCTCGGCGAGCCGGTCCTGGGTGGTCTCGAGGATCTTGCGGTTGGGCAGCACCGGGCGGCGCGCGTCCAGCACCATCGCGGCGGCAGACGGCACGTTCTCGAATTCGTAGGTGATGACGTCGACGTCGTTGGCGAACAGCTCGAGCGCTTCGACGTCGGCATATTCGGCGCAGGTCGCGTTCAGCACGACGTCGAAGGCGGGCGAGTCCGGATCGGGCGAGAATACCTGGCAGCGCAGGCCGAGTCGCGCCGCAGCCATGGCCAGCATCCGCCCCAATTGTCCGCCGCCGAGGATTCCGATGGTGTCGCCGGGCTTCAGCTTCACCTGCTTTGCGTCAGTCACGCCTTGTCCTCCGGGCGCTCCGCAACCGCCTCGGTCTGTGCCTTGCGCCAGGCGGCGAGGCGGTCGGACAGGGCCGGGTCGGACAATGCGAGCACTGAAGCTGCAAGCAGCGCCGCGTTGATCGCGCCGGCCTTGCCGATGGCGAGGGTGCCGACCGGGATGCCCGCGGGCATCTGCACGATCGAATAGAGCGAATCGATGCCCTTGAGCGTCCTGGATTCGACGGGAACGCCGAACACGGGCAGTTCCGTCAGCGCCGCCGCCATGCCGGGCAGATGCGCAGCGCCACCCGCGCCGGCGATGATGACCTTGTAGCCTGCCGCCTTGGCACCCTTGGCGAATGCAAACAGCCGGTCGGGGGTGCGGTGTGCCGAAACGATGCGGGTATCGGCGGCAACGCCGAGCGCTGCGAGCGTGTCGGCGGCATGCCGCATCGTCTCCCAGTCCGACTGGCTTCCCATGATGATGGCGATCGGCGCGGTCATGACGTCAATTGTGCTCGGAAAACAGAAAGATAGGCCAGATTAACGGTTCCGGCCGGTGGCTCGCAAGGCGGTGGCAAGGAGAAGGGAATGCACTATCCTGTCTTGGTGAATCCCCGCAAGCCTTCATTGAGCAGGATGCCCATGAAGAAACCAAAAAGGGCAAGCGCTGCGAAGGCCAAAAAGGGCCGGAAAGCCAGCGCCAGCCGCTCCAAAGCCGCCCCCAGGCGGCTGGCGAAGCGCTCGGCCAAGCCGGCGCGGCGCGGAGCGTCGGCCGCCGACGACACCAGGGCGACCATCCGCGGCTTGCGGAGCAAGCTCAAGGAGGCGGAGCGGCGGGTTGTGGAACTGGAAGCTGCGGCCGACACCGATTTCCTGCTCGAGATTCCGAACCGGCGCGGCTTCGAGCGCGAGCTCGCGCGCGCCATCGCCTACATGAAGCGCTACCGCGCCAGCGGCGCGCTGATCGTCCTCGACGTCGATCGCCTGAAGCCGATCAACGATTCCTTCGGCCATGCCGCCGGAGACGAGGTGCTCAAGGCGATTGCGGCCACCCTGACGCGGCAGGTCCGCGCCTCGGACGTGGTCGGCCGGCTTGGCGGCGACGAGTTCGCGCTGCTGCTCTGGAATCTCAGCGAGACCGACGCCAAGGCGAAGGCCGCGACCTTCGAGCAGGCGATCGACGAATTGTCGTTTGCCTTTCGCGGTCAGCGCGTGACCGCGGGCGCCTCCGCAGGTGTCGCGCTGCTGGGGGCGCAGTCCGATGCAGGCCGCGCGCTGGAGGAGGCTGATGCCGCCATGTATGTGCGCAAGGCGCACCGGCGGCACGAGCCGCTGATCAGGCTGGTCAGCAACTAGGGCACGATCTTCGCGACAAATGCGGACCGCGTTGCGCGGAGATCATGCTCAAGCAACAACCCTTACAGCGTGGCCAGATCTTCCGGCACGTTGCCGAATTTGCGCAGCAGCGTGGCGTCGCCGAATTCGCCGGTCATGGGATCGCCGCTGCGGCTGAACGCAACCGCGCCGATATGGCCGGCACCGTGCGCCAGGATCTCGGCGCGCCGCAACGCGGCCGCCGAGCTCTGGCATTCCTCCGCGGCGCCCGCGACAGGCGATCCGTCGGCATCGATCAGGAAGGGCATTGCAACGTAGTAGGTCACATCCGACATGGCGTTGCTCCGATGTTGAACTCAGGCGGCGCTGCTGTTGCTCCGCACCTTGCTGCGTGCGGTCTCGGGAATGCAGCCGGCTGAAATCGCCGCCTGTAATTCTTCCAGCTCTGCTTCCAGATATTCGTTGGCCATGATCAGCGCCTTGATGGTGCTGCGCAGATTGCCGTCGCACATCGCGATCGCCTGGTCGCAGGCCTGTTCATAATGGCTGTTGTCGAGAAGGGCGGTTGCCGACATCTGCGTTGTCCTCGGGGGTTTCCTGGGCGTTTCCTGGGGCGGTGGGATGCCCAAATGTTCCTATTTTGTTCTTTTCGAGTCAAGCGGATTCGGATGCGGCGAGCTGCCACGAAAAGGGCCTCGCGGATCAGGCGATGATGTCCGGCGTGATCTGGTCTTCGATGAACGCGATACGGTCGCGCAACAACAGCTTGCGCTTCTTCAACCGTTGTAACCGCAACAGGTCGGGGGCAGGCGATTGATGCATCGCATCGATCGCGGCGTCGAGATCTCGGTGTTCTTGCTGCAACCGGGTGAGCTCGGCTTCGAGCTCACGCTCGTCTTCATTGGTCATGTTCGCGGTGGCCGAAAACCCGATGGGCGTGAGATTCAAGGCTGTGGATGCCCTGTGGAAATTATCGTCCTTGCGCGCCGTGATCGCAAGCGATCTCGGGCCGCCGCTCACCGAACTCTCGCAAGATATTTCGACGATTCGTTGCGGCGTTGCGCAAGCACATTGATATCATGGATTTTTCCAGCGTGGTTCCTTACTCACGATTCGTTACATATGAATTTTCAAAAATGACGCTGCGACGACGGATACATATCGACAGAACGAATCGGTGATGTACACTTGTTTGTCCGGATCGAATCCAAGGTTTCCCCCTACCGAGGAGGTTTCGAATGACAATTCAGGCACATCTGGTTGAATTGGAACGGAAGCACAAAACGCTCGAAAACGAATTGCACGAAGCTCTCGTGCACCTTTCAACAGACGACCTGCAAATTGTTGAGTTGAAGCGACGGAAGTTGATGGTCAAGGACCAGATCGAGCGTTTGAAGCACACCGGCGACACGCTCCACTAGTAACCCCTGTAACAGTGTAGAGTTGAACTTACCCTTTCATGCAGGGGTGAGAGCTATTGTGCTCATCCCTGCATGAAGGTGCGCAGCGTGCAAAGTTATTTGCGCGGCGCTTGGAGCCTTTCCGCTCCGATGGAAAATCCCCTAGATGCCTGCGAGCTCAGCGACGTGATCCGCGATCGCGAGCGATGACGTCAGTCCCGGCGATTCGATGCCGAACAGGTTGATCAGGCCTTCGACGCCGTGATCGCGCGGGCCCTGCATCAGAAAATCCTGCGTGGCCACCGCCGGCGGCACGATCTTCGGGCGAATGCCTGAATAGCTCGGCATCAGCGCGCCGTCGGGCAGCGTCGGCCAGTATCTCCGGATCGCCGGATAGAAGCGCTCGGCGCGTGATGGATCGACCTCGTAATTGATCGTCTCGATCCACTCGACGTCGGGGCCGAAGCGTGCCTGCCCGGCCATGTCCAGCGTCAGGTGCACGCCGAGCCCGCCAGGCTCGGGCACCGGATAGATCAGGTGCGAGAACGGTGCCCTGGCGTTGCAGCTGAAATAGTTTCCCTTGGCGAGATAGGCCGGTGGAATCCGGTCGATCGGCATGCCGTCGATGTGGCGTGCGACCGTTGTCGCCGAGAGCCCGGCGGCGTTGACGAGCAGGCCGCATTGCAGCGTCATCGGCGCTTCGCCGCCGGCCTCGATCTCGATCACATCGCCGGCTGCCTTGGCGCGGACCAGCGGGGTGTGAAATGCAAAGGCCGCGCCGGCTGCCTCGGCCTCGCCGCGCAGCGAGAGCATGTAGGCGTGGCTGTCGATGATGCCGGTCGATGGCGAGAGCAGCGCGGCGTCGCAGGCGAGCGCCGGCTCCAGCGCGCGCGCGGCCTCGCCAGTGAGCAGCTGCATGTCGAGCACGCCATTGGCCTCGGCATGCGCCTTGATCGATTGCAGCTTCTCGGTCTCCTTGGCGCTGGTCGCGACGATCAGCTTGCCGCAATTCTTGTGCGGGATGCCGCGCTCGCCGCAGTAGCGATACAGCGCATGCTTGCCGCTGACGCACATGCGCGCCATCCAGCTCCCGGCGCGGTAATAGATCCCGGCATGGATCACCTCGCTGTTGCGCGAGGAGGTGATGGTGCCGATGGCCTCGGCTTCCTCGAGCACGATCACCTCGCGCCCGGTCTGGGCAAGCTTTCGAGCCACCGCGAGCCCGACCACGCCGGCTCCGATGACGACGCAGTCGACCCTATCCATGGTTGTGCAGTGTATCCATTGAAAGTATCGGTGGCATCAGGCCTGAGAACCACGGCACCGGGCCGTTTTCCATTAAGGAAGCATTTATCATGTCAGGGCAATTGCCGTATTTGGCGTCACATTTTTCTGTTGCGCGTACAGGCGTTTACCCGATCCAAACCCGTGAAGCCAGACAATCCGACGTTGAAAGCGCGGGTGGCTGATGGCTGAGAAGAACTGGCACGTGGGCAGCACGCTTCCGATTGCTGTGCAGGCCGTCGTGTGCCTGGGCAGCGCGGTCGCGCCTGCGCGCGCCTTTGCGCTCTCGGACAGCTTCGCGCCACCAGGCAAGCTCGATCCCAATTTGGTCTGGGAAGCGCTGATCGGCGGCATCGTCGTCTGTGCGTTCCTGGCCGCCATCGCGCTGTGGATCCATTCCTCGCTGCGCCGCACCAAGCGCTTGCAGCTGCGGCGCAACGCCTTCGTCTCCTCCGCCATGAACAATCTCAACCAGGGCGTGGTGATGACGGATGCGCAACGACGCATCATGTTCTGCAACGACCGCTATCTCGAGATCTACGGCCTGGCGCGCTCGGATCTGTGGACCGGGATGACCGGCTACGACATCCTCGAACTCAGGCGCAAGCGCGACGTCCTCGGCGGTGTCTCCGACGATGAGTTCTACGAGAAGGCGGCGAGCCCCAACGGCCTGATCACCGAACTGCCTGATGGCCGCGCCATCCTGGTGAAATATTTCGTGTTGCCGAACGGCGGCTCGGTCGCGACGCATCTGGACGTCAGCGATCAGCGCAAGCTGTCACGGCAGCTCGCCTCCACCAAGCAATTCCTGGAAACCGTGCTGGACCACGTGCCGGCCTGCGTCGCCGCGAAGAATATCGAGGACGGTCGCTACATCTTCGCCAACAGCGCCTATGAACGGTTCTGGGGGTTCTCGCGCGACCACGCCGTCGGCAAGAATGCGCGGGAGCTGTTCGCGCCCATCTCGACGGCCAGCATCGAGGCGGCCGACAAGGCGGCACTGAATTCGCCGGA
Organism: Bradyrhizobium sp. 604_D8_N2_3; assembly: GCF_051810765.1. Classification (NCBI taxonomy): domain Bacteria; kingdom Pseudomonadati; phylum Pseudomonadota; class Alphaproteobacteria; order Hyphomicrobiales; family Nitrobacteraceae; genus Bradyrhizobium; species Bradyrhizobium sp. 604_D8_N2_3. The sequence goes on along the minus strand of NZ_JBPWPM010000001.1, from coordinate 7,908,322 downwards.
CGGCCAGTTCCGCAATGAATTCGAGGTCGACCGCGCCGGTGAACGGCGCATGGTTGCCTCGATCCGGATCGTGGTCCGCGACGAGAGCAACAAGCCCGAATTCCTGATGCTCGTGTTCGAGGATATCACCGACCGCCGCTCGCTGTCGCAGGAGCTGGAGAGCACGAAGAAGTTCCTGGAGCTTGTGGTCGACAACATTCCGGTGGCGCTGATCGTGGAGCAGGTCAAGGACGGCCGCTACCTGCTCGCCAATCGCAGCGCGGAGACGATCCTCAACCGCCGGCGCGAAGAGGCCACGGGCCTGACCGCCTCCGACATCTTCAATCCCAAGGAAGCCAAGCTGATCATCGCGCGCGACGAGGCCGCGATCAAGAAGCGCGGGATGATTACCGAGGAGCACCCGATCTCCACCAAGGACGGCCTGCGGCTGTTCCTGACCCGGCGGGCGACCGTGCTCAGCGATGCCGGCGAGCCGCAATATCTGATCAAGACCCACGAAGACGTCACCGACCGCCGGCAGACCGAGTCGCGCATGGCGCACATGGCCTATCACGACGGCCTGACCGATCTGCCGAACCGCGCCGCCTTCCTCCAGGCGCTGACCCAGATGATCGAGGCCTGCGAAGGCACCAGCGAGGAGTTCGCCGTGCTCTGCCTCGACCTCGACGGCCTCAAGGAGGTCAACGACGTCTTCGGTCATGCGCTCGGCGACAAGCTCTTGATCGAGGTGGCCCAGCGGCTTCAGGATTCCGCGCGCGGCGGCGTGGTGGCGCGCCTGTCCGGCGACGAGTTCGGCCTCATCATCGACGGCAAGCAGCCGGAGGCGGGCCTTGCGCTGGCGCAGCAGCTCGGCGAGGCCGTTGCCCAGGAATTTCAGATCGACGGCCGGGCGGTCCGCGCCGGCGTCACCACCGGCATGTCGATCTTCCCGCATAATGGTGCCGACGGCGCATCGCTGCTGGCCAATGCCGGCGCGGCGCTGTTCCGCGCCAAGCAGAAGTCGCGCGGCACGATCGGCCTTTACCAGCCGGAGATGGACCAGCAGATCCGCGACCGCCGCGTGCTGCACCAGGACCTGTCGAAAGCGATCAAGAACGGCGAATTGTCGCTCGCGTTCCAGCCGCAGGGCATCGCGCGCCACAGCGTCGCCGAGAGCGAGATTATCGGCTTCGAAGCGCTGGCGCGCTGGCAGCATCCGGTGCGCGGCCAAGTCTCGCCGGCCGAGTTCATCCCGATCGCGGAGGAGAGCGGCCTGATCGTCGAGATGGGCGAGTGGATCCTGCGCGAGGCCTGCCGCGAGGCGGCGTCCTGGCCGAAGCCGCTCCAGGTCGCGGTCAATTTGTCGCCGGCGCAGTTCATGCACGGCGACGTGGTCGGGCTGGTCCATTCAATCCTGATCGAGACGGGCCTCGCACCCGGCCGGCTCGAGCTGGAAATCACCGAGGGCGTGCTCATCGAGGACTTTGATCGGGGTCTTGCATTGCTGCGCCGGCTGAAGGCGCTCGGCGTGCGCATCTCCATGGATGATTTCGGCAGCGGTTACTCTTCGCTGAGCTATCTCCAGGCGTTCCCGTTCGACAAGATCAAGATCGACCGCGCCTTCATCATGAATCTCGGCCGCAACCCGCAATCGGCGGCTATCGTCCGCGCCGTGATCGATCTCGGCCACGGCCTCGAAATGTCGATCATCGCCGAGGGCGTCGAGACCCTCGATCAGCTCGTCTTTCTTGCCAAGGAGGGCTGCGACGGCGTGCAGGGCTACCTGCTCGGCAAGCCGCTGCCGATCGGCAAATATGCCGGCCTCGTCGGCCGCGCCGAGACCATGGAGCTTGCGCTCAAGACCGGCTAGAGCGTTATCGAGCCAAGCGGATACCGGTTCGCGCAAAGAAAACGCGTCAAAACAAGAATCCAAAGCCTCGTTCCGATTTCATCGGAATGGAAATGGCTCTAGTGATGGCGGGCGCTAGCTCCCATTCGACGGCTTCATGGCGGATTACGACCTTGCGATCATCGGCGGCGGCCTGAACGGTGTCAGCCTCGCCCGCGATGCGGCCGGCCGCGGCCTGCGGGTCATTCTGCTGGAGCAGGGCGATCTCGGCGGCGCGGCGTCATCCGCGACGCCGCGGCTGATCCATGGCGATCTGTCGGTGCTGGAACGCCGCGGTTTTTGGCGGGTGCGCCGGGCTTTGGCCGAGCGCCGGACGTGGCTTGCCATCGCGCCGCATCTGGTCCGGCCGATGCGCTTCGTGATCCCGGCCCATTCCGAGGAGCGTCCACCCTGGCTGCTGCGCGCCGGCTTGTACCTCTATGACGGCCTCACCGGTCGGAGCGGCCTGCCTGCCGCGACGACCCTCGACATCACGCATCATCCGGTCGGCAACGCGCTGAAGCGCCCGTTTGGAACGGCTTTCGAATATTCGGACTGCGTCGTCGATGATTCCCGCCTGGTGGTGCTGACGGCGCTGGACGCCGCCGAACGTGGCGCTGCGATCCGGACCGGGGCGCGCTGTGTCCGCGCCGATCGAACCGACACATGGCGCCTCGCGGTGGTCGATCGTGGCCATCGCCGCGTGGTCACGGCCCGGGCGCTGGCCAATGCCACCGGCGGCTGGACGTCGATCGTCGCAGAGACCGTGCTGCGCCAGCCGCAGCCCACCATGGCGGCCATGCAGATGAGCCAGATCATCGTGCCGCGGCTGTTCGAGTCCGACAACGTCTACGTCTTCCAGAACAGCGACGGGCGGCTGATCTTCGCGAGTCCCTTTGAGCGCGATTTTACGCTGATCGGTACGGTCACTCGTGATTTCACCGGTGATCCCGCGATCGTGGCGATGCCTGGGGCTGACGTCAGCTATCTCTGCGAGGCCGCCAGCCGCTATTTCCGCGAGCGCGTCGCGCCCACCGACGTGGTGCGCGCGGTCTCCGGCGTCAACCTGACGCTGGCGTCCGTGCGGCGGCGCGACGGGACGACGCTGTTCCACGCGCGCCGGCGCAAGGCGCCGCTGATCACGATGTTCGGCGGCGACGTCACCACCGCGCGCCTGCGCGCCGAGCGGGCCGTGACGAAGCTGACGCCGTTCTATCCGATGTCGCCGCCCTGGACCGCCGGCGCCGCGCTGCCCGGCGGAGATTTTGCCTGGGATCGTTTCGACACCGAAGTCGACCTCGCCCGCGACCGCTGGCGCTTTCTGTCGGAGACGCAGGCTCAGCGTCTGGTCGCGGCCTATGGCTCGCGCTTGCCGGCCGTGCTCGGCGAGGCGAAGGCCCGCGACGAGCTCGGCCCCGCCTTCGGTCCCGAACTGACCGGCGCCGAAGTGCGCTATCTGATGACCCGGGAATGGGCCCGTTTTCCCGAGGATATCTTGTGGCGGCGTTCCAAGCTCGGCCTGACGATACCCGCGGCGGACAGTGACGCGCTGGCCGCGTTCATGGCGAATGTGATGTGAACGACGCGCCCCGAACCGGTTGAGCTGGGGACGATCGGCCGCTAGCGTGCGGCGGAATCGGGGTTGGCAGGGACCATGACGGACGAATTGCCCAAGATAGACGCCGGCGCGGATGCGCTTCCTGCGGCGGGGCAGCCGCTGCTGCGCATCGAGGGCGTCGCCAAGACGTTCGGGACGTTCCGGGCCGTGGACGGCGTGTCGCTCGACATCAAGGCCGGCGAGTTCTTCGCGCTGCTCGGGCCCAGCGGCTGCGGCAAGACCACGCTGCTGCGCATGCTCGCCGGGTTCGAGGCGCCGGACGAGGGGCGCATCCTGCTCGGCAGCCGGGACATCGCGCAGGCGCTGCCGCATGAGCGGCCGATCAACATGATGTTCCAGAACTACGCGCTGTTTCCGCATCTCTCCGTGCGCGACAACATCGCCTTCGGCCTGAAGCGGGCCGGCATGGCGCGCGCCGACATCGCCACGCGCGTGGCGGAAATGATTGCGCTGGTGAAGCTCGAGGGGCTGGAGAAACGCAGGCCCGACCAGCTCTCCGGCGGTCAGCGTCAGCGCGTGGCGCTGGCGCGTGCATTGGCGCGCCGGCCGCAGCTTCTGCTGCTCGACGAGCCGCTGGCCGCGCTGGACAAGAAGCTGCGCGAGAGCACGCAGGGCGAGCTGATGGAGCTGCAGCGCCGGCTCGGCATGACTTTTATCATCGTCACCCACGATCAGGAGGAAGCCATGACAATGGCGAGCCGGATCGGCGTGATGAGGGCCGGCAAGCTCGCCCAGATCGCGAGCCCCCGCGAGCTCTATGAAGCGCCGCGCTCGCGCTGGATCGCGGAGTTCGTCGGCGACATCAATCTGTTCGACGGCGAGTCCAAATTGCGCGACGGCCATCGTCTGATCATCGGCACGCGCGATGCGGGTGCGCTGGTGGTGGCCGAGCCGCGCGAAGGCGTCGGCGCGGGAAAATTGTCGGTCGCGATCCGCCCCGAGAAGGTCAAGCTCTCGCGCCGCGGGCCGGTGAGCGAGGCTGGTCGTGAGACGGCGATCAACAGCCTGGACGGCGTGGTCGCCGACATCTGCTATCTCGGCGGCACCACCACCTACAAGGTGAAGCTCGATGCCGGCGGAATCGTGCAGGCGTCGGTCCCCAACAGCGCGCGCCTCGACGTCGACGCCTACAGCCTGAACCAGCGTGTCGTCGCCTGGTTCACGCCCGACGACTGCGTGGTGCTGCAATCATGAGCTCGCGCCGCATCTTCGCAAGACCCGCGCGCTTTGCCGCGATCGCGCCCTACGTCTGGATGCTGCTGTTCTTCCTGGTGCCGTTCGGCTTCGTGCTCAAGATCAGCCTGTCGCAGACGGCGATCGCGCAGCCGCCCTACGAGCCGGTGTTCGACCTGATGGCGGGATGGGAGGCGCTCAAGGCAGCGTTCGCTGCGCTGTCGATCGACAATTTCAAGCTGCTCGCCTCAGACGACATCTACGTGTTCGCCTATGTGCGCAGCCTCACCGTCGCCGTCACCGCGACTGCGCTGTTGCTCGTGATCGGCTATCCCATCGCCTACGGCATGGCGCGGTTGCCGAAGCGCTGGCAAGCGGTGGCGATGGTGCTGGTGATCGTGCCGTTCTGGACCTCGTTCCTGATCCGCATCTATGCCTGGATCAACATCCTCCAGCATGACGGCCTGCTGAACCAGATCCTGCTCGCGCTGCATCTGGTCAGCCAGCCGGTGGTGTGGCTCTCGACCGACACCGCGATGTATATCGGCATTGTCTATTCCTATCTGCCGTTCATGATCCTGCCGCTCTACGCCACGCTCGCGAAAATGGAGCCGGTGCTGGAGGAGGCGGCCTCTGATCTCGGCGCGCCGCCCTGGCAGGTGTTCTGGCTCATCACCTTTCCGCTGTCGCTGCCCGGCGTCGGCGCGGGCGTGCTGCTGTGCTTCATCCCCATCGTGGGCGAGTTCGTGATCCCGGACCTTCTGGCCGGCTCCAATTCGCTGATGATCGGCCAGACCCTGTGGCTCGAATTCTTCACCAACAAGGACTGGCCGGTGGCCTCCGCTGCGGCGATCGTGCTGCTGGTGGTGCTGCTGGTGCCGCTGCTGCTGTACGAGCGGCTGCAGAAGCGGCAGCTGGAACAGGGGCGCTGAAGCGATGCGCGAGGTCTCCCGCCTGTCCCGCTTCAACATCGCCTCGCTCGCATTGGGCCTGGCATTCCTCTATCTGCCGATCCTCATCCTCGTCATCTACTCCTTCAATGCCTCGCGGCTGGTGACGGTGTGGGGCGGCTGGTCGCTGCGCTGGTACCACGAGTTCTTCAATGACCGCGCCATGATCGAGGCGGCCTGGATGAGCCTGCGGGTCGCGGTCTCCTCAGCGACCATCGCCACGCTGCTCGGCACGCTCGCAGCCGTTGCGCTGTCGCGCGGCGAGCGCTTTCGCGGCCGCACGCTGTTCTCGGGCATGCTCTACGCGCCGCTGGTGATGCCGGAGGTGATCACCGGATTGTCGCTGCTGCTGCTGTTCGTCGCGCTCAACGCCGAGCGCGGCTTCTGGACGGTGACGATCGCCCACACCACGCTGACGATGTGCTTCGTCGCGGTGGTCGTGCAGTCCCGCCTCGGCTCGCTCGACCGTTCGCTGGAGGAGGCGGCGATGGATCTCGGCTGCAACCCGGCTCGCGCCTTCGTCGCCGTGACGCTGCCGCTGATCGCGCCCGCGATCGTGGCGGGCTGGATGCTGGCCTTCACGCTGTCGCTCGACGATCTCGTGATCGCGAGTTTCACCACCGGCCCCGGCTCGGCGACGCTGCCGATCCGGATCTACTCGGAGGTGCGGCTCGGCGTGAAGCCCGAGATCAACGCGATCTGCACGCTGGTGATCGCCCTGATCGCGGTGGTTATCGTCATCGCCTCGCTTGCCTCGAAACTCTCGAACTCGCAGGGCGAGAGCGCGGCGCCGCTGTAGGCGAGGAGCAATCATGACATTCGCCTACCAGATCCTGATCCACACGCCGGTCTGGGTCTGGATGCTGCTCGCTTTTCTGGTGTGGCAGGGCGTTCAGGCGATGCAGCCGCGCACGACGCCGATCTGGCGCGCGCTGATCGTGCCGGTCGTGTTCATCGTCTGGGGGATTTCGCGGCTCGGCTTCGGCCACCAAGACAGCGTTTGGCCGCTGGTCGCATGGATCGCGGCCGCGCTGGTGCTGCTGCCGCTTGGCGTGCTGACGCCGCGCCCGTTCGACGTCGATCACATGACCGGGCAGATCATCCGTCCGGGCAGCCCATTTGGTCTGGTCCGCAACCTGATTGTCTTCGCCTCGCAATATGCGGTCGGCGTGATCTCGGCGATCGATGCGGGCGATCGCGCGCTGGCGATCGTCGCCGGCCGCGCCATCTCGGGCGCGACCGCCGGCTACTTCATCGGCTCGACGATCGCCCTGCTGGTCACGTATCGACGCAAGAGCGCGGAGAGATGATCAGCGTGACCGGGTTGCGCGTTTCGCGGCCTTGGTGCCCGTAGAACGCGACCGCGTCGCGGAGGCCGAGATGGGCCCCACGTATCGCGCGCGCACCGCGCCCTGCATCGCGGCACCGAGCTGCCGCAGCGCGAGGCTGTCGAGCGGAAACTCGAGCAGGATGTGGATCAGGCTCAGCGCCAGCAGGAAGGTGAAGCCGAAAGCGTAGTCGTAGAAGTACAGCGCGGTGGAGGCGGCGCTTGCGGCGGCCATCGCCGCCAGCCGCCGTTTGGGCACCTCAGTCCAGCGGATGACGTCGGCTTTGATGAACCAGTTGAGCTAGTGGTAGGTATAGACGAAAGCGAGCAGGCTCGTCAGCCGGGTGTCGAGGACGAGGCCGGGGACTCCGAACAGCCGGCCCAGCGCTGGACCGACATTGCCGAAATAGTCCTGTCCGACCCGGGCAAAGCTCGAGATCCGGATTTCGGCCGTTGGCGGCAGCAACAGGATCGTGGCGACCGCAAGCACATAGACGGCCACCAGCGCAGCCTGCACGCGGCTGCCCGACCGGTGCGCGCCGAGCACCATGAAGACCAGCGTGAACAGCGAGACGTGGATCAGGGTCGGAATCAGGATGCCGATGACCGCAAGCGACGATCCGCTCGAATACATGATCGCGGACAGGACGATCGCCACCATGAACAGCAGCATGCTCTCGATCGCGGAGGTCGTGGCTGCCAGCATGGCGCAGACGACCAGCGCGCCCCACTTCGCAAGGCCGAACCATGAGGCGTTGTCGATCAGCGCCGCGACCACGGCGATGATCGCGAGGACCGCCGCGATCCCGCGGTGGGGCAGATAATAGCTGCGATCGTGCAGCCACGAGATCTCGGTGAAGTAGTGCGCCGGGCCAAGCACGACATAGGCCAGCAGCAGTAGCTCGAACGGCACCAGATAGGACGCCGCGAACGCCAGCAGCATCAGGCCGAGATGGATCGCGTCGTTGCCGCGCATGGTGACGTGCCCCGTGACAGGGCTGCGAGGTTAGAGCAGGCGTGGACAACCCGCAATTGTCCACGTCGTCGCTCGAACGCCCTGCTTGCGGCGACGCGATGCGTCCGGGAGCGATTTCGAGCGAAGTGGATACCGGTTCGCGTAAGGAAAACGCGTCAAAACAAGAATCGAGAGCCCCGTTCCGATTCCATCGGAACGAGGCTCTCGATTGTCAGGACTTCACTGCGCCTGCCGTGAGCCCGCCCACCATGTAGCGGCGGAAGGCGTAGTAGACCGCGGCCGGCGGCAGCGCGTAAATGAAGCCGGTGGTCATCAACAGCTCCCAGGGCGAATCGTCGGCAGCGAGGAAGTTGCCGAGCGCGACGGGGAGGGTGATCTCGCGGTCGTTGGACAGAAGCAGGAACGCGTAGAGATATTCGTTCCAGGCGAGCAGCACCGCATAGGTGCCGATCGCGACCAGCGAGGGCATCATCAGCGGCAGGTAGACCAGGCGGAAGATCTGGAGCGTCGTGGCGCCGTCCATCACCGCGGCTTCATCCAGCTCGACAGGCAGCTTGTCGGAGGCCTGCTTGAGCACCCAGATCGCGTAGGGGCTGGCAATCGTCACCATGGCCAGGATCAGCGACCAGTGATTGTTGAGCAGGCCGTAATTGCCCATGGTGCGGTACATCGGCACGGCGAGGAACGCCGCGGGGATGAAATAGGTGAAGAGCGCGAGGTTCAACACGGTGCGGCCGCCCGGCACCTTCAATCGCGAGATCGCGAACGCCGCGGCGGTGGCGATGAACAGCGTCAGCACGCCGACGGAGACTGCGATCACCGTCGAGTTCCAGAACTGGATGTAGAAGTCGCGCAGGAAGTAGTGCTGTTGCTTGAACACGATCTCGAAGTTGTGGAGCGTCGGATGATCCGGCCACAGCTTGCCCGAGAACGCGTCCTCCTTCGGGGAGATCGCGAACAGGAACATGTGGTAGATCGGAATCATCGTCCACAGGAAGACAGGAATACCGATCAGCAGCAGCCGCGCTTCGATCGCGACGTCGCGCCAGGAAAATTCGCTTACGCCGGGAAGCTTCATCGCGACAACCGTTTCATCATAAAGTACACGAGCGGCAGGACGAACGGCATCGCGCAGACGATGGAGGCCATCGCGAGCGAGAGCTGGTCGAGCCGGAGATAGCGGATACCGAGCGTCGCCAGCACGTGCGTGAGGTCAGCCGGGCCACCGCCGGTGAGCAGATAGACGCTGTTGAAATCGCCGAGCGTCCAGATCATCGAGAGCAGTGTGCAGGTGATGTAGAGCGTCTGCATCGACGGCCAGGTGATGTAGCGGAATTTCTGCCACCAGCTCGCACCATCGACCTCGGCGGCCTCGAACAGATCGTGCGCGATCGCAAGGCGTCCGGTGATCAGGATCAGCGTCCAGAACGGCAGTGATTTCCAGATGTGCACGCCGATCGCCATGCTCAGCGCCACGGCGGGGTCGTTCAGCCAGTTCGGGCCGTCATCGCCGGTGAGGGAGAAGATGAGGTGGTTGACCACGCCCCATTCGGGATTGAACATGAAGCGCACCGACAGGATGGTCGGGATCGACGGCACCGCCCAGGGCAGGATGAAGATCACCGAGAGCCATTTGATCCAGGTGCGCTGCTGCGCGAAGAAGCCGGACAGGAACAACGCGATCAGCATCTTGATGTTGATGCCGATGACCAGGAAGATGAGCGTGTTGACCGCGGCGCGCGCGAAGATCGGATCGTGAAACAGCGCGACATAATTCGACGGGGCCCGCGCCAGCCACAGCCCGTAGCAGACGGGATATACGACGAAGGCGAGGAAGACGAGCAGATAGGGCGCGAGCAGCACGATGCCCCAGACCTGCGCCGGGGTCAGCCGCGACGACAAGGGCGGAGCGGGCATCGACTGATCGCCAGAGAGCGTAATCGCCATTCTTCAGGACTCTTTGAAAGGACTTCCGGCCGCACGAGGCGGCCGGTATTAGCGTTTCGCCTCTCCCCGCGCCAGCGGGGAGAGGAAGAAAGAAGATTTAGCCTGCAACCTGCTTGATGCGGACGATCAGCTCGTCGACGGCCTTGTCGACCGGGACCTTTTCGCTGACGACCCGGTTCATCGCCTTGGCCCAGACGTTCTCGTTGTTGAGGATCGTGAACTTCCAGTTCTTGGTGAAGTCGAACGCGGCGGTGCCGCCGGTGAACTGGGCGTAGACCGCCTTGCGGTGCTTGTCGGCCTGCCAGAACGGGCTGGCCTGGCTTTCTTTGGTCACCGGGAACCAGCGGCCGAGCGCGCCCTCGATATAGGGGCGAACATTTTCTTCCTGGAGCAGGAAGCTGATGAACTGCTTGGCCTCGGCCTTGTTCTTGGCCGCGGTGAACACCAGCCCGGTCTTGACGTCGGAGCGGTAGCGGATGGTCGAACCGTCGGGCGCCTTCGGGAAGGACGCCGTGACGATGTCCTGCTCATAGGCCTTCTTGCCGGCGTCGCGCTGCTCCTGCGTGAGAGCCTGGTTCTGCGAGTCCTCGAACCACTTCGCCGCGATCGAGATCGTGAAGTTGTGGGTCATCACGATGGTCTTGTTGTGGAAGGCGACGTTGTTGTCGGGGTCCTTCCAGGTTGTGGAAGAGGGCGGCGTGCAGCCCTTGATATAGGTGTCGGTGTAATCCTTCAGCGCGCTGATCAGATTCTCGCGCACCTTGGGATCGTCGACCAGGAGCTTGCCGTCGTCGTCGACCAGCTTGACGTGGTAGGCGTCCATGAAGGTGTAGAACGACTGGAAGGCGTCGGTGGATTCCACGCCCATCGGCTGGCCGACGCCGTAGATGCGCTGGCCGGTGGCTTTACGGATACCCGGCTGCACCTTGTCGCACCAGAACGTCCAGTAGCCCGCCCAGTCGGTCGGGATGTCGCTCAGCTTGAAGCCGGCCTTCTCCAGCATGTCGTTCCAGATCTCGACATGCATGCTCTGCTGCTTCAGCGGGAAGCCGTAATAGGCCTTCTTCTTGGTGACGTCGTTATAGAGGATCGACGCGTCCAGCGTGTTCTGCACGAACCGGCCCTTGATCGGCTCCATGACGTCCGTGAGGTCCTCGAGCTTGCCCTCATAGGCCCACTTGCCCTGCGCCTGCACGTCGTAGGAATCGGAATAGGCGACATCGGGCACGGTGCCGGCATCGAGCGCGGCGACCGTCTTCGGAATCATGTCCTGGATCGCGTACTGCGACAATTCGACCTTGATGCCGGTCTTGGCTTCGAACTTCTTGATCGTCTCGATCAGCGCGTCGTCTTCGGACCGATAGAAGCCCTTGCCCCACCAGACCGTGATCGTTTTCTGCTGCGCAAAGGCGGGTGCAGTGGCCGCAAAAAGCCCAACCGCAGCGACCGCCAATGAAACTGCGCCAATAACCTTGGATCTCACGTTTTTCTCCCTCAAACGGCCGGTGTTTTTAACCGGTCGTATAAAACACTAGCGCATGGCCGTCAGCCGATCTAGCGGCATCTTGTCAGACATAGGTCGTGGGGTGTCGGGCCAGCGGAGATGCTTAATCCGCGCATCGATCCAATCGCCGCATCAATTCGGCCGGATCAATTCGCGATGGTCCGGCAGCGCCGGACGATCGCCGTCCTCAGTTGGACTTCGCGTTGCCCTTGGCGTTCTCGGCCGTCGGCGAATCTGTCGGTGCAGGGTGCTTCTCGCCGGTGATGCGCCGCTTCAGGAGGTCCAGGAAGGGGGACGCCGCAGGCGACTGGCGGATCAGGCTTTCGGGGTCGGGGAAGATCAGGGGATCGTCCCAGGGACCCTGCACCATGAAGGGCAATTGAAAGCCGGACGTCGTGTTGAGGCTCGCCACGCCCTTCATGTCGTATTCGCGCGTCGGCACCGAGGCAGTGCCCGTCAGCGTGATCTTCGCAGCCGGCCCCTCGATGCGGATGTCCTCGGCAGTGGCGATCCCATCGGAGAACTTCACCGCGACGGTGAGAGTGTCATAAGGGGTCGAGCCGTTGCGGAAATTGCCGCCACCCGACAGCGGCCGCCGCTCCAGCCGCTTCAGGAGCTGCTCGGCGTTGAAGCCCGAGATCGCACCGTCGTGCCCGGTCACGGTGGCAGTGCCGTCGAGCGACTGCACGAGGCCGAACGGGCTGGAGCCGGAGGCCAGCAGCGAGACGTTGATGTTGCCGCGGCCGGACAGCTTGTTGAGGCCGAACAATTCGGAGGCGCAGGCCTGGAGATCGACATCGGTGAACTGGAATTGCGCCTTGACGTCGGCGACGGTGTCGGAGCGCGCGATCCCGAACGAGCCCTTGGCGATGCCGCCATAGACCTGGGCTTCGCCGACCGAGAGCGCCAGCGTGCCGTTGCGCAGATTGGCGCCGATCGCGGTGCGGCCGAGCTTCGACGACCCGACTGTCAGCCTGGCTGCCGACAGGCGCATGTCGAGGTCGGTGGTCGAAAGCCCGTTGAGATCGAACAGCTGCCTGTTCCAGTCGCGGGCGCCGCTGGCGAGCAGGCGGAAGGTCGAGATATAAGGTGTGAAGTCGAGCGCGTCGGCGGCAAGCGTCGCTTGCAGCGTCTGCCGGCCGTTATTGGCGTAGGTCATCACGCCCTCGGCGGTGTTGCCGTCGAGCTCGACATTGACGTTGGTGAGCGCGATCGAGGCGCCGACGACATTGGCGCGCGCCTTCAGCGCGAAGCGGCCGAAGCCGCCGCTGCCGGGCTGCGGCTGACCGGTCCAGCGCAGCGCATTGCGCAAGGACGGGCTGTCGATGGTGAGCGTGCCTTCCATCATCGGGCTGGTGCGGTTGGCGACGCTGCCGTCGAAGGCGAGCTTGAGCGGGGCGCTGGCGATCCGCGCCTTCAGCCCGGAGCGGTCGCCGGAGAGGGCGGCGACGAAATCGGCGAAGCTGATCGAGCCGTCGACGCGCTCGCCGCGCCAGTCGAATTGTCCGGTCGCGGCGAAGGACCGCGAGATCGAGGGCCAGGCCAGCGACAGGTCGATGTCCTCGAACTTCTCGGCGGCGTGGGTGGTGGCGTCCTCGTAATTGAGCACACCGTCCTGGATCCTGATCTCGGAGAACGACACCTGGTTCTCGGCGCCCGGCTTCATGGTGCGCGCAATGGTCTGGATGAAGGGCGTCCAGTTGCTTTCGCCATCCTGCTTCAGGCTGACATGGATGCGCGGCCGCAGCAGGGTCAGGTCGGCGATCTCGAACCGCTGCAGCAGCAGCGGCAGCAGCCGGAGATTGGCGGTGAGCACGTCGACATGGAGCGCGGGATCGCTGGTGCCGCCGCCCTTCAGGCCGACGTCATGGAAGGAAATGTAGCTCGCCGGCAGCAGCGAAATGTCGATGCTGCCTGCCACGCTGAGCTCGAGCCCGGTGACGTCGCGGATCTGCGTTTCCACCGCCTTGCGCAGCGCGTCGCGGTTGATGAGCCAGGAGGTCGCGATCAGGGCGATCAGCGCGAGGCCGAGCAGCGCCGCGATCGGCGTCCCGAGGCGCTTCATTCCTTGGGCCATGGTCAATGGCATGTCCTGATCGGGTTGGTCGCGGGAGCCAGAAGGGCGGACCGGAAACCTGCGTGCCCACGCCCAACCCCCGCAACTTGATGGGTTTTCTTGTCGCTTTCAAGGCCGCGGACGGGTCTGCCCACGGCGTGGGCAGCTTCTATCACCGGAGGACGGAACGGAGAACCCCGTATCATTGACGGCTTTGGACGATTTCGCCTAATAATCGCCGCCAATGAGGCGCGACGCCTGCCAGCCGAAGGTTCACCCGAAGGTTATTTGCATGAACAAGGTCTATCCCGACGCCAAGTCGGCTCTCGAAGGCGTTCTGAAAGACAACATGATGATCATGTCGGGCGGCTTCGGCCTCTGCGGCATCGCCGAGGAGCTGTCGGACGCAATCCGCGAGTCCGGCGTCAAGGGCCTGACGGTCGTCTCCAACAATGCCGGCGTCGACGGTATCGGCCTCAGCCGCCTGCTCGAAACCCGCCAGATCAAGAAGATGATCTCGTCCTATGTCGGCGAGAACAAGCTGTTCGCCCAGCAATTCCTGGCCGGCGAGCTGGAACTCGAATTCAATCCGCAGGGCACGCTGGCCGAGCGCATCCGCGCCGGCGGCGCCGGTATCCCGGCCTTCTACACCAAGACCGGCGTCGGCACGCTGATCGCCGAAGGCAAGGAAGTGAAGGAGTTCGACGGCGAGAAGTACCTGATGGAGCGCGGCCTGTTCGCCGACCTCGCCATCGTGCACGCCTGGAAGGGCGACACCGCCGGCAACCTCATCTACCGCAAGACCGCGCGTAACTTTAATCCGATGATGGCGACCGCCGCCAAGATCACGGTCGCCGAGGTCGAGCATCTGGTTCCGGCCGGTGAACTCAATCCCGACCACATCCACACGCCCGGCATCTTCGTGAAGCGCATCGTCGAGGTCGGCACGGCCAAGAAGCGCATCGAATTCCGCAACACCCGCCCGCGCACGGCAGCTTGAGATCAGGAGACTAAGATGGCCTGGACCCGTGAACAGATGGCTGCGCGCGCCGCCAAGGAACTGCGCGACGGCTACTACGTCAATCTCGGCATCGGCATCCCGACGCTGGTCTCGAACTTCATCCCCGTTGGCGTCGATGTCAGCCTCCAGAGCGAGAACGGCATGCTCGGCATGGGCCCGTTCCCCTATGAGGACGAGGTGGATGCCGACCTCATCAATGCCGGCAAGCAGACCGTGAGCGAGCTGCCGTCGACCTCGTATTTCTCGAGCGCGGATTCGTTCGGGATGATCCGCGGCGGCCACATGGACCTGTCGATCCTCGGCGCCATGCAGGTGGCCCAGAACGGCGATCTCGCCAATTGGATGATCCCCGGCAAGATGGTCAAGGGCATGGGCGGCGCGATGGATCTCGTCGCCGGCGTCAAGCGCGTCGTCGTCGTGATGGAGCATTCGGCCAAGGACGGCTCGAAGCTGCTGAAGAAGTGCAATCTGCCGCTGACCGGCGAGCGCGTGGTCGACATGGTCGTCACCGATCTCGCCGTCTTCACCATCGACAAGCATGGCGACGGCGGCATGGCGCTGATCGAGCTCGCCGACGGCGTCTCGCTCGACGAGGTCAAGGCCAAGACCGAGGCCGAATTCCGCGTCGCGCTGAAGAACACGTAAGGTCGTCGCAACGGGGGCGCGCATGACGATACGGTCTGCGCGTCCCGAAGACGCCGATTTCATCGCACAAACCATCCTGTCGTCGCAGCGCGGCTATCGGCCGCGCGGTTGGTTCGACGTCACGCTCGGCTGGCCCCAGGCACAGTGCCGCGATTTCATCGCGCGCATCACGACCGCACACGCGGTGTCGATGTGGCATGTCTCGCAATTCCTGATCGCCGAGATCGATGGCAAGCCTGCTGCCGCGTTGTGCGCACTGCCGGCGGCCGGCACGGGACCTGCGGCCTGGCGAGCCATCGAGGAGGTCGGTGCCGCGACCGGGCTGGCCGCGCCGGAGCTGGAAGCCATCCGCCGACGCGGCACCTACACGCGCGCCTGCTGGGTTCAGGGTGGCGAGGGCGACTGGATGATCGAGCACGTCGCGACCGATCCCGCCTATGGCGGTCGCGGCCTCGTGCAGGCGTTGCTTGCGCACGCACTGGATAAGGGACGAGCGGCCGGATTTGCCCGCGCGACGATATCGTTCCTGATCGGCAATCAGCCGGCCGAACGCGCCTACGCCAAGGCAGGATTTGTCTTCGCCGAAGAGAAGCGCGATCCCGCGTTCGAGGCGATCATCGGCGCGCCCGGATTTCGCATGTTCGCGCGAACGATGTGATGCGCCGTAGCCCGGATGGAGCGTAGCGAAATCCGGGGTGCTCGTGGATGGTCCGATCCCGGATTGCGCTGCGCTCCATCCGGGCTACTCGGCGATACCTACGACCTTGCCGCCCACACCTTGCCCCACCGCGCCGACACGCTTGCGACCCATGACGGCTCCTCGCGCACCAGGCGGAAACCGAGATTGGCGGGCGGCACGCCCTGTGCGCAGCCACCGGCGCGGGCGTCGCGGATGAAGTCGGTGACGTAGGCGCGGTGCGCACCCTCGGCGACGCGCACGCCGCAATTCACGGTGGGGCGGCCGGCATTGCCGGCTGCGTCGATCCGCGAGCGCACGAAGCAGGTCGAGGTCCATTCCCAGACATTGCCGGCGAGATCTTCGATACCGTGCTCGTTGGTGCCGAACTTGCCGAACGGATAGGCCGTCGTGTCGGAGAGGTCGCGCTCGGATTCACGCTCGTAACGGCTGATCCAGCGCTTTGAAGGATCGTCTGCGTCCACAGGCGCGCCGTCGTCCCTGAACCGGGAGCCGGCCGCAAAGGCCCATTCCGCGTCGCTCGGCAGGCGATAGGTGTGGCCGGTCTTGCGCGACAGCCAGCCCGCATAGGCCTGCGCATCGTGCCAGCTCACCTGGACCGCGGGACGATCGGACGCAATCGCGACGCCGCGATCGAGCGCGCGGCACGCGCTATCCTGCACGCAAAGCTGATAGTCGGATGACGAGACCTGGTGCCGCATGATCTGCAGCGGCCGGTTGAAGCGCATCGCGCGCAGCGGCACTTCGGCCTGCAGCCCCGCGCGGGTGAAATCGCCGGCCTCGCGATAGGAGAGATTGCCCGGCGCGACCCTGACGATGGCAGGCTCCGTCGCCGCGCGATGGACCGCCATGTCCGAGACCAGCGGCGCCACCGCGATCGGCCCTGCGAGCCCTGCGGCGCAGGCGAGCAGCAGTTTCAGCTTGAATGCGATCAGCATGGTCGTCCCCCGAAGAAGGAAGGGGCCGGCGATGACCGGCCCCCTGTCGCGTCTAATTGGTGTTGGGAGCCGGTATCTCCGCGGGCGCCTTCACCTGGGTCATCAGATCGTCGTTCCACTTGCCTTCGACCTTGAAGTGCGCGGTGGCGCCGAGGTCGGCTGCCTCGATCAGATTATGCGTGACATAGGCGTAGATGCCGGGCTGCAGGAACTTGTAGAGCGCAGCGCCCGCCGAGCCGCCGCGGATGAACCAGGTCTCGAGCCCGGTCTCCGGCGCGTTGGAGAATTTTCCGGTCTCCCAGACATAGTCGCCATGGCCACCGATCAGGTGCGGACGGCTGTCGCGATTGGCCTGCGAATGCACGATCAGCACGTTCTCGCCGACCTTGGCCGTCAGCGCGTTCTTGCCGGTGAGCGCACCGACCTTGCCGTTGAACACGACGTGGGAGGGTATCAGCTTCTTCATCACCTCTTCGGTCTCGGTGAAGGCTTCGCCCGGCGAATCATAGGACTTGAAGTTGCCCTTCTCGTCGCGCGGCACATACATGTCCTGCTCGCCGACATAGTAGACCTTGTCGTATTTCAGCGCGTGGCCCTTGCCGTCATTCAGACCGTCGCGCGGCAGCACCAACACCGCGCCGTTCATGCCGGAGACGACATGCCAGGGGATCATCGGGCCGCCCGGGGCGCAGTGATAGACGAACACGCCGGTCCGCGTTGCCTTCCAGCGCAGCACGACCTGCTCGCCGGGATTGACCAGCGTGAGCTCAGCGCCGCCGAGGGCGCCGGTCGCGGAGTGGAAGTCGATGTTGTGCGGCATGGTGTTGGTCGCGGGATTGACCAGCGTCACCTCGACGTAGTCGCCTTCATGCACGACCATCAGCGGGCCCGGCATCGAGCCGTTGAAGGTCATGGCCTGGAACGTGGTGCCCTTGTCGTCGATGACGACCTTCTTCTCCTCGATGTTGAGCTTGAACTCGACGATCTTGGGCCCCTGCGTCGTCGCTTGCTCGTGCGCGTGCACGAAGGGCGGGGCGACCAGCTCGACCTTCTGTCGCGGCAGCTTGAGGTCGCCGGCGGCGAACGTGGGTGTCGCGAGCATCAGGGCGGTCGCGGCGGCGCTGATCAATGCGGCTCTGCGGGTGAACATCGGAAGCATCCTTCATCTGAAAGGGTTTTGATGACGGATGCAGTCTGCGCCTGTTACGGCAAGAGTGTTTGCGCTGCGACAAGCTTTTGCCGAATTCGCCTCCGGTAAAATCCTTAAGAGGTTTGCCGAAGCGCGTATCGGCCGTGCGAAGCGCACGACGTCGCGCGGCGCCAGTTGCGCCAGCGGCAAATCGTTCGCATGTTCAACGACGCTCGACTGTGAATGTTTGGTTATCGATCAGAGAAGCTGAATCGCAATCCAGACCGTGCCCCAGACCGCGAGCGACAGCGCAGCAAAGATGGCGGCCGTGATCGCCAGCACCCGCACGAGATAACCTGCGCCGACGGAGGGTGCCGCGGGGACGGGACGAAAATCGTCGAAGCGCGGGATATGACCGCGAACGCCGGTGAGCCAGAGAACGAGATCGAGCGCGAGCGACGCCATGGCCTATCTCCAGTGAGTCATGATTGAACGTGATCTTGGCTCCGATCCGGCGCTCGGACTTTGAGCGAGCGCAAGGTGGTTCGCCCGAAAACGGGTCATCCAATGCCATCCGGGATTTGCCGCGCCACCGCGCGGCATCGATTTACGAATGGGTAAGATATGAGGACCGATCTCGCAGCGAGCTACGGCGAAGAGAGATTGCCGCGGTACACGAGCTATCCGACCGCGCCGCATTTTTCGCCGGCGGTCGGCCCGGATACTTATGCCGAATGGCTCGCCGGGCTCCCGGCAGGCGCCAGCGCGTCACTCTATCTGCACGTGCCGTTCTGCCGCGAGATGTGCTGGTATTGCGGCTGCCATACCCAGATCGTTCGCCGCGACGGGCTGATCGCATCCTATCAGCGGACGCTGCGCAGCGAGATCGCGCAGGTGTCTGAGACCATCGGCCGCCGCATCAAGGTCGAGCACATCCATTTCGGCGGCGGCACGCCGACCATCATGGCGCCGGAGGCTTTTGCCGAGTTGATGGCGGCGATGCGCCATTCGTTCTTCGTGCTGCCCTCGGCCGAGATAGCGGTCGAGATCGATCCCCGCACATTGACTGCCGAGATGGTGGAGGCCATGCGGCTCTCCGGCGTCAACCGCGCCAGCCTGGGCGTGCAGAGCTTCGATCCGGTCGTGCAGCGCGCGATCAATCGCGTGCAGAGCTATGAGCAGACGGCCTCCGTCGTCGATAGGCTGCATCGCGCCGGCATCAACGGGATCAACTTCGACCTCATCTATGGGCTGCCGCACCAGACCGTCGCGTCCTGCCTGGACACTGTTCGGCGCAGCCTCGAGCTCGGGCCCGATCGTTTCTCGGTGTTCGGCTATGCGCACGTGCCTGACTTCAAGAAGCACCAGCGCATGATCAACGAGGCCGTGCTGCCCGACGGCCTCGCGCGTCATGACCAGGCCTGCGCGATCGCCAATGCGTTGAAGGAGGCCGGCTACGTCCAGATCGGGCTCGACCATTTCGCGCGCCCCGACGACGCGATGGCCGTGGCCTTCGAGGAACGGACGCTGCGGCGCAATTTCCAAGGCTACACCACCGACAAGGGCGAAGTCCTGCTTGGTTTCGGCGCGAGCGCGATCGGGCATCTGCCGCAGGGCTATGTGCAGAACCAGGTGCAGATCGGCGCCTACGCCCAGAGCGTCGCCGCCGGCCGCCTCGCCACCGCGAAGGGCTACGGGCTCACCGACGACGACCGGCTCCGCGCCGACATCATCGAACGCATCATGTGCGAGTTCAGCGCCGATCTCGGCGACATCTGTGCGCGCCATGGTGCGGAACCCGAAGCGATGCTGAAGTCGGCCGCGCGCCTGAAGCCGTTGATCTCGGACGGCATCGTCAGGCTCGACGGCGACCGTCTCGCGGTCGCAAGCGACTCGCGCTTTCTGGTCCGCAGCGTCGCCGCGGCGTTCGATGCTCATCTGGACCCGGCGAAGCAGTTGCACAGCAGGGCGGTGTAATTCACCTCGCGCCGCCTACGGCAGGGAATTTTGCATATGAGCTTGGCGGGGTCTGAGCGAGCGCCTCGTCCTTCGAGACGACCGCTCCGCGGTCTCTTCAGGATAAGGCTGAGCAGCAGCTTTGCCTGTCGAAATAGCGGCCACGTACTCCGTCCTCATCCTGAGGGCCCGCCGGAGGCGGGCGTCTCGAAGGATGGCCGCAGGCGAGCTTCCCGCCACGTTTTCTCATATGCGATAGCCCTGCGGCTTGCGGGGAGAGGGAGAAGCAACCACCAGCTTGCGCTTCAACAAAGAAGCTCGGACCCACCCCGCTATCGTCACTTCGGAACGGAGTTGTCCATGCCCTTCCGATCCGACGATCTGGTCGATGACATCATGCGTACGGCGCCGCACACGATCCGCGTGTTCCTCGCCTTCAGGATGGCTTGCGTCGGCTGTCCGATCGCGACCTTCCATACCGTGGAAGACGCCTGCCGCGAGCATGGCATCGATCGCGACAAATTCCTCGCTGCGCTGTGCGAATGCGTGCCGGCGTGAGGCGGGTTGGAGTTCGCACGGGTCGCGTGCGGATTCCCGGGTGAGGGCGGGCTTGCGCCGTAAGCGGGAGCGCCCTCACCCCTATCTTACGCAGAATTGCCGTCCGCCGTACGCTCCGCCAGTACGACTATCTTGTGCGGATCGCGCAGGATGATGCGCTGGCGGCCACTCTCGACGAGGCCCTGGCTCTCCCAGCCGCTCAGGATGCGGCTGACGGTGTGCAGCGTGGTGCCGGTCATCTGCGCGATGTCCTGGCGGCTGATCGGGAAGTCGATCTCGATGCCGTGGTCGAGCTTCTTGCCGGACTGTTTTGCGAGCCGCAGCAGCGCATGCGCAACGCGCTGCTCGACCTGCTGGGTCGACATTTCGAGGATGCGGGTGTGGCTCTCCTGCAGCCGCGCGCCGACGGTTTGCAGCGTGTTGGCGGCAATCGCCGGAAACCGCTCGATCAGCCGCGGCCAGGCCGAATTCGGCCAGATCAGCACCACGCTGTCGTCGACCGCCATCGCGGTCGCCGGATAGTGCGCGGCTCCAATCGCCATCGCGAGCCCGAAGGTCTCGCCGGGGGCGACGTAGCGCACCACGATCTGCTCGCCGGTCGGGGTGGTCTTGGCCGCGCGGACGTGGCCGTGCAGCAGCAGGAAGAACGATTGCGCGTCGGCGCCCTGCTCGAAAATGGCGGTGTTCCTGGGGTACCGCGCCGAGCGGGCCTCGCGCAGGATTTCCTCGAGGTCGTCCGGCTTGACGCCTGAAAACAGCGGCAAATGCGCAACCAGCGATGTGTCGACCTTGGCCATTCTGCCTCCTTGGCATCAGGGAGTGTGATGGCACCTGTATTCGTCAGGCAGTTTGCGATAGCGCAAAACGGGCCGGCCGGACGGCAGTATTTTTCCAAATGACGATCCAAGTGACCGTCCGAATTCACAGGAGTTGCCCCCATGGCTGGCGCCCGATCCCGTAACTTTGAGGGCTGGCCGCTGTTTGCGAACAGCTTTCGGCCGTTTTTCCTGCTCGCCGCGATCCAGGCGGGGCTGTCGATCCTGGCGTGGCTGCCGATGTTCTACGGCGAATTGTCGGTCAGTTCCGCGTTTGCGCCGCGCGACTGGCACGTCCACGAAATGCTCTATGGCTTCCTGCCGGCGGTGATCACGGGATTCCTGTTCACGGCGATCCCGAACTGGACCGGGCGGCTGCCGATCCAGGGGACGTCGCTGGGCGCGCTGCTGGTCGTCTGGCTGGCCGGACGTTTTGCAGTGACCCTGTCCGCCGATATCGGTTGGGCGTTCGCGCTCGTCGTCGATGCCGCCTTCCTGGCATTGGTTGTTGCTGCGGCCACGCGCGAGATCATCGCGGGCGGCAATTGGCGCAATCTGCCGGTGGTGGTGCTCGTGCTGGTGCTGCTCGCCGGTAACGTCGCCTTCCATCTCGAAGCGCACTTCGAGGGCGCGGCCGATGTCAGCATCCGCGTCGGCATCGGCGTGGTCGTGCTGCTGATCTCGCTGATCGGCGGCCGCATCATCCCGAGCTTCACCCGCAACTGGCTGGTCAAGTTCAATCCCGGTCGCCTGCCGGTGCCGTTCGGGCGTTTTGACGGCGCGGTGATCGGATTGAGCGCGCTCGCGCTGATCGCATGGATCGTGGCGCCGCTGAACATGATCACCGGCGCGGTGATGGCGCTCGTCGGTGTGCTTCATTTGGTGCGGTTCGCGCGCTGGGCTGGCGATCGCACCACGCGCGAGCGGCTGCTGCTGATCCTCCATGTCGGTTATGTCTTCGTGCCGCTGGGCTTCCTGCTGCATGCCCTGGCTGTCTTCGGGGCGCTGCCGCCGAGCGCGGGAATTCACGCCTGGATGGCTGGCGCGGCCGGAACCATGACGCTTGCGGTGATGACGCGCGCGAGCCTCGGGCATACCGGACAGGCGTTGACGGCCTCGCCCGCGACGCAGGGGATTTACGCTGCGATCATCGTCGCGGCGCTGGCGCGGGTCGCTGCCGTGGTGTTGCCTGCGCATGGCGATATCCTGCTGCACATCGCCGCCTGCGGGTGGGTCGTCGCGTTCCTCGGCTTTGCGATTGCGTTCGGGCCGCTGCTCGCCGGCAGCCCCCGGCGCGCCCTTGCCATCATGGGCGTGCCCGCTCCGGCACGCTGAGCCTAGGCCGTGGACGCCGAGGGAACGCCGGGGCGTTTGGCCAGCGGCCGCACGCCCTTGCGCCATGCGGTGATGGTGCAGCCGAAGCGGCCACGGAACCAGCGCGCCATCGCGCTCTGCGCGGAGAAGCCGAGCTGGGTGGCGATGTCGGCCAGCGGCCGGCCGGGGTCGTCGATCAGCTGGGTCACGAGATCGGCGCGCTGCGCGTCGAGGATCGCCGAGAAGCTGGTGCCTGATGCGGCGAGGTGCCGATGGATGGTGCGGCGGGTGCAGGCGAGATGCTCCGCCACGCGCTCGACCGTGCAGTCGCCGCTTGCGAGCAGGATGCGTACCACCTCGTCGACCTTCTCCTCCCAGCTTGCCGGCCGCGTCTCGATCGCCTCGATCCGTTTGCGCAAATAGCTCGCGATCAGCGGATGCGCGCTCGGGATCCGCCGCTCCATGTCATGCGCCGACAACAGGATCGCATCGTCATCGGCATTGAAGGTAACGCGGCAACCGAAGAAATCGCGGTAGCGCTTGCGGTCGTGTGGCGGCGGATAATGCAGATGCACCTCGAGCGGCCGCCAATCGCTGCTGAACAGCGACTGGATGATGCGGTGGACGCTGCCGAGCGCCATGTCGATCGACTGGCGCGGCGCGGTCGGCTGCCGGCCGCGCAGATGCAGCGTGACCGTCACGGTCTGCTTGTCGCGCGTGACCTCAAGCTTCATGCCGTCGTGATGAACGTGGATGAAGCGCGAGAACGCTTCGATCGCCTCGCTGACGGTCGCCTGTTCGCGCACGATCAAACCGACCGCGCCGAAATTGGTGAGCCCGCCACGCTCGGCGAGCCGCAAGCCGAAATCTTCGGCACCCGATGCCTCTGCCGACAATTCGAGCAGCCGGCGCAGGCTGGTCACGGCAATGGGGGTATCGGGCTTGTCGAGCACGGCCAGCGGCAGCCTGACCTTGCGCATCATCTGTTTGGGGTCGAGTCCGACCGACCGGGCGACATCCGGGTAGTAGCTCAAGCCTGCGCTGCGCATGAGGTCGGTCATGCGACCCGTTCCTGTCAGCCATTCCCGCAGATGTCCCGAAATGTAAAGTTTCTGTCCCGATCCGTCAAATCCGGGAACAGGATGGAACATACATAAGGGAAACCGAAGCACGGGCGTGAATGCCGTGCGTGTGACGACGCGGCGCGACGAAGCCCCGCTGCCGTCTCGGGCCATTTGACCAAGACATTGCTGGATCGGGATGATGCCGGGAAACATGCTTTCCAAGGGTGAGGTATTCGTCATTGAAACTGACGCGGCCTCCCGCGAACAACTTTCAATGGCGCTTCAACAGAGCGCTTATGACGTAATCTGCTTTGCCGACGGCGCGTCGCTGCTCTCGGAAGCAAAGGCGCGGATGCCGGCCTGCGTGCTGCTGGAGATGCCGCCGGATCGTTCCGCCCTCGACGTGCTCAAGCGCCTGCGCGAGGAGAACTGCATGGCGCCGGTTCTGGTGACCTCGGCGAACGGCAGCATCGCCATGGCGGTCGACGCGATCAAGAGCGGCGCGGCCGACTTCATCGAGAAGCCGTTCCGCACCCGCGACATCGTCGACCGGATCGATGCTGCCATCGACGAGTTCGCGCAGCCGGGTTCAAACCGGCAACGCTGGCTGCCCGGCTGCGAGCCCCTGACCGGGCGCGAAGTCGATGTGCTCGAGCACCTTGCTGCCGGCCTGACCAACAAGGAGATCGCCCGGCGCATACATCTGAGTGCGCGGACGGTCGAAGGCTACCGCGCAGGCATCCTGAAGAAGGCCGGCGCCCGCAACGTGACCGATCTGCTCCGCCGCATCTTCGGCCAGGGTTCGCCCACCCCGGTTTAAGGACCTAGGTTTAACGGCTTCGCCGCGAGTCGACGACACGTTCCGCGGCCTTGGTGCGGCCGCGGCGGCGCCCCAAGGAAACCCCAATCGAACCAGTTCCTTCCCTGCCGCGTCCAACCATGTTGGCGAGGCATTCGATCGCACGCGTCCGGCTGGCGGCGCGGCGATACGGCAGGAGGGACTTTATGCGCATCACCGCAAGATGTTTGGCAACGACGAGCCTGGTTCTGGTGACCATGGCGGCCGCGTCGCCATCATGGGCCGCCGATGTGGACGCCACATCGGCCATCGACACCGTCACGGTCTATCCGGACGGCGCCACCGTCACCCGTATCATCGCGCTGGACCTCGCCTCCGGCGACAGCACGCTGGTCGCCAAGGACTTTCCGCTCTCGCTCGATCCGTCCTCCCTCCGTGTCGAGGGCGAGGCGGGCGCAAAACTGACCATCGGGACCATCGACGCGCGGCCGCCGCGCGCGGCACAACCCGCGAATCTGCCCGAGCTCGATAAGCGCATCGAGGCGTTGAAGGATCAGCGCGCCGATCTGCAAGGCGACATCGACGCGGCCAACGCCCGGCGCAAATTCGCGCAGCACTTTGCCGAGGCTTCTCCCGCCGGCCTTGGCGAGAAGGGGGAGGCTCGGCCGATCACCGAATGGCGCGCAGCCTTTACCGCGGTCGCCGAGGAGATCGCGACCGCCGACACAGCGATCCGCGACGCCACGCGAAAGCAGCGCGAGATCGATCGGCAGCTCGCGCAACTTGAAGCGGAGCGTTCGGCCAAGCCGCCGAGCAAGCTCGAGGTTCGCATCGATGTCGCTTCCGCCGCCGCGACGAAGGCGACGTTGCGGGTGACTTATGCAGTCCGCAATGCGCGCTGGCTGCCGCTGTATGACGCCCGGCTCGACACCGGTGCCAAGGACCGCAAGCCGCAGCTCGAGCTGGTTCGCCGCGCCGAGGTTACACAGTCGACCGGCGAAGACTGGTCGAATGTCAGCCTCGGCGTTTCCACCGTTCGCGTCAGCCGCGGCGGTAGCGCGCCGGAGCTGAATTCGCTGGTGGTGAGGTATCCGCAACTGCCGAAGCCGCTGGCATTGGGCGCGGCGTCGGACATGGCGATGCCCGCGCAGCCGATGACGCGGCAGGCGCAATCTCCGGCGATGGCGAAAGCGGCGGAGCCCGAACTGCGTGAGCGCGCGGACGAGCAGCAGGCCAACGCCGAGATCGGTGATTTCCAGGCCGTGTATCAGATCAGCGGCCGCGTCAGTCTTGGCGCCAATGAGGGCGCCAAGAGCCTGCTCATCTCCTCCATGACAGTGACGCCCGACCTCGCCATCCGCGCCGCCCCGGTCGCGGATCCCACCGCTTACCTCGAGGCGTCATTCAAGCTTGCCGAGGATACCAATCTGCTGCCCGGTAAGGTCGCGATCTTCCGCGACGGCACGTTCGTCGGTCGCAGCAAATTTTCGACCGCCGCGCGGAACGACGCGATCCGGCTCGGCTTCGGCGCCGACGACAAGATCAAGATCGAGCGCACCGTCATCAGGCAGAACGAAGGCACGGCCGGCGTGATCTCGTCCTCCAAGACCGACACGCGTTCGTTCCGCACCGTCGTCCGCAACGGGCACGACTTCCCGATCCGCATCGCGATCGAGGATCAGCTTCCGGTCAGCGAGAACGAGGATATTGGCGTCGAGATGCTGTCCTCGACCACGCCGCCCACGACCACCAATCTGCGCGACAAGCGCGGCGTGCTGGAATGGGCGTTCGACGCAAAACCCGGCGAGATCAAGGAGATCAAGTTCGCCTGGCGCGTCCGCTGGCCCAAGGACAAGGGCATGGTGATCGTGCCGGCGGGTTAGGAGCCTGAGGCGTGACGCCCTCTTACCTCGCCCCGCTTGCGGGGAGAGGTCGGATTGCATCGAAGATGCAATCCGGGTGAGGGGGACTCTCCGCGAATTCAACTTTCACCGTCCCCGCGGAGACTCCCCCTCACCCCAACCCTCTCCCCGCAAGCGGGGCGAGGGAGCGCAGCTTCACCGCGGAGGCAGTTCGGCTCGCGCCGCCGGCCGCATCGATTGCGGCAGCACGTAGGGCACGCCGTCGTCGGCCTGATGGACGACGGCGTCGATCTCGAAGATGTCGCGGATGGTCTCCCGTGTAACGACATCGGCACGCGGGCCGTCGGCGGCGAGCCTGCCGCCGTTCAGGACGATCAGCCGGTCGGCGAAGCGGATCGCGAGGTTGAGGTCGTGCAGGATCGCGATGACAGCCGTGCCGCCTGCGGCGCGGCGGCGCGCGGCTTCGACGAGGTCGATCTGGTGACGCAGATCGAGGCTCGATGTCGGCTCGTCCAGCAACAGGAGCCCCGGACCGTGTTCCGATTCGCCGCAGGCGAGCTGCACCAGAACGCGGGCGAAATGGGTGCGCTGCTGCTCGCCGCCCGATAGCGTCGGCAATTGCCGTGCGCGGAAATGTGCGAGGCCAACCTCGTCCAGCGCGGCGTCGACGAGCGACACGGCATCGCGCAGGCTGCGGTCGCCCGCACCCATCAGCACGATCTCCTCGACCGTGAACGGGAAGGTGACGTTGATGTGCTGGGACAGCATCGCGCGGCGCGCGGCAAGCTCGCGCGGCGTATAACTGCTGATGTCGCGCTGCTTCAGGTGCACCTCGCCCTCGCTCGGGCGGAGATCGCCGGAGAGCAGCCGCAGCAGCGTCGACTTGCCGGCGCCGTTCGGGCCGATGATCGCGACCATCTCGCCGGCTTCAACCGACAGGCCGACGCCATCGAGCAGCGTGGCGCGGCCGGCGCGCTTGCTGAGAGATCGCGCCTCGATCACGGCGCTCATAGCGAGGCGAGCCCGCGCTGGCGCAGCAGGATGCCGAGGAAGACAGGCGCGCCGACCGCGGCGGTCAAGATGCCGATCGGCATCTCCGCGGGCGCCACGATCGTGCGCGCCAGCGTGTCGGCGCCGACCATCAGGATCGCGCCGAGCAGCACCGAGGCCGGCAGCAGCAGGCGATGCGCAGGTCCAATAACGAGACGGAGCAGATGCGGTACGACGATGCCGACGAAGCCGATGACGCCGCTGATCGACACCGCGACCCCGGTCATGGCGGAGACCATGACGATCGAGATCCGCTTGAGGCGCTCGACGTCGACGCCGCCGTGAAACGCGTCGGCCTCGCCGAGCACCAGCAGGTCGAGGCCGCGCGCAATATACGCGCAGGCGCCGAGCCCGATGATGAGGATCGGCGCGAGCACGGCGGCCTTGGTCCAGGTCGCGCCGCTCATCGACCCCAGCAGCCAGAATGTAATGTCGCGAAGCTGGCGGTCGTCGGCGATGAACACCAGAAGCCCGATGCCGGCATTAGTGATGGCGGTGATGGCGACGCCGGCGAGCAGGAAGATCGCGATCGAGGTCCGCCCCGCGCGGCTGGAGATGCCGTAAAGGATCGCGGTCGTGGCCAGCGAGCCCGCGAAGGCCGCGAGCGGCAACAGCTCGGTTTGAAGGAAACGCAGCGTCTCGCCGAAGCGCGAGTCCGTGAACACGATCGCGCTTGCCGCCGCGAGCGCGCCGCCGCTGGAGACGCCGACCAGCGCGGGATCGGCGAGCGGGTTACGAAACAGTCCTTGCATGATGGCGCCGGCCGCGGCGAGCAGGCCGCCGACCATCGCGGTCGCCGCGATCCGGGGAATCCGGATCGACCACAGCACGAGCTGGTCGCGCGCCGTCATGGCATCGGCGGCGGAGTTGCCGGCAAGGCCGAGCGCAGCGGGCAGGCGGGAGAGGGGAATGCCGGCTGCGCCCACGGTCAGCGCGACGATGGCGGTGGCCGCGAGGATCACCAGGAGCAGGGGAATGGCAACCGACGTAAATCGCCGTCCTGCGCCCGCGCGCCGCGGGCTCCGCGAGTCCGTCCCGATCGCCACGCTCATTGCCGGCAGTTCGCCGCCGACAGAGCCGACGTGAAGGCGCCGCCGTTAGCCAATGCCGGATAGAGTTTGACGGAGAGATCGCGGGCCGCCGCGGCCGTGCGCGGGCCGAAGCCGAGCAGATAGAGCCCGTCCATCGTGATGAAGCTCTTGTTGGCCGCGACCGGCGTCAGGGCGAAGCCGGGATGGGCGTAGACCGCGTCGGCCTGCAGTGAATCCTTGCCGCGCTCGATCGACAGCACGACGTCGGGTTTTGCCGCGACGATCGCCTCGTCGCCGATGTTCTTGTAGCCGTCGTAATCCTCGACCGCGTTGGTGGCGCCTGCAAGCTGGATGATCTCGTCGGCGGCGGTCTTGTGACCGGCGACCATCGCCCGTCCGTTCAGGAGCGACATCACGAACATCACGCGGACCGGCTTCGTGACCTTGGCACGCAGTGCGCGCAGCTGCGCAAGATCCGTAGCCACTGCGGTGCTCAGGCATTCGGCGCGCGCATCGACGCCCATGGCATGGCCGACCAGCTTGATCTTCTCGATCAGGCCTTCCTCCGAGAAGGTCTCGGGCACCAGCACCAGCGGCACCTTCGCCGTCTCCAGGAGGTCCATGGTCTCGCGCGGGCCCGATCCCTGGATCGCCAGGATCAGGGTCGGGTTGAGGCCCAGCACGCCCTCGGCCGAAATCTGGCGCATGTAGCCGACATTGGGTTTGTCGTGCAGCGCCGCCGCCGGATAGAGGCTCGTGGTGTCGACGCCGACCAGGCGGCTCTCCAGCCCGAGCGCATAGAGGATCTCGGTGATGGCGCCGCCGATCGAGACCGTGCGGGCGAAGTCGGCAACGGCGACATCGCGATTGCGCGCATCATGCACCGTGATACCGGCGGCGTGCGCGGTCGAGGCGAGCGCGATGGTGCCGGTGAACATGAGGTTTGCGAGGGTGCGACAAAATGTCATTGCAGGTTACTTCGTCAGGATCAGCTTGTTCTGCGAGGTCAGGCGAAGGCGATAGGCGTCCTCGCCATGCGCGATGATGATCTCGCGCTCCGCCGCAAACAGCTCGCGGCTGTCGATCCGGCTCCCGCGTATGGTCAAACTTCTCGTTGTTGCAGAAGGGCTTTGTGTCGGCCCTGCCGCATCGCCGCTATTGTCTCCGGACGTTGCTGACATGGTAGGTGTGATGCGCTTTCGAGATTTCAGATGCGTCTTGTTTGTATAAGCGGCATCAGGCGCATTCCAACGGCGGCAATTTACAATCGATATAAACTGCAACCCGATGACATTGACCGTCAGGGTGTTGCCACGTAACCAAATGGAACAATGCGGGCCGGGGGGCCTGCACCAGAGAATAGCCAGCCAGTCGCTCGCCGCGCGAGCGCACGCCAGCCAAACAAGACATATCATGATTGGGTTGGGTGTATGGCTGACGGGGCTAGGTATTCGCGCGCGCTGATTTTGGGCGCGTCGGTGGTTTCAATTGCGGCGGTGTCGCCGGTGAGCAGCTTTGCGCAGACCGCAGATCAAACCGCGCAATCATCCAAGCCGGCGAAGCCCAAGCAGGCCAAGCGCAATCCGGCCAAGCCGCAAGCTGTTCAGCCGCAGCAGGCCAGCACCAGCGTGTGGGATGCGCGCGCGCAGGCGATCGTCGGCGTCCAGGCGCTCGACACCATCACGGCCGCGGCGTCCAAGACCGAAGAGCGCGCGGTCGATGCGCTCGCACCGGTCAGCGTCGTGACGTCGTCGCAGATCCAAAGTCGCCAGGCCAGCACGGTCGGCGATCTCATCTATAATGTGCCGGGCGTATGGGTTCAGAACCGCGGTGACGAGCCGTCGACCTCGATCAATATCCGCGGCCTGCAGGATTTCGGCCGGGTCGCCGTCGTCGTCGACGGCGCGCGGCAGAACTATCAGCGCACGGGCCATTTCGCCAACGGCTCGTTCTTTCTCAACCCCGAGCTGATCAGCGGCATCGACATCGTTCGTGGTCCGACCGCCAACATCTACGGCTCAGGTGCGATCGGCGGCGTGGCGTCGTTCCGCACCAAGGATATCGAGGACGTCGTGCGTGCCGGCGAGCGCTGGGGCGTCGACGTCAAGACCATCCTTGGCAGCAATTACGGACGCGCGCTCGGTTCGGCCTTCGGCGGTGTTCACGTCAATCCGAATGTGGACGTGTTCGCGGGCGGCACCTATTCGACGCAGGAGAGCTACAAAGACGGCACTGGCTTCGAGGTCGCCAATACCGGCAACCGGCTCACCAGCGGTATCGCCAAGCTGACGGTGCGCCCGGCCGACGGGCACGAGATCAAGCTCGGCACCATCTTCCAGGAGGACATCTACAGCGTGGGTCAGCCGCCACGCCGTGCCGGCGATCCCAACTCGACCAATGCGAACGGCGCCAACAACCTGAGCGGCACGTCGATCTACAGGTCCGACGTCAAGAACTACACCACGACGCTCGGCTGGAAATATTCGCAGCCGGATGACCAGTGGTTCGACTGGGATGCGAAGGTCTACTGGAATCGCACCGAGAACGACCAGGTCAAGACCGCGCATACCAGCACGACGCCGTCGGTCTTCTGCGGCGGCGTGCCCGGCAATGCCGTGTCCGGCTGTATCGGCAGCAACCGCGGATATCTGCTCGATACGGTCGGCGTCGACGTGTACAACACCACGCGCTTCGATACCGGCAGCTGGCGTCACGCGGTGACCTACGGACTGGACGCGTTCCAGGACAAGGTGTCGACGCAGGACAGGACCGGCACGTCGGAAGTGACGACGCCTGGCGGTCAGCGCACGGTGTCCGGCGGTTTTGTGCAGTGGAAGGCCAATTACACCTCCATGCTCGAGGTGATCGGCGCGCTTCGTTACGACAATTATCAGCTCTCCTCGGCATCCTCGTCGTCCGGCGGCGACCGTTTGTCGCCGAAGATCACCGTAGGGCTCGTTCCCACGGCGGTCGTGACGCCCTATGTCAGCTACGCCGAAGGTTATCGCGCGCCG
Source organism: Bradyrhizobium sp. 604_D8_N2_3 (assembly GCF_051810765.1). Lineage (NCBI taxonomy): Bacteria > Pseudomonadati > Pseudomonadota > Alphaproteobacteria > Hyphomicrobiales > Nitrobacteraceae > Bradyrhizobium > Bradyrhizobium sp. 604_D8_N2_3. The sequence goes on along the minus strand of NZ_JBPWPM010000001.1, from coordinate 7,877,011 downwards.
TCGATCACGGAAACGCTGGTCAGCGGTCCGCATTCGGGCGCGACGGTCAACGACTCGTTCTTCCGCTGTCCGTCGGGCACGCCGGGTCCGGGCGCGGATTCGACCTTCTGCTTCGTCCCGAATCCGAATCTGCGGCCCGAGGTCGGCAAGAACAAGGAGATCGGCTTCAACATCAAGAAGAACGATCTGTTCACGGCGGGCGATACGCTGCGCGGCAAGATCAACGTGTTCCGCAACGACATCTCCGACTTCATCGATCAGGTCGCCTATGGAAATCCGCTGGTGGTCCCCACCGGCCCGCCGCCGGCGCCCTCCATCACCGTGCTTCCGTTCCTGCAATATCAGAACGTCGCGTCCGCCCGCATCCAGGGTCTCGAGGCCGAGGCGATGTACGACGCGAACACCTGGTTCTTCGGCCTCTCCGGCAGTTACCAGAACGGCAAAAACCTTCAGACGGGATTTGGCCTGTACAGCGTTCCGCCGCAGAAGGTCACGACGACCGCCGGCGTGCGGTTGCTGGACCGGACCCTGATCCTCTCGGTGATGTGGACGTCGGTGATCGCGAACACCGACATTCCGCCGACCTATACGCCGGCGACGTCGTACGATCTCGTCAACCTCTACGCCCAGTATCAGCCGCGGCCCGATCTCACGCTGAACTTCTCGGTCGAAAATCTTCTCAACCAGTACTACCGGCCTTACGCCATTCCGGTCGGCAGCACGGGCGATACGCAAAACGACGTGAAATGGGCGAGCGCCGGCCCCGGGCTCGTGGTCAAGGGAGGCCTGAAGTACCACTTCGGCGGCATCTAAGGAGTACGCCGACGACAGCAAACGGGACGCCGTATTGACCGCCAGAGCCACGCTGATGTCCCAGCGTGGCTTCGGCACGTTCTGAAACATCCGCTCGGCATTCGCCGATCAACAAGACTGACAGGAGAAAAATCTTATGTTCATCGCCATGAATCGTTTCCAGGTGAAGCTCGGCTCGGAAGCTGCTTTCGAGACCGTCTGGCGCACCCGCGAATCCTATCTCGGCAGCATGGCCGGCTTCGTCGAATTCCACCTGCTCAAGGGGCCGCTGCTTGAGGACCACACGCTGTATTCCTCGCACACGGTCTGGGTCGACAAGGCGGCGTTCGAGGCCTGGACGCGGTCGGACGAATTCCGTCGCGCTCACGCGCGCGCCGACAACAAGACCGGCGAAAGCCTCTATCTCGGCCATCCCAAGTTCGAAGGGTTCGAGGTCATCATGACCGAGCGCAAGACGAACGCGGCCGCCTAGATCGCGGCGGATCACGAAAGGGAGCCGGACATGCTGAGCACCGATCTCGCCGATCTCAAGGCGTATATGGCTGACAATCCCGGCGCGGTGATCGAGGACGTTGCGCGCGAGCGCAAGGTCACTCCGCGCGCGGTGATCGAGGCGCTGCCGTCGTCCATGGTGCGCGTTGGTGGCGGCGAGCATTTCGCCGCCGCCATGCAGGACATCGCGGCGTGGGGCGAGGTCACGCTCATCGTGCACACGGATGACGCGATCTTCGAGTTCACGGGCGCGGTCCCGGCGGGCGAGGTCGGCCGCGGCTATTTCAACCTGATGCAGCCGAAGGGATTGCACGGCCACCTCCGCCACGAGCGCTGCGCGGCCTTGGCCTTCGTCGAGCGTCCCTTCATGGGCAAGACCTCGGCTTTCGTCGCCTTCGTCAATGCCGACGGCGGCATCATGTTCAAGGTCTTTGTCGGTCGCGACGAGACCCGGGCGCTGCGGGCGGATCAGCTCGTGCGGTTCCGTCAGCTGGCGGACCGGATCGCGGCGCAGGGCGTGGCATAATTTCCTTCTGCCGATCGGGAGATCAGGATGCAGAGCAATTTCGGGCTTCGGCATGTGATCCTAACAATTGGGCTGGTGCTCGCGCCGGCCCCGGCCTTCGCGATCGACGAAGCGCTGTTGCCGCGCAATCTGTCGCCCTGGGGCATGTTCCTCGGTGCCGACATCATCGTGAAGGTGGTGATGGTCGGGCTCGCCGTCGCTTCGCTGGTGACGTGGACGGTGTGGCTCGCCAAGACCATCGAGCTGCGCCGCAAGAGCGCGCTCGCCGTGCAGCGGACGCGCGCGCTCGAGGGCAGGATGAAGCTGGCGGAGGCGGCGGAGCGGACCGGCGACGCGCATGATGCGGTCGCCCAGCTCATCCAGTCCTGCGCGAAGGAGGCGGAGCTCTCCGGCGGCATTGTCGATGACGGCCTCCAGGAGCGCGTGGCGCTGCGGCTGGAACGGGTCGAGGCGGCGATGTCCAGGCAGATCGCGCGCGGCACCGGCGTGCTCGCGACCATCGGCGCCACCGCGCCGTTCGTCGGGCTGTTCGGCACGGTCTGGGGCATCATGAATTCCTTCATCGGCATCTCCGAGAGCCACACCACGAGCCTTGCAGTGGTCGCGCCCGGCATCGCCGAGGCGCTGCTTGCGACAGCGCTCGGACTCGTCGCGGCTATTCCGGCGGTGGTGATTTACAACCATCTCGTCCGCGGCATCGCCAATTACCGCGTGCTGCTCGGCGACGCCTCGGCGCAGCTCATGCTGTTGGTCAGCCGGCAGCGCGACAACAGAGAGTTCCGCCTGGCGCGGGCGGCGGAGTAGGCCATGGCCGCGAAACTCGGCGCACGCGGGGGATCGCCGCTGAGGCGCGGCGACCCCGGCGATCTCGACGTCACCCATGAGATTAACGTCACGCCGTTCATCGACGTGATGCTGGTGCTGCTGATCATCTTCATGGTGGCGGCCCCGCTTGCCACCGTCGACATCGGCGTCGAGCTGCCGGCCACCGCCGCCGAGCCCGCGCCGCGGCCGGACAAGCCCACCTTCGTGACGGTGAAGCCGGATCTCACGGTGGCCGTCGGCGAGGAGACAATGGCGCGCGAAGGCCTCGTCACGGCGCTCGATGCCGCCACCAAGGGCCGCAAGGACGAGCGCATCTATCTGCGCGCAGACAAGGCTGTCTCTTATGGCGACCTGATGGAAGTGATGAACACCTTGCGCAATGGCGGCTATCTCAAGGTCGCCCTGGTCGGCCTTGACGGACGCAGCTGATGTCGGCGAGCGCTTTTGCCCTGCATGAACCGCTCGGCGAGCGCGAAACCGCGCGCTGGGGTGCATCGGGCGCGGTGATCGTGGCGTTGCATGTCATCGCTGCGGTGATCGCGATGAATTGGGTGCGGTCGCAACCGGAGCAGGGCGTCACCCTGCCTGCGATCATGATCGACATGGCGCCGATCACGTCGGCGCCCGAGGCGACGCCGGACGACGTCGTGCCGGGGCCGGTGATGAAGGAGGCCGATGCCTCACCGCCGGAGCCGATGCAGCGGCAGGCGGTCGAGGAGACCATCGCGCCGACACCGCCGCAGGAGAAGCCCGACGTGGTGGCGCCGCCGGAGCAGAAGCTCGAGCCGACACCGGCCAAGCCGGAGCCCGCGAAAATCGTGCCGCAGGAAAAGCCGGCGCCCGAAAAGCCGAAAGTAGTTCGTCCGGAGGCAAAGAAGCCGTCAGAGGCGCCCCCCGCGCCTCGCACCAGTGCGCCACCGCGCGCCGAGCGGGAGGCACCTGCAGCGTCCGCCATGAGCGCGGGCGCGGTCGCATCGCTGGTTGCGAGTTACAATCAGCGCGTCCGTGCGCATCTGATGCGCCTTCACTCCTATCCGTCCGGCGGCAACGGTCAGCGCGGGCTGGTCCGGGTGAGTTTCACGATCGGCCGTAACGGCCAGGTCACGTCCAGCCGCATCGCTTCGTCCGGCGTTGCCGCGTTCGATGCCAAGGCCACGTCGATGATCCACCAGGCCTCGCCGTTCCCGCCGATCCCGGCGGAGATCAAGAACAGCTCGATGAGCTTTACTGTTCCGGTGGACTTTATCGTGCGGTAGCCCGCTCTTTCTACCTCGCCCCGCGTGCGGGGAGAGGTCGGAATGCGCGCTGAAAGCGCGGATTCCGGGTGAGGGGGACTCTCCGCGAGTCGCACTCCCACCGCCTTCGTGGATGGAGCCCCTCACCCCAGCCCTCTCCCCGTAAGAACGGGAAGAGGGAGAGGAGAGAGCGTCGGCTTACTTCGCCTTCAGGAAATCCGAGACTTCGAGCAGCATGAACTCGTCGTCGTCGGCCTTGTTGGGATCGCGGCTGGACGAGAACGGCAGGTTGTTGTCGTTGCCGACGATGATGTGGGTCTCGTCGACGCGATCGACGTTCTCGATGGTGAAGAACGGGAGGGTGTAGACGCCGTCATTGAGCGGCTTGCGCGCCTTCTTGTCGGGGTCCTGGATCTTCATGAGGTCGATATAGCCGATCTTGCGCACGGGCTTGCCGACATTGGCGTCGGTCAGCTCGATCTTGTAGACGCGCTTGAACTTGGCGATGTCGGGGAAGCAGTTCTCGCCGCGGGTGCCTTGCGGGCAGGCCTTGTCGGCGGTGCCTTCGCCGTTGTCGCGCTCGATGATGAGGCCGGAGGCCTGATCGATCATGTTGAAGTCGCCGATGGCGTTGCCGTTCTGCTCGAACACATACTGCCAGTAGCGGCCGGTGAACTTTTCGGCGGCGACGTCGAATTCGAGGATGCGGGAGGCTTCCTTGCCGTCGACCTTCTCCCAGTCCTTCTTGTCGGCGTCCCACAGCGGGCCCTCGAGCAGGCCGTAGAGGAACTTGCCGTCCTTGGACGACGCAAAGCCCTCATAGCCCTTGGAGCGGCGGAGGTTGACGTTGGTGTAGGTCGCGCCCGGCGCGCCCGGCGTCGCCACGGCCCAGTTGTCCGGCGAGCGCACCGGCTTGCCGTCGGCAACCGTCTCGAACACGCCGAGGATCTTGCCTGATTTGTCGGCCTTCAGGATATAGGGGCCGAACTCGTCGCCGATCCAGAAGGTGTCGCCGATGATCTGGAAACCCTCGGTGTCGAAATCGGAGCCGGTGAGATAACGCTTCTGGGTGTCCTCATGCACGATGCGGAACGGCACCTTCTTGTCGGGATCGTGCAGGAAGATGGTTTCCTGGCGCTCGATCTTGCCGCTGGCCCAATCCATCTTGTAGCGGTTCAGGTACAGCATCGAATCCGGCGAGTTGGCGCGCGCGCCCATGCCGTTGTCGGTGATGACCCAGTAGCTGCCGTCGGACATGTGCTTGATGCCGGAATGGCCCTGCAGCGGCTGGCCCTTGAAGGGCAGCGAGACGCCGGTCGCCCGCTCATAGGACTTGCCCATCACGGTGCCGAGCGCGTCGACGCGCTTGCCGGTGGTGTACTTGCCCGAGGTCTTGAGATCGGCAGGGGCGTCAGCCGGCGCGTCGATGAACGTTGCGGCCGGCATCACCACGTGGCCGGCGAGCTTCGCCGGGAATTCACCCTCGTTCTGTGCAAGCGCGGTGCTCGCGGTGAGAATGATCGTTGCGACGGTGCTGAGAAAAGTCGCGCGCATGTGCGTCTCCTGTTAGTGGACGACGCCTTATGCGGATCGCATGTTGCAGTTTTGTGAAAGCGGGCCAAACGCCGCAGCAGCTATTGTTTCGGCGGTGCCGGAGAGCGCGCCGGAATCTCGAAGCTGATGGTCTTGCTGTCGATCACGCGGTGCGTGGGATCGGCCAACTCGAACAGTACCTTGTGCGGGCCCGGAGGCAGTCCGACCACGATCACGGTCTCGCCACTGGCATCGACAAAATGCCAGGGCGCATCATCGACCGTGATGTGGACGTGACCGATGCGCGGCGACACGTCGAGCGCGCCCTTGCCGAACACCGGCACGATCCGGAGATTTTCCGTGGTGTACTGGATGAAGACGAGGCCCTGCGCCAGTTGTTCGGCCAGCGGTGGATCGACTATCAGGCGGGCGGGCGCCTGCTTGTCGATGGCAACTAGCGGAGAGGGCCCGCGCACGTCGCGGGCGCTTTGGGCGACGGCGGCTGCCGCAAACATTGTGGAGACCGCCAGAGCGGCCACGACGTGGAGGGCCGCGTTCATGTTCGTTCCTTCCAGGTTATCAGGCGATCTTGCGGGCGAGGAAGTCGCGGATCAGCGGAACCATCTCGTCGAACCTGTCCTCGAGCGCGAAATGACCGGTGTTGATCAGGTGAAACTCCACTTGCGGCAGGTCGCGCTTGTAGGGATGGGCGCCGTCGGCCGGGAAGATGAAATCGTTCTTGCCCCAGACGATCAGCGTCGGCGGCTTGTGCTTGCGGAAGTAGGCTTGCACCGCGGGATACAGCGGCAGATTGGTCCGGTAATCGTAGAACAGGTCCATCTGGATATCGCTGTTGCCGGGCCGGTCGAGCAGCGCCTGATCTTGTACCCAATTGTCGGGTGAAATCCGACTCACGTCCGACATGCCGTCGGTGTACTGGAATTTCGTCGTTTCCAGCGTGACCAGCTTCATCAATGCCTGTCGGCTGGTATCGGACCCGTCGGCCCAGTATTGCTTGATCGGATTCCAGAACTCCTTCAGCCCTTCGTCATAGGCGTTGCCGTTCTGCACGATCAGGCCGCTGACGCGCTCGGGATGCTTGAGCGCCAGCCGCCAGCCGACCGGGGCGCCGTAATCCATGACGTACATCGCATAGCGGGTGACACCGAGCTGGCCGAGCAGGCCGTCAACGAGTTCGCCGAAGCGATCGAAGGTGTATTTGAACGATGTGCGCGGTGGCATGTCGCTCTGGCCGTAGCCGGGGTAGTCGGGAGCGATCACGTGATAGCGGTCCGCCAGAGCCGGGATCAGGTTGCGAAACATGTGCGAGGAGGTCGGAAAGCCGTGGAGCAGTAGCACCACCGGTGCATCCTTGGGCCCCGCTTCGCGGTAGAAGATCTTGATCCCGTCGACGGATTTGGTTCGATGGTAGACGACCGGATAAGAACCGGTGGTGCCGCGGCTGTCGCGCTGCGGTTTCGCCGATGCATCCGGTGAAGCAGTGGCAACGGCCAATCCGGACAATCCAACGACCAGGCAACGACGATCGATACGGGTTTGTGGCGGCATGACCTCTGCACTTTTCATGTCGATCTCCCTGTCCAGAATCGGTGGCTTTGCGGACGTCAGTCGTCCGCGGCTTCAAACGCCTTGGTAGACAAGCCGGGTGAAGAAGCCGGGGTCGATCACGAACTGCCCCCATATCGCATCGAAGGCCGCGGTCGGTTTGGCGGCCACGGCTTCGTCCCGCGTTCGTCCCTGGCTCTTGAGACGGGCGACGTTGTCGCGGATCGTCACCAGCATGTCGCGAAACGCCTGGAGTTCGGCTCTGTTGCCAACCGGCTTGCCGTGACCGGAGATCACGATCGTATCCTGTCCGGTCGCTGCGAGATTGGCTTCGGAAGCCGCGATCATCCCGTTGATGCTGCCGCCGGTCGAGTAATCGATGAACGGATAGATGCCGTTCCAGAAGGTATCGCCGACATGAACGACGTTGGCTTCTGCAAAGGTGACGGAGATGTCGCTGTCGGTATGCGCGGGCCCGTAATATTTCAGGCCGATCGAGGTTCCGTTGAGTCTGAGCTCATAGGAGCTGGAAAATACGTCGCTGGGGATGCCGCCTGGTCCCAGCGGAAGGAAATTGTAGTCCCAGTCCTCTACGCGCTGAACTTCGAGGAGGTACTTTCGCGTGTTCTCCTGCGCGATGATCCTGGCGCCAGCGGAATGGAGCCATTCGTTGCCATCGGCGTGATCGAAATGCCAGTGGGTGTTGACGAGATGGGTGACGGGATCGGCGCCGAGATCGGCCATCGCTTTGGTGAGCTGGGGACGCGAGACGCGGATGCCGGCATCGACTAAAACCTTGCCGTCGGGACCGGTCAGGACCGCGACATTTCCGCCGGAGCCTTCGAGCACGGCTATGTTGCCTCGGAGTTTGTGCGTGGTGATCGGCGATGTCGCCGCACTGTCCTTGATCAGGCTGACAAGGCCTCGCGCTTCAGCGTAGGCCTGCCGCGGCGAAAGCCAACCGTTAGTAGCGGCAATCGCCGCACCGCTCAGGCAGCAGAGACAGAAATTGCGGCGCGACAGCAGGGCTCTGGTCTCTAACTCCATAGCGTCCTCGATTGACGGCCGGGCGACGGCATTCAAAACGCACGGCGGCTTTGCGCATATCCACCGCGTAGCCGATTGTCGCTGTGGGGAGCAGACGGTATGCTTGAGAAGCACCTTCTCAAGATATGGAAAGCGTATCCGATGGACCGGTTGGAGGCAATGTCGGTGATCGTCGCGGTCACTGAGACAGGAAGCTTTTCAGCCGCTTCGCGGCGCCTCAACACGCCGGTCGCGACAGTCAGCCGCACGGTCGCCGAGCTGGAGGCGCGGTTGAAGGCCCAACTATTTCAGCGATCCTCGCGCCAGATGAAGCTGACCGATGTCGGACGATCCTACATCGAAGCCTGCAAGCGCATTATCGGGCAGGTAGACGACGCGGAGCGCGAGGTCTCCGGCGAGTACAGGATTCCGAAAGGAGATCTCGCGGTCACGTCGCCCTGGGGGCTCGGACACATGCACCTGTTGCCGATCGCGCTCGAATTCATGGATGCCTTTCCAGACATCGCGCTGCGGCTCGTCCTGACCGACCGCATTGTCAACACGGCCGAGGAGAATATCGACATTTCGGTTCGCATCGGCAACCTCCCGGACAGCAACCTGATCGCGACCCGAGTCGGCTCGGTCCGGTTCGTGCTCTGTGCGAGTCCCGGTTATGTTGCCAAGCACGGCCAACCGAAGGTGCCTGCCGATCTGGCTGCTCATGACTGTATCAGTATCGACAGCCTCGCGGCTCAGCGGAACTGGAAGTTCGTCATCGACGGCCGCGAAGTAGCGGTGCCGATCCGGTCGAGATTGACTTTGAGCGACTCCGAGGCTGCGGTCGAAGCCGCGATCGCGGGTGCCGGCATCACTCGCGTCATGTCGTACAAGATGGAAGCCGCACGGCGCGCAGGAAAGCTCGTTTTGATGCTGGAGCCATTCGAACAGGCGCCATGGCCGGTGCATATCGTCTATGCGGAGCGCAAGCCCGAGCCGCTCAAGCTCCGATCTTTTCTCGACTGGGCCACGCCGCGCCTTAAGGAGCGGCTTGCTTAGCTCGTGTTACTCCTTCACCGCGCCGGTCAGCGAGGACACGTAGTAATCGACGAACAGCGAATAGAAGATCGCAACCGGCAGCGAGCCGAGCAGCGAGCCGGCCATCAGCGCGCCCCACTGGTAGACGTCGCCGGTGACGAGCTCGGTCAGGATCGCGACCGGCACGGTCTTGTTGGCGCCGCTCTGGATGAAGGCGAGCGCGTAGATGAACTCGTTCCAGGACAGCGTGAAGGAGAAGATGCCGGCCGAGATCAGCCCGGGCACCGCCAGCGGCAGCGTGATCCGACGCAGGATCTGGAGGCGCGTCGCGCCGTCGACCAGCGCGCATTCCTCGAGCTCGTAGGGAATCGACTTGAAATAGCCGATCAGGAGCCAGGTGCAGAACGGCACCAGGAAGGTCGGATAGACCAGGATCAGCGCCATCGGTGAGTCGAACAGGCCGAACTGCACCACGACGGTGGCGAGCGGAATGAACAGGATCGACGGTGGCACGAGATAGGCGAGATAAATGCCGAGGCCGACATAGGGACTGCCGCGGAAGCGCAGCCGCTCGATGGCGTAGGCGGCGAGCGTGCTCGCGATCAGCGACAGCGTGGTCGAGCCGATCGCAACGATCATCGTTGTCCACAGCCAGCGCGGATAGGCGGTGTCGAACAGCAGGTGCTTGACGTGCGCCAGCGTCGGCGAGGTGATCCAGAACGGGTTGTGATCCTTGAAGTTCATCAGCTCGGCGTTCGGCTTGAACGACGTGATCGCCATCCAGTAGAACGGAAACAGCAGGATCAGCACGAAGCAGCCGAGCGGCAGGTAGATCATCATCAGCCGCCGCAGCCCGGAATCCCAGGCCATGGTATCGGGCGCCGCCTTCGCGTCGGCCACGGCAGTTTGGGCGACGGTATCAGTCATTGCTCTCTCCCTGCTGCCACTTGCGGCGCGCCAGGCCGAAATATGAGAACAGCGTCGCGAACACCAGGAACGGGATCATCGACACCGCGATCGCGGCACCTTCGCCGAGCTCGCCGCCGGCAATGCCGCGCTGGAACGCGAGCGTCGCCAGCAAATGGGTCGAGTTCACCGGGCCGCCGCGGGTGATGGCGTAGACGAGCTGGAAGTCCGTGAAGGTGAAGATGATCGAGAAGGTCATGACGATGGCGAGGATCGGCATCATCATCGGGAAGGTGATGTAGCGGAAGCGCTGCCAGGCGCTGGCGCCGTCGAGCATCGCGGCCTCGTAGAGCGAGGGCGAAATGGTCTGCAGGCCCGCGAGCAGCGAGATCGCGACGAAGGGAATGCCGCGCCAGATATTCGCCGCGATTAGCGAGAAGCGCGCCGGCCAGGGCGCGCCGAGGAAGTCGATGTTGGTGGTGCGCCAATGCAGCACGTCGACCAGCAAATAGGAGATGATCGAGAATTGCGGATCGTAGATCCACCAGAACGCCAGCGCCGAGAGCACCGTCGGCACGATCCAGGGCAGCAGCACGATGGCGCGGAGCAGGCTCTTGAACGGAAAATGGTTGTTGAGCAGCAGCGCGAGCCAGAAGCCGAGCGCGAACTTTCCGAAGGTCGCGACCGCCGTATAGAACACGCTGTAGAACACCGCGCCCCACCAGAGGGGATCGGTGAGCAGATACTGGAAATTCTCAAGGCCCACGAAGACGCCACGTCGGCCGATCGTGGTGTCGGTGAAGGCGAGCCAGATGCCGAGACCGAGCGGGTAGGTGAGGAAGACGGCGAGCAGCCCGATCGCAGGCGCGAGGCACATCACGATCAGGAACGGCTTGTAGTCGAACAGCCGCACCAGCCAGGATTGCTGCCGGTGCGCCAGTACGGGGGAGGAGAGGGTGGTCACGGACATCGGGTCGTTGTCCTGTTCTAGGCTGTTACCACACCGTCATTGCGAGCGAAGCGACTTGTCCGCCGTAGCCTTGGCGAAGGCGGAAGCAATCCAGTCTGCCTCCGCAGTTGCAGTCTGGATTGCTTCGTCGCGTCGGTCCTCGCAATGACGGCCGCGTTGTCGTCGGCGCTACCTCTGCCTGCGGAAGTACCGCTTGCAGCGCTGTTCCGCTTCCGCAGCCGCGGCTTCGGGCGTCGCCGCACCGGTCGCGACCGAGGCGAACATCTGCACCGTCACATAGTCCGCACGCACCGCACCTGTGGCGGTCGAAATCGGACCCTTGTAGCCGGCGTAATACGTGCTGTTCATGGTGTCCCTGAAGATCGCGACCTTGGGATCGCCCTTCCACACCGCCGCATCGGCGTAAGCCGCAAGCGGTTGCGACCAGTAACCGCTGTTGGCGTTGAGCCACGGCTCGTACTGGTCCTTCTCCAGCATGAACTGCAGGAAGGCCTTCGCCGCGTTCGGATACTGGCTGTGCTTGAACACCATGGCGTTCAGCGTCAGTCCCGACATCGGTGAGATCGGTGCAAGGCCCTTCGGCAGCAGCTGATGTTCGGAATCCTCGGCGATCGCCGCGGTCGCCGGATCGTTCTTCAGGGAGAAATACAGCGAGACGCCGTTCGCCGTCAGCCCGATTTCCTGCGAGGAATAGGCGCGATTGTTGCTGACGTCGTTCCAGGACGGCGTACCGGCGATGAAGGTCGGGTAGAGCTCCTTCACGAAATTCAGCGCCGCGATGGTCTCCTTGCTGTTGATGGTGACATTGCCTTCCTCATCCAGCAGCGAGGCATTGTGCGACCACATCATCCAGTCCGCAAAGCCGTTGCCGTCGCCGACGGCATTGCCCAGCGCAAAGCCAGCGGGCTTGCCGGCCTTCTGCAGCTTCTTGCAGAGGTCCAGGAGCCCGGCATGATCGTCCGGCGCCTTGTCGAACCCGACGGATTTGAGGATGGACTTGCGATAGATCAGGGGACCGGCGGTGGCCCCGAACGGCAGCCCGATCCAGGTATCGCTCTTGGCCTTTTTGCCGTAGGCCTTCGCAAGGTTCTGCCAGCCGCCATACTTCTTGCCGAGATAGTCGGCGACGTCGGTCAGCTCGATCAGCTTGTCAACATAGATGTGCGGCGCGTCGGAGAAGCCGATGATGATGTCGGGGCCGGCGCCGGAATTCGAGGTCACCGCGGTCTGCTGGTTGATGTCTTCCCAGCCGACGAAGTCGACCTTGACCTCGACCCCGGTTTCCTTGGTGAATTTGGCTGCGTTGGCGCGGAATACGTCTTCGTCGGCCTGGACGAAGCGCACCGGCCGCAGCATGCGCAAGGACGCGCCCTTCTCGATCGGCAATTTTGGGGCGGGGACGTCCGCGGCCTTGATCGCGGATTGGGCGTGCGCTGCAACACCGGTTGCCGCGAGCGCCGTAGCAGATAGGCCCAGCACCAAGGCATCACGACGCGTGATGTCGTTCCTCATCAGTTCCTCCCTATGATGTCTCCCTTCCCGGCGTTGATCGCCGGTGAAGGGCCGTTCCGATTCCCGGCGCGCTTGGCGCCGGCCGCCTAGCTGTTCGGTCCGCGATCCATGCTGACGGGTTGCCAGCGGCGAAGCGCGGTGTTCTGCAGCACCGACGGATTGACGCAGCTTACCGGCCACATGCCCTGAAGCACCAGTGACAATTCGTAGCCCACCCGGCGCTTGCGCGCCTCGTCGAACCGTGCCGAGGCCGAGGCGACATGGGCGGTCAGCGTCACGTTCTCCATGCTGAGGATGGGATTGTTGTGCGACGGCGGCTCCTTCTCCAGCACGTCGAGGGCGGCATGCGCAATCCAGCCCTCCTGGAGCGCCTTGATCAGGCTTTCCTCGTCAACGGTGGCGCCGCGGCCGGTATTGATGAAGACCGAGCCTTTCTTCATCTGCCGGAAGTGCTTCTCGGTGAGCATGTGATGCACCTCGGGCCTTGCCGGGGCGTGCATCGAGACGAAGTCCGATTGCGACAGCACCTCGTTCAGCGTCGCCGGGATCACGCCATGGTCGTACATCAGCGTTTCCTGGATGAAGGGATCGTAGGCCATCATGCGCAGGCCGAACGGGGCGGCGCGCTTCGCAACTGCACGCGCGACGCGGCCGAACGAGATGAAGCCGAGCGTCTGGCCCATCAGCCGTGGGATCTTCAACAGCGCTGGCCGGCCTTCGGCCCAGCGCCCGTCGCGCACCATCCTGTCCTGCTCGACCAGGCGGCGGAAGCCGGCGAGCAGCAGCATCATGGCGTGGTCGGCGACCTCCTCGATGAAGGTGTCGGGAATGTTGGTGACGGGAATGCCGCGGGCGGTCGCGGCCTTCACGTCGACGCTGTCGACGCCGACCGAGCCGAGCGTGATCACCTTGCAGCTATCAAGTGCGTCGATGATCGACTTGGTGATGGGGATGCCCTTGGCGTAGATGGCATCGGCGTTTTTCGCGGCGGCGATGAACTCGGCCTCATTGGCGGGGGCTTCGACGATCTCGGCATCGATCGGATCGAGCGCCTCGCGCTCGAAGGAATAGTCGCTGCCTGCGACCGTGAAGCTCGCGCCCTTCGGCGTCACCACCCTGTATTTCGGCATTTCCTGCTCCCGATTTGGTCTGTCGGTTCTTGTTGTGACCCGCACCTTGTGGGCGGGCCTTTGCGTCTTTTACGCGAAATCGGAGCGGTCGCGTACAATCGTCGGTTGCCGCTGCGGCGATTTATTCGACTGTTTCGGCCTTCCGTCCGGGCTTCTACGGAGCCGCCCGTAACAGGTTGATAAGAGGTCACACACTAAAAGTTGAATCAAATTTATCGATTCCCTTGCGCGCCCGTATCCCATTGTTGCCGGAGCTGTCCCGTGAAGTTGAGCAATCTGAAGATCGCCCCCAAGCTCGGTATCCTTGTCGGCGTCACCCTGTTCGGCCTTTGCCTCTCCGGTGTTCTCGCCGGCTATCTGATGAAGCGCGAGATGGTGAATGCGCGCATCGACCAGGCCAAGTCGATCGTCGACCTGGGTCGCAACTACGCCGCGGCGCTGAAGAAACGCGTCGATGCCGGCGAGCTGACCAAGGATGCGGCGCTGGCCGACCTTCGCCGCTACGGCAACGCGATGACCTATGACAACGGCTCGGGCTATTTGTTCGGCACGTCCTATGACGGCATCACCCAGCTCGCGCCCGATCCGAAGCAGATCGGCACCAACCGCATGGATGTCGTGACCAACGGCCGCAAGCTCTCCGTCGAGCTGATGGACGGCGTCAAGGCCAACGGCTCGATCCTGCTCTATTATGATTACGTGAAGCCCGGCCAGGAGACGCCGATCAGCAAGATCGGTTACGCCGTCGCGGTGCCCGGTTTCGACATGTATCTCGGCACCGGCGCCTATCTCAGCGACATCGACGCCAAGATGGGCCCGGTCTACTGGCTGCTAGGTCTTGCCATGCTCGGCATCGTCATCGTCGCCGGCGGCGTTGCCTGGCTGATCAGCCGCGGCATCAGTCGCCCGCTGGAGCTGCTCGGCGCCCGCATGAAGGATCTCGCCGACGGCAAGCTCGAGGGTGAGATTCCCGGGGTTGGTCGCGGCGACGAGGTCGGCGCGATGGCCTCGACCGTCCAGATCTTCAAGGACAACGCGGTCCGCATCCGCGGCCTCGAGAAGACCGAGGCCGATGCCAAGGAGCGTGCCGCGGCGGAACGTCGCAGCGCGATGGAGGGCATCGCCAGCGATTTCGAACGCAGCGTCAATGGCATCGTCCGCTCGGTCTCCTCGGCCGCCGCCGGCATGCAGAGCACGGCGCAGTCGATGACCGCGACGGCCAGCGACGCCTCGTCGCGTGCGGCGACGGTCGGCGCCGCCTCGCAAAAAGCCTCCGGCAATGTCGGCACGGTTGCCGCGGCCGCCGAAGAATTGTCGAGCTCGGTTGCGGAAATCTCCCGCCAGGTCACGCGTTCGACCGAAGTCGCGAGCCGGGCCGTCAGCGATGCCGAGCGCACCAACGCCACCGTGCAGGTGCTCTCGACCGGCGCCGAGAAGATCGGCGAGGTCGTCAAGCTGATCCACTCGATTGCGGCGCAGACCAACCTGCTCGCGCTCAACGCCACCATCGAAGCGGCGCGCGCCGGCGAGTCCGGCCGGGGCTTCGCGGTCGTGGCCTCCGAGGTCAAGGCGCTGGCGAACCAGACCGCGAAGGCGACCGAGGAAATCTCCGCCCAGGTCGCGGCGATGCAGACCTCGACCAGCGACGCGGTCACGGCGATCTCCGGCATCACCCAGACCATCGCCGAGATGAGCGAGATCACTGCCGGCATTTCCGCCTCGATCGAGCAGCAGGGCGAAGCGACCCGCGAGATCGCCCGCAACATCCAGTCGGTCGCGGCCGGCTCGAACGAGATCAACGCCAATATCGGCAGCGTCACCTCGGCCGCGGAAGCGACCGGCTCTGCTGCCACCGACGTGCTCACCAACGCCCGCGAGCTGGACAGCCAGTCCGGCGCGCTGCGCAGCGCGGTCGACGGCTTCCTCGCCAAGGTCCGCGCGGCGTAAAGCCGAACGCACGGAATTCGTAGGGTGGGCAAAGGCGCGCAAGCGCCGTGCCCACCTTTTTGCTTTTTCAACTGTTCGGCTGTCATGCCCCGCGAAGGCGGGGCATCCAGTACGCCGCGGCCCATCGGGTCAATCACCAACGTCTCGGAATACTGGATCGCCCGCCCCAGTGCGCAATTGCGCACAAGGCGGGCGATGACACCTTCCTAGACCCCCTACTGCTTCTCGATCTTCGCGTTCGTGATCAGCTTCTCCCACAGCACCAGCTGCTCGTTCACGAACGTGCCGAGCTGCTCCGGCGTGCCGGAGAAGGCGTCCATGCCGAGCGTGGCGAGCTGGGCCTTGATCTCCGGCTTCTCGACGATCTTCCTGATCTCGGCGTTGAGTCTGGTCACGATCTCCTTGGGCATGCCGGCGGGGCCGAAATAGCCCTGCCACGACGAGATGTCGAAATCCGGCACGCCGGCCTCCTGCATCGAGGGCAGGTTCGGCACCAGCGGCGAGCGGTCCTTGGTGGTGACGGCGAGCGCGCGCAGCGCGTTGCCGTTGACGTGGGGCAGGCCGGTCAGGATGTCGACGAACATCATCGAGACGCGGCCGCCCATGACGTCGTTGAGCGCCGGCGGCGAGCTCTTGTAGGGCACGTGCAGGAGATCGAGCCCGGCATTGTGCGCAAAGGTCGCACCCGACACGATCGCCGATGACGAGCCCGACGCGTAGCTCAGCTTGCCCGGATTGGCCTTGCCGTAGGCGACGAGCTCGCCGACGGTCTTGGCCGGCACCTCCGGATGAACCACCAGCATGAAGGGCAGGTCGCCGGTCCGCGCGATCGGAGTAAAATCCTTGACGGGATCGTAGGTCAGGCTCTTGAGCAGGTAGGGATTGGCCGAATGCGTGGTGTTGGTCGTCACCAGCAGCGTGTAGCCGTCGGGGGCGGCGCGCGCGACATAGGTCGCGGCGATCATGCCGTTGGCGCCCGCCTTGTTCTCGATCACGATGCCGACGCCGAGTGCCTGCGACAAATGCTGCGAGATCAGCCGCGTCGTGGTGTCGGTGCCGCTGCCGGCTGCGAACGGCAGCACCAGCGTGATGTTGCGGCTCGGATAATTGTCGGCCTGCGCGGCGGATGCGGCGGCGAGACAAAGTGCGGCTGCGCCGGCCGTGCGCAGAGCGCGGATCAGTGATGACAGCATGTCTGGACGTTCCCTCTTTTTCGTTGGCGGGGAACCTAGCTTCTCTTCGCAAAAATCGGAAGACGGGAGTTTGCGGCCCACCTCGCGGAATTATTTCACCGCAGAACCCTGTCGCGAGGCGAACACGACGCCGGCGAGCACGAGCGCATAGCCGATCAAATGAAACGGCTGGAGTTTTTCGCCGAGCAGGACGATCGCCATCGCCGAGCCGAACACCGGGACCAGATGGAAGAACGGCGCGGCGCGGTTCGGGCCGATCAGCGCCACGCCGCGGTTGAAGAAGAGATAGGCCAGCGTCGATGGAAAGATCAGGATATAACCCAGCGTCGCCAGCGTCACCCCGTCGAGTTGCAGGACACGGCCGCTGAGGGTTTCCCAGATCGCGGCGGGCAGCAGCATCGTCGCGCCACAGAAGGTGGTGAAGGAGAGAAACGAGAGCTGGTGGATCTTCGGCCGCCGCGGGATGAAGGCGGAGTAGAGCCCGAACGCCACCAGCGAAGAGGCGAACATGATGTCGCCCCTGTTGAAGCTGATGCTCGCGAGCGCGGCGAGATCGCCGCGCAGGATGATGATCAGCACGCCGAGAAGCGAGATCGCGATGCCGGCGAGCTGCGCACCCGTCAGCCGCACGCCGAACAGCACCAGCGACCACAGCGCCACGAACAGCGGTCCGGCCGACTGGATCAGCAGCGCGTTCAGCGCCTCCGTGTATTGCATCGCCCAGTACGAGATCGCGTTGTTGAAGGCAAAGCCGACCAGCGACAGGAACAGCATCAGCGGCAGGCTTTTGCGCAAATTCGGCCAGTCGCGCTTCAGATGCGGCCAGGCGAACGGCAACAGGATCAGGAACACGCCGAACCAGCGGATTGTGGTCACCGTCAGCGGCGGCACATGCGCGCCGACATGGCGCGCGAGCACGATGTTGCCCGCCCAGAACAGCGAGCTCAGGCTGAGCAGCAGGTAAGGCTGGTTGTTGAGCCAACTGGCCGGATTCGAGGCCTTTGGCGCGGGCGAAGCAATCGTCATTGGCGTTGGATGCGACCTTGCGCCGGATTCTTGTTGTGACACAAGTCTCGCGGCCGCAAGGCTACAATGCAGGCATGGCTTGAGGAGGTGTCATTGGCGGTTAATATGTTGAACATCGAGGGCCTGGAGCGGCTCGATGCAAATGCGCCGGTGGTGATGCTGAACCTGATGCGTTTTCACCAGCGCTCGCGCGACGGCGACGGTTCGGGCTGGGACGCATATCTTCGTTACAGTGCGATCACAGTGCCCATGATCAGGGCGCGCGGCGGCACGCTGCTGTGGACCGGCGAAGCCAAGGCGGTCGCGCTCGGCCCGCACGATGGCAACGGCTGGGATTTCGTCGCGCTGGTCTATTACCCGACGGTTACGGCTTTCATCGACATGATGACGTCGGAGGCCTACGAGACGCAGGCCGATCCGCATCGCGTCAACGGCTGCGCCGAGCACGTGATCATCGCGACGAACGAAGCGTACAGCAAGTTCAGGATGAAGTAGCGCTGTCGCGCGGCAAGCTCTTCCCCTCTCCCCTTGTGGGAGAGGGTGGCTCGCCGCGACAGCGGCGAGACGGGTGAGGGGTCTCTCTCCGCGAGTCCGCCTCTCGATTTGAGTCTGCGGGAGCAACCCCTCATCCGGCGCTTCGCGCCACCTTCTCCCACAAGGGGAGAAGGAAGAAGCTACGTCGCCTGCTTCCGCGACGCCACGAATACGCCGGCCAGCACCAGCGCGAAGCCGATGAAGTGGAACGCCTGCGGGTGTTCGCCGAGGAACGCCATCGCCATGATCGAGCCGAACACCGGCACGACGTGGAAGAACGGCGCGGCGCGGTTGGCGCCGATCAGGCGCACGCCGCGATTGAAGCAGAGATAGGCGAGCGTCGACGGGAACACCGCGACATAGAACAGCGTCAGCAGGTTCGGCCCGTCGAGCTTCATCACCGGACGCGCGGACAATTCCCAGATCTCGAGCGGGATGAGACAGGCGGCGCCGGCGCCGAAGGTGAAGGCGAGGAACGACAGGCCGTGCATCGGCGGCCGCTTCAGGGTCAGCACCGAATACAGCGCGAAGATGATCAGCGCGACGATGAAGATGAGGTCGCCCTTGTTGAACGCGATGTTCGACAGCGTGGTGAAATCGCCGTGCAGCAGGATCGTCAGCACGCCGCACATCGAGAGGGCCACGCCGAACGCCTGTGCCGCGGTGAGGCGGACGCCGAGGATCGCCAGCGACCACAGTGCCACGACCAGCGGCGCGGCCGACTGGAGCAGCAGCGTGTTGAGTGCCTGGGTATGTTCCAGCGCCCAATATTGCAGCGTGTTGAAGGCGCCGATGCCGGTGATCGACAGCACGATCATCAGGCCGAGCCTGCTGCGGATCGCGGGCCAGTCCTGGGCGAGATGTTTCCAGGCGAACGGCAGCACCAGCAGGAAGGCGAAGGTCCAGCGCAGGAACGACAGCGTCACCGGCGGGATGTGGCCGGCGGCCAGCCGCCCGACAATGGCGTTGCCGGCCCAGCACATCGCGGTGATGCTGAGCAGGAGATATGGCTGGTTGGCGATCCAGCCGTGACTGGATGATTCGGTGCTCGTGGTCTGGCCGGTGGCGGACATTGTGGTTGTTATGGCCCCCGCGTGGAGTACGCCGAGGCACCGGCCCGGCAAGCTCGGGCCGGCTGATAGCCCGGCATGCCCAAAGACACGGAAATCGAAGTGGCATCAACGGGGGGCGGACGCATCGCGACCATGCAGCGGCGGATCAGCCTCGCGCTTTGGCCGAAGCTTACGAAATGGCCATGGAAGGCTTCTGGATTTTACGGGGATATCAAAGGGTTAAAGTGCGTCTTGAGCCCCGAAAAAGCCCCGTTCTTGCTTGCCTAGAGAGGCTGCTTCCTTTATCCGGTTGGCTGCC
Source organism: Bradyrhizobium sp. 604_D8_N2_3 (assembly GCF_051810765.1). Lineage (NCBI taxonomy): Bacteria > Pseudomonadati > Pseudomonadota > Alphaproteobacteria > Hyphomicrobiales > Nitrobacteraceae > Bradyrhizobium > Bradyrhizobium sp. 604_D8_N2_3. Next base: position 7,857,371 of record NZ_JBPWPM010000001.1, on the reverse strand, counting down.
TCGCGTGCGAACGGCTCCGGCCGTCAGCTGGGCTGGCGCATCTAAAATCTTCAGAGGATTACCCGCGAATGGCCAACGTTGTCGTCGTCGGAGCCCAGTGGGGCGACGAAGGGAAGGGCAAGATCGTCGACTGGTTGTCGGAGCAGGCGGACATCGTCGTCCGCTTCCAGGGCGGTCATAACGCCGGCCACACGCTCGTCATCAACGGCAAGACCTACAAGCTCGCGCTGCTGCCCTCCGGTGTGCTGCGCGACCAGAAGCTGTCGGTGATCGGCAACGGCGTGGTGTTCGATCCGCAGGCCTTCCTCGACGAGGTCACCAAGCTGCGCTCGCAGGGCGTCGCGATCTCGCCGGACAATCTTCGCGTCGCCGAGAACGTCACCCTGATCCTGCCGCTGCACCGTGAGCTCGACGCGCACCGCGAATCCGCCAATGCGGCAACCGCGATCGGCACCACCCGCCGTGGCATCGGACCTGCCTATGAAGACAAGGTCGGCCGCCGCGCCATCCGCCTGATGGACCTCGCCGATCTCGACACCCTCCCGCACAAGATCGACCGGCTGCTGGCGCATCACAATGCGCTGCGCCGCGGCCTCAACCTGCCGGAGTTCGACGGCAAGGTGATCCTGAAGGAATTGACCGCGCTGGCGCCGGAGCTGCTGCCTTATGCCGAGACGGTGTGGCGGCTGCTCGACATCAAGCGGCGCGAAGGCAAGCGCATGCTGTTCGAGGGCGCACAAGGCGCGCTGCTCGACGTCGACCACGGCACCTATCCCTACGTCACCTCGTCCAACACGGTGGCGGCGCAGGCCGCGACCGGCTCGGGCCTCGGCCCCGGTGCGGTCGGCTATGTGCTCGGCCTGTGCAAGGCCTATACGACCCGGGTCGGCCAGGGCCCGTTCCCGACCGAGCAGGACAACGAGACCGGCCGCAAGATCGGCGAGCGTGGCCGCGAGTTCGGCACCAACACCGGCCGTCCGCGCCGCTGCGGCTGGTTCGACGCCGTGCTGGTCCGCCAGGCGGTCCGGACCTGCGGCATCAACGGCCTGGCGCTGACCAAGCTCGACATCCTCGACGGCTTCGACACGATCGAGGTCTGCACCGGCTACAAGCTCGACGGCAAGGAGATCGACCACTTCCCGGCCGGCGAGGGCGCCCAGGCCCGGGTCGAGCCGATCTACGAGACCATCGAGGGCTGGAAGGAGCCGACCGCCAATGCCCGCTCCTGGGCGGACCTGCCGGCCCAGGCCATCAAATATGTCCGCCGGATCGAGGAATTGGTGGGGTGCCCGGTCGCACTGCTTTCCACCAGCCCGGAACGCGAGGATACTATTCTGGTGCAAAATCCGTTTGAGGCTTAACGATATCTTACCGGGACGTGCGCTAGTTGAGTTGAAATGGCTGATTACTATCCGCTGATCGCCCGCGCTATTTCCGCCCTGGACCCCAACGCTCCCGGCGAAAGCCGTCGCGCGCTCTATGAGCGCGCGCGCACGGCCCTGATCGCGCAGCTCCGCAGCGTGCAGCCGCCGCTCTCCGAATCCGAGATCACCCGCGAACGGCTGTCGCTGGAAGAGGCCGTCCGCAAGGTCGAATCGGAGGCCGCCCAGCGCGCCCGGGAGGCCTCGCGCCCCGGTCCCGGTGGCGGCGCCCGCAGCGGCGGCAGCGGGGACGCCTTCCGCCGGGCCAGCACCCGCGCCGCCGAGGGCAACCCGCCGCCGTCTCAGCCGGCCGCTCCACGCACCCGTCCGGCTCCACCGCCGCCGCGTGCCGACCGACCGTCCTTCAATGTCGATGACCAGGGCGACGCCCCGCGTGCGCCGCGGGCCCCGCGTTTCGACGCACCGCGCCAGCCGGGTCCCCCGGCAGCGCCGCCGATGCCGGAGCCGCCGGCTGCTCCGCCGGCCGGACGTGATCGCCCGCCCGGGCGCCGTCCGCCCGACATCGGGCCGCCACCGCCTCAGCCGCCGGCACCGGGCGTACGCGGTTTTCGCGACATCACCGCCGACGTGAACGACCTCGGCGGCGCTGCCGCGCAGGCCAACCGCGCCGCGCGTCGCACCTACGCCAATGTGCCCTCGCCGTCGCCGGAGTTCGACCGGCTGGAGCCGAGCCTGGAAAACCGCGCCGGCGAGCAGGACGCGCCCTATTCCTACGACGAGTCGATCGAGGAGGCCGAGCGCTACACGCCGCAGCCGCCATCGTCGCGTCCGCGCGTCGCGCCCGAGCGCGAAGCCAAGAAGCGCGCCCGCACCGGCTCCGCCTTCCCGTTCAAGAGCGCGATCGCCGTCGGCATCGTGCTCATCCTGGTCGGCGCCGGCATCCTCTGGGGCAAGCCGCTGATCCAGACGGTGAGCGGTCTGTTCAAGTCCTCGCCGACCCAGGTGGTGGAGGCGCCGAAGGATCCGGCCCAGCCGCAGAGCAAGCCCAAGATTCCGGATCGCGTCGGCCAGCCTTCGGCCAGCGACCAGCCGGTCGCGCCGGTGGCGCAGAAGGTCGTGCTCTATGACGAGGATCCGTCCGACCCGAAGGGCAAGCAATATGTCGGCTCGGTGGTGTGGCGGCTCGAGCCGATCAAGGCCTCGGGCAACCAGAAGGCCGACGTCGCCGTGCGCGCCGACATCGAGATCCCCGACCGCAAGTTCAAGATGACGATGTCGTTCCGCCGCAACACCGACTCGTCGCTGCCGGCGAGCCACACCGCGGAATTGACCTTCATCCTGCCGCCGGACTTTCCGGGCGGCAGCATCTCCAACGTGCCGGGCATCCTGATGAAGTCGAACGAGCAGGCGCGCGGCACGCCGCTCGCGGGTCTCGCGGTCAAGGTCACCGACGGCTTCTTCCTGGTCGGCCTCTCCAATGTCGACGCCGACCGCGCCCGTAACGTCCAGCTCCTGAAAGAGCGCTCATGGTTCGACGTGCCGCTGGTCTACGCCAACCAGCGCCGCGCCATCATCGCCATCGAGAAGGGCGCACCCGGCGAGCGCGCCTTCAACGATGCGTTCGCGCAGTGGGGCGACTAGAGCGTTTTCGAGCGAAGTGGATACCGGTTCGCGTCAAGAAAACGCGTCAAAACAAGAATCTAGAGCCCCGTTCCGATTCCATCGGAACGGGAAAGGCTCTAGGGCCGGCGCGTGACCGATCTTCACCTCTCCCGACGAGAGAGGTGAATCGAACTCTCAAGCGATCCGATCGGGATTGAATCGACCTATTGCGCCGCGGCCTCCCGCTTGCGCGCGGCCGCGTGCTCGCGGTCCATCACGGCGCGGCAGCCGGGGCTGACCTGCGCCTTCTTCTGCACCATGCAGGCCCTGACGCGCGAGATGTCGGGAATCTCACTGGAGCACAGCCGCATCGCATCACCTGTGCACATCTGCTGTGCTTCGGACGAGAAGGCGAGTGCGGGCGATGTCTGGAGTACGATGGCGGTGGTTGCGAAAGCGAAGAGCGAAACGATGGTCGTGTAGTGTGTCATGACGAATGCGTCCCCGAGTTCCGTGGTTTGAACCACTTGGTTTTGGGGCGCCGCACGCGGCTTGATCTGCCGCATGTCACAGCCTTCACGCCGGGAACTTTGGTCCCGCATGTGGTCGCTCGATCTCTCGTGGTGTTCGAATCGAAAAGTGCTGCGCCGCCCGATTCGAGTATGCGCGATTGTCACAGGGCTGCAATGGTCCGCTCGAATGAATTCGCAATTGTTGCGTGTCCGTCACGCAGCATGCGGCGCGAGATCAGATCAACCGATCGGACGACGCGTTCGCTTCTTCCGCATCGCTCGCGCCTGATGCTGCGGGGTGTTCCTCGACGGCCGTGACGCCTTTCGCAGTGAGCTCGAACAGATCGCCGTCCTTCATCACGTAGCCGTCGGCGATCAGCTCGCCGATCTTGCCGTGCCGGTCGTCGGCAAAGGCGACCGACTGGCTGATGTCCCGCAGGATCGAGAGCTGTTCCTCGCGCAACATGGCTTCACTCTCCGTGCGCCGGGGATCGTTCCCGGCCTTACATGCCGTGGCTCTGAAACACCTTGCTGCAGGACTTCGACAGCTTGGCCCGGTTGGCCTGCAGGCACGCCTGCACAGCGCCGTCATTGCCGAGGTCCTTCCGGCAGAACCGCGAGGCGTCACGCGAGCAGGCGTTCTGCTCCTGCGGCGTACCCATGTGGCCCTGCGCGAGAGCAGGCGTGATCGACATGCCGCTCAGGGCTGTCAGGGCGAGCGTCGCCATAAGGACGGATTTCCGGGACATCGACAAACTCCAATCTGACTGCAGGTATGAATTTCAGTCCTGTCTGAACTCGTCGCCTTGCCGCTTGTTCCCGTCCGGACGGGCCGGCGCCCCGCTATTCAAGGTTCCCGCGTCGCTGCTATAACAGCGGCGAAGGATGAGGATACTTGATGAAACGCTATCTGGTGTTTGCGCTGGTCGGTCCGTTCGTCGGCGGGTTCCTGCTGCTGCTGACGACGACCTATCAGTCCGGTTATTGGGCCCAGACCAATCTCGGCGAGGTCGGAAAGCTGTTCGCGGTGTTCTTCAAATCGCTGCAATACAGCTATCTGTTCGGCTTCCTGCCCTCGCTGATGATCGGTGCGGTCGACGACATCCTGATCCATGTCCGCCGGATCGGCCCGGTGCTGCGGATGATCCTGGTCGGCCTGTTCGCCTTCGTGCTGGCGTCGCTGACCTACAGCTCGCGCGGGCCGGATTCGGGCACGGTGCAATTCATCCTGTACGGCCTCGTCGGATTCGTGCCGGCGGTGCTTTCATCCTGGCTCGTGCATAGATATGTCGAGGAGCCGCAGCCGGCTGCGGCTTAGACCTGAACGCGCGACGTTCGGGCGCGGCGCGGCAACTTCCGCCACACCAGTGCGTTCTCCAAAGGCCATGACCATGTCCGACGACGATATTCTTGCTCCGCTCAGACCCCGTTCCGGGTCCCGCGCGCGCGGGAGTTTTTCGGGCACCGAAGCGCGCGGGCCGATCATCGACCAGGACGGCCATGAGATCCGTCCCGAAACACTGGAGCAGGGGTTTCGCGAGTTTCGCTTCGAGTTCGGCCAGGGAAACCCGTTCGGCGATCTGACGCGGGAACAGCGGGTGGCGCGGATCGAGGCGATCGCAAAGCTGCTCGATGTCGCCTTCATCCTGCCCGGCACGAATATCCGCTATGGCATCGACGGCCTGATCGGGCTGATCCCGATCGTCGGCGACATCATCACCACCGCGATCTCGCTGTGGCTGGTGCGCGAGGCCCGCGCGCTGGGCGCGCCGTGGTATCTCACCGCGCGCATGCTCGGCAATGTCGCGGTCGACGGCGTGGTCGGCATGGTGCCGTTCGCGGGCGATGCCTTCGACGTCATGTTCCGCGCCAACATGCGCAATGTCCGCCTGCTGCGCCGCTGGCTCGACAAGCAGCCACGGATTTAGCGTGGCGCTTCTTTCTTCGCCTCTCCCGGCTTGCGGGGAGAGGGAGAAGACATAGCTTCCAAAAAGCAAAAAGCGCGACGGCCTTTCGGCCATCGCGCTTTCAACGCAAATCGGGTTGAGCGAAAACTTACGCCGCGTCGGCGTCAGTCTCGGGGGCCGGCGCCGGCCGGGGACGGCGGGGCAGCGGGAAAGCTTCGCTCTCATAGAGCGAGCGGATGCCGTTCTGGTCGAAGCGCGCTTCCTCGACCTGAAGATAGGCGCCGTTCAGCGAATCCGTCGGCAACTGCTCCATCGCGAACTGCACGGCTTCGGCCGCGGTGCCGAACCGGCGATAGGTGAAGCCTGCACGCTTCTTCTTGCGGATCGCGGCGGGGAAGAGCTCGGCAGAAGTGTTGAAGTTGAACGGACGCAGTGGACGCATGGTCAAAGACCTCGTGATCTTGTCTGGGGCTTTAAGCGCGTGGGGTTTTGAAAGGCAGGGGCCACCATCGAGTGGGCCCGCCGCACATGTCATTTTCGCCCTCTAATATAGGCTGTTTTGACAGAAATGCGACCCCCGCGATGGGAGATGATGAATCCGCGCATGGCAGCTCCGCGAGCGCCGTAAACCAAATAATTTCAATATGTTAGATGGTTTACAGTTTGCCAAGCAGCAGCAGCACGACCAGGACCACCAGCACGACGCCGCCGATCCCCATGCCGGAATGGCCCATGCCATAGCCGTAACCACCGAACCGGCCGGACATGCCGCCCAGCAGATAGATGATCACCAGGATGATCAGGATGGTCCCAAGCGTCATGGCATCCTCCCTGGCGGCTGCCGGATTGCGCGCATCGGCCGCACCGCCAGAAGAGAAAAGCACATCGCGCCGCCGGGTTCCATGACGGAACCGGGCGGCGCGCAATGTTATTTGGGCTCGAGCTTCAGCGCGGCCGAGTTGATGCAGTAGCGCAGGCCGGTCGGGCCGGGGCCGTCGGGGAAGACGTGGCCGAGATGGCCGCTGCACTTGGAGCACAGCACCTCGGTGCGGACCATGCCGTGGCTGGCATCGTGCTCCTCGTCGACATGGCTATCGACCGCGGGCTGGGTGAAGCTCGGCCACCCGCAGCCGGAATCGAACTTGGCATCGGACTCGAACAGCACATTGCCGCAGCCGGCGCAGACATAGGTGCCGGCGCGGTGGTCGTGCTCATATTCGCCGGAGAAGGGACGCTCGGTCGCCTTCTCGCGCAGCACCGCGTACTGCATCGGCGACAATTCGCTGCGCCACTGCTCTTCGCTCTTGATGACCTTGTCGTCGGTGGTTTTCGTCTTGGTGTCGGGCATGGGTCTCCCGTTTGTTTGGTGAACTTGTTTTCGGTGATCTTGCGATCAGTTGGTGGCCTTGCTGGCGCTCACCAGCGTCGGCTTTTCAATGTAGTTATCCGCGAACAGCTTTTTCAGGTTCTCGACCTTCGGAATGTCGTTGTAGGCGATGTAGGGCTGGTTCGGGTGCAGCGTCAGATAGTCCTGGTGATAGGCCTCCGCCGGGTAGAACGCTTCCAGCGCGCCGACCTTGGTCACGATCGGCTTGCTGAATACCTTGGCGCCGTTGAGCTGGGCGATATAGGCGTCCGCCACCTTCTTCTGCTCGTCGGAGGTGGTGAAGATCGCAGAGCGATATTGCGTGCCGGAGTCGGGGCCCTGGCGGTTGAGCTGGGTCGGGTCGTGGGCCACCGAGAAGTAGATCTGGAGGATCTTGCCGTAGGAGATCTTCTTCGGGTCGAACTTGATCTCGACCGACTCGGCATGGCCGGTCCGGCCGCTCGAGACCGTCTGGTAATCGGCCGTCGCCTTGGTGCCGCCGGCATAGCCGGAGACTGCGTTGACGACGCCGGCGGTGTGCTGGAAGACGCCCTGGACGCCCCAGAAGCAGCCGCCGGCGATGACGGCGGTCTGGATCCCGGTTGCGGGCGACGCATCCACGGTGGGCGCGGGGATCACGACGGCATCCTCCGCGGCCCTGGACGGCACGGCGAAGGCCAGCGTCAGTGCGGTGGTGGCGGCGAGCAGCGAGGCGAGGGCGGTGCGGCGCATGGCGATCCTCTTCGGAAGGTCTGACAGTGTAGGGCGGCCGGGGACGGGCGAACAGCCTGTTTGGCCGCGTTTTCGGACATCTGAGATACGGGCGCAGACGGCGATTGTTACGGGGAAACGGACACGAGTCTGTGAAAAATAGCCTCAGACGGCGCGGCTTGGCGAGGCCGGGAACTCCGGGCTAGATGAACGCGCGCGATCGCGCTCGACTCAATCATGTGGTGGCTGGAGCTGACCTGACAACATGCTGCGTGTCATTCCCCTGACCCTCGCCATCATGATCTCAAATGCCGCGATCGCCGCGGCCGAGCCGCAAGCCGGCGAGGACCTCGCCACCTGTCGCGACCGCCAGGCGGAGGCCCAGGTCCGCGCGACGGCCTGCGACAATTTGTTGAAGGCCGATAAGCTCGGCGGCAAGGACAAGTCGCTCGCGCTCGTCGTGCGTGGCAATGCGCTGATCAACAAGCGCGACTATGACCGCGCCATCGAGGCGTTGTCGTCCGCCATCGATCTCGATCCGGACAATGTCGGCGCCATCAACCTGCGCGGGCTCTCCCATGAGCGCAAGGGCGAGGACGATCTCGCCATGGCCGACTACAATCTCGCCATCCAGAAGCGCGCGAATTTCGGCTATGCCTACAACAATCGCGGCACCATCCATCTGCGCCGGGGCGCGCTGCAAAGCGCGCTCGACGACTTCAACCTGTCGATCAAATACACGCCGACGTTCCTGCTCGGCTGGACCAATCGTGCCCGCATGCGCACGCTGAACAAGGATTTCGACGGCGCGATTGCCGACTTTGCGGCAGCCGAGAAGATCGACCCGGCCGCGCCGCAGATCGCCGGCAACCGCTGCATCACCTACGGCATGATGGGCAAGTACGACCAGGCTTTCGCCGACTGCGACGGCCTGATCCAGAAGCAGCCCAGGAATACCTTCGCGATCAACAATCGCGCCGAGGTCAACGTGATGAAGGGCGACCTCGACGCCGCGCTGAAGGACTACAACACGGTCATCCAGCTCAATCCGAACAGTGTGCGCGCCCATTCCGGCCGCGGCCAGATCTACGAGCGCAGGAAGGATCTCGCCCAGGCCCGCGCCGACTACCGCGCGGCGGCCTATTCGCTGACGAGGTTCGACGAGCCCGACGTCGCGCGCGCCCGCGCCATCGCGCAGGAGCGCCTGGCCGCACTGACCCCGCAGGCGCCGGCCGGGTCCACCGGGCGCCGCGTGGCGCTCGTGATCGGCAACGGCGCCTACAAGAACGTCCACGCCTTGCCCAATCCGCCGCGCGACGCGAAAATGATTGCAAACGTGCTGCGCGATGTCGGCTTCCAGACCGTGATCTCCGTCAGCGACCTCTCCCGCGACAAGTTCTTCGAGGCGCTGCAGACGTTTGCCACCGAAGCGGAGAATGCGGATTGGGCGGTGGTCTATTACGCCGGCCACGGTTTCGAGATCGGCGGCGTCAACTATCTCGTCCCTGTTGACGCCAAGCTTGCCGCCGACAGGGACGCCGAGACCCAGGCGGTCGCGCTGGAGCAGGTGATCGCAGCGGTGGGCGCTGCGAGAAAAGTGCGTCTGGTGATGCTGGATGCCTGCCGCGACAATCCCTTTGCGCCGGCCATGCAGCGCACGCTGTCGCTCAAGCTGGTGGACAAGGGCTTTTCCAACATCGAGCCCGGCGCCGGCTTCATGGTGGTCTACGCCGCCAAGCACGGCGAGACCGCGCTGGACGGTGATGGCGGCGCCGACAGCCCCTTCGCCACCGCGCTCGCCCGCGAGATCAAGGTGCCGAAGGTCGAGATCCGGAAACTGTTCGACATCGTCCGCGATGACGTCTGGTCCGCCACCAAGCACGAGCAGCAGCCGTTTTCATACGGCTCGCCGCCGGGACGCGAGGATTTTTATTTCGTGGCGGGGAAGTGAGGGCTGCCGGTGTGAGACGGGAAAGCCGCGCCTCATTCGCCGTGTCGTAGGGTGGGAAAAGCGACTTGTCCGCCGTAGCTCGAAGAGCGAAGGCGGAAGCGTGCCCACCATTCTTATTGAATGTTTGGAGAAATGGTGGGCACGGCGCGTTGCGCCTTTGCCCACCCTACGGCAGCGTCAAACAACGATGCTCAACCGCTTCGCCGCCCGCGTAATCCCCGTATACAGCCACCGCGCCCGGCTATCCTGAAACGCAAAGCTCTCGTCGAACAGCACGACGTCGTCCCATTGCGAGCCCTGCGATTTGTGCACGGTCAGCACATAGCCGTAGTCGAACTCGTCATACGGCTTGCGCTGCTCCCAGGCAATCGCCTCGACGCCGCCCTCGAAGCAATCGGCGCGCACCGAGACCTTTATCACCTTGTGACCGAAGTCTTCATCCGGCGACAGCCGCATGCTGAGGATGCGCGATTTCGAGCGCGAGGTGTTGCGCGACTTCACGCGCCACAGGCCGCCGTTGAACAGGCCCTTCTTGCGGTTGTTGCGCAGGCACACCAGCTTGTCGCCGGCGACCGGGAAGACATCCTCGATGTTCTGGCGCTGGCGCACCCGCATGTTGTAGGCGCGGCGCGTGTTGTTGCGGCCGACCAGCACCTGGTCGGCGCCCATGACGCGGTCCGGGTCGAGCTCTTTCCGCGACACCACCTCGCTCTCGCCGTAACGGCCGATGTCGAGCTCGCGGCCCTCGCGGACGTCCATCGACATCCGCACGATCGGATCGTCCTGGGCCTGGCGATGCACTTCGGTCAGCATCGCGTCCGGCTCGGTGTTGGTGAAGAAGCCGCCGCCCTGGATCGGCGGCAGCTGCGCGGGGTCGCCCAGCACCAGCAGCGGGCAATCGAACGACATCAGGTCACGGCCCAATTCGGCGTCGACCATCGAGCATTCGTCGATCACGATCAGCTTGGCCTTGGAGGCCGGCGCGTCGTCCCACAGCTCGAAGCTCGGCTGCTCCTCGCCGGATTCGCGGGCGCGGTAGATCAGCGAGTGAATGGTGGAGGCCTCGTCGCAACCCTTGTTGCGCATGACCAGCGCGGCCTTGCCGGTGAAGGCGGCGAACTTCACCTCGCCGTCGACGCCTTCGGCGATGTGCCGCGCCAGCGTGGTCTTGCCGGTGCCGGCAAAGCCAAACAGGCGGAACACCGGCGGCGTGCCGTTGCGGCCGGGTTTTGCCTTGAGCCAGTCGGCAACGGCTTTGAGCGCGGCATCCTGATGCGGGGTGAAAGTGGCCATGTCTGTCTTGAGGAAGGGCAGAATCGAGGCGATTCGCCATCCCTCGAAACTAACCATTCGGCCCAAGGGTTCAAGCGGCCCAGCCGCCCCTATTGCCAGCCGGGAACGCCGCGCATGTCGGGCAGGTGGTGGGCGATGCCCTTGTGGCAGTCGATGCAGGTCTTTTCCTTCGTGAACAGGAAGCGCTGGTGCGCCACCGAGGCCCGTGGCGACTGCTTGGTGATGTCCATGGAATCGGCGCTGTGGCAGTTGCGGCATTCCAGGGAATCGTTGGCCTTGAAACGCGCCCATTCGTGTGCGGCGAGCTCGAGCCGGTGGTCCAAGAATTTCTCGCGGGTGTCGATCGTGCCGAAGATCTTGCCCCAGACCTCCTTGGAGGCCTGCATCTTGCGCGCGATCTTGTCGGTCCAGTTGTGCGGGACGTGGCAGTCCGGGCAGGTCGCGCGCACGCCGGAGCGGTTGGTGAAGTGGATGGTCGACTTCAGCTCGGCGAAGACGTTTTCGCGCATCTCGTGACAGCCGGTGCAGAACTTCTCGGTGTTGGTCAGTTCCAGCGCGGTGTTGAAGCCACCCCAGAAGATCACGCCCGCCGCAAAGCCCGCGAGCACCAGCACGCCGAGCCCGAACACCGAGCTCGGCCGGATCAGCACCTGCCAGAGCTCGCGCGCGAAGTCCCAGCAGCGCAGCATAAAGCTACGCTTGGCTTCCACCTTTCCCTTGGGCTCGTCAGCGGCCGTCGTCATCGGCGGCCACCGGGGCTGGCGCGCGAGAGCAGCGTGTCGATGTCGATGAAATCGTTGCTCACCGGCGGCGTCGCGGTGTTCTGCGGCACGTGGCATTCCGTACAGAAGAAGCGCCGCGGCGAAATCGAGGCCAGGAACTGGCCGTCGCGGTCCATGAAATGCGTGATCGAGACCATCGGCGCCTGCGATTCCGCGATGCGTGCCCGCGCATGGCAGGACAGGCATTTGTTGCCGTTGAGGTCGATCTGGTAGCCGTCGATGGTGTGCGGGATCACCGGCGGCTGCTCCGGATAGTTGCGCACCTCTCTCTCGGACGTATTGCGGTTCGGCAGCATTGGCGGCGCCGCGCCCTCGTCATTGAGCGGGGCCGGTCCGCGCAGGCCTGACGTTACCGTCTGCGCGGTGAGAGAGCTCGCGCCCGCTGCGATCGCGACCGCGAGCAGGGCTATGCCAAATCGTTTCATCATGACAGGTTCACCCGCTCGATGCGCACGGCGCATTTCTTGTAATCGGTCTGCAGCGAGATCGGATCGGTCGCGTCCAGCGTCACCTTGTTGATCATCTTGGATTCGTCGAACCACGGCACGAACACGAGGCCACGCGGCGGCCGGTCGCGGCCGCGCGTCTCGACGCGGGCGCGGATGAAGCCGCGGCGGGATTCCACCTTCACCTCGTCGCCGCGCCGGAGTTTTGCTTCCGACGCATCGTCGGGATGCATGAAGCAGACCGCCTCGGGGAACGCCTTGTAGAGCTCGGGCACGCGGCGCGTCATGGTGCCGGAATGCCAGTGCTCCAGCACGCGGCCGGTCGAGAGCCAGAACGGATATTCGCTGTCGGGCGATTCCGCCGGCGGCTCGTAGGGCAGGGCGAAGATGCGCGCCCTGCCGTCGGGATAGCCGTAGAACTGCACGTCGGTGCCCTGCTTGACATAGGGGTCGCTGCCCTCGCGGAAACGCCATTTGGTTTCCTGGCCGTTGACGACGGGCCAGCGCAGCCCGCGCTCGCGGTGATAGGCCTCGAACGGCGCGAGGTCGTGACCGTGGCCGCGGCCGAACGAGGCGTACTCTTCAAAGAGCCCCTTCTGAACATAGAAGCCGAACGCCTTGGATTCCGTGTTGGCGTAGCCTTCCTCGATCTCCGAGGTCGGAAACTTGTCGACCTGGCCGTTCTTGTAGAGCACGTCGAACAGCGTCTTGCCGCGAACCTCCGGCTTCTTGGCGATCAACTCCTCCGGCCAGACTTCCTCGATCTTGAAGCGCTTGGAGAACTCCATGAGCTGCCAGAGGTCGGACTTGGCCTCGCCGGGCGCGTTGACGAGCTGGTGCCAGAACTGCGTGCGCCGCTCGGCATTGCCGTAGGCGCCTTCCTTCTCCACCCACATCGCGGTCGGCAGGATCAGATCGGCGGCCAGCGCCGTCACCGACGGATAGGCGTCCGAGACCACGATGAAATTGTCGGGATTGCGGAAGCCCGGATAGGTCTCCTCGTTGGCGTTGGGACCGGCCTGGAGGTTGTTGTTGACCTGCACCCAATAGGCGTTGATCAGGCCGTCCTTCAGCATCCGGCTCTGCAGCACGGCGTGGGCGCCGTTCTTGTCGGGAATGGTGCCTTCCGGCAGCAGCCAGAGATGCTCGGCCTTGTCGCGATGCGCCTTGTTGGTGACGACCATGTCGGCCGGCAGGCGGTGCGAGAAGGTGCCGACCTCGCGCGCGGTGCCGCAGGCCGAGGGCTGGCCGGTCAGCGAGAACGGGCTGTTGCCGGGCGAGGAGATCTTTCCGGTCAGCAGATGGATGTTGTAGACGAGGTTGTTGCACCAGACGCCGCGGGTGTGCTGGTTGAAGCCCATGGTCCAGAACGAGACCACTTTTGTCTTCGGATCGGCGTAGAGCTCGGCGAGCGCCTCGAGCCGGTTCATCGGCACGCCGGACATCTCGGCCGCCTTCTCCAGCGTGTAGTCCGAGACGAATTTGACGAATTCGTCATAGCTCATGTCGGTGGAGTCGTTGGCCTTGGCCGCACCGGTTGCTTTTTTCTGGAGCGGATGCTCGGGCCGCAATCCATAGCCGATGTCGGTCTGCCCGCGCCGGAAGATCGTATGCGCAGCGACGAAATCCTTGTTGACGCGTCCGGTCTTGATGATGTGGTTGGCGATGGCGTTGAGGATGTAGAGGTCGGTCTGCGGCTTGAACACCATGCCGATGTCGGCGAGGTCGAACGAGCGGTGCTCGAAGGTCGAGAGCACGGCGACACGGACATGCGGCGCGGACAGCCGGCGGTCGGCCAGCCGCGTCCACAAAATGGGATGCATCTCCGCCATGTTGGAGCCCCACAGCACGAAGGCGTCGGTGGCCTCGATGTCGTCATAGCAGCCGGCCGGCTCGTCGATGCCGAAGGTGCGCATCATGCCGGCGACGGCGGAGGCCATGCAGTGGCGCGCATTGGGGTCGATGTTGTTGGTGCGGAAGCCGGCCTTGTAGAGCTTCGAGGCGGCGTAACCTTCCCAGATCGTCCACTGGCCGGAGCCGAACATGGCGAGACCGTTGGGCCCGCGCTTCTTCAGCGTTTCCTTCCACTTCACCTCCATGATGTCGAAGGCTTCGGTCCAGCTGATTGGCGTGAACTCGCCGTTCTTGTCGTACTTGCCGCCGGTCTTGCGCAGCATCGGCTGCGTCAGCCGGTCGTGGCCGTACATGATCTTGGAGAGGAAGTAGCCCTTGACGCAGTTGAGGCCGCGATTGACCTCGGCCTTGATGTCGCCGTGGGTGGCGACGACGCGGTTGTCCTTGGTCGCGACCATCACGGAGCAGCCGGTGCCGCAGAAGCGGCAGGCGGCCTTGTCCCATTTCAGTTCGCTGTTGTCGCGCTCGGCGACGAGATTGGCGGCGAGCGCGGGTGCCGGCATGCCTGCGGCGGCGGCCGCGATCGCGGCGGCCTCGAGCTTCAGCATCTGGCGGCGGTCGAGCTTCGGCGATGTCATGATGGCTCTCCCGGCCGTTAGGCGGTTTCGATGGCGTGGAAGACCAGCGCCGCGGAATAGACGTTGGGCAGCGACTGGATGGTGTTGAGCAGGGTGCCGAGGCTGCCGGCATCCGGCGCTTCGGTCACGACAACGAGTTTTCCGCGCGGGTCTCGGCCGTGAATCTCGCAGCCGGGCATCGCGGCGATCTCGGCTTCCAGTTCGTCCAGGCGCTCGGGGCGGGCCTGCACGATGATGCTGGCGATCTCGCAACCTGGCGGCGCGACGACGCGGTCGGCGGTGAGCACCCGGCCGGTGATCAATGCGCGGCGGTTGAGTGTGGATTGGGCCATGATGCCTGTCTTTCGCTGTTCGGAGGTCAATGCGGGGAGGGTGGCGGGCCGGGAGGGCCGGCGAACATCTGGTAGATCCAGACGCCGAGCCCGTATGAGCCGACCGTTCCGACCGCGAGGACGGGCATCACGACCGCGGTCAGGAACAGGAAAGCGAAAATCTCCATGCGCTTACGGCGCACGCGCGAAGTCGTGTCGTCAGGGGCCGACATATTCGGTCTCTCTGAAATGGTGCTGGAATCGGGACGGCATCCGGGCCGTTGCCTTGCTGCACTTTAAATGGAGCAGGGCTGCTAACGCGTTGATCTGGATCAACCCGTCGACTTGACCGGATGTCGCGGCGCGGCCAACGGACCGAGCCGCGGCGCTCCGTGCGCGCGAGAGAAGCAAGCGGCAACGATCGTTACCCAAAAGCGAAGATGCTTTGCGGCTCGGGGGTCAGGCCGCATACATCTTCTCTTGCCTCGGAAATGCCCGCGACCTACTACCAGTGGTAGCGGGCGCCGCAACATCCATCGCTGCTACTTGGCGGGAGCTACATATGAGGCGAATCCGAATCATTCATAAGACCGAATATTTTTACAGTCAGCCGGTCACCTTCGGCACTCATCGAGCCATGATGCGGCCTCGCGAGGGACATGACGTCCACATCGTGAGAGGGTCGGTCGATATCGAGCCGAACGCCGAAGTTCGCTGGTTGCGCGACAATTACGACAATGCCATCGCAGTCGTGACCTTTTTGGAATTATCCGACACGCTCAGGATCGCAAGCGAGGTCGACGTCGACCTTTACCACGACGACCCCATTGAATGGCGGATTGCGCCATTCGCCAGTTCATTTCCCTTCCAATATCCCCCGGAGGAGCAGCTTGAGCTGACGGTGTATCGTCTCCCGAGCTATCTCTACGACGCCACCGCCCTGCTCGAATGGTTGCGCGATCTCTACAAACCCGGTCAGTTGATCGGCACGCTGGACCTTCTGAACAATTTGAATACTCACATCTACCGATCGTTCAAATACGTTTCCCGCGAGGCTCACGGGGTTCAATCACCCAACGAAACGCTGCGGCTCGGCAGCGGGACCTGTCGCGACTATGCGGTGTTCATGATGGAAGCTGCCCGCTACTGGGGATTTGGTGCGCGCTTTGTCACCGGCTACATCCAGATGTCCGAGGGACAACACGGCGCCACGCACGCCTGGACCGAGATCTATATCCCCGGAGCCGGGTGGCGCGGCTATGATCCCACCAACAACAAGATCGTCGGCAGCGAACACATACCCGTCGCCGTGACGCGCGAACAGGAAAGGGCCTCTCCGCTTTCCGGGACGTGGGATGGTCCGGCGGATGCATTCAGCCGGATGAACGTCTCGGTGCAAGTCATATCAATACCAGCATCGCCATGATCGTAGTCCACGGTCGATCACGGCAAGCGCGGGTTGGCGGCCAGTCGGTGTGTCCTTGATCCCTCGCCCGTCTTGATCGGGCAGATTGCCGGAAACAAGCCTTTCACCAGCAAGCGAGTCCGTCCATGTCCCGATCGACCGCCATCGCCCCCGCATCGGAACGGCTGCACGCGCTCGACGCGGTCAGGGGTTTTGCCCTGTTGCTCGGCATCGTCCTGCACGCAACCCTGTCGTTCGTGCCGGCCCCGACCAGGATCTGGATCATACAGGATACCCATCAAAGCCTGGCCCTGGGCCTGCTGTTCTTCGTCATCCACGTCTTCCGGATGACGACCTTCTTCCTGATGGCGGGTTTCTTCGCTCGCATGAGCTTTCATCGCCGGGGAATCTGGGGCTTCGTCACGGACAGGTTGCAGAGGATCGGACTGCCGCTAGTGGTCGGCTGGCCGATCGTGTTTACGCCGATGGCCCTGGTGGTCATATGGGCCGCGGGCTTTCCGAACGGCGGCCCGATCCCCGGCGCACCTCGCTGGCCGCCGGTGCTGCCGAATTTCCCGCTGACCCATCTCTGGTTTCTCTATGTGCTGCTGGAGCTATATGTCGCCATGCTCCTGCTGCGCGGCGCAATTGTCTGGCTCGATGTATCAGGCACGCTGCGAACGGTTGTCGACCGCCTCTTTGCGCAGATTATGCGAAATCCGCTGGCGCCCCTGGTTCTGGCGATCCCGATCGGCATCGCTTTCTGCCTCGATCAAAGATGGATCAATGTGATGGGCGTGAGGACGCCGGATCAATCGCTCGTCACGAACCTCCAGGCGTGGGTCGGCTTCGGCACCGCCTTCGGCTTCGGTTGGTTGCTGCATCGGCAGACCGATCTACTGCGGATTTTGGAGCGACGCTGGCTGTGGAATCTCTTGCCGGCGCTCGGCCTCATTCTGATCAGTTTCGTGCTTGTCGGGGTGATGATGTCCGTGCCGGGTGCGCCGAAACTGCCGGTTAGTTTCGCCACGCTCAGGCTTGTCTCCGCCATCCTGTATGCACCGGCGATATGGATCTCGACCTTCGCGGTCCTCGGCCTCGCACTTCGCTTCATGTCCGGCTTCAGCCCGATCCGGCGCTACCTCGCCGATGCGTCCTACTGGCTCTATCTGATCCACATGCCGATCGTGATGGCGCTACAGGTCGTGCTGTCGCAGCTCGACTGGCCCGGGCCGATCAAGTTCGCCATCATTCTCGTCGTCGCGATTCTCCCGATGTTGGCGAGCTATCATCTGCTGGTGCGCTTCACCTTCATCGGCGCGGTGCTGAATGGCCGCCGCGCCGAAAAGCGCGTTCTCCCGCGCGGCGGAATTGCGACCGCGTAGACAGCGCCTCCCCGCTCATTAAGATGAGCGCAACAAGAATAAGCGGGAGAGGCGTCATGAAGTTCGGCATCTTCTATGAGCTGCAGCTGCCACGGCCCTGGGTGGCCGGCGACGAGCTGAAGCTCTACCAGAACGCGCTCTCGCAGATGGAACTTGCCGATAGGCTCGGTTACGACCATGCCTGGGTCGTCGAGCATCACTTCCTCGAAGAGTACTCGCACTCACCCTCGCCGGAATCGTTCCTCGCCGCCGCCAGCCAGCGCACGAAAAACATCAGGCTTGGCCACGGTATCCTCCAGCTCACGACGAACCACCCGGCGCGCGTCGCCGAGCGCGTCGCGGTGCTCGACCTGCTCTCCAACGGCCGTTGCGAATTCGGCATGGGGGAGAGCGCCTCCATCACCGAGCTGACGCCGTTCGGCCGCGACATGGAGACCAAGAAGGAGGTCTTTGAGGAGGCGGTGCAGGCGATCTTCCCGATGTTCAAGGATGCAGGGAGCGAGCACCACGGCAAATATTTCGACATTCCCTTGCGCAATGTTGTGCCGAAACCGGTGCAGAAACCGCATCCGCCGCTGTGGATGGCCTGCTCGCAGCTGCCGACCATCGAACGCGCCGGACGCCACGGCTTTGGCGCCCTGGGCTTTCAGTTCGTCAGCGCGGATGCCGCGCATGCCTGGGTGCACGCCTATTACAATGCAATGACCAAGCGATTGCACAAGCTCGCCGACTACGAGATCAACCCAAACATGGCGCTGGTCTCGTTCTTCATGTGCGCCAAGACCGACGAGGAGGCGCGTGCGCGCGCCGACGGCGCCACCTTCTTCCAGTTCGCGCTGCGCTTCTACGGCGCCTCGCAGAATCGCCAGCGTCCCGCGCCCTACACCGTCAACATGTGGGACGAGTACAACAAGTGGAAGCGCGACAATCCGGAAGCACAAGAGGCGGCGCTGCGCGGCGGCCTGATCGGCTCGCCCGAGACGATCCGCAGGAAGCTGAAGCGCTTCCAGTCCTCCCATATCGACCAGGTCATCCTGCTCAACCAGGCCGGCAAGAACAGCCACGAGCACATCTGCGAATCGCTGGAGCTGTTCGGCCGCGAGGTGATGCCGGAGTTCCAGAACGATCCGGCCCAGGCGGCGTGGAAGCAGGGCGTCATGAGCGGCGAGATCAAGCTGGAAGAGATCGACACCGAGGCGTTTACGGATCGCTACGGCAAGCTCGCGATCAACGTCGCGCCGGCGAAGGCCGCCGCGGGGTAGGGGAGCTGCATCCGGCATGGGCCCCGGCTTAGCAGCGCCATAGCGCGTCGAAGACGCGCGTAAACGCGCTTATGTCACGCTGCGCTGCGTCCGGGGCACGAGACCTTTTCCGCATCGGCCAGCAAGACTCTCGTGTCCCGGACGCGCTGCAGAGTGCAACGCTGCTGCGCAGAGCCGGGACCCGGAAGCGGCATAGGCCGCCGTCTCCGACTTTCGGTCAAACCCGGCTGCTGATATCTTCCGCCAAAAGAACTTTTGCGGAGGAACCAATGCGGCCCCACGGCATGGCCTCAACTCCAGCGGCGAACGACATCGCGCCGGCGGTGCTCGCCATCGGCCGACCTGATTTCCCGAATGTCCTGATCGACACGTTGCGCCGGCAGGCCGGCGTCGGCCATTGCATGGTGTTCGCGCTGACACGCACCGGCGCGGCGAGCTGTCTGCTCGACGCCGGCAACATCCCGATCGGCAGCGATCTCGGCGCGGCCTATGCCGGTCAGTTCCACGAATCCGATCCCAATCGTGATGCGCTGTTCGAAGGCGAGGGCAGCGCGCCGATCATGCTGCCGTCGTTCGCGCCGCGCATGTATGGCGCGCGCTACCGGAAAATCTTCTTCAACGACTCTGATATCGTCGACAAATATGCGACGGCGATCTGGGTCGGCGACACCTGCTTTTATGTCAATTTCTACCGCATCACCGCCCAGGGCTGCTTTGGCGACGTCGAGCGTGCGCGGCTCCAGGTTATTGCGCCTGCGATCGGCGCCAGCGTTGCGCGTCATTTCCAGCAGGCGGCCACCGCGACGCCCGACCAGAACCTCGCCGCGTTGTTCGCAACGCGCGCGCCCCTCTCCGCACTGACGCCGCGCGAGCAGGACGTCTGCCGCCGCATCCTGCTCGGTTTCAGCTCCGAGGCGATCTCGCAAGCGCTGGGCATCAGCCTGCATTCGACCCTGACCTACCGCAAGCGCGCCTATGAGCGGCTCGGCATCTCCTCGCAGAACGAGTTGTTTGCGATCGTGCTGGGCTTGCTCTCGGGGCCGGGCCACCTGAACTAAAGGGGACTCTAGATCCTCGATATCTGCTTCCGAGAGCAAAGCCGACACGCAGCCGGCCCTCCGGGATCGTCGCCTTTTGACCCAAGGCCGACATCCGCGGCGCGAATCCTCTTCAAGGATACTTACGCTTTCCCAAGTCGGATATGGTGTTGACCAGAATCAAGGGGCAAAGGTGCAATTTCCAATGAGGCAAATCATACTCTCAATAGTCGCTGTTTTGTCGTTCTCATCTGCGCGTGCTGAGATGGTCAAGATACCTTGGCATACTTCAGCGCAGTCCTTGCCTTGGATTCCCGGCAACGAATACATCGACGGCAGGTCGAAAAACTTCATGGACGGCACCGTCGAGGAAAAGGGTAAGGTAAAGGCCGAGGGCGAACTGTCGGCGGACATTATGCGGCCGCAGGGCGCCAAGGGACCAATCCCCTTCGTGATCATGCTGCACGGCTGCGACGGGTTCGGCCGGGTCGAGAGGAAATGGGGGGGTGACTACGGCGGCAGATTGGTCGGAGCAGGCTATGGTGTTCTCCTGCTCGACAGCTTCGGCAGCCGGGGATTGGGACCCGACGGCGTCTGCTCGGATCCCAGCCAGTTGACTTGGGCGCGGCGCCGGGCTGACGATGCGTATGCGGCGCTGGACTGGCTCATCGGACAGAAGATCGCCGATCCCAAGCGGGTCTACGTCCTTGGCCGCAGCAACGGTGCGACCACGACCTTGATCATCATGAACCGGGCGATCGGCGACCTGCACGAGCACATGTTCGCGGGCGGCTTCGCGATGCAGCCGTCCTGTTATTTGATGAAGAACGTCGAGTTCTACGCCCCGGTCCATCTCTTCCTAGCAGAGAAGGACGAGGCGACCAGCCCCATCCTCTGCGGCCAGATGGCCGAGAGCAAGCGGTCGATTCCCGTGAAGACGGTGCTGTGGAAGGGGGCGAACCACAGCTTCGAAGATCACGAGCCAATCCACGTTTTCCATGGCTACCATGTCGGATACAATGCCGCGGCTGCGGAAGGCACCATCAAGGCAATCATTAGTGCGTTGAACGAGGCCAAGAAAGCGGAAAACTGACCGCGCGGAGTCGCACAGCCTGTAGGTATGCGACGACGGCCGAATGGCGGCGGATAGATGCGGGAAGTCCGCCTGAACGACTTCCGCTCGTGGCCCGAAGCCGCCGTCAATGAAGGAGCGGAGCGCGTTCGCTCTGCCCGGCGATTCAGACCCCGACTCGTTCCGCGATGAGAAGCGCGTCGTCCTCGTCGCGACCTGAATATCGAGCGGTACGCCCAATTTTATGTTGCCGAACAAGAGTTCGGCGTTAACCACGACTAACGGTTCCAGTCCGTGCGACATCGCTTCGAAGTTTCTTAAATCTTGCCGGGTACCTCTCTGGGGCATGGTGACCTGGGGAACGACATGAGTAAGCGGGCCAAACGTAAGAAGGCAGAGGCCCTCGCAATACCCATGGCCGCGAGAGTTGCGATTGGCGCCGTGGCCGTCGCCGTGGTGGGGTATAGCTTGCTGTCTAGCCCGGCGGACGTGCAACCGATACGAAAACCGTCCGCACAGCAGGCCCAGGCGTCGTCAACTCCGGTTTACGTGTCGACTCCAGTTCGTGCATCAGCGCCAGCTCCGGCTGCGATTCCGGTCCCGGCTCCGATCCCGGCCCCGGCGCCTCTGGTCGAACCACCCAAAGCCGACGCTGGCGTTCCCGGAGCACTTGTCCGGCAGGTGGTTGACTACGCCAGCCGTCAGGCGCCGGGCACGGTGATCATCGATACCGGAAACACATTCCTCTATTTCGTTCTGAACGACAGGCAGGCGATGCGCTACGGCATCGGTGTCGGCCGCGAGGGTTTCACATGGTCCGGTGAGCAGACTGTGGCCCGTAAGGCAGAATGGCCGGATTGGCATCCGCCTGTGGAGATGGTCTCGCGTCAGCCCTATCTGCCGCGGTTCATGGCGGGCGGTCCCGGCAATCCGCTCGGCGCCCGGGCGATGTATCTCGGCGAGACCGAATATCGCATTCACGGCACCAACAACCCCGATACGATCGGGAAGAAGGTTTCGTCCGGCTGCATCCGGCTGACCAATGACGACGTCACGGACCTCTATGAGCGGGTGAAAGTCGGAGCGAAAGTGATCGTGCTTCCGGCAACCGCCGCCCGCAGGCCCTCCCAGGGAGCGCCAGCCGACGCCGCTTTCCGGTTGCCGGACCCGGCATCGCCGTCGAAGCGGCCCCTGGCGGCTAACGCGCAGATGTTGTCATCCGGACCGAAGATCGCCGAAGCTCGGTAAGTCAGTCCTCTGTCCCCGGTCTGCAACTGAGGACAAGGAGGCAATTCAAGTCGTCGCGTTTAAGTCAGTTGCGGGCCCTAGGCGAGCCGCGGGTATAGCTGATTTACCGACCGATCTTCTTGATGCAAGTGGGTTCGCCGCGCGGGTGAGGTGTGCAATCCCAGTCGGATCCAAAGCCCGCACTGGCGTTCCGCTGTGGTAGGAAAGGATAGTAAACTACAACTGCCGCAAAGATGGTGACCGCGACAACTACTGACACCATCATCCATGCAATGCCCGCGCGATCCGGACTCCAGTAGAGTCGCCGAATGGATCGATGCTTCCTTGAATTGGGGTGCTTCACCGCCGTACCATCGATGTCGTCTCGCCGATACTTTGCGAATTCAAGCGGTTTCGCCACTTCCATCGACCTGGGATTGTGCTCTGCCAATCCCAAGCTCAAGCGCTGCAGCGATCCGCTCCAAGCCTGCGTTCGTTCTGCGCGTTTCGGCAATCTGCTGCTCATATAGATCAATCATCGTGGCGCCCGACGAAGTGCGTTGGCGCATCACACGCATTGCTAAGGTCGATCCACCCACTATCAGGATGAACGGCCACCAAGAGTACATCGCAAGCAGTATATCGACCACAGTCATCCACAACCTCCTAAAGCAACTCTGATCAGTTCCTGCGGTTTTTCTCGAGAACAGCTGCGATCCTCTCCATCGCAGCGCTCGTCCGATATGTTTCTGTGAGGTGCTGCTCCCGCAACTCAATCATCGATGCGCCGGAAGCTGCACGTTCCCGGCACAATCGCCCTAACAGGATCCATCCCGCAGGTATCAAGATGACTGGCCACATGTAGTACAGGACAACAGCCCAATCGTATGTTTGCATGCGATTTGCACCAAAGCTTTCAATCATATCGATTGCAACCTAAGCGATAATCGATCAAGTCGCACGTGAAGCGCGCGCTCACGATTAATAGATCGTTGCTCGGGGCTATCGGCGGCGGACGGGCGGAATTGCCCTTAACAAACGTCCGCTCACGCGTTTGTCGATGTCCGCCGTTGTGGGCCATGCGGACTCCGCTATCGCGGCCGCGTGTCATCCGGCTCGTGACGACACGCCCTGATGGCGTCTGTCCCTATCGCTGGGGACAGACGCCGGCGCCAGATTTCGATAGTCTGTCCTGAAGCACACGAGAATCCAGGGGAGACCGCCTTGAGCACCGCGCCGCGCATCGACATCGACCCTGCTTCGTTCTGGGCCGATCCCTATCCGATGCTCGTGAAGATGCGGAAGGAAGCGCCGATCGCCTTCGTGCCGCAGCTCGGCTCGACGCTGCTGACGAGCCGCGACGACATCTCGATCTCCGAGAAGCAGATCGACGTGTTCTCCTCGCACCAGCCCGCCGGCCTGATGAACCGGCTGATGGGGCACAACATGATGCGCAAGGACGGCGAGGCGCATCAAATCGAGCGGCGCGCGATGTTTCCGACGGTGTCGCCGAGGACAGTGAAGGCGCACTGGACCGCGCTGTTCCAGGCCCATGCCGACCGCATCATCGGTGCGATCGAGCCGGGGCGGATCGATTTCATGCGCGACTTCGCGCTGCCGTTTTCCGGCGAATGCCTGAAGTCGATCACCGGCCTCACCAACATCGGCTTCCAGGACATGGACGCGTGGTCGCAAGGCATGATCGAGGGGATCGCGAACTATGGCGGCGATCCCGCCGTCGAGGCGCGCTGCCATGCCGCGACGTCGGGCATCGATGCTGCGATCGACGACATTCTGCCCGTGATGCGCAAGCATCCCGATCAAAGTATCCTCGGCGTACTCCTCGCTGCGGGCATGCCGATGGAGAGCGTGCGCGCAAATGTAAAACTCGCGATCTCTGGCGGCCAGAACGAGCCGCGCAAGGCGATCGCCGGCACGGTGTGGGCGCTGCTCTCCCATCCCGAGCAACTCGATCTCGTGCGCAAGGGCGAGGTGACCTGGCTCGAGGCGTTCGAGGAATATGCCCGCTGGATCTCGCCGATCGGCATGTCGCCGCGGCGCATCGCAAAGCCGTGGACGATCCGCGACGTGTCTTTCGAGCTAGATGAGCGCGTGTTCCTGATGTTCGGCTCCGCCAATCGCGACGAGAAGCATTTTGAGCGCGCCGACGAGTTCGACGTGCGGCGTGATACCACCAAGAGCGTCGCCTTCGGCGCCGGCCCGCATTTCTGTGCCGGCGCCTGGGCCTCGCGCGCGATGATCGCGGACGTCGCGCTGCCGACGGTGTTCGCGAGGGCGAGCCGTCTCGAACTTGCCGACGATGAGCCTGTGCGGATCGGAGGCTGGGCGTTCCGCGGCCTGCTGAACCTGCCGGTGAGGTGGGTGCACTGACCAGACGACGGTCGCCGTGACGGCGAACTCGTGTCGTCGGACGATTGAACCGCATCGTTCCCCGGCGACACACATGACGTCATGTCCATTGGCGTCATGTCCATCCAGTTCTGGCCCAAGCCGTGGCTTGAATCGTCTCTGGCTGCCGCGTCGGCGCTGATCGCGTTGCTGGTCGTCGTGCCGGCGCGCGCCGCCGGACCGTCCTCCATTTCCGGCTGCTGGACGCAGACCTCGCTTGTGCCTTACGCCCAGACGCCGCCCGGCAAGGAGTGGGGTTCGCGGACCTGGTGCTTCAGGCCAGATGGGACGATGACCAGTGTCCACATCGCATGCGGCCGCGGCGGTTGCGACGGTTGGGATCGGGACGGACGTTACCGCTGGCGACGGCCGATCGTGTGGATCTCCGACGTCGATACGTCAGACGACGGCAAGCATCAGACAAAGGTGTGGCGTCGATGTCGCGTCAGTTTCCGCGCCAGGGATCGCATGGTGCTCGAGAATTGCTATTTCTCGTCCGATCCCTGGGTGCGCGAGCACTGACCGCGCCTTGTCGGAGGCCCCGATCCACACACTGCCATGATGCCATCATGCTCCTGTTTTGCCCGACGTGTCAAACGAACTTCGGATAATACGTAAGTAACTATTTTCGCACGCCCCGGCTACTGTGCATGGGGTTGTTTTCGCGGTTTTTGGTTTCGGCCGCCAGTCATGAGATCGAACGCGCGCGGCCTTCACATCCGCGTGCAGAAAAATTCCATCTTCATTCGCTCCGCCGATTGAAAGATTAATCATGCGCTCCGCCACACGCGTAGTGCTCGCATCGCTATTTTCCCGCGCGTCTCGACACCTTTCCCTCCCCGCACCATCATTCCCCAGACCTGAATGAATGACGGCCGCGTGTGGCCGGGAGTCTGGAATGCAGCGTCGTGACTTCTTGAAATTGTCCGCTGGAACCGCAGTCGCGGCGGCGTTCACCTCCCGCGCGAACGCGCAAGGCGTGGTGAAGGAAATTCGTATCGGCTACCAGAAGACAGGCGTGCTGGTTATCACGCGCCAGCAGGCTTCCTTGGAAAAGCATTTCAATCCGCAAGGCATCGACGTGAAATGGGTCGAGTTCTCCTCGGGCCCGCCGATGATGGAGGCGATGAACGTCGGTAGTGTCGACTTCGGTTCTGTCGGCGATTCCCCGCCGGTGTTCGCCCAGGCCGCGGGTGCCGCGATCGTCTATGCCGCGGGCCAGCCCATCACCAACGGCCAGGGCATCCTGGTGCCGAAGGATTCGCCGATCCGCTCGATCGCCGACCTGAAGGGCAAGCGTATCGGTTTCACCAAGGGGTCCAGCGCCCACAATGTCGTGGTGCAGACGCTGGAGAAGGCCGGGCTCACCTATGCCGACATCACGCCGGTCTATCTGACGCCGCCCGATGCCGGTCCCGCCTTCGCCAATGGCAGCATCGAGGCCTGGGCGATCTGGGATCCCTATTTCGCGATCGGTGAGACCAAGCAGGGCGGCCGCATCCTGATCAATGCGCGCGAAGTCACCAAGACCAATTCCTTCTACATCGCCAACCGCGAGTTCGCGAAGACCTACGGCTCCATCCTGCAGCAGATCGTCGACGTCACGACCGCGACCGGCAAATGGGCCGAACAGCACCGCGGTGAGGTCGCCAGATCGCTCGCCGCCGTCACCGGCGTCCCGCTGGACATCCAGACGGTTGCGGCCGACCGCGCGAACTTCGTGGTTGGCCCCGTCACCGACGACATCGTCACGACCCAGCAGGGCGTCGCCGACCGCTTCTACAAGCTCGGCCTGATCCCGAAGCCGGTCGTCATTCGCGACATCGTCTGGCGAAACCCGGCAGCCTGATCGTGCCGACTACTCTTCCCACGCACAAGGGTTTGAACATGAGGCGTATCATTCAGCGTCTGATCGCGGCCATCGTTCTGTCGATCGGCATCGTCGCCGCCGCGGTCGGCACGTCCTACGGCCAGGACAAACAAGAGAAGGTGGTCCGCATCGGCTACCAAAAGTACGGCAAGCTGGTGCTGCTCAAGAGCAAGGGCACGCTGGAGCCGAAGCTCGCCGCCGACGGGTACAAGGTGGTGTGGACCGAATTCCCGTCCGGCCCGCCGCTGCTCGAAGCGCTCAATGTCGGCGCGATCGATTTCGGCAACACCGGTGAAGCCCCGCCGATCTTCGCGCAGGCCGCCGGCGCGCCGATCCAGTACGTCGCCTACGAGCCGCCAGCGCCGAAGGGCGAGGCGATCCTGGTGCCGAAGGACAGCCCGCTGAAATCGGTCGCCGATCTCAAGGGCAAGAAGGTCGCGCTCAACAAGGGCTCCAACGTCCACTATCTCCTGGTCAAGGCGCTGGAGAAGGCGGGCGTCAAATATTCCGAGATCGAGCCGGTGTTCCTGGCGCCGGCCGATGCGCGCGCCGCCTTCGAGCGCGGCGCGGTCGATGCCTGGGTGATCTGGGATCCGTTCCAGGCCGCGGCGGAAGCCGCCACCGGCGCGCGCACGCTCGCCGACGGCACCGGCATCGTCGCCAACTACCAGTTCTATTTCGCCTCGAAGAAATTCCTCGAAGCCAACCCGAAGATCGTCGACGCCGTGCTGGCTGAGCTGAGTTCGGTCGACGATTGGGCCAAGGGCGACATCCACGCGGTTGCCGAGCAGCTCGCGCCGGCGATCGGCCTGTCCGTCCCGGTGGTCGAGGTGGCGCTGAAGCGGCAGGCCTACGGCATCAAGCCGATCACCGATGCCGTCATCGCCGATCAGCAGCAGGTTGCGGATGCGTTCTTCGCGCTCAACCTGATCCCCAAATCCATCAAGATTTCCGACGTGGCTCGGAAACCAGGATCGTGAGCAAGCACATGAGTAAGCAGTCCAACGCCAACATCCTCTGGTTCCTGCCGACCCACGGCGATGGCCGTTATCTCGGTACGGGAATCGGCGGCCGCGAGGTCAACTTCAACTATCTGCGCCAGATCGCGCAGGCCGCCGACCAGCTCGGCTATTACGGCGTGCTGCTGCCGACCGGGCGGTCTTGCGAGGATTCCTGGATCGTCGCTTCCTCGGTCGCGCCGTTCACTGAGCGGCTGCGCTATCTGGTGGCTGTCCGTCCCGGCCTGCAATCGCCGAGCGTGGCGGCGCGCATGACCGCGACGCTCGACCGCGTCACCAATGGTCGGCTTCTCGTCAACGTCGTCACCGGCGGCGATCCCGTCGAGAACAAGGGCGACGGTATCTTCCTCGGCCATGACGAGCGCTACGAGGTCACCCGCGAATTCCTCAACGTCTATAGCGACCTGCTCGCCGGCAAGACCGTCAATGTCGAGGGCAAGCACATCCATGTCGAGGGTGGCAAGTTGCTGTTTCCGCCGGTGCAGTCGCCGCGGCCGCCGCTCTATTTCGGCGGTTCGTCCGATGCCGGCATCGACGTCGCCGTCGACGCCGTCGACAAATATCTCACCTGGGGTGAGCCGCCGGCTCTGGTTGCCGAGAAGATCGCGAAGGTGAGGGAGGTCGCAGCTGCGCGCGGCCGCAAGCTCTCCTTCGGCATTCGGCTTCATGTGATCGTCCGCGAGACCAATGACGAGGCCTGGCGCGCCGCGAACGAGCTGATCAGGCATGTCAGCGACGAGACCATCGCGCTGGCGCAGAAGAACTTTGCCCGCATGGACTCCGTCGGCCAGCAGCGCATGGCGCAGCTCCATGGCGGCAAGCGCGACAAGCTCGAGATCGCCCCGAACCTGTGGGCCGGTGTCGGTCTCGTGCGCGGCGGCGCCGGCACGGCGCTGGTCGGCGACGCCCAGACGGTGGCGGCCCGCATCAGGGAGTATCAGGACATCGGCATCGATACCTTCATCATGTCGGGCTATCCGCATCTGGAGGAAGCCTATCGCTTCGCCGAGCTGGTGTTCCCGCTGCTCTCGCTGGAGCAGCCGAGCAACGTGACCAAACTGCACTTCAATAGCGGTCCCTTTGGCGAGACCGTCGGCAGCGATTACCGTCCGCAGCAGCGAGTGTCCGAGTCATGAGCCTGATCGACAGCGTTTCACTTCCGCGCAGCTTCCGCCTGCCGCGGGTTGACGGCCTGATCCAGTGGGTCGTGCCGCTCGCCATCATCGCGATCTGGCAGGTCGCGAGCGTCACCGGCTTCGTGCCGGTTCGCGTGCTGCCGGCGCCGAGCGATGTCGTGCTCGCCGGCTGGAAGCTGCTGCTCTCCGGCGAGCTCGTCCGCAACATCTGGGTGTCGTTCTGGCGCGCCTCGATCGGCTTCCTGATCGGCGGCGGCATCGGTTTCGCGTTCGGGCTCGCCAACGGCCTGTCGCAGCTCTCGGCCAAGCTCACCGACACGACGTTACAGATGGTGCGCAACGTGCCGCATCTGGCGCTGATCCCGCTGGTCATTCTGTGGTTCGGCATCGACGAGAGCGCAAAACTGTTCCTGGTGGCGCTCGGCGTGTTCTTCCCGATCTACCTCAACACGCTGCACGGCATCCGTACCGTCGATCCGCAGCTGATCGAGATGGGCCGCATCTACGGCATGACCGACAGCGAGCTGTTCCGCCGCGTGATCTTCCCCGGCGCGTTGCCCTCGATCTTCGTCGGCATCCGCTTTGCGCTCGGCATCATGTGGCTCACCCTGATCGTCGCCGAGACCATCGCGGCGTCTTCAGGCCTCGGCTACATGGCGATGCAGGCGCGCGAGTTCATGCTGATCGACGTCGTCGTGCTCTCGATCCTGATCTACGCCCTGCTCGGCAAGCTCGCCGACAGCGCCTCCCGCGTGCTGGAGCGCCTGACGCTCTCCTGGCACCCCGCCTTCCAGAAACGCTGAGAGTGACATGCAGACAGCTCTTCGTACGGCCCTTCCCGAAACCGAGCTCGCCAGCCGCGCCAATTTCGTGCCGCAGGCACGCGTCGTGCGCGAGGAGCGCCCGGCGCAGACGACAGGCCTGCCGCTCAGCATCCGTGGCTTGCGCAAATCCTACGGCGACAACGAGGTGCTGCGCGGCATCGACCTGCACATTCCCGCCGGCCAGTTCGTCGCCATCGTCGGCAAGAGCGGTTGCGGCAAGAGCACGCTGTTGCGGCTGATCGCCGGCCTGGAAAAGTTCGAGGCCGGCAGCATCAGCTTCGGCCAGGATGTCCAGCCCGAGGACATCCGCGTGATGTTCCAGGAGCCACGGCTGCTGCCCTGGGCGCGGGTGCTCTCCAATGTCGAGGTCGGTCTCGGCCGTAATCGCTCATCCAGTGATGCGCATGCGCGCGCCGAGAAGGCGCTGACCGAGGTTGGGCTGACCGACAAGCGTGATCAGTGGCCGTCGGTGCTGTCGGGCGGCCAAAAGCAGCGCGTTGCGCTCGCCCGTGCGCTGGTCTCCCATCCGCGTGTGCTCGCCTTCGACGAGCCGCTCGGCGCGCTGGACGCGCTTACCCGGATCTCGATGCAGCGGCTGCTGGAGCGGGTCTGGCGCGACCAGGGCTTTACCGCGATCCTGGTGACCCATGACGTCGCCGAGGCCGTCGCGCTGGCCGACCGGGTCCTGGTGATCGACGAGGGCCGGATTGCCCACGATGTTACGGTTAACACCGCCCGGCCGCGCGAACGCGGCTCCGCCGAGCTCGCAAGCCTCGAAGGCTCGATCCTGAGCCATCTTTTGTCGGCGGACGATCGTACCTAAATACAGGGGAACCCCGCTTCGGGGACCATGCCATGAATGTAGTGCCTCGCGATCTCATGACTGAAACTGCCGTCTCGTCCGCCGATTTCCGCGGCGCCATGCGCCACCTCACCGGCGGTGTCAGCGTCATCACCGCCGGGCGGGGCAAGGACATCACCGGCATGACGGTGACCTCGGTGACCTCGCTGGCGGTCGAACCGCCGACGCTGCTGGTCAGCATCAACCGCGATGCCTCGTCCTTCCCGCTGATCCGCCGCTACGGCGCCTTCGGCGTCAACATCCTCGCGGCTGACCAGCTGGACGTCGCCGAGCGTTTTGCCGGCAAGGGCGGGCTGAAGGGGGCCGATCGCTTTGCGGGCAGCCAGTGGGTCACCGCGGTCTCGGGCGTTCCGCTGCTGGTCGGTGCATTGTCCGCGGTCGATTGCGAGGTCGAGGAGATCGTCGAGCGCCACTCGCACGGCATCGTCATCGGGCGCGTCAGCAGCGTCAGGAATTCGACCCGCAATGCTGCATTGGCCTATTGGCACGGCCAGTATGTGGCGGTCGACCAGGACGAAGACGCGGCGAGGCTCGCCGAGGTCAGCGTTCCCGCCCGCGGCCTGCGCGGCGTTTGATCGCTGCGCTAGGGCGGCCCGCAGGCTGGCCTTTTCCCCGTCATCGCTCTAGAAGCGCCCTTAGCCGTCCCGTCCGGGACGGCAATGGAGCGGAACGATGAAGCGCGTCGCGACCTGGGCCTTCTACGCCATCGGCGCGCTCGCGATCGGCTACCTCGCGCTCTACGCCTATGCGATGTTCAGCGGCCAGCCGATCGTGCCGGGCGACCCCATCCACATCTTCCGCAAGCCGGACGCGCCGAGTTATTCGTAGTCTCTCTCCTCGTCATGGCCGGGCTCGACCCGGCCATCCACGTACGAGTCTCGTAGGGTGGGCAAAGGCGCTCTTGCGCCGTGCCCACCATCTATCCGCGGCGACCGAATTGGTGGGCACGCTTCGCTTTGCCCACCCTACGGCACCTTCGTTCACCCCCGCAAAATCGCCAGCGCCAGCGCCTGGGCGCGCGGCACGATGCTGTCGAGTTCGAGATATTCCTCCGGCGTGTGCGCGAGCCCGCCGACCGGCCCGAGGCCGCAGATGGTCGGTGTGCCGACTGCCGCCGTGAAGCCGGAATCGGCGCAGCCGCCTGAAAACTCGCCTTGGAGCGTGGTGAGGCCGACCTGCTTCGCGGCGGCTTGATAGCCTTCGAACAGCGCCTTCGACTCCGCGCTCTGCACCACGGGCACGAACTCGCCCTTGACGGTCAGCGTCGCGCTGGTGCCGGGCACGTAAGGTGTCGCGATGATCTTCTCGATCGCCGCCATGATCCTCGCACGATCCGCCGGATCGACGTAACGCAGGTCGATCTGGCCCTCGGCTGAGGGCGCCGTGGTGTTCACCGACTGTCCGCCCGAGACGAGACCGACATTCAGCGTGATGCCCTTGTCGAGATCGGTCAGCGCGTGGATATGGACGATCTTGTGCGCGAGCTCGCCGATCGCGCTGACGCCCGCGGCGAAATTGGCGCCGGAATGCGCGGCTTTGCCGGTGATGGCAAAGTGCATGAAGATGCCGCCCTTGCGGCCGGTGACGATGTTGCCGGTCGGCCGTCCCGGCTCGGAATTGAACACGGCGCGTGCGGCGCGTCCCTCGCGCTCGATCACCGGGCGCGAGGAGGGCGAGCCGATCTCCTCGTCCGAGGTGATCAGCACCTTGATCGGATGCGGGCTGCCGCCGAACTTGTGGAAGGCGGTCGCCACGAAGATGTTCATTACGACGCCGGACTTCATGTCGGCAACGCCGGGTCCATAGGCGCGCTTGCCCTCAATCGTGAACGGACGCCGTCCGGCCTCGCCCTTGCCGAACACGGTGTCGCGATGGCCCATCAACAGCACCGGCTTCTCGTTGCTGCCGGGTTTGGCGATCTCGGCATGGATCGCATCGCCGAAGGTGGCGTTGCTCTCGCGCCGGAACAAAATGCCGTGCTCGGCAAAATGCCGCTCGAACCGCGCACCGACCGCATCGACGCCTTCCTTGTCATAGGATCCGGAATCGATGTTCACGACATCGCGCAGCAGATCGATCATCGCCTGCCGCTGCGACGCCAGCCAGTCCGTGATTTGAGCTTCCGACATGTGTATCCTCGCGTTGTTCTCACGCGGGGTTATAGGGCCTGACGTCGCCATGGCCTAGTCGGCTAGCGCGGTCCCGTTATGCGAGGAGCGCTCTCAACGCCGTCATTGCGAGCGTAGCGAAGCAATCCAGCTATCACCGCGGAGGAATTCTGGATTGCTTCGCTGCGCTCGCAATGACGAGGTTGGCAGCCTGCATCCAAAAAAATGCCCGGGACCAGCCCGGGCATCTGCATTCTTTCAGTAGGGGGAGAGACTTACGCCCCCACCATCGGCATCCGCGGATATTCGCCCGGCGTTCCCGCCGGCGTGATCGGGATGCCGCCGTCGGAATATTCGTTGAGCTTGTTGCGCAGCGTGCGGATCGAGATGCCGAGGATGTTGGCGGCATGGGTCCGGTTGCCGAGGCAGTGCTTCAGCGTCTCCAGGATCAGGTCGCGTTCGACGTCAGCGACGGTGCGTCCCACAAGCGCCCGCGTCACCTGCTCGGCGGCCATGGTCGCATGCGCCACGGCCGGCGCGGTCTTGGCGAGGTCGAGGCGGTCGCCGTCGGGTGTGAGGATCGCGTCGGGGCCGATCTCGTCGCCCTGCGCCATCAGCACCGAGCGGTGCATGGTGTTTTCGAGCTCGCGGACGTTGCCCTGCCAGCGGTTGGTGGAGAGCACGCGGCGCGCGTCCGCGGAGATCGGGCGCACCGGTACGCCGTTGGCGTCGGCATATTTCTTCACGAAGTGCTGGGCGAGCTCGAGGATGTCGAGGGGACGCTCGCGCAGCGGCGGGATCTTCAAATTCACGACGTTGAGGCGGAACAGCAGATCCTCGCGGAACGTGCCTTCGCGCACGGCTTCCGCCAGGTTGCGGTTCGAGGTCGCGATGATGCGGATGTCCACTGGCACCGGCTTGGTGCCGCCGACGCGGTCGATCACGCGCTCCTGGATGGCGCGCAGCAGTTTTGATTGCAGGCGGACGTCCATCTCCGAGATTTCGTCGAGCAGCAGCGTGCCGCCGGTCGCTTCCTCGAACTTGCCGATGCGGCGCGCGATCGCGCCGGTGAAGGCGCCCTTCTCGTGGCCGAACAGTTCGGATTCCAGCAGATGCTCCGGGATCGCGGCGCAGTTGATCGAGATGAAGGGACGCTTGGCGCGGGCCGAGCGGGTGTGGACGTAGCGGGCCAGCACTTCCTTGCCGGTGCCGGATTCGCCGGTGACCATCACCGAGGCGTCGGAGCCCGCGATCTGCTGGGCGAGCTTGATCACCTTGGCCATGGCTTCGTCGCGATAGACCAGCTCGCGGGAATCGTTGGCGACCGCGGCCAGCACCGCGGCGATCAGCTCCGGATCCGGCGGCAGCGGAATGTATTCCTTGGCGCCGGCGTGGATCGCCGCGACCGCGGCGCGGGCGTCGTTGGTGATGCCGCAGGCGACGATCGGCGCGTGGATGTGCTCGGCCTCGAGCCGCATCACGAGGTCGCGGATGTCGAGGGCGACGTCGACCAGCAGGAGGTCGGCGCCCTTGCCGCCGCGCAGCACGCGCATCGCCTGCTCGTGATCCTCGGCATGGGTCACGGTGGCGCCGTTCTCCATCGCGATCTTGGTGGCGGTGGTGAGCTGGCCCTTCAATGTGCCAACGATGAGAAGCCGCATGTCAGTCTCCTGTCCGTCTGGTCGCGCTGCCGCGCGTCATTCCTTGCGCTACTAGCTGCGTTCGGTCTTGATGATTTCGGTCATGGTCACGCCGAGCTTGTCCTCGACCAGGACGACTTCACCGCGGGCGACCAGCTTGTTGTTGACGTAGATGTCGATGGCCTCGCCGACGCGCCGGTCGAGCTCGAGCACGGTGCCGGGCCCGAGCTTCAACAGCTCGCTGACGTCCATCTTGGAGCGGCCGAGCACGGCCGAGACCTGCACCGGCACGTCGAACACGGCCTCGAGGTCGGCGGCGGCGCGCGCAGCATATTCGTCCTCGTTGTAGCCGACGTCCGTACCGGTCGGCGGCATCGGGCCGTTGAGATCGGGCAGCGGGACCTGTCCGTCGGTGTCGCTCATGGCTTAGCTCCCCCTGCGGGACGCGATATAGCGTCCGACCATTTCGTCGATCTTGGCCGCGATGGCGCCGCGTTCCAGCACGACGCCGCCGTCGGCCCATTCGATCCGGCAGTCGCCGGTGGCGATATCGGGCTCGGCCAGGATCACCAGCCGGCCCTCGAAGCCGCTCTGCTTGGCGAGCCGCTCCATCTTCTCGCGCGCGCTGTCGTAGAGCGCGTCGTTGATGCGCACGACGAGATGCGGCGTCGCGACAAGGTGCGAGAAGCAGTCCTTGACCAGCGCCATGATCTCGCCGAGCGGTTCGGCAGCGACCAGATCGGCGCACAGCTTGCGCGCCACCGCCACCGCCACGTCGACCGCCTCGGTCTCCATCTTGGTCTCGATGTTGCCGATGCCGGCGGCGACGCCGCGGACACTGATGTTGATCTCTTCCATGGCGAGCGCGACGCGGCGGTCGCTCTCGGCCTTGGCTTCGCGCTGGCCGGCGGCAAAGCCGTCCTGATAGGCGCGTGCCTCGGCTTCCGCGATCTTCTGGGCGATCTCGGCGGCGGTCGCAGCCTTCTCGCGCGGCGACCGCTCGGGCGCCGCGAAGTCGGTGTCGAACAGGAATTTTGCCGGGGCGCCCATCAGTACACCAGCTCGTCGTCGGCGCGGTTCTTGGTCAGCATGATCTCGCCCTTGGCGGCGAGGTCCTTGGCGAGGTTGACCAGCAGCGCCTGGGCCTCGTCGACGTCGCGCAAGCGGACCGGGCCCATCGCCGCCATGTCGTCCTGGAGCATCTTGGCCGCGCGCGAGGACATGTTGCCGAAGAAGAAGTTGCGGACGTCCTCGTTGGCGCTCTTGAGCGCGACGCCGAGCTTGTCCTTGTCGACATTGCGCATCAGGGTCTGGGCCGAGCCGGAATCCAGCTTCACGAGGTCGTCGAAGGTGAACATCAGCGCCTTGATGCGCTCTGCCGATTCGCGGTTGTCCTCCTCCAGCGAGGTGATGAAGCGGGTTTCGGTCTGGCGGTCGAAATTGTTGAAGATTTCCGCCATCACCTCGTGGGCGTCGCGGCGGCGGGTCTGTGACAGGTTGGACATGAATTCGGTGCGCAGCGTCTTCTCTACGCTCTCGATCACCTCCTTCTGCACCGCTTCCATCTTCAGCATGCGGTTGACGACGTCGAGCGCGAGCTCCTCGGGGAAGATGCCGAGCACGCGCGCGGCGTGTTCCGGCTTCAGCTTCGACAGCACGACTGCGATGGTCTGCGGATATTCGTTCTTGAGGTAGTTGGCGAGGACCTCTTCCTGCACGTTGGAGAGCTTTTCCCACATGTTGCGGCCGGCGGGGCCGCGGATCTCGTCCATGATGCCGTTGACGCGCTCCGGCGGCAGGTACTGCTGCAGCAGCCGCTCGGTGGCGTCGAAATTGCCCATCAGCGCGCCGGAAGCCGACATGCGCGAGACGAATTCGAGCAGCATGTCCTCGACCGTGTCGACCTCGACGGTGCCGAGCGTCGACATTTCCAGCGAGAGCTGGCGCACCTCGTCGTCGTCGAGCATCGACCAGATCTTGCCGCCATATTGCTCGCCCAGCGCCAGCATCAGGATCGCGGCGCGCTTGGGTCCCGTCACCGCTTCGGTCTTGCCGCCCGCGCGGCTGCCCTGGCGGGCACCGAGCGTCGAGATCACGCTGGTGATGTCGTTGGAGTTGGCGTTTTGCAGGTTGCCGGCCATGTCAGTTCACTTCTCGATTATTTCGCGGGTTCGGTCAGCCATTGGCGGATGATGGCGACGGTTTCGTTGGGGTTGCGCTCGGCGAGCTCGCCGACGCGATGAACGGACTGGGCATGGACCTGGCCCTGAATGGTGGCGACGTCGATCGCGCTCGCGGCGCCGCCCGGCAGCAGCGCCTGCCCGGCAGGCGCTGCCTCCTCCGAAGCGGCGGGGCCGGCGAGGGCGCCGGAGATCGCGGCGGCGACCTCCTCGGAGGCGAGGATGCGCTTGACCAGCGGCCGGATCACCAGGAACAGCACGACCAGGCCGAGCAGCATCATCACGCCGAGCTCGACGAAGTACATGACGTCGTCCTTGGTGAACTGGAGCATGCCAAGGAAACCGGAGGGCTCGGCGATCGGGGCGGTGGAGGGGGCGTCGGCAAAGCGCAGGTTGACGACCTCGACCTGGTCGCCGCGCTTCTGGTCGAAGCCGATCGCCGAGCGCACCAGGGTGGCGATGCGGTCGAGCTGTTCCTTGGTGCGGTCCGTGTAGGCGAGCTCGCCCTTGTCGTTCTTGGAATAGATGCCGTCGACCAGCACCGCGACCGAGATGCGGTTGACCCGGCCGGCCTCGGTCACCTCGGTCTTGGTGGTGCGGGAGATCTCGTAATTGTTGGTCTCTTCGGTCTTCTTGCTCTGGTCCTTCGCCGTCGGACCGCTGTTCTGCTGGTTGCCGGGCAGCTCGTTGTTGACGGTGACCTGGCCGTTGTTGTCGGCGGTGAGGCTGCTCTCTTCCCGGGTCTGGCTCGAGCGCAGCACGCGGCCCTCGGGATCGAACTTGTCCGAGGTCTGGGTGATCTTGTTGAAGTCGAAATCGGCGGAGAGCTGGACGCGGGCGCGGCCGGAGCCGACCACGGAGGAGACGATGTCCTCGACCTGCTTGCGCATCCGCTTCTCGAAGGCGGTGCGGCGCTCGTCGCCGACCGCCTGCTCCGGATCGGTCGCGGCGCCGTCGGCGAGCAACGAGCCGGCCTCGTCGACGATCGAGACCCGCTGCGGCTTCAGCCCGTTGACGGCGGAGGCGACGAGGTGACGGATGGCACGGATCTGCTGGGCCTCGAGCGAGCCGCGGACCCGCACCACGATCGAGGCCGACGGCTCCGGCGCCTCGCGCGAGAACAGCGGGCGCTCGGGCAGCACGAGGTGGACGCGGGCGGCCTGGATGCGGTCGATGGCGCGGATGGTGCGGGCGAGCTCGCCTTCGAGTGCGCGGAGATGATTGATGTTCTGGACGAAAGAGGTGGTGCCGAGCGCATCCGACTTGTCGAACACTTCGTAGCCGACGCCGCCGCCCTTTGGCAGGCCGCCCTCGGCGAGCTTCATCCGCAGGCGGGTGACCTTGTCCTTGGGCACCATGATGATGCTGCCTTCATTGCGCAGCTCGAACTGGATGCCCTGTCGCTCCAAATCCTTGATAATGCCCGAAGAATCCTCGACCGAGAGGTCGGTGAACAGCGTCGTCATCTGCGGCGTGGTCACGCGCATGATGACGAACGCGAAGAAGCCGATGAGCGCGGCGGTGACCGCGATCATCGCCCCGAACCGGGCGGCGCCGATACCCTTCAAAAAGTCCGCAAGACCTTGCAAGCAACCGCCCCGAAGCTTCGACCCGCAACCGAGCGGTCGACTGGGCAATTATTGCCTAGGTGATGGTTTCGATATGGTTAACGAAGGTTAAGAGCTGGGACAAAAGTCGCGCCAAAAGGAAACATGAAAAAAATCGGCCTCGCGGTGCGAGGCCGATTTTCGTCAAAAGCTGCAGATTTCCGGATCGCTTACTGGCGATATTGCTGGATGCGGGTGGTGCGAAGACCCGCCAGACCGTGCTGGTCGATGGAAAACTGCCAGGAGAGGAATTCGTCGACCGTCAGGGTATAACGGCTGCAGGCCTCCTCGAGGGAGAGAAGTCCGCCACGCACAGCGGCGACGACTTCGGCCTTGCGGCGGATGACCCAGCGTTTGGTGCCGGGTGCGGGCAGATCTGCGATCGTCAGCGGACTGCCGTCCGGCCCGATGACGTATTTTACCCTCGGGCGATGGGGTTCTGTCATGGCGTACTCACAAACTCTCAACCACTGAACTCACGCCGTAACCCTACGCGTGCGGGCTTAAAAATCCGCTAAGCCTAAGGCTTCAATACAATTCTCGTTGAAAATGGCTGGAACACAGCCGGCCCGGAGGGCTGGACACCATGATCCGAGCCGTCCGAGCAGGGTCTTCGTAAATACTTTACTAACGAATGGAGCCGGCGAAGCCCCAACTGTCGTCCCGGGGCGCGCGTAGCGCGAGCCCGGGACCCATAACCCCAGTGAGTAGTTTGACGACGACTCGGGGTTACGGTCTCACGCGAAAACGACGTCCTGTGGTGATGGATCCCCGCGCCGTGCGCAGTTGCGCACTAGGCGGGGATCACATCTCGTGTGTGGCGAGGCGCGCGCCTTTAGTTGCTGCTGGTGGCGATGATGCTCTTCACCTGGCTCAGGGTGTAGCTGGCGCCGTCGATGGTGAGCAGCGGCGGCGACTGGGTCAGGTCGACGGACGACACCACGCCCTGCACCTGCGCGGCGATGCCGACATTGTTGTTCGCCACGTCCTTACCCGTCGCCGTGATCGTGTACTTGCCGTCCGGCCATTGCGTGCCGTCATTGCCCATTCCGCTCCAGGTGAAGGGAATGTCGGTGCCGGCAGCGGCGGTATATTTACCGGTGAACACCGTCTGGCCGGTGGAATTGGCAACGGTGATGTCCACGGTCGAGTCGGTCGGCACGTTGAGATGCCAGGTCGCCGACGAGTTCGTCATGGTCGCGGTCGAGCCGTCGACCAGCGCGGTCTTGCCGACGAAGCCCAGTGCCTGAGTCGCCTGCGTGGTCTGTTGCAGGGTGACGAGCTGGGACAGTGAATCGTTGGTCTTGAGCTGCTGCTCGACGCCGGCGAACTGCACGAGCTGCTGGGTGAACTGGTTGGTGTCGAGCGGATCGAGCGGGTTCTGGTTCTGCAGCTGCGTCGTCAGCAGCGTCAGGAAGGTCTGGAAGTTGCCGGCGAGCGTCGCGCCCGTGTTCGAGCTCAGCGAGTTCGACGAGGACGACTTCGGGACGTCGGTGGTCCCGGAGACGGGCGTCGGGGCGGTGGCGGCATTCGTGGTGGTCATGTTCGAATACTCCTCACACTCTGATGTCGACGCCGCTGCTCGATCCGAGCATGCGGCCGTAGCCGCGCCCGACGGGCGCCGCAGCAACGGTGTCGTCTTCGCTGATGATCAGCCGGCGGGCATTGCCGCCATTGTCGTTGTTCTGGCCGGAATTCTGGCCCGATGAATTCTGGTCGCGCAGGCTGAAGGACAGCCCGTTGCTGCCGGTCTTGAGGCCGGCATCGTCGAGCGCGCGCTGCAATTGCGGTGCGTCCTGCCGCAGCATCTGCAGCGTCTCCGGCTTC
Organism: Bradyrhizobium sp. 604_D8_N2_3; assembly: GCF_051810765.1. Taxonomy (NCBI): domain Bacteria; kingdom Pseudomonadati; phylum Pseudomonadota; class Alphaproteobacteria; order Hyphomicrobiales; family Nitrobacteraceae; genus Bradyrhizobium; species Bradyrhizobium sp. 604_D8_N2_3. The sequence goes on along the minus strand of NZ_JBPWPM010000001.1, from coordinate 7,817,746 downwards.
TCGACGGTGAGATGCGAGGTGACCTGGCCGTTGCGGTCGACATTGATGCGGACGTCGATGCGGCCGAGGTCGATCGGATCGAGGCTGATGTCGAAGCGCGTCTTGCCGGCCCGCGCGGCCGCCGCGATCTCGACCGGCACGCCGCTGATCGGCACGGGTGTGGAATTTGCCGCGGTCGCGGTGAGCGTCGCAGTCGATGCGGTGGCGGCCGACGTCGTATTGGTCAGCGGCGCCTGGATGGCGGAGGCGGCCTGCGCGCCGGTGTCGGTCGTGGGCACTGCGGCCTGCGTGCCCGCATGCGCGTGCGTGGTTGCCGTCACCGGCGTCGCATCGGAGCGGTCGGAGGCGCCGGCCTTCGCGTCGGTCGGGTTCGCCTCGGCCTGCGGCTTGGCGGCTTGCGCATGCGCGGTCGTCGCCGCGGTTTGCGTGGCGTTCGCCTTGCCCGCGTCCTGGCCGATATTGGAGACGTCGCTCTCGCGTTGCGCGGTCGCGACGGCCTTGAACGAAGGCTTCGGCGTGCCCTGGTCCACGGCGGTGACCAAGCCGCCATTGGTCTTGGCATCGGTCGCGGTGCCGTCGGTCGTGCCGGTGGCGGCATCGCCCAGCGTCGTCGTGGTGTCGGCATCGACCTTGGCACCCGCGGTCTTGGCGCCCTTGTCGCTCGCCGTGGCGGTGTCGGTCTTGCCGCCTGCGATCTGCGCCGCGGTCGAGGCGCTGGCGGCGATGCCGGCGGCCGCAATCGTCAGCGGCGAGGCGGCGGCGTCGCCGGCCTGGCTCGCGGCTGCGTTCGGATCGACCGGCACCACGGGCTGGGCCACCACTATGGCGTTCGGATCGGGCATAGCGACCTGCGCTGCGTCGGGCTGCACGGCGGCATCGGCGGTGGCGGCAACGGTGCCGTCGGTCTTGTCGCCCTTGGTGTTGTCGGATTTATCCGACGATTTGGCGTCGGAGGCCTCGGACTTGTCCTTGGTCGGCTTGGCCGGATCGGCCGTCGCGTCGCTCGCGGTGGGGGCCGATGTGTCGGTGTCGTCGTTCGCCTTGCTCTGCGAGGGCTGGTCGGTCGCGGCGGTATCGCGCGGGCCCTTGTCCGGGGCGGATGACGACGACTCGGTCCGCCGCGGCGCGGTGTCCTGCGACGGCGCGTTGTTGCTGATCGCCTGGGTGTTGCTGTCGACCAGCGAGCCGAAGGAGTCGTTGGTGGACGTGTCTTTGGAGCTCTGCGACCGGGCAGGCTTTTGCGGCGCGCTCTGGACTTGCACGCTGGCTGCTACGTCTGACGCCCGACCGACCACGGAAAACCTCTTGGCAACATCTTCGGCATAGGGGTAGCAAGGAGCGGGCCAGCTTCCTGAAGAGCTTCTTTATCAAGTAAAATCAAAATCTTGTGTGATTTTCGCCCTCGCCGCGAGGGGCGCCAAAGCCCCACCATTTCTGCCTCCCCGGCAAGAATTGCCCTAAGCGGCCGCCCGCGTGATTGCTTCACCGGAATGCGGCCTATATTAAAGAGCTGCTCTCAGCCGCTTTCGACCGGGCAGTCGTGCCCCCGGGGGAACCAAAGTTCCCGGGGAGCGTCGATGTCCCGCCGGAAGCCGAAATGTCCAAGTCATCGCGGATCGCGAACGCCGCCGTCACAACGCTTTAAGGCCCATGCTGAACAGTCTGGATCTCGAAGGCCGTCCTGAGGACACCAGGGTCGTCGTTGCCATGTCGGGCGGCGTCGATTCCTCGACGACGGCTGCGCTGCTCAAGGCCGAGGGCTATGACGTCGTCGGCATCACGCTGCAGCTCTACGACCATGGCGCGGCGACCCATCGCAAGGGCGCCTGCTGCGCCGGCCAGGACATCCACGACGCCCGCGACGTCGCCGCCAAGCTCGGCATCCCCCATTACGTGCTCGACTACGAGGATCGCTTTCGCGAGTCCGTCATCGACAATTTCGCCGACTCTTACGCGCTCGGCGAGACGCCGGTGCCGTGCATCGAGTGCAACCGCTCGGTCAAGTTCCGCGACCTCCTGAAGACCGCGCGCGAGCTCGGCGCGCAGGCGCTCGCCACCGGCCATTACGTCGCCTCGCGCCGCCGCGACGACGGCTCGCGCGCGCTGGTCTGCGCGGCCGACAGCGACCGCGACCAGAGCTACTTCCTGTTCGCGACCACGCAGGAGCAGCTCGACTTCCTGCGCTTCCCGCTCGGTGACATGACCAAGCCCGAGACGCGCGAGCTCGCGCGCCGCTTCGGTCTTGCGGTTGCCGACAAGCACGACAGCCAGGACATCTGCTTCGTGCCGACCGGCCGCTACACCGACATCATCACCCGCCTGCGTCCGAACGCGATGGACCCCGGCGACATCGTCGATCTCGAGGGACGCGTGCTCGGCCGGCACAACGGCATCGCCAATTTCACCGTCGGCCAGCGCCGCGGCCTCGGCATCGCCGCTCACGCGCCGCTGTTCGTGGTGCGGCTGGATGCTCCGGGCCGCCGCGTCGTCGTCGGCCCGCGCGATGCGCTGAAGATGCACCGCATCGTGCTGCGCGACGTCAACTGGATCGGCGACGGCGACATCGACCGCGCCATCGGCGCCGGCCTCGAGATGTTCGTGCGCGTCCGCTCGACCCGCAGCCCGCAGCCGGCCTGGCTGCGCGGCGGCAATGGCCATTACGAAGTCGAGCTCGTCGCCGGCGAGGAGGGCGTCTCGCCCGGCCAGGCCTGCGTGTTCTACGACGCGCCTTCGGGCCAGGCGCGCGTGCTCGGCGGCGGCTTCATCCAGAGCGCCGCCGCGAAAGTCGCAACGAGCACTGCGAGGCCGCTGGTGGAAGCGGTACGCGGCTAGAAAATTTCCGGGGCAGGGGGCATGGCAGCAGACATCTCGCGGGCCGGGGTCGAGAAGGCCTATGGCCGCTGGGCGCCGGTCTACGATCTCGTGTTCGGCAAGGTTTTTGACGCCGGACGGCAGTCGACCATCGCCGAGGCCGACCGGATCGGCGGCCGCATCCTCGACGTCGGCGTCGGCACCGGGCTTTCACTCTCCGATTATTCGCGCACCACGAAGATTTGCGGCGTCGACATCTCCGAGCCGATGCTGCGCAAGGCGCAGGCGCGCGTGCGCGCGCTGCGGCTTAGCAATGTCGAAGTGCTCTCGGTGATGGACGCGAAGAATCTCGCCTTCCCCGAAAACTTTTTCGATGCGGTGGTCGCGCAATATGTCATCACCGCCGTGCCCGATCCCGAAGGTACGCTCGACGAGTTCGTACGCGTGCTCAAGCCCGGCGGCGAGCTGATCCTGGTCAACCACATCGGCGCCGAGAGCGGCCCGCGCAAGCTGTTCGAGCTCGCCTTCGCGCCCATCGCCCGCCGCCTCGGCTGGCGCCCGGAATTCCCGTGGGACCGCCTCGTCAACTGGGCCGCCAGGCACCGCGGCGTCACGCTCGCCGAGCGCCGTCCGATGCCGCCGATGGGGCACTTCTCGCTGATCCGCTACGTCAAATCGTGAGAGCGATTTGCCGGGATCGCGCCGTCGGCCAGCACTGTTGCCGCGCAAGGCGTCTCGAAGGATCGGCCGCGAGGAAACCGCCAGCCAACTTCCCGCGCTTCAATTCGCCGTGCGTCGGCCGGAACCTCCGCATGGCCGGAGACGTTTCCTTCCCATGCGCACGACATCAAACATCATCCTGGCCAGCCTCCTGATCGCCGCCTCAGGCGCCGCGATCGCGCAGGCCCCGCCGCGACCTGCAACGCCGCCGCAAGCGACCGCGCCGCCGTCGGCCCAGCACGCCGCCAATTGCATGCCGCAGGACCGCCCGAACCGCGCCACCACGCCCGACGGCACCACCACCGGCCAGTCCCGGGAACCGCTCGGCGACAAACTGGCCAAATCCGACGGCGTGCTCTGCCCGCCCTCCGGCGTCGACCCCGACATGCACGCTCCGGCCCCCTCTACGGACGGTGCCATGCCGGTCATCCCGCCCCCCGGCAGCCCCGGCGGCGACCCGACGGTCAGGCCGAAATAGGCTGATTCTTCCTTCGCCCCTCCCGCTTGCGGGGAGAGGCCGGAGCGCATCGAAGGTGCGATCCGGGTGAGGGGGACTCCCCACGAGTCCGGTGCCGAAAAACCGCAGATTCTGGTGCCAAATTCGGCACAAACGGCCTTGTCCCGCCAAAGCTTTAGCGAAGGCGGATTGACAGCCCGCCGCCCCCTTCCTTATATGCCGCGCGTTCGCGAGATCGGCCGTTCCGCCGCTCGCGACCCTGTGGCGGGGTAGCTCAGCTGGTTAGAGCACGGGAATCATAATCCTGGGGTCGGGGGTTCGAGTCCCTCTCCCGCTACCACGATTCCATCGTAGTATCAGGCAGTTAGGCTGCGCGAGAAAACTCGCGAACGGTCTCGTAGCAAATCGGTAGCACGCATCCCCGACCCGACGGCAATCGAATCCTTGCTGAAAAGTGGTGTCTGCAACTACGATGGGCTGGACGGGCTCTCTTTCGTTCGCCTAGCGCATGAAGGATTCGCCTAATCGTTGTCGTGAGATCGAGCAGGGAACAGAAGCGCCGTGCGATGCTTTGTGGTTGTCCGGCTGCCGATTCCCAGGTTCGAGCCGTGGTGCGCCCACCAAGCTTTTCAATAGCTTAGGGGTTTGTCACGGTCGTCATTCCGACAGACGGGTCATGGCTATTCCGACAAACCGGCTGTCTTTGTACTTTTCTTCACGCCGTTTCTTCGTGCCGGAAATTAGCTGTTTCCGTGTGCGCTTTGCATAGGTCGGCAACTGCCGCGATGAGCGATGGCGGCCCGCGGCCCTGAGCTCAGCGTCCGTCAGATCGCTGTCAACGCCCTCGGTGAACCCGCCGTGGCGGAATGATGTAAAGGACAGTTCTTCCCGAAGATCGGCAGCGTGAACGATCTTTTTCACGACCCCGCGCAGGTAGCGAAGATCCTGCTTGGCTGTGATCCATGGCAGCGGGGTAGGTGACCTCCGGTGCGAATGGTCGCGTCGAAAGACCAGGCCGGACACGGTCGTCTGCTTGATTTCATTCAGCTCGGCCATCAGCTCCGGGAACAAGGTCGAGCCGGTCTCATCGAAAAGCGGCCACCAGGCTTCCTCGTCATTCTTTGGATGGACGATGCGCACGCTGTTCGGACGCTCTTTCGGTCGATAGTGGCTGATCTCGAGAGCACCAAAGACGTGCTCTTCTCTCCGGAGCCACTTGCGCCTGCCGTCTGCCACGTCGTGCTGATGCGGAGCGCGATAAAAGAGCCTGTGTCAATCGGTCAGGTTGAGCGTCTTATCGGCGCAGACGTTGATGCCGGAGGCATCCGTCGACTGGCCGTCGTCGAACGTCCCGCGCAGATCGAAGCGGCAATCGCTGGCCTGTGGCAGTTTAGCCGACGCTTGCTTGCCGGATTTCAGCGGGCCGAGTACTTCCTTCCAGTCTGGCGACCCGGACTTGGCCGCCTCCAGCTGGACTAGATCCGCTTTGCGCGAGTTCGTCACGGTGACCGTGACCGTGACCGCGCCCGCCTGTTTCGCCTTGGGCTTCGGCGCGGCCTGCGCAGCGGTAAGGCCGAACAGAGTTGCTCCCACGAGCGCTGCACCAAGTGTCCGAGTGTTCATCGGATTGTCTCCGTTTGGCCCCCAGCAGCGACGGTCTCATTCTTCAACGCGATGCGGTCCCGGTTATGGCCAGTTCGCGTATTCCATAGATCAAGGTGAAGGAACTCTTTCAGCCCTGTAGCCCGGTGCGCGCTGCCTGCCGTCCCGCGAGGTCGAACTGTCCGCGTTTTCAGCGGCCTTCGCCCGCGCATTGTGAGGAGGCGCAGGATGACTTCTGCCGCACCATCGATGCGGCGCGCACGCCTGATGGCGTCTCGCCGAAGTGTCGGCGGAACGAGCGATTGAAATGAGAAACATCACCAAAGCCGACTGCAAACGCGATATCGATGATGGCCAAATGCAGATGGTGCGGGTCAGTCAACATCGCGAAGGCACGCTCAAGCCGACACGCTGCAAGGTGCTCGGTGAACGACTTTCCGGTCTCTTCGAGCAACTTTTGCACGTATCGCCGCGACATACCGAGCGCTCCAGCAACATTGTTCAGATCGACATTGGGATCGCCGAAGCGTTGCGCGACCTCCGCCAGGATCGCCTGCAGCTTGGCGGCCTTCACACCACGCTCCGTAACGAGGTTTGCAGCTTCGACGGTCGGCCCGAGCGTCGCGGCCACAAGATCGAGGAGATGTGTGCCGACGGTGGAGGCGAGTTTTGATGACGGAGGTTCTTTGAAGGATGCGAGCGATTGCAGGTAGAGGTGGAGCAGGCGAAGCGCCGGTCCAGGACGCACCGGCCGACCTGATAGATCTTCCGGCTGTGCAACCAGCGACCTAAGGGCGGCAGCCGGCACGGTCACGAATTTGACGCTGGCGCCACGCGACCCAAATACTCGCAGCAGCCTTCCCCGGTCAACCAAACAAGCGGCGCCGGCATCATAGACATGTTCTTGGCCAGCATTTGCAAATTGGACCGGGCCAGCTTCGACGATGTTAAGTCCGAATTGGTCACGGCTATCCTTGAGGTGGCGTTTGTGACGGATAAACTCCACCGGCGTGGTGACAATGCTACAAACGCCAACCGGGCCGAGCGGCAAGTAGGTGACATTGATACGCGGGCGGCCGCCGCTGTGATCTATCACGTCCAAGGCGAGGTTCAGCCGCGTAAACTCTTCACGGAACGTGGAGAACCTTGTTCGCTCCGGCAGCATCTCAGTCGACCATCGCACAAGGGGAGATGACGTTGGCATGCCGGCCTCCCGTTTCAGTGCCCAACCACGCAAGAACGACTGAGCGCCCGAACGAAATCTGTAAATTCCTCGAATGACGCCAAGACTGAGACAATATCGGACCGCAGCTTCGCTGCAGGTGTGAGGTGGATTACAAATGGAGGTAGGGACCTCAAGAAAATGATGAGGAATTTCCCGTCAGGCTTTCGATGCCGACACGGTTCGCATCGAGGTTGCTATGATGCGCGAAATGCCGCAAGGGCACGAAGAATTTGCGTGAGCAACGTTCAGGATGCGCATGTGTGATCCACAGCCGATACGACTGGCGTCACTCCTCAAAAGGTGAAGAAAGCGTCGTGCCTAAAGGCCGCCAACCGAGACGGCTTGCTTCTTTAGCAAGCCCACATCATCCGCGAGCTGCGGGCGGCCGGAAAAGCCAGTCTACGTTCCATTGCAGAGGAGCGGAACGAAGCCGGCAACTCGGTTGCGCGCGCGGAAGACTCAGTTTGCTCGGTTCAGCGGTTGCGAGTGTCTTGACCATCGCAAGATCGAATGGGGTTGGGATAGAAGCAGCGATGCGGGCCCGAATGGGATCGCCCAAAAATGTCACTGCAATCGTGATCATCACTACAGATACTAGGACTACGAGCACATCAGTCATGATGGCCTCGAAAAGTGCTTCGTCATGATTTGAACCCCTCACAACCAATGACGCGCGCGTGCGCAGCTATAATCAATTTGGCATGTAGCAGCGATCCAGACCCAATTTAGCGGATGCGTCAAAACTGATGTCCTCGCAGGACGCGATAGCTTCCACGTCGTGCATCGCACGGACACGACAGGATGGTCGAGGGTCCTATGGAGGGCGACGAAAAGCGCGGGGACCGTGCGGCCGAACCTATCGAGATTATCTGGCGCGAGAAAATCCGTGGTTGCAGTTGCAGAGGACATGCATCTGTTTCGGACGCGCGCTCATCATCGCGCTAGGCGGTCTACCTTGAACTGAGACATTGTGCCGCAACCGATTTGTAAACTGTGGTTGAGGTTCGTCTTGCGTGCCAATGTTCTCATCACGCCGGGCTCAAGCGACTGAGCTGATTATTCCATCGAGATCGAGGAGTAAATTTCATGGCGCAAATTCTTGCTCATAACCTCAAACCCGCCGCGACTTGGGGTTCCGGCGGCGCGTCCTACGATACCGTGAGCCAAAGTATAGCAGACGCCATTGATCACGTCGTGAATCGAATCTGGCCGCAACCGGGAGAGCGCATCCTTGACGTTGCGACAGGCACGGGCTGGACTGCGCGGCGGTTATCTAATCGAGGCGCAAAGGTGACTGGTATCGATATTGGTGAAGGCGTTATCGAGGCGGCGAAACTGATTGCACCGGAGATCGACTTCAAGGTCGGCGATGCCGAAGCGCTGGAATTTCCGGATCAAAGCTTTGACTGTGTGACTTCGACGTTCGGTGTCATGTTTGTCTCGCGCCCCGAGGCTGCAGCTGCCGAGTTGGCACGTGTCACGCGCAAGGGCGGGCGACTGGGGTTGGTCACTTGGCTGCCTGGCAGCGCGGTTGAAGAAATATTCCAGACAATGCGGCCATACATGCCGCCACCGCCTGACAATCCTCCTCCTTCGCCATTCGCGTGGGGCCGGGAAGGCCGCGTTCGGGAATTGCTTGGCGATACATTCGATCTGGCCTTTGAACCTGGCACCACGGTACTCCGCATGCCGAGCGGCCAAACGGTATGGGACATATTTGTGACTGGCTATGGTCCAACAAAAACGCTGGCTGCGTCGCTCGACCCTGAAAGGCGCACGGCACTTCAGCGAGACTTCATCGCGATGCATGAGAAGCACCGCTCGCCGGTCGGGTTAGCCATGCCGCGCGACTATCTCTGTACGATTGGAACTCGAAAATAACGCACCCGGCACTGCGTGCCCATCAGCCATCCTGGGAAACGCATCCGCAGTGGACCAAGCGTCCCATCATCGACCTCGACGCGAGCGCGTCAACGCGGGGGCCTCCGTTGTGTCCGGCACGTTGTCCACCGCAATCGGTAGCGGCTTGCCTCTCCCGCTCGGGGCGGCGCATCGCCGCGCAACCGGAGCTATCACCGAGGAGTAACACCAAACTTGAGGCGCACAACGGGTGGGGTTAGGCTTCCGGCGAAGTGAAGAAGCAATGGCCTGATAACCCGGCGGTGGTTTACATGCGCCATACGATTAAGACCGCACCAAACGTCGTCATCCTCGAGGCGTCACACGCGCGGCGGGGATTTGCAATTTCCTGGATCGCCCGAACCCTCGTCGCGGCGGCACTCATCGGGTTCTGTCTCAACGCCGACGTCGTCGCCTATGTGGCACGATACGCCACTCAGCAGGAGTTATCTAAGCTCATCACGATCGTCCCGCCGGTCATGGCGCAACAGACGCCATTCTCGAAGGGCGACGAGGCGGCGCAGCTCAAGCAGGCGGTCGACAGCGCGACAGCGGAACTGCGGCAGTCTCTGCAGCAAGAGCACGCCAGGGCTGAGGCGCTCGAAAAAGAACTTGTGAAGGCATGGCGGTACGTCGGGAAACTGCTGTCGGTGCCCAACGGCGAGGCGCACCAGTTCAGCCAAGCGGTCGACAGCGCGACGGCGGTACTGTGGCAGTCTCTGCAGCAGGAGCACGACAGGGCCGAAGCGCTTGCAACCGAACTGGCGGACGCGCGGCGCTCCATGGAACAGAAACCTGCCGTTGTGGAAGAGAGGCCCGGTGTCTCCTTGCCTGCCTGGGCAAACAGCTACGCCGCCTTCGTGAACCCCGCCCAGACCGCAGGTCAACCGGACGTGGCCACGGAGAACAGCAAATCGGCAATTAGACCAGGCGAATCAGCTCGCGTTGAACACAAACCGCGCGGGGGCTACGGCTGCCAGCACTTTCAGACCTACGATCCGGCTTCCGGGACTTACATCGGCTATGACGGACGGCGGCGTTCCTGCCCATAAGTGCGGGGCGGTGTTTCGGCAACAAGTCTAGCTGACCTGCCGCTATGGCAGCGAGATGCAGCCGCCCTCACTCGTCTGCTGCGGCTTCCTGACGACGTCACCGAACGTGTCGTCTTGTCGATCCATGCGAAGGCCTGATCCTGACCACCGATGAGGAACGCGATGTCTGGATGCGCGCGCCGTGGGATGAGGCCAAGGCGTTGCAGCGGCCATTGCCGGACAACACGCTTAAGATCGTGATGCGGGGTGAGGATAAGGAAAATCGCGCTGCCGCATAAGCCCCAGCATTCGCTAAGAAAAAAGGCGAATTAACCTTTCCTTAACCATAACCGTTCAGCCTCCTCTCGGGGCAGCTCGATGGAGTAACGGGCTATGTCCGACCGAGCAGCAAAGCCTGATGGGAATTTGCTTTCTGCGTTCGCGTTGATGATTGGTGGCACATTAGGTATCAGCCTGCCGATAACGCTGGTGATCATTTGGATTTGTGCCTAGCGGCCTTCCGATATTGCGCCGCCGCCTTGTTGTCGCTCGTGGCGTGTACGAGCGCAGCTTTCACTGTTGACCTAATCGGCCAAGCCAGCATCATCGACGGCGACACTCTTGAAATCCACGGAGCGCGCATCCGGCTCTGGGGCATTGACGCGCCCGAGAGCAGCCAGCTTTGCCGGGGCGAGGACAGCCTGCAGTATCGTGCGGCGCAAAAGCTGCGAACGAATTGGCGGCCTTCATTGGTGACCGTCACGCGCACGCGCCAATCTGGGGCAGATGGATCAGCTGGGATCCCTTCGGGCGCAACGAACGCCACGCGGCGAATCGCCGAAGCGAGCTCGGAACAAGCGATTGAAATGCGAAACATCCGAGAAGCCGACCTCTAGGGCGATATCGGAAATCAGCCGCGCGCTGGCGCTGGGCTCGGTCAGCAGTTTGAGCGCTCGTTGGAGGCGTAACTCATTCACGTGCCCGGTGAACGATGATCCTGATGATGCCATCAGGCGCTGCAGATAGCGAGGTGAGATGCCTTGGCAACGAGCTACCATCTCGACGCTGAGCCCTGGTTCTTGAAAGTGTGTCTCGATGTAATCGAGGGCGGCGTCGTGGCGCGCAGTCACGACAGCGCTCGCACTGCTCTCGCCCAAGGGAGCGCACTCGCCGATTGCGAGCGCCAGGAGATCGTGGATGTGAGCCACGACCGCATCTCGCAGCATCGGGGTGGCCAGAACGCTCTCAGTAAATGCCGACTTGAGATAAGCCATGAGAAGTCGGAGCGCTTCACTTCGGTGAGAAATCGGCCGCATGGCGCGGCTTTCGACGTTCGTCACGCGCTGTGCAAGCGCGTCGCGCGGTACGGCAAGACCGAATAGCAATCCGTCGACATAGGTGACGGTGACCGGTTCGGAATGCAGAATTGCGATGGCGTCGCTGGCGTGAAGCTCGATTTCTTGACAGCGCTGCGATAGTTGACTTTTGCCGGGAGAACAGAGGATGACTCCGATCGAGTCATCACCATCAGCGATGCTCGCCTGCAAGCGCTTGAAACGCATAGGGGAGCCTTTGAGCGCGAGCCTGCGCAAACCTCGGATCGCTTGCAGCGTTGCGTAGGCCTGAAACGGTGCGTTCGATAGCGGCTCAATATCAGCGTGGACTATGCCTCGCCCAAAGTCCTCGCACCATAGCGGGATTCGCATCCGCTCCGGAAACTCCCGAGTCGAGAAACGATGTGATACAAATTCGGCTGCGTCCATAGACATGGGGACCTCCAGCCTTGTTGGACATCGGGATCAAATGCGACAAACTCACCGGTATCTGCATTTTGCAGTTGGCGCACCGAACTTGTTTGATCTGTGCGCAAGAGTCCAAGAAGCTACGCCATTGGCCTGCTAGTCTCGCTCAGCTAAGTTCAATGCTGATGTGAACTCGTTCACTTAGCGGCCGGAAATTAGGTTTATAGTGATTGCGAAGGCCGTGGCGTCAAAAAATCTCCTTTAAGAGGAGGCGGTCGTGATGGCTCTATTTCTGATTGCCGTTATCGGATCTAGTTTAGATATCCTTGGCGGGGTGAACCCGTAAGCTCCGCTTCTATGATTCTCGCGATTGATCGAACTCAACGATCCGCGGACAGACTGTCCTGCAGCACTAGACGTTCTCTGATACCGATTTTGTGTCGCGCCTCGTCGGCCACATCGTCGTCATCCGAGTTCGTCGGACACAAACTACTCCGGCGCCGTTGATATTTACCGCCGGTTGAAATGGTCGAAATCTATCGTCAATGGTGATGATCAAGCGAGGGTTCGATCATGTCCACCCTAGTCGAGATGTTTTACCGTGAGTATTGCCGTGCCCGCCTCGCCGAAATGCGGAAGCAGCTTCTGATACCGGTTGCCAGCGACGACATATTGCAAACGTTTTGGGAGGACGGCGAAGCTTCCGGCCCAGGCAATCAAAGCGCCGGTTGGCGAACGAAAGAGCCTCCAACCATCAGGTAGCTCAGGCTCGTAACCGCATCGTTTGGTCGGATACCCCGCTCGGCAACACCCCCAGCCCGGAGCAGCGGAGCCTCTCATCGACCGATGTGCGAGCACGCCGGCAGGTCAAACAGATGCACGATCGAACTCACACCTCGAAGCGATTGATCGGCGAAACTCCGCCGGAGTTCCGGGGGGCTGGCCGCGACCTGCGCATCGATGTCTGTCGAGGGATCGCGCTATGGTGGATCTTTCTTGATCATGTTCCCAACAACATCGGAAGCTGGCTGACACCGCGCAACTACGGCTTCTGCGATGCCGCCGAAATATTCATGTTCATTTCGGGCGTGACCTGCGCGCTGGCCTACGGCAGGGCACGTCAGCGCGAGGGCTGGAGCGGCATGATTGGTCGTTCGCTGCGGCGGGGATGGGACATCTATGCCGCGTTTCTGCTGCTCACGCTCGCTTGCACCGTCCTCGTCTACCTCGCGGGCAACGATCGGCTTGCCGACGAGAGCAATACGCGGATTCTGCTCGATCATCCGGGCGCGACGCTTGCGCATGCCGCAATCCTGCAATATCGCCCTGTCAACACCGACGTCTTGCCGACTTTCGTCATCTTTCACGTGTTGTTCGCGCCGCTGTTGTGGCTGCTGCTGCGTGCACCAAACGTTACGCTTGGTGTTTCGCTGTTGCTTTATGCGCTCGTGCACATCTTCGGCTGGAGCGTTCCAGCCTGGCCCAGCGGCGCCTGGTTCTTCAACCCGTTGGCTTGGCAGCTTTTGATCGTGCTGGGCGCCTGGTGCGTCATCGGAGGGGAGAGGGTCTGGCCCTGGGTGACGTCGCGCACGACGCTTACTCTTGCTGTTGTCTATCTGGTTTTTGGCCTGGTCCTGACGCTGAGTTGCAGCGGCAAACCGCTGGTCCCGCAAAATTTGACGAACCTGCTCTTCCCGCTAGATAAATCGAATCTCAGTCCGTTCCGGCTGCTGCATTTCTTGGCTATTGCAACTGTGGTGCTATGGTTCATTCCTCGGGATTGGCGAGGGCTAGCGACACCAGTCATGCGCTGCGCTAGGTGCTGTGGCGAGAATTCGCTGCCAATCTACTGTCTCGGCGTCCTCCTGGCGCTGGCCAGCCACCGGACGCTGCTTGACATTTCGGACCGGCCTGCGATGCAGATCGTGCTCAGTCTTGCTGGAATCCTGGCGATGATCGTCGTCGCGATGCTGCTGAACCGGATCAGCGTCAGACGCGGTCATTACCCCGGGTGGACGCAATCGACCGAGAAGATCGGGTCCGTATTCTCTAGCTGGCAGGTTGCGGATGGAGCGCGCAGGGAAGCTCTTGGCCCTTAGCTGACGTAACCGCCCGGCTACCATGACCGCCTGAAGGCGATCCGCGCACTCTACGCAGCGTGGACGCACGAGGAGGCGACCGTCTGGCGGATGTAGAGATCTACTGGATCACCCGATAGGCGCGCGCGGTCCTCTTCCTGAACGGCCCCGGCTTGCCGTGGTTCAGCGCCCGCAGCATTCCGACGCGTGCCTATTTCCTCCCTGATGGCATTCATCTGACGGCCGCGGGATATGCGCTGGTCGAGGCGGTTCGTAAGCGGCTTGAGATCGCCTAGCTGGCGCTTCCCATAGGTACTGTCCGTATTTAGGCGTCAGCATTCCAAGCTGAAACGTGGAGTGTCCTACTTCGCGCCCACAATGCACTCAGTCGACACGATGATCGCCGCAGACCGCTGAGTCAGATACGGCTTCGGGATGTTCAATTGTTTAGCCGCAACATCGCATTGTTCTTGCGTGTCGAACTTGAAGGTTGTGACCGTAGAGTGAACTCCGTTGGTCGGGGGGACTCCCACCAAAGCCGTGATGAAAACCAAGGTCCACATGCGGGGCTCCTCCTATAAAATAAATTGGCGGCCTATTTCACGTCATTCAATCAATTAGGACATCGGGTGGTTAAATACGGACAGCACGCGAAAACCTGGTGACTGCCCAATCCGACATTCGTATCAAAACTCCCTGGACTTAGCCGGGTGGGTTCAATTCTTCACGTTGATCCATTCCTTCGTGCGGCCCGCGATGTAGCGGCGATCGCGACGTTTCGAGACCAATCCCTCAAGGCCCATGCCACAGGCTGCCTTGAATAGGTCCGGCCCAATTCGCCCGCCCTCAAACGGTGCGACAAAGATGCCATCCGGACGGCCACGTAACAAGCGGGTTAGGTTGGTCTTGCGCATCGTCAACGGCAGCTGGCGCAGATCCTCGCCGCCGAGCGCCAGATTGTCGAATGCATAGAGCTGAACCTCGTCATCGTGCCGGCGGGAGTGCAGGGCGTTGAAGTCTGAGACGCCGTCCACACCAAGCACCACGGCCCAGACCGGCTTCCGGCCGTGGAGTTCCCGGTATCTGGCACAATCGACCGGAGCCCTGCCTGTAAGCTCACCCTTGAGTGGGCCGCAGCGGAACTGCCAGAAGGGCGCCCTGATCAGCAGATCTAACCCTTTTTGAACGGCAGAACTTTGCCGGACTTTACTGGCGATGAAGGAGGTTCTGGCTCAGGCGCTTCGGGGTCGAGGCCGTAGAGGTCTTCCACGGTGACTTCAATTTTCCTCAATCGCTTGCCGCTTTCGTTGTAGGCGAGAGCCGAGCCTGTCCCCAAACTTTCGGATCGGCTGCTCTGATGCTCCAATCAGACGGTTGTCAGGGAAGCAGATGACCTCGCCGTGAGTGGCCTTCAACACGCCCTTCGGTTCGAGAATAGGCCCTGCAAACTGAATGTGTCGGATATCGTAATAAGGACCGGTTCGGTGGCTCGTTTCATCGATACCGAACATGTAGTCGAAACGCCAACGTTCGATCTGAACGACGTGCTTGACCTTCTCAACGCGCGGGCATGAACATCCCAGCCCGCTATTGTGCAGGCTATCTCGGCGATATTGGCGTCCCGCGAAATCCAGCGCCGATGGATTTTAGCGCCTGGTTTGAAGCGTACATTGGCGGGAAGTGGTATACGTTCGACGCGAGGCACAACCATCCCCGCATCGGCCGCATCGTCATCGCTCGCGGAAGAGATGCTGCTGACGTCGCTATCTCAACTGCGTTTGGCCCGACGAAGGTGGTACGCTTCAACGTAATGACTGAAGAAGTGTTGGTCGACGATGCGGTTTCGCTTCAGCCGAATGGCGATGCATCGCAGCAGATTGCCAAACGGCAACGTGCTTGAGCAATTCGAGGCCACGCCTGAGTTTGGGAACGACAAGCTAGGTAAAGCCGATCCTTTCCCGTCGCTTCACTTGAGGTTTTCTGAAACCACTTGAGTGGTGTTCACCCTGGGTGGCAACCGGGGAGCTTTATGTAGGCGCTGATTTGGTCACGCAGAGGCTGGCCTCAGGCCTGCATCGCCTCCAGCAATCCGCCTCGCTGCAACAAACAGATCAAGCTTGCGGCGCAGCGCTACGAACTCGCGGCAGACCTCACGAATGGCCTTGCCATTGTCCTTGCAGAAATCTGCGATGGTCTTGAAGTCCGGCGCCAACTGCCCAGTCAACCAGATCATCTCGATATTACGCTGCCATTCTCGCTCCAGGCGTCGGTTCGACGGCACGCGATTGAGGCAGCCGTAGATGCAGAGCTTGAGCATAACACCGGGGTGATAGCTGGGTCGGCCGGTGTCGAGCGGCTGGACACCGAAAAATCCGAGCTTGTCGAGATCGATACCGTCAACAAACACGTCGACCGCTCGCACCGGGGTTATCCTCGGTCACATAGTCGTCGAGCGATGCCGGAAACAGTGTGCTCTGGCCGCGATCCAATCCTTCAACAAAGCGCTCGTCGGGCGAGTTGGATGTGTTTCAAAGGAGGAACTATTGTCACTCAGCATCCCGATGACGGACGACGAAACTCGCTCCGTCGATCGTTCGCTTCGTATTGGCGTCACGTACGATCAGCGTGTGAGGCCCAAGTTCTCGGGGGGCTTTGATAATAGTCTTCAGAAAACCGCTGCGGTCGCCCTCGGTCTTTCCTATAGCACTTCCATCCAAAACGATTTCCAGTACTGCGCCGCTGGGCATTCGTTCGCCTGTCAGCGTCAGCGGATCTTCCGGTTCGACGTTGTCCATTCCCTTGCCCGTCGCCGAAAGCGAAATGTACGGCTTCGATAAGGTCGGAGAGCGATTTTGCTGCAGAACAAAGCGCGCGTCAGCGGTTCTCACGTCCTGTCGCGTCGCGGATTTATCAGAGAGCGGAATTCTCCCGCTCGTGTAAAGCGCTCCAAATAGCCCACCGCGTTCGTCCAGCGCAAGTCCGGTCAGCAACCTGCCGGAGGGCAGTGCAAAGGTCTTGTTAGTTTCTATCCCGATGATTCCGATACGCTGGTTCGTGTACCGTATGGCGAGTTTTACAGGAGCGCCGACAAACGCAAGCGAGGTTTGCGGCGTAACTGACAATTCACGAAGCGCTCCGGCTTCTACGCGGGCGCCCATGATCTCTCCTTCGAACACAACAATACCGCGTTTGAATCGATCGGGTGAGGGATCACCTTTAAAGATATATTTAATGCGGCAGGATTGGATGACGCAAAGCGGGCGTACGCTCGTAACGACCTGACTGCCGGTCAGCTTCCAAAGGCCACGGCCCAGGGTTGAGACAAAGGCATCCGTCGGGGACATCCAGTCGATGGAGGTGATGGCCGTAGCGCGCTCCGAATTCGGTACCTTGATCCAAGTAGCGCCCCTGTCCCTGGAGACAAAGAGGCCGTTCTGTTGAGTGCCAATGGCAACGCTGTTGGGATCATCGCCGGAGAATGAAACGTGCGAGGCGAACGGGAAGTGCCCAACGTCGAACGGGAAGGCTGGGAAAATCCCGACGTTGAACGGGCTGGCCCCCGCGCCAGACCGGAATCGACCCGCATCGGTTACAAGAGACGTGAGCCCCGGAATTTCGCTCCAGTTGTCGCCGCCATCGTGCGATTCCATTATCTTTCCATTGATGACATCGGGCGCAATCAGATGCTGGCTGTCTTTAGGGTCAACTCCAAAAACATGATGCCAGTCCCAATCGGGGGGAGAGATGCCAATGCCTCCAAACCCATTCATTGCCGGGAAATACACGCTTGCCATCGTGCTTGGGGGGGACATCGTCAACCTCACGAGATGTACGATCTCGAAATTTCGGGTTGCGTCGAATCCGGTCCTGATCGCTTGGTACTGCACCGGCAGTTGACGGTGCGCAACGCGAATCGCGCTGAGCTTCGGAATGTCCCGGCGGTCTGCCGGTACGACGGCATATTGGGTCCAACTCGAGCCCAGATCGTGAGTCGCAGCAAACCCCTTTAAGAATTTGCCTGGTGTGTCGTCGACCCCCTGGTTATGGAACGACTTGAAAATAGAGGTCGGATGTCCAACGACCGGGCCGGGAGGATCGGGCCATTGATGCAGTCCGGAAAACGCCGCTCCATATGTTTGGGAAAACACCCTTCCGCCTACTTTATTTGTGCAAGGATCACACGCAGTCACGGTGACCACGCTGTCGGCCGGCGACCGGAAGTGCTTTTGCATCTCGATGTTGAGGCCCTCGGGACCAGCATTAGGGGGCGGCCAAGTCAAGCCTCCATCCCCGGAGGCCCAAATGCCGTTGTCCTGGACCGCTATGTAGAGATCGTACTTTGCCAGGTTATCGATCCATTGACCTTTCACTTCAGTAATTTGCAACGCGTTGTAGCCGTTCGGGCCCGAGCCTGTGAGCGTCCAGTTGACGCCACCGTCCAATGTGCGATGCACGCCTCCATCGGTAGCCAGTAGAAGCGGCGCGCCCGTGTCCGGCCCCTGCGTGCGAAATGCCATATCGCGCGTATCCCAGTGATCGGCGGTCGACTGGATCACCGGGCCGCTATAGTCGAAACGAGATGTTCCCGGAATCTGCGGAGCTACAAGCTTCGCAACGGTGCAGCGGTTCCCCAACCACAAAGTCAGGCCTGTGGGCGTCGCCAAAGGTTTGACGAATCCAATTCCGCCGCAAAAGTCTTGCGGGCCACGTGAAAACGTCGGGACGATCTTCGACCAGCTCACTCCGCCATCCTCACTGACGAAAAAGTCTGGATCGCCATAGGCGTAGAAGGTATTGGCGTCGAGGGGCGAGGCGGCAAGCGCGTGCAAGTCGAAGACAGGGACCGGAAAACTGACAGGGACCGGAAAATTTGTGGCGGCCCAAGTTGCGCCACCATCGTCCGAGCGAACGACCTTGGTGGAGAATCTTGAATCATTTGAGCCAGCAATCACAAGATTACCGGATTGGGCCGACACAGAGATTGCCGCAAAGTTGATGGGGCCCCTGACAATCCAGCTTGCGCCTTGGTCGCTGCTCTTGGCCACACCGTAGCTCGTCGCAACAAAAATATCGCCAGTGTCCGGTGCAATGGAAATTTCCCTTGCATCAAAGCGGAGATCCCTAGGACCGCCGAGAGAGGGGCTGGGGATGTGCGACCAAGTAACGCCGCCATCGGAACTTCGCCAGATGCCGCCTCCTTCGTTCCCTACGCTGAACCGATCCGTCGCTGTTGCCAGAAGAATGTCTGATGTCACATACGCGACGGCCGACGTGTAATAGGCGCCAAGCGTATCCACATGGCTCCAATGCGTTCCGCCGTCGGTAGTCTTGAAGAGGCCACCCGATTCCGAAGCCACAAACATAATGCGGTTGTCGGAGGGGTTGACCGCGATCGTGTCGGCTCGTCCACCGTAGGGTACGTTGGGCTGAAATTCTTCGAGTGTCCAATCGATTGGTGATGGCTGAGACTGCGCGGGAAGCGCGAATCCTACAACTGCAAGGAAAAGTGCCGAGTACATCTGGCATTTCATTTTTCCCTCCATTTGCCCGAAGGATTAAGGACGATAACGCCCCCGCAACAGCCCGATAAATCCGGGCGCAGGGGGCACTTTCCCTGGAGAGGAACATTCGCTCCACCCCAGCGTGCAAGATGGAAGTGAAAGCAACCCTCAACCAATATAAATGGACGTGAACTATCTCACACAACCGCAAATTTTAGCGCAGTAGTCATGACCACTGTCGCTCCCACTGCAAGGCGGGCTCGCCGACATCGAGATCTCGAAGTTCTGGAGCGGATACCTAATTACCATCGGGAGATTTCGGTTCGCCCTACCGCTCTGCGCCCGCCGCGATCGCGCCCCGCGAGAATCGCGGCGCACTGTGCGATTACCTCGCGAAACAAAACTTCAAACCACGTTCCCGCCGCTATGCGAAGCTGTGCTGACGTTAAAGTCAGCAAGGGGTCAAAGCGGGCCGCTTTTGTCGCAAAGCGGTCGTTGAGCCATCGAGCGCCGCTACACGGCGTTGGACACCTTCTCATGACGGTGGTGCTCGAGAGGCTCCTTGAAGACAGGCTTTGCTAAAAACGAAATGCGTTTTGCTTGAATCGCTTTTTGGATTCGATCGCGGTATCTCTGATTCACGCTGCCGACCTGATGATGAGCGATGAGATATTCCGTTTGCGTTGCTGAGTACGAGTGATAGGACAGCTTCGCTGATCAACCGTAGGCCATTTTCTGCGGTGACACGGCGAAGCGCTACAGCACTCGCCGCTGGTCATATCTGCTCGCCATTTCTGACTTCCATATGTGCACTGGGACACCAATTATGAGTGTCGCTCGTTCACTGGCCGACTTCTTCCGTAACATCTGATCTGCGAATCTCTGTTCTTGGTCGCGCAGCAACTCGGATGCGCTCCAAACGAAGCTCAATGCTTTCGCGTGAGAAGCCAAATCCATCAGCGATCGAATCCACCAAAGCTCTGGACCCGCTTGCGCCGCCGGCGGCGGAAGACCGCCCGTGCGTGCGCAAGGGGCGCCGAACTCCTTCGGGGGTCGCAATGACCGTCCTTCTGCCAGGCGGCTTTTAGCCCTGACCCGGGCCACGTCCCAGGCGCCGCGGCAGAATGTACTCGACGTCAATGCTAATGCCGTCCCCGCTCAGGGGGGTCGCCGTGTAGACCGCTGAGACGGCTAAGTCGAAGAAGCTTCCGATGGTGAGGTAGCCGATCGTGAGCCCTGACTCTCGGCTTGGGGGGCCGCCGAGCAGCAATTCCGCGATACGGCAGCAATCGTCCATCGTCGCCCCCAGCGGTGGAAGCGTGATGAGCTCGCCAGTGTTCTGAGAAACCTTGGCTGGATCGGCGAATTTGGGCTCGCGCCCGATAACGGCGCCCGCGTTGATCAAAGGTACGAAGAATTTCGCGACCTGCGCCGGCAGACCGGTGATATTTTGAATGTTGACCTCGGTCGCGTACACGCCCGGCCGGGCGCCTGCGGTACAGCAGCAGTTCGTCTCGGTCTGCTTGCCGCACACGACCTTCACGCTGTGCACGAGGAACTCGGCTTGCGGTGGCACGGAAGCGGTAGCAAGCAAGTCGCGGAACGGATGCGGGAGCCGGTCATTCCCTGAGCCTGTTGGATTCTTGGCCATTTCGATCTCCACGATGGTTTGCGGAAGACGACCTCCACGTGCACCTTACGCCAGACTCGACCCAATCTTTTGAGAGATGGCTCACACACGTGGAAGAAGCCGCGACAGGCCCGCAGCTCCTCGCGAGCAGTGCAACGGATCGTCAGGCGACGATCACTCGATTGTCCTTTGAAGGGCGACAAGAGACGCTAAGACAAGCAACAGGGCTCCGGCGAAGGTGATGCCAAGGAAAACATTGTGCATGACGCCGCATCTCCCATTCACCGCTCTCCCAGCCACCTTGTTGACGACGGGGACCGGATCACCAAATGGCCCCTCAGCCGTCGGTCATTCGTTGCGCTTCAGTTCGACAACGAACCCCTCCGGCAGATCGTCAGGATCGGTGCGCTCGCAGGCTGGACAAGGCAGCCTCGTGCTGGTGCAGTATCTCCTTCGAAGAGAACTCGCTCCCTAGGTGTCTCACCAGTCGTGTTCGCCATTTTCCAGGTGCGATCGCGGTCAGCCACAACGATGAAGTTGGGGAATAGCATCATCGCCGTGTCTCGAGCTGGGACTTCGAAGCAGTGGTAGTCAAGGGTTCGAGGCTTGCCATCAGTTTTGCCTGCGCTTGCCCCAACCCTTCCTTCAAGCTGTCCAACAAAGACAATTCAGCGACTGCAGGTGGAGTCGTGGCTTTGTCGTTCCTCGAGGGTTCGATATTCGTCTTTGACGCTGCATGATGAACAGCAACCTTCTTCGAACGCCTGCATGACCGTCGGATACGTGGCGCAGTGCGCGGTGCGTGGAATCACCCTCGAAAGCTTGTCGATCGAGACCGATGGCGACATCGATCTTCGTGGCTTCCTCGGGATCGATCCTGCCGTGCCGCCCGGCTACGAGACCCTCAGCTATACCGTCCGGATCAAAGGCCGTGGTACAGAAGAGCAATTCGCTGAGGTTCATGAGGCGGTGATGGCGACCTCGCCCAATTTCTACAATTTATCCCGGGCTGTGGCTCTCGAACCTGTCTTGATCGTCGAGTGATTGCACGATGGCGCACATCCCGGACGAAGTCCGTCAACATTGACGCCCCGACCTAGGCAACGTTGATGTACGGCATTGAGCCTCATGAACGATTTGATCGGGGGAGTTTTCAACCCACTCGGAAACGAGCTAGTAGGCTGCACAGATGTTCTATTCGGCGCGCCCACACTCCCTCGGTCCAGCCATTGTGCTGGCAGCTTGCATCTTCCTCATGGACACGCTGTCGTCTCTTCAATTTGCTGTGGCCTCTCTGTACGTAGCTGTCATTTTGATCAGCGCATACGATCTTCAATGCCGTGGCATCATTTTGACCGGGATTTGGTGCGCGGCGTTGACTGCGCTTAGCTATGTGCTTACACACGGATTCACGGTAGCTGGCACAGCGCCGTTGAGATCTTTAATAAGCTACGTATCGATCACGATCACGGTAGTCTTGGTGATCAGGAATCGTTCGGCAAACGAGCGCCTTGCGGAAGTCAAACGAGAGCGCACAAACCTAGCGCGTTTCTTCTCCCCAAAAATTGTTGAACAGCTTGTTCAGATCGACGTGCCCCTTTCTGTCGCGCGGCGCCAGAAAGCAGCGGTGCTATTCGCCGACATCGTGGGATTTGCAGCACATGCATCTGGCAAGGCGCCTGACGAAGTCATTAAGCTGCTGCGCGATTTGCTAGGCTTGCTCAGCGAGGCCGTCTTTATATGCGAGGGCTCGATAGATAAGTTCCTCGGGGACGGTCTCATGGCCGTGTTCGGCCCGCCGATTGCCAGCAAGCAAGATGCAACAAACGCGGCGCTCTGTGCATTGCAGATCCATGAGCGTCTTGGCCGTTGGAATGAACAACATGCTGAAAACCCCGATATGGCCATTCGCGTTGCCGTCGGTATCCATTGCGGCGAGGTTGTACAGGGCGATGTTGGCACCGACAATCGGCTTGAATTCACGGTGGTCGGCGACGCTGTGAACATCGCGAGCCGTGTCGAAGCTTACTGCCGGGTTCTTGATGCGACGGTGCTCGTCACTGGCGATTTTATACGATGTCTTCTTGCGGAGGGTAGCTTCGACCTCGCCAAAGCTTTCACGAGTGAAGGCAAGCATCGGCTTCGAGGCTACAAAGAGCCCATTCAACTCTACAGTTTAAAAGCAGGGTGAGCCTTCGTACGTCCGAGCATGGATTGCACGGATCCGAGATCAATCAAATCCGGTGTGTGATAGTGGGGTGGATGGTTGCTTGAGGACAAGGGCGCCTGTTTGAATACGATCAAGCGCGGCGTTTTCGGACAGCCAGGGTCAGAGGTCGACCGTTTCGAGCGCAGCGTGTCTACTAAAGGCCAGAAGACGCCGCTCCAGCCGATATCCAACGTCTCAACCTCGGGGTGGGGAGGCGCGGCCGCTAGCCAGCACCGACAGCAGTGCGGCCACGCCGAACGCCGCCGCCACCCAGCCGAGCCAATCCACTCCGCCATGGGCGATGACCAGCGCGCCAATGGCCGCGCCTGTAGCGCTGCCTAGATAAATGGCCGACGAGTTCAGCGACAGACTGACCGCGGCCAGAGCTGGGCTTAGCGCGACCAGCCGCGCCTGCTGTGCCGTCATCAGGCCCCAGCTGGCCAAGCCCCAGAGCGGAATGGCTGGTAAGATAACGAGCATGGCTCGCGCAGGCTCGAGCGCCGCGCCCAGCGAGAGGACAGGATAAGCAGTAAGGCCACCGCCCACGATCACTGCATTGTCCGCACCCCAGTGGTCCGCCGCGGTGCCACCGAGCCGGGTACCGGCCGCGCTGGCGACTCCGAAGCCGAATAACACCAGAGCCAGGCCCTGAGGTCTGATCCCGGCGACATCTGCGAGGAAGACGCCCAGGTACGTATAAAGCGTGAAGGTTGCAGAGACCGTCAGCACGCTGGTCGCCAGGATCGCCATCATGTCGGGGCGCTTGGCTAGTGCCCAACGCCCTCCGAGACCCGCAGTGGAAACGGGCGGCTGACTCGGCATTCCCACGAGGGTCCCGAGCAGCGAGAGTGTCGCCAGCCCTGCGACGCTGAGAAAGGTCGCGCGCCAGCCGAAGCTTTCTCCGACCAGCACTCCGAGCGGCACGCCGGCGATGATTGCCAAGGTCAGCCCGTTGGTGACCATTGACAAAGCCCGACCCCGCCGCTCCGGTCCACCCAGTGCGGCTGCATATCCGCCGGCGGCCGGCATGAAGCTGGCGGCAGATAGGGCCAGCAGCAACCGAGCTATCAGCAGTTCGGCGTAGCTCGGTGCCAATGCGGCGAGCAGATTCGCAATGCTGAACCCTGCCATGGCGATGGCGAGCAAGCGCCGCCGTTCCAGTCCGGCGGTCAGCATGGCTATCGTGGGGGCGCCTATGGCGTAAGCGAGGGAGAAGGCGGTGACCAGGTGGCCGGTGGCGGGCAGGGTGACATCCAGGTCTCGCGCCAAGCGTGGCAACAGTCCGGCAATCATGAAGCCTTCGGTTCCGATCGCGAAAGCGCCGAGTGTCAACCAGAGCAGTGAGTTTAGCGATCCAGGCACACCGAGCCCTCGTACATTGGAACACGTGTGTTCTACGATTGCCTCGATCCGCCTAAATATCGATGCTGCCGTGCTTTTCCTGACGCCGTCGTTTCACCGCGAATTTGTCCGTGGCGAATTCCGCGCTCCTTACGCGATGCACCCGCACGCTTTCGGGCATGATGCGTAGACTATAGTCGCGCCAATTAGCATCGCGAGGGGCAGCCGGCGCAGCTTTCGCGGTTGTAACGGCGGGGCATGTCGGCTCTTGCTCGTTGTTATCAACGTCCCCCTGAGTTGACGGAACTTTCTCAAGCACCTCGTAGTCGTCCACCCAGCCATCCTCTGCCCAACGGCCCGTGCTCGCGCTGATCTCTGCCCCCTCTGGCACGTTCATGGGCTCAACACGGGCCGCCCCGTAAAAAAGGACGATATTAAAAGCGTCTCCGACCGCCTGTACTGATGGAAAGATGATGCCATCAATAGGCGCCGAGGCCTCTGTCGCAAGAAAATGGGCCATGGCTTCCGTTGCGAGATACTCAGACCCATCGTCATCGGGTATTGCCGGCCGCGTGAGACGTGACCTTAGCAACTTCAGAAAAACGGCGCCCTCCATCCTCCCAGCCAGCCCGCAATCAGCAAGGCCTTCAGTGATGCGGACGTCACCGAGGGCGGTCACGTCGAGCAGTCGAAGCGTTCTGATGATCTCGAATTGAGCCACCGCGATCCGACTACCAACAGGTGGCCGCACCTCGGCTACAGCCACTTTCTGATTGTTTGCACCGTAGAAAGCCAAGATACCGCGCGCATTCATGCGACCGGCCGCCGCTGAGGGCACTGGCGGTGAGCCGAGGTGGATGTCTGGCCTGGTGAGGGCTGCTTTTAGCTTGTCGTCAGATTGAAAGACCCGGGCGCGATAAAGGGTAGGGAAATCCGTTCGAGGACCAGCATCCAAGATGAGCGGGTGGCCTTCGCGCGCTTCCAGTTCGCCTATGCAATCGAAGAACGATGCGAGATTTTCCGCTGCTTTCGGGCTGAATAAGCGCGCCTCAGCTTTGAGTAAATTCGCCAAGCTGCGCCATCCCGTACCTAGAGTCATGCGTGTTCTCCTGAGAAGTACCGCGCCTTGGCCGAGCAAAGACGGCTGACGTGATCACGCCCACCGCTTTAGAACCGTCGTGCCACGGGTCGAAGTTGCATCTGCCGTTGGTCATGACGGATCGATGCGCGATGCGCGCTCTTAAAACAGTACCAAGATCGTTGATTCTGGCTGTACCACCGCGCGATGGCACGGCGCTCGCGAGTGGGGCAGATTGCTGGGCCGAAGCGGCAATATGCGTCTTTTATTCGCTCGCGTTCGGCGCCGAGGGCGGTCGATCGCGGACCGAGAATGGATGGATCGCCGTGCCCTTTTGCGATCGCATCCACCAGTCGTTCGATTTCTCGATTCAACTGTCTAAGCTGTTGTTCGAGACGCTGCCTTTTTCCATTCGATGTGATTGCGAGGCGCTTTCGCTCTTCGAGATAAGTACGCACGTACTCCGCAATAACTTTCGGCGCGCTCAATTCAGCCCGCAAACCACTGAGAACTGCGCTCTCAACCGTGTCTAAATAGAAGGTCCAATTCCACTGGCGAGGGGAATTCTCTCAGAACCGGTGACCTCCCTGTCACCAGCTTCGATGACACCCGGAGAGTGCGAAGGCACTTGGCCTAACCATTCCCGAGCCCTTTCTGCTGCGCGCTGACAAGGCGGCCATTGCGCCGGCGAGTGCGGAGACCCGGAAATGGCATGGGGCTCGCAATCCGCGAGCCCCGCTGTGCCCTCGGCAATTTCAGGCCTTGTGATGGACAGTCTGCAGGCCGTAGACCGGCGTCGGGATGCTCTCGTAGCGCGCCTTCAACTGCAGGGAAAGGAATTGCGAGTAATGTCGCGACTGATGCAGATTGCCGCCGTGGAACCATAGGCCTTCCTGCTGCGTCGGCTTCCACATGTTGCGCTGCTCACCTTCCCATGGGCCGGGGTCCTTTGTCGTACTCGAGCCGAGGCCCCAGACCTTGCCGACTTTGTCGGCCATTTCCGGACTCACGAGATCGGCGACAAAGCCGTTCATCGAGCTGTAGCCGGTGGCATAGACGATCACGTCCGCCGGCAATTCCTTGCCGTTGTCGAGCCTGACGCCGTTGGGCGTGATTTCCTCGACCTGTCCAGCGAACAGTTTGATTTTGCCGTCAATGATAAGCTGTGAGGCGCCGACGTCGATGTAATAGCCCGAGCCGCGGCGCAGATATTTCATGAATAGCCCGGAATCGTCGTCACCGAAGTCGAGCCTGAAGCCGGCCTTCTCCAGCCCGGCATAGAAAGCGGCGTCGTCCTGACGGATCTTGTCGTAGACCGGCTTTTGAAACTGATTCAATATCCGGTAGGGCAGTGAAGCGAAGATCAGATCGGCCTTTGCCGTCGTCATTCCGCCGCGGACGGCGCGTTCGGAATAAAGATCGCCGATACTCTCCATCAGCGAATCCGAGCGCACAATGTGGGTCGTCGAGCGCTGCACCATCGTTACGTCGATGCCGGCCTCGTACAGCGCAGCGCAGATGTCATGGGCCGAATTGTTCGAGCCGATCACCACCACCTTCTTGCCTTTGTAGCCGCCTGAGCCGGGATGGCGTGAGGAATGGTGTTGCTCGCCCTTGAACGTTTCCATGCCTTTGATTTTCGGCATGTTCGGCTTGGCCGACATGCCGGTCGCGAACACAAGCTGCCTGGGCCGCAGAGTAATCTCCTTGCCATCGCGTTCGACGATGACGGTCCATTCCTTCTTGGTGTCGTCCCAACTGGCGCGTTTGGCCGTGGTGTTCGTCCAGTAGTTCAGCTCCATGACCTTGGTGTACATTTCCAGCCAATCGCCGATTTTGTCCTTGGGCGAGAACACAGGCCAGTTCTTGGGGAAATCGATGTAGGGCAAGTGATCGTACCAGACGGGGTCGTGCAGGCAGAGCGACTTGTAGCGGTTGCGCCAGGAATCGCCGGCGCGTGCGTTCTTTTCGACGATGATCGTCGGCACACCGAGTTGGCGCAGCCGGGCCCCGAGCGCAATGCCTCCCTGCCCGCCGCCGATGACAAGCACGTAGGGCTGGCTCTTGAAGCCAAGTTGCTCTACTTCCTCGTCACGCAGTTCCTTCCAGGTCTTGGCGCCGGGATTGACGCCATGCCTGGCGCCGAGCGGTCGGCTGAAGCCAGCCTTTTCCTCATGGGCCTTCAGTTCGGCCATGGTCGTCAAGAGCGTCCAGATCTGACCGTTCTGCAGGCGGATGAGTCCATATCCGCGCGCGACCTCGGTCTCGAACGTGATCCAAGATTCGGTCACGCCGCCGGCCTCGGTTGGCGTTTCACCCTCGGCGATTTTCCAGCTGCGCGGCTTCACATGCGCGAGGCAATGCGCGAGCATGTCGCGGACCTGATCGCGGCCTTCCATGGTCTTGATGTTCCAGGTGAAGGTAACGAGGTCGCGCCAGTAGCATTCCGGAGCGAACATCCCTACGGCGGCGTCGAGATCGCCCGCCGCAAGCGCGGCTTCAAACTTGTCGAGGAAAACCTGGACGCGCGCGCTAAGCGTGGTGTCGAGCATCACTTCCTCCCGGATGTCGTTTGCAATTGTTCCGCGCAGGCTCGCACGACCTTACTCCAACCATCGCGGGAATCCAGACTCGCGCGGCAGGGTTCCCGGTCGGCTTCAGCGCCTCTCAGCGCTCGCCTGCAACAACGCCGCTTCGCCCACCGACGATGGGGTAGACTAAGAGCTCTATTTGCTGCGGTGCATGCGTCCGGAATTTGGCCCGCAGGCTCCTGTAACGGAGGGGCAGAGCATGTCCACTACCCCGGACAGCTCACGATCGCCATGATTCGGCGGACTGCAACCCGATGCCAGTCCCCCACTGAAATCAACGAAACTACTGCTCACCGATTCGCGCTAAGCTGCGGTATGATCCGGGAGATCAACGATGCGATTGTCTAGCCTTGCCACTTTGGCGCTTGTCGCGGGAGCTTCCAGCCCAACTTATGTTTCTATCGTCCTGGCGGCTTCGGAATGTTCCAGATCAATGGAATTGGCGGATTGGGGCGAGAACTCGACCGGCGACATCAGCGTCGCGTCTGGGGACAGTTGCATCTTCCCGATCACGTTGCGCGGCGCGGCGAGTAGCTCGGAAATCTCGCAAAAGCCAGCACACGGCAAACTGAAGAAGCTCAACGTTGCGACTTACGAGTACAGGACGAAGGCGAGATACAAAGGAAGTGACACCTTTGCCATCAAAGCAACCGGCAAGGGGCCGAAGGCTTCTGGCACGTCGGTCATCACAGTGCACGCGACGATCAAGTAGGTGGGTCGAGCATTGGCGTGACGCCGAGTTGATGCGCGTCGCGTGAGGGCGGGGAGCAATAAGCGTGCCCCAACCCGTCCGAGACGCTCCCAGAACAGCACCCGGTGGCGGATCGTGATCAGGGCCTGGTTGAGAACGTAAGCCAACAGCATCGGCGGAAGTGATTTGAAGGCAGGATCCGGAGTGGCCTCAATGCGATTGCGGTCTCGCGCGGGGATGCTCCATCCGCAACTCCGCGAGCTGCTTAAGCGGGTTGGGCCCAGACGCAAACTTGGTTTTGTCGGTATTGCAGCTAAGCTGCTCTCCGCTATGCCCAGAAAGACCCAGCCTCGGAGAGTTGGTTTTCGTTTAGCCAGAGGAGTGCCTGACGAAGACTCAATGGGACCAGTCGCTCCCTACCAAGAGGCGGTGGGGCTCCATCTGTTAGATAGAGCATAAAGCCGTCTTTGCTTCGGAAAAGTGCTTCTTTCGCCTCACAACATTCAAGGGACTCTACGTCAAGAGTAGGCAAGCTGCGCTGGACGATCAGCTCCATGTTTTGCATGGCGCTCACGACGCAGACTTCCTCTTATCGTGGATGAAATGCACGCCAGCGGCTGGTCGATCCAACCAGACCGACTGACAGCGACGAAATGCGAGGCCCGTTGACGATAGAACTAGGAAGAACTTTCGCGAGGTTAGGACGTCAGTCGAGCCCTCAACCTCTAGCTTTGCCCCCGTTACTGAAATGTCTTTGAGAACGCAGACTCGGCTCCAAGTGCCATCCACAGCCATCAAGTTGACGGCGTGCTGATGGGCAAATTGAACACGGTCCGATTTTCTTCGACCAAAGGCCATGCGCGGCAAAAAAATAGAAGTATGAAATATCTGACGTAGAGCGTGTGCCCCAATGATTAACAAGGGTTAGCGATTCGCGCTTTGCAGCTCGACTAATCGCTAGCGAAAATTGGCGAACTTCAGTGAGACAGTGCGTGCCGCCAAAAACGGTCGGAGCCATCGCATCCTCTGGCGGTGCCAGGAGGCGAACGATGCGATCAGTCATTGCCATTGTTGTAACGGTGGGGGCGTCCTCGCCTGTGTTCGCCCTGACGCAGGGGGAGATTGAGGCCAAGCTACCTGCCGCGGGCTATTCGCAGATTCAGGAGGTCCCGAGCGGCAAGATCAAGACCTACCGAGCAATCAAGGAGGGTACGGAGCGGTCGCTCATCGTCGACAGCACCGGCCACATCAAGGAGCTTCGGTAGCGCTCTCGCTGGGTGGCCAGTGTTCGGTCAGGGACGCTGCCGAATACTCGCGCCAGGCGGCCCGCCTACCATTTGTATCGGTTCACCTGCCGCACGGTCCAGCGGCGGGTGTGGCCTAGCGAGGCCTACCGTTCCGGGAGCTGCGTCGTTGCTGGCCGTACGAGTATCGAGGCGCTCTGACGTGATTGCCGATCCAATGGCGATGGCCAGAGCGATAGCAGATAGGAGTAAAGCTGCTCGATTCGGGTCCATCATTAGACCTCCGCGAAACGGCTCCATAGTGCCGGGATAACGCCGATCTGGTGATTTGGTTCTTAGGTTCGCCCACAAAGGTGTCCGAACAACACTCGCGCAATTACGCGACTTAAGCCGATCGTTTGCGATGGTTCTTGCGGTGTTTGCCTTGGGGGCGCCCGTGCGATCGCTCCAGTACTTTCGGCAGAGAAGCCGCCGCTGGAGGAGCTATTGGCGAGGCTTGCTCGACCTCAACCGGCTCGGCTGGGTCGGGGGGCCGTATGGCCGGCGTTGCACCCAAGGCAGCCTCCTCGAGTTTGGCAAGGAAGTCGCGTCCTTGGTTCGTGATAGTCCATGCGCCGCGTTCACGAGTGATGAGTCCTTGGCTGAACGCATCAAGATCCGGCGCAAGTTCAGCGAGACGCTTCATACGCAACGTCCATTCAGGGCCGCTCGTATAGAAAACCGCGAGATGCAGCTTGATAAGCTCAAGGTTTCCCCGGCCGTCTGGCTGCCCTGCCAAAATCTTC
The DNA here is from genome assembly GCF_051810765.1 of Bradyrhizobium sp. 604_D8_N2_3. NCBI lineage: Bacteria > Pseudomonadati > Pseudomonadota > Alphaproteobacteria > Hyphomicrobiales > Nitrobacteraceae > Bradyrhizobium > Bradyrhizobium sp. 604_D8_N2_3. Next base: position 7,787,111 of record NZ_JBPWPM010000001.1, on the reverse strand, counting down.
AAAATGGAAAGCTGAAAACTCACGCGCGCCACTCGAACGCAACGACTCAATCCTTGCAATCTATCGGTTCTGGCCAACGGCTCATAGATCGGCCGTCAAGCTTCTCGCGGAGATGCTTGCTCGGTAAGCCTAACCGCCAAGGTTAACCGTGCCTGGAGGGTCAAAGGCAGACTTCGACGAGATAAAGGCGCTTGTAACGGAATCGATCCAGGTGGCTCCTTCCGTTACCGAAACACATCCGCCGCTTCGTTAGACCATAACTCCATCACCGCCAGCTTTTCCAGGATGGTTGGGCCATGAAGTACCGGCGCTTGCCGGTATCGCTGCCGCGGTCCAGATCGGATCTGTGATCGCCTGGCATTTCATGAGCGATCATGAAGCAAGGTGGTGCTTTAAGCAAAGTAGGTTTGGTCTAAATTACCGACGCAATATTCCGACGCCGTGGCGCGATCGCGCCCGACGCATTCGAATCGTCGTGCCACAGGTCGAAGTTACATCCGAGTTGCCGTTGGTCTTGGCAGATAGATGCGCGATGCCCGCTCAAAAAAACAGTACCAAGATTGTCGATTTTGGCTGTACCACCGCGCGATGTCATGGCGCTCGCGAGTAGGGCGGGATTGCAGGGGCGAAGATGCAACAAGTGTCATTTGAAAGCGGGCGCGGATGAAGCTCGCGCCGCCGCGCATGTTCAACGAGCGGTCACTCGTGGTTCTCACGATCGTGATTGGAATGACGAACGCCTATAAGCGTATCCCCATTGGGATTGAAATGCACAGCAAGCTCCGGGACGATTTGAATACGGCAGAGAATGACCATCTTGTCGCGCCTGTTGGCGCTTGTCGCAGTCGCGTTATTGCCCGCTATCTCGATTCAGGCGTACAACGAAGTTAACCTTCGACGCGCGCGCCAGGTGGACGTACAGAATCAGGCGCTCGGTCTCGCTAAGCTCGCCGCCGAACAGCAGCAACAGATCGTTCAGGGCATTCGGCAGGTCCTGATTGCGCTGTCCGAACTCCCTGCGATAAAGGCGAAAGATAGCAAGGGGTGCAATGCGGCGATGGCAGGGATGAGGTCCCGGTTTCCGGCTTTCCTCACTTTCGTCGCTACCGATCTGAGTGGCCAGCCCTTCTGCGATACAAACACAGATCGCAAGCCGGTGAATGTCTCCGGGCGTCCCTACTTTGCGGATGCGTTGAAGACGGGTGCGTTTACGGTGGGACAATTCTCGATCGGTCTGTCCGTCGATCGGAAACTCATTCAGTTTGCGCTGCCTTTCTACGGAGATGATGGTCAGCCAGGGGGCGTCATCATTGCGCCTCTCGGCCTGGACTGGTTAGCGGACTACATCGCGCGCGCGGGTGTTCCGGCGGGAGACGCGCTGGCCATCACCGATCGCAACGGCACCTACCTTGCCCGCTATCCGGACAATGACCGATTTGTCGGTAAGAAATTGGTTCGCGCTGGTGATGAGAGGCAGTATGGCGACGGTCTCGCAGCCGACCTGGTAGATGTCGACGGCGTCGAGAGGATCGTGGGTTTCTCGGCTCTCGGGCCCGATTCTGGGGGACTTCGGGTCAGCTTCGGCCTCGACAAGGCGAACGCCTTTGCCGAGATCCAGAGCCGGACCCGACACGACATCTTCCTCATCGCCCTCAGCGCTATGATGGTGCTGGGCCTGACGCTGCTCGGCGCCCGGCAATTCATCCATCGGCCGCTCGGACTATTAGTTGACGCCGCGAACCGATGGCGCCTCGGCGACTATGCTCGCCGTGTGAACATCCGCGGCAGTTCTGAAATCGCAGGCGTAGCCGGCGCCTTCAACACCATGGCCGATGCGCTGGATCGCCGCGAGCAGGAATTGTCCGACGCAAAAGAGAAGGCCGAGGACGCCGCGGCCCGGCTTACGATGCTCTTCGAAAGCACGACAGACAGCGTCGTGATCGTCGACCACGATTGGCGGATCAGCTTCTTCAACCAGAGGGCCTGGTCTCAGATCGCTCAGGGGCGTGATCTGATTGGAATGCACCTGCAGGCGTCGCTTCTGGATGCCGCCGATACGGGAATCGTCGAGCAGCTTCGGGAAGTCATGTCGGACCGCCGTCCGGTTTCGTTCGAAGCGCACTGTCCTCGTCGTGCCGCATGGTATGCGATCAACGCGTTTCCTTCTGGCGAAGGGATCGCGATCTTCTTTCGAGACGTCACCGAGCAAAAGCATGCTGTGGAGGCGCGCCAGCGCATCGAGGAGCAGCTTCATCAGAGCCAGAAGATGGAGTCCGTCGGACAGCTCACGGGCGGTGTTGCCCATGACTTCAACAACCTGCTTGCCGTCGTTTCGGGAAACCTTGATCTCATCGAGCGCGCGGCAAATGACGGCAAGATCCGGCGCTTCGCCGCGACTGCGCGGCGTGCCGCCGACCGGGGGGCGAAGCTCACCGCACAGCTCCTCGCTTTCTCTCGACGGCAAAAGCTCAACCCTAAACTGATTAATGCCAACGAGCTGATCTCCAACTTCCAGGGGCTCGTCCGTCAGGCGGTCGGCGCAGAATGCGAGGTTAGGCTGAAGATCGACGAGCGATTGTGGCTCTGTCAGGTGGATCCATCCCTGCTGGAGACTGCCCTTCTCAATCTAGCGCTGAACGGCCGCGATGCGATGCCGGGCGGCGGAGTGCTCGAGATCGAGGCGCGGAACGTCGTTCTGGATGGGGAAGTCGTCGCTGGATGTCCGGCCGGATCATATGTGAGGCTGTCCGTCTCGGATACGGGGCAGGGGATGTCTCCCGAGGTGCGAGACCGGATTTTCGAGCCCTTCTTCACTACCAAGGAAGTTGGCAAGGGCACTGGCCTCGGTCTCAGCATGGTGTATGGCTTTGTCCGGCAATCCGGTGGCTATATTTCAGTCGAAAGTGCCCCTAACGCCGGCACCACGATCTCGCTGTACCTGCCGAGAGCCAATCAGGAGGCTCGCGACGAGGTGGAAACTGAACAGACCCGGGCTATGCCGGGAGGTTCCGAGCGAATTCTTTTGGTCGAGGACAATGAAGATCTGTTGGAAGTCGTGTCTGCAATGCTGACGAGCTTTGGCTATCGGATTCGCCTTGCTCACAACGGTACCGAAGCCATCCGAATTCTCGACAGCGATCAGGGGTTCGATCTTCTGTTCAGCGATGTCGTCATGCCGAATGGTCCCAATGGCGTCGAGCTTGCTCGCGAAGCAAAGCGGCGGAACAGCAGGATCAAGATATTACTTACGTCGGGCTACGTGGGAGACGTGCTCGCGCGTCACGGGGCGACAGACGAGTTCCCGATTATTCACAAGCCCTTTGGCGTGTCCGAACTCGCTCAACGTCTGCATTCTCTTCTTCAGAAAGAAGATGTTTAGGCAGGCACGAAGCCAGACGGCATCGCCGTCCATAGCGACAATGCGTATTCGTCTCTAGAGCCAGCCATCTCACGGTTCTTGCGGATCAGGTCGAGGCAGCCGTGCTCGAACGCAAAGTCCCTGACGTCGCGAGGGGCACCAAGACCGAGGGACTTAAGAGCGTGCTTGCAATGTTTAGTATATAGTGTTTCACTAAACAAATCGAGCTTGGCTGAATCCCTAAGAATCCAGGCAGGCGCGAGGAAACGTCCGTTTAGTCGTTCAGCCCGTGAAGGACTGTATCGCTCTGCTCGAAGCATTCGAGCGGGTTGGAGAGTCGCGCCATGTCGATGGCCGGCCCCACTGGGAGGGAAAGCGTTATGAAACAGACAGTAAAGGCGCTTCTTACTACGTTCGGAGTTCTCGCATCCGCGCTCGGTGTCGGAGTGGGGACTACTCCTGCGCATGCGCAGGCCAAGACCATCACGCTGTGCTGGGCCGCGTGGGATCCTGCCAACGCCTTGGTCGAACTGTCGAAGGATTTCACCGCCAAGACCGGCGTCGGCATGAAGTTCGAGTTCGTGCCGTGGACCAACTATGCCGACCGCTTCCTGAACGAGCTCAATTCGCATGGCTCGCTGTGCGATCTCATCATCGGGGATTCGCAATGGATCGGGGGCGCCGCCGAGAACGGTCAGTACGTCAAGCTCAACGATTTCTTCACAAAGGAAGGAATCAGCATGGACGACTACATGCCGGCGACAGTGGTCGGCTATTCCGAGTGGCCGAAGAACAGCCCGAACTATTGGGCGCTGCCCGCCATGGGTGACGCGGTGGGCTGGACCTATCGCAAAGACTGGTTTGCGCGGCCTGAGATCCAGGCGGATTTCAAGGCCAAGTACGGCCGCGATCTCGCCGTGCCGAAGACGCTCGATGAACTGCGCGACATCGCAAAATTCTTCCAGGGCCGCGAGATCGACGGCAAGAAGGTCTATGGCGCTTCGATCTATACCGAGCGGGGCTCGGAAGGCATCACCATGGGCGTGTCGAACTACCTCTATGATTACGGCTTCCAGTATCAGGATCCGAAGAAGCCGTATTCAATGGACGGGTTCGTCAACTCGCCCGGCGCCGTGAAGGGGCTCGAGGCCTACAAGGAGCTCTACAAGTGCTGTACGCCCCCCGGCGCCTCCAACTCCTACATGTCCGAAGGGCTTGATGCGTTCAAGTCGGGGCAAGTCGCGCTGCAGATGAACTTCTTCGCCTTCTTCCCGGGCCTCTACAAGGATCCGAACGTCGGTGGGGACAAGATCGGCTTCTTCAGCAATCCCGCCGGCCCCGCGACCCGGGCGACGCAACTCGGCGGGCAGGGCATCTCGGTCGTTTCTTATTCCAAGAACCAGGCCGAGGCGCTGCAATATATCAAATGGTTCTCCGGTGGAGATGTGCAGAAGAAGTGGTGGGCGCTGGGCGGCTATTCCTGCGCCAAGTCAGTGTTGAACGATCCGGGCTTCCCGAACAGCGCGCCGTTTGCCGGCGAGTTTTTGAAGTCGATGGGAATGGTCGTCGACTTCTGGGCCGAGCCTTCCTATGCCCAACTCCTGCAAGCCGAACAGAAGCGCGTGCATGACTACGTGGTGGCGGACAAGGGCACCGCGCAGGAAGCGCTCGATGGCCTGGTCAAGGACTGGAAGGCGATCTTCAAGGAAGAAGGCAAGAAGTTCTAGGGCAAACGCCTGGAGCGCACGCCGAGCGCGCTCCAGGCTCTCTTCGGTAGAACCCGTAGGCGTCGCATAGTCGACAATCGCGACGCCAGGATTGACCAAGGCCATGAACGATTTGAGCACTTCGTCGCAGATCACCTACCGGGCCGTCCCGATCCGACCAGGCGTGATACGTCGTATCCGCGGCCTTTCGGACCAGGCGCTCGCATGGCTCTTCATCACACCGACGATCGTGCTGCTGCTGGCGATCAATATCTTCCCGCTGGTATGGACGATCTACCTGTCATTTACCAACTACCGCGCCAATCGGCCGAACGCGCCGACGCTATGGCTGGGGACCGATTGGTACCAGTCGATCCTGACCGATCCGGATATCTGGGCGGCAATGCAGGTCACGGCGCATTTCGTGGTTTGGACCGTGCTGATCGAGACTGTGCTCGGATTCGGCCTTGCGTTCCTGATCGACAAGAAATTCCGTGGCCATGGCCTGTGGACCACGATCATTCTGTTGCCGATGATGCTCTCACCAGCGGTTGTCGGCAATTTCTGGACCTTCCTCTATCAGCCGCAGATCGGGCTGTTCAACTACGTGGTCGCCTTCTTCACGGGGCGCGGCGCTTCGTCGTTCCAGATGCTGGGAGACGTGACCCTCAGCCCGTGGGCCATCGTCATCGTCGACGCCTGGATGTGGACGCCTTACGTGATGCTGATTTGCCTGGCGGGGCTGCGGTCGATCCCGGATTACATTTATGAGGCAGCGGAGGTCGACCGCGCGTCGAATTGGCGGCAGTTCTGGTCGATCACGCTGCCGATGGCTCTGCCGTTCATCATGCTCGCGGTGCTCTTTCGCGGGATCGAGAATTTCAAGATGTTCGACATGGTCAACCTCCTGACCGGAGGAGGGCCGGGCTCGACCACGGAAGTCGCTTCGATCACACTGAAGCGCGCAGCCTTTGAGAGTTGGCGAACCGGCTATTCCTCGGCCTTCGCGATCATTCTGTTCGTGACAGTGTTTGGCCTTGCCAACATCTACGTCAAGGCGCTGAACCGGGTGAAAAGCAGATGAGCGCCTCAAATGCAGCCCACTCAGTCGTCGAACCGTCGACCGGCACTCGCCGCTTTGCCGGCCTGCTCGTCATACTCTATGCCATCATAACGATGGTTCCGCTGATATGGATCGTGCTCACCTCGTTCAAGTCGCCTGACGATGCGATCTCCTATCCGCCGAAGGTCCTCTTCAAGCCCTCCCTTGAAGGCTATTGCAATGTCTTCACAACACGCTCGCGTCAAACTCAGGAGTTTATCCAGACGCTGGGGCCGCCGCAGGGGCTTTGTGACAACATCGCGCGCAGCCGCAACATGGTTGTCGCCGGGCCGTCGAACTACGTGCCGCGCTTCATCAACTCGCTGATCATCGCCTTTGGCTCGACGGTGCTTGCCGTCGCGCTCGGTACGCTCTCGGCTTATGGTTTTTCGCGCTTCCGCGTGCCTCTCAAGGACGACCTCCTGTTCTTCATTCTGTCGACCAGAATGATGCCGCCAATCGCGGTCGCGATCCCGATCTACCTGATGTACCGGACCGTCGGGCTATCGGATACCCGTCTCGGGATGATCCTGCTCTACACTTCGGTGAACGTCTCGCTCGCTGTCTGGCTACTCAAGGGCTTCATCGACGAAATCCCGCGTGAATACGAAGAAGCGGCAATGATCGATGGCTATACGCGCTTTCAGGCGTTCGTGAAGGTGGTTCTACCGCAGGCGACGACGGGGATCGCGGCGACGGCGATTTTCTGCCTTATTTTTGCGTGGAACGAATACGCCTTTGCTGTGCTTCTGACCTCTGGCAACGCTCAGACCGCGCCCCCATTCATTCCGATCATCATTGGCGAAGGCGGCCAGGATTGGCCGGCCGTAGCCGCCGGCACGACGATCTTTCTTGTGCCGATCGTCGTGTTCACGGTGCTGCTTCGCAAGCATCTTCTGCGCGGGATTACCTTTGGGGCCGTTCGCAAATGAACCTTGATGTGAACACGTCAACGCCGCACGCCAGCCTGACGAGCAGAATGTTGCGGCGCGGTCCGCTCGAGGCCATCGCGACGGCGATCATTGCCGCAGGCGTGGTCATGCTGATGCAGCCGTTTTTTCTAACGCTTTATTCCTGGTCTTTCGCGGTCACTCTCTTTGGGACGGTGATGTTCATGATCGTCTCGAAGGTCCGGGAGTAGCGCTCGATGGCACAGATCAGGGTCGAAGCGCTCAACAAATCCTTTGGAGAGTTTCACGCAGTCAAGGGCGCGAGCTTTACGGTGGATGACGGACAGTTCCTTTGTCTGCTTGGGCCGTCCGGCTGCGGCAAAACGACAACGCTACGGATGATTGCAGGACTGGAATTGCCGACATCCGGCACGATCAGGCTCGACGGTGAGGACGTGACGATGAACCGTGCCTCGGCGCGAGATATCGCCTTCGTCTTCCAGCTATTTGCGCTCTATCCGCACATGAATGTCCGGCGCAATATCGGCTTTCCGCTTAAATGCGAGGGCATCGGAGCCGCGGAGTGCGACCGGCGCGTGGTGGAGGCCGCTCGGATCCTGCGTATCTCCCACCTCCTTGATCGGTCGGTTTCGACCCTCACCGGCGGCGACCGTCAGCGCGTCGCGCTTGGGCGGGCGATCGTCCGCAAGCCGAAGTGCTTCCTGATGGACGAGCCGCTCGGAGCGCTCGATACCGAGATGCGCGAGGCGATGATCCAGGAATTGCGCGCGCTGCATGACCGGCTTGGCGCGACCACCGTTTACGTCACGCATGATCAACTGGAGGCCATGGCAATGGCGGACCTGATTGCGGTGATGAACAACGGCGTGGTCGAGCAGATTGCGAGTCCGCGCGACATTTATGACCGGCCTGTTTCGCTCTTCGTCGCGGACTTTATCGGTTCTCCAGCGATGAATTTCCTGCCGTTTCGCGGCAGCCTGCAAGCCGGGGCGCAGGCGATCCGGCTCGGGGATCGCGACGTTGCGATACCCACCGCACGCGAGGCTCTGGTGGAGAGCGACCTTGTCCTGGGCGTCAGACCCGAGCATGTGCGTTTTTCCGATAGCGGCATGGTGCGGGGCGAGATCTATGGGTCGGAATATCTCGGCACGACGCAGATCGTGACGGTGACGACGCCTTACGGCGCTCTCAAGGCCCGCTCGCCCGCCAGCATGCCCTTTCGGATTGGGATGAATGTCGGGCTCGATTTTCGGCCCGATACGTTGTCGCTCTTCGACCAGGGGTCGGGACGGGCAATACGCACCGCATTGCACGAGGGAGGCAAGCATGGCTGACGTCGAGATCGGGGCGGTCTCCAAGGCGTTTGGCAAGACGCAAGCCGTCGTCGATCTGTCCCTCACCATTGGAGATGGCGAATTCGTTGCGTTGCTGGGGCCGACCGGCGCCGGCAAGACAACGACGCTGCGTCTCGTTGCCGGATTAGAGGCGCCCGACAGCGGCTCGGTCCGCATCGACGGACGCGATGTGACCAGTGATGCGCCGGCGGATCGTGACGTCGCCTTCGTATTCCAGCAATATTCGTTGTACCCGCATCTGACCGTGTTCGAGAACATGGCCTTTGCGCTACGCGCGCCGACTCGGCGCCTGCCGGAGGCCGAAATTCGCGCAAAGGTTGAACAGGTTGCGCGTCTTCTCCATATCGAGGCCAAGCTCCACAGCAAGGCGACCCAGTTGTCGGGCGGGCAGATGCAGCGCGTTGCGATTGGCCGCGCTCTGGTGCGCTCGCCCTCGATCTACCTGATGGACGAGCCGCTTTCTTCGCTCGATGCCAAGCTGCGCGGTGAAATGCGCCTGGAGCTTAAGCGCATCCAGATCGATCTCGGCGCGACGATCCTCTACGTCACCCACGATCAAACCGAGGCTATGACCATGGCATCGCGCATCGGCGTGATGGAGGCCGGGCGGCTGATGCAGATCGGCACGCCGCGCGAAATTTACGAGAACCCGGTCAACGCCTATGTCGCTGCCCGGCTCGGCCAGCCGATGATCAACCTGCTGCCGGCAACTCTATTTGCCGGCGTTCCGCCCGGCGTTAAGACGATTGGCGCTCGTACCGAGCACCTGGCGATCGCACGCAGCGGCGGGGACGTGTCGGCCACCGTCACGCGGGTCGAACATCTCGGCGACCAGAGCCATGTCCATCTCGATCTCGGTGGCCAACCTGTCGTGACGTTGGCGGACCCTGAGGCGAGGTTAGACGTCGGCGACGTCGTGTCGCTACGCCTTAACAGGCCGCTGTTCTTCGATGCGGCCGGCGGGAGGGTCGCGGCATGAGTCTCGATCGGACCTCTAGGGAGAATCTGGTGCGGGCGCTTGCGGAATCGGTGATCCAGCACGCCGACGAACTGACCAGCCTCGACCAGGCGATCGGTGACGGCGATCATGGGCTGAACATGAAACGCGGCTTCGAGGCCGTGCTCGCGACGTTGCCCGGCCTTGCGGACAAGTCTCTGCCAGAAATGCTGAAGTCGATCGGAATGACGCTGGTCATGAAGGTTGGCGGAGCTTCTGGGCCGCTGGTTGGCACCTTCTTCATGGAGTTGGGCAAGGCGCTTCCAGAGCAGCCAACACGCGCGGAGTTTGTCGCGGCTACGGATATGGCAATCAATGCCGTAAAGGCGCGCGGACGCTCGGAGGCAGGACAGAAAACCTTGCTGGATGTCCTGGTGCCCGTGCAAGCGGTATTGGCTGCAGGCGGCGATGCGCGGGCGATTGCGTTAGAAGCGGTGCAGGCGGCCGATCGCACGACGCCGATGCTCGCTATTCGCGGCAGGGCTTCTTTTCTCGGCGAACGCTCCATTGGTCACATGGACCCCGGTTCGCGCTCAACGTCCCTGTTGATCGGGGCTGCAGTCAAAGTATTGGAATTCGAGGCAAGGTCATGAACAATCCAAATGGCGGCAATGTCGGAATCGTTATCGTTTCACATTCCCCCAAGATAGCGGAAGGCGCGGCAGATATGGTGCGCCAGATGGTGGGCAATGCGGTGCCGCTCGCCTGGACCGGCGGCGATGTCGATGGAGGGCTCGGCACGAATGTTGCTGGAATCCTGGAGGCGATCGAGGCGGCGTGGTCCGCAGCAGGTGTGGCTGTGCTCGTTGATCTCGGTGGAGCGGAGACAAATTCCGAGATGGCGGTGGAAATGTTGGCTGAAGATCGAAGGGCGCGCGTCGTCGTCTGCAATGCTCCGGTGGTCGAAGGAGCGGTGATTGCAGCGACGGAATCCTCGGGTGGCTCATCGCTCGCAGCCGTCAAGCGTAGCGCGGAGGAATTCTATGCATGATGCCCACGCCAGCCGGGCAGGTGAGACGTCGGTGCCGCTGACCGCCTCGGCGGTTCTCGTCAACAAGGTCGGACTTCATGCGCGGCCGTCGGTCAAGCTCACGCAGTGTGCGAAGAGGTTTGCCGCAAAGATCGAACTCGCCCTCTCTGGAGACGGGCCTTGGACGGATGCCAAGAGTCCGGTGAAGGTGATGCGTGTAAAAGCTCCGCAGGGGGCGACGCTGCATTTCCGGGTCGCCGGACCGGACGGAGAGGTGGCGCTTGCTGCCATGCTTGCGCTTGTGCATGACGGTTTTGGTGAGGCTTAACGGCAGTGGCAGAGATCCAACTTATCGGCCGTGCCGCATCGCCGGGCCTCGCGTTCGGGCCGGTCGCCGTGCTGACTGCGGCCGTGGCGGGGCGAATGGCGAGCGAGGATCCGGAGCAGGAGGCTGCAGCGCTGCGGGCGGCGATTGGGGGGGCGAGGGCGCAACTCGCCGAGCAGATCAAGACGATTCAGAGTGAGGCGGCAGACATTCTGGAGTTCCAGGCCGCCATGTTGGAAGACGATGCACTCACAGATACGGCATATGAACTTATCGCGATCGGGATCGCTGCCGACCATGCCTGGCGCCGGGCGCTCGACCTAGAGATCGCCGGCTATCGCGCGGCTGAAGATGAATATTTCCGTGCCCGGGCCGTTGATATCGTTGACATCCGCGATCGCGTGCTTGCGCATCTGGGCGGTGTGGATGTTGTCGCCGGAATCGCGGGCGGTTCGATTGTTGCGGCTGAAGATATCACGCCTTCGACCTTTCTTGCGACTGACTGGTCGCAAGGCGGCGCGATCGCGCTGGCCAGTGGCTCACCTTCCTCGCATGTCGCCATGTTGGCGCGTGCGCGCGGGGCGCCGATGGTCGTTGGATTAGGTCCGTTGTCGTGGCATGGACAGCCACCAGTCTTGGCGCTGGTAGACGGCGACGCCGGAAGGGTCATCTTCGATCCGGAGCCGGAGACCATCCGTCTCTTTGAGCTGCGTATGGCGGCTGCGAAGGCCGAACTGGCTGTCGCCGAGGAGACCAGCCTTGCGCCTGCCTTCGTCGCCAATGGTCGGCGGATAGCGGTTCTGCTCAATGTCGCCGGGCCTGAAGACCTTGCAAACCTTGATTCCGCAATTTGCGACGGCATCGGCCTTGTACGCACGGAATTCCTGTTCGAGGCGGCCCACGGCCTGCCGGACGAGGAAACGCAATACAGGGTCTATCGAGACATTCTCGTCTGGGCCCAAGATAAGCCGGTGACGATCCGGACCTTGGATGCAGGCGGAGACAAGCAGGTTCCCGGTTTGACGGTCGAAGGTGAGAGCAATCCGTTTCTCGGCCTCCGCGGTATCCGCCTCTCGCTCGCGCGGCCGGAGGTGTTTCGCATGCAGCTCCGCGCGCTCTGCCGTGCGGCTGTCCATGGCACGCTGAAAGTGATGTTGCCCATGGTTGCGGTCCCGTCGGAATTGGACCGCGCGAACGAAATACTTGACGCGGAGTTCACAGCCCTCCAAGCGAAAGGAGTTGCCTGTGCTCGCCCGCCGCTCGGCATTATGGTCGAGGTTCCAGCGGCGGCGCTCTGTGCAGCGGATTTTGGCGCTGCATTTTATTCCATCGGTTCGAACGATCTAACCCAGTACACCATGGCGGCGGCGCGCGACATCGGCGCAGTCGCTGACCTCAATGATACCAGCAATCCGGCTGTGCTGGCACTGATAGCCGCGACCGTCGAGGCTGGGCTAAAGCGTGGCGTCGAGGTTTCGCTCTGTGGCGACGCCGCGGCCAACACTCACCTGACGGCGGCGCTGCTCGCGACCGGATTGACAACTCTGTCTGTGTCGCCGATTGCCGTCGCACGGCTCAAGGCCGCAATCGCAAAGGTGAGTTCATGAAGGACGATGTCGGCAAGGACACGCCCGGTGACAAGAATGTCGCAGAATACAAAATAATCCTGCGAAAGGTACTCGACAATCGGCCCTCGGGGACGCGCCTGAAGCTTGCGGCGGCGCTGGGCAAGAATCGTTCGTTCGTGAGTCAAATCACGAATCCGGCTTATCTGGTGCCGATCCCGGCGAAGCATGTCGCGGTCATCTTCGACGTCTGCCATCCGTCCAGCGCCGAGCGTGCGGCATTTCTCGATGCGTATGGCCGCGCGCACCCCGGAAGACTGCGCGCACCCCACCGCGAAGCGCGCACGCGTGTCATTACCGTGACCGTTCCTGAACTTGGTGACGACAAGAAGAATCGTGCGCTCGAGCAGCTCATCGTGGATTTAGCCGCGCAGCTCGCGCGCTTTGCGGAAAGCGTCGGTTAGCCATTGAATCGAACTTTAGACCGGACTGGGAGAACGCTCATGAAAAAGCTGATCAACAGCGCCGATACTGTACTCGAAGAAAGTCTTGACGGCCTCGCCGCAGCGCACGCGGATATCCTGCTTCTCGGCGCCGAGCGCAAATTTGTGCGCCGTCGCACGTTGAAACCGGGCAAGGTCGCGCTGATTTCGGGAGGCGGCTCGGGACATGAGCCGCTGCATGCGGGCTTTGTCGGCCTGGGCATGCTCGACGCGGCTTGTCCTGGCCAGGTCTTCACCTCGCCGACGCCAGATCAGATGATCGAGGCTGCGGAGGCCGTCGACACCGGCGCAGGTGTGCTGTTCATCGTCAAAAACTACGAAGGCGATGTGATGAATTTCACCATGGCAGCCGAGATGGCCGGCCGAGAAGTCGCAAGCGTGGTGACGAACGACGACGTGGCGGTCGAAAAGTCGACCTACACGACCGGTCGTCGCGGTGTCGCTGGAACGTTGATCGTGGAGAAAATGGTCGGCGCCGCTGCCGAGACCGGAATGCCGCTTGCCGCGCTCAAGGCGCTCGGCGATGAAGTCAACCGGCGTACGCGCTCGATGGGTGTAGCTCTATTGCCATGCACTGTGCCGGCCGCCGGACGGCCAAATTTCACGTTGGCCGACGATGAAATGGAAATGGGCGTCGGCATTCATGGCGAGCCTGGCCGGCGCAGGGTACCGTTGGCTTCCGCCGATGCGATCGCCGCCGAGGTGCTCGACGCGATCCTGAAGGATCTTGCGCCGAGCAAGGGCAGTGAAGTGCTGCTTCTCATTAACGGATTTGGTGCGACGCCTCTGATCGAACTCTATCTGATGGTCAATGCCGCAAAGCGGACTCTGGATCGCGCGGGGATCACGGTGACGCGCTTCCTGACCGGTTCCTACGTCACATCCCTCGACATGGCCGGTGTCTCGATCACCGTATCTGTGCTCGATCGCAAAGCCACGGCATTATGGGATGCCCCGGTGCAGACCGCAGCTCTGCGTTGGGGCGTCTGATTTCCGCGCGCGGCTCATTTTTTGCTGCAATCGCAAATCTGCGTCGTGTGGGGAGAGGCGTTAGCGGTCTCCTGACTCGTACCCTGACGCCTCATCTTGTCGGTTCTCGCGAGCCGGTCCGCCCGTGCCGGGTGTGCCCGCCGCCTCCCGTTGTGCCCGGAGCGCCGTCATCCGCTATCCGTAGCGGCTTGCCTGTCCCGCGCGACCGGGCGCATCCTCTCTCGCATGGGCAGCAATCGTTCGAGTAGAGGAGCAGAACAGATGAGCGACCTTGTCGTAATTGCATTTCCAACCGAGGCGAAGGCGGAGGAAGTTCGTCAAAAATTGCTGGCCATGCAGAAGGAGTATTTGATCGAACTCGGCGATGCCGTGATCGCGGTGAAAGACAGCAACGGAAACATCAAACTAAATCAACTGATCAATACCACGGCTGCTGGTGCGGCTACTGGCGCCTTTTGGGGCACGCTGATTGGCCTGATCTTTTTGATGCCGCTTGCTGGTGCTGCCCTTGGCGTCGCGTCCGGCACACTCAGCGGATATTTAACGGATGTCGGCATCAACGATAAATGGATGAAAGAGACCGCTGCCGCCGTTCAACCCGGAACCGCAGCGCTCTTCGTACTGGTGCGCAAAGTCACGGCAGACAAGGTTCTTGAGAGGCTAAAAGGCGAAGGCGGCACGGTGCTAAAGACTTCTCTCGACCACACTAAGGAAGCCGCCTTGCAAGCGGCGCTGGCGGAGGTCAAAGCGGCGGTACCGGCGGCTTCGCCTCCTGATTTGCCGGGCGCTTGAAACGATGGCGACCGCCTGCCGACGACCGCTCTCGGCATTACCGCAGCCCTCTCTGGCCCAGTGACGCCGCGCCGGGTGCGGTCATTGGTGCAGTTCCGGGTCCTTTGTGAGGGCCAGAGGCAAGTGCCGGGACCGCGCGACCGCGCCGTATGAATATATTTGCAATTCATCATACCGCGTTAAATTTAGTGCGATCCGTTCACGTGCCTGAGCCCGAGGCACAGCGTTGACCTAGATCAAACCATTGATGGCGGTGACGTTCTTCTGAACGGAGAGGGCCGCCGGGTGAGTGTTCGGCTGGGCTTGTTCTTTAATTCCCAGGATTTTGATCTATTTCGCCAAATGCGTGAGGGATGCAGATGTCGGACAATCCCATCGACGTGATCGAAGCCGCCATTCGCTCCGCCTTCACCAGTTACCCAAAGGAAGACGACCCGGATTGGAGAAGTCCGCACTGGATCAAGTCTGAAGAGTGCACGCACTTGGCACAGGGCATACTGCTGGAATTGCACGCAAACGGATTTGAAATCGTGAAGAGGCAGACCTGATAGATCGGCGGCGGGCCCGCGCAATTGGTCATTTGAAGTGACCAGATCTCGCGACGTGACACAGGCTCGACCCAGGCGGCCAAGGCGCGCCGCTCGACCGGCACCTTGCGGGCGTTACCATTCTTGCCCGTGCGCTTCCCAACTGCGACAGATGTCGCAGTTGATTTCTTTCGCTCGAACCTTCGTTGCGGCATCGCCTCTGCGCCAGTGCCGCCGGCCGCACCGCCTCGACCGCCTCGATCACGCCAGCGGCGCGTGGGAAAGGGAGGGAGAGCTTAAATGGAGCGGGGCTGATGGCAAGAGCGGTCAGACGCGAACCAACGATGCCCCTATTTGCTTTCCGGGGTCCCTCGGAGACCAGGGCCAAACCGGGGGTGATCGATTGTCGCACTTGCGCCACATCGCGCGCCGCCTTTGTGTACGGGACCGCATAAAAATTAAACCAGGAATGCGCGATGGCAAAAATCCTCGTTGGCGTTGTTGCGATGCGCCGAACAACGTACGCTCGGCGAGCGGCTCAGGCTGTATGTCGAAGAGAACTTCCATAATGCTTGAAGAAGTTATCAAGCTTCACTGGTTCGCCGGTATCTCGCCAGAACAGTCTTTTACCGAGGCTGGCCGCCACTGCGAGGCGGTGGTGGCCGCCGATTAAAGTATGGTCATCGGATGCTGTTGCGATGATCTCGCCGTCTTCGTCCACGATTTTCATGTGCTGCCTCCAATCCAGCGTGCGGCCAGGCCGCCGCGATGGTGCGCAATCTATCTAACCTTTTGCGGGCTCTGGGCGTTCCAACCCATGAAGATCACGGCTTCCGTATTCGACATGCGCCACATCGCCGCCCTTTGTGTACCAACTGGCAAGGTACCAACTGGCAAGGCCCGATTGCGGAGGGCGCGCGCCAGCACTCGACGGTCCCGGACCTGGAAGCCGCCCGGCGATGACAAATGGGCAAATTGTTTGTTGTGGATCAATTCCAAGGTGCCCAGACAGTCGTACGCTGCGCCGAAAACGAGGGAGGTTCCACATGGCATCAATCTTCTCGACGCCCCATCCAGAAAAATGCCCTCAATGTGGTTCTGGGTTGGTCCATCTAGAGTGGCGTGAGCGCGTCAATGCCCAAGAAATCCATGACCTTTGGCGCTGCTTTAACTGCAAAAGCGAGTTTGTCACCGCCGCCACTCCTGATGAGAGAGAACCCTCGGTCGTCGAGATAACCAAGCCCTTCTTTACGAGCCTAATAGTCTAATCGACTGGCGTGGCTCGCGCTTTACTTGACGCCTTGACCGCCGACGCGCGCCGTTCGGCGGAGATCGTGCGGCGTGAAGCGCTTGAGGCCCAATAAATCACAGAGCCGGGGCGTCTTGCTCTTGTCCTCGTTCCGGCGCCAAACGCCACTCTTTGCGACGATTGGGCAAATAGGTCCTTGCCGTTACCTACTGTGAGCTTCGTCAGGCAGGATGCGAACGAGCAAGCGCATCCGGTCCTCCACTGGCCCAGGAAACAGGCTAAGGTCGCAGCCCCCATCAAGGGTCAAAAGGACAAGCTCGATGACCACAATCAAGTTCTTGGCGACTGGATTGATCGCGATCACCGTCCTTACAACGACCGCCGTGGCTCGCGAGAAATTCGCAGCCGGGCCAACGCGCATCACGGTGTACGGCAAGCCCTGTCATATATTCAATACCGGCCCCGGCGGCTGCTGGATTGTCTGGGAGGGCATTCCAATATGGTTCGGTCCGTCGGTCCGGGGCGTGCCCGGTCGCATTTGCGACAATGGCGACAATCCGAGGATATGTTGAGATGCGGACGATAGGAGGTGCGCAGCGGTATCCGAGGCAATCGCTGCGCGGTTCGGCCCTCGGCGGCGTCGGTCAGCGCGGTGGCGGCGAGAAGTACGCGCGGGTGCTTGTGCTCGCGTTTTGGCACCGTCTCGCTGAAGTGCCGGATCGCATCGGGCAACGTGATGAGCTCGGTGCCGCTGGGCAGCACGATCCGAGTGTCAAAGCGGCGTAAGCAACCATCGGATTCAGCCATGCTGACGCCAGTCCGACGGTATCCGTTCGCCGCAATCAAAGCGCGCGTATTTCTCGCGAGTCCACGCCTCATGAACGCGCGAGGCCCGGAAATTGGCCTCTGTGCTTTTGGGCAGATATTCGCTCCATGCCACCTCGAACGCCGCACGGGAGCCGCCTCGAACGACGGCGCCGAGCCTTTGCAGTGCTCGCCGGGCTTCGAGCCGGGATAGAAGCCGCACTGCCATTGCCAAACCTCGGACGAGTCTGGGGTTTCCGACGGCTTTGCTATGCTGCCGACGTGATGTCGTCAGAGTGGATGTGCCAGCAATCGCTGCGGTGCGGATCGCGCCGGCGGGTGAGGACGGGCATAGGCGCATTTAAGCGGGGCCGGCAAGGTGCGGCGACCCGGATTGGCCGCGCCCGCTACTGGTCGAACGGCCCCTTCCAATCTGTAAAGTCGTATACGGCCCACCATCGATGCAGTGTCTGCCCGCACGCTTTGCAATCGAAGCGCCCGCTTGCCACGACCGGCCGCCTTATTTGGATAGCGCTGTGAAGCGCCCCGCAAAACAAGCAACTAAAAAAGACACGCATTGGTCATCGATCCCCGGTCGAAGTGCACCCCGTGCGTTGGGCCAACTGGGTCGCCATAGTAAAAAGGGCAGTTTGTATCTTGGCAGTTCAGGCCAAATATTTGTGAGTTCGCGCCAACGAGGGTCCTTGGTCGCGATGCGGCGCGGTGGGCCCAGGGTGCAGTGAGTGCACATAATTCACAAAGGACAAAAGGCCCGGCTGGGCCGGGCCCCATTGCACGCCACTCGCGTCGGTGACTTGTGAATTCAGAGGCCAAAGGACCAACCGATTGCGAGACGCTGGCTCACTGGCGAATCAGTACCGTAATTTGTCGACACAATTGAGGCCAACGACGGTCGTCCCCGAGCATCTCAAGCTCGGCACTCTGCGGCAGTCGCGGCCATGGCAGCGATCCTCACGGCCTATCCCTTCGGCGGCTGCAATTCCCCAGCAAACCACCTGGCGACCTCGGGCGACGTGATCGGATCGGCTTCCTCGCAATGCAAGCATGTCGGCCGGAGTGGGCCCTTGCCATCCGGTCGCGCTATCAGGACTAGCGGCTTGCCGCAACGCGCACAATTTAAGGTTTTAGATATCCCGTCCATCGCCTCATTATGGCGCGTGGAACCGGAGAGTCCAGATATTGATGGCGAGCTCCGCGACTGACACGCACACAAATTCGCGAACGCCTCATCAGGCTACCGCATCGTCCAGCCACAGTTCGAGCAGCGCGCGATCTGCGTCGCATCCCCTCGGCCGCCAAGAGCACCTGGGCGCGCGCAGGCGCGGCATGCACCGGCGGCAGGTCGGTGCCGGCGAGCGGCGGCACGGTTTTCGGCAACGAATACTTTCCTGACCTCTCGGCGAGCAGGAAGTCGATCCGTGTCCGAACCGCAAACGAGGAAATTGAACTTTGTCTGATACTACAATTTAGCGAGTTTACCTTTAGCTAGAGTGTACGCGAATGGCGGAGCCTAAGCCGACCTCGCCGAAAGAAAGCTGCCACAAAATGAAGACTGCTTCGGACTCATACTCCTGCAGGAGGTGATTTTGGCAACTACACTTGGGGATGTCCTCTACAGGTTTTTCTGGGCGGTAGAGCAAGCATGGATGACGCTTATTGCGGCTGGCTTCGCCTGGGATCGAATCAACATCTATCTAGCAATGGTTGGCCTGGGCCTAGCGGCGGCGTCTTGGCTGATCGGGTACGCGCTTCGATACGTTCTCACGGGCGGAGATGATGTCATGTCGAAATTGAAGAGAGACAGTTGAATAAAGGCCACTTCAGTTGGTAGCTTCTGGACGTCGCCTGTTGGCGGCCCTTAGAACGAGCTGACACCGGCCTCAAACGGCAAAGCGACGCGGATCACTCCATCCGGAACAGCCTCGAAGCCTCTTCTGCGCCGAAAAAGGCCAACTTGGAATGATCACATCAGGTTCACGCGCCTGAAGCTTTACTGGGCCATTGCCGAGGTGTTGCTCTTGCGAAGTCTGTCGAGGTCCTCATCAACCGCCAGAGCCATCGGCGTATTCCGCGGCGTCATCCGGTACGTCTGCAAAGAGGGTGCGGCCGCGACCAAAGCGGGCCACGCCGCCTCGGCGTCGGCGGCATGGCCGGTACGAATAAGCGACGATAGCCAGACCGCCTTGCAGACACCTATCGCAGGTGTTCGATCCATACATTCGCGGGCGAAACGCAGCGCATCCTCGTAATCCTGCACGGAATAGCGCAGCCTTGCCCCGTAGAGCGCGTAGTGTGCTGGGCGTACCGGGTTCCAGGAGATCGCCTTCTCGAAGGCTTCAATCGCTGCCTGGGTTCGACCGGCATAATGCAATGCACCGGCAAGGACGACCCAGTTGTCCGGATCGCCAGGGCCGAGCTCGATCGCCCGCTCGGCCGCGCTCACCGCTGACTCAGGGTCCTGACCTGCGTCGGTTACTAAGGAAAGCACTCGCCACGAACTGGCACGCAGCGGGTCCAGCGCAATCGCGCGCCTGACGTCGGCGATCGCCTGCGGCAAGTCCTGATGACTGAGCCCAGGATCGTGATGGCCAAAAATCAGCATCTTCTTCACCAGTCCGAGTCCCGTCCACGCGGGCGCGTAGTTCGGATCAAGGCGGACCGCCAGTTCGAGTTCCTGCCGCGCTTGGCGGAGGCTCTCGGAACTTGGTGCCATGGTCAGCGCAAGCGTGCGCAGCACGCGCGCATGCACATCAAGCGAGGCCGGCGCGCGGCTCCGTAACGCCGCCCGGTCCGACTCGCGCACGGTTGCACCAAGCGAGGCGCTGATCCGAGAGATCAACGTTTCAGTAACGTCGGGCAGGTCCTGCGCAGTGGGCTCGAACCGGCCGCTCCAGACGATGCGGTTGTTGCCGGAATCGATCAATTGCACGTGGAGCTGCAGCCGGTCGCCGCGTCTCTCTGCGCTGCCATCCACAAGGTAGCGAGCGCGGGTCATCGCGGCGATCTGGGCCGGCGACAGGTTCTTGCCGCTAAGCTCGGCTGTGGCGAGGGTTGAGACGATGTGCAGGTCGGGGTTGCGCGCAAGTTCGGAGGCAATCATGTAGGCTAATCCGTTGCCGTCCGGACTGCCTTCCTGAGAGGTGTTGAGTACGCGCAGGGGTAGAACCGCAACGTCGGCCACCATCCTGTTGTGTACCTTGGGGGGCCCGGAGCCGGCGCCGAGCAGTAGAAGTTGCCAGACCAGCACGATCGCGACTGCCACCATCGCAAGAGCGGCGGCCAGGCGATAGAATCTTCGCACATCGCGCGGCGCCGTGTCGGCTGCGTCAACGATCAGAAGGTAACCACGTCGTGGCATCGTCCGCACGACTTGCTGCCGGCTGTCACCGAGCGCGCGCCGGATCTCGACCACGCATTGCACGAGCGAGTCGTCGGTGACCGAAACGCCCGGCCACACTCGCGCACCGAGATCGAGTTTTGTAACCAGCTCTCCGGGACGGCGCCCCAATTCAAGCAACACTGCCAGAGCCTGAGGCCGCAGCTCAACGGCCTGGCCGTGCCGGTCAAATAACTGCGCCTGATCCAAATTGAGCGTGTATCCGTTCAGCCGCAGGCAGGTCATGCGCACACCTCCCGCCATTGATCTTAGCGGACCGGAAAGTGCGTCTCAAGGCAGCGGCAGAGCCCGATTTCGTCCTTTATCGTGCCTTTTCGTACGGTTTTCCCGCAGACCTGCACTACGTTGACAACCGGAGAGCCGCTGCCCTGAGCCCGCGGTAACCGAATAACGCGATGCCGAGAAAGCTGCACCGCGCTCACAGGGCGCGAAGTGTGTGTCCAGTGCGCAACAGTAAACGGTGGTCTCTTTCTTCTCGCGAGATTGCAAATGCGGAAGAGGTTTTCGATAGCCATCACAGCGGGAAGGGCGCATTGCGGCGGAGTCGACCGTCATTCGCGCGCGCGCCGGGGCAGCCGTTACTTCGTTGTGGCGATACTGTGCGCGGCCTGCATCGTTCAGTTCGCAACCAATCCAGCGCGGGCTCAATGCACGGCTCGCGATGTCTTGCAAAACCAGCTGAAGCTCAAGACGCGCCCCGCCGAAGTGTCCCAGCAACTCATTCAGTCCGGCCGCGATGTGGCGACATGGAAGACCATCACCATTGGTACCTTCGCTGATCCGCTTGGACTGCGCAATAAACTGGACGGCATGGGCTGCGGTATCGGTGGGCAGGCCGCTGAAATACTTGCTCGACCGACATTCATGCTTGGCTCTCGCACGACAGACGTGGAGCTTGTCCTCGTATCGCCAGCCCAGCTTGGATTCACGTCCGATACTGTGACCTTGGCCGATGTTTACGCGCGTGCTCGACAGCTCGGCTTCGAACTCGCGGCAGCCGAAGTCGGTCCGCAATTGCGCATCCAATATCTTGACCAGCCTATCGGCGAATTTCTCATCATCGGAATGGAGCCAATCAAGACGTGGAGTGGCGAGCCGATGGTTCTGAATGTAGCAAATGGCGGCGCCGGATTGATCCTCATCGGCCAGGACGGCAAAGCCGCCTCCGAAATACATGTGACATCTCGGTTCGTCTTCGCGCGCTCGCATCAATCCGCACCCGGCACTGGACCGATCGATCAGGCAGCGGCGTTTCTGCCACCATGAAGAGGAACCAGCAGCGAGGCCACCATGCTTCATCGTGTCTCCATCGCAGCGGCATTGATCGCCGGAGTGATCGCCGGAGGTGAAGTCGCCAACACGGCCGCCCTCAATTCGGGGTACCGAGTGGTTGCCGGCAGCGAGCAGCCATCGGTTGATGTCGAACTCGTTCTTGCTGTTGATGTCTCCTATTCAATGGATCCTGGCGAGCTTTTGCTTCAGCGCGAGGGTTACGCGGAGGCCATCGTTTCCAACGAATTTCTCCAGGCGCTCAAGGCCGGGCCGAACCGAAGGTTGGCCCTGGTCTATGTGGAATGGTCTGGACCGAACGATCAGAAAATCATCGTGCCGTGGAGATTGATCGACAGCCGCGAATCTGCAGCTGTGGTGGCGGCGGAAATCGCGAAAGCGCCGGTTCGCACGGGCTCACGCACCTCGATCTCTGGCGCGATAAATTTCGCATTGCCGCTGTTCGATGCGGATCCGTATCGTGGACTGCGGCGTGTGATCGACGTTTCCGGCGATGGCGTGAACAACGACGGAAGCCCAGTTACCATCGCACGTGATGCGGCGCTGGCAAGGGGCATTACCATCAACGGATTGCCGATCATGCTCGAAGGAAGGCTTCCGTCGCAAATGGACATCGACGACCTCGATCTCTATTACGAGGATTGTGTGATTGGCGGGTCAGGCTCGTTTATGGTGACGATCAGAAGCCGTGATGGGTTCAAGGAGGCGATCCGAACAAAGCTCGTGCTCGAGGTTGCCGGCGGCGTGCCCAGGGACCGGATCGTTTCGGTGACCGAAAGGGAGCCGCGAATATCCTGCCTTATTGGTGAGGCAATATGGGCGAAACGAAGCCGGTGGTGAGCGCTTCGGTACCTTTTGGAAGGCGCACAGTTCGATCCGCGTTGAACGAGCGTAGTACGTCTGCTCATGGCCCTCAGCCGACATAATTGGCGTTATGGCTGACTTCCGCTTTACCGGAGATGTCCGACTTCATCATCAAATGCGGAAACCGCTTCCGTCGACCGGAAAGGCAAGGATCGTGGATGCTGTCACCTCCCACTCATCAGCAGGCGAGCTTGCCTGACACCCTCGCGGGCCGTGCACGAACGAAAAGAGCACGTATCCGGTGTGGTCGTCGCGCTGGGGGTAGCGAAGCACGCTCCGTGCTGTTGTATTGGCGCGGCAGCTTCGGGCCTGGTGACCCGGAACGGACCTCGTCAAGCGAACGCGGCCGTTGCAGACGATCGGTACAGCGCGTACCGTCGCCGATGCCGATACAAGGAGCCCCAATGACTGATCGAGAAAAGATTCTGATTGCCCTTGGCGAAAAGCCTCTGAAGGTTTTCGAAATCATGAAGCGCGTGAACATAAAGCATGAGGACGATTGCCAATCGCTCTTGTTGAAGATGCGTGACGACGGCGCCGTGAAGTTCGATATTCACAAGGGATATTGGCTCGCTGTCTGACAATTTTCGCTTGATCACCAGCGGCTGGTAGAGTTGCTTGCAAGTTTCCTTAGCGAAGAGAAGACTAGCCGCGTTCAACGACACTCTGAGTCAATGTGGCGCCAGTTTCGACTGAGGCATGGCGCGTGGAACATCACCGACGTCGTCAAGATCGGGCGCCTGGCCGTAGCCCATGCGTTTCATCTGTTCGTGGACCTGTGCCATTTCGGTCTCGCTGAGGCGCGGAGGTTCGCCGATCGCCAGCGCGTGGACATACATCTTCGCCAGGGTCTCCACCTCCACGGCAAGCCAAAGCGCCTTTTCAAATGTCTGCGCCGTTACGATCAAGCCATGATGGCCGAGCAAGCAGGCATTTCGTCCTTCGAGCGCATCGACGGCATAATCCGACAGCGCTTGTGTGCCGAAGCAGGCATAAGGCGAACAACGGATATCGTTGCCACCGGCTACCGCGACCATGTAGTGGAAGCAGGGAATGCCACGCTCGTGCACGGCGAGAATGGTGCTGAAGGTGGAATGCGTATGAAGCACGACGTTTATGTCGTCCCGCGCTCGCAGAATATCGCGATGAAAACGCCATTCTGAAGAAGGGCGATGGTTGCCCTGGTAATTCGCGGCAAAATCCATCGCGACAATGTCTTCTGGCCGCATGTGCTCGTAGGGCAAGCTTGTCGGTGTGATTAGCATGCCGTTTGGAATCCGGTGCGAAAGATTGCCGGAAGTCCCTTGGTTGAGACCGTTTCGGTTCATCTCCTTGCAGGTATCGACGATGCCCTGGCGGAGATCGGCATGATTGCGGTCTGTCATGATGGGTGCTCCGAAAAAGAAATCCAGGATTGATAGGCGGCGGAAAGGGTGCGTTTGCACTCATCCTCGCCGAGCGGCGTGACAGCTTCAAGCACCACGCTCGAAACCGGAATCGTACGCGAAAATCTCCGCCACAGCAGCGCCGCGCCGAGCGCCGTTCCATCCCGAGATTGGCTCACCGAGACGCTCTGCGATGGCCGCAACGCGGCCAGAGCGCGCGCGAAGGGCAGGTTGGCGGCGAAGCCACCGTCGATGACGATGTGTTTCGAGCTGCCAAGCGCATCTAGACAGCGGTTTGCACTGAATGCGGCGTAGAGGACTGCCAACCCCTGCCATTCGGCTGGCGTCTCGGGCCGCGGTCCGATAATGCGTCCGCGGTGAGCTGCACCGGGGAACAGTCCGTCATCCCCAACGAAGGAGGGGAGTGCCAGGGTTCCAAGGGCCAGTAGACTCGGCAATGCGGTGAGGACGGCTGCATCAGAAGCGTCGTGGTCTCTGCTGATCAAGTCGTATTCGCGGCCTGTCGCGATCAGCGTGGAGGGTACGTTCTCACCGTCGACATCGATATTGAGCACCATGCCGCGTGTGGCGTCGAGCTTGTCTAGCGCGAGGCCGCGCTGAAAGCCGATCATCCAGGTGCCGGTTGATAGGATCGAGGTATCGGCCATGCCGGCGGCCTTGTAGCGGAACAGGTTGGCGTTGGAATCATGCACGCCGCAGAGGATTTCGGTCGAGCGCGCCAGGCCGGTACGCTTGGCTACGGCCTCCGAAACCCTCCCTAGCACCGCACCGGCGGATGCCCGCTCCGGCAGAAGACGGTCCCAGCCGCGCTTGCGCATCAGGGAGGAAGGCTGATGGTGGCAAAGGTCCCAGATATGGCTCTGAGCCGCGAGCTGTGAAATTTCACTTGCAGCACACCCGCCGAGCCGCAAGGCGAAATACTGCGCAGTCGTAAGATAGATTTTCGCGCGGGCGAATTCGGCGGGATATGCGCTTTCCTGCCAGAGCAATTGCTTGCCGAGCCGCATCGCGCCGCTGATACCGCAAAACACTTCATCATAGGCAGGCGCAATCCGGGCGTAGGCCTGGTCGATCTCAGGCGGCGAGACCGCATCATAGTCCATCATCGGCAGCACTGGCTCGTCACCTTCGACAAGAACGGCGCCACACCCATGCGCGGTCGCGATCACCGCGCCGATGGTGTGGCGTTGCGTCACCACGGCCAAAGTGTCGAGGAACCACTCTTCCAGCCCGGCAAGATCATAGGCGAGGTATGGTCCTGCCGTGGTCGGCACATTCGGGATCGAAAGTGTTTCGAGCGGCCAGCCGTCCTCACTCGCGACCAGCAGTTTCAGATTCGTCTTGCCAATGTCGAGAACCGCGATCCGGGGAGAGGCTTCCGATCTTGTCATCGTTGTCTACCGGGGCGCTTTGCCGCCCAGATGAGGAACCGCAGCAACGGCAATCAGGATGCCACCCCAGATCGCCAGAGTGAGGAACTGGCTGAGATTGAGGAGGTTGAACGCCGAGGAGATCACCTGAAGGATTATCAGCGCAAGCAGCAATCCGCCGACTTTGCCAAAGCCGCCAAATGGATCGACGCCACCGAGCACTGCTGCAAGAATGGTGACGAGCAGATAGCTCTCGCCATATGCCGCGTTGGCTGAATTGAAACGTGCCAGCATGACGACCGCTGCGACACCGGCGAGCAGGCTCGAGAGGACATATAGCTTGAGCAGGACGGCGCGGGTATCGACGCCGGAGTAGCGGGTTGCCTTCTCGTTCGAGCCGATCATGTAAACCCTTGCCCCGAAGGGCGTTGCGTTTAGCATGAGCGCGACCGGCAACGCACAGAGCGCCAGCACGATCAGGGCAAAAGGCACCCCGAGAACCGTTCCATTGCCGATGAAAACAATGGGCTCCGGAAATCCGGAGATGACATTGCCGCGCGTCAGGCCGATCGCAAGTCCCTTGCAGAGTGTCATGGTGCCGAGGGTTGCGAGGATCGGCGAAACGCCGAGATAGGCGATGACAAATCCGTTGACAAGGCCGACCAGCGCCGCGACGGCAAACCCTGCCGCAATCGCCAGCACCTGTACGCCGGCCCAGGCAATGCCCTGAGTGCCCGGAATGTAGTGCGTCAGCAGGAAGGCAATGGTCAGTCCGGAGAGATTAGCGGTGGCGATGATGGAAAGGTTGAGGCCGCCAGATAACAAGGCCAGCATCATCGCAAGCGAAAGGATGCCGAGCTCCGGCATCTGGAAGGCCATCGATTGCAGCGTGTTGACGGAGAAAAACCGGTCGCCGATGGTAATGGCGAACACCAACCAGAGCGCGACCAACAACAGCATCAGGGTTGCGATCGTCCCGCTGCCGGCAAAACGGATCAGGCGTCCGCGAAGGGCGAGGGTGGACTCATTTCTCATGGCCGCGCGCTCCGGGGCCGCCGTTCTCGCTGCGACCAGGCTGTTGCCGAGACCGAGATCAGAATGACCAACCCGACAAAAAATGGCGACCAGTAGGACGAAACGCCCAGCAAAATGATTCCATTCTGCAGGATGGCGAGCAGTGCCAACCCCAGAAACGTGCCGAGAACGGTGCCGACGCCGCCCATCAGGCTGGCGCCGCCGAGCACGACGACTGCAACCACATCGAGCTCCTTGCCCACCAGCACCGTCGGAGCGACGGACTGTGCAAGCTGCGCCTGGACCAGTGAGGCGATACCGGCCATGACCCCCATGTAGCAATAGACCAGCATGTTGAGGCCGAAGACATGGAAGCCGAGTCGCTGCGCGGCATCGGTATTGCCCCCCATGGCGTAGATTTGACGACCGATATTGCTACGATTGAGCAGGAGCCAGGTGAAGAGAAATGAGAACCCGAGCGCGAGGATCTGCAGGTTGACGCCGTAGGACGTATCCTTGCCCCAATCGAACTCGAACCAGAATATCCCGGTCGCGAACCAGTCGGGTAACGAATAGATATATTTACCGCCCGTGAAGAAAATCAGCAGCCCATAGAAAATGTTCAACGTTGCGACGGACACGATGATTGATGGTATCCGAAGCTTCTGGATGAAGATCGCGTTGAGGGCGCCGAGCGCACCGCCAATGCCGATCGCGATCGCAAAAACGCAGATCCAGTTCGCGCCGTATGCGTTCGCCACCGTAAGCGTGACATATTGCGCCACCGATGCCGTCGCCGTGAAGGAGATGTCGATTCCGCCGGCGATCAGCACCACGAGCAGCCCGAGGGCGAGGATGCCTACGAATGCGTAGGAGGTCAGCAGGTCGAACAGATTCTGCATGGTCAGGAACTGGCCGTTCGCCGCGCCCAGGCTGGCGCAGAGCACGAGGATCACGATCAACAGCCAGAACTCATGGCTGCGCCGAAACCTGCCAAATGAAGCAAACCGCGATTCAGGCATTGACTGCCTGCCGAAGCGCATCTTCGGAGGTGTCTGCGGCCATCACGTCAGTAGTCAAACGCCCTTCGCGCATCACCAGCACGCGATGGCTGTGATAAAGCACCTCGGGGATTTCGTCTGATATCATCAGCACTGCGACGCCCTCGCGGGCCAGCCGCCGGATGATCTCATAAATCCCATCCTTGGCGCGGATGTCGACACCGACCGTTGGGCTATCGAGGATAAGCACCCGCGGGTTGGTCGCCATCCATTTGGCGAGCACGATCCGCTGCTGATTGCCGCCGGAGAGCGTCTTGACCGGGTTGTTGGGATCAGAGACCTTGATTCCGAGTTCGGCGACCCATCGCGCAACATGGCTTTGCCGCGCGCGTGCGCCAATCAGGCCGAACGCGCCAGCGAGACGTTCCAACACAGTCAGCGTGACGTTCGAGGTGATCGACTGGTCAAGGATGAGGCCAAGTGTAAGCCTGTCCTCAGATACGTAGGCGATGCCTCGACGGATCGCGTCTGCATTCGTGTTCAGCGCGATGCGGTGGCCGTCAAGCGCCATGGTGCCTCGATCGGGTGGGTTCATGCCGAACAGCGACAGTGCGAGCTCGGTTCGGCCCGATCCAAGCAATCCGGTAAGGCCCACGACTTCTCCGGCGCGTAATTGCAAGCTCACATCGTCGTAGTCACCATCGCGGGTAAGGCCCTGGACTTCGAGAACAACGGCACCCACGGCAAGGTCGGGCACCTGTTTCTGATACTCGAAAGCCTTCCCGGTCATCAGGTGACTGAGTTTGCTGCCGTCGATGGTCGCTGCGGCAAAGGTGCCTACCTTGGCGCCGTCCCGCAACACCGTCACGCGTTCGGCAATCTCAAGCACCTCGTCGAGGCGATGGCTCACGAATACGACGCAGATACCGCTTCTTTTCAGGTCGCTGACGAGCTTGATCAAGGTGTTGACCTCGTGGCGGGTCAGCGACGCCGTCGGCTCATCCATGATAAGAAGTTTGGCATCCGCCGCCAAGGCCCGGCAGATCGCGACCAGCTGGCGTCCGGCAATGCTGAGTTCGGAGACTTTTGTTTCTGGATCGACCTCAATGCCGACCTTCGCCATTGTGGCCATGGCGATGGCCCGCATAGAGGACCAGTTCACCGTGTGGACGCCGCCAAGATGGTGCGCCATGGCGATGTTCTCGACGACGGTGAGGTTGGAGAATAGCGATAGATCCTGATAGATGACCTGAATGCCGCAATGGGTGGAGTAGACCGGGCTTAGTTTTGGGTACTCCTTGCCGGAAATGACGATCCGGCCTCCTGGTTCCGGCGCCTCGACGCCGGAAATGATCTTGATCAGCGTCGACTTGCCGGATCCGTTTTCGCCGACAAGGCAATGCACCTCTCCGACCTCCAGCGTCAGATCGACGTCGCGAAGCGCATGCACGCCGCCGAAACGCTTTGATATGCCGGACATCTCCAGGAAAGTCGTCAAGGCTTCGTCCTGTAATGGGACCGCTTGTCAAGCGATCGCCTCGACGCGGATCGCATTCCCGGCCGGAAAGCCGGGAATGCAGCGCGACGAGGCGGCTGGGACTGGTGTAGTTCTAGAGTCCTCCGGCGATCAGTCCGTCGATGGTTTCTTTGTTGATCCGCATGATCTTGTCGACCTTGATCTGCTTGCCGGCCACATCGACCGCAGCCTTGCCGAGGCCGGGAACATCGACGCCATCCGTGATTGGCTTGCCATCAAGCACGAGCTTGGCAACTGCAACCATGGCGTAACCTGCATCGGTGGGATTCCACAGGAAACCTTCGCGGATGGTATCATCCGCGATGAGCGATTTCGCCTGGCTCGGCAGCACCGTGCCGACCACGGCGATCTTCTTGCCAAGGCGTTGCTGACGCACCGCATTGCCGGCCCCGATCGGCCCATTCGAGCCGAAGCCGAGAATGCCGCGCAGGTTCGGATAGGCCTTGATCACGTCAAGCGTCGTGCGCTGGCTGGTATCGATCTCGTCGGCGCCGGGGAAACGGTCGGCGACGAGCTTCATTTTCGGGAAATTCTTCTGCTGATAGGCAATCGCGGCGTCGGCCCATTTGTTGTGAAGCGGCGTCGTCAACGTCCCGACATAAACCACGTAATCGCCTTCGCCGCCCATGTCCTTGGCGAGACGCTCCATCTGCACTTCACCGAAGCGAACGGAATCGATCAATTCGACATTCCAGTCACGGCCTTCTTGTTCGGGGCCCTCATGGGTGATGACTTTGATGCCGGCCGCCTGGGCGCGCTTGAGCACCGGCTCGCACACTTTGACGTCCAGCGGCACCAAGCCGATCACGTTGACCTTTTTGGCGATCAGGTCATCGAGCAGCTTTACCTGTTGTGCCGGATCGACGTTCGCCGGTCCAACCATGGTGGCATTGATGCTGAAGTCCTTGGCGCCCTTCTGGATTCCCTTTTCAAGAGCGTTGAACCACGGAATGCCGGCGATCTTCACGACCGTGACCATTTCCTTTTGAGCCTGCGCAAAAGCAAACCCCGGAAAACCGGTACCGGCGATCGCCGCCGCACCACCAAGCATTTTGATTGTCTGGCGTCTGTCCATTGTTCCCTCCCAGGAAGCTATTTTTAGCCTCTGCTCCTTTACCCGGCACTCGCCTGGCGGAGCAGTTGGCCTTATTCTTGATTGGCGGCGAAAATTTCGCCTCCAGCCTCAGGACTTGCCTGGGGATTAGAGACCAACGCTACGAGAGGTGTCAAGCAAGCGACATGTCAGCCAGCCCCGCCTGTGGCGATGTCCGGGCATGGCCGATTTTGTCGCAAAAGTCGGCTGTAACCGACGGATGTCTTTCGGCCATTCGGTAAGGCCGACCGGCTTTGATCCGCCGACCCTAACGCGCGAGGCGCCTCAGATTTTGAGCGATTGCAGCAAGAACAAACTCGTCCTGGGCGCCCCGTGGGCCACGAAGCCGAAGCCGACCAAGCCTCAGGATGCGCTTCAGGTGCGCAAACCGCATCTCGATCTTCTTGCGCTGACGTCGCGACGTCTCGAATCCCTCGGTGCCAGCGAACGACCGGGCGACGTCCCGGGCGTGCTCATGTATGTTGCGCGGGATCTTGCGCGATGGTTCTTTTGGACAGCACTGCGGTTTAAGCGGGCATGCGTCGCAGTCGAGCTTGCTCGCACGATACAAAAGCGTTTTGCCCCCGTGCACGGTGCCGCTCGTCCCGAGCCGCTTTCCGGCCGGGGCAGTGGTAAACGTCGCTGGTCGGATCATATCGAAAGTCGCTGCGCGAGAAGGTACCGTCATCTCGCTTCGACTTGTCGAACACGGGGATATGTGGTGCGATGCCCTTCGCCTCGACCAGCCAGTTCAGCATCGGAGCAGCCCCGTAAGCGGTATCCCCGGCAAGCCGCTCCGGCTTGATACCAAAGCGCTCCTCTGTTCATTCGATCATTGTCCTCGCCGCTCCGACCTCGGCCTGGCGAATTCCCATCCGTCCGGCTCGCCACGAGCCTTGCGGGCACACTTCAGGAAATCAGGCAGATGGTCTAGTGAACTGATGTCGCTGCGCCGTTTTTCGAAATAATTCGGCTTGGCCGACAGCATCTGGCAGGAAGTCTGCGCCTATCGCGCGGACTTAATCGGCATGTGAAAGATCTCGCCACTCATGAGGAGGGCGATCTCGGCGGCGGGCAGCGGCTTCTGACATTCGGACAACGGATTGAGCCAGAAATTAGAGTCAGGCAACATTTCGAACAGATTGCGCGCGGCGGCGCCAAGGCACACCTCAGGCTGCTTTATATAGTCGTAGATGCGCTTCTTTGAGGTGAAGGTGGGGTGCCATTTCATGTTCTGGAAGTCGACCGTTGCAACGTTGATCTCCTCCTGAAATTTGAGCGAGCGACGGCGTCCAGGTTTCATCGGCGCTTCCGGCGTCAGAATGTAGATCTCCGTCTCGAGCAACGCGCGATAGAATGCTGGAACGATGCTGGCGTCCCTTGCGGCAGCCTGCATCAGGGCTTCGAGACCGTTTTCCGGTTCAAACATGGCGACACTCCCAATTGAACCCGACGAGGGGCTGGGCTTCAGCGCCTCCAGTTACAGCCGGATCGCGCTGCCGCCGCAGAGCCTTCGCCACGATTGTGCTAATCCTTGTTGCCGCGCAGGGCACGATAGATCGTATTGCGCGACACGCCCAGGCGGCGCGCGGTCTTGCTGATGTTGTTGCCCGTTTCCGCATACGCGGTCAGCACATGCGAGCGCTGAATCTCATGCAGATTGGCCTTGAGCCCACCACCCACCGCCTTGCCGGTCAGGCGCTCGCCGCCTGAATGTGCAAGTACGGACTCGACCGATGTCTCGTCGATCAGATCTCCCGGCTCGGCCAGCGACAATCGGGAAAGCACGTTGCGCAGTTCGCGGATGTTTCCATCCCAATCGAGTTCGGCCAAACGATCGATCGCCCCTGCGGTCAAATCCATCAAGGGGTCGATCTTGTGGATCAAATGGCGCGCGATCTCGGCGAAATCGGAACGCTCGCGCAAAGGCGGTAACGTCACCTCCAGCGTGTTGAGGCGAAACAGCAAATCGGATCGGAACCGGC
Organism: Bradyrhizobium sp. 604_D8_N2_3; assembly: GCF_051810765.1. NCBI lineage: Bacteria > Pseudomonadati > Pseudomonadota > Alphaproteobacteria > Hyphomicrobiales > Nitrobacteraceae > Bradyrhizobium > Bradyrhizobium sp. 604_D8_N2_3. The sequence goes on along the minus strand of NZ_JBPWPM010000001.1, from coordinate 7,754,979 downwards.
CCTTCGCAATCGAGTCGTCGAGATTGGCATTGGTGGCAGACACCAGGAGAACGTCGACCTGACGTTTGGTGCCACCGACCGGCCGGACAGTCCAATCGTCCAGAAAGCGCAGCAGCACGGCCTGCAACGTCACCGGCATGTCGCCGATCTCGTCGAGGAAGAGCGTTCCGCCGTCCGCTTCCTTGAACAGTCCCGCAGCCCCGCCCTTTTTTGCTCCCGTGAAAGCGCCTTCGGCATAGCCGAACAGCTCCGCCTCGATCAGGCTGTCAGGGAGCGCTGCGCAATTCACCGGGACGAAAGCGCCGGCCCGTCCACTGGCGGTATGAGCATGGCGGGCGAGTTGCTCCTTGCCGGTGCCGGTTTCGCCACGGATCAGGATCGGCATCTTGCGGACCGCCGCGACTCCCACCCGTTGGACAACGGAAGCGATCGCCGGATCGGCGGAGACGAACTGGGTGGGGACGTCCTTGGGCGTCGACGGCCGAGGCCGCGAGATGGCTTGCATCATCGAGAACTGGCGCGCGTTCTCGATTGTTGCGACGAACTGGCTACCGACCTCGTCCTCGAGGCGCTGGCGTTCCTTGCGCCGGCCTTCATCGACAAAGGCGTTGAATTTCGTACGAAAGACGTCGGCGAAGCGACGACCCGGCAAGGCTGGCAGGCCATGCAGCAGGACGCTTGCGGCCCTGTTGGCTGCAAGGATCCTGCCCTCGTTGTCGACGGCCAGCAGGCCCGCGCTCAACGTATGCAGATATTCGCCGCGGCTATGGAAAGCGATCAGGATGTTTCCGCGGTGATGTTCGCGGAACAGACCATTCTCGATCTGGGTTGCCGCCATCGCGACGAGCGCCTGGGTATGCGCCTGCCTCGACATGCAATCCGATGACGCATCCAGTATTCCGGCCAGTTCGCCATCGGGCGCGAAGATTGGCGCCGCGATGCAAGTAAGATTGTGGTAGCGCGAGAAAAAGTGCTCGCCCCCGTGAACGACGATGGCCCGCTTGAGATACGCGGCGGTGCCGAGGCCGTTGGTGCCGCAAATGGCTTCAGTCCAGATAGTGCCGGGCCGAATGCTAGCTGCGTTCGAGGCATCACTGAAGCTCGAGTCCGAGATGATGTCGAGCAGCAGGCCGTTGGCATTTGCAAAGGCGATCATGAAATTGGAGCCGGCAATCTGCTGATGCAGCGTGTGCATCTCCGCGAGCGCCAGGCCGCGAATCAGTGAGCAGCGCTGCTGCTCCTGGCGCAAAACGGCGGTGCTCACGAACTCAGGCGAAGGAGGGCGCAATGTATCGAGACCAAGCGAAATGCAGCGCATCCAGCTGTCGTAGATATCGGCCGATAGCAGCTCTGCCGGCGGCGCGCCGCGCTGATCGAGCGTCATCCAAGCATTGTCCATGCGTCGGCTGGCGGTCAGCATCATAGCTCCTCCGGGAGTCGCTGCTTGGCGATTTCCTCTTGGTCGTAGCCCGGTTCGGGTCGTTCTCGCGTGTGGCGCGGTTCTCACGATCATAGATCAAACAATCAAAAATCCAAATTTCTGCTCACCCGCTGTTGCTGCCGTCGAACTGTTCCGTCTCGGAACAGTCGCGCGCAAAGTCTGCTCCGAGGCGGATCGGCGCGAGCACTCCCGAGATCGCAAGAACAATAGAAAGATCAGGCCGTTGTGCGCTTGGCACAGCCCTTGCTCAACCGTTCAGCAAGATGGCGATCGCGTCAGATCGACAGAATAATAATTTTGCCGGGGAGGCGTTTAATGAAAGCGGCGGTGCTTCATGAGTTCGACGAGAAGCTGACGGCGAAGGAGTTCGTCAAGTTCGATGACGTAACTGACCCGAAGATCTCGCGCCCGATGGACGTGATCGTGCGCATCGGTGGTGCCGGCGTCTGTCGCACCGATCTGCACATCGTTGAGGGCATCTGGCGCAGCAAGGTCGACGTCAAGCTTCCATACATCATGGGCCACGAGAACGCCGGCTGGGTCGAAGCGATCGGCCCGGGTGTCGAAGGGATCAAGGTTGGCGACAGCGTAATTTGTCATCCCCTGGTGACCAGCGGGCATTGTCTCGCGTGCCGGCGCGGCGACGACATGCATGCGCTGGACAGCTCGTTTCCCGGCATCAATGCCAATGGCGGCTATGCGCAGTATCTGCTGACGGGGCAGCGCTCCCTGATCAAGCTGCCGAAGTCGCTCGCACCGAAGGATGTTGCTCCCTACACCGATGCCGGGCTGACGGCTTATCGCGCCGCGAAGAAGGCATCCCGTCATCTGTTGCCCGGCGAACATGTCGCGGTGATCGGCGCCGGTGGGCTGGGCCATATCGGCATCCAGGTTCTCGCCGCGCTCTGCGCGGCAGAAATCATCGTGGTCGATCGCGCCGAACAGTCTCTCGAACTCGCCAAGAAGTGCGGTGCACATCATGTCGTGAAGGCAGACGGCAACGAAGTCGAGGCGGTGCTGGCGCTGACCGACGGGCGCGGCGCGGAGGCCGTGATCGATTTTGTTGGCGAGGGTGACGCTATCGCCAAGGGCCTGTCGATGACGGCGAACGCCGGCTACTACTACATCGTCGGGTATGGTGGGAAGATCGATATCCCGACCATCGACATGATCACATCGGAAAAGACCATCGTCGGCAACCTGGTCGGCACATACGCCGAGCTGGTGGAGCTGATGGCGCTCGCGGATCGCGGCCTCGTCGAACTCCACACCAAGGAATACAGGCTGAGCCAGGCCAATGACGCGCTTCACGATCTGCATCATGGACGCATTCATGGCCGCGCGGTCCTGATCCCGTAGGGCATGTGCCGCGACATGCAAAGCCTCGGTCCAGATCATCGAACGAGAGTGGCGCGAGTGACAAAGGACAGCCGATGCCGGCCACCGATCACCAGCGAGGAAGCCGCTGAATTGCAGCGCGCCCGTGATCGGATGATTGCCCGGGACAGGCTGATCGACGAGATGGTCGATAACAACGAGATGCAAATCAAGAATGAGTACGCGCGCGGCGGAGCCGAAATCGAACTCGCGTGCGCCGTGCGTGGCGCGGCGCGCGCCGACGCCGGAAGCGACGCGCGTGCCGAACTGGAGCGAGCGATCGCGCGCCTGGAGATGCTCCGGGAGGAGCATCGACGCCTGGTGGCCGAGCGTGAATGGCTCGACACGTCCCTGCTGGAGATCGACAACGGTCCTTCGTCCGGCGACCACCAACGTTCGGGGCACGCATGATGAGCAGGAACAACGCAACCATGATTGCATCAAAGCAACAGGCACAAATGCCGTCTCCGAAACCGGACATGAGCGAGGAAGCCGGGTCGAAAGACGCCTTCTTCATTCAGCTGGCCGAGATCGCGGAGGCCATGATCGCCGCGCACGGCAGGGATTTCGCTACTGGAGCGCTGGTCCTCTCGGCGAAATTCGTCGCCGAAGGCAAACCTCTCATCAAACGAGCCAACGGAGGTGACGAGACCGTCAGCGCCGAGAAACCGGGCTGACGCGAAACGATGAGTCAGCAGATCAATCAATCCATTTAACGGACTCAAAGTGTGTTTTGCAGCTGAGAATTTCAACAAAGCGATCCAGGGGTTTGACCCGGAACCGAAGCGAGAATGCCGAAGATAACGCAACGTTCAAAGGAGCTGGAAATGTCTGCAAGTCTGACACTGAACAAGATCACCGCGCAGAAGGGGATCAGCATCGCTGAAGCGGCCAATCGCGTCGCGGACCTTGGTTGGACGCCAAGCTACGTGCAGGAGGCGATGACTTTCCCAACCGACTACAAGATCTCGAAGACACCGCGCGACCCGATGAAGCAGGTCCTGCGGTCATATTTCCCGATGCAGGAAGAGAAAGACAACCGCGTCTATGGCGCGCTGGATGCGGCGTTGCGCGGCGACATGTTCCGCAATGTCGAGCCGCGATGGGTCGAGTGGATGAAGCTGTTCCTGGCGATCATCCCGTTCCCGGAGATCTCGGCGGCGCGTTCGATGGCGATGGTCGGGCGGTTGGCGCCCGGCGAGGAATTGCGCACCGGCTTCACCATGCAGATGGTCGACGAGTTCCGGCACTCGACGATCCAGATGAACCTCAAGAAGTGGTACATGGAGAATTACATCGATCCAGCCGGGTTCGACATCACGGAAGCCGCGTTCGGCAAATGCTATGCGACCACGATCGGCCGCCAGTTCGCCGAGGGCTTCCTGACCGGTGACGCAATCACCGCGGCCAACGTCTATCTGACGGTCGTCGCCGAAACCGCCTTCACCAATACCCTGTTCGTGGCGATGCCGTCGGAAGCGGCGCGCAACGGCGACTATGCATTGCCAACCGTGTTCCTGTCGGTCCAGTCGGACGAATCCCGTCATATCGGCAACGGTCACTCGATGCTGATGGCGATGATCAACGATCCGTCGAACCACCAGTTGCTGGAGCGCGATCTGAAATACGCCTTCTGGCAGAATCACGCGATTGTCGATGCCGCGATCGGGACGTTCATCGAGTACGGCACGACCAACCGCGACAAGAACAAGGAGTCCTACGCCGAGCTCTGGCATCGCTGGATCTACGAAGACTATTACCGGACTTACATGCTGCCGCTCGAGAAGTACGGCATCAAGATCCATCACGATGACGTCGCCGCCGCCTGGGATCGGATCGTCAAGAAGAACTATGTCCACAAGACCGCGCAGTTCTTCACGGTTGGATGGTCGGTGAACTTCTGGCGTATCGAGGCCCAGACCGAGCGTGATTTCGAGTGGTTCGAGCACAAATATCCGGGTTGGTACGCCGAATTCGGCGATTTCTGGAAATGGCACGCCAAGCTCAGCGTGCCCGGCGAGACCAACATCCTCTTCAACAGCGAGGTGGGCTATTCATACCCGCATCGCTGCTGGAGCTGCATGGTCCCTTGCCTGATCCGCGAGGACTTCGTCTGCGACGAGGTCGACGGCAAGATCTACACTTACTGCTCCGAAGGTTGCCGTTGGACCCACAAGGTGGCGTTCGCCGCGGAATACGAGGGCCGCGCGACGCCGGCAATGGGCCGCTTCAGCGGTCGCCGTGAATGGGAGGACTGCTATCACGGCTGGGACGTCGCCGACGCGATCAAGGATCTCGGTTTTGTCCGGCCCGACGGCAAGACGATGATCGCGCAACCGCATCTGCGCTTCGACTCCAAGGACATGTGGACGCTCGATCACGTGCGCGGACACACGCTTGGCAGTCCGTTGCGTGGCTTCAGAGCGCTTTCGCCGATCGAGCGCGAGGTGGCGACGGCCGAATACCGTAAGGGCTTCAAGATCAATCCCTGCCACTAAAGAGATGATGAGGGGGGCCGCTTTCGGCGGCCCCTCTTGCCGGGACCGGCAAACGGTTTGCCGATCGTTCTGTACAACTGCCACGACGACAGGGCCGGGATAATGACGGACGTGCGGGTTCACAAGGTTCGTTTCGAGCCAGTGGGTATCGAGATGGAAGTCGAAGAGGGCGAGACCGTCCTCGATGCCGCGTTTCGTCAGGGCATCTCGCTGATGCATGGCTGCAAGGAAGGTCAGTGCGGCAGCTGCAAATCAAGGCTGGTCGAGGGGGACATCGAGCTTCTGAAATACTCGACCTTCGCTCTGCCGGATTACGAGAGCGAGACCGGCCACGTCCTGCTGTGCCGGACGCATGTCTACAGCGACATCGGTGTTGAATTACTCAACTATGACGAAGACCTGCTTAGCCGTTCGATCGCGGTGAAGGCATTTTCCGGCCGCGTGGCAGGGATTAGCGCGCTGACGTCAGACATCAGATTGCTGGAGATCGAGATTGAGAGGCCGATGAAGTTCTGGGCCGGCCAGTACGTCGATCTGACGCTTCAGGATGGCACCATCACCCGCGCCTTTTCGATGGCGAACCCGCCCGGAGAAGGCATCAATCTCCGCTTCATCATCAAGAAATATCCGAACGGGGCGTTTTCGTCCCAGCTTGATGGGAAGTTGGCCGTCGGCGACGCCGTGATCGCCAAGGGGCCGTATGGCACCTGCTTCCGGCGCGAAGAACGTCCGGGGCCGATGCTGCTGATCGGCGGCGGCTCGGGCATGTCGCCGTTGTGGTCGATCCTGGCCGATCACATCGGGAGTGGCGAGCAGAGACCGGTCCGGTTTTTCTACGGAGCGCGTACCCGCGCCGACTTGTTCTACCTCGATGAACTCGCGGCCATCGCGGCGCGGCTGAACGATTTCAAATTCGTGCCGGCACTGTCGCATGCGGAGACGGGTGACGGCTGGGACGGCGAGACCGGACTGATCCACGAGGTCGTGCTGCGCCATCTGCGCGAGGAGAAGCTGAGCGGCGCCATCGACGCCTACGCGTGCGGGCCGACGCCGATGATCGACGCCGTATTGCCCGTGCTGCAAATGAACGGCGTCGAGCCGGACCACATCTATTTCGACAAGTTTACGCCGGCGGTGCGATGACGGCGTTCGAGGTTCGTCGCAGAACAGAATGGCAGAAAGGGAGTAAGCAATGAGCGCGCAAACGAGCAGAGCAGCAGCGACCAAGCCTGCGGCGATCGTCAAATCCGGAGCCGCGGGGGCAGCGGTTTTCCCGGGCTCCGACAGCCGCAAGTACAACTACTTCGAACCGAAGGGGCGCAAGGCGACCCATTACGAAGACATGACGGTCGATGTTCAACCCGATCCGGAGCGCTATCTGCTGCAGGATTGGATCATCTCGTTCCCTGACGGAACGCCGACCTATTCCAAGGACTGGACGGCGGCAAAGAGCTCGAACTGGCACAAATTCCGCGCTGTCGACCAGGAGTGGGAGCGTACCCATTACCAGCGCCAGTCGACGATCTGCGGCATGGTGCAGAACACGATCGAGAATGGCCGGAAATCGGGCGCGCCGACCCGCTTCGATCCCGCTTGGGTGAAGATATTGCAGAACCATCTCGGAGCCTACAAGCATGCCGAGTTCGGTCTCGGCACCTCGACGATGCAGGCGCAACGTTACGGCTACACGCAGATGGTCAACAATGCGATCTTGACCAACTCGTCCTACAAGCTTCGCTTCGCGCAGGACATCACCCTTTATCTGAGCGAAATCGGCCTCGACCTTCCAGGCTTCGACATTGCCGCCGGCAAGAAGCACTGGCTGGAAGATCCGATCTGGCAAGGCGTGCGCAAGTCGGTTGAATCAGTGATGGGTTCAAACGACTATCTCGAGCAATATTTTGCGACCAATGCGGTGTTCGAGCCGCTGGTCGGCGAACTCTTCCGCTCAGGCTTCCTGATGCAGGCGGCGTCTGCGCAGAACGACTTCATCACTCCGGCTGTCGTCTCCGCTGCGGAGGCCGACTATGAGCGCAATCTCGCCAACACCGTCGAGCTGTTCCACATCCTCGGCACTGATCCGACCTTCGGGGCGCAGAACCTTGCGTTGTTCAACAAATGGTTGGCCAATCATGCCGATCTCGCGCTCGATGCCGCCAATCATTTGCAGCCCATCTGGTCGCAGCCTCGGGTCAAGGTCGCGGCTTTCGCCGATGCCATGGCGCACGCGAAGAATCGTATCAGGGGTATCGCCGCCGAGCTTGGCCTGACGGTTCCGGCCGGACTGGCGTCGTAATCGGCATCGCTTCACGCCCTCACACTCAATCCTTCTGGAGACCGACATGCTGCACGAGAATGACAACATCTTCAAATCGATGAAAGACATCACGTTCGAGGACACGGTGTCGCATCAATGCGGAGTGACAATGAACGATAGCGTCGAGGCGCGCGCTATCGCCGAAGTCATGAGCCGTCATGAACACATCAAGGTGACCTACATGCCGGCGATGATCCGTATCGATGGCGACGGCAAGATGGAATTCAAGATGGATGAGATTTCCGAAGAGTTGGGCCGCGTCATGACCCCGCATCTCTTCGAGATTTCAACCTCGACGCATTACGGCCGCATGGTCATGACGGACGACAACACCGTCATGCTGTTCGGCGACATGAACGAGATGATGAAATACATCGTTTAATGATCGCCAGCGAACCAGCCTGGCCGGCACAGCGCCGGCCGGGCTCAATCGACGACATCAATCGCGCCTCACAACAATACGCAATATCCAGCGGAGCGGGAGTAACGCCATGTACAGGACGGCCAAGGGTGAAGAGATTTTTGTCATCGATGGGCATACCCATTTCTGGGATGGTAGCCCGGCCAACCAGAAGAACATCCACGGCAAGCAGTTCATCGAGTGCTTCTACGCCTATCACTCGAATCTGAGCCCGCCGTCGGAGAAATGGGAGAAGGAGAAGTTCGAGAAGTACGACGCCAAGACGATGTTCGACGACCTGTTCGTCACCGGTTACGACGACATGGCGATCCTTCAGCCGACCTATCTCACCGATTTTTACAAGAACGGCTTCAATACCACCGAACGAAACTCGACGATGAAGAAGAGCCATCCGGACCGCTTCATCCTGAACGGCGCCTTTGATCCGCGTGACGGTACCAAGGGCATCGAAGACCTTCATGCGCTCTCCGAGAAGCACAAGCTGAAGGGCGTCAAGCTTTACACCGCCGAATGGCGTGGCGAGTCGAAGGGCTACAAGCTCACCGACAAGGCGTCCTACCAGTATCTCGAGGCGGCGCAGAAGCTCGGGATCAAGAACATCCACGTCCACAAGGGGCCAACGATCATCCCGCTGAACCGGGATGCGTTCGATGTCGCCGATATCGATGACGTCGCCACCTCGTTCCAGGATTTAAACTTCATCGTCGAGCATTGTGGCTTGCCGCGCCTTGACGATTTCTGCTGGATCGCGACCCAGGAAACCAACGTCTATGCCGGCCTCGCGGTGGCGTTGCCCTTCATCCATTCGCGGCCGGGGTACTTCGCCCACGTCATTTCCGAACTGCTATTCTGGGTCGGACCGGACAAGATCCTTTACGGTAGCGATTATGGCATCTGGACGCCGAAATGGCTGATCGACAAGTTCATGGCATTTGAAATCCCGGCCGACGTCACCAAGGAGACCGGTTCGGTGCTGTCGATGGAAACGAAGACCAAGATCCTCGGTCTCAATGCCGCGCGCATCTATGGCATCGATGTCGAAGCGCAAAAGAAGAAGATCCAGGCGGGCGGCGGTTATGCCCACTTGCCCGAAGCCGTTCACGCGCCGAGGTGATGGCCATGAAGCGTGGCGTTGAGGGGAGGGAGCGGCCGAGAAGCCGCTCGTCAGATGACAGGCAGGCGCAGATATGGGCCTGCCTGCGAGACGTGATGGACCCGGAACTCGACGAGTCCGTCATCGACCTGAATTTCGTGACCAGGGCCGATGTCGACGCGAAGGATCGGGTCCACATCGAGTTCCGCTTGCCGACCTATTGGTGCGCTGCCAATTTTTCGTTCCTGATGGCGGACGACATGCGCCGGTCCATCAGCGCGTTGGACTGGGTCAAGGGCGTCAGCGTGGTCTTGGGTGAGCACATGTATGCCGACAAGATCAATGCGGGCCTCGCGCTGGGGCGCTCGTTCCAGGAAACGTTCGGCGCCGAGGCCGATGGCAGCCTCGATGATCTGCGTCAGACATTCCTCGTCAAGGCGTTCCAGCGCCGGCAGGTTGCGCTACTCAGTCACCTCATCGCGCTGGGGCAATCGCCGGCAGAGATCGTGAGCCTGACGTTGACGGAGCTCGGTTGCCTGCCGCTCGACGATGCAGGTGAGGCGCTGATTCAGCGCTATCTCGAGCGACGTGCCGTCGTAGGTCCGGCAAGCGGTGGTGAACCCGCCTTTGTCGATGCGAACGGAGCGCGGCTGAAAGCCGACGGCCTTGCCGCATACCTGTCGAATCTACGGCGCGTGGGCATCAATGCTGAATTCAACGGCGCACTGTGCCGCGGCCTGCTTGCCGCGCGGTTCGACCTCGATACACCGTTCGTACCGAAATCGAGGACGATGCCGGCGTCGCCGGACACGTAACAGGTGCCGTGATGCGGGTGCGCAGCATCGACAACAAGTCCAGACCAGACGACCTCAAGGCAAAGTCGGGGATATAGAATGCCGAAGATCATGTTGCACGATGAAGCTGCGCGGGCCGCGCTGGGCCGGGGCGTCGCCAAGCTCGCCAAGGCGGTACGCGGAACGCTGGGTCCGAGGGGTATGAACGCGATCATGGACCGACCGATCGGCACACCGATCGTGTCGCGCGATGGCGTCAGCATTGCCAGCGAAATCGAACTTGAATGCCCGTTTGAGAATATGGGCGCGCAGGTGTTGCGTGAGGTTTCAGCGCGAACCAATGAGGTGGCGGGGGACGGCACCACCACGGCGACCGTGCTGGCGGATGTTCTTGTGCAGGAAGGCCTGAAATGTTTAGCGGCCGGCGCCAATCCGGTCGAGCTGGTTCAAGGGCTGGAGCTGGCGGTTAGTGAGACCATTACGGCGTTACGACGGTCGGCGAGACCGCTGCAGGGGCCTGCTGGCCTGCGGGCTGTTGCGAGCATTGCCGCCAACGACACAGCGCTTGGCGACATGGTCGGCGAAGCCTTCGAGCGCGCCGGCAATCACGGAATCGTCGCGGTGGAATTTGGCAACACGGTCGAGACGACGCTGGAAATCGTTGAAGGCATGGCCTTCGATCGCGGCTATCTTTCACATCATATGGTCACCGATGTCGAGAAAATGCAGGTGGTTCTCGACAGTCCGTTCATCGTCATGACCGATCTCAAGATCCAGACCGGGGAGCAACTGGCTGGTGTGATCTCGCTCATCGAGAAGAGCGGGCGACCTTTGCTGATCATCGCCGAGGAAGTGGCGCCATCGGTCATCATGCAATTGCTGGCGCGTCGGGAGAAATCCAATTTCAAGGTCGCCGCGATTCATCCGCCGGAGTTCGGCCATTGGCGCAAGGCGATGCTCGAGGATATCGCGATCACGACCGGAGGGCGCGTTATCTCGGCGGATCTAGGCGGAAGGCTCGAGAAGGTGGAGCTGCACGACCTTGGGTCCGCGCGCCAAGTGCGCATTTCCGCCTCGAAGACCCTGATCACGGCGGGAAGTGGCGATCAGAAGGCCATCGCGGCGCGACGCGAGCAGGTGTTGCGCCAATACGATGCCGCTCCCGAAAATATTGAGCGGGACAAGTTCCAGGAGCGCATCGCAAAACTGTCCGGCGGCACAGCGATGATTCTTGCCGGCGGCGCGACGCCGGTCGAGCAAAAACGCCGGACCCAGTTGATCGAGGATGCGATCAACGCGACCCGCGCCGCGATCGAAGAAGGCATTGTGCCGGGCGGGGGAGTGGCCTTGCTCAGGATCGCTGCAAGGCTCGACGAATTGATCAGTCGTCTGGACGGAGGCGCCAGGCAGGGCGCCGAGCTGCTGCAACGCGCGCTCAGTCGGCCGCTTTTCTACATTGCCGCCAATGCCGGTCTGAACGGAGAGGCGGAAGTTGCGAGAATTGCCAAGGCCACGAATGGCCACGGGCTCGACGTGCGCAATGGTTCGGCGGTCGATCTTGTCGAAGCTGGCATTATCGACCCGGTCAAGGTTTGCTACAGCGCGGTTCGCAATGCGGCATCGGTGGCCGGACTGATCCTGACGACTCAGACCTTGATCGCCAAGAAGCCGGATGACTACGATCCGACCGCCGGCCCGGCCCGAGGTGGTGGCGCTGAGCTGCTTTGAACGGAACAATCATCGGTTCGAAGCGACCGGCGCTCTGTCCATAGTTGGGCATGCTGCGATACTCGCAGCATCGGCGCTTCGAGGCACTATGGCATCACTCGGGCTTCTTCTGCCCCAGTGCGCGATAGATGGTGTTTCTTGAGACGCCGAGGCGTCGCGCGGTTTCGCTGACGTTTCCGGCGGTCTCGGCATACACAACAAGGATTCGCGCGCGGTGGATGTCGTGGAGCGATCCGGACTCCGCTCCGGAGTGTTGAACGATGCTCTCCGCGCTGGCTTCGTTGATAGAGCCGTCCGCAGCGGCAAGGGTGAATCGCGCCAGAACGTTGCGGAGCTCGCGGACGTTGCCAGGCCAGGGACGTGCGGCGAGATGCGCAATGTCCGTCCGCGTGATCTCGCAATTCGGGTCGATCGCATTGAGCAGATGGCGAACGATGGCATCAAAGTCGTTGCGATCCCGGAGCGGTGGCAGGTTGACCTCGAGCGTATTGAGACGATAGAGCAGGTCGGATCGGAACCGGGCTTCGGCGATGGCCTTGTCCAACCTGGCGTTGGTGGCGGAGATGAGAAAGACATCGACCTTCGATCTGACGCCGCCGACGGGGCGCACGGTCCAGTCGTCGAGCAGGCGCAGAAGCACCGCCTGCAGCGCGACGGGCATGTCGCCGATCTCGTCAAGGAACAGCGTGCCGCCGTCGGCCTCCTTGACCAGTCCAATCGCGCCGCCGCGCCGCGCCCCGGTGAATGCTCCGGCGGCATAGCCAAACAGCTCGCTCTCGATCAGGCTTTCCGGCAGGGCGGCGCAATTCACTGGAACGAACGCGCCGGTCCGCCCACTCGCCATATGGGCGTGGCGGGCAAGCTGTTCCTTGCCGGTTCCGGTCTCGCCTCGGATGAGGATGGGCATCTTGCGTGCTGCCGCGGTCTCGACTTGACGGACGATGGCTCGGACCGCGGGGTCGTCCGCAACGAAGCCGGCGGCCATGCTCTGAAGAGACCGTGGTTCCGGCTTTGAATCCTTTCGGGCAGATGATGAGCTCGCGGTCTCGCGACCGTCAGATTCGGATCTCGATTTCTGGACATCGCGATGCGTGATCAACTGGCGTCGTCGCGCGTGCAGCACCACGATGGCGCCGATGCCGGAGCGTTCGTTCTCGACGAAGTTGAAGCTCGCGTTGGGAAGCAGCTCCTTCAGCCTGCTCGGCCACTCATCGAAGGGAACCGTCTTCAAAAAGCGGGTTGGCGCGTCGTTGTGAATGCCGTGGCGATCATGCTGGAGTGCGTTCAGAGCACGCTCGGTGGCGTGGAGGATCATGCCACGACGATCGAGCACGATGCATTCATCGTTCGCCCATTGCGATCTCCTGCCGAGAAAGCGGCACAGCAACTCCTCGTGTTCCTGTCGGACCGATTGGGCCAGAACGCTTTCCACGTGATGGCCGACCGCGACGGCCAAAGCCAGGCTCTGCGGATTGAAGGTGCTTGCAGGACCCGAGATGTCGACCACGCCAAGCAGTTCGCCATCGGTCGGGTCATGAACCGGGACGGCAGCGCAAGTCCACCGCTGCACCTCCGAGCAGAAATGCTCTGTACCGTGAATTTGGACAGGTTTCGATTCCGCTATCGCGGCGCCGATCGCGTTGGTGCCGATGTCGGCCTCGCTCCAGCGTCCTCCGTGTTCGAGATGGACTGCGCGGCCGGCGTCGATGACCCTGTCGTCGCCCTGCGTATCGATGATCAGCCCACTCGGATCGGTGAGGATCATGATTGAGTTTGCATCGCGCAGAAATGTTTTTGAGTTCTCGAGAGCGCAGCGGGCGGCATGACGGAGCGACGCGTATTTGGAGCGATGACGAAACAACTCGGCGTCCGCGACGAGCGGCGCTCGCGCACGGTCGACGGTGACGTGATGGTTCCTGGATCGCTGCCACGACGCTGCGACCGATGATCTCAAGTCGGATGACAACGCTCCGCGCTCGACGAACTTCTCCCACGCCGCCAGCACTTCTCGTTGGTCCATCCCGGCTCCTCCGACGTGAAAGGTGCTGGACCGCTCATGACGGGCCCTGCGATCATTCACCTGAATGCGGGGGAGTGCCTGCCGCAACTGCCGGTTCGCTCACGCAAAAGTCCGACGGTAAGACCCTTCCAGGCCGCCGTGACGGCCGTCTGAATCGGATTCCATATCCGTCGCACCCGCCGTGAAGACGACCGCGCCTTCCGATCAAGCAACCCCTTCAGCGTCTCACGTCCCGAACGTCCCGGGCCTTTCTCTCAAGCCCGTTGACCGGATCAGCCTATACATTTTGAATGGTTCTAGCAAAGGTAGCGATCGAAGTTCCGCTGGGCCGCGGCTCGATCTGTTCGAAAATCTAGGCTAGGCGCGCAGTAGTGCGGCGCAGCATCAGGGAATTGGGCGGTGCGGGCTAGTATCTTCGGCCATCCACACGGGCCGCAGCTATGGACATCGGGGGCCGCATCCGATCAAGCGTGGAGGCGATCCAGAGGGGCAACCGGGAGACAACGGCAGCGGACAGAATGCCGTCGAAAGTGACTTGCGTTCAGGATCCAGGGGTTACGTCAGTCAAAAGTGGTGGCGTCAGTCAAATCGCAACCTGGACCGAATGTCGGTATCGGTGGTTGCACGTCCCCGATTTGAACCTACCGCTCGACACGCTTCTGAGTCTAGGCGGACGACCGGAGGAAATATCGCAGATTTGCGTCGTGTGGGGGAAGGCGATAGCGCTCTCCCGCTGCCAATCATTTCTTCAAGCGAACATCGTGCAATGTTGGTACCTGCAAAGGCTTTACGTCCGACGCGGACCTCTGGCCGCGGTAGCATCGCTTGAACGGCGCGACGAAGGTTGCCGGTAACCGCTACTGGCTTTTGGTAGCGTAGCGCTTGCAGATCAACTCAAGCCCTTGCCGTTCGGCTGCGACCTTGTTGACCTGTGCGATGCCCTGTCGCGCACCGAGTTGCCAGAATTGCGGATAGTCGGCTTTGAGTTTCGCCGCGGTTCTGGCCATCTCGGGATGACGTTGCTCGAACGTCGGCATTTCATAGCCCTTTGGCAGGCAGAGCGAGCGAATGTGTTCGTAGCCCTCGCAGGTCTTGCCGGCACTAGCCGCGGCCCGTTGCGTCTCTTGTAGCGGAGTGGGGATGATTGTCTCTGCCTGGACGGGGATTGAGATGGCGAGGGCGATCGATAGAACGAACGGCGACTTCACGGCAGAACTCCAGAAGTACATTGTACGTAGGGTAGAGCACTTGCGAAACCTATCATGCTTCATCGTCGGGCAAACTCAGTTGGGTTTCGCTGCGCTCTACCCATCCTGCAAGACTGCTGTCTGACAGGTCGATGTTGCGCCGTCAGCGCGGGCCGCTCTGTCCATCGTCCGGATCGCTCTCCGGCTCTCGGATCAGCACCACCGGCTCGTCATATCCCTTGCGGCTGCTGTAAAACACCAGTGCCATCAGGCCGACGCCGACGACCAGCGAGAACACGACGCCGAGCACCAGCGCGACATAGCCGGACGCCGGCACGCTGGTATCCGTGCTGGTCCAGCCGAGATAGCCGAGAACGCTCGCGGCGACGAGCATCGCGCACAACGCCGCGATGACCAGCCATCGGGCGAGCTTGCTGTCTTGCGCCTCGGGCGGCGCCGGTTGCCCGCTGGTCACGTTCATGAACCTCTCTCCTCGCGCGGCCGTCGCGTCGCGCTTACGGTGCAGTGGCCTTGGTCGCGATCGCATGCAGTGCGGCGGTCATCGCGCCGATGGCGGTCTTGGCCGGCTCGCCGACGCCGTGACGGCCGGCGAGATAGGCCGGATCGTTGTACGACAGCCAGGTCGCGCCTTGCTCGTCCTGCCAGACCAGCGCCTTCAGCGGCAGGTCGATGCCGGCGGTCTGCGCCTGCTGCATCAACGGCGTCCCGCCCTTGGCGTTGCCGAAGATGAGCAGATCAGTCGGCCGCAGAGTCATGCCGACGGCGGCAGCGCCCGCGGCGTGATCGACATGGGCAAACACGGTGAGGCCTTTGGCCTTCACCTCGGTCTCGAGCCGCGTCATCGTGTCCTGCGGGCCAAAATTGCTCTTGATGGTGATAAGTCCGTCTGTAGCCATTGCCTGTGTCTCCCAGAAACATGTCGCGACCAGTGCGAAGATCCGGACCAGTGTGAAGAGCCTCATGATGTCAGGCTCACTTCTTGCGGAATAATCGCGCCGGGTCGAATTCCGGCTCCGGAATGAAGCCGTCGCGATTGGGCATCCTGATCTTCGGCAAGGACTCCTTGTCGACCTTGCCGTCGGCGGGAACGATGCCGTTGAGGCTCAAGATGTAGGCGGTGACGGCATAGGTCTCGTCGGTGCTGAGCGAGCCCGGCGTCGGATATGGCATCGCGCGATGAATGTAGTCGAACAGGGTCGTCGCATAGGGCCAGAAGCTGCCGACGGTCTTGACCGGCATATTGGAGGCGAGCGTGCCCTGTCCGCCGGCGAGACGATCCTTGATGCCGCCCTGGCCGTTGTCGCCATGACAGGCCGCGCAATTGTCGGCAAAAATCTGCTTGCCCTGCACCGCCGTGCCGCTGCCGTCGGGCAGACCCTTGCCGTCGGGACCGATGTCGATGTCCCACAGCTTGATTTCCTGCGGCGTTGCCGGACGGCCGAAATCGAACGCCAGCGCGGGCGCGGCGAGCAGGCCGGCGGTGAGGATGCCGGCGAGAAACAGCTTGTCATGCGAGGACATTGCGGACCCTCCCGGCTTCGTCGATGCTCCAGGTCTGCTGGGCGTTGTAGTGAAACAGCGCGTTGGTCCCCATCGCGGCGATGAAGGACTGCCGGTCCGGCTGAACGTTGCCGTGGTCGTCGGTCGAGCGGCTCACGATTTTTGTCGGCTTGCCGTCCCAGACCCAATCCATCTGGAAGCGCACCTGCGCCTTGGACAGCACCGGCTGGCTCAGCTGCGCGGGCTTCCAGGTCCTGGCGCCGTCGGTGGAGATCTCGACCTTGGCGATCTTGCCATGCCCGCTCCAGGCAAGACCCGAGATGCGGTTATAGCCGGGCTGGATCTGCATCATGCCGGAGGGCTGGGTGATGACGGAGTTGGTTTCCATCCGCAGCTGAAACTGCCGCGCCTTGCCGTTGGCCAGCAGCTGCGTGTAGCGGGCCGTCTCCCAGCGCGTCATCCATGGCTCGCTGCCGAACTTGAGGCGGCGCAGCCATTTGATGTTGAGGTTGCCTTCGAAGCCCGGCATCACCAGCCGCATCGGAAAGCCGTGCGCGGGCCGCAGCGGCTCGCCGTTCTGGCCGTAGGCGACGAAAGCCTCGTTCACGATCTCGTCGGTGAGGGGAATGCTGCGATCGACGCCCGCGCCGTCGCCGCCCTCCGCCAGCATCCAGTTCGAGCCCTTGTCCTTGGCGACGAGGTCGATCAGGAATTTGAGCGGAACGCCGGTCCATTCATTGGTGCTGACGAGGCCATGCGTGTTCTGCACCGTCACGTCAGGATCGGCCTTTTTCCAGTTCTCCCATCCGTTGCCGGTGCATTCGATGAACACGACGCGCGTCACCGACGGCATCCGCTTCAAGTCCTCGACGTTGAGCACCAGCGGCTTGCCGACCATGCCGTGGATGAGCAGCCGGTGCTGCGCGGGATCGATATCGGGCACGCCGGAATGGCTGCGCTCGTAATGTAGATCGGTCGGCGTGATGTTACCGACGAGCTTCTGATGCGGCGTCTTGGAATTGATGGCATCGCCGGGATCGACGTTGCGCTTGCCCGGTGTCGCCTCGGGGATGCGATCGAGTTTTGCAAACCGGGAGCGTTCGCTGTGCGCGCTGAGATCGGCGCCGGGCCCGCGATCGGGGACGTCGGCGAGCGTCTCGGCGCCCGCCGCCTCGGACGCCACCGCGCCAAGGATGCCCGCCGACAGGCCTCCCACGAAGCCGCGGCGCGACACATTCGCAGGCCGTGGCAACAACTCGACTGGCGTCTTGGACGTCATATGATCTCCCCTTGATAACCCTGTTTTTTGGAAATCCCTGCCGCCTTCATGCCGTGACATTACCGAACGCCGTGAGGATTGCTCGTTAGGATATGTTAAAAGCCATGAGTACTGGTCCACTCATGCGCGGGACGGCCCGCTCATACGTTAGATGCGCTTGGCTGTTCCATGGAATGGCCGGGCGGCTCGGAGACATGTCCGGGCGGATCAAGGGGAGAGGGATGTCGGAGGCGGACGCGGCGGAATTGTTGAAGGCGATGGTGCCGCTGTTCAGGATCCGTCCAATATTCGAGGATTCCTGCAAGTTCGGCGGCAGCTGGGAGTCGCTACACGCGCCGAACGGCAAGGGATGGGCGCAGTTCCACATGGTCACACGCGGCGCTTGCGTGGTCGAGCGGCCGGGCCTGGGTCCGCAGCGGCTGGAAGCCGGAGATATCCTCCTGCTGCCGCACGGCGACAGTCACGCGGTTCGCAGCCGGACTGGCGGCGCTATCGGGCGTGTTACGACCGAGGTCCGAAATGGCGTCCGCCAGCGCGCGACGGTCGAGGCCGAGGTCGATACCGAACTGCTGTGCGGCCGTTTCCTGTTCGAGACGTCGGATGAGAATCCGCTGATCGCCGCGCTTCCAGACGAGATCATCCTGCGCACGGCGGAGGAGCCGCTGCTGGAACGGTTTCGGCGCCTGCTGATCGACATCCGCGAAGAGCTGGACGCGGGACGGGTTGGATCGGAGGTGGTCGCGGCCGACCTCGCGAGAGCGTTGTTCGTGATGATGCTCCGCGATCATCTTTCGGACGATGCCTCCGGGAATGGGACGGTGTCGCTGTTGCGCGACCGCATGACGGCCCGTGTGGTGTCGGCGATCCTCAACGATCTTGCCCGGGACTGGACGCTCGACGACATGGCGGCGGTGGCGATCGCCTCGCGTGCGACGCTGGTGCGCGCTTTTCAAAAGCGCGCGGGGGTCGCGCCCATGACGTTCCTGTCCGATCTGCGATTGACGGTCGCGCGCAAGCGGCTGGCCGGCACCTCCGATCCGATCGCCAAGATCGCCGGCGAGGTCGGGTATGCGTCCGAGGGCGCGCTGAGCAAAGCGATCATGCGCAGATACGGCATGCGGCCCGGCGCTTTGAGGGAGCCGGGTCCTCAGGCGCCGGTTGTCAAACCCGATACCAGCTCCCCAGATTCCAGGTCGTGACGTCCCAGCCCGAGA
Source organism: Bradyrhizobium sp. 604_D8_N2_3 (assembly GCF_051810765.1). Lineage (NCBI taxonomy): Bacteria > Pseudomonadati > Pseudomonadota > Alphaproteobacteria > Hyphomicrobiales > Nitrobacteraceae > Bradyrhizobium > Bradyrhizobium sp. 604_D8_N2_3. The sequence continues at coordinate 7,736,089 of NZ_JBPWPM010000001.1, read as the reverse complement.
TGTCGGCCATGAGGCTATTGACGCCGGCGCCAACGATGTTGCGGGAGAGCAGCGGCACGAGAATATTGGCTTCGCAGAAGATCTCGTTGACCTTGATCAGGAGCGCGGCGCGCTTGACCGGATCGAGCTCCTGCTGCGCGGTCTTGTAGGCCTTGTCGGCCTCGGGATCGGACCAGCGCGAGATGTTTCGGCCGAGCCACTTGTTCTCCTTGTTGGCGATCTCCCAGGAGACGCACTGGTTCAAGAACCGCTCCGGATCGGGCTGCGGCTGCGTCGTGTTGTACATCTCCATGTCGCAATAGAGTTTTGAGTAGGTGTCGGGGTTGCCGACGTCAGACGAGAAGAACACCGATGCGGTGACCGACTTCAGCTCGATGTCGATGCCGGCCTTCTGGCAGGCCTGCTTGATGATGGCCTGCGTCTTCTGGCGCGGGCCGTTGATCGAGGTCTGGAACACGTATTTGAGCTTCTTGCCGTCCTTCTCGCGGATGCCGTCCGCGCCCCGCTTCCAGCCGGCCTCGTCGAGGATTTTGTTCGCCTTGTCGACGTCGAACGCGTAGGTCAGCTTGCCCGACTTGAACTGCTGGGGCTGGTTGACGAAGCTCGCCGTGGCGATGCCGCCGCGGCCATAGATGAATTTCTGGATCGCCTCGCGATCGATCAAGAGGTTGAACGCCTGGCGGACGACCGGATCGGACAGCGTCGGGTGCTTGGTCTTGACGCTGGAGCGCTCGCCGTCGACCTCGGTCCAGGGGTCCGTCGTGTTGAGGATGATGAACTCGACGTTGCCGGACGGCGTGATGTCGACCCTGCCTTTGCCGCTGGCCTCCATGCGCTTGAGGACCTCCTCCTCCACCAGCAGGTTCCAGGCATAGTCGTACTCGGCGGTCTGGAGCACGGTGCGCGCCGCGGAGACCGCGTCGCCGCCGCCCTTGACCTCGAGCGTGTCGAAATGCGGCTGGTTCTTGACGTGATAGTCGGGGTTGCGTTCGGCCCGGATCAGGTCGCCCGGCTTGAACTCGACGAATTTGTACGGGCCGGTGCCGACCGGCTTCAGATTACCCGGCGCCTCGCGCGACTTCGCGCCGGCATAGTCGCCGAAATGATGCTTCGGCAGGATCTGGCCGACCGAGCCGACGAAGGGGTCGGCCCAGAACGGGGTGGGGGCCTTGAACAGCACCTTGACGGTGTGGTCGTCGATCTTCTCGACGGTGATGTCCTTGTAGGATCCCGTGCTGTAGGCGGCGGTCGCGAGGTCCGCTGCGTAGGCCCAGGTGAAGACGACGTCGTCGGCGGTGAAGGGCTTGCCGTCATGCCACTTCACGCCCTGCTTCAGCTTCCAGATGACGCTCATGCCGTCGGCCGCGAGGCTGCCGTTCGCCTTGGTCGGAATCTCGGCGGCGAGGCAGGGGATGAGGTTGCCGTCCTTGTCCCAGCCGGCCAGCGGCTCGAAGAAGATGCGCGAGGCGACCTGATCCTTGGTGCCGATCGCGAAATGCGGATTGAGCAGGGTGGGGGCCTGCCACAGCAGGATCTTGAGCGGGCCGCCGCCGCCGGCCTTGGTCGGCTTGTATTGCAGCGTGGCATCCGCCATCGCGACGTCGTTCCAGAGCAGGATCTGGCTCGCGACCGGCGCGGCGATCCCGGCCGCAGCCATGGTCCGGATGAACGAGCGTCGCGACAGCGTGCCTTGCTTCACCTCCGCGATGGACTTGCGTATCTCGTCTTCGTTCATCGAATGACCCCCACCTCGAAGAAAAATCGTCTTCGGCACCCCATCATGTTGCATCATGCACGAGGCGGCAATGCCGGCGAGGCCGCAAGGCCCTGCGACGAAATGGCGAAGTGGAGGTGGGCAGCTTCTGCCGGGACATTGTTGCCGGCGTGAAGGGGATGCCGGCCGGATTTCGCGATAAGCCCTTGATGGCAATGAGGCTCTCATCTGGCATGCGCATTGCACGCAAAGCGTGCGTTCGCAATGACAGTGGAGTGCGGTATGAGCGTCAGCAGCATGAGCAGCATCGGTGGAAGCGCGGCGGGGTCGCCTTCATCCACCAGCCAGTCGAAATCAGCGGGTTCACAAGACGGCGCCTCGATGTTCTCGTCTCTGCTGGAGAGCGGCACGCCCTACGACGAGGTCAAGGTGAGCCTGCCGAACGGTATGTCGATCGGCATCGTCCATTTCGGTGGCGGCGGCTTCGACAGCAGCGCGCTCAAGTCCATCGAGGATTTCGTGCAGAAGCTCGCGAGCCAGCAGATTTCTGGTGATCCGGCGTCCGGCGCCGACCAGTCGCAGAACGGCGACACGCCCGACGCCGTCGGGATCGACAAGGTTCATGTCGATCTTCCGAACGGAATCTCGTTCGAGGTGCTGCATTCCTCCGGCGGCCACGCCACGGACAGCGACGCCGTCCTGAAGGAGCTCACCGAGGCCGCCGAAGAACTCGCCGAATCGCTGTCGCACTATTCGCCGGCCTCGGCCGCGGCTTCCGCTTATGCCTCGCAAGCAAGTTCGTCCGGCCGCAGCAGCCAGCTCGACGCGAGGAGCTGAGCAACACGCAGGCCGCCCTGAGCTAGGACGATCCGGTGCGAGCAGAGGGGCGAATGCACTAGCACCCCTTCGCGAGCGCCAGCGCAGCTTCCACCGCGTTTTCGAGAATCTCCTCCGACAATTGCCTGTCGCTCACCGCGCGCGACAATTGCAGCGCGCCGACCATGGTGGCGTAGGCCGCGATGGCGCGGCGGCGCCGTTCCGCCGGGGTGCCCCCAGGCATTTGCGCCGCCATCAGCGCGAGGATGTCGGACATCTTGCCGGTGAAGGCCTCGCGCGTTGCCTTCGGATGCCGCGCGATCTCGGAGACGAGGGCCGCGGTCGGGCAACCGGTCGCCGCGCGATCGCGATGCTTGGGCGAGAGATAGTCGCGGATCACGGTCTCGAGCGCGACGCCGTTTTCGAGATTGTCCCTGTGCCGCTGCTCGCGCCGCTCCAGCGCGTCGAGCAGCACCGCGCGCACCAGATCTTCCTTGGAGGCGAAGTGCGTGTAGAAAGCGCCGTTGGTCAGGCCCGCCTCCGCCATGATGCCGGCGAGGCCGACTGCGGCGATGCCGCTCTCGCGGAACTGCGATGATGCGACATCGAGAATGTGCCGCCGTGTCGTGTCCCTGTGTCCCTTGTCGTAGCGCGCCAATTCCGCCTCCTGCGAACCCGCCGCCCCCTATGCCACAAAATCGTGAGGTCTGTCCTATTGCATTACGGTCATACTAATACATTATTACCATAATGCAATGGGCGGCCGACCGGGCGGTCCGAGGGAACCACAGGATCGAACCCATGTCCGTCGAAGATGCCGCCGCGCCGGCCTTGTCCGCCGCGCCATTCGTGGCCCACACCGCGGCCCCGCTTCGCCAGGCGGCTACGCCGGCCCCAGGCGCAGCTGAGCAAAGACGCGCCGCGCTCCTGACCGCGCCGATCTTGCCCACGCTACTCAAGCTCGCGCTACCGACCGTCACCGTCCTGGTGGCACAGACCGCGGTCAACATCGCGGAGGCCTATTATGTCGGCTATCTCGGCACCGATGCGCTCGCCGGCGCCGCGCTGGTGTTCCCGATCTTCATGCTGATGACCATGATGTCGAACGGCGGGTTCGGCTCCGGCGTTGCGTCCTCGGTGGCGCGCGCGGTTGGAGCCGGCCGCCGCGCCGATGCCGAGGCGGCGCTGTTTCATGCGGTGGTGCTCGCGATCATTGCCGGCGGCGTGTTCACGCTCGGCGTCGTCCTCGGTGGTCCGCATCTCTATCGCGCCCTCGGCGGCACCGACGGTGCGCTCGCCGCTGCCACCACCTATTCCAACTATCTGTTCGCCGGCGCCATCCCGGTGTGGATCGTCAACCTCCAGGCTGCCGCGCTGCGCGGCGCCGGCAACGTCAAAGTGCCGGCCCTGGTGACTCTGGTCGGCGCCATCGTGACCATTCCGGTCTCGCCGGCACTGATCTTCGGGTTCGGGCCGATCCCGCGGCTCGGCATCGGCGGCGCCGGCATAGCCTTCGGCCTCTATTACGGCGCGGCGATGCTGTTCCTGCTGCACTACATGTCGACGGGCGCGACTGGCCTGAAGCTGCACATCGTGCCGTTGCGCGCAAAGATCTTCGGCGACATGCTGAAGGTCGGCATCCCCACCGCGTTCAACGCGGTGCTGACCAACCTCACCGTCATCCTCGTCACCGGTGCGGTCGGGCTGTTCGGCACGTCCGCTCTCGCCGGCTACGGCATTGCCTCGCGGCTGGACTACATCATGATCCCGCTGCTGTTCGGGATCAGCACGGCGACGCTGACCATGGTCGGCGTCAACATGGGCGCGGACCAGACCGCGCGGGCACGAAAGATTGGCTGGATCAGCGGCGTGGTCGGCATGATCATGACCGGCACGATCGGCTTGCTGGTTGCGATCTTCCCGACAGCCTGGCTGCACCTCTTCAGCCATGACGCGGACGTCGTCAGCGAGGGCATGACCTATTTGCGCATCGTCGCGCCCGCCTATGCCGCGCTCGGCTTCGGTTTTGTCAGTTCGTTCGCGGTGCAAGGCACCGGCCGAGCGATGGGGCCGCTCGCTTCGTCCTTCGCGCGCATCCTGATCGCGGCTGGCGGCGGCTGGATCGCGGTGGCGAGCTTTGGCGCGGGCATGGCGGGTCTCGCCACCATGGTCACGCTGTCGCTCGCCGTCTATGCCGCGATCTGTGTCCTGATCATGCTGTCACCGTGGACGTGGCGCTCCGAGTAAACAGGCATCACTGGATGCCGGCAGCGCCGACAGCAGCAGCAAATTGCTCAGCAGCTTGAGCGACGACGCGCTGATCAGCTTCATCGTCAGCGCGACGCCGGAATTGAACGGCACGCCCTGGAGCAGGGCATAGAGGCTCCGAGGCGCTTCCGGCTGGCGAACTTCGGGGCGGCGAGGGCGGTCATGGCTAAGCTCCTTGCTGGCCTTGCTGCTAATCTCGCATCCGGGGTGACACTTTGCCGTGATGCCCATCACGCTTACGGAACGCGCCGTCGTAACTGCGAATTCCTTTCCTATTTTGCGCCGAATGGAGAAGGTGTTCCTCGCAACAGGCCGGCAATATGGATTTCCATTTCATTGATTTCGCCTCGCGGAGAAGCGAATACGGTTCCAATCATTTTCGCTGAGTTTTGGAGACCAAGATGTCGTTTCGCCTCCCCTTGATCCTCGCAACCGCGCTTGCCGCCTGGTCGGCCGCAGCAACCGCCGAGACCATCAAGATCGGTGTGACGCCGGGCCCGCATGCGCAGATCTTCGAGGCGGTGAAGCCGATCGCCGCCAAGCAGGGCCTCGACATCCAGCTGATCGAGTTCTCCGACTACGTCGTGCCGAATGCCGCGCTCGATGCCGGTGAGATCCAGGCCAATTCGTTCCAGAACCAGCCTTATCTCGACAACCAGAAGGCCGACCGCGGCTACAAGATCGAATCCGTCGGGCTGACCGTGAACTTCCCGATCGGCGTCTATTCGAAGAAGCACAAGGCCTTCGCCGACATCCCTGAAGGCGGCAAGGTCTCGATCCCGAACGATCCGACCAATGGCGGCCGCGTGCTGCTGCTGCTGCGCGACAAGGGTGTGATCAAGCTGAAGGACGGCACGGGCTTCAAGCCGACGGTGCTCGACGTCACCGAGAATCCCAAGAAGCTGAAATTCATCGAGGTCGATGCGGCGCAGGCGCCGCGCGCGCTCGACGATGTCGATGCTGCCGCGATCAACACCAATTATGCAACCCAGGCGGGCCTCGATCCCGTCAAGGATCCGATCCTGCGCGAGGACCCGAAGGGACCCTACGTCAACCTGATCGCGGTACGTGCCGCCGACAAGGACAAGCCCTGGGTCAAGATCCTCGTCGACAGCTACCACACGCCCGAGGTGAAGGAGTTCGTCCTGACCAAGTTCAAGGGCGCGGTGCTGCCGAGCTGGTAGGCAATCTGCCTAACCAAGGTCCAGCGCGGGGGCGATCCGGCGGGCAGCCTTGCGCAATGCCCGCTTGTCTGGAGCTGCGGCAACCGACATCATCGGGGCCCATCCTCGCCCGACAGGGGTCGTATGAAACGCTTTGCAAACCTGAAACGACTGGGGTTCTTCACGCGGCTCCTCGATGAAGCCCCGCCAGCGGAGCGCTATCGCTTCGCCGCCGAGCAGATCGTGCGCGCTGAGAAAGCAGGCCTCGATTCCGCGTGGATCGCGCAGCATCATTTTCACGAGCGCGAGGGCGGCCTGCCGTCGCCCTTCACCTTCCTCGGCTACGTCGCGGCGCAAACCTCGCGCATCCGTCTCGGCACCGGCATCGTCACCCTGCCGCTGGAGAATGCGGTCCGCGTTGCGGAAGATGCCGCGGTGCTCGATCTGCTCTGCAACGGCCGCTTCGAGCTCGGCGTCGGCACTGGCGGCAATCCGTCGGCCTTTGCCGCCTTCGGCCTCGACAGTGCCCAGCGCAACGAGATCTTTGCCCGCAATCTTGACGTGGTCCGCACCGCCCTGGTCGGCAAGCCGCTCACTGGTGGCGATACGCTCTATCCGCAACGGCCCCAATTGGACAAGCGGATCTGGCAGGCGACGTTCTCGGTCGCCGGTGGTGCGCGCGCGGGCAAGGCCGGCGATGGCCTGCTGCTGTCGCGCACCCAGCCCCGGACCAAGGAGGCGCCGAAGGCCACGCTCGCCGAGATCCAGAATCCGGTCATCGATGCCTATCTTGAAGCGCTGCCGCCGGGATGCGAGCCCCGGATCATGGCCTCACGCAGCGTCTTCGTCGCCGACGACCGGACTGAAGCGATGCGCCTTGCCGATATCGGGCTGCGGCGCGCGCTGCCGCAGTTCCTCAAGGGCGGTCATGCCAGGCCTGGCGAGACGCTGGAGGAGATGATCATCGCATTCGACACCCATGTCGGTGCGGCCGACGACGTCATCGCCTCGCTCCGCGCCGATGCCACGCTGGAGCGGGTGACCGACCTCGTCTTCCAGGCGCATTCGGTGGACGCGCCGCATCCCCATATCCTGCGCTCGATCGAGCTTGTCGCGGAGAAGGTCGCGCCGGCGCTGGGCTGGACCCGGACGGCAGCTGACGTGGCTCTGGCGGGCTGATCGGAGTGAAAATGATCGCGTTGCACGAGGCTGACTGATGGCTACGAAAGATATCATCGACACGCTCGCCGGGATCGAACCGGGCACGGCTCTGAATGGCATTCGCGCACGCCGCCTGCAGGCGCGCGAGAACGCGCAGAAGAGCTATCTCTCGCTGTTCGAGCCAATCGACGCCGGCGACTTTTCGCTTGTGGAGCGCGCCGCGGTCGCGCTCTTCGTGATCGGCCTTCACCGCGAGCCCAATGTGGCCGCCTTCTACCGGGCGAAGCTCGCGGCGACCGCCGATGGTGCGCGCCTGGCCGAGGCGATCGAGGTCGAAATCGCGCGCGGCGAGACGTCAGGCCCGTACGGTGCGTATCCGGCCGGACCGCTGTCAGTCGAGAACACGGCCGGCCTGATCTATCGCGTGAGCGCGGAGGGCAGGTCCGTCCTTAGCGCCAGGCTCGCCGCGGCGCTGGAGCATGCGCATCTGCTGGTGTTCCGCCCGCGCGATGCCGCGTCCGCCGACATGAAGGCGCTGCTGGCCGCCGGCTGGTCGGACACCGGCATCGTCACCTTCTCTCAGCTCGTCGCGTTCCTGTCGTTCCAGGTGCGCGTCGTCACGGGCCTGCGCGTGCTCGGCGCCTCGCTGGGCACCGCAAGCGCTGCGGCCGGCGCGTAAGGAGACTGCATCATGAGCGCTGCAAACAACGTCAATCCGCCCGTCGTCTTCACCCAGGACGAACTCGGCTGGGTGTCGTGGATCGATCCGCTGCCCGAGGCCGAATTGACCGAGCGGCATTTCGCGGGCCTGGTCGATCGCTCCCGTGCCAAGTCCGAATACTTCCGCCTTCTCGTGCGCGATCCCGAGGTGCTGGAAGCCCGCACCAAGACCGACAAGGACATCTTCTACAACGTCGCCGACGGCCTGCCGCGCGCCGAACGTGAGCTCGCGGCGGCCGCGACCTCGCGCTATAACGGCTGCATCTACTGCGCTTCGGTGCATGCGCGTTTCGCCAGCACCTATTCCAAGCGCCGCGACGACGTGCAGCGGCTGCTCGACGAAGGCGTCCAGGCCGACCTCGGCGAGCGCTGGAACGCGGTGGTCAAGGCCTCGGTCGCGCTGGCCGCGACGCCGATCGCGTTCGGCCCTGAGAATGTCGAGGAGCTGCGCCGCGCCGGCCTCGACGATGCCGAGATCGTCGACGTCATCAACGGCGCCTCGTTCTTCAACTGGGCGAACCGGCTGATGCTGTCACTCGGTGAGCCCTCGAAATAGGCAATCTCACCGGCACAAGAATTGCTGTTTGTTTCAACACTATCTGGATGGAGCCGTGCATGAGCAACATCGATCGTCGTACCCTGGTCAAGGGCTCGCTCGCCGCCATGATGGCGGGAGCAGCCGGTTCGCGCGGCGCCTTTGCGCAATCCGCCGAGCCGATCCTGCTCGGCGTCAGCGGCCCCCTGACCGGGCCGAACGCGCAATATGGCACGCAGTGGAAGCAGGGCTTCGACCTCGCGCTGGACGAGATCCAGGCGGCTGGCGGCATCAACGGCCGCAAGCTCACCTACAATTTCGAGGACAGCCAGAGCGATCCGCGCCAGTCGGTGGCGATCGCGCAGAAATTCGTCTCCGATCCCCGCGTCGTCCTGGAGCTCGGCGATTTCTCCAGCCCCGCCTCGATGGCGGCTTCGCCGATCTATCAGCGCGCGGGCCTGGTGCAGTTCGGCTTCACCAATTCGCACCCTGACTTCACCAAGGGTGGCGACTTCATGTGGAGCACCTCGGTCAGCCAGGCCGACGAGCAGCCGCTGCTGGCGTCCTATGCCGTGAAGCGCCTCGGCCTGAAGAAGCTCGCGGTGCTGCACCTCAACACGGATTGGGGCCGCACCAGCCGCGACTATTTCGTCAATGCTGCAAAGGAATATGGCGCGGAGATCGCGGTCACCGAGGGTTATATCGCGGAGGAGCGCGACTTCCGCTCCACCCTGGTGCGCGTGCGCGATGCCAATCCGGACGGGTTGATCCTGATCTCCTACTACTCCGACGGTGCGCTGATCGCACGTCAGGCGCGGCAGGTCGGGCTAAAGCAGGTGATCTGTGCGGCAAGCTCGGTCTACTCGCCGAAATTCCTGGAGCTGGGCGGCGAGGCCGTCGAAGAGGTCCATGTCGGCACGCGCTACTTCCCGGAAGACCCGCGGCCCGAGGTGCAGAAATTTATCGCCGGCTTCAAGAAGAAGTACAACGGTCTGGAGCCAGACGCCTTCAACGCCTACGCCTATGATGCGATGAACATGGCGGCTGCCGTGGTGAAGATCGGCGGCACCGACCGCAAGGCGGTCCGCGACGCCTTCACCAAGGTCAAGGACGTCCCTAGCGTCATCTTCGGCGCCGCGACGTTCGACGTCGCGACTCGCCGCGTCAAGGGCGCCATGAACGCCGAGCTGGTCGTGCGCAAGGGCCAGTTCGCGCTCTGGGACGGCAAGCCGACCTGACATGATGGCCGGAGCGGGGGCTCCGGCCGCTTTCCTCTCTACGCGGTGATATCAGCGTGTCTTCCTGGCTCGACTACACGATCAACGGGCTGATCGTCGGCAATGTCTACGCGCTCGTTGCAGTCGGGCTTGCGCTGATCTTCGGCGTCAGCCGGCTGATCAACTTTGCCCAGGGCTCGATCTATCTCGTCGGCGCCTATATCGGCTGGGTCGCGGTGGTGCAGCTGCATACGCCGCTGCCGCTCACCATCATCGTGGTGGCGGTGGCGGCCGCGATCGTCGGACTGATCATCGAACGGTTCGGCCTGCGTCCGCTCCAGAATTCCGTGCGCATCGCGCCGTTGCTCGCGACCATCGGTATCAGCTTCGTGCTCGATCAGCTGGTGATGCTGACCTTCTCGCCCAACCCGCGCGCGCTGCCGAGCCAGCTGCCCGACGTGCGTTTCCAGGTCGCTGGCGGCACGATCGGACCGCTTGATCTGCTGATCGCCGGCGTCGGCCTCACCAGCGCGCTGCTGCTGTTCGTGTTCCTGCGCTACAGCAAGCTCGGCTGGGCGGTGCGCGCGACCGCGCAGGACCGCGATGCCGCGATGCAGATGGGCGTCGACGTCAACCGGGTTAATCAGGCCGTGTTTGGCATTGCGGCGGCGCTCGGTGGCGTCTCCGGCCTGCTGGTCGGCATGTACTACAACCAGATCGACACCGCGATGAGCCTGCAGGCAACGCTGAAGGGCGTCGTTGCGGAAGTGGTCGGGGGTGCCGGCAACGTGCCGGGCGCCGTGATCGGCAGCTTGTTGCTCGGGCTGGTCGAGAGCTACGGCGTCGCCGTGTTCGGCACGAGCTACCGCAATCTGTTCGCGTTCCTGCTGCTGGTCGTCGTGCTCGTGCTGCGTCCGAACGGCCTGTTCGCCAGCGCGCGGCAGGCGCCACCCGAGCCGCTCACCGGCACCTTCATCGCGCCGAGCCGCCCGGTGCGGATTCCGCGTTGGGCGCTGCTGGTTGCCGCCGGCGTGTTCGCGATCCTGCCGTTCTTCCCGGTGTCCTTCTATGTGCTCCAGACCCTGATCAACGCCTGGCTGCTCGGCATGCTCGCGCTCAGCCTGACGCTGGTTGCGGGCACGGTGGGACAGGTTTCGCTCGGACATGCCGCGCTGCTCGCGATCGGCGCCTACACCTCGGCGCTGCTGTCGCTGAATTTCTCCGTCCCCGTCGGCCTCGCCATCATCGCCGGCGGCCTGATGAGCGCCGCGCTCGGCACGGCATTGATCTCGCCGTCGTTCCGTCTGCGCGGGCATTATGTGTCGATCGCGACGCTGGCCATCGGCGAGATCGTGTCGCTGGTGATTTTGAACTGGGAGAGCGTCACCCGCGGCCCGATCGGCATCTCCGGCATTCCGCCGCTGTCGCTGTTTGGCTACGATTTGGTCAGCCCGACCTCGATCTACTGGTTCAGCTTTGTCGTGATGGTCGTGCTGGCGCTGCTGCAGGGGCGGCTGCTCGGCTCGCATCTCGGCCGCAGCTTCCGCGCCATCCGCGACGACGACATCGCCGCGCGCGCCTATGGCCTCAGCCTGAACCGCTACAAGTCGCTGGCCTTCATCTTCGGCGGCTTCGCCGCCGGCGTCAGCGGCGGCATCGCCGCGCATCTCTATTCCTACATCAACCACGAGACCTTCAACACGCAGCAATCCATCCTGGCGCTGACCGTCGTGATCCTCGGCGGCCTCGGCAACGTCGTCGGCGCCATCGTCGGAGCGGTCGCGCTGGTCGGCTTGCCGGAGGTGTTCCGGATCGCGGCGGAGTATCGCATCCTGATCTACGGCATCGTGCTGCTGCTGCTCGTGCGGTTCAGGCCGCAGGGCCTGTTGGGCACGATATGATGGCGGAGCACGCGCCCATGCTGTCCCTGCGCGGATTGACGCGCCGTTTCGGCGGCCTCACGGCCGTGGACGCCATCGACCTCGATCTCGCCAGGGGTGAGCTCATCAGCATCATCGGCCCGAACGGTGCCGGCAAGACGACGCTGTTCAACCTCGTGACCGGGCTCGATCGGCCCGATGCCGGCAATGTCGGCTTTGAAGGTCAGGACATCACGGGTCTGTCGCCCGAACGGCTCGCTGCTGGAGGTATCGCGCGCACGTTCCAGCTCGGTCGCGTCTTCGGCAATCTCAGCGTCATGGACAACGTCCTGATCGGCGCGCATACGCGGCTGCGCGCGGTGAAGCCCGCAGTGCCTGTGATCGGCCCGCTGCTGGAGTTGGGGCTGGCGCTGTTGCGTCCGGCCAGCGTCAGGGACGAAGAGGAACGGCTGCGCGAGGAGATGAAGACTATTCTCGCACGCTTCGGCGAGCGGTTGCTGCCGCGGATCGACCAGCCGGCCTACAGCCTGTCCTATGCCAACCGCCGCCGCGTCGAGATCGCGCGCGCGCTTGCGCTGAAGCCGCGCCTGTTGCTGCTCGACGAGCCGACCGCCGGCATGAACCCGACCGAGACCGCGGAGATGCAGGGCCTCGTCGCCGAGCTGAAGGCCGAGGGGCTGACCATCCTCCTGATCGAGCACAAGCTTGAAATGGTGATGCGCCTCTCCGACCGCGTCATCGTCATGGACGAGGGCAAGAAGATTGCGGAAGGGCCGGGTGAAGTGGTGCGTGGCGATCCCAAGGTGATCGAGGCCTATCTCGGCCATGGCCTGTCGGAGACGCCGGAGCGGGAGAGCGTGGTATGACGACTGGCGCATCCGAGCCGCTGCTGGCGCTCTCGAACGTCAACACTTTCTACGGCCAGGCGCAGGTGCATTTCGACCTGTCGATCACGGTCGGCCGCGGCCATATCGTCTGCCTGCTCGGCGGCAATGCCAGCGGCAAGTCGACCACGATGAAGATCATCTTGGGCCTGGTGAAACCGCGCTCGGGTGACGTGACCTTCGACGGTGCCTCGCTGCTCGGGCTCACCACGCCGCAGATCGTCCGCCGTGGTATCGCATCTGTTCCCGAGGCGCGGCGGTTGTTCGCGGACATGAGCGTGCGCGAAAACATCCTGATGGGGGCCTTCGTGCGCAACGACCGCGATGCGGTGGCGCAGGATCTCGACAAGATGCTGACGCTGTTCCCGAAGCTTGGTCAGCGGCTGTCGCAGCGTGCCGGTTCGCTCTCCGGCGGCGAGCAGCAGATGGTCGCGATGGCGCGCGCGCTGATGAGCCGTCCGAGGATGATCGTGATGGACGAGCCGACCATGGGCCTGTCGCCGCTCTATGTCGACCGCGTGCTGGAGTTGATCCGCACCATCAACCAGGAAGGCGTGTCGGTCTTCATGGTCGAACAGAACGCCAGCCTCGCGCTCGAGATCGCGCACGAGGCCTATGTGCTCCAGACCGGCAAGATCGTGCTCTCAGGCCCGGCGCGGGCGCTGAAGGACGACCCCCGCATCCGCGATGCCTATCTTGGTGGTTCCGAGGCCGCGTAGCACCATCTCGGCCTGCATGGTTCGCCCGGCGATGCAGAGCATCGTCCGGACGCCCGCTGCGCGGGCTCCTCACCATGAGGGTCTGCTCGCAACGTGGCCGCGAATCCAGGCCTCATCCTGAGGACCCCGCGCAGTGGGCGTCTCGAAGGATGGTTACAAGCATTCCTGCAAAGCGGCCCCCTGGAATTGCATTGGTTAGTGTGATCATTCTATGAAAAGATCATACCGTTGCCGCGAAGGGGCGTGCGAACGGAATGATTGTCGTGACGAAATGGTCCCTACGGGCGGTGGAGCCCGCCACCGTGTTGCTGTTCGGCGGGCTCATCGCCGCCAACGTCGCCGCATGGGCCTGGGCCTTCGCGGCGTTCGGTGACCGGCCGACGGTGATGGCGACCGCGCTGCTGGCCTGGGTGTTTGGCCTCCGCCATGCCGTCGATGCCGACCACATCGCCGCCATCGACAATGTCGTGCGCAAGCTGATGCATGCGGGCGGTGCGCCGCGCAGCGTCGGCCTCTATTTCGCCCTCGGCCATTCCACCGTGGTCGTGGTCGCGACCATGCTGCTGGCACTCGGGGTGGTAAGCCTCGGCGGCGACAGCCTGCTCAGGGATATCGGCGGCCTCATCGGCACATCGGTGTCGGCGCTGTTCCTGCTCGTGATCGCGGCCATCAATCTCGCCATCTTCGTCGGCCTGTGGCGGACGTTTCGCATCGCGCGCGCGCAGGGCATCCACGACGCCGCGCAGCTCGACGCGCTGCTGGCGAGCCGCGGATTCCTGGCGCGCCTGCTCGGCCCGATGTTCCGCCTGGTGACAAAGCCCTGGCACATGCTCCCGCTCGGGTTCCTGTTCGGGCTCGGCTTCGACACCGCGACCGAGATCGGCCTGCTCAGCATCTCCGCGACGGAAGCCGCGCGCGGCGCTTCGCTCGTCGACGTCATGGTCTTTCCCGCGCTGTTCGCGTCGGGCATGGCGCTGGTCGACACCGCCGACTCGGCGCTGATGGTCAGCGCCTATCGCTGGGCCTTCGTCGATCCCCTGCGAAAGCTCTGGTACAACCTCACCATCACCGGCGCCTCCGTCGCGGTGGCGCTGTTGATCGGCGGCATCGAGGCGCTCGGCCTGATCGCCGACCGGCTTGGTCTAACCGGCGGGGTGTGGACGCTGGTCGACGGCCTCAACGAGTCGCTCGCCAATGTCGGCTTCGCCGTGATCGCGCTGTTTGCGATCGCCTGGCTCGTTTCGGTCGTGCTCTATCGCCGCATGTTTGCGGGCGCCGCGTCCCGCGCGAATGTACTTCGGGGCGCCGATGCGACCGAGGCGGCCTGAGCTCGGCCGTCGTTGCGGAGCGTTGACGGCATTTTCGGCCATCATGCTTCTCGCGGATGACGGCAGCGCGTTCGCGCAGAGCAGTAGCGCCTCGCGCGAACTGCCGCCGATCGAGGTCTCCGGCGGCGAGACGACGCCTCACAAGAGACTGCCCGCATCGCGGCGAGCCAGCAAGCCGGTCCTGGCCAATCGCCGTCACGTGGCTCAGCCGACGCAGGCTCCGGCCTCGGACGCCCGCAGCGTCGCCTCCGGCGCAAAGGGCCCGCCAGGCATGGCGAGCGAGATCACCGTCTCCGGCGATGAGATCAATGCGCGTCCTTTCGCCCGGCCGGGCGAGGTGCTCGAAGCCGTGCCGGGGCTGATCGTCACCCAGCATTCCGGCGAAGGCAAAGCCAACCAGTATTTTCTGCGCGGCTACAATCTCGACCACGGCACCGATCTCGCCATCTATGTCGATGACGTCCCCGTCAACATGCGCACCCACGCGCATGGCCAGGGCTATGCCGATCTCAACTGGCTGATCCCGGAAACCATCAGCGCGATGGATGCGCGCAAGGGGCCGTACTTCGCCGACGAGAGCGATTTCGCCTCTGTCGGCAGCGTGCGCATCGGCCTGATCGACCGTACCGAAAAGGGCCTCGCGCAGGTGACCGCCGGCAGCTTTGGCTATCGTCGTCTTCTCGGCATGGACTCAGCGAAAGTCGGTGACGGTTCGCTGCTCGTCGCCGGCGAGATCGGCACCTACAATGGCCCCTGGGACAATCCGGACAACGTGCGCAAGCTGAACGGTCTCGTGCGCTACAGCCGGGGCACCGCGACGGATGGCCTGACCATCGCCGGCATGGCCTATGCCAACAAATGGAATTCGACCGACCAGGTGCCGCAGCGTGCGATCACCGCCGGTT
The DNA here is from genome assembly GCF_051810765.1 of Bradyrhizobium sp. 604_D8_N2_3. NCBI lineage: Bacteria > Pseudomonadati > Pseudomonadota > Alphaproteobacteria > Hyphomicrobiales > Nitrobacteraceae > Bradyrhizobium > Bradyrhizobium sp. 604_D8_N2_3. The sequence goes on along the minus strand of NZ_JBPWPM010000001.1, from coordinate 7,720,779 downwards.
TTATCGACCGCTTCGGCTCGGAAGATCCGAGCGACGGCGGCAACACCAACCGCTTTGCGCTCTCCGGCCGCATCGCGCAGAGCGACGATGTGGGGTCGTGGAAGGCCAACGCCTACGTCGTGAAGAGCCAGCTCGACCTCTTCAACAATTTCACCTATTTCCTCAGCGATCCCGTGCTCGGCGACCAGTTCCACCAGCACGACGACCGCCTGATGGCGGGCGCCAACATCTCGCGCACGCTGAACGGCTCGTTCGCCGGCCTGCCGATGCAGACCACGATCGGCCTGCAATCGCGCTATGATTCGATCGATCTGGCGCTGAGCAACACGTTCCAGCGCGGCTTCCTCTCAAGCATTCGCAGCGACAAGGTCGGCGAGGGCAGCGTCGGTGTCTTCGCCGAGAACACCGTGCGCTGGACTGATTGGCTGAGGACCACTGTCGGCCTGCGCGGCGACTACTATGCGGCCGACGTCACCTCGCTGTTCAATGCCAACAATTCCGGCCGCACTGACGCCGCGCTCGGCAGCCCGAAATTCCGCGTGGCGCTCGGCCCGTTCAACCAGACCGAATTCTTCCTCGGCGCCGGCACCGGCATGCACTCGAACGACGCGCGCGGCGCGACCACGACGGAAGATCCGAGCGATCCCGCCACGCGACTGACGCCGTCGCCGCTGCTGGTGCGTACCAGGGGCGCGGAGGTTGGCGTCCGCAGCAAGATCGTGCCCGGCCTCGACACCTCGTTCAGCCTCTTCATCCTCGATCAGGATTCCGAGATCCTGTTCTCCGGCGATGCCGGCGATACCTCGGCGACCCGCGCCAGCCGCCGCTACGGTTTCGAGTGGACCAATCATTACCGCCCGCGCTCGTGGATCGACATCGATGCCGATCTCGCCATGACGCATGCGCGCTTCCGCGGCACTGACAGCGAGCAGGCGGAGGTCTACGCCTCGCTCGCGGGCTATCCCGAAGCGCAGATCGGCAACGCGCCCGGCAACTACATTCCGAACGCGCCGGCGATGGTGGCATCAGTCGGCATCACGCTCGGCGAGAAGACCGGCTGGTTTGGGGCTTTGCGCTGGCGCTATCTGGCGTCGAGCCCGCTGACGGAAGACAATGCGTTCCGCTCGTCCGCGACCAGCATCTTCAACAGCCGCCTCGGCTATCGCATCGACAACGGCTGGCGCATCCAGCTCGACGTGCTCAATCTCTTCAACACGCAGGCGAACCAGATCACTTATGCCTACGGTTCGCTGCTCAAGACCGACACGCTGTACAATCTCTGCACCGGCGGCGTCGCGCCGACGGCGGTCTGCCAGAACGGCGTGATGGATTACGTGCTGCACCCGGTCGAGCCGCTGAGCTTTCGCCTGACTGTCGCCGGGACGTTCTAGGCGATCTCAAGCCGAGGCCGCGCTCGGAACCGGCTCCGCCGGCAGATCGTCGCCGTTGGGATCGCCCGGCGCGGTGGCCCAGGCCAGCTCCACCAGCGTCACGATCCGGCGGCCGGCGCCGTCGAGCTGGCAGACGATCAGGCCCTGCTCCTCCATGTAGCCGAGCAGGCGCTGGGCGCGGCGCAGCGAATGCGAGCCGTAGGCACGCGCGATCGCGGCATCGCCGGGGCAGGGCCAGCCTTCCTTCGCCGCGCGTGCGATCATCATGAACACGCCCTGCATGTCGTCGGGCAGGATCGAGGCGCGCAGCGACACGTCCTGCCAGACATCGTCCTCGGCATGCTCGGCGCCGAGCCCGGCGCGCGCGCGCGTCAGCATGCGGCGGAATTCGTTCAGATCAGGCACCGCGGAGCCGAGGCCCTCGATGCGGCAGCGAACCACGAACTCCTGATAGAGCACGCCGACGGCGCGGAAGCCGGCATCGGGCTCGGCGAGCACGGCGCGAAGCGTACGATCGACGCGCTCGCGCCGCTCGGCGAGCTCCTCGGCGCTGATCGGCACCTCGGCCACCTCAGGCCGGATCTCCGGCGCGGCCGCCTTCGCGGCGCGGAGCTGCTCGAGCAGATCAGGCGCGGGCCGGCGCTGCGGGCGGCTGGCATCGGGCGGCGGTGCGGCCAGGATGACGGCGCGCATATCCTCGAGTGCGGCTTCCGGCATCGGCATCAGCCGCGGCGTGGAATTGCGCGCGTGGGTGTCGGTCGGGCCGATATGCAAACGCAGGGGGCGTCGCGACAACGCCGGGCCGAGCGCCATGAACTGTCCGCGCTCGAGATCGCGAAAGGATTCGGCCTGCCGCCGCTCCATGCCGAGCAGGTCGGCGGCGCGCGCCATGTCGATGTCGAGGAAGGTCCGGCCCATCAGGAAATTGGAGGCTTCCGCCGCGACGTTCTTGGCGAGTTTTGCCAGGCGCTGGGTCGCGATGATGCCGGCGAGGCCACGCTTGCGGCCGCGGCACATCAGATTGGTCATCGCGCCGAGAGAGAGCTTGCGCGCCTCGTCCGAGACCTCGCCGGCGACCGCCGGCGCGAACAGCTGCGCCTCGTCGACCACCACCAGCATCGGGTACCAGTGATCGCGGTCGACGTCGAACAGGCCGCCGAGGAACGCCGCGGCACGCCGCATCTGGTTCTCGGCGTCCAGCCCTTCGAGATTGAGCACGGTGGAGACGCGATGCAGCCGCGCGCGCTCGCCGGCGACCTGAAGGCCGCGCTCGGTGTGATCCTCGGCCTCGATCACCAGATGACCGAATTGCTCGGCCAGCGTGACGAAGTCGCCTTCGGGGTCGATGATGGCCTGCTGCACCCAGGGCGCGCTCTGTTCGAGCAGCCGCCGCAACAGATGCGACTTGCCGGAGCCCGAATTGCCCTGCACCAGGAGCCGGGTCGCCAGCAGTTCCTCGAGGTCCATGGCGGCCGCGGCGCCTGCCGTGGTCTGCCCCATCTCGATCGCAACTGTCATGTCCCCGACTCAAGTCCCCATCATTCGCGGAGTGGGGCTTATCAACCCGGCCGGGGCGCGTCGAGCGGCACCGTGCGAATCATGCGGTGTTGCCCACGGCGGAGTTCAGGCGTGATTCGATTGCCGTAAAAGTGCGGGCCGATAGGGCGCCTGCGGATCGTCGTCCTCGTTCTCGGGGATCGCACAGGAGCCGAATTCCTGCCGGATACGCTCGATCTCGGCGATGCGCTCGTGCAGCCGCTGCAGATGCTCGGGCGATGTCGCGCGCCAGAACCGGAAGGTGTCGGTGGTGAGCGGCAGGAACGCCGTTCCGAACAGCGTCGGCTCGGGAACGATGGTGCGTCCGAGCAGCAGGAACCGGTTCTCGCCGGAGACCACGAGGGTCGCGTAGCCGCGGTTACCGATCCGCCTGATCCCGTTCAGCGACCATTCGACGAGCTTGCTGAAATAAGGCTCCTCGCGCCAGCGATCGGGGCAGTGGTCGTCGACCGTCACGTTGACCGCGTCCTGGCTGAAATGCACGATGATGCCGGACGTCGCCGGAAACCACGCATCATCGAGATGACCTTGCAGCCAGGCGCAGACGAACGACCGGCACATCTGCGGGCGGCGGTCGTAGATGGTGCACCCGGTTCCCGTCTGCCAGTGTCTGCACAGCTGGTTCACCGGCTTGTCGACGGCGGCCACTTCAAGGATATCGCAGCAGGCGTTGCACGATCCGCACTGCCGGGTCAGCGGCGCCGTTTTCGGCAGGCCGGTCGCGCGAAAACCCTGGCCGTCGCGGACCAGGAGCTTTTGCTTCTCCAGCGTGCTCAGCGCGCGCTCGACCTTGAGGCGGGACAATCCGGTCGCGTCAACGATCCCCTTCATCGTCGTCGCGCCGGCCTCCACCGCGCGAGCGACCTGCAACGCCGTCTGATCCATCGTCTTCTACTTGTTCTTCAGCCCTTCGATCCGGCCATCGCGCTGCCCCGGAACCTGCGGAAATCGGCGCTCGCGTGACGGCTAGCAGTCGCATGTATGCGGGATTTACGCAAACGGACTGCTGAGCAGGATCGCCCGTATTGGGCCAAATTGTAAGCCCATGCTCAGGGGCGATCCGATCTGCATCGACAATTCGATCAGTGCAGGCCGGCGCGACCTATGACGGCAGCGCCGGCACGCTGCTACTGCGCGCCAGATCCGCCCTGCACGATCTTCTCGTTCAGCTTCAGGTCCACGGTCTCGACCGTGCGGTCGATCTCGGCATTGGGGGCGCCGAGCTGATGCGAGATCAGCTTCACCAGCAGGTCGACGCGCTCGATGAAGGGCGCGCCGCTCGCGACCGCGCGCGCGGCCGATGACGGCTTGAGCAGGCTTTCGGCGGCCTTGGCGTATTTCGCGAACGGCACCTGGTCCTGCGGATCGGCGCCGAGACGGCGGGCGATCGCGTCGACATGATCGTAGATCGTCTGCGAACGCTTGAGATCGCCGTGCACGGCGTCGCGGATCGACTGCGGCTCGTGCGGCGTGATGCAGCGATAGTTGCCGGTCAGCAGCATCGACCATTTCGCCAGCGGCACGAACAGCGAAGAGAACACTTTCAGCTTCACCGGCACGTCGTGACCGTCGAGCGTCACCGCGTCGATGTCGGCTTCGAGCTCGCGCAGCACCTTGTTGTGCTTCTCGTCGGCGAAGGCCGATGCCTTGAAATTCGTCGGCAGGCCGACATGAAGCACGTTGGCGGCTTCTTCCGGCGGACGGAAGGCCTGCGGGTCGGGCGAGCACAGCGTCACCAGGCCGGGCTCGAAGCGCTCCCACACCTGCGCATTGGTGTAGGCCTCCTCGAGATCCATGTCGGCAAGCGACGGGATCCGCTTCAGGTAGGGCAGCGGCGGCATGTTCATGATCGACAGGCACGGCAGCTTCGCCGCGGCGATCTTGACCATGAGAACGCGGACCGTGTGGTTGGTGTATTGCGGCTCCTGCATTGCCAGGCCGACCATGTCGTAGCGCGAGAGGTCGACATTGCCCGGCGTCACCGCGTCGAGCTTGCCGGGCAGGTCGCGCGAGAAGATCGCCCGGTGCACCGCCTCGTCACGCAGCTTGATGCGCACCTCGGTACCGTCACGGTTGATCAGCTCAGCGGTCTTGGCGCGGCAGACCAGGGACACGTTATGGCCCGCCATCAGCAGCTTCGTGCCCAGCAGGGAACCGTAGGAAGCCCCGAGAATCAGGATGTTACGCGCCATATTCCGTCCCTTTGAAAATGTGTGGGATTTTTGAGCCCCGGCCGTCATCCGCGGGCGAGTTGCCGGCATGTAAAGCGAAGTCCGCGGGGATGGCAACTGGGATAATGCATACAAGGCGGAAGGCGGACTGCCGGGCGGGCGCGGGTGATCGGTCGCCCGGATGGAGCGCAGCCCGATCCGGGACCGCTCGTCCGGCGCCCACGCCTTTCCCGGATTGCGCGGAGCCTGTCATCGGGCGGCGCTTCGCGTCGAGCTCTCGTTGCCCGACGGGCAAAACACCCGAGAGGGCGTCAAGCCGCGCGGGCGAAAATATTCCACTTTACCGAAATTCGGAATTGGCGCATATGCTGCCCATCCCGGCTCACCAAGAGGGGCGATCTTGTGTCGTCACTGTCGCGAGCCGGGTTGCGGTGGACGCGGCAGCGTTGGGCGCGAGAAGTGCGGGTAGGGCGGATTGCTCTCCGTGAGCCCAAGACTTCGTGCCGGATGAGCGGCGCTGTCAGGTTCGTCTCGTCTGTAAGTTTCCGGCTCCGTCGACAGGGCTGGAAAAACTGCGGCGAAATGGCGGGCCGTGCGTACGGCAAAACCGTGTGGTCCTGGCGTCCAGCACTAATTTTCGGGTGCCGTGGATGAGACAATCTCTTGCAGAACAAGACGTTTTTCAGATCTCTGAATGACGAAGCGAACCGCGGGTGAGATGGCCGGGCCCCAATAGGCCCTAGACCGCTTATCCGCTGAAAGCGGACGCGAACCACTTGTAGGCGGCAAGGGCCCATAAGTTGAAGTCCCTGCCCGAGAAGTGGCGGGCCGTTGTTACCAGCTGTAGCGGATCGTGCCGGTGCCAGCGTAGGTGGATGAGTGCGAGGCGAAGCCGCCGTCGAACTTGGCGAGCAGGCTGATGCCGTTGACGAACCGAAGCTCCGCACCCACCGACGTCAGCGCGGAATCTTTCGGGGGGATCGCCCCGTTGACGATGAAGCTCGCCCCCGGCAGCGCCTGGAACACCGGCATGAGGGTGGGATCACTCACCCAGTCATGCGCCCACGCGAGCCGGCCGCGCAACGTCAGCACGGCGTTGGAATAGAGCGCCAGCGACCGGTCGAAGCGCGCACCAAGCTCACTCCTGGTGTCGGTCGCATCGCGCGAACCGAACGCGAGGGCAAAGCCATTGGGAATGGTGCCGATTTCGCCGTAGCTCGGCGTGTGGAAGCTCTGCGCCTGGATCGCCGCATAGGGCGCAACCCCGACATACGGCGTCTCGAAGTGATAGCCGCCTTCCAGCCGCCCGCCGTAGCTCTGCGCGTTGAAGTCAGCCGTCAGATGGTCGCCGCCAAAGGCGAAGCGGTCGGTTGACATCCAGTGATTGGTGAAGGCGAAGTCCGCGGCGAGATAGGCCGCGCCCCAGCGGGTCGCGCCGTAAATGCCAGCCTGGACGGCATCGCTTCTACCACCGCCAAGCCCGTGCGACAGGCTCCAATTGGTGCCGCCACCGGCGATTGCAAAGCCCACCACGGAATTGGGCGCAAGGCGGTAGTCGAACCCGCCCGCGAAACCCGCGGTGCGTGTCGAAAGATCATGGCTGCCGATCACGGGATCGCCGCTGGTCTTGTTGCCCCCGCCATAGCCGCCACCCCACACCGTCCAGCGCGGCTCATAGATCGGCGCCGGCGCCGGGGGTGCCTTGGTGTACATCGAGGCATAGGCAAGAGCTGGTCCCGACGGCCGAGGCTCGCAGTCGGGCCTGAGGCCGAGCGCTGGATAGTCAGTGCGGCTAACACCGCATCGACCATCGACGAACGGATCGAGCATCAGGTTGAGAAACTGGCTGCCGAGCTGGAATGCGGCTGTCTGTGCACCGGTCGCAGCTTCTCCGGAGATCTGATCGAGGGCATTGGTGAGATTGCTGCCGGCGAGGCCAAAGAGCGGCACGAAGGCCGGCGGCAGCGCACCGCCGTTGTTGAAGAAGTTGTCGATGGCACGGCCGACGTTGAGCTGGTTCTCGGTGAAGACCGGTGGGGGCGGCGGCAGCGTCGGTCCACCCGGTATGGGTGGTATAGGTATTGGCGGGTTAGGATCGGGAACGAGCTGGGCCTTGAGATTAAGTATTGCGTCGTTGCCGACGTAGGCCAGTCGCGCCCCGAAGCCGGCCGGCAAGCCGAAGGTGGCGAGCGCGTCGAACGTGCCGGTGAGCCCGCCGGCGGCCGTCAAAATGGTGTATTGGCGCGAGACATAACTCCCAGGTGCAAAAACGGCCCCCACTGTCCCCGCGAGCGAAGCGGTGCCGGTCACATTGGTGGTCGACGCCGTCGAGGGGTTTACCTGCACGATGTAGAACGCGCCGGATTGAAACGCGAGGCTGCCGGCGACGTTTATGCTGCCCGGCGTCCCCACCGGACCGGGAACGAGGAAGCCGCCCGCGTTAATGCTCGCCGGGCCTACGGTGCCGCTACCGTGGAGCGCAGCGCCTGAGTTCACAGTGGTCAGGCTCGATGATGCGATCGAACCATCCACCAACAGCGAACCGGCGTTCACCGTCGTTGTGCCGGTGTAAGTATTGGTGCCAGACAGCGCTAACGTGCCACTGCCCGTCTTGACCAGCGAGCCGCCGGCGCCGATGATCACACCGCTGACTTCGGTCGATAGATTGTTGCTGCCAACTGTCAGTGTTTTACCGGGAAGTATGTAATTGCCGGCGCCCGCGATCGATCCGGCTGTGATCTGATTGTCGCCATTTGGCCCCGTCGTGAACTCAAAAGTGAGGTTCCCCCCCAGCGTTGACGATCAATTGCGCGTTGCCGCCGGTGCTGTTGCCCGAAAACGTCGTTATACCATTCGTGGTGATGGTGGCGTTGCCCGCCGTGCTGCTGTTTGTGAACATTAACTGAAAGTTGTTCGCGATCGTAGCGGTGCCCGCCGAGCTGTTTCCAGCAAAAGTCACGCTGCCGGCGTTGGTAATTGTGGTGGCGGCAGCGCCCACTGAAGTGCCCGCTGAGCTGTTGTTAGTGAACACCAAATTGCTTAGGGGCGAAGTGGTAATTTGCACGCCGTTCGGAGCAGCGAAGATGCCCGCGCCGGTAAATGTCAGGCTGCTCAAGGGAGCGAGACTGAACGTATAGACCGGCGCCAAATTACTGAAGATAAAAGCGCCGACGCTGTTTGCGGCACCCGAGTTGAACGTCAGGTTGGGGATCGTGGAGAACCCGAAGGACGCGGTGCCGGTCGGCACCGTGGCAGGGTTCCAGTTGCCGGCGGTGTTGAAATCTCCTGAGCCGGGATTGATCAGCCAATCCGCATTCTGCGCGTGTGCGGATGTCGCAGCGAGCAGCGCCGCGACTGCCGTCGTGGCCACCAGATGCGCGCGGACCTCACCCCTGCGCAGACCTCTCAAGGCCAACCGAGTTGCTCCGGAAGCATTTTCCGGTTGATGCGTGGTTCTGAAGCGGTCCGAATATCTTGCCGGTTTGGTCGCGCGAGTTTTCTGCGCATTTGTATCGACGTTGGCTCGCCTGATGCTGTCCCCAGAACTCATCGTTTCCCCCTTCGAGGAGCCGCGACTTCAGCAATGACTGACGAACGGTGAGAGCGTGGATTGCCTTAAGTGTGGCGAACGACAAGCGCAATTACAGTTTGTAGCTTGCTGTTGCGAACGTGTCACGAAGTGGACAGAGTTGCTGACCAGTTCTGAATAGTTCGCTTGCCCCAAGCGGCCTACTTTCCTTCCTTCTCGATGATCGCAAGGCTCTCAAGTTGGTGCGCTCGCTGTCCAGTTATTGGAAATGTTCTTATGCATGGCGGATCGGCGGGCTGAATTCCTCGCATCCGCTCCCAAGAGCTTGTGTTCCGCAGCGTAGGCTCTGCATTGTTCAACCGTGGGCATTGATGCCTCTCCCTGTTTGAGGGCACATCTTCCTCCCTTTTGCAGTACCTACCTATTTTTCCCGTCGCGCTTCGGTAACGTGGATGCCCTCATCGGTTTTGGGTCCTTCCGAACGCGTGGGAACCTGCGGGGACCGCGTGACCGCGACCTTTGAGGATATTTGCAATCGCGCAATCGCGAACTAAATTTTATGCAGGTCGGTACACAAAGGTGGTGCGCGATGTGGCGCAATGCCGTCGTCCGACATCGTAGAAGTCCGAGCCCGTCCGACCGTCAGTGCAGCCTGCTTATTGGCTCAGAAGGGCCAAAAACCGAATTCGCTGTAGAGATTGCCCACTATTGGAAGCGGTGACCTTATGCGTCAAGCTGCGCGAGTTCAGCACGACGTCGGATTATAAATTGTTTATGGCTTGTGCCGATGAGCCGCAGCACGCCGTCGTCCTGAAGGCTCGAAAAGGCCCGTGCTACTGTCTCAAGCGACAATCCGAGATAGTCTGCAATATCGCGGCGGCCCATCGGCAAAACGATCACGTCCGGATGCGCATGCCGCTCGTCCATTTCGAGGATGAATGCCGCCACTTTCTCGCGCGCGGTCTTTCGTCCTAAGAGAAGCATGTGGTTCTCAGCGTGTTGAAGACTTTCTGTAACAAGGCGGAGCAAGCCGGTTCTGCCCCCTTCTTGATTTGCGAATGCGTCAAGAAGGTTGCGCTGCTTCAGGAAAACGGCCCTTGTCTCTACAACAGCTTCGGCAGAGAACCGATGGTTAGCACCATTCTCGAACCCGAACATATCACCCGGCAAGTGGAATGACTTGATCTGGCGGCGACCATCAGGGAGCCGCCTAAAGCATCGAACCGCTCCAGAGAGGACTTGATAGACATGCCCAGTCTCATGTCCTTCGCCGAAGATTTCCCTTCCCCTACGATACTTGAACTCGCTAAAGATCTGCTCGCCTGCAAGGACGGCTAAGCGATGTTCGTTGGAATTGGGGTTAAGTACGTTGTTTCTGACCTGCATCGCGAACTCCGGTTACGAATGTTATGCCGCCGGTGCCCGCGCGATGGCAGTATTGGCCCTCTCCGACCGAGGTGACGCGTCTATTTTATGTAAGTCAAGGCTAAGGAGTGTCACCGACGGGCAGCTTTGCGACTGAGAGCGCGTGCTTCAAGTCAAAACCGACGCCAAAGCGGCACTACTTCCGCGGGGCCAAAACGCGACTTGCTTCTACGTCGGCCCTTAGGCCGGACGGGACGTTCAGGGCCTGCCGCGCTGCTTGATCGCCCACAGCCGGTAGACTTCGTCCTCGTAGGGATCATCATCGACCGGCGGCGGCACAAGCTTCGCGCCTTCGCTGCGGAAGTGATCGAGACCACGGCCCAGCTTGTGGCCCGCCAGCGTGTGCTGATCGTTGGCGAAATCTGGAACAGCCGGAACGTAGCCTTCGAGTTGAAACCGCAGCCCGATCGCGGCAGTGGCACCCAGCACGGCTCTTGGGAGCCCTGCACATGATCCTGATGCAGTTGCCCACCATCAGCCGTGCTTCGCCGATCTTGCTGCTGTAGCGCTCTCTGGACTGCGCCAGCGCCGTCGCGACGAACGGCACGACCCATGGCGCCGCGATGGTGTCGAGGTCTTCATGGCAGATCACTTCGAGCCGATTGCAGACCATGCTGTGGAATGCCTTGCTGGTGTGCAGCAGCTCGCAGGCGAATTCCATGGCTTCCTTACGATCCGGCGCAGCATCGAGCGGGTGGTGTTCCAGGTGCGCGGCGAGATCGCTCGCGTTTGTCAGGAGATGGCCGACAAGTGCGGCGAGCCCACCACTCGACGAACGGTACGGATGATGCTGGCGCATGTTGGCGACCAGCGGCAAATAACAGCGTGTTTACGAGAACGCTGCAATCTCCTCGTGCTGTTGCCGAAAAGCAACTGATTTATTGTTTCTTCGTTGAAGCGTTCTATTTTGCGTTTACGCCGCACCAAACAGTTTTAGTTTTGCGGTCTCCGGGCTGGGGCGTGTTTTACAACAGCGAATTTTCGAACCCGGAGGCTTTTTGAAATGATTTTGGAATTCCTCGCAATTCTTTCTCTCGTTCAGTTCGCCAACATGATTTCGCGACTGATCGGTCGGCGGCATGACGTACTCTCCTACGTTTCAAGATCAGGTCCTCACCGGTAAGAGTGGCTAAGGCGGCATTGCTGGCACCGTTTTGACGGCATCCAATCGTTTGATCTCGCGCTGACTACGTCCTGCCGTCGCGCCACTCGTCGTCTCGGCTGGATTGGTTTGCCGGGTGCGAAACATGCACAAGATCGCGCGGGGACCACGCGCGCACACGTTTGGAAAGATTTGGACCTCGTACAATTTTAAAAAGTTATGGTCTCTTACTTTTAAATCCAAATCGTCGCGATAGTCTGCGCCGATTATCGCGTTAATTTTTGATCCGATGACGTTTGGAGTTGGTCCTATGATTGAGCGGCGAGCATTGGCGCGCATTGAAATCAACCAACCCGCGATGATTCACTTTGACGGAATTGACGGCGTTCATGGCTGCGTGGTGAAGGACGTGAACGATCAGGGGGCGAAGTTTCACTGCCCATTCTACGTGTTTTCTCGCGATTTCGATCTGTCGCTGGATGGCTTCAAGACGACGAGGCGCTGCCATGTAGTGTGGCGGCACGGGACTACGTGCGGCGTCAGATTTGTCTTTTGATACCGCGCTCCAATTGTTTGCAGGTAAATCACGCACCGCGCCAGACGTGGAGCACCCCCTCACGGAAACCGCCAACGAAGTGGTCCGATACATCGGGCGGCATGATGCGGCAAACGTCGTCGAACGATCCGCTGACCACGGTGGCAATCTCATGCGCGGTCGCAACCTTGGCCCAACGCCGGCCTGCGTCCAATCCGCGCTGACGTTCCCGATCCACGCCCATACCTCCCCAGCCAAATGAATCTGCGGCGCGTGGGCTCAGGCCCGACCGCTACGTGTGTGCACGATTATCGAGAGCTTTTTTGCCGTCGCCTTCGCCAGCACAGCGCCCGTGGTGCGATCAAGCTCCTTGGCGATCAGCGAGAGCGGCATGGTGCCCGCCAGCAATTTGAGCTTTTCGATCTCTTGCTCGGTCCAACTTACTTTCCAGCGCCCCATGGGTCTCGAGCCATCCTTTGCAAAAAGCGGCAAATTCGCCCGCACACATTATGGTCGAAATCTCGCCTCGCAACACCGGTTCCCGTGTATCCATTAGCGGCAATGGCCTTTCCGTTGTTGATACGCCGAATGGCACAAACTGCACTTGCTGACGACGACTACTTATCTCAGCGTTTCAACGGCCCCGTCCTTGACGGATGTCCTCCTCCAAAGATCTCTCCGGCGGCGGGCGAGGCAGCGGCCGTCTCCGGCGCCTTCCAGCCCCGGCGCCGGGGCTGACCTTTGCCCTGAGTTCCTACGCTCAAAAGTGGACCATCATTAGCAATGGTTTGCGGCATAGTTTCCTTCGGGACGGCAATGTTGGGCGATGGCGCAGGAACCTCCGGACGACATAGGGCTGACCAAATCGCAGCGAAGCGCACTGGAAGCCGCCGCGCGAGGCGAAGTCACGCATGACCCCCACGTGTTCTCGTTCGGCTTCGTGAATCGGGAGGGCCGCAGTACACGGTCGGTGTGGTGGCTTTGGCGCGCCGGGTTGATCGAGTACGGACGGAAAATCAGTGACCGCAGGGTAATGATGGAGCCAACAGCCCATGGATGGGCGGCGCTTGGACATGCGATTTGTTCACCGCCGAGGAGCTGAACCACGCGCGCTACAACGAAATGCCCATCAGAAAATGGCCGTCGGTGGATGCATAACCAACCACTGTCGGCCCTCGCTGGTCGCCGTGCGAGCACGGCTGGTACACCGGCGCAGCAGCGCTTCTGATCGAGGCCCGAACATAATCGCGCGGCGGTTTTTTCATGGTTGTCCGCCGGGGCCGATGCGATCCGCCTTATCCTGCTTGGTTGCCCGCGATCCACTGACGCAGATCTAGCCAGCGGTCGATAACGACGCCGAAATCGTCGCGATAGCGCCATGTGAGCCGGCATTTTGCCACCGTCAGAAAGTCGTCGAACGTGATGTAGAAATCGATCGGTAGCAGGCCGAGCCGGTCTGAGTGGACGACGGCGCCGGTTCGGCTGACATCGCAAGCAATGACACGCAAATTCTGGCTGCCATCAAAAAAGAGCAGCCCTTCGGTAGGATGCTTGTTCATGTGCAGTCCTCGGTACGTTGGCCGCGCTGGCTTTTGGTACGTAACGGAAGCGCATGGTTTAATGAAAGCAACCATACGCCCTTCAACTGAACTGAAAATCTGGAACCTGATTTAGAGTTAAGTGGCAAATTTTATTAAACTTTTGCTTGTCCGGAAGCTGGGACAGCAGGGATTAAGAAAAAGGATGTGGTGTGGTTCGCGCTGAACGAGGACCGTCTGCTGTTCGCCTTCGCTGGCATCCGGACGACGTTCAACGGTGATCGCGGCACCAAGTCGAAGCCGGTGCCAGGACCGCATCAGGTCTATGGCTTCCTGACAACCGCGCCGAATGCGGTGGTCGAGCCGATCGATCCGAAAGCGATGCCGGTGATCCTGACCACCGATGAGGAGCGCGATGTCTGGATGCGCGCGGCGTGGGACGAGGCCAAGGCATTGCAGCGGCCATTACCGGATGACGCGCTGCGGATCGTGATGCGCGGAGCGGACAAGGAAGACAAGGCAGCGATTGCATAGCGCTGCGCGCCGAGATCGGAGCCCGGCGAACTGGTCGCCGCGATAACGGCACGACAATGATCACGCCTTCGAGAGATGTGAGGCGGTTCACACTCGGCTTGTGGTGCGCGCCGTACACGGAGCGTTGGGCGCAAACTCTCAATCGCATGGAGCTTGCCATGAAGATGATGATGTCGGCACTCGTGCTCGTCGCTCTGCTCGGAATAGGGTCCGGGTTGATGCGATCGGGCTTGCATTTCACCCATTCGACGACGACTGGGCTCGCGACGTCGAAGCCGCAACCGCCTCAAGCCGTCGGCAGCGCCAAACTTCCGGTTCAGGACTTCGACGATCGATCGTTGGTCTTCCCAAGGGTAACCAAGCCGTAAGCGGCTCAGGTTCCCAGACTACGGCGAGAAGCGCGCGTTCGATTTGCCCCCAGCCGTACGCGGGCGACGTCCTTTGCCCCGAGCCCGATGCGGGTTGAATTCATCGACAGCATTCTGCCACGCCACGATCTCGTCCTCAAACCAGATGCGACGGTTCGGGGAGATGTAGGTCGATTTGGGGAAGCGGCCGGATTTCTCCAGTCGAAAAATTGTAGTTCTGGAAACGGGAACGATCGCCAGCACCTGCTTCTCGTTGAGCATGCGGCGAGGACCAGACCTGCGCGCCGCATCAACGCTTGTCTCGTTGGGTGTTCGCCTTGCTGCGGTCATTACGAACTTCCCCTCAGGCCCGGGAGGTTTGATGCGCCAACATCCGGTACTCATGGCAACGTCCTGGCGGCACGTATTGACAACCCAAAGCTACCGCCTCAGCGCCCCCGCGTTACCGTTCTCGCTGTTCAAGGTTGATCTCCGAGCGGCGGCGGATCGCCCGCGGATTCACGAATCGTCTTACCGCTGCTTCGATTTGGCTGAACGCACCGGTTGTGAAAGTAACGAGTTTGGAGAACATTTCGCGTTCAATCGCCGCGGTAACACGGATTGTGAGGCTGACCATGGTTTCGTCAATCTCGTTGAGGTAGTATTCAAAGGTCTCACCGGCGCTGTTGGCGAGTTGCCCGCGCCAAGGGCGAGTGACCTGGTGGTGATGATACACCACTTCGGGTGCCAGGTCAGAAACGCAGGAGCCGGACATGGGAAAATGGAATGTGATCCTCCCGTCCAAGCACCTGAAAGAGTGCGGCCTCGCCGGTAAGTCTCTCGTCGTCGAAATTGAGCGAGCCCCAGCGAAACTCTCGGACCGCGTCGGGCTTCCAGGCGATCGCATCGACATTGCTCAACGAGATGGTCCACTGGAATCCGGACGCGATCGAGCGTCAGCTGCGCACATGGTAGAGAACGACGTTCGCCGCGCCTACATGCACGCCGCCGAATTTTGGGGCGAACGGATCGCAATGATGCAGGTGTGGGCGGATTATCTCGACACGCTTCGGCATGGGTTATCGGAAGACCGGGACGTGCGGCCATTCGTACGCGCTCAGGGGTAATTGGTCGTGCCAGTTGTTCGCGGAAAATTCCCGGAGCCATCGAACGATTGGCGGAACCAAGTCAAGGCAATCATCTCCGAAACCGGGATCGCAACTGTTCTGGACGTCGCCGAACTGTGTCGTGACTTGGACTGGGCGCGCACCTGGTACGTTACTCGGAAGAAGTTGGCGGATTTGCCCAAACGGAAAGAAAAGGTCGGCGAGATTGAGAAGGCGGCACGCAAGCTGAGTTCACGTCTTGCAGACGAAGATGCGTGGGTTGCTATATTGCGTGCGCTGGCTGACGTTGACCCTGACGCCCGAACTGTCGTGAAGCTCATTACCGCAGCGGCAGCGGACTACAACACGCCGATCGAGGAGCCTGCGTGGGCAACCGAAGCGGCAAGGAGAACGATGGCCGAGCTGGGTTTAGAAAAGCTCAGTCCGTTCGACTGGCTCGCCGGTGTCTACCTCACGGCCATCTATAAGCGGCACTTCAATCGTCCTGCGCGCCGCAGTCGAAGCGACGATCAAGTCGTCGGCGGCCCCTACGTCAGATTTGTTCAGGCGACGCTGCAGGAATTGCGTATTTTCAATCGCGGCAGGCCCTACAAGCCGGAGACGATTGCGCGGGCCCTCTCGACTGCACGGGCCCATGGGGGAGATTTGAATCTTTCTTCAAAACTCCCCCACGTCCAAAAGAGCCGGCGGAAGCGTACACCCCGTTCGTAGAAGGCCGCTCACGTGCGGCCTAAACGACGGGAAACACCCATGAACGACATATTCGCATTCTCGCCTGACGAGGCCGCGCATCGCGCGGGCGTCGGGCGGACCTTGATCTTTTCCGAGATCAAGCGCGGGCGCCTGGAGGCCAGGAAGGCCGGCGCGCGCACGATCATCACCGCCGAGGCACTCAAGGCGTGGATCAAGTCCTTGCCCGTAAGGCAGTCGCCGGAGGCCGCGTAGCTGACCGGCGCGCTCCCGCGCCCAGATGACCACGCGGAGCTTGCTCACGCCGGAAGACGGCTGAGCAGGGATCGAAGATGGCCGCGGAAAACAGAGAGTCGAGCAGGTGGCCTGACCGGCAAGTCGAAAGCCACCTGCAATCTCGGCAAATACCGACCCCCCGAGAGGTAACAACAAGTGGGCCGGAGCGCGCCCGGAGGCGCAGGTAGATGAGTATCATCTATGCGAAGAAGGCAGGGGCTGCAAGCCTCTGCGGCAAGATCGGCAACGCGATCCTCGACCGGACGATCGGCGAATTGATTTTCGGTCTGGATATGGCGGCCGACCGCATCCACCCGGACGATCTCGGCGGCGCGAACGAGGCGCATGTCGCGATTAACGCCGCCGTTCAGTTCCTTAACGAACTGCAGGGATGCCTGCATGAGTTGCGCGAAGCGGCCTAGACGACTGACGGCGGCACCGTGACGAGCGGTGCCGCCGTCCTTTTGGTGATCAAGGAAAGAGGAGAAAAGACAATGGCCGACAACGTGAACAACGCTGACGCTGGCACTGCCATGCAGGCCTACACACTCGTTGATGACGGTTGGAACAGCCCCATCGATGACGAGGGCGCCGGTCGTCAGATCCAGGGTACGCTGCTGCGCTTTGACGACAAACAGTGGTTTGCCGGCAAGGAAAAGGCGGCGATCCCCAATGGCAGCTGCTACATCGCTTTGAGTATCAGGACAGGCTGGAAGAGGTGGGAAAACGGCAAGGTCGTCGACTTCGTGACGGAGATCGATGGCCATTATCCTAATCGTCACGAACTCGGCTACACCGACGAGAGCAAGTGGGAATGCGGCCCCGACGACAAACCCACCGATCCGTTGCAGAACTCGCGAGAGGTGCTGCTCATCGACCCGCATACGTGTACGGCTTACACCTTCTGCACGGCCTCGGCCGGCGGACGCAGCGCGGTGGATGATCTCAAGAACGCCGTACGCAACGCCCGCCGTCTTCGCCCCGGCGTCGTGCCGCTGCTGTCGCTGGAATGGCAGGTCATGCGGACAAAGTACGGCATGAGATCCAAGCCGTATTTCAAGATCGTGGACTGGAGCATTCCCGGCGCGGAGGTGATTGCCATCGCGCACGATAGCGGCGGGATGAACGATCCCATCCGCTAACCAAGGTTGCGAAGGCGAGGCTTCGGCCTCGCCCTTTCCTAGTCTCAATTTCGACGAGGCCAGCCGTGACACCCACCGACATACGCCAGCACATGATCAAATCCGGGTACGTGCCGACCCCGGTGGAGGGCAAAGCGGCGGTTCTCGAGGGCTGGCCGGAGCGCGTCGGGGTCTCCCAAGACGATCTTGCTATCTGGAGCAGGCTGTACCCCAGCGCCACCAACACCGGCATGCTCTGCGCGCATTGCCCAACATTGGATATCGACGTTCTGGACGAGGCCGCCGTTGATGCCGCTGTCGCGCTGGTGCGCGAGCGGTTTGGTGAGCTCGGCAAGGTCCTGCTGCGTTATGGGCGTCGTCCCAAGGTCGCTATTCCGTTCCGCACCGATATGCCATTCGCGAAGGTACAGGTCCTGCTGACCGCGCCTGACGGTGACACCAACCAGAAGGTCGAGTTCCTCTGCCGTGGCCAGCAAGTTGTCGTCCACGGCGTTCACCCCGACACTCAAGAAATGTACCAGTGGAGCGGCGGCAATCCCGGCAACACCAAGCGCGCGGAGTTGCCGTTGATTGACGAGGCCGAAGCGCAGGCATTGATGGACGATCTCGCCGCGGTGATGCTGAACCACGGCTATCAGCGCAGCAGGAACGACAACGCCAACGGCAAGCACCGTGATGCGCCTACTGGTGGCGAAAGTACCAACGGCAGCGAGGCGTCTGGCAACTGGGGCGATCTTTACGCGAACATTCTCGCCGGCCATGCCCTGCACGACAGCTTGCGCGATCTCGCCGCCAAGCTTGTTACGGCGGGAACCGATCCCGGTGCGGTGGTCAATACGCTGCGCAGTCTGATGGCGAGATCGGAGGCACCGCGCGACAAGCGCTGGAAGGAACGCCACCGCGAGATCCCGGAACTGGTGAAGAGCGGGTTACGGCTGTTACGGGAAAACAGGCAAAGGGAGGAGGACGCCGCAATTGACGCGGTTGCCGAGCACGACGGTGCCCCTTTGCTCGACGACGTGCGCATCTATTTGGATCGGTTCGTCTGTTACCCGTCTGAGCATGCCACCATCGCGCACACGCTGTGGATTGCGCATACGCATCTGATGTCGGCGTGGGAAAGCACGCCGCGTCTTGCGTTTCTGTCGGCCGAGCCGGAGAGCGGAAAGACGCGGTGCCTCGAGGTAACCGAGCCATTGGTGCCCCGTCCCATCAACACCATGAACTCGTCGGCCTCCTACCTGTTCCGCAAGACCGGCAGCGATGAGGGACAACCGACCGTGCTGTTCGACGAGATCGACACCATCTTTGGTCCCAGGGCGAAGGAGCACGAGGACATCCGGGCCTTTATCAATAGCGGTCATAGGCGCGGCGCCAAGTTTGGGCGCTGCGTGGTTCGCGGCACGATTGTCGAGACTGAAGAGATCGAGAGCTATGCCGCCGTCGCACTGGCCGGGATTGGCTGGCTGCCGGACACCATCCTGACCCGCAGCATCATTATTCGTATGCGCCGGCGTCTACGCGGCGAGCGCGTTGAGCCTTTCCGTCACCGCCTTCATACCCCGGAAGGCGCGGCCCTGTGCCGACGCTTGATCGGCTGGGCGCGCATGGTGGCCGCCGACGCCGAGGAGGCGCGACCCGTCATGCCGCCATCTGTCGAGGATCGTCAGGCGGACGGCTGGGAGCCTTTGCTGGCGGTGGCCGATCTGGCGGGCGGCGCGTGGCCGACATTGGCGCGTGAGGCCGCTGAAGCCCTCGTTGCCGTGAGCCGGGACACGCCGGTCAGCCTGAACCTGAGATTGTTGGGGGACCTGCGCACGGTGTTCCTGAACAACCTGGTGGCGGTCGCGCAGGCGATTCCGCATGGCCTTGCCACCAAGAGGATACTTGAGGAGCTGTTCGGGCTCGAGGATGCGCCGTGGCACACCGTCAACAAGGGGCAGGCCTACACACCCAGCCAGCTCGCGGTCACCCTGCGCGACTATGAGGTGAGGTCGGAGAACCTTCGGCCCCATCCGAACGTGAGGACGCAGGCGAAGGGCTACCCCATCGCCCCTCTCGCCGATGCGTGGCGCCGCTACCTCCCGCCTCTCTCCCTTCCGCCAGACGCCGTACCCAACGTCACCACCGCAACCAAGGACGTATACGAGCGCTTCTTCGAGGTGGTGGTTACGCCGGTTACGGTGGTTACGCCATCTAGCCAGAGGGAGGGAGGAACGTCGCCGCCGTCCGAGTTGGACCCGCCGCGCGTCAATCAGCTGGCTGGCTGGTATTGCCGCCAGGCCAAGGCTCTGAAGGCCGAGATGAGCCCGTCCATCCTGAAGGCTCATCTGGAAAAGCAGCTGCGCGAGACGCTCGGCAACGAAGTGCCGGAGAACGCCCTCGATACCGAGGTGGGCCGCGTCGTGGGGGCGGCAAACAAGTCGAGATCGTCTACGCGAAAGAGGTCATAAAGAGATAGGAAAAGCATGGACGGCCGCGCATCGAGGAGCTTGACGCGGAGCCGCAGCGGCACCAGACCGCGCTTAACCCCGACGCCTGGCGCCGAGTCTTGCTCAGATGCGCAGTAACTCTGCTCCAGAAGGACGGTGATGTGATGCAGCAGTGCGGTGAACCCCAGCGCCGCTTGGCGCACGGCGGCAAGTCTGATGGACGTGGTACACCGGTGCAGCCGCGGTGGCCTTGCCATCGTTACCCGCAACCCAGACATTCGCCGGTCGGGACGAATGGCGCTATATTGGTTTCAGGCCCCCAATGAACCGGCCGGATGACATTGAGCCAGAAACAAAAAGCCGAGGTCCTAACCCCCCGCAACAAGATGGCGTTGGACACGCTGGCGGGGGTTCGGGGGGAGATGGCCAGGCTATACCGCATGGGACTGAACGGTAGGATCCCCTCCGACGAAATGACCCGGTTCATTTATGCTCTGAAAGAGATCCGCGCCTGCCTCGAGGCGGAAGTCTTGACCGACGTTCAACAGCGATTGGCCGTGCTGTCGCGAGATATGGGGGTCCACAATGGTCACCGCATCCTACATCAACCGACTGTCTCAAGCAGTTGACCGGATCGAGAGCTGGGGCCAGCCGCGTCCGGGGAAGGTTGTGACGGTGCCTCGCTGTTATCACGAGGACCCGGATGCCGCGCTAGATCGTCACTACACTATCCACCCAGAAGATCGAGGCGCGGATGTCGTGATTTTCGAGTTTTGCGACGACGAGGAATTGGTCAGCGAGACTCAGGATCGTAGCCCGTCGGCTAGGCCTGCGTGCGAGGAATCCTAGAGACTCCGAGCCAAGACGTTCTTGACGCTGGTGGCGTACCAGGCGCCCCCACGTGGGCCTGCTACTCCTTGAGCATTCAACCGATCAGCGATGTCGCGTAACGACGTCGCTCCTGTTTGCTGAATCTGCTGGATCAGGGGCATCACCTCAACGGCGCGGGCATCGGCGGCTTGCCGAATCTGCCGAATGGCGCGCTGCCGGGCGTCCTCAAGGCCCGGATTACCGAGCCTGACGCCGCGCACCTTTGCCGCCGCCAGCGCAGCCCGCGTTCGTGTTCCAATCAGCGTGCGTTCCTTCTCCGCGAGTGCGGCGAAGAGGTGCAGGACGAAGGGATCGACATCGGCCCCGAGTTCGGCGACCAAAAACGGCACCCGATGCACCATGAGCCCGCTAATGAAGTGCACGTCGCGGCTGAGGCGATCCAACTTGGCGACGCCGAGATGGCACTTGTGCTTCTTCGCGTGCGCCAGCGCGGCTCTGAGCTGCGGACGGCGGTCCAAGGCATCGTGGCCCTTGCCCGAGTCCACTTCGACAAATTCGTCAACGATGTGGAAGCGCTCGGTCTCGGCAAAGTGGAGCAACGCGGCACGTTGCGCTTCGAGACCGAGACCTGAACGACCTTGCTGTGATGTGGAAACACGCATGTAAGTCACTAGGGGCCGCTCGGGAGTCACGGGATACCTCTATAAAAACCGCTGTATTTGGCTATACCACCGATTAGATTCTGTACGATGTGCGTTTTCTGAATCGCAGCGATTCACTTTTGCCGTATCAGCGCGCGTGGCGAGTGCGGCGCCTGTTCGCTGACGACCGTCGTCAGTTTCTTGCCCTCGCACATGCGCGTCACTGCTGCTTCTGCCGGCGCCAATGGACATGGCGGCCGCTATTGGCGTGCTGCAACGTGCAGGCATGTGCAGGCGCTCAAGCGCCGCGGATGGTCCTGGACAGCAATGAATGAGGGGTGGGGCGGCCCCGGGGCACATAGTCGGGATTTCAACGACCAAGGTACCGGTACCGGTTAACAGTGCATCGTCTGGCGTCGGCGTCCCAGCCGGTTAATCCGGCTCCCAGCCATACACCTCAGCGGGTACCCACGGCCGACATCCCATGGCGAAGCCTTCAAAGATAAGGCGGCCCAGCTCACTGCATTCGCGCAGACCTTTGAGTTGGCGCACGATCATGCGGTACTCGGCACTGCCCTCGCGCACATCGTTGAGCCGATAGAGCACGTCGCGGATGAGCTCTTCGAGCTCGTCCCCCTCGCGCCGAGCTTCCGCGTCCTGACGCTCAAGAGCGTCGAGCAGGTCGATGATGCGCTGCTCCCGCGCCTGCTCATCGAGATCAGTCGTCGGGCCTCCGTGCCGCCCCCATTGCGCGTCGATGTAGCCGTCGGAGGTGGGGTACTCCTGACGGAGCAAGCGAGCCAAGACCGGGTCGTCTTCGCTAAGGCGTTCCAGTTCTGCGCGCTTGTCCGACATAACGTGACGTGCCCCTCTCGCCCTATTCCGATTCTACCGAAGCCAATGAAGTCGGCAACGGCTCAAAGTGCCGTGACCCGGAAAAACCCGACGCCGCCGATCAACCTGTCGTTCGTCGGTGCAACGCCGTCGCTCGTGGATGGCGGGACCACCATGCGCCGCGCCCAACGGCTCTTGTGGCCCTCGCGGTGGACAGCTGTCGCTGAGGGTGGGAGCGACCCAGGGGGCGATAGCCGGGATTGAAGGCGACCAGGTACCGGTACCGGTTATCCCAAGGCAGACTTCGGCATGTTTGTGTATTGGCAATGATCCGAAGTTTCAAGCTGTTGACGTTTTGGCTGCCAAGCTCTTCTGTGGACGCGGCTCGAAATACGTACAAAGCAAGCTCGTATCTCTTGGTGCAACGGATCGCCGAAAGAAACGGCAATTGAAATGGCGATGTTTCCCCTCGTCGTTTTCGACCAAAAATAGGCACTGACTGCAAACGTCGGCGTTTTGTCGGCGCTGGGCGACGTCGAGCCGAATCAGAATTTCGCGAAGCGAGTCGCGTAGCTGAGATCGATTTTCGTCCTCAAGCGCCACGATCTGCTCTCGAAGAGCATTTATTGGATCGCGCTCCAGGAACTTCTCGCCTTCACGTGTAACGCTTAGCGTAATCGAGCGCTTGTCGTAGGAAGAAGGCTTACGGACTACCAATCCCTTGCTCTGCAAGATGGCGGCAATCTGGGCTGCGGCGCTTCGGTGGGTGTCTAGAAAAGCAGTGAGAGCAGACGGAGTTCTCGAAAATTCGTTTGCGCGAGCGAGAAAGCGCAAGGCCGACCACTCGCTGTCACTTAGACCGGATCGAAGACCTTCAAAAAGCCAACTGCCGGCGGATTGCAGCAGGAGTTGTACGACTTCATTTGCCACTCCCATTAATAGTCCCCGTGCGGCGGCGTTGGCTGCTTGATAGCCGTGATCAACTGGATCAAGATCCATCGTGTTCGGTGAAAGCTGAATTCCAGTCGGGACTAAGCTGGCTCCGGTATACCGTACCGTGAACTCGAAAGTGGCTGCGCTGCGACTTCCGCCCGATTTGCCGGATTCTGATATCCTCGCCGCTCGATAGATGGAACACCGTACGAATACGGCTGGTGCCGCCGCGTGACGTCCAGCAGCTGAGGTCCGCTTGTGGCCCTTTCGAGACCTGCCGACTACCTCTGAGAATGTCTGCTAGCAGCGGGTGAGCGGATGAATTGTTTGTGTGAACACCGGGCGCAGCTTACTCGGCGCGAAATCACATGCGCCGCGAAGTTATCGAATTCCGTTGCCATGAGCATGCCTTCATCCGCACGACCTTGGGCAAGGATCAGCAATCCCAAAGGGGGGAGGGAAAAACCCCCCTGCAAGCATGCTTATTTTTGGCAAGGCCCCTGACGAAGTCACCCGACGCCCGTCATTGCCGAATGAACACCATGGCAAGCGGTGCTCGCGGCGCGACGTAGAAACGCGCCTCGCATGCCACGCAGGTCAGGTGCTCGGCGATATCAACGCGCAGCCTGGATCGTAATTTGTTCGATCCGCAATCCGGACACTTTCCGACGTTTAGTGCTTCAAGAGTATCTGTCTCGCTCATGACGCCACGAACGTCAGACGCCGAACGAACGCGTGATCTGCTTCGCCATGACGATAACCGAGTCAGTATATTTGCCATTTGATACCTGATGATCGCACAGCATCAGAAAAAGCAGCGCGAAAGCAGCAATCATGCAACCTTTGAGCATAACGGTCTCTCCTGTGAAGAGACTGCCAACCGAGCAGGTCTGGACAATAGTTAGCGAAACGGGTGTCGCCGCCGCGACGATTGCGATAGCCTTAACGTTGGCGACGATCCATTAACATTCCATTAAGCAGAACCAGAGGGCAAGCGCCCCTGATCTTCGGACCAATCAATAATCTCGAAGAACATGCCCCGCCGGAGCATTTCGGTCTCTAGATTGGCGGCATGCTCCTTCCAACCAGACGTTTCGTGAACTTGGAAGCGTGGTTTCTCTCCGGCGACCTTCTGAGCATCGTCCGACGCAAGAGCGCCGCGAACACTCTCATACATCATGGTGAGGCTGTCGTTCGTGAAAGCTCGATAGTCCATCGGTCCAACCAACAAGGAGGCCGTCGCCCGGTTGCGATCAGCGACGGCTCCTGTGTGAGTTCGTTGATAACGACTATGCACTAGACAGCGATAATGATGGACATTGGGGGTTAATGGGCCGTTTCCTGCCAAATTATCGCAGGCAAATTATCGGAGAGCGGGCGGCCGTTCCTGTTCCTGGGCTCCGCTGCACAATGGAGCGGACTCACCGATATGACCGACGCAAGGTTATTTGGCCCGCCGTCTGGAATGGGCCGCAACAACCGGGGTTGCGCGCAATAATGCCTTCAACGTCGTCAACGGCGACGTCTTTCGCTGGAGCTGGATGTGGGCGCGGTTGGCCGGCTGGTTCGGGTTCGACCTTTTTGTCCGTCTTCGCAAGGCGATGATCATCCCTTGATAGCGGATGCCAATAATAATGCTTTCGTTCGGTGAGAGCCGCCCTGTCGATTAGGGTGAGCGCCGCGTGACAGTCCTTATGGACAACAATAAGTACGGTACTCGGGTTGAACGGCTGGGAGTTGTCGAAGCCGGCCGGCGTCGACGCTGGACGGATGACGAGAAGCTCAAGATCGTTCTGGCTTCTTGCAGGTAACAAGTTCGTAACCGGGCGCCGAACCGCGCGAAACGCAAGAATCTTCAAGATTGGTTCTTCCGCACTCCCTAGATCGAGGCCACGGTGCTTGAGGGCAATGTTCGAAACCAAAGTGGACACAGAAAATGAGTCAGACGACAACTTCAGCTTCTCACCCGGATCGCAACGCGCGGGCCGACTGGTTGCAAACGAGGCCTGGCGAGCTTTTCCTGATGCGCGTGTCGGCAGCCGACACAAACGGCGTATATTCATTGGTTGAGATTGTCTCGGACCCCGGCGACGGCACGCCGCTGCACGTCCATCAAAATGAGGACGAATACCTCTTTGTGCTGGAAGGTACAGCGCGCTTCGCGCTCGGCGACAAGATATTCGATGCGGAAGCCGGGACGATGGTCACGCTCCCCAAAGGCATTCCACACGCCTGGGGTAACCGCTCGACCTCAAAGCTGCGGATCGCGGGGATTGCTTACCCCGGCGGTGTTGAGGAAGCCATGCGCGTCATTGCCAAAGGCGGCGTGACGGACCTTCCCGCGCTGGCCAAGAAATTCGCTATCAAGGTGCTCGGCCCCACGCCTTTTTGAGTTGGTCGCGACGCGTCTGACGCTCCGGCGGACACCCAAAGGTCGCTCTGAGTCTTCGGAAGCGGACATCGAGGCCCGCCTGTAGTGCTTGGTACACAAATTCAAGGAGCTAGTTATGGGTGACTTCACTGACAAGAACATTCTCGTTCTCGGCGGCAGCCGGGGTATTGGTGCAGCGATTGTCCGACGTTTCGCGAGGGGGGGCGGCAAAATTGCCTTCACCTATGCCGGATCGAAGGAAGCCGCGGAGGCGCTTGCGGGTGAGACACGCGCCGTAGCGATCCGCACCGACAGCGCCGACCGTGACGCGCTGATTGCAACCGTCGCGTCCCGCGGCGCTCTCGACGTACTCATCGCGAATGCAGGCACGAGCGTTATGGGCGATCCGTTGACGCTTGAGGCCGACGCCATCGACCACATGATCGATGTAAATGCCCGCGCCCCCTATCACGCCGCGATCGAGGCTGCGCGCAAGATGCCCGACAATGGCCGCATCATCGTGATCGGCTCGGTCTTCGGCGACTTTATGCCCTTTCCGGGCGGAGCCGCGTATGCGCTCACCAAATCGGCGGTGCAGGGCATGGTCCGTGGGCTCGCGCGCGATTTCGGCGATCGCGGAATTACCGTCAACAGCATCCAGCCTGGACCGACTGACAGCGATATGAATCCGGCTGACGGACCGATGGCCGAGTTCGTGCGCAGCTTCATGGCAATCAAGCGCCATATTCGCACGGATGAGGTTGCCGAGCTCGCCGCCTATATCGCGGGCCCGCACGGTGCAATGATGACCGGCGCGATGCACACCATCGACGGCGGCATGGGCGCCTGAGCGCGCGCAGGAGCGTGAGATAGGTGTGCGTGTGCACGCCTACCTCAATCGCGAGGAAAGCGTTCAAACGAATTCGGAGTAGTAACGATCCGAACCGCACGGGCCGGGACCCGGGTTGGAATCTGTTCATCGTCTTGCTTGGCACGGCTCCCCCTTCTCAAGAGTTGGAGCCTCTGGCAATCCCGGAGCGGGTCAATAGGCGAGTGGGCAACAAATTTCGGCTCCCGGTGTCGCCCGAAGTAGTGAGCCGCACCGCAGGCATGTTGACTTCCAGCTTATCCGGCGAAAACCCGGGCGTTGGGAAACTGATGTGGCGAAAAAGAAACGCTGCGCCTACGGCTGCGCTTGCCTTCGGGCTTCTGATTGCGTCGCTGGTCTCCGTCGCCTTAGATCCGACCATCGACACGGCCGCGTCGGTGGCATCGGCCGCCATCCTAGGTGCTGGACGTATTACGATCGTAACGAACTTTTCCGCCGATGGCTCCGAGTCGCCACACCGCGCCTACTTATTCCGAGTCTGATGGCGTAAAGTTTGGCACGGGATAGATCAGCACCTACGCGACGTTCCTATCGCGCCGTCAGGATGATTGTCGGGCGTATCGCCGACAGCGCTTCTCCGTCGATCGAGACGAGTTCGGCGTCCCCCGACGGGCGAACGTTACGGGATTGGGGCCTTGGGAAAATGACTCTCTTATCACGCCTATTCGTGCTGGTGGCTGTGGCGCTACTGCCCACGATCGCGATCCAAATGTACAATGAATTCGGCCTGCGCCGCGCGCGCCAAGTCGAAGTGCAGAATCAGGCGCTCAACCTGGCTAAGCTCGCCGCGGCAGAACAGCAGCAGATCGTCCAGGGAATTCGTCAAGTCCTGATCGCAATGTCAGAACTCCCGTCGATCAAGATGAGGGACAGCCAAGCATGCAATGCTTACCTAGCTGCAATGCGGCAGCGTTTCCCGGCGTTCGTTACTTTTCTTGTCACCGACATGAATGGACGGTCCTTCTGCGATACAAACAGCGACCATAGGCCGCTCACGATCGCTGCCCGGGCCTATTTTGCGGACGTCTTGAGGACCGGCGTTTTCACGGTCGGAGAATTCTCAGCAGGTCTGTCAACTGGCCGGAAGGTCATTCAATTTGTGTTGCCGTTTTATGGAAGCGATAACCGGATGGGCGGCGTCATCGTAGCGGGCCTCGGCCTGGATTGGCTCGCTGACCACATCGCTCGAAAGGGTGTTCCGGAAGGAGCTGCGCTCGCCGTCACGGACCGCAACGGTACTTATCTCGCGCGCTACCCCGATAACGACGAGTTGGTCGGCACAAAGATGCCCGGTGAGAAGTACTTGAAACTGGACGAGCGGGGTGCGGTCGAAATACTCGCTGTCGATGGTGTGGAGCGGATCGAAGGTTACTCGGCCCTGCAGGCTGATTCCGGGGGGCTTGTTGTCAGCTTTGGCCTCGACAAGGCGCAGGCCTTCACCGATATCAAAAATCACACGGAACGCGACATCCTCCTGATCGCCCTGAACACGTCGCTGGTGTTGGTTTTGACATCGTTAGGTGCCCGACGGTTCATATATCGCCCGCTTGGCGAGCTGGTCGACGCCGCGAACCAATGGCGGCTCGGCGAATATACCCGTCGTGTAAACATCCTGGATAAATCCGAAATCGGCAGGGTCGCCGACGCGTTCAACTCCATGGCCGATGCACTGGAGCACCGCGAGCATGAATTGTCCAAGGCGAAGGAAAAGGCCGAGGAAGCCGCGGCTCGGATCACGACAATCTTTGAGAGCACGACCGACAGCGTACTCATCATCGATTGCGATTGGCGGATCAGCTATCTCAACGGGCCGGCCTGGGTACAGGTCGCCAAAGGCCGAGACCTGATCGGCATGACCCTTTCGGAAGCCTTCCCAGTCGCTGCCGACATGGAAGTCGTAAAACAAATTCGGGAGGCGGCGTCAGAGCACCGCGCGGCCTTCGTCGAAATGCTCTGTCCACGCACCCAGATCTGGTATGCGATCAACGCGTTCCCCTCAAGCCAAGGTCTCGCAATCTTCCTTCGAGACATCACTGATCACAAGCATGCCTTGGAGGCGCGCCGCCTGATGCAGGAGGAGCTCCACCAGAGCCAGAAGATGGAGTCGGTCGGCCAGCTCACTGGCGGTGTCGCGCACGACTTCAACAACCTGCTGATGGTGGTCTCCGGAAACCTCGAACTCATCGAGGATGCAGCAGACATTGGTAAGGCCCGGCATTTCGCCGCGGCTGCACGGCGTGCAGTCGCTCGGGGAGCAAAGTTGACGGGGCAGCTTCTCGCCTTTTCCCGGCGACAGAGGCTGAACCCAAAACTGGTGAACGCAAACGAGCTGATTTCCGAATTCCAAGGGCTGCTCAGCCAAGCGGTCGGAGGCGCATGCGAGGTCATCCTGCGGAGCGATGAGCCACTGTGGCTGTGCCAAATCGATCCGCCACTGCTGGAGACCGCTCTCCTTAACCTCGCCCTGAATGGGCGCGATGCCATGCCAAACGGTGGCATACTCAAAATCGAGACCCGGAACGTCAATCTGGACGAGGGAGCCGTGGCCGGGTGTTTGCCCGGATCGTATGTACGGGTGTCCGTCACGGACTCGGGCTGCGGGATGCCATCCGAAGTGCGCGATCGGGTTTTTGAGCCCTTCTTCACGACCAAGGAGGTCGGCAAGGGCACCGGACTCGGCCTCAGCATGGTCTATGGCTTTGTCCGACAATCCGGCGGGCATATTGCTATCGAAAGCGCGCCTGGCGCGGGGACCACGGTCGCACTGTACCTACCTAGGGCCACACAAATGCCTGATGCCGAGGTGGAAACCGTCCAAACGCAGGCCATCCCGGGAGGTTCGGAGCGAATCCTTGTGGTCGAGGACAATGAGGATATCCTGGAGGTCACATCGGCAAGACTAACCGAATTAGGCTATCGGATTGTTTGCGCCCGGAATGGTGCGGAGGCCATCCTGATGCTCGAGAGTGGTCAAGAATTTGAACTCTTGTTCAGCGATGTCGTAATGCCAAACGGAATGAATGGCGTTGAGCTTGCCGGCGAAGCGAGACGGCTGAACAAGGGCATCAAGATCCTGCTCACCTCGGGCTACGCGGGGGATGTTTTGGAACGACATCAAGCGGTAGCCGAGTTTCCGATCATCGAGAAACCTTTCCACCTCGCTGACTTGGCGCGGCGCCTGCGGTCAATCCTGCAGGAAACGTAAGATCCCCGCCTTTGCTCCCTCGCACTTACGTCGCCGTCGCAATCGATGACACCTGCACGGCCCGCAGCCTTCCGCATTACAAACGTCGCGCTTCACAAACCAGAACTCATGCCGTAGTTCGGTCCGGTCATCGCCCCGGTATAATTGCAAGAAGAACGACATTCTCGTCCTGATCTGAATCGTGCCGTCCGGCATCAGCTTTTGATGCCTTGTCCGATCGTTTCATCGATATTGGACGCTCCACGACGACTAGGTTTCATTGTGAACCACCCAATTTTCCCAGAGTGATGGCGAGAGCCGCCTTCGCGACGCCGTCCTCTCCCACGGCAGCCGTCACCGATTGAACGAGGCCATTCACAAGCTCCGAACGATGCTGCGCCATATACTCCGCCGACGCCTTGAGATTTCGGGTGTGACCGTTCAATTCGGGCACCACATAGCGTGCGAACAATTCCCACGAACGCATCGTAGCCTCGCGATTGGCCCAATCGTGAACGAAGCCAAGCAGTACGCCGAAACCGCCGGTTATCTTCTGGAGGCTGCGCACCATCTTTATCATCGCATCTGGGGTACCTATCACCGTCGAACCCAGACCAGAACCGCGCTCGCCGGTGACCTGGGCAAGAAGTTGTCTCGGATCTTCTATGCGTGTCGCGCCGGGCAATCCCAGTACACGGACTCTAAGCTCGTTGTGCCACCACCAAAGGCCGTCGATCGCCTCCCGTTCAGCCTGTTCCTTCGTCTCGGCCAGATGGAAGGCCACAAGTACGCGCCAATTTCGTCGGTCGACCGTGTGGCCATGCTTCGCCGCGGCCTTTTCGGCAAACGACCATTGGAGCGGCAGAGCCTGCAGGCCTTCGGTCGTGGTCGAAGCGATCGACAGCACGCCCATTCCATATTTTCCGGCAAGCCGCATGCCTGAAGGGCTGATCGATGAGGCTGCCGCCATCGGTAACGACTCCTGTAGCGGTAGAAGCTGCAGTTGGGCATCATTCAGGATAAACCAGTCGTTGCGATAACTGAACCGTTCCCCACGCAGCAGACGAATGATTACGCCGAGCGCATCATCCTGTCGGTTGCGAAGGAGGATCGGGTCGATGCCAAACGTCCGCGCATCCGCCGGCGACGCGCCGGGGCCCGTTCCAAAGATGACTCGGCCGTTCGTTAAGTGATCGAGTTGCACAATACGCTCAGCAACGTTGAACGGATGATGATAAGGCAGCGATACCACACCAGTGCCCAGCCGAATGCGCTGTGTTCGCTCCCCCGCTGACGCAAGAAACAGCTCAGGTGAGCCGATCGTCCCCCATCCTGAGGAGTGGTGCTCTCCGCACCAGAATTCGTCAAAGCCAAGCCGATCCAGGTGAACGACGAAATCTAAATCGCGGCGCAACTGTAGAGTTGGATGCTCGCCGACGGGATGGTGCGGTGGATGGAAAGCGCCGAACTTCAGCTTTGTCCTCGATTCGCCAGCGAGACTAGGCACGACAAATTCTTTGGAAGGATCGTCCGCTAGTGTGCCGATCACCGGGGCTCTCCATGGTTTCTTTTTTTTCGGATTGTCCATACTGCCGTCATTCGGTACGTGCGGTTTGGGCGAATAAATTGGATGGAGTGCGCTACGCTTTGACTACCGGCTTGGGAATGCGCGCTACGGGTGTAGCCAAGTCGAAGTGGGGAGCTATTACATGCCGCTGGCCCATGTGTGCGGCGGGGCGTGCAAGTGACCTCTCCAAACCCGTGCGCGGCATTGATCGCGCTCCGGAAGATTCTCACCACGACGCGTTCATCGAGTTTGGTTTGCGCCCAGCCACCAGTACCTGCGTTCGCCCGAAAAGGCCCATCACACAACAATTGCAACGGTAGTGAGCCCACTGGTGTAATCGGTAGCGCATAGCAATCAGAATTTATCATGAGCGCGTAGAGCGGCATCTAAAATGTAAAATTCCCGCAATTGCGCGGAGCGCGCTAGAGGCAAGCGTCGCCCGGAACTGGTGCAGTCGAAGAGTGCATTGATACGGCCCAAACGGTCGGTTGTAAGATTATTGCGACCGTAACCCATTATCCGAGAGGAGTGACGCCGATGTAATGGATGGGCTCCAAGCTGTCTCGGGTCTGCCCGGAGCGCTCCATGAAAAAGATCTGCCTGAGATCGAACAACAAGGCATTCCAACGGTCTTTGGCCACTCGCTCGCCCCTCCCGACGGCGCACGACAAGCCTTACCTCTCGATAGAGCCGGAACGCTCTCTTATGGTTCACGCCGAAGCCTCGCCGCTCGAGCACAACGTGCGCGCGTCGACATCTTGCCACCAGCAGGTCAATTTGAAGAGCAGGCGCGCGACAGATTACAACACCCCATTGCTGAAATCAGATCGATTGACCGCTCCGAATAGGAGACGCGCCATGCGTTTTGCGGCAATCGTTGCTGTTTTCCTCAGCCAGCTAATGGATTATGCAGCCTCCGCCAAACAGACTGACCGCACGCCGCGGATTGCCGTCATTTGCGCATACAGCCCAGAATGGCTCGCGCTTAAAAGCGCAATGAGTGAGGTTCGCACGGAGATCATAGCGGATACCACTTACATTATCGGCAAGCTCGAGAATAGAGAAGTCGTTCTCTTCCTCAGCGGTGTTTCGATGGTCAACGCTGCTATGACGACGCAGGGCGCCATCGATCATTTCAAGATCACGCGCATTGTCTTCTCGGGCATTGCCGGCGGCATCAATCCCAGCCTTTCAGCGGGGGATGTCGTCGTTGCCGATCGTTGGTTCGAATATCTTGAATCTGTCTTTGCGCGAAAAACGGGGACCGGTTGGTCGGTGCCGGACTGGCTCGGGAAGACAAAGCCGAACTACGGCATGATCTTTCCCTATGCGGTCGGGATTGCTCATCCAGGTCAGAGCAAGCCGGAGAAGCGTTTCTGGTTTGATGTCGACCCCTCCATGCTGGAGGCGGCACGTTCGGTGGCAGCGAAGATCGAACTGAGAGCCTGCATCAAGAAAGATGTCTGCCTCGGCCACACTCCTCGTGTCGTCATCGGCGGCGCCGGCGTCTCCGGTCCGGCCTTCGTTGACAATGCCGATTTCCGTACCTGGATATACGATACCTTCAAGGCCAACTCGGTTGACAATGAAAGCGCCGCTGTCGCTCATGTCGCCTATTCCAATCACATCCCCTTTATAGCCTTCCGCGGTTTGTCTGATCTAGCGGGCGGCGATATCGGCGAAAATACGGAGGATGCCCTCGAATCTTTGGCTTCTGACAATTCCGCTGCGGTGGTCGAAGTATTTCTGCACGCGCTCCCAAACTGAGCGATCCTGACTGATACAGTCGCGCTCCAAGATCAAATTCCATTTGGAGTTGGGAGCATCGCCAATCGACCTAGGAGTGGCCATCCCCGTTGATCTCGCATTATTGATACGCTGCTTCGGCCCACAATTCTATGGCTCAAACATGCCCCGTCGAGCAGGGAAACAGTACGCCTACCGGCTTGTCGGGATCCGTCTGCAAGAGTGCGCCGAAGGCGTAAACTCCGGCGTCGTCAGTGCACAACTTGGCCCCAACGAGGCCAAGCTCCGACTTATTGCTGAGATCGGCTACCACCGTTTCCACTGTCTAACGCACCTAGTACCTCGTCACAGGGATTATGACTCTTTGGAAGTGGCGGGGTAGGCGCCAGCCATTTTGGCGCGAGCCTTGTCTGTTGTGAACATCCATTTGATGCGGGAGCGGGCGGCATTTCGTTGTCGTTCCCAGGCGGTGATTTCGCGGCGCAGTCGCTTAGGGTCGTCGATCCTGCGATCCAGGCACTGGCCCCGCAGGACGCCGATTTCGATCTCGACCATGTTGAGCCAGCTTGCGTGTTTTGGGGTATAGTGGAACTCGAGCCGTCGCAAAATCCGCCTGGCTTCGGCGGGCGGGAACGCCTGATAGAGGGCGCCGGCGGAGTGGGTCGATAAATTGTCCTGGACGACCCGGATGATCTCGGCGTCGGGATAATGGATGTCGACGAGATCACGCATGCATTGGGCGTAATCCCTTGCCGCTCGCCGCTCGGTGACCTTGACCTTGCGCCAGGGACGATGCACGTCGAGGAGAACGAAGAGATTGACCGTGCCATTGCGACGATACTCATAATCGTAACGTTCGAGCCTGCCGGGCTTGGCCGGGATGGGCTGACGCGTTTCGCCGATGAGTTGCACCGGGCTTTCGTCGAAGCACACCACTGGCCGCCTGGAGTCGGGTGCCTCGGCATAGAGGTCGAGCACATCCTCCATGCGGGCGACGTATTCGCCGTCGACCTGCGGAATGCACCACATGTCTTTGCGCCAGGGCTTGAGGGCATTCTCGGCCAGGCGCCGCCGAACCGTCTCGTGCGACAGGCTCTTGTGTTCGGTGAGCTTGACCATCGCACCCGCCAGCAGCTTTAGCGTCCAGCGGGCACGGCCCCTTGGCGGACTGGCGCAGGCTGTCGCCACCAGCAAGGCTTCTTCCTTGCCCGTGAGTTTGCGCTCCGCCCCGGGACGCGGCTCTTCGCTCAGCGCCCGCTCCAGATTGCCTTCCACGAAGCGTCGCTTGGTCCGGTACACGGTCGAGCCGCTCACGCCGACGCTCCTTGCGATCTCCTCGTCGCTGGTCTCGGCATCGGCGGCCAGCAAAATCTGCGCTCGCTTGAGCTTGCGGGACGCATGCTTGCCGCCGCTGAGCAGTGCCCTCAGTTCGGTGCGCTCGATTTGGCTGAGTTCGACCCGATAGCGTACATTCATGGCGTGCCTCCTCGTTCGAGGCACGCACGAACAACTGAATCGGATGGCCGGCGTGAGTCCTTCGACAAAACCCTTCACGCCCACGCAGGGGCAGTATCTGGCTTTTATCCACCTCTATACCCGGCTGCATCGCAGGCCCCCGGCCGAAACCGACATGCAGGAATATTTCCGCGTCAGCCCGCCTACGGTTCACCAGATGGTCCTGACACTGGAACGCGCCCGCCTCATCAGACGGCAGCCAAGGACGCCTCGCAGCATCGAGGTCCTCGTTGATCCGAAACTCCTGCCGGAGCTAATCTGACCGCCGGACCCAACCTGTCAAAATCACTGTGCAGAGCCACTAGTTTTCGATACGTTTGCGGAAACTGCTCAAGGCACGCAATTTGCGAATTGCGGTCGTCTATCCAAACGAACATCGTTCTATCTGTTTTAAGTTCGTTCCCGATCGTCATAAGTTTATGACGTCGTTTTCATCCACTGATGGCTTGCAATGGCAGTACACGCCGCGCTCGAAGGCGGCGAAGACATCGAGGCACTTGCGGTCGGCGAACGGCAAGACCTGCATCATGATCACACCGGCGATATCGCGCACTGGATCGATCCAGTAATAGGAGTTGGCGAGCCCGGCCCAGGCCAGGCTTCCGGCGCTGCGCCCCTCCGGCGTCTTCGCCGTATTGATCATATAGCTGAGGCCCCATTTCTTCGGCATGTCCGGATAGAAATCGACGTCGTTGCTATAGGGCGGAGCAGCTGTCTTCATCTTGGTCATGTTGAGGTCGCCGATGTGGTTCTGGCTCATCAGCGCCACCGTTTCGGGTTTGAGCACCTGATGGCCGTTGCTGCGCCCTTTGTTCAAAATCATCCGGGCGAATGCGAGGTAATCGGATGCGGTCCCATATAGTCCACCGCCGCCCATGTGGAATTCCGGCTCCTGCTCCAGCTCGAAGGGGAACGGCCGCAATGATTCATCCGGGCCGCGGACGTGCATACCCACGAGGCGGGTCCGCATCGAATCGCGAATCTTGAACGCCGTGTCGTTCATTTCGAGCGGCGCGAACATGTTGTCACGTAGGTAGGCGTCCAACCTTTGCCCGCTCGCGGTCTCGACCGCCTTGCCGAGAAAATCGATGTTGGTGCCGTATTCCCAGCGAGTGCCCGGATCGCCAACGATCGGCACCCTGAGGGCGGCGCGCTTGCAGGTCGTGATACTCGGCGTTCCGGTCTTCTCGAGATAGGTAGCCATGCTATCGTTCCACATGTCATAACAGAAGCCGGCGGTGTGGGTCATCAGCTGCAGTAGTGTGATCGCTGTCCTGGCCGGTCGCAGCTTTGGTTCGCCGTCGGCGCCAAAACCCTCCAGTACCTGTGGATTGGCAAGATCGGGCAACAACTTTCCGATCGGCTCATGGAGTGACAGCTTCTCCTGTTCGACAAGTTGCATCGCCGCCGCCGCGGTGATCGCCTTGGTCATCGATGCGATCCAGAACACGCTGTCGGTCGTCATCGGCTGGTCCTTAGACAAGTCCCGCCTGCCGAACGCAGCGTGATAGATTACCTCGCGGCTTGTGCCGACCGTGGCTACCACCCCGGGAATCTCGCCAGCATCGCTGGTGCGACGTAGGGCCTGATCAATTTCCGCTGAATTGCGCATAACTCTCTATCTCCTTTAGTCGTCCTGGAGGCTGCGGACCTCGGCCCGAGCCGCCCGGTCTGGTGGGTCAGCACCGGCCGACGGACGTGTCAGCCGCGGCACAAGGTGTTGGCAAAGCTGTTGAGTTGCCGAATAACGTTCATGTGCGCGCGTTTCGCAGCCGATAAAGATCTTCCGAACATCATCGTTTTCTTCTTCCCCGCTTCCCTATTAGTCGATGAGTCTCTGCAGGTCTCTGCTAGTTAGGCACTAGAGGAGGGTGATGATTGAACATTCTTGCTGTGCTCGTGTTAAAGACGCGAAGTTGTGCTCGGAATACATCGGGAACGCATTGACCGACGCGCGGGCTTTACTTGAGGCCGGTCTGTATCGGCTTCTGACTTGGCACGTACCCCGCAATTTCTCAGCATGTGGAGAGTGTAAGCGTCGAGGGCTTACACTTGAGCATCGCGTTGTGCCGCGTCTGGAGACGACCTGAACCAATCATCGCCGTTCACCGCTGGAAGTCGACGCCTGCCATGCGCGGCTACAGATGTAACCACGTGTATCAAGACTGCCACCCAAGTGTAACCAGCCTCAATCTAATTTGGTTGATCTGCAGCCGAGCTTCTCCGTCGGGTTGCTCCGCTGGAGTCGCCAAGAACAGGCACGTCAACAAGGTGACGTTCCACGCATCGATCGAAGTCCTACTGGTCGGCCATCACAACAAGGAGCAAGCGATGGAACATCAAGAACTGGACAATTTGATCATCGATGATCGAGTGCGGGGAGTTTTTCGCGTCAACCGTCGCGCCTTCACCGACGTCGCGGTGCTGGACTACGAGCGTCGGGAAATCTTCGATAGGTGTTGGCTTTACGCCGGTCATGAATCGGAAATCAGCAGTCCCGGCGATTACGTCACGCGCAAAGTCGCAGGCCGGCGGCTTCTGATTGTTCGATCTGAAATCGGCGAACCGAAGGCATTTCTCAATAGCTGCACGCACCGCGGCAACGTGGTGTGTCGAGAGAAATCAGGCTCGGCGCGGGTATTTTCTTGCTTCTATCACGCCTGGACGTTCAACGCGCAGGGCGAGTTGATCGGGGTTCCCGGTCAGGAGTCCTATACGCCGGCCTTCGATAAGAAGGAACTGGGGTTGAAAGAGGTCCCTCGATTTGAAAGCTATCGCGGGATGATGTTTGTTTGCTTCGACGCGCAGGTTGCCGATCTCAAAACTTATCTCGGTGAGGAGACACGCGAAAAGCTTGACTACATGATCGATTTTGGCGGTGACGAGGTCGAGATCGTGCCGGGTGCGCAAGCCTACAGCATGAAGGCCAATTGGAAGCTGCTTGTCGAAAACAGCATCGACGTCTACCACGCGATGTCGACGCACAATCGCTATTTTCGTCAATACCTGCCAGATATCGGAGTGGGCAATGAGGGCTGGGTTGCGCCGACGGCGATGACAAATCAGACCCGCGGCGCGGCTCTGGGTGGCGGCGGGCATTCGATGGTCGAAGGTCCAGTGAGGCCGACGCCTTTGTCCGTGTTTGCCAAGGAAGAACTCGCCGAAATCCGGTGGGAACTGGACGTGAAATTTGGTAAGGAACGCGCCCACCAGATCGCGGACTACAACCGCAACCTCTTCATCTTCCCAAATCTTATTCTGGTCTCGTTATGGCGCACGGTTCGCACGTTCTATCCGATCTCGCCAGGCTATATGGAAGTCGACGCGTGGGGGCTCCTGCCAAAGGGCGAGTCGCAAGAACTACGCCAGAAACGGTACGAAAATTTCCTGTCGTTTCTCGGGCCGGCCGGCTTTGCCACACCTGACGACGTTGCAGCCTTGGAGGGTTGTCAGAGCGGCTTTGCGACCAACCAAGAATTGCAGTGGTCCGATATTTCTCGAGGCATGGGACGTGAAGTGCCATCGTCGACCGACGAACTGCAGATGCGGGCGTTTTGGCGAAGGTGGCATGCGCTGATGCGAGGGAAACGCGGACTGACCGATTGTTCCGATCGTGCGGAAGGCCTTCAGGCCGCAGTATAGGAACATCACCATGCAAGGAGAAGCAAAACCTGACCTCTCGCCGGTATTGGCAACAAGGCCGGTTGCGGTCGAGGAAGTCGAACGATTTCTCGTCAAGGAAGCCGCACTTCTTGACGAGTGGAAGCTCAACGACTGGCTCGATCTAATGACCCCGGATGCACGCTATCTGATACCATCGCCGGACCA
The DNA here is from genome assembly GCF_051810765.1 of Bradyrhizobium sp. 604_D8_N2_3. Lineage (NCBI taxonomy): Bacteria > Pseudomonadati > Pseudomonadota > Alphaproteobacteria > Hyphomicrobiales > Nitrobacteraceae > Bradyrhizobium > Bradyrhizobium sp. 604_D8_N2_3. The sequence continues at coordinate 7,682,644 of NZ_JBPWPM010000001.1, read as the reverse complement.
GCCGGCGTCGGACCATCGTGAGGCGCTTTTCCTGATTGCGGACGATATTAGGAGCCTGAAGTCCCGGGTCAACCAGTTGCAAGGGCGTTCCGTGTGGGCGGAAAACCCGCGGTCCCGCACAAGGCGTCTTGTGACTAACACGCGCATTCTTGAGACGAATGGTTTTGAAACGACGGTCACAGCCAATTTCGCAGTCTGGCGCTTTCAGCTCGACGAGACCGTCACATATGTCGGCCGCTATGTCCACATTCTGGTGCGGGGACCGTCGGGTCTACTGCTCAAGGAGCGGCGTGCGATTCTGGACATGGAAACACTACGGCCACACGGGAAGCTTAGCTTTATTCTTTAGTTCTGAGTGCCGGTGTCTCCGGCAGAGAGTCCATACGCAGAACGATAATGATCCGTTACAAGAAACAGGGATATGTCGAACTGAACGTAGCGACCTCGAAAGTTCGCGAAGGTTCCACCACGATGTCTTCGGTTCGCGATCTGCACATGGCGCAAACTGGCGAAATCGAGGTAGCGAAGATACCTGCCCGGGCGTGATGCCAGACTGACGGTGGCTCGGAGGCGTTAGTCCGGCGTTCGTCGCTCACAAAAAAAAGCAAAAACATGAGTTCTCAAAAATGGTGGAGCTTGCCTGTGCCCGCGGCTGATCGGAGGCTGTTTTCCAATCCTTGGTGGATCGTATTCGGCGCCACGATGGCGATGCTGGTTGCACAGGCGCCCATAACGCTTTTCACGTTTGGCCTCTTCATAAAGCCGCTGGGGGTCGAGTTTGGATGGGATCGGGCGCAGCTATCTGCCGCAAGCGGCGTGGGCGCCGTGTTCTCTGGGCTCGCCACACCCGTCACAGGGATCATGATGGACCGGTGGGGCGTGAAGCGCGTCCTTATTCCCGTTATCTTGCTTTTCGCTGCAAGCGTCGGCGCACTCGCGCTAACTCAGTCCTCAATTGCGGTGTTTACCGTTCTGATGGCTGCAACCGGACTGTTCGGCGCGGGACAGGGGCCTCTGGGTTACGTCAAGTGCATTTCGGGCTGGTTTGACGACAAGCGCGGCCTTGCGCTCGGTATTGCGGTGGCGGGCATAGGCCTTGGCGGCGCGCTAGTTCCCGAATACACACAGTATCTGATTAGTGAATTCGGCTGGCGCTACGCTTACGTCGGATTGGCTGCCCTGCTGCTGTTGATCGCGCTGCCAAGCGTTGTCTTTCTTATCCGCGAACCGACCGAAGGCGTCACCGGAAGTGCGCATCTTGTCGATTTGGACAGCCTCGCACCGGTCGAAATCCTTCCGGGCTTGGACATCAACGAGGCGTTGACAAGCGCCAAGTTCTGGATGTTGGGCGCGGCTATCCTGCTGGTATCGACGGTCGTGAACGGCATGGTTGTGCATACCGTTCCACTACTGACCGATCATGGTTATTCACCGGCGGCCGCTGCAGCATTACTGGCCGCCGTCGGCTTGTCGACGATGGTGGGTCGAATCTTGGCCGGGTTCCTCGTGGACTACATCTTTGCACCCTATGCTGCCGCGTTCCTCTTCGTGCTGCCGTGTGTCGGCATGTACCTGCTCGGAAATGCGATCGTTCCCGTGATCGGCATCATCTCACTTGGGCTGGCGTCCGGAACCGAAGTCGACATGATGGGCTATATGACTTCGCGCTATTTCGGGCTGAACCGCTTCGGTCTGATCTACGGCTGCCTATTTGCGATTTTCGCAGCCGGCGCGGCACTGGGACCGTCCATTCTCGGCTTCACCTTCGTGAGGCTTCATTCATACGCGCCGGCGATGATCGGGTTTGGCGTCTGCCTCATCGTGGCAAGCATTCTCGTGTTGTGCCTGGGACCTTACCGATACCCGACACACAAGCGGACACAAAGGACCAAGCCGGTAACGGTGACTAAAGGAGAGCCGCAGACAGATTAATCGAACTCGGAAACGAGAACGACGGCCGCCGGTGGCGGTCGGAAGGTGGAGCCATGTGCACATGTATGACGTTTTCGAGAAAGCCCGTAAGATGAGGGTCGCCCGCGTGTCTGGGAGGTAGCCGACAAGATCATGTTCCCGCCTTGCTCCGGCATCCCGAACGGCCCGCGATCGAACGATTTGTCGGTACCCGAGTTGTGTTCCAGGCGATCGTCGTGGCTGCAAATCGAGCACTCGAAGCTGGCGATGTGACGACAGGGCGCGATCGACTCGGTTCGGCTGAAGACTGCGCCACACTGGCAGGATCGGTTATGGGATTCTGGCATCCCTTTTTCGGCGGTCAAATTGACCGCTATGAAGGCCAATCGGAAAGAAGTAAGGCCGCCTCAGTGGGCGCCTCTTTTATTTCGGATGTCGCAGGCGCTTCTTCTTCGGTGCCGGGGCATGGTCGATCGCTCAGTGATCGGCTTTGACCCCGCCGGCAAGTGTTGGCGTTGTTACGACATATGACACCGTATTCCCGCAAATTGTAGCCTGTTTGAAATGTCAGCCCACTATCCAGCTTCTAATGCGAATGGATGAGAGCTTCAAGAATGTCTTCCAATAGAACTGCTCACTGCTGCTGTGGGGCGCTGAATGTGCAGACAACTGGAGCGCCAGAACTGGTTGCTGCCTGTTGCTGCGGAGAATGCCAGCGTCGCACCGGATCGATTGTCTCCGTCAGCGGCTATTGGAAGCGCAACAATGTAGTGACGTCCGGTTCGGCAAAGCGCTACCTGCGCAAAGGACACGGTGGCAGAGATGTCGAGCTCTACTTCTGCCCCGCGTGCGGCTCCACTGTTTACTGGTTGCTTCCTGACCTCAAACCTGAGTGGGTGGCAATTGCCGCAGGGATGTTTGGCGACGCAAATTTCCCAAGTCCTTCGATGTCGGTATGGGAAAAAACAAAGCCCGACTGGTTGTCTATACCAGCCGATGTGCATCTCGATGGGCAACCTCAGGAAGTATAGGGAACGCTTGCGAGATCGCCGCGGATCCTAAACTTTGCGTGAAGCGCGGGTGATCTTAGTGCAAGAAAGCAGCCCCTGAGATAGACCCGGCGTGCGAACTCATTGGAAAAGCCGACCACACCGGCCACAGCAGGAATCTTCAAGATTCGTCGCTCGCATGAGTTAAATCGCGGTCCGCAAACTCACAACGGATTGGAAATATGACAGGTCCCGAAGGTCTGCAGATGACCCGGCAAGATGGCGGCTTGCCAAGAACAGTTGCCGCCGGCACGCCTCCGGGCGAGAGCGGCGTCGCCGTTTTCAGGGTAGGGTGCCAAGGCGGTTTGTCCTTCAGCGCGACCCCCACAAAGCACCTGATTTGGTTCCCGACATCGCCGCAGGTGCGTTATGAATGCCGGATGGCTGGTCAAGCTGTGGACCACGTACCACGAACCGGAACGCTGGCCATCACCCCTGCAGGAAGCGACAGCAGCGGTGACGCGGTGGGAAATGCCGACCTCATTCTCGTCGCGATCGACCCCGGCCAGCTCGCGCTGGTAGCAGCCGAGGCATCAGCCCCCGGAGCGCAACTGAGCGATTTCTTGTTGGGATATGACCATGCGCTATTCGATCTTGCGCGCACCTTAGCACTCGAGAGCGCGGGGGAGTACTCGAGTGGACCGCTGTTCTGGGATGAGGTTGCGAGCGGCTTCCTCGACAGTTTGGTAGCCCGTCACAGTTCGCCATTGAAAAACGCGATCCGCGGCGTGCTGGGCAAAGACGTGCTTGGGCGCATCCGCGAGTACGTGATGTCTCATCTCGACGAGGCTATCGAGGTCGCCACCCTCGCACAGATAGCGGGACGCAGTCCGTTCTACTTCACTCGCATGTTCACCCGAACCGTGGGCATCGCGCCGCACCGCTACATTGTCCATCTGCGACTTCGCCGTGCGATTGAGCTTATACGCAGTGGTCAATATGCATTGGCTCAAGTCGCACTCTGTACTGGTTTCGCCGATCAGAGTCACCTAACACGCTGGATGCGGCGGGTTCATGGCGTCTCCCTTACTCAACTAGGGACTGATAACGGAACTCGCCGAGAAAAACAGTCAGCGAGTTCACGGTGAAAGTGAGTGCGTCGCTCGAGATAAGATCACGCCGCAGTTCTATCCGGTAGTTCATCGGCAAAGATAACTTGGATGGGCGCTCTGGCATGAGAGTTAAGTTGTAACCGGAATGGCAAGCCGAATCGGCGACATCGTTGCGACACGCGTCCCGGCCGATTGTCTCGGCCGAGAGTACGAACTGAAGCTCCTGGAGCGTCTCTTGGTCGACGACGGTCCCGTGATCGCGGGCGTGTACGGGATTGGAGGCATCGGCAAATCAACATTGCTCACGGCCTTCGCGGCACGCGCGCAACAGCTCGGCGCAGTGGTTGTCCACCTCGATTGCCGAGTGCTTGAGCCGACTGAGCGAGGGTTCCTGAGCGAACTGGGCGCTGCGGTCGGAACTGATTTACGGAACCCTGACAACGCCGCGCATGCCCTCGAGCTGCTCGGTCGGCGTGTCATTCTCATGCTCGACACCTACGAGCGTTTTCGTTTGATGGACTCCTGGCTACGACAGGTGTTCGTCCCGTCTTTAAGCGACAATGTGCGGATCGTACTCTGCGGGCGCGATCCAATAGTGGCCGGCTGGTCGACGGCGCCGGGCTGGCACGACCTTACCGTCATGCTTGAACTCGACACGTTAAATGATGGCGACGCCCTCGATCTGCTCGAGCGGTCTCAGGTGTCCTCCGCCGATGCGCGGCATATCTTGCGGTTAACGCGAGGCCATCCGCTGGCTCTGAAGCTGGCCGCCGCCGCAGTCTGCGGCAAACGCCGTATGGTCGACCTTGAATCGGCGGTGTTACCGCGCGTCGTGGAGGAGTTGACGCAGCTCTATGTTGCGGAGATCGGCGACTCGTTCACCCGGCGGGTGCTCAATGCAGCATCGGTCGTGCGGCGCACGACGCTGTCCTTGCTGAGCGCAATGCTGCCAGACGCTCCGCCACAGGATGCGTATGAGCGGCTGCGTGCTCTTCCTTTTGTGGCGATGACCCGCGAGGGGCTGCACATACACGACACCATGCAGCAGACGATTGCCGCCGCCCTGAAAGCGGCGGATCCCACCACGTACCGAGAGCACCGTCGTGCCGCCTGGCGGCGGTTGCGCGCGGAATTTCGCAACGCCGGGGCATCGGAGGTGTGGCGGTACACCGCCGACATGCTCTACATCATCGAAAACCCGGTGACGCGTGACGCGTTCTTCCCGCCCAATACGCACCTTCTCGCGGTGGAGACGGCCAGTCCGGCTGACGGACCTGCCATCGAAACGATCGTGGCTCGTCATGAAGGCGATGAGGCCGCGGCCTGGCTGCTCGGATGGTGGCGACGTGCGCCACGGGCCTTTCGTGTCGTGCGCGATCAGCAGGGCACGCTCACCGGCTTCTATGTGCTATTCGAGCCGTCGAGCTTCGTTTGCGACGTTGCGAGCGCGGAGGCTGATCCGGTCGTCGGATCATGGCTCGCGCACCTTCGGCGCATTCCCGTTGCGCCAGGCGAGCGCGTCCTGTTCTGCCTTCGTTGGCTGGGTGCCGCCAATGGTGAGGCGCCGTCATCGGAGCAGGGTGCCGTGTGGCTCGACATGAAACGTTCGTACATGGAGATGCGGCCGCATCTGCGTCGCATCTATATCCCGGTGGTCGACATCGTGACATATGGGCCGATTGCTGCCGGGCTTGGATTTCGTGTGCTTGAGGACGCCGGCGCCACCCTTGACGGTAAGGTGTATCACACCGCGATGCTCGATTTTGGGCAGCAATCGGTGGACGGCTGGCTCGCAGGTCTGGTGGCGACCGAGCTCGGCATTGAAGACGATCAGCTCCTTGATGCCGATGCACGCGAGCTGGTGTTTGGTGGGGAGCGCGTACCGCTGACGCGGCGGGAGTTCGCGGTGATGCAATTGCTGATCGAGCGTCCCGGAACAGCGATTACCCGCGACACGCTGCTCGATAAAATCTGGGGAGCAGACTACGACGGCAGCAGCAATGTTGTGGATGCGGTCGTTCGGCTGTTGCGCAAAAAGCTGGGGGCGCGCTCATCCTACATCGAGTCTGTCAGCGGCTTTGGCTATCGATTCAGACGACGGCAAGATTAGCTGCATAGGGATGACTTCCCCAGTTTCGAAAAAGCATCGGTTCATCAAAAGATCTCAATGCGCGTCACGTGGCATTTCTCTCCTACCGACATGCATCAGGAGATGGCAGCGCACTTGCGCTGCCCCCGGCTCGAACGATTAGCGGTCTTGGCGAGCCGGTAGGCGGTCGCGTTAGCTTCTTCGATCCGCTGCACGATGTGCCGTGCCCGGGGGCTGCAGGAGGTCAAATCCCGGGTAACGGACATGGTCCACGGCGCCCCGATTAAAGCATGGCGCAATGCACCCGCTGCGGACAATCCGCCGATGCCAGCGATCTGTGGCCGCGCGAGAACGGTATTCACCGAGAAAGTCCGGCACCGCGGTCGCTCAGACCTTCAATATGGTTCTGCCGGGAGGGTGAATTCGTAGCCGACGCCACGCACGGTCTTGATCGCGCGCGACGTTCGCGGATCGCGCTCCAGTTTGCGCCGCAGCCGCAAGACCTGGACGTCGATGCTACGATCAAAGATGTCTTCGTGGAGTCGCGTTGCTTGAAGCAGATGATCGCGCGTGAGAGAACGTTGTGGTGCCTCGAGAAAGGCCAAAAGCAAGGCATATTCACCCTTGCTCAACGCGACCGGTAATCCCTCGGGATCTAAGAGCCGTCGGTCGCGACGTTCAAGTCGCCAGCCGTCGAATCTGTATCCACCGCGTTCCGGATGGCGGACTCTTGCGACGCGGCCTATTTCTTGTCGCCGCAAAATGGCTCGGACCCGCGCAAGTAATTCTCTCAGGCTGAAGGGTTTGACAACGTAATCGTCCGCACCGAGTTCAAGACCGACGACGCAATCGCTCTCATCGAGGCGATGACCGGTCATGATGATGACTGGCACATCCGAATGGGAGCGAAGTTCCCGCAGGAGATCGAGGCCGTCGTCGTCGCCAAGCCGCAGGTCAAGAATGACCAAACTGGGGTGCGCTCTTGCGAAGTGACGATTAAGTTCAGCTCGGTTGGAAGCGGCGCTCACCGGGATATCTCGTTCCTCGAAGTAACTGGTCATCATGTGTCGAAGCTCCTCGTCATCATCGACCACAATAATGTGACCCGTCTTGCGCAAAGTTCCGGTCATGCTACGAGCGCCTCCAATGGTGCCAGAGACATAAGAAGCACCATCTCTCATCTGTCATTTACTCTCGCTAGTGATTGATCTGATCTCATCAAAGCATTCGATCTTGAAGAATGTTGCTCCGATCCGATCAAGGTTTCAGATCTTGAAGGATCACGAAGCCGAAATTTGCCGGAGGCGCTGCAACAGGAAACGAAAGGCTCTGAGAACAGATAGGTTGAACATCAGGCCCTCCGGCAGTCGGTCGTGCTGCCGGGCGATCTATCGAGGCGGCTTCGTCGTCACACCGGACCAGGTTTTTCAAGTGACGTATAAACTCGGACATCTTGCTTCGATCTGAGAGTCGTCGAGAGACTCAAGTTGCTTTGCTGATGATATTCGAGCGTCAACCTGCCCTCGGAGGATATGGGAGCCGTTCAGCTTCACTGAACCTGAACGGCTCGATTTGCTGGGTTTGCCACGCTTCTGCGGAAAGGGCGGCGTGCCCTTTCTGGAAATGCTTATGACGCCTGGATCGCCGGAAGCCCGCGGGTCAGTCGCGTGGGCGCTTCGAGGATGCCGAAGTCCTTGCTCGTGATGTTTGTCAAGTTTGGATGCGCGGCCACGAAGGCTGCCACTTCTCCGGCCCTGTAAGCGTCCATCGCGGCACGATTGGTCCAGATATAGACGCCGCCATAGGTATTAGCGGCCGGATCGGCGAGCCAGTACTTGGTCTGCAGACCCGGAATTTCAGCGAATGTTAGCGCCAATTCGTGACTCAGGGCGAGATAGTCCTGTTGGGTTGCATTCTCGAGATTGAAGGTAACGATCTGAATGTGCATCGGAGGTCCCTTTCTTCAACTGATCTGCAGGCGTCGGCCGTGGTAACGTAGCGCGGTGACACGGCTGGGCCCGGGCTCTCGGTATATGACGTGATGCCGAAAGTCATGACGCGGTCATGAGAGAAAAATGAAACGAGACGGTAAGCCCGCCTGCACCGAGTTAGTCCGAGGTCACATTGAAGTGTGCACGTTGTAGCCCTCAAAGTTACTGGAAGCGGTCATTCAAAGAGGAGAGGCCTACTTGCCCTTCTCAGGAAAACTGGGCTGCCTAATATCGAATGACGATAATTGAGAAGGCGCTAACGCGAGTTCTGTTTGCCGCGTCGCCCGGGCCGGGCGCGAGTTGCGTGGAGAGATAGGCGCTCACATATGCCGTCTGCATTTCACTCTGGCGGAAATGAACACGGCGACTATCTGTTATGCATGGCTCGTCGCACCAGTCACCCACCCCGGCTTATCCTTGAGCGTCGATCTCGTGTCGTCATCTCGCGAGCGGGGCTTGCGGTGAACGCGGGCAGTGTTGGGGGGGAGAGTGCAGGCAGGGCATGTATTCTCTGTTAGCCCGAGGCTTGCTGCCAGATGAGCGGCACGATCAGGTCGTCCCGCCGGCAATATTCCTGCAACGTCGACAAGGCCGGAACATTAGGCGGCGAACAGGCGAGCCGTGCGTGCGGCAAAACCGTGTGGAAACTATTATGACCCTTGTGAGCACCAACGGCCCAATATGAGGACGAAAACACCGCTCAATTATGGGCTCTTTCGGAAGTATGCCTTTAGAGCAACGCTGCTGGGCGCCGTTGAAATGAGGCGCAGCTTCTCATTGAACTGACAGAATTGTTATTTGAGGAATGGTCCGTCGCTCGGGAAGCGCGAACCAGACGTCCTTGAACAGCTTAAGTCGATTGCTGACACCAAGAAAGATCAGAAGAAGCAACCGCTACCGGGGCCAGAGGGTCCGGATTGAACGGCGCGCAGATCACCGGCTGAACCAGCGCTGCGCGGCGAGCCGCATCGGCTCAATCTCGACGCGACTTGCGGCGATGGAGTCCAGCGGAATCACCGTGCGGGCAGGTCGCACTCGGCAACGAGGCGCTGCTACTGGCCAAGCCGGGGGACAATCCGCAGTTCCGAGATTACCCAGACGGGTATGCTGCGGAAATGCCAAAATAGACGCGAATGCCCCATTTCGTACCTCAGCGGAAAGCCGCGCTTCGTTTCATTTTCACCAAGAGCTTGTTCGGCCGGCTACAAACGCAGCCACGTTTTCCGAGACTGAAATCGTGCGGTAGCGCAGCCGGCCCAATTTAGGCGGTACCTATCGGCAGCGGGAATCCGGCAGATAAGCAGTCCATCTATTGGAGAGGGAAAGCATGTGCGAAGCCGGACGAGGGCGTGATCGCCGCCATCCTTGGACAACGGACAACATGGAGATGATCTTCCGCTATGGATTTGCGATTGCGAGGAAAGCGTGCGTTAGTCACGGGTAGCAGCATCGGCTTGGGAGAGGCGATCGCGCGAGCCCTTGCTGCAGAGGGTGTTGCTGTTGCGATCCACGGACGCCAACCGGAACGTACATTCGCCGTTGCGGCGGAAATCGAGGCTCATGGCGGCAGAACTGCCGTTGTTCTCGGAGACCTCACGGTCGAAGACGAAGCGCGTAACGTCGCTAACAGCGCGATCAAGCAGCTAGGCGGTATCGATATCCTCGTTAACAACGCAGGTGGACCAGGCGATAGGCTGTTCTGGGAGGAGACGCAAATACGCGCTTGGGCCGAGTCTTACGATCGGAACGTTCTGGTTGCTGTTAGAATGATCAATCATCTTCTGCCGCCGATGCGGCAGTCTGGCTGGGGCAGAATTGTCAATGTCTCGAGCGTGGCTGGTGTGATGCCTCAGCCTACGGGCCCGGACTACGCAGCAAGCAAGGCCGCGATCAACAATCTCAGCCAGTCCTTGACCAAAGCGCTCGGGGCATCGGGAGTGACGGTCAATACGGTTTCCCCCGGCATGATTCTCACGCCGAAGCTGGAAAAAGTACTTCGTCAGATGGCAACTACGAACGGCTGGGTTGCCAGCGGCGCTTCATGGGAAGAGATTGAGCGGGTTTTTTTGAAAGTTTCACAGGTTCCCCTTGGCAGAATTGGTCGCGTTGAGGAGGTCGCGCACGCCGTCGTCTTCTTGTGCAGTTCGATTGCCAGTTACATCACCGGAGCGGACTTACGAATTGATGGCGGGGTCGTACCAACTCTATAGAGCAGCCCTTTGATCACGGTTGGTTGCTCATCAGCCTGTGACGGCCGCCAGCCCGTACCGGGCCGCCCACTGTGAATTTACGGAGGACCTTAAGTTACGGGACGGACGTGATTAACGACGCGCTGTTGAGCACTCATCGCTATGCCGCGCGAGAAAGTAAGCACTCGCTGGGACCAATGAGGTGATCGACGAAGGATGATTTTCGTTGCAGTGCGTGAGTCCGCAAGTGGCCCAAAGCCGGCGTGCAGCAATGTCGGCTTCAACGTCGCCCTCTGAGAGCAATGCGGACGCGAGACTTGCAAGGGTTCCTTCACCTTGATCTAGGGATACATCCGAATAGGCAATAGCCGAACATCGCTTCGCGCTGGAGAGTGAGGCCGCTGCTGCTGGGGGCGAACCGGAGATATCCGATGGGTGCGGCAGGCCGGCGCTTTGCGCATATGAAGAGAACTCTTCGCGTCCGGGCGGTCGTTGTTGGCGTGCTGGAAGGGTTGCCGTTTATCTGCCCGGTGGTGGTCGCAATCGGCTCGCTGGTCATGATCGGCATCACTCTTTACAAGGATTGGCCGCAGTGAGCCGCGTTACACGGCCGGAGTTGCTTTTGCGACCTCAGTATTGAGGTGTTCCTCTAGGCGGGCCGACGACCATACGATCGTTAATCTCTTCTTTGTGGATTGCGCGCGCAAACTTCTATATTTGCAGCTTTCAATAGTGCGCACTCAAATCGAAGGTGCTTCTCTGTGGAGAAGGAGAGGCTGATCGATGACCCAGTTCAATTCTGTCTTTGTCGCGATTGCTCTGGCGCTCACTGCCTACTTTGCCGTAGCCGCTTGGCAAGCTACAGCAGATGATCGCCGCGATCAGGCTTATATTCATAGGATGGAACCATCTGCGGCGTTAACGCAACAGTAGCGGAGGAACGTGCATCGGCCATCATTTGTGAGCGGTCAGGGTGTCTCAGCCCGGCTAGGATCGCCGCGATGGCTGGACGAAAACCGATCTTACCTAACGATGTTTTGCTAATAGTTGCGATCAACGTTGTCGTCGCGGTTGTGGTCTATTACTTGATCGTACTTTGGGGATTGATGGAGGGCTGAGGCAACAATCGGACAGGCGGGTGAGCCTGCCAACCTCAACGTGACTGGCTCACGTGCGGCCTCCCACATCACAATTAAACCGTGATCCGGCAACGGCCGCTGCAGCGCCTTCGCCTCGTCCCAAGGCGCGCGCATCCAGATATCGCAAGCCTCGACAGCGCGGTGAGAAAGTATTGATGGCGCCGTTTGTGTTCAGACTTAGCTCATCCGCGCCTTGGTATCCCGCAACCTCCGAACGTAATAGCCTTGTCTCTGAACGGCCAACCTAATCTCGTCGCTGACCCTAGAAACTCTTCTTTTGCTCTTCCGCCATTTGCTCGATGAACCAAATGCCGGGATCGGAGAGCCTTTGCTTAAGACCAGAAAATCACGTTTATGATTGAAATAGATTTCAAACATCTTTACCCCCGACCGACTAGCTTAATGTCTCGGACGTCTGCACGGCAATTGATGTGCAGCGCGGTAAATCTGCCGCCGAACTTCAAATCTAGACGCGATCCGACGCAAGCCCGCCCCCCTGTGAACAGCGGGGATGATGCTGCGCAATTAATCCTCCAGCAGCAATTTCTGCTTGTATGTTGTTCGCATGTCACGCTCACACACCCGCTCTCTTCTTGATCAGTACGAATTAGTGATCGACGAGATCGTCGCCGATTGTGACGGTGACGTGCGTGGCGCGCTTATGGCATTGATGCTTGTCAATGAGCAGCTAGAGCAACGATTGGAGCGGTTAAGCGCTCAATTAGATGATCAGTCAGAGGATCATCCGCCAAAGGAATTTGTTACTGGCCGCCGCGGCTCGCTCCACTGAAGAAATCTTTCTCGAGTATGAGCGGCCGCCGACGAGAGTAGTCGGGGGCGAAGCCCGATTAAAGCGTTGGATCGGGCTCCCACATGGCCTGCTAGGCGATCAGGCGAGGAAGCCGTAATCCGGTCTCCGCTTGCGTCGCAAGCTGCTGGGTGCCGATGATCCGCCGCAGTTCCGCCGCGACGCCCTCCAGCACCGCGCGCTTCTCCTTCATCCGCTTGGAATGGTTGTAGACCTTGCCGGTGACGGTCGGCACGACGACCTCGGCCTTCTTGCTCGCGGCGTGGTCGAGACATTTCGCGATCCACGCATCATCGAAGCCGAGGTCGCCGGCCAAGGTCGCCGCCGTCCGACGCAGGTCGTGCGGCGTGAACGGCTTGAGGCCGAGCAGTGCGCGTCCTCATCTTGCCCTTGCGCTTGTCGCCGCGCAGCGCGTCCGCCATCGCCTTCCGATGCAGCGGCTTATCGCCGAGAGGGGAGGCGAAGACGTATTGCTTGTTCGATCCCCGCAAGGCTTCCTTGATGATCTCGACCGCGAGACCGGAGAGGGGCTGCTGGATCACCCGGCGCTTCTTGACCCGCTTGAGGGGCACGTCGAAGCGAGGGTAGTCGCCCGCGAGGTCGAAAAGCTCGTCCCGGCGCGCGCCAAGCAATTCGCGTGACCGCAGCATGGTGACCAGCTCGAACTTGAGAGCGAGCCGCGTCCGACGGTCATAGGGGAGGTCGTTGCGGTCCAAGCCGTGCCAGAACGTCCTGATTTCATCCTCGGACAGGACCCTTGTGCGTGGATGCTCGGGGTCCAGCTTGGGCAGGTTGACGCAGGGGCTAGCCGTCACATAGTCGCGGCCCGCCTCCGCTGCCCAGTTGAACAGGCCCGAGGCCGCCTTACGCATGTGCCGTGCGTTGCTCACCGAGGGCTTGCCGAACTTGCCCGCGACGATATCGTTCGACAGCGTCGCGATGTCGTGCTTGGTGACCTCCATAGCGAGCTTCTTGCCGAGGCGGGGGCGGATGAGGCGGTTGAGGTGGCTTGCCGTGTTCTCCCACGCCTCCAGCCGGGGCCGCATCTCGCCGTCCGGCTTCTTGACCGGCGTCTTCATCCAGGTGATTCGCTCGTCGATGATCTCGGCGACGGTCTTGCCGCGCTTGGCCGTCGCGGTCTTCTGGTCGCGGAAGGTCTCGGCGAGCGCCTCGCCGCCCATGGCCTTGAGGCCGTAGACCTTGCTGCGGGCATCCTCGACCGTGAAGGTCTCGGCATTGTAGACGCCAAGCCACCCGGTGCGTTGCTTGCCGGTCTCCCGGTCGGTGAACTTGAACGAGAAGGTCGCCACCCCGGCCGTGGTGATGCTGACGTACAGGCCAGGGCACTTACGGTCGTAGAGCTTAGTCCGTTTGGCAACGCGTTTCTCGCACATGCGGTCGGTCAGAATGGCGCTGCTATTGCGGCCCCGCTTGCCGGCGGGGGAGGGGGTGATGTTACTATCCATGTGGTTTCGGCTCCTAAGGCTTGGGACCAAAGGGCTCGGCCTTGGGGCTTTCAGTTTGTCGTGCGGACGCTGAAAGGCTTAGGGCCGGGCCCTTATTTTGGTGAAGCCCGCTGAAACGGCCCGCATCAGGGTAGTCGAAAAGCGCTTGTTTTATAGGCTTTTCTTAGTTTCGGCGTGTTTCACCGAATACCAAAATATAGACGTGTGGTCCTGGCCGTCGTTGCTACGGTCAAGTGCTTTGCGAATGCGGCAGTCGCGTCAACCGGCGCGGTGTCGGTGACTTTCGCAAGCGTGAGGGAGGCCAGAAGGAACTCGGCTCCCGGGAGAGCACGGCATAAGCCGTCCAACCATCGCGCAGGGAAGGCCGAGTGATTGGCACCACCTGTATGCTGCTGTGCGGTTTCCTTGCGCTACCTTTCGCGCAGCGGACCGCGGGTGCGAGGTCAGCACCCGGCCTTCCCTGCGCCCTCTTGGCTTCGAGGGTGGAGAGATCAAGCAAAGCTCGGGCGAGATGCGCCGCGAGAAGGCGATGGTGCGTCTGCGACCAGGCACTCGCTGTCGTCGCCCGGCTTGACCGGACGATCCAGCATTCCAGAGACGGCTGTGATTGAGCCGAGAGGCCGCGGCGTACTGGATTCCCCGCTTGCCGCCTACGCTAAAGCTTCGGCGGCCCTGGACCTCAGCCCCGGCGAAGCCTTGGCGTAGCCGGGTCGCGGGGAATGACAGTGGTACCTGGAGGACGACGGCGATGCCTCCTACTCCGTCATTGCTTTGCTGCGCTCGCAATAACGTTGCGGAGGGAGTGTGCGCCACTATGTTCCCGTGCCTGGTCAGCGCATCCGGGAGACCGGAGGAAACGAGTGTTTCAAAGAACGATACCGCTGAGAAACTTTACGCAAGCGCCGGCGATCGCATCCGCCCGAAACTTGCGCGTTCCATCACGTCGCGAACTCCCGCCTCATCCCTGGCTCGCCATGCGCGCGCGGTCGAGATGCCCCTCGATCTTCGGGCGGTCGCGGGTGCGCTCGAAGCTGGTGCAGAGGAGCTCGGTCTCCTCGAGGGAAACCGGGGCGCGGTACAGCCGGCACATGAATTCGGCGCTCGCGCGTCCCTTGCCCGTGCCGGGACTGCGTTCGGCGAGAAACATGCAGTCGCGGCAGATGCTGGCATCGAGCCGCTGATGGGCCGCGTCGAGATGATTGAGGATCTCGCGCAGCGAGTCGCGCAGCCTGACGCATTCGTCGGTGCCGAGAGACGTGACCGCGTTCACCACGTGATTGATCGGGTCGTGCTGGCTCAGGCATTTCTCGCCTTGCGCGGTGACGTGCAGCACGACGGACCGCTTGTCCTCGTGCGACGGCTTTCGCACCAGGAAGGACTTGGCTTCCAGCGTCTTCACGATCTGCGATGCCGTGGCCCGGGTCGCGCCGATGAAGCCGGCCAGCGCGGACGGCGTGCGCGAGAACCTGTTGGCGCGGTGAAGAAAGCGCAGCGCCATCCATTCCCGGTCGCGCAACCCGTGCTGATTGCCTTCGAAATACCAGGCTCTGGCCGCCTGAACCAGCAGCTCGACGGCCTCGCGTGCCAACGGCATAAATTCCTACCTTGCCCCGGATATCACGTCTGCGGCGCCCCGGAGCCGCCTTCCGTCGTTGCGCACCAGTCCTTCGCGAGAAGCCGTACCAACCACAACATCCGACACATGCGCAGAGCCAGGCTCTCGCGCGAAAGCACGGACTGTTCTGCCGCCGAACTCGACAGATGGACCCTGCGAGATACGGCGCGAGAAGCTGTGTCGATGATGGTGTGCCAATCGTGGCGTCGTCGAACGAAAGCCCGAGTTGCCGTCACAGCCGGACGATGGATCGGTATTGTTCAACCGTAGCCCCTGAAGTTCAAGTCACACGCAGACGTTTCTTGTATTCCATCGAAACGATGAATGAGCTTCTCAACAAAATCAAGTAGAGACGCTCCCGAAGACTGGCTGTCGCTCGAAGCGATTGTAACGTTCAAGACAATCTCGTTCGTCAGGACACATGATGGTGATCGTAATACGCAGTGTAACAAGCTACTTGCACGCAAATGTGCGACGGTTTGATTGCACGCCTGTTGCTGTCCGCCGTTGATGCAAATTGATGGAAGCTTGTGCATGACGGTGACGCGCAGCGGCGCGTCATCCACAACTTGCGCGATCCGTCACAGAATCGGCAATGGAACTCGTAGGGATTGCACGCAGCGGTTGTTGTGATAATGACAGCGAGACGGGTTCGCCGGATCGCTTTCGCCTCGGCGGCGCGATCTCCACCGAACGGCCGATGCTAGCGCGCGACGGAAAGCGGCAGTCGGCGACGGGTGCGCATGCGCCGGAGGCGCAGCGGTATGCGTGATCGACTGTCGCGATAATGAGCAGGACGACGACGACGGGCGCGCCGGCCGCGCCCGGCTAGTCGCCCTTGAGCATGTCTCGCAGCTCGCGGAATGGATCGGCGCTCGGCCCTGCCGAGGCGTCCTGCCGCATGGCGCTGTAGATCTTCGGAACCATGTCGACGGCCTGGTCGAGACCCGAATCACGCCCCGTCTGATATCCGCCCATCAGGCGAAGATCGCGCGTGTCCTCGTATTTGGCGATCATGGTGCGCAGCTTGCTCACCAATTCGCGCTCCTCGGGGTCCCAGACGTTGTGGGCGAGGCGGGAGACCGAGGCCAGAACGTCGACGGCGGGATAGCGCGCCTGGTCGGCGATGTGCCTGGAGAGCACGATGTGGCCGTCGAGGGTGCTGCGGATGGTGTCGGCGATCGGCTCGTTGTGATCGTCGCCGTCGACCAGCACGGAGAAAATGCCTGTTATCGTCCCGGATCCCTCCTCGCCGGGGCCGGCGCGCTCCAGCAGGCGGGGCAGGTCGGTGAAGACCGTCGGTGCGTAACCGCGTGCGACCGCAGGCTCTCCGGCGGCGAGGGCGACCTCGCGGGCGGCATGGGCAAAACGGGTGATCGAATCGACCACCAGCAGGACCGATTCGCCCCGGTCGCGGAAATATTCGGCGACCGCCATGGCGGTCTTCGGTGCCAGCCGCCGCATCATCGGGCTTTCATCTCCCGTCGATACGATGGTGATGGCGCGGCTGCGGTTGGCGCCGAGCACGTCCTCGATGAATTCGCGCACCTCGCGGCCGCGTTCGCCGACGAGCGCCAGCACGACGGTGTCAAAGCCCTGGCTGCGGGCCAGCATCGCCAGCAGCGTCGATTTGCCGACACCGGAGCCGGCAAAGATGCCGACGCGCTGGCCGGCGCAGATCGGGGCGAACAGGTCGATGACGCGCACGCCGGTGTGCAGCGGCTTGTGGACGCGCGCCCGCTTCATGGCCGCCGGCGCCTCGGCTTCCGCCGAGACGGTGCGCGATCCCGGGGTGAGGGGACCTTGTCCGTCGAGCGGCGCGCCGAGCGCGTTGATGACGCGGCCCTTCCAGCTCGGATCGGGCGCGAAGGACAGTGGCGGCATCCGGTAGGCGACCGAGCCGAGGCCGCCGGCGAACTGCCGGTCGAACGGCTTGGCGATGATGCCCTCGCTGTCGATCCGCACCACCTCGCCGATCTGGGGCTTGCCGCCGGAGTTGACGCCGATCAATTCACCAAGCCTGACGAAGCGCGACAGGCCGGAGACGCGGAAATGCGTCGGAGCGATCTCGGAGATCGCGCCGCTGACGCTGGCCAGGGGAGTGCTCTGCTGAAGCTCCAGCAGCGCCCACTCGAGTTGCCGAAGAGCGTTCAAGGAAACCGTCCACCCTCAATGCGCATGTAGCGCAGTCTATTTGCCCGGCTCGCCCAGCGTCCGGATTGCGTTCTGGAGCGAGCTCTCGGTGCCCTCGATCATCGAATTGGTGCCGTCGAAGGCGCGCGAAGCCGCGATCAGCTTGGTCAATTCCATCATCGGATTGGCGCTGGAGCCCTCGACATAGCCCTGCTTGAAGCCGTCGCGGGAGAAATCGGCGATGGCGGTCGCGGGCCGGTCCGGCGTGACGCCGGAATTGCCGTAGCGCTCGAGATTGGCATCGGCGGGAATGTTGAACAGGCCGATGGAGCCGATCTCGTTGTTGTCCTGGGTGATCGCGCCGCTGCGGGCGATCGCGATCGGTCCGCCGTTCGGGTCGAGCGTGATCTGCGCGCCGCCGGCATCGATCACGGGGAAGCCGGACACGGTCTGAAGGTCGCCGTTGGGGGCGAGCTGGAGGCGGCCGTCCCGCGTATAGACCGTGCCGTTCGGGCCGGCGAAGGCGATCCAGCCCTGTCCGACCACGGCGACGTCGAGCGGGTTGCCGCTCTCGGTGATGCTGCCCATCTCGCGCGAGATGATGTTGTCGCCGGGCGAGGAGAAGGCGACCGGGTTCGCGCCGGCCTTCGACAGCACGGTCTCGAACTTTACGACGTCGGTGCGGAAAGCCGCCGTGTTGACGTTGGCGACGTTGTTGGCGATCGTCTGGAGGCGCTTTTCGAGGGCGACCTGCGCCGACAATCCCACATAGAGGGCCGATTGCATGACTTACTTTCCGAACCGGATGGACTGAAGCTTCGCGAGCATGTCGGTATCCAGGCCGGCCATCGACGACGCGCCGCCGATCAGGACCAGCGCGGAGTTGGTCGAGTTGCCATTGTTGATGTCGTTCTGGGCCTGGGTCGCATCCCACATCGCGGCGAAGCGCTGCACGAACTTGGTGACCTTGGCCGGGTCCTGGAAATCGGTGAGGTCGATCT
Organism: Bradyrhizobium sp. 604_D8_N2_3; assembly: GCF_051810765.1. Lineage (NCBI taxonomy): Bacteria > Pseudomonadati > Pseudomonadota > Alphaproteobacteria > Hyphomicrobiales > Nitrobacteraceae > Bradyrhizobium > Bradyrhizobium sp. 604_D8_N2_3. The sequence continues at coordinate 7,664,201 of NZ_JBPWPM010000001.1, read as the reverse complement.
TGCTCGTGATCAACTTGGCCTGGGCGTCGATGTTTGCCGCGCTGATGGTCGACGGCAGGCCAAGCGCGGTCTGGACCACCTGCGTCATCGCCTTGTCGGCGAGGATCTGGTAGGAGGTGCTGATGGTGGAGGCCTTGCGGGTGAAATAGAGCGCCAGCCGCAGACCCTCGTTCTGGTCGCCGGCCTTCTCCTCCATCGTCTGCGTGACGTATTGGGTCGCCGTACCGGTCGTGGCGGCGGCGGTCTGGGTCGCTTTGTCGCCGAGGGCGGCGAAATTGAAGGCGGCGGCGAACTGCCGGTAGCGGGTGTCGGTCAGCTTGTTGGCGAAGCTCTTGGAGTCGGAGACACCCTCGGTCAGCACCTTGCGCATGAACGCCTTGGCATAGGTCATGTCGCTGAGACCAAAGGCCTTCATCGCGTAGGAGTAGAGGCGATAGTCCTTCAGGAAGTCGTCGATCGTCTTCACATTGCCGATATGGCTGAGAAAATAATCGGTGTCGCGGCTGACGTCCGGCTGGGCCGCGACCTGCGTCAGCGATTTACCCATGTCCTTGGTCAGTCTGGTGTAGTCCGCGATCGTGGATAGCATGGCACGCGCCCCTCTGGCCGCCGTTGCGACTTCGTCTCAAGCTGCCGCCAATTGCTTGCGCGGGGCTGGCGACCACGAAGCCAGCCTCGCGCAAGCGTCGCCGACTAGATATTCCCGATGGGATCGGCGATGGAGTGGCGCGTTGCTCAGTTTCGTGGGGATTTTCATCACGGTAGCGGCACTGCTCGGCGGATTTGCCGCCATGGGCGGGCATCTGGCCGTGCTCATGCAGCCGTGGGAATTCGTGATCATCCTGGGCACCGCGATCGGCACCTTCATCGTCGCCAATCCGTGGAAAACGGTCGTTGATACCGGCGTGGCCTGCATGCAGGCCATCACCGGCGCGGTGCCGAGCGAGCGCTATTACCTCGATCTGCTCGGGGCGCTCCATGCCCTGATGCGGGAGCTCCGGGGCAAGGGCCGCAACGAGGTCGAGGCGCATATCGACGATCCCGCGTCCTCGGAGATCTTCAAGGCGTTCCCGAGCGTCCTCGGTGATCCGCCGTTGCTGCAGTTCATCTGCGACTATGTCCGCCTCATCATCATGGGCAATGCGCGCACGCACGAGATTGAAGCGCTGATGGACGAAGAGATCCACACCATCGTGAAGGCCAAGCTGGCGCCCTACAATTCGATGGTGGTCGTGTCCGAGGCGCTGCCGGCGCTCGGCATCGTCGCCGCCGTGCTCGGCGTCATCAAGGCCATGGGCGCGCTCGACCAGTCGCCGAAGCTCCTTGGCGGCTTCATCGGCGCGGCGCTCGTCGGCACCTTCGCCGGCATCTTCCTGTCCTACGGCGTCCTCTCGCCCTTCGCGATCAAGATCAAGATGACGCGAGAGAAGCGCTGCCGGCCCTATATCATCGTCAAGCAGACGCTGCTGGCGTTCATGAACGGCGCCATGCCGCAGATCGCAGTCGAGCACGGTCGCAAGATGATCGCGAGTGGCGAGCGGCCGTCGATCGACGTGGTCGAGAACGAGACGATTGCAGGTCCCAAGGCCGTCGCGACCGAGACTGAACCGAAGGCTGCCCGCGCATGATGACGGAAGACCTCGACGTCGATCAGCGGAAGCAGTTGCCGAACTACCTGCTGGACGCCGCCGGCATATCGATCGAACGCATGCCGATGCTCAATGTGATCTTCGATCGCATGGCGGCGTCGTGCACCGACAGCCTGCAGCCGATGGCCGGAACGCCGTGCTACTTCTCCGTCAACGGCATCACCAACGACCCGCTCGGCGACATCATCAAGGACTATGAGGGCAACGCGGTTGCCGCCGTGCTCTATGCCGAGCAGTGGGACTCGCGCGTCATCATCATGCTGGATCGCGACTTCGTATTCACCATGGTCGAGGCGATGTTCGGCTCCGACGGCGCCGAACCGCCGCTCGACGTCGAACGCACCTTCTCGAACATCGAGATCCGGCTGGTCCAGGCACTGTTTGAGCGGTTCGCCAAGGCGCTGCAGGGCGCCTTCGCCGGCACCTCCAATGTCACCTTCCGTGTCGAGCGAGTCGAGACGGCGATGGCGTCGCTCGCGATTGGGCGCGCCAGCAATATGTCGATCTGCGCGAACATGATGGTGCAGGCGCTCTATCGCGGCGGCCAGATGTTCCTGATCATTCCGCACTCCGCGCTCAATCCGCTCAGGCAGAAGCTCGCCCACGTCGTCGTCAGCGACGGCCGCGCGGCTGATCCGCGCTGGCGCGAGCAGATGGAGAGCGAGGTTCACCGTACCGAAGTGACGCTGAGCGCGGTGCTCGACGAGAAGATGATTTCCCTCGAGGACGTCGTGCAATTCAAGGTGGGGCAGGTTCTGGAGCTCGAGGCCACGCCACGCACGCTGGCCCGGCTCGAGAGCAACAACCAGGTGCTGTTCTGGTGTCAGATCGGCCAGCTCGATGGCTATTACGCCATGCAGGTGGCGGATCCCGTCGATCAGAAGCGGGAGTTCGTCGATGATATCCTATCTCGTTGATGCCGTGCTGCTGATCGCGCTGGCGTTCACCAGCATGAGGGTGACCCGGATGCACCGCGAATTGGCGCGGCTGCGCAGTTACCAGGGCGAGTTCTCGACCATCGTCCACGAGACGGCGGGCGCCTTCGACACCGTCATCACCGCCGCGCATGATTCCACTGCAAATCTCGGCCGGCTCGCCAATGTGCTGAGCACGAAGATAGATCAGGCCCACGAGGCGATTGCGGCGCTCGACGCGCGGAGCGGGCTCCAACCGGCCTCAACCGTGAGCGGCGCCGAGGCGAACAAGCATTGAATTCGGGACTTGCAGAACACGTGCGATCGGACCGTCGCGGCGCTCCGGGAGCGGAAATACCAAGAGGCGATACCAAATGGCGCAATCTTTCGACTATGAGTCTGCATCGGCATCGGGAGAGACCGATGCGTCTCCGCTGGAGCGGCTGGCGGAGATCGCCGCGCGCACGGCGGAGGAAACCGGCAAATTCGCCAATGTCGATGCCATCCTGCGCATTCCCGTCACGATGCAGGTGGTGCTGGGATCAGCGACCATTCCGGTCGCGAACCTGATGAAGCTCGGCCGCGGCGCGGTGGTTCCACTCGATCACCGCGTCGGCGAGCCCGTCGACGTCGTGGTCAATGGCCGCGTCGTTGCCCGCGGCGAAGTGGTCGTCGTCGAAGAGGACAATTCCCGCTTCGGCGTCTCGCTCACAGAGATCGTCGGACCGCTGGGGCAGGGTGATACCTGATCATGGCGGCACAGGTCGGCGTCGCTCCTATCAAGCAGCGAGGCGTTGCCACGCTAGGCGGAACGGAAAAGGTCGCGGCACTCCTGCTGGCCATGGGCCGGCAGGCGGCCGCGAGCGTGCTCTCGCAGTTCGAGCCGCAGGATATCCGCATCGTCACCAAGGCCGCGGCCGAGCTGCGGCCGATCACCGCGCAGGAGCTCGAGTCGATCGTCGAGGAGTTCGCTCAGCAGTTCTCGATGGGCGCCAACATTCTCGGCACCATCGGCGGTCTCGAAGCCGTGCTGGGCGACGTGCTGCCGGCCGACCAGGTCTCGGCAATCATGTCGGACCTGCTCGGCAATTCGAGCCGGTCGGTGTGGGACCGCGTCTCGTCGGTGTCGGAAAACTCGCTGGCGACGTACCTCTCCAAGGAGCATCCGCAAACCGCGGCGCTGATCCTGTCCAAGGTCAAGCCGTCCTGCGCCGCCAAGGTGATGAGCCAGCTGCCGTCGAGCCTGCGCAATGAGCTGATGCGGCGCGTCCTCAGCCTCAAGCCGATCGTCGACGACGCCATGAAAGTCCTCGAGAAGACCTTGCACGAGGACCTGACGCTCAATTTCGCCCGCAACCTCGGCGCCGACACCTACGCGCGCGTCGCGGACATCATCAACAAGATGGAGCGCGGCCATATCGAAGACATGCTGAAGAGCTTGTCGGAGAAGCGTCCGAAGTCGGCCGAAGTTCTGAAGGAACTGCTGTTCACCTTCGACGACGTGGTCAATTTGACCCCGAAGGCGCGCACCATGATCTTCGACCAGGTGCCGACCGATCGCATCGTTATCGCGCTGAAAGGCACGGACAAGCATTTCCGCGAACTCATCCTGTCCTCGGTTGCCTCGCGCGTCCGCCGCGTCGTCGAGCACGAACTCGCCATCGGCGAGCCGTCGAACCAGCGCGATGTGCTGGAGGCGCGTCGCGTCATCACCGACCTTGCACTCGACCTGGCGGAAAAGGGCGAAATCGAGCTCAACCCCGAGCAGGAGGACGAGCTGGTCTTCCGCTGACCGCTGAACGGGCATGGCAGAAACATCCGATCAGGAGAGCAAGACAGAAGAGCCGACCGAGAAGAAAGTCCGCGATTCGCTCGAACAGGGCAAAATCCCGGTCTCTCGGGAGGCTTCTATCTTCGCCTCGATGGCCGCGCTGATGGTGATCCAGGCGTTCCTGATCGGCCAGGGCGTACAGCAATTGACGCCGACGCTGAAGAGCCTGCTCGACGATCCCGAAGGCTTCCCTCTCAGCAACGGCGCGGACGCGCGCAACCTGCTCACGGTGGTGGGCCTCGAGGCGTTGCGATTCCTGGTGCCGCTGGTCGTCACCCTGGCGGTGTTCGGCCTCGCCGCATCGTTGCTGCAGAATGCGCCGCGCCTGGTGCTGGAGCGCATCAAGCCGCAGCTGTCGCGAATCTCCCCGATCAGCGGCTGGAGCCGGCTGTTCGGAACGCAGGGCCTCGTCGAATTCGCCAAGTCGCTGTTCAAGCTCGTCTCGGTGACGGTCGTCGTCGTGTTCGTGCTGCGCTCGTCCGAAGCCAGGGCGTTCGAGGCGATGTACACGGATCCGGTCGCGCTGCCGGAGATGATTCTCAACATCGCGATGCGGATCGTCTCGGCGATCTGCATCGCCACCATCGTCTTGGTCGCGATCGATCTCGCCTGGGCGCGCTTCCACTGGCGGCGCGAGCTGCGCATGACCAAGCAGGAGATCAAGGACGAACACAAGCAGGCGGAAGGCGATCCTCTGATCAAGGCGCGCCTGCGCTCGCTGGCGCGCGACCGGTCGCGCCAACGCATGATCGCGTCCGCCTCGCGCGCGACGCTGGTGATCGCGAACCCGACGCACTTCGCGATCGCCCTGCGCTACAAGCGCGAGGAAAATGCAGCGCCCATGGTCGTCGCCAAGGGCATGGACGTGATCGCGCTGAAGATCCGCGAAGTCGCGGAGCAGAACCGGATCCCGGTGATCGAGAACAAGGCGCTGGCGCGCGCGCTCTATGAGGCGGTTCAGGTCGACCAGGTGATTCCGGCGGAATTCTTCCGGCCGGTCGCCGAGATCATCTACTTCCTGCAGTCCAAGCAGGCGCCGCGGACCGAGAAGGTTCAGTAGATTTCCGAGCATAGCGTCGGCTGCATCAGCCTGACGAAAGCTTGCGGCCCTAAACTTAATCTTAAGAAATCAGCATGGGGCCGTCGTGGGACCGCTTTATCTCTTCGAACTCGCATCGTCGCAGGCGCGGTACCTCGAGCTCCGCCAGTCGACCATCGCGACCAACGTCGCCAACGCCAATACGCCGGGCTTCAAGGCGCGCGACGTCGAGCCCTTCAACAAGGTGCTCGACGCCACGCCGGTCAGGCTCGCGACGACGTCGCCCTCGCACATGCAATTGTCCGCGGCCGAGACCGATACGCGGAAGACCGCGAAGAAGGACAGCTGGGAAGTGGTTCACTCCGGCAACTCCGTCAGCCTCGAGCAGGAAATGATCAAGGGCAGCGACGTCAGTCGCGACTACTCGATGAACTCGGCGGTCGTGCGGTCGTTCCACCGCATGCTGCTGTCGAGCGCGAAGAGCTGAGGTGAATTGACATGCTGGACTCACTGCAAGCGTCATTGACAGTCGCGAGCTCCGGGCTCGAAGCGCAGTCGACGCGCATGCGCATCGTTTCGGAAAACCTTGCCAACGCGACCTCGACGGGGCGCACGGCCGGCGCCGATCCGTATCAGCGCAAGACCATCACCTTCGATGCCGCCATGGACCGCGCCTCGGGCGCGCAGCTTGCGAAGGTCAAGGAGATCGGGGTCGACACCACGCCGTACCGCGTGGAGTACGAGCCGGGACATCCCGCCGCCGACAAGGCCGGTTACGTCAAGCTGCCGAACGTCAACATGATGATCGAGATGGCCGACATGCGGGAAGTCAACCGATCCTATGAAGCCAATCTCCAGGTCGTGAAACAGGTGCGGTCGATGCTGGGCATGACCATCGACCTGCTGAGGAGCTGACAATGCTTGAGGCAATTTCATCCACCGCGATTTCCGCCGGGCAAGCGGCGAGCCGCGCGACCGAGACGCAGGCCATCGCGCCGGCGGCACCGACCGCCATTCAGTCCACCGACGATGTCGGATTCGAATCGGTGATGAAGCAGGTGACGACGGACGCGATCGGGACGCTGAAGGCGGGCGAAGCGGCGTCGATCTCGGCGATGCAGGGCAAGGAATCGACCCGGAAGGTCGTGGAGGCGCTGATGTCGGCCGAGCAGGCCTTGCAGACCGCGGTCGCGGTTCGCGACAAGGTCGTGCAGGCCTACCAAGAAGTCGTCCGGATGTCGATTTGATCTGAGGGAATGAAGCTGTGAAATCGCTCGCCATTGCGGCCACGGGCATGAACGCCCAGCAGACCAACATCGAAGTCATCGCGAACAACATCGCCAACATCAATTCGACGTCGTACAAGCGTGCGCGCGCGGAATTCACCGATCTGTTCTACCAGATGGACCGCATGCAGGGCGTCGCGAACGTCAATGGCTCCTCGCCGATCCCGGAAGGCTCCAATCTCGGCCTCGGCGTCAAGTCGACGGCCATCCGCAAGCTGCACATCCAGGGCGCGCTCACGCAGACCGGCAACCCCTACGACCTCGCGATCAACGGCCGCGGCTGGTTTCAGGTGCTCGGCCCGAACAACGAGGTGCAATACACCCGCGCCGGCTCGTTCAGCCCCAACGCCAACGGCCAGCTCGTCACCACCGACGGCTATCTGCTGGATCCCGCAATCACGATACCGCAGGGAACGGTTCAGGTCGTCGTCAACCAGACCGGACAGGTGTTTGCCAAGCTGGATACGGAAGTGAACCCGCGGCAGATCGGCCAGCTCAACCTCGCCAATTTCGCCAACGAAGCGGGCCTCGAGCCGCTCGGCAGCAACCTCTATCGCGAGACCACGGCGTCCGGCACGCCGGTCGTCGGACTGCCGGGCGATTCCGGATACGGCAAGCTCAACCAGCAATATCTCGAAGCCTCGAACGTCGACCCGGTCAAGGAAATCACCGAGTTGATCTCGGCGCAGCGCGCCTACGAAATGAACGCCAAGGTCATCCAGGCCTCGGATGAAATGGCCCAGACGGTCTCGAAGGGCATGCGCTAGTTCCGGTGTTCTCGATGTCGAACAGGGTGGGCTTGATGGTGCGCGGGTTGGCCGCCGTGCTGCTGGTTCTCGTCTCGGCGCGCCTCGCTGCGGCCGAGGAGAAGCGGCTTCCCGTGCCGGCCGTGTCGATCCGCGCCGGCGAGCTGATCCGGGACGACATGATCACGGAACGTGCCTTCGCGCCGAATGTGCTCGGCGTTGCCATGTTCATCGAAGGACGCCAGATCCTGGTCGGACGCATGGCACGGCGCGCGCTGCTGCCGGGCCAGCCGATTCCGACCAATTCGGTGGAGGATCCCTGGACGATTGCCCGCGGCGCCATGGTCAAGGTCGTGGTGGAAGACAGCGGCCTGTCGATCGTCACCTACGGCGCGGCGATGCAGTCGGGCGCGACCGGCGCGCTCATCCCGGTGCGAAACACCGACACCGGCGTGATCATCAGAGGCGTCGTCCAGCCGGACGGCACCGTCAAGGTCGTGGATGGATCATGACCAGATTCCTGCTTGCGCTCATCCTGCTCGTTTCCGCCGCCAGCGCCCAGGCGGCCGTCCGCATCAAGGACATCGCGGACATCAAGGGATTGCGCGAAAACCAGATCGTCGGTTACGGCCTCGTCATCGGCCTGAACGGCACCGGCGACACGCTCCGCAACGCTCCGTTCACGGAGCAGTCCCTGCAATCGATGCTCGAGAACATGGGCATCAACGTCAGGAACGAAACCACGAGCACCAACAATCCCCCGCGTCCGACGACGCTGCGCACACGCAACGTCGCAGCCGTCATGGTGACCGCGGATTTGGCGCCCTCGATCGGGGCGGGCGAGCGCATGGACGTGACCGTATCGTCGCTCGGCGATGCGACCTCGCTGCTCGGCGGCACGCTGGTGATGACGTCGCTGCGGGCGGCGGACGGCGCGGTCTATGCGGTGGCGCAAGGCGCGGTCACGGTCGCCGGTTACAGTGTGGGAGGGCAGGCACAGAACGTCAGCCAGGGCACGCCGACGGCGGGCCGCATCCCGAACGGTGCGCTGGTCGAGCGCGAGGTGCAGGGAAGCCTCCACGAGATGGAGTTCCTGGTGCTGGAGCTCAAGAACCCTGATTTCGTCACCGCGACACGCATTCTCGACGCCATCAACGGTTACGCCGGTGGCCGCTACCGCGCGCAGATCGCCTTCGAGCGCGACTACCGCACCATCGTGCTGTCGAAGCCGCGCCATATCGGCCCCGTCCGCTTCCTCGCCGAAATCGGCGAGTTGACGGTCGAGCCGGACACGCCGGCGCGAGTGGTGATCAACGAGCGGACCGGTACGGTGGTGATCGGGCGCGACGTGCGCATATCGACCGTCGCCGTGACGCATGGCAACCTGACGGTTCGTGTCACCGAGCTTCCCGTGGTGTCGCAGCCGGCGCCGTTCTCGCGAGGGCAGACGGTGGTCGTTCCCCAGACGGTGGTCGAGGCCAACGAGGCCGGATCGCAGGTGGCGATCCTGAGCGGCGTCGACCTCCAGCGCCTGGTGCGCGGGCTGAACCAGATCGGCTTGAAGCCGTCGGGCATCATCGCGATCCTCCAGGCGATCAAAACGGCCGGCGCACTCCAGGCCGACGTCATCGTGCAATGATGCACAAGCGTCGTGCAAGCTTGGTCGCTCAATGCTCAGGTCTCGACCGAGAATCGCACGCGGCCCGATGCTGAAGCTGGATCACAAAGCCAAACTCCTCCTCCTGGTCGCGGCCTGCGCGCTCGGATGCGCTTCGCCCGTTCTGGCGCTGGATGAGGCCAAGCCGTCGAAGCCGCTCAACCTGCTGTCGTTCGCGCGTGCCCGCGCGCCCGGACCGCAGAAGCCGTATCCGGCGGCCTCGTCGATACCGGGCGACAATGCGTCGTTCCGGGCGACGGCGTGGGCCGCCGAAGATTCCGGACCTGCGATCACGGGGGCCGTGCCGGCTCCCGAGAAGCCCGCGCCAGCGCCCGCAGTCGCGCCCGCGCGCCCGGCCAAGCCGGGCAGCGTCACGGCGCCGCCGAAGCCCGCACCGGCACAGGCTGCCGTACCTGCGGACAATGAGGTCGCCCTGTTCTGCAGCAATGTCGCCGACCCCGCCGTCGATGCGCGGCTGGCCTGGCAGCTCAGGGAGCTGGAGAAGGCCGAGACCCAGCTCCGGGAGCGGATCGCCGAGGTCGAGGCCAAGCGCGCCGAATACGAGAAGTGGATGGCGCTGCGTGACGACTTCCTGAAGAAGGCCGAAGCCAGCGTCGTCGAGATCTATTCGCGCATGAAGCCGGATGCCGCGGCGACCCAGATCGCCGGGATGGCGGACGAGACCGCCGCCGCCGTGCTTGCAAAACTCAGTCCGAGGAGCTCGAGCGCGATCTTCAACGAGATGGAGACGGCACGCGCGGCGCACCTTGCCGATCTGCTCGGCGGAATGCGTCGCGTGGATGACGGAAAGACCAAATAGATGAAGAATCTGATCCTCATCCTGCCGCTCCTGATGCTGACCGGGTGCATCGGCGATCCCGCGGAAGTGCTGACCGGTCCGCGACTGTCGCCGGTCGGCACCGGCCTGAGGACACAGGCCGATCCGATTCCGGTGACGCCCCGCATGCGTACGCCCGTCAGCTATCGCTCGACCTGGGACGACGGCACGGATCTCTATCGCGATCCCCGTGCCCGGCGCACCGGCGACGTCGTGACCGTCATCATCTCGATGCAGGACAAGGCCAAGCTCGACAACAAGACCGATCGTTCGCGCGATTCGCAAATCAAGTTCGGGCTGGATTGGCTGATGGACGTCGCCGGATGGCAGGACAAGGGCTCGACCAGCGCCAATCTGAACACCAACACCCAGATCAAGGGGAACGGTCAGATCGATCGTACCGAAGACATCAAGCTGTCGATTGCCGCCATCGTCACCGACGTGTTGCCCAACGGCAATATGATGATCAGCGGCTCGCAGGAGTTCAAGGTCAATACCGAGATGCGCGTGCTCAACGTCGGCGGCATCGTGCGTCCGCGCGATATCTCGCGCACCAACACGATCTCCTACGAGAAGATCGCTGAGGCACGCGTGGCTTATGGCGGTCGCGGAAATCTGTCTGACGTGCAGCAGCCTGGATGGGGACATCGGATCTATGACGCCGTGGCACCATTCTGAGAATCGCGCCGACCGCGCCGCGCCGCGAGGGCAGGGGACGTGATGCGCCTGATTGCGGCCATTGTGGTGCTGACCCTGATCGCGATCGGTGCGGGCGCGGTTGCCGGCCTGCAGCTGTTCGCGGCCGCGGAGCGCGCCGCCGACGCGAAGAAGAGCGCCACGCCGCCGCCCCTTGCCACGAGCTACGCCGGCAGTGCACGGCTGAGAAAGCTGTCCCCGATCGTGACCAATCTCGCCGCGCCGGCCAACAACTGGGCCCGTGTCGAAGCCTCCATGGTGACCGAGAGCATGAGCGACGAGGATGCCGGCATCCTGGCCGCCCATATCAGCGAGGACATCGTGACCTATCTGCGGTCGGCATCGGTTGGCCAGTTCGAGGGATCGCGGGGTCTTCAGCATCTGCGCGACGACCTGACGGAGCGCGCCAATATCCGCTCGTCGGGCAAGATCCGCGAATTGATCATTGAGACCTTGGTGATTCAGTGAGAGTGAGAGTCCTGCTGCTCGCGTTGGTTCTGGTCGTGCTGCCCGAGGTGGCGCTGGCCCAGATTCCGGACCTCAACTCGCTGCTGCCGCCGGGCAACGGCTCCACCAGCGGCCGCATCATCCAGCTGATGGCGGTGATCACGGTGATGTCGGTGGCGCCGGGACTGCTGATCATGGTGACGAGCTTCACGCGATTTGCGGTGGCGCTGTCGTTCCTGCGCTCCGGTCTCGGCCTTCAGACCACGCCGGCCAATCTGGTGCTGATCAGCCTCGCGCTGTTCATGACCTTCTACGTGATGGCGCCGACCTTCGACCGCGCCTGGGAAACCGGCGTCCAGCCGCTGATGAAGAACGAGATCTCGGAGGAAGAAGCTTATCTGAAGATCACCGATCCGTTCCGCGAGTTCATGCTGGCCCATGTCCGCGACAAGGATCTCCAGACCTTCGAGGCACTCGCCGCGGAGAGCTTCCGCAAGAAGTTCGACGACAAGCGCATCGACATGCGCGTCATCATTCCGGCCTTCATGATCTCCGAGCTCAGGCGTTCGTTCGAGATCGGATTCCTCATCATCCTGCCGTTCCTGGTCATCGACATGATCGTGGCGACGCTTACCATGTCGATGGGCATGATGATGATGCCGCCGACGATCATCGCGCTGCCGTTCAAAATGCTGTTCTTCGTGTTGATCGACGGCTGGAACCTGCTGGCCTCCGGACTGGTGCGGTCGTTCTCGTAGCGACCGCGATCGCCGGCCGGTTATGGTTAGCGAAAAGTGCCGGTCTATGGTTAGCAGAGGGTAATGTTAACTATATGATATTACAGCGAAATTCAAGCCGATCTTAATCTCGGCGCAAGATTCGACGTGCTAGCAATGCGGCACGGCGGGTTGGACCCCACCCACATCAGTCCAAAGGCATGATGCCGCCCCTCCGTACCGGTGAAAGCCCGGTATGTCCCCTCGTGAAAATGTAACGCGTACATCAAAGGGACATTCGCAATGTCAAGCCTGCTTACGAACTCGACCGCCATGACCGCGCTCCAGACCCTGCGGTCTGTCAGCTCGCAACTCTCCACCACGCAGAACCGGATCTCGACCGGCCAGCGCGTGGCCACCGCTTCCGACAACGCCGCCTACTGGTCGATCGCAACGTCGATGCGCGCCGACAACGCCGCGCTCTCCGCCGTCTCCGACTCGCTCGGTCTGTCGGCTGCGACGGTCGACACCGAATATACCGCTCTGACCACGGTTATCGGCAACAAGGACTCCGGCCTGACCAAGCTGCAGGCGCTGCTGGTCGAAGCCAAGACCGCTGGTATCGACCGCACCAAGATCCAGGCGGACGTCACCCAGATCCAGCAGCAGATGAAGGCGACAGCCAATGCGGCGACCTTCAACGGCGTGAACTGGCTGAGCACGACCGCCACTACCCCGGCGACCGTGAACCTGGTGTCGTCGTTCTCCCGCGTCGGCAGCACGCCGACCACGGGCTCGATCACCCTGACCACCGCCAACTACTCGCTCTACACCGCGACCCAGGGCGGCTTCCTGGACAAGGTGAGCGGCGCGGCGTCGATCGACACGCTCAGCATCGCGGCGCTGACCGACTCCGCGGCTGACCAGACCACGCTCGATGGCTACATCGCGCAGGTCACGGCCGGGATCAACTCGGTGGCCTCGGCCGCCGCCGACCTCGGCGCCGTCAAGACCCGTATCTCGACCAACACGGACTTCGTGAAGTCGCTGATGGACTCGGTTGATCGCGGTATCGGCCAGCTCGTCGACGCCGACATGAACCAGGAGTCCACCCGCCTGGCGGCCCTCCAGGTCCAGCAGCAGCTCGGCGTGCAGGCGCTCTCGATCGCCAACAACAGCAGCCAGAGCATCCTGTCGCTGTTCCGCTAAGCCTTAGACCATCTGGGGAGGGCCGCGCTTCTCGCGAAGCGCGGCCCTTTCGTTTGGTGTGTTGCCGCGCGCACGCCGCAAATTCGGCTGCCCTGTTGCAGTCCGGGCACAGAGCCACAAGCCTCGCACAAGCTTCGCGCGCTATCGTCGCCGCTACGACAGGTTGGGCCTGCTTTTTCGCCGCCCAAAGGCATGACGCCGCCCTGTCGTACCGGTGCAAGCCCGGTATGTCCCCAAAAACAGTTCAATCTTCAAAGGGACATCAAAAATGGGTTCAAGTCTGCTCACCAACTCGTCTGCAATGACTGCGCTGCAGACCCTCCGCAATGTCAGCTCGCAGCTCGCGACCACGCAGAACCGGATCTCGACCGGCCAGCGCGTGGCCACTGCTTCCGACAACGCCGCCTACTGGTCGATCGCGACGTCGATGCGCGCCGACAACGCCGCGCTCTCCGCCGTCTCCGACTCGCTCGGTCTGTCGGCTGCGACCGTCGACACCGAATACACCGCTCTGACCGCGGTTGTCGGCGACAAGACCGGCGGCCTGACCAAGCTGCAGGCGCTGCTGGTCGAAGCCAAGACTGCTGGTATCGACCGCACCAAGATCCAGGCCGACATCACCCAGATCCAGCAGCAGATGAAGGGTACCGCCAATGCGGCGACCTTCAACGGCGTGAACTGGCTGAGCACGACCGCGACCACGCCGGCGACCTTCAACCTGGTGTCGTCGTTCTCGCGCGTCGGCGGCACGCCGACGATCGGGTCCATCACCCTGACGATCGCCAACTACTCGCTCTATACCGCGACCCAGGGCGGCATCCTGGACAAGGTGAGCGGCGCTGCATCGATCGACACGATCAGCATCGCGGCGCTGACCGACTCGACGGCTGACATGACCACGCTCGATGGCTACATTGCGCAGGTCACGGCCGGGATCAACTCGGTGGCCTCGGCCGCTGCCGATCTCGGCGCCGTCAAGAACCGCATCTCGACCAACACGGAGTTCGTCAAGACCCTGATGGACTCGGTGGATCGCGGTGTCGGTCAACTCGTCGATGCCGACATGAATGCGGAATCGACCCGCCTTCAGGCCTTGCAGACCCAGCAGCAGCTCGGCGTTCAGGCGCTCTCGATCGCCAACCAGAACAGCCAGAGCATCCTGTCGCTGTTCCGCGGCTAAGCCTCAAAACCATCCGGGAAGGCCGCGCTTCTCGCGAAGCGCGGCCTTTTCATTTGGCGTACGCTCGTCACGCGTCGTGACCTCCTGGCTCACGTGTTGCGGTCCAGCCACGTCGCCACAAGCCTCGCACAAACTTCGCGCGCTATCGTCGCCGCTACGACAGGTTGGGCCCGCTCTTCGGCCGCCCAAAGGCATGATGCCGCCCCGCCGTACCGGTGCAAGCCCGGTATGTCCCCAAAATCAATTCAATCCGTTTCAAAGGGACGTCAAGAATGGCCTCGAGCCTGCTTACCAACTCCGCTGCAATGACCGCGCTCCAGACCCTCCGGAGCGTCAGCTCGCAGCTCGCGACCACGCAGAACCGGATCTCGACCGGCCAGCGCGTGGCCACTGCTTCCGACAACGCCGCCTACTGGTCGATCGCGACGTCGATGCGCGCCGACAACGCCGCGCTCTCCGCCGTCTCCGACTCGCTCGGTCTGTCGGCTGCGACCGTCGACACCGAATACACCGCTCTGACCGCGGTTGTCGGCGACAAGACCGGCGGCCTGACCAAGCTGCAGGCGCTGCTGGTCGAAGCCAAGACCGCTGGTATCGACCGCACCAAGATCCAGGCCGACATCACCCAGATCCAGCAGCAGATGAAGGGTACCGCCGATGCGGCAACCTTCAACGGCGTGAACTGGCTGAGCACGACCGCCGCCACCCCGGCGACCTTCAACCTGGTGTCGTCGTTCTCGCGCGTGGGCGGCACGCCGACGATCGGGTCCATCACCCTGACGATCGCCAACTACTCGCTCTATACCGCGACCCAGACCGGTATCCTGGACAAGGTGAGCGGCCCGGCGTCGGTCAACACGATCAACATCTCCGCGCTGACCGACTCGACGGCTGACCAGACCACGCTCGATGGGTACATCACGCAGCTCACCACTGCGATCAACTCGGTGTCCTCGGCCGCCGCCGACCTCGGCGCCGTCAAGAACCGCATCTCGACCAACACGGAGTTCGTCAAGACCCTGATGGACTCGGTGGATCGCGGTGTCGGTCAACTCGTCGACGCCGACATGAATGCTGAATCGACCCGCCTTCAGGCCCTTCAGACTCAGCAGCAGCTCGGCGTTCAGGCGCTCTCGATTGCCAACCAGAACAGCCAGAGCATCCTGTCGCTGTTCAAGTAAGCTTCGGCTTTGGAAACAACCGTGCTCCCCCCGGGAGCACGGTCCCTGCCATGACCGGCGGGTGTGGCGGCACAAGATGTGCCCGTAATGGAAGTTCTTCCGACGCCAGACGTCATGCAACACGCCGCAGCCGATTGCGCTGCCATGCGCCCGTGCGCCCGCTTGTTGCTGCTGAGTTGATCGCGTCGTCCAGGACCCTTGTAAAATTGCAACGCCTCGCCCGCGAACCGACACATTCGCCTCCTCGCGCAACCTTCAGACAAGGTTGGCAGCGGAGTGTCCCATACGTTCGCATTGGTACGAGGTCACATGCTGCTCAGTCGTGCGCAGGTACAGCAACTGCTCAACAATCTGCTGGAGCTTGGGCCGCGACGCCTGATGGCCTTGGGACTGATCGGCTTTGCCGTTCTCGTCACCGTCGTCGGCGGCGCCTATTATCTGAGCCGGCCTGAGTTCGAAACGCTCTATACAGGCCTGAATCGCGAAGACGTGACGCGCATCGGCGCCGCGCTGCGCGAGCAGAATATCACATTCGACGTCAATACGGCCGGCGACGCCATCTCGGTGCGCCCGAGCCAGACCATGCAGGCGCGGATGCTGCTTGCCGAGAAGGGGCTGCCGACCAGCGCCAATTCCGGCTACGAGCTGTTCGACAAGATCGGCTCGCTCGGCCTGACCTCGTTCATGCAGGAAGTGACCAAGCTGCGGGCGCTGGAAGGCGAGATCGCGCGCACCGTGCAGTTGATGAAGGGCGTCAAGGCGGCGCGGGTGCATATCGTGATGCCGGTGCGCGGCTCGTTCCGGGCGACGCAGCAGCCGCCTTCGGCGTCGGTCGTACTGCGCACCGACGGCGCGATCGAGGCGCGCACGGCGCAGTCGATCCGCCACCTCGTCGCGGCGGCCATTCCCGGCATGAGCCGCGACAAGGTGACGGTGCTGGATGCCGATGGTTCGATGCTGCTCGCCGAAGAGGACGAAGCCAGCGCGGCCCCGACCAAGATGGCGAGCCTCCAGAAGACGGTCGGCGGGATGGTGCAGGAGAACATCCGCAAGGCGTTGACGCCATATCTCGGTCTGGACAATTTCGAGGTGAGCGTCGCGCCGCAGCTCTCCACCGACAAGCGGCAGACCAACGAGACGGTCTACGACCCGGAGAGCCGCGCCGAGCGTTCGGTCCGGAACGTGCGCGAGAAGGAATCGTCGCAGAATGCGGACCGTTCGACGCCGACCACGGTGCAGCAGAACCTGCCGGACCAGCAGGTGAATAGCGGCGGCACGAAGAATTCCAGCGAGGACAAGACCCGCCGCGAGGACGTCACCAATTTCGAGGTATCGTCCAAGACAACGACGACGGTGAGCGACGGCTATTTGGTCAAGAAACTCTTCATCGCCGTGCTGGTCAATCGCGCGCGGCTCGTCGCCGATCTCGGCGACAAGAGCAACCAGGCGATCGTCGACAGCAAGCTCGCCGAGATCAGCCAGCTCGCGGCGACGGCAGGCGGACTGGACAAGCAGCGCGGCGACCAGATCCAGGTCACGGCCGTCGACTTCATCGAAGGCTCGCGCGAACTGGCGCCGGTGCCGCCGATCAGCTTCGTCGAGATGATCAACAAGCAGCTCGGCAGCGTCATCAATGCGGTCACCATCCTGGCCGTTGCCTCGATGCTGGTCTGGTTCGGCCTTCGCCCCGCGGTCAACGGCATTCTGACGCATCGCGCAGCGCAGGAGCAGACCGAGGCGGCCGAGGCCGCCGAGCTCGAGGCTGCAACGGCCCTTGCACTGGCCGACAGTCAGGACCCCGAGCTCAACCTCGTCGAGGATCTCGAAGGCAAGATGCAGCGGACGCCGCAGAAGCGGCTGGAGCAGATCGTCCGGCTCGATCAGATGCAGGCGGCAGCAATCCTTAAAGACTGGATGCGACGCGAGGAGGCAGCATGAACGCGGCTATCGGAAAACTCCTGACGCAGTTCGACGCGAATGGGCGGGCCAAGTCTCCGCCGCCGCCTCCGCCCCCCAAGATCCAGGATGTGCTGACAAGGCCGATGGAGGTGCGGCGCGAGCCTCAGCCTCAGCCGCCGCGTCAGGTCCAATCGCAGCCGCAGCTTCAATCGCCGCTTCCGGCGCCCGAGGCGGAAGCTCCGTCGGCCAATCTTCTCGAAGATGCCTATCGTCGCGGTCACGCCGCCGGTGTCGCGGAAGGCGATGCCAGGGTCGCCGAGGAGCGCGTTCGCAGCGCGATCCGGCTCGGCGAGGAGCGGGCCAAATGGTCCGACCAGCAGGCGGCCACGATCGTGGGCGGCTTCGAGACGGCCTGCCGCGAGATCGAAACCAACATCGCAAGCTCGGTTGCGCGGATATTGCTGCCTTTCCTCGCCGACGCCGTCCGTGACAAGGCGATCGGATCGCTGGTCGAGCAGATCGCAGCGCTGACCGGCAATTCGCCGGTGCCGGTGTTCAAGATCACCGGCCCGGGCGAATTGCTCGATCTGGTGCGCTCGCAGCTCCAGACGGCCCGGCGAACCGGGATTGAATACGAAGCCGCCGACACTTTCGAGGTCCGTGTTGTCGCCGACCAGACCGTGATCGAGACGCAGATTGCGGCGTGGAGCGAACGTCTGAACGAGGCGCGCCGGTAGTCCGCCATGGAAGAAGTCAAGCACGAGCTGGTGATCATCCGCAGGCGCAGCGCCTTCGCCGAGGAGGCGCATCACGGTGGCGTCTGGAAGATCGCGTATGCGGACTTCATGACCGCGATGATGGCGTTCTTTCTGGTCATGTGGCTGCTCAATGCGCTCAACCAGGACCAGAAGCAGGTGGTCGCGAGCTATTTCAACCCGATCAAGCTCGCGGAGAACGCACCCGCTCCGAAGGGCCTCAAGGATCTCAGCAAGAAGGAGCCGACGCAGTTCGAAGGCCAGGACGGCAAGCGTCAGCCGGCCGGGCCGAACGAAGAACGTCGCGGAGACTCGCCGACGGCGGAGAAGCCTGCCTCCTTCGAAGAGAAGGTTCTGTTCCGCGATCCCTATGCGACGCTTGCCGAGATCGCCAACAGCGCGAACCAGGCCTCGGGCCAGCGCCGTGCCGGCGCGCTGACCTCCGCCGAAGAGGACGGCCTCAAGGGCGGCGATGCCTACCGCGATCCCTTCGATCCCGGCTATTGGAAGTTGACGCCGCAGACGTCCAAGGATGCGGATCACTTCGTCGACAGCGAGCCAAAGCCGAACGCGTCCGCGCGCGACAACGCGTCCGGGACAGGTCAGGGCGAGCCGCAGGCGCAACGTGCCAAGCAGGACGATGCCGGCGGAAGCGTGGCGCCGAACGCGGACGCGTCGTCTGCAAGCCTGTCGCCCCTGCTGCCGCCGGGGCCTGCGCCTTCGCAGGCTCAACGCGATGGCAGTGCCCAGGCAAATGCGCCGCAACCGGGCGCCCAGGCTGGCGCTCAAGCCAATGCCGCCGCGCAGCCACGCCCCGGCGATCAAGCGAAGAATTCCGAATCGCGCGATGCGGCACAGACCCAGCAGCCGACCGTCAAGCAACTACAGTCCGCGATCGCGGATGCACTATCGGACATCAAGGCCGGTGCGGGCCCGGTGGCCGAGGTGCGCCAGGTCGAGGAAGGCCTTCTGATCAGCCTGACCGACGATGCGAGCTTCGGGATGTTCGCGGTCGGCTCGGCCGAGCCGCGGCCTGAGCTGATCCGCGTGATCGACAAGATCGGGCCGCTACTGACGAAGCGCCAGGGCATGATCATCGTCCGCGGCCACACCGACAATCGGCCGTACAAGTCCGAGAATTACGACAATTGGCGGCTGTCGACCGCGCGCGCGCAGATGGCTTACTACATGCTGGTCCGGTCCGGTGTCGATGCGCAGCGGATCGAGCATGTCGAAGGCTACGCCGATCGGCGGCCGAAACTCACGAATGATCCTGCTGCCGCTCAGAACCGCCGGATCGAGATCCTGATCCGGGAGAAGCGCCCTTGATCAGGCCGCTCCTGCGCGCCGCGCTGCTGCTGCTGCCGTTCACGACGGTGTGCGCGTTTGCCGATCCGGCACCGTCCCCGGCATCAACCTCGGGCGAGCCCTATGAGCTCGTGCGCACCTTGCAGACGGTGCAGGATGGCATTGCCCGTGGCGACACCGCTGCGCATGGCAGCCACATCGCGCTGACCCGGCAGGTCGGCGAAAAGTTCCTCGCCGCCGATCCGGGCGTGTGGGGCAACGCGCAGAACGGCCAGGCCGTCATCATCTACTTGCTCAGCGGCGGCGGGCCGCAGGTCGTCCGAAAGCTGCCGCGCGACAAGCTGAACGTCGACGAGCGGCTGTTCAATGGTGCGCTGGCCTATGTCGAAGGCCGCCAGGACGAAGCGCGCGAACTGCTCAAGGACGTCAAGCCGCGCACGCTGCCAACAGGCCTGGGCGGACAGGTCGCGCTGGTCCAGGGCGCGCTGTTCGCGCGCGCCGAGGCATCGCTCGCGATCGAGCGCCTGGACGACGCGCGGCTGCTGTTGCCGGGCACGCTGGTGGAGGAGGCGGCACTGCGGCGCGAGATCCTGCTGGTCGGGCAGGCCGAGGATTTCGACAAGTTCGAGTTCCTGACGCTCGCCTATATCCGCCATTACCGCAACTCGGTCTATGCCGGGGACTTCTGGCAGCGCTTCGCCTCCGGCCTGACGCAATCGAGCATTGCTCTCGACGAGCGCCGCTTTGCGCGGATCGTCACTCTGCTGGAGCAGATCGACCGCGCGAGCCGCCTCAAGCTTTATCTCGTGATCGCGCGCACCGCGATGGTGCATGGACGGCTGGCGGTGACCCGGCTTGCAGGCGAGCGTGCGCTGACGCTTAGCGCCGACGCGTCGGAGGATCGCGAGCGCGCGCATTTCTTCCGCGGCGTCTCGCGGGCGCTCACTGACGAGTATGACGGCGGTGTGGCCGAGTTGAAGGCCCTCGACCGCTCGAAGTTGCCCGAGCGCGACGTTCCGTTGCTAAATGCGACGTTGCAGCTCGCACTCGATGTCCGCAAGCCGTTCGCGGGCGGATCCACCGCCGCCGCCGACAAGCCTCCGGTCACGCCGGCGCGTCTCGATCTCGCCGCGTCGACCGAGACGCTTGCACGCGCGCGGAAGCAGCTCGGCGAACTCGAACGCCTTACCAGGGATCGCCCATGACGAAGCTCAGTGGAACCTCCGGACAGGTCTTTTCGGGTCTCGCCGAAAGCCTCAACGTGCGCGGCGCATCGCGCTCGGGAAAATCCGCCGGAACGAAATCGCCGGCAGATTCGTCGTTCAACGATCTGCTGCACACCGTCTCGAATCTCGCGAAGCGGGCGCTCAACGACGAGGGCGGCAACACGAGCGCGAAGGCCGGATCGTTGCGCACGCACCTCGCGCGCCCGGCCGACAAGGACAAGACGGCGCGCGAACGCACCGAGGCCGACGACGAGTCCGAACCCATTCGCAAATCGTCCGACGAGAAAACTGAAAGATCGCCGGAGACGCAAACTCCGGTCGACCACGGCGCGAAGACCGATGTTTCGGCCCGATCGAGCATTCCGGCGGTCGTCGAACAGCAGTTCGCCGCCGTGCCGGCCGTGAAGCCGCTGCTGCAATCGCCGGCGGGCGACAAGAAGGACGCGCCTGCGCGCGACGAGCGCTCTGCCACGACGAAGCGTGAGGTCCAGGGCACCGCGAAGGTCACCTCTGCCGAGCCCGCGCCGCCCGCTGCCGCTTCAACGGGCACGCGCTCGCAGGCCGCGCCTTCGCAGGCGGCGGCAGCCGCGCAACAAGGCAGCGATGTGTCGTCGAAGCCAATGCCCGCGACGCAAGGCTTCGAGGCCGTCACGGCCAATGTCGAGCGCGCCGTCAAAGCCTCGGCGCGGGACGCATTGCCCGAAGCGACCAAGGTTACCGTGGTCCAGCAGGAGACCCATCTGCCACCGGCGCAGTTCAGCGCCCCGCAGCAAGTCGCCAACGCAGTCGTCGCCGAGCTGAAGGAATCGCCGGCTCCGACGGCGTCCACCGCCCCCGATCTCGCGACGTCGCAGACCAATGCGCCTGAGCCGCTCAAGATCCTGACGATCAATCTCGAACCGCCGGCGCTCGGCAACGTCACGGTACGCCTTCGCCTCGTCGGCTCGGAGGTTTCAGTTCACCTCGCGGCCGCGCGCAAGGACACCAGCCTGATGCTGGATCAGCAGCGCGACTCGATCCGCGATCTCATGCAGTCGGCGGGCTATGTCGCCGACGTCGCGCCCGTGCAGCACGGCTCGCTGGACGGATTCCAGAGCGGCTCCGGCCAGCCGCAGCCGCAGCTCTCCGGCCAGCAACAGCCATCGTCGCAGTCGCAAGGCACGTTCGGCGGCGCCGGCACGTCGTCCGGGCAATCGGACAGCGGTGCGAAGCAGGCCCGGCAGGAGCGCCAGTCCAACGAGGAGACGCGTCATGACCAGGACGTGGGGCCGCATACTCGCCGCGGCCCTGTTTATCTGTAGCGCGGGCGCCGCGGCAGCGGCGACCGACAACGCGCGCCCTTGCGAGCGCGAGATGGCGCGCGCGTCCCAGCAGCATGGGATTCCGCTCGGCATTCTCTATGCGGTCGGCCTCACCGAGACCGGACGGCGCGGTTCGCTCCACCCTTACGCGCTCGGCGCCGACGGCCAGACCGTGTTCGCCAAGGACATGAACGACGCGATCGCGAACTTCGAGACGATGCGCAGCAAGGGCATCAAGCTGATCGACCTCGGCTGCATGCAGATCAACCATTATTATCACGGCGACAAGTTCACGTCGGTGCGCGCGATGTTCGATCCCGCGAAGAACGTTGAATACGCCGCGCGCTTCCTGAAAGAGCTGAAGCAGCGCGAGGGCAGCTGGACCATGGCGGTCGCGCGCTACAACGCAGGCCCCAACAATCAGCCCGCGCAGAAGCGCTACGTCTGTCACATCGTCGCGCATCTCGTCTCCAGCGGCTTCGGCGCGTGGACCGACAAGGCGCGCTCGTTCTGTCAGCCGAAGACGACATGACCGCTACAACCTGAAAGTTGTGCACGGATCCCAATCATCAGCTCCGCGCAAGCAAGAACCCGCATTGTAGATACAACCTGACAAAGGAGCCTACTTCATGAGCCTGTATGGTGTTATGCGCACCGGCGTTTCCGGAATGAGCGCGCAGTCCAACAAGCTGTCGACGGTTTCGGACAACATCGCGAACGTCAACACGACCGGTTACAAGCGGGCTTCGACGGAATTCTCGTCACTGATCCTGAAGAGCGGCTCCGGCAATTACGACTCCGGCGCCGTCGAGACGACGGTTCGCTACGCCATCAGCGACGCGGGACACACGCAGTTCACCACGTCGACCACGGACCTCGCCGTGCAGGGCAACGGCTTCTTCGTGGTGTCGAACGCCGCCAACACGCAGCAATATCTGACGCGCGCCGGCTCGTTCGTGCCGGACGCCCAGGGCAATCTGGTCAACGCGGCCGGCTACTACCTCCTGGGCCAGCCCGGTAAGGTGACCAATTTCTCGCAGAACAGCCTGTCCGGCATGCAGATCGTCAACATTGCCCAGGTTTCGCAAGTGCCCGTGCCGTCGACGGCGGGAACGCTCACGACCGGCAATCTGGATCCGAAAGCGGCTGTGATCGCCGGTCCGCCCGGGCCGGCGTCATATTCGTCGAAGAGCTCGATCGTGGCCTACAACAATATCGGCCAGGCCGTTACGCTCGACGTCTACATGTCCCACACGGCGACGGCCGCCGGCTCTGACACCTGGCAGCTTCAGGCTTACAACTCCGCGACAGGTGCGTCGGTCGGTGCCGCCACCACTTTCACCTTCGATACGACCGCAGCCGGCAAAGGCACGCTGGCCGCGGCGAGCCCGACGACTCTCGCCCTCACCGTTCCCGGCGGTGCGGCGATGAGCCTGGACCTGTCGAACATGACGCAGGTCGGAACCGACTTCAGCTTCAAGGCGACTGTCAATGGCAGCGTTCCATCGGCCATCGACAAAGTCGATGTCGACGATTCGGGCTTCGTGACGGCGATCCTCAAGAACGGTCAGCAGCTGACGCTCTACACCATCATGCTCGCCGACGTCGCGAGCCCCGACAACCTGACGCCGGAGCCCGGCAACGTCTATTCGACCAACATGAATTCCGGCAACGCGCAGGCCGGGAATGCCGGTACCGGCGGTCTCGGCACTGTCCAGTCGGGCGCGCTGGAGGACTCCAACGTCGACCTCGCGGACGAACTCACCGGGATGATCGAGGCGCAGCGCGGCTTCACTGCGAATTCGAAATCGTTCCAGACCGGCGCCGATCTTCTCGACGTCGTCGTCAACCTGAAGCGCTGAATCCTCAAGCGCTCATTCCGGGCAAGAGCAGATCATGTCCCTTACCGCCGCTCTCGACTCCGCTCGTGCGTCGCTCATGGCGTCGGGTATCCAGTCGTCGACGATCTCGCGCAACATAGCCGGTGCCAGCGCCGCCGGCTATTCGCGCAAGATCGCCGTGCTGGACAATCTCCCCGGGGCCGGCGTCTATGTGGCGGCGATCCAGCGCGCCGCCAGCTCGGGTCTCTATAATAACGTCCTGATCGCGACGTCTGGGTCCGCCAAGCAGAATGCGATCCTGGACGGTCTTCAGAAGATATCGGCCTCGACTGTGGACGATCCCGAACTTGGGCAGTCGCCGGCCGCCCAGCTCAACAAGCTGAAGCAGGCGCTCCAGCAATATGCCAACGCTCCGGACAACACCACGCTGGCGCAGGCGGCGGTCACGTCCGCCAAGGACATGGCGACCGCGCTCAACCAGGCCACCAAGACCGTGCAGACGGTGCGCCAGGGAGCGGACGCCGACATGGCGACTTCGGTCGGGAATATCAATCAGCTCCTGACCCAGTTCGATAAGGTCAACACCGCGATCGTGAAGGGGACGATCGCCGGCGACGACGTCACCGATTATCTCGACCAGCGCGACAACATCGTCTCGAAGATGTCGCAGGAGGTCGGCGTCT
Organism: Bradyrhizobium sp. 604_D8_N2_3; assembly: GCF_051810765.1. Lineage (NCBI taxonomy): Bacteria > Pseudomonadati > Pseudomonadota > Alphaproteobacteria > Hyphomicrobiales > Nitrobacteraceae > Bradyrhizobium > Bradyrhizobium sp. 604_D8_N2_3. The sequence continues at coordinate 7,639,799 of NZ_JBPWPM010000001.1, read as the reverse complement.
CGATGACGCTGCGCGCCAACGGCGACGCGGCGCTCTACACCGACAGCGGTGTCGTGCTGTTCGACAAGACGGCGCGCGCGGTCAGCTTCGCGGCGACCAACATCTATACGCCCGGGACCACCGGGAATGCTGTCTATATCGACGGTGTCCCGGTCACCGGCGCCAATTCCGTGATGCCGATCAAGACCGGCAAGCTCGCTGGCCTCGCCCAATTGCGCGACAACGCCACGGTCACGTATCAGAGCCAGCTCGACGAGGTCGCACGCGGCCTTGTCGAATCCTTCAAGGAGGTCGACCAGTCCGGCGCCGCGCTGCCCGACCGGCCCGGCCTCTTCACCTATCCCGGCTCACCCGCGATGCCCGCAAGCGCGACCGTCTCGGTCGGCCTGGCCGGCTCGATCAGCGTTGCCGCGTCGGTCGACCCGGCCCAGGGCGGCAATCCCAACCTGCTGCGTGATGGCGCGATCAGCGGCAACGTCGCCTACAGATACAACACCACCGGCAATGCCGGCTACTCGACCAGGCTGCAGCAGCTGATCGGCAACATGGATGCGTCGCAGCCGTTCGATGCAACCACGCAAGGCAAGCCGAGCGGCAGCTTGATCGACTTCGCGGCGTCGTCGACGAGCTGGATCGAAAACCAACGCAAGGCCGCGGACGACAGCGCCACCTACCAGAACACGCTGCTCGATCGCAGCACCGCGGCGCTGTCGAACGTCAGCGGCGTCAACATGGACGACGAGATGTCCTTGATGCTTCAGGTCGAACGTACCTATTCGGCGTCGTCGAAGATCATCTCGACCGTCGACCAAATGTTGCAGAGCCTGCTGGCTGCCGTGGGGAATTAAGTCATGATGAGCGCCAACTACATCTCGACCTTGATGCTGTCTTCGTCGTTGAGGTCCTCGATCACGAACAATCAGGCCGCGCTGACCAAGGCCTCGAAGGAAGCCACCACCGGCCGCTTCGCCGATGTTGGCCTCGAGCTTGGTGCCACGACGGGAAGCGACATCACCCTGCGGGCGGACCTGAGCTTCGCCGATCAGCTCGTCGATACCAACGGGCTCGTCTCGGGGCGCCTGGACACGACGCAGAACCGGATCACCCAGCTGGGCGCAACCGCAACCTCTTTCCTCAAGGACCTGATCGCGGCCCGTAGCACCGACGGCGGCGGGCGGATCATCCTGCCGCCTGCGTCCGCCAACCTCCAGGATCTGATCGGCGCGCTGAACGTCTCCTATAATGGCTCGTATCTCTTCTCGGGGGTCAACACGCAGAACACGCCGATCACGGCTTACACCGCGGGTTCGGCCAGCAAGAACCAGGTCGATGCCGATTTCCTTGCGACCTTCGGCTTCTCGCAATCCTCGGCCAGCGTGAGCACCATTACCCCGGCCCAAATGCAGACCTTCCTCAACACCACCTTCGATGCCGAGTTCGCGAGCCCGGCCTGGAACACCAATTGGTCAACGGCCACCGACCAGACCATGCAAAGCCGTATCTCCACGACCGAGATCGCCGATACGTCCGTTAGCGCCAACCAGATCGGCTTCCGTAGGCTCGCCGAGGCCTACACCATGATGGCGGATCTTGGGAACGCGAACCTGAGCCAGGACACGTTCCAGGTCGTCGTGGACAAGGCCATCGGCCTCGTCGGTAACGCCATCACTGACCTCGCTACGCTCGGCGGCGGCGTCGGCACGGTCCAGCAGCGGGTCACCGGCGCCACCGAAAAGCTCAAGACGCAGCAGGACATTCTGAACAATCAGATCGTCAAGATGGAGGCCGTCGACCCGACGGAGGCCTCGGTCCGGGTCAACACCCTGCAGACCCAGATCAAGACGGCGCTGTCGCTGACGTCGCAGCTCCAGCAGATCAGCCTGATCAACTATCTCTGAGCCGGGGTCTGTAACTTTGTCTTGTTGTTCGGTCTCCTGCGCAGAGTGGTTCTGATGACGTTTGAAGCCTATGAAGTGGTCGTCGATGATAGCGCCTCTGAGGCGCGGGGCCGCGAGCGGCAGGCGCTCAGCCTCGGCATCGACCGGCTCGAGCGGGTCCAGGGCGGGCGCTTCAGCTTCGAAGATCTGGTCGAGAGCCTGCTCTACGTGCGGCGGCTGTGGACGATCTTCATCGAGGATCTCGCCCATCCGGAAAACGCACTCCCGGAAAAGCTGCGCGCCGATATCATCTCGATCGGCCTGTGGGTCGTCAAGGAAGCCGATCGGCTTCGCGAGGAGAAGTCGAACGACGTGATGCAGCTCATCGAAATCAACCGCCTGATCCGAGACGCGCTCTGATGAAAATATCCTTGCGGGCGGGTGAGCGGATCTACGTCAACGGCGCAGTGCTGCGCGTGGACCGCAAGGTCTCCGTCGAGCTCGTCAACGACGTGATGTTCCTGCTCGAAGGGCAGGTCATGCAGGCTTCCGACGCCACTACGGCGATGCGGCAGCTCTATTTCATCGTCCAGCTCATGCTGATGAACCCGACGGATATCGGCGCCGCAGTCGCGCTCTACGGGGAGCATCACGCGGCCCTGCTCGCGGTTTGCGAGAGCCGTGAGATGCTCGACGGGCTCGCCACGATCCACGAGCTGGTCCGCACGACCCGCTATTTCGAGGCGCTCAAGCGGATCCGGGGACTGTTCCCGGTAGAGGACGCAATCCTGGCCGGCCTGGCCGGCGTCGCCACCGAGATCCCATTCGAGGCTGCCTGACAGCGGAGAGGCTACATGAACGTCAACAGCGCGACCGACAGCACCAGCAAGTCCAACGCGACCAGTTCCACAAAGAACACGGCGAGCAACACCGTCGACTACAATACCTTTCTTCAGCTCCTCGTCGCCGAGATGAAGAACCAGGATCCCACCAATCCGATGGATACCTCGCAGTACATGAGTCAGTTCGCCCAGCTCTCGACGGTCGAGCAGGCCATGCAGACCAATTCGAAGCTGGATGCGCTGCTGTCGTCGCAGTCGCTGTCGCAGGCCAACGGGCTGATCGGAAAGACCGTCAGCTTCACCGACGCGACCGGCGCAACCTTCAGCGGCAAGGTCGTTTCGATCTCCATCAACAACGACGGCTCCATCGCAACCCTCGAGAACGGCACGAAGGTCGCGGTCGGGCCCGGCCTTACAATCAGCCAGTCATGAACGAGCGGGACGCCCTCGACATCGTCCAGGCGGCGATCTGGACCATCATCGTCGCCTCCGGCCCCGCCGTCGGCGCCGCGATGCTTGTCGGCACCGCCATTGCGCTGATCCAGGCGCTGACCCAGGTCCAGGAGGTGACGCTGACCTTCGTGCCGAAGATCATCGTCATCCTCCTGGTCGTTGCCGTTTCCGGCTCCTTCATCGGTGCCCATCTCTCCACCTTCACCGAGATGGTCTATTCGCGGATCGAGCACGGCTTCTGATCCGCGAGAGCCCGGCCACCACCCTCGCGTAAGCTTTGCACGGCAGATTGCGGGGCGGACCCTCTGCCGGTGACCCATGGCCGATACATTAGCTGCTAGCCTGCCGACCCCGCGACGATTGGGGGCCGACGCCTTTTTCGCGGGCGGTATCGTGGCCATGCTCACGATCCTGTTCCTGCCCATACCGCCGATCCTGATCGACCTCGGCCTCGCCTTCTCGATCGCGCTGTCCGCGCTGATCCTGATGGTCGCGCTGTGGATCCAGCGGCCGCTCGATTTCTCCGCCTTCCCGACCGTGCTGCTGATCGCGACGATCCTGCGGCTGGCGCTCAACGTTGCGACCACCCGTCTGATCCTGTCGCGGGGCGGGGAGGGCGAACAAGCCGCGGGTCACGTCGTTGCCGGCTTCTCGAAGTTCGTCATGGGCGGCGACTTCGTCATCGGTCTGATCATCTTCGCGATCCTGGTGACGGTGAATTTCGTCGTGATCACCAAGGGCGCAACGCGTATCGCCGAAGTCGGTGCCCGCTTCACCCTGGACGCCATCCCGGGCAAGCAGATGGCGATCGACGCCGACCTCTCCGCGGGCCTCATCGACGACAAGGAGGCCCAGCGCCGGCGCCGCGAGCTCGAAGAGGAAAGCGCGTTCTTCGGCGCAATGGACGGTGCTTCGAAATTCGTCCGCGGCGACGCAATCGCCGGCCTGATCATCACGGCGATCAACATCTTCGGCGGCATCATCATCGGCGTGACGCATCACGGGCTGACGCTGTCGCGCGCCGCCGACGTCTACACCAAACTCTCCGTCGGCGACGGTCTGGTAACGCAGATGCCGGCACTGATCGTGTCGCTGTCGGCGGGCCTCCTGGTCTCCAAGGGCGGCACCAGGGGGTCGGCGGAGCAGGCCGTGCTGAGGCAGCTCGGTGGCTACCCGCGCGCGGTGTCGGCGGCGTCGTTGATGATGTTCGTGCTCGCCTTGATGCCTGGGCTACCGATGGCACCCTTCGTGCTGCTCGGCGGTGCCATGGCCTTTGTCGGCTACTCGCTGCCGCGGCGGCAGGCGGCGCGGGAGAAGAAAGAGCATGCGCGCAAGGCCGACGAGCGCGCCCAGGCCGATGCCAAGGAATCCGTCAAGGAATCGCTCAAGACCGCAGAGATCGAGGTGTCGCTCGGCGGCCATCTGTCGGTCCATTTGCTGGGCGCGCGTACCGAGCTTGGGCACCGGGTCAGCAAGCTCCGCAAGAAGTTTGCCAAGCAATACGGCTTCGTCATTCCGGAGATCAAGCTCAGCGACAATCTGTCGATCGATCCCAAGGGATACCAGATCCGGATCCACGACACGCGTATCGCCCATGGCGAGCTGCGGCTCGGCGAGGTGCTGGTGCTCGTCGACAAGGACGGCAAGCCCGACGTGCCCGGCGAAGAGGTGATCGAACCCGCTTTCGGCATGAAGGCGCTGTGGGTGACGGAGGCGTTCACCGACGAGGTCAAGCGTCAGGGCTGCAAGCCGGTCGACAACCTGTCGGTGCTGCTCACGCACTTAAGCGAAGTGCTCAGGGCAAATCTCGCGCAGCTGCTGTCCTACAAGGACATGCGCGGGCTGCTCGACCGTCTCGATCCCGAATACAAGCGCCTGGTCGAGGATCTCTGCCCGTCGCAGATCTCCTATTCGGGCCTGCTGGCGATCCTGAAGATCCTGCTGGCCGAGCGCGTGTCGATCCGCAATCTCCATTTGATCCTGGAGGCCATTGCCGAGATCGCACCCCATGTGCGGCGCTCCGAGCAGGTCGCGGAGCATGTGCGGACCCGACTTGCCCAGCAGATCTGCGGCGACCTTTCCGACAACGGTGTGCTGAACGTCGTCCGCCTTGGCAATCGCTGGGACCTGGCGTTCCACCAGAGCCTGAAGCGCGACGCCAAGGGCGAAGTCTTCGAATTCGACGCCGATCCTCGCCTGATCGAGCAGTTCGCAACCGAAGCTAGCGCCGCGATCCGAAAATTCACCGAGAACGGCACCAGCGTGGTTCTGGCGGTCACCCCGGAAGCCCGCCCCTATGTCCGGATGATCCTGGAGCGGGTGTTCCCGACCTTGCCGGTCCTGTCGCATGTCGAGGTCGCGCGCAGCGCCGAGATCAGGGCGCTGGGAGCCATATCGTGATCAGCGGCCTCGCCGACAGCGTGCTGGTCACGTTCATCGTGTTCTGCCGCATCGGCGCCTGCCTGATGCTCGTGCCCGGCTATTCCAGCGTCAACGTTCCGGCCCAGGTTCGCCTGTTCGTCGCGCTCGTCACGACGTTTGCGCTGACGCCGATCCTGATCTCGGTCCTGAAACCTCTCACCGACAACGCCGCGCCGCTGACGCTTGCGCTTCTGATCTGCTCCGAGCTTGTGGTCGGCAGCGTCATCGGGCTTGGCGGGCGGGTGTTCTTCCTCGCGCTGCAGACCATGGCGACCGTGATGGCGGGCGCGATCGGGCTGAGCAACATCCCGGGAACGCCGGTCGGCGACACCGATCCGGCGCCGGCCCTGGTGCCGCTGATCATGGCAGCCGTCACCACATTGTTCTTCATGACCGACCAGCACTGGCAGGTCCTGCGCGGGCTGATGAACTCCTACGACGTCTGGCAGCCCGGCAACAGGATCGGCGGCAGCATGGCGCTCGAGCAGCTCGTCAGCCGCCTGTCCGAGGCGTTCGTGCTGACGCTGCGGATCACCAGCCCTTTCATCGTCTATTCGGTCATCGTCAATCTCGCGGTCGGCCTGATCAACAAGCTGACGCCGGCGATCCCGGTCTATTTCATCTCGGTGCCCTTCGTGCTGTTCGGCGGCTTCCTGCTGCTCTACCTCACCAGCGACGAGCTCTTGACGCAATTCATGCTCGGCGTCTCGTCGTGGCTGGCGGAGTGATGGTCATGACGTCGCGCGCGGACAAGCTCGGCCGGATGGTCTCGCTCGTGAAGCTTCAGCTCCGGCTGTCCGAATGGCAGCTCGCGCATCTGCGGCAGCAGGAGCGCAGCTTGCAGGACGAGCAGGAATGGCTGGTAGGAACCCTCAACGAGGGCAAACCGCCGGCGGGCTCGTCGAGCGATTCAATCGCGCGGCGCCTGAACAGGACGAGCGCCGGTGCGCGCGCGGTCCAGGCGCAGGCGTCGCAGCAGCTCGACCAGGTCCGCGCGGACACCCGCCGTGTGAAACAGCTCGAGCAGGTCGCGAAGGCCGCGCTCGCAGACAAACTTCGCGACGCGGAGGCGCGCTCGCTCGAAGAGATGACGGGAATACGCCCCGCCGTGCGTGACTGGACGCCACGGCCAGCCAGCCGGAACAAGACATGATCGTGACAGCGACGCCCGACCTCGTTCTCGATGTCCTCGATGCCGCCGACCCCGTGACGCAGCGGGCGGCGACCGCGAAGCTCGATGCACTGAAATCATCGGACGCCGATTTCGCCGCCACCATGGACGCGGAGGTCGGCAAGGCCAAGGCGGCGACTGCCGATCAATCCGCGGCGCAGGCTGCCGAAGCGCAGCAGCCGGGTGTGGTGAACGGGCCGCCGGTGCGGGTGATCAAGGCGCCCGCATCCGGCGAGGTGTACCGGAAGTTCGAGGCGTTCATTCTCCAGACCTTCGTCGAGACGATGCTGCCGAAGGAGTCGGAGGAAGTCTTCGGCAAGGGCACGGCCGGCGGCGTCTGGAAGTCGATGCTGGCGGAGCAGCTTGGTGCTCAGCTGGCAAAGGGCAAGGGCATTGGCATTGCCAAGCAACTCGCCGCTGCGCAACCGGCGGGGCCCGGCGTTACGGAAAAGACCGGATCATGATCCGGGAATGGGTGACAGAAGTTGAGGGGTGAATTTCCTATGCAAGCACAAGAAGGTGCGGCGGTCCTGGTGGTGGAGCAGCCGGTCGTGGACGCCGAGGCGATGACGCTGGAAGCGGCAGAAGGCGATGCGTTCTTGCCTGCGCTGCTGCCGAATCTCGGCGGTGACGTGGTGAACGACGGCACCGACGCGGCGAGATCGGACGAGGTGCGTGGCCTGCTGTCTGCGATCCGCCGGCTCGAGAACATCGTCGAGGAGGAGACGGTCGCGCTCTCGACGGGCAAGAAGATCGATTTCGACGACTTCAGTGCCCGGAAGAGCCGGAGCATGCTCGAATTCGTCCGCTTGATGCGGGCACGGATGCATCTCGGCAACGAGGTCGAGATCACCGAGGAGATCCAGCGGTTGCGCGAGAAGCTCGAGCGAAACCGTTCCATCCTCGAAATGCATTACGATGCGGTGCGTGAGGTCGCGGCCATCATCGTCAAGGCGATCAAGGAAGCCGAGTCGGATGGCACCTATACCGGCCGCACAGCACAGGACGGAAAATGATCAGACTCGTGCTGGCCGGGCTCTGGGTATGCATCCTCACCGCGGGCACGAGCTATGCCGTGGCCTATTGGAAGGAAAACGGCAGCCTGCTGCCGGCGAAGGACGAATATCTCGACGGCCTTCAATACCAGAAGACGCGGGCGCTGAGCGTGCCAATGGTCGAGGGCGGCAGCGTGCAGGGCTACATCGTGGCGCGCTTCGTCTACACCGTTGAGGCGCGGATCATGCACCAGCTCAACGTCCCGCCGGAGCCGTTCGTCGTCGACGAGGCCTTCCGCAGGATCTATGCCGACGACCGCCTCGATTTCAGGAAGCTCGCCCGTTACGACCTTTCCATCCTCACGACGGCCATCAAGCAGCGCGTCAACGAGCGGATGCAGGCCGACGTCGTCCAGGACGTCCTGGTCGAGGACTTCAACTATGTTTCGAAGGAAGAATTCCAGCAGAAGCCGTAGCTGTCGCGGCGCCGGCATCGCGAGATCGCTGCTCCGCCATCTCTGCCGCTGAAAGTGCAACGGCCTCTGCGAAGGGTACTCCGCAGAGGCCGTTGTCGTTTTCGTGGCGGTGCCCTGCCGCGTCAGTTTCCGGCCGGGTACGCCGCCGGGGCGGCATGTGCCCTGTTCAGGAGGATGCCGACCTCGTCGAGTTCCTGCATCGGCACGTCGATGGTCTCGCCGGCAGGGATGTTGAGGCGGTATCCGACGTAGCGCCGGGCCACGATCGCGTCGAAGCCGAGGCGGTCGCGGAGTTTCTTGCGCAGCTTGCTGACGTGGCTCTCGATCACGCTCTCGTCGAAGGTCGACTCGAAGATGCCGTAGACCGCGTTGAAGATCTGCGTCTTGGTGATCCACTTGCCGTGGTTGCTGACCATATACTCGAGAATGCGCAGCTCGCGGCGGGGCAGGGTGAGAGCGTGGCCCGCGATCTCGGGGTCACGTCCGTTGAAGAAGACCTGGATCCTGGTCTCGCAGGGCCTCGGCAGCTCGCCCACCCGGCGGCGCGCGATTGCGGCCGTTCGGGCGAGGATCTCGCGCAGGTGAATCGGTACGTGGACGACGTCGTCGACGCCCGATTCGAACAGCTCAAGCGTGTTCTTGAGCATCTTCTGGCCGCTCATGGCGATGATGGGCGCCGAGGAGCGCTTCCGCATCGCCCGTGGCAGGCTTCCGCGGGCATCGCAGTCCCCGAGGAGAAAGGCGTCGACCGCCGCCAGATCCGGTTCGCTCGCAGATTGCAGCCAGTCCCAGAATTCTCCGGAAGAGAAGCCGATCGACGATACACCTTCGCGAACGAGCCCTCCAACGTAGCTGTTCGTGACGCTCTCGCGATCATCAACGATAATATACATTAGTCTTTCGCCCCTGTTTCGCACTTGTTGCGGCCGGATGGTTGTTGTGATGCCCGGCTCGGCAACCATGCTGTTTGACGATATTTCCATCCCGCGAACCGTTATTATGGTTTCGATATTCGCGGGCAGCCCTACGCATTCAGTGCCTGCGTGTGCAGGCCTGCTACTTCGACTCGATACTGAACGCTTACTGCGTGAGGCTCGGCGGGTGTCTTACGGATCACCTCGCGGAGCGGATTGAGACAGACCTAGAACAGTTGCGCCAACTTGCCGATTGCGTCCGAACGCACCTGAACTGTGTCGATCTCCTCGCCAACTGGCGAGAATCACTTGAGTAGGACCGTAACAATTGCCGATTTCCGATCAAGCGCGCGCAGCAAAGCGGTTGCTATGCGTGTTTGATGCTGTTGATTCGTTTCTGGTTGTTTCTTTGTATGTTCGATCGCATCAGTTGATTTGGTGATCGAACTAGTTTTGCACCGTAGCGTTTCTAAAGTTCCGCATCCCCGCGTAATCACAGCTGTTTTGCGCGGTGCTGCGGGTCATGCGCATAGCGGGGTTTTCAACCCGGGATTGACTCTCCTGCTGGTGTTTCCCCATGCGACAATTCGACTCATGTATGGCGAGGCGACTCCAGCTTGGCGAAATCTTGGCGAGTGTGTGTCTTTCGAGTCGCACTCTCGCCACGTCCATGACGCTTTTGACTCATGCGACGTCGCATCGGGCGCGATGAAAAGTTTTCGCTGCGCACGTTTCAGGCAAGCTTCGGCAAATAACTTCACCGTTCGATAGATCGAACCGAACGGAGCATTTTCACATGTTGTCCGATGGACAAGCTCGTCCCAACGCGACCGCTGATGTTTCCGCGGCGGCGAAGCCGGCTCCGGATGCGCGCGATACAAGCACGACACAGACGGCCAAGCCCGCTGCAAGCGCGAAGCGTGTGTCGGCTGCGGCGAACGACGAGACCCTGGCGAAAGAGGCGCTCGAGGGGCTGAAGCGTATTCGCGCCAAGGCGCGCCTCGACAAGATGGCGATACCGAAGCCTGCGCCGACCGTGATGAAGCCGGCCGTGATCGTGGCCAAGCCGCCGCCGCCGCGTCCGACATGGGTCGCGCCGCTCGCAACACTGGCGGTCGCTGCGATCCTGGTGGTCTGCGCCTGCACCGGCGTGATCGCCTATCTCACCACGCAGCCGGCCCAAAGCAACGTGGCCGCCAATACGGAGATCAGGAATCTGCGCGAGACTGTCGCGCTGCTGCGCAAGCAGGTGTCGGGCGTGTCCGAAAATCTCGACGGCCTGCGCACCGCGGTCGATCAGTCGAGCAAGGCGACCAACGATCGCTTCGGCAGGTTCGCCGAGAATCTGGACCGTATCGAGCGGGTGAGTTCGTCCTCGACGGTGAAGCTGGACAAGCTCGCCCAGGCTCAGGCGCAAGCGCCGGCGCCGGCGGCCGTCGCCTCGCAGCCGCCCTCGCAGACGATGCCGATGATGGCCTCGGTTGCCGCGCCCGAGATCACGGGTTCGGTTCCTCCGTCGGCGCCGCGCAAGGTGGTCAAGGGCTGGTCGGTCCGCCAGGCCTATGAGGGAATTGCGATCCTGCAAGGTCCGAACGGCGTCATCGAGGCCGTGCTTGGACAGCAGGTACCCGGGCTTGGCCGCATCGAAGAGATCAAGAACGAGAACGGCCGTCTGGTCGTGGAGTCCAGCGGCGGCGTCATCTACTCGTCACGCAAGGCGACGCCGTGATCGAGGGCCGCCTCCTATTGGCGATGATGCTCGAAGCTGGTGCATAGCAGATCGATCTCCGCCTCGGCGATCGGCGCGCGAAACAGGCGGCAGCTGAACTCGGCGGCGCCGGGCTTGCCGTCCGTGGCGGTGCGATCTTCGCGCAGGAAGATGCATCGCTTGCAGACGTCGGTATGGTGCCGCTGCTCGGCCGCGTCCGCCTGATCGAGCACGTGCCGGAGCGTGTCGCGAAAGCGGATCTTGGCCTCGTCGTCGAGGACGGCGATCGGTTCGAGGAGAACGCTGATGGGGTCGCGCACCAGGAACTTCTTGCCCTGCTGCGTCACGCTCAGCGTCACCGATCGCTTGTCCGTCGCGGAGCGCTTTCGCTCCAGATATCCGAGCCGCTCGAGTTCGCCGATAATGAAAGAGGCGGTGCCGCGCGTGGTGCCGACGTAGCTCGCGAGCGCCGAGGGCGTCCGCGAGAAACGGTTGGCGCGGGAGAGAAAGCGCAGGGCCATCCATTCGCGGTCGCGCAAGCCATGCTTGGTGCCTTCGAACCACAGGATGCGAGCCATCTGTCCCAACAATTCAATCGCTTCGCGAGCTAAAATCATTTCAGTTCCAGGTCGGACAAGCTTTATTCAATTGAGCCTTTGGTAGCGCAATCTGGGTGGACGAGAATGAAGTTCTCGGGCGATTCTTCCTCCGTTGCCGGATGGAAGGACCGCGCTCGGGAAGTTGCATCCGTTCTGCAGATGGAACTTCCGGCCGTGGAACTAGAGCGTCACACAGAAAGTTCGAGTAAATCGCACGGCTCAACTCTTCTGAAAATTTCAATCAAATCACGAGAGCTTGCGCGTGAATTGACGGTGATGTGCGACGCCTGAGCAACATGATGTGTCATTGTCGCCACTGCGAGGCCCATTTGTTGCGGCCTGGAGTTTCGAATACGCAAAAGGGCGCATCACCGGTAACGCTTGGCGGTGTGGCTGGCCGGGAGAGAACCCTCTCTTTCGGTTAATGGATGTTGCGACGCAATGCAGCCAGACGGTTAAGTCCGGCAAACGAGCGAATCCAGGGAGTCAAAGTGTCGTTGGGAATTGAGCAAGCGGCGCCGTTCAACGTCAAACGAGCAGCATTCGCAGCCACCATCGGCAACATGCTCGAATTCTACGACTTCATTACCTACAGCTTCTTCGCCATCCAGATCGGCCATACCTTCTTCCCGACCGGAAGCGAGTACGGCAGCCTGATGCTGTCGCTGGCGACGTTCGGGGCCGGCTTCGTGACGCGGCCGATCGGCGGGATCGTGCTCGGCATCTATTCCGACCGGATCGGCCGGCGGCCCGCCATGCTGCTGAGCTTTGCGTTGATGGGAGCTGCTATCCTGACCATCGCGCTCACGCCGTCCTATCGCATGATCGGCGTCGCCGCGCCCATCATCGTGATTGCGGCGCGCATGGTGCAGGGCTTCGCCCTCGGCGGCGAGGTCGGACCGACGACCGCCTATCTCCTCGAGATTGCGCCGCCCGAGCATCGGGCGCTGGTCGTGGCATGGCAGCCGGCGAGCCAGGAGATCGCGGCGACCGCCGGCGCGCTGGTCGGTGTCATCCTGAGCACGACCATGGCGCCGGAGATGCTGGACTCCTACGGCTGGCGGGTGGCGTTCCTGATCGGGGCCGTCTGCCTGCCGTTCGGGCTCTGGATGCGGCGGACACTGCCCGAGACGATTCCGCATGCCGATGCCGGTGTCGCAGCGAAAGAGCGCACGGGTCACCTCTCGCAGGTCCGGCGTCACCTCGGCATCATCGCGCTGGCCTTGATGATCCTGGCCAGCGGCACGATCTCGACCTATGTCACGCAATACATGACGACCTATGCGCAGAATACCCTGCACGTGTCGTCGACACTGGCTTTCGCCGTGTCGCTCGTCAGCAACGGCATTCAGTTCGTCGGTGCACTGGCCGGCGGATGGCTCGCCGATCGTCTCGGCCGCAAGCCGATCATGATCTGGCCTCAGCTCGCAACCCTCCTGCTCACCTATCCGACCTTCCTGTGGATCGTCCATGCACCGGGCGCGCTGTCGCTCCTGATCGGCTTCGGCGTGCTATCGATCATCGGCTCGCTGCCGTTCACGGCGTTCTATGCGACCTTCACCGAAGCGCTGCCCCAGAACATCCGCGGAGGCGTGTTCGCGACCGTCTACGGGGTGGCGATCGCGAGCTTCGGAGGTACGGCGCAGCTCGTGGTCACCTGGCTCCTCCACGTCACCGGCAATCCGCTGGCACCGGCCTGGTACCTCCTGCTTGCGGCGATCGTCGGACTTGTCGCAATGAGCCTGATGCCCGAAACGGCGCCGCTGAAAAGACGTCAGGGCTTGGCCTGAACGCGAACATGCTCGCAGGCTGGTGATTTGCGTTTCGCCGGCAATTATCGGCGAATGCGCCGCCTGAGGAATCAGGGCCAAGCATCAGGAAGGATCGACCGATGAGCTTCGAAACCACCATGACATCCGACGTCGTCGGGCTGACGAAAGTCGCCCCGGTCTCGCGCCGCGGATTCATGAGCGCCACCGCGGCCGTCGCTGCCGGCTACACGCTTGCGGCCGGTCCGGTCCGCGCCGAAATCATCACGACAGATACCGGCGGCCTCCAGGCTGGCGACGCCAGGATCAAGGTCGGGTCCGAAGAGATGCCGGCCTATTTCGCGCGCCCGGCCGGCAACACCAAGGCGCCGGTGATCATCGTGGCGATGGAGATTTTCGGCCTGCACGAATACATCAAGGACGTGACACGGCGCCTCGCCAAGCTCGGCGCATTCGCGGTCGCGCCCGACTATTACTTCCGCAAGGGTGTCGACCTCACCAAGGTCACCGACATCAAGGATCTGCTGCCGGTCGTTAATGCCAAGCCGGACGCCGAGCTGCTGTCCGATCTCGATGCGACGGTGGCGTGGGCGGGATCGCAAGGCGGCGACACCACGAAGCTCGGCATCATCGGCTTCTGCCGGGGTGGCCGCAATGTCTGGGAATACGCTGCCCACAGTGGCACCCTCAAGGCCGGTGTCGCGTTCTACGGTGCGCCGGTCGATCCCGCCAATCCGGTGTGGCCGAAGAGTCCGCTTCAGCTCGCCCCCGAGATGAAGGCGCCGGTGCTCGGCCTCTATGGCGGCGCTGATACCGGCATTCCCGTGGCCCAGGTCGAGCAGTTCAAGGCGACGCTCGAGCAGGACAAGAAGATCGCCGAATTCAAGATCTATCCGCAGGCGCCGCACGGCTTCCATGCCGACTATCGCGGCAGCTATCGCAAGGATGCGGCGGAAGACGCCTGGAAGCAGGCCCAGGCCTGGTTCAAGAGGTACGGCGTGTTGAGCTGACGCCAGATTCGCAAAGGGCGGCCTGAGCGGCCGCCCTTTCTATTCCAGCGCGCCGGTCTTACTTCACCATCGCGCCATAGACGATGTCCTGCACCTGCTCGCGATAGTATTTCCTGAGCTCGCCCGGCGCCGCCGTTCCCACCACCACGACGAGACGCTCCTTGGGATCGCAGAAGAACTGCGTCCCGTAGGCGCCATTCCAGGTGAACTCGCCGGGATTGCCGGGGACCGACGACTGCCCTTCGCTGGTCCGGACCGCGACCGCGAGACCAAAGCCGAAGCCGGCGCGATGCGGCTCGATGTTGGCCACATTGTTCTTGATCTCGGGACCGAGGTGGTTGGTCGTCATGTGATGCACGGTCTTCGGGGAAAGAATGCGCTGGCCGTCGAGCTCGCCGCCGTTGAGCAGCATCTGGCCGAAGCGGATGTAATCGCCCATCGTCGCGAATGAGCAGGCGCCGCCGCAATCGAACTTGGTCGGGGTGTCCAGCAGCTTGATGGCTTGCGGCTTGCCGGTCAGCGGATCGTTGGCGAACGGGCGGGCGAGGCGAGGGCGCTGCGCGTCGGTCGGGTGGAAGGTCGCGTCCTTCATGCCGAGCGGCTGCCACACATTGGCGGCGAGATAGTCGCCGAGCCTCTGCTCGCTCACCTTCTCGACGACGGCGCCGAGCACGTCGATCGAAAAACCGTATTCGAACTCGGTCGAGGGCTGATGCGCCAGCGGCAGTTTTGTGATGCGGCCGATGAAGGCCTCAGTGTCGCCTTCCACCGCCGGCGCGACGCCATCGGGGTATTGCCGCGCTACCGGACTCGATGAGTCGGGGCGGCCGCCATACATCAATCCGGACGTATGCCGGTAGAGATCGTGGACGAAGATCGGGGACGCCTGCGGTTCGAGCTTGAGCGAGCCATCGGCCCCGGTCGCGCCGACCTTCATGTCGGCAAAGCCGGGATAGTAGTCGGACAGCTTGGCCTGGAGCGGCAACTGGCCTTTCTCCATCAGCGTCAGGCCGGCGACCGCCGCCATCGGCTTGGTCATCGAGGCCAGCGCGAAGATCGCGTCGACCGGCATCGGCGTGCCCTTGTCCGGATCGAGCATGCCGTAAGCCTTGTAGTGCACGAGCTTGCCGTCCCGCGCCACCGCGACGACGGCGCCGGGAACGCGCTTGGCGGCGATCTCGCGCGCGAAGAAGCTGTCGAGCCGCGCGAGACCCTGCTTCGAGAAACCGGCGTCATCAGGGTTGGCTTCGGGCAGTGGTGCGGCGCGCGCCGCACCGAACGTGATGACGGCAGCCGCCGCCGCGATCATGGCGATCGTCTTGTTCATTGCATCCTCCCAAGGCGAGCTCGTTCTGTGGTGGCTCGCCGAGCGGCTAGATCACGGCTGCGCCTGAGCGAAGTCAAGCGCGGGTGGGGCATGTCTGGGACGCGTCGGAGATAACCGGAACCTATCGCCCTTGCCCGGTGCGCCACAATGCATCCAGGCCATGCCGATAGGTCGGATGGGCAAGCGTGACACCGAGCTCGTGCTTCAGTTTCGCGTTGGAGACCCGGGCACTGCTGGCATAGAAGCTGCGGGCCATCGCCGACATCTTGGCCGTCTCGAACGGCTCTTCGGGCGGCGGCGCAAGGTCCATCAGCTTCGCCGCATAAGCGATCACATCCTGCGGCGGCGCCGGCTCGTCGTCGCAGACGTTCCAGGTGCCGCCGTCACTGTGCTTCACCGCGGCCATGATCGCGCTCGCGATGTCGTCGGCGTGGATGCGGTTGAAGACCTGTCCCGGCTTGACGATGCGCCGGGCCGTCCCCGCCCGCAGCGTCATCAGTGCGTTGCGGCCGGGCCCGTAGATGCCCGCAAGCCGCAGGATCGCGACGTCGCCGCGCGCCGCGGCGGTCCAGGCTTGCTCCGCCGCAACGCGCGTTCGCGTGCGGTCGAGGGTGGCCTGCGGCGGCGTGCTCTCGTCCACCCAGCGGCCTGCGTGATCGCCATAGACGCCGATGGTGGAGAGATAGACGATCTTCCGCCGCCGGCGCGCGAGCGCGTCGCCAAAGGCCGTAGCTGCCGGGTCGCCCGCGCTGCCGGGCGGGATCGATATGAGAAGGACATCGGCGTCGCGGACTCGCTCGACCACCTCGCGGGCCGGACTGCTGCCGGAAAAGGCATGCACCTCGATGCCGGCAAGGTCGTTTCGCTTCCCGGGATCGCGCACGGTGCCGGCGATATGCGAGAATGCGCCGCCGAATTGGCCGACGAAATGCCGGGCACTGTAGCCGAGGCCGAGGATGAAGAGCCGCATGCGCCTGCCGTGCTGGAGTTCCCGCTCGCGCGAGCTGCGCGCCGTTCGCTCATAAGGGATTTTTGGGTCCGGCAAAAGATATTGCAATTTTACTCGCCGGCCAGGGCAGGCGATGCTCGCTTGTCAGGAGGGAGGCCTCGGTCATGCAGGCAGAAGCGCCGGCCGCAGTGCCATGCGGTGCCGCGGAGTTGATCGGGCGCGCCGCCGCGCTGATCTTCGATGTCGACGGCACGCTGGCCGAAACCGAGGAGCTGCATCGGCAGGCCTTCAACCACGCCTTCGTTCGCCACGGTCTCGACTGGCAGTGGGACCGGGCCGTCTACAAGGAGCTGCTGCGTGTCACCGGCGGCAAGGAGCGCATGCGCGCCTTTCACGCGAGGCTGCAGGTCGCGCCGCCATTGCCGGATGCCGATATCGCAGCCCTCCACCGCAGCAAGACCGCGCATTACGCCGAGCTGATCGAAACCGGCTGCTGTCCCTTAAGGCCCGGCGTGGCGGATCTTCTCACTGCCGCGAAGGCCCGCGGCCAGCGGCTCGCGATCGCGACCACCACCTCGCACGGCAATATCGATGCGCTGCTGTCGCAAGCGCTGGGAACGCGCTGGGCGGCGGATTTTGATGCGGTCGTCGCCGGCGACGATGTCCGCCACAAGAAGCCGGCGCCGGATGTCTATCTGGAAACCCTGGCGCGGCTGAAGCTGGGCGCAGCCGACTGCGTCGCGATCGAGGATTCCCGCAACGGTCTGATCGCGGCCTCGCGGGCGAACATTCCGGTGCTCATCACCAGAAGCATGTTCTTTCGGGACGATGATTTCAGTGCGGCGCAGGTCGTGCTGGACGATTTGTCGGAATTCGGGGGCTCAAGACAAAAAACTGAAAAACAACCCCATGCACAGTAGTAAGCGCCGGCCGGCTCGCGGCGGTCAGTGGACGCGGTGGCTCGTTCTATCGTCTTCAGTCTGCTCGACAATCTGCGCGATTGGGCTCGACTGGTGGTGCACCAGCCGCCAGCCGTCGCCGACACGCCGAAAATGGTTGGCAGCGGCCAAAGCGGTGCCGTCGACGATCTCGATGCAGAGCACGCGCGCGCTGTCGCCGTCGACGATCGCCTGCGGTTCGGCGCAAACGATCTGCGGCCGCTCCGGATTTTGCAGGATGTCGCGCCAGCTGCCGATCACCGTGGCCCGGCCGATGATGGCCGGCCAGCCGGGATGGATGCAGGAAATGGCGTCGTCATCCGCCCACATCCGCTCCATTTCGTCGAAGTCGCCCGTTGAAAAGGCGGCGTAGAAGGCCGCGTTCGCGGCGATGACCTTTTTGTCCTTTGCCATGCCTCTCGGGTGGGGCAATGGCAGGCAAAAATCAAGCGCGACTTCCGTCCGACTTTGCGTTCGATTTGGACCGCAGTGCAGCATTGCCTGCTTTGTGGTCACGCCGAGACAAGTGTCTCCACCGCCCGCCGCGCGCCGTCCTTATAGAGACGGCTGAGCGCCATGGTCACGGCCTCGCGCAGGCGCGGCTCAGTGCCCAGCGGTCCGAACACTTTCTCGACCCCGAGCAATGCCTGCGCAAGCCGTTCAGCGACGGGACCCGCCTCGCGCGCCAGCGCGGCGAACTCGGCGGCGAGCGGATCGCGAACGTCGATGGCGCGGCCCTGCTCGTCGCGTGCGGTGACGTAACGCATCCAGCCGGCCACCGCGAGCGCATGCGTCGCGATCGGCAGGTCTTTGCGCAGGCGATCCTGCATCGCGCCGAGCAGGCGCTGCGGAAGCTTTTGCGAGCCGTCCATCGCGATCTGCCAGGTACGGTGATGCAGCGCGGGGTTGGCGAAGCGCTTGAGCAGCGAGGCGCGATAGGCGGCGAGATCGGTGCCAACAGGCATCGTCAGCGTCACCGCGGCCTCTTCCATCACCTGCGCGGCGAGACGGGCGAAATGCGGATCCAGCATGGTGTCGGCGATGGTCTCGTAGCCCGCGAGATAACCGAGATAGGCCAGCGCCGAATGGCTGGCGTTGAGCAGCCGCAGCTTCATCAGCTCGAACGGCTTGACGTCGGTGACGAGCTCGACACCGGCGGCGGCGAAATCGGGCCGCCCCGCCGTGAAGCGGTCCTCGACCACCCATTGCGTGAACGGCTCGGTCATCACAGGCCAGGCGTCGCGCATGCCGAGCGCGTTCGAGATCGCATCCCGGTCGGCGTCCGTCGTCTCCGGCACGATGCGGTCGACCATGGTCGACGGGAAGGCGGTGCTATCGGCGATCCACTTGCCGAGGTCCTTCGACCGGAGCGCGGCGAACTGCGTCACGATCCGCTGCACGGTGTGGCCGTTGGCGGCGAGATTGTCGCAGCAGAGCACGGTGAAGGGCGCCAGCCCCTGTGCGCGCCGGCGCGCCAGTGCGGCCACGATGAAGCCGGGCGCCGAGCGCGGCGCGTCAAAAGTGTTGAGATCGTGCACGACATCCGGATGCCGCTCGTCGAGATCGCCGGTCTGCGGCGTGTGGCAATAGCCCTTTTCGGTGACCGTCAGCGAGACGATGCGAATGGCGGGATCGGCCATCCGATCGACCAGTGCTGCCGGCTTCTCGCGCGCGACGACGCTGTCGAGCAGCGCGCCGATGACGCGGTGTTCGGTGCCTTCGGCGGCACGTACGGCCACAGTGTAGAGATGATCCTGCGGGGCGAGGGCGTCGCGCGTATCCGGGCTGCGCAGGCTCGCGCCGACGATACCCCAGGACGAGTTGCCTGCGGCAAGGCAGTCGTCGATGACGACGGCTTGGTGCGCGCGATGAAAGGCGCCCAGGCCCAGATGCACGATGCCGGGCGTAACGCGCGAGCGGTCATAGGCCGGGCGGCGGATGGCGGACGGCAGCCGGTCGAGATTGGCGCGGCCAAGACGCGTTGAACTATGGCGCATGGTCGTCTCTCCCTGTGTTTGGCCGCTGCTTGACATGGCGCCTGTCCTCGGTCAATGCTCCGGTCAATTGGTAAGACCAATTTTCCAAAATTGGCGGGCCGCCGGGACGCGATGCTTCCCGGCGAGACCCTTTCGGGGAGGCCAGCGTGCCGCTGGAAGCTGTGGAGGCGAGACGGCTTTACCGCCAGGTCGCCGATCAATTGCGAAGCCTGATCGACAGCGGCGAGTACGCGGTCGGCAGCCGCTTGCCGACCGAGCGCGAACTCGCCGAACAGCTCAGGATCTCGCGGCCGACGGTGCGCGAGGCCCTGATCGCGCTCGAGGTCGAGGGCCGCGTCCGCATCCGCGTCGGCTCCGGCATCTATGTGACCGAGCCGGCGGACGCCGCGCCTGCGCTTCCGGCCGCCGGCATCGAAGGCCCGTTCGAGCTCTTGCGCGCCCGCGAATTCCTGGAAAGCGCGATCGCCGAGCAGGCCGCGCGCGTGGCGACCAAGGACGATATCGACCGCATCAATGCGTCGCTTGTCGCCATGGAGAATGTCGAGCATCCCGGCGAGGCCTCGATGGTGCACGATCGTGCCTTCCACGTCGCGATCGCCGGCAGTCTCGGCAATGCCGTGCTGGTGCGCGTGGTCGGCGAGCTGTTCGACCAGCGCCTCAATCCCTATTTCGCGCAGCTTGCGCATTACTTCGAAAGCCCGGGCACCTGGCGCACCGCGCTCGACGAGCATTGCGCCGTGCGTGACGCGATTGCGGCGCATGATCCGGACGCCGCGCGCGAGGCCATGCGCAAGCATCTAGCGCGCTCGCAGGAGCGCTTTGCGCAGAACTTTGGTGCCGAGACCGCCGCGGGATCGCCCGCGGAGCGAGGCCGGGTCGCGCGCACGCCGGCGAAACCGGCAAAACCAAAACGCGCGAAGACGCAGGCCAAAAGCGGCAGCGTGCGGCGACGATGAGATTGGGCGGCTCGTCCCGGGTTTGGGGCGGGCAAACAAGAAGCAGACTTTAGTCAGTGGAGGATAAGTCAGTGTTGAAGAAGATGACGATGGTGCTGGCGACTTCGGTCGCGGCAATGTTCGCGGCGACCAATCCCGGCATGGCGCAGACCAAGCTCAAATGGGCCCATGTCTACGAGACCTCGGAGCCGTTCCACACCGCCTCGGTCTGGGCCGCGCAGGAGATCGGCAAGCGCACCAACGGGCGCTAGACCGTCGACGTCTATCCGGCGTCGCAGCTCGGCAAGGAAGCCGACATCAACCAGGGCCTCTCGCTCGGCTCGGTCGACATCATCATCTCCGGTTCGAGCTTCGCGGCCAAGAGCTTCCCGCCGATCGGCGTGACCTACTATCCCTACACCTTCCGCGACGCCGACCATCTCCTTGCCTACACCAAGAGCGACATCTTCAAGGAGCTCGCCAAGGGCTATGAGGACAAGAGCGGCCACCACATCGTCGCGGTCACCTATTACGGCGTGCGCCAGACCTCGTCGAACAAGCCGATCAAGACCTGCGCCGATCTCAAGGGCCTGAAGATGCGCGTGCCCGACGTTCCGGCCTATCTCGCCATGCCGCGCGCCTGCGGCGCCAACACCGCGCCGATCGCGTTCGCCGAAGTCTATCTCGCGCTTCAGAACGGCACCGTCGAGGCGCAGGAGAACCCGCTGACCACGATCGAGGCCAAGAAGTTCTACGAAGTGCAGAAACATATCGTGCTGACCGGCCACATCGTCGACCACCTCAACACGGTGGTGGCGGGCGCGCTCTGGAAGAAGCTCAGCGACGAGGACAAGAAGATCTTCACCGACGTCGCCCAGGAGGCGGCTGCGAAAGCGACCGCTGAGATCAAGCAGAACGAGGCCAAGCTGGTTTCCTTCTTCAAGGAGAAGGGACTGACCGTGACCGAGGTCGACAAGAACGAGTTCCGCGACATCGTGCTGAAGAACGTTGCGTTCGAGACCTTCGGTTATCGCAAGGCCGACTGGGAACGCATTCAGGCGGTGAAATAACCGAGACCCTCATGGTGAGGAGCGCGAAGCGCGCTCCGGACGATGCTTCGCATCGCCGGGCGAACCATGAAGGCCCGGATGTCGCTCGGGCGTCGCCCGAGGCCATCCTTCGAGACGCTTGCTTCGCAAGCTCCTCAGGATGAGGAGCGGAGTTCGTAGAATTAAGTCGTCGTTCCGGGTTCGGCTCTTCGAGTCACCCCGGAATGACGATTAAGAGGTTGAGGAGTAACCCCATGTCCACCGCCGAAATACACCGGCAGATCACCGGGGACGAGATCGCCCACACCTTCGAGGAAGAGGCGGTGCCGAAGGTCGATCTCGGCGTCTACGCTTTCGAGGACTGGGTGGCGCTGGTGATCTTCTGGGTGATGGCGCTTGCTGTCTTCCTCCAGTTCTTCACCCGCTACGTCCTCAACGACAGCTATGCCTGGACCGAGGAGATCGCGACCTACTGCCTGATCGGCGTGGTCTTCATCGGCTCCTCGATGTGCGTGCGGCTGTCGCGGCACATCCAGGTCGATCTGATCTACCGCTATCTGCCGCATGTCGTGGCGCGCGCGCTGGCGACCGCGATCGACCTGATCCGGATCGCCTTCTTCGGCTACGCCATCAAGCTGGTCTGGGTCTACATCCAGATCATCGGCGACGAGTCGATGACCACGATCAATCTGCCCAAGGACTACGTCTATTACGCCGTGCTGGCGGGCTTCGTGCTGATGTTCGTGCGCTCGGTGCAGGTGGCCATCCAACATTCGCGACAGGGCTATTCGATCCTCGAACGTCCCGGCGCCTACGACGGTTTTGAGGGGTAAAGTTATGTTGCTGTTGCTTGGAGGCTTCCTCGTCCTGATGCTGCTCGGCGTTCCCGTGGCGATCGCCATGGCCGCGTCGTCGCTGCTCTACATCCTGGTCAGCGGCGTGACGCCCGATGTCACGCTGGCGCAGCGCATGATCGCCGGCGTCGAGAGCTTTCCGCTGCTCGCGGTGCCGTTCTTCATCCTGGCCGGCAATCTCATGAACATCGCCGGTGTGACCGGCCGCATCTACAAATTCGCGGTCGCGCTGGTCGGCTGGATGCGCGGCGGCCTTGGTCACGTCAACATCATCGGCTCGGTGATCTTCTCCGGCATGTCCGGCACCGCGATCGCGGATGCCGCCGGTCTCGGCACCATCGAGATCAAGGCGATGAAGGACCACGGCTATTCCACCGAGTTCTCCGTCGGCGTCACCGCGGCCTCAGCCACGCTCGGGCCCATCATCCCGCCGTCGCTGCCCTTCGTGATCTACGGCATGATGGCGAACGTCTCGATCGGTGCGCTGTTCCTGGGCGGTGTCATTCCCGGCATCGTCATGACGCTGCTGATGATGGCCACGGTCACCTATTTCGCGCACAAGAACAAATGGGGCAGCGACACGCCGTTCTCCTGGCCGCAGCTCGGCTCGGCCGGCCTCGAGATCGCCATCGTGCTGGCTTTCCCGCTCGCGATCTGGCTGATGGTGCTGGCCGGCATGTCGACCAACATGGCCGTTGTCATCGGCCTCGGCGCGCTGCTCGCGATCGACTGGTACTTCGACTTCTCTGCGGTGATGGCGCTGATGGCGCCGGTCATCCTGATCGGCGGCATGACGCTCGGCTGGTTCACGCCGACCGAGGCCGCGGTCGCCGCCGTGATCTGGTCGCTGTTCCTCGGCCTCGTCCGCTACCGCACGATGACCTTGAAGACCGTGGCGAAGGCGACCTTCGACACCATCGAGACCACGGCCTCGGTGCTGTTCATCGTCACGGCAGCCTCGATCTTCGCCTGGCTGCTGACGGTGTCGCAGGCAGCCCAAATGCTCTCGGACTGGATGCTCAGCATCACCCACAACAAATGGGTGTTCCTGGCGCTCGCCAACGTCCTGATCCTGTTCGTCGGCTGCTTCATCGACACCACCGCGGCGATCACCATCCTGGTGCCGATCCTGCTGCCGATCGTGCTCAAGCTCGGCATCGATCCGATCCATTTCGGCCTGATCATGACGCTGAACCTGATGATCGGCCTGTTGCATCCGCCGCTCGGCATGGTGCTGTTCGTGCTCGCCCGCGTGGCCAAGCTCTCGGTCGAGCGCACGACGGTCGCGATCCTGCCCTGGCTGGTGCCGCTGATGGTCGCGCTGATCGCGATCACCTACATTCCCGAACTGACCCTCTGGCTGCCTAAATACATGGGACTCTCCAAATGACCTCCACCGCTCTCGCCGCAACCCTGTTCGGCCCCGAAGATCTGCGCATGATCGAGCATCCGCTCGACAAGCTCGCTGATGGCATGGTGCGCATCCGCTTCGGCGCCGGCGGCATCTGCGGCTCCGACATGCATTATTTCCGTCATGCCCGGACCGGCGATTTCGTCGTGAAGTCGCCACTCGTGCTCGGCCACGAGATCTCCGGCGAGGTCGTGGAGATCGCAGGTTCCGCAGCGAACCTGAAGGTCGGCGACCGTGTCGCCGTCAATCCGTCGCGCTGGTGCGGCCATTGCGTCGCCTGCCGCGAGGGACGGCCCAATCTCTGCGAGAACATCTACTTCATGGGCTCGGCCTCGAAGACGCCGCACATGCAGGGCGGCTTCGCCAATTATTTCGACGCGGTCCCCGCGCAATGCGTGAAGATCCCCGACCACGTCTCCTATCAGGCCGCGGCGCTGGCCGAGCCGCTCGCGGTCTGCCTGCATGCGGTGGCGCGCGCCGGCAACATCGAGGGCAAGCGCGGCATCATCTTCGGTGCCGGCCCGATCGGGCTTTTGACCATGCTCGCCGCACACCGCGCCGGTATGGCCGACATCACGGTGGCGGACATCGCGCCGGCGCCGCTCGCCTTTGCGACCCGGCTCGGCGCCTCTCACGTCGAGAACGTCTCGAGCGGCGAGGAAGGACTGAAGGCACAGGCCGCATCGCGTCCCTATGACGTCGCGTTCGAGGTCTCGGGCACCGCCGCGGGCCTTGCCAGCGCGATCGGCATTGTCAGGCGCGGCGGCATTGTGGTGCAGATCGGCAATCTGCCGGGCGGCCAGATTCCGACGCCGTCGAATGCGGTGATGGCCAAGGAGATCGACCTGCGCGGCTCGTTCCGCTTCGGCTTCGAGTTCATGACCGCAGTGGAACTGATCGGCGCCGGCAGCGTCGACGTGCTGTCGCTGGTCACCGCCGAGCGGCCGCTGTCGACCGCGCCGGACGCACTGCGGCTGGCGCTCGACCGCTCGCAGAGCGTCAAGGTCGTGCTGACCGCGAACTGATTCTTTGTTTTGACGCGTTTCTTCACGCGAACCGGTATCCACTTCGCTCGAAAACGCTTTAGGAGAATTTCGATGATGCTCGAGGGATGGCGCTGGTACGGTCCGGATGATCCGGTGTCTTTGGACGATGTCAGGCAGGCCGGGGCGACGGATATCGTCTCGGCGCTGCATCAGGTGCCGATCGGCGAAGCCTGGACACGCAAGGCGGTCGAGGAGCGCAAGAACTTCATCGAGCATGGCCAGCCCGGCCGCTCGCAACTGACCTGGTCGGTGGTGGAGTCGATTCCGATCCCCGACGACGTCAAGCGGCTCGGGGCCAACGCGACGGCCTCGATCGAGGCGTGGATCGCGAGCCTCGAAGCGGTGGCCGCGGCCGGCATCAAGATCATCTGCTACAATTTCATGCCGGTGGTGGACTGGTGCCGCACCGATCTGGAGTGGGAGCTGCCGAACGGCGCCCGCGCCATGCGCTTCGACCAGGACCGCTTTGCCGCGTTCGAGCTGCATATCCTGAAGCGTCCCGCCGCCGTTCAGGAGTATTCGCCCGAGCAGCAGGCTCGCGCCAAAAAGCTGTTCGAGAAGATGAGCCAGGCCGATATCGACTACCTCGTCATGGTCATCGCTAGCGCGCTGCCGGGCTCGACCACCGAGCCGATGACCATCCCGCAATTCCGCGACCGGCTGGAGACCTATCGCGACATCACGCCAAAGATCCTGCGCCGGCATCTCGCCGAGTTCCTGGGCCGCGTCACGCCGGTCGCCGAGCAACTTGGCGTCTCCCTGACGCTGCACCCGGACGATCCGCCGCGCCCGCTGTTCGGCCTGCCGCGCATTGCCTCGACCGCCGACGACTATCAGGCGCTGTTCGATGCCGTGCCATCCAAGGCCAACGGCATCTGCCTGTGCACCGGCTCGCTCGGCGTGCGCGCCGGGAACGATCTGCCCGCGATGGCCGAGCGCTTCGGCCCGCGCATTGCGTTTGCGCATCTGCGCGCGACCAAGCGCGAGGCCGACGGCCTGTCCTTCTACGAGTCCGACCATCTCGACGGTGACGTCGACATGGTCGCGGTGCTGAAGGCGCTGTTAAAGGAGAACGCGCGGCGTTCGCCCGACAAGAGAATCGTGTTCCGTCCCGACCACGGCCATCGTATGCTCGACGATCTCGCCGCCACCAAGCGCACCAATCCCGGCTACACCGCGATCGGCCGCCTGCGCGGCCTCGCCGAACTCCGCGGCGCGATCAGGGCGATCGAGCATCGATAGGAGACCGGCGGCGCCATCAGGCGAGAGATCGCCGCGATGGCGGCCGCTGACAGCATCAGCGGCGCGATGGCAAGATGATCGTCGCGCAGAGCATGCCGCGAGCGGAGTTGAGAAATGCGCCTGACACAGTGTCATAATTTCCACGATTTCCGGCGGCTGGCGCGCCGCCGACTGCCCGGTCCGATCTTCGACTATATCGACGGCGCGGCCGACGATGAGACCACCCATCGCCGCAACAGCGCGAGCTTCGAGCATTGCGACCTTCTGCCCAACGTGCTGCGCGGCGTGCAGGACGTCGATCTCTCGGTCACCATCATGGGCCAGAAGCTCGCGCTGCCGTTCTACTGCTCGCCGACCGCCCTGCAGCGCCTGTTCCATCATGAAGGCGAGCGTGCCGTCGCCGCTGCCGCGGCGAGCTACGGCACCATGTTCGGCGTCTCCTCGCTGGGCACGGTGTCGCTCGAGGAATTGCGCAAGGCCCACGACACGCCGCAGGTCTATCAATTCTATTTCCACAGGGATCGCGGTCTCAACCGCGCCATGATGCAGCGCGCCAGGGACGCGGGCGTCGAGGTGATGATGCTGACGGTCGACAGCATCACCGGGGGAAATCGCGAGCGCGATCTGCGCACCGGCTTCAGCATTCCCTTCCGTCTGACGCCTGCGGGCATGTTGCAGTTCGCGATCAAGCCGATGTGGGGTATCCAGTATGTCAGCCACGAAAAATTCAGGCTCCCGCAACTGGAGGAGCACGTCGACATGAGCGGCGGCGCCATGTCGATCGGCCGCTACTTCACGGAAATGCTGGATCCCGCGATGAATTGGGACGATGTCGCGGAGATGGTGCGGACCTGGAACGGCCCGTTCTGCCTGAAGGGGATCATGTCGGTGGAAGACGCGCGCCGCGCGGTCGATATCGGCTGTGCCGGGATCGTCCTTTCCAATCATGGCGGCCGCCAGCTCGACGGCTCCCGCTCGGCTTTCGATCAACTCGCCGAAATCGTCGATGCCGTGGGCGACCGCATCGACGTGATGATGGACGGTGGCATCCAGCGCGGAACCCATATCCTGAAAGCGCTGTCGCTCGGGGCCAAGGCGGTCGGGCTTGGACGATACTATCTCTATCCGCTCGCCGCCGCCGGCCGGCCCGGCGTCGAACGGGCCCTCGGCCTGCTGCGGGCCGAGCTCGTGCGCGATATGAAGCTGATGGGATGTACGTCGATCAGCCAGCTATCGCGCGCCAATCTGCGCTTTCGGCCGGGGTAGCGCGCGGTGATCGTTCGGCCTCAATAGCAGGCAGCCATCGCGCCGAGCTTCGGATAGAGCAGGTCGATCGCGGCGATCTCGCTTTTCATCTGCGCGATGATCCAGTCGCGGATCTCGGCGGCGATGGGGCGCATCGAACGGTTGCGCGGCGGCAGGAATTCGCAGATGCGCCGCGTGGTGGTGAGCGTCTCGGAGGCCGGCACGAGCGCGCCGGTCAGGAGCCAGTGCGAGGCCACCGTCAGCCAGCCGAGTGCGATGCCCTGGCCCAGCAGGGCGGCCTGCATCACGACGGCATAATCGGTGAAGCTCAGCGCCTTGGCCGCGCCGCGGCGGCCGGTCAGAAGCGAGGTGTAATCCGCCGCCCAATCGCCCGGCGTCTCGGCGAGGCGAATGATGGTGTTGCCTTCAGCGGGATCGGTCTCGCCGAGATAGCCAGGGCTGCACATCGGCAGCATGACTTCCTTCATCACCAGCGTGCCGCCGGATGACGGCTCGTCGCGGTCACGGAATCGCATGCCGAGGTCGACATTCTCCACCGGCCCGCGTAGCGCGCCGGAGATCAGCTGGAAGCGCAGATCGACCTCGGGAAACTGCTTCTGGAGCTTGTCGATGCGCGGCATCAGCCAATGCGTGGTGAAGGCGGAGGAGACCGACAGCGTCACCGTCTCGGTGCCCTTGCGGCGCCGCTCGATCTCGACGAGCCCGGTCTCGATGCTGCGAAAGCCTTCGAGCACGCGGCGATAAAGCAGCTCGCCTTCCTCGGTGAGCACCGCGCGCCCCGCAGTGCGGTCGAACAGGCGGACGCCGAGATGCTCCTCGAACTGTCCGAGCATGCGGCTTACCGCCGGCTGCGTGACGTTGAGCTCGGCTGCTGCCGCCGTGAAACTGCCATTGCGCGCCGCTGCGTCGAAGACGAACAGGGCGTTACTGGAGGGCAGCATCCGGCGTAGCTCGGGCATAACGCCATGTTATGGACGCGGTGAGAATTTGGCAATTGCCGAGTTTTGCCAAGTCTGGTGTCATTGGCATCACAGCCTAAAGACAGGGCTTGCGAACGAAGATTTGGTGCGGTGCACGCTTCGGCCGTGAGTGCTCAAAATTCCTGTCTATAAAGCAGGCTTATGGCGCGCAGTGAGGCACGCCATTGCAGGGAACGAGGCGAGGTCGATCGTTGGACAAACGAGCGGAAAGCGTCGAGATCAGGTCCGCGAGCAAGGCGTATGGCCCCGTTCGCGCTCTCGACGACGTTTCGCTCAATGTCGGCGCCGGCGAATTCGTCTCGCTGCTCGGGCCCTCCGGCTCCGGCAAGACCACGCTGCTTGGAATTCTCGGCGGCTTCATCCTGCCATCGAGCGGAACCATCCTGTTCGGCGGTCGTGACGTCACCTGGATGCCGCCGCACAAGCGCGACATCGGCGTGGTGTTCCAGAACTACGCGCTGTTCCCGCATATGAGCGTCGGCGAGAACGTCGCCTTTCCCCTGCGCGCACGGCGCCTGCCGCAAGCGAGCTGGCCCGACAAGGTGCGCGCGGCGCTCGCGATGGTCGGTCTCGCCGGCTATGAAGAGCGCGGCATCGCGCAGCTCTCCGGCGGCCAGCGCCAGCGCGTGGCGCTGGCGCGTGCGATGATCTTCGAGCCGCGCCTGATCCTGATGGACGAGCCGCTCTCTGCGCTCGACAAGCAGCTCCGCGAATCCATGCAGATCGAGCTGCGCGCGCTGCACCGGCGCATCGGCGCCACCATCATCTACGTTACCCACGACCAGCGCGAGGCGCTGACCATGAGCGACCGCGTCGCCGTGATGAAGGACGGCCGGCTGATCCAGATCGACGCGCCCGAGCGGCTGCACGATCATCCCGCGGATTCCTTCGTCGCGAGCTTCATCGGGGAAGCGACGATGCTGCCGGTTCGCCGCGTCGATGCCTCCAGCGTCGCGCTCGGCAATGCGCTGCTGCGCAGCGCCCGTGCCATTCCCGATGGCGATGCCTTGATGCTGGCCGTGCACAGCGAAAAGCTCCTGATCGACGACGGCGCGCAGGATGCCGCCTGCAACCGGCTGACCGGAACGGTCACCGACATCGTCTACCAGGGCGAGAGCCTGCGCATCTTCCTGGCGCTCACCGATGGCATCGCGCTCAGCCTGCGCCAGCCGAGCTATCACCAGGCCTACAGCCGCATCCCGCCGCTCGGCGGCAGCCTCACCGTGACCCTTCACCCCGAGGACACCATCGTTGTCCCCAGGGCGGGGGACTGAACTCAAGCCCTGTTCAACCGAGAGAAGAAACCAAAGATGTCGTCAGCAGCCTCGTTCAGCAATTTCAAGGTTCTCACCTTCGACGTCGTCGGCACCTTGATCGATTTCGAGACCGGCGTGCTCTCCGCGGTGCGCAAGATCTCCGGCAAGTCGCCGGCCGAGCTCAGCGACGAGCAGATCTTCGAGCCCTACAAGCGCGGCCGCGACAAGCATTATGAGCGCTCGAGCGAGGCGATGTTCCACGTCTATCGCCATCTCGCCAAGGAGCTCGGGCTTCCCTCCGACGATGCGTCCTGCGATGTGTTCCAGCTTTCGGTGCTGCGCTGGGGGCCGTTCGCGGATTCGGTCGAGGCGCTGAAGCGCCTGCGCACGAAATTCCGGCTGGTCGCGATGACCAATGCCGACCGCGTCGCGCTCTCCTGCTACGCGCACGCGCTCGGCAATCCCTTCGACGACACCGTCTGCGCCGACGATACCGGCGTTGCCAAGCCGAACCCGGAGTTCTTCGCCTACAACAAGGGACGCCAGTCAGCTTTCGGCTACAAGCAGTCCGACATCCTGCACGTCGCGCAGAGCCAGTACCACGACATCGGGATCGCGCGAAAGCTCGGCTACAAGGTGTGCTGGATCGAGCGCCGCCAGGGCATCGGCGGGTTTGGCGGCACGCCGGCGGTGGAGACGCTGACCAAGCCGGACTTCCACTTCCCGACGCTGAAGGCGCTGGCGGACGCGGCGATCGGGCCGGCGTAAGGCATGAGCGGCGGCATGACACGGGACTGGAGCGCATTGCCATCGGCCAACTCGCTGTGGGAAGCCACGGCGGAGCCGGCGCGCGCGTTTCCCGTGCTGTCGGGCGAGCAACAGGCGGATGTGGTGATCATCGGTGCAGGCTACACGGGCCTGTCCGCCGCGCACCACATCGCCAAGAGCGGCCTGTCGCCGGTCGTGCTGGAGGCGAACCGTCCCGGCTGGGGCGCAAGCGGCCGCAACGGCGGGGTGATCACCGCAAAATTCCGCCTGTCGTTCCGCGAGATCGACGCCGCCCATGGCCGCGCCATGGCGCAGCGCATGTACGAGATCGCGCATGAATCGACTGACATGGTCGAGGAGCTGGTGTCCGAATTCGGCATCGCCAGCGCGGCGCTGACGCGCACGGGCCAGGTCAAGGCCGCGCATAACGAGACGACGCTGAAAGCCGCGATCGACGAAGCCAACTGGATGACGCGCGAGATGGGCTCCGCCGAGGTCCGCATCCTCGACAAACATGGCGTACGCGACGAGACCGGCTCGGACATTTTCGTCGGCGGCGTGCTCAATCCCGGCTCCGGCGGCATTCATCCGCTGAACTATCTGCGCGGGCTCGCCGATGGCGTCGCGCGCCGTGGTGTTCCGATCTTCCAGGAGTCGCCGGTGGTCAAACTCCGGCGTGAGAACGGCGGCATCGTCGCCGAGACGCCGCAAGGCGCGGTGCGCGCGAAACAGGCGATCATCGCCACCAACAGCTACTCCGATCTCACCAGCGCGACCGCGCACATGCAGCGCACGCTGATCCCGTTCCGCAGCGCCCTGGTCGCGACCGAGCAGCTGCCGCGCAATCTCGCGGGCAAGCTGATGCCGACGGGTCGGACCTACACCGAGACCAAGCGCATGATGCGCTGGTTCCGCATGGTCGACAATCGCGTCATCTTCGGCGGGCGCGGTGCTTTCGGCAAGCAGGACTCGCAAGCTGCCTTCGACGCCTTGCGCAAGGCGATGGTCGGCATCTTCCCGGATCTTGCCGATGTGCCGCTCGCCTACAAATGGTCGGGCCTCGTCGCGATGACGCTGGACTCGGTGCCGCATATCGGCCGGCTCGACGACCGCACGCTGGTCTCGATGGGCTACAACGGCGCGGGTGTTGCGATGTCGAGCCTGATGGGCCGCTATCTCGCCGCCTTCGTGCGCGGCGAGACGCCCGAGGTCGGGCTGCTCGATATCAGGCGCATGAAGACGATCCCGTTCTATCCGCTGCGCGAGCCCGCCGTGCGCATGGTCGCCGGCTGGTACCAGTTTCTCGATGCGATCGGTCAGTGAGATTATTTGGTGATGGAGGAGGCGAGGATGATGACGACACGCAATTTTGGATTGGGCTGTGCAATGCTGGGCGCAATCGGATTTACCACTGCGGCGAGCGCCGCCGAGCAGATCACCTTCGTCTCGCAAGGCGGCGCCTATCAGGCGGCGCAGACGGTGGCGATCCTCGATCCCTCCGCCAAGAAGCTCGGCATCACCATCAACCAGGACTCCATCCCGGACGCCTGGCCCGCGATCAAGACGCAGGTCGGCAGCGGCAAGCCGATCTGGGACGTCGTCGACACCCCGACCGGCAACTGCCTGCGCGGCGGCGAGCAGGGGCTGATCGAGAAGCTCGACTTTTCGAAGATTCCAAACGGCGCGGCGATGCCGGAGGCCTATCGCAGTCCCTATTCGGTGTCGTACGAGTTCTATTCCAGCGTGCTGTCCTACAGCCAGAAGACCTTCCCGAAGGACGCGCCGAACAGTTGGGCCGATTTCTGGGACGTGAAGAAATTTCCCGGCCGCCGCGCGCTGCGCAACCATCCGTTCGCGACGCTCGAGGCCGCGCTGATGGCCGATGGCGTTGCGCCCGACAAGCTCTACCCGCTCGACGTCGACCGCGCCTTCAAGAAGCTGGAAGAGATCAAGCCGCACATCACCGTGTGGTGGACCTCAGGCGCGCAGTCGGCGCAGCTCCTCAATGACGGCGAGGTCGACATGGAGATGGCCTGGAACGGCCGCGTCAGCGCGGTGGCCAAGGAGGGTGCAAAGGTCTCCTTCACCTACAACCAGGGCGTCCTTCAGAGCACCTCGCTCTGCATCCTCAAGGGCGCGCCGAATCTGGAGACGGCAGTCAAATTCGTCAACGAGGCCGTCGATCCCGTGCACCAGGCCAATCTGCCGCTCCACATCGACTACGGTCCGGGCAATCCGAAGGCGTTCGAGACCGGCGTGATCAAGCCCGAGCGCGCCGCGCAACTGCCGAGCGAGCCGGCGAATGCGGCCAAGCAGGCGCTGATGTCCTACGCCTGGTGGTCCTCGCCCGCGGGCGAGGCCGCCGAGAAGCGCTGGGCGTCGTTCATGCAGAAGTGAGCGAGGTCAGCCTTGGCGACATCCATGCCAGATTCCTCCCAAAAGCATCAGCGCCGCGAGCATGCGCTGATGCTGGCATTGGTGTCGCCGGCGCTGCTCGTGATTCTTCTCCTGATCGTACTGCCGGTCGGCTGGCTCGCCTGGCAGTCGATCTACCATGACGGCTTCACGCTGGAGAACTATCGCCGGGTCTTCACCGAAGACATCTACTGGCGCAGCTTTGCGCTGACCTTCGAGATCAGCCTCGCCGTCACCGTGATCGCGCTGCTGCTCGGCTATCCCGTGGCCTATCTCGCCAACGCAGTGCCGAAAGGGTGGAGCATCCTGATCCTGTCGCTGGTGGTGCTGCCGTTCTGGACGTCCGTGCTGGTCCGCGCCTATGCCTGGCTGGCGCTGCTCCAGCGCACCGGCGTGATCAACCAGCTCCTGCGCTATCTCGATGTCATCTCCGAGCCGCTCGCGCTGGTGCATAACACGTTCGGCACGGTGGTTGCGACCGTGCACATCCTGCTGCCGTTCATGGTGCTGCCGCTCTATGCCACCATGCAGAAGATCCCCGGTGATTTGATGCAGGCCGGCGCGAGCCTGGGGGCGAGCCCGTCGCTCACCTTCTTCCGGGTGTTCCTGCCGCTGTCGCTGCCGGGCGTGCTCGCCGGCTGCACCATGGTGTTCGTGCTCTGCCTCGGCTTCTACATCACGCCGGAATTGCTCGGCGGCGGCCGCACCGTGATGGTGTCGATGCTGGTG
The DNA here is from genome assembly GCF_051810765.1 of Bradyrhizobium sp. 604_D8_N2_3. NCBI lineage: Bacteria > Pseudomonadati > Pseudomonadota > Alphaproteobacteria > Hyphomicrobiales > Nitrobacteraceae > Bradyrhizobium > Bradyrhizobium sp. 604_D8_N2_3. Next base: position 7,606,402 of record NZ_JBPWPM010000001.1, on the reverse strand, counting down.
AGCCGCAATGTCGAGCTCTACAACCAGTTCGGCGCCGCGAGCGCGGTCGCCGTGGTGCTGCTCCTCAGCGTGCTCCTGATCTTCTTCGCCGTCAGCCGCTTCATCTCGCTCGATCGCGTGTTGGGGCAGAAATGACGCGCACTTCGCCCGCACGGATTGTCCTCTACGTGATCAGCGCGCTGGTGCTGGTCTATCTGATCCTGCCCGTGCTGATCATCGCGCCGATCTCGTTTTCCAGTGCGCGCTTCCTGACGTTCCCGCCGCCGTCGTTCTCGCTGCGCTGGTACCAGCAATATTTCGCCAATCCGGCCTGGATGCAGGCGACGCGGGTGACGCTGACGGTCGCGTTCTTCACGGTCCTGATCGCAACGCCGTGCGGGGTCGCGGCGGCCTACGCGATCAGCCAGTCGAAGCTGCGCATCATGCGCATCATCCACATGGCGCTGCTGCTGCCGCTGGTGGTGCCGATCATCATCACTGCGGTCGGCATCTTCTTCGTCTATGCAAAGGTCGGCCTGGTCGCGACCATGCCCGGCCTCGTGCTGGCGAATGTGATGCTGGGCCTGCCCTACGTCGTCATCTCGGTGCTCGCGGGCTTGCAGAGCTTCGATCCGGCGCAGGAGATGGTGGCGCGCAGCCTCGGCATGAACCGCCTGCGCAGCTTCTTCGCGGTGACGCTGCCGCAGATCAAGTCCAGCGTGGTCGCGGGCGGCATCTTCGCCTTCATCTCGGCGATGGACGAGACCATCGTCGCGCTGTTCATCTCCGGCGGCCAGTATCAGCCGCTGACCAAGCGCATGTTCACCGCGCTGCGTGACGAGATCGACCCGACCATCGCCGCGATCTCGACGCTGATGACGGTGGCGTCGTTCATGCTGGTGCTGCTGGCGAGCACGCGGGGCAAGAAGGGCGGGTGAGGGGGGCTCCGGCCTCCGCCGTCATCACCCGCGAAAGCGGGTGATTCAGTATTCCAGAGACGGTAGTGGTTCCTCGATAGGCCGCAGCGTACTGGATTCCCCGCCTGCCGCCTACGCTAAAGCTTCGGCGCCCCTGGACCGCAGCCCCGGCGAAGCCTTGGCGTAGCCGGGTCGCGGGGAATGACAGCAAGTGTGCGGCTAAGCCTTCGCTCCCAGCCACGCCAGGATCATCTCCACGATCTGCGTCCGGCTCTTTGCCAGCACCCTGGGCTCGCTGAGGTCGCGGTCGAACAGGGCGCCGAAGGTGTGGCGGTTGGCGACGCGGAAGAAGCAGTAGGAAGAGATGGCGAGGTGAAGGTCGATGGCGTCGACGTCGTCGCGGAAGACGCCTTCGCCGCGTCCGCGCTCGAGGATGCCGTCGAGCGTCGCGATCACGCTGGCGTTGAGCTGGCGCAGTTGCAAATTCTGCTTCAGGTGCTTGCCGTGGTGGATGTTCTCGATGCTGACGAGGCGGATGAAGTTCGGATTGCGCTCGTCATGGTCGAAGGTGGCCTCGATCAGCCGGCGCAGTCCTTCGCGGGCGTCGCAGCTTTCGATGTCGAGCTGGTCTTCCAGCGCGCGGATGCTGCGATAGGCCTCCTCCAGCACCGCGAGGTAGAGCTGCTCCTTGCCGCCGAAATAGTAATAGATCATCCGCTTGGATGTGCGCGTGCGCGCCGCGATCGCATCGACGCGGGCGCCGGAATAGCCCTCCGAGGCGAATTCGGCCATCGCCACTTCGAGGATGTCGCGCTTGGTGCGCTCGGGGTCGTTGGTGCGCTTCGATGGGGGCGGCATACGCTCGAGCATCACTGTTTCTCCCGCCAGTTTCCACGGATCACCTTGAAGGTGAAGGCAAATTTCACCCGTCTGGGCACTGATCCAATGCGTATTGCATAAACGTACTAGTTCGTACATCATCGCTCCAGACCAAAGTTGCGGCAACCAGAACCAGAAAACGCGCGCGAGGCGATCTGCCTGACGCGAACCGCACCGGCCACATGGGGAGGAGCTTTCAATGACGTTGACGTCAACCGCACCGCTGCGCGCATCATCCAGCGCGGAAGCCACGCCGAACAAGCTGCCGAAGCGCGCCGCGCTGGTCAGCTTCGTCGGCAGCATGCTCGAATACTACGACTTCTTCATCTACGGCACCGCGGCGGCGCTGATCTTTCCAAAAGTGTTCTTCGCCAATGTCGATCCCTCGACCGCGACGCTGCTCGCGTTGCTCTCCTTCGGCATCGGCTATATCGCCCGGCCCGTGGGCGCCGTCATCCTCGGCCATTTCGGCGACCGTATTGGCCGCAAGACGGTGCTCTTGTTCACGCTGGTTCTGATGGGCGGCTCGACGCTGGCGATCGGCCTGTTGCCGGATGCCAAGACGATCGGCAACGCCGCGCCTGTCATCCTGACGCTGCTCCGCCTGTTGCAGGGCCTGTCGGCTGCCGGCGAGCAGAGCGGAGCCAACTCGCTGACGCTGGAGCATTCCGCCAATTCGAACCGCGCCTTCTTCACGAGCTGGACCTTGAGCGGCACCCAGGCCGGCGCGATCCTTGCAACACTGGTGTTCATCCCGGTGTCGAGTCTGCCGGAAGACCAGTTGTTGAGCTGGGGCTGGCGCATTCCGTTCCTGCTCTCCGCGCTCGTGCTGCTGGTCGCCTACCTGGTGCGGAGGACCATGCCGGAAACGCCCGTCTTCGAAGACATCAAGGACAAGGCGCAGGTGGCGCGCTTCCCCGTCGTTACGCTCATGCGCGACTACTGGCCGGACGTGCTGCGCGTCATCGTCTGCGCGCTGATCGCGACCGTGAGCACGATGACCGCGGTATTCGCGCTCGGCTATGCCACCAGCAAGTTCGGCGTCGCCCGCCCGACCATGCTGTGGGCCGGCGTGCTCGGCAATGTCACCGCGCTGATCACCCAGCCGCTGTGGGCGCTGCTGGCCGACAGGATCGGCCGCAAGCCGGTGTTCATCGGTGGCGTGCTCGGCTGTGCGGTGCTGGTGTTCCCGTATTTCATGCTGGTGACATCGGGGAATACGCCGGCGATCTTCGCCGCGGCGATGATCCTCTCGGGTGTCATCTACGCCGCGCCGAACGCGATCTGGCCGTCGTTCTATGCGGAGATGTTCGACGCGCGCGTGCGTTACTCCGGCACGGCGATCGGCACGCAGCTCGGCTTCCTCGCCGCCGGCTTCACGCCGCTGGTGAGTGCGAGCCTGGTCGGCGAGGGGCCGAACGGCTGGATCCCCGTGGCAATCTTCGTTGCCTGCTGCTGCGTGATCTCGGCGGCATCTGCGGCAACCGCGCGCGAAACCCTCAATGTCGACATCGCCGATCTCGGCAAGCGGCACGCCTGAGTCGGGATGAGTGAAAGTCGCATGTTGACCAACGCAGTTTCGACCACGAGCGGGCCGATCATCGGCGCCGAGCAGAACGGCTTACGCGTGTTCAAGGGCGTGCCGTTCGCGACCGCGCGGCGTTTTGCCAGGGCGACACCGCCGCTCGCGTGGACGGAGCCGCGCCGATGCACGGACTACGGCGCTTACGCGCCGCAGCCCGGCCACCTCGATCATGCTGACGAGGAATCCTGTCTCAGCCTGAACATCTGGGCGCCGGCGGCGGATCACCCGCTGCCGGTCAAGTTCTTCATCCATGGCGGCGCCTTCGTCACCGGCGGCGGCGCCGATTATGACGGCTCCTTCCTCGCCGCCCACGGTCCGGCCGTCATTGTCACCATCAACTACCGGCTCGGGCCGCTCGGCTTTCTGCAACTGCATCGCTACGGCCTCACCGAAGCCAACAACCTCGCGCTCCAGGATACGCTCGCGGCGCTCGATTGGGTCCGTGCCAACATCGCGAATTTCGGCGGCGATCCGGATGCGATTACGCTGTCGGGACAATCCGCCGGCGCCTCCATGGTGATCGCGCTCGCAACCCTGCCGCATGCACGAAGCAAGTTTATCCGTGCCCTCGCGCTGAGCGCGCCTGGGCGCAACATCATGAGTGCGGGGCACGCCGACGATGTCGCGCGCCACGTGCTCGAGGAGCTCGAGCTTGCGCGCGATCCCAGCGCGATTGCGTCCGTGCCGCTGCCAAAGCTGTTCGCGGCGGTAGAGCGCGTCGGACGCAGGCTCGCGGACGAGACGGACGCAGGCACCGTGTTCGGTCCGGTGCTCGACGGGACCGTGATCGCGTGCGAGCCGCGCGACGTCTTCGCCGACGAAACTTTGCGCGACATTCCGCTCTGGCTCGGCTCCTGCCGCGACGAGATGGTGATGTTCCTGAAGAGCATGCCGCCGGCCGCGATGATCCGCACCACCGAGCGACAAGTGCGCGCGACGTTCGGCGATGCCGGCTGGTGCCGGCTGCTATCGTATTATCGCGCCAACGCGCGCCTCGACGAGGATCCGTACGAGGCGCTGTTGTCGGATGCGTTCTGGCATCGCCCCATGGCCGATCTCGCGCGGCGTCATGCTGCGGCAGGCGGCGCGGTGTGGTTGAGCCGGTTCGATCATCGCCCGGCGCTGGAGCCGTTCCTGTCGCAGGGACCAACCCATGGCGCGGACAATGCCTGCCTGTGGGCGCATCTGCCTGATTTCATCGATCGGCCGATCCTCAGGCGCAAGGGCGGGCCGATGACCCCGGCCGACATTGATGTCGCGGCGCGGTTTCAGGCGAGCGTCTTGCGCTTCGTCACGACCGGCATGCCGGACGTCGCGCAAGCCTGGCCGCAGTTCGAGCCGGGCCATGAGCCGCTCGCGATCTTCGGCCAGCCGTTTCACATCGTGCCGCTCAACAACGGCGCGCGCTTCCGCGTATGGGCGGAGCTATCGGCGCAGTCCGGAGCAGCGCAAGCTGTGACTGCGATGTAGCAAGGCAGCACCATGAGATTAGACTCCATGATGCGTCGCCTGAAACACCGAGATGTTGTCGCTTAGCCAATCGGTTACCGGGCGCGGAGCGTGGCCGGTCAACTCGCGAACAGTTGACGTGGTTTCTGCGAGGACCGATTCGTAGAAAAGGCGATCCAGACCGAGCAGCAGGTCGGCGACAAATTCGTTGAGTCCAGACGCCATCAGCTTCTCACGCTGCTCCGCAGGGCTTCGGTGCTGATATGTGACGACACGTCCAAGCAGTCTGGACATTTCACTTGTTATCTCAGGCATGCTGACTGCGGTTGGCCCGGTCAGGTGATAGGCGCGCTGAGAAGTTACGTGCGCGTCGTCGAGAAGGACAGCGAAAGCCGAGTCCGCCACATCGCGTGCGTCGATCAAGTTGACCAATCCATCGCCGGCTGCCCCGCCCCATGCGTCATTGGCGACTGGAGCGCCAGCCCGTGCCAGGATATCGACGAAACTCGATGGCCGCAAAACCGTGAAGCCTACGTCGCAGGCCGCAAGATGCGCCTCAATTTGCGCATGCCAGTCGAACGGATGTAGCCGAGACGGTGGTCCCAACACGGACAATTTGACGATGTGGCCTACGCCGGCGGCCACGGCTACGTCGATCAGCGCAATTTCATTGGCGACTTGCCGGGGGGACGTGCCGTGGGCGAGGAACAGACGGTCAACTCCGCGCAGCGCGTTGTCCAAAGTCGATCGCGCATCGAAGTCCACGGTCGCAGGCGAAACTCCGGACGGCAGACGTCCAGCATCCGACGTGCGGGTCAATGCCACAATCTCAACCGGTTCCGTGAACAGTTTCGAAATCAAGGCGGAGCCCACGCGACCTGTGGCTCCCGCCACCGCAATGCGCGTACGGGCGGCGCTACGCTGGGAGGGGTTGAACATCCGGATAACCTTTCGTATCTTGGAACGATCAGTTCAAAATACTTGGAACGATCGTTCCATGATGTCAAGTGAGAATGGCATGAGTGGAAAACCCCAATTCGATGACGATGCCGTGATCAACTCCGCGATGGATGTGTTTTGGCGTCACGGCTATTCGGCCTCGTCGATCGATCAACTGACGACGGCGATGGGCTTGTCGCGGTCCAGCATGTACAAGCGATTCCAAGACAAGGACGGCCTATTCGGGGAGGTCCTTTCGGCTTACGTCGAGCGCGTCGAGCGGCGCATGAGCGCCGTTCGAGGCGAGACGAAGCGCCAACAGCTTGAAGCGCTGTTGCACGAATTCTTGCCCAGAGCGGGCAAGACGGCGCGGCCCGCTGGATGCATGCTGGCCCGATCGTGCGCTGAGATGGTGGACCTGCCTCCGGCAGGCCAGTCGGTCGCGCGGCAGGGACTTACGCGGCAGCGCGCGATCCTCGGCGGCATTTTACGCGAGGCGGTCGCAAGTGGAGAATTGGCGGCGACAGCGGACATCGAGGGATTGGCGTGGCACTACCTTGGTGTGTTGCAGGCGATAATGAATTTGCCGCAAGCCGGCGCGACTGTCGGCGAGCTTCGCGGTGTCGTAGAACTTGCAATGTTGGCATGGCCGTTCCTCCCGCCCGCGAGCCAATCCAAGCCTACATAGGGGCAGCGGGCGATCGCTCCATGATGATCGTGCGCTCATCGCCATAGTAGCTGTCGCGCACGGCCTTGAACCCGAGCCGGGCGTAGAAGGATTCGGCGGTGACTGAAGATGGGACGGTCAAAAAAGCGATGTTTCGCTCGCGCGCGATGCGTTCGATCTCGGCCATCAGGAACTTGCCGATCCCCTGCGCCTGAACGTCGGGAGCCACGAAGACCGTGCGGACGACGCTTCCGTCAAGGCTCGCCGTTCCAACGACGCGGCCGCCAAGGGCGGCAACAAGGACCGTGCGTTTGCGGATCAGCTCCAGAACGGCGGTCGGGCTGAAGCTATGCTCGACCCGCTCGATGATTTTGTCTGTGTAATCCCTGGCATTTGTCTCGCGCGGTGCGCGCAGAATGACGGCGCTGATTTCGCCGCTATCCTCTTCGCGCGCCGGGCGGATGCTGCAATCTATTGATCCCTCCACCCGCCCGGCAGTCGCTAGCCCTCACTGCATTATCGACGCAGCGATCTTCTCCGCCGACATCAGCACCGGAAAATTGGTGTTGGCGCACGGCACCACGGGGAAGATCGAGGCGTCGACGACGCGCAGGCCCTGAACGCCTTTGACGCGGCCTTGATTATCGACCACCGCCATCGGATCGTCGGCCCGGCCCATGCGGCATGAGCACGAGGCGTGCCACACCCCGATGGTCGCCTTGCGGACGAAGGCTTCCAGCGCATCGTCGTCGTTCATCACCTGGTCGAAGGTGAAACCTTCGACGACGAAATTATCGATCAGGTAGTGGCGCAGCGCCGCCGGCCCGTCCATCAAGGTCGCGGCGATCTTGGTCAGGATCCTGTTTTTGGTATTGACCACGCCGATCTTGCGCACCTTGTCCGTATAGGCGGCCGGAAACGGCTTGTCCGTCACCGCTTTCACCACGTCGCTCATCTGCACGGCCGCCATCTTGCGGAAGCCGCTCATCAGGCGATCGAGGTCGCGGCGGTCGGACAGCAGATTGAACTCGACAATCGGCTCGGCAGCGGGATCGCGCGAGGCGAGCTTGACCTGTCCGGTCTCGGAATAGGTCTTGTTGACGAAGGTCAGCAGCGAGCCGATCTGCTCGCCGACCGCGTGCCAGGCCGATTTGCTGAGCAGGACGACGAACATGTCGCCCTTCGGTACGCCCGACAGCCCGGATGAATAACGCAGGCCAAGCTGCATGTGGCGCCTGGTGTGCTCGTTCATGCGCGCGCCGCGGCGGACAAAGGACGACAGCGAAATCGAAGGATGATCCATCAGGCGCTGACCGACACCTGCCAGCCCCGTCAGGACCGGAATGCCCATATCCTTGAGATGACCGACCGGGCCGATGCCGGCGCGCAGGAGATGCGCCGGCGAATGGATCGCGCCGCTGGACAGGATGATCTCGCGGCCGCGGAATTCCTGTTCCTGTCCGTCGACCATCGCCTTCACGCCGACGCATTGCGTGCCTTCGAACAGCAGCTCCTTGACCTGCGTGTTGGTGGAGATGGTGAGATTGGCGCGCTTGCGCGTGTCACGATCGAGATAACCCATCGCGGCCGAGACACGTTGCTCGGCCTGATTGGAATGCGTCACCGGAAAATAGCCGTCGACGAACTCGCCGTTCTGGTCAGGCACGAACTGATGGCCGGCCTGCTGGAAGGCGTCGGCGAACGCCTGCGAATGCCGAGTCCAGTGTTCACGCGGAATTCTGCGCACCGGAATTCGGCCGTCCTTGCCGTGGTACGGGCCGTCGAAATCGAGGTCGCGCTCGACCTTCTTGAAGAAAGGCAGCACGTCGTTCCAGCTCCAGCCGTCGGCGCCCCGCGCGTCCCATTCATCGTAGTCGGTCGGTGCGCCGCGGTTGGCCATCTGGCCGTTGATCGACGAGCCGCCGCCCAGCACGCGCGCCTGCTCGTATTTGCGCAGGGGAGGACGCGCTTCGTTCGGATTGTTGTGGCTGACGATCTGGGTCGTGACCTTGAGTTCGGTCCAGTGGAAGCGGGGATCGAAATAGGCCGTGCCCGGATAGCTGTCCCTGATCTCGGCGGGCTCGTTGCCGGGCGGTGTGTCCTGTCCGGCCTCGCACAGCAGGACCTTGTTGGCGCTCTTTGCGGAGAGCCGGTGGGCCAGCACGGACCCCGCCGAGCCGCCGCCGACGATAATGAAGTCGTACACGATTGGCGTTTCCTCTTGGTCTTGTCCGGGAAACGTAGCGCGTTATTTTCCCGAGGTCACGTCGGCATTGCCGCGACAGTTCGTAACTCGCATTGCTTGCCTGGCAACCACGATCGTGTAATTCTTCTGCCAGCGCCGATTTGATCCTCAGCTTGCGGGCGCTTCTACAAATGCAGCTAAAGAGACGTAGCTAAATTGACTAGCCAGTCCTGCATCCCCCGCATAGCGAGAACAATCGGCCATTCCGAATGGAAGGGGCCAAATGAGATTTGCTGCCATCGCGGACGTGCATGGGAATCGTCCGGCACTTGAAGCCGTCCTTGCGGACATTGCCATGCTCGGCCTCGACGAGGTCGTGAACCTCGGCGACCACGTCAGTGGCCCGCTCGAGGCAGCCAGGACCGCGGATCTGTTGATGGCGCGAGGCTTTCCGTCGATACGGGGCGATCAGGATCGAATCCTCGTCGAGCTCTGGGAGGCCGGCGGCTCCCCTCGCAGCGATTTCCGTGAGCTCGCGCGCAAGCATTTCGACTGGATGGCGAGCATGCCGTCCACGCTCACCTATAAGGGACGGGTGTTCCTGTGCCATGGATCGCCAAGGGATGACGCTGCGTTCTGGCTCGACCACATCGCGGACGACGGCTGCCCGCGCCCGAGCGGCATCGACGCGATCGAGGCTGAAGCTGAGGGGATCGACGCCGAGATCATCCTGTGCGCCCACACGCACATTCCGCGCGTGGTCCGCCTGAGGGATGGCCGGCTGGTCGTGAATCCCGGCAGCGTCGGCTTGCCCGGTTATGACGGGAAGGTGCCCGTTCCCTACGTGGTCGAGGTCGGTACGCCGCATGCGTGCTACGCGATTCTGGAGCATGCCGGCGCAGGCTGGTCCGCGACGATCCGCTACGTGCCCTATGACACCGCGGCCATGGCCGCACTGGCGCGCAGCAAAGGCATGCTCAACTGGGCAAGCGCGATTGCGACGGGTTGGGTTCAGCGCGAGCAGGCCTGCCGCTAGGCAACAGCAAGACCGTCAGTTCGGACACGGTTGTCCCGCAGCGCCCCACAGGGCCATGTCCTTGACGTGGTCCTCGAAGGTGCCCGGTGGGGTCGTGCGGCCGGCTCCGGGCGCCCATCCGCGCGGGATGAAGCCGTTCAACGATGCGTCGTGCCGCAAATGCGCCAGCAGGCCTACGGCGTCGCGGCCGCCATTGCGCTTGGGGTCCTTCAGCTGCGTACAGATCTCGGCGCCGCTCTTGCCGAACCAGATGAACTCGACCGGCGCCAGCTGCCAGTCGATGCCGGCACGCGGCGGTGACGGCGCCGGGTCGTTCGCCTGGGTGGAGGTCATGTGACAGGTCGAGCAGGCGACCTTCTCGGCCCCGATGCGGCTGTCGCCGCCGTGGATGTTCATGCCGTGCACGCGCGGCCTGGTTTCGCCTGCCGGCGTCCAGATCGGTATGGCCTTGGCGTCGACGTGGCAGTTGGCACAGCGCGGATGGGTCACCACGGCTTCGATCCGCTTCCAGGCCTCCAGACCTTCGGCGCGGCTGACGCTGCCCGGCGGCAAAGCATCCTTGTTCGCCTCGTCCTTGGCCGCGACAATCCCCGTGAGAGCCGCAATTGTCGAAGCGGCGAAAGCGAGTGCAATGAGAGAACTCTTCATGGCTCGTCTCACACGAAATCGATGAACTTGTTGAAAGGCATTTCGCGGATGCGCTGCCCGGTCGCGGCGAAGATAGCGTTGGCGAGTGCAGGGGCGGCTGGCGGAACAGGCGGCTCTCCGACGCCTCTCACCTTGGGATCGTTCTCGAGCCCGCGAACTTCGATGACGGGGCATTGGTAGATCCGCATCGCTTCGTGATGATTGTAGTTGGTCTGCTGCACCGCGCCCTTGGCGTAGGTGAGCTCGCAATTGATGGCGTGGCCGAGGCCCCAGATGACGCCGCCCTGCACCTGGTTCTCGAAGTTGACGGGATCGACCACCTTGCCGACGTCGACAGCGACCCAGACCTTGTCGATCCTGATGCCTCGCTCCGTCTTCGTGACTTCGACGACTTCGGCTGTCGGCGTGCCGAAGGATTCAACGAACGCGACGCCGCGGCCCCTGCCGTTTCCGAGTGGTCCCTTCCAGTCCGACATCTCCGCGACCGTTTCCAGCACCTTGCGATAATGCGGCACGGTGCACATCGCGATGCGCGCCTTCATGGGATCGAGACCCGCCGCGTGGATCAGCTCGTCGATGAAGCTTTCGGTGAAGAAGCCCGATGTCGAGGCGCCGACCGACCGCCACGTGGTGCTAGGCGAAAGTCCTTGCGCCTCGTAGCTTGTGGCCCGGAAATTGGGGATGTCGTAATAGACATTCCACAGGCCGGCAGCCAATTGCCCATCGGGATCCTTCGAGGGTGTGCCCGAACGCTCGAGCAGCCCCTTGAGCGGAGCAGTCGAGGCCAGTTGCAGATCGGCTGCGACGATCTTGCTCTTGTCGATGCTGCCTCGGTGCCGGGCGATCGCAATCTGCCGCGGAATGTCCTGGAGGAAATCCTCCTCGCGCGAGAACACCAGCTTGATCGGCGTTCCCTTCATCTGATTGGCGATCTCGGCGAGAACGCGGACGTTCTCGTACTCGAGACGGTGGCCAAAGCTTCCACCCGTCCACTGATTGTGGAAGGTGATCTGTTCCGGCTTGAGGCCAATCGCCGTCGCCGCGACATATTGCACGAAACGGGGGCTCTGATGGCCGACCCAGATCTCCATCCCCTTGTCGGTGACGAGGCCGATCCCGTTCAACGGCTCGAGCGGCTGATGCCCCACATAGGGCGCGCGATATTCGGCCTCGACAAGCTTGCCCGTCTTCAGCCCGGCTTCGATATCGCCGATCTTCCGCCACTCCTTGCCCAGGAATTCAGGCTTGAACGAGGATTCAAGAACCTTCCAATGATCCGCCTGCTCGGCGGGATAGGCCGAGGGCGCCCACTCGCAAGTGACGGCGTCGACCGCCTTCATCGCGTACCAGCTGTTCGTGGCGATCACCGCGACGCCATTCTTGATTTCCAGGATCTTCTTGACCCCCGGCATCGATCGCGCCTTGCCGGCGTCGTATGACTTCAGGGGCTGGCCCTTGCCAGGGTTCAGCTTGACGGCGGCATACAGCATGCCGTCCATCTTCTGGTCGATGCCGAACTTCAGCTCGCCCAAGACCTTCGCGCGAACGTCGAGGCGCATCATCGGCTTGCCCAGCATGCGCCATTTCGACGGATCGCGCGGCTTGGCATCGAGCACCGGCGGAATCTTTGCGGCGTCCGCGGAGAGATCGACGTAGGCGATCTTGGTGCCGTTGGGCAGGATCACATGGCCTGATTGGGTGCGCAGGTCGGCCACGGCGACACCCGAACGCTTGGCAGCGGCGGCCTTCAACGTCTCGCGCGCGACCGCGCCGGCAACGCGCAGCTTTTCATAGGTGTCCGGCAGCGTACTCGACCCGCCGGTCATCTGCAGGCCGGACTCTCTCAGCCATTCGAGCGTCTTGGCGCGCGCTTCCTCGGCGGCGGGACTTTGGTCCGCGGCCACGAACGGCGCGAACTCGTCGGCGAAGCCGGTGTTGAAATACGCCGGGCTCGGGCCTGCAAATCGGACTTCGAACTGGCCGGGCTCGAGGTCCATCTCTTCGGCGATCATGATCGGCTGCACCGAGCCGACGCCCTGGCCGATATCGGCGTGCTGGGCGATCAGCGTGATTTTTTCGGGGCTGATCTCGACCCAGGGATTGAAGGTCACGGAATTCGGCGCAAGGCCCGCGGTCAGTGGATTTTCGCTGGCAGTCGCGGCTTGCGCGATGTCGCTGTAGGCGCCGAATGCGATGCCGCCAGCCACGGCGGCAGAGCCGAAAACGAAGGCGCGGCGGGAAAGCGTCTGGTGTCCCATTTCACTTCCCCACCATCTTTGCGGCAGCCGCGTGGATCGCGGTGCGAATGCGCGGGTAGGTGCCGCAACGGCAGAGGTTGCCGGACATCACCTCGTTGATGTCCTCGTCCGTCGGCTTGTCGATCAATCCAAGCAGCGAGATGGCCTGCATGATCTGGCCGGTCTGGCAGTAGCCGCATTGCGGAACCTGATGCTCGATCCAGGCCTGCAGAACGGGATGCTGCTCCCTGTTGTCCAATCCTTCGAGCGTGACGACCGACTTGCCGGCGAGATCGCCGATGCGGGCCTGGCAGGATCGCACGGCGGCTCCGTCGATCTGGACGGTGCAGGCACCGCATTGCGCGACGCCGCAGCCATATTTCGGACTGGTGATGCCGAGCTCGTCGCGGAGCACCCAGAGCAGGGGCATCTCGGGAACGACGTCGACCTGGCGCTTGGTCCCGTTGACCGTGAGCTCGATCATGTCGATGTTCCTTTCGCGCGTCCTCGCGGGACGTGAGGTCGAACAGGCACGCTCCAGCGAGCGTCGTCGAAGGTTGGACCGGCGTGGTCAGCGTGCCGCGCAAGCGCCGATGCTGTCAAACGACGACCCCGCAGCATTTGCGAATTCGCACGAAGAGTATGGTGTGAATTTTTGCCGCGCCTTTGGCGCGATTGACAATCGATTCAATTGCCGCTGATCGTCTGGAAGGGCGATCAGCGCAAGAATGGCACGGGATGGGCCGCGCGATAGAAGAAGTTGATCAACGTGTTGATGTCGAACACCGGAAGGCCCGAGACTTCGGCGACGTCCCGCGAGAACGGGCACATGTTGGTGCATTCGAACAGGATCGCACCCGGGTTTTTGCAGGACGCCATGAAGGCTTCCGTCATCTCGATCATCTCGGCGCGGAGGACGTCGGTGTCCAGTTCCTCGCGGCCGAGAATGTAGGTTGCGGGAAACTGCGCATCGGGCTTCATGCCCTGGATCTGGACGGGGATCTCGTCCGGCGACCAGCCGACACCGCGGAAATGCCCCTCGTTCATGTGGTGGCCGCGTTCGGTGAAGATGCCGATGACCTTGCCCGGCGGCAGCATGGCATGGATCAACGGTGCCTGGATCAGGCTCGAGGTGAAGACCGGGATGTTCACGGCGGCCGCGAGTTGTTTCTGGAATGGCGCGAGGAAGCCACAGCTCGTCGTGATCGCCTTGACGCCGTCGGCTTCCAGCTCGCGGGCCGCCGCGATGAACGGCTCGAGCAGGGCGGGATCGGGATGGTCGCCCATGATCCTTGTGGCGTGTGCGCCGCGCACGATCTTGTAGCGCACCGGGAAATCATAGGAGAGCGCATTGCCGATGTCGCCGCGCGGGCGCGGGAAGCGGGTATCGAGCATCAGGATGCCGATCGTCTCGCCGTAATTCGTGAAGCCGCCGCGGAGTTTCATGGGTGTCCCCACCGATTCGGAAAGGTCGTGCCAGGCAGTCTAATGCGTCTCGTGAAACCGGCTGAGGAAGGACTTCAGCCGTTCGCTGCGGGGCTGGCGGATGGTCTCTTCGGGCGTGCCGATCTCGGCCATGATGCCGTCGTTCATGAAGCCGACGCGGGTGGAGACGTCGGCGGCGAAGGCCATCTCGTGCGTCACCAGCACCATGGTCATGCCTTCGCTCGCAAGGCTGCGGATGACGGAGAGGACTTCGCCGACAAGCTCGGGATCGAGCGCCGAGGTCGGCTCGTCGAACAGCATCACGTCCGGCTTCATGGCGAGCGCGCGCGCGATCGCGACGCGCTGCTTCTGGCCGCCGGACAGGCGGCTCGGAAAGGCATCGGCCTTGTCGGCGAGGCCGACCTTGGCGAGCAGATCGCGGCCGAGCGCATCGGCTTCGTTTCGCGCCATGCCCTTCACCTGCACCGGCCCCTCTGTGACGTTTGCGAGCACCGACATGTGCGGGAACAGGTTGAAATGCTGGAACACCATGCCGACGCTGCGCCGAAGCAGCGCGAGCTGCGCATCGCCGGCGGCGCGCATGCCTTTGCCGAAGGCGAATTTGTGCGTGCCGATCGCAAGCTCGCCCTGCTGCGGCATTTCCAGGAGGTTCAGGCAGCGCAGGAAGGTGGACTTGCCGGAGCCGGAGGCGCCGATCAGGGTGACGACCTCGCCGCGTGCGACCGAGAGCGAGACGCCCTTGAGCACCTCGTGGTCGCCGAACGCCTTGTGGATGTTGTCAGCGATCAGAGCACTCATCGGTGCGCTCCCATCCTCAGCTCGACCCTATCAGCGACCAGCGTCAGCGGGAACAGCACGACGAAATAGAGCACGGCGATCGTGGTGTAGACCTCGAGCGGCTTGTAGCTCGACGCCGTGATGACAGTGCCCTGGTAAAGCAGGTCACCGACCGCGACCACCGACACCAGCGAGGTGTTCTTGAGCTGCATGATGGTCTGGTTGATGAAGGAGGGGATCATCACCTGCGTCGCCTGCGGCAGCACGATGCGGCGAAAGATCTTGCCGCGGCGCATGCCGATGGCGCGGCCGGCCTCCCACTGGCCGGTGTCGACGGCCTCGATGCCGCCACGGAAGATTTCCGCATAGAACGAGCCGGCATAGAGCGACAGCGCGATGAAGCAGGCCATCGCCGGCGACATGTCGACGCCGATCAGCACGGGCAGGGCGTAGTAGACCCAGATCAGCTGCACCAGCAGCGGCGTGCAGCGGAACACCTCGATATAGAGACGCAACGGCACCGTGACCCAGCGCGGTGCCGTCGTGCGCAGGATGCCGACGAACAGTCCGATGGCGAGACCCGCGACCACCGTGGTCACCGTGTAATACACGGTGACCAGGAGCCCTTGGCAGATCAGGCCCCAATACGGCTTGAGCGCCGCGAAGTCCCAGACGTACATCGATCGACCGTCAGAACTGCACTTCGGGCGGGAGATCGTCGGCGGTGAGGCCGACCGCCTCAAAACCCTTGAGCATCCATTCGCGGGTCTGGCCCATCGCGCGGTTGTAGTCGGCCCAGGCGCTGAGGAAATCCTTGTAGCGGCGGTCGCTCTCGGCGCGGATGCCCATGTTGGTCGGCAGCGTCAGCAGCGGGCGCGGAATGGCGAGATCGCCGAGGTTCGGGTTCTTCTTCAGCGTCGAGACCGAAAGCACCGCCAGCGAGACGTTGCAGTCGGCGCGGCCGGTCGCAACCGCCAGGATCGCCTCGTCGCGGTTCTTGAAGCCGAGGATGGTCGCCTTCGGGCAGTAGCGGCGCGCGATCGTCTCGTGGGTCGAGCCGATATCGACGGCGATCTTGACCTCGGGCTTGTTGAGCTCGGCCCAGGTCTGCGGCTTGGCAAAGCCCTTCTTGGTGATGACGGTGAAGGAGTGCACCAGGATCGGCGTCGAGAAGTCGATGACGAGCGCGCGCTCCGGCGTCGGGTTCACGGCGAAGGCGAGGTCGACCTTGTCGGCCTGGAGATCGAGGATCTGGTTGCCCCAGGTCGATTCCAGCGTCTCGACCTTGGCGCCCAGCTTGCCGGCGATGTCCTTGGCCATGTCGATGCAGGCGCCCGACCATTCGTTGGTGGCGAGGTCCTTATGGAAATAGGGCTCCTGGCCGACGATGACGGCGACGCGCAGCACGCCATTCTTCTTGATGCGGTCGAGCGTGGAGGCCGGCGCATCGGCCTTGGCCGAGCCGCTCGCGGCGGCGATCGCTGCGCCTGCCAGCGCGACTGTGGTGAGAGCATCCCTGCGATTCATGGTCTCTGTCTCCCTGGAATCTGGGTCGGATCGTGTCCGGCCTCTGGACTATTTCTGTATTCAGGATAAAATGCAATACGGTATTTCGACTTGCTGGCCATTTGGGCGGCAAGGCAGAAATGAGCCCAATATCTTGGCAGGATTGCGCAAAATTCCTGATGGGGAGGGGTTGTAAATTGCATTTAAGTCTGAATACAAGACTGAACGCAATACGGAAGTGAGCTGAAGGAGAGGCCTGTGCGCGCCCTATTCGTCGATGCGAACGAGACCCTGGCGGCGGTGACCGACAAGCTGCTGGCCTCGCAGAAGCTGCCGGTCAGCATCAACCGCAATCCCTCGATCAAGCCCGACGATCTGCCCGGCCTGCTCGGCGATGCCGAGATCATGATCGTCGACCACACGGCGGTGCCATCAGCGATTGCCGAGAAATGCGCGAAGCTGAAGCACGTCGTCTTCCTCGGCACCGGCGCGCGCAGCTACATGAATCCGGAAGAGCTCGCTGAGCGCGGCGTCTCCGTCCACACCATCAAGGGTTATGGCGATACGGCCGTTGCCGAATGCGCGATCGCGCTGATGTGGGCGTCTGCGCGAAATTTTGGCGAGATGGACCGCGGCATGCGCGAGGGCAACTGGCTGCGCCGTGACGCGATGCAGCTCACCGGCAAGACGCTCGGCCTGATCGGCTTCGGCGGCATCGCGGCGGAAGCCGCGCGCATGGCGGCGGGCTGCGGCATGAAGGTGATCGCCTGGAACAGGACGCCGAAGACCCATCCCGGCGTCGAGTTCGTCTCGCTGCAGAAGCTGCTCGCCGAGAGCCACGTCGTCTCGCTGCATCTCTTGCTCAACGACGAGACCAAGGGTTTCCTGTCGCGCGAGCGCATCGCGCAGATGCGCCCCGGCAGCATTCTGATCAACACGGCGCGCGGCGCTGTGGTCGATGAAGACGCAATGCTGGATGCGCTGCGCTCCGGCCACATCGCCCATGCCGGCCTCGACGTCTTCACCGTCGAGCCGCTTCCCGCCGGTCATCCCGTGACCAAGCTGCCGAACGTGACGCTATCGGCGCATTCGGCGTTCCGCACGCCCGAGGCGAGTGACAATCTCATCGGCGCGGCGCTCGACCACTGCCGCCGCATCATCGCCACCGGCAAGTAAAGACATAAGGACATCCCATGTCGGATATCACTCGCATCGACCAGAACGCCCGCCGCAGCCGCGCTTCCGTGTTCGGCGATCTCGTCTTCCTCGCAGGTCAGGTGGCGGATACCAAGGCCGCTGATATCACCCAGCAAACGAAAGAGGCGCTGGCGAAGGTCGACGACATGCTGGCGCGCGCCGGCACCGACAAGTCCCGCCTGCTCAGCGTGCAGGTCTGGCTCAAGAACATGGACGATTTCGACGCCATGAATGCGGTCTATGATGCCTGGGTCGTGCCCGGCAACACGCCGACCCGCGCTTGCGGCAAGGTCGAGCTTGCCGATCCCGCCTTCCGTATCGAGGTGATCGCGATCGCCGCGCGCAGTTGAGGCTCGGCCGTGACTGTCCAGGCGCCCGCATCGACCTTCCGTCCCGCCCAGCGCATCAGCGCGATCGGCGTCTCCGAGATCCTCAAGATCGGCGCGGTCGCGCAGCGGCTGAAGCGTGAGGGGCGACCGGTGATCGTGCTGGGCGCCGGCGAGCCTGACTTCGATACGCCTGATCATGCCAAGGACGCGGCCGAGCGCGCCATCCGCGCCGGCCAGACCAAATACACCATCCTCGACGGCACCGTGGAATTGAAGGCGGCGATCGCCGAGAAATTCCGCCGCGAGAACGATCTCGTCTATGCCGCCGACGAGATCACCGCAGGCGCCGGCGCCAAGCAGGTGATCCACAACGCCTTCATGGCGACGCTCAGCCCCGGGGACGAGGTCATCCTCGCCGCGCCCTATTGGACCAGCTATGCCGACATGGTGCGCATCGCCGACGGCACGCCGGTGGACGTGCTCTGCCGCGAGGAGAACGGGTTTCGCCTCGACGCCGCCGATCTCGAACGCGCGATCACGCCGAAGACGCGCTGGCTGCTGCTGAACTCGCCGTCCAATCCGACCGGAGCCGCCTATTCGGCCGCGCAGCTTCGCCCGATCCTGGATGTGCTCAAGCGCCATCCGCATGTCTGGTTGATGGCGGACGATATCTACGAGCACCTGATCTATGACGGCATGCCGTTCGTGACCGCAGCGGCGCTCGAGCCGAGCCTGAAATCACGCACGCTGACCGTGAATGGTGTTTCCAAGGCCTACGCCATGACCGGCTGGCGCGTCGGCTATGGCGGCGGCCCGCGCGAATTGATCGCAGCGATGGCGGTGGTGCAGAGCCAGAGCACGACCAATCCCTCCTCGGTGAGCCAGGCCGCTGCGATCGCCGCGCTGACCGGCCCGCAGGACGTGCTGATCGAGCGCCGTGCCGCGTTCCAGCGCCGCCGAGACATCGTGGTCGATGCGCTCAACGCCATCGACGGCGTCAGCTGCCGCCGGCCGGAAGGGGCGTTCTATACCTATGCGAGCTGCGCCGGCCTGATCGGCCGCCGCACGCCGGATGGGACCGTTATCGATAGCGACGCCGCGTTCTGCCGCTTCCTGCTGGAGAGGCATGACGTGGCCGTGGTGCCGGGCAGCTGTTTCGGCCTTGCACCTTATTTCCGCCTGTCCTACGCCACCTCGGAACAAAACTTGCGCGAGGCCGTGATGCGCATCGCCAAAGCCTGCAGGGAGCTGTCATGACCATTCGCAACACCCGCACCGGGGGCCAGATCCTGATCGATCAGCTCGTCGCCCAAGGCGTCGAGCGCGTCACCTGCGTGCCGGGCGAGAGCTACCTCGCGGCACTCGACGCGCTGCATGACAGCCCGATCGACGTCGTGATCTGCCGCGCCGAGGGTGGTGCTGCGATGATGGCGGAAGCCTATGGCAAGCTCACCGGCCGTCCCGGAATCTGCTTCGTCACCCGCGGCCCCGGTGCCACCAATGCCAGCCACGGCGTCCACATCGCGATGCAGGATTCGACGCCGATGATCCTGTTCGTCGGACAGGTCGACACCGGCATGCGCGAGCGCGAGGCGTTCCAGGAGCTCGACTACAAGGCGGTGTTCGGCACCATGGCGAAATGGGCCGTCGAGATCGATCGCCCCGATCGCATTCCGGAGCTGGTCGCGCGTGCCTTCCGCGTCGCCATGCAGGGCCGTCCGGGCCCCGTGGTGATCGCGCTGCCGGAGAACATGCTGACCGAGACGGCGGCCGTTGCCGACGCCATGCGCATCGAGCCGGCCGTGAGCTGGCCGGCACCATCAGATCTCGAGCGCGTCGGCGCCATGCTCGCGAGCGCCAAGGCGCCGCTCGTCATCCTCGGCGGCTCGCGCTGGACGGATGAGGCGACCAAGAGCATCGCGCGCTTCGCCGAACGGTTCGACCTGCCGGTCGCGACCTCGTTCCGCCGGGCCTCGCTGATCGATGCCGATCATTCGCATTATGCCGGCGATCTCGGCATCGGGCCGAGCCCGGGCCTGAAGGCGCGCATCGACAACGCCGACGTCATTCTCCTGATCGGCGGCCGCATGTCGGAGATGCCGTCCTCGTCCTACACGCTGTTCGATATCCCGACGCCGAAGCAGAAGCTGATCCACGTGCATCCGGGCTCGGAAGAGCTCGGGCGCATCTACCAGCCTGAGCTCGCGATCCAGGCGACGCCTGCCGCGTTCGCGGCCGCCGTCGAGACGCTGAAGCCCGCTGGCGCCGTTGCCTGGAAGGGCGAGGCCGCCAAGGCGCATGCCGATTACCTCGCCTGGACCGACAAGGCGCGTGAGCTGCCGGGCACATTCCAGTACGGCCAGGTCATGACCTGGCTCCGCGGCCGCCTGCCGAAGGACGCGATCGTCTGCAACGGCGCCGGCAACTATGCCGGCTGGATCCATCGCCATCACCGTTTCCACAGCTTTGCCGCCCAGCTCGCGCCGACTTCGGGCTCGATGGGATATGGCGTGCCGGCTGCGGTGCTTGCAAAGCGGCAATATCCGGATCGCGTCGTCGTCGCCTTTGCCGGTGATGGCTGCTTCCTGATGAATGGCCAGGAATTCGCGACCGCCGTGCAGTACGACGCGCCGCTGGTGGTCATCGTCGTCGACAACTCGCAATACGGCACCATCCGTATGCATCAGGAGCGTGATTATCCTGGCCGCGTGGTCGGAACTCAGCTCAAGAACCCTGACTTTGCGATGTATGCGAAGGCATTCGGTGGCCATGGCGAGCGCGTCGAGCGCACCGAAGAGTTTGCGCCGGCGTTCGAGCGCGCGCTCGCTTCGGGCAAGCCGTCGATCCTCCACTGCATCATCGATCCGCGCGCGATCTCGGTCGGCAAGGATTTCGCGCCGGCGGTGAAGGCGTAGCCGATGTCGGAAGGCCGCCACGTCGCTATCATCGGAGCCGGCGCGGTCGGCGTGATCAGCGCCATCGAGGCGCTGCGCGAGGGGCATCGCGTCACGCTGATCGACGCAGGCGAGCCCGGTGGCGAACAGGCGGCGAGCTACGGCAATGCCGGCTGGCTCTCCTCCCATTCGGTGATTCCGCCGGCCGAGCCGGGCCTCTGGAAGAAGGTGCCGGGTTATCTGATGGACCCGCTCGGCCCGCTCGCGATCCGCTGGTCTTACTTGCCGAAGGCGCTGCCCTGGCTGGTCAAGTATTTGCTCTCCGGCTGGACCGAGGCACGGGTCGAGAAGACGGCGTTTGCGCTGCGCGATCTGCTGAAGGACGCGCCGCTGCTGCACAAGAAGCTCGCGGAAGAAGCGGGCGTGCCCGAGTTGGTCGAGCGCAACGGCGTGATGCACGTATTCCCGTCGCGCGGCAATTTCGACAGCAATCTCGGCTGGCGCCTGCGCAAGAAAGTCGGCGTCGAATGGATGGAGCTGAACGCCGACGAGATGCGTCAGCGCGAGCCGGATCTGCATCCGCGCTACACCTTTGGCGTGGTGGTGGAGGAGGCCGGACGCTGCCGTGATCCCGGCGCTTACGTTGCGGCGCTGGCCCAGCATGCGCTCGCGAGCGGTGCCAAGCTCGTTCATGCCAGGGCGACCGGTCTGAAGCTTTCAGGCAACAAGCTCGTTGCCGTTCTCACCGAGACCGGTGAGATTGCTTGCGATGCCGCGGTGGTCGCCGCCGGCGCGCGGTCAAAACAGCTCACCGCATCCGTCGGCGATCCCTTGCCGCTCGAAACCGAGCGCGGCTATCACGTCATGATCGAGAACCCGGAATCGGGTCCGCGCAGCTCGATGATGGCGTCCGACGTCAGCATGGTGGTGAACTGGACCGACAAGGGCCTGCGCGCCGCCGGCACGGTCGAGATCGCGGGCCTCGAGGCCGCGCCGAACTGGAAGCGCGCCGAAATCCTGCGCAACAACCTCTTCAGCATGTTCCCGAAACTGCCGAAGGATATTCCAGATTCGCGCATCAAAACCTGGTTCGGCCATCGGCCGAGCATGCCGGATGGGCTGCCCTGCATCGGCCATGCGCGTGCCTCGTGCGATATCGTCTACGCCTTCGGCCATGGCCATGTCGGCCTGGTCGGATCGGCGCGCACCGGCCGTCTGGTCGCCCAGCTCCTGAGCGGCAAGCAGCCGGAGATCCCGCTTGCGCCGTTCGCGCCCACTCGCTTCCTCTGAGAACGCACCATGACCTATCCAGCCAACTCGTCCTCTCGCATCGCCCGCGGCGGCAAGGCCATCTATGGCGCGCCGCTCGGCATTTTGATGCTGGAAGCGCGCTTTCCCCGCATTCCCGGCGACATGGGCAACGGCACGACCTGGCCGTTCCCCGTGCTCTATCGCGTGGTGAGCGGCGCGTCGCCGGAGAAGGTGGTGCTGAAGGGCGCCGCCGGCCTGCTGCCGGATTTCATCGAGGCGGCGAAGGATCTGGTCCGGTTGGGCGCGGAAGCCATCACCACCAATTGCGGCTTCCTCTCGCTGTTTCAGAAGGAGATCGCGGCCGCCGTCGGCGTTCCCGTTGCGACCTCGTCGCTGATGCAGGTGCCGTGGGTGCAGGCGACCTTGCCGCCAGGCAAGCGCGTCGGCCTCGTCACGGTATCAGGTTCGACCTTGACGCCGGCCCATCTCGAAGGCGCCGGCGTGCCGCTCGATACGCCACTGGTCGGCACCGAGCACGGCAAGGAATTCTTTCGCGTCCTGATCAAGGCCGAGAAGGATGACATGGATGTGGCCCAGGCCGAGCGTGACGTGGTCGAGGCGGGCAAGGAGCTGGTCGCGAAAAATCCGGATGTCGGCGCCATCGTGCTCGAATGCACCAACATGCCGCCTTATGCGGCAGCTCTGCAGGCCGAAGTTGGCCTGCCGGTCTACGACATCTATTCCATGATCACCTGGTTTCATGCTGGACTGCGCCCGCGCGCGTTTGCCTGAGCCCGGCTGTCGCAAAGCTATGCACAAGATGTGCTAGGCAGCTGTTTGGATTGCAATCGTCCATGCAGCCCCGGTATATTGGGCTGTGTTCGGGCATGAATGCAGCTTATGAAGAGCAACGTGGAACTGGCTTCCGATAGTATCGTCGATCGCGTCTATGAACAGCTCAAGGCGATGGCCGTGAGCTATGAGTTCAAGCCGGGCGAACGGCTCAACGAGGGCGAGCTGGCAAAACGCCTCGGCGTCAGCCGCACGCCGCTGCGCGAAGCGCTCAACCGTCTCAACACCGAAGGCTTCCTGCGCTTCACGCCGGGCAAGGGCTTCTTCTGCCGCGAGCTCGACGCGCACGAGATCTTCGATCTCTACGAGCTGCGCAAGTCGATCGAGGTCGCCTCGATCCGCCTTGCCATCAAGCGCGCCAGGGACGAGGACATCGACGCGCTCCTGAAATTCCTCGAAGCCACCGGTCCCGATCCCGGCGAGCGTTCGTCGGTGGAGCTGGTCGAACTCGACGAGACCTTTCACGAGCGGCTGATGGGGATGTCGAACAACGCCGAGATGCTGCGCGTGCTGCGCAACGTCAACGCCCGCATCCGCTTCGTGCGCTGGATCGACATGGACCGCATCAACCGCTCCAACACCCAGGCCGAGCACCGCGCTGTCGTCGAAGGACTGAAAGCGCGCGACGAAGAGGCCTGCGTCTCGGTGCTGGAGAAGCACATCGACCGCCGATTGGATCGCATCACCTCGGCGATCAAGGAAGGCTACGCGCAGATCTACATGCCGGCTGCGGCGAGGTCTGCGGCGAATTGAGTCGCTAGTCCAAGCGACAGTGTCTCTTCCCTTCTCCCCTTGTGGGAGAAAGTAGACTTCACCCTACTCCATGATACTCTGCTTGGCGAACCGTAAGTGATTGAAATGCTTACATCGTCTCCATAGTCCTCCATACCACTCTATCCCGCTATATTCCGATGTTTGGGACACTGAGAGGGGCACCGGAGGACTCGGATCGCAGAGGAATCATCATGGCCACCGCACGTTCCGGCAAGCTGGAAAACCGCACCAACCGTTTGAAGCTCGCGGCCCGCAAGAAGCCGTACACGGTGCGGATCGCACCGGGGATCTTCCTCGCCTATCGCCGCAACGAAGGCGCCGGCACATGGTCGGTGAAGGCCGGCGGCAAGCTCACACGGTTTGCGCTCGCGGACGATTTCGAGGATGCCAACGGCCACAGCGTGCTCTCCTATTTCGGCATCGATGAGCGCGAGGCCCGCAAGCAGAAGGTGCCGGTGCAGCAAGGCGCCATGGACAAAGCGCTGGCGCTGGCACGTAGCAGCGAAGGCAACACCGCGCAGCTCGCCAGCGTCGAGGACGCAGTGCGCGGCTATGCCGCCGACCTCGAAGCCAATGGCGGACGCAAGTACAACGCCACGCAGCTCGACCTGCATCTCGACGGCACGCTGCTCAAGAAACAGAAGGTCGCGTTACTGGTCGACACCGAGCTGCGGGACTGGCGCGATGGATTAAGCGCGAAGGGATTGAAAGCGGCAAGCGTCAACCGGATCATCGGTTCGATGAAGTCGGCGCTGAACCTTGCCGCGATGCGCGACAAGCGGATCGGAAATCTCACCGCATGGAAGCACGGACTTGAGCGGCTGTCTGGCAATCGCGACGACGACGAGACCGTGCGCGACAATTATGTTCTGGGCAACGCTACCGTCGAGGCCATCGTGCACGGCTGTTACGAGGAAGGCCGCGATGGTGGCGACGCTTTCGGCGAGCTGATGCAGGTGCTGGCCGAGACCGGCACCCGCGAGTCTCAGGCGTTCCGGCTGAAGTCGCGCGATCTCAAGGACGACAATCCGGCCGATCCCTATCTGCTGATGCCGACTTCGTGGAAGGGCGACAACCGCAAACGACGGCGCAAGGTCGAGCTGCACCCGCTACCGATCACGCCGCAGCTCGCCCGATTGCTGCGGCAACGGGTTGCTAAAAGGACCGCAGACCAGCCGCTGTTCGACAAGATCTGGGGAACGTCAGAACGATTCCGCTGCGTGCTGGAGGATCTCGACCTCGATCTGACACTGACGCCTTACGCCCTGCGTCATAGTTCGATTGTCCGGCAGCTGCGCATGGGCCGGCCGCCGAGACTTGTCGCCGCGCATCACGACACGTCGATCCTGCTGCTCGAAAGAGTTTACAGCAGGTACATTTTGAAGCCCGGCGATGAACAGATGCGCGCGACGCTGCCGGATTTTCGCCCGCAGACGATTGCGAAGGCGGCCTGATTTCGAAATCCGACGAACTCATTGCATACAAGTGAGTCGTCGGCTTTTCGGTTGCGGTCGCGGGACAACGCCAGCGGAAGTGTAAGGTTTTGCGCCCGGCGTATCGCGCCAGCGAGAATTATTTTCGCCCGGTATTCATTCAGGAATTTCCCGTTTCCCTACGCAGCCATTGCGTATTTTTCCTGCAACATCAATGACTTCGGCTTGCATTGCTCCAACGATTTGTTGGAAGTAACTCCATGTGATGTCACGTAACGACAGCAGGGAGAGCACAATGGCCCGTCCGGAAGTCACCGGAAAGAAGCTGGGCAGCGACGCCGAGCCGATGGAGACCCCGCAACAACAGCCGTCGATACAGACACCGCAGCAGCCGTCGATACAGACGCCGCAACAGCTGGCGATGTCCGTTGCACAATTCTGCAAGGCTCACGGCTTCAGCGTCGCGATGTTCTACAAGATGAAAAGGCAGGATCGCAAACTAGTCCCACGCCAGATGACTGTCGGCAACAGGACGCTGATCACGATTGAATCGGCCGCTGCTTGGCGGGCCGCACGTGACGCCGTTGCAGAGGCCGAGAGCTCTGCACCACCACAAACAACTCTGGCAACAGGGCCTGCAAAGCCTCCAGCCGCGCCGGCAACTGCACCGCCCGTGAAGCCTCAAAAAGCGCCGGCAACAGCAAGGCCGGCGAAGGCCGCCCGATTAACACCGACCAAGGCAAAGCCCGCGCGCGGCACCCGTCGCGCCGAAGGCGCCAGCGCCTGAACAAAAAGAAACGAGCTGCCCGACCGGGCAGCCCGTCAACAACTGGTTCGATGGGTACAAGAGACCGCCGGGCGGGGGCAACCGCTTCAGGCGTGACCGGATAAATAGCACACCGGCCACGACCTCGCCAGCGGTCCCCCGAAAAGGGACTAGCCATGTTCGAGATCGGCATCGTCTTCCTCGACGTTCCCCCCGACGACGCACCATGGCGCGAGGTCGACGCCTCGATCACCACGGTCTGCCCGCGCTCGCGAAGCCCGAACAGCGGCGCCTGCAGCCGGCGCCGGCCACGGGCAAGGTGCCGCCGTTCGCGGTCCCGCAGCGGTGTCAGGGGGCGCAGTGCCGACCCCGGCGACGGCCCTAGTCGACCCGGTCATTTCGAACGGCGGAGGGCGTCCTAATGAATGGGCAAATCGCCGCCGCGCGCAGCAAGGCTCAACAAAATCTGCTCACGGCCGCGCTCGATGTCGCGTTCTCGCGCGGGCTGGTCCGCCGCGACGACATCAGGCGGAGCTTCGAATTCCAACTCGCTGGGATGGACGTGATCGCCGCCGTTCGCGGCGACGATGACGAGATCGGCGTGTTCGTCACCGTCGCGCCGACCGAGCTCGGCCGCAAACACGACTGCGCGATGGTCACGCATGCCAAGACGCTGGCCAAGGTCGGCAGCGCATATGCCTGCGGTTGGCTCAGCAGGCGCACCGGGACATTTTACAAGCTCACGGGCGGCTATCACGCGACGTACGCGGCCACTGCTGCGCTCGCGCAGATGTCAATCCAGAAAGAACGTCGAGCCGAACGCTGGCCGGCGCGGAATGAGGGGCGATGGTTATGAGCAACATAGGTCAGACCGTGAAGGCGCCAGAACTCATTCCCGACCGCGAGATGCTGGGCCGGTTCACCGATTTGATGTTCAAGCACGCCGACCGCAATGGCGTGGTGAGCCTGCGCGCATTCCCGGATGAGAAGGCGAACGGAAAAAAGCCGGCGGCGATCTTCGTCGACGGCATCCGGCTCAACGATCCTGATTTCCTGAACGTTGTTGTCGAACGGGCGCGTCAGGCCGCGACGTGGGACAAGCCGGCAGTCTATTGCCCGCCGATGTCGCTGTTCAAGAACCATCAGAACGCGTCAGCGGCCAATCTCATCCAAGGCCCGTGTCTTTCCGTCGAATGCGATCAGAAGCCAAGCGCGGCCCGCGTAAGACTGGAAGCCCTGCTCGGTGCCGCGACCATCATTGTCGAATCCGGTGGCGAATGGACCAATCCGGAGACCGGTGAGGTTGAGCCGAAATTGCATCTGCACTGGCGGCTGAAGAAACCAACAGCCACCGAGGCGGAGCACGGTCTGTTGCGCGAGGCCCGCGAGCTTGCGACCGCATTGGTCGGCGGCGACACCACCAATATTCCGCTGGTGCATCCGATCCGCTGGCCCGGCTCATGGCACCGCAAGGGCGAACCGAGATTGGCGACCATCACCGCCGCATCCGACAATGCCGAAATCGATCTCGATGCCGCGCTCAAGGTTCTGCGCGAGGCCTTCGATGCCGTCAGCGAGGCGAGCGGGACCGCTGCCTTCGTCAGTGCAGGCGTCAAGTCGACCGGCAAGCTGCGCGCCGCCGATGACGCCTATGTGGTGTCGGCGCTCGCCGTGATTCCGAATGGCAACGACAGCGACTGGAATTACTGGAACAACATCGGCATGAAGACATGGGCCGCGACCGGCGGCTCGGAGGCCGGCCGCAAGGCGTTTCACCAATGGTCGAGCAAATCGGCGAAGTATGATAGCGTTGAGACTGACGCGCGCTGGGATCACTACGTGACGTCGCCGCCGACGCAGGCCGGGTTCGGCTCGCTGGTGTATCTGGCGCGCAGGCATGCGCCGAGATGGACGTTCGGCACTGTGGTATCGGTCGTTCAGCTTAATCAATCATCGGGCAATAGCGGCAGCAACAGCAGCGGTGGTAGCCTGACCGCGCCCCCCAATTCCGAGGAATTTCTCGCGCTGGTTTTCGTCGACCGGCACGAAACCGATCTGCGGTTCGTGGCGAAGTGGAGTCAGTGGCTGCACTGGGACGAATTGCGCTGGCAGCACGAGGACACACTGCACGCTTTCGACATGGCGCGCGCGATCTGCCGGGAAGCCGCCATCGCCTGTAACAAGACCTCCATCGCCAAGACGCTGGCCAGCGCCAAGACCGTCACGGCTGTCGAGCGTCTCGCCAAGGCCGACCGCAAGATCGCGGCGACATTCGAGCAATGGGACACGATGGCAAAACAATTGAACACCAGCGAGGAGGACTGAAGCATGGCCACTGTCGACCTCAGTACTGACACCTCGTACAAGCCGCGACGCGAGGATTACATCACGCAGATGACCGCGTGCCGGCTAGCGCCGAAGGGGACTCCACATCCGGTCTGGAGCGCGTTCCTGCAGCGTGTCAGTGCCGGCGACGATGAACTGGTCAAATTCCTGCAGCGCTTTATCGGCTATTGTCTGACCGGCGAGACCACCGAGCACGTGTTTCTTTTCATCTACGGCACCGGGCGCAACGGCAAGGGCACTTTCGTCAACACCATCGTCAAGATTCTCGGCGACTACGCAGCCACCGCGCAGATCGAAACGTTCCTCGCCAGCAAGGGCGAACGGCATCCGACCGAGTTCGCCCGGCTGCACAACAAGCGGCTGGTGGTGGCACAGGAGACGCCGCAGGGCCGTGTCTGGAACGAGGCCAAGATCAAGACGCTGACCGGCGGCGACCGCATCACGGCGCATTTCATGCGGCAGGACGATTTCGAATTCGATCCCAAGTTCAAGCTGATCATCACCGGCAACCACAAGCCGAAGCTGGCCTGCGTCGATCCCGCGATGCGGGCGCGGCTGCTGATGGTGCCGTTCACGGTGCAGATCCCGAAGGCGGAGATCGACCGGGAGCTGACCGCCAAGCTGCGCCCGGAATGGCCAGCGATCCTGCGCTGGGCGATGGACGGCTGCCTGGAGTGGCAGCGCATCGGTCTGGCGCCGCCCGCCAGCGTGATGGCGGCCACCGAGAATTACTTCTCCGGACAGGACCGGTTCACGCAATGGCTGGAGGACGCCTGCGACGTCGAGCCCGGCAACGAACACAAGTACGCGTCCATCGCGGATCTCTATGGCTCATGGGCGACCTATTGCCGGGACAATGGCGACGAGCCGACCAGCAAGAACGAGCTCGGCGACCAGCTGGAGGCCATCGGACTCCCGCGAAAGCAGATTGGCCACGCCAAGGTTCGGTCACATTCTGGCATCCGGCTGAAGCGGCGTAGCGGTCACAGCGATGACGATGGCGACGACGATGCATCAGAGCAGTCGGGAACGCGAACGAAGCCAAGGTTTTAGGCCGGGCTTGCGGACGGATGCGGACGCCATTTCCGGATTTGAACGTCGAAATTTGCGGACGGCTGCGGGCGGCCTTCCGGTTTCAGACGTATAGAGATTTCAAAATCCTATACGTGTAAAACTGGCGAAGTGTCCGCAAGTGTCCGCAAAATCGAACGCTCAAAACGGGATTTTGCCGTCCGCAGGTGTCCGCATTCTGAGTTGACGGGGCTTCGCCGACGACGGCGACGAACTGGGTGTGTAGGCTCCCGGCAATCGTAGGATCTGCCGATGCCGCCGACCATCATCGCCGACCGCATCCTGATCGCGCTACGCCGGGCGCCTGATGGCCTAAGCCGAAGCGCGGTCTCCGCAGCGCTCTGCAGAAACGCGCGCGCCAGCGAGCTCCGGGCGGCGTTTGCGGTGCTGACGGAGCGCGGTGTGGTGACGGTCGAGCGTGGCACACCGGGACCGAAGGGCGGACGGCCGGTCGAGATCTGGCGCGCGGCGATCCCGGCGGAGTTACGAAAAAACCTTCAGCCCGAACCGGCGCTGGACGAATGACCGGGCGGGTGTAGGCTCGAAGGGTACCGAATTCCCTCCACGGGCATGGGGCAAGCGATTGCCACGGAAATCCAAAGCAGAGCTGTTCCGTTCGCCGCACCGGTTGCCGCTGGAGACGCCGGTCGATGTGCGCAGGGAGATGAGCAGGCTTTACCGTGGCGGGCTCAATGGCCGGGTTAAACCGGCGGATCTGAGCCGATTTGTCTTCGTTCTCGACAAAATCCGGGCCTGCATGGAGGTTGAGATCGAGGCGGCGGCGGCGGCCGAGCCGCCGGTCGAGCCGACGAATATCAACATCATCGAGGTGCCCGCGTCGAATTTCTTCCGGCAGGTCGAGCAGATTGCGCCGGGCGGTGATCGGGATGTGTTGCTCGAACACTGTCCGGATGAAGTCCCGGAAAACATCGATAGCACGCAAACGACCGAGCCCGTCGAGCCGCCGGTCGAGCCCGAACCGGTCGACCAATGGATCGACGAAGAGCCCGAGATCGAACCGGAGCCGATCTATCTCAAAAAACTTCGCGAACGCGCACCGATACAACGATCAGCGCCGCTTCCGCCAAAAAGATTTCCGTGCGGAATGTAATCAGTTCAGTCGCGCTTTCAAATTCAACACCGAGCGCGCGGTCCATTGCCCACCGCGCGCGGTGCGGACGCCGCGACGATTGAGCTCCATGGCTGTAGCGTTCGCAGACAGCCCCGTGAGCTCGCCATCGAGCAACGGCTGGATCAGTGCGGCAAACGCATCGGCCGTCTCCTTGAGTACCGCTGCGCCTTTCAGGCCCGCTTTGACGGCGGCCTTACGATCATGGAATTTCAGCGTCTTCGGCTTAGGATTGCCGAGCTTGACGCCTTGCAGTTTCTTCTGCGCCAGCGCGGCCTTGGTGCGCTGGGACAGCGCCTCGCGTTCCTGCTCGGCGACCAGCGCCATAATGCCGACCGTCAAGCGATTGGCGTCGGGGATATCCAGCGCGACGAATTCGACACCGGCATCGCGCAGGCTCAGCAGGAACACGGGATCGCGCGACAGGCGATCCAGCCGAGATATGATTAGCCGGGCGCCATAGCGCTTGCAGGCATCCAGCGCCTTCTGTAGCGCCGGGCGGTGTTTGATCCTCTTTCTGGTGCCGCTCTCGACCTCGACGACCTCGTTGACGAGCTTCCAGCGGCCACCATTGAGCCAGCCCATCACGGCTGCGCGCTGCGCTTCGAGTCCCAAACCGGACTTCGCCTGCTTACCCGTCGAAACACGTAGATAACTCACATACTTGGCGTCGTGCCTGACCATCTTCATCTCCATTTGCACAATGCTATAACGAACGTATGAGCATTTTGCAAGGAGCATTCAGCGTCAAATCCAGCGCCAAAACAATTTCGACTTCTGCTAGAGGGGGGGGGGCATGCTTCACGGGAGGGCTCGTCGATCAGGGCGGGCGGTCCCGACTTACCACGCCCCGAAAATCCCTTACTCAACCTCAAATAGAAACATCAAAGCACCACCCGTTCTCGCTGGAAACCGGGAATCCACGAAAGATTTTTTCGGAAAAACGCATGGTGCAGTGCGCGCGTCACGAAGCTGGTGTCGGCGGAACATTCTAGGCCGGGGAACCGGGGGGCTGTCCTGAAAAGGACACCCGGAACCCGGAATTAGGACACCGTCTTTTGTGACAACTGGATGGCCATAAGCTGCGCGCGTACTGAGTAAGTGCGGCTACGAAGAGCCTCAGTCCCGCCAGCCCCGGACTGGGGCTTTTTCGTTTGCCGAAAGCTAAAAACGCCGCCCGCTTAAACGAGCGCGGGCGGCGGCTTTCCAGCCCCGAGGGGGATAATGCAAAACTCGGTGAGAAATACACTGCACAAGTTGTGCCAAAGTTTTGTGTCGCATTCTGGGATGCCGCCAAGGTTGGCGGAACAAATCACTTGGAAATTTACGGGCCGATTCACATTTGTTGTGGCGGCGGTTTGTTAACCGGGAAAATGTGGCAGCCCGGGGCTGGTTAAGCCATTTCATTTCGGATTTATTGAAACCCGGAAGCGCGAGGGGCCGTTGTCTCTGACAGCGGCCCTTTGCTTTGGCCGCGCGTTGACCGCCCCCCTCAACACAGACATGGCCAAGCCTGACCGTCTTGCCGCTCTTGAACGTCTTCGGTAAAGTTGCATCAGAGCTTAAGCAGATCCTTAGATTGCGTTCCCCGGTCGGGCGCCATGTTCGAAGATGCAGTGAAGTTTCGTCGGGAGTATGAGGAGTGCTGCAAGCAGGCAGCCTTGACCGACATGCCGTCGTCTAAAGCTCAGTGGCTTTTATTCGCCGACGAATGGCTAAAGCAGGCGCTGGCCGCTGAGGCTCTGGGAAAACGCAAGGCGCCGGAAGCTGTCGCGGCCAAGTAGGCCGCTCGGCGGGCCAACCCCGATCTTGGTCCCCGACCCGTGTTTAGCATTGATCTGCATCAAGCCGAGGTGGACCGGCAGCATCAATAAGCACTAGGACGCTCCGCCCACAAGGTGAACGTCTGGGCGGGTGGTATCGACCGGGCCCTAAGCCGCAGGTGCCGCCCGCTGCCTCCAAGGCCGGAATGTTGAGGTTCTTAACTCTCCAAATGGGTGAGACCCCCAGCGTGCCCTTGGAGGGCGCTGGAGACGCATATGATCCACGGGCGCTGACCGGGTGCTAAGCTCCGCCCGAAGGTTACGCCACTTGCCGGACTGATCGCCGCCCTGCAAGCCTTGCTCGCCGATCTGCCGGCACCGCAACCGGAACTGAAAACCGACAGTTGCCAGAGCAACGACTAAGACCGATTGTTCCGCGAGCCCCGAAAGGTTCGCCCATGTCCCCCCGCAAGCATCTCGCCGCCCGCCACCCCGGCGGTCGCATCAAGACGCCCGCCCGCGATCCCGAGCTGCTCGCGCCCGCCGAGCTGCACCGCCTGCTCGATGCCGCCCGATGCGGCCTGCGCGATGCGACATGGGGGACCATGTTGGGGCGCCTGCTGCTCAGCGGCAAGATCACGGCCACGGAGGCGTCTGCGGGCCGGCGCTGGGCCGCGCTGGTCGAGAACTACGCCACCGCTTGTCAGGCGCCACGGCCGCCGCAAAGCGCCTCGCTCGACAAGATGGGCGGCACCCCGGTGGATCCCGACAGCGTCGCCGGACGAAAGCAGGCGAAGATCCACGAGCGCGATACCGCGCGCTGGCTGGAGGGCCGCAACGCGCTCAAGAACGCCGGCCGCGACGCCGAGCACGCGGTGGCCCAATGCATCCAAGACTACGTCCCGACCGGATTCGCGGAGCTCCAAGCATTGCGCGCGGGGTTGTCGGCGCTGGCGGCATGCTTCGCGGCCAAGCGAAAGGCGCCCGCGCGCTGTTCGTGATAGGCTTCAACCCGGTCGCGCACAGGGAGAATACCGATGCCGCAGGTCTATATGAAAGGCACGTTCGTTACCGGCGCCGCGTACCCGGCCGACGACGAACGTCGCAGCCGAATTCAAAAGGGCATGCGCCTGACTTCGAGTCCTATCGTCAAGCGTCACGTGCACGACGTCCCGACCGGCTCAGCGCTCGAACTGGCCATCAGCGAGATCGCCGGCCGCTTGCGCACCGCGCGCCTCAATCTCGAAACCGGCAAGGCCAAGCGGAAATGATCGGCCGCGAGCTCAAACTGAAGCACGCGCAACTGATGCTGCGGCACCGCGTCAAGCCGGTCGAGCGCGCGGCCTTGCCGCTGCTCCCGGCCACGTCCAGTCCGCAGCTCATCGAAGGCATCGCTTCGTCGAGTTCAATCGACACGCAGCGGATGGCCTTCGTCAAAAATTCTTTGAGTTGGGCCGACCTCGAAACGATTCCGCTAACGCTCAATCACGACAGCTCCAAGGTCGTTGGTCGCTTGCTGACATTGGGCTACGCCTCCGATGGCACGCTGCGCGTTCGCTGCGAAGTTCGCGACGAAATCGCGCGGCGCCAACCGGCGTTCTCGATCTCCGCAACGGTTATCGCCAGCACGCTGCACAACGAGGACAGTCCCACCGGCTTCTACTTCACCATCGAGGCCGCGAGGCTCACCGAGCTTACGCTTACGACTCGTCATTCCTGCCCCGACGCGCTCGTTCTCAGTCGTCGTGATGTCGGCGCCTCCGCTGCATCGTTCGACGATATCATCGCGCGCGTGCGGCGGATGCAGCGGCATCTTGAAACGTTTGCGGTCACGCCACCGCCACCGCCATCGTCACCGCCGCAATTCGCAATCGGTGCCGCTCCTGCCCACATCATGAGCCGGCTTCCCATCGCAGCGTTGAAGCCGCACCGCTCGGAGTTCGCCCGTCTGGTCGCAACGTTGCCGGTTGGAGACGCGCGATGAATCCCGCCGAGATCCGCCGTATCCGGAATCGCAGCGTGCATTTTCTCTCCGAGGAAGTCGCACAGTACGCCGGCATGACGCTCGACCAGTTGAAGCAGCTCTCCATCGGTCACTACACCCCGAGCGACGACCAACTCCGGCAACTGGCGCGACGCATGCGCCTCGATGAAAGGACCGCATCATGAGCCTGTTCAGCAAGACACCGGACGTTCCCCCGCCCAATGGCGTCGACGTGCTGCGCGCCCGCCTCAAGGCGTGGAGCGGCAAGCCGGGCGCGATCAATGCCGTCGTGCGCGACGTCGAGGGACTCGGACTGGCCAAGCTGCAGGACTTCATCGAAGGTCGATTCACGCCGTCCATCGAAGTTCTCCAGCAACTGACCAAGGCCGCCTTCAGCGGCTACGCCATCCTCGATGGGCAGACCTTGATGCTGCGCTCTGCTTACGAAGACCAGCCCCAGCGCAGCTTCACGCCGCCGGATCCGTTTCAGCCGGAGGCAAAGCAGATGCCGCGCTACGAACGCGGCCCGCAGCCGGCGAAGCCGAAACGGGTCGCGACCACGACCAAGCGCGATGGCTGGGCTGGGGAATTCTTCCGGACCAAGGTCGAGCCGCCTGCCGTTCGTGAAAAGCAGCGCGAGCGGTTCGTCCGGTTGCGTGAAGTTTGAGGTCACCTGTCACATATGGAGTTACACAACCGAAGGGTAACTGCCGATGATCCGTATTCTTATCTTTCTGCTGTTTTGTGCAGTTGCCCTTTGGTTCGTTGACATGCGCTTTTACAAAGGCCGCTACGGCAACCAAATTTGGCTAGAATTGAACCAGCAAGCGCAAAACGCCAATTACGAAATACGAAGGTGGACTAGATTCTAGGAAACACAGCCCGGCTGCGCCTTGGCACTTCTGTTGTTGGCCCCGTTTGAGACGCGCCCGCCTATCCTTGAGAATGTCCGTTCATCGGGGTAGACCGGAAATCGCCTTGCACCGGCCGAACCGACGCGAATGACCCGGAACAGACATTCGAAACGCTTGGTCCCGTCGTCGAAAATTGCCTACGCTGTGGAGGGGCATCGGGGCTGGGATTTCTACGCTAAAAAAATCGAGTGTTTAGGGCGCGCGTTCGCAGGAATATTGAGGAAGAGGAGAAATTGGCGGCGTAATCAAACCCGGAATCCACCTAGGCTTTGCCGCCAAACTGTCCCGGAAATCTGGACCACCTCAAGAGAAGCTGGCGGCGTGAGCAAAACTTCTATCCGACCTATTTTTTGATTAGGAGTGGTACATGTTTAAGGGCCTACTACGAGCATCAAAAGATCATTGGAAGTTTTCCGGATACTGGGCGGAGGTAATTATTTGTTATGGAAAACTCACTGGCTCGAACCTTGAACAACTCACTAACTCTTCGGAGGACCGAGATTTACTTAATCATTTCTGTCGTAGGGCCATGGATAAACGCATCCCCGCCGTATCCTGTGCGCAAATCATTATTGAATGCGGTTTCAACAACGCAAAGGGGCTAGATGATTTTCAGCTCGCGCTCAATGCTAAGCACGACCTCGACGAACTTGGCTTAGCTTTTGATGCCACCGAACAAAGCGAAGCAGAAAGTAGTCGGTCTGAATTAAGCGAATTCTTCAAGGCGATTGGAATTGATTTTATGCAGCTCCATCCCATTGTTCATAACGTTCTTATTCGAGAAGCGATAATGAGCGGGGCTGAGGCAACTGTAGAAGAGTTCATTTCCGCGGCCCAGCCACTAGAGCAACGAAACATCACGGCGGAAGAAAAAGCGAACTTGTTAATAGAAATTTATGAGGGGCGGGCCAAAGAATTAACACGCGCGAAGCGCGAAGGAAAACGACAATATAAAATCTCGAATAAGGTTCGAGCGACGCTAGTCCAAAGCCCACCAGAGCTTCCTTCCGAAGAAAGACAGCAGCCGCGGTCCATAAAAATCGCAAAACTAGATAGTGAAGGAAAAAAGGCCTTACTTCATGAGATGAGCGATACACTGTTATCTTTCATGCTTTGGCAGGACAGTGAGCTGGATAAGATTTATGCAGAACGTGATCTGAGCGAATTTGAATCGAAGGAACTAGTCTTTCTTTATGATGCAACGAGAGCTCTCTACCAAGATAAGGCCAAGGAATATGCGCTTGTAGCGGACGATTTTTCAATTCTGTTCGTCCATGTAGCGTTTGAGTTTTGTGACTCTAAGGACGTCGAGCCCGAAGAGAAAGATTCAATTTCTTTGTACCATAATGTGCGCGGCTTTTGCGAAGAGAATGACAGCTTCCTTTCAGCAGCTGATGCTTTGCGTGATTATGTTGCGCATGGTGAACGAGCAGAGTTTTGCCAAGCTCTTGCGAGGTGCTTTGAATAACTGATGTCTGATTGCACCACACCGGCGATGAAGTTCTCGCCACATCCTGTCAGGTGCCTCCTGCGCTACTTGCAACTGCCGACGAGATGATTGAATAATTCGGTTCCGCATACTTCCGCTCTTGGCCCATTGCATCAATTGGCGCGGTGCAGTGAAATGTCCGGAGTTCGGCGCACACCTGAAGTCACCGGCTGAAGGCGAAGCGATGCGTGCCTTTGCTGGCACCGCTGATGGGTTGCACGGTCGTCGCAACTTGGTACTACTGCAACTTAGTAGGCGGTGGTGACGCTTTCTTGACGGGAGCGGATTTTGCGGGCCGCGCATCGCGCTGTTCTCTCGCCTGAGATGGCGCTTCTGCCGGAGCGGCTGTTCGGGTGGCAGCTGACATTTCCTTAGACCAATCACTGGGGATATCGTCGGCGATCTTCTTCAGCACGCGCACGAACATTTCATCGCGCTTCTCTAGACGCGCCTGATCCATCGACTGTCCCACGGAATTAATGTCGCCACCCGAGTCTATCGCGTCCTTCTTCTGAAACTGGTACTTCAGCTCAGCCATGCGGGCGAGATCTTTAAGAGACTCTAGGTCGGAAACAAACCGATGTTCGCGGAACGCTGGAGCCAATTTCCTTTCGAGGCGCTCCAAGGTTGCCCTGTCCTCGTAAGGCATGCGCCCGCGATCAATCGCCCCATCGGGTCCTTTCGGACTTCGTTTCTGTATCGCCGTAAGCTGGCTGACATCATTGTTCACGTCCATGCGGCCTAACTTCTCAAGGCTCTCCCGCTCAACCGTATGGAGCGCCACCTCGATTGAGCAGTCGGAAGCAGCCGGCGTGCTCAGGCTATCCTTACGCTCGTTGGCTTGGTCCACCATTCGCAGCACCACAAGCAAACCGAAATAATATGACAGTGGGTCTTTCTCGGTGGGCTCGCGCCCGTTCACATACAGACCGTTGGCGACATCGAACGTCTGCTTGATGACCTTCAAGTCCCGCTGATACGCAGATTCAATGAGGCTTTGAAGCATCACAGCCGACTGACGCTGCGTGAGGCGGCTGAATTCGTCCGCCTCGGCAAGGGTGAGCTGCTCTCCGAGCGGCTTTTTGGGATCTTTCCCTTTGTCGTTAAGGGCTCGGAGCCTGTCGAGCACTTTGAGGCTCTGTTTTGCGCGGTCGCCGTCCGACTGGATCGAAGCGAAAAGCTTGTCGCCAACCGCCGACTCTACGGTGCAGGCTTCGGCTGTGGTCACGGCCAAGGCGGCGCAAAGGGATGCTGCTAGAATTCGCATGAATACTCGGATCTTTTCTTCAACGGCTGTTGTCTGGCTTCGTTGGCGTCTCGAAATAATCTTTCAAACCGGAAAGAAGGCCACCAGCCGGCAATGGAGGCGGCTTGAGCGTGTGAAGAGCATTCGATAGATAGTCAGCCAAGCGGTGATACATGAGCATCTTCAAGAACGGCTCAATTTCCGACGGAAGCGTACTCACCAAACCCGTTATGATCTCAACGATCTTCGCATTGTGTTGCTGTTCTTCGGTGAGGATTTCGACTAAAGATCGGTGCATGTTTTTGACGTTGTGTGCGTATCGATTCCTGATCCGAGACACGCCTTCAATAAAGCGTACCTGATCTTCGGTGAGCAGACCGAGACTTTTTGCAAGTGCTAACTTGCCCACGCGTCCTGAAATTGTCAGCCCGGCGACAAACCCTTGAAAATCGTTGTTCGGCTGAGCAACCGCTGGCGCTCCGAAGATCGATCTCGGCGGACGTGCGGAAATAAGATCATTCAGCATTGGCTCAATCACGGCATATGTCTTCACCGTGGCGATGAAATCCGGGTCGGTTTTGATTGATGAAATGGTGCCCTTTGGAATCTCCAGATATTCCTCGGCGGCAGCGACACTTTCATTCACGCGTTCTATGTATTTGGGCCACCACACCTCGAAGGGTTCATGGGGTGGAACGGCTTGCTTGGGCTTGTCCGGTATAGACATAGGCGTGCTTTCGAAAGCCGAACAATGCTATTGTCGTTTTACGCAGGCATTGACTGCGTAGGCGCATTGCTCTCCAGCAGTCAAAAGTCCCCCTGTGGGTCCGGCATAATTGACGGTGGCGACTTGCCCACCAGCGAACACGATGTTGATGTTACAGAAGCGACTGCTCGCAACGGCCGAGCCACCGTATCGACCGTAGCTGGCATCAACGACCGTCATGCCGTTGCCAGAATTAAATCCCCATACTTCAGTTACGCCTTCGGCAGCCTTGCTTGCCGGCGCACCCATACAGGCAAGCACCTGTTCTTTGGACATCCCGACCATTTGGGTGCGGGCATCTTGAGCAATTTCAGCGCGCTGAAACGCACAGCCGCCCAAAACAAAGCCGAGCACGGCTAATCCCATCGTTCGCATTTAGTGATTTCCCCCGCCCGAGCACATCCAAGCGCAACCATCGGTCGAGATCAACAGAATAGGTGTTAATACTTGTGGCGAAGTCGACTGAACGGGCGGTTGGTTTTTGGCCAAGGCGGCCTACGCTCCGCGAGCGGGCTTTTGCTTTGCGCGGGGACGCTATTCGAATCTGTTTCAGGGTCGGGGAGAGCCTCTTGCGAACAACCGCCTCGATGTGGTCGCGCCATTCCGCGTCTGGTTGTTGCTCACGCCACGAACCAGCCTTGGAAGATCGAGCTGTTGAACAGCGCCACCGTGAACGCCAGAGCGAGCAGCCGAAGCAGGATGTTCATGGCCTTACACGCTTCGTTCCGGCCGGCCGATTCCACTCCGGCCCGAGCTGCTCGCGCAGCGAGGCGTTCTCCTCCTCCAGTTCGGCGACACGAGCCTTGAGTTGGGCGACCTCCGCAACAGCGGCGTGGTGCTCTTCGGCGACCTCGCGCAGCGCGTCATCCTTTGAAGGCTTGGCCGGCTTCAGTGGCTTGATCTTGGTCGCCGCCTCGAACTTGCGCAGAACCGTGGTCGGATGGTTGAGCTTCATCCGCTCGGTGCGGGTCAACGTCGCACGCCAAGCCTCGATGTCGGGCCGCAGCTCCATCACCTTGAACAGCTTGGCCCGATCCGAGGGATCCATGTCGTCGAACTTGTTCTCGATCAGCCACAGATTGAAGGCGCCGGCGTAACCCTTGCCTTCCGGGCGGTTGGTGCCGGCGTCATACATCGCGATCTCGCGGCCTTCGGTCAAAGCCTCGCCGGTCGACATCCAGTCTTCCCATGACTTGTCTTTCTTGAGTCGTGCCCACGCCGCCTTACCTTGCCGGATGATGCGGTCGCGCTCGTCGTTTTCTCTGGTATTCATCTTTGCTGTTGCTCCTTTTAAACAAGGTAAGCCAGCCGGTATGACTGGGACGGTCCCAGTCATAACACATAATTATTGGCTGTACATCGTTATTTTGGCGACGACGATCCCAGTTATGGGTCGGGTGGTTCCAAATTCCCCGTCAACGGGGAATTTCAAATTGTGCGTCAGCGCACGATTTCGATTTCCAGCGTCAGCTCCCGCATCAACCGCTGCACTTCGCGCTCACGTTCGCGGGGATCCAGCAACTGCAGCGCCGCGAGATATGGCCGGCGCAGATATTGCAGCGTGTCGGCGTCGAGCTCGCCGGGCTCCAGCCGGCTGATGTGCGGCGGCAGTGGTGGTGCCTGCGAGTCCCGCTCGGCATCTTCGACGGCCCATTGCTCGCGCAGGATCTTGCGCGCTGCGGCGCGGGCGGCTCCTTCGAATTCAGAAGGCGCGTCCCTCTCCGCCGCCTTCACCGCTCTGTTCATCTCGGTGTCGCGGTTGGATTCCTGCTCATACGTTCGTGCTCCGTGGCGGAATTGACGTTTGGTCGGAGCCTTGTCGGTCATTGCAGACGATCTTCAGACGCCGAGTCGATCAGGCCGAGCTTGTTCATCCACAGCATGGCATCGCCGATCTCGATGGCGTCGCCTTCGTAGTTCTCCATGATGAAACTGAACGCCCACAGCATCGCTGTGGCCATCTCGGTGCGGTTCTCGCTGGAGTCCGGTGACAGCTTTAGCGCCGCCTTGGCGTTTTTCAGACCGTTGGTCTGCTTGCGTGCGATCACGTCTGCCGGGATCTTCGTTTCGATGAAACCGATCATGGTGCGCAGGCCATTGACGAGCCGTCGTGCTTCTGAGTGCGGAATGAGGTAGCGCGGCATCTCTGATTTCATATGATCACTCCGTCATTTATTTGAACCGCTTTCGTGGCCCGCGACCTTGTCGATGCAAGCCGCCGTGCCGCACCATCTCGATCCACGCCTCGCGCTTGGCTTCGTGCTCGCGGAACGCGGATTCCGGAATCCGATCCCAGCCGCCATACTGCTCGACCAGCGCCTCCAGCGACGGCGGCTCGGTCCAGTTCGGGGGCTTCGGGAGATCGTCGTCTGAAGACATGGATCATCGCTTTCTCCCCTCCCGAGAACACGCGCACAGCGACGCAACCCGCCCCGGTCAAGAGAGGATTGCGCCGCCTATCCCTCGCGCGCGCCGTGCAGCGCGACATCGAGGTGAACGAAAATGTTGTGAGCTGATGACCGGGGCTCTGGGTCCGATCAGAAATCTGTTCGTGCGCTTTGTAAATTACGCAGCCATTGCGTAATTGAGCGTTCATTGAAGCAAAAAGCTGAAATCCGCGAAAGGGATCCCAAGATTTTGTTGAGGTCGTCGGGTGTGGAAATTATTTGATCGCGTTTGGGATGTGGCGTCCGGACTGGATTCACGAGATCAAGCATGACGGCTATCGGCTCATCGTCGAGCGCGAGGACAAGCGCGTCCGGCTGTTCACCCGCAACGGCCACGTTCGATCAATACTACGGCTTTGACGCGGCAGAGCCGGGAACAGGGCTTACTACAGTATTATGAAACGACCCGACCCTCCATATGCCGTCGTCCTTGACGAAGACACGGAGACTTAACTCCCGCTGTGATGGCAAGCCCTGTCCATCAGGCGATAGGAGTCCACTTAGTTCGTTGGTCACATGGGCAAGCGCCACGTCGGGTCTAATAAATCTAATCTTCACGTCTTCTGTTTTCAGCGTCGCGGCCTTGCCCCTAGTCTCAAAGATCCGGCGGAGCCCCTTTTCAGCCGCGTCTTTGCCAATGCCCATCTCACCCCTTGCGCTCACAAAATCGGCGTCGGTTTTGTACATGCGAGTTGATGCTTCTGCGTCATGACTGTTGAAGCCGGCGGTCATCTCACCAATGACCTTCTTGATGGCAATTTCATCGTCGGCTGTACCGAGACCTTGAGCAACGCAGACGGTCGCCAAGCCAACAATCATCGAGGCGAAAACCATTTTGGCGAAAAACATGGAATGACCCTTCCCGCTGAACTTAGGCCCCACCTTTCTATTGGACCATCACCCGGAATCTATCCACATTTAACTCCTCCCTGATGACCGCTATCGAGGCAGGCTGCCTGCGGCTGATGACCGCATTGCGCACGCTGGTCAGCCGCCACGTCAGCATGGTTGCAGCACGTTGCGCACGCCCCCCATCTAGCCGAAGGTGATCTTGCGGGTAGGAGGCCGCAGCGAGCAATCGGCCGGCATCCGGCGTTCAGCCGGGTGATGGAGGCGCTTGGTTAGCTTCGCATAAGAGGGATATCCGTAAGGCTAACTCCGACAAGCATGATTGATGTACCCATATCCGTACGACACCTGCGGGCTGCGGCTGCCGAGTTGGTAGATGCCAAGGCTTCGCCTCACGTTGTCGGTCCCGTTCCAGTTGTAAGACAGGGTGCTCAATGGACTGCCTTCTACAAATTGTTGCGCAGCCTTTACTTCATCGGGCGGCCCCAGCTCCCTCGTCCGCTGGCCGGCCAAATTAGCAAATTCATGCAGATTACTGTCGTACGACTTCGTTATTGCGCTTAGGACACTACCGCAAAAGGAGATGCTAGGGCCGTCCTTCCTTAGGATGTAGGAGGTCCAGTTCGAATTGGACCCACTCTTGATCGGGTTGCCAAACGTGTAACCTTTCTCTCCTGCCGCTTTCAAAACTTGTTCGGTCGTCATACCCAAACGAAATCCCTCGATCTCGTTCGCGTTGCTGGTATTGCAGAGCGCGAGAGCCAAAAGGGCGATGCAAATTGACGTTCTCATAGATGCCCCCACTGCGAAGCGGGAGCTTCGCGCAGCAGACGGATGGCGTCAAACACCTGTATAGTCAAGATTGCGCAGCCTTGCTGGAAGCAGCGGTTGTGTTCATTTGCTTTAGCGAGAACCCATCTTCGCCGGCTGGTGATCCGGCCGGATCTCGGCGCCGCGCTTGCCGCAGTTCGAGCATACGAAGCGCGGCTCGACATCGGACAGGCGGACATGGTCGGGCCAGCGGTCGGCGTTGAGCTCGACATGGTGGCCGCAACGGTGGCGGCAATAGATCAGGACGCCGCGCACGCCCATTTCCCGCATCTCGCCGAAGGTGATCTTGACGGGGTAGCTCGTTATAGGCATTTTCGTCGTGACCTTGCCGATTAGCACGCGCGTCTACTACGCTTCACGAATGGGGGACAAAAGCAAAAAGCGAACTCGACTTGATGATGCCAAAACGGCCTACCATGTCGTGGATGCTCTGCATCAGGTGAGCCAACTTCGGCGCAGTTGGAATGATCTCAAAGCGGCGCTCTTTGAATTCCTGATCTTTGCCACGGCAGCGGGAGTGGCCTTGCTCGCGGGATGGTTGATGTAGCGCCCAGAACTTCTGCAAGAGGGACGCAGGACAAAGCGGAGCCCCCTGTTATGATAGCTGAAAGTGACACTGACGGGACACCGGGAGAAATGGCCACTCGCAAACTATTGATCTGGAAGGCTTAATCCGTTTTCCACAAATCATTCCCTCTCCCCTTGTGGGAGAAGGTGGCGCGAAGCGCCGGATGAGGGGTATCTCTCCGCGCATATCGATGCATATGAATGCGCCGAGAGATACCCCTCACCCCAATGAGTTTGTATCTTCCTGCGGTGATGCCCTCTCCCACAAGGGGAGAGGGCGCAGTCATGCGCATCGTGCTCTGGTCCAGGCGACAACGGAAAAGGCAGCTATACAATCCTTCAATACCTGATCGTGCCAGACGGTCAGAGCCGTCGCGCGGAATAATCGCTAGGGTCCGCTCGAATTTCACGGAGACCTCGCGGTGCACAGCCCTCAACCGAATCCTGAAACGCGCAGCAGCGACGACTGGCCGTCCGAGCTCTATCGTATCCTCAAAGCCGCCGACGTCAGGCAGATGTCCTACGTGCCGGATGCCGGCCACAGCCAGCTCATCCGCATGTTCTCGGCCGACCGCGACGTCACCACCAACGTGCTGACGACCGAGGAGGAGGGCATCGCCATCGCCGCCGGCGCCTGGCTCGGCGGTCAGCGCAGCGTGCTGCTGATGCAGTCGAGCGGCGTCGGCAATTGCATCAACATGCTGTCGCTGTCGGCGATCGGGCGCTTTCCGCTGCTGATGCTGGTGACCATGCGCGGCGAATGGGCCGAATTCAATCCGTGGCAGGTGCCGATGAGCCGGGCGACGCAGCCGTCGCTGGAAGCGATCGGCCTGAAAGTGATGCGCGCGGAGACGGCGGAGGATCTGGTCGAGACCGTCGAATCGGCGGCATCGCTCGCCTACGAGTCCGATCAGCAGATTGCGGTCCTGATCGGGCAGCGCCTGATCGGCAAGAAGAAGTGGTGATGCCGATGCAAGCTCAACTCGATCGTCGCGCCGCTGTCGCCGCGCTCCTGAAGGACCGCAAGGACACGCTGGTCGTCTCCGGTCTCGGCTCGCCCACCTACGACCTGCATTCCGTGGGGGATCACGACGGCAATTTTTATCTCTGGGGCGCA
Source organism: Bradyrhizobium sp. 604_D8_N2_3 (assembly GCF_051810765.1). Classification (NCBI taxonomy): domain Bacteria; kingdom Pseudomonadati; phylum Pseudomonadota; class Alphaproteobacteria; order Hyphomicrobiales; family Nitrobacteraceae; genus Bradyrhizobium; species Bradyrhizobium sp. 604_D8_N2_3. The sequence continues at coordinate 7,562,137 of NZ_JBPWPM010000001.1, read as the reverse complement.
ATGGGTGGTGCCGCGTTGATCGCGCTTGGGCTCGCGCAGGCGCAGCCGGGCAAGCGCGTCCTTGCGTTGACGGGCGATGGCGAGCAGTTGATGGGTCTCGGCGGCATCGCCACCATCGGCGTCGCGCGTCCGCGCAATCTCGACATCGTCGTGATCGACAATCAGCATTTTGGCGAGACCGGCATGCAGGCGAGCCACACCGGCCGCGGCGTCGATCTCACGGCAATTGCCGCCGCCTGCGGCTTCGCCGCGACCGGGACCGTGCGGACGCTCGAGGAGGTGCAGCGCCTCGCCGCGCAGATCGCCGGACCGGCCGACGGCCCGCGGCTTTTTGTCATCAAGGTTCTGGCGGAAAATCCGCCGCGCTCGCTGCCCTCGCGCGATGCCGTCTTTATCAAGAACCGGTTCCGTGCTCATCTCGGCTTCGCGGCGGCTTGAACCGGGGTCCTCTCCGGGATAGCTCGCTGCCCAAGCAGCTATCCTGGAGTGAGACCCATGAAACTATCCGGCAAGGTCGCCGTCATCACCGGCGCAGCGCGCGGCATCGGCAAGGCGTGCGCAAAGCGGTTCCTCGACGACGGCGTCAAGGTCGTCATCTCGGACGTCGATACGGATGAGCTCGAGAAGACGGTCAACGAGCTGGGCAAGCCCAAGGAATTGTATGCCGTGCCATGTCACGTCGCGCGGCGTGCGGACGTCGATCGCGCGGTGGCGACCGCGGTCAGGGAATTCGGCCGGCTCGACATCATGGTCAACAATGCCGGCGTCGCCCGCAACCGCGACATCCTGGAGATTTCGGAAGAGGAATTCGACGAAATCATCGGCATCAATCTGAAGGGCGCGTTCTTCGGCGTCCAGGCGGCGGCCAAGCAGATGATCGCGCAGGGCGGCGGCGGGGTCATCATCAACATGTCCTCGGTGAACGCGCTGCTGGCGATCCCGACGCTTGCGACCTACGCCATCTCCAAGGGCGGCATGAAGCAGCTGACCTCGGTCGCCGCCGTCGCGCTCGCTCCGCACAACATCCGCGTCGTGGCGGTCGGGCCGGGCACGATTTTGACCGACATGGTGGCGTCGTCCATCTACACCTCGGAGGATGCCCGCAAGACGGTGATGTCACGCACGCCGGCGGGTCGCGGCGGTGAGCCGAGCGAGGTGGCCTCCGTCGTGGCGTTCCTGGCGAGTGATGATGCGTCTTACATCACCGGGCAGACGATCTATCCGGATGGCGGGCGGTTGATCCTGAACTACACGGTGCCGGTGAAGGAGAAGTAGGGCTTCAAGACTTCACCGCGCCCGACGTCATGCCGTCGATGAACTGACGCTGCAGCAGCACGAAGATCGCAACGATCGGCAGCACGATGGTGACGGCTGCGGCCAGCATCTCGCCCCAGTCGGTCGAATACTGGCCGGTCAGATTGTAGAAGCGCACGATCGCGGTGACGTTGCTGTCGTTCTGCAGGAACGTCACGGCGATGACGAACTCGTTCCAGGCGTTCAGCCCGACGATGATGGCGACCGTGAGCAGCCCGGGCCGCATCATCGGCAGGATCACGTACCAGAAGGTCTGCCACGGCTTTGCGCCGTCAACTTGGGCTGCTTCCTCGAGCGCGACGGGAATCGCGAGCGCGTAGGTGCGCAAGAGGAAAATCGCAAACGGCGAGAACATCGCCGTGTAGATCAGCGCCACCGCGGGGATCGAATTGACCAGCCCGAGCTTCGCGAAGATGAAGTAGAGCGGGTAGAGATAGAGCTGCACGGGCACGGTGATCGTGGCCATGAAGTAGAAGGTGATGAAGCGCCAGAATTTTCCCTTCTGCCGCGCAAGCACATAGGCGCAGGGCGTCGCGGTGACGCACACCATCAGAATGGTCAGGATCGCGACTTCGGCACTGTGCAGCAGGCTCGGGCCGAGTTGGGCGTTGCGCCAGGCGGAGGAAAAATTCTCCCAGTGCAACTGGGTCGGCAGCGCGAGCGGATTGCTGCCGATCTCGACCGTCGTCTTCAGTGCGTTCATCACGGCGAGCACGATCGGCAGCAGCGAGCTGAACGATGCGATGCCGATCAGCCCGAGGCTGAATGTCCTGCTCCAGCGATCCCCGATCATGTCGATTGCGCGTCGTCGGTGATCTGGAGCCAGAGATAGACGGCGGTGGCACACAGGCCGAACAGGCTCATGACGCAGGCGGCGGCTGCAGCCTGGCCGACGTCGCCTTCGAAGAAGGCGTGGCGGTAGGCAAACGTCGCCAGCACCTCGCTGCCATAGGCGGGGCCGCCGCGGGTGACGATGAAGATGAATTCGAAGACCTGGAACGACCAGATCACGGTCAGGATCAGCATCAAGGTCAGGGTCGGGCGGATGCCCGGGATCAGAACGTAGCGGAACAAAGCAAAGAAGCCGGCTCCGTCGAGCCGCGCGGCTTCGATCTGGTCGATGCTGATCTGCCGCATCGCCGACAGGAACACGACCGCGAGAAATCCCCACCAGTGCCAGATGTCGACCGCGGCCACAGCATAGAGCGAGCGGTCGGGATCGGCGAGGGGATCGGAGATCGAAAAGCCGTGCTCGTTCAACCAGGCGACGACGCCGGTCGCGGGGCTGAAGATCATGCCCTGAAAGATGCGGCCCGTGACTGCGACAGCGATGATGCGCGGCAGGAAGATGATGGACTGGACCACGATGCGCGCCTTCGGCGCCATCAGCAGCGCGGCTGCCATCACGAGCGCGAGGCAGACCGGCACGGTGAGGAAGATCGCCGTCCAGATGAAGTTATTTGTCAGCGCCGACCAGAACACGGGATCGGCGAACATGTTCTGGAAGTTGGCCAGTCCCGCCCACGCCGGCTTTCCGACACCGTCCCACATGAAGAACGCCGCCGTGAATGTCAGCACGGCGGGAACCAGGATGATGCAGACGTTAATCAGGAGCGCTGGAAGCGCGAAGAGCCACATCGTGCGTCAGGCCGTCCGCGGCGGCAGCGGCGGCACCTTGCCTTCCTTTGCTTCCTGGCTGAAGAGCGTCTGCATCCGCGTGAGGTAAGCGTCCGGCGTAATCTTGTTGAGCCAGACCTGCTCGATGCCTTCGATCAGATAGGAGTTGGTGGCGCCGGGCCAGAACGTCCAGGTGGTGAAGCCGTACTGCCCCTTGCTGAACGCTTCGTGCAGATTCGCGATCGTCTTCTCGAATAGGGGATAGCCGATGCCCTGGAGCATGTCCGGCGGCAGGTCCTTCACCGGGAGTGCCCATTTGCCGGGCCAGTCGCGGTTCATGGTCTCGTAGAACTTGCGCGTCAGCATGAACTCGAACACTGCGGCTGCGCCTTCCGCATTCTGCGAGTTCTTGGCGATCGACAGCGTCGCGCCGCAGGCGAGATGTACCAGTGATCCCGTGAAGGCCGAGCCGAGGGTCGGCGTCGGCATGACGTCCATCACGGTATCGGGCTTCGACATGCCGTAGGATTTGGTGCCGAACGACCAGGTGCCGCTGAACGCCATCGCCGCCTTGGCGTTGACGACCTGGAGGAAGCTCTGCTCGATGGTCAGCGAGAAATAGTTCTTGCCGAAATAGCCCTTGTTGTACCACGCCTTTGACAGTTCGACCGCCTCGACGAACGGCGGCGCGGTCCAGGGCAGTTCGCCGGCAAGTGCCTTGCGCACGTTGTCGGGGCCAGCGACGTTGTTGAAGAACACCGTCATCAGCCACTCGTTCACGCCCTTCCAGTCGGCATTGCCGGCGCCGAAGGGGATGATGCCTTTGGCGAGCGCTGCGTCTGCGATCGCCTCCATCTCCTGCCGGTTGGTCGGCTGCTTCCAGCCGTTCTGCTTGAACAGCTCCTTGTTATAGAACAGGTGCATCGACTCGTAGTCGCGCGGCAGCGCGTAGAGCTTGCCGCCGTAGACGCTGGTGTTGAGCAGCGGTGCCAGGAAGCGATCCTTCCACTTGTACTTCTCGGCGAAATCGTCGAGCGGCAGCACCTGGCCGGCATTCGCGATCGCGGTGAGATAGGCGGGACCCGCTGTCTGCACGATGTCCGGGCCGTTACCGGCGACGAGTGCGACCTTCAGGAGGTTGTTGACGGCGGCGCCCTTCACCTCGAGCTGGAGCAGATATTTGTCCTGCGAGGCGTTGAACGCCTCGACCAAATCGTTGCGCAGCGCGGCCTGGCCGTCCGAATTCGCCTGGCCGAACCAGAAAGTCACGACCTTGCGCCCGTCCTCGGCGCGAACGTCGCGCGGCAAGCTAACGGCAAGCGCGGCAGCGGGGATGGCGGCAACAAGCTGGCGTCGGGTCATGGTCATGGCGATGAACCTCGGTTTCCTCAGGTCATTGGCGGTGATTGTTGATTTTCCTTTAGTAATACGTATAACTAAGCCAAATGGCGACGTCAACAACGAGGACGAAGCGGGGGAAGGGGCGCGACAAACAGGCGCCAGCCCGCCCCACGCAGAAGGATATCGCGCTCGCGGCCGGTGTTTCGCAGGCCGCGGTGTCGCTTGTCCTGAACAAGACGGAGACGCCGTCCGTTCCGCCTGCGACGCGCACGCGCATTCTTCAGGTCGCACAGGAGCTGGGTTATCAGCCGAACCATCCGGCGCGGATGCTGCGCAGCGCGCGGACCATGACGTTTGCCTGTGTCATTCCAGATATCACCAATCCGTTCTATCCAGGCCTCGTCCGGGGATTGCAGACGGTCGCGGCGCCGGCTGGCTATGACGTCCTGATCTTCGACACCGACGGGCGGCCGGAAGGCGAGGCCCGCGCCATCGACTGGCTGCTCCAGGGACGGGCCGACGGCGTCGTCGCAACGTTCTTTCATCTGCGGGCGCCCCAGCTCGCCGTGCTCGCGCGTAAGGGCATCCCGCTGGTGCGGCTGGAGAGCCAGCACAAGCCGGACGGACCGCTCGCGATCGACAGCGTCTATATCGACAATGCCGAAGCGGCCGCGGAAATGACGCGACTTCTGATTGCGCGCGGGCATCGGCGCATTGCCATGATCCAGGCCGAGTTCGGCCCGAGTCAGCGGCGCGCGCAGGGTTACGGCGCGGTGATGCGGGAAGCAGGACTTGCGCCAGATTTCATTACCGATAGCGCCTATTCCGAGGAATCCGGCGCGCGTGCGATGAAGCGGCTGCTCGAAAGAAAGGGCGATCGCCCGACCGCCGTGTTCGGCGCGAGCGACGTGCTGGCGCTCGGTGCGATGGAGGCGGCGCGTGCAGCCGGGCTCTCGATCCCCAGCGACATTGCAATCGCCGGCTTCGACGATATCCCGGTCGCAAAGCTGCTCGGGCTCACCACGGTGCGGCAACCGGAGTTCGATCTCGGCGCGCTTGCGGCGGAGACGCTGGTCAAGCGGTTGCAACCGGGCGGGCTCGCGGCGCCGGGCCAGAGCCATGAATTGAAATTCGAGATCATGAAGCGCTCGTCGGTCTGACCCGCGGGCCAAGCAATTGGATATGGGAGTGAACTCGTGACAGCTATTCCTCATGACTACGCGGAGCGGGTCTATGCCGGCGTGCTTGGCAAGCTCATCGGTGTCTACCTCGGCCGGCCCTTCGAGGGCTGGACCTATGAGCGTATCATGAAGGAGCTCGGGCCGATCAACTACTATGTCAACGAGCGTCGTGACGTCGCGTTGCGATCCCATCATCTCGTCGTCACCGACGACGACGTCTCCGGCACGTTTGCGTTTCCCCGCGCGCTTGCCGACAATGGCTATCCGAAGCGTCTCACCTCGAGGCAGATCGGGCAAGCCTGGCTGAACTACATCGTCGAGGAGCGCGCCATCCTGTGGTGGGGTGGCATCGGCAATTCCACCGAGCACACCGCCTATCTGCGGCTGAAGTCCGGTATCCCGGCGCCGCAGAGCGGCTCGATTGCGCTGAACGGCACGACCGTAGCCGAGCAGATCGGTGCGCAAATCTTCATCGACGGCTGGGCGATGGTGAGCCCGGGTAATCCGGAGCAGGCCGCTTATCTGGCCGAGCAGGCCGGGCGCGTGAGCCATGATGGTGAATCCGTGCATGCCGCAAAACTGCTCGCGGCGATGGAGGCGCTGGCCTTCGTCGAGCACGACGTGCAGAAGCTGATCGATGTCGGGCTCGGCTTCGTGCCGAAGGACGCGCTGATCCGGCGCGTCGTCAACGACGTCCGGGAATGGCACGCCGGCGACAACGGCAACGACTGGGAACGGACCCGTGCGCTGATCGCCGAACGTTACGGCTACGACAAATTCCTCGGCAATTGCCATGTCGTGCCCAACCACGCGCTGATCATTCTGGCGACGCTCTACGGCGGGAACAGCTTTCAGGAGGCGATGCGCATCGCCAACACGGCCGGCTGGGATACCGACTGCAATGCCGGCAATGTCGGCTGCCTGTTCGGCATCCGCACCGGACTTGCCGGCCTCGACGCCGGGCCGGACTTCCGCACCCCCATCGCCGACCGCATGTACATCTCGACGGCCGATGGTGGCGCTGCGATCTCCGACGCCGTGATCGAGACGCAGTCGCTGGTCGCGGCCGGGCTTGCGCTCGCCGGTGCGCCGGCGCTGGCGGTCGCCAAGGACGGCGCGCGCTTCAACTTCAACTTTCCGGGCAGCCTGCAGGGCTTCCACGTGAAGGGCGGCTCGCCCGCACGGCTCCACGAGGTCGAGCTCAGCAATGTCGCCGGCCACAGCCGCACTGGGGAGCGGAGTCTGGCGATCGACTTCCGCCGTCTGGCGCCCGGACGCGTGGCACGCGTTGCGAGCCCCACCTTCTTCGACAAGGAGGTGTTTACGATGCCGACCTACCAGCTTGTGGCCTGTCCGACGCTGTATTCGGGGCAACGGGTGGAGTGCCGGATTGAATCGGAAGCGGATAGCGGCACCGTGGCGGTGCGACTGTTTTCCAGCGTCTATGACGAGCACGACGAGCTGATCCAGATCTACGGCGATGCGCAGGAACTGACCGGCGGCTGTCACGCCGTGCTGAGCTGGGAGGTGCCGGAGACCCATGCCTATCCGATCTTCGAGATCGGGGTGGAGATCGAAACGCGCGATCCGCTCGGCGTCGATGGCACGCTCTATCTCGACTATCTGACCTGGGGTGGCGCGCCTGACACCGTGCTGAAACGGCCGGACAACAATCTGAGCACGATGTGGAAGCACGCCTGGGTCAACAATGTCAGCCAGTTCCAGACCCGCTGGGAGGGCCTGCGCGTTACCAATGGCGACGGGCTTGGCTTCATCGCGCAAGGTACGCGCGACTGGAAGGATTATCGCGTAACGTCCGAGATCATGCCGCTGCTGGCGAACGCCTGGGGCCTCGCGGCGCGGGTGCAGGGACGCGAGCGCTATTACGCGCTGATGTTCGACCGTGCCGAGGGCGGCCGCGTCCGTTTGGTCAAGCGCGTGCATGACGAACTCGTGCTCGCCAGCGAACGCTTCGACTGGCAGCTCGACCGGAGATATCGGATTGAGCTGCGCGTGGCCGGAACCGACATCGAAGCCCATGTCGATGGTAAAAAACTCTTCAGCGTTCAGGACACGGGCGATCTCCCATTGACCAGCGGCGCCGTCGCGCTCGTCGTCGACAGCGGATCGATCTCCGCGGAGGAGGTGCGCGTGTCGCCGGCCTAACAGGCCTCACTCCGCCGCGATCGTCATCCCGTAGCCCAGCCGCTTCGAGATCCCACCGGCGCAGTCGCGCAGGGCATGGGCAATGGGGCTGTCCCAGCGCGCATCAAAAGTGCCTTCCGGCCCCATCGCGGTGATCACCAGCGCGACATGGCCGGAATGGTCGAATACCGGTGCCGAGAATGCATTGACGCCGGGCAGGGGATCGCCGAGCGCGCGGGCGAGGCCGTGCTTGCGGACCTCCGTGAGCATCTCGGCGACCTTCGCGCCCTTCACCGCCCGCTTCGGATTGTAGCCGACGCCATGACGGTCGAGGCCGCTCTCGAGCGCGGCGTTGATCGTCTTCTCCGGTAGGAAGGCAGCAAACGCCCGGCCTGTAGCCGTCTCCAGCAGCGCCATGACCGAACCAGCGCGCATCACGATGTGCACGGGCTGGCCGGGCTCCTCCAGTTGCACCACGGTCGGGCCGTGGGTGCCCCAGACCGCGAGCGAGACGGCATGGCCGATCTGGCTCGCGAGGCCTGCGATCTTCGGACGCGCGATCCGCACGCCGGAGAGGCGGCGCAGGCTGATCAGGCCGAGCTCCAGCGCCAGCGCGCCGATCTCGTAGCGGCCGGTGGTCTCGTCCTGCTCGATCAGCCCGATGCGGGAGAAGCTGGCGAGATAGGGATGCGCCTTGGCCGGCGTCATGCCGGCCTCGCGCGCGAGATCGCGCAGCATCATCGGCTCGCCGCATCTCGCGAGCGCGCGAAGCAATTCTCCGCCGACCTCGATCGACTGGATGCCGCGGCTTTCTCTCTTCATGCGTCTCCTGGCGCGTGGCTTACGCCGCGTTGCGCTTGGCGGCGCTGTCGGCGAGATGACGGCCGGCAATGTAGCCGAAGGTCAGCGCCGGCCCAAGCGTGATGCCGGCACCGGGATAATTGCCGCCCATGATGCTCGCCATGTCGTTGCCCGCGGCATAGAGCCCGGGAATCACCCGGCCTTCGGCGTCCAGCGCCCGCGCGTTCTCGTCGGTGACGATGCCGGCATAGGTGCCGAGATCGCCGATCACCATCTTGATGGCGTAGAACGGGCCGTTCTTGATCGGTGCGATGCAGGGATTCGGGCCGTGCATGGCGTCGCCCTGGTAGCGGTTATAGGCTTTTGAACCTTTGCCGAAGGCGGCGTCGTGCCCTTGCGGCGCAGTCGCATTGAACTGCCTGACCGTCTCGGTGAACGCCGTCGCATCGATGCCGGCCTTTGCCGCGAGCGCCTCCAGCGTGTCGCCACGCATGAGATAGCCGGTATCGAGGTGATGACCGAGCGGCATCGGGAACGGCGGCACGCAGCCGAGGCCGTATTTGCGCAGCGTCGGGTGATCGCAGACGAGATACGCCGCAATCTCCTCGCCGGGCTTCGCGGCCTTGATCATGGCCTGGACGAAGTCGTGATAGGAATTGCCCTCATTGGCAAAGCGCTTGCCGTCCCGCATCACCGCGATCACGCCAGGTTTGGCGCGGTCGATGAAATGCGGCATCACGCCGCTCGAACCATCCTTGCGTTTGGTCACCGACACCGGCACCCAGGCCGCCGCGTTCGGCAGGCGATCCTCGACGTGCCCGCCAGCGCTCTCTGCAAGGCGCAGGCCGTCGCCGGTGTTGCCGGTCGGTCCCGGCGAATAGTGCTCATGGCCGGTCGGTGCGTGTGGAAACATCTTCTTGCGGCGTTCGACGTCATGCGGGAAGCCGCCGCAAGCGAGAACGACGCCTTGGCGCGCGCGAATGCGGATCTCGCGTCCTTCGCGAGTCACAATGGCGCCAGTGACCGCGCCGTTCTCGACTATGAGCTCGCGCACCGGCGAGGACAGCCACATCGGAATCTTCAGATCCTGCGCGGATTTTGCGAGGCGCCCGGCGAGCGCGTTGCCGTTGGTCAAGGTCATGCCGCGGCCATACCGCAGCACGTCTATCAGGTGCCGTGACAGGCGCTTGGCGACGTATACCGCCGAGGTCAGCGACTTCGTCACGCGCATGAAATGGATGATCTCCTTGCCGGAGCCGAGCATCATGCCGAACACGGTCAGCTCGGGCAGCGGCATACCCAGCGTCTTGATCTGGTCACCGAGCTCGCGGCCGTCGAACGGGCGCGTCACCATGGAGCGGCCGCCCTGCGCGCCGCCCGGCGCTTCGGCGTGATAGTCGGGAAACACCAGCGGCATGTCGAAGCGCAGCGCGGTCCTGGTGGTGAAGAAATCGACCGCTTCCGGACCCGCACTCAGGAATGCATCGACCCGCGCGGCATCGAAGTTGTTGCCGGCTTCGTGCCGCAAGTAGGTGCGGGCCTGCTCCGGCGTCTCCTCGATGCCGTAGGCCTTCGCCAGCGAGGTGCCGGGGATCCAGAGCCAGCCGCCGGAGCGGGCGGTGGTGCCGCCGAAGCGCGGCTCCTTCTCGACGATCAGCACGTCGAGGCCGCGATAACCCGCGGTGATCGCGGCCGACATGCCGGAGGCACCCGATCCGGCCACGAGCACATCGCACTCGTAAGTCTCAATTGCGTTGCGCTCGTTGCCGGTCATGCGGGCCTCATTTCTTCAGCAGCGGACATTTGGATTCGGAGACCGGGCGGAAGGCGTCCTCACCCTTCACGGTCTTGACGATCTCCAGATAGTCCCACGGCTCCTTGGACTGCTCGGGCGATTTCACCTTGGCGAGATACATGTCGCGGATGACGCGGCCGTCCTCGCGCAATTTTCCGCCATGGACGAAGGTATCCTCGATCGGCAGCTCGCGCATCTTTGCCATCACCTTGGCGGGGTCGTCGGTGCCGGCGGCCTTGATGCCCTTCAGATAATGCAGCACCGAACCGTAGACGCCGGTCTGGATCATGGTCGGCATCACCTTGGTGCGCTCGTAGAATTTCTTCGACCAGGCGCGCGTCGCCTCGTCCATGTTCCAGTAGGACGCCGTTGTCATGTAGGTGCCCTGCGCGGCCTTCAGGCCGACCGCATGCACGTCGGTGTCGAACATCAGGAGACCGACCAGCTTCTGGCCGCCCTGTACCAGGCCGAACTCGCCGGACTGCTTGATGGCGTTGTCGGTGTCCTGGCCGGCATTGGCGAACGCCACCACGTCGGCCTTCGAACTCTGCGCCTGGAGCGCAAAGGAGGAGAAGTCGGCTGTGTTGGTCGGATGCTTCACGCCGCCCAGCACCTTGCCGCCCATCTCGTTGATGAACCGCGTGGCGTCCTTTTCGAGCTGCTGGCCGAAAGCGTAGTCCGCGGTGATGAAGTACCAGGACTTGCCGCCTTCCTTGATCACGGCGGAGGCCGTCACCTTGGACAGCGCGTATGTATCGTAGGTGAAGTGCACGGTGTTCGGGCTGCACAGCTCGTCGGTGAGCGAGCTCGCGCCGGGGCCGGAGAGCAGCGCGATCTTGTTGCGCTCGCGCACCATGTTGTGCACGGCGATCGCGATGCCGGAGTTGGGGATGTCGACGACGGCGTCGACCTTGCCGTTGTCGAACCAGCCGCGCACGATCTGTACGCCGACGTCGGTTTTCATCTGGTGGTCGGCGCTGATGATCTCGATCGGTTTGCCGAGTACGGTCGGCCCGAATTCCTCGACCGCCATCTTGGCGGCTTCGACCGACCCCGGCCCGCTGTTGTCACGGCCCCAGCTCGACAGATCCGTCAGCACGCCGATCCGCACCGCGTCGTCGGAGACTTGCGCGCGCGCCGCCGTGGTCATGGCAGCCGAAGTCATGGCCGCGAGCAAGGTGCAGGCCAAAAGCCCTCTCATCGTCGATCCCTCTCTTTTATGAGCCGCTTGGCGCGGCCGGTTATCAGTTGGCGGTTAGTTAGATATTAACGAATGAGTTTGTCAATGGCGAATAAGGGGGGTCGATGAGTTCCATGGTCGCCCGGGAGACATTGCCGGAGGCGTGCGCGCAACTGCCGCCACACCCGTCATTGCGAGCGCAGCGAAGCAATCCAGACTTTCTCCGCGGAGGCAGCCTGGATTGCTTCGTCGCAAGAGCTCCTCGCAATGACGGAGTGCGGGAGCAGCGACGCGCAAAATCTCGCATCGTAGTCTCGCACAGAGATCACACCTCCGCAGGTTGCAACCGCCATCGCGATTAGCCATGATGCCGCCAGGAATCTTTTGGGGCAGGGCATGACGGCAGCAACGGGGGTCTCCGCGGCGACGGAGAGATCGACGACGGCGCATGTGGTGTGGGCGAGCGCACTCGGCACCGCGATCGAGTGGTACGATTTCCTGATCTACGGCACGGCAGCTGCACTTGTCTTCAACAAGCTGTTCTTTCCGAGCTTCGATCCCTTCGTCGGAACGCTGGTGGCGTTCTCGACCTATGCGGTTGGCTTCGTGGCGCGTCCGATCGGCGGCGCGATCATCGGGCATTACGGCGACCGGCTCGGCCGCAAGACCATGCTGGTCGCGACCATGATCGCGATGGGGCTCGGCACCTTCCTGATCGGCTGCCTGCCGACTTACAGCCAGATCGGCGTCTGGGCGCCGATCCTGCTCATCATCCTGCGCTTCGTCCAGGGCATCGGGCTCGGGGGCGAATGGAGCGGCGCGGTCGTGATGGTGATCGAGCACGCCGGTGATCGCCGCGGCTTCTACGGCAGCCTAGTTCAGATCGGCTTTCCGGTCGGCGTCGCCGCCTCAACCGGTATCTTCGGCCTGATGACGCAACTGCCCGAGGCGGACTTTTTGAGCTGGGGCTGGCGCGTGCCGTTCCTGATCAGCATCCTGCTCGTCGGCGTCGGCTTCATCGTGCGGCTCAAGCTCGCGGAAACGCCGCATTTCAAGGAAGTCGTCGAGCGCAAGGAAGTGCTGGCGCAGCCGGTGCTGGAGGTGCTGCGCCGCGACTGGCGCAGTTTTCTGCTCGCGATCGGCATCACGGTGTCGGAGGTCGGGCTCGCCTATCTCCTCACCGTCTTCACCGTGGTCTATGCGACGACGAAACTCGGCCTGCCTCGCCAGGTGATCCTGAACGCGGTGGTCTATGCCGCGCTCGTCGAGTTCGCGACGCTGCCGCTCGCCGGCTGGCTCTCCGATATCTTCGGCCGCAGGGCGCTGTATCTCGCCGGCGGGGTGTTCTCGGTGGCGCTGGCGTTTCCGCTGTTCTGGTTCCTCGACACCAGGGAGCCGGCGCTGATCACGTTCGCGCTCGTCGTCACGATGACGCTGACGCACGCCCTGCTGTTCGGGCCGAAGGCGGCGTTCATGCCGGAACTGTTCCGCACCCAGGTGCGCTACAGCGGCGCCTCGCTGGGCGCCAATGTCGCGGCGGCGCTGAGCGGCGGCTTCTCGCCGCTGATCGCAACGGCGCTGCTCGCATGGGCCGGCGCCTACTGGCCGGTGTCGGTCTACATCATCGCGCTGTCGGTCATCACGATCATCGCGACGCTGATGGCGCCGGAGACGGCGCGCGACGCGCTGAAGTCGTAAGGGCCGTCACCGGCAGGCGGGGTTTGCTGCGTCCGGAAACGCCAGGAAGGTGACGGTCGCCGGCACCAGCCGGATCGCCCCCGCAGGTGTTGCGCGCGGCTCAAGTCGGGGCAGTTCGTCGTCGGCACTCAGCGCGAGCGTCTTGCCGTTCAGCTGAACTGTCGCGTCTTGCAGCCGCCTCGCATGTATCGTGTAACGCTCGGCGGGGTGTGACAGCGTCAGGGTCAATGATGCGTGCCGCGACGCGTTGATTGCGAGCATGGACACGGCGCCCCGCATGCCCGGATGGCAATGCGCGTAGAGATGGAGATCTGGCGCGGCGACCGGGTTCGCGTCGAGCACGATCGTTCCCATCAGCCGATGCCAGAGCAGCGCAGCCCAGTAGCTCGGCCGCGGACGGAACGTTCCCTCGTCGAGCAGGCCGTAGTCGCTGGCGGCCAGCGTGTTGTGCATCACCACCTGGACGCCGGCCCTCGCCAGGCGTCCGTGCTGGTCGAGATAGCGGAATGTGTCGAGAAAGGTCTTGTCCGATGGATTGCCGCCGCAGGCGGCGTTTGCCGTCTCCGTCAGCCAGATCGGCTTGCCCGGCTCGAATGCGTCGCGCAGGGCCCGATAGGTCGCGAACGTCGCGTCGGTGCGTGCCAGCCAGTCCGCGGAGAGCGCCTGCGCCGGATCGTCGCGGCCGCCGCAGCGCGGCGAGAGCGTGTTGTAGTGATGATAGGAGAAGCGATCGATGCCGGGGGCGGATGCGGCCAGCAGATCGCGCGTGGTGATGCCCGACCCGGATGGCAACGGCGCGTCGCCGGTTGAACCCGGACCGACGATCAACGTCTCGGGCGCCGCGCGTTGCATCCATTCGCGAAAGATCCTGAAGTCCCGGCCATAAGCGGCCGCATCATATCCCGGCGGTGCGCCGTTCGTCGCCGCAAGCGTCGGCTCGTTCATGAATTCCACCGCCGCGATGTGGCCACCCAGCGAACGCGTCGCGTCGATCAGGCGCTGCGCCTGATCGGTCTTCCACACGCCATCCGCATCGCGGCTGCCCGGACTGATCGCGAAGGAGGTGACGATCTCCGCGTCGACTGCGCGCGCGAAGTCGATGACGTCGCGCCATCGGTTGCGGCTGAGCACGTCATTGAATCCCGGCGGGGGCTTGGCTGGCGCATGGTCCGTGTCGGCAAAGAACGTCGCATTGGCCCAGGTGCCGCTCACGCGCAGATAGGCCGGCGCCAAAGCGGCGGCGAGCTTGCGCAGCCGCGCATTGGCAAGATCGATCGGCGGCCTCTCGCCGTAACGATCCCGCTCATCGAGCGCGCGCATTGTTCGCGGATAAGGCTTCCAGAACCAGCCGCCGGTTACCTCCACCATCTCGATATTGTAGGATTGAAAGCGCGCATCGATCGTCCCGATCGCCTTCAGCTCGGCGGGTGCGATGGAGGCGCCGCCGGCGTGCGCCGCGTCTAACGTTGTGGCAGCGAGCAGGCTCATCAGCAGCATCTGCGGCCGAAGCAGTCCGAAGGCCGACTTGATCCGCGACACGGTCATCTGGTCCGCGGCGCGGGGGCGATGGATTTCCCTCCCGGCCGGCCCTTGCGCACCGAATTCCAGAAATTCTCGGCCGCCCGGGTCATGCGGGCCCGCGTGCGGAACAGCGAGACGCTGATCGGAATGTCCCAATCCGCGCCGCCGGCGCGCAACAGGCGGCCGCTGTCGAGATCGGCGCGGACGAGGCTCATCGGAGCCCACGTCACGCCGCGCCCTTCGCGCGCCATGTCGACCAGCAGCATGACCGGCGCGGCGAAGCCGGGCGCCAGCCACGCCGTCGAATCCTTCGCGGCCAGGAACGAGGTGACGAGCCGCCCCACGCCCGAGCCGGGGTGATAGGCGAGATAGGGCAGCGGCGCGCCCGATGCGCCGGGCAGGGCATAACGAGGCTGTGCCTTTTTGCTGCTGCGTCCACCGCGGCCCGGTTTTGCGGCCGGCGCGCTGATCGGGATCAGCACGTCGGTCGCGAGATCGACGCGCTGGAAGCGGTCCATGTCGAGCCGGCTCACCAGCGTCGGATGGTAGTGCGCCAGCATGAAATGGGCCTGCGCATCCAGAAGTAGCTTCTCGCAGCCGGCGAAATTCGAAGCGACGAGCTGAACGGCCGAGTCGGCCCGCGCGCTGTCGGAGTTGCGAATCCATTCCGGAAAGAAGGTCTGCGACAGTGAATGCGTGGCGGCAAAGGTGATGGTCTCGGCCTTCAGCCGCGCCACTTCGAGCGCTTCCTCGCGTCCGACCAGGACCCGGCGCAGCACGTCCTCCGCGACGGGGCGAAAACTCTCGCCGGCCGGCGTCAGCGTGATCGTGTGGGTCGAACGTTCGAACAGCGGTGTTCCCAGCCACTCCTCGAGCGACCTGATGCGGCGGCTCAGCGCCGGCTGGGTCACATGCCGTCGCTGGGCCGCGCGCGAGAACCCGCCTTCCTCGGCGATGGCAAGGAAATCCTCCAGCCAGACCAGGTCCATGATGCGGTTTTGTCCTCAAATCATACCGATACGGCATTAGCGCCTCGGGCGCTGCTGGTCCAATGTAAACAGCGCAAAACCAGAACAAGGCGCCACTACGCATGGCGCGACGATGCGTTGGAGGAAATCAATTGCAGATCGCCGCAACTCCGCTGTCGGAGCCTATATTGAGCCCGGTTTCCGAACGGCGCCGCAAGCCGCTCTGGCGCGAGCAGTATGTTCTGGTGGTCGCCGGCGCCGCGCTGGGTGCGCTGCTCGGCGCTCTGTTTCCGGCCTTCGCGGTCGAACTCAAGCCGCTCGGCGATGCCTTCATCTCGCTGATCAAGATGACGATCGCGCCGCTGATTTTCCTGGTGGTGGTCACCGGCATCGCGCAGGTCGGTGACATGAAGGCGGTTGGCCGAATCGGCCTCAAGGCCTTTGCCTATTTCGAGGCCGTGACGACGATCTGCCTGTTGATCAGCTTCGTGGTGGTGCGCTGGGTGCAGCCCGGCGCCGGCGTGGCGCATGCCACCGCGCAGCAGGCCGAGACCGTCGCGCGCTATTCGCAGGCTCATGTCGGGTCGCTGTCAGCCTACATCCAGCACATGATCCCGGAGAGTTTTGTCGGCGCGTTCGCGGCCGGCGACGTGCTCCAGGTTCTCGTGCTCGCGCTTCTGTGCGGCATCGGCTTGCTGCTGCTCGGCGAAAAGGCTGCTCCGCTGCGGACGGGCCTTGAGCGGATCACCGAACTCGTCTTCAGCGTCGTGCATGTCGTGGTGGCCTTGGCGCCGATCGGCGCCTTTGGTGCCATGGCTTTCACCGTGGCGAAGTTCGGCGCCGCCACGCTCTATGCGCTGGCGCTATTGGTCGGCACCGCCTGGGCGATGATGGCGTTCTTCATCTTCGTCATTCTCAACGTGATCTGCCGTCTCGCCGGCATCCGCCTGATGGACCTGTTGCGCCTCTTGCGCAACGAGCTGCTCGTCGTGCTCGGCACCTCCTCGTCGGAGACTGCCATCCCCGGCATGATGGAGAAGCTGCCGAAGGCGGGTGTGGGGCGGGCAGTCGCTGGCCTCGTCATTCCCTCCGGCTATTCCTTCAATCTCGATGGTGTCGCGCTGACGCTGCCGCTCTCCACGATGTTCGTCGCCCAGGTCTACGGCATCGAATTGTCGGCCGGCCAGCAATTGAGCCTGTTCGTGGTGATGCTGTTCACCAGCAAAGGCGCCGCGGGCGTCACCGGCGGCGCTTTCGCCGCGCTCGCCGCGACGGTGATCGCCGCGGGGTTGCCGGCGGAGGGACTGGCGCTGCTGCTCGGCATCGACCGCTTCATGTCGCTGGCGCGCGCCATCACCAACACCATCGGCAACGCGGTCGCCGCCATCGTGGTCGCGAAGTGGGATGGAGAATTCAACCGCGAGGACTGGGCCCAGTCCGCCGCTCAAATCCAAGCAGTGAAGTAAGGATCCAAGGCTTTCAATATGGCTACCAACACCAACGAACTGCCCGTCATTGCGCTGACCCCTGGCGACTGTACCGGCATTGGCCCCGAACAGATCGCGCGCATCCTCTCCGACGACCGGCTTGCTGACGCAGCCCGCCTCGTCGTTGTCGGCGATGCCCGCGTGCTCGAGATGGGCATGGCGCATGCCGGCGTGAACCTGAAGGTCGAGCGGATTGCCTCGCCCAAGGCGGCCAATTGGGGCCGCGGCACGGTGCAGCTCGTCGACCTCGGCAACACCGATCCCGCCAAATTCCCGATCGGCAAAGCCAGCGCCGAGTCCGGCCGGCTGACCGGCGAGACGCTGTCGCGCGCGATCGACTTCTCCAAGGCGGGTGAGGTTGACGCCATTACCTTCGCGCCGCTCAACAAGCGCGCGATGTTCGACGGCGGCTGGAAGTTCCCCGACGAGCACAAGATGTTCGCGAGCCTGCTCGGGCATAAGACTTACTTCTCTGAGATGAACGTGCTCGACGGCCAGTGGATGTCGCGCGTCACCGGGCATCAATCGCTGCGCGAGGCGCTCGACGGCATCAATCCGGAGAGCATCACGGACTCGATCGAGCTGGTCGACCGCATGATGCGGAGGGCTGGCGTCGCCAGGCCGCGCATCGCGGTCGCCGCGCTCAATCCGCATGCCGGCGAGAACGGCCTGTTCGGCCGCGACGAGATCGAGATGATCCGACCGACCGTCGAAGCCGCTGCGAAGCGCGGCATTGCGTGCACCGGGCCATATCCCGCTGACACCGTCTATATCCGCGCCTTCGCGGGCGAGTTCGACAGCGTGGTCGCGATGTATCACGACCAGGGCCAGATCGCGACCAAGCTGCGCGGCTTCAACCGCGGTGTCACCGTCACGGCGGGCCTTGAGACCGTCTTCACTACGCCGTCGCATGGCACCGCGTTCGACATCGTCGGCACGGGCGTCGCCAAGACCGGCGCGCTCGAAAGCGCGGTCCGCCTTGCAGCGCAACTGGTATCGATCAAGGTCAAGGAGGCTGCCCATGCAAACTGATCGCAGGACCCTGCTCCAGGCGGCGGCCGCGCTGCCGCTCGCAACCGTCGGCGCCAACGCCGCCTTCGCGCAGACGCCGGCCGCAACGCCCGCAGCAGCGCCACCCAAGGAGGTGACGCGTGCGCTGGCGCATTATCTCGTGACCGCGAGTTATGACGACCTGCCGGCCAATGTGCGCAAGGAAGGCGTGCGCACGCTGCTGAACTGGGTCGGCGTCGCCATCGGCGGATCGCATCACGAGACGGTCGATATCGCGGTCTCGGCGCTCGGTCCGTTCTCCGGGCCGCAGCAGGCCTCGCTGTTCGGGCGGCGCGAGCGGTTCGACATCATGAACGCGGCCTTCATCAACGGTGTGTCGAGCCATATCTTCGACTATGACGACACCCACCTGAAGACGATCATCCATCCTGCCGGTCCCGTGGCGTCGGCCATTCTCGCGCTGTCGGAGATGCAGCCGGTATCGGGCAAGGATTTCCTGAACGCGCTGGTGCTCGGCGTCGAGACCGAGTGCCGGATCGGCAACTCGGTCTATCCGAACCATTACGATGTCGGCTGGCACATCACCGGCACCGCCGGTGTGTTCGGCTCGGCCGCGGCCGTCGGCAAGCTGTTGAAGCTGAACGAGCAGCAGATGACATGGGCGCTCGGACTGGCCGCATCCCAGCCGGTGGGCCTGCGGGAATCCTTCGGCTCGATGAACAAGAGCTTCAATCCAGGCCGTGCCGCATCAAGCGGCATTTTCGCGGCGATCCTGGCCTCGAAGAATTTCACCTCGTCCGACGCCATGATCGAGGCCAAGCGCGGCTGGGCCAACACGATCAGCACCAAGCAGGACTACAACGAGATCCTCGGCGACCTCGGCAAACGCTATGAGGCCGCGCTCAATACCTACAAGCCATTCGCCTGCGGCATCGTCATGCACCCGGCGATCGACGCCGCGATCCAGCTCCGCAACGAGAGCAAGGTGACTGCGGACCAGATCGAGCGCGTCGACCTCAAGGTCCATCCCCTGGTGCTGGAACTCACCGGCAAGAAGACGCCGAAGGCGGGCCTCGAAGGCAAGTTCAGCATCTATCACGCGGTCGCGGTCGCCATCGTCGAGGGCGCCGGCGGCGAGAAGCAGTTCAGCGACCGGGCCGTGACCGATCCGACCGTCGTCGCGCTGCGCGGCAAGGTGAATCCGGTGATCACACCCGGCATCAAGCCGGAGCAGGTCGATCTCACCATCGTGCTCAAGGACGGCCGCAAGCTCAACCGCTACATCGAGCATGCGATCGGCAGCGTCGAGGTGCCGATGACGGACAAGCAGCTCGAAACCAAATTCTCGGACCTTGCAGAGGGTATCATCCCTGCTGCGACGATCCGGCGCGTGATGGACGCCTGCTGGAATGTCGAGAACCTGCCGAACGCGGCGGAGATCGCAAGGATGTCGGTCGCAACCTGACCGCGGAGGAGAACAGCATGCCGTCACGCCGCCGTTTCCTGCAGTCCGCCGGTTCGGTTGCCGCCTTGGTCGCCACCGGCGGCCGTGCGGCTCTCGCGGCGAGCCCAGGTGTCACCGAGCGTCTCGCCCGCTACATGGTCGTCGCGCGCGACCAGGAGCTGCCGGAGCAGGTGCTGCGTGAATGCAAGCACCGCATTCTCGATACGCTCGGCGCGATGGTTTCGGGCTCGCGCATGCGGCCGGGCGAAATGGCGCTGAAATATGTGCGCACCCTCGGCGGCGATGCACAGGCGTCCGTCGTCGGCTCCGATTTCCGGACCACGGCTGTCAACGCGGCGTTGGCGAACGCGATGTGTGCGCATGCCGACGAGACCGACGATTTCGAGCCCGTCACCAAGGCGCATCCTGGGTGTTCGGTCGTGCCGGCTGCACTCGCGATTGGCGAGCGCGAGCATCGCAGCGGACAGGACGTCATTCGCGCCGTCGCGCTCGGCTACGACCTGACCTGCCGGCTGCTGTTCGCTCTGGGTCCCGACCTCGTCCGCGGTTCGCATCGGAGTGCCGAAGGGACGTCCTCGACGTTTGGCGCGCTCGGGGCCGCCGCATCGCTGGCGCGGCTCGATGAAAAGGGAATGCGCTACGCGATCTCCTATTCGTCGCAGCAGGTGTCCGGCCTGTGGAGCTGGGTGAAGGATCACGATCACATCGAGAAGGCGTTCGACTTTGCCGGCATGGGGGCCCGCAACGGCGTCATGGCGGTCGACATGGTGAAAGCGGGCCTCACCGGCGTCGACGACGTGCTCGATGGCACCCACAATCTCTTCATCGCGCTGTCGACCGATCCGAAGCCGGAAGAGATGGTGAAGGATCTCGGCAAGCGCTTCTATGTCACGGAGACGGCGATCAAGACATTTTCGGTCGGCTATCCCATCCAGTCGCCCCTGGATGCAATGCTGACGTTGCGCAAGCAGCACAGCCTCACGCCAGATAATGTGCGTAATATTCTAGTCAAGCTGCCGACCGATGCGATGGGAATTGTGGGCGAGAGCGCGATGCCAGACGTCAACTGCCAGCATCTCGCGGCTGTCGCGCTGGTCAAGGGCGCCGTGTCGTTCAATGACAGTCACGACGTCGCGTTGATGCATGATCCAAAGATCCTGGAGCAGCGCGCCAAGGTGACGCTGGCCGGCGACAAGGCGCTGATGGACCCGGCGGCGCCGCGCGGTGCTGTCGTCGAGGTGACATTGACCGATGGCAGGAAGGTCGAGCACTTCACGAAGTATCCGCCGGGCACCAAGGAGAATCCGCTGAGCACGGAAGCAGTGGCGGCCAAGACGCGGGATCTGATTGCACCGGTATTGGGCAGTGACAGGGCCGAGAGGCTGATCGACCAGATCGGCAATCTCGAACGGCTTGACGACGTCGGCAAGTTGAGGCCATTGCTGACGGCGTGATGAATCAATCAACAACAAGACAAACATCAAGGAAGTGCCCATGCGCGGGGTTATGCGACGCACCTTTGTGGCCGCCTGTGCGGCCGTTCTGTTCTCCGGCTTCGCGGTAGCGCAGGATTATCCCTCCCGACCCGTCAAGATCATCGTGCCGTTCCCGGCCGGTGGGTCCAACGACATCATCGCCCGCATCGTCGCGCAGAAGCTGACCGAGCGGAACGGCCAGACCTTCCTCGTTGAGAACCGCGGCGGCGCCGGTGGCAATATCGGCGCCGAGACGGTCGCGAGCGCAGAGCCCGATGGCTACACCCTGCTGCTGACCGCGCCGCCTCCACTGACGATCAACGGCTCCCTCTACAAAAAGCTACCGTTCGATCCGGCCAAGGCCTTTGCGCCGGTGGCGCTGATCGCCTCGGTGCCGATTGTGCTGGTCGTCAATCCGTCGGTGCAGGCGAAGAACGTGGGTGAGCTGATCGCGCTGGCCAAGGCGAAGCCCGGCTCGCTCAATTTCGGCTCGTCCGGCATCGGCTCGACGAATCATCTGGCGGGCGAATTGCTCAAGAGCATGGCCGGCGTGGACATCGTCCACGTGCCCTATCGCGGCGCCGCGCCAGCGATGAACGATCTGCTCGCGGGCCAGATCCCCTTCATGTTCGACAACATGCCGGCGGTGCTGCCGCAGGTGCAGGGCAGGGCCATCAATGCGATCGCGGTTGCTGGTACCAAGCGTGCGGAAGCACTGCCCGACGTGCCGACCGTGGCCGACACCATTCCCGGCTTCGAGGCTTCGTCCTGGTTTGGGCTGGTGGCGCCGGCCAAGACGCCAGCACCCGCGCTCGCCAAGCTGAGCGGCGAGCTCGAGACCATTCTGAAGATGCCCGACGTCAAGAAGCGGCTTGCCGAGCTTGGCGCCGAGCCCGGCACGGTGTTTGGGCCGGCGTTCGGGCAGTTCATGGCGGACGAAACCACGAAGTGGGGCAAGCTCGTCAAGGCGTCCGGCGCCACAGTGGATTAGGGTAGCGTCATGGATCTCAATCTGGGCGGCAAGGTTGCCGTCGTTACCGGCGGCAGCATCGGTATCGGCCGCGCGATCGCCGCCGAACTCGCGCGCGAGCAGGCGCATGTCGTCATCGTCGCCCGCGATGCCGAGCGGCTTTCGGCGTCAGCACAGGAAATGTCGCGGGACACCGGCCGGCGTGTGATCGCCTGTGCCGGCGACATGACCAAGCCCGACGACATCGCGCGAGCGATGACCACCGCGCGCGAGGCCTTCGGCCGCATCGATATCCTCGTCAACAACGCCGGCGCCTCTCCGATGGGCCGGATCGCGGAGACGCCGGATGCGACCTGGGCCAAATCGATCGAGCTGAAGCTGCTCGGCTACATGCGCTGTGCGCGCAATGTCCTGCCGGAAATGCGCGACCGCCGCTGGGGCCGCGTCATCAACATCATCGGCCGCAGCGGCCACCAGCCGCGCGCGGCCTATATGGCGGGCGGCGCGGTCAACGCGGCGCTGCTGAACTTCACGCTGGCGCTCGCCGAGGAATGCGCGCCCGACAATGTGCTGGTCACCGGCGTCAATCCCGGACCGGTGCAGACCGACCGCTGGGACAGCCTCATCTCTCAAGGTGCGGCGATCGCCGGGCAAGATCAGGGCGCGACCAATGCTGCGGCGATCGCCTCGGTTCCGCTCGGCCGCGTCGGGCAGCCGCACGAGGTGTCCGGCATCGTCGCGTTCCTCTGTTCAGACCGCGCGTCCTTCATTACTGGTACCTGCATCAATGTCGATGGCGGCGGAACGAGGTGTATCTGATGGGTAGCGAACTGCGGAAGATCGGTGTCAGCGAGGATTGCGAGCTTGCGGTTCGCATCGATGATTATCTGCTGCCATGGGACGTCAAACCGCCGGTCGTGATGCTGCACGGGCTCGCCGAGAGCGGCGAGGCGTTCCGGCGCTGGGTGCCCTATTTCGCCACGCATCACCTCGTGGTGCGCCCGGATCTGCGCGGCTACGGCGATTCGACGCCGATGCAGGGCGATTATGTCTATCGCTTCGCAGGCCTTGGCGACGACATCATCCGGATGCTGGACGTGCTGAAGCTCGATCGCGTTTTCCTGGTTGGCGGCAAGATCGGCGGCACCCTGGCGATGCACCTGACCGCAAAACACCCGGATCGCGTGATCGCAGTCGCCGCGGTCGGTGCGCCGGCCTCGCTCACCTCGTTCAACGAGCGGGCGCCGACCTGGCGCAAGCAGATCCGCGAGCAGGGCGTCGAGCCCTGGGTGCGCGAGACCACGGCCGGCCGGCTCGGCTCGTCGCTGCCGCCGGCGGCGCTGGACTGGTGGATCAAGCTGATGTCGAAGACCAAGGCTTCGACGCTGGAGGCGTTTTTGCAGATGGTGCCGACGGTCGATGTCACCGGCGAGCTTCCGTCCATCAAGCGCCCGGCGCTGGTGATCACCACGACCGGCTCCGGTCTCGGCGACGTCGCCTCCGTGAAGGCATGGCAGGAAACGATTCCAGGCTCGAAGCTGGAAGTGCTACCGGGCGATTCCTATCACGTCGCCGCGACTGACCCGGACGCGTGCGCGCAAAAAGTTCGCGCGTTCTTCGATCGCGTCGCGACTTAAGACGTACAGGGCGGGCCATTGGCCCGCCCCGCATTTGGCTCTAAGACTACCGTTCGACAAGAAACGGCAAATATCAGGGAGTGAAGCCATGACAAAAACCACGCGACGCAGCGTGCTCACGGCCGCAGCCGCGATGACAGCGGCAGGCCTTACTGAGGCGGCGCCGGCCGCCGCGCAGGCCGGACCGAAGCCGATCTTCCCGGTGCCGATGGTCACGATTCCGATCGTCGGCGAGACCCAGGTGTTCCAGGTCCGCCGCATCTACTGCATCGGCCGCAACTATGCCGCGCACGCGATCGAGCGCGGGTCGGATCCGAACCGCGAGCCACCCTTCTTCTTCCAGAAGCCGACGGACGCGATCCAGAACGTCGCGATCGGCGAGGTTGCCGACCACCCCTATCCGTCGCTGACCAAGAACTATCATCACGAGGTCGAGCTGGTCGCCGCGCTGAAATCGGGAGGCATCAGCATCCCGGCCGACAAGGCGCTCGATCACGTCTATGGCTACGCGCTCGGCCTCGACATGACCCGGCGCGATCTCCAGAACGGCATGGCCGCGGAGAAGAAGCCCTGGGAGATCGGCAAGAGCTTTGACCACGCCGCGGTGATCGGCCCTATCCACCCCGTGAGCAAAACCGGCCACTTCGAGAAGGGCGCCATTTCGCTCGCGATCAACGGCACGGTGAAACAGAACTCGGATCTCAGCAAGATGATCTGGAGCGTTGCCGAGCAGATCGCAAAGCTCTCCGAAGCGTTCGAGCTGAAGGCCGGCGACGTCATCTATTCCGGCACGCCGGAGAATGTCGGCCCGGTGGTGAAGGGCGACGTTCTGCTGTGCAAGCTCGAGGGCCTGCCGGATATGTCGATCAAGATCGTGTAGTTCTTTACCTCTCCCCGTAAGAACGGGGGCGAGGGAGCGCGCCGTCAGCTTGTCGACGGATTGTCCAATCTTGGAGGCGCTAAATGTTGCGGCGTGGTCTGATTGCTGCGTTGGGCTTGGTCTTCATCATGACCTCCATTCCCAGCTCGAAAGCCGAAGGCCCCGTCGACATCGCGCCGACGGGAGCGCTCCGCGTGGCGGTGGCCGTCGGCCCGGCCGCGTCGGCGTTCTGGACGACGCGCGATCCATCGACCGGAAAACCGCGCGGCGTTACGGTCGAACTCGCCAAGGCTGCCGCTGACAAGCTGCACGTTCCGCTTCAGCTCGTCGAATACCCGAGCTCCGACGAGATCGCCGCCGCCGGCAGCAAGGACGTCTGGGATCTCTCTTTCATGCCGGCGGACGTCAAGCGCGAGCAGTTCGTGGACCAAGGGCCCGCTTACGTCGCCTATATGAGCGGCTATCTCACCCGCGCCGGATCGGACATCCGGATCGTTGCGGATGTCGATCGCGCCGGCATGCGGGTCGGCTGTATCGAAGGGACATCGACGTCACGCACGGTCGAAAAATCCTTGAAGCAGGCGAAGCTGACAAAGTTCGTGAAGCCGGAAGAGGCGGCCGAATTGATCGGCAAGGGGCAGCTCGATGCTCTCGCCATGGGAATGGGAGCCTTGGAAGACCTTTCGCGAAAGCTGCCCGGAACCAAGGTGCTGGATGAGGTGATCCAGTCGACCGGCGTGGTCGTGGTCGTTCCCAAGGGCAAGGCCGTGGCGAAGACCTGGGCGGCGCGCTTCCTGGATGAAGCCAAGATAGACGGCACCGTGCGTCGTGCGCTCGATGGTAATGGATTTACCAGCGACAAGATCGCGCCGTGATCTGGCCCCGCTGGAACCGCGAGTGGCGGCGGAGGTCTTTGAATTGCCGGAGTTCCATCGGCCATTGCCCCGTGTTGGGCAACGAACAAACCTCGTGCGGCCATATTTGAGTAAGAGTGATCTCCCGAGAGGGAGGCGCTTGCGATGAAGAAAGTTCTGATCACTGCGGTCGTGCTGCTGGCTGGCGTGCCTGCGAGCGCCGTTGCGCAGGAGCGCGCTGGTGCTGCGGCGATAGGCGCCGTGTCCGGGGCCGTCGTGCTCGGTCCGGTCGGTGCGGTCGCGGGTGCAGTGATTGGCTATACCGCCGGTCCTTCAATCGCGAGGTCATGGGGCGTGAGAGGTTCGCGGTCGGCAAGACACCAGCAGCCGCCACGCCGCGAGGCGTACCGCGCAGCCGCAACCGGCGCTCCGCCGAGCGCACGTGAGGCGATGAATGCCAACGGCCAGATCAGAGCCGCCAGCAATCCGAATCCGCCGGCTCAAGCCGCGCCTCCGGTGCAGCCAGTTCAAGCTGCCCCGGCTCCGCCGGCGGAGACTTCGACCCCGCCCGTTCAGGGACTCGAATGAGGCTCCGGCTTTAGGCCGCGGTCGTCTTCGGCCGCAGCCGGTCGACGGTCCGTGCGATCAGCGCGGCCACCTCCGGCACTTTTGGACCAATGCGAAATTCCGGCCCTGCGACGACGACCGAGAGCCGGCGATCACCGATCGGCAGCGGGATCGCCGCGCCGGCGAGATCGCGGCTGTAATCGGCAAAGCTCTGGCAATAGCCGCGCGCGATCGAATTGCGCAGCTCGATCTCGACGGCCTCGATGCTGATCGGCGTCGACGGGCCGTATTGCTTGAACTCGATCTTACGATAGACGGAGTCGCGCTCTTCCTGTGAATATTGCAGCAGCAGCGCGCGGCCGCTGGCGGTGGCGTGGATCGGAACGCGGTGCCCGATGGTCGCGAAATAGCGGATCGCGGCCTGGGATTCGACGACGTCGATGAACACCGCCATGACGCCCGCCGGCGCCACAATCGATGCGGTCTCGCCGGTCTCCGCCGAGAGATCTGCGATCAGCTGATGCGTCCACGGCGGCAGCGGCTCGACCTCGGAGATCATCCGCGCCATCGCCAGCCAGCGCGGCGTCGGATAGAAACCGGCGCGCGGCCGCGGCTCATAGAGGTACCCCTTCTCCGACAGCGTCGCGAGCAGGTTGAAGGTCGACGAGCGCGGCCAGCCGAAATGATCGGCGATCTCAGCAAGCGTCGCCGGCTTCCTCGTTTGCGCGAAGAATTCCATGATCTCCAGGACGTTTGCGGCTTGGCGAACGATCATGGTGGCGGCGTTCCGATCTAGGTCTGGCCGAGGATCTTCTTCGCGGCGCGAAGATGCGGCATGTCGATCATCTGGCCGTCGAGCCGCAGCGTGCCGGAGTTCGGATTGCTCGCGAATGCGGCGATCACTTTTTCCGCCCAGGTGCGCTCAGCCTCGGTCGGCTCGAACGCCGCGTTGACGACGTCGACATGTTTCGGGTGGATCAGCGCCTTCGCCGAAAACCCGTCGCGCCGCGCGGCGCGCGTTTCCTGCTCGAGGCCGGCGAGATTGTCGATGTCAGTATAGACGGTGTCGATCGGCGCGACCTCGGCCGCGGCCGCGGCCATCAGGCAAAGATCGCGCGCGAGGCGGTAGGGGCTGTGGAACACGCCGCCTGCGGCCTTTTCCGTGGCGCCGAGCGAAGCCGAGAGATCCTCCGCACCCCACATCAATCCGGCGAGGCGGGGGGAGCAGCCCTTGTAGCTGCCGAGGCCGAAGATCGAGCTGGCTGTCTCCGTCGCGACGCAGACGATGCGCGTCGCGCCGACGGTGATGCCGGCCGCGGCTTCCAAGGCTTCGAGCCAGGTTGCAACCTGGCGCACGTCATCGCCGCCTTGCGATTTCGGCAGAACGATGCCGTCGGGCTTGCCGGGCATCACCGCGGCGAGATCGGTGAGCGTCAGGCCGGTGTCGAGCGCGTTGACGCGGACATAGAGCTGATGCGGGCCGGGGCGGCCCTTCAGCATCGCAAGCGTCAGGGTGCGCGCCTCCGGCTTCTTGTCGGTGACGACGGAATCCTCGAGATCGATGATCAGCGCGTCGGCCTTGCCTTCGCTCGCCTTCTCGAATTTGCGCGGGGAATCCCCCGGCACGAACAGCATCGAACGCATCAGACCGGCCTCTTGTGCATCATCGCCATGCGGCGGCATTTGCCGACGATCTCGTCGTTCTGGTTCAAGGCGTGGTGCTCGAACTCGACGATACCCGCTCTCGGGCGCGATTTGGATTCCCTCAACGAAAGCACCTTCGTCGTCGCCCGCAAGGTGTCGCCATGGAAGACCGGTTTTGGAAACGTGACGTCGGTCATGCCGAGATTGGCAACAGTGGTCCCCATGGTCGTATCATAGACCGTCATGCCGATCATGATGCCGAGGGTGTAAAGGCTGTTGAAAATGCGCTGGCCGAACTCGGTCTTTTCAGCGAAATGCGCGTCGATATGCAGCGGCTGCGGGTTGAGCGTCAGCAGGCTGAACATGGTGTTGTCCATCTCCGTGACGGTCCGGGTCAGCGGATGCCTGAACTCCTGGCCCACAGAAAAGTCCTCGAAATAAAGCCCGGCCATCGCGGTTTCCTCCCTGTATAGCTGCGATTCTGGCCAGCGCTGCCGTTAGGGCGGCGCGGCCAGGTAAACTGCTTTTTGCTCTGCGAGCTGCTCGATCTCGTCGGTCGAGAAGCCGGCCTCGCGCAAAATGTCGCGGCCATGCTGGCCGAGCGTCGGTGCGGGGCCGGCGGCTTCCGGCTGGGTTACGCTCCAGGTGGAGGGCACGCGCATCTGGCGGATCCGGCCTTCCACGGGATGATCCACCGTCCTGAAGAAGTCGATCGCATTGAGATGCGGATCGTCGAGGATCGTCTCCAGCGTGTGCATCGGCATCACCGGAATGTCGGCGCGCTCGAGCAGATCGCGCCATTCTGCGGTGGTGCGTGTGAGGAAGATGTGGCCGATCTCCTCGTAGATCTCGTCGATGTGCTTCGTCCGCGCGGCGTGGTTGGCGAAGCGCGGCTGATCGAGGAAATGCGGCTGTCCGATCGCCTCGAAGAAGCTGCGCCAGTGCTTGTCGTTGTAGATGAGGACGCAGAGATAGCCGTCACTGGTCTTGTAGGGGCGGCGATAGCGCGACAGCAGGCGGGCATAGCCGCCATGGTCGAGCGGCGGATCGTAGGTGAGGCCGCCCAGATGATCGACCAGCACGAACTCCGTCATCGATTCGAACATCGGCACGTCGATGCGTTGGCCAACGCCGGTGCGGCTCTGATGCATCAGCCCGCCCATGATCGCATTGATCAACATCAGGCCGACGATGCGGTCGGCGATGGTGACGGGGACGTAGCGCGGCGTGCCGTCGCCGGCCGCCGCAAGCAGCGTCGGAATCGTGGCGGCGCCCTGGATGAGATCGTCATAGGCGGGCTTTGCGGCATAGGGCCCGGACTGGCCGTAGCCGAACGCGCCGACATAGATGAGCGCGGGGTTGATCTCGCGAAGTGTCTCGTAGTCGAGGCCGAGCCGCGCCATTGCCTGTGGGCGCACGTTGTAGACGAGCGCGTTGGCGTGCTTCGCCAGCCGCAGCAAGGTGTCGCGGCCTTCCGTCTTCTTCAGGTCGAGCACGATGCTGCGCTTGCCGCGATTGGCATTGAGGAACATCCCGCCCATGCCGGGCGTGCGGCCGGGACCGATCTGGCGAACGATGTCGCCCTCAGGGCTTTCGACCTTGATCACGTCGGCGCCCATGTCCGCCAGCACCTGGGTGCCGTAGGGGCCCATCAGCACCGAGGTCAGGTCGAGAATGGTGAAGCCGGCGAGCGGTCCCATGAGGCCTCGTTGGATAAATTCATATACGTGAAGTTAGAGTTCATAAAATAGCGGTGTCAATTCGGCGACTCCAGTTTACGGCGCATGGCTCCATGAATAATTCATATACTTGACAGATAAATTCACCTATATGTACATTTTCAAGCAAGAAATAGAGCGAGGGCCGGACGGCGCCGCAGCAATTCGCTGCCGCGTTCGGCGTGGGGACGCGTCAAGGAGAACGACATGAAGAAGAATCTGGTCCGGGCTGCAGCAGTGCTCGCTCTCTCGCTGCCGGTCTCGACGCTGCAGGCGCAGGCCCTGGAGCTGAAGGTCGCCGATAGCTTCCCCGCCGGTCACTATCTCGTCCGCCTGATGCTGAAGCCCTGGATGGACGACGTCACAAGGCGCACCAACGGTGCGGTGACCTTCACCTATTATCCGAACCAGCAGATCGGCAAGGCGGCGGACATGCTGCGGCTCACCCAGTCCGGCGTGGTCGATATCGGCTACATCGGACCGTCCTACGTCTCCGACAAGATGCCGCTGTCGGAGGTCGCGCAATTGCCGGGTGCGTTCGAGACTGCGTGCCAGGGCACGATGGCTTATTGGAAGGCTGCGCGCGAAGGCATTCTGGCCAAGCAGGAATACGCGCCGAACAAGATCAAGCTGCTGCTCGCCGTAGTGCTGCCGCCCTACCAGGTGTGGACCGTCAAGTCGAAGGTGGAAACCACCAAGGACATGCAGGGCCTGAAGCTGCGCACCACCGGCGGCGCGCAGGACCTGACGCTGCGTGCGCTCAACGCCGTGCCGGTGCGCATGGCTGCGCCCGATGCCTATGAGTCGCTGTCGCGCGGCACCATGGACGGCCTGCTGTTCCCGCTCGACAGCGTCGTCTCATACGGCCTCGACAAGCTGGTCAAGCACGCCACCGAAGGCGTCAGCTTCGGCAGCTTCATCGTTGCCTACTCCATCAACCAGTCGGTCTGGGACAAGCTACCCGACGACGTGAAGAAGGCGATGAACGAGGCTTCGGAGGCGATTACGCCGCAAGCCTGCGCCGGCGTCGAAAAGGAAGGCGAAGTCACCAGGAAGCAAATGCAGGACGAAGGCATCAGCTTCGATCCGCTGCCGGAGGCGACGCGCACCGAGATCAAGGACAAGCTCAAGGGCGTCGGCAAGGAGTGGGCGAGCGGGCTCGACAGCCGCGGCAAGCAGGCGTCTGCCGCGCTGAAGGAGTTCGACGATCTGCTCGCCGCGGGCGGCGCCAAGTAGAGCGCCAGGTAGTCCGACATCCAACAGGGAGGCGCTAGAGGTGATCAAACGGGCAGGAGATGTGCTCGGCGCGCTGGAGCGCGCGCTGACGGTGATCGCGGTGGTGTTCATGTTCGTGATCATGCTGCTGGTGGTGACCGACGTGTTCATGCGTTACGCGCTGAACAGCCCTTTCTCCTTCACCTATGATCTGATCGGGCTCTATCTCCTCGCTGGCGTGTTCTTCTTCACGCTGTCGGACGCGCTGCGTGAGCATGTCCATGTCGGCGTGGACATCCTCTTGTCGCGCTTCTCGCTGACGGGGCGACGGTTGTCCGAGATCGTCACGGCGCTCGCCGGCCTGTTCGTATTCATCCTGATCTGCAAGGTCGGGTTCGAGCGCGCGCTGGAGAATTACGAGCAGCACGACGTGCTCTCCGGCGCGATCCCCTGGCCGACCTGGATTTCGGCGGCGCTGGTGCCGTTCGGCTGCGGCGTGCTGGTGCTGCGGCTGGCGCTGCAGCTCGTCGGCAATGTGCTGAGCCTCGTCAGCGGCCGCGACCTCTATCCGCTGCCGCCGGTGACCGGCGTCGGCGAAGCACGCGGCTTCGAGTAACGGGCGATATCCCCATGACACCTTTCATCGTTCTCGCCCTGCTGTTCGGCCTGCTTGCCCTCGGCACGCCCGTCGGCTTTGCCATGGCTTTCTCCGGCTCGGTCGGCCTCGTCATGGTTGGCGGATGGCCCACGCTGTTCGGCATCCTGCAGACAGCGCCGCTCTCGACCGTCTCGGCCTACGAGCTGATCACCATTCCGATGTTTCTCTTGATGGCAGACCTCGTGCTGCTGTCGGGTGTCGCGGACGATCTGTTCAAGACCGCTTCGGCCTGGGTCGGCCGCATTCCCGGCGGCCTCGGCATGGCAACCGCGCTCGCCGGCGCCGGTTTTGGCGCGATCTGCGGCACCTCGACCGCTTCCGCCGCGACGCTGTCCTCGACCAGCCTGCCGGCGATGATCCGCCAGGGCTACGAGCCGAAGATGGCGGCCGGCGTCGTTGCGATCTCGGGCACGTTGTCGATGCTGCTGCCGACCAGCGTTGCGCTCGTCATCTTCGGCCTGCTGGCGGAGGTAAACATCGGCAAGCTGCTGATCAGCGGCATCATCCCGGCGATCCTGGTCACGTTCACCATCATGGCCACGATCTACTTCCTGGTCTGGCAGGATCCTTCGCGCGCACCGGCCGCGAAGTCTGTACCGTGGCGCGAGAAGTTTGCGCTGCTGTGGCAGGTCTCGCCGATGGTGGTGCTGTTCTCGATCGTGACAGGCACGATCTATCTCGGCGTCGCAACGCCGACGGAAGCCTCCGCCTTCGGCGCGTTCGGCGCCTTCCTGCTCGCCATCGTCAAGGGCAAGATCACGCCGTCCTCGCTCTATGCGACGCTGCTGCGCGCCTGCCACGGCACCTGCATGATCATCATGATCCTGGTCGGTGCCTCGATCTTCGGCTATTTCTTCACGCTGACCCATGTCACGCAGGACCTCGTCGCCTGGATCGGCAGCC
Organism: Bradyrhizobium sp. 604_D8_N2_3; assembly: GCF_051810765.1. NCBI lineage: Bacteria > Pseudomonadati > Pseudomonadota > Alphaproteobacteria > Hyphomicrobiales > Nitrobacteraceae > Bradyrhizobium > Bradyrhizobium sp. 604_D8_N2_3. The sequence goes on along the minus strand of NZ_JBPWPM010000001.1, from coordinate 7,530,092 downwards.
TTCCGGCCTCGCGCTGGGTGATCATTACATTGATCCTGTGCGGCTACATCGTGCTCGGCTCGTTCATGGACCAGATCGCGATCCTGGTGCTGACCGTGCCGATCGTGCTGCCGCTGATCAAGACGCTGGGCTTTGATCCGATCTGGTTCGGCGTCATCAAAATCGTCACCGCAGAAGTCGGCATGATCACGCCGCCGGTCGGGCTCAACTGCTTCATCGTTGCTCGCTATGCCAAGCGGCCGGTGGCGGAAGTGTTCCACGGCACCTTCCCGCACTTCATCGCGCACCTGATCGCAATCGCGATCCTGGTGGCGTTTCCCTCGATCATTCTCTTGCTGCCCTCGCAGATGGGGCGCTAGGCCCAACGAGCCTCCATAAGGAGACCATCATGGATTTCGCGCTCACCGATCAGCAGGAAGCCATTCGTGCCGCCGTCGCAAAAGTTTGCGAGGACTTTCCCGACGCCTATTGGCTGAAGAAGGACCACGACGGCGGCTTCCCGCACGACTTCCACAAGGCGATGGCCGATGCCGGCTGGCTCGGCATCTGCGTGCCGGAGGAATATGGCGGCTCCGGGCTCGGCATCACCGAGGCCGCGATCATGATGCGCGCCATCGCGGAATCCGGCGCCGGCATGTCCGGCGCCTCCGCGGTGCACATCAACGTCTTCGGGCTCAACCCCGTCGTGGTGTTCGGCACCGAGGAGCAGCGCAAGCGCATGCTGCCGCCGATGGTCGAGGGCCGCGAGAAGGCGTGCTTCGCCGTCACCGAGCCCAACACCGGCCTCAACACCACGCAACTCAAGACCCGTGCCGTCGCCAAGAACGACCGCTACATCGTCAACGGCCAGAAGGTGTGGATCTCCACCGCGCAGGTCGCGCACAAGATCCTGCTGCTGGCGCGCACCACGCCGCTGGAGGACGTGCGGTCGCCGACCCATGGCCTCAGCCTCTTCTACACGGATTTCGACCGCAAGAAGATCAAGGTCCACGAGATCGAGAAGATGGGCCGCAAGATCGTCGATTCCAACGAGCTGTTCTTCGAGGATTTCGAGATCCCGATGGAGGACCGCATCGGCGAAGAGGGCAAGGGTTTTCAGTACATCCTCGAAGGCATGAACCCCGAGCGTATCCTGATCGCGGCGGAAGCGGTCGGCCTCGGCAAGCTCGCGCTGTCGCGCGCGACCGAATACGCCAAGACGCGCGTGGTGTTCAACCGTCCGATCGGCAAGAACCAGGGCATCCAGCATCCGCTCGCGGTGAACTGGGTCGAGCTCGAGGCGGCCTGGCTGATGGTGATGCAGGCAGCCTGGCAATACGACAAGGGCTTGCCTTGCGGCGCTGGCGCGAACGCCGCGAAATATTTCGCAGGCGAAGCCGGCTACCATGCCTGCGAGCAGGCAGTGATGACCCATGGCGGCTTCGGCTATGCCAAGGAATTCCACGTCGAGCGTTATCTGCGCGAGGTCCTGATCCCGCGCATCGCGCCGGTCAGCCCGCAGCTCGCGCTCAGCTTCATCGCGGAAAAGGTGCTCGGGCTGGCGAAGTCTTACTAGTCTTCGCGCGGATCGCTTAGCGGGGACGCCAATGAACCTCGACTTCTCCGGCCTGATCCGGGAGGGCGACCGTGTCGTGTGCGGGCAGGCAACGGCTGAGCCGGTCACCCTGACCGAAGCGCTGGTCGCGCAAGCCGGGCATCTGCCGGCGTTCCGCATGATGGTCGGTCCAATATTCTCCGACACGTTTTCCGCCGCGTGCGCGCCCAACATCTCGTTCCAGAGCTATGGCGTGATCGGGAATGCGCGGCGGCTCGCGAAAGCGGGACGGCTCGACGTGATCCCGAGCAACTACAGCGCCTTCTGCGCCGATTTCGCCTCACGGCGCCATCGTGCGGATGTGGTGCTGGTGCAACTCGCCGAGTCCGGCGATGGTCGATTGAGCGCAAGCCTCTCCAACGATTATGTCATCGATGCCGCACGGGGCGCGCGAGTGGTCATCGCCGAGATCAATCCGGATGCGCCCCTTACGTTCGGGGCGGAATGGCCCGAGGACGTGCCGATCCATTTGCGTGTGCCGGCCCGGCGCCCGCCGGTGGAATTGGCCTCGCCCCCGATCGATGACATCTCCCGGCTGATCGCCGCGCATGCGGCGAGCCTGATCGCCGACGGCAGTACGCTTCAGTTCGGTGTGGGACGCATTCCGGACGCGATCCTGTCCTCGCTCTCCCATGCCCGCAATCTCGGCATCCATTCCGGCCTGATCAATGACGCCGTTGTCGACCTGATCGAGCGCGGCGCGGTGACGAATGCAGAGAAGGGAATCGATGCCGGGACCACGGTGACGAACCAGGTGATCGGCACGAAGCGGCTCTATCGCTTCGTGCACGAGAACAAGGCGGTTTCGGTGCGGCCGACGTCATATACGCACGGCCAGAATGTGCTGGCGTGGATCAACCGGCTGGTCGCGATCAACTCGGCGCTCCAGGTCGGGCTCGATGGCAGCGTCAACTCCGAAACGCTTAACGGCGTCGCGATCGGCGCCATCGGCGGGCAGCTCGATTTCGTGCGCGGTGCCAATGCATCGCCCGGGGGCAGGGCGATCATCGCGCTGCCGGCGACGGCGTCCGACGGGACCAGCCGCATTGTCGTCCATGTGGAGACCGTGACGACGCCGCGCGCCGATGTCGATGCCATCGTGACCGAATGGGGCGTTGCAGAGCTGCGTGGTTGCGGACTTGCCGAGCGCGCGCGCCGCATGGTCGCGATCGCGGCGCCCGGGCACCGCGATGCGCTGTCGGCACAACTTCGCGCCGCGCGCTAGAATCTGGCGAGCCATCTGAAACAGGCGGGCCTATTCGGCGGCGATCCGTTCCATTGCCATGGCGCGAAGCCGGGCGCGCTGGATTTTCACACCGTTGGCGCTGTCGGTGACGGGGAAAGCGTCGACGATATAGATTCGTGCCGGCACCTTATAGCCGGCCAGCCGCTCGCGCAGGCGGGCCACCAGCATCTCCTGCTGCGGCGGCTCCTCGGCCGGAATCACAAAGGCGACGCAGCGCGCCTGACCCCTAAGATCGACCGCGACAACCTGGGCGTCGGCAACCCCCGTGCAGGCTTTGAGCTCGTCCTCGATCTCGCCGGGCGCAACCAGGAAGCCGCCGAGCCGCATCGCATCGCCCGCGCGGGTCTCGTAGACGAAGGCGCCGTCGCTGCGCATCCGGCCGATGTCGCCGGTGCGGAAGAAGCCGTCCGCGGTGATCGCGTCGTGCGTCGCATCCGGGTTGTTGAAATAGCCGAGGAAGCGCGAGGGCGCGCTGATCTCGATCTCGCCGGAGACGCCTTGCGCCGCCAGCTCCCCGGTCTCAGTGTCGCGCACGCGCACCTTCGCGTCGGGAGACATCGGCCAGCCGCCGCCTTCGATGCGAGCGGCGAAGGCATCACCGGAGCGGGCGATCGAGAACAGCGCCTGCACCTCGCTCGAACCGTAGAGGCCGAACAGCGGCATGCCGCGCGCCTCGGCCTCCGCGGCGAGTTCACGCCAGCCGGGCTGGAACGCGGCGAAGCCGCAGACTTCGAGATGCGGGAATGGCCGTGGTGTGTCGGCGAGCGCGAGGATGCGGCGGAACATCTCGTCGGAGCCGAAGGCGTGCGTGATCTTGTGTTCGCCAAGGACCTTCGACGCTGATGCCGCCTCGAAAGCATCGAGCACATGGATGGTCGCGCCGGCTGCGATGAAGCCGAGCAGGCTGGTCATGCCAAAGGTGCCGCAGAACGGCAGCATGGCCAGCAGCGAATGGCGCTGTGGCGAGAGTTTCAGCGCCTTGGCGACGGAGGCGGCGTGCGTGGCGAGCGTCCGCTGCGAATGCGCGACGAGCTTCGGTCCCTTGGTCGTGCCCGATGTCGTGTAGAGCAGCACCGGCAGATCGACCTCGTCCCGCGCCGGCGGTGCTGGCGGATAGGACGTCTCGAACGCATCGAAGCGCACACAGGGCCAGTGTGCGGGGATCGCATCCCCGCCAACCACCGCGAGCCTTTGCAGCGCGGGCACTTCGTCCCTGGTGACCCCGGCGAGGATGGCGGCAAAATCGATCGAGCGGAACGCGGCCTCGACCACCATCAGCCTGGCGCCGGACACCTTGAGCAGATGGCCGACTTCCGCGCTGCGGTAGCGGGTATTGACCGAGGCGACGATCGCACCGCAGCGGGCGGCGGCGAACAGCAGTGCGATCCATTCGACCCGGTTGACCAGCCAGACCGCGACCACGTCGCCCCGGCCGATGCCTTGCGCGGCAAGCCATGCGGCGGTCTGCTCGACCTTCCCGGAGAATTCCGCGCGCGAGACCGGCCTGCCGTCAAACACGAAGGCGGGCTCGGCGCCTTCGGTGCCGATCAGCGATTGAAGCGAAAATTGGTTGACGCTCATGGCAACCGGACTAACCCGATCGCGCAGACCTGTCTACTTGGTGCCGAACATCCGGTCGCCGGCATCGCCCAGGCCCGGCACGATGTAGCCGTGGTCGTTGAGCCGCTCGTCGATCGCGGCGGTCCAGATCGGCACGTCGGGATGCTCGCTCTGGAACTGCGCGATGCCTTCGGGCGCGGCCAGAAGGCAGACGAAGCGGATGTCGCGGGCGCCGCGCGCCTTGAGCAGGGAGGCGCCGGCGCAGGCCGAGTTGCCGGTCGCCAGCATCGGGTCCATCAGGATCACGGTGCGGTCGGACAGGTCCTGCGGCGCCTTGAAGTAATATTCCACGGCCTGCAATGTCTCGGGGTCGCGGTAGAGCCCGATATGGGCGATGCGCGCCGAGGGCATCAGCGCCAGCATGCCGTCGAGGAAGCCGACGCCGGCGCGCAGGATCGGCGCCAGCGTGAGCTTCTTGCCGGCAATCTTCGGTGCCCGCATCGGCGAGATCGGCGTCTCGATCTCCACCAGCTCCAAAGGCAGATCGCGCGTCACCTCGTAGCCGAGCAGCATCCCGATCTCGTTCAGGATCTCGCGAAAACTCTTGGTCGAGCGGTCCTTCTCCCGCATGAGGGAGAGCTTGTGCTGGACCAGGGGGTGGGCGACGACGTTGACGCTGCTTGTGCTCATGAAACCGATCTACACGGTTCCGTGAAATAGCGCCAGATCGGCCAGATCTTTTCGCGGGGATACGCGGCCTCACGCGGGCATCGCGACGGCGCTACGTACCCAGCTGCTCGCCTCGTAGGCAGCCATGGTCAATTCACGGTCCATCGATGTGCCGGGTTCTAAACTCCCAGCCCGCGTGCCACGAGCGTGATCACGATTGTCAGGACCGCGCCCCAGATCAGGCTCAGCGTCATGGTCAGGATCGTTGTCGTGACCGCCTGCTCCAGATTTCCCTTGAGGAGCTGCATGCTACTTGTCCGTGGCAGGCGCGACGCCGATGCGCAGGCCGAGCAGCAATGCACCCATCACCGCAACCAGGATGGCGATCTTGAGCTCGATCATGTCCGCAGCCTTGCCGCCGCGCGGGCCAGGAGCCGCCTCGCGCCCTCCGCCAGCGCAATCAGCGGATTGCCGCGGTTCTCGATATCGAGCTCGAAGGTCTCGGCGGGAAACACCAGCGCGCATCTTGCGGGCCCACTCTGCCGGTTGGCGAAGTCGACCGCGGAGCTCTTGAACAGGAAGAGACCGCCGATGCGTCCATGCGCCTCGCGCGCGACCCAGAGGCCGGCGCCGTTGCGCCCGATGAAGAAGGCGGGGATGGCGGTGCTGATGACATCCGGGTCGATCGGTCCAAGGCACGCCGCGGACGCGGCGATTGTCGGTCGCTCGGGCTGGCGACGCGCGGCTTGAAGGGCGATCGCGGCCATGGCGGCTTCCTCACACATCTGCAAGGTCATGATGGTCTCCCATGCCGTCAGGCGTGGAGGTGCCAGACATAGATCGCGGTCTTCAGCGCGATCAGCGCTGCGAGCACGCTGCCCATCGAGAGCAGGGTCAGCGCGCTGAGCGCGAGGCGCTTGAGCTGTGCCTTGCGCTCCGGCGAGATCCGTGCGGGGCGTTCGGCCCAGCCAAGGGAGCGCTCAGCGCCATGTGTCAGCATCGACATGTCTGCATTCCTTCGTCAGCGTGGCGGTGGCCGAGGCCGCCGCAATCTGCCTCGTATGATGTCCATCGTTGCGTAGGATTGCGAGATGAGCGCCGAGGCACCAGTATAGGAATGCTACAATGATGCCGACCGTCGCGCCGGCAGCCCTCTGAAGAGACCGGGGTTCCGCTTCGGCCGGGCCTGAGACGGCGCAGGATCCAAATGCGTCATCCCGATCGCTGCGGCAAAGGCGTTCCGCAGCCGCGGTTCATCGATCTGCTTGCAGAAGCATTCCAGCGTCGCTTCCACACTCTGCCGCTGCCCGCTGATGGCCGCACAGAGTTGCGAGCTGGTCCGCCGAAAGAAGTGGAGGGAGTCCCTGGCGCCGCCGCCCAGATGATCGAGGTCCGCCGCGAGCGCGGCGACATTAAGCCTGTCGGACTCATCGAGCGTCACGGCAAATCGCAGCAGCGCGAGCTGCCAGGCGCGGAGCAGCCTGTGAGGCCTTTCGATTGATTGCCGCATGGGGATACCCGGATGCCGTGCGACGCCTCAGGCGCCGACGCGGTCGATCAGCTCCTCGTCGGCGATCGCGGCGAATGCGCGTACCACTTCCCTCTGCGCGGCTGCGTCCAGCGGAACGATCGGAAGCCTTGTGGCGGGCGACATCAGGCCAAGCACGCCGAGTGCACATTTAAGTGCGGCCGGGCTCTCCTTCCCGAGGCAGGCGATCAAGGGGATCAGGCGCCTGTGCAGGTACCGGGCGGATTGCAGCCGGCCCTGCCTGACATGTGAAAAAATCGTGCGGCAGAGATCCGGCGCGATGTTGGCGACCTCCGAGATCGCGCCATCGCCGCCGTCCGCGATGAAGCCGAATGCGGTGGTGTCGTCGCCGGATAGACAGCGGAAGCCGGCAGGCAGGCGGCGGGACAGGCGCATCGGGCGGGTGATGTCGCCGGTCGCATCGCGCAGGCCGACGAACTGGCGCGATTCGACGAGGCGCAGAAGCGTCTCGTCGGCGAGCGGCCGCAGCGTGCGGGAGGGTACGTCGTGCAGGATCACGGGCAGGCCGATCGCGCCGGCAATGGCGCGGAAGTGCGCGAGCATTCCGTCCTGCATCGGCTTGTTGTAGGCGGGCACCACCGACATCACGGCATCGGCGCCGGCGGCCTCCGCGCGCCGCGCGAGTTCGATGGCGTGGCTCGTTGAATTCGACACGGCGCCGGCGATGATCCGCACGCGGCCACGCGCGACATCGACCGCGGTGCGAATGATCAGCGCCTGCTCGGCCGGCGAGAGCGTCGGTGCCTCGCCGGCGGTCTCACACACCACCAGCGCGGGTACGCCGGCTGCGATCTGACGCTCGCAGAGCGCGGCGAACGCCTTCAGGTCGATCGCGTCGGCCGAATCGAACGGCGTCGGCAGGTCCGGTATGAACCCGGTGAACCAGGCGGAGGGTGGGATGAACATGGTTTTTGCCGAGGAACTCAGGCGGCGCGCTTGGGAGCGGCGGCATCGGGCCTGCTGCCCATGTCGAGCTCGATCTCGCGTGGCAGCTCGATGATGGTCTCGGGATGCTGTCCGTTTTCGAACAGCGCATATTTGATGGCCTGGGCGCGGTTGACGAAGAGGCCACCGTAGAGGCCGTTCTGCTGCTGGGCGACCCACTGTCCCCTGTGGTTGCGGCCGATGAAGACGATGGTCGAGGGAGAGCTGCACGAGGGAGGTTCGACGAGTTTCACTTTCGTATTCCTTCCGATTGACGCGGGCGGCGGGTGCGTGTCCCGCGACCACCCGATCAATATCTTTTCAAGCGAATATGATTTCGAGTGAGGCTGCGCGACGATCTCATAGGAAGGTCATAAAGCCCGATGTTCAGGCCAGCTCGTTGACGACCTGAACCAGCGCGAACAGGGCGCCGAAGGCAACGCCCTCGTCCCAATGATTGAGGACGGCACCGAACAGCGGCTCGCGCCTGACGAGGCCGGCGAGGGCGCACAGGATGATCGACATCCAGAGCAGGGCGGAGAGGCTGCGTGCAAAGCCGACGCTGCCGAAGGCTGCAAAGGCGACGAGCAGTGCGATGCGGACGGCAAAGCGCGCGATCAACCGCGTCGGGCTGAGGCCCCGCGACATGTCTGAAGATTGCGGCAAGGCGCGAACCTCCGCTTGGCCTAGCTGAAATTCTCGCAAGCGACCGGCTGATAGAGCGGGTCCGGGGCGGGGCGCACGGTGGGAACGCTCGGCCGCGATACCTCCACGGCCAATGCCTGTACTTCGATGAAGGCCGACAGCAAGGCAAGTGCGAGATCGGCATGCCGGGCTTCGACAGCGGCGTCGAGCCAGTCCGGCAATTCGCGCTCGCGCGACAGCGCGCAATGCCACTCGCCCTCGTCATAGGCGATGCGGCGGACCTGCCACAGCGGCAGCTCGAACTCGATCAGCGCCAGCGCGGCGTCGGTCCAGGCCTCGGCATCGACCAGGCGCATGATGCGCGCACTGCGCTCGCTCCGCCCGCGCGACGGGAAGCGCCGGCAGGCCTGATCGATGATGTCGAGCATCAGCGGACGCGTCATTGCCGGTGCCGCGCGAAGCAGTTGGTTGAGGGAAGGTGGGGCAAGGCGTCGGAGAACGGCGGTCATGTCTGGCCTCCTGGAATTGGCGTCGGTCAGTCGGCCGGCCTCTCCAAGATGGCTGGAAGCGCATTTGAAAACGAGATGGGGACGGGACGGGAGATATAAGGATTTCATAAGTGCACGGAATCTTCCGGATAAGAGCGACAGATCCTCGGCCGCCGTCGCCGCCGAAGGTCGAGGCTTATAGAAGCAGGGCTTTTTGAAAAGACCCTGGCCATGGCCTGCCTTAACAACGGTAGTGAAAGCAACGGTGGCTTGTGTCGCTGCGCTGCCTGCTCGGAACGGCCGCCCGGAATACAGTGTCGGTGCCACATGGCGGACAGCCACGACGTGCCGGCCTTTATGGAATTCATATAACTTCGCCATAGGCCTCATCTCGAAAACCTATGCCGGTGGTGGCACTTCAACACGGTCAAAAGTCCCGGCTGGTGCCGTGGAAATGCTTTGCATTTCCTTCGTTCCACGCGCTCGCCGGACGCCTGAGAAACGGTTGCGTCCGACATAAAGCCGCAACGAGGAGCATTCCCATGATGGACATTCTGATGCTGGCGCTGGGCTTTGGCTTCTTCGCGCTCGCGATCGGCTACACCTACGCCTGCGAACGGCTGTGAGGGAGCGGACCATGACCTTCGATTATTCGCTCGCCGCCGTCGTCTCGCTCGGTCTCCTGTTCTACCTCACTTATGCGCTGCTGCGGCCCGAGCGGTTCTGACCCGTGCTGCTGCTTCTCGAATTGCTGCTCGCGGACGCCGCGCTGGTGGCGTGCCTGCTTGCCCTGATCCTGCCGCTCCTGCGCAGGTCAAACGTCCTAAAGGGTTGATGCCATGACTATGATCGGTTGGCTCCAGATCATTCTCTTTTGCGCGATTATCGTCGCGCTGACAAAACCGCTCGGCGGATACATGACGGCTGTGTTCAACGGCGAGCGGACGTTCCTGTCGCCGGTGCTGCGGCCGATCGAGGCCGGCATCTACTGGTTTTCCGGCGTCGAAGAGAGGCGCGAGCAGCATTGGCTGACCTACACGGTCTCGATGCTGCTGTTCCATGTCGGCGGCTTCCTCATCATCTACGGCGTGATGCGGCTTCAGGCGGTGTTGCCCTTCAACCCGGCCGGGCAGGGCGCGGTCGCCCAGGATCTCTCCTTCAACACCGCGATTTCCTTCATCACCAACACCAACTGGCAGAATTACGGCGGCGAGAGCACGGTATCCTATCTCGTGCAGATGCTCGGCCTGACACACCAGAATTTCCTGTCGGCGGCGACCGGCATCGCGCTCGCGGTGGCCATGATCCGCGGATTCTCGCGCGCCTCGATGCGCACGGTCGGCAATTTCTGGGTCGACGTCACCCGCACGACACTTTACGTGCTGCTGCCGATCTGCGTCGTCTACACGCTGTTCCTGGTCTGGCAGGGCATCCCGCAGACGCTCGGTGATTACGTCGAGGCTACGACGCTCGAAGGCGCCAAGCAGACCATCGCGGTCGGCCCGGTGGCCTCGCAGGTCGCGATCAAGATGCTCGGCACCAATGGCGGCGGCTTCTTCAATGCCAACGCCGCCCATCCCTTCGAGAACCCGACCGCGCTGTCGAATCTTGTGCAGATGCTCTCGATCTTCCTGATCGGCGCGGCCATGACCAATGTGTTCGGCCGCATGGTCGGCAACCAGCGCCAGGGCTGGGCGATCTTCGCGGTGATGGGCGTGCTGTTCATCGCCGGTGTCTCCATCACCTACTGGGCGGAAGCCAACGGCACCTCGATGATGCATGCGCTCGGCCTCACCGGCGGCAACATGGAGGGCAAGGAAGTCCGCTTCGGCATCGTCGCATCCTCGCTGTTCGCCGTGGTGACCACGGCTGCCTCCTGCGGCGCGGTCAACGCCATGCATGACAGCTTCACCGCGCTCGGCGGCATGATCCCGCTGATCAACATGCAGCTCGGCGAAGTCATCATCGGCGGCGTCGGCGCCGGCCTCTATGGCATGCTGCTGTTCGTCGTGCTCGCGATCTTCGTCGCCGGCCTGATGGTCGGCCGCACACCGGAATATGTCGGCAAGAAGATCGAGGCGCGCGAGGTCAAGATGGCGATGCTCGCGATCCTGGTGCTGCCGCTGATGTATCTCGGCTGGACCGCGGTCGGCGTGGTCTATCCGGCGGCGGTCGCCTCCATGGCGAATGCCGGCCCGCATGGCTTCACCGAGGTGCTCTACGCCTTCACCTCGGCGACCGGCAACAACGGCTCGGCCTTCGCGGGCCTCACCGGCAACACGCTGTTCTACAACCTCACGCTCGCATCCGCGATGTTCGTCGGCCGGTTCTTCATGATCGTTCCGGCGATGGCGATTGCGGGCTCGCTGGCCGCCAAGAAGTCGATCCCGCCGTCGGCGGGCACGTTCCCGACCACGGGTGGGCTGTTCGTCGGCCTCGTCGTGGGCGTGATCCTGATCATCGGCGGCCTGACCTTCTTCCCGGCACTCGCGCTCGGCCCGATCGTCGAGCAACTCGCGATGAACGCCGGCAACGTCTTCTGATTGTTTGGAGTGACCTCCATGGATACGATGAAACTGCAAAAACGTGCCCCGATGTCGGCAATGCTCGATCCCAAGATCGTTCTGCCCGCGATCAGCGCGTCCTTCACCAAGCTCGACCCGCGGCTGATGATCAAGAACCCCGTGATGTTCGTGGTCGAGATCGTGGCCGCGCTCACCACGGTGATCTTCCTGCGCGACCTCGTCGCCGGCGGCGAGAATCTCGGCTTCACCTTCCAGATCATCCTCTGGCTCTGGTTCACGGTGCTGTTCGCCAATTTCGCCGAAGCGGTGGCCGAAGGCCGCGGCAAGGCACAGGCCGAATCGTTGCGCAAGACCCGCACCGAGAGCCAGGCCAAGCTCCTGAGCGGCGCGGGCCAGGCCTTCACGCTGGTGCCGGGCACCAGCCTGAAGGTCGGCGACATCGTGTTGGTCGAGGCAGGTGACGTCATCCCATCCGACGGCGAGGTGATCGAGGGCGTGGCCTCCGTCAACGAAGCCGCCATCACCGGCGAGTCCGCGCCGGTGATCCGCGAGTCCGGCGGCGACCGGTCGGCGGTGACCGGCGGCACGCAGGTGCAGTCCGACTGGATCCGCGTCCGCATTACGGCCGCGCAAGGCTCGACCTTCATCGACCGCATGATCAAGCTGGTCGAGGGCGCCGAGCGGCAGAAGACGCCGAACGAGATCGCGCTCAACATCCTGCTCGCCGGCCTCACCATCATCTTCGTGTTCGCCACCGTCACCATTCCGAGCTATGCGGCTTATGCCGGCGGCTCGATCTCGGTGGTCGTGCTGGTCGCACTGTTCGTGACGCTGATCCCGACCACGATCGGCGCGCTGCTGTCGGCGATCGGTATCGCCGGCATGGACCGCCTGGTCCGCTTCAACGTGCTGGCGATGTCCGGCCGCGCGGTCGAGGCTGCCGGTGACGTCGACACGCTGCTGCTCGACAAGACCGGTACGATCACGCTCGGCAACCGTCAGGCCACCGCGTTCCGTCCTGTGCGCGGCGTCACCGAGCAGGAGCTCGCGGACGCAGCCCAGCTCGCCTCGCTCGCCGACGAGACCCCGGAAGGCCGCTCCATCGTCGTGCTGGCGAAGGAGAAGTATTCTATTCGCAGCCGGGATATGGCCGAGCTTGGCGCCACCTTCATTCCGTTCACGGCACAAACCCGCATGAGCGGTGTCGATGCCGGCGGCTCGTCGGTGCGCAAGGGCGCGGTCGATGCCATGCTCAACTATGTCGGCGGCGGTGCGCCGCTGGCCGTTGCCTCCGGCAACACCGCGCGCGCCATCCAGCCTGCAGTGCTTTCCGACGCCGGCCGTGAAGTCCAGACCATTGCCGACGAGATCTCGAAAGCAGGCGGAACGCCGCTTGCGGTCGCCAAGGACGGCAAGCTGCTCGGCGTCATCCAGCTCAAGGACATCGTCAAGGGCGGCATCCGCGAGCGCTTCGCAGAACTGCGCCGCATGGGCATCCGCACCATCATGATCACCGGCGACAACCCGATGACAGCCGCTGCGATCGCGGCGGAGGCGGGCGTCGATGACTTCCTCGCGCAGGCAACGCCCGAGGACAAGCTGAAGCTGATCCGCGACGAGCAGGCCAAGGGCAAGCTGGTCGCCATGTGCGGCGACGGCACCAACGACGCGCCCGCGCTCGCCCAGGCCGACGTCGGCGTCGCCATGAACACCGGCACCCAGGCCGCCCGCGAGGCCGGCAACATGGTCGACCTCGATTCCAACCCGACCAAGCTGATCGAGGTGGTCGAGATCGGCAAGCAGCTGCTGATGACGCGCGGCGCGCTGACCACGTTCTCGATCGCCAACGACGTCGCAAAGTATTTTGCGATCATCCCGGCGATGTTCCTGGCGTTCTACCCGCAGCTCAACGTGCTCAACGTCATGAACCTGTCGAGCCCGCAGAGCGCCATCCTGTCGGCGATCATCTTCAACGCGCTGGTCATCATCGCGCTGATCCCGCTGGCGCTGAAGGGCGTGGCCTATCGCGCGGTCGGTGCCGGCGCATTGCTGAGGCGCAACCTCCTGATCTACGGCCTCGGCGGCATCGTGATTCCCTTCATCGGCATCAAGGCGATCGACCTCGTCGTCACCGCCTTGCATCTGGCTTGATCGTCGCCGCGGGGCGCACCGCGCCCCGCGCAGTGACGAAAGATTTGGAGACCTAACATGCTCAGAGAAATTCGCCCCGCCATCGTCCTGCTGCTGGTGCTCACCGCCATCACCGGCCTGGCCTATCCGCTCGCAATGACCGCTATTGCCGGTGCGATCTTCCCCTCACAGGCGCAGGGCAGCCTGATCGAGCGGGACGGCAAGGTGATCGGCTCCGCCCTGATCGGGCAGGAGTTCAAGGAGGACAAATATTTCCACGGCCGCCTTTCGGCGACTTTGGCGCCGGACCCGAATGATTCGACCAAGACGGTGTCGGCGCCCTACAACGCGGCCAACTCGGGCGGCTCCAACCTTGGCCCGACCAGCAAGGCGCTGGCCGACCGGCTCAAGGAGGATGTGGACAAGTTGAAGGCTGAAAATCCGAACGCCGCCGTGCCGGTCGACCTGGTCACCACCTCGGCCAGCGGCCTCGACCCGGACATCTCGCCGGAAGCGGCTGAATTTCAGGTGCCGCGGGTGGCGAAGGCGCGGAATCTGCCGGACGCTCAGGTCAAGCAGCTCGTGGCCTCCAACACCCAGGGCCGTTTGCTCGGCCTGATTGGCGAACCGCGGGTTAACGTTCTGGCACTGAACCTCGCGCTCGATCGCGCCACCGCGAAGTAGCGGTCTAGGCTGGGGGCGGGCGGATGATTATATTGGCCTGATGGTCCGAGAGCGCCGCGATCCCGAACAACGTCCGTCCCCTGAGGCGCTGCTTGAAGCCGCGCGCCGGGAGGAGAGCGCGAGCGGCAAGCTGAAGATCTTCGTCGGCGCCGCCCCCGGCGTCGGCAAGACCTACGAGATGCTGCAAAGCGCCCATGCCAGGCGCAAGGCGGGCATCGACGTGGTGGTCGGCTTTGTCGAGACCCATGGCCGCGCCGAGACCGAGGCGCTGGTGCGCGGGCTCGAGGTGGTGCCGCGCAAGAGGTTCGACTACCGCGGCCAGAGCGTCGAGGAGATGGACCTCGATGCCGTGATCGAGCGCCGCCCTCGAATCGCGCTGGTTGACGAGCTCGCTCACACGAATGCCGCCGGCAGCCGCCATCCCAAGCGCTATCTCGACGTCGAGGAGCTGTTGTCCCACGGCATCGACGTCTACACCGCCGTCAACATCCAGCATATCGAGAGCCTGAACGACGTCGTCGCCCAGATCACCCATGTGCGGGTGCGCGAGACCGTGCCCGACTCGGTATTCGACCGCGCCGATGCGATCGAGCTGATCGACCTCACGCCCGACGATTTGATCCAGCGGCTGCGGGAGGGCAAGGTCTATGTGCCCAAGCAGGCCGAGCGGGCGCTGGAGCACTATTTCTCGCCGGGCAATCTGACCGCGCTGCGCGAACTGGCGCTGCGGCGTACGGCCGAGCGGGTCGACGAGCAGCTTCTCAATCACATGCAGGCGAATGCCATCGCCGGCCCCTGGGCCGCGGGCGAGCGCATCCTCGTCTGCATCAGCGAGGATCCGCGCGCGGCCGGGCTCGTCCGCTACACCAAGCGGCTAGCCGACCGGCTGCATGCGCAATTCACCGCGATCTCGATCGAGACCCGGCGGTCGCTCCAGCTTTCGGACGAGGAGCGCGATCGTCTCGCCGATACGCTGCGGCTTGCCGAATCGCTGGGCGGTGAAGCGCTGACCATCCCCGCTGTCGGCCGCCGCATCGCCGACGACGTCATCAACTTCGCGCAAGGCAACAACGTCACCCAGATCGTGATCGGGAAATCGACGCGCTCGCGGTGGTTCGAACTGACGCGCGGCTCCGTCGTGCATGATCTCGTGCGCAGTTCCGGCAATATCAGCGTTCACGTCATTCCCGGCGATGAGCTCGCGGCCGAGCCGGCGCCGAAGACGGCGGTTCAGACGGCGGCACGGGCAGAGGCGTTTGATGCACGTCCCTACTTGAAGGCGCTCGGGATCACCGCGCTCGGCCTTGCCGCAGCGGTGGCCATCAAGCCGTATTTCGGCATCGAAAACGTCGACCTGATGTTCCTGACCGCGGTTGTCGCCGTGGCTGTTCGCTACGGGTTGTGGCCGTCGCTCCTTGCGAGCGTCGCGGCGTCGCTGGCGTACAACTTCTTCTTCCTGCCGCCGGTCTACACTTTCACGATTACCGACCCGACCAATGTCGCGGCGTTCTTCTTTTTCATGTTGATCGCGTTCGTGGTGTCGAACGTCGCCGGGCGGGTGCGCACGCAGGCGGACACCGCGCTCGGCCGCATCCGCACGACCGAGCAGCTCTATGCGTTCAGCCGCAAGCTCACGGGCACCGGGACGCTCGACGACGTGCTCTGGGCAACTGCCTATCAAACTGCGCTGATGCTGAAGGTTCGCGTGGTCCTGCTGCTGCCGGAGGAAGGCCTGCTCACGGTGAAGTCCGGCTATCCGCCCGAGGACCAGATCGACCAGGCCGATCTCGCCGCCGCCAATTGGGCCTGGAGCAATGATCGTCCCGCCGGCCGCGGCTCGGACACGCTGCCCGGTGCCAAACGGCTGTTCCTGCCGATGCGCACCGGGCGTGGTCCGATCGGCGTCATCGGTATCGACAATGATCGCACCGGTCCGCTGCTGACCCCGGACCAGCGCCGGCTGCTCGATGCACTCGTCGACCAGGGCGCACTGGCAATCGAGCGCGTGCTGCTGGTCGAGGACGTGGATCGCGTCAAGCGCACCGTCGAATCCGAGCGGTTGCGCTCCGCGCTGCTGACATCGATCTCGCACGATCTCAAGACGCCGCTGGCCTCCGTGCTCGGCGCGGCCTCGACCATGCGCGATCTCGCCGGTGCCTTGTCCGACACCGAGAAGCGCGATCTGCTCGCCACCGTGATCGACGAGTCCGAGCGCCTCAACCGCTTCATCGCCAATCTGCTCGACATGACAAAGCTCGAATCCGGCGCCATCGTGCCCAACGCGGCACTGCACGATCTCGGCGAGATCGTCGGCAGCGCGCTGCGGCGTGCGAGCAAGATATTGACGGCGCACAAAGTGGAGCTGGTGCTGGCCGCCGATCTGCCGATGCTTCAGCTCGATGCCGTGCTGTTCGAGCAAGTGCTGTTCAATCTGCTCGACAATGCCGCGAAATATTCGCTGCCCGATACAACGATCTCGATCCGCAGCCGGCGCGAGGGAAATCATGTTGTGCTAGAAATCGCCGATCAGGGTGGCGGCATTCCGCCTGACGAGCTCGAGAGCGTGTTCGACAAGTTCTATCGCGTGCAGAAGGGCGACCATGTCCGTCCCGGCACCGGGCTGGGGCTCGCCATCTCCCGCGGCTTCGTCGAGGCGATGCAGGGCACGATCTCGGCCGCCAACCGCGGCGACCGCAGCGGCGCGATCCTCACCATCCGGCTGCCCGTTCCGGCACGGACCCACGCATTGGATACAGCCGCATGAGTGCCGCCCCGATCAAGGTTCTGGTCATCGACGACGAGCCGCCAATCCGAAAATTGCTGCGGATGGGACTCTCGACGCAGGGCTACGAGATCCTGGAAGCGTCGAACGGAAAGACCGCGCTCGAGAAGCTCGCGGAAGAACCCGCGCTGATCATTCTCGATCTCGGCCTGCCGGACATCCAGGGCCACGAATTGCTGCGCACCATCCGCGGCCGCAACGAAGGCGTGCCGATCGTGGTGCTGTCGAGCCGCGGCGACGAGGCCGGCAAGGTGCAGGCGCTCGATCTCGGCGCCGACGATTACCTGACAAAGCCGTTCGGCATGGACGAGCTGTTGGCGCGCCTGCGTGCGGCGCTGCGGCACCAGCTCCAGGTCAAGGGCGAGCGTCCGGTGTTCCGCACCGGCGATCTCTCGGTTGATCTCGTGCGCCGCATCGTCAAGGTCGGCGAGCGCGAGATAAAGCTGTCACCGAAGGAGTACGATCTCTTGCGCGTGCTGGTGCAGCACGCCGGCAAGGTGCTGACCCATCGTTTCCTGCTCAAGGAGCTCTGGGACGAGCTCACCGACGCGCAATATCTGCGCGTCTATGTCCGCCAGCTCCGCCAGAAGATCGAAGCCGATCCCGAACGCCCGCAATATGTGCTGACGGAGACCGGGATCGGGTACCGGCTGAAGGCGGGGGATTAGCTTTCGATCCTCATCCTGAGGAGCGCGGAACGAGCGTCTCGAAGGATGAAGGCCCGGCTGCGGCAGCGAGGCCTGCATGGTTCGAGACGGCGCTTCGCGCCTCCTCACCATGAGGGCAGAGAGTGGGGCGCGCGGCGAAATCACCCCGCCTTCCTCTGCCGCGTCGTCGAGCGCTGCGTCTTCTTCGCGTTGCGCGGGCGGCCGGTGGCACGACGCGCATGGGACTTCGCCACCGCCTTCTTCCCACCGCGTCCCTTCAGGCTCTGCTTCAGCGCGTCCATCAAGCTGACGACGTTGCTCGGGCGCTCGTCGCGCTCCGGCAGCTCGATTGTCTTGCCGCTGGCCTTGCGCTTCACCAGCGCCTTCAGCGCGGTCTCGTACTCATCCTTGAACTTGCTCGGGTCGAAATGCGCGGCCTTGGTCTGCAGGATGTGGCCGGCGAGCTCGACCATGTCCTTGGTGATCTTGGGGCTCTTGATGCCGTCGAAGAACTGGTCCTCGTCGCGAAGCTCATAGGGGAAGCGCAACGTGGTGCCGAGCAGGCCCTTGCCGAGCGGTTCGATCGCGATGATGTGCTCGCGGTTGGTGAGCACGATCTTGGCGAGCGCCACGCGGTCCTGGTCCTTCATGGCGTCGCGGATCACGGCGAAGGCATCGACCGCAGCCTTGCCGTCGGGCGCGATATAATAGGGATGATTGAGATAGCGCTGGTCGATCTCGTCGCTCGGCACGAAACTCTCGATGTCGATGGTGTGGTTGCTTTCGATCTGGACCGCCTCGAGCTCCTCCGGCTCGATCTCGACATATTTGCCCTTGCGCAGCTCATAGCCGCGCCCCTTCTGGCCGCTCTCGACCACGTCGCCGGTCCCGGAGTCCACCATCTGCTGCTTGAGCCGGTTTCCGGTCTCGCGGTTGATCATGTGAAACCGCGTCTTCTCGGCCGCGGTGGTCGCCGGATAAAGCGCGACCGGGCAACTGACCAGCGAGAGCTTTAACGTTCCCTTCCAATAGGCGCGCGGGGCCATTCCGTTCTCCAGCGTTTCAAGGCATTTTGGAACCCCAACAGCCCCATCGGGTTTTGGTTCCGGGTGGGACTTCCGCCGTGATAGGCTTCAACGCCGAAAGAGAATGCGGGACCGGTCGTGCTGCGAAAACTCTCCACCTACCGACAGAAACGCGATTTCGAGAAGACACCGGAGCCGTCGGGCAAGACCGCGGTGGCGCCATCGGCGCAGCGGCGCTTCGTGATCCAGAAGCACGATGCGACGCGACTGCACTATGATCTGCGGCTCGAGTTCGACGGCGTGTTCAAGTCGTGGGCGGTCACCAAGGGACCCTCGCTCGATCCGCATGACAAGCGGCTGGCGGTCGAGGTCGAGGACCATCCGCTCGACTATGGCGATTTCGAAGGCACGATTCCGGACGGGCAGTATGGCGGCGGCACGGTCATGCTCTGGGACCGCGGCACCTGGGAGTCCGAGGATCCCGAGCGCGGCTTCCAAAAGGGCGACCTCAAGTTCACGCTCCACGGCGACAAGCTGCATGGAAGCTGGGTGCTGGTGCGGATGAGGCATGACCGCACCGGCGGCAAGCGCACCAACTGGCTCCTGATCAAGCATCGCGACGAATATGCCAGCGAGAGCGACGACATTCTCAGCGAGGACAAGTCGGTGGCCTCCGGCCGCGCGATGGCAGAGATCGCCGATGGCAAGGGTCGCGCGCCAAAACCGTTCATGTTGGCGAAGGGTGCCAAGGTCAAGGCCGATGCGGTCTGGCAGTCCAATCGTGTCGAGGAGCCGAAAGGGCGCACCGTCAGGCCGGCGCCCGGTGCGGCGTTGAAGCGCGGGACGGGCGCAAAGACGAAAGCGACGACCGCGACAAGCGCGAAAAGAGTCTCAGAGATGCCGGACTTCGTCGCGCCGCAGCTCTGCACCCCGGTCGAGCGGCCGCCGGCGGCCGACGGCTGGTGCCACGAGATCAAGTTCGACGGCTATCGCGTCCAGCTCCGCGTCGAGGACGGCGAGGCGACGCTGAAGACGCGCAAGGGCCTCGACTGGACCGACAAGTTCGCAGCCATCGCGAAGGAGGCGGGCGAGCTTCCCGACGCCATGATTGACGGCGAGATCGTCGCGCTCGATCACAACGGCGCACCGAATTTCTCCTCGCTCCAGGCCGCGCTGTCGGACGGCAAGACCGAGGACCTGATCTTCTTTGCCTTCGACCTCCTGTTCGCCGAGGGGCTCGATTGCCGGCGCCTGCCACTTGGCGAGCGCAAGGACCGCCTCAGGCAACTCCTGGAAGCAGGCAAGAAGAAATCGAGCCAAATCCGCTATGTCGAGCATTTCGAGAGCAGCGGCGATGCCGTGCTGCAATCGGCCTGCAAGCTCGAGCTCGAAGGCGTGGTGTCGAAGAAGCTCGATGCGCCTTACCGGTCGGGGCGAACGGAAAGCTGGACCAAGGCCAAATGCCGCGCCGGCCATGAGGTCGTGATCGGCGGCTGGAAGACCACCAACGGCAAATTCCGCTCGCTGATGGCCGGCGTGCACCGCGGCGATCATCTTGCCTTCGTCGGCATGGTCGGCACCGGCTTCGGCGCGGACACGGTCAGGCGCATCATGCCGTCCTTGAAAGCCATGGAGGCCAGGCAAAGCCCCTTCGGCGGCAAGAACGCGCCGAAAAAGACGCGCGACGTGCACTGGCTGAAGCCGGAGCTCGTCGCCGAGATCGAGTTCGCCGGGTTCACCGCCGACGGCAATATCCGCCAGGCCGCCTTCAAGGGCCTGCGGCAGGACAAGCCGGCCGAGGAGGTCGAGGCGGAAACACCCGTCGATACCGAACTCGCAAAACCCTCGACCAGGAAGCCTGCTGTGCCGAAGGCAGGCAAGCGGAAGGATGCCGGTACGGCCGAGGTGATCGGTGTCGTCATCTCGAAGCCGGACAAGGAGCTGTGGCCGGATGGCGGCGACGGCGCGGGCGTCACAAAGCTCGATCTCGCGCGCTATTTCGAGGCCGTCGGCGCCTGGATGATCGAGCACATCAAGGGCCGGCCCTGTTCGATCGTGCGTGCGCCTGACGGCATCGGCGGCGAAAAATTCTTCCAGCGCCATGCCATGCAGGGCACGTCGAACCTGCTGGAGCTCGCAAAGGTCTCGGGCGATCGCAAGCCGTACCTGCAGATCGATCGCGTCGAGGGGCTCGCCGCGGTCGCGCAGATCGGCGGCGTCGAGCTGCATCCCTGGAATTGTGCCCCGGACGCCTACGATACGCCGGGCCGGCTGGTGTTCGATCTCGATCCCGCGCCGGACGTCAAATTCGCCGATGTCGTGGACGCCGCCAAGGAGATGCGGCAGCGCCTCACCGACGTCGGCATGGAGAGCTTTTGCAAGACCACCGGCGGCAAGGGCCTGCACGTGGTGGTGCCGCTGCTCCATGGCGCGCGCGACAAGGTGAGCTGGAAGGAGGCCAAGGCGTTCGCGCAAGGCGTTTGCCAGTGGATGGCCGACGACGATCCCGAGCGCTATCTGCTCAACATGTCGAAGAAGCTGCGCAACGGAAAGATCTTCCTGGATTATTTGCGCAACGATCGCCTGTCGACGGCGGTAGCTCCGCTGTCACCCCGTGCGCGCGATGGCGCGACCGTGTCGATGCCTGTGACGTGGGCGCAGGTGAAGGGCGATCTCGATCCGAAGCGGTACACGGTGCGGACGGTGCCGGGTCTGCTGGCGCGCTCGAAGGCCTGGGATGGCTATGACGACGCGGCCACATCGATCACTGCGGCGGCGAAGAAGCTCGCGGGGAAGAAGAAGTAGGGTGGGCAAAGCGAAGCGTGCCCACCAGCTTTCTTATTGCGGCGAAGAGGTGGGCACGGCGCGTTGCGCCTTTGCCCACCCTACGAGGCCGCTACAGCTCCTTGCGCTAGATCCGTCCGAGCAACAGCAGGATCAGCAGGATGACGATGACGAGCCCGAGGCCGCCGCCGCCGTAATAGCCGGTGCCGTAGAACGGGCCGCCGCCGATGCCGCTGAAGCCGCCGAGCAGCGCGATGACCAAAATGATCAGAATGATCGTACCGATAGACATGCTAGTCTCCTCCAGCCCTTTGTTGAAAGGGTCGTTTGCACCTGTCCCGTGGTGCGAGGGCAACTTGCCGCAGGTTCTATAGTTCCCACGATGAAACACGGCGAACGGGGCCAACTTGCATGGAACCTTTGCCAGTCCAGGCGGCATGACTATGTGAGGATCAGTCACCACAGGGCAGCGCCATGTCAGCACCGCTTGTCGTCTCCATTCCGCATCGTCTCGGCCGCGAGGAAGCCGTGCGCCGGCTCAAGACCGGGCTCGGCCGCGCCGCAGCCAGCATTCCCGTGATGCAGGTCGAGGAGGAGCGCTGGAACGGCGACAGCATGAATTTTCGCATCCGCGCGCTCGGGCAGATCGCGAGCGGTCAGGTCGATGTCGCCGACGACCACGTCAAGGTTGAGGTGGTGCTGCCGTGGCTGTTGCAGCGCTTCGCCGAGATGGCGCAGGCGACCATCCGCAAGCGCGGGCAGCTGCTGCTGACCAAGGACGGGGGCAAGTAGCCGTCAGCTACGAGCGCGCTGTTGCCTGGGTCTCGCCGTGCTTGCGGCGCGTGCTTCGATGACCGCAGCGGGAATATCCCGGAAGGCTTGCGCAAGCGGCAATTGATTGCCGGCAAAGCCCGGCCCGGTGTAGCCGGTGATGTCGATCGTCGCGTCAACACCCTCGAACGCGGGCCATTGTCGGCCCTCTTGCGTGAACGGCGCAAACTGGCGCCCGACCACGACGATCGCAGCCGTGCGGCCGTGTCGGCGGACAAAGGCAATGACGTGGTGTGCGTGCGCGCCCTGGACCTGCAGTGGCTGATACTCGCCCTGCGCGAACACATCGGCGAGTTCGTTGCGCAGTTTGAGCAGGTGCCGCGTCCAGGCCAGCTTGAGCTGGCCATTCGGCCAGGTCTTGATCAGCCCGCGCCAGTCCGGCGCATCCAGTGACGTCAGCGCCGTCTGCCGCGCGGCAAAGTCCACCGGGCGGCGGTTGTCGGGATCGACCAGCGACAGGTCCCAGTATTCGGTGCCCTGGTAGAAGTCCGGCACGCCGGGCAGCGTCGCCTTGAGCGTGAGCTGGCTCAGCGAATTCAAGGCGCCGAGCAGCGCGACGCGGCGTGCCAGGATTTGCAGCGCGTCCGGGAACTCGCTGGATTGTACTGGATCGAGGATCTTCCCGATGAAGCTCGCGACGCCGTTCTCATAGGCCTCGTGCGGGTTGAGCCAGCTGGTCTCCTCCTTGCCCTCGCGCGCGGCCTTGAGCGCATAGGCCTGGATGCGCTCGACGAAGCCGGCATCGGCCGTCTCCCCAAGCGGCCAGGCGCCGAGCAGGGTCTGGTAGAGCATGTATTCGAACGTCGCCGACGGGGCGCGCAGATTGCCGTCGAGCGCGAGATGCGGCGCGTTCAGGACTTTCCAGCGCGCCACCGCACTGGTCCATTCGCCGGGAATTTCGCTGAGCGCCGCGATCCGCGCGCGCGCGTCCTCGCCGCGCTTGGTGTCGTGGGTCGCGGTCGCCGTCATCCCTTGCGGCCATTCGTTGGCACGCGCGCGCATGGCCTCATGGAAGGCAGGTACCGTGAGGCCGTTGCTCGCGGGGTCGCCGCCGACCTCGTTCAAGGCGAGCAGCCGGTGGGATTGATAGAACGCGGTGTCCTCCAGCGACTTCGCCATCATCGGTCCCGTGAACTGCTGCACCTTCAGCGCGAAGCGGCGCACCCGCGGGGCGCTGTGCGGGGGACGGCCGGGTTTGAGCAGGTCCATGGTCAGCGCGTCGCGCAGGAAGTCGAAGATGCCTTCATCCGCAGCGAACCATTCCGCGCGGGCCCGTTCGATGGTGTCGTCGATCAGCTTGCGGTCGAGCGCGGTCGGGCCGCTATGCGTCAAATAGGTGCGATAGACCGGGAAATGCAGCACGTATAATTCGAGCGCCTGCCGCAGACTGTCGGCGGAGAAGTCGCGGGTCGAGTAGTGGCCGTTGGCGATGCGCGCGAGCAGTCGGGTCAGCACGGTGAATTCGCTGGTCAGCAGCGTCTCCAGCACGCGCCGCTTGGCATCCTTGACGTAAGGAGCCAGCCGCGGCGGGCGGTTGCTGATCTGCCGCCAGGTCTCGTTCAGCGCCTCCAGCCCTTTCGCGTCGACCAGAACCTGAGTGATGACATTCATCCACTCATAGCCCGTGGTGCCCTGAACGCCGGCAAAATGCGGCAGGCGCTCGTGCTCGCACAGGATCTTCTCAATCACGGTATAGAACGGCTTTGTGTTGCCTTGCGCGTCGCGCACCAGCCGGCGCAGCCGCTGACAATATTGTGCAGGATCGCGCAGGCCGTCGATGTGATCGAGGCGGATGCCTTGCAGCTTGCCGTCGGCAATGAGCTGCTTCACCAGCCGGTGCGTGGCGGCGAACGTGCTCGCGTCCTCGACGCGCAGGCCCGCAAGCCCGTTGACGTCGAAGAAGCGGCGATAGTTGATGTCGCTGGAGGCAAGCCGCCAGTGCCCGAGCTTGTAGTGCTGGCGCTCCAGCAGATGATGCAGCGCCAGCGTCTGCGCCGGACGATCCTTGGCGGAACGATAGGCGGGGAGGCCGCGCTCGATGATGTCGGCGCTGCCGGCGATCTCCTTGAGCTCCGCCTTGAAGCCGGGCGCTTCCCTGCGGTTGGGACGACGCAACCCCGTGTAGCGGGCCGCGAGCGCGAGCAGGCGCTTGCCGGCCTCGGTCTCGGCGGCGTCGGCTTCCTTCACGATCACGCGCAGCATTTCGCCATAGCGTTCCGGTGCGATCGGCAGGCGATGCTCGAAATACCAGGCGGAAAAACTGCCTTCATCGGCATCGTAGCGCAGCTCGATGTCGCCGCGCTCCAGCGCCTCGCCATAGGGCGAGCCGAGGATCGGCAGCAGCACGCCGCCCCGGGCGCGATAGGCCAGTTGATCCCAGTCGATGTCGAAGGAAACCGCATGCGGCGAGGCCTGGCCCCATTCCAGCACGTCGAGCCACCAGGGATTGTCGGCAAAGTGCACGCCGACATGGTTCGGCACGAAGTCGATGATGAGGCCGAGGTCGTGCTGCGTGAGGGCATCGCTCAATCGAGCAAAGCCGGCCTCGCCGCCGAGCTCGGGATTGAACTGGCTGTGGTCGACGGTGTCGTAGCCGTGGGTCGAGCCCTTGCGCGCCTTCATCACCGGCGAGGCGTAGAGATGCGTGATCCCGAGTGCCTTGAGGTAAGGCACGACCGCGGCGGCCTTGTCGAAGTCGAAATCCGCGGTGAGCTGAAGCCGATAGGTCGCAAGAGGAATGGCAGGAGGCATGCTAACCTCCGAGATGCCAGATCACCGACCAGGGTGGGAGCCGATCGCCGCTGACGGAGCCCCAGATCGGCGTGCCTGTCGCGTCGCTGGGACGTGCGATGTCCTTGTCCGAGAGATTGGCGGTCAGGCGCAACCTCGCGCCGTCGCCCATGCGCCAATGTGCGGTGAGCAGGCCGCTATCGGCCGTCGCGGCATCGCCGAACCTCGCACCCTTCAGGCGCGGTGCGATCTCCTTGTGACGCAGCGCGAGCAGCTCCCGCACCAGCGCCAGCCGCGCATCCTGCCCCGGCGTGTGGCCGGTCCAATCCAGCACGGCCGATTGCAGCGTTTTGGGATCGAGCGGATCGGGGACCTCGTCGCCGTATTTCTCGTAGGCCCAGGCATATTCCTGCTTGCGGCCCTTGCGCACGGCATCGGCAAGGCCACCCTGGAAATCGCAGAAGAACGGGAAGGGCACCGTGGAGCCCCATTCCTCGCCCTGGAACAGCATCGGCACCATCGGTGCGAGCAGGGTCACCACGAGCGCGGCTTCGATCTGCCGCGGTGATGCCAGGCTCTCGAGCCGGTCCCCCAATGGGCGATTGCCGATCTGGTCGTGGTTTTGCAGGAAGTTGACGAAGGTCGCCGGCGGCAGCTCGCCGCTCGCCTCGCCGCGCGGCTTCTTGCCCCAGAACTCCGAGGTCTCGCCCTGGTAGACGAAGCCCGAGGCGAGCGCGCGCGCAAGATCCATGCGCGGCGTCTGGTAGTCGGCGTAATAGCCCGCGAGCTCGCCGGTCAGCATCACGTGCCAGACGTGGTGATAATCGTCGTTCCACTGCGCGCGATATTTGCCGTTGGGCGGATCCTGCGCGGCATCGAGCAGGCTGGCGCGGTTGTCGCCGTTCTCCAGCACGAGATGGATATGCCGTCCGGTGGCCTTGGCAAGCTCGCCGGCGGCGACGCTGAGATCCTGCAACATCGACTGCTCGCCCGGGATCGCCATGATGTGATTGGCGGCATCCAGTCTCAGGCCATCGAAGCGGTAGTCGGTGAGCCAGGACAGCGCGTTCTCGACCGCGAAGGCCCGGACCTGCGGCACGCGATAATCGATCGCGCTGCCCCATGGCGTATGCGCATCGGTGAAGAAGGCCGGCGCATAGCGGCCGAGATAATTCCCCTCGGGGCCGAAATGATTGTAGACGACGTCGAGGAACACCATCAGCCCGCGCAGATGCGCCTCGTCGATCAGTGTCTTCAGGTCCTCGGGCCGGCCATAGGCGCTGTCGGGCGCGTACCACAGCACGCCGTCATAGCCCCAGCCGCGGCGGCCGGCGAAATCGGCCAGCGGCATCAATTCCAGCGCGGTGATCCCGGTCGCAACGAGATGATCGAGCTTGTCGATCATGGCGCGGTAGGTGCCCTCAGGCGTGAAGGTGCCGACATGGGTCTCGATCAGCACCGTCTCTTCCCAGGGACGTCCGCGCCAATCGCGCGCGCGCCACGCGAAGGCATCATGATCGACGACTTCGCTCGGGCCAAAAACGTCCTCCGGCTGGAAGGCCGATGCGGGATCGGGCACGTCGATCTCGTCGTCGATCCTGAACTGGTAGGGACTGCCGACGGGCAGGCCGGCAATCTCGGCGACATACCAGCCATCCTGCCGGCGCTGCATCGCGTGCCGTCTGTCGAGCAGGAGATCGACTCGGCGAGCACCGGGCGCCCACAGCCGGAACGACACGCCGTCCTTGGTCGGCCTCGCCCCGAAGGATGGTCTCATAGCGCCCCCGCGAAGGCGAGCACGGAGCGCGGCGGCGCCTTGCTGTCGCTTCCGGGCTGCAGATCAACACTGTTCGGCCTGGCATCAGTGGTGTTCAGGATCTGCTGCCAGCTTTTGTACTCGGCCATTTTGGGCAATTTGAATGCGATCTCTTCGGGGGCGGCGTTCAGTACGATAAAGATCGCGGCGCTCCCCGGTTCCATCGGCCCCATCACATACGAGAGGAACCGCCCTTCCGGGAATTTCCAGTCGTTCTCCGTCATCTCGTCGCCGGCAGGCGTCAGCCACAGCGCGCCGTAGGAGACGCCGTCCTTGGGCCGGCCGTCGAGCCAGCGATGGCTGCGAAGCTGCGAGAACCGGCGGCGGATCTCGGCGAGCCCGGCGACGAAATCGATCATGTCGTCGCCATCCTTGCCGAGATTGTCCCAGCCGACCCAGCCGACCTCGTTGTCCTGGCAATAGGCGTTGTTGTTGCCGGACTGCGAATTGCCGACCTCGTCGCCTGCCAGGATCAGCGGAACGCCCTGCGCCAGCATCAGGCAGGCCAGCACGTTCTTGCGAAGCTGCCGCCGCAGCCCGAGAATCCCGGGATCGTCGGTCGGACCCTCGACACCGCAATTGTTGCTGTGGTTGTCGCTGGAGCCGTCGCGATTGTCCTCGCCATTGGCCTCGTTGTGCTTCTCGTTGTAGCTGAAGAGGTCGGCGAGCGTGAAGCCGTCATGCACGGTGATGTGGTTGATGCCGGCGCGCGGCCGCCGTCCGTCATGGTTGAACAGGTCGGATGACGCCGTCATGCGGCTCGAGATGTCGCCGATCAGGCTGCCTTCACCGCTCCAGTAGCGGCGCATGGCGCTGCGATACCGATCGTTCCACTCCGACCATTGGGAAGGGAATGCGCCAACCTGGTAGCCGCCGAGCCCGAGATCCCAGGGTTCGGCGACGAGCTTCACCGCCGCCAGCACCGGGTCCTGCCGGATCGCCGTCAGGAACGAGCTGCCGCGATCATAGCCGTTCGGTCCGCGCGCGAGCGTGGTGGCGAGGTCGAAGCGGAAGCCGTCGACATGGCAGACCTCGACCCAGTAGCGCAGCGAATCCATCACCATCTGGAGCACGCGCGGATGGGTGAGGTTCACCGACGAGCCGCAGCCGGTGAAGTCGTCGTAATAGCGCGGGTTCTCGCGGTTCAGCCAGTAATAGGAGGCATTGTCGATGCCGCGGTAGCACAGGGTCGGACCGAGATGATTGCCTTCGGCCGTGTGGTTGTAGACGACGTCGAGCATCACCTCGATGCCGGCATCGTGCAGGCGCGCGACCGTGGTGCGGAAGGAATCGAGCGCATTGTCCTGGGCGTAGCGCGGTTCGGGCGCGAAGAAGGACAGCGTGTTGTAGCCCCAGTAGTTGACGAGCTTCTTCTCGACCAGAATGCGGTCGTCGATGAAGCTGTGGATCGGAAGCAGCTCGACGGTGGTGACGCCGAGCGTTTTCAAATGCTCGATCATCGCCGGCGACGACAGGCCGCCATAGGTGCCGCGCAAATTCGGCGGCACGTCGTCGCGCTTCTGCGTCAGACCCTTGACGTGGGCCTCGTAGATGATGGTGTCTTCCCAGGGGATGTTCGGCCTGATCTCGCGGCGGCCCCAGTTGAAGGTCTCGTCGACGACGACCGCCTTGGGCATGCCGCGCGCGTTGTCGCGCCGGTCGAAGGAGAGGTCCTCGCGCGGCGAACCGGTGCGATAGGCGAAATGGGCATCGCTCCAGACCAGCCGCCCGGCGAGCCGTTTGGCGTAGGGGTCGAGCAGCAGCTTGTTGGCGTTGAAGCGGTGGCCGTGCTCGGGCTCGTAGGGGCCGTGCACGCGATAGCCGTAGAGCTGGCCCGGCGAGATGTCGTTGAGATAGCCGTGCCAGACGTCCTCGGTCCGCTCGGGCAGCTCGACACGCTCGAGTTCGCGCCTTCCCTGCGTGTCGAACAGGCACAGCTCGACTTTCTGCGCATTGGCGGAGAACAGCGCGAAATTGGTGCCGCGTCCGTCCCAGCTTGCGCCGAGGCGTGCGGGCGATCCGGCAGTCAGGCGCATCGGTCAGCTTTCCGGAACGAGGAAGATCGCGGCGAGCGGCGGAACGGTGAGGCGAAGCTCGGGCGCCTTGCCGCCAGCGGCATGAACCTCGCCGATGTTTCCGACATCGGTGCCGCCGTAATGGGCGGAGTCCGAATTGAACACCTCTTTCCACTTGCCGGCAAAGGGCACGGGGACGCGATAGTTGCGATAGACGTTGGGTGAGAAGTTGATGATCACGAGACACCGTGCGTGCTCGTCGAATCCCTTGCGCAGCCAGGCGAACACGTTGCGGTTGGCGTCATCCGTGATCAGCCATTCGAATCCGCCCTGTTCGCAATCCATCTGGTGCAGCGCCGGCACCGCGCGATAGAGCCGGTTGAGGTCGCGTATCAGCGCCTGGATGCCGGAATGATACTTGTATTCGAGCAGGTGCCAGTCGAGCGACTGGTCGTGATTCCATTCGCGGCTTTGCGCGATCTCCGCGCCCATGAACAGCAGCTTCTTGCCGGGATGGCCGAACATGAAGCTGTAATAGGCGCGCAAATTCGCAAAGCGCTGCCATTCGTCGCCGGGCATGCGGCCGAGGATCGAACGTTTGCCGTGCACGACCTCGTCATGTGACAGCGGCAGGATGAAGTTCTCCGAGAAAGCGTAGTGCAGGCCGAACAGGATATCGCCGTGATGATGCTTGCGGTGGATCGGATCCTTGCTGATGTAGTTCAGCGTGTCGTGCATCCAGCCCATGTTCCACTTGTAGCCGAAGCCGAGCCCGCCGAATTCGACCGGGCGCGAGACCTGCGGCCACGCGGTGGATTCCTCGGCCGCCGTGGTCGCCTGCGGGAAGCGCGCGAACAATTCTGTGTTGAAGCGGCGCAGGAAAGCGATCGCCTCGATGTTCTCGCGGCCGCCATACTGGTTCGGAATCCAGGCGCCCGGCGGGCGGCTGTAGTCGAGATAGAGCATGGAGGCGACCGCATCGACGCGCAGGCCGTCGATCGCGTAACGCTCGAGCCAGAACAGCGCGTTCGACACCAGGAAGTTCGTCACTTCGGTGCGGCCGTAATTGTAGATCAGCGTGCCCCAGTCGAGGTGGCGGCCCTGGAGCGGATTGGCATGCTCGTAGAGCGAGGTGCCGTCAAAGCTGCCGAGCCCGTGCGGATCGTCAGGGAAATGGCCGGGCACCCAGTCGAGCAGCACGCCGACGCCCTCGCGATGGCAGGCATCGACCAGCGCGGCGAAATCCTCAGGCCCGCCGAAGCGGCTGGTTGGCGCATAAAGGCCGGTCGGCTGATAGCCCCAGGAGCCGTCGAACGGATGCTCGCTGACGGGCAGGAATTCGAGATGGGTAAAGCCCATGTCGCGGGCATAGGCCGGCAGCTGCTCGGCCAGTTCGCGATAGGTGAGCCATTCGTCGCCGTTCTTGCGGCGCCAGGAGCCGAGATGGACCTCGTAGATCGACATCGGCGCCGAGAGCGCGTTGATGCCATCCGGCGCCGGGCGTGGGCGCGCGAGATGTGCCTCGTCGAACACGATGGAAGCCGTCTTCGGCCGCACCTCGCTCGCAAAGGCCATGGGATCGGACTTCAGCGGCAACTGGTGGCCGTGCGGCCCGATGATATCGAACTTGTAGTGGTCGCCGCCCTTGGCGTGCGGGATGAACAATTCCCAATAACCGGCACCGCGGACCCGCATCGGATGGCGCCGCGCGTCCCAGAAATTGAAATCGCCGACCACGGACACGCGCCGCGCATTCGGCGCCAGCACGACGAAGCCGATGCCGTCGATGCCTTCGAGCCGCATCGGATGCGCGCCGAGCTTGTCGTAGAGGCGCTGATGGGTGCCTTCGCCGAGCAGATAGAGATCGAAATCGGTCAGGATCGGCGGGAAGCGATAGGCGTCCTCGAACTCGACGATGTTGTCGCCGAACCTGGCGCGGAGCTGATAGCGCTTCGAGCCGTTCGGCAAGGCGCCGATGAACAGGCCCGAAGCGTGGACGCGATCGAGCTTCGCCACCTCGCCATGTTCGCCCACCGCCTCGACATTGGTGGCCTCGGGGAGGAACGCGCGCACCACGCTCGTGCCGCCCTCGGGATGCAACCCGAGATAATGGAAGGGGTCGGGGTGGCGGCCCTCGATGATCGCGTAGGCCTCGGCTGGCAGTTTAGGCATGGGCTTCGCTCTCATTGGACAGAATGCGAAGCAGTCCGGTCAGCGGCGCGCGGAGCCCCTCAGGCCGGTGGGACAGCTCGTACTCTACTTCGTCGAAGGCTTGATCAAGCAGGAAAAACCTTAACAGGCCTTCCGCGGATTGCCGATCTTCCGGCCACAGCCGGCGATCGGTCATGGCTTCGCGGTAAGCGCTAAGGAATGTCGCGGCGGCGCGTTCGCGCCATTCGCCGAGTGCGGTCGCGAGCCGGTCCTGCTCGTCGGATGCGCCCGTCAGCGCGCGGCTAAGCGCTGTGTTAACCGAAAGCTCGATCGAGCGGATCAGGCCGGCGACGTCGCGTGCGGCCGGTGCCTTGCGCCGCTTGTCGGCCAGCGCGAGATGCGGATTGCCGTCGAAGTCGATGATGAAGATATCGTCCTTCACGATCAGAATTTGCCCGAGGCGGAAGTCGCCATGATGACGGATGTTCAACCCGCCGATGCCGGATGGCAAGAGGGCGTCGAGGTGGTCGGGCAGGGTCGCACGCACCGCGACGAGCTGATCGATCAGCGGCCGGTCGGATTCCCGCAGGCCGTCGCGGCTGTCGGCGAGCCGTTCAAAAACCCGCTCGGCCCGTGCCTTGAGGTCGGAGGCCCAGCGTTCGACCTGTGCGGGGCCGATCGGCTCCGGCGCGAGATTGTCGGGCCTTGCGGCGGCGAGAGCCACGTGCAGCTCGGCGAGCCGCCGGCCGATCTGCGCCATGAAGTGCAGATAAGGCGCCTGCTCCTGGGTCTCTCGGGGCGCTTCGCTCATCGGCGCCAACCGCTGCTCGTCGATATAGCGGTCGAGATAACCCGTGGTGACGGCCCAGCCGTCGCCCTGGTTCTCGACATAGGCGTGCAGCACGCCGACCGCGCTGCTTCTGTCGCCTTCGACCAGCTCGACGCTGCCGAGCAGCGCCGGCGTATTGGCAAAGTGCGCGACGTCGGTGAGGTAGGAGCCGATCTCGATCTCGGGATTGATGCCGCCTTCGAGCTGGCGATAGATCTTGGCGACGTACTGGTTGTCGACCAGCGCCGTGCTGTTCGACTGCTCGATGGCGCGGATGCGTTCGGGCTCCTTGATGATGTAATCTGCGAACCGGCTGGTCGCCTTGAACTCCAGACGCAGATTGTTCTCTTCCACCACCAGGTTCTGCGACAGATTGCGCAGGAACAGGCCGATGAAGATCTGCTCGGTCGCGACGTCGAGCAACGTACCTTCGCGCGCGCCCTGACGCACGGCGGCGAGCGCCTTCGGGTTGAAGCGTTCGCGGTCGAAGCGCACCCATTCGATCTGCATCGGCAGCACGTAGCGCGCCGTGGCATCCTGTTGCGGGGTTTCGAAGACCGCGATCCAGGGCCTGTTGTCGCCGATGTCGCAGAACGGCACCGCCGAGGTCAGCGTCGGCTTGATCTGCTTGGGATCTTGCTCGGGATACCAGCGCGTGCGCGACAGGAAGCCTGGCAGCACCTCGTGCTCGAACACGCCGCGCTCGCGCGCCAGCGACACCCAGGTCGAATTGACCGGCACCACCAGCGTCTCGAATTCAGGCACCGCGCGCGGCGTCACCGGCTCGGACTTGTTGCGCTCGGTGAGCTGGAACCAGTAGAAGCCGTAAGGCCCCAGCGTGATCATGTAGGGCACCTCGCCGATCGGCGGAAAACGCGTGCGTCCGAGCATCTCCTGCGGAATGCGGTCCTTCCACGGCGACAGATCGAGCTCGGTCGCCTGGGCTGCGCGCGAGAGGTTGGCGACGCACAGAATCACCTCGTCGTTGTACTGCCGGACATAGGCCAGCACGGCGCGGTTGGCCGGGCGGATGAAGGTCATGGTGCCGCGGCCGAAGGCGAGGGTCGATTTGCGCACCGAGATCAGGCGCTTGGTGGCGCTGAGAAGCGAGGACAGGCTGCGCGACTGCGCCTCCACGTTGACCGACTCGTAGCCGTAGACGGGGTCCATGATCAGCGGCGCATAGAGGCGGGCCGGATCGCAGCGGGAGAAGCCGCCATTGCGATCCGGGCTCCACTGCATCGGCGTGCGTACGCCGTTGCGGTCGCCGAGATAGATGTTGTCGCCCATGCCGATCTCGTCGCCGTAATAGATGATCGGCGTGCCGGGAAAGGACAGCAGCAGCGAGTTCATCAGCTCGATCTTGCGGCGGTCATTGTCCATCAGCGGCGCCAGCCGCCGGCGGATGCCGACATTGATGCGGGCGCGGGGATCGTTGGCGTAGGTGGTCCAGAGATAGTCGCGCTCGACGTCGGTGACCATCTCCAGCGTCAGCTCGTCGTGGTTGCGCAGGAACAGCGCCCATTGGCAGCTTGCGGGAATGTCCGGCGTCTGGCGCAAGATGTCGGTGATCGGAAAGCGGTCTTCCTGCGCGATCGCCATGTAGATGCGCGGCATCAGCGGGAAGTGGTAGGCCATGTGGCACTCGTCGCCGCGGCCGAAATATTCCTGCACGTCCTCCGGCCATTGATTGGCCTCGGCCAGCAGCAGCTTGCCCTTGGAGTAGGAGTCCAGTTCCTGGCGCAGGCGCTTGATGATCGCATGCGTCTCGGGGAGGTTCTCGTTGTTGGTGCCGTCGCGTTCGCAGAGATAGGGGATGGCGTCGAGGCGGAATCCGTCGACGCCGGCATCCAGCCAGCGCTTCATCACCTGGATCAGGGCGCTGACCACGCGCGGATTGTCGAAATTGAGGTCCGGCTGGTGCGAGAAGAAGCGGTGCCAGTAGAACGCCCCGGCCTCGTGGTCCCAGGTCCAGTTCGACTTCTCGGTGTCGGTGAAGATGATCCGCGTGCCCTGGTATTTCTGGTCGGTGTCGCTCCAGACATACCAGTTGCGGGCGCTCGAGCCCGGATGGCTGCGGCGCGCGCGCTTGAACCATTTGTGCTGGTCGGAGGTGTGATTGACGACGAGCTCGGTGATGACGCGCAGGCCGCGCTTCTGCGCTTCCTGGATGAAGCGCTTGAAGTCCTTCATCGTCCCGAAATCGGGATTGACCGAGCCGTAGTCGGCGATGTCGTAGCCGTCGTCGCGCCCGGGCGATGGATAGAACGGCAGCAGCCACAGCGCGGTGACGCCGAGCTCCTGGAGATAGGGCAGCTTCTCGGTCAGTCCGGCGAAATCGCCGATGCCGTCATGGTTGCTGTCGGCAAACGCCTTGACGTGGAGCTGGTAGATGATTGCGTCCTTGTACCAGAGTTCATCCACGATCTCGGCTGCCTCGGCTTTTTGGGTGTCGACGGAAGACAAAACATTCATGGCGTGATCCTTACGCCAGGCAGCGGAACAGCAGCGCCGGGTCGCGGTCGGGATCGATATATAATCTGATCCCGCCCCATTCGATGCGGGACAGTTCGCCTGTGATGAGATTTTCGAGTGCGGTGACGTGGCGGCGTGCGCCGCCGGCGTCGATGGTGAGGTCGCCCAGCGGCAACCAGACTTCGCGGACATGGCCCGAGAGGGCGATGACCGCGACGACGGTGTTGGCTGGATCGGCCGCCTCCTTGGCAAAGGCGATCGTCTCGCCGTCCTCGACGCCGAGGAAGCGCAGATTCTCCGTTTGCTGAAGCGCGGCGTTATCGTTGCGGATGCGATTGAGCGCGGCGATGTAGGTCTTGATGTTGCCGGGCCGGTCCCAGTCGCGCGGCTTGATCTGGTATTTCTCGGAATCGAGATATTCTTCGCGGCCGGGAATCGCGTCATGCTCCAGCAGCTCGAACCCGCTGTAGATGCCGTAACTGCCGGACAGCGTCGCGGCCAGCGCGACCCGCGACTTGAACGCCCAGGGCTCGCCGCCCTGGAGATGATAGGGCAGCAGGTCGGGCGTGCTCACGAACAGATTCGCCCGATAGAAATCGCGCTCGGGATAGCGGGTCAGCTCGCCCAGATATTGCTCCAGCTCCCACTTCGCCGTGCGCCAGGGGAAATAGCTGAAGGACTGTGCAAAGCCGAGCTTGGCGAGGCCCTGCATCAGCTTCGGTCGTGCAAAGGTCTTGGAGAACAGGATCACCTCGGGATGGCGGCGGCGGATGTCGCTGATCAGCCACTCCCAGAACGGAAGCGGCGCGGTGTCGTGATTGTCGATGGCGAAGATGGTGACGCCGTGGTCGATCCAGAACAGCATGGCATCGCGAAACGCGTTCCACAGCCCGGCCCTGTCGACGGAGGCGAAATCGGGGATGACGATGTCCGAATAGGGATCATCCGCCGTCCGCACCGAGCGGTCCGGCCGCCATTTGAACCATTCCGGATGCTGCGTCAGCCAGGGATGGTCCGGCGAGCATTGCACGGCGAAGTCGAGCGCGAGCTCGAGGCCGTATTCGAGACAGGTCGCGACCAGCGCGCGGAAATCCTCGATCGTGCCGAGCTCGGGATGCAGTGCATCGTGCCCGCCCTCGGCCGTGCCGATCGCATAGGGCGAGCCGGGATCGCCTTCGGTCGCCACCGGCGCATTGTTGCGGCCCTTGCGGCGGGTGCGGCCAATGGGGTGGATGGGCGTGAAGTAGAGCACGTCAAAGCCCATCGCGGCGATGTCGGGCACGCGCGCGATGCAGTCACGCAGCGTGCCATGCCGGCCGGGACTCTGGCCCTGGCTGCGCGGCATCATCTGATACCAGGCGCCGAAGCGCGCTCTGTCGCGGTCGACGATCAGCGGGAAGTTCTGCGAGCGGGTCAGGTCGGGCCGCGACTGGCTCTCAGCCATGGCCGCGCCGAGATCGGCTGCCAGCAGCGAGCCGACATCGCCGGTCTGAAGATAGTCCTCGCATTGCTTCACGATGACCGCCGCGGCGTCCTGCCGGGCGCCATGTGCCTTGGTCAGCAGGCCGGCGCCCTCGATCGCATCGAGGTTGACGTCCGCGCCGGCGCGCCGCTTGCGCTCAACCCCGTGCGACCAGGTGGCGAACTCGTCGGTCCATGCCTCGATCGCATAGACATATTGGCCGGGCTCAACGGGGGTGAACGCGCCGGACCAGCGGTCATTGCCGTGATGGATCATCGGCTCGCTCCGCCATTCCCGGTCCTGCTCTCCTCGCCAGATCAGCGCGGCACCGATCACCGCGTCGCCGTCGCGATAGATGTCCGCCCAGACGTCGACCCGTTCACCCGCAATACGCTTCACGGCGAAACGGCCGCCGTCGATCGAGGGATAGATATCTTCGATGAGGAAAGCACCGCCGGCTGCGGCACTCTCGACAGTTTGAATTGTCTTGTTCACGGTGATGCCATTGACAAGAAAGCAGGAGCCCGTTTCCCTTGTCGGGAACCTACGCTTGATACCAATATAGAAAGCCGCTTGTGTGTCATTGGTTCCCTTGGGAACGGCAGGCACGGTCTGCGAGTTAGCCCTGACTAACCTCTTCCACGACCTCGTTAAATTCCCTGCCCCCGGCCGGATGACGGCCTGCAAGCTGCGTGCCGAATGGATCTTTTAGCTCAAGCCCGGATCAAGGGCGTTCAGTCCGAATTCGTCGATGCCCTCGGAAAGCTGCGGGTCACCGATCCCGTGGCCCTCAAATCCATCCTCGAGGCCCTGCCGGAGAAGCGGGTTTACCGCTTCGTCGGCGGGCCCGTGGTGGTGCGCGCCCTGGGACATCCGCGCACCGAATTGAGGACAATCGGCGCGCCGCCGCTGCAATGGACATTGCGCGCAAACGGCAATGTGATCGCGCAAGGCGAGACCCACGAGCCCGTGATCGCCTGGCCCGCCGGCCTGCCGCTCGGTTATCACCGGTTGACGCTGACCGACGCCAAGGGTGTTGCGGAAGAGGTGCCGATGATCGTGGCGCCCGAACGCGCCTTCGGCGGCGATTTCGCCCGTGGCTGGCTGCTTGCCGTGCAGCTCTACAGCGTCCGCTCGGACCGCAATTGGGGCATTGGCGATTTCACCGACCTCGCCGATCTCGTCCGGCTCGCCAGGCAGCTCGGCGCCGATGGCGTCGGGCTCAATCCGCTGCATGTCCTGTTCGACAACCACCCCGCCGATTGCAGCCCTTATTCGCCGAACAGCCGGCTGTTTCTCAACCCGCTCTATATCGACGTCGAGGCGATCCCGGAATTTTCCGCCGACCTCGTCCCCGACGCGGCTGCGACCGCCGCGCGGCTGCGCGAAGGCGATCGCGTGCCCTATGCGGACATGGCGGCGCTGAAATGGCTCGGCCTGCGCGCCGCCTACAACAGTTTCGTGACGAGCGCGAGCGAGGCGCGCCGCAAGGAATTCGACGCCTTCTGCGCGGACCGTGCGCCGCTGTTGTCCCGCTTTGCCTGCTTCGAGGTGCTGCGGCATCGCTTCTCCGGGCCTTGGTGGGAGTGGCCGCAAGACTGGCAGCAGCCGGATGAAGCCAAATGCGCCGAGCTCCGCAACGGCCCCGACAAGCGCGAGGTCGAGTTCGTCGAATTCGTGCAATGGACGGCCGATAGCCAATTGCATGCCGCCAAGGAATTGGCCGGCCAGCTCGGCATGCGCGTCGGGCTCTATCTCGACGTCGCCGTCGGCGTGCAGTCCAACGGCTTCGACGCCTGGAACGAGCAGATGGCGATTTCGCGCCATCTCGCCGTCGGCGCGCCGCCCGACGTGCTCAACACCGTCGGACAGGATTGGGGCCTTGCCGGCTTCAATGCCGGTGGTCTGGAGGCGCAATCCTTCGTGCCGTTCGCCGACATGCTGGCCGCCTCGATGCGCCATGCCGGCGCGATCCGGCTCGATCACGTGCTGGGGTTGAAGCGGCTGTATCTGGTGCCGCGCGGCTTCAAGCCGGACAACGGCGCCTATGTTCAGATGCCGTTCGAGGCGCTGCTCGGCGCCGTGGTGCGCGAGAGCGCGGCGCACAAATGCATCGTGATCGGCGAGGACCTCGGCACCGTGCCGGAAGGTTTCCGCGAGACCATGCAGGATTTCGGCATCTGGTCCTACCTCGTCATGATGTTCGAGCGCGACGATGCCGGCCGTTTCCGCAATGCCGACCATTACCGGCCCAACGCGCTGGTCACGCTGAACACGCATGATCTGTGCACCTATGCCGGCTGGCGCTCCTTCAGCGATCTCAAGATGAAGCGCTCGCTCGGGCTCGACCCCGGCGAGAACGACCAGGCGCGCTGGGATGCGCTCGGCAGGCTCGACGAGATCCTGCGCCAGAACGGCATCAACGCCAACGATCTCTATTCGGTGCTCGCCTTCCTGTCGCGGACGCCGTCGCGTCTTCTGGCGGTGTCGCTGGAGGATCTGCTCGGCGTGATTGACCAGCCCAACATTCCCGGTACGATCGATGAGCATCCGAACTGGCGCCAGCGCCTGCCGGTGGCGCTCGACAAGATCGCCGCCAAGGTCGATGTTACGGCCTTGAAGGCGGCGACGCGGGAACGCTCGTTGACCGGCGGGAGTTGAAACGGCGGATTTTCCGGGGCTCGTGACACATTGGCTCAGAGGATCGAGGACTATGCGCTGATCGGCGATTGCGAGACCGCAGCGCTGGTCGGGCGCGACGGCTCGATCGACTGGCTGTGCTGGCCGGCCTTCGATTCCGATGCCTGCTTTGCCGCGATCCTCGGCACGCACAAGAACGGCCGCTGGCTGATCGCGCCGGGCGAAGACATCACCGGTATCTCGCGCCGCTACCTCGGCAACACGCTCATCCTCGAAACGCGTTTCGAGACCAGGAGCGGCGCCGTTGCGCTGATCGACTTCATGCCGCCGCGCGGCAAGGCCTCCGACATCGTGCGGCTGGTCCGCGGCCTCACGGGCACGGTGAAGATGCGGATGGAGCTTGTCATCCGCTTCGGCTTCGGCGTCGACATTCCCTGGGTGCGACGCATCGACCATTCGCTGCTGGCGATCGCCGGCCAGGACATGACGGTGCTGCGCACCCCGGTGGAGACCCGCGGCGAGGATCTGACCACGGTCTCCGACTTCGATGTGAAGGCGGGTGAGACGGTGCCGTTCGTGCTGACCTACGGCCCCTCGCATCTCGATCCGCCCGCGCCGATCGATCCGGAGATCGCCTTCCGGGAGACCGAGAAATTCTGGAACGAATGGTGCAGCCGCTGCACCCGCGACGGCGAATATCACGATCTGATCGTACGCTCGCTGATCACGCTGAAGGCGCTGACCTTCGCCCCCACCGGCGGCATCGTCGCGGCGCCCACCACCTCGTTGCCGGAAAAGCTCGGCGGCGCCAGGAACTGGGATTACCGCTTCTGCTGGCTGCGCGATGCGACCTTCACGCTGCTGGCGCTGATGAACTCGGGTTACACCGAGGAAGCATTGGCCTGGCACAATTGGCTGCTGCGCGCGGCGGCAGGCTCGCCGGCGGACATGCAGATCATGTACGGCATCTGGGGCCAGCGGCGTCTGCTGGAATGGGAAGCGGGCTGGCTCGACGGTTATGAGGGCGCCCAACCGGTGCGCGTCGGCAACGCCGCGCATGCGCAGCTCCAGCTCGACGTCTACGGCGAACTGATCGACGCCTTCCACCAGTCGCGCATGGCGAAGCTGAAGCTCGACGACGAGACGACCTGGGCGCTGGAATGCGTCGTGCTCAACCATCTCGCCGAGGTCTGGGACCATCCCGACAACGGCATCTGGGAGCTGCGTGGACAGCCGAAGCACTACGTGTTCTCCAAGGTCATGACCTGGGTCGCCTTCGACCGCGGCATCAAGAGCGCCGAGACCTTTGGCTTCAAGGCGCCGCTGCTGCATTGGCGTGCCCTGCGCGAAGCCATTCATCGCGATGTCTGCAACAAGGGATTTGACGCGGAGGAGAATGCCTTCGTCGACTTCTATGGTTCAAAGCTGCTCGATGCCAGCGTGCTGCTGCTGCCGGCCGTCGGCTTCCTGCCGCCATCGGACCCGCGCATTCGGGGCACCATCGCCGCCGTCGAGAAACACATGATGCGCGACGGTTTTGTGCTGCGCCACGACCCCCGCGAAGTGTCCGAGGAGACGCAGCCGATCGAGGGCGCGTTCCTGGCGTGCAGCCTGTGGCTGGCCGACGCGCATGTGCTGGCGGGCGATCTCGACAAGGCGCAAGCCTTGCTCGACCGCGTGGTCGGCATCGCGAACGACGTCGGCCTCTTGGCCGAAGAATATGATTCAGGCGCCCAACGCCAGACCGGCAATTTCCCGCAGGCCTTGACCCACATCGCGCTGATCAACACCGCGCACAATCTCTCGGCCGCGAGGCAGGAGAGCGAGAAGCCGGCGGTTCAGCGGTCGAAGTAAGGGGGGAGGGAACGCACCTCCGTCGCGGCGTCAGTCGAGTCTCATCTCATCAGATCTCAGCCCACCCCGTTCCGCTTCAAAACCACCTCCATCGCCTCCGCAAAGCCGTCCTGCTCATTGGTCGCGGTGACGTGGGTGGCCTGGTCCTTGACGCTGTCGGTGGCATTGCCCATGGCGATCGAGGTGCCGCTGACGCGGAACATCGCAAGGTCGTTCTGCATGTCACCAATGGTGGCGACCGCGTCGGTGGAAATCCCAAGGCGCTTGGCCATGGCTTGCACGAAGGTGCCCTTGTCGAAGCCGGGCGGGGTGATGTCGAGATAATAGGTCTGCGAGCGCACCGCGGTGGCCGCGCTGCCCAGCGCTTCCTGCATCGCCTTCTCGCAGCGCTCAAGGCCGGCGGCATCGGCGCTGGCACCGACGATCTTGCAGGCGCTTGCAAGGTACGGCGAGAAATCCGTCACGATGGTGGGATCAGAACGGATCGTGTGCTGCTCGTGCGCGACGTATTTACCATCAGGGTTGTCGATCAGCCATTTGTCGGTGGTGAAGAGCCAGATGTCGGCGCCGAACTCCCGGAGGATCTGCAAGGACCGTTCGGCGGCGCTCGCCGGGATCAGGTGCTGCTCGACCGCATGCATCTCGGGATCGACGATCGAGGAGCCGTTGAACGGGCCGATCGGCAGCCAGAGCGCCAGCGGCTCGACCAGGAACCGCATGCCGATCGCGGGGCGGCTGGAGGTGATGGTGAAGCCGATCCCGGCCTTGTGCAGCCGCTGCACCGCGGACTGCGCGCGCTCCGTCAGCGTCTTGTCCTTGGTCAGCAGCGTGCCGTCGACGTCGGAGACGACCAGTGAGATTTTCGTCATGGCAGGACCTCAGGGTTTGTCGGCCTCAGCGTTTCGCCCCGCTCAGCTTTAATTGCCGGACCACGCCGTCAACGATCGCCTCGACGGATTCATCGATCGAGACGGTGACGACGTGCTCGCCAGCCTCGGGCGGCTCCAGCGTCGTGAATTGGCTCGTCAGCAGTTCGGGCGGCATGAAATGGCCCTTGCGTTGCGCGAGGCGGGCGGCGATCAGCTCCCTGGTGCCCCTCAGGAAGACGAAGCGGACGTCGTCGCGTCCGCGCAGCAGCACGTCGCGATAGGTGTGCTTCAGCGCCGAGCAGGCGATGATCACGTGCTCGCCTTTATCGCAAACCCGCGCAATCTCGTCGGCGATGGCGTTGAGCCAGGGCCAGCGGTCCTCGTCGGTGAGGGGGTGGCCGGCTCGCATCTTCTCGACATTGCTGGCTGGGTGAAAGCTGTCGCCGTCCTCGAAACGCCAGCCGAGCCGCTGCCCGAGCGCCTCCGCAACCGTACTCTTGCCTGAACCCGACACGCCCATCACGATCAACGCACAAGGTGCTTCAACGCCCGCCACGAATTCCCTCCGGAAGCGCGGCCTGGTCGACCAGCCAGACGGTCTCACCATTCGAGCGCGCGCGTACAGCCGGCAGAGTCTCGCCATTGAGCAGGCGCGTCAAGATCGGCTGCTTGTCGTGCCCGGCAATCTCGAACAGCATTTCGCGGCAGGAGGCCAAGGCGGGCAGGGTCAGCGAGACCCGTGGCACGAACGGCGCGACATTGGCCTTGGGGACGCCGACCACCCAGCGTGTGGTCTCCTCGATCGCGGGGTAGCCGGGGAAGAGCGAGGCGGTGTGGCCGTCCGGGCCCGCGCCCATCAGGACCATGTCGAACAGCGGCCGTGCCGGATCGAGGCTTTTGGCGCCGTAGAAGGACTGAAGCTCGCGCGCATAGGCCTCGGCACCCGCTTCGGGGCTTTCAGCCGTGGTGGGGATCGGGTGAATATGCCCGGACGGCGCATTGCGGTCGAGAAAGGTCGCGCGCGCGACTGCCATGTTGTTGAGGGGATCGCTCGAAGGCACGAAACGCTCGTCGCCGATGAACCAGTGCACGCGGTCCCACGGGATCTTGCCGCGATACGCGTCGCTGCCGAGCAATTGATAGAGCTTTTTCGGGCTGGAGCCGCCGGTGAGGCAGATCGCGATCCGCCCGGGATTGGCTGATATCCGCGCCATCACCCGTTCGGCTGCGGCCTGCGCCAGCGCCTCGGCGTCGGCCTCGACGATCAGCTTCGGCTGGTCGGCCGCTTCCATCACGTAAACTTCCGCCAGCTTCGCCCGTCGCGCCGGAGCAACTCATCGGCGCAGGCGGGGCCGTCGCTGCCGGCGGAGTAGGTCTCGATGCCGTTGGTGCCTTCACTTTTCCAGGCGTCCAGGAACGGCTGCACCGCCTGCCATCCGGCCTCGATGCCGTCGGCGCGCTGGAACAGGATGTTGTCGCCGATCATGCAGTCGTAGATCAGAGTCTCGTAGCCGGTCGAGGGATCGGCGCGGAAATAGTCGCCGTACTTGAACTTCATCTCGACGCCGTCGATGGTGATGCTCGGCCCCGGGATCTTGGCGTTGAACTGCAGCTCGATGGTTTCGGTCGGCGCGATGCCGATGGTGAGGAAGTTCTGCGACAGGCGGTCGACATCCGTGCCTGAGAACATCGACAGCGGCGCCTGCTTGAACTTGATCGCCACTTCCGTGCGCTTGTGGCCGAGCGCCTTGCCGGTGCGCAGATAGAACGGCACGCCGGCCCAGCGCCAATTGTCGATCATCAGCTTCAGCGCGACGAACGTCTCGGTGGTGCTGCCGGGCTTGACGTCCTCGGTCTTGCGATAGTCCGTGATCTCGTCGTCGCCGATGCGGCCGGC
This sequence comes from Bradyrhizobium sp. 604_D8_N2_3, assembly GCF_051810765.1. Classification (NCBI taxonomy): domain Bacteria; kingdom Pseudomonadati; phylum Pseudomonadota; class Alphaproteobacteria; order Hyphomicrobiales; family Nitrobacteraceae; genus Bradyrhizobium; species Bradyrhizobium sp. 604_D8_N2_3. Next base: position 7,487,271 of record NZ_JBPWPM010000001.1, on the reverse strand, counting down.
GAGATATTGCGCGCGCACCGAATTCTTCAGCGCCTCTTCCCGGGTCGGCTCCTGGATCGACGTCAGCACGTCGGCCTTTTCGGAGCGCACGGAATGCGCATCGAACCGCGCCGGCGGCTCCATCGCGACCAGCGACATCAGCTGGAACAGATGGTTCGGCACCATGTCGCGCAGTGCGCCGGTGGCATCGTAGAAGCCGCCGCGATGGCCGACGCCGAGCTTCTCCTCCACGGTGATCTGGATGTGGTCGATATGGTTGCGATTCCAGATCGGCTCGAACATGCCGTTGGCAAAGCGCAGCACCAGGATGTTCTGCACCGTCTCCTTGCCGAGATAATGATCGATCCGGTAGATCTGGTGCTCGTCCATGATCTTCAAGAGCTCGGCATTCAGCGCCTTGGCTGACGCGAGATCGGTGCCGAACGGCTTTTCGATTACGAGCCGACGCCAGGCGCCGTTCTCCTTCATCATGCCGGTGCGGCCGAGCTCGCGCGCAGTCGGCGCGAACGCGGCGGGCGGCGTTGCCAGATAGAACAGTCGGTTACCGCCGGTGTCCTGCGCGCATTCCAGCGAATCCAGATGCGCGCGCAAGCGGTCGAAGGACGGGGGATCCTTCGGATCGGCCTCGACGAAGGTCACGCATTCCAGCAGCTTCCGGGCGATGTCGTCGTCCACGGGACGGGTTGCGAACTGGCGCAGCCCCTTCAACAGGCTGTCGCGCAGCTCGTCATCCGACTGGCGGTTGCGGGCCACACCGACGACGCAGAACTTCTCCGGCAACAGGTGCTCGGCGGCCAGATTGTACAGCGACGGCATCACCAGCCGATGGGTGAGGTCACCGGTCGCGCCAAAGATGACGAAGGCGCAATTTTCGGGCTTGCGCTTGGCCTGCGGGTCTTTTGTCACGAATGATCGGCCTTCGCTCTGTTACTTGTTACTTCGGCTCTTATTTGGGTTTCGAAGCGCCCGGCTGCTTCGGCTCCTTGTGGCCGCCGAAACCCGCGCGCATTGCGGAGAGAATTTTTTCGGCGAAGGTGTGTTCCTTGCGGGAACGGAAACGTGTGTAGAGGGCCGCGGTCAAGACTTCGGCCGGCACGGCCTCGTCGATCGCCGCATTCACGGTCCAGCGGCCTTCGCCGGAATCCTCGACGAAGCCGGAATATTCCGCAAGCGCAGGGCTGTCGGCGAGCGCCGTCGAGGTGAGGTCGAGCAGCCAGGACGGGATCACGCTGCCGCGCCGCCACACCTCCGCGATATCGGCAAGGTCGAAATCGTAGCGATGATCCGCCGGCAAGGCCTCGATGTTGGCATTCTTGAGAATGTCGAAACCTTCGGCATAGGCCTGCATCAGGCCGTATTCGATGCCGTTGTGGATCATCTTGACGAAATGGCCGGCGCCCACGGGACCTGCATGGATGTAGCCCTGCTCGATGCGGGGATCGCGCCCCTCACGTCCCTCCGTGCGCGGAATGTCGCCGGCGCCGGGCGCAAGCGCCGCGAAGATCGGATCGAGCCGGTCGACCACCTGCTTCTCGCCGCCGATCATCATGCAATAGCCGCGGTCGAGCCCCCAGACGCCGCCTGAGGTGCCGACATCGACATAATGGATGCCGCGCTCCTTCAGCGCCTTGCCGCGGCGGACGTCGTCCTGCCAGAACGTGTTGCCGCCGTCGATGATGACGTCGCCGGCCTGCATCACGGCTGCAATCGTGTCGATCGTCGTCTCGGTGATGTGGCCGGCCGGCAGCATCACCCAGGCCGCGCGCGGCCGCTCCAGCTTGGCGACAAACTCTTCCAGCGTCGCCGAGCCCTGTGCGCCGTCTGCGGCGAGACCCGCGACGGCCTTGGTGTCCTTGTCGTAGACCACGGTCGTATGACCGTGGCGCATCAGGCGGCGAACGATGTTGCCGCCCATCCGGCCGAGGCCGATCATGCCGAGTTGCATCGAGAGATTCCCTTAGTTCAGCGCATCGTTAAGCGCCGCGTTGAGCGCCGCGAGACCTTTCTTGAGTCCGCCCTTGAGGTGGACCCGGAGCGCGCGCCGGCCGCGCTCGGTGAGCACGTCGAAGTCGCCGCGCGCCTGCGCGGCCTTGATCACGCCGAAGCTCGCCTTCTGGCCCGGCACCGACAAGTCCTTGGCATCGTCGGCCGTGATCTGGAGAAGCACGCCGCTGTCGGGCCCGCCCTTGTAGGCCTGCCCGGTCGAATGCAGGAAGCGCGGTCCGAACTCGGCGCAGGTCGCGACGTGACGCTTCTCGCGCACTTCGAGACGCATCGTCTGGAGTGCGTCGATCGTCGCCTTGTCGCGCGCGATGTAGCCGAGCAGGGCGACATAGTCGCCATGACCCGAGCGGGAGAGATGCGCTTTCAGCCACGAGGTGAGGTCGCCGTTGGCGCCGGCGGCGCGCAGCGCCGTGGCGTTGGCCTCGTCGGTGTAGAGATCGGCCTCGTCGGTGCTGACCACCGGCTGTTCGGCCGGTAATGCACCGGTCTTCTCGAACGACGCGGTGAGCTCGCGGGTCTTGATCTTGGCCGCTTCCACGTCCGGCTGGTCGAACGGGTTGATGCCGAGGATGCTGCCCGCGACCGCCGTCGCCATCTCGAAGCGGAAGAACTCCTGACCGAGATGGTCGATCGATTTCATCACGATGCGCACGACGGGATGGCCGGCGGCTTCGACCGCGGCGAGCTTGGAGTCATGCGCGGCGTCCGCTTCGCCTTCGGTGCGAATGTCGATGAAGAAACGGTCGTTGCCGTAGAGCGCGGGCTCGCCGAGCGGTTCGCCGGCGATCGGGATCAGGCCCTTGCCTTCCTTGCCGGTCGATTCCGCGATCAGCTGTTCGGCCCAGGCGCCGAAATCGGCGATCTTCTTCGACGACAGGATCGTCACCTTGTCGCGGCCTTCGAGGCCGGCGAGGCCCATGGCAAGGCCGAGCTGGACGCCCGGGTTCTCACCTGGCGGCACGTCGGGTCCGCAGGAGCGGGCCATGGAGAGCGCGTGTTTGACCAGCGTCTTGACGTCGATGCCCGCGGTTGCCGCCGGCACCAGGCCGAACGGCGAGAGCACCGAATAGCGGCCGCCGATCGAGGGTTCGCCATGGAAGATGCGGGCGTAGTTGAGGCTCTTCGCCGCCTTCTCCAGCGACGAGCCGGGATCGGTCACCGCGATGAAGCGATGGCCGGTCTTCACTTTCGGCCCGACCGCCTGTGCGACGCGTTCGTGGAAATAATCCTTCATCGCGTTCGGCTCGGTGGTCCCGCCGGATTTGCTGGACACGATGAACACGGTGTTGGCGATGTCGATCCTGGCCTCCATTGCCCGGACCTGTGCCGGGTCGGTGGAATCCAGCACGTGCAATTTCGGGAAGCCGGACTTCCGCGCAAAAGTCTCGGCCAGCACCTCGGGGCCAAGGCTCGATCCACCCATGCCGAGCACGACGGCATCGGAGAACTTTTGGCCCTTCACGCGGCTCGCATAGTCCTCGTAGTCGGCGACGTCGGCCTTCGCCGCGCTGTCGAGCCAGCCGAGCCATTTGTCCTCATCGGTGCCGGTCCAGACCGATTTGTCGCGCTGCCACAACCTGCGGATCTTTGCCGAGGCGCGCCATTCCTCGGTGCTCTTGGCCACCGCCTTGCCGAGGCCGTCGCCGAGCGAGAGAAGCTGGTGGTCGATCGCGGGCCCGAGCACGGTTGCCCGCTTGTGGGCGACGGCGCCATAGAGCTTGTCGGCGGCATCGGCGAACTGCTTGACGCCGTCCTTGACGAGCTCCTCGGTGATCGCCTCGAGCGAGACGCCGGAGCGTTCCAGTTCTTCCAGCACGCGGCGGGCGTCGTCGACGTTCTCTTCCAGGCTGTCGCGCGGCTTGCCGTGGTCGCGGAACGCGTCGAGCGTCGCCGGCGGCACGGTATTGATGGTGTCGGGACCGATCAGCTCCTCGACATAGAGGACGTCGCTGTAGTCCTTGTTCTTGGTGCCGGTGGAGGCCCACAGCATCCGCTGCGGCTTGGCGCCCTTGGCAGCGAGCTTGTCCCAGCGCGGGCCGGAAAACAGGCGCTTGTAATCCTGGTAGGCGACCTTGGCGTTGGCGATCGCGACCTTGCCCTTCAGCGCGGCGAGCCGCTCCTTCTCGGATGGATCGTTGGCGCGGGCGATCTTCTCGTCGAGCTGCTTGTCGACGACCGAGTCGATGCGGCTGACGAAGAAGCTCGCGACGCTCGCCACGTGCGACGGGTCGCCGCCGCCGGCGACGTATTTTTCCAGACCGGCGAGATAGGCCTCGGCGACCTGGAGGTAGACGTCCCTGGCGAACAACAGCGTGATGTTGATGCTGATGCCGTCGCCGATCAGCGTCTCGATCGCCGGCAGGCCCTCCGGCGTCGCCGGCACCTTCACCATCAGGTTCTTGCGGTCGACATCCTTCCAGAGCCGCCGCGCCTCGGCGACCGTGCCGGCGGTGTCCATCGCCAGATAGGGCGAAACTTCCAGGCTGACATAGCCGTCGCCGGCCCTCAGGCGGTCATAGACCGGGCGGAGCACGTCCGCGGCGTTCTGGATGTCCTCGATCGCGACGGCCTCGAACAGGTCGGCCACGGTCCGGTCGCCGCGCTTCAGCGCCTTGCCGATCGGCGCATCATACTCGTCCGAACTGCCGATCGCCTTCTCGAAGATCGACGGGTTGGAGGTGACGCCCTTGACGCCGTCGGTGTCGATCAGCCGCTTCAGGTCGCCCTTGGCGATGAAGCCACGGGCCAGGAAGTCCAGCCAGACGGCTTGTCCGTGCTTTTCCAGTTCTTTGACGGGATTCATGATGTTTATTTATCTCCAAGCCTGCGGGCGAGGGGTTTCCGCGCCGGTCCTGACGCGCTATCCTCTAGCCTACATGCTCCCGGGAGGGAACCAATCAAGGGGATAGGCGTCTTACCCTCCAGTGTAACTCCGTCGCGATCATGGCGATCCAGGCGGAAGTAGCCGTGTTGCGTAAAAAGTCGTCGGCCGGAGCAATGGCCAGGGGCTCGTTACCAACGTAGCCGCTTCGTCTCGTCAGCCCAGTCTGCGTGGAGTGTCATCAGCGGATTACGGTCCGCCTGATAGATCGTCGCTCGGCCGCGAATGGCCATGCTGGGGAAAAGCATGCACGCACATCATGACCGCCTGACGCTCGCCGTTGCCGACAGCCCGCAATCGGTCGCGCCGGCCGCATGCATCGATGCGACCCACGATCTCGAAATCAGTCCATGTACGACCCAGCTGCGGCTGCTGGTCGCGGCGGGTTTCGCATTGACCCTGTTCAGCGCGACCCTTGCCTTCGACTGGTGGGACGGTCTGGGCGACTACGATACGACGGTCGGCTATGCCGGCGTCGTGCTGTTCGGCCTGGTGACCGGCCGGCTGATCTGGCTGCTGCCCGCCGAGCGGGGACCCGTGGTGATCGTCACCCCCTATGGCATCCGCGACCTCCGCATCGGCAACGAATTTCTGCTGTGGGACTCGATTGCGGAGATTTCGGCTGAGGAAGGCCGCGGCCACAAGGCGATCGTGCTGACGCTGACGCCGGCCTTGCAGCGGCAGCTCTGCACCATCAGCACCTTGGTGCCCCGTGCGCAGAATGAACGGCAGAATGAACGGATTGTCATCCGCTCCGAGGGTTTGGCGACCGATTTTGATACACTGCTGCGCGCTTGCCGCGATTGTCATGCTGCGAGCGCTGCGCGCACCGCATTGCAGCAGGAAGATGAACGCGGCACGCAAGGCTTCGCCGTACAAGCGTCATAAGATTGCCGCTCGCAGATCGCTCCATGTTGCAGTGCCGGATGGGCTCATCCCCGGTAATGCCCGGATGTTGCGACCAAGTGACATTTTCTGGAAATGAGCGAAGATAGATACAGATTCGCACAAATTACAGGCATGTGCCTGTTCGTAACTCAACGAGTGCCTACGTTGTGCGTTGCGTCGTGTTGGCACCAGGGTGTCCAATGATCGTCATGTGCTCACGCTGATTCGAAATGGCCTGAGGAACGGTCCGGTAACTGCTTTCGTTTCAGCTTGTGGCGGAACTCACGCGGAGAGGGATCATGTATAACGATTCTCTATTCAACGCTTTCGCTAAGTCGTTCGAGGCGAGAAGCCAACACGACATGTCGATGGCGGAATATCTGGAATCGTGTCGAAGCGATCCCATGAAATACGCGAACGCGGCCGAACGACTGCTAGCAGCGATCGGTGAGCCTCAGACGATTGACACGGCCAAGGACCCACGCCTTGGCCGTATTTTTTTGAACCGCACCATCCGGACCTATCCGGCCTTCGCCGGCTTCTACGGCATGGAAGAAACCATCGAGCGCATCGTCGGTTTCTTCCGTCACGCGGCGCAGGGGCTCGAAGAGCGCAAGCAGATCCTCTATCTGCTCGGCCCGGTCGGCGGCGGCAAATCCTCGCTCGCCGAGCGGCTCAAGTCGCTGATGGAAGTGCAGCCGATCTACGTGCTCAAAGCCGGCGATGAATTGAGCCCGGTGTTTGAAAGCCCGCTCAGCCTGTTCGATCCCGATCATCTCGGACCGATGCTGGAAGAGAAGTACGGCATTCCGCGCCGGCGTCTCACCGGCCTGATGAGCCCGTGGTGCTACAAGCGGCTGGAAGCCTTCGGCGGCGACATTTCTCAGTTCAGAGTCGCAAAAATCCAGCCGTCGCGGCTGCGCCAGATCGCGGTCTCCAAGACCGAGCCTGGTGACGAGAACAACCAGGACATCTCCTCGCTGGTCGGCAAGGTCGATATCCGCAAGCTCGAGACCTACGCGCAGAACGATCCCGACGCCTACAGCTATTCGGGCGGCCTCAATCGCGCCAACCAGGGCATCCTTGAATTCGTCGAGATGTTCAAGGCGCCGATCAAGATGCTGCACCCGCTGCTCACCGCAACGCAGGAGGGCAACTACATCGGCACCGAGAATATCGGCGCGATCCCGTTCACCGGCGTGATCCTCGCGCACTCGAACGAAGCCGAGTGGTCGAGCTTCAAGGCCAACAAGAACAACGAGGCCTTCATCGACCGCATCTGCGTGATCAAGGTGCCGTACTGCCTCCGGGCCACCGAAGAGCAGAAGATCTACGAAAAGCTGATCCAGGGCTCGGAGCTGGCGGCCGCGCCGTGCGCACCCTCGACCCTGGAGACGTTGGCGCGGTTCTCGGTGATGTCGCGCCTGCGCAAGCATGAGAACTCCACGCTGTTCGGCAAGATGCGGGTCTATGACGGCGAGAGCCTGAAGGAATCCGATCCGAAGGCACGGAGCGTCCAGGAATATCGCGATGCCGCCGGCGTCGACGAGGGCATGGACGGCGTCTCCACCCGATTTGCCTTCAAGATCCTGGCTGCGACCTTCAACCACGATCCGCAGGAAGTCGCTGCCGACGCCGTGCATCTGATGTACGCGCTGGAGCAGTCGATCCGCCGCGAGCAGCTCCCGGAGGAAGTCGAGAAGCGCTATCTCGAATTCATCAAGGCGGACCTGGCGCCACGCTACGCCGAGTTCATCGGCAACGAGATCCAGAAGGCCTATCTCGAATCCTACTCGGATTACGGCCAGAATCTGTTCGATCGCTACGTCGACTACGCTGATGCCTGGATCGAGGATCAGGACTTCAAGGATGCCGACACCGGCCAGCTGCTCGATCGCGAGCTTTTGAACCAGGAACTGACCAAAATCGAGAAGCCGGCGGGTATCGCCAACCCGAAGGACTTCCGCAACGAGGTGGTCAAATTCTCGTTACGGTCGCGGGCCCAGAACGGAGGCAAGAATCCGACCTGGATTTCCTACGAGAAGATTCGCGACGTGATCGAAAAGCGGATATTCTCGCAGGTCGAGGACCTGCTTCCGGTCATCTCCTTCGGGTCGAAGAAGGACGGCGAGACGGAGAAGAAGCACGGCGAGTTCGTCGCACGCATGGTGGAGCGCGGCTACACCGAGCGTCAGGTTCGCCGGCTCGTCGAATGGTACATGCGTGTGAAGCAGGCCGGTTGAGGCGGATGGAGCGGATGGAAAAGTGCCCATTCACATTATTGACAGGCGCCTGAATCCAGGCGGCAAGAGTCTTGAGAACCGGCAGCGGTTCTTGCGTCGGGCCAAATCCCTGGTGCAGGGCGCCGTCAAGAAGACCTCGCAGGAACGCGACATCAAGGACGTCCTGGAGGGTGGTGAGGTCACGATACCGCTCGACGGCATGCACGAGCCGCGTTTCCGCCGTGAAGGCGGAACGCGCGACATGGTGTTGCCCGGGAACAAGAAGTTCATCGAGGGCGATTACCTCCAGCGATCCGGCCAGGGCAGCGCCAAGGATTCCGGTCCCGGCGAAGGCGACAGCGAGGACGCGTTCCGCTTCGTCCTCTCCCGCGACGAGTTCGTGGATCTGTTCCTCGACGACCTCGAGCTGCCGGATCTTGCCAAGCGCAAGATCGCGCAGACCGAGAGCGAGGGCATCCAGCGCGCCGGCTACACCACGTCCGGCTCGCCCGCCAACATCTCGGTCAGCCGGACGGTGAAGCTCGCGCTGGCGCGGCGCATCGCGCTCAAGCGTCCCCGCAAGGAGGAGATCGAGGAGCTGGAAGCCGCGATCGCGGCGTGCACCGACGAGGACGAGCGTGTGGTGCTGCTCGCCGAGCTCGAAAGGCTGAAGGCGAGGACCAAGCGCATTCCCTTCGTCGATCCGCTCGATATCCGCTACCGCCGCTACGAGAAGGTGCCGCGGCCGGTGGCGCAGGCGGTGATGTTCTGCCTGATGGACGTCTCCGGCTCGATGTCCGAGCACATGAAGGATCTCGCCAAGCGCTTCTACATGCTGCTCTACGTGTTCCTGAAGCGGCGCTACAAGCATGTCGAGATCGTCTTCATCCGCCACACCGACCGCGCCGAGGAGGTGGACGAGCAGACCTTCTTCTACGGTCCGGCCTCGGGCGGCACGCTGGTCTCCAGCGCGCTCCACGCCATGCATGAGATCGTGCGCGAGCGCTTCAACCCGGCGGACTGGAACATCTACGCCGCGCAAGCCTCCGACGGCGACAATTCCTATTCCGACGGCGAGCTCACGGGCATGCTGCTGACCGACAAGATCCTGCCGGTCTGCCAGTTCTTTGCCTATCTCGAGGTCGGGGAGTCCGGCGGCAGCGCCTTCGATCTCTCCGACTCCTCACTCTGGACCCTCTACGACCGCCTGCGCAACAGCGGCGCACCGCTCTCGATGCGCAAGGTCAGCGAGCGCAGCGAGATCTTCCCGGTGTTCCACGATCTGTTCCAGCGCCGCGAAAACTCCCAGGAGAAAGCCGCTCCATGACGGAACGCTTGTTCGAAGGCGCCGATTGGGATTTCCACACCTTGCAGCGCATCACCGATGCCTGCGAGGAGGTGGCGACGAAGGATCTCGGGCTCGACGTCTATCCGAACCAGATCGAGGTCATCACCGCCGAGCAGATGCTGGATGCCTACTCGTCCGTCGGCATGCCGCTGTTCTACAAGCACTGGTCGTTCGGCAAGCACTTCGCGTTCCACGAGGCCTCGTACCGCAAGGGCCTGATGGGGCTTGCCTATGAGATCGTGATCAACTCCTCGCCCTGCATCTCCTATCTGATGGAGGAGAACACGGCGACGATGCAGACGCTGGTGATCGCCCACGCCGCCTTCGGCCACAACCACTTCTTCAAGAACAACTATCTGTTCAAGCAGTGGACCGACGCCGACGGCATTCTGGACTATCTCGACTTTGCCAAGAACTACGTGATGACCTGCGAGGAGCGCTACGGCCGCGTCGAGGTCGAGCGCACGCTCGATGCCGCGCATGCGCTGATGTCGCACGGCATCGACCGCTATCCCGGCAAGAAGAAGCTGGATCTGCGCGCCGAGGAGAAGCGGGCAGGGCGCCGCCGTCAGCACGAGGAGGAAGTCTTCAACGACCTCTGGCGCACCGTGCCGAAGGGGGCGTCGAAGACCCGGTCCGCGCTCAGCATCGAACGCCGCCGCAAGCTGCTCGGCCTGCCGCAGGAAAACCTGCTCTACTTCCTGGAGAAGAGCGCGCCGCGGCTGGCGCCCTGGCAGCGCGAGCTTTTGCGCATCGTCCGCCACATCGCGCAATATTTCTATCCGCAGAGCCAGACCAAGGTGATGAACGAGGGGACGGCGACCTACGTCCACTATCGCATCATGACCAAGCTGCATCAGCAAGGCCGCATCTCCGACGGCAATTTCCTCGAATTCCTGCAGTCGCACACCAACGTGGTGTTCCAGCCCGAATTCGACGATCCGCGCTTCTCCGGCTTCAATCCCTATGCGCTCGGTTTTGCCGTGATGCAGGACATCGAGCGCATCGTCACCCGGCCGGAGGACGAGGACCGCGAGTGGTTCCCCGACATTGCCGGCAAGAACGACGTGATGGGCGTGCTGCGCGACGTCTGGGCCAACTACCGCGATGAAAGCTTCATCGCGCAGTTCCTGAGCCCGAAGCTGATGCGGCATTTCCGCATGTTCCACCTGCACGACGATCCCGAGGAGCGCGCCGGAATCCGGGTCGATGCCATTCACGACGATCGCGGCTTCCGCCGGGTGCGGCGCGAGCTGGCGCGGCAGCATGATGTCGGCTTCATCGACGCCAATATCGAAGTGGTCGACGTCGATCTCTCCGGCGACCGCCGGCTGATCCTGCATCACCACGTCATCAAGGGCTCGCAGCTCAACGAGACCGACGCCAAGCGCGTGCTCCAGCACCTTGCCGATCTCTGGACTTACGACGTCTCGCTGATCGAGGTCGACGCCAACGACAAGGTCCTGCGCGAATATGTCGTGAGCCCGCGCCCGATCCCGGCGGCGGCCTGAGACGGCTGGTAGCTGCTAGAACATCGACGTGGCGGTAGCTCGCCCGCGGCCCATCCTTCGAGACGCCCGCCTCTGGCGGGCCCTCAGGATGAGGACGGAGTGTGCGGGAGCTATGTCGACAGACAGCGCTTCTGCTTAGCCTCATCCTGAGGAGACCGCGGAGCGGTCGTCTCGAAGGACGAGGCGCTTGCTCAGGCCGTCACCAAGAATTTGCATCGACTTGACGTGGTCTAAGTCGATCGCTTCTTCGCCGGCTTCTTCTTGAACGCATTCAGCTCCACCCCCGCGCGGATCAGCGCCTTCAACGCCTTCTCGTTGATCTTTTCGCCTTCGCGAATGTCGATCGCGCGGCGCACGTTTCCGTCGAGGCTCGAATTGAACAGGCCGGCCGGGTCGTCCAGCGCCGCGCCCTTGGCAAAAGTCAGCTTCACGACGGCCTTGTAGGTCTCGCCGGTGCAGATGATGCCGTCGTGCTCCCACACGGGAACGCCGCGCCATTTCCATTCCTCGACGACGTCAGGATCGGCCTCCTTGATCAGGCCGCGGATGCGCCCAAGCATCTCGCCGCGCCAGTCGCCGAGCTCCTTGATCCTGCCGTCGATCATCCTGGAAGGCGAAGCGCCGTCCGTCTTGGTCGCGCTGCCTGTCTTCGCGGTCACAGCCTTCTTCATGATCACGCCTCTTGCCGCGCGCCGCTGCGACGGCTGACATAGGGCAGCGCGAACATGTAGAGCCCGGTCGCGAGCAACGGAATCAGCGGGACGAATGCCAGCAGCCCGATCCACGTGGCCTGGATTTGCAGCGTCAGGGCAACAATGTTCGCGATCACGGCGAGCGTGAAAGCAAGCGACAGCCAGCGATGGATTTGTCGAACCCACATATTCCCGGTCAATGAAACCTCCTCTTGAGATGATCGGATGAAGGCCGGCGACGGACCTAGTCAGCTCGCGCCAGCACCTCGTCCAGCTTGGCGAAAAACTGCTTCCAGCCGGCATGCGCGCCGCCATAGGCCTGCTTCTGCGTCGGGCTGAAGCCCGCCTGCTCGACGCGCAAATGCGTGCCCGCGTTCGTCGGCGTCAGCGTGAAGGTCACCACGCTTTTCAGATCGAACGCCGCGTCCTCATGCGAGAAATTCCAGGTATAGGCGAGCGCGCGCTGCGGCTCGAGGGTGAGCACCTCGCAGTCCAGCACGCCGCCCCATTCGCCGCGAAGATTGAAGCGATGACCGACGACCGGCTTGAAGTCGTTCTTCATCAGCCATTCCTCGATCAGATGCGGCTGCGTCAGCGCGCGCCAGATCCGCTCGGCCGGAAAGGCAAATTCGCGCTCGATCACCACGGAGCGCATCTCGGCGGCAGCTTCGGTCATTGGTCCATCCTCTTCAGGAGATCGTCGAGAGCATCGAGCCGGTTCTGCCAGAAGCCGGCCATCTGGCCGGTCCAGTCGATCAGCGGATTGAGCGCGCCGGGCTGCGCGCTGTAATGGGTCTGGCGTCCTGCATGGCGGTCGCGCACCAGCCCGGCCTGCTTCAGCGCGCCGAGATGTTTTGAGACCGCCGGCTGGGAAACGCCTGAAGTCGCGGTCAGTGCCCCGACCGTCTGCTCGCCCTCCCGGCACAGCCGCTCGAAGATCGCCCTCCGGGTCGGATCGGCGAGCGTCCTGAACAGAAGATCGTGCGCGGCGGACATGTGAAATCCATAACCCATAAGTTATGGATTAATTCATAACCGCAGAGTTATGGGTAAGTCAAGTGCGATGGAAGGATGTGGCGCTTCGCTGACGCACCCCTATCCGCCGTCATTGCGAGGAGCCCTTGCGACGAAGCAATCCAGTCTGCCTCCGAGGAGGGACTGGATTGCTTCGCGGAGCCTGTCATCGGGCCGCGCTCCGCGCGGACCCGGTGGCTCGCAATGACGGAGAATGTGGCGGCGCCGCGGGCAGCCCTAAGGCCGCAGGTAGAGATAACCCTGCGACTGGAGCTCGGCCAGGCGGACCACGCCGCCCTTCTCCGCGCTGACGAAGCCCGGCAGCAAACCCGTCAGCGTGACGTTCTGCGCCTTCATGGTGTTGGCGGACGCCGCGAGCTCGATACCGTCCCTGGAGAAATCGCCGACGCGCTTGCCGACGTCGGGGTTGGCCGGTGCCCGGCGAAACGCCTTCAGCGCCGGCCCGTGAATCACCAGCGCGATGATGACGTGTTGGGGGCCGCCGACGCCGTCAATGTGGTTCTGGATGTTGCCGAGCACGAAATTGACCTTCTCGGCGTCGCTGAGGTGATAGACGACCTTGAGCTTGTCGCCCGCGCCGGCTTCCGTCGCGGCCTTCGCGCTGGAGCCGCCAAGCGCCGCGCCCAGGGCCGAGACGGCGCTCCACAAGATGCTCCGGCGGTTTTCATGATCGCACCGGGCGCGTGAACCATTGACGGCCGCATCGGAGGGGGGTGAGAGCCGACTGGCGGTTAGTCGCAAGCCGAACGCCGCGCGTTCAAGTGCCGATGCCTTGCATTCCCGTGGGCAGCCTCGCGCAAGGTTCCAGTCCTAATAACTCGGGAGAAGGCGCGTTCGTAAACCCAGGGTTGCTGCAAAAGGCTGGTGGCGGTCGAACATGTCCGTAGGTCAGAACTTGCCCAACATTACGATCGGCTATTCCCGGGGACGGCTGCTGGTGTTTTTCGGCGCCGGTCTGCTGCTGACGCTGCTCTGCGCTGCGCTCGCATTCATGTGGCAGCAAGGCAAGAACATCACCACGTTCGAGGTCGCCGCCTGCTATGTCGGCGCGGTGTTTTTCGGCCTCGCCACCTTCAGGATGCTCTGGAGGTTGATCTCGGCCAGGTCGCCGGTCGTCTTCATCAGCCGTGTCGGCATTCGCGACCTCAGGCTCGCCGACGAGACCATCGCCTGGAGCTCCGTGCGGAAGATACAGATCTGGGAGCAGCGCCTGCAGAAGTTCGTGGTGCTCAAGCTCGATCCTCTTGTCGCCGGGCGGTTCTCCGGGGGCTTCCTGGGGCGTGCCTTGTCGCTGATGAACAAGACGCTTGGCGCTGACAGCGTGATCGTCAATGCGGGCGGCCTGACCATGGACGTCAAGACATTGCTCGAGACCTGCAAGCAATATTGGGGCGCCGGACGACCGGCCCCTTCGGACCACTCCGTGCCGGAGCCTGAACCGGCGCCCGAGGCTGTCAGCTGAAGCGGGCGAGGAATCGCCAGCATCGGGTAAGATGCCGCGCATCGCAGCGGCGGTCGAAGCAGGCATAGGCTGCGCTGCCGGGTCGTCGCGCGAGCCTTAGTCCGCCGTCGGTCCGCGAAGGTTCAATCCTTGCCGCGATTCCGCCCGGGAACTCGGCGCCGCTGATTTCTGCGAGATTGTCGCGGATCATCAATGTGATAGTCTTCACAGACAGCAGAAATTCGATGTCGTAAGCTCACCCGCGTTTGTGGAGTTCCCCGCAATGGGCGAGATTCGTAACTTCAGATCCGGAAATCATGACGAGCCGCCTCCACACGGCTCGATGCCTCGTCGTCTCGCCGCAATCATCGTCGGTGACATCGCTTCCTACAGCCGCTTGATGCAGGCCGACGAGGAAGGCACGCATGTTCGCGTCAAGCGGATCGAGCGGGATCTCATCGAGCCCAGCATCGTCGAACACCATGGAACGTTGGTGAAGACGACGGGAGACGGCTTCATCGCGATCTTCGACAGTCCGGTCGAGGCCGTTCGCTGCAGCATCGTCATTCAGCAGAATCTCGTCGGGCGCAACGCTTCGCTTCCGAAGGACTCCCGGATCGAATATCGGATTGGCGTCAATCTCGGTGACGTCATCGTGGAGCCGGACGACGTCTACGGCGACGGCGTCAACATCGCCACGCGCATCGAGGGGATCGCCGAGCCCGGTCAGGTCTACATCTCCGGCGCGATCTATGAGCAGATCAAGCACAAGGTGGTGTGCGGCTATGAGTCGCTCGGCGACCGCAAGGTCAAGAACATCACCGATCCGGTGCGCGTCTATCGCGTGCTGCCGGACGCAGATGCGGTCGGGAGGACGCGAGGCCGGCGCGAGAATACCCTGATCTTCCTTCTGGGCGTCACGCTCCTCGTGATCGCTTCCGGTGTGTTGTGGTATCTGCTGGCGCAGCCGTCGGGCAGGGTGAAGGAGCAGGCCGCCGCGCCAACTGCGGCTCCGGTCGCATCACCGAGCCCGCAACCTGCGCCGCGAGAAGCCGCGACACAAACGCCGCAGCCGTCTCCTTCATTGGCGGCATCGTCTCCATCGCCCGCTCCGGCGCCAAGTGCTTCAGCGCCAAGTGCTCCGGCGCCAAGTGCTTCCGCGCCAAGTGCTTCGGCGTCAAGTGCTTCGACGTCAAGTCCAGCACCAAGCCCATCGGCCACGCCGTTCCGCGAACCCGAGATGATCGCCATTCGCGGCGGCAGCTTCGCGATGGGAAGCAATGACGACCCGACCGAACGTCCGGTCCACCAGGTCACGGTCAAGCCGTTCTCGATCGGCAAATATCCGGTGACCGTGCAGGAATGGAACGAATGCGCGGCTGCAAAGGCGTGCGGCTTCACCGCCATTGGCAAGGACGATGCGCCGATCACCAATGTGAGCTGGACCGACGCGCAGCAATATGCGGCCTGGCTCGCGCGGACCACAAAGAAGTCGTATCGGCTTCCGAGCGAAGCCGAATGGGAATACGCCGCGCGCGGCGGGACGCAGACGAAATATTGGTGGGGCGACAAGCTCCAGCCGGGCGTGGCGGGATGCAAGGATTGCGGTGACCTCGCGGCCGAGCAGCCGGCGAAGGTCGGCAGCTTCAAGCCGAATCCGTTCGGCCTCCACGATATGGGTGGCGGTGTCGATCAGTGGGTCGAGGACTGCTGGCGCAGGACCTATCAGGGCGCACCCGGTGACGGCTCGGCATGGACCGGCGGGGACTGCTCGTCGCATGTCCTGCGCTCGGGTTCATGGAAGAACGATTCGAGATATGTGAGGCCGTCCAACCGCGATGGCTACGATACCAATGTTCGTTATCCGACGCATGGATTCCGCGTTGCGCTAAGTCCTTAAGTGGTGGAGTCATTTCGATGCAGATCATTCGTTGCGCCGCCCTGGCGGCGGCGCTCGCATTGCTTCCAGGCGTCGCCTATCCGCAGGGCAAGACCGCTCCTAAGGATGCCAAGCTCTATTTCATCACCCCGCGTGACGGGCAGAAGGTTCGGGGCGGGTTCTGGGTCCGGTTCGGCTTGCGCAACATGGGCGTGACGCACGCCGGCGACGAGTACCAGAACGCCGGCCATCATCATTTGCTGGTCGACGTCAACGATCCCATCGATCCCAAGGAGCCGATCCCGCAGGACAAGTCGCATCTGCACTTCGGGGCGGGGCAGACCGAAACCCTGCTCGAACTTCCACCCGGGATGCACACGCTGCAGCTGGTGCTGGGCGACGCGAAGCACTATCCGTTCGAGCCGCCTGTCGTATCGGAGAAGATCACCATACGTGTCAGGCAGCCGGTCGAGCGCGGTCGATGATCACCGCAGGCTGGCGTTGAACTTGTCCAGCGCAGCCGAGCCCGGGCACAGCGTGTCCGCCTCCAGCGTATTGAGCGGCGTCTCGACCGTGTTGAGATGCGTGTGCAGGTCTTCCGCATCGGGATCGACGTAGAGCAGACCGGTGACGATCTGGCCCTTGGCGGCGTGCTTCTGGAGGAAGGTCTGGGCGCCGAGGCGGTCGTGCGGGTCGTAATCCGCGTCGATCTTGCGCAGCGCGATCTTGCTGCCGTCGTGCTGCTCGACCACCTGCACCGTTCCCGGCGCATACTCGACGGCGATGGGATCGCGGCCGACCAGCACGTCGAGCCGGTTCACGGCGTCATTGTGCTCCCGCACATAGTCGAAGCTCTTGGTCGATCCGGCGTGGTTGTTGAAGGCGATGCAGGGGCTGATGACGTCGATGAAGGATGCGCCCTTGTGGCCGATCGCGGCGGCGATCAGCGGCACCAGCTGGCTCTTGTCGCCGGAGAACGAGCGCGCGACGAAGGTGGCCCCTAGCTGCAGCGCGATCGCGACGAGGTCGATCGCGTTGTCGGTGTTGGTCACGCCTTTCTTGGACTTCGAGCCGCGGTCGGCGGTCGCCGAGAACTGGCCCTTGGTCAGGCCGTAGACGCCGTTGTTCTCGACGATATAGGTCATGTTGACGCCGCGCCGGATCGAATGCGCGAACTGGCCGAAGCCGATCGAGGCGGAATCGCCGTCGCCGGAGACGCCGAGATAGATCAAATCGCGGTTGGCGAGGTTGGCGCCGGTCAAGACCGACGGCATGCGGCCGTGCACGGAGTTGAAGCCGTGCGAGTTGCCGAGGAAATAGTCCGGCGTCTTCGACGAGCACCCGATGCCCGAAATCTTCGCGACCCGATGCGGTTCGATCGAGAGCTCGTAGCAGGCTTCGATGATCGAGGCCGTGATCGAGTCGTGGCCGCAGCCGGCGCACAGGGTCGAGATCTTGCCCTCGTAGTCGCGGTGCGTGTAGCCGAGCTCGTTCTTCTTGAGGCCCGGATGATGAAATTTCGGCTTTGCAATGTAGGTCATGCGCGCACCTGCAGTCCCAGCATCGTCATGGCCGGGCTTGACCCGGCCATCCACGTCTTGGCCGGAGAGAAGGAAGGCGTGGATGCCCGGGTCAAGCCCGGGCATGACGGTGGAGAGAGCAAAGCGTAGGTCATGACACGGCCTTGCGGAGCGGGGTCACCTTGAGGTGATCCTGGTGGTCGCCAATGGCTTTCGCGATGTAGCGGGCGGTGATCGGGGTGCCGTCATAATGCACGATCGGCACGAGGCGCACCGGGTCGATGCCGTTCTCGTTGACGATGAGCTGGCGGAGCTGGGCGTCGCGGTTCTGTTCGACCACGTAGACGAAGTCGTGCTCGGCGAGGAAGCTCGCCACGCTCGAGTGGAACGGGAAGGCGCGGATGCGCAGGCGGTCGAGCTGATGTCCGCGCGCCTCCAGCAGGCCGATCGCCTCGTCCATCGCGGGCGAGGTCGAGCCGAAATAGATCACGCCATATTTGGTCGGCCGTTCCGCGTTGGCCTGGAGCGGGCGCGGGACCAGGTCCTGCGCGGTCTCGAACTTGCGCACCAGGCGCTGCATGTTGTCGGCATAGACCGAGCCTTCCTCGGAGTAACGCGCATAGCGGTCGCGCGAGGTGCCGCGGGTGAAATAGGAGCCCTTGGTCGGATGCGTGCCGGGATAGGTGCGGTAGGGAATGCCATCGCCGTCGACGTCGAGATAGCGGCCGAAGTCGCGGCCTTCCTCCAGCATCTCCGTGGTCATCACCTTGCCGCGGTCATACTGTTTCGCGTCGTCCCACTTTAGCGGGCGGCAAAGACGGTGGTTCATCCCGATGTCGAGGTCGAGCATCAGGAAGATCGTGGTCTGGAGCCGTTCGGCAAGATCGAATGCGGCCGCCGCGAACTCGAAGGCCTCAGCCGGATCTTCCGGGAACAGCAGCACGTGCTTGGTGTCGCCATGCGAAGCATAGGCGCAGGCGATGATGTCGCATTGCTGGGTGCGGGTCGGCATGCCGGTCGAGGGACCGGCGCGCTGGATGTTCATGATCACGGCCGGGATCTCTGCGAAATAGGAGAGGCCGATGAACTCGGTCATCAAGGAGATGCCGGGGCCGGAGGTCGCGGTGAAGGCGCGGGCGCCGTTCCAGGAGGCGCCGATGACGATACCGATCGAAGCCAGCTCGTCCTCGCCCTGCACGATGGCGTATTTCGCCTTGCCGGTCTCGGGATCATGCCGGTACTTCTTGCAGTGGGCGGTGAAGGCCTCCGCCACCGACGAGGACGGCGTGATCGGATACCAGGCGCACACGGTGGCGCCGCCATAGACCGCGCCGAGCGCTGCGGCGCTGTTGCCCTCGATGAAGATGCGGTCGCCGACCTTGTCGGTTTTCTTCACCCGCAGCCCGATCGGGCATTTCAAATTCTGCAGCGCCCAGTCGCGGCCGAGATGCAGCGCATGGACGTTGGAGGAGAGCAGCTTCTCCTTGCCCTTGTACTGCTCGCCGATCAGCTGCTCGATCAGCTTCGGGTCCATGTCGAGCAGCGCCGAGAGGCTGCCCAGATAGATGATGTTCTTGAACAGCTGGCGCTGGCGCGGATCGGTGTAGGTCGAGTTGGTGATCGCGGTGAGCGGCACGCCGATCACGGTGATGTCGTCGCGGAATTTGGTCGACGGCATCGGCTTGGTGGAATCGTAGAACAGATAGCCGCCGGGCTCGATGCCGGCGATGTCCTTGTCCCAGGTCTGCGGGTTCATCGCCACCATCATGTCGACGCCGCCACGGGCGCCGAGATGGCCGTCTTCCGTCACCCGCACCTCGTACCAGGTCGGCAGGCCCTGGATGTTGGAGGGGAAGATGTTGCGGGGGGAGACCGGAACGCCGTGACGCAGGATCGCGCGCGCGAACATCTCGTTGGCGCTGGCCGAGCCCGAGCCGTTGACGTTGGCGAAGCGGACGACGAAGTCGTTTACGCTGCTGAGCGGCTTTTTGTCGGACATGTCGAACCTGCGTAAGTCATCTCGATGAAATATTTCTGCATGTCCCAGGCTCCGGTGGGACAACGCTCGGCGCACAGCCCGCAATGCAGGCAGACGTCCTCGTCCTTAACCATCACGCGCCCGGTCTTGAGATCAGAGGACACGTAGAGGTCCTGGTCCGGATGCGGCGAGGGCGCCTTCAGGCGCTGGCGTAGGTCGCTTTCCTCGCCATTATCAGTGAAGGTGATGCAGTCCATCGGGCAGATGTCGACGCAGGCGTCGCACTCGATGCAGAGCGAGGTCGAGAACACGGTCTGGACGTCGCAGTTCAGGCAACGCTCGGCTTCGCCCAGCGCCAGCTTGACGTCATAGCCGAGCTCGACCTCGGTGCGGATGTCCTTCAGCGCAATCACCTTGTCGCGATGCGGAACCTTGAAGCGCTTGTCGTTGGAGATGTCGTTGTCATAGCTCCATTCGTGGATGCCCATCTTCTGCGAGGAGATCTGCACCTCCGGCAGCGGCCGTTCGGTGATGTCATCGCCCGAGAGCATCTTGTGGATCGACAGCGCGGCGTCATGGCCCTGCGCCACGGCCCAGATGATGTTCTTCGGGCCGAACGCGGCGTCACCACCGAAGAACACTTTCGGATTGGTCGAGACGAAGGTCTTCGGATCGACCTTGGGCATGTGCCATTTGTCGAACTCGATGCCGCAATCCTGCTCGATCCAGGGGAAGGCGTTCTCCTGGCCGACCGCGACCAGCACGTCGTCGCAGGGAATGGTCTGATCGGGGTCGCCCGAAGGCACCAGATTGCGGCGGCCTTTGGCGTCGTATTCGGCTTTGACGTGCTGGAAGGTGACGCCGATGAGCTTGCCGGCGACATGCTTGAATGCCACCGGCACCATATAGTTGAGGATCGGAATGTCCTCGTGGATCGCGTCTTCCTTCTCCCAGGGCGAGGCCTTCATCTCCTCGAAGCCGGAGCGCACAATGACTTTCACGTCTGCGCCGCCGAGGCGGCGCGCGGTGCGGCAGCAATCCATCGCCGTGTTGCCGCCGCCGAGCACGATCACGCGCTTGCCGATCTTGTCGATATGGCCGAACGACACCGAGGACAGCCAGTCGATGCCGATATGGATGTTGGCGGCAGCTTCTTTCCGGCCGGGAACGTCGAGCTCGCGTCCGCGCGGTGCGCCGGAGCCGACGAAGATCGCGTCGTATTTCTCCGCGAGCAGCGCCTTCATGCTCTCGATGCGATGACCGCCTTTGAACTCGACGCCGAGACCCAGGATGTAGCCGGTCTCCTCGTCGATGACCGAATTGGGCAGGCGGAATTTCGGGATCTGCGTGCGCATCATACCGCCGGCTTCGGGATCGCCGTCGAACACGGTGCAGTGATAGCCGAGCGGAGCAAGATCGCGCGCCACCGTCAGCGAGGCGGGGCCACCGCCGACGAACGCAACGCGCTTGCCGTTCTTCGGCGCGGGGCGCGGCAGGCGCTGCCTGATGTCGTCCTTGAAGTCGGCGGCGACGCGCTTGAGGCGGCAGATCGCCACCGGCGTTTCCTCGACGCGTCCGCGACGGCACGCCGGCTCGCATGGACGATCGCAGGTGCGTCCCAGAATTCCTGGGAACACGTTCGATTTCCAATTGATCATGTAGGCGTCGCTGTAGCGGCCTTGTGCGATCAGTCGGATGTATTCGGGAACCGGGGTGTGTGCAGGACAGGCCCACTGGCAATCGACCACTTTGTGAAAGTAGTCGGGGGCCGCGATGTCGGTCGGTTTCATTCCTACCCTGTCCGCACAGGCCCAAAGACCCGGCGGCCTTTTCTTGAGCTTGGCGAACGCTAATGCGCGTCGATCTGGTTTATGAATGACGTCATTGGGTTAGCTTATTAGAACCGTTCCGAAGTACAACGGCAAATTTACGCGATCACCTGCTTTCATAGGTGCTGCGCGCGCTCAGCATTAACGGCCGCGCGCAAGATGCGTGCGGTGCAATATGTTGCGTTGCGGATGGCCGCTAGCCGGGCGCGATATCGCTCTTCGCGAGATCCCACATCAGGCTGTAAGTGCCGACGGAGACAGGAAGCGGGAAGGGCGATGCGGCGGGGCCGGTAAAGCGTTCAGCAATGACGGCGGAGACCGCGCCGACATGCGTGCCGTCGATCAGCACGAACCAGTCGCGCGCGCCCTCATTGCGCACCGCTGGAATGTCGGCCGTCGCGCCCGACAATTCCGGCTCGCTTTCGAGCAGATGCATCGAGATGATGCCCTCGCGCTCCCCGGGCGTCAGCTTTTCGTGCAGTGCATCACGCCATGTCCCGGCATTGTCGGCGCTCGGCCGCAGCCGCACCAGCCCGAGTGCTGCGCCGCGACCAGTGCCCTTGCTGATGGTGATGCGCGCGACGACGCGCAGCATGTTCTTGAAATGCGCCATGGTCCGCCGCGACCATTCGGTCTGGTTGGCGAGGCGGGCCCGGTAGGCGGGACTGTCGAGCACGTCGAGCGTCGCGGTCGAGTACAGCGAGAGATATTTGGGATTGGCGGCATGCGCGACATAGCGCCGCGCCTCCAGGAAACCCTCGATCGCGACGCGCTCTTCCAGATGCTCGCGATCGTACCAGCGGTTGAAATCGGCCTCATCTGGAACGTCGATGTTCATCGACGTCAGCAGCATGCCTTGCCCGGCGAGCGGCATTGTTCTTGTCCTTCCCATTCAGACCCTCATGGCGGGGAGCCACGAAGTGGCATCTCGAACCATGAAGGCCCCGCTGCTAGATCCGGCCCTTATCCTTCGAGACGCGCTCCTTTTGGAGCGCTCCTCGGGATGAGGAGATCGATCTAGCCCGCGGCTTTCGACGCGAGATCGGCGATCGACTTCATGACCGCGTCCCGCACGCCGGCATCATAGAGCGAATGTCCGGCTTCTTCCACGATCCGAATCTCGGAACCCGGCCAAACTTTCGCAAGCCGCTCGGATATCTCAGGAGGGCACAACAGATCGTAGCGGCCCTGCACGATGATGCCGGGAATGCCGGCGAGCTTGCCCGCATTCCGCAACAGCTGGTTATCCGTCATGAAGCTGTCGTGGACGAAATAATGCGCCTCCATGAATGGCGTCGCGGGCAGCGTGCGCCACACGTTCAGCGATGCCAGGTCCAGCCGTGTCTTTGCCGCCTTGTGCTCAGACAGAGCGCGCTCGGTGTCGTGCCAGGCCCGCGACGCAGGACCGTGCACAGCCGGATCGGCATCGAGGATGCGGCGCCAATAGGCGTCCACCGGGTGTGCGCGCTCATCGACCGGCAGCACGCTCAGAAAATCCTCGAAGAGCGCCGGATAGAATTGTGACAGGCGCGATGTGAAAGCGGTTTCGACCTCGGCGCGGGTGCCCAGGAAGGTTGCGCGGAGCGCAATGCCGGAGACACGCTCGGGATGCGCCTCGGCATAAGCCAATGCCAGCGTCGCCCCCCAGGAGCCGCCGACCACCATCCAGCGGTCGAAGCCAAATTTCTCGCGGATATTCTCCATGTCCGCGATCAGATGCGCCGTCGTGTTGTGCTCGCGCGATCCCTTGGGCCGGCTGCGACCGCAGCCGCGCTGGTCGAACAGCACCGCGCAGAAGCGTTCGGGATCGAACAGCTTGCGATGGTCGGGTTGGCAGCCGCTGCCGGGCCCGCCATGCAGATAGATGGCGGGGACGCCGTCAGCACGACCGACGCTCTCGACATAGAGCTCGTGGCCGTCGCCGACGTCGAGCATGTCGGAGGTCAGCGGCGCAAAGGGATCGGCGCGTTTGGCGGATGCGGCCGCGTCGGCGTCAGGCATCATTCCCGGATTCCAGAGTGCCGCCGGCGAAATTGCGATAGAGGAAGCGGTTGGTCTCGCCCTCGGCCTCGCGCTCGGCCTGCTTGAAGATGGTCTCGTGCAGCGGCGACAGCGCGCAGGCGGGGTCGGTGTTGGCGGCATCGCCCGTCAGCGCAAAGGCCTGGCAGCGGCAGCCGCCGAAATCGATCTCGCGGAATTCGCAGGTCTTGCACGGCTCCTTCATCCAGCCGGTGCCGCGATAGCGGTTGAAGGCATCCGAGTTCTGCCAGATCCAGGCGATCGAATGGTTGGAGCGCACGGATTCGAACTCGAGCCCGGTGATGCTCTCGGCGGCGTGGCAGGGCAGCACCTTGCCGGCCGGCGAGATGTTGAAGAACTGCCGGCCCCAGCCGCCCATGCATTTCTTCGGCCGCAGCGCGTAATAATCGGGAACGACATAGTCGATGGCGAGCGTGCCCTTCAGCCGCTCGCGCGCCTCCTCGACGAGGCGGGTGCACTCGTCAAGCTGCGCCACGGTCGGCATCAAGGCAGCGCGGTTCTTCAGCGCCCAGCCGTAATACTGGACATTGGCGACCTCGAGCCGGTCGGCGTCGAGGTCAACAGACATCTGGATGATGTCGGGGAGCTGGTGCAAATTCTGCCGGTGCATCACCGCGTTCACGGTGAGCGGCAGATCGAGCTCGCGGGTCCATTTCGCCACTTCGAGCTTCTTGCGATGCCCGTTCTTGTAGCCGGCGACGCGGTCGGCGATGCCTTCCTCGACACCCTGGAAGCTGATCTGCACATGGCAGAGGCCGGCGTCCGCGAGCGCGCTGAGCCGCTCGCGCGTCAGCAGCACGGCCGAGGTGATCAGATTGGTGTAGAGGCCGGCATCGCTGGCATGTTTGACCAGCTCGACGAGGTCCTTCCGCGCCGTCGGCTCGCCGCCAGAGAAATGCACCTGGAGCACGCCGATCTCGGCGAGCTCGCTCAAGACCCTCTTCCACTCCTCGGTCGTCAGCTCCTTGCCGGAGCGATCGAGCTCGACCGGGTTGGAGCAATAGGGGCATTGCAGCGGGCAGCGATGGGTGATCTCGAGCAATACGGCGAGCGGAATGCCAAACGCCTCCGCCGTCGAGCGGCTCTTCTCCAGCACCGCGAGGCTGTCGCTGATGTCGGGCGGAAGATTGCCGAGCAGGTCGCTCATGACGTCTTCTCCCGGGCCTCGGTGAGGAAGCCCTTGTCGGCGAGATCCTGGAGCATGACGATGACGTCCGCCAGGATCGCTTCGCGCGGCGCGGCGTATTTCGCGGCCAGCTGGTCGGCGAAGTCGCCGACATTGCGCTCGCCGTCGCAGAGCTGCAAGACCTCGACCGCGATCTCGTCGGGCGCCAGCACCCGTTCCGGCGCCAGGATCACCCAGACCTTGCGCGTCTCGTCATATTTCAGCTTGGCATGCCGCGGCAGCACAGGGCGGCTTGCCTCGCTGACGCTGATGTTCCGCGGCCCGACCATTGCGCTTGTCCCTCAGCTCGCTTTGGGCACGAACGCGCCCGGTGGAATGTGGCCCTCGACATAGGCGTGCTGGAGCGCATCGAGCTGCACCCACAGCACGTTGGTCTTGAAGATCAGCGCGTTGCAGACGGAGGCGCGCTGCTCCGGCGTCGTGGCATGCGCCTTGACGTAGTCGAGCGCGAAGCCGGCATCGCGCGGCGCCTGCGCCAGCCGCCGCTTGAAGTAGCTCATGATATCAGGATTGACGAAGTCGTAGTGCTCCAGCATGCCGGAGATGCGCTCCTCGTGCAGGTTCGGCGCGAACAATTCGGTGAGCGAGGAGGCAATCGCCTCCAGCGGGCTCTTCTCGCGGCAGTAATGGACATAGGCTTCGACCGCGAAGCGCGTCGCCGGCAGGATGCCTTCGGTCGATTCCACATAGGCCGTGTCGAGGCCGAGGCCTTCGGTCAGCTTCAGCCAGCGCTCGATGCCGCCCTCGCTGCCGACGTCGCCGTCATGGTCCTCGATGCGGTGGCGCCATTCCAGCCGCGTAGCGCGGTCGCGGAAGCGCGAGATCACGACGGCGTCCTTGATCGGGATCGTGCTCTGGTAATAGTAGCGGTTGAGCGCCCAGGCCTGCACCTGGCCCTTGTTCAGCTTGCCGCCGTGCAGCAGCTTATGGAACGGATGCAGACTGTGATAGCGCGTCGCGCCGATATGGCGCAGCGTCGCCTCAAGCTCCTCGGCCGAGTTGAGCCTGATGTCCTTGCCAACAGAGAGCGCGGTCATTCCAGTCAGTGACGCGGCATTCACAGCACGATCTCCGTTCCGTCGGCGGGTATCCGCCAGCCCGCGGCTTCAAGCGCTTTGCGCTCGGGCGTATCGGGCAGCAGCGCCGGATTCGAGTTATTGATATGCAGAAACATCTTCCTGTCGAGAGTGAGGTCGGCGAGGCGCGCGATCGCGCCATCGTGACCGGACATCGCGACATGGCCCATGCTCTTGCCGGTCTTGTGGCCGAGCCCGGCCTTGATCATCTCGTCATCCTGCCAGACCGTGCCGTCAAAGAACACCAGTGCGGCGCCGTCGATCTCGGCCTTGAGCGCGTCGGTCACCTCGGCGCAGGCGGCGATGAAGTAGAAGCACTTGCCGGTTGATTTGTCCGTGATCTTGAGCCCCAGCGTATCGCCGTCGCCGCTCTCGCCGCCGGGATGCGCCTTGCCTTCCAGATACCAGGCCGACTTGCCGGGCACCGCGAAGGGCAGCACCTCAAGTCCTGAGCGCGCGCCATCAGGCAGCCGCGGCTCGAACGGCTCGTGGATGGAAATCGGCTGGCGCTGTACGTTCTTCTCGTTCAGGACGTTGAAGATGCTGTTGCTCTTCAGGATCGCCAGCACCTTCGTATGCGCATAGACCGTGAAGGGCGATCCCTCGCGCATCGACAGCAGGCCCGCGACCGCATCCACCTCGCTGTTGGTCAGGATCACGCCTGCAACAGGTGTATGGCGCAGCGCGCCGGCCTTGGGATGCAGCTGCGGCGTGGCGTTCAATTGCTGGCGAAGATCGGGGGAGGCGTTGATCAGGAACCAGTGCTCGCCGTCGCCACTGAAAGCGACCGAGGCCTGGGTTCTCTGAAGCTCCTGGCCATTTTCACGGGCCGCCCGGCAGCCCTCACACCCGCAGTTCCATTGCGGGACTCCGCCGCCGGCCCCGGCGCCCAGGACGACGACGCGAAGCATAATACGTCTCCTGGAGGGAACGTCGCGAGGTGGATCTCAGGCCGACACGGATGCCGACAAAGCTCGTGTCTTCCGGAAACCGATCGTGACCGAAAGATCCACCTGCGCAGAAACCACCAACCGCTTACTTGCGGGTGGCGCTCACATACATGTTGATTTCCATGCCACAGGGCACTTCGACGATCTTCGGGGCTTTCCAAGCCATTTTGGCTCTCCATTTTCACGAATTCGGACGTATCCGCCCAACGGTTAAAGTAATGCGAGCGGAAAACTTCGCTAGTGAAATCTTCCCGAGAAAGCCATGTTGCGCCGCGAAAATGATGTTGGAACATCACTTCCCGTGATGCTGCCTTGCGCGTGGCGCATTCGGTCGCGAACCCTGTCCTGATAAAGCAGTTGTGAGTGCAGTGCAGCTTTCAATCCGGTACAGGCCTCCCAATTTGGACCCTCGTGATGCCCAGATACTTCTTCAACACCCGCATCGGCGACGAATTGATCGTGGATCCCGACGGAGAGGACCTGCGTAACCCCGATCGCGCCTGGGAGGTCGCCCGCCAGATGATCCTGGAGGTGGTGAAGTCGGAGGGCGCCCAGCCGGCGCTCATGGAGGCCGTGATCGAGGTGACCGACGACGACGGGGAGATCGTGCTCGAATTCCCGTTCACCGAGGCCCTGCTGGACATCCCGGATCAGTCCGCGACCAGGCATTGAGGCCCCCGCGCTCTCCCCCGTCATTGCGAGGAGCCCTTGCGACGAAGCAATCCAGACTGTCTCCGCGGAGGGATTCTGGATTGCTTCGCTGCGCTCGCAATGACGGAGAATGAGGCGCCACCCGGCGCCAAACCCGCTCTTCCTCCCCGCGAAATCCGCATGGCTTTGCCGCGTTCCCGGCGCTAAAAGACGCCGGTTAAACGGAGCAAGCCATGCAAGATCTCTGGCGCCTGTCGGCCGCCGACCTCGCCACCCTCGTCAAGGCCAAAAAGGTGTCCGCCCGGGAGGCCGCCAAGGCCGGCCTCGCCCGCCTGGACGCCGTCAATCCCCAGCTCAACGCGGTGATCGACCACCGGCCGGAGGACGTGCTCAAGCAGGCTGACGCCGTCGATGCCGCCATCGCCCGGGGAGAAGACCCCGGTGTGCTCGCCGGCGTGCCCGTCACCATCAAGGCCAATGTCGACCAGGAAGGCTTTGCCACCACCAACGGCCTGAAACTCCAGCGCGACCTGATCGCGCACGAGGATAATCCGGTGGTCGCCAATTTCCGCAAAGCGGGCGCCATTCTGCTTGGCCGCACCAATTGCCCGGCCTTCTCCTATCGCTGGTTCACCACCAATCTGGTCCATGGCGACACCAAGAACCCCCGCGATGCCTCGCTGACCCCGGGCGGCTCGTCCGGCGGCGCCGGCTCGGCGGTCGCGGCCGGCATCGGCCATATCGCCCACGGCACCGACATCGCCGGCTCGATCCGCTATCCCGCCTATGCCTGCGGCGTGCACGGCCTGCGCCCGACGCTCGGCCGCATCCCCGCCTTCAACCCGGCGCTGCCGGAGCGTCCGATCGGGCCGCAGATCATGGCCGTCTCGGGCCCGCTGGCGCGCACGGTCAACGATCTCAGGATCTCGCTCGAAGCCATGTCGGCCCGCGACATCCGCGACCCCTGGTTCGTGCCGGCGCCGCTGGAGGGCCCCGCGCGGCCGAAGCGCGCCGGGCTCTGCCTCAATCCGGACGGGCTTGCGACCAAACCGGAGGTGAAGGCGGCCGTGACTGACGCCGGCAAGCGGCTGGAGCGCGCCGGCTGGACTGTCGAGGTCATCGAGAACACGCCGCCGATGCGCGAGGCGGTCGCGTGGCAGAGGAAACTCTGGCTTGGCGACGGCTATGAGGCGCAGCTGGAGATGGCTGAGCGCGAAGGCGATCCCGGTGCGCTGGCCTGCCTGCGCGGCAATCGCGCCAAGGTCACGCCGATGGACCAGGCGGACTACGCCAAGGCGCTCACGCGCCGCGCCGCACTGACCCGCGACTGGATGCTGTTCTTCGAGAAATATGCCGTCGTGCTCACGCCGGTGTCCGGCGAGTTGCCGTTCCCGGATCATCTCGACCGCAAGGACAGTGAGTCCTTCGAGCGTGTCTGGGAGGCGCAGATGCCGCAAATCGCGACCCCGTTCATGGGACTGCCGGGCCTGGTGGTCTCCACCGGTCTGGTCGGCAAGGCGCCTGTCGGCGTGCACATCGTGTCCGGCCGCTATCGCGAGGATCTGTGTCTGCTCGCAGGCGAAGCGATCGAGGCGGGCGGCGTGCCGCCGTCGCCGATCGATCCCGTGGGTTAGTGATGTCTGTGATCTACGACTTCAAGGCCAACTCGCTTCTCGGCGAGGAGGTGCCCATGCGCCGTTTCGAGGGGCAGGTGCTGCTGATCGTCAACACCGCGAGCAAATGCGGCTTCACGCCGCAATATCGCGGGCTCGAGGATCTCTATCGCGACCTCTCGCCGCGCGGCTTCTCGGTGCTCGGCTTTCCCTGCAACCAGTTCGGCGCGCAGGAGCCGGGGCCGGCGAGCGAGATCCAAGCCTTCTGCTCCACCAACTACGACGTCACCTTTCCCCTGTTCGAGAAAATCGACGTCAACGGCGCCCATGCGCACCCTCTGTATGACTACCTGAAACGCCAGCAATCCGGCCTGCTGGGCGCCTCCATCAAATGGAATTTCACCAAGTTCCTCGTGGACCGTGCCGGCAAGGTGATCGCGCGCTACGCGCCGACCGCACGGCCGGAAGGACTGCGGAATCAAATCGAGACCCTGTTATGAGCGAGACAATCATGAGCGACGAATTTCCGGACCGCCTGTCGGTCGACCCGAACAGCCCCTATTACAACGCGGATATTCTCTCGCGCGACGTCGGCATCCGCTTCAAGGGTGTCGAGAAGACCAATGTCGAGGAGTATTGCATCAGCGAAGGCTGGGTCCGCGTCACCGCCGGCAACGCCAAGGACCGCCACGGCAATCCGCTGACGATCAAGGTGCATGGTCCGGTCGAGCCGTATTTCAGGGATAAGAAGTAAGCGCGCGTATACTCTGTCCTCGTCATTGCGAGGAGCGCAGCGACGAAGCAATCCAGGGTCTTTCCGCGGTGACAGTCTGGATTGCTTCGCTCCGCTCGCAATGACGAACGTTTCTCACCGTTAGCGAAAGCCAATCCCATGTCCGTCCGCATCGTCGACGTCCGCGAGATCACGAAGCCGATCTCTTCGCCGATCCGCAACGCCTATATCGACTTCACCAAGATGACGACGAGCCTCGTCGCCGTCGTCACTGACGTCGTCCGCGACGGCAAGCGCGTCGTCGGCTACGGCTTCAATTCCAACGGTCGCTACGGGCAGGGCGGCCTGATCCGCGAGCGCTTTGCCTCGCGCATCCTGGAGGCCGATCCGAAGTCGCTGCTGAATGCGGCCGGTGACAATCTCGACCCCGACAAGGTCTGGGGCGCGATGATGACCAACGAGAAGCCGGGCGGCCATGGCGAGCGCTCGGTCGCGGTCGGCACCATCGACATGGCGGTGTGGGACGCGGTGGCGAAGATCGCAGGCAAGCCGCTGTTCCGGCTGCTCGCCGAGCGGCACGGCGTCAAAGCCAATCCGCGCGTGTTCGTCTACGCCGCCGGCGGCTACTACTATCCCGGCAAGGATCTCTCGATGCTGCGCGGCGAGATGCGCGGCTATCTCGATCGCGGTTACAACGTCGTGAAGATGAAGATCGGCGGCGCGTCGATCGAAGACGACCGCACCCGCATCGAGGCGGTGCTGAAGGAGATCGGCAAGGACGCGCAGCTCGCGGTCGATGCCAACGGCCGCTTCGATCTCGAGACCGGCATCGCCTACGCCAAGATGCTGCGGGACTATCCGCTGTTCTGGTACGAGGAGGTCGGCGATCCCCTCGACTACGCGCTGCAGGCCGCGCTCGCCGAATTCTATCCGGGCCCGATGGCCACGGGCGAAAACCTGTTCAGCCACCAGGACGCGCGCAACCTCATCCGCTACGGCGGCATGCGTCCCGACCGCGACTGGCTGCAATTCGACTGCGCGCTATCCTACGGCCTCTGCGAATACCAGCGCACGCTGGAGGTCCTGAAAACCTACGGCTGGTCGCCGAGCCGCTGCATCCCCCACGGCGGTCACCAGATGTCCCTCAACATCGCAGCCGGCCTCGGCCTCGGCGGCAACGAGAGCTATCCCGACCTGTTCCAGCCCTACGGCGGCTTCCCGGATGGCGTGCGCGTCGAGAACGGCCACATCACCATGCCCGACCTGCCGGGCATCGGCTTCGAAGGCAAGTCGGATCTCTACAAGGAAATGAAGGCGCTGGCGGAGTAGGATTGGGCTCGACGGCCGCGCCGACACTCTCCGTCATTGCGAGCGCAGCGAAGCAATCCAGAGTCTTTTCGCAGAGGCAGTCTGGATTGCTTCGTCGCTGCGCTCCTCGCAATGACGGCGGAGAGAGCTGCGTTCTGTCACGCCTATTGCAAATGCTGCTCGCGATCATCTCTTGGTTGTGATATCGTGAACGCTCTCGTTGATCGAGAATAATCATGAAGCAGCCCTGCGTGTACATGTTCGCCAATCGTCGCAATGGGACGATCTACGTCGGCGTCACCTCGAATCCGCCGCGCCGCGCGTTCGAGCATCATGAGGGCCTGGTGAAGGGCTTCTCGTCGAAATACGGCTGCAAGCTTCTCGTCTGGTACGAACTGCACGCGACAATGACCGATGCGATTGTACGTGAGAAGCAGATCAAGGGTGGCAGCAGAGCGAAGAAGCTTGCGCTGATCGAGAGCGCCAATCCGGACTGGACGGATCTCTACGAGACGCTGATCTGACTACAGGGGGAGTGGCGGTAGTAGGCGAGAGGGCGCCACTCATCCCGTCCATTGCGAGCGTAGCGAAGCAATCCAGAATCTTTCCGCGGAGGCAATCCGGATTGCTTCGTCGCAAGTGCTCCTCGCAATGACGGCGGAGGGACCTTGGTCACTGCACGCCCTCCACCCGTGACAACAACATCGGCTGCAGTGCACCATACATCAGCGTGCGCCACAGCCATTCGATCGGGCCGTGTCGGTAGTGGCGCAGCCACCATGCGCTGAACAGCACCTGTCCGACGTAGACGGCGATGCCGATAGCGAGGGCCTGGGTGATGCCGAGCCGTCCGAACAGGCCAAGGCCGTAGCCGTAGAAGATCCAGCCGAAGATGAGCGATTGTGCGATGTAGTTGGTGAATGCCATCCGGCCGAGCGGCGCGGCCCAGCCGAGCAGCCTCTTGCCGCGTCCGAAACTGGCGATGAAGAGGATGGCGGCACCATAGCCCAGCGCCAGCAGGATGTTGCCGAGCGGCTCGATGCCGACGTAAAGCAAGGCCGCGCCGAGACAGATAGCCGGAAGCGCGATGACGAGCAGGCCGCGGGCATTTTGCAGAATGCCGCTCCGCCAGGCCAGCGCTCCGACGAGAAACAGCCCGATCGTGCGCAAGAAGACGAACGCGTGCAGGGACGCGATGAGAGGAATTTCGCGGAGACGAAACGCCAGCACGTCGAGGAAGCCGCCCGTCGCATAGATGCGATTTGCATCCATGACGTCCCGCCAGATCGCGGTCCTGCCGGGAAACAACCCCGCGGGCGGAAAGGCCTGCATGGCCAGATACAGCGCGAGAGACGCCAGCGCGGCGAGCGTCAGCAACCAGCGCGGGCCAAACAGGAACGGCAGCACGATGAATCCCGCCAGTGCATATTCGGTGAGGATATCGCCGTTCCAGATCAGGCACAAATGAATGACGCCGAACACCAGCAGCACAGCGAGCCGCCGCAGGAGCAGGAAAGTGCGGCGCTCGCTGTTCGCGAGCCGGTCGAATTGAATGGCAAGGCCTGCGCCGAACAGCAGCGAGAACAGCGCAAACGCCTTGAGCTCCACGGCCTGCGTCAGGATCGTTTCGACAGCGCGATCAACCGGCGAAGCAAGCGTCCTGGCACCAAGAAACTGCTCGAAGATCGAAATGCGAAATTCCATGACCACGTTGATGGCCATGACGCCGAACAGGGCAATGCCCCGCAGCACGTCGATGGCGTCGATCCGGTCCGAGGGGCTTATTGCCCGAGGAGATGCGGCACCATCGGATGTCATGGAAGAATTCCAATTGTAGCTCGACGACGCGTGGCGCGGGGCGAGATGCCTGCCACACGCTCCGTCATTGCGAGCGCAGCGAAGCAATCCAGAATCTCTCTGTGGAGGCAGTCTGGATTGTTTCTTCGCAAGAGCTCCTCGCAATGACGATGTGGCGAAAGTCTGCCATCCCTTACGAAATTTCGCTCCTCACACGCGTTGCAGCAGCGGCCGCAAGCTGCGGATGTCGGTCACAGCCTCAATCTCATACACCGACTTGATCAACCGCTCGGCCTTCTCGCCGCCGACCACTGGGGCAATCAGATCGCGTGCCTTGTCGATGACCTCGTCGCGCGTCATCGGGTTGCGCGGCGTGCCGCGCACGGCGGTGACGCGCTCGGAGAGGCGGCTTCCATCAGTGAGCTCGATCTCGACGACGGCGACGCGCACCGGCAATAGTTTGGCCAGCTCCTCGTCGCGCACCAAATTCACTTTGGCGCGCTCCTTCAAAACCGCCGCGTCCTGCATGCGCGGCTTGTCGTGGGCGGCGTGGAAGGAGGCGGTCTTGTCGAGCAGCATCACGGCGACCATGTGCTGGAGACAGATGTCGGGGATGTCGCGGTTGTCCACGACCTCGGCGACGGACGGCGCGAGGCGCACGGTCACGCGCTTGACCTGATCGGCCTCGAACGCCTGCTTGCTGCGGATGGCGTAGACCGCATCGAGCGGTCCCTGGATCGGTGAACCCACCGTCCATTTCTTGATGTCGGTGCCTGCGATCTCGTAACGCTCGCCAAGCTTCTCCACGAGTTTGCCGGTCGCAGCCTTCGGCGCATAGGCCAGGAAGTAATTGTCTGGCCCTGAGAACACGTCGTCGACGCCGTTCCAGTCCGAACGCACCAGCAGTGCTGACGTCACGCCGTTGCGGGCCGGCATGCCGGCGAACACAAACCCTTTCTCGATATGGTCGACGTCGCGCCGCCACACGATGAAGCCGGAGGATTGCTGCGCGGCATAGTCGAGCACCCAGCGCATCCGGCGCGCATCGAAGCCGGCGACACAGGCGGCAGCAGCCGAGGCGCAGAACGTGCCGGCAATGCTGTGCGTGCTCAGCACGCTCTCATAGCTGAAATCGGCCCCGCCCATTGCCATCACCACGCGCGTGCCGACGTCGTAGCCCAGCGTCACCGCACGCAGAAAATGGGCGCCGTCGATTCCGAGGTGTTCGCCGAGCGCAAGTGCCGCGGGAACAGTCGAAGAGCCGGGATGCGAGCGCGACGGGCTGTGCGAATCGTCGGTCTCGTCGGCATGCGCCATGACGCCGTTGGCAAGCGCGGCCTCGACTGGCGACGCGGTGAGCGATGTGCCGGCAATGGTCGATGTCCCCTGCGCAGCATTGGCGCGAATGTAGCGCTGCGCCGCCTGACCGGGCGGCAGCTCCGATCCTGATACCATCGACGCCAGCGTATCGAGGATGTGGTGCTTTGCTTGTTCGACGACTTCGGGTGGCAGCGCGCGGGTTTTCGCAGCGCTCATGTAGTCGCACAGCGCCGTCATTTCTGGCCCGGAGCCAGATCCCTCCGCGAAACTCCGTGCGGGCGAAAGCGAGAGGCTGGTTGCCGCCGCTGCGGTCAGGCCGAGAAAGTCGCGTCGTTTCATGGTGTCCCGTCTTTGGTGCAGGAACTGATGAAACGTCTAGCGCTTAGGACAGCCGCGTGTCTAGTAGCCGACGCTGGCGCCAGAAGCGCCCTGGGTGCCACCACATCCTCCGTCATTGCGAGCGCAGCGAAGCAATCCAGTCTCTCTCCGCGGAGACAATCTGGATTGCTTCGTCGCAAGAGCTCCTCGCAATGACGATGGGGCGCGAGCAGGGCTGCCCCTACGACAGCCGCATATCCAGCAGCCTGCGCCCCTCGCCCTTCAGCAGCTTCTTCACCGCGCTCGACGCCACGACCTCACCGTCGTTGGCGTAGGCTTCGTGGTTCTTCTCGATGTCGTCGAGGCGGTAGAGGTAGTTGACCATCACGCCGGCGGACTCGCGTGCGCCTTTCGGCGAGAGGTCGCCGAGCCAGTTGATGCGCTCGAGCCGTGCGCCGTTGCCGAGATGGAAGCGGGCGACGGAATCGATCAGCTTGCCCTTCGGCGTGCGCGCCTTCAGGAAGTAATAGGCCGCGAGCGGCTCGATCACGGTGCGGAGCAGCGTCGTCGTCTCGGGGTTCTCGAACCATTTGGGATCGTCGAGGCGCTTCAGCACCTCGCGGTCCTCGTCCGAGAGCGGCAGGTCCCTGTCCTGCTTCACCCATTGCATGAAGCCCGGCACCGGCGACAGCGTCACGAAGGTGTCGAGTTTTGGCGTCTCGCGGCGCAGCTCTTCGACCACCTGTTTGATCAGGAAGCTGCCGAAGGAGATGCCGCCAAGCCCGCGCTGGGTGTTGGAGATCGAATAGAACACCGCGGTGCGCGCACGCTCGATCGGCAGATGCTGGCGGTCGACCGCCAGCAGCGGCGCGATCGCACCGGGGATCGTCTCGGTCAGCGCCACCTCGACGAAGATCAGGGGCTCGTCAACCATCGCGGGATGGAAGAAGGCGTAGCAGCGCCGGTCGACCGGATCGATGCGGCGGCGCAGGTCGTCCCAGTCGCTGATCTCGTGCACGGCTTCGTAACGGATGATCTTTTCGAGGATGTTGGCCGGGGTCGACCAGTCAATCCGGCGCAGCACGAGAAACCCCCTGTTGAACCACGACGAGAGAAGGTGCGAGACGTCGCGATCGAGCGCGGCGAGATCGGTGTGCCCGTTCATCATGCCGAGCAGATCGGCGCGCATGTTGACGAGATCGCCGGTGCCGCCCGGCGCGCGGTTGAGGCGGCGGATCAGCTCCTGCCGGCGCGGCTCGGAGGCGAAGTGCAGCGAGCTCGCGTCTTCGTCACTGGGCTTGGCGCGCCATTTTTCGATCGCCTTGGACAGGCGTTCGCGATCGGGGCCGAAATCGCGCACCAGGGCTTCGAAGAAGGCGCGGCGTCCTGCCGCATCCAGCTCCTGGTAGATGTCGAGCACCTCACGCGCCATGGCAGTGCCCGAAGCTTCGCCCCGGCCCGACAGCAGCGCACCGCAGAGCTCGATCAGCCCGTCGGCATCGTGCTTGGTGTCGTCGGAATCCCCGCGGCGCAGCAGCGTGCGGCCGCGATCGGAGATGGTGGCGAGCAGGTCTGAGAAGAAGGCGTTGGCCATCTGGTCGTTTCGATTCCGGTTTGTGCGCTGCGGAAGCTTACACGGGATTTAGGCGGAAGCCGATCACAATCAAGCAGGGGAATTTTGTATCTTTCGTGGTGCCATGCGCCACCAGGAAAGCTGTCATGCCCCGCGAGGGCGAGAGTGCCACCAAAGCTGTCATGCCCCGGCTTGACCGGGGCATCCAGTACGCCGCGGCCTCTCGGCTCAATCACGGCCGTCTGGAATACTGGGTCGCCCGGTCAAGCCGGGCGACGACACCGTGACTACTTCCCCGCAAACTCCGTCGGCGTCCGCCCCGTGACCTGACGGAATGCTGCCGAAAACGCCGGCACGCTGGCATAGCCGAGCTGGGTGGCGAGCTGCTTCACCGACACATTGGGGTCGGTCGACAGCCGCTGGATCGCTGCCGCAACCCTTGCGCGCTGGCACCAGCTCTTGAAGCTCAATTGCGTCTCGGTCGAAAACAGCCGCGACAACGTACGCACGGAGGTTCCGACCTCGCGCGCCAGCGTGTCGATGTCGTGCAGGCCGGTGGGATCGTCGAGCACGATCATCGCGGCGCGCCGGCAGCGCGGCTCATGCGGCAGCGGCACGAAGGTCGCGGAATCCTCCGCCTGGTGCAATTCCAGCATCACCAGGCGGACCAGCAGCTCGGTCCGCTCCTCGGTGTTGCGTGTGTCGAACAGCGCGAGGATCGCCTGGTTGAGCAGCGGCGATACTCGCACCACGAATTCCTTGGTCAGCCCCTCATAGCGTTGCTCGCGCTTGAGCCAGGGCAGGTCGAAATACAGCGTGCGCATCTCGATGTCGGCGAGCAGGTCGAGGGCATGCTCGAGCCCGGCCGGCACCCAGACGGCGCGGTCCGGCGGCACCAGCCAGCGCCCCGCGGGCGTCGTCACCTGCATCGTCCCCCTGGCCGCGTAGATGAGCTGTGACTCGCGGTGCATATGCGGATCGATCCGCATGCCCTTGGGATAGTCGCGTGCAACCAGGTGCACGCCCGCGGGCGAGAGATGGTTGCTCCGGACCTCCCGGAGGATTGGCGTTTCCAAGACATTCATTGGCGGCATCCCGTCATGGGTCCGACATATAACTCATTTCGGAGCAAGAGAGGATTCGGAATGAACAGCCCCAGCCGGGTGATCAGTTTCGTCAACGCAGGCCATTTCATCGACCATTATGCGATGCTGATTTTCGCCGCCGCCGTAATCATCATGGGGCCGGCGCTCGGCATGGCCTATTCGGAACTTCTGCCCTATGCGACGCCGGGCTTCGTCGCCTTCGGCGCGGGCTCGCTGCTCACCGGCTGGCTCGGGGACCGCTGGAGCCGCCGCCACATGATGCTGATCTTCTTCGTCGGCATCGGTGCTTCCATGATCTCGGTCGGCTTCGTGCAGACCCCGGCACAGCTTGGCGCGGCGCTGTTCGCGATCGGCATTTTTGCTTCGATCTATCACCCCGTCGGCACCGCGATGATCGTGTCCTATGCCGACCGGCTCGGCCGCGAGATGGGGATCAACGGCGTCTGGGGCAATCTCGGCGTTGCGTCGTCCGCGCTGGTTACCGGCGTGATCGGCCAGTATCTCGGCTGGCGTTTTGCCTTCATCGTGCCCGGTGTCGTCACCATCCTGATCGGCATCGCCTTTGCGATGATGGTCGTGCACGAGGACCGCAAGGGCTCGAAGCAGGCGGCAGCTCAAGCGCGCGTGGCGAAGAAAGACATGTGGCGCGTGATCCTGTCGCTGCTGATCGTGGTCATCGCGATCTCGACCACGTTCAATGCGGTCACCGTCGCGCTGCCAAAACTGTTCGCGGAACGGCTTGCGGACCTGACGAAAAGCCCGGCGCTGCTCGGCGTCATCGCCGCCTGCGTCTACGTGTTCGGCGCGATGACCCAGTACACGATCGGCCGGTTGCTCGACCGCTACTCGCTGAAGACGGTGGCGCTGCCGCTGTCCTTTATGCTGGCGCCGTTCCTTTATCTCGCCGCGAGCCTGTCCAATCTGCCGCTGATCCTGGTCTCGATCGGCATCGTCATGGGTGCGTTCGGGCAGGTCACGGTGAACGATGCCATGGTCGGCAAATACACCAGCGAGGAATGGCGCTCGCGCGCCTATGCGGTGCGCTATTTCATCGGCTTCACCGCCGCGGGCGCCTCCGTCGGCCTGGTCGCCTGGCTCTACGAACAGGGCGGCTTCGTCACCATGCTGCACGCCTTCGCCGCGCTCTGCCTTCTCGCGATCGCCGCCGCCATCATCCTGCCGCGCGAGATCAGGACGCCGGCGGCGGCGTGAGGCCGGGGCTCTCTCCGCTCGTCATTGCGAGGAGCGTAGCGACGAAGCAATCCAGACTGCCTCCGCGGAGGGACTCTGGATTGCTTCGCTGCGCTCGCAATGACGGGTGATGAGGAGGGAGGTCGCCCATACCCCCATCATGCCATTCTGCCGGTGTTTTGCCCGACGTGTCAAAGCACCGGAACGCTCAAAAAAGCCCAATGCCATCAACGCCGTTCTACTGTGCATGGGGTTGTTTTCGACTTTTTTGTTTGTCGGCAGCCCGCCCTCCGCGGAAAAACTACGGCTTCACCTCGGCCACCGTCTTTGCCTTCGGCGCCTTCTTCGACGTGCGCCAGTTCTCGAAGCGCTGCACCACCACGAAGAAGGCCGGAACGAACAGCACCGCAAGGCAGGTCGAGGCCAGCATGCCTGAGAATACGGTGATGCCGATCGACTTGCGGGCGCTGGCGCCGGCGCCGGTCGCGATCACCAGCGGCACCACGCCGAGGATGAAGGCGAACGACGTCATCAGGATCGGCCGGAAGCGGGCGCGCGCCGCCTCGATCGCGGATTCCAGCACCGGCTTGCCGTCGCGGTTATGCAGCTCGAGCCCGACCTCGACGATCAGGATCGCGTTCTTGGCCGACAGCGCGATCAGCAGGATCAGGCCGATCTGGCAATAGAGGTTGTTGTCGATCTTCAAGGCGTTGAGGACGAGCATGGGCCCGATCAGCGATAGCGGCACCGCGAGGATCACCGAGATCGGCGCGTACCAGCTCTCGTACTGGCCGGCGAGCACGAGATAGACCAGCAGCATGGCAAGGCCGAACACCCAGTAGATCTGGTTCGAGACGGCCTTCTCCTGATAGGACATCGCGGTCCACTCGTAGCCCGTGCCCGGCGGCAGCGTCTTGTCCGCGATCTCCTCCATCAGCTGCAGCGACTGGCCGGACGAGTAGCCCTGCGCCGGCAGGCCGACGATGGTCGAGGAAGGGTAGAGGTTGTAGAGGCTGATCAGCGACGGGCCGGTGGCCGGCGTGATCGTGGCGACGGTGCCGATCGGGATCATGTCGCCGTTCGAGTTGCGTACCTGCATGTTGGCGATGTCGCGCTCGGTGACGCGGAATGCCGGATCGGCCTGGGTATAGACCTGGAACACGCGTCCGAACTTGTTGAACTGATTGACGTAGGACGAGCCGAGATAGGTCGACAGCGCCGCGAACACCTGATCGGTGGTGACGTGCAGCGTCTGGGTCTTGATGCGGTCGATCTCGACGTTGAACTGCGGCACCGACGAGCGGAACGAGGACGATACGCGCTGCAGCGCGCTCTGGCTCTGGGCGTTGGAAACCATCGCGCCGGTGATGGCCTGGAGCTTTGCAAAATCGCTGTTGCCGTCGCGCAGTTCGATCTGCATCGAGAAGCCGGCCGCGTTGCCGATGCCCTGGATCGGCGGCGGCGGCAGCACCAGGGTGCGCGCCTCCATGATGGTCGCGAGCTTGTCATTCAGCCCGTAGACCAGCGAACGCAGATCCTCGCCGGGCCCTTTGCGCGCCGACCAGTCCTTCAGGATGATGTAGGCGACGCCGGCATTGGCAAGGCTGGCGCTGTTGTCGAGCGCGGAGATACCGGCGATGGTGATGACCTGCTGGACACCAGGCGTGTCCTTGATCAGCTCGCTCGCCCTGTCGAGCACCGTCTGGGTCCGCTCCAGCGCGGCGCCATCGGGCAGTTGCACGGCCGCTATCAGGTAGCCCTGGTCCTCGATCGGCAGGAAGCCGGTCGGCACCCGCGACAGGCCGTAGCCGCCGATCCCGATCAGCACCAGTGCGAATGCGACCGAGATCGTGCTGTTCCTGCACAGCACGCCGATGAGGCGCGTGTAGCCCCGCTCGACACGGTCATAGACGGCGTTGAAGCCGCGGTAGAAGAAATTGCGCTGCTCCGGCGGCACCGTGGGCCGCAGCCAGAGCGCGCATTGCGTCGGCTTCAGCGTCGCCGCGTTGATGGCGGACAGCAGCGCGGTCGCCGCGATCACCAGCGCGAATTGCGAATAGATGCGCCCGGTGAGGCCGGCGAGGAACGATGCCGGCAGGAACACCGAGATCAGCACCAGGGTGATGCCGACGATCGGCGCGAACAGCTGGTCCATTGCCCTGATCGCGGCGTCGTGGCCGTTCATGCCCTGCTCGATGTTGTGCGCGGCACCTTCGACCACGACGATGGCGTCGTCGACGACGATGCCGATCGCGAGCACGATCGCGAACAGCGTCGACATGTTGATGGTGAAGCCGAGCGCCGCCATCGCCGCGAAGGCGCCGATGATGGTGACGGGCACGGTGGTCGCCGGCACCAGCATTGCGCGCCAGTCCTGCAAGAACACCAGGATCACGACCAGCACCAGCAGGCCGGCCTCGATCAGCGTCATGTAGACCTCGTGCACCGAGGCTTCGACGAATTTGGTGGTGTCGAACGGCGTGTCGTATTTGATGCCTTCGGGGAATCGCTTTGCAAGCTCCGCCATCTTCTTCTCGACGGCCTGCTCGACCTGGAGCGCGTTGGCGCCCGGCGACTGGAACACGCCGATGCCGGTGGCCGGCTGATTGTTCAGCGAGAAGATCTGGCTGTAGGTCTGCGCGCCCAATTCGACCCAGCCGACGTCGCGCACGCGCGTGACGTCGCCACTGGTGCCGGTCTTGACGATGATGTTCTCGAACTGGGTGGTGTCGTCGAGCCGGCCGTTGACGTTGAGCGTGTACTGGAACGCCTGTCCCGGCGGCGTCGGCGGCGCGCCGACCTGGCCGGCCGAGACCTGCTGGCTCTGCTGCTGGATCGCCGTGACGACGTCCGACGGCATCAGTCCGCGGACCTGGAGCTTGTTCGGATCGAGCCACACCCGCATCGAATATTGGCCGGCGCCGAACACCGTGACGTTGCCGACGCCGGGCAGACGCGAAAGCTCGTCGCGGATGTTGATGGTGGCGTAGTTGCTCAGATAAAGGCTGTCGAACGTCCTGTCCGGCGAGGTCAGCGTCACGAACAGCAGGATCGAGGTCGACTTCTTCTGGACGGTGACGCCCTGGTTCTGCACGGAGGTTGGCAGCTGCGACAGCGCGCTGGAGACACGGTTCTGCACCAGCACCTGCGCGAAGTTGAGGTCGGTGCCGATCTTGAAGGTCACGGTCAGCGTATAGGTGCCGTCGGAGCCGCTGTAGGACTGCATGTAGAGCATGTCCTCGACGCCGTTGACCTGCTGCTCGATCGGCAGCGCGACGGTGTCGATCACGGTCTTGGCGCTGGCGCCGGGATAGCGCGTGGTGACCTGCACCGTTGGCGGCACCACGTCGGGATATTGCGCGACCGCGAGGTTGAACAGCGCGACGCCGCCGATCAGGATCATCAGAAGCGCGATGACATTCGAGAGGACCGGCCGTTCGATGAAGAATTTCGAGATCATGGCTGGCGACCCCTCACTTGGCCGACGCCTGCGGCTGGTCGATCTTCGTCGGTTGCGGATCGATCTTCTGGCCCGGGATCACGCGCAGTAGCCCCGCGATCACCACGCGATCGTCCGGCTTCAAGCCGCTTTCGATCACGCGCAGGCCGTTGTCGACCTGACCGATCTGCACCTTGCGCTGCTCGACAATGTTGTCGCTATTGACCACCAGAAGATAGCGGCCGCCCTGGTCGCTGCCGAGCGCGGTGTCGGGGACGAGGAGGGCGTTCTTGTCCTGGTCGAAGGGCACCCGGACCCGGACGAAATAGCCGGGCAGCAGCGCTCGCTTGCCGTTGGGCAAGACGCCGCGTACCGCGAGCGTGCCCGTTGATGTATTGAGGGTCGGCGAGACGTAGTCGAGGTGGCCTTCATGCGGATAGCCGGTCTCGGTCTGGAGGCCCACCTGGATCGGCAACTGTTTGAGGTCGGCCACGGTCAGCCCGCGACGGGCCGCTTCGGCGCGGATGCGAAGGACGTCCTGCTCGCTGACCGTGAAGTTCACCCAGATCGGATCCAGCGCGACGATGGTTGCGAGCTGGGTCGGGGAGGAGACGCCGACGAGCTCGCCGATCGAGACCAGGTGCGCGCTGACGATGCCGTCGAACGGCGCGCTCACCTTGGTGTAGCCGTAATTGACCTCGGCGAGCCTCGTATTGACCTGGGCCTGCTGGAGACTGGCCTGGGCGTTGTCGCGGGTGGATGTCGAGGTGTCGAGAGTCGCCTGCGAGACAGCCTGGCGCTGCACGAGGTCGACCTGCCGCTTGAAATCGGCCTCGGCCTGCTTGAGCGTGGCCTGCGCACCGACCTCGGCCGCCTGCGCCTGCTCGAGCTTGAGCTTGTAGGTCTCAGGCTCGATTAAGAAAAGCTGGGTGCCCTGCTTGACGAAGCTGCCGTCCTGATAGTCGATCGATTGCAGGAAGCCCTGCACGCGCGCCACCAGATCGACGCTCTTGACCGGCGCGGTGTTGCCGGTGGCTTCGACATAGCGCGTCACCGCGCGCTGCACGGGCGCCGCGACGTCCACCTTCGGCGGCGGCGGTGCCACGAACGTGTTCTTGTCCTCGCAGCCGGCGAGCGCCACCACGGCCGCTGCGGCAACGAGTGCCCGCCCGACATGTCTCCACGCTCCGTTCCGTTGTGCGAGATCAGCGGGATTCGCGCAGGTCATTCGGTGGCCCCCGATTATTGTCTGTCGGTGTGGCAGGCTACCAACAAATGCCCGGCCGTGGAACACCATAGCCATGGCGGTCACCAGCCTTGCATTGCAAATGGCGCAGTGGCCTTTGACACGTTTGTCATGGCAAACCGCTTTTCATCGTGCATGATCGACCAGAATTGTGTCAAAGGCCGAGTGACGGAAACGAAGCGGTCGAGAAGCAGAGAAGAAAAGGTGAGGAGAACATGACATGCCCACGTCCCTCCAGGCGGCCCTTGCCGGCCTCGTTTTCGCAGCGGCAGTCGCCATGCCCGCGCTAGCCGATGGCCTGAAGGACGAGATCGCCCCGACCGGCAAGCTGCGGGTCGCGATCGCGATCAGCCCGGCGGGCGGCGCGTTCTGGTCGACCAAGACCGAAGCCGGCTATGCCGGCGTGCCGGTCGACCTCGGCAAGGAGATGGCCGGCCAACTCGGCGTGCCCGTCGAATATGTCGTGCACCAGAATTCCGGGCAGATCACCGACGCGGCCGGCAAGGGGACCTGGGACGTCACCTGGCTGCCAAAAGATCCCGAGCGTGAGACCAAGATGATGTTCGGCCCGATCTACGAGGTCGCGGATGCCACCTACATCGTCAAGCCCGGCTCAGCCGTCACCAACTTCGCCAGCCTCGACCAGCCCGGCATCAAGGTCGCGGCCGTCAATGCCACCACGACCATGCGCGGCGCGATCGCGCATCTGAAGAATGCGAAAGTCACGGGCTATCAGACCTATGACGAGATATTCGGCTTCCTGAAGAGCGGCGAGATCGACGCCTTCGCGCTGTCGCGCGACCAGCTCAACAAGATGGCGCAGAAGATCCCGGGCACGAAGGTGCTGGACGAGACCTTCAAGAAAACGGTGACGGCCGTCGCCGTCCCGCTCGGTCATCCCCAGGCGCTGACGTTCGTTTCCAGGTTCATGACGGAAGCCACGACGAACGGCACCTTGCGCAAGGCCTATGACAACAACGGCCTGAAGGACACGCCGAT
This sequence comes from Bradyrhizobium sp. 604_D8_N2_3, assembly GCF_051810765.1. Taxonomy (NCBI): domain Bacteria; kingdom Pseudomonadati; phylum Pseudomonadota; class Alphaproteobacteria; order Hyphomicrobiales; family Nitrobacteraceae; genus Bradyrhizobium; species Bradyrhizobium sp. 604_D8_N2_3. The sequence goes on along the minus strand of NZ_JBPWPM010000001.1, from coordinate 7,443,497 downwards.
CCGGACGGAATAGCGGCGCCGCCTCCATGGCAAGCGAGATTCGGATCCGCGCTTTCTTGCCCGCCGATGCAGCCGCCGTGCGCGAGCTGTTCATCCAGGTCAATCGCCTGTTGGCGCCGGTGCATTTGGCGGAGGCGTTTGAAGGATACATCACCCGCTCCCTCGCGGAGGAGATAGATCGTCTCGCCGATTATTATTCGGGTCGGAGCGGCGGTTTCTGGGTCGCCGTCGATGACGATGAAATCGTCGGCATGTTTGGACTGGAGGCCTCTGGCGAACACGCGATGGAGTTACGGCGCATGTACGTTGCTCCCGGCGCGCGGCGCCGGGGTATCGCGCGAAAGATGCTGGCGTTTGCGGAAGGGGAGTGCCGCCGCCGCAATCGTCCAGAATTGCAGCTGAGCACGTCCGAGCTTCAGCAGGATGCGCTGACGCTGTATCGAAACGCGGGATACGAGAATGTGCGCGAAGAGATCGCCGATGCCGCCAGCAACAAGACGCTAGGTGGTGGCATTCGTCGCTACCATTTCACCAAGCGGCTCTGACGGCATCTCGGGGCGCTTCGCCCGTTATTAGGGCTGACTCACGGCTCCGCGGTGCGAATGCCTGCGGGGCTCACCTGCAGCTTGAGCGTCGACGTCCTGGTCAGCGCCTTGCCGTCGAACGAGAATGCGATCAGCTCGTTCTCGACCATGCACTGCGCCACGACATGTTTTGAGTCCTTTGACCACACCATGCCCTGGCACCAATGGCCGATCTTGGCCTCCGCCACCGGCGTGAGGTCGGTGCCCGAGATCTTGTAGACTTTGAGCAGGCCGAAATCGTTGAAGAAGGGCGAGGCCGAGGGCTTGTTCGAGCCGTTCATGACGGTGACGGCGACATGGCTGCCGTCCGGCGACATCTTCACGGCCTCAGGTGTCTGTCCAACGGTAACCGTCGTGACGACGCGGATCGGCTTGGCGGTCATGTCGATCAGACTGATCGTGTCACTGTCGCCGCTGCTGGCACCGACATTGCCGACGACGGCCACCGCGCTGCCGGTGAGGTCGATGTCGTAGGGGCGGATGCCGGCGGAGAGGTCGCGCTTGGTGTATTCGACCTTGGTCCCGTCCACGCTCAGAAGCGAGATCTTGCTGTCGCCGTCGCGGGTGACCAGCGCGGTGGCTCCGTCGCGGGAGAACACTACATGGCTGGGGCCCGACTTGGCATCGCCGAGTTGAATCTTCCCGCCTGCGGTCAGCGTATTGCCGCTGATCGCGAAGACCGAGACGGTGCCCTCGCTGCGGTTGGCAACCAGCGCCAGCGTGCCGGCACGGTTGATCGAGACGCCGGCGGCGCCTGGTCCGGCCTGCAATGTCGCAAGCACCTTTGGCGGGGTGGATTTGAGGTCGATCACCGAGAGCTTGTCGTCGGGGACCGTCTTGGTCGTATCCGCGGGATCGAGCTTCATCGCCCCCGTGACCAGCGCAAGCGAGCCGTCCGGCGCAATCGCGACGCTCGGCGGCGGCCCGACTACGCTGGCGGGTGCCGGCACCTCGCCCAAAAGCTTCAGCGCGCCATCGGTGAGATCGATGACGCTGACCGTGTCCGGCAACGGCTGCTTGCGCACCACGGCATTGCCGTTCTCCAGCATCATCTTGCCGTCATTGGCGGTGACGACGATCTCGGCATGAGCGGCGAAATTTGCAAAGCCGGCAAAGGACGTTGCGACCAGAGCAGACGCGACATCGCGCGTGCGCCTGTGAACAGCGGCTTTCATGTTTCCCCCTGAGACTTTGTTCTTGTCCGGCAAAGCTAAATGCAACCCGGTGCATCACGCAACAACCTGCCCGTGATCATTTTTGTCTTCGCCCTTGGAATAAAACGGCAAGACGCGCCCCGGTGAAGCGAAGCGGGTGGCTGCATAAAAAATTATGCCTCGACCACTGCGCAAAGTGTCTCGTGCGTCAAACTGACACGGCTCTGTCACTCGCGATGTTTAGAACGTTTCTGATCGTAAACATCCTCATTTCCGGGGCGTCAAAAAAATGAAATCGAGACTACTGACGACGGCTGCGATTGTCGCGGCCGCGAGCGCGCTCGCGTGCACTCTTCCCGTCCTTGCGGACGACTTCGGCCGTGACCGCGATCACGGGCATGATCAAGGTCGCGACAACGATCACGACCGTGATCATCACCGTCATCCGCATGACATCCACACCGAGACGCCGATCAAGCATCTCGTGATCATCTTCAACGAGAACCGCTCGTTCGACCATTACTTCGCGACCTATCCGAACGCGGCCAATCCGTCCGGCTCGATCCCCTTCGTGCCGAAGCCGCATACGCCGAAGGTCAACAATCTCGCCAACGCGCATTTGCTGGTGAACAATCCGAACAACAGCGCGGCCAACGGCACCGGCGCGACGGATCCGTTCCGCCTCGACCGCACCCAGGCCAACACGCGCTCGCAGAACCACTCCTACACGCCCGAGCAACAGGCCGTGGACAACGGCAAGGAAGACTTGTTTCCGAAATTCACCGGCCGCGGCACCGCCGGCGGCGCCGGTGCGTTCGGCACCAACGGTCAGGTCATGGGCTATTTCGACGGCAACACCACCACCGCCTTCTGGAATTACGCCCAGCACTTCGCCATGAGCGACAATGCCTGGACCGACACTTTCGGTCCGTCGACGCAGGGCGCGCTCGCGGTGATTTCTGGCCAGACCAATGGCGCGCAGAACATCGTCGGCACCTCGGCGTCGATCGCCGACGGCCAGGGCGGCCTGACGCTGATCGGCGACACCGACCCGGCCTACGATTCCTGCTCGAGCACGAGCAGCACCGTGCTGATGACAGGCAAGAACATCGGCGACCTGCTCAACGACGGGCGCATCAGCTGGGGCAGCTTCATGGGCGGCTTTGACCTGACGCTCAAGAATGCCAACGGCACCACCGGCTGCGCGCGCACCACCTTCTCCAGCAACGTGAACGGCACGATCGTGGACTACAGCCCGCACCACGCCTGGTTCCAGTACTACAAGTCGACCGCCAACCCGACCCATGCGCGGCCGAGTTCGGTCGATGCGATCGGCCACACCTACGAGAAGGGCGGCAAGACCGTCGATCCGGCCAACCACGCCTACGACCTCGAGGACTTCTACGCCGCCGTGAAGGCCGGCAATTTCCCGGCCGTCTCCTACATCAAGATGTCGGCCTACCAGGACGGTCACGCCGGCAACTCCGATCCGCTCGACGAGCAGGTCGGCAACGTCGAGCTGATCAACTTCCTCCAGAAGCAGCCGGAGTGGCGCGAAACCGCGGTCATCATCACCTATGACGACTCCGACGGATGGTACGACCACCAGTACGTTGCGCCGAAGACCGCCTCCTACGATCCGACCGCCGATCAGGTCAACGGTCCGGGCCTGTGCGGCCTCGGCCCGCAGAAGCAGCCGGCACCGAAGGGTCTCTCCGGCAAACCGGTGAACGGCCGCTGCGGTCCGGGCACGCGCATTCCGTTCATCGTGGTCTCGCCCTACGCCAGGACCAACCACGTGAGCAGCACCTACATCTCGCAGGCGTCCGTGGTGCGGTTCATCGAGGACAACTGGCTGCGCGGCCAGCGTATCGGTGGCGGCTCGTTCGACGCCAGCTCCGGCTCGATCATGGACCTGTTCGACTTCGATCAGGATCACAGCCATGACTACCGGACCGACGCGCTGTTCCTCGATCCGACCTCCGGCACGGCGATCACCAGCCCGCCGGACGAGCATCACCACCACTAGTCCAACGGGACGCTTGATGAACAGCCGCACCATGTGGCTCCTCGGCGCCGGCCTGCTTTGTCTGGCCGGCGCCGTCTTTGCAGCCGGGACGCAAGGACTTGCGGAGACGAGCCAGCTCGGCGCGAACCCGAATCCGGTTCGCCTCATGCGCCCGCCCGTCGCGCCATTGTCCGCGATGGCGCAGCTCGGCAAGGAGATCTTCTACGACGCGTCGCTGTCGTCGTCCGGCGTGCTGTCCTGCGCATCCTGCCACAGCCCGGATCACGCCTACGGCCCGCCCAACGACGGGCCGGTGATGCTCGGCGGCGCCGCCCTGTCGCGGCAAGGCGCACGCGCGGTGCCGTCGCTGACCTATCTCGATCGCCATCCCAATTTCAGCATCGGCCCCGACAAGGGCGACGACGACAACGTCATCGATCTCGCGCAGATGGCTGCAATCGGCCAGCAGGCCGCGCGTACGACGAAGACCGCCGGCGGCAGCGGCGCATCGGCGAACATCGTGCCGCAAGGCGGCCTGTTCTGGGACGGCCGCGCCGACACGCTCCAGGACCAGGCGCTGTTCCCGCTGCTCGACCCCAACGAGATGGACGGCGGCAGTGCCGAGATCGTCGCGGACAAGCTGCGCCGTGCGCCTTACGCCTATCGCTTCGTCGAGCTGTTCGGCGCCGGCGTGCTCAGAAATCAGCGGCTCCTGATCGCGGAGGCGATGTTCGCGGTGGCGCGTTATCAGGTGGAGGAGCCGAGCTTCCATCCCTACACCAGCAAGTATGACTACTGGCTCGAGGGCAAGGCGCGGCTCACCGAGACCGAACTGCGCGGCCTGCAAGCGTTCAACGATCCTGACAGGGCCAATTGCGCCGGCTGTCACACCTCGGCGCCGACCCGCGACGGCCTGCCGCCGCTGTTCACCGATCACCAATACGAGGCGCTCGGCGCGCCGCGCAATGCCGCGCTCGCCGGCAATCGCGATCCCAACCATTTTGATCTCGGCGTCTGCGGCCCGCAGCGCACCGACATTCCCGAGCAGACGCAATATTGCGGCATGTTCCTGACGCCGACGCTACGCAACACGGCGACGCGCCGCGCCTTCTTCCATAATGGCGTTTTCAGTACCCTCGAGCAGGCTCTGGATTTCTACAATCTTCGCGACACCAATCCGGAAAAGGTTTTTCCGCGCGGCGCCGACGGCGCGGTGCGGAAATACGACGACCTGCCGCAAAAATATCATGCCAATGTCGACGTCACCGATCCGCCCTTCGATCGCCACCCCGGCGACAAGCCGGCGATGACGGAGCTGGACGAAGCCGACATCATCGCGTTTCTGAAGACACTGACGGACGGCTACAAGCCGGAGAATTAGAGTGCCGACGAATTAGAGTGTCGACGCATGATTCCGGGATGCGGATGCGGCGAAAAAGTCAGTCATCGCCTGCATGAACACTCCTGCCGCCGCCGTGTCGGATCGCGTGGCCGTATTCAAAAGAACTCAAGCGAAGGAAAGTGATTGACCAGTCTGTCCCAGAGCGAGGACGGCGGCCGTGGCTGCCTTTTGGCCTCCTGGAGGGACAGGCACCGCGGTGCCAGTCTCATTCCATAATAGAGGTTCGCTCCAGAGAGGCTCTGACCGCCCTGTATGCTGACAGTCGGATCGAAATTATTCTTTATCAAGTCCGTCGTTTGCTCCACGGAGCCCGCCGCTGAATTGTCATAGGCCGCGACGTATTTCGTCGATGCCTTGAGAACCCGCTGTCCCTGGCAAACGTATTCCCCGTTTTCCAGATAACGTTTCACTTCCCGATCGCAGGACTCGCGGCGGAACAGCTCCTCCGCGATGATTGATAGATCTTCAAGTGAGATTTCCAACACTTGAACGTCATCAAGCTCGAGCTTTACAGCTTCTGCCAATTTTGCATCGGTATGTGACTGAATCGAACGCACGACTTTTGAGTCGAGCGAATACTGTGTCTTTCGTAGCTCCGAAGTGACCTGGGTCGCTGAAGATGAAGTACGAGTGACGCCGACCAGCCGATCCGGCGAGACTTCGCACAGCATGTCGTAATCCTGGCCGTTCGGAGAGACATGATAGATGGAGCCTGGAGCGCGCAGGAGGACCGGTGGCGTTATCGGGTGAAAGCCGATAGCGGTGATTGCTTCGTTGAGCTTATTTGGGGGTGTGCGTAGATGTATCGCGGCCACGGATGCCAGTGGTGCGATGCTCACGATCGCGACTAATGCCCCCCACTTGACCAATGGGCGCATTGGAATTCTCCGCCGATTATCCGCAACAATAGTGTCCGCAGGGGCGCGCGCACGCGTTGGCCGAATCTGCAGGAACAGTCGTCGTGAGTGCGGCGAGAGTGAAGACAAAAAGCAGTGCTGCGAACTTCATGGCCTGTCCTCCTATGGATTGACAGATGTTCGCTCGGCTTGACGTCCGGAAACCCGCAACGCTTTGGCGCCGGGACGCGAGACATCTCCTTGCAAAACTACGCCCGGCATGGGGTCGCTGATATGAACTAGCTCACACTCTATCTATAATTGTGCTGAGTCTCGCGGGGCGTCGCCCTTCTGTATGTCCTCAGCGCCCCTTGATCTCCGAATATTTCACCATCGCGCGCTCGAACTTCCGGTTGAACAGCCACATCGCAGCGAGGATCTCGCGGAAGCTGGCCGAGGTCCGCGCCCGGTCGGCCTGTCCAAACGCGAAGATGCTGTTGTTGCGCAGGTGCTTCATAATCGTTGGACTGGACACCCTGTAATTCAGGAGATCGCCGGACTTGAGCGCGGACCGCGTCGGGGTGGGAACGATCTGGATCAGTTCGAACAACTTCATCTGGTCGATCGGATCGGGAAGCGTCTTCACGATTCCCGGGATCTCCCGAAACACCTCCGCGTGCGCGTTCATCAGGCCGTCGCGCACGTTGGTCCAGTGGTTGAAGCGATAGTCCGTGCCGCGGGCGCGTGCCTCTTCCTTGTCGTCGCGCGCGCTCAGCTCTGGGTCGGCTGCCGCGATGTCTCCCTTGATGGCTTCCCACTTCCGGCGGCCGTTGCGGTCCTCGGACGGGCCGGTCTGGAAGCTGCCCATATAGGTGTTCGAGCGCCCGTTGCGGACATTCTGCTTGCCGTTGGTCTCGGCGAAGAACAGCCCGAGGCTGATCCGGCCCGCAGCTTCGGCGTGAGCCGGTGCAAGCCCCTTGGCGCGTGCGATAGCTGTGGCGAGATCGACGACGTCCTTGAACGGCGTCGCCGAGTTCTGCGCGCCGGCGGGCGGCGCCTCCATGACGTCGAACAGCTTTGAATATTCGTCGATCAGCGGCTCGATGTCGGCGTCGAAATAGGCCGGTGGTATCTCGAACTTGTTGGGCTTGCCGATTCGCGACGGCATGGCGTCGGTGAGATCCTTGTAAGCACTGATGACCGCGACGCGCGCCAGATAGAGCGCCTGTCCCGGCAGGTTCGGCAGCGGCTCCTTCGCCTCGATCTGTCGGCGCCGCTCGGCAAGGATGGATTTGAAATCGCCGAGCGCGCGATCGTAGGTAGCGAGCGCCTCCGATTGCTTTGCGTTAAGCGTTTGTGCCCGGCTGACTGTGAACGTCGTGAGGATCAGCCCAAGCACCGCCAGGGCCGTGGCGGCATGACATCGTCGTCCCATGGCGGGTTCCCATGTGCCGTAGATTCGTCGGTCACGGGATCGTAAACATCAAACGCGCGGACTGGCGAGTTGCAAATCACGCACAGCCCGGGTTCTCCGACCTTACGCTGTGGCCCGGTAATCCGGCGCCGTCGCCAGGAATTTCGCGTAGGCATCCGCATCCGGCGGCTGGAAGTGTCCGGCGAGCCCGCCGCGCTTCTGATTCCTGGCGCCGATGTCCGCCATCAGCTCGTCGAAATGGCGGTAGTGATAGGGCGCGACGCAGAGGCCGCCATAGACGCCGGCAGCCGGCCGTTCGACCCGCTTGAAGTGCAGCATCATCTCGACATTGTCGCGCATCGCTTGTGCCGTCGGCTGGTTCGCGAGCTGTCCGTCGGCATAGCGCACCAGCCAGTTCGCCGCCAGATCAGCACAGAGAACGGTGCAGAACGACGAGTTGAAGCCGACGAAGCCCATCTCCGGCAGATCAGGGTTGGCGATCAGGCGGTAGAGCCGGTACTGCCCGTCCGCATCGACAAGTTTCTGCCGATAGGCCTCGGGCAGGAACGGCACGCCGAGCTTGTAGCCGATCGCGAGCACGGCGACGTCGGTCGCGACGCGCTCGCCGCCGCTCATCACGATGCTGTCGCCTTCATAGTGGTCGAAGCTGCCGAACACCGCCTTGATGCGGCCGTCGGCGACCATCGGGTAGAAGTCCGGCGTTGCGATCGGCACCGAGCAGTTGACGCCGTCCTCGATCCGCTCCTTCGGCACCATCTTGCACCGGTTCAGCTTGAGCTGCGCCTTCAGCAGGCTCTCCAGCCCGCGCCAGTTCGCCCAGATCAGCGGCGCGGCGATGCGGTGCGCGAGCCGTGCCATGGAGCTCGCGCCCCAGCCCGGAAACATCTCCTCCTGCGCGCGGATGTAGAGGATGCGCTTGAAGTTCACGAGCCCGCCAATGAAATAGGGGATGCGCCACACCGGCTCGCGCATCACGATGGTAACCTCGCGCGCGCCCGATTTCACCGCGTTCACGGCGATGTCGGTCGCGGACTTCGAGCCGCCGAGCACGACGACGCGCCGCCCTTTCGCCAGCGTCGGATCGCTGTATGTCGACGAATGCAGGATCTGGCCGCCCTGCGCCAGAAAGCCGTCCTCGCCCGGGCAATGCAGCTCGCGCGGCTCGTTGAACTGCCCGGTGCAGACCGCGACGAAATCGAAATTCTCGTTCGTGGTCGCGCCGTCCTTGCTTGATAGCGTGAGCGTCCAGCCCGGTTTGCCATCGGCGCGGCGCTCCATGCCGGCGACCCCAGTGTTGAGGCGCAGCATGCGGTCGAGGCCAAAGTTTTTCGCATAGTCGCAGAGATAAGCATGGACCTGCGGCCCGGTCGGCCATTCCGGATAACTGTCCGGCATGGCGCGATCGGTGTAGCGGTAGAGCTCCTTCGGGCTCTGGGTCTGCACGTCAGGATAGGAGCGCGCCGGCTCCCAGACGCCGCCGAGATCGGCACTGCGCTCGACGATGGTGACGCGGTGGCCGTGGCTGGAAAACGCCTTTGCGGCGGCGAGGCCGGAGACGCCGGCGCCGATCACGCAGACATGCTTGGGACTGACCATGGGATTCCTCGCAATCAATGTGTTTCGGGCGCAAGCGACCACGCTCGGCCGCGATGCGCGCCCGGCGGACCTGCAGGCAGATGAAACTGGACGAGAAGGCTGGCCGCCTAATCGTTGGCCTCGGGCGGCAGGAAGTCGACCTCGTGCAGCGCCGAGATGCGCACGACTTCGGCGGGGTCCGTCAGATTGTGGAGCTGGTTGAACAGCGCCTCCAGCTTCTGCATCGGCGAGACCCAGAACAGCGCGCGGCACGGCTTGTCGGACTTGTTGAAATAGCCGTGCGGGATGCCGCGCGGCATGCGCACGAGATCCCCGGCATGGGCCTTGACCCATTGGCCGTCGAGCTTGAGGTCGAGCGTGCCTTCCTGCACCAAGATGAACTCGTCCTGGGTCGGATGAATGTGCACGGGCACGAACTGGCCGGGCTCGCTGTTGGTCTCGAACGCGAAGGTGGAATCTGTGATGGCCTTGGGAAAATAGACCTGGCCAAGGATGTTCCAGCTCTTTCCGCCATAGCCCGTGCCAACAGCGGTTATGCCCTTTTCGAGTGCAGTCATGGCTCACTCCTCATGGATTCCGGCGAGGATGGAGCTTCGGCCCGTCGACGGTCGCTGTCTATCCGCTAAACGAATCCGGATGCGGCTGTTGCCATGCAGCACGACGATTTTGCGACGCGGCTCTTTTCGCATCCCGGGAACTATTATAGGCTTAAAGCAACTCCGTGGCCCGAGGCGTGGTCGACGATGTCCGCAGCCGAGCTGGAAATGAGCACGCGGCGGTCCGAAGCCGAACGGCTTGCGGACTTCGCCCGCGTCACCACGGACGATGTCGACGAAGCGGCAGAGCAGATCGGACGCATCTTCTGCCCGCACGATCTCAAGCCGGTACGGCCGCGCGGACCGGGGTTCTCAGCCCGGCACAATTGCGCGGCGTTCGACGGCTTCTCGATCAACTATGTCGCCTATGGCGGGTCGGTGAGCATCGATCCCGGCTGCCTCGAGCGCTTCTTCCTGGTACAGGTCCCGCTCACCGGCACCGCCCGCATTCGTGCCGGCGTCAGCGAAATCGATGCTGCGCCGGGCCGGACGGCGTCGCTGCTGTCGCCGACCATCCCGACCCGGATGATGTGGAGCGACTGTGCGCAGGCGATCCTGCTGCTCGACCGTCGCATGGTCGAGCAACGCGCTGCGTCGCTGTCGGGCAGGGCGGCCGGCCCAGTCGAGTTTGATGCCGCGATCGACCTCGACGCACCGGCGGGGCAGGCCCTGCAGACCAGCCTTGCCGAGCTGATGCTGCTCGCCGAGCGTCTCGGGCCGTCCGGCAGGCTTTCACCGGTCGCGATGGCCGATTGGCGCGAGGTGCTGCTCGATCATCTCCTCAACGGCCGGCGGCATGGCCTGTCGGATGCCATCAGGAGGTTCTCGGGGCAAGCCGAGCGTTTGCCGCGTGCACTGCGCGCCGCGCGGGACCATCTTGCGGAAAATGCCGGTGAGCCGCTCGACCTCGCGCAGCTCGCCTGCGCGTCCGGGATCGGCGTCCGCGCGCTCCAGCTCGGCTTCCGCCGCCACTTCGGCGTATCGATCTCGGAGATGCTGCTCGACATGCGCCTCGCTGCTCTGCACGCCCGGCTCGCGCAGGCTTCGCCGGATGTCTCCATCACCGAGATCGCCTTCGATCTCGGCTTCACCCATCTCGGCCGCATGGCGGGTGCCTACCGCGAAAAATTCGGCGAGACGCCGTCGGCAACGCTGCGGCGAAGGATGAGCTAGGCGGCAGGCATCTATTTTCGCGATCGCGTCGTGCCGCTGTCTTCAGCCGCCTGCCTGCGTAAAAAGCCCTCGACATCCGCCTGCACCGAGTACGGCGTCGGGATCGGATCGCCCGCGGCGTCGACGGCGGTGTCGAGGGAGCGGCGCAGCATGCGCGCGAGCTCGGCCTTTCGGTACGGCTTCGCCAGAAGCGGCGCGCCCATGGTGGCGCGTCCCTGCGCGTGCAGCGAATCGTAGGCATAACCCGACGTGAACAGCACCCGCAGCGAGGGCCGCGCAGCCACCATCTGTTCGGCGAGCTCGCGTCCGTTGACGCCGCCAGTCATCACGATGTCGGTGAAGAGCAGATCAAACGGCGTGCCTTCGGCCACGATGGCGAGCGCTTCGGTCGCATTGGCGGCGGAAATGACCTGGTAACCGAGGCTTTTTAGCTGGACGGTGACATATTGGCGGACGTCGCGATCGTCCTCGACGCAGAGGATTGTCTCCGTGCCGCCCACCACCTTGCGCTCGTCATAGCCAGCCGGACGGAGCGTGCTGGTCTCGGCCTTCGGCAGGTAGATCGTGAAAATCGTGCCGCGGCCTTCTTCGGAAGTGACCTTGATGCCGCCGCCGGACTGCTTGACGAAACCGAACACCATGCTGAGACCGAGCCCGGTGCCCTTGCCGACATCCTTGGTCGAGAAGAACGGATCGAAGATGCGTTCGAGAATGGCTTGCGAAATACCCGTGCCGGTATCGGCGACCTCGATCTCGACATAGTCGCCGGCATAGCCGGCGCCCACCGCCACGGCCTCGCGCACGCCGAATACCACGTTGCGCGTCGTGAGCGTGAGCTTGCCGCCATCCAGCATCGCGTCGCGGGCGTTGATCGCGAGGTTGAGCAGCGCCGCGCTCAGTTGGCCGCGGTCGGCGAAAGCCAGCCAGACGTTGCGGTCAAGCCTGGACACGATCTCGATCTTCTTGTCGAAGGTCGCCAGCAGCAGCTTTGCGACCTCTTCGAGCAGCTCGTTGACGTCGATCTCGGCCGGCTGGAGCGCCTGCTTGCGGGCAAAGGACAACAGGCTCGACGTCAGCGCGGCGCCGCGATCGGCCGCTTCGCTGATCAGCTTGGTGATGGTCGCAAGCGGCGGGTCGTCCTTCACGGCGTCGGCGAGGATCTCGATCGTGCCCGTGATCACGGTGAGCATGTTGTTGAATTCGTGCGCGATGCCGCCGGTGAGCTGGCCGACCGCCTCCATCTTCTGGGCCTGGATCAGTTGCTCCTCGGCGGCGCGCTTCTGGGTGACGTCCTTGACGAAATTGTTGATGATGGTGCGCCCGCCGAGCTGGAGCGCCGTGCTCGACGCCTCGATCAGGATCTGGTCGCCGTTCCGGTGCAGCAGCGTCGCTTCGAACCGGATGCCGATCGGCGTATCCGACAGTTCCGGCAAAAGCCGCATCATGCGTTGCCTGAAGCCGTCGCGGAGCGGCTCGGCGATGAGGAGGTTGACGACGTCGGCGCCGAGCGCCTCCTTGCGGGTCCATCCGGTCAGGGCCTCGGCCTGGACACTCCACTCCAGGACGATGCCGTTCGCATCGGTCTGAACGAAGGCGTCGAGCGCGGTCTTGATGACGGCCTGGGTCATCTGTGCGCCGGCCTGGGCCTGCTCGGCCAGTTGCGCGGCGGCGCGTTTGTCCTGCGCCGTTTCGATCGCGCGCGTGCACAGCCGTGCGAGCAGCACCGCAACGGCGCCGCTTGCCAGCAAAGCGATGATCTGGGCCAAGCCGAACCCGGTCCCGGTCGCGGCATAGGAGGCGAGGAGGGCCGCGGCGGTCACGGCGACCTGCGCGGCCAGCGCGAGTGTCAGAAGCGGTCTGAGTTTCATGGTCTCACACCAGCGACGTCAATCGCGGGACCCTCGCGTTCGCGCTGTAGATTGCTCCGGCTTCACGTCAGCTACAGGCTCCGCGAGCCTGCGTCGAGGGGCAATTTCCGGCGGGGCGCCGGCGTTCCTCGCGCTCAACCTGCCGGCGAATCGGTCTGGCGCAGCGTCGTGACCCAGATCACACGCGCGGCCTGCTGGGTCGGGTTGTCGAACATGTGCGGCACGATGCTCGGAAAGCGGAAGCTGTCGCCGGCCTCGAGCAGATGAGCCTGGTTGTCGAGCCACAGCCGCAGGCTGCCGGACAGGATGTACCCGGCCTTCTCGCCGGTGTGCTGCAAGAAGTCGGTGCCGGACGAGGCGCCGGGGTTGAGCGTGAGCTCATAGAGTTCGAGCTGGCCCTCGTCTGCCGGCGTCAGCGCTTCCTTGACGACGCCGCTGGCGGTGAGCCGCAACAGGCGCCGGCTGTTCTTGCGCACGATGTAGCGCTGTACGTCGGCGGGATCGGTGGTCTCGAAGAAATAGGAGATGGGAACGTCGAGCGCGATGCTGAGCAGGCGCAGCGTCCGTATCGACGGCATGGCACGCGCGCGTTCGAGCTGGCTGATCATGCCGTTGGAGAGCCCGGTCTTGGTGGCGACGTCCTGGATCGAGAGGCCGGCGCGCTGCCGCAGCAGCCGCACGGTTTCGCCGAGCCGCTGGTCGACCGCATCGTCAGCCTCGATCGCCGGGGCATCCTTCGGGCCGTTGGTCTCGCCGCGACCATCCATGTCGCTCTCCCATGCATTGCCTCGCCGCCGGAATGGCCGGCGGCGTGAAAAGGTCGCGCATCCTAGCAATGTGATTGACAGCTGTATTTAGTCATGATGAACTTTTGACTGAAAAATTTAGAAGCACTAAAGCCCACTCCTGTCCCTTTGCCGGGTCTCGGGGGCGCGGGAGACGGTGCCGTGTGCGGGAACGGAGACTGGTCATGGCAGACAGCACCGGCAAGTTCGGCGTTGGCGGACTGCATCATCTCGGCATTCCGAATCGCCGACAATTCTTCCAGCTCGGCGCGGGCGCCGCGGCGGGATGGACCCTTGCAGGCAACGCCTTTGCGCAGAGCGAACGCCCGACCAATCCGCCGGACAAGCCGCGCGGGCAGGTGATCGCGGCGCTGTCGCAGGAGCCGACCGTCTTCCATCCGCTGATGCCGGGGATCGAGGTCGATCAGGGCATCTGGTGGCAGGTGTTCTCGCCGTTGTGGTTCATCGAACCCGACGGCAAGTTCGTCCCTGATCTCGCGCGCGAAGTCCCGACCGTCGAGAATGGCGGCCTGTCGGCCGACGGCCTGACCTGGAAGATCAAGCTGCGCAGCGACGTGAAATGGCACGACGGCACGCCGTTCACGGCCGAGGACGTGAAATTCTCGCTGGACCTGATCAACAATCCCGACTTCCGCGTCCGCAACCGCGTCGGCCACAACCTCGTCAAGGACATCAAGGTCGTCGCGCCCGACGAGATCCACTGGCGGATGGAAGCTCCCTATTCGCCCTACATGTCGATCCTGTCGCTCACCTTCATCGTGCCGAAGCACATCCTGGAGAAGCTGTCGGATCCGAACGCCTCGCCGTTCCACAATGCGCCAGTCGGCACCGGGCCGTTCCGCTGGGGCGAGCGCGTGCCCGGCGACCACATTCAATTGAATGCCCATACCGGCTACCACGGCAAAGGACCGTACGTCGAACGCGTGGTCTTCAAATACATTCCTGATCTCACCGTCCTCTACACCCAGTTCCGCACGGGGCAGGTCGACTACACCGGCCTGCAAGGCATCTTGCCGAACTTCGTGCAGGAGGCGAAGACGCTGAAGGGCCGCAAGATCTTCGTCTCGGCGACGTCCTCGGTGGAGCACGTCGCGCCCAACCTGGAATTCGGGCCCTTCGCCGATCGCACGGTGCGTGAGGCGCTTTACCTTGCCATCAACAAGCAGGCGATCATCGATGCGCTGAACTACGGCCTGCCGACGCAGACCGAGAGTTTCGTGCCGCAACAGGCCTGGTCGTTCCAGCAGGGCCTGCCGCAGCACAAATACGATCCGGCCAAGGCCAACGCGCTGCTCGACGCGGCCGGATGGACCCGCGGCTCCGGCGGCATCCGCGAGAAGGGTGGCGTCAAGCTCGAATTCACCAACTCGACGACGTCGGGCAATGCGGTGCGCGAGCAGACCCAGCAGCTCCTGATCCAGGACTGGCGCGCGATCGGCGCGGCGATGCGGGTCAACAACATGCCGGCCGCCGTGATCTGGGGCGATTTCTGGCAGCAGTCGAAATTCAATTCGGTGCTGGTGTCCGTGAACTTCATGCTCGGCAGCGACCCCGATGTGACGCCGCGCTTCGGCTCCGGCGCTATCCCTGCCAAGGGCGGCCGTGGCTTCAACACCTATCAGTACAACAGCGCCGAGGCCGATCGTCTGCTCGCCGAGGGCGCCAGACAGTTCGATCTCGCCCAGCGCAAGACGACCTATGGCGATCTGCAAAAGCTGATCCGCAACGACCTCGCCATCCTGCCGCTGTTCCAGGGTTTTATTGCCGAAGGCGTGAAGGAGGGGCTGCAAGGCTTCCGTCCCAACATCAACACCTCGATCAATTGCTGGAACATCCGCGAATGGTACTGGGCCTGATGCGTCTGGCGCACTGGATCGCCTGAGATGGCCCGTTACGTCGCCAACCGCCTGGCGCAGGCGATCATGCTGCTGGTGATCGTCTCCGCGATCGGATTTGCCATCCTGCATCTGGCCCCCGGCGGTCCGCTGTCGCAATACGCGGCGTCCGCGCAGATGACGCAGGAGGACCTCGACCGCGTCACCAGGCAGCTCGGCCTCGATCGCCCGTTGCCGATCCAGTATCTCGACTGGTTCGGCCGCATGCTGAAAGGCGATTGGGGCAAGTCCTATCGCGACGGCGAGGCGGTGCTGTCGGTGATCTCCTCCCATCTCGGCGCCACGCTGGAGCTGATGGCGACGGCGACCATCATCGCGGTTTTGCTCGGCTGCTGGATCGGCGTGCTGGGCGCGCTGCGCCGCTATTCGCTGTTCGATACGCTGGCGACCGTCGGCGCCATGATCGCGCTGTCGATCCCGACCTTCTGGTTCGGCCTCGTCACCATCTACGTGTTCTCGGTGAAGCTCGGCTGGCTGCCGGCCGGCAATCGCCAAACCGTCGGCGATGGCTCCTTCCTCGACCTGCTGCATCATCTGATTGCGCCGGCGCTGGTGCTGGCGCTGGTCGAGACCGCGATGTGGGGCCGCTTCATGCGCTCCTCCATGCTCGAGGTGATCAACCAGGACTACATCCGCACCGCGCGCGCCAAGGGCATGCCGGAATGGCGCATCCTCACCGTACACGCGCTGCGCAACGCCCTGCTGCCGATGATCACGGTGGCCGGCCTCCAGTTTCCGACGCTGCTCGGCGGCGCGCTGGTCGCCGAGACCGTGTTCACCTGGCCCGGCATGGGCCGGCTGTTCCTGGATTCCATCGGCTACCGCGACTATCCCGTGGTGATGGGCATCCTGATGTTCTCGGCGACCATGGTGCTGATCGGCTCGCTGCTCGCCGACATCCTCTATGCCGTCGTCGATCCGCGTATCCGGGTGGGCTAGGAATGACGGCTGCGACCCTCTCGACCGCTCAGCTCGCGCCCGGCCAGGCCGCATGGCGGCGCTTTCGCCGACATCGCCTTGCGCTTGCGGGTGCTGTCATTATTCTGGTTCTCGTCCTCGGATCGGCGTTGGGTCCCTATCTGCTGCCGTTCGACGACACCTATATCGACATCATGAAGCGGTTCGCGCCGCCGTTGTCGGGCGCGCACATCCTCGGCACCGACGAGCTTGGCCGCGACGTGCTGGCGCGGCTGATGATGGGCGGGCGGATCTCGCTCTCGATCGGCATCGTCGCGATGGTGATCGCGATGGCGGTCGGAATCGCCGTCGGCGCCTTCGCCGGCTTCTATGGCGGCGTGGTCGGCGCGGTCCTGATGCGGCTGGTCGACGCCGTGCTGTGCTTTCCGACGATCTTCCTCCTGCTTGCGCTGGCCGCCCTCACCGAACCTGGCCTGATCACCACGACGGTGCTGATCGCGGCGACCGCCTGGATGAGCGTTGCCCGCGTCGTCGAGGCCCAGGTGCGTTCGCTGCGCGAGCGCGAATTCGCGGTCGCCGCGCTCGCCTTCGGCTCGTCGAACCTGCGGATCATGTTTCGCGAGCTCGTGCCCAACGCGATCGCGCCGATCGTGGTGGCGGCGACGCTGAACGTCGCCAAGGCGATCCTGCTCGAATCCTATGTCAGCTATCTCGGCTACGGCATCCAGCCGCCGGCCGCGAGCTGGGGCAACATGCTCAACAACGCGCAGATCTATCTCACCAGCGCGCCGTGGCTTGCGATCGTGCCGGGCGTCGCCATCACTCTCGCGGTGACGAGCTTCAATTTCCTCGGTGACGGCCTGCGCGATGCGCTCGATCCGCGAACGAATATCCCATGACGAGCCGACTTGCTTCGATCGAACTGAATAGCTGGAGTGTCCCATGTCCCCGCCGCTCACCCGTATAAACAGCGACGAACGCCTGCCGGCGCAGGTGGACGTCGTCGTCATCGGCGGCGGCGTCATCGGCGTGTCCGCGGCCTATCATCTGGCGAAGAAGGGTCTCTCCGTTGCACTGGTCGAGAAAGGCCATGTCGGCGGCGAGCAGTCGAGCCGCAATTGGGGCTGGTGCCGCCAGCAGGGCCGCGCCCGTGAGGAGATCCCGCTGGCCCGCGAGGCGCTCCGGCTGTGGGAGGACATGCAGGACGACGCCGGTGTCGATGCCGGCTTCCGCCGCACCGGCGTGCTGTTCCTGACCAAAAGCAAGGACGAGCTGGCCAGTTGGGAGCGATGGGCCGCAACGGCGCGCGAGATGCAGGTCCACTCGACCGTCCTGACGCCGGCGGAAGTCGCCGAGCGCCTGCCCGGCAATTCCGAGAAATGGGTCGGCGGCCTGCACACGCCGAGCGACGGGCGCGCCGAGCCGTCGATGGCCGTGCCGGCGCTCGCCACCGCTGCACGCAAGCATGGCGTGACCATCCACCAGGGCTGCGCTGCACGCGGGCTGGAAACGCAGGGCGGACGGGTCAGCGCCGTCGTCACCGAGAAGGGCACCATTCGCACCCAGTCCGTGCTGCTGTCGGGCGGCGCGTGGTCGTCGCTGTTCTGCCGCCGTCACGGCATCGAGCTCCCGATCGGCCTCGTCAACGCCACCGCATGCCGAACCACGCCGGGACCTGAGATCACGTCCGGCGCGCTCGGCACCGACTTCTACTGTATCCGCCGCCGTCTCGACGGCGGTTTTACACTGGCGCTACGCGGCCGCGGGACTGTCGAACTGTCGCCAGACCTGTTCCGCTACGCGCGCACCTTCTGGCCGACCTACCTGCATCGCAAGAACGGGCTGAAACTGTCGTTCGGCAAGTCGTTCTTCGACCAGATCGTGCGCGGCACGAGCTGGAGTTTTGACAAGCCGTCGCCGTTCGAGACCGAGCGGGTGCGCGATCCGGCACCCGACATGTCGCTGGTCAACGCGGCGCTGGCTTCGCTGATCAAGTCGAATCCCGAATTGAAGGACATCGAGATCGCGGAAGCCTGGGGCGGCACGATCGACTGCACGCCGGACACCATTCCCGTGATCTCGCCGGTCGATGCCTTGCCCGGCTTCTTCCTCGCGACCGGCTTCTCCGGCCACGGTTTTGGCATCGGTCCTGCGGCCGGCAAGCTCGCCGCCGACATCGTGACCGGCGCGACGCCGCTGGTCGATCCCGCGGCCTACAGCCACAAGCGCATGATCGACGGCCGGCGTCTCGCGCCGGTCAGCCCGTTCTGAGAGTGCTGGTGGCATGACGGTTCTCTACAAGGCCAACATGGTTCGCGGCGCCGAATGGGCGCGCTTCTTCGCGGAACGCGCGCCCGATGTGCCGTTCCGGCTCTGGCCCGACATCGGCGATCCCGCAGAGGTGCGCTACCTGGTGGCGTGGGTGCCGCCGGACGATATCGCGACGACCTTTCCCAATCTCGAGCTGGTCTTTTCGGTCGGTGCTGGCGTGGATCAGTTCGATGCCACAAAACTTCCGCCGCACCTACCGCTCGTCCGCATGCTGGAGCCCGGCATCGCCGAGACCATGGTGGAATACGTCACCATGGCCGTGCTCGCCCTGCATCGCGATCTCCTGCACTTCATCAGCCAACAGAAGGAGCAGGTCTGGCGCGAGATCCGGATCACGCCGGCCAAACGTCGTCGTGTCGGCGTGATGGGGCTGGGCCAGCTCGGCCAGGCCGTGCTCGACCGGCTCAAGGCGTTCGACTTTCCGCTTCTCGGCTGGAATCGTTCGCCGCGCGAGGTTGAAGGCGTCACCTGCTACGCCGGTACGGACACCTTGCCAGAGTTTCTCGCGCAGGCCGACATTCTCGTCTGCCTGCTGCCGCTGACCGACGAGACCCGCGGCATCCTCAATGCCGATCTGTTCGCGCGCCTGCCGCGCGGAGCAGGGCTCGTCAATGTCGGGCGTGGTCCGCATCTCGTCCAAGCCGATTTTCTCGCGGCGCTCGACAGCGGCGCGCTGTCCGGTGCGGTGCTCGACGTTGCCGATCCCGAGCCGCTGCCCGCCGGCCATCCGTTCTGGAGCCATCCGCGCATCCTGCTGACGCCGCACAATGCCAGCATGACGACGCCTGATACGGCCGTCGATTTCGTGCTCGACGTCATCGCACGCCACCGCCGCGGCGAAGATCTGCCGGGGCGCGTCGATCGCAGTCGCGGCTATTAGGGCAATCGCATGAGCACCGGCGCAAGCAGGCCTGATCCGATCGTTGCCGAAGCGCAGGCGCCCGTGTTGTCGGTCGCGGGCCTGACCACGTCCTTTCTGCGCGAGCGGCAATGGATTCCCGTCGTCCGCGACGTGTCGTTCGATATCGCGGCCAAGGAAACCGTGGCGATCGTCGGCGAGTCCGGTTCGGGCAAGAGCGTCACCGCGCTTTCCATCATGCGGCTCATTCCGAAGGAGAGCGGCCGCGTCGAGGGGCGCGTCACGCTCGCGGGCCGCGATCTGCTGACGCTGTCCGAAGCGAGCATGACGGATGTTCGTGGCAACGATGTCGCCATGATCTTCCAGGAGCCGATGACGAGCCTCAATCCGGTGCTCACCATCGGCTTCCAGATCGCCGAGGCGCTGATCCAGCATCGCGGCCTGTCGCGCGCGGCGGCGGAGGCCGAGACCATCCGTCTGCTCGATCGTGTCCGCATTCCCGCGGCGGCGTCACGCTTCCACGAGCATCCGCATCGTTTCTCCGGCGGCATGCGCCAGCGCGTGATGATCGCGATGGCGCTCGCCTGCAAGCCGAAGCTGCTGATCGCCGACGAGCCGACGACGGCACTCGACGTCACGATCCAGGCCCAGATCCTGGAGCTTCTGAAGGAGCTCCAGCAGGAGGAGGGGATGTCGATCCTCTTCATCACCCACGACATGGGCGTGGTCGCCGAGATCGCGGACCGTACCGTGGTGATGTATGGCGGGCAGGCGGTCGAGACCGATGCGACCGCGCGCATCTTCGCTGCGCCCTCGCATCCCTATACGAGCGCGCTGCTCGCGGCCGTACCGCGTCTCGGCTCGATGGGCGGGCGGACGCGGCCGATGCGTTTTCCGATCGTCGACAAGGTGACGGGCACCTCGGACGAGCCAACGGAGACACCTGAGACGGTCTCAACCGCGGAGCGGCCGCTGCTCGAAGTCTCCAACCTCACCACACGCTTTCCGATCCGCTCCGGCTTGTTCGGCAAGGTTTCGGGCCGCGTCCACGCGGTCGAGAACATCTCCTTCACCCTGCGCGCCGGCGAGACGCTGGCGCTGGTCGGCGAGTCCGGTTGCGGCAAATCCACGACAGGCCGTTCCATCCTCAAGCTGACGGAGCCCGACAGCGGCACCGTCCTGGTCGACGGCCAGGACGTCCTCGCCATGAACGCCCGGACCTTGCGCGACTTCCGCAAGCAGATGCAGATCGTATTCCAGGATCCGTTCGCGAGTCTCAATCCGCGCATGTCGGTGGGGACGGCGATCGCAGCGCCGCTGCTCGCCAACGGGCTCGCCACGGCATCGCAGGCGCGCGACAAGGTCGCCGACCTCCTCGTGCGCGTCGGCCTGACCGCGGATATGGCCGCGCGCTTTCCGCACGAATTCTCCGGCGGCCAGCGCCAGCGCATCTGCATTGCGCGCGCGCTCGCGCTCGGGCCGAAGCTGATCGTTGCGGACGAAGCGGTCTCCGCCCTCGACGTCTCGGTCAAGGCGCAGGTCGTCAACCTGATGCTCGACCTCCAGGCCAGCATGGGCCTTGCCTATCTCTTCATTTCCCACGACATCGCGGTGGTCGAGCGCATGAGCCATCGCGTCGCCGTGATGTATCTCGGCGAGATCGTCGAGACCGGCCCGCGCGCAGCCTTGTTCGGCAATCCGCAGCATCCCTACACGAAGAAGCTGATGGCCGCGGTCCCGGTGCCCGATCCATCGCGCCGCGGCACGAAGCGCGAGACCTCGAACGACGAGATCAGAAGCCCGGTGCGCGCACCGGATTATCAGCCGCCAGTCCGGCAGTATCGCGAAGTTTCGCCCGGCCACGTCGTCCAGGTCTGGGGCGAGGAATGGTCGGCCTAGCGCGCGAAGGCGCTCAGCGGATGCTTTCGAGAACGCACGATAAAATCGCGCCATGATCTGCCGCACACGTTAACGGTGTTGTCCTTCGCGATGCCAAGCCTGTGAAATCGTGCTGAAATCACAATGAATTCACCTCGTCGCGGCGGAGTGCGACCGGCTGCCACAATCTATATGCTAATCCGGCGAAGCTGGACCGTCTGCCGTCGATCTCCGATAATGCATCGACTCGGAAAGGCCGTCGCAGACGTGCCTTTCACGGATGGAATATTGAAATGACACAAGCAGGCGTCTACGGGCAGAGGCTCGGGCGGGGCCTTCACGTGAAGGAAGCTCCGGTTCTGATCACGCGCTCGCTGCGCAGCGCGGAGCTCGCGGTCACCGAAGTCCGCAATGACAAGCCGACGTCCGAACTTTCCGGCTCGTTGCCGGCTGAAGATGCTTACCTTGTCAGCCTGAAGCTCCGCGACTATCCCGCTTGCGAATGTTGGGAGGAAGGCCGCTACGTCACCAGGGAGGATATTCGTGCGGGCGCGACCTATCTGTACGACCTCAAGCGCGACCCGCGCTATGTGATCGACAAGCCGTTTCACTCGCTCTTCTTCTATTTGCCGCGCTCGGCCCTTCACGACATGGCGAGGCAACCCGGCGCGCCGCGCATTGGCGAGCTCAATTACGAGCCCGGTGTGGGGCATGACGACGGGGTCATCCGTCATATCGGCGCCAGCTTGCAGGAAGCACTGCGTCGGCCTGACGAGACCAACCAGCTTTTCGTCGATCACATGATGCTCGCGCTCACCGCCCACGTCGCCCAGACCTATGGCGGGCTGAAGCCTGTCGCTGAGCCTAACCGCGGCGGGCTCGCGCCATGGCAGGTGAAGCGCGCGTGCGACCGGCTCGACTCCGATCTCTCAGGCAAGGTCGCGCTGGAGCAGATCGCGACCGAACTCGGCCTCTCGGTCAGCCACTTTTCACGCGCATTCCGGATCTCCACCGGCCTGCCGCCGCATCAATGGCTGCTGCGCCAGCGCGTGAAGGCGGCCACGCAGCTGATGACGGTCCGCAACCTGCCGTTGTCCGAGATTGCGATCTCGGCCGGATTTGCCAATCAAAGCCATTTCACGCGGGTGTTCACCCAGATGGTTGGCGTCAGTCCGGGCGCATGGCGCCGCGAAACCCATGGCGGGCGGGACGAGTAGAGCGTTTTCGCGTCAAAATCAGAATCCAAATCAGTGCCGCTTCGCCAGCGAGATCGCGCGCTTCGTGCCCGTGAATTCGTGAGGCGCTGCGCTTCAGGGCAAGCATCCCGGCCATTCCTTCAGCAGGCGGCGACATCGCGCGAGGGAGGACGAAGCCAGGGTGAAGTCCGCCGATTTCCTGCACGAGGATTTCGCGCGGCGCATCCCAGCCGGCGATATCCACCTCAACGGGATGGCCCTGCTCGACCGTCCCGGCGATCGCACCATGGACGCGACCAGCGATGGCCGGACGAGGACAATCGCGACAATCTCGCCGACGGCATCGGCCATCCGCCTGACGAGATTTTTGCGGCGCGCCGCGGCCTACACGGCGCGAATCGATCTGGCGTGGCGCAACGCGGGACAGCTTGCGAACTCACGGCGCCTGTCAGTTCGCGCTTCTGCGCTCCCGCGTATGCAACGATGCAAACTTAGTCCTCCTGAGATCGTGACTGGATGGAGCGACAGGGAACAGGAGTATGTGAACAGTCTCATAGTCCATCACTCTCTTTTCGAGCTAACTCTCCCCCAAGAAATTGCTGCACCCGGAGCTGACTGACAGACACGGGTGAGATGCAATGCCTGCGAAGCCGCGAGCTCGCAGCTTTGGACTGGCTCTCGTCTTGGTTACGAGCAAGCCAGCCCCATCACTCAGCCACATCTTTTGGAAATTGGAATCAAGGGCATCGCGAAGCGCGTCCACGCAGCTTCTAATCGGGGTCGGCCGGTAGGCTGCTACTTATTGAGGAGCCCCCAATGAAGATAGGCAACGCAGTTTTCAGCGCATTTTCCCTAACGAGGTACGCCGGTAATCTTGGGATCGCCCGTTCCAGTCTTATCAAGTCGGCCCATCTCCTCGAAAGAATTGGGCTAGCAGCCGTTGGGGCCTCTTGCGGCCTCTATGTGGGTGCGACCCTGTTGCGTCAGAAAGGCGGGCTTTTTGAAAGCGGCTGGATCGTGCTGCTAACAATGCTCTACGGAGCTCTCAGCTATTATGTTGGAATTGATTTGTCCCGGTCTGTCGCTCGGAGGTCGATTTCGAGCACCTCGGAAGAATACAACGGCTCTGAGGTTGCTGAGATCATGAGTGCGGCCGGTACGTTCGGCGCGGCGATTGCAGCAACTCTGTCCGTCAGCATCCTTGTCCTTGATCAAAGCCTACCCAATGCGCTGATAGCGTTTCTCGCCGGCTGTTGGGTCGTTGGGTCTTCGCTTCAAGTTGCGGCGGGAACGATGGCGCGCAACTACGTAGTGCCCAAGGACGAAGAATGAAGACAATTGTGCTCACGGAAAAACGTCTGCTTGGCGTCGTGATGTGGGCACCAGTGCCAGTGCTGACGTCAGGTCTGAAGGCGAGTGGTTGACGGCTCATCGCAACTTCTGTCGTTCAACGCTGCGTGCAGACGATTTTTAGTAGCGCGACCGTTTGCATCGAGCAATGTCCTTGCTTGGAAGCGGCATCGGTACTGAGCAACCTAAGTTATCGCGCAACAAACAAGACGTGCCATCATGGTGGCGTTGGGATATTGTCCCCGCGCCGTGGTCCAAAATTCTGCTAACCGCCAACCGCACGATCGGTGGAGCCAATGCAGATTGCGGAGTGGCTCGAGAAGCTGGGGCTTGGACAATACGCAGAGCGTTTTGTCCAAAATGGGATCGACATGGGCGTCCTTCCCGAACTGATGGCCGAGGACTTCGATAAGCTCGGAGTCCTGCTTGGCCATCGCCGCAAAATGCTGCGTGCCATTGCCGACCTCGATCCAGCCGCGTTGATCGCATCGCCGGCTCCTCCTCACGACGCCGAGCGGCGTCACCTGACCGTTATGTTTTGCGACCTGGTCGGCTCGACTGCGCTCTCCGCGCGTCTCGATCCCGAGGATATGTGGGAAGTGATCCGGGCCTACCGCGCCGCTTGTGCGGGCGTCATCGCTGCTTATGACGGCAGGATCGCCAGGTTCGTCGGTGACGGAATACTGGTCTATTTCGGCTATCCCCGCGCCCACGAGGACGATGCGGAGCGCGCAGTGCGCGCGGGCCTCGACACCATCGCTGCGGTCGGGCGACTGAGGACGGGCGCGACCGAACGGGTTGAACTGCGGATCGCAATCGCGACCGGGCTTGTGGTGATCGGCGACCTCATCAGCGGCGATGCGTCGGAGGAGCACGCAACGGTCGGCGATACACCAAACCTTGCTGCCAGGCTTCAGAGCCTGGCCGAACCGGGAGTGGTCGTCGTCGCCTCGTCGACGCGCCGGCTGCTTGGCGATCTCTTCACTTTTCGCAATCTCGGCCGCCGCGAGGTCAAGGGGATAGCCGAACCCATCGCGGTCTGGGCGGTCGAGGGGGCGGCCGCATCGGAAAGTCGCTTCGAGGCGGTCCGCGCAGCGCGTTCGATCGGCTTTGTCGGTCGCAAGGAGGAGATCGAATTCACGCTCTCGCGCCAGCGGTTGGCATGGCAGGGGCAGGGCCAGATGGTGTTGATCTCCGGCGAAGCAGGCATCGGCAAGTCGCGCATTGTCGCAACGCTGTCCGAAAACCCCGCGTTGGGGGCGCATCGCCGGGTGCGATATCAGTGTTCGCCCTACCACACCAACAGCGCGCTTCATCCCTTTGTCGCGCAGCTGGAGCGCGCAGCCGGTATCCGCTCGCACGACACGCCGGGGCAAAAGCTCGACAAGCTTGAGGCAATGCTGGCGCTTGGAACGCAACAGGTCGCCCGGGCGACACCGCTCATTGCGGCTCTCCTTTCGATTCCAACCGGCGACCATTATCCGCCGCTTGGTTTGAGCCCGGCGCAGCAGCGGCGACAGACATTTGCCTCGCTTCTCGATCAGCTCGAGGGGTTGGCGCGAGAGCAGCCCCTGCTGGTTATCTGCGAGGATATGCATTGGGCCGATGCCACGACACTTGAACTGTTCGATCTCGGGGTCGACCGGATCAGGGGACTGCCGATACTCATGCTCATGACAGCCCGACCAGAGTTCGAGCCCTCCTGGTCGGGCCTCGCCAACGTCAGCCTGTTGCGGCTCGACCGGCTCGACCGGCAGGACACGCGTGCGCTGGTCGAGCAGGTGACCGTTGGCCGCCAGCTGCCGCGCGAGATGATGGAGCAGATCATCGACAAGACGGACGGCATCCCGCTATTCGTTGAGGAACTGACCAAGATGGTGCTGGAGTCCGGACTGCTCGTCGAAGATTCCGGACGCTACCGCCTCGATAGTCCGCTCCCGCCGCTCGCTATTCCCGCGACGCTGCAGGATTCGCTGATGGCGCGGCTCGACCGGCTGGCGCCCGTCAAGGAGGTGGCGCAGATAGGCGCCGCCATCGGCCGCGACTTTTCATACGCGCTGCTAAGATATGTGACGGGACGCGATGATCTGACGTTGAGCGCTGCGCTGGGGCAACTCGAAGAGGCGGAACTGCTGGTGCGTCGCGGGACACCGCCCGACGCAAACTATAGCTTCAGGCACGCTCTCGTTCAGGAAGCGGCCTATGAAGGCCTGCTCAAGAGCAAACGGCAGATGCTTCACAAGCGCATCGGCGATGTTCTGCGCGAGAAGTTTCCAGTCGTTGCCGAGACTGAGCCGGAAGTTCTGGCACACCACTTCACCGAGGCGGGGCTGAGCGAGATCGCCCTCGAATGGTGGCGCAAGGCGGGCCAGCAAGCACTGAAGCGCTCGGCCTATTCCGAGGCGATCGCGCATCTCGGCAAGGCGATTGCGTCCGCCGACGAGGTGCCGGATGATCCCCGCCGGATGATGAGCAGGCTGCATCTTCAAATCGAGTATGGCCGTGCATTGCGAGGCAGCCTCGGCCATAGCGCTCCCGAAACGGTAGCCGCATGGACGCGTGCCCGACAGTTCGCTGCCGACATCAATGATCCCGTTGAACTCGCGCCGGTCCATTCGGGTCTCTTCAATGCTTGCCTGACACACGGCGAACTCGCTCCGATGCTGGAGCTGGCGGATGCCATCAGGAGCGCCGCTGACCGACGACCGGACTCACCGGTGGCCGCTGTCGTTGCACATTGGACGGGCGGGGTTACCTGCTGGTTCGGCGGTGATTACTTGAACGCGAGGATGCATCTCGAGCAGGCACTCGAGATCTATGGTGCCGAGCCGGATCCCGCGACGTTCAGGGCTTCGGCACTGGATCTCCCGTTCGTGATCATGAGGTTTCTTGCCCTGGTGCTTTGGCCGCTTGGCAAGATCGCGCGCGCACGCCGCCTCGCCGCCGAAGCGGTGAGTGCTTCGGGAGAAAAACGGGCGCTGTCCCAGGCCAACGCGCTGGTTCATCGCGCCGTGTTCGACGGACTATGCGGAGGCGTGTTGCAGCAAACGGAGACGATCTTGGCGCTCGGTCTCGCGCGCGACCACACGATGCCGTTGTATGTGGCCGCCGGCACCTATCTGAATGGCCTCGCCAAGTGGCGTGCAGGCGACCAAATGACCGGACTGACGGAAATGCGTCGCGGCTGGACTTTGCTGCACGAGAATGACTGCTATCTCTGTGAGCCGTTTTGGGGGATGCACGTCGCCTTGGCGAACGCAGCGTCGGGCCAACTCGAAACCGGGCTGGAAATCTTGAGCGAATTGATCGCGTGGACCGGGCAATCCGGCCAGCATTGGCTTGATGCCGAGCTGCATCGCGCCCGCGGCGAGCTTTTGTCGCGTCTTGATCCTTCGGACGAAGCCAGTGCCGAAGCTTCCCTCAACCGAGCGCTTGAGATCGCACGACACCAGCAGACGAAGACTTTCGAGCTGCGCAGCGCCCTTGGACTTGCTCGCCTGCACAAGAGAAATGGCCGAGCAGGCGGGGTATCCGAAATGCTCGCTCCCGTGCTGGCCGAATTCGATGTGGAGCGAAATCTTTCTGAAGTCGTGGAAGCGAAAGAGCTGCTGGAGCAAGTGCATTAGGCACGTGCCGTTTTCCCCCAGTCGATGGGCGGGGAATGACAGTCAGGAATTCACGTGCACGAAATCCCGCAGCAGCGGATAGATCTCGTTATTCCACCGCTTGCCCGAGAACACGCCGTAGTGGCCGACGCCGGCCTGCATGTGGTGGACGCGGCGATAGGCGCGCACACCGGTGCAGAGGTCTTGCGCGGCGAGCGTCTGGCCGATCGAGCAGATGTCGTCCTTCTCGCCTTCGACCGTCATCAGTCCCATGCGGCTGACGGCCTTGGTGTTCACGGGACGGCCACGGTGCATCAACTTGCCTTGCGGCAACAGGTGCTCCTGGAACACGTCACGCACGGTCTCGATGTAGAACTCGGCCGGCAGGTCCATCACGGCGAAATATTCGTCGTAGAAGGTCTTGATGCTGGCGGCCTTCTCCTTCTCGCCCTTGGCGATATGGTTGGCGAGATCCATGTGCTGCTTGATATGGCGCTCGAGATTCATCGAGACGAACGCCGTGAGCTGGACGAAGCCGGGATAGACCTTGCGGAGCGCGCCGCGGCATTGCACCGGCACGTAGTTGATCAGGTTCTGCTCGAACCAGTCGATCGGCCTGCTCTTGGCGAACTCGTTGACCCTGGTCGGCTGGATGCGCGTGTCGATCGGACCCGCCATCAGCGTCAGCGTCGCAGGCCGCGAGGGGTGGTTGCCCTCGCACATGACCGCGGCGGCCGCCAGGGCCGAGACCGAGGGCTGGCAGATCGCGACCATGTGCGGACGCGGGCCCAATTGGCCGAGGAAGTCGATGAGATGATCGGTGTAGTCGTCGAGCCCGAAGCGGCCTTCGCGGCGTGGAATGTCGCGCGGATTGTGCCAGTCGGTGATGTAGACGTCGTGATCCTGCAGCAGCGTTTTCACGGTGCCGCGCAGCAGCGTGGCGAAATGGCCCGACATCGGCGCCACCAGCAGCATGCGCGGCTGCTCCGGCACGCCGTCCTTCCTGAAGTGCAGCAGCGAGCCGAACGGCGTCGCGTAGGCGACCTCCTCGGTGACGCCGACCTCGCGGTTGCCCACCATCACGCTGTCGATGCCGTAGGCCGGACGGTGATAGGTGAGGGTGGAGCGCGAGATCAGCTCCAGCGCGGCCGAGAGCCGGCCGACGACCTGATCCGATAGGCCCTGCGGCACCAGATGGAGGAATCTGAGCGCGGACGAAGCTCCCGCCCGCCACGGCGCGGTGAGGTCCATATGGTTCTGAAAGGCCTGATAATACATCGACATCATACTGAAACGCCCACCTTCCCGTGCTGTCATGCAATATCGAAGCCAAACGGGAGCCCTGCCGCCCTCAAAACTGGCACATCGCTTGCTCCTCTTTTTGCGGGAAGCACAGGTCATGAGCACTCCCGCGGGCCGGGCGGCGTGCAAGTCACAGGCGTAGGGAATGGGCCATATGGCGAAGGCGACACTGACCATCAGCAGCAAGAACTATTCGTCCTGGTCGCTGCGCGGCTGGCTGCTGACGAAATTTTCCGGGCTCGATTTCGAGGAGATCGTCACCGCGCCGGACGACGCGTCGGCACGCGCCGAAATCCTGCTGCTGTCGTCGTCGATCCTGGTGCCATGCCTGCGCCACGACGGCGCCGTGGTCTGGGATACGCTGGCGATCGCCGAATATCTCAACGAGGCGATGCCGGAAGCCGGTCTATTGCCTGATGACCGCGTCCAGCGGGCGCATTGCCGCTCGATCTGCGGCGAAATCCATTCCGGCTTCACAACGTTGCGCGCTTCGCTGCCGGTCAATCTGAAGGGGCACTTCCCCGGCTTCAAGATCTGGTCGCGCGCGCAGGCCGATATCGACCGCGTCTGTTCCATCTGGCGCGACTGCCTGGAGAAATCAGGCGGACCCTTCCTGTTCGGCGCGAGGCGCACCATGGCGGATGCGATGTATGCCCCCGTGGTGACGCGCTTCGTGACCTATGACGTCAAGCTCGAGCCGCTGCTGAAGGCCTATGCCGATACCATCATGGCCATGCCCGAGATGAAGGAATGGATCGCGGCGGCCAAGGATGAGCCGGCCGAGATCGAGGAGCTCGAGGTCGAATATTAGGCAGGCCTGGCGCCCGCCTGCCTGTTTTGGGAGCGAGACCAGGGCTGCCGCAGCCGGCTGCCATGTCTTTGAAGCCGTTAACTTTTAGCACCCGCAGCCGGCTCGGGCCGGCCCACGTGCTGCGCAGATATTGTATACGCGTGCGGGCTTGTTGCGACATCTAGCCGTGAACAGCTGCGTACACGGCGTTCCGGCTGATTCGGACGTGATTCGTTCGGGCCGCGTTCCGTTCGTTAAGGCAGAGCGCGGCCCCGTTGCATTTTGAGACAGACGCCGCTCGTTAGGCGAAGCCCGAGTGCTTGGCGCGCGGCACGCGCCAGCCGATCACAGTGGCTTCCACCGGGACGCCGGCCGCGTCGTTCTGCCAGCGGCCCTCGACATAGCGGCAGGCGAACGGCAGTTGATACGTTCCGCTGTGGTCCTCGCACAGCACCTCCACCGGCAGGCCAGGTGGCGGTTCGCCGGCGCCATCGAATTCCGCCAGACGTCTATCGCGCGTTGCCATTCCAAAAATCTCCCCTAATCAAAGTCGCGGAAAGAGCGCCCACTTTCTTCCGCGCACGGTTCACTGCTCCCCGTCCAAGGGAACAAGCCAAGCTCAACGCGAGAATGCGGTACGAGTGTGGTAGCCTCCGGCGTCGGCGAGCAAAAAGCGCACATTGCCGTGATTGATTTGGACGAGGAACCTGCATGTCGCTTCGAAGTGCCGGCGTTTGTTTCGCGATGTTGTTGCTCGCCACGCTGGCGATTGCGCCGGTCCGCGCGCAAGACGTGCCCGGCATCGAGATCTGTACCGTCGAGAAGACCATGGAGCGGCGCACGAGCTGCCTGCAGAGCAACGTCGACTTCCTGCAGAAGACGATCACCAAGCTGACGCTCGATCATCAGCAGAAGCTCGATGCCGCCAACCGCCAGATCGACGCGCTGAAGACGACTGTGGCCGGCCTGCAGAAGACGCTGGGCGATCTCCAGGCTGCACAGGTGAAGATCGCGGACGATCTGAAGAAGAAGCAGGACGCGCCGCCACCGAAGGATGCGGCGAAATAGGCGTCGCCGTCACGCCACGCGGTAGCGCTCCATCACGCCGCGATCGGGCTCATAGCCGAGCCCGGGTCCCGAGGGCACCGCGACGTGGCCGGTGGTATCGACATCGGCGCGGCCGCCCCACAGACACGCTTCGCGTTTCAGATAGAACATCTCGACCAACCCGTCGTCACGCGTCGCCAGCAGGTGCAATGTCGCCAGCAGGCCCGGACCGAAATACGGGGAGTGCGGAACGATCTTGACGCCGAGCTGATCGGCGAGTGCGGCGACCTTCAAAAATTCCGTGATGCCGCCGACCTTGGTCACCGACGGCTGGGCGTGGCTCACCGCGCCTGCATTCATCATCTGGCGGAATTGATACTCCGTGCAGGCGTTCTCGCCGGCGGCGACGCCGAGCCCGCCCTTGCGGCGGACCTCGGCGAGCGTGGTAAAATCCTCCGGCGGCCAGACCGGCTCTTCCAGAAACATCGGCTGCGCGTCCTCGCACGCCTTCGCGAATGCGATCGCCTGCTCGCCTGTGAGCGGGCAGTTCATGTCGACCATCAGCGGGATGCCGGGCCCAATGGCCTCGCGCGCGGCAAACACCGCCGGCGTCGTGGTCTCGTGCAGCTTGATGGCGCCATAGCCGAGCGCGAGCGCCTTCTTGCATTCGCCCGTGATGTTCTCAGGCGAGCCGATCCGCAGCAGGCTCGCATAGGCGGGGATGTTCGAGCGCTTGCTTGCTCCGAGCAGGCGATGCAGCGGCGCGCCCTCGATCTTCGCAGCCAGGTCCCACAGCGCGATGTCGAGCCCTGATATCGCGAACATGGTGATGCCGTAGCGGCCGAACAGATGCAGGTTGCGCTGGATCTGTTCCATCACCGCGGGAATGCCGGCGGCATCGGGAACCTTCAGCCCGCGGGCCTGCGGCGCGATCATCTCCTCGACGGCGCTTCGCGTGGTGCGGGGGGAGACATAGGCAAAGGCATCGCCCCAGCCGGTCAGTCCGGCATCGGTCGTGACCTCGACCAGCACCATGTCGAGCGCGGAGATTGCGGACGCGCCCTGGCGAAAGCTCGCGACACCGGCGTCATAGGGGATGCGGATATGGTGCGCCCGCACATCGGTGATTTCCATGACGCGGTTCCTCTTTCTGGTGAGCGGTTGCGATGAGTGTAGCTGCGAATGCCGGGGCGTTGCCAGTGGCTATTCCGGAACTATTCTCATGCAAGGACAGCAATGCCGATCAAGCGAGGCGGTGGCCGTCAGCGCATCATCGCCAGGCTTCGAACGAGGGCCCTTGACGCATGAACCCAGCCCAGCGCGCGCTCTGGTATATCGAGAGCCATCTGCCGAGCCGATGACGCCCGACGAGATTGCTGCGATATCTGGCGTGTCGCGGTTCCACATCGTGCGGGCGTTTGCCGCAGCCACCGGACTTCCTGTGATGCGCTACGTGCGCGCGCGGCGGTTGACGGAAGCGGCGCGCAGTCTTGCGAACGGCGCGCCGGACATCCTGTCGCTGGCGCTGGAGGCGGATTACGGCTCGCACGAAGCGTTCACCCGCGCGTTCCGCGACCAGTTTGGCACCACACCCGAAGCGGTGCGGGCGGCAACGCGCCTCGACAAACTCAAGCTTCAGGAGCCGATCCTCATGGACTCCACCATGCTCGACCACCTCGTCCCGCCGCGTTTCGAAACCGCGAAGGCCTTCCTCGTCGCCGGCCCCGCCGAGCGCATCTCCTGCGACAACGGCGCCGCCATTCCGGGGCTGTGGCACCGCTTCCATCAGGAGGTCGCCGACGTTCCCGCGCGCGTCGGCCAGGGAAAATCTCAAGTCGCCTATGGCGTCTGCTGCAACGGCGATGATTCCGGCAATTTCGACTACATCGCCGGCGTCGAGGTCGCCGATTTCTCCGACCTGCCGCGCCGCTTCGGTCGCATCCGCATTCCCGAGCAGCGCTACGCGGTGTTCACCCACACCGAGCACGTCGCCTCGATCCGCCGCACCGTCAACACGATCTGGAATCAGTGGCTGCCGGCGTCCGGCCTGAAGGCCGCGGATGCGCCGAACTTCGAGCGCTATGACGAGAAATTCGATCCCGCGACCGGCAATGGCGGCTTCGAGATTTGGATACCAGTGCGGGAGTAAGCACGATCCGGACCCGAAGGGCCGCGTTCGCGCAAAGTGCGCAGCGGTTTTCCGAAGAGATCATGCTCAAGCAAGACCTAAAGCGCGATATGTCATCGCGCTTTACGTTGCAACGCTGGCATACCATCCCGCTTGCTTGGCAAGCCCCGGCGACTTTGTCATAACCGCAGGCAAATCTTGCGTGTGGGGCCCGTGCCGGACATCCCGTGCAAGCCATAACAAGCAGCCGGGAGGGTCCCCATGTCCAACGTTCGCATTCTCGCCACCGACCTCGAATTTCCCGAAGGGCCGGTGGTGATGCCGGACGGCTCGGTCGTGCTGGTGGAAATTCGCGGCCAGCGCCTGACCCGAATCCATCCCGACGGCCGCAAGGAGGTCGTCGCCAAGGTGCCGGGCGGCCCGAACGGCGCAGCCCTCGGCCCCGACGGCAAGATCTACATCTGCAACAATGGCGGCTTCTCCTGGATTCCGACCGGCAAGATGATCATGCCCGGCCCGCAGCCGGACAGCTATCTCGGTGGCTCGATCCAGCGCGTCGATCTGCAATCGGGCAAGGTCGAGACCGTCGTGACCAAATGCGGCGAGCACGATCTGCGCGGGCCGAACGACCTCGTCTTCGACAAGCATGGCGGCCTCTGGTTCTCCGATCTCGGCAAGCGCCGCGCCCGCGAGATGGATGTCGGCGGCATGTATTATCTCAAGCCCGGCATGACCGAGATCGTCGAGGTCGTGCATGGCGTGCTGCCGGCCAACGGCATCGGCCTGTCGCCGGACGAGAACACCGTCTACATCGCGGAGACCCCGACGGGGCGGCTCTGGGCCTATGAGCTGTCCGCGCCCGGCACGCTTAAGCCGCGCGAGGTGATCTACCGTGGCGAGCGCGGCAAGCCGATCTGCGGCCTCGGCGGCTACCAGATGTTCGACTCGCTCGCGGTGGAGGCGAACGGCAATGTCTGCGTCGCCACCCTGGTCTCCGGCTGCATCTCGGTGATCGCGCCTGACGGGACCCTGGTCGAGCAGGTCCCGACCGGCGATCGCGTCACCACCAACATCGCCTTCGGCGGTCCCGAGCTCAAGACCGCCTACATCACGCTCTCAGGCAAGGGCGAACTGATCGCCATGGACTGGCCGCGCTGCGGTTTGCCGTTGAACTTTCTGAATAAGTGAATGTATCTGAGCAGCCGTGCCGATGCGTCGGTCGTCATTCCGGGATGCGTGCGCCAGCACGCAGGCCCGGAATCCATAACCCCGAGCGGTGATTATGGATTCCGGGCTCGCGACGTCGTCGCGCCTCGGAAGGACGGCAGTCATTATGGAGAGAGAAATGCCCTGGCCTGATCCCGTCACCCTGCGTGGGCAGCACGCCCGTCTCGAGCCGCTGTCGAAAGAGCATCGCGAGGGGCTGGTGGAGGCCGTGAAGGACGGCGAGCTCTACACGATCTGGTACACCGCGATCCCGACGCCGGAGAACGTGGCCAAGGAGATCGACCGCCGCTTGGGCCTCCAGGCCGCAGGCTCGATGCTGCCGTTCACCGTGTTCGATGCCGGCGGCAAGATCGTCGGCCAGACCACCTATATGAACATCGATGCCGCCAACCGCCGCGTCGAGATCGGCTCGACCTGGTATGCGAAGAGCGCGCAGCGCGGGCCGCTCAACACGCAGTGCAAGATTCTGCTGCTGACCCACGCCTTCGAGACGCTGAACTGCATCGCGGTCGAATTCCGCACGCATTTCTTCAACCACCAGAGCCGCCGCGCCATCGAGCGCCTGGGCGCCAAGCAGGACGGCATTCTGCGCAGCCACCAGGTCACGCCGAACGGCACGCTGCGGGACACCGTGGTTTACAGCATCACCGCCGCCGAATGGCCGACGGTGCGGACGCATTTGAACTATCAACTCAACGACAAGCCGCGCTGAGCGGCCGAGGCACCATGGACAGATTCGATTATGTGATCGTCGGCGCGGGCTCCGCCGGCTGCGTACTGACCAGCCGGCTCAGCGAAGATCCGAACGTGAGCGTCTGCGTGCTCGAGGCGGGCCCGAGCGACTGGCATCCCTACATCCATCTGCCGGCGGGCTTCATCAAGACCTTCCACATGAAGAGCATCAACTGGGCCTACCAGCAGGAGCCGGGGCCCTACACCGGCGGGCGCAGCATCTATGCGCCGCGCGGCAAGACGCTCGGCGGCTCGTCCTCGATCAACGGCCACATCTACAATCGCGGCCAGCGGATGGATTTCGACACCTGGGCGCAGATGGGCAATCGCGGCTGGGGTTATGCCGACGTGCTGCCTTACTTCAAGCGGCTGGAAAAGCGGGTCGGCGAGGGCGAGGACACCTATCGCGGCCGCGACGGCAACCTCACCGTCACCACCATGGACTGGCGCGATCCGCTCTGCGAGGCCTTCATGGAAGGCGCGGTCTCGCTCGGCATTCCCCGCAACCCCGATTACAACGGCGCTAAGCAGGAAGGCGTCTCCTACTGCCAGCGCACCATCGACAAGGGCCTGCGCGTCTCCGGCTCGACCGCGTTCCTCAAGCCCGCGATGAAGCGCCCGAACGTGCATGTGCACACCCACGCGCACGCGACCGAGATCATTTTTGAAGGCAAGCGCGCCGTCGGCGTGCGCTACAGCAAGGGCGGCCGCGGCGGCACGCCGGTCGAAGTGCGCGCCAACAAGGAAGTGATCCTGTCCGGCGGCACCTATAATTCGCCGCAGCTGCTTCAGCTCTCCGGAATCGGCTCACCCGATCTGCTCGGCGCGCAAGGGATCGCGGTGCGCCATGCGCTGCCGGTCGGCGAAGGTCTGCAGGATCATTACGCCCCGCGCACCGTAGCGCGCGTGAAGGACATCAAGACCATCAACGAGCTCCGCCGCGGCTTCTCGTTGTGGATCGAGGCTCTGAAATGGGCGACCGCGCGCCGCGGCCTGCTCTCGCTGTCGCCGACCATGGTCTATTGCTTCTGGCACTCCGGCGAGAGCGCGGACTCGTCCGACTTGCAACTCACCTTCACGCCGGCGAGCTACAAGGAAGGCGTGCAGGGCCAGCTCGAGGACGAGCCCGGCATGACGGTGGCGTCCTGGCAGCAGCGCCCGGAGAGCCGCGGCTATGTCCGCATCCGCTCCAACGATCCGTTCGCGCCGCCGATCATCCAGACCAACTATCTCGACGCCGAGCTCGACCGCCGCGTCATCGTCGGCGGCATGAAGCTCGCGCGCAGGCTTTTGAAGAGTGCGCCGCTGTCGCCCTATTACGCCTACGAGGATTTCCCCGGCCCCAACATCAACACCGACGACGAATTCCTCGCCGCCGCCACCGAACGCGGCACCACCACTTTCCACCCCGGCTGCACCTGCCGCATGGGCCCGGCGGACAGCACGTGGGCGGTGGTCGACGACCAGCTCCGCGTCCACGGGTTGGAGGGCCTCCGCGTCATCGACGCCTCCGTGATGCCGCGCATGATCTCAGCGAATCTCAACGCCTCCACCATGATGATCGCGGATCGTGCCTCGGACCTGATCCGCGGCAAGCAGCCGATAGAAGCCGCGCGGATTCCGGACGCCGCAGTGGCGTAGGGTGGCGTAGGAAGGTCTCATGCCCCGGACGCTGCGCAGCGCTCCCGGCGATGCGAAGCATCGTCCGATGCGGTGCACTGCAGAGCCGGGGCCCATGTGACCGAGAGCGCGATCGTACGCGTGGGTCCCGGCTCTGCGCAGCAGCGTTGCACGCTGCAGCGCGTCCGGGACACCGAGAGCGTTGCATGTCGCGGTGGTTTAGCCCGTCGGGCAAAACACCCCGTCACCCGTCAATCCCTTCCCACAAAAATATTCCACTTTACCGAAATTCGGAATTGCGGCATAGATCGAAACAGCCCGGTCCGAGGAAGAGGGGCGGTTCGCGAGTCGTTCGAAACGCGGGCCGGGTTGCGGTGGACGCGGCAGCGTCGGGCGCGAGAGGCTAAGGGCAGGGCGGATTGCTCTCCGTGAGCCCTGAGGCTTCGTGCGGACGAGCGGCGCTGTGTGCGTACGGCAAAATCGTGTGGTCCTGGCCGTCGTTGCTACGGTCAAGCTCTTGCGGATGCGGCATTTGCGTCAACCGGCGCGGTGTCGGCGACTTTCGCAGGGGTGAGGGAGGCCAGAACGAACTCGGCTCCCGGGAGAGCACGGCATACGCCGTCCGACCACTGCGCAGGGAAGGCCGTGTGTTTGGCTTCACCTGTATGCCGCTGTGCAGTTCTTCTGCGTGTGCTTTCGCACAGCGGACCGTGGGTGCCAGCCGGCACCCGGCCTTCCCTGCGCCCTCTTTCCTGGAGGGCGTAACGGAGACAGCAAAGCTCGGGCGAAATGCGCCGCGAGGATGCTGCGGCGCGTCTGCGCTCGCAATGACGATGTGGAGAGTGTGCGCTTTCCCTCTTTCCTCGAGCGCGGGCTCCTCGGGACATTCACCCTTAAATTGCGGGATGCGCCTTGACGTAGTAGAAACAGCAGATGCGCTTCATCTCAATACTCTGCCTCTTGATTCTCACGATCTCTCCCTGCTTTGCCCAGTCTCCCCGGGCTTCCGCAGAGGTGACGACCCTGATCAGCCAGGGGCCTCTGCTCGCGGTGCTCGATCATGACAATTCATCCGCGCTTTCGCTGGTGACCCTGTTCAGGAAAATTCACGCCGCGCAAAAGCTGCCGCAGCCGGCGGTCGCGGACGGCCCGACGCGGGCGAGCGATTTGTCTCAATTCAGTGGGACCTACGCGCAGTTTGCTGCCGTGATGTCCGCCGACATCACGCGTATCACAGCGGGACTCGGCATCGATTGGGAAAAGGAGATCCTGAAAACCTACGACCCGAAGTCGGCCAAAACGGACGCTGGCAAGACGCTGCGGCTGAATGGCAATGTTGCGCGCGTGTTTAACGAGAGATGGCTCGGTTCCAGCGACGGATTGTTCCTCCTGTCGGGCGTAGTCAATCGGATGGACCGCCGCGATTTCAATTCCGCGCATTGCGGCGAATTGCGTTTCATCTACCGGCTCGGCTACGAAGTGAGGATGAACGGCAAGACTTACGCGTCGCGCATGCCGTTCACCGTGAACATGGTGTTCAGTTACGCGGATGACGGCAGGAATTGCCAGAACGTCGCCTCGCTCTGGCGCGTCGCCGGGATCGATACTGACGATCCGGCAGTGGTTGCCCAACGCCTGCTGCAGGGGCCGCTGGATTTTTCGCGACTAATCTTCAAGCAGATGGAGATCAATGCGCAGGTGGTGCGCTTCCCATCAGACCTCGAAAACATGGAGAACCGCAAATTCGCCGGACAGGCGATCTACTGGATGCGGATCTTCGCGCTGAGGGATGGCAAGTTTCAGCCGACACGGCTGGAAAATACGCCCGATGTGCAGGCAATCCTGAAGGATCCCGCCAAACAGAAGCAGTTGCAGGACTATCTCGCAGGCCACATCGCCGAGATCGACAACGGCACCTTCAGGATACCGGAGAGCCTGGAGGCCGATATCGCGCTGAGTTTTTCCACTGCCGGCAGCGCGCGCATGGCCAATCGTCCCTTCGATCTCGCAATCGGCAGCGAGCAGGCGGCACGGATCGTCGCGGCGGCGGGTGTCCCCGGGAGGTCACCAAAATTCGTGCAATCCGGCGCGGGTCTGCTCGAACGCCTGAACACGTCGTCCTGCATGGGCTGCCATCAATCATCCTCGACCGCCGGATTCCATTTTCTCGGCGTGGACCGGTTCGATTTCGGCCGCGACGCGGACGCCATCAGAAACGCCCTTGACGGTAACGAGTTGCAATTGCCGTTCTCGCCCCATGTCTACGCGGAACTTGTTCGCCGCAAGGACTATGTCGAGCGGGTTTCGCTCGGTCAGGCGCCGAACAGTTTTCGCCCGCATCCTTCGGCGCCCCCGGCGGCCTGGGAGAGCGGAAATCCGGCCTATGTTGTCGCCGGCGACAACATGCCGTGCCCTTTGAATGCGGATCTGGCGCAGGCCGCGAAATGGAGCTGCAATGCCACGCGTAACCTCACTTGTCAGGCGTTGGTGACGAACGCTGCGACTTCCTCCAATCTCGGCCAATGCGTGGCCGCGGCACAGAATGTCGCCGCCGGTTTGAGCTGCCGCTCAAACGTCATCGAGGACTCCACAGCGAAGACCGCCGCCAACAACCCGCTCGGCTTCAACCTGCGCGCGTTCAGCGACCGCGTCAGCAAGGAAGAACTCGTCTACAAGCTGTCGGAAGGAAAATTGAGCGGCTACGGCTACAACTGCCGTCCAACGAAGATCGGCGTGCCGCTGGGCCGCGTCACGCGTCCCTGCAAGCCCGAGGAGGCGTCGCTGGCGGTGATCCGGCCGGGCAGCGTGCCCGAGGAAATCTGCGCGATCGTCGGAGGCAAGGGCTTTGAGCAGATGGCCAAGGGATATTTCGACAGCGGCATTTTCGCCGCTGGCGTCGGCCGCGGCCTCCTGAACACATGCTCGCCGTCGCGGTTTTGCCGCGAGGACTATATTTGCCAGCAGATGCCGGATTTTGTCTCGAGTGTAAGGTTCAACGTCAGTGCCCCGGCGTTGAATAACTTGAGAAGCCGAAAGATCGGGTTCTGTACCCCAACCTATTTCGTTTATCAGCTCCGCCTTGACGGTCATCCGAATCCGAGATGACGCGGGGAAGCGCGGCCCAGAGTAGCGGTAGGAATTGCGGTCAGGTTGTCTCTGCGCGCTTGCAGATCAAACCTCCCTCCGGCTCAAAAACGCCAGCCGCTCGAACAGGTGCACGTCCTGCTCGTTCTTGAGCAGCGCGCCGTGCAGCGGCGGGATCAGCTTGCGCGGGTCGCGTTCGCGCAGTTGCTCGACGCTCATGTCCTCGTTGAGCAGCAGCTTGAGCCAGTCGAGCAGCTCGGAGGTTGAGGGCTTCTTCTTCAGACCTGGCACCTCGCGCACCTCGAAGAAGATGCGCAGCGCTTCCTCGACCAGGCGCTTCTTGATGCCGGGGAAATGGACGTCGACGATGCGGCCCATCGTGTCGGCGTCGGGAAACTTGATGTAGTGGAAGAAGCAGCGGCGCAGGAAGGCGTCCGGCAGCTCCTTCTCGTTGTTGGAGGTGATCATCATGATCGGGCGCTGCTTCGCCTTGATCGTCTCGCCGGTCTCGTAGACATGGAATTCCATGCGGTCGAGCTCGAGCAGCAGGTCGTTCGGGAATTCGATGTCGGCCTTGTCGATCTCGTCGATCAGGAGCACCGGGCGCTGCTCGGCGGTGAAGGCGTCCCACAGCTTGCCGCGCTTGATGTAGTTCTTGATGTCGGAGACACGGGCATCGCCGAGCTGGCTGTCGCGCAGGCGCGACACCGCATCGTATTCATAGAGGCCCTGCTGCGCCTTGGTGGTGGACTTGATGTGCCAGGTCAAAAGCGGCGCGTTCAGCGCCTTCGCCACTTCCTCCGCCAGCACGGTCTTGCCGGTGCCGGGCTCGCCCTTGATGAGCAGCGGCCGCTCCAGCACGATTGAGGCATTGACGGCGACCTTGAGATCGTCGGTCGCAACATAGTCCTTGGTGCCGGTAAATTTCATCGCGCGTCCTTGTTGGTCGTCGGCCGGGCATCGCCCTGGTCCAACAAACGGAACGGCCGCTCATGGCGGCCGTTCCTGGTTCGGTCAGGCTTTCAGACCCGTTTTATCAGCGAAAGGATGACGAGCACAATCACCGCGCCGATGGTGGCGTCCACGATCGCGCCGATCGTGCCGGTGGCCAGCGCAATATGCAGTTGCGGCAGCACCCAGCTCGCCACCAGCGCGCCGATGATGCCGACCACCATGTTGCCGATCAGCCCAAATCCCGCCCCATGGACAATCTTGCCGGCAAGCCAGCCGGCGATCGCGCCAATGATGAGCGCCGCGAGAATTCCCATTGCAAACGTCCCCAAAACAACCCCGTGAGACGGTCAATTCTAGAGCAAAAAGCCGACCGGTCCAGCGTCCCGCGCCGGGCTGCGCCCCTTGACGTTCGCCCCCCGACGGGCAATCTGTCACCCATGTTCCTGCAATTCTTCACTTCTCTGCGCGATGCGCAGGTCCCCGTGACACTGCGCGAATACCTCACGCTGATGGAGGCGCTCGACGCTGATCTGTCGGACTACTCGGTCGAGAATTTCTACTATCTGTCGCGCACCTCGCTGGTGAAGGACGAGCGTAACCTCGACAAGTTCGACCGCGTCTTCGGCACGGTGTTCAAGGGGCTGGAAAGCCTGCTCGACGCCATGGAGAAGGCGGAGATCCCCGAGGAGTGGCTGAAGAAGCTCGCCGAGAAATACCTCAGCGAGGAGGAGAAAAAGCAGATCGAGGCCATGGGCTGGGACAAGCTCATGGAGACGCTGAAGAAGCGCCTCGAGGAGCAGAAGGGCCGGCACCAGGGCGGCTCGAAGTGGATTGGCACTGCCGGCACCTCGCCGTTCGGCGCCCACGGCTACAATCCCGAAGGCGTCCGCATCGGCCAGGAGAAGAACCGCAACAACCGTGCCGTGAAGGTGTGGGACAAGCGCGAGTTCAAGGATCTCGACGGCAATGTCGAGCTCGGCATCCGCAACATCAAGGTGGCGCTGCGGCGCCTGCGCAAGTTCGCGCGCACCGGCGCGCCTGACGAACTCGATCTCGACACCACCATCCGCGAGACTGCCAATCACGGCTATCTCGACGTCCACATGCGGCCCGAGCGGCGCAATGCGGTGAAGCTGCTGGTGTTCTTCGACATCGGCGGCTCGATGGATTCGCATATCGAGCAGGTCGAGGAGCTGTTCTCGGCGGCGAAGAGCGAGTTCAAGCACATGGAGTATTTCTACTTCCACAATTGCCTCTATGAGGGCGTGTGGAAGCAGAACAAGCGCCGCTTCACCGACCGCACGCCGACCTGGGACGTGCTGCACAAATACCCGCACGACTACAAGGTCGTGTTCGTCGGCGACGCATCGATGTCGCCTTACGAGATCATG
The DNA here is from genome assembly GCF_051810765.1 of Bradyrhizobium sp. 604_D8_N2_3. Taxonomy (NCBI): domain Bacteria; kingdom Pseudomonadati; phylum Pseudomonadota; class Alphaproteobacteria; order Hyphomicrobiales; family Nitrobacteraceae; genus Bradyrhizobium; species Bradyrhizobium sp. 604_D8_N2_3. The sequence continues at coordinate 7,401,732 of NZ_JBPWPM010000001.1, read as the reverse complement.
GTGCCGGGCGGCTCGGTCGAGCATGTCAACGAGGAGCCGGGCTCGGTCTGGCTCGACCGCATCATCCGCACCTATCCGCATACGGTGTGGCTCAATCCGGTGCAGCAGAAGCACTGGGACTATTCGGAATCGACCACCATCATCAAACGCATCTTTGCCAACCGCATGTACCCGATCACGATCGAGGGTCTTGAGGGTGCGATGAAGGAATTGACGCACTAGCTGCACGCGCCGTCAGTCCGGACGGCCGCGCAGAGGCCGACAAGAGGGAGAACCACATGCCCCAGACCATCACCCGCGGCATCAAGGCGCTGATCGACGAGGCCAATGCCGAGATCGAGACGCTCAACGCCAAGGAGGCCATCGAGATCTCCAAGAACGGTGACGTCGTCATCGTCGACATCCGCGACCCCCGTGAGATCGAGCGCGACGGTCGCATCCCCGGCGCGTTCGCCTGCACCCGCGGCATGCTCGAATTCTGGATCGATCCGCAGAGCCCCTATGCGAAGCCGATCTTCCAGCAGGACAAGAAATTCGTCTTCCATTGCGCCGGCGGCATGCGCTCCGCGCTCGCGGCGAAGACCGCCAAGGACATGGGCCTGAAGCCCGTCGCCCACATCGCCGGCGGCTATGCCGCCTGGCGCGATGCCGGCGGTCCGGTGGAGCAGTGGGAGCCGAAGAAGAAGGGGTGAGAAGTGCTGCGCTGTCGCGCCAATCTCCGCTGTCATTCCCCGCGAAAGCGGGGAATCCAGTACGCCGCAGCTTCTCGACTCAATCACAACCGCCTCTGGAATACTGGATCGCCCGGTCAAGCCGGGCGATGACAGCGGAGTTTGATGCGCATTGCTTCAACTTCGGAATGACAAGAAAGACCTCGCATGACCGCCACCGACCCCCTCGTCTCCACCGAATGGCTCGCCGCCCACATTGACGACGCCAACGTCAAGATCCTCGACGCCAGCTTCAAGCTGCCGGGCGTGCTGCCGCTGCCGAAGGACGACTATCTCGCCGCGCATCTGCCGGGCGCCGTGTTCTTCGACGTCGACGCGGTGTCGGATCATTCAAACCCGCTGCCGCACATGTATCCGAGCGCCGAGCAGTTCGGCCGTGACGCGGGCAATCTCGGCATCTCCAATGCCGACACCGTCGTGCTCTACGATGCCGGCGGCTGGGTCGCTGCTCCCCGCGCCTGGTGGATGTTCCTGGCCTTCGGCCACAGCAATGTGCGCATCCTCAATGGCGGGCTGAAGAAGTGGCGCGCCGAGGGGCGTCCGGTCGAGAGCGGCGAGGTGAGGCCGAAGCCCGCGACGTTTAGGGCGAGCTACGATTCAAAACGCGTACGCAGCATGCAGCAGCTGATCGCCAACGTCGAAAGCAGCAAGGAGCAGGTGATCGACGCACGCGCCGCCGACCGCTTCGAGGGCCGCGCGCCCGAGCCGCGCGCGGGCATCCGCTCCGGCCACATCCCGGGCGCGCGCAACGTGCCCTACAATCAGCTGTTCGATGCCGCGACCGGCACCATGAAGCCGCTCGACGATCTCCGCGCTGCCTTCGCGAACGCCGGCGTCAAGCTCGATGCGCCGATCGTGACGAGCTGCGGATCGGGCGTGTCCGCCGGCGTGTTGACGCTCGCACTCTATCGCCTCGGCATCACCGACACCGCGCTCTATGACGGCTCGTGGTCGGAATGGGGCCAGGCCGGCGGCCCGCCGGTCGCGACCGGGCCGGCGTAGCCTTACTGGCGCGTGCGCGTGGCCGTTGTCGCCAGCATCTGCTGCTGGCCGAACAGATCATAGCTCTGCCGCAACTGCTGGGGCGGAGGACGCTGCACCATGCGGTGCCGCTTCTTCGCCTTCGCCTGGCGCTTGGCCGCCTTGCTGTCCGGGGCGCTGCTGTCCGTCTTCGCGTCTCCCTTGGCCTTCGCCGGCGCATCCTTCAAGGCCGGCGCCGCCGGATCGTTCAGCGCGGCCACCTTGGCCGGGGCAATGTCGGGCGCCGGGGAGGCAAGGCCCTCACCGGGATCAGCCGGCGCCGGTTCGCTGGCGGTCACGGCAGGCGTGGCCTCGGGGATCGATGCCGTGGTGTCGGCCCGGGTGAGTGTGTCGGCAGGAGCCGGCGCGATGGCTTCCGTCGTGGCCTCGGCCTGCACCGGCTCGGCGACCGGAGGCGCGGCCTCAGGGACCTGCGGCGGCACGTCGGGCTCGGTCGTCAGGGCGGCCACCTGTTCGGGCTCGTTCGCCGGCAAGCCGATGGTCGGCACCCGGTCGCGCAGCGATGGCGTGGGCTCGGCGGCCGCCTCAGGCTCGGCGCGGAGCGCCGCGAGCACCGGCTGGGCCGGCTCGGAAACCTGCGCAAACACCTTCTCCTGTGGGCCGTTCCGCCAGGAGGGGTTGCTGACATACTGCTCGTGGGTGGCCCGCAGCAGCGCGGCGACACCTAGGCCGAACACCAGGATGGAGGTTGACAGCAGGATCGCGGCAAACAGGAAGCGAAAGCCGGGAAGCATCGGACGGGTTACGAATTTCCGCCCCGGCGGGTGGCGGCCGGGACCCAAGAGCCATCTGAACGCGGTGACGGTACTGATTGCCGTTCGCCAGGGACAGAAGCTCAGAGCGGAGGCGAATCAGGCTGATTCGAACATATCGCAACGCCTCCGCGCCGTTCCCTTAAATTCGGGGCCGGAGACTCCGGCAATCTGCGGCCCGATGCGATTTCCGCCCCCTGATGCAACGAGGCAACTGTGTGTGCCTGCATCACAAATCGCTAACTCAGGCACAAATCAGCCTGTAATGTCTTGAATGTGCCGCTATCTTCGGTCATCTGGCCGTTAACGGTCCGGATGGGCTCGGGGACTATACAAGAGCGATGATGATCAAACATTTTCTGACGATATGCGCTGCCGCAACAGTCGCTGCGGCGGGAACCTCGCTCGCACAGGCTCAGAGCTATCCGGTCCAGCAGGCGCCGAGCTATGGCGCTCCGGCCGAATATCGCCCCGGCGACCGCACGCCGAATTTCGACTCGCTGGACGATGAAGACGACGCGATGCCGCAGGCGTCGCTGCCGCCGCCTGGTCCGGCCGACGATCCGCGATACGGCCGCCCGGCTGGCCCTCCGCCGGTCTATTCCGCCGCCCCGCCGCAGGGGCCGGTGATGTCGCCCGATGATCCGCGCTATGGCCGTCCGGCTGGCGCTCCGCCGGTCTATTCGGCGGCGCCGCCGCAGGGCCCCGTGATGTCGCCCGACGATCCCCGCTATGGCCGCCCCGCCGGCCCGCCCGCGGTGATCTATGCCGATCGCCCGGGTCAGGCACCCGGCAGGGACGGCCTGCGTCCGCCGGAGGCCGTCGGTGGTCCCGCCGCGACCGGAACGGTTCAGTCCGGCCAGCCGCCCGTGGGCAACGATGGCCGGCCGATGGCGATCGCTTCGCTGCCGCCCGAGGAGCAGCCCGACGCTGCTCCCGCGCAGTTGTCGCCGAACCTGCGCCGCCAGGAAGTCTCGCTGGCGACCAAGGAGCCGGCTGGAACGCTCATCGTCGATACCCCGAACACCTACCTCTATTACGTGCTCGGAGGCGGCCGTGCGATCCGCTACGGCGTCCGCGTCGGCCGCGACGGCTTCACCTGGACCGGCGTGCAGAAGATCACCCGCAAGGCCGAGTGGCCGGATTGGCATCCGCCAACCGAGATGATCGAGCGTCAGCCCTATCTGCCGCGCTTCATGGCCGGCGGCCCCGGCAATCCGCTCGGCGCACGCGCGATGTATCTCGGCTCGACCGTCTACCGCATCCACGGCACCAACCAGCCTTCGACCATCGGCAAGTTCGTGTCGTCGGGCTGCATCGGCATGCTGAACGAGGACGTCTCCGACCTGTTCGACCGCGTCAAAGTCGGCACCCGCGTGGTGGTGATGCCGGGTGGCCCGCCGCCAGGAACGGCGACCGCCTCCGCTGCGCCGACGTCGGGCGCTGCCGGTCCGGCTCCGATGGCTGCCCAGGCTGGCCCCGTCCCAGGCACCCAGCCGACGGTGGTGCCGCCGCTGCCCGCGCCGGTCACCGTGCGCTAAGCGCTACGAGACAATTCAGATCAGTGAAGGGCGTGCCGTCGGCACGCCCTTTTCGTTTCAGGCCAGCTTGCGCGGCAGCTCGCGACCCCCGGTGAAGGCGTCGATCGCCTCGACCATCTGCCCGTAATGGATGCGCAAGCCGTCCTCGGTGGCGTAGCCGAGATGCGGCGTCAGCACGAGATTGTCGAGCTTGCGGAAGGGATGGTCGACCGGCAGCGGCTCGACCGAGAATACGTCGATGCCGGCGCCCGCGATCTTCCGCTGCTGCAAGGCCTCGAGCAGCGCCTGCTCGTCCACGATCGGACCGCGCGCGGTGTTGACGAGGAAGGCCGTCGGCTTCATCCGCGCGAGATCGGCAGCCCCGACCAGTCCGCGCGAACGATCGCTCAGCACCACATGGATGGTGATGATATCGGCCTTGGCGAACAGCTCCTCCTTGGTGGCGTAGCCGACGCCGGCCGCCGCGCATTTCTCCGGCGTGAGGTTCGGGCTCCAGGCGATCACGTTCATGCCGAATGCTTTCGCGATGCCCGCCATCTTGCTGCCGAGCTTGCCGAGCCCGACGACGCCGAGCGTCAGTCCCTCGATCTCGACACCGGCAAAGCTCTGCCAGGGCTCGCCGGCATGCATGCGCGCGTTCTCGCGGCCGATGCCGCGGGTCAGTTCGAGGATCAGGCCCATGGTCAGCGGCGCGGTCGGATCGCGGGAGTATTGCGTGCCGCCGATGGCAACGCCTTGCGCCTTCGCAGCCTCCATGTCGATCGAGGCGTTGCGCATGCCGGAGGTCAAAAGCAGCTTCAGCTTCGGCAGCGACGCGAACAGGCTCTTGGGGAACGCCGTGCGCTCGCGCATCGCGCAGATGATCTCGAAATCGGCCAGCGCGCTCGCCGCGGCCTGCTCCGAGGCAAAGGGATGGCTGAACACGGTGACGTCGACGCGATCGGACAGTTTTTGCCAGTCGGCGACGTCGAGGGCGAGGTTGAAATAGTCGTCGAGAATTGCACAGCGCAGCCGCGTCATCAGCTTTCATCCATGGCGAGAGGTGACGGCGCCAGGCGGGGAGCGCCATCGTCGGAACCTGGCCATGGTTGCGCGCAATCACGCCTGCGCGCAAGCAGCTGACGTGTTCAAAAATCCGATAGGAGATCCGATAGGGGGGAAGGGTTCAGAGGTCGCGTTGCTTGAGGCGGAACGGCGTATCAATGCCGTGCTTGGCGCGCCAGGCGGGACCGGGACCACGCATGTAGTGCAGCTCGGGGCGGTAAGGGTTGAAAGCGGTAGCGAAGAAACGCTTCCAGAAGCCCTTGATCTCCGTGACGAGTCCGGAAGCGCTACCGGCTCGTGCCGGAACGGCGATGGAATTGGTCTCGATCAGAGCCATGATGTGGCCTCGCTGTTCTCCCCGTCGCTTCTGCCGCGGGTGGCGTCTTTTTCGGCGCCATGACGAGCTTTGGCCCACTTTATTAAAAAATGGTTTCAATTGTCCGGATCGGCGGCCGGATGGTGTCCATCCCGTATTCAACCGTGGTGAACGGAGGGAAAACATTGCCCTTTGGGGGCGGGATCGTTACATCGGCGGCAAGCAAATTTCCTCAAATCGAAGGTTTCACGGGACCGATGGCGCGCCAGTTCATCTATTTCATGCAGGGCCTGACCAAGAGCTACCCGACCCGGAAGGTGCTCGATAACATTCATCTGTCGTTCTACCCGGACGCCAAGATCGGCGTGCTCGGCGTCAACGGCTCGGGCAAGTCGACGCTGCTCAAGATCATGGCTGGCCTCGACAAGGAGTATAACGGCGAGGCCTGGGTCGCCCAGGGCGCCCGCGTCGGCTATCTCGAGCAGGAACCGCATCTCGATCCGGCGCTCTCCGTGCGCGAGAACGTCATGCTGGGTGTCGCCAAGCAGAAGGCCATTCTCGATCGCTACAACGAGCTGGCGATGAACTATTCGGAAGAAACCGCCGACGAGATGACCAAGCTGCAGGACGAGATCGAGGCCCAGGGCCTCTGGGATCTCGACAGCAAGGTCGACCAGGCGATGGACGCGCTGCGCTGTCCGCCCGACGATGCCGATGTGACGAAACTCTCCGGCGGTGAGCGCCGCCGCGTCGCGCTGTGCAAACTGCTGCTCGATCAGCCGGAATTGTTGCTGCTCGACGAACCGACCAACCATCTCGACGCCGAGTCCGTGTCGTGGCTGGAAGGTCATCTGCGCAACTATCCCGGCGCGATCCTGATCGTCACCCACGACCGCTACTTCCTCGACAACGTCACGAGCTGGATTCTCGAGCTCGACCGCGGCAAGGGAATTCCCTACGAGGGCAACTACTCGTCCTGGCTGGTGCAGAAGCAGAAGCGGCTCGAGCAGGAAGGCCGTGAAGACGCTGCGCATCAGAAGACGATCGCCCGCGAGCAGGAATGGGTCGCGTCCTCGCCGAAGGCGCGTCAGGCCAAATCCAAGGCGCGCTACCAGCGCTACGAGGATCTGCTCAAGCAGGCGAGCGAGAAGCAGACCCAGACCGCGCAGATCATCATCCCAGTTGCCGAGCGGCTCGGCGCCAACGTCGTCGATTTCGAAACGCTCAGCAAAGGCTATGGCGATCGCCTGCTGATCGACGATCTTACCTTCAAGCTGCCGCCTGGCGGCATCGTCGGCGTGATCGGCGCCAACGGCGCGGGCAAGACCACGCTGTTCAGGATGATCACCAAGCAGGAAACGCCGGACAAGGGCACCATCACGGTCGGCGAGACCGTGCATCTCGGTTATGTCGACCAGTCGCGCGACGCGCTCGACGGCAACAAGAACGTGTGGGAGGAGATTTCCGGCGGCAACGAGCTGATCCTGCTCGGCAAGAAGGAAGTGAACTCGCGCGGCTATTGCTCGTCGTTCAACTTCAAGGGCGCCGACCAGCAGAAGAAGGTCGGCGCGCTCTCCGGCGGTGAGCGCAACCGCGTGCATCTCGCCAAGATGCTGAAGTCCGGCGCCAACGTGCTGCTGCTCGACGAACCGACCAACGATCTCGACGTCGATACGCTGCGCGCGCTCGAAGAGGCACTGGAAGATTTCGCCGGCTGCGCCGTCATCATCAGCCATGACCGATGGTTCCTCGACCGCATCGCAACCCACATCCTGGCCTTCGAAGGCGAGAGCCACGTCGAATGGTTCGAAGGCAACTTCCAGGACTACGAGAAGGACAAGATGCGCCGTCTCGGCCAGGACAGCATCATTCCGCACCGCGTGAAGTACAAGAAGCTGACGCGGTGATTTCGGCATGATGCGGCGGGCGCTCATAGCTGCGGTGATCGCTATCATCTGCGGCCTGTCGCCCGCCCGCGCCGCCGACGCCGCCTTCACGCAGTTCATCGCCTCGCTCTGGCCGGAGGCGCAGGCCGCCGGCGTGTCGCGCGCGACATTCGATGAGCAGACGCGCGGGCTCGAGCCTGATTACAAGCTGCCCGATTTGATCCTGCCCGGACGGCCCGCGACCGGCGCACCGTCGCAGGCCGAGTTCGTGCAGGTGCCGGCCGACTACGTCAAGGAAGCCTCGATCGCGCGGCTTGCGGGCGAGGGGCAGCGGCTGCTGCAAAAATATCGTCCGGCGCTGAGCGAGATCGAGAAGAAATCCGGCGTGCCGGCCACCATCATGCTCGCGATCTGGGGCCGCGAGACCGATTACGGCCGCTACACGCTGCCTTACGATCTCGTGCGCGTGCTGGCGACGCAGGCCTATGTCGGGCGACGCAAGGACACCTATCGGAACGAGTTCATCCTGTCGCTGAAGATCCTCGGCGAGGGCGTGGTGACGCGCAAGGACATGCGCTCGTCCTGGGCGGGTGCCACCGGGCTCACGCAATTCCTGCCGTCCGAATATTACAAGCACGGTGTCGACTTCGACGGCGACGGCCGCATCGACATCTGGCATTCGGTGCCGGATGCGCTGGCCTCGGCCGCGCAGCAGCTCGTCAACAAGGGCTGGCAGAGCGGCGTGCGCTGGGCTTACGAGGTGCAGGCGCCGGCCAAGGTCGATTGCACCAGCGGCGTGCCCGAGGTGACGAAGCCGATCGGCCAGTGGCTGCGCGAAGGTTTTGTGCCGGTGCGTGGCGAGAAGCTGAGCGCTGCCGAGCAGGCGCAGCCGGCCTCGCTGCTGCAGCCGGAAGGCATTTACGGCCCATCGTTCCTGACGACGAAGAACTACTTCGTCATCAAGGAGTACAATTTCTCCGACCTCTACGTGCTGTTCGTCGGCCATCTCGGCGACCGCATGACGAGCCCGCTGCCGTTCGCGACACAATGGGTGGCCTCCAAGCAGTTGCGCACCAAGGACGTCGAGACCATGCAGCGCGGGCTCACGCGCGTTGGGCTCTACAAGGACAAGATCGACGGCAAGGCCGGGATGCAGACGCGCGCGGCGCTCGGCGCCTACCAGAAGTCGGCAGGCCTCAAGGTCGATTGCTGGCCGAGCGAAGAGGTGCTGCGCTCGATCCAGGCGGCGCGGTAGCGGCCTTAACTCTTCGCCAAAGAAAAAGCCCGGCCGAGGTGCTCGGCCGGGCTTCGATCGCGGCGCGGATGCGCCATGCGATCGGATCTTGCGATCAGATCAGTAGCAAACGCGAACCGGGCGGACGACCCAGCCGTAACCGTCCCAATAGCGCTGGCGCTGCCAGTAGCAGGGCGCGGGCGGCGGGGGCTCGGCAATGTAGACCGGTCCGCCATAGGCGGGACGGCTCGACGCGATGGCGCCGCCGACGATGGCGCCACCGATCAGGCCGGCTGCGATGCCGGCGCCGACGCCGTCATGGGCCTTCGCGGACGGAGTGGCGGTCACCAGCGAACCGGCGATCGTCGCAACCGTGAGGGCGGCAACAAAAGTCTTCTTCATGCTCTTGGCTCTCCTGGGAGATGGACGTCCCTTGTTAGGAGCGCCCGGGTTTCAAAGGTTCACGCACACTCTGATGAAATCGACCGTGCAGCTAGGAAGCGCGCAATTGGTCAATCCACGGTAAACGCGCACGGAGCTGTGACGAGAAAAAGCGGTCTTTTTCAGGCCCGGAGATGAACGGCGCGTCCGTAGTGAACCGGTTCAGCGCGCCTCAGCCACAGACTCTGACGCGGCGGGTGCGCCAGGCGTAGCCATCCCAGAAGCGCTGCCTCTGCCAGACGCAGCCGTCACCGTAGTAGTCGTCCGCGACATAGCCGGGACCCGGCGCGTAGTAGCGGGGCGGGTAGTAGCCGGGGCCATAGGAGTAGCCCGGACCGGGTCCGTAATAATACGGAGAAGCCAGCGCGCCGCCGACAATGGCGCCACCGATGATCCCGGCGGCCACGCCGGCGGCGACACCACGCTGAGCGTGGGCCGGTGTCCCGGCCGTGAGGGCCAGGGTGGCGACGGCGGCGACCGTCAGTAAGAACTTCTTCATTGGCGTGACCTTTCGCACAAACAGGCGGGAACTCTTTGGGGGTAAAGTTCCATACTTCGTTTGAATGATCAATGAACGGCACCTTCGCCGAGGACGACCAATTAATGGATCGCAGGTCCGCGAGGGAGACGACGATGGGCAACGCGATGATGAATACTTTGATCGCTGCCGGGGTCATTTTCGCGATTGGCTATGGCTGGTTCGCCCATCTCCAGAACCGCGGCCGGCGCTCGCGCGCGGGTGCTGGTAGTGACGGAGGGAGTAGCGGCGACGGCTATTCAGCGGCCAGCGACGGCTTCTCGCTGGGGAGCTGGTTTTCCAGCGACAGCTCGGGGAGCTCGAGCGACAGCTGTTCCAGCAGCGATAGCGGTAGCAGTGGCGGGGATTGCGGAGGTGGCGGCGATGGTGGTGGAGGCGGTGGCGGTGACTAGGTCCGCCAAGATCTTGATCCAGTGCAACTCCCTATTTTAGAGCCGTTCTAGGCTGTTTCCGGGCTAGTTTGGAATAGCTTCAAATACCGGTTTTTCCCTTTGCATCCGGACGGCCCCTTAAATATCGATGATGACGCATCACCGAAGGGCCTGCCGCTTCCATGATCGTTTGTTCCTGTAACGTGCTGAGCGATGACGACATCCGCGCCGCGGTCGCCGAGTCCGACGACGCCGTACGTCATGCCAAGCAGGTCTATGGATGCCTCGGCTGTAGCGCCGAATGCGGCCGCTGCGCCCGTACCATCAAGACCATCATCGACGAAACTCTTGGCCCCTGCGCCAAGTCCTGCTGCTCGGGCTGCCCGCACAGCCACACCGTGGCCGCCAATGACGAGACGGCGGAACTCCCCCGGTTCGCCCTCGCGGCCTGCTGAAAACTTCCGCAATTTCGGCTGAGCTTTTCCCCGGCTGCGTCCCCGTGGCCGGTTGCTCTCGTCCTTAAACTGATTTAGAAGCGTTCTAAAGTCGGTTAGGGCCGATTTGGACGCAAGATTTGGAGTGCATCATGCAGGGCGACGCAAAAGTCATCGACTATCTCAACAAGGCGCTGCGCCACGAGCTGACTGCAATCAACCAATACTGGCTGCACTACCGCTTCCTCGACAATTGGGGCCTGCGGGACATGGCCAAGGTCTGGCGCAAGGAGTCCATCGAGGAGATGGAGCACGCCGACAAGCTCACCGAGCGGATTCTGTTCTTCGACGGCTTCCCGAACATGCAGGTGCTCGACCCCCTGCGCATCGGCCAGAACGTCAAGGAGATCATCGAGTGCGATCTCGCCGCCGAGATGAGCGCGCGGGCGCTCTACCAGGAGGCCGCCGGCTATTGCAACGGCGCCAAGGACTACGTCACCCGTGACCTGTTCGAGAAGCTGATGAGCGACGAGGAACACCATATCGATTTCCTCGAAACCCAGCTCGACCTGATCGGCCGCATCGGCCTCGAACTCTACACGCAGAAGCACGTCGGCGGGCTCGAGGGCGAGGGCCACTAAGCTCCGGCACCGGCTCTCTCCTTCGTCATGGCCGGGCTTGTCCCGGCCATCCACGTTTGGCCGCGCGACGAAGACGTGGATGCCCGGGCCTTCGCCTCGCCGAAGCGACTTCGGCCGCGCAGGCGGGTCTAGCCCGGGCATGACGGTTCTTTCGAGCGGCGAACGCTCTCACCTACAACTGCGTCTTGTAGCGCTCTTCCACGATCTCCTGGCTCTCCGGCTCCCCCAGGCCCGTCTGGTCGTGAATGACCTGGCCGATGCTGGGCATCACCGAGCGCTGCACCTTCTCCGGTGACCACAGCTTCGAGCGCATCAGCGCCTTGCCGCAGTGGAAATAGACTTCGCTGACCGCGACGTTCAGGACCGCGCGCGGCGGCTTGCCGAATTCCACCATCGATGCGAGCAGGTCCGGATCGGCCGAGAGCGTGCCGCGTCCGCCGACACGCAGCGTCTCGTCGATGCCGGGGACGAAGAACAGCAGATGCACGAAGCCCGAGCCTTCGACGACGTTGCGAAAACTGTCGATCCGGTTGTTGCCGGCACGGTCAGGCATCAGCACCTGGTTGGGGCCGGCGACATGGACGAAGCCAACCCCTCCGCCGCGCGGCGATGCATCGACGCTGCCGTCGACGCCTGACGTAGCGAGCACGCAGAACGGCGACATCTCGATGAATTTCTTCGCATGCGCATCGATCGCGGGACGCGCCTTTGCGATCACGCGCGGGCTCGGCTTGGCATAGATGGTGGCGAGGTCTTCGGCGCAGAGATCGGTCACGAAGGTCTCCCTGATTGAGGGGCACAGGATAGCATTCTCCGGCTCGACCGCTATCCCCGAAATAGCAGGTGCGGCCCGGTGTAGCCACGGCATGACGCAGGTGGCGTAGACCAGAAATTTCGCTTATAACGGGTGTCGTACTTTGTTGCTTTTCAAGCGAGGAATTCGTCATGGCCCCAACGCAGGCAATGCGGGTCGCGGGCGATCGGCCACGCCGTCGCAAGCATGTCCCGGGACAATTGATCGTTCGGTTGAAGCCGGCCGCTGCCCGGCAGATCGCGGCAGCCTCGCTTCAGGCGACAACGTCACGCGCGCTGATGGCTGCGATGCCCGATGACGTCAGAGGTCCGATCGATTTCCTGCGCGACAATTTCGGGCTTCAGTCGATGAAGCCGCTGTTCGTGGTCGGCGACGATGAGGCGCCCGCGCAGCCCCAGGCGATGGCTTTGGCCGCGGTCCATCGCTCGATAGCACGCTCCGCAACGGCGCCGCCGCGGGAGGCTCTGGCCGGATTTCAGATCGTGCAGTTGAAGGACGGGAAGGTCGATGCAGGCATCCTGAAGCGCCTGCGCGCCTCCAGGGCGGTGGATCTGGTCGAACCCGTTCCCAACCGGTGGCTCAGTGCCGCCGCCGATCCCATGAAGATCCGGCAGTGGGGCCTTCGCGCCATCAGATGGTTCGATCGACCGCGGCCAGGTGCGGGGCGGGTTCATGTCGCTGTGCTCGATAGCGGCGTCGACGCCGGACATCCCGATCTCGTGGACGCGATCGAGGACTACAGGCACGACGGCAACGGACCGCGTGATTTTCTCGGTCATGGCACCCATGTCAGCGGCACGATCGCGGCCGTGGTCAATAACTCGGTCGGTATCGCAGGCCTGGCCAATTGCCGGTTGCACTGCTGGAAGGTGTTCGACGATCCCAAGCGCGCATGCGACGACGAGAATTTCAACTTCGATTTCTACAGCAAGGCGCTTGCGGCCGCGCTCGATTCCAACATCAAGGTCATCAACCTCAGCATTGGCGGCGAGGACCATTCAAAGACGGAAGCGACGGCCTTCGCCGAACTGATCGAGGCCGGTGTCATCATCTCCACCGCGATGGGGAACGAGTTCGAGGACGGCAATCCGAAGGAATACCCGGCGGGCTACCCGGACACGATCGGAGTCGGCGCCGTCGACGAGTCCCATCGGCGCGCCTCGTTCTCCAATTCGGGGAAGCATATCAAGCTGGTGGCGCCGGGCGTCAACATCCTGTCGACGGTGCCCCGGGTGAAGGCAAGCTTCGCCGACCATACCAGCTACGATTCCTGGCCCGGGACATCGATGGCAACACCGCATGTGACGGGCGCCGCCGCGCTCGTCTACATCAACAAGCCGAAATCCAGGGCGTCCGGGCTTGCGGTCGCCAGGCGCCTGATCGCGACAGCGATCAAATTGCCGGCGATGCGAGGCAAGGATTTTACGCCGGAATACGGCGCCGGCCTGCTGGATGTTGCCGCTGCACTCGGCCGCGCGAAAGCGGCCAAGAAATCGGGCAGGAAAACTGCCAAGAAAACTGCAAAGGCGAAGCCGGCGCGAAAGAGGCAAAAATAGATTCTGCGACCTTGAATGGGTGCGGCGAACGGCTAGCTTCTGAGCATGTCCGTGCAATTCAAATTCCACGACCATGTCGATCAGCGCCGGCGGCGCAAGATCATCAAGACCCTAGGCGATGCCGGCTACGCCGCCGAGAGCCTGTTTCCGGGACAGAAGCGGCAAAACCTGGCCGCGATCTTCACCGTCGCCGAGGCCGACGCCAAATCCGTTCGTGCCGCGCTCGACGATTTCGGCGATGACATCGAATATGTCGAGGCCTCGCCCAGGCGAGACCTCAAGGCCTGAGCGGCCTACACCGCATCGGCCGGCACGAAGCAACTGATGATGATCGCGCCGCGATGGTGGACGTACCACACCACGGCCTGGCCGACCGGATTGCCGCGATCGCGGATGATGGCGCGCTCGGGCACCTCCATCCACTGTCCCTCGATCGGTACCCAATAGGTGCCGCCTCGCACATCGTAGTCGGTGCGATGGCCGTCGGAGATGTCGCAGCAGGGCACGCCGTTCGGCGCGATCACGCTCTTGAACCAGGCGCGGATGTCGGGCGGCACGTGGTCGTATTGGCCGTTGTCGAACGCGAACGCGGCGCTCGTCTGCGCCATCGTCGCGGCCAACCAAACGCACAGCGCGAGCCTGTGCATGCGAACTCCTCCCTGCGTCGCGCGCCGACTGCGCGCGATCGCGTCGCGTTCGATTCGTATCGTTGATGCGATTAAGCCCGAGCTGTCAGCGTAATGCATGCTCAAATAATATGCGGCGCGAGAGGCGCCGCATATGATGCGTTGCGGTATGGGCGGCCAGCCAGGCGCACAGTGCGAACCTGCACGTACGGTCCTTCCTATCGCGTCTCAAGCGATGCAAGCAGCGACTTAGGCGCGACATTGCGCCATGCCATCTCGAGTGCGCTCCGCAACGTGACCTGATCGATCTTCGCCAGCTTCACATTCGTGCTGCCGCTCCTGCCCCAGGCGCCGGGGACCGGACGAAACATCTCCGGTTCCGCGTCGATAAGCACGGCCTGCTGGTCGGGAGTGAGCTTCACCATGCCCCATTTTTCATCGGGATAGCCCAGCGTCGCGAACACGCGCTTGCCGACACGAAAGTCGGCATGGCCGTGATGTGCGCCCTCGATGACGCCGGGAAGCGCCAGCGCAGCCTTGCGAAAGCGAGCGTTCGACATGCGGTCTTGCTGCTCGGCTCACATCGTCCGCTGCGGCGCGGTTTGCAGCAATTGCCTGACCTGCTCGACGTAGAATTTCGCGTTGCCGGTGGTGCCGTGGCCGCGCGTCTCGGTGCTCGCGGGGATCAGATACAGCTTGCCGTTCTTGACCCGCTTCATTGCCGCGTCCGTGATCCCGGTCTCCGGTGGGTTGCGCTCGTCGTCGGCGGAGTTGATCAGCAGCAGCGTCGCCTCGATCTGCTCGAGCTTGTCGCCGGCATTGTAGTCTTGCGAGGAGCCCCACTGGTAGAGGAAGTCGTTGGCATCCGCCGTGATCAGTGTCGCCAGCCGTTCGTCGACGATCTTGTCGGCCTTGGCCGCGGTCGGCGCCTGCTGCTGATAGGCCAGAGTGCCGCCGATGCTGGCGATGCCGTAGGCGGTGATGGCGTATTTCATCATGCGCGGCTGGCTGGTGTAGTTGCCGCCGTTGTAGTCGGGATCGTTGCTGATGGTGTCGAGCATAATCCGCCGCATCATCCAGTTGCGTGAGGCCATCTCGGTCGGCTGCGAGGCCATCGGCACCAGCGCGTCCATCTCCTGCGGATATTTCTCGCCCCACAGCCAGGTCTGCATGCCGCCCATCGAATTGCCGATCACGAGCCGCAGATGTTTGACGCCGAGGCCTTCCTTCACGAGGCGATGCTGCGCCTCGACCATGTCGTCGTAATTGTATTTCGGGAAGCTCGTCTTCATGCCGTCGGACGGTTTTGACGATTTGCCGTGGCCGATCGCGTCGGGGATGATGATGTAATATTTGGACGCATCGAGCGGCTGTCCCGCACCGAACAGCTCGCCGGCGAAGGCGGGCGACAGCATGCTCGCGCCCGAGCCGCCGGTGCCGTGCAGCACCAGCACGGGCTGGCCAGAGGGCTCGCCGACAGTGGTGTAGTGCAGCTTCAATTCCGGCATGGTCTCGCCGGTGTGCAACTTGAAGTCCTTGGCGATCCAGTCGCCTTGCTTCGGCGCTGGATAATCGGCGGCCATAACCGGCGTTGCGATGGACAGCAGGATGGCCGCTAGCGCCGCGCAAGACGTTTTCATGTTTCTCTCCCCATGCGGCTCATGGTCGGCCGCGTTGGACGCGATCTTATCAGCTGGTCACGGAGGATCGAGACCGGACCCATCATCGCCCCCCGAAAAACATTCCCCGATGGTGCGGCGCGCAAGGGGAATAATTGCGGATCAGATATGGCTGGTCCTGCCTATGACACGGCTGCGCCCGGGATGTAGGATTTCGGCCTCGCCAATCGTCCTCAGGGGAACACCGCTACGGGAGAGCCTGCATGTGCCGCAACATCAAGACGCTGTTCAACTTCGAGCCGCCCGCGACGGAGGACGAGATCCACGCCAGCGCGCTCCAGTTCGTGCGCAAGCTTTCCGGTTTCAACAAGCCGTCTCAGGCCAATGAAGAGGCCTTCGAGCTTGCGGTCGCGGAAGTGTCGGCGACTGCGCGAAAGCTCCTGACCTCACTGCATACCCATGCGCCGGCGCGCGACCGTGAGATCGAGGCGGAGAAGGCCAAGGAGCGTTCGCGGCTGCGGTTCGGTTAGGCGGTCCTGCGTCCATTCCGTGATCTGGCTCACGGTGAGAGCGGCCTCAAATTGCGATGACGTCCGCCGGGGTTTTGACAGCCCGGAGCACGACCATGAGCCGCCCCCTTATTCCTCTCAGAGCAGGTGCCGTCACCTTCACCGTGCTGTGGACCGCATGGATGATGTGGTGGAGCGGCTCCTACAGCAGCGTCAACCTTGTCATCCTGACGCTGCTCGGCACGCTGGTCGGCTATCTCTGGTACCGCGCCATGCGCTGGCAGTTCGAGCGCATGGGCATGCTGCCGCGCAAGGATGAGTCCTCCGGGGCGTCGAAGCAACTTCCGCCCGGCTAGTCCTTGTGGCCGTGCTTCTTCTTTTTCTTCTTCTTCCGGTGATCGTCGCCTTCGCCTTCGCCTTCGCCTTCGCCTTCGCCGTCGTCGGCCTCGTCATCGACGATCGCCTCTTCAACCTCGTGCACGGCGGCTTCCAGCGCCTCGCGTTCGGCAGCTTCACGCTCGCGCTGACGGCGGCGCTCGTCCCAGGCGTCGAAGAGTTGATCGAGCCACGGCAGCACCTGCTCGATCGACGGCAGCTGGCCGGGCGGTCCGGGCTCGCCGCGAGGGCCTTGCGGCCCCTGCGGCCCGGCCGCGCCCCGAGCACCGGCTTCGCCGGGCTTGCCCGGCAGGCCGGCCTTGCCTTGCGCTCCGGCCTTTCCGGCCGCCCCGGGCTTGCCTTGCGGTCCCGGCTTGCCGCGCTGGCCGTCTGGGCCGCGCCGGCCGGGATGCCCCTGCGGCCCTGGCCGTCCGGGTTCGCCCTGCCGTCCGCGCGGACCTTGCGGTCCCTGCCGTTTCTGTTCGTCTGCCACGCCGCTGCTCCCTTGACCGGAAGCAAGCTACTTAGCGGCGTTTGACGACAGCAGCAATTCCGCCGACGCCTTGCGCCGGGCTTGATCAACACCAATCGTGCCCGCGTGCTAGTCGTGATACGCGGGCACGTCGATGCCGGACGCTGCATAGATCCTGATCTTGTTGCGCAACGTGCGCACCGACAGGCCGAGCACGCGCGATGCGCGCGTGCGGTTGCCGTCGCAGCGTGCGAGCGTCTGGAGCACGAGCTCGCGCTCGACCTCGTCGACGGTCGCGCCGATCAGCAGCGGAACGATTTGGTTAGGGGCAAGAAATTGCGCGCCCGGATCGGACGCAGCCACATGAACAGTGGTCATCAACACACCTCCCGATCAACGCCCGCTTCCATCTTTGGAAGCGATCGAGAACCAACGGCCCCCTAGCCGTAGATCTACGGTGGGCGGGTTTGGTTAACGAGTGGTTAATCGCGGACGATCGCACCAATTGACCTTGGGATTGCCGCGAAGGTGCCGCGATTGGCACGGGATGCATAGCGATGCGGGCCGATTTTGCGCGCCCGCTCACACCGTCCGGTACCCGCCGTCCACCATCACGATCGTCCCCGTGACATAGGCCGACAGATCCGACGCCAGGAAGATCGCGGGGCCCACGATGTCCTCGGGCTTGCCGGTGCGCGCCAGCGGGGTGTGATCGACGAAGGCCTGCACCAGCGCCGGATTGGTCGCGCGCACGTTGGCGTTGATGTTGGTCTCGATGAAGCCCGGCCCGATCGCATTGACGCGCACGCCTTCCTTGCCGAGCTCGGCCGCGAGCGCCTTGGTGAAGCCGAGCACGCCGTGCTTCGAGGTCGTATACGCCGCCGAGCTCGGCGTGCGCAGATGCACGAAGGACTGGATCGAGCCGATATTGACGATGCGGCCCCTGGCGGCCCGCAGCGGCGCGAGGAACGCCTGCGTCACGTTGAAGACGCCGTTGAGGTTGAGCGAGATGATGTCGTTCCAGTCCTTCGCCACCGTCTCCGTGTCCGCGGTGAAGGCGTTGCGTCGGGTGATGCCGGCATTGTTGACGAGGATCGAGACCTGCCCGACCTTGTCGGCGACCTGCCTGGCGAGCGCAAAACAGTCGTCACGCTTGGTGACATCGAGCGCAAAGCTCTCGGCCTTGCCGCCGGCCTTGCGGATCTCCTGCGCGGCCTCCGCGACCGTGTCGGCGTTGACGTCGAGCAGCACCACTCGCGCGCCCTCGCGGGCGTAGCCGGCCGCGATCGCCCGGCCGATGCCGGATCCGGCGCCCGTGACGACGGCGATATGGTTTGCGAGCAATGCCATGACAATTTCCCCCTGGATTCGTTTCGAAGTTTCATGAAAGGCTAACTCGAAATTAAGGGGTCGGAAACGGCCGCCTTGGCATACTGATCTTCATTGCTAAACGTTGCGCGCATGATGGGACGGCTTGAATCCTGGAAACTCGCTCTCGAACGCCTGCGGTCGGCGCAGCCGGCCGGCTGGGCCGAGGCGGGCCGGCTCGTCGCCGAGATCGTGCGCATGAGCACGGATGCCACGCTGCGCCAGGCGGCCGAGCAGGCGCTTCCGGTGCTGCGCCAGGCCGTGGACAATGACGATCACAGCGTCACGCTGGCGGCCCAGCGCCGCATCGGCGTGATCCTCGAGGTCGTCCATGATCTCACCGCGCCACGCTTCGGCCGCCGCAACGCCATGCCGAAGAAGCTCTCGAGCGAAGATCGTGCCCGCAGGATGCTCGGCCTGCCGCTTGCCGTGCAGCTCACCTGCGACGACATCAACCAGGCCTACCGTCGCGCCGCCAAGGGCAAGCATCCCGACCAGGGCGGAAGCGCGCAAGCCTTCATCGACCTCGCCGCTGCGCGCGACATCCTGATCCATCCCGGCGCGCACAAGGACGCGTGAGGGCGCGCTGTCGCTGCGCCTCGTCGGTCCGCTCTGTGCAGGCAAAAAAAGAGCGGGCAAGAACGCGTCGCGCCCTTGCCCGCTCGTCGATCCGCCGATCGAAATCTTACCAGGTGCAGTGACCGCTCTTCAACGCGTGATCCTTCAGCACGAGTGCGTCGACGAAGGTCGGCACGGTCGTGCTGACGCGGGCGTAGTCGGAGGGCCACGGCGCGGTCGGGATGCTCTCGTCCCAGATCTGGCAGAAGCCGGTGTCCTGCCAGCGGATCAGGTGATAGCTGGCTTCGGCAGGGCTCGCGGCGACGAAGGCAGTGACGGCAAGACCGGCAGCAGCGCACAGCACGGAAATACGACGCATGATCAGCTCCTCAAATGAAAGATGTGATGCGCCTCCCGACAATGACGGGGAGGCATGGTGTGGGGCGCTTTTGGGGATGCGCCCCGGACAAGTTGTGAGTAGCTCCGCCGGCCGATCAGGTTCAAAGCGTGCGCGCAGGAAATGCGTCATTTGAGCCGGAAAACCAGCGCGCGCCTGCAAAGGAAAAGGGCGGGTCGCTCGCGCGGCCCGCCCTCAAAATCAAATTGGTCGCGTGACGCTCAGAGCGTGCAGCGGCGCTCCGAACGCAGCTTGATCTGGAGATCCGAAGCCGCGGTGAAGGTCGGGACCGGCTTGCTGACGACCTTGTAGGTCGACGCGCCCCACTGGAACGGCTTGTACTTCAGGTCCTCGTTCCAGACCTGGCAGATGCCGGTGTTGTCCCAGCGGATCACGTAATAGCCGACCGCCGCCGACGCCGGCACGGCAAACACGGAGGTGGCGATGCCGGCAACGGCACAGAGGGCGAGAACGCGACGCATGAAAAATCTCCTTGTGGGGATGTGGGACCCGAAAATCCGTGCGGTAAAAGCAGGTCCTTGGCAAGCCGAGGGGCGGCCGTTTCACGGATATGTCAGAGGGAGCCGTGCACTTGGTTCGGCCGAGTGCCCGACAAGACACATACGCCAAGACTCATACGCCAAGACACATGCGCCAAGACACATACGCTAAGCGTGGCTCACTTCGCCAGTGATGCAATTGCCTCGATCTCGATCAGCATTTTCGGGTCGGGCAGGGCCTGCACGACGCAGGTGGTGCGCGCCGGGTAGGGCGGCGGGCCGAACGCGCCGGCATAGAGTGCGTTCATCGCGGCGACGTCGGAAGCGCGCGTGAGCAGCACGTTGACCTTGACGAGATCGCGGACCGTCGCGCCGGCCTCGTCCAGCACGCGCTTGATGTTGACGGCGACGTTGGCGAACTGCGCCTCGAAACCGTCCGGCAGCGCGCCATTGCCGTCGAAGCCGGGAATGCCGGAGACGAACAGGAGATCGCCGACACGCGTGGCAAAGGACAGCGGCGGCGCCTTGACGTGCGGCGGGGGTGCGAAATGCTGGATCGACATGGGATCACCTCGGATGGAACGGTCGCGTCGCCCACACGAGCGTAGCGACATGCGGGGGAGTTGCAATCGGCATTGGGGAAGGCTGGTAAAACAAAAACGCGAAAACAACCCCATGCACCGTAGAAATCGTGAGCGTTTCAAATTCGGTATAGCCGAACAATTCGCTTGCTCCGTCGGGCAAAACAGGGGCAGAATGGCATCATGGCGGTGGTGCCGGTAGGTGGCCTCAAACTCCGCCGTCATGCCCCGCGACCCGGCTACGCCAAGGCTTCGCCGGGGCTGAGGTCCAGGGGCGCCGAAGCTTTAGCGTAGGCGGCAGGCGGGGCATCCAGTACGCCTCGGCTTCTTCGCATCTCATTGCCGTCTCGGCGTACTGGATCGCCCGGTCGAGCCGGGCGATGACAGTTGAATGCGCTGCTGCGGCAGACGCCTCACGGCTGCTCCATCATGTTGCCGCCGCGATCCATCGGATACATTCGCTGCGTCTGATTCGAATCCTCCCTTGAAAAATAGCCCCCGGAGACGCCCCATGAAGCTCGCTACCACCTTCCGCGCCGCGCTGGTCGCCATTGCCGCTCTGGCCGGCCTTTCGACCTCGGCGCTGGCCGACGGCGGCACCGTGGTGCTGACGATCTACAAGGCGGGCTGGATCATCGGCGGTTCGGGCGGCTCGGGCGTGCTGAACTTCCGCGGTCGCTCGTATGGGCTCTCGACCGGCGGGCTCGACTACGGCCTCGTGTTCGGCGGCTCCAAGACCGTGCTGCGTGGCCGCGTCTCCAACATCAACCGTCCTTCCGACGTCGCCGGCGTCTATGGCGCGGCCGGTGCCGGTCTTGCCGTCGGCCGTGGCGCTCGCGCCATCGTGCTGACCAACCAGAAGGGCGCGGTGCTGGAGCTGTCGGGCTACCAGACCGGCCTGATGGCGAATGCGGATCTGAGCGGGCTCGCGATCACGATGCGGTAAGGCGCGAGGCGTAGGGTGGGCAAAGCGAAGCGTGCCCACCATTCGTACCGCAAATGCGGATGCATGGTGGGCACGGCGCGCAAGGAGCGCGCCTTTGCCCACCCTACGAACTACGAACTCACCGCCGCATGAATCCGCTCGCAATGCGCGACGAGATTGGCGTGCGCATCGACGAAGGCCTTCAGCGGCGTCGGGATCGGAAAATAATAGATGTTGGCGATGAAGCCGTAGATGCCGGCATCACAGCTGGTCGGCGCTGCGCCGTGGACGAAGCCTGCCGTAGGCACGATCTCGGCCAGCACTTGCAGATCGGCAAGCCCCCGCGCGTAGGCCTGTTCGGGCGTGTAGCGGCCGATGCCCTGGTAATAATAGCGCTGCGCGTTGTAGGCCTTGGCTTTCTCGAATCCGGCCGCGTCGATCTGCGGATGCTGCGCGATGAAGGCGTCGCGGAATGCCGGATAGAACCGATCGTCCTTCCAGCGCGAATACGACATCACCCAGTAGAGATCGTCCAGCATGCGGGTGACGAGATGATTGGTCCGCCGTGCGTCCGGCGACAGCGCGGCATCGATGCTCAGACGATATTTGGCGATCGCATGCGCAATGATTGTCTCGCTGTCGCCGATGGTCTCGCCGTCGTCGACGACGTAAGGCAGCTGCCCGCGCGGCGCGGCAGAGGCATCGAAGACGTGCTCGTGCACGAACGGCACGCCTGCTAGCTTCAGGAACGCGTAGACCTTGAGGCCGTAGCCGTTGTTGTCGGCGACGCCGAACAGTTCCGGATAGGAATAGAGGGTCAGCATGGTCGCTCCCTTCAGCGCGATGGCACCTTGGCGTGTTGCTCCGTCGTGGCCGCTTGCGCGGCCTTGCTGGCGCGGATCATCAGGAACGCGCCGGAAGAGCCCTGCAGCTGCCAGCGCCCGTCGATTTCGGTCGCCTCGGCGTTCACCGTGCCTTCGTAATGGACCGTGTCGTAGCCGTGGCCGGGCGGCTCGTAGTGTTTGACGAACGAGACCGCGTTGCCGGAGCGCTGACCCGCGATCGAGGCGTTGTGGGTGCGCAGCGGGCATCGCGGGTTCGAGCAGGGCTCGGTCACGCTTCCGCTGAGCGCGCCGCCGGTTTCGACCAGAGTTGCGGTGAAGGTGACCATTCCGGTGCCCGGTTGAATGTAGCTGCCATCCCAGACGCCGGAGAGATCGTCGCTCATGGCGGTGCCTTCCTGCGGGCCGGTTGATATCAGGCTCTTCCACCTCAAGTCGTATCGCCGGAGCGACGGGCTGGCAACTGTCCTTGCGCATTGTGCGCAGCGTCATTCGATCGGAGGACGCCCGGCGTCGCCCGTTCGACGTATTAATTCGGGGTGATGTACCGCTTCAGTGAGAGGCGCGGCCTCTATCTGCTGGTCGATGCGGCGGTGAACACCGCCAGTTGCGCATCGAACGCCCGCCGGAATGCAGGCCGCGCTTCGCCGCGGGCGACATAGGCCGAGAGGTCGGGATATTCCTCCAGCAGGCGAGATGCATTCAACCGGCGCAGCACCGTCACCATCATGAGATCGCCGGCGCTGAACGCGCCGTCGAGCCACTCGGCCTCGCCGAGGCGACGCGACAATTCGCCGAGCCTGATACGGACCCGATCCTTCAGGACCGGCAGCCGCTCCTCGTACCAGCCCTTGTCGCGCTCGAACAGCATCGTCATCCCGAACTCGACGATCGGCGGCTCCAGCGTGTTGAGCGCGGCAAACATCCATGCGATCGCGCGGCTCCTCGCATTCGCATCCTTTGGCAACAATCCATCATGGCGTTCGGCGATATGGAGCACGATCGCGCCGGACTCGAACAAGGCGAGATCGCCGTCCTCATAGGTCGGAATCTGCCCGAACGGATGCAGCGCAAGATGGGCGGGGTCCTTCATCGCCGCGAACGACACGAGGCGGACGTCGCAGGGCAGGCCCACTTCCTCGAGCGCCCAGCGAACGCGCATGTCGCGCGCCTGCCCCTTGCCGCGGTCGGGTGAGTTTTCGAAGGCTGTGATGGTGGGCATCTGGCGGCTCCGGGGTGATCGGCGTTGCATTCAAAGGACGAACGGCCGGCTCGGGTTCCGACAGGGGCGCCGTAAAAAGTCCGGCGCCCGTGTCGGAACACCGTTCCGCCGCTCGTCCTTGCAGCGATGGTCGCGCGTCCGGTCCAAGACGAAAGGATACAATTTCATGACGTCAATCACGCCGTTCCTCTGGTTCGCCAACAACGTCCAGGAAGCCGTCGCCTTCTACAAAGCGGTGTTCCCCAACGCAAAAGTCGAGACCGTCAGCGACCTCATGGCGGTGTTCGAACTCGAAGGCCAGCGCTTCCACGCGCTCAACGGCGGGCCGCAATACCGCTTCACCGAGGCGGTCTCGTTCTTCATCAGCGTGGAGACGCAGGCCGAGGTCGACTACTTCTGGAGCCGCCTCACTGCCGACGGTGGCGAGGAATCCCGATGCGGATGGCTCAAGGACAAATTTGGACTGTCCTGGCAGGTGATCCCGTCGGCGCTCGGCCGCTACCTCGGCGATCCCGACCGTACCAGAGCGAACCGCGTCATGCAGGCGATGATGGAGATGCGGAAGATCATCATCGCGGACCTCGATAGGGCGTATGCGGGGTGACGGTGCCGTAGGGTGGGCAAAGGCGCGCTCTTCGCGCGCCGTGCCCACCGTTCTTCCGGATTTGTTGAGAGATGGTGGGCACGGCGCAAGAGCGCCTTTGCCCACCCTACGAAGCCAACCATCCGCATCGCCAATTCGCCTTGCATCGCTATACTGACGACCATCAGCAGGATGGTGATCCCATGGGAAACGAATTGGAAGGCAAGGTTGCTGCCGTGACCGGGGCCGCGTCGGGCATCGGGTTGGCGAGCACTGAAGCAATGCTGGCCGCGGGCGCGCGCGTGGTGATGGTCGACCGCGACGAGGCCGCGCTGAAGGCGCTCAGCAACAGGCATGGCGACGCCGTGATCCCGCTGGTCGTCGACCTCCTGGATCCCAGGGACTGCGCATCGTTGCTGCCGCGCGTCCTGGAGAAGGCAGGCCAGCTCGACATCCTGCATGCGAATGCTGGCACCTATGTCGGCGGCGATCTGGTCGATGCCGACACTATGGCCATCGACCGGATGCTGAACCTGAATGTCAACGTCGTGATGAAGAACGTGCACGACGTGCTGCCGCACATGATCGCGCGCCGGAGCGGCGACATCATCGTCACGAGCTCGCTGGCGGCGCATTTTCCGACGCCCTGGGAGCCGGTCTATGCGTCGTCCAAATGGGCGATCAACTGCTTCGTCCAGACGGTGCGGCGCCAGGTCTTCAAGCACGGCATTCGCGTCGGCTCGATCTCGCCCGGCCCGGTCGTCACCTCATTGCTCGCGGACTGGCCGCCGGAGAAGCTGAAGGAAGCCAGGGAAACGGGTAGCCTGCTGGAGGCCAGTGACGTGGCTGAGGTCGTGATGTTCATGCTGACACGGCCGCGCGGCATGACCATTCGCGACGTGGTCATGCTGCCGACCAATTTCGATCTTTAGGGCGGCAACGGGTGTTCTAACTCCTCATGGTGAGGAGGCGCGAAGCGCCGTCTCGAACCATGCAGGCCCGGATGTCGCCTGCGGCCATCCTTCGAGACGACCGCTGCGCGGTCTCCTCAGGATGAGGTCTGTGGGGGTTGAGCGTCCAACGCAGCGATCCACGCCGCAAGCTCCCGCCAAGGCTCCAGCGTCCAGTGACCGGACGCAGCGCCGGACGGCGAGGGCAGCACGAACACGTCGGGGAGCTTCTCCTCGCGCGGCTGCCGTCCCAGCGCGATCCCACTCGACGGCCTGCCGTAAAACAAGCTCGCGGCCTTCTTGCTCGTGAACGCAATCGTCCGCGGCCGATATGTTTCGATCTTGGCCCTGAAGCCGGGCACGTCGATCGTTTCAGTCGCGATCTGATGATCCATCCCGGCGCCCGACTTGGAGAGATCGGTGAAGCCGATCCCGAGTTCGAGCAGCATGGCGAACTCGCCCGGCTGATACCGCCGCGGCGTGATGCCGGCTTCATGGATCGCGCGCCAGAACCGGTTGCCGGGATGGGCGTAGTAGTGTCCGACCGCGGCCGAGCGCGTGCTGGCGGCGGTGCCGACGAAGACGAGGCGGAGGTTGGGGCGGAGCTGATCGGGGAGGCGGTGGGGGATTTCAGGCAAGTCGACAGCTTCTAGGTTTGCCAGTTGCATAAGAAAGCTCAGCCGGTCACAAATGCGTCCATTCAACCCGTGACACCAACAAGCGCACTAAAAGATTAAGAGGGAGCTCTCCGTGATCGTTCAAGAGTTGGCGGATCAGTTGCGCCAAGACTATGACACCGCCGAAGAAGGCAAGAAAGTGATAGCTATTCATCTGTTCGGCATTCGGTGGGCGAGTCAACTCGAAGGAATATCTTGTAAGGAGGTCGCTATCAGAGCTGGCATCCACGAATCGTACGGAACCGAAATTCGAAAGGGAGTTAACCTAGCCGAGTACGTCTCCATTCGATGAGTCTTCGATACCGAATTCTTAGCTTGAGCTGTTGTAGCCCGCATGAGCGGAGCGATATGCGGGAAAGCAAAGACCCCGGATATCGCTGCGCTCATCCGGGCTGCGCTTGCTAACTCGACTGGAGTGCTTAACGTGATTGATCCCGAAAATTGGCTCGCAAATCGTGCTCTTGGCTACGCTCAACTGAATGAGCGAGAACGGGCTGCCATTGCGCACTTTTCTCTTCTATGGGGCCTGTTTGAGTTACAGGTAATGAACGCGCGGGCAAACGCTGTGGGTCTTGTTAGGAAAGTAGAGGATTGGGATTCGACGAGAGGACTCCAGCGCGATCCATTTGAAGGTGCGTTTCACTATTTCAGGTCTCGCTATTTCTTGAATGGAACCTTCGGTGATCTCTTCGAAGGACTAAGATTTGGACGGAGCGATTGCCGGAAGTTGGTCGAGGAGGCTCTGAGCCAAGAACAGCCAACTCCGAAGGACATGATTGCGGCGTTATTGTTGATCACGTATCGGCTGAGGAATAATTTATTCCACGGCGAAAAGTGGGCCTACGGAATTCGGGATCAACGCCAAAATTTCGAGAATGCCAATCAAGTTCTAATGCGGGCGCTGGAGTTGAGCTAGCGGACGCTAAGGCTAGCCGTTCCGCGAAGGCGCTCGGTCAAAGAGCGATGGTAGGAGGCTCTAGTTACAAGATAGTCTCATAATGAGAGGGGCCGGACTTTCACCCGGCCCCTGAGTTCGATGGAGTAGGGATATCCTTCACAGCACCCGATTGCTCTCCTTCACCTTCTCCGCATCCAGATACACGCTTGAGCCCATCTCCTTGAACTTCGCGCTCATCTTCGCCATGCCGTCCTCGGCGGTGCCGCTCATCGACATGCCCACGCTGTTCGGGTCGTTCAGCGTCGCCGCATAGTCCCGCACGTCCTGGGTGATCTTCATCGAGCAGAATTTTGGTCCGCACATCGAGCAGAAATGCGCGACCTTGTGGGCTTCCTTCGGCAGGGTCTCGTCGTGGAAGTTCTTGGCGGTGTCGGGGTCGAGGCCGAGGTTGAACTGGTCGCTCCAGCGGAAGTCGAAACGGGCGCGGGAGAGCGCGTCGTCGCGGAGCTGGGCGGCCGGGTGGCCCTTGGCGAGGTCGGAGGCGTGCGCAGCGATCTTGTAGGTGATGACGCCGACCTTGACGTCGTTGCGATCAGGCAGGCCGAGATGCTCCTTCGGCGTGACGTAGCAGAGCATGGCGCAGCCGAACCAGCCGATCATGGCGGCGCCAATGCCCGAGGTGATGTGGTCGTAGCCCGGCGCGATGTCGGTGGTCAGCGGTCCAAGCGTGTAGAACGGCGCCTCGCCGCACTCCTTGAGCTGCTTGTCCATGTTGATCTTGATCTTGTGCATCGGCACGTGGCCGGGGCCCTCGATCATGACCTGACAGCCCTTGTCCCACGCGATCTTGGTCAGTTCACCGAGCGTCTCGAGTTCGGCGAACTGCGCGCGGTCGTTGGCATCCGCGATCGAGCCGGGGCGCAGGCCGTCGCCGAGCGAGAACGAGACGTCATACTTGCGCATGAGGTCGCAGATCTCGTCGAAATGGGTGTAGAGGAAGCTCTCCTTGTGATGCGCCAGGCACCACTTCGCCATGATCGAGCCGCCGCGGCTGACGATGCCGGTGACGCGGTTGGCGGTGAGGTGGATATAGGACAGGCGCACGCCGGCGTGGATGGTGAAGTAGTCGACGCCCTGCTCGCACTGCTCGATCAGCGTGTCCTTGTAGAGCTCCCAGGTCAGTTTGACGGGATCGCCTTCGCACTTCTCCAGCGCCTGGTAAATCGGCACGGTGCCGATCGGGATCGGCGCGTTGCGCAGAATCCATTCCCGGGTGGTGTGGATGTTGCGGCCGGTGGAGAGGTCCATCACGGTGTCGGCGCCCCAGCGGATCGCCCACACCATCTTGTCGACTTCCTCTTCCACCGACGACGTCACGGCGGAGTTGCCAATATTGGCGTTGATCTTGGTGAGGAAGTTGCGGCCGATGATCATCGGCTCCAACTCAGCGTGGTTGATGTTGCAGGGGATGATGGCGCGGCCGCGCGCGATCTCGGAGCGGACGAATTCCGGGGTGATGAAGGCAGGGACTTCGGCGCCAAAGCTTTCGCCGTCGGCCAGCGCTGCCTCCGCGCGATCGAGCTGTTTTTTGCGGCCGAGGTTTTCGCGCTCGGCGACGTAGATCATTTCCTTGGTGATGATGCCGGCGCGGGCGAATTCGAGCTGGGTGATCTTGTGGCCGTCGAGGCCGCGCAGCGGCTTGTGGTGCGCGGTGAAGGCCTTTGCGGCATGCGAGGCGCCGACGTTGCCATTGTCCTCCGGCTTGATATCGCGGCCCTGATACTCCTCGACGCCGCCTCGCTCCTTGACCCAGGCGAGACGGTTGCGCGACAGGCCGGCGTTGACGTCGATGGTAACGGTCGGGTCGGTGTAGGGGCCCGAGGTGTCGTAGACCGGCAGGTTGGGCTCGCCGGCGCCCTCGGAGAGGATGATCTCGCGCAACGGCACGCGGATGTCGGGCGCAGCGTCCGGAGACGCGAAGATTTTTCGCGACGAGGGCAGCGGGCCGGTGGTGACGGCGGGAACGGTCTTGTCGGGGTTGGAGCGGATGTTCATGGGATCCTCCGTTGTATCTCTCGTTCAGGCGGCTTTGGCGGAATCGCCAAGCCATTGTTTGACTCGCGCGTCCGGGTCGGCGTTTTGGGTGACGTCGCTGACGACGGCGATGGAATCTGCGCCGGCGGCAAAGATCTCCGCGGCGTGCTCGAACTTGATGCCGCCGATCGCGACCAGCGGGATGCTGCCGATCCGCTTCTTCCATTCCGTGATCTTCGGAATGCCCTGCGGTTCGAAGCGCATCGATTTGAGCGTGGTGAAGAAGATCGGACCGAGCGCGACGTAGTCGGGCTCTGCGGCACGCGCGGTCTCTAGCTCCGCGTCGTCATGGGTGGAGATGCCGAGCGACAGGCCGGCCTCGCGGATGGCCTTGAGGTCCGCTTCCGCCAGGTCTTCCTGACCGAGGTGCAGATATTTTGCGCCGGCGACGACGGCCGCGCGCCAATAGTCGTTCACGACCAGCTTGGCCTGCGTGTCCTTCGTGATCGCCAGCGCATCGGTGACGATCTGGAGCGCGTCGGCATCGTTGAGGTCTTTCGCGCGCAGCTGGATGGTGCCGACGCCGAGCTTGGTCAGGCGTTCGACCCATTTGAGGCTGTCGACGACGGGATAGAAGCGATCAGGATACGGCATGCCAGAATGGTGTCCCAACGACAGGGGTGGAGGGGGAAGCGAAGTCGCGGGCGTTCATCAGCCCGGCTTCGTAGGCGGTGCGGCCGGCATCACAGCCGAGACGGAAGGCATTGGCCATCGCGACGGGATCGGCGGCTTTAGCGATGGCGGTGTTGAGCAGCACGGCGTCGTAGCCGAGTTCGAGCGCCTCGGCCGCATGCGACGGCGCGCCGATGCCGGCATCGACCACCAGCGTGATATCAGGCAGGCGCTCGCGCAGCAGTTTCAGCGCGTCGCGGTTGGTGATGCCGCGGGCCGAGCCGATCGGCGCGGCCCAGGGCATGACGACCTTGCAGCCGGCATCGACCAGGCGGTTCGCGACCGAGAGATCCTCGGTGCAATAGGGGAACACCTCAAAGCCGTCCTTGATCAGGATGGTGGCGGCTTCGACCAGGCCGACGACGTCGGGCTGCAGCGTGTCGTTGTCGGCGATCACTTCCAGCTTGATCCAGGATGTGCCGAACAATTCGCGCGCGAGTTTTGCGGTGGTCACGGCTTCGCGCACGCTGCGGCAGCCGGCGGTGTTCGGCAGCACGCTGACGTCGAGCTCGCGGATCAGATTCCAGAATGCGTCCCCGGTCTTGCCGCCGGCGGCTTCGCGGCGCAGCGATACCGTGACGATGTTCGAGCCGGAGGCACGGATCGCCGCCTGCATGATCGCAGGCGAGGGATACAGCGCGCTGCCGATCAGGAGGCGGGAGGGGAAGGATTTGCCGTAGAAGGTCACCATGTCCGAGGTGTCTCCTCAAGTTCAACTGTCGTCCCCGCGAAGGCGGGGACCCATACCGCGTGATTTCTCTTGGGGCACGTGGGGAGAGACCGGCCGCCATAACCGCTCCCTGTGGTTATGGGTCCCCGCCTTCGCGGGGACGACAAGTGGAGAGAGCGTGCCATCATCTCCCTCACCCTCCCTGCCGCGGCGTGATGATCTCGATCTCGTCGCCGGCCTTGAGGTGGGTCTCGGCCCAGCGGCTTTTCGGCACGACGTCGTAATTGAGCGCGATCGCGAAATGGGTGCCCTCGTAGTCGAGCTCGGCCAGCAGCGCGTCGACGCTTGCGGAATTCACCTCGCGCTGCTCGCCGTTGACGATCACGCGCATTGCATCACCTCATTGTCGATCTGGCCGCGCTGGACGTATTGCAGCGTCAGCTCGGCGAGCGCCGGTGCGATCAGGAAGCCGTGGCGGTAGAGCCCGTTAACGCTGATCTGGCCGCCACGAATGCCGATGCGCGGCAGATTGTCGGGGAAAGCGGGGCGCAAGCCCGAGCCGAATTCGACGATGCGGGCCTCGCCGAAAGCAGGATGCACGGCATAGGCCGCACCCAGCAGCTCCAGCGCGGAGCGCACGCTGACGCCGGTGTCCTCGGCCTCGATCGAGGTCGCGCCCAGCATGAACAGATTGTCCTCGCGCGGGATCACGTAGAGCGGCCAGCGCGGATGGATCAGCCGCACCGGGCGCGCCAGCCGCACCTCGCCGGTCTCGATCAAAATCATCTCGCCCTTGACGCCGCGCAACTCCGGCTGCTCGTCGCGCGCGCCGAGGCCGCGGCAGTCGATCACGATACCGTCGAGGTCTTTGGCGGAGACGTCGCTGGAGAACTTGATGATGCCGCCGGCGGCGCGGATGCGCTCGTGCAGCTTCGGCAGCACGCGGCGCGGCTCGACATGGCCCTCGGTCGGGAAGAACAGCGCGTCGCGGAAGCGGCCCTCCAGCGACGGCTCGAGCTCGGCAAGGCTGGTCGCATCTAGCCGGCGGTGGCCTTCGGTCATCCGCGCAAAGCGCTCGAAATCGTTGCGCTCGCGCGGGTGGGCGACGACGAGCGAGCCATTGAAGGGGGTGTCCGGCAGCTCGCGCCGCCAGATGTCCAGGGAGCGCTGGCCGAGCCTGGAGATGATGGGTTCGGCGACCTCCGCCTCGCACCAGGGCGCGAGCATCCCGCCGGCCCAATGGCTGGTGGAATCGGTCATCGCGGCGTCACCGCGCTCGTGTAGCGTCACGGCATGGCCGGCCTGCGCGAACAAAAGCGCCTGCCAGGCACCTGCAATGCCTGCGCCGATGATGGATACCGGGGAATCCGGTCGCTTGGTGGTCTGCAACATCCCTGTCCCTTCGCCGGCATGACCCGGATCAGGTTCAAAGGGTCACCGCGGTCCTGGGCCTTCTGACCCATTTAGCGGTATCTCAGCTCCTCCTCGGAGCACCCCTCGGAACGGCTCTAATGTATGCCAGCGGGACGGGGTGGTCAACGCGCTAGCCACAGGGCTGACATTCCGGCGCGGTCCGCCGGACCGAACCCCGGGTGCGCAATTGCGCACCGGGGAAGCTCGAGATTCCGGGCTCGATGCTTCGCATCGCCCCGGAATGACGGTGGCTAGTGGTTGGGAACCTGCGCCCGCGCATTGCTGACGCGCTGGGCCAGCTTCTTATGCGGCGCCGTCCCGAGCATCGGCTGCGGATTGCCGTTCGGCTCGAGCCAGGTGTCGCCCATATTGGCGACCTGCATGGCCTCCTGACGCTGCCGCTTTGCAACGTAGTAATAGCCGCCCGCGAAATAACGCACGGCTCGGGCGTGGTCGCCGTTGGCGGCGCGATAGGCGCCGGCGAGGTATTTGACGGCGTAGGTGAGGTTGGTGTTGGGATCGCGCAGGCCGGCGGCGTCGCCGGTGTAGCCGACCCCGCGGGCGGTCGCGAGCTTGATCTGCATCAGGCCGATGGTGCCGCCGCGACCGATCAGGCCGGGCTGATAGCGGCTCTCGCGCATGATGACGCGATGCACCAGCGCTTCCGGCACGCCGTTGGCGCGGGCATGGGCCGCGACCATCTCGGCATATTCGGCTTCGCCCGCGAATGCGGCCTGGGGCAACATCAGCCCGGCCGCAGCGACCACGGCAATACGCAAAATTTTCATTGAATTATTCCTCGGCAGAACGAACCTGCACCCGTGCGCGTTAGGCCGTGGGAACACGGCGATGATGTGGCGAAACGCCGCCAGCGGCGATTTTCGCGGGGCCGTCGTTTTTACGACTCAAACCCAGGTTAGGATTGCACTTGGCGATGTGCGTTACGCGACAGCAGGTCTGTCTATTCGTGCATTCGCCCAAAAATCGCTATTCAAAATTCGGGAGAACGTCCATGACCCGAGCAGACATCGGCGACATCCCCAAGCAGAACCCCTGTGCGCAATGTGGGGCACCGATCCCGTCTCCGGACTGGATCGAGCCGGGCGAAGGCCGCGTTTCCTATCTCTGGAAATGCCACGCCTGCGGCTACCGCTTTGAGGCGGTGGCGATCTTCGATGAGCACCCGATCGAGCATCCGCCGCTCGCCGCCTGAGGCGTGCCTTACGCCGCCCGCCGCGGCTGCTGCCATACCGGCAACTGCATCCGCACGATCAGCCCGTGCGGCGCGCGGTCGTGCAACGACAATTCGCCGCCATGAGCGATCGCGATGGCGCGCGCGATCGACAGGCCGAGCCCGAAGCCGGTGTGCTCGTCCATGGTGCGCGCGTCGTCGCCGCGCGCGAACGGCTCCAGCATCTCCTGCTTGCGCGCATCCGAGATGCCGGGGCCGTCGTCCTCGACGTCGATGACGAGCCTGGTGCCTGATACGTCGAGGCGGATCGTCACTTCGGCGCCGAAGCGAACCGCGTTCTCGACGAGGTTGGTGACGCCCCGATGCAGCTCGTCGGGCCGCGCGGCGGCCGTAGCCGAAGCGGGGCCGTCATAGTGCACGACATGGCCCATGTCGCCGAACTGGTCGGCGATGACCTGGAGCGTGCTCGCGATGTCGACCAGCGTCACCGCCTCGATCTTGCGGTCGTTGCGCAGCAGCGACAACACGGATTCCAGCATCGAGCGCATCTGGTCGAGATCGATCAGCATGCGCCTTCGGTTGCCCTCGTCCTCGATGAACTCGGCGCGCAGGCGCAGCCGGGTGATCGGCGTTCGCAGGTCGTGGCTGATCGCCGCCAGCATCCGGGTGCGATCCGACATCAGCCGCGCGATCCGCTCATGCATGCGGTTGAGCGCGCGCGCGACCGAGCGGATCTCCTCCGGGCCGCGCTCGGGCAGCGGATCGGCCGCCCCGTCCAGGCTGAAATTCTCGGCGGCCCTGGCAAACGAGGACAGCGGCGCGGCCAGCGCGTAGGCCGCCCACAGGCCGAGCATCGTGACGCTGATCAGCGCGAACAGCAGCGTTATCATCCAGGGGCCGCCCCAGAACCGCGGCGGATGCGGGCCCTGCTCGACGCGGCCTGCGATCACGCTGCCGTCGGGAAGCTCGACCGCGACGCGGTGCACGCCGAAATTCGGGGGCAGCGCGACCACCTTGTACTGATGGCCGAGATGCCGGCGCACGTTGCGCAGATGCGGGCCCTCCCTGTCGTCGGCGACGGAGAAGGTCCCCGGCGCGAGGAGCTCGATGCCGGCCTTCGGAAACGCACGCACGATATTGGCGAGGATGCGCGGCCGCTCGCTCGCATCCGTGCCGTTGAGCAGCAGCGCCGCGTCCGCGAGCTGATGGGCGGCGTCGGGCGGCGGCTCGGCCCGGTCCGGCCGGCTGATCAGAAAGCTGGCGGTGAGGATCAGATGCAGCGCGACGATCGACGCCACCACCAGCGCGGCGATCTGTCCACCGATGCTTTTGAGGTGGAAGAAGCGGAACGGCGTCATGACGACCGCTCCACTAACTGCCCAGGGTCGCCGCGACCGCTTCATTGCCAGCTGCTTCAGTCCCGGCCGCTTCGGTTCTGGGCGTGAACAGATAGCCGCCGGAGCGCACCGTCTTGATGATGGTGGGATCGGCCGGATTGGGCTCGATCTTGCGGCGGATGCGGCTGACCAGCACGTCGATCGAGCGCTCGAACGAGCCGGTGTTGCGCCCTTGCGTGAGGTCGAGCAGGCTGTCGCGCGACAGCACGCGGCCGGGCCGTTCGCAGAACGTCCGCAAAAGATCGAACTCGGCGCTGGTCACCGCGACGCGCGCGCCTTCCGGATTGCGCAATTCGCGCAGGCGCAGATCGATGCGCCAGCCCTCGAAGACGAGCGTGGAGGCGCCCTCGATCGAGCTTGCCGCCTGGGCTGCGGCCTGGCGGCGCAGCACCGCGTTGATGCGTGCGAGCAGCTCGCGCGGGTTGAACGGCTTCGGCAGATAGTCGTCCGCGCCCATCTCGAGGCCGACGATGCGATCGACGTCCTCGCCGCGCGCGGTCAGCATGATGATCGGCGTCTGCGCCTCCGAGCGTACCTTGCGGCACAGGCTCAAGCCGTCCTCGCCGGGCAGCATGACGTCGAGGATGATGAGGTCGACCCTGTGATCGGCCAAGGCACGCGACATCTCCCGACCATCGCTCACGGTGGTGACGTTGCAGGCGTTGTTGCGCAGGTACTTTGCAATCAACGTCCGGGTTTCGCGGTCGTCCTCGACGACCAGGATGTTGGGATTGGCCATGCGCTTTGTTTGTCCAAGATTCGGGCCAAAAGGCGAAGATTTTTGTTTCGGATTGTTTCTGCCTGTCCGGGCGCAACAGCAGGCAATACCCGGGCAGGGAAGCGGCAAGGTCTCGTTAAGGCCGCTAACCATACCGTGGCGGTGTCGCTTACGAAACCCCGCAAAAGCCACGGAGCCATTATGACCTCGATTTCGGCGGCCTCCGCCGGTAACTACCAGTCGCCCCTGCAGCGGCTTCAGCAGCAATTGCAATCGGACGTTTCCGACGGCACGATCTCGTCGTCGGACCAGTCGGCGCTCTCGACGGCGCTGACCGATATCGACACCGCCTTGCAGTCGAGCCGATCCAGCGATCAGTCGAGCGGCACGCGTCCTTCCAAGGACGAGATGAAGTCGAAGATCGACGATCTCATCGCCAACGAAGTGTCGAACGGGACGCTGACCTCGGACCAGGCGGACGAACTGAAGAACGTGTTTCAGTCCGCTTTCGCCAAGGGGCCCGGCGGCGCCGGTGGCCCCGGTGGTCCGGGTGGTGCGGGCGGACCGCCGCCCGGTCCGCCGCCGGATGACAGCTCGTCGGATTCGTCCTCGACGGACTCGACCAGCAGCACGTCGACCAACACGACCACGGCGGACATTCTCCAGCAATTCCTCCAGGCGCTCCAGCAGTCGCAATCGTCGAGCGCGTCCTACGGCGCCAACGGCAGCTCATTCGGCGGTTCGGATTTCTCCGCACTTCTAATCGACTTCAAGAGCTGACCTGAGCGACGCAGGTCGGCGCGTTCCTCGCCGCGATCGTGCTTCACCCAGGGCGCATGATCGTCGGCGGGGAACTGTGCATCAGGAACGTTCCTCATCGAACGTTCCTGAGTGACGCAGGAACTTTCATCGCAGCGCAGCGCCATCATCGCGTGACGAAATTGCCGCAGAAAAGGAACTGCGGATGATCGCCGCTGTTCTCTCCGCATAAGCTTTCTGCTGAAGGAGAGGACAACAATGTTGATGAAATCGATCGCCGCCGGCCTTGCCGGCACCGCACTGCTTGCGACCGTTGCGTTCGCGCAAAACCCGACCGCCACCACCGACAAGGCAGCGCCCGCGGCCACCACCACCACCACCACCACAACGACGACGACTGCGTCGGGCGAGTGGCGTGCCTCGAAGATGTCGGGCCTGAAGATCTACAACGACGCCAACGAGAACATTGGCTCGATCAACGACCTGCTGATGGACAAGAGCGGCAACATCAAGATTGCCGTGATCGGCGTCGGCGGCTTCCTCGGCATGGGCGAGCATCTGGTCGCCGTCCCCTACGAGAAGCTGAAGTTCGTCAACGAGGCCGTCGCCTACACCGGCACGGGCGCGAAGCCTGCGGCGACCACGACCACCGGCGCTGCGACCGGCACCGAGAAGACCACGACGACGACGGCTACGACCGCCTCGTCCACGTCGAAATGGTATCCGGACCACGCCGTGTTCAATGCCAGCAAGGACGAGCTGAAGAACATGCCCGAGTTCAAGTACTCGGAGTAATGCTGCTCACGTGACGGCCGAAACGAAGCGCGCCCGGTTTTCACCGGGCGCGCTGTCGTGTCTTTCGTCTTTCACCTCTCCCCGCAAGCGGGGAGAGGGAGAAGACGTTCAGTGCGTCACCAGCGGGCAGCCACCCTTGTCGAGCGGACGGAAGGCTTCGTCGCCGGGGACGGTGGCGATCAGCTTGTAGAGGTCCCACTCGCCCTTGGACTCCTCCGGCTTCTTCACCTCGAACAGATACATGTCGTGCACCATGCGGCCGTCGATGCGGATCTTGCCGTTCCTGGCGAAGAAGTCGTTGACCGGCGTTTTGCGCATCTGCTCCATCACCTTCGGCGCCTCGTCGGTCTTGATGGCCTCGATCGCCTTCAGATAGTGCATGGTCGCCGAGTAGAGACCGGCCTGGATCATGGTCGGCATATGACCGACCTTCTCGTTGAACCGCTTCGAGAAGGCGCGCGTCTCCTCGTTCATGTCCCAGTAGAACGCGTCGGTGACGATCAGGCCTTGCGTCGCCTTGATGCCGAGCGAATGGGTGTCGGTGATCTCCTGGAGCAGCGCGATCATCTTCTGGCCACCCTGAACGAGACCGAATTCGGCCGCCTGCTTCAGCGCGTTGGTGGTATCGCCGCCGGCATTCGCCAGCGCGACCACCTTGGCCTTGGAGGCCTGGGCCTGCAGCAGGAAGGACGAGAAGTCCGAGGAATTGAGCGGATGGCGGACCTCGCCGAGCACCTTGCCGCCGCTCTCCTTGACCACGTTGGCGGCGTCGCGCTGCAGCGCCATGCCGAAGGCGTAGTCGGCGGTGACGAAGAACCAGGTGTCCTCGCCGCGCTTCACCATCGCCTTGCCGGCGACGTTCGACAGGGCATAGGTGTCGTAGGTCCAGTGCACGGTGTTGGGCGAGCAGGCGACGCCGGTGATGTCCGATGACCCGCCGCCGGAGTTGATGTTGATCTTGTTCTTCTCGCGCGTCAGCGCCGAGATCGGCAGTGCCACCGAGGATGTCGGCACGTCGAAGATCGCGTCGACCTTGTCGTTGTCGTACCAGTTGCGGGCGATGTTGACGCCGACGTCGGGCTTGTTCTGGTGATCGGCGGCGACCACCTGCACCGGCTTGCCCGCGACCTTGGCGCCGTAATCGGCAACCGCCATCTCGACGGCGGCGAGCGAGCCCTTGCCGGTCGCGTCCGCATAGAGGCTCGACATGTCCGTGAGCACGCCGATCTTGACGACATCGTCGGAAATCTGCGCCTGCGCCGCGCCTGACGAGGCGGCGAGAGCGAGGCCGGCCGCAACCGCGGCGATGAGTTTTTGCATATGTCTCTCCCTGTGTGTTGTTGTTGGGGCGTTGTTGCAGGGACAGTTCTAGCGACAATCGGTCGCGGCAGCTAAGCCAAAGATGCGTGAGGGGGTGGAGAAATAAGCAGGGCGCGGCGGTGTTTCCTTCGCCTCTCCCCGCATGCGGGGAGAGGCTGCAGCGCATCGAAGATGCGATGCGGGTGAGGGGGACTCCCTCAAGAAAGGCGAGACGATCGAGCGGCGCCGCGAAGCCGGCGTGTAGCACTACGCGATCGCGCCGGACAAGCAGATGGAGGTGCCGAACGTTGACAAGCATGCGGCGTAGACCAGCCCCCATTTGAACGGCACGTCATCACATCATGCCCCGCTTCGGAAACGAGCGGGTTTCGTTTCGCCCAATCATCGCAGCTCAAGTCTCTCGCCGGAGTTGTGGTCCCTCGGAGAAATGATCATAGTGACGATCCGCAACCCGAACAGCGGGCGGGCCAAAGTTTACCTTTAAACATTTCAGGTGAGGGGCAACATGTTTGATTTCAACGGCAATTCCGTCAACATTGGCAGCATCCCCGTCAATGTTGAAGTCGATGGCGTCCACGTCAGTGTTGAGAGCCTTCTAAAGATCTCGGGAAACTTCAATCCTGTCTCGTTCGCTGCGAGCACAGCTTTCAGTGTCTTTGCGTCGTTGTTCAATGCAGCAAAAGAACGCGCTCTACTCAGACAACAGATTGATCTGCTCAACGATATTCGTGACCGGCTCGACGCTCTAAATCAAACAGCTGCAGCAATCCTGCATGCTTTGAACGCCCTACCTGTGACCATTCAACACATCGTCCGCGACGAACGCCTGAACGATCATTATGCGCTGATCGAGTCAAACATGCAGAAGTTCGTCAGTAATTCTGCCCATCGCGTTTTCCCGCAGGATCTCGAGAAGATCCGGGACGAGTTCTTCGCACTCGCAGAGGCCGAAACGAGGATCAGCAACATTGCCAAGTTTGTTCACTACGTCGAGTTCATGAACTTTATCGATAAAGGCGAATACCAGGATTTCCTGCGCAGCTGCCTCCGCAAACGCATTGTGTTTCTTAATTTGCTCATGGATGATCTGGTCAAGAAATTCGCGACACGCTACTTCACTTTGACCAGCGAGCTCGCAAACAGCTACACCAATTTCACAACCCGTCCGATGGAAGTCGATAACCTCACAAATGAAGGCACCTACTTCAATGGTCTAATGCCCGCTCGCGCCAAGCTGCGCATCGGACAAGGAACAGGCCAATTTGACGATGTGCTGCTTGAGTATACCCCGTTCTCGAACGAAGAGGTGATGCAGCACCTGTCGAGCACGCACCTGACCTATGCGAGCAAACAGAACTTCAGCTTCGACATGCATGCCGCAATGCTTCGCTGCCGCGGTAGCGATAGCGACGATACAGAGTGCCGCACCTACCAAACCAGTTTGGGCGGAGGGTTCCAGGAATATCAGCGGCGCGAGCAACTGATGCGCGCTGCCTACGATGCTTTCAAGCACGCCGTGCCAGAAATAAACGAAGACATCGCCCGCTTCGCCGAGCTTGAACAGTTGAGGAATTCTCTGGAGAAGTGCGCCGCGTTTGACTACGCGGCCAAGCTCCGCGGCGCGAAAGATCATATCCGACGCAACTAGGGCGTGTACTCATAAATCGGGGACGCAGTGAAGTCCGCTATGCCTCTAATCGCGGCGCGAACGCGGACGTCGCAGGACTTCCGCGTTGGGCCGATGAACAGACTTCATTCGCTGCTGTTGGTCCGAAGTCGTTGGCAGGGAACGTCACCAAGGTCTCGCTTGCTCATGGCGTAAATGTTGCGAACAAATCGGTAATGTCGCGATACTCGACATGATAATTCCCATCCTGCCCGTCAACGGCAGGTTGCCCGGGTCCCAAGTCTGAAGGACTGGCACGCCTGTCACGCGCCGCTGCCCTTGAGCCGTTCGTTGCGACGGCGCAGGCCTTCCAGGGTGGCGAGGAGGATGACCGACACTGTGGTCAAAACCACCGCCGCTGCCGTGATGGTCGGACTGATGTTCTCGCGGATGCCGCTGAACATCTCGCGCGGCAGGGTGCGCTGCTCCGGACCTGCCATGAACAGCACGATCACCACCTCGTCGAAGCTGGTCGCGAAGGCGAACAGCGCACCTGACGCCAGGCCGGGCAGGATCAGCGGCAGGATCACGCGGCGGAACGCATAAAGCGGCGAGGCGCCGAGCGAGGCGGCGGCGCGTGCCAGATTGGTGTCGAAGCTTTGCAGCGTCGCGCCGACCGTGATCACCACAAAGGGCGTCGCCAGCGCGGTGTGGGCCAGGATCAGGCCGAGATAACTGCCGGTCAGTCCGATCGGCGCGAAGAAGAAATACAGGCCGACCGCGGTGATGACGCCGGGCACGACGACCGGCGACAGCACGAAAGCCAGCACGAGCGGTTTGAACCGGCTCTTCCACTGCGCCAGCCCCAGCGCGGCCAGCGTGCCAAGCACCATCGACAGCAGGGTTGAGGCGACGCCGATGATCATGCTGTTCTTCAGCGAATTCATCCAGCGCGGCGAATTGATGAAGTCGTCGTACCAGCGCAAGGAGAGGCCCGGCAGCGGATAGGTGAGGTACGAGCCCGAGCTGAAGGACAGCGGCATGATCGCAAGGATCGGCGCGATCAGGAAGATGAACACCAGCGTGGAGATGATGATGGTCGCGGTCCACGCGATGCGCTGGCTGGGCGTGCGGAGGGAAGAATGATCGCTCAATTCTTCATCCCTCCCGTGACTTGCTGTCCCTGCACCAGCTTGCCGTAGACGAGAGCGAGCAGAAGAGTGGCCAGCAGCAGCACCGCACCCAACGCCGAAGCAAGGCCCCAATTGGCCGTCTCGGTCGTGTAGAGCGCGATGAAGTAGCTGATCATCTGATCGGCGGCGCCGCCGACGAGGGCCGGCGTGATGTAGTAGCCGAGCGCCAGGATGAAGACGAGCAGGCTTCCCGCGCCGATGCCGGGCAGGGTCTGAGGCAGGTAGATCCGCAGGAAGGCAGTGGTCGGTGGCGCGCCGAGCGAGGCGGCGGCACGCATGTACGCAGGCGAGATCGCTTTCATGCTGCTGTACAGCGGCAGGATCATGAACGGCAGGAGAACGTGGGTCATGGCCACGCAGACACCGAAGCGGTTGTAGATCAGCCGCAACGGCTCGTCGATGATGCCAAGCCAGTGCAGGCTGTCGTTCACGACGCCCTTGCTCTGCAACAAGACGATCCAGGCGCAGGTGCGGACCAGAAGCGACGTCCAGAACGGCAGCAGGACGAAGATCATCAGCAGGTTCGACCGGCCCGGCGGCAGCGTTGCCAGTAGGTAAGCGACCGGGAAGCCGAGGATCAGGCAGAGTACCGTGACGCTGAAGCTGATGAGGAAGGTGCGGGCGAAGACGTTGCGGTAGATCGCCTGGTCTGATGCGGCCGCGACGATCGCACCATCGACGTTCCGCGTCAGGTCGAGCGCCGCCAGCAGATAGAATCCGGTCACCGGGCCACCGGCATCCTTGATCGTCGTCCAGGTGGCCCGTTCGCGCCAGGCCGGGTTGATCTTGCCCAGTGTCTCCCTGGCGGTGCCGGGCTCCGGCTGCGCCTTCAGATTACGTGCCGTGCTGGTCAGGATCGTACGAAAACCGTTCAGGGCGTAATTGAGCCGCTTGGCCGCGATGGCGATGATGCCGGAAGCGCGCGCCGCCAGGATGTCGCTTGCCAGCGCTGCAAAGGCCTTTTCATCCGGCAGGTCCTTGCCGTCCCAGTCGGCGAGAGCAGCGATGGTTTGCGGCAGAACCTGACGCACCTCGCGGTCATCGACCGCGCGCCACAGCATGCCGGCGATCGGGCCTGCGAAGGTGAAGAGCAGGAAGACGAGAAGCGGCAGCACCAGCGCCAATGCCTTGACCTGACGTGTCCGCTCCGCACGCCTCAATCGGCGCTTGAGCGGCACCTCGGTCAACGCATTGGCGCCGGTCAAGCGCGCATCCGTCATTGGTCGAGCCTTGGATCGAGCCTTGGATCGAATCTTGCGGGGCGCGTTATTTCGCGGCCCATTTGTTGAAGCGCTCGGTCAGGCGGTCGATGTTCTCGAGCCAGAAGCCAACGTTGATCTCGACCGCGTTCTTGATGTTGTCAGGCGCTGTCGGCAGGTCCTTGAGAACGGCGGGCGCGAGCAGGGCGGCTGCGTCCTTGTTCGAGGTGCCATAGGCGATGTTCTGCGACAGTTTTGACTGGTTCTCCGCCTTGCCTGCGAAGTCCAGGAACTTGTAGGCCGCGTCCTTGTTCGGGCTACCCTTCAGGATGACCCAGCTGTCGAGGGTGAAGAGCGCTCCGTCCCATACGATGCCAAAATTCTTCTTGTCGTTCTTGTTCGCGGTGTCGATGCGGCCATTGTAGACCGAGGTCATCGCCACCTCGCCGGAGGCGAGCAATTGCGGCGGCTGGGCGCCGGCCTTCCACCAGACGATGTCGCCCTTGATGGTGTCCAGCTTCTTGAACGCGCGCTCGACGCCCTCGTCGGTCGCCAGCACCTTGTAGACGTCCTTCGGTGCGACGCCGTCGGCCATGAGGGCGATCTCCAGCGTGGTCTTCGGGCCCTGACGCAAGGCGCGCTTGCCCGGAATCTTTTTGGTGTCGAAGAAGTCGGCCCAGCCGTTGGGGGCGTCCTTCAGCTTGTCCTTGTCGTAGCCGAGAACGAAATCGTAGAGGATGGCGCCGACGCCGCAGGGATTGACCGACGGCGGGATATAGGCGGCCTCGCCGCCGATTTTGGAATAATCCATCTTCTCGAACAGGCCTTCCTCGCAGCCGACCGCGAGTTCGTCGCTCTCGACCTGGACGAGGTCCCAGGTGGCGGCACCACCCTGCACCTTGGCGCGCAACACGCCGACGCCGCCGTCCCAGGACTCGTCGTTCATCGCGACGCCGGCTGCTTTCTTGAACGGCTCGAAATAGACCTTCTTCTGGGCATCCTGATAGGCGCCGCCCCACGACACGACGGTGAGGTCACGCGCCTGCGCGACCGTGGCCAGCGCGGCGCTGGCGCTGAACGCCACGGCGAACCCCAGAGCAATCTTGCCAGTCTTGCGCTTCAGCATGGTCCTTGTTCCTTCTTCATCTGCGTTGCGTTGAGCTTGATCGATGCCGGTCCGGATCAGACGGGATCGAGGGCCAGGCAGTCCTCGGGACGGAAGGTGATGAATACGCTTTCACCAGATCTTAGATTGCCATGTCTCAATCCGTCATGCGTCCCCGGCTGAAGCTTGACCATGAACTCCCCGTTGCCGGCGACATCGAG
The DNA here is from genome assembly GCF_051810765.1 of Bradyrhizobium sp. 604_D8_N2_3. Classification (NCBI taxonomy): domain Bacteria; kingdom Pseudomonadati; phylum Pseudomonadota; class Alphaproteobacteria; order Hyphomicrobiales; family Nitrobacteraceae; genus Bradyrhizobium; species Bradyrhizobium sp. 604_D8_N2_3. Next base: position 7,358,936 of record NZ_JBPWPM010000001.1, on the reverse strand, counting down.
CACGGCAAGCGCGTGGTCGCCGAGATAGATGGTGTTCTGCACCTTGGCCGGCAGTCGGTTCGGTCCCTCGCTGGAGGTGCCGTCCGGGATGATGGCGATCCGCTCCGGCCGCACTGACAGGGAGGTCGACGCGCCCGCGCCCGATACATTGACCGCCCGTGCGGTCACGGCGCCGCCACCAGCCAGCGTGACGCGGCAATATTCCTTCTCGACCGTCTCGACGGTGCCGGACAGCACGTTGTTCTCACCGATGAAGTGAGCGACGAAGCTGTTCACCGGATGCTCATACAGCGCGTCGGGCCGGTCGATCTGCTGCACGATGCCGTCGTTGAACACGGCGATGCGATCCGACATGGTGAGCGCTTCGCTCTGATCGTGGGTGACGTAGACGACGGTGATGCCCATCGTCTCGTGCAGCTGCTTGATTTCCAGTTGCATCTGCTCCCGCAGGCGCTTGTCGAGGGCGCCAAGGGGTTCATCCATCAGTACGAGCTGCGGATTGAAAACCAGCGCGCGGGCCAGCGCCACGCGCTGCTGCTGACCGCCGGACAGCTGCCCGGGCCGCCGGTGCGCCAGGGTTTCCATCTTGATCATGCGCAACGCCGCGTTGACGCGCTCCTGCGCCTCGGCCTTGGCCGTGTTGCGAACGGATAGCGGGAAGGCAATATTCTCCGCGATCGTCAGGTGCGGGAACAAGGCATAGTTCTGGAACACCATGCCGATGTCGCGCTTATGCGGCGGCACGTTCTTGATCGGCCGTTCCGCGAGGTAGATTTCGCCATGGGTTGGAACCTCGAAGCCGGCCAGCATCATCAGCGTTGTCGTCTTGCCCGAGCCCGACGGGCCGAGCAGGGTGACGAACTCACCCTTCCTGATTTCGAGATCGAGGTTCTTCACCACGAGGTGCTCGCCATCGTAGGTCTTCTGAATGCCGGAAAAGCGCACCAGCGCCGGCGCAGGCGTGACCATGCCGGCTTCCATGTTGTCCTCGCGTTGTCCCCTGCAGTGCTGTCAGCACCTCGTTCGAGGTTGCGGGAAACAGCTTAGCATCCTCCGACGAGAATGCCAGCGGCGCAAGCGACGCGCGCGGGTCCGGCGCGTGAAGACGCACTACATCCCCGACAGCTTCGTCACGTAGACGTTCAGCGAGCCGCCGGCTTCCGCGACGATGCGCAGCGTCTTGGAATCGAAGGCGATGTCGGCGAGGGTCAGGCTGTCGATCTTGGCGTCGACCTTGAGGCCATCCTCGCTCTTCTGGTAGTCGGCGATCGCGGCCGCGATCTTCTCGCGCGCATTGGCGGCGATCGGCTTCAGATCGAGCGTCGCTTTCTGCACCAAGGCCTGCTGCATCTGCGGCACCACCGCGCGCGCGGCCGCGCCGAGCAGGCCGAAGGCGGCCTCGGACTCCACCGCGAGCTGGATGTCGGCGAGCCGCAGCGTCTGCTGCGCCTGGTCGAGCATCGGCCGGCCCCAGATGTGTACGGTCGCTTCGGCGCCGAGACCGAGCCAGCTCTTCTTCTCCTTAGCACGCACCAGCAGCGAGATCAGGAGACGATCGCCCGACGGGACCACGTTGACGCCTTTCACGGTGACGTCGACCGGGCCGGAGCCGTCCTCGGGATAGGTGTGGCCGACCATCTGCGCCGCGATCAGCTTGTTGATCTCGGTGAAGGGCACGTCGATCGGCACGCCGATGTTCACGCCGGTGCCGGTCGGCGGCACGATCGAGATCTTGTCGGGGAAGGGACAGTCCGGTTTGGTCGACGTCGAGGTCACGCGCGTCTCGAGCTCGAGACCGAGCAGCAGCGTCACGTTCTGCGCGTCGACGCGCGGCTGCGCCGCGATGGCACGGGTCGGTTTCATCTCGAGCCAGAGCGGCGGCAGCGCGGCCGAGGAGCCCGAGCCCTGCAGCGGGATCGAGCGGCAGGCCTTGGCCCATTGCAGCTTCGCATTGTCGCGCAGCGAGGGATCGTTGCGGATGCGCTCGGAGACGATGTTGATCTGCTCGCCGACATTCTTGTCGATCAGCGGCTTCACCTGCGCCGGCACGTTGACCTTGGCGCCGGAGACGTTGAGGTTGGTGTCGCCGAGATTGACCTGGGCGCCGAGATTTGGCTCGAGATGCCAGTTGGCCGCGAGCTTCGGGCGCGAGGTGACGACCACGTTGCCCTTGATCTCGGCGCTGGCGTTCAAATTCTTGATGTTGACCGCGCCGATCCGTTTCGCTGCGTCGCCGCCGAGCACGCTGCCCAGCGCGTCGCCAAGCGCGCCGGTGGCTTTCGACGACAGCGAGCCCGTCACGTTGAGCTTGCCGTTGAGCGGCGTCGAGATCGTCAGCACGTCCTTGTCGCCGGCAGCCGCCATCGGCCCGCGCACGGCGGACCAGCCGATGTCGGCATTCTCCAGGATCTGCGAGATTGGATTATCGGCCTTGCCGGCGAAATTGCGCGGCGCGGCTTTCTCGGCCTGTTCGCGGATCGCCGATATCGCGATCGCCACCGGCGCCACCACGATCGAGCTCTTCGCGACCGGCGGCAGCGGTGGCAATTGTGCGACCGGCGGCGCAGTCGTCGCCGCGCGCGGCGACAGCCAGTCCATCGCCTTCAGGCTGACGAAAAACGACGCCGCGAGCACCGCCACGGCGATCAGGATAGTCTTCAAGTTCAGCGTCAGTCGCATCAATCCCCCAAGCCGCCCAGGGCCGGAAGTCTACAGGGCAGGCGAGGGGGGCGCTAGAGCGCACCGGTGGGGTGGAATTGGGGCGAACAGATTAACGGTTGCGGCAGCATCGGTGCCGCGCATCCGTCATCGCGCACCTAGCTGCGCCTCGGGCGGCGAACCGCCCTCACATTGCCGCGATCGCCACCGCCGCAAAAGAAGCGGTCGCCGCCGTCGGACTCCAATCCTGACACCATCGTCCCGGCGGGCAGGTCGAGCTGCTCCAGCACCTTGCCGGTCTCGGGATCGATCCGCCGCAAATCGCTTTCCTCGCCCTCCCAGGTGCCATGCCAGAGCTCGCCGTCAACCCAGGTGACGCCGGTCACGAAGCGCTTGCTTTCGATGGTGCGGAGGATCTTTCCCGTCTCCGGATCGACCTGATGGATCTTGCGCTCGCGATACTGACCGACCCACAGCGAGCCCTCCGCCCAGGCCAATCCGGAATCGCCGCCGCCGCCCGGGGCCGGAATCGTGCTGATCACCTTGCCGGTGGCAGCGTCGATCTTCTGGATGCGATCCTCGGCGATCTGGAACAGGTGCCGGCCATCAAACGCCGTCCCCGCATGCGCGGCGACGTCGATGGAGCGTGCGATCCTGCCGTTGGCCGGATCGACCGCATTCAGCTTGTCGCCGGATGCGAACCAGACATGGGTGCCGTCATAGGTGACGCCATGCACGGCCTCGACACCCGCAAAAGGTCCGTACTCCCTGACGATCTCGGCGGCTGAACGCTTCATGTGCTTGATCCCTGTGATGTGATCCAATTTACGCCTTCAGGAGCGGTCCGGGGAGTAACAAGCCTGTCGGGAAACCCGGGACGGGCGGGGTCATCCAGCGCCGTGCCCGGCCGAGTCCGAACGATTGCACCTTGTTCGATCGCGCCAGCTCTTCGAGGGCCCGCTGCACCGTGCGCGCGCTCGTCCCCAGCGCCAGCGCGAGCGCCGAGCTCGACCAGGGCTCGCCGTCGGAGAGGAAGGCGAGCACCGCGGCGTGCTTCTCCTCGACGGGACGTGCCAGCACGAGCACGTCGCGCGTCTTGCGCGGCGCCAGCACGAAGCCTTGCTTCGTCGCGCTGATGTCGGCCAGCGGCTTGAGCTGGGTGCGGAGGCGCCCGATCTCGACGCGCAACCGCGCGCGATGCGATTCATCGGCGTGCTTCGCCCGGAACGCGCCTGATATCAGCGCCTCTCGCGAGACGTCGGCAGGCCATGCCTGCGCCAGGAGGCGGGCGAGCGCGAACAGCACCGGCCGCGTTCCGAGCGATACGACGCGGCCTTGCCTGCGCAGGGCATGATGAAAGGTGTCCACGACGAGCGCCGTCGAGGTCGCCAGTCTCTCGACCTCGCCGAGCAACAACGGGTGTTCGCTGCCGCGCGCGATCAGGCGCGCCGCCGGCGTGTCGAGGATCAGGTTCGCGCTGTCGACCTCGGCCACGAGCGCCGGGATCTTCGCCTGCCGCGCTGCGAGAGCCGCGCGGTTGAGCGCGGCGCGCGCATCTTTCGCTCTCAATCGTCTGATGGCGATGCCGGCGACCACGAGCTCGCGGACGACTTGCGATGCAGGCGGGAGCGGGGAGGGGCTGAGCTCGGCCAGCGTGCGCTCGGCTTCGTCGAGCTGCCCGACGAGGAGGAGGCGGCGCGCCTCGATGTGGCCCGCATGGGCTGCATTGGCGAGATCGCCGTGCTGTTCGAGCGTCGCGCGGGCCGCCGCGAGCGTTTTCACCGGCCAGCTCAGGTCGCGCGAGACGAGCGCGATCTCGGCTTCGGCCACCACGCATCTCGCGCGCGCCACCGCCTCTCTTGGACCGAACGCGCGCGCGGCACTCCGCAGCAGCGTCTTCGCTTTCGCGAGATCGCCGAGCTGCGCCATCGCGATGCCGCGTAGCGCCAGCGACGGTGCATCGTTGCGCAGCGCAACGCGGTTCAGCGCGCCGAGCGGATCGCCGGCCTCTAACGCGCGCGCGGCGGCCGTGATCAGCGAGTCCATTCAAATCCCGCCACACTTGTTACTCCCACCGCGCAACCGCTTGGTGCCAGAAATCGTTGACGACCGACAATGTGCGGCGAGGGTCGAGCGGTTCCGCGTCCGTCATAGCGCGACGCGGAAGGACCGCCCGGACAAGAGGAATGGAGAGCCATGATGACATCAGTAGACAACGCAGGAACTAACGGACAGGCCGCCATGCAAACACCGCCGGTGGTGTCGCCGCAGGACTGGGAGGCCGCCCGTCAGCAACTGCTCGTGAAGGAAAAGACGCATACCCGTGCCCGCGACGCCCTCGCCGCCGAGCGCCGGCGCATGCCGTGGATGGAAATCACCAAAACCTATGCGTTCGAGGGGCCCGGCGGCAAGATCAGTCTGGTGGATCTGTTCCAGGGCCGGCGGCAGCTGATCGTCTACCGGGCCTTCTTCGAGCCGGGCGTGCTCGGCTGGCCCGATCAAGCCTGCCGGGGCTGCTCCATGGTGGCCGACCAGGTCGCCCATGTCTCGCATCTGAACGCCCGCGACACCACGCTCGTGTTCGCCTCGCGCGCGCCCCAGGCCGACATCATCAGGCTGAAGCAGCGGATGGGCTGGACCATGCCCTGGGTCACCGTCACCGACAGTTTCGACGCCGATTTCGGCGTGGACGAATGGCACGGCACCAACGTGTTCTACCGCGACGGCGACCGCATCTTCCGCACCTATTTCGTCAAGAGCCGCGGCGACGAGCAGATGGGCGGCACCTGGAACTATCTCGACATCACGCCGCTCGGCCGGCAGGAGGTCTGGGAGGACTCGCCAAAGGGCTATCCGCAGACGCCAACCTACAAATGGTGGAACTGGCACGACAGCTACGCGGAAGGCGCTGCGCCCGACAAGAAATGGGTGGAGATCTCGACGGCCGGCGAGAAGGCTTTTCGCGAGGAGGCCGCGGAAGGCCGTGACTAGTCCCGCCAACGTGGCCACCGGCGCGAGCCGCGATGGCGTGGTGGCCGCACGCCACCTCGCCAGATGGCTGGCTCTGGCGGCAACGCCGACCTTCGCGATCATGGCCGTGTTGACGGCCGTGCTCGGCGGCCCGGCGGACATGCTGTGTGCCGCCGGGTACGGCTCCGTGCTGAGTGGGATGGTGCCGATGTATCTGCTGATGAGCGCGTTTCATTCGGCGGCCTGGCTGAGGCTGGTTTCGGAGCGGCGGGGCGCCATCCGGCGAGATACGGATGGCGTCAGTCATTGACCGCTGTCGTTGAGGAACAATGCCATCAGGATTTCGTCGTAGTATCGGTCGGCGTGCTTCAGTGCTTTCACCTCACGGCCGTATTCGACAAAGCCGGCAGCGGTGTAGAGGCGGATGGCGGCGGCGTTCTCGCTGACGACGGCCAGCTGAAGCTGTTCAACTTGCCCTGTGGCATGTGCCACGACCGCGTCGACAAGGCGCCGCGCCGCGCCGGATTTTCGCGCATGGGGCCGCACATACATGCCCCAGAGAAGAGCCTTGTGCTCGGTCTTCGCGCCGTCCTGCCGATGGAAGCCGGCAACGCCGACGAGCTCGTGCGCGACGAAGGCGCCGAAAACGTCCGACGCTGCAAGGCGCGCCTCGAACCAGGTGAGGGGCTTTTCCTGCTCGCGTGCGAACGTGCTGCCAAAAGCTTCGGGATGCGTTACGAGCGCTTCCAGCCTGATCGCACGGTAGAGAGCCGCGTCGGCGGGCGTGAGCAGTCTGATCATGGCTATAAGAGATGTGCCAGCGGTAGCGGCGCGCCGGCCTTCAGCGTCTGGATCGCAATGCTGCTGCGAACCTCCCGCACGATGGGCAGGTTGAGCAGCTTGTCGACGAGGAAGCGCTGGTAGTCCTCGAGCTCGGGCACGACGATTTCGAGGAGATAGTCGGCTTCGCCGGAGACGAGGTGGCAGGCAACGACCTCGGGCATCGCCACAACGGTCCGTTCGAAGCCCAGCGCCTGGTCGTTGGCATGGCCGTTGATCTTGACGCCGAGGAAGGCCGAGAAGCCGAGCCCGAGGCGGCCACGCCGCAAGGAGGCCCGGTAGCCGTCGATATAGCCGTCCCGCTCCAGCCGCCGCACTCGTCGCAGGCAGGGTGATGGCGACAATCCGATCTTGTCCGCCAGTTCGATGTTGCTCAGTCGTGCGTTGGCCTGGAGTTCGGTGACGATGCGCCGGTCGATCGCATCTAGTTCGCATTTTGGCATGAACCGCATCCTGTGGGATCGAGAAGGGCGCAATATTGCGCCCGAGCCGCCGAGACTAGCCCAGTTCGCAAGGACATGCCTTGGCTTTCCGTGAGATGGATTGCTCCGACTTTGCTGCTGATGGAGTGAGCCATGACCGAGAGCCCGAACCTTGCGCCTCTGCTGGAGGCCGTCGAACGTTACTTCACGCTGATGTACGACAGCGATGCTTCGCAGTTCGACCGCGTCTTTGCGCCGACTGCGCAACTCCACGGATTTCGCGACGCTGAATTGCGGATCCTGCCCGTTGGCGACTAGAGAGCGATGCTGGCTTCGACCCCGTCGCCCAAATCCAAGAATGCCCCGCGCCTTCAGGAGATATTGCTGATCGATCTGGCGTCGTCAGCGCAGGCACTGGTGAAGGTTCGCGTTCGGATCGATGTGCGCCAGTACGTTGATTATCTGGCGTATCACTGCATCGAGGGCACTTGGCTCATTACCGCGAAATCGTTCCATGTGGAGCGACGGTATGAGCCGACCGGCACGTAGCGCCTCCGCAATCTTATTGCCCGCCCACCGCCTGCAGATACGCGACCACCTTGGCCGCGTCCTCCGCGGAGACGCCGCCATAGGGCTGCATCTTGTTGCCGGACACGACCTCGTCCGGCTTGACCATGAAGCGGGTCAGCTTGTCCGGATCCCAGACGAAGCCGGCGTCCTTCATCGACGGGGAGTAGTTGTAGTTCGGCAGCGAGCCCGCCTTGCGTCCCACGACCTTGTTGAGATTGGGACCGAGGCGATTGTCGCCATCCTTCACCGAGTGGCAGGTGCGACAGGAATTGTTGAAGGCCTGCTGGGCCGCCTCGTCGTTCGCCGGCTGCTGGGCGAGCGACGAGGGCGCAGACAGGAGCAGCGTCAATGCGCCGGCACCTGCGATCGAGCGCAGCCATGGACCTGGCGACATTTGCAGGTGTGATCGCATCCGCGCCTCCGAACAGTGCTTCTCCAGGCGAGGCCGCCCGGAGAGCATGATGCAAACGAAAACGGCCCCGGTGGGTTCCGGGGCCGTTTGCGTCACAATGTCCTGTCGCGTTAGCGCGTCGCGGCGCCGAGGTCCGCGCGGCGTTCGGTCATCGGCAGCACGATCACCTTGGTGCCGACGTTGACGCGGGAGTAGAGGTCGGTGACGTCGTCGTTGGTCAGGCGGATGCAACCGGACGAGACGTGCTTGCCGATCGTGTCGGGGGCGTTAGTGCCGTGGATGCGGTAGATGGTGCCGCCGAGATACATGGCGCGGGCGCCGAGCGGATTGCCGGGGCCGCCGGCCATGTGGCGCGGCAGATAGGGCTGGCGGGCGATCATTTCCGGCGGCGGGGTCCAATCCGGCCACTCGGCCTTCTTGGTCACCGACTGCACGCCGGACCAGGTGAAGCCGTCGCGGCCGACGCCGATGCCGTAGCGAACGGCCTGGCCATTGCCGAGCACGTAATAGAGATAGGTGTTGGGCGTATCGATGATGATGGTGCCCGGCGCCTCGCGCGTCGCGTAGGAAACCGTCTGGCGGCGGAAGCGGGCCGGCATCTCGACCGCGTCCTGATCCTCGGACGGCGCGGCCTGGTAAGGCGTGGCCTGATAGGGCTGGTAAGGCTGCGGCGCGGCCATCGGCGGCAGCGGCTGGAAGAACGGGAAGAGCTGCACGGGCGCAGCCTTGGCCGGACCGGCAAATGCGATTGCGGAGATCGCGATGGCGCTGAGCGCAACGGCGCGCGAATACGTCTTGAACGTGTCCAGATTGATCATTGATCGCCCCTGTTTGATCGGTGTTTCTTGACCACCGCGGCACCGTTTCGGTGCTCCGTTGCCCAAATCACTAACGACAAAACGTTTCGGGAGCTTTGCGCGGAAAACCGAAAACGGTTTCATGGCGGAAAGGATTTGTTTCATGACGGTTTCGTGGCGGCGCGGACCCGTTAACCAACAAAACAGCGGGCCGACACTTCTGTGACGTCACACGCCTGAAATATCCGTGGTTGATGGTCCTAAGCCGAGAATCATCAAACTCTCGGGATTTCCCCATGCGGGTATTAATCGCGACTGACGCCTGGCATCCGCAGGTTAACGGTGTGGTCCGGACGCTGACCTCGCTGGCGAACGCGGCCAAGGCGCTCGACGTCGAGATCGACTTCCTCACCCCGGACGGCTTTCGGTCCTGGCCGCTGCCGACCTATCCGGGCCTGCGCATCGCGCTGCCGAGCGGCAAGGAGATCGCGCGGCGGATCGAGAAGGCGGCGCCGGAAGCCTTGCACATCGCGACCGAGGGGCCGATCGGCTGGGCCGCGCGCGCCTATTGCCGCCGCAACCGCCTTGCCTTCACCACCTCCTACACGACGCGCTTTCCCGAATACGTCTCGGTGCGGACCGGTATCCCTGATGCCGTCGGCTATGCCGTGCTGCGCCACTTCCACGACGCTGCCGCCATGACCATGGTGGCGACGCCTTCGCTGCGGCAGGAGCTCTCCGAACGCGGCTTCAAGCGACTCGGCTTCTGGACACGCGGCGTCAACACCGAGCTGTTCCATCCAGACAGTCCGGCCAAGCTCGACCTGCCGGGTCCGATCTTCATGACCATGGGCCGCGTCGCCGTGGAGAAGAATCTCGAAGCGTTCCTCTCGCTCGACCTGCCCGGCACCAAGGTCGTCGTCGGCGACGGCCCGCAGAAGGCGGCGCTCGAAAAGAAATATCCGGATGCCGTCTTCCTCGGCGAGAAGAAGGGCGCGGATCTGACCGCGCATCTCGCCGCCGCCGATGTCTTCGTCTTCCCGAGCCTGACCGACACGTTCGGTGTGGTGCAACTCGAGGCGCTCGCCTGCGGCACGCCGGTGGCGGCGTTTCCGGTGACGGGCCCCAAGGACGTCATCGCCGATCATCCGATCGGCGCGATCGACCATGATCTGCGTACCGCGTGCCTCCGCGCGCTCACCATGTCGCGCGAGACCTGCCGTAACTTCGCGCTGGAGCGTTCCTGGGAAAACAGCGCGCGGCAGTTCGTCGGAAACCTCACCTCACTTCAGCCCAGCCGCATCCTGCGCGCCTCGCCGGTCATGGCGCGGCGGCCGGTGCGCGGCTGATCTGCAACGTTTGACCCACAGCGAGAACCTCATCGATGGCTAAGATCATGAACCTTGACGGTACCCAGCAGCTCGACCTCACCCGTGGCACGGTTGAGCAGGCCTATGACCGCTGGGCGCCCGTCTACGATCTCGTGTTCGGCGGCGTGTTCGCCAAGGGCCGGCAGGCCGCGATCGCGGCCACCAACAAGATCGGGGGCCGTGTGCTCGAGGTCGGCGTCGGCACCGGCATCTCGCTGCCGCTCTACGCGCCGCATCTGCGCATCTTCGGCACCGACATTTCGGAAGCGATGCTCGACAAGGCGCGCCAGCGCGTCACCGAGGGCAATCTGAAGAATGTCGAGGGCCTCGCGGTGATGGACGCCGAGAAGCTCGAATTCCCCGACAATTCCTTCGACGTCGTGATGGCGCAATATGTCGTCACCGCCGTGCCGAACCCGGAAGTGGCGCTCGACGAATTCGCCCGCGTGCTGCGCCCGGGCGGCGAGCTGATCATCCTCACCCGCGTCAGCGCCGATACCGGCATGCGCCGCTTCATCGAGCAGAAGCTCCAGCCGGTGGTGCGTCCGCTCGGCTTCCGCACCGCCGAGTTCGCCTGGTCGCGTTATGCGAAGTGGCTCTCCGGTGCCAAGGGCATCGAGCTCGCCGAGCGCCGCCTGATTCCGCCGCTCGGCCATTTCTCGCTGGTGCGCTTCCGCAAGGTCGACGTCGCCAAAGCAGCCTAAGTTGGGCTGTGTGAGCGGCGGCTCAAGCCGCCGCTCACGCGTTCGCGTGCGTCATCGCGCCGCTGCACATCGTCACATGACAAAATGATGATGTCACACGGCCTACATCGAATCCCTGTAAATCCTGAACCCGAAAGCATTTTGGGGGAGAGCATGATCAAGAATTATCTCGAGCAGCTGCGGATCCAGCGCTGGGACGACCATCGCTACTATCACCACAGCCGCATCAATCAGAGCCTGCACTTCGTCAGCGCGCTGAGCTTTCTCTTCGCCTATGTCTGGCTGTTCGTCGATCCCATGATCTCGGCGCTGGTCGGCTGGCTGGTGTCGATGACCTCGCGCCAGGCCGGTCACTTCTTCTTCGAGCCGCACGATTACGACCACATCAACCAGGCGACGCACGAGTACAAGGAGGACATCAAGGTCGGCTACAACCTTCAGCGCAAGGTGGTGCTGATGGCGATCTGGGCGCTGTCGCCGCTGGTGCTGGTTGTCGATCCGACGCTGTTCGGCCTGTTCACGCCCTGGGCGAGCGCGACCGATTTCATGCGGCAGGTCGCCAAGATCTGGCTCGTGATCGGCGGCGGTGGTCTGTTGTTCCGCACCGTCCACCTGTTCTTCATCCGCGACATCGAGACCGGCTTGGTCTGGATGACCAAGATCCTGACCGATCCCTTCCACGACCTGATGCTCTATCGTAGCGCGCCGCTCGCTTTGATGCGCGGCGAGCTGATGGATCCCGGCCTGCACCTCAACCCCGAGCACACGCTGGGCCTCATCTCCGAGCCCACGCTCGAAGAGCAGCACGCCTGAGCGCGCTGTTCTCACACAACACTCCGATGTCTGATGGTTGCGTCATGCCCGGCCTCGTGCCGGGCATCCACGTCTTGGGGATACCTTTAAAGTGACTCAGCGGAGCCCAGCGCTCTCTTCACCTCACCCCGCTTGCGGGGAGAGGTCGGATTTGCGCGTAGCGCAAAGCCGGGTGAGGGGGGCTCTCCGCGGGGGGACTGCTAGTGGATCGTTGATCAACTCTCACCGCATGCGCGGAGACTCCCCCTCACCCCGACCCTCTCAGCGCGAGCGTAGCTCGTCGCGGCCCCGCATCCGCCTTCGCCAAGGCTTCGGCGGACAAGGGCGGGGCGAGGGAGAAGGGAGGGCGGTGCTCGGGGTTAAGAGTGGGAAAGCCTCAGCGCCCAAAACGCTTGGCCAGCATCTCTTTCAAAATCTGCCGCTTGATATTCTTGTTGGTGAGCACGCCGTCGTGCCACCAGAAGCCGTCGGCCTTCATCTTCTCGGCCGCGCGGACGAAGCGCTCGGCGACCTCGGTGAAATCGGCGTCGGTGTAGTTCAGGCTGAAGATCAGCCGTCCGGTGCCGACCCAGCTCAGCGACAGGCCTTCGGCGCGCAGGTAATATTGCAGCATCCAGTTGTAGCGGGACGGGGTGGTGTACTTCACCGTCCAGATCGACGAGAAGTTGGCGAACCGCACCGGCAGGTTGGCATCGGTCATCATCTGGTTGAGCTTTTGCGCACGGCCGTTCCAGGTCGTGTCCAGGCCGTCGTAGATGGCACGGAAGTTCGGGCTGGCAAGCCGGCTCAAGAACTCGTCCATCGCCGTCATGACGTAGGGATGCGAGTTGAAGGTGCCGCGGGCGAAGCAGATGTCGGCGGGACGATCGTCGCGGAAGCGGCGCATCAATTCCTTCTTGCCGCAGACGACGCCGACCGGCAGGCCGCCGGCAAGGCTCTTGCCGTAGGTCACCATGTCGGCCTTGACGCCAAAGTACTCCTGGGCGCCGCCGGCGGCGAGACGGAAGCCGACGAAGACCTCGTCGAAGATCAGCGCGATGCCGCGCTCGGTGCAGACTTCGCGCAGCTTCTTCAGCCACTCGGTATACGCCGCGCGGTCAAAGTTTCCGCCGCGGGAGGAATCGACCAGCGAGGAATCGCCGGGCGCGTTGCCGTTCGGATGCAGGCCCTGCAACGGATTGACCAGCACGCAGGCGATGTCCTTGCGCGTGCGCAGCACGTGCAATGTCTTCTCGGACATCTCGGCGAGGGTGTAGGTCTCGTGCGCGGGAATCGGATTGCCGACGCCGGGCTGTACGTCGCCCCACCAGCCGTGATAGGCGCCGGCGAAACGAACGAGATGCGTGCGCTTGGTGTGGTAGCGCGCAAGCCGCACCGCCTGCATGACGGCCTCGGTGCCGGACATGTGGAACGAGACTTCGTCGAGGCCCGAGATCTGGCAGAGCCGCTGCACATTCTCGAGGATGACGGGATGGTAGGGGCCGAGCACGGGGCCGAGTGCATGCGCGCGCTTCTCCGAGCCCTCGATGCACTCCTTGTAGAAGTCGTTGCCGAAGATGTTGACGCCGTAGGACCCGGTGAGGTCGTAAGAGGTGTTGCCGTCGACATCCGTGACGGTGACGCCGCTGGACGATTCCATGAAGGTCGAGGTGCCCAGATGCTCGCGGACGAGGCGCGAGAACTGGAACGGCACGCGGTAGGTTTCGGTGAAGTGCAGGTCGGAGATCTTTTCCGCCGCTTCCTTCGTCATCGCGCGGCCCCTGGGGTAGCGCTCGGCGTAGAGGCCGGCGAGGCGGAAGAAGGCGTCCTTGCGCTGCTTCACCACGTTATCAGGCGCGCCGTCGCAGCCGAAATACTGATCGCCCTCGAACTCGTAGAACGGGAGCAGCTTGGCCACCCGGCGCGACATCTTGGAGTGCCCGGCGAGCGACCGGTGCTTGGCGCGGGAGAGTGCGATGCGCGCCTTGAGCTTCGGGAAGGCGGCGGCAGCGGACGCTGCGGCGGCCACGGAAAATGAGAGAATCGGGAGTGTCGTTTCCATGACAACAAGCGCTAATACTGCGAGCTGACAGATTCATGACAGTCAAAGCCCTCATCGCCTCTTTCACCCAGCAGGAAGACCTCAACTTCCTGTTGACCAACCGCATCCCCCGCGCGGCCCTGACCCGCTTCATGGGCCGGTTCTCCAAGATCGAGAATCCCCTGGTCCGGGACTTCTCGATCGCGCTGTGGAAGCTGTTTTCCGACCTCGATCTGTCGGAGGCGCGCAAGACCCACTTCAAGAGCCTGCACGACTGCTTCACCCGGGAGCTCAAGCCGGGGCTGCGGCCCTTCGATCCAGACCCTTCCATTGTCGCCAGCCCCTCGGACGGCATCGTTGGCGCCCATGGCCGGATCGCCGACACCGAGCTGTTCCAGGTCAAGGGTGCGCCCTATTCGCTGCTCGACCTGCTCGGTGACTCAGCGCTCGTGGATCAGCACCGCAACGGAAGCTTCGTCACGCTGCGGTTGACCTCGAGCATGTATCACCGCTTCCATGCGCCCTATGATGCGCATATCGAACGCGTCACGCTGATCCATGGCGACGTCTGGAACGTCAATCCGATCGCGCTGAAGCGGGTCGAGCGCCTGTTCTGCAAGAACGAGCGCGCGGTGATCCGCACGCATTTGTCGACCGGCGAAGCCGTGACGCTGGTGCCGGTCGCCGCGATCCTGGTCGCGAGCATCCGCCTGCACTTCCTCGACATGGTGCTGAACGCGCAGACTCGCGGCCCGGTCAATTTCCCCTGCGACGTCAACGTGACCAAGGGCGAGGAGCTCGGCTGGTTCGAGCACGGCTCCACCATCATCATCCTGGCGCCCGGTGATTTCAACTTCTGCGACGGCATCGGCGAGGGCACCCGCATTCGCGCAGGTCAAGCGCTGTTGAAGAAGAACTAGCCTTCAATCCGCCGCGTCGGCAGCCTATATCGTCGGCGGGCCGATTGGATCGACACGGAATCTTGTGATGGCGCGGGCGCCGGTGATGGCGGCGGGTGGTATTGTGCTGCGGCGTGGCGCGCCGCCGCTGGTTGCGGTCGTGCGCCAGCGCAAGCGCAACGAATGGGTTTTGCCCAAGGGCAAGCTCGACGACGGCGAGACGCCGAAGGAAGCCGCGCACCGCGAGGTGCTGGAAGAGACCGGCCACGATGTGGCCATCCACGAATTCCTCGGCACGCTCGTCTACCAGTCGGGAGGGCGCTCCAAGGTCGTGCATTTCTGGCGCATGGAGGCCGAGGGCGGTCCCGTTCGCAAGCTGATGAACGACATCAAGGCGGTCGACTGGCTGACGCTGGAGGATGCGCTCGCGCGCCTGTCGCGCGAATATGAGCGCGCGTTCCTGGTGCAGGTCGGTCCGATCGCGCTCGCGGCGGCCGGGCTGGCGTCTACGCCGGTGCCCGAGCCGGCGCCAGCAACCGACGACATCGATGCAGCTTTGCAAACCCTGACACCCGCTGAAGTCGCCTCAGTCGACGAGCTGCGTCATGGCCTGTTGCAGAAGGTGAAGGCCTGGTTGCGCGGCGAAGCGTGAGTTGTCTTTACGCTGCTTTGCTCGCGAGTTTGGAAACATCCGCGAGCTAGCAAGTTTGTGGGAGCCTTAGTTCCCTCCAAGTCGTCATTGCGAGCGCAGCGAAGCAATCCAGAGTCTCTCCGCGGAAAGATTCTGGATTGCTTCGCTTCGCTCGCAATGACGGAGGAGAGGGCCGCGCACTCGACGTCGACCCTCATGGTGAGGAGCGCGCGTCGCGCGTCTCGAACCATGCGGCCCGACTGTGGCCTCGCCCTTCGAGATGCTTGCTTCGCAAGCTCCTCAGGGTGAGGGGAGGCACCGTTCACCGCCGCTCTTTCTTCTCCTTCGGAGCGGGCGCCGGTCTGCGCGGTGCTGCGGGACGTTGCGCGGCGGGGAGGCGCTGCTGGAATCCGCCCTGGCGCTGGATGCCGCCTGGCTGCTGAGCCGCAGGCGGCTGGCCCGGCTGCAATCCGGTGCGCGGCGTTTGCGGCTGCGGCGCCGTGCCCGGCTGTGACGGCACGACTCCGCCGGGCTGCGCCGGGGTCTGTCCGTTTCGCTGTGGCTGCGTCTGCAACGCGCCGCCGGGCTGCGTGCCTTGTCCAGTACGCGGCGCACCTGCCGGCTGTCCCGCACCTTGCTGCTGACCTGGTTGCTGCTGGCCCTGCTGCTGCTGGCCTCGCTGCTGCTGACCCTGGCCCGCGCGCGGCGTACCCGGTTGCACGGCGCCGCCTTGTCCTTGCCGCTGCGGCGACTGCGCGCCCTGGCGGCCCGGCGTGCCCGGCTGCTGCTGGCCCGGACGGTTGTTCTGGCCGGGCTGGCCGTTCGGCCGCTGCGGCTGCTGACCGGGTGCTGTCGCCGGCCGCAATTGCTGCTGCTGCGGTGGCTGGGTCGGCCGCGGAATGCGGCTGATTGCGGTCGGATTGGCACGGCGGAAGTCGCGCTGCTCGGTGACGATCTGCCGGCCCGTGGTCTGCGCCAGATGCACCTGGCTGACGAAGCCGCGGTCGCGCGTGATCTGCTGCGGAGCGATCGTGATCGGCACGGCGGCAAAGCGCATGCCGCCTGTGCCTCCGGCGCCCGGGCGGATCGCAAAACCGCTTGCGGCCTGCGTCAAGGCGCCGAGTCGCGTGCCGCTGGTGCGATCGTTGACCTCGATGTGGCCGACCCGGCCGTCGGCGTCGGGATAGAGCTTGATGTTGACGTTATTCGCAGCACTGGCCGCCGCGCCTTCGGGAACGTCGACGACGCCGGTGGTGCCGCGGATGCCGAGCGTTGCGGTCGGCGTCGCGATCTTCATGTCGCCGGTCTTCGCCACGGCTGCTGCAACGAAGGCAACGGTGCCCTTGCCGATGTCGAAGATCGCCGAATTTTGCTTGCCGCCGTCCTCATAGACGTAATTGTCGATGGTGATCTTCGCGCTGGCGGAGAGGTTGAACGTGGTGGCGTCGTTGAAGGTGATGCCGAGCGAGGAGTTCGACGAGGTCTGCACGACGTCGTTGAGATAGATGTCGTCGCGCACGCGCAGCGGATACGAGTTCCTGTCGCGGACCACGGTCGCGATCCCCGTCACGGTCGCGACGTTGCCGATGGGCTCGACGGCGGCGGGTTGCGCGTCCGTGGCGGGCGCAGGTGAAGCCGACGGCGTCGGGGAGGGGGCGGGCGTTGGCTGCGCCTGGGGCTGGGCCTGCGCAAGCTCGATTGCATCGGATGCGAGCGCCACGCTCGCGCCGGCCAGCGGCAACGCCAGCAACGGAAGCGCAAAGACGAAGCGGCGCCAAGCCACCATTGATGTCACGAGGAAGTCCCGGTGAGAACGCGAGGCGAGATCGGCCGATATCAGCTGGGGTTAGCTGAATGGTGGATGAACATGTGTCGCATGGACGGGGCGAACGTTCAAACGACCTGCGATACGAGCGAATGAGCTCGGCCCTCTCTACTGCGTCATGGCCGGGCTTGTCCTGGCCATCCACGTCTTAACGCGCGTTACCGGGAACGTGGATGCCCGGGCCTTCGCCTCGCCGAAGCGGCTTCGGCCGCGCAGGCGGGACAAGCCCGGGCATGACGATCATTGTGCACCTGTCGAGGATGACATCGTTGATGTCAGCTGACGCGCTTCCAGGTCTGGCCGCCGCAGAACATGCCGCCGAAGGCGCAGCCCTGCACGCGCATCGCATTCGGGCCCTTCATCGCGATCGTGGAGTCGTAGTTGCGGCCGGAGTCGGGATCGTGGATGCGGCCGCTCCACTTCGCGCCGTCGGGCTTCATGTTGATCAGGATGCGCTCGTTGGACTTCATGGCGTAACCGCAGAGATTGGCGCCGCAATGTTCGACGCGGACATTGCCCTTGTTCTCTTCGGTCGCCCAGACGCCGATCGGCGTATTGGCGGCCGACGCCGGCGCGGCGGCCACCGGAGCCGGAGCGGGCGCAATCGCGACCGGTGCAGGCGCGGCAACGGGAGCCGCGGCGGGCGCGGTCTGCGCGGTGTTGTCGTAGCCGGCGGCCGGAGCGGCGGCAACAGTCGGAGCCGCGGGGGTGGCGACAGCAGGCGCGGCCGCCTGCACCGGCACCTGTTGCACGGGCTGCTGCTGCACCGGAGCCGGCGCCGGCTGTGCGGTCGTCGTGGACGGAGCTGGCGTGGTGTCGTCGTCGTCGTCCTTGGAGCCGCCGAGGCCCTTGAGATTGATGTTGTTCAGCTTGATCGGCTTGTCCGACAGGCCCGGCGCAACGATCGTCACGCAGTCGAGCGAGGCGCAGTTGCGCGGCGTCTCGATGCGGATGTGCTGGCCTTCGATCTGGAACGCAATCGAGTTGCCGGCATGCGCGGCGGCGGTCGAAGCGAGGAAGAGCGCGGTGGCGGCGATGGTGAGCTTGTTCATGGCAACCTCTGAAAATTGTGCCGGTCTGAACTGGTGTCGCTGGTGGATGAAGCGTGGTTCGACCCTACGCCGGGCCTGTCCCGACTTCTGTGATGGACGTCACAACGATCCGTGCCGGCTGGGTGAGGCAGCGCACATTCAGCGGCGGGTCGTCCTGCGTAACCTCGTGGCGACACAGAGGGAGGCACCGATGAAGCGGCTTGCGACATCGCTTGGCACATTGATCGCTTTGGTGGCGATGGCGTCTTCAGCGCATGCCGGTGCCTACACCTTCTCGATCGGCGGCCACCGGTTTCATGTCGAGGCGCCGCGGAATTGCCGGTCTGCTTCCTGTGTGTCGGTTTCATCCAATCGCAGCCTCCGGCGGACGATCGATGCCGATACGACACCTGCTCCGCTGCCCGTAGTCGCGCCGTCGCAACCGGCTTGTCCGGCAGCTCCGGTCAGGCCGGCGCCAGCGGCCGTCGTCGTGGCACCACCCGCGCCGCCCGCCCCCGTCATGGCCGCGGCCACATCGCAGCCCGTTGTCTTGCCGCCGCCAAGACTCGAGGCGCCGAGCCCCAATCCGCCGAGAGTTGAGCTGCCGCGCATGGATCCGCCGAAGACGGTCATGCTCGATCCGCCGCGCATGGAGGTGACGGCCGTCGCTCCGAGGCCCGACGAGACTTCATCGATCGCCCAGCGCAGCGATGACGAGCCGGCTTATTCGCCGCTCGGCGAATGGGAGAGCCCAGGCGCGAAGGGCACGGTTCGCGTCGAACGCTGCGGCGCCGCGCTGTGCGGCTATGCGCTGACCGAAGCCTCGAGCCGGGGCGAAAGCGTGCTCGTCAACATGAAGCCGAAAACGCACGATTCCTGGACCGGCAGCATCTACAGCCGTTCCAGCGGCAGCACCTATTATGGGACGATGACGCTGACGGCTTCCGGCAGGCTTCGCGTCGAAGCCTGCGCGCTCGGCCGCTTCTGGTGCTCCGGCAACGACTGGACGCGCGTCGAGGAGCGGCAGCAGAAGGTGATCACGACATCACAGCAGTGGGGGGCAAGGTCGTAGTCTTTCGCGGGCAGGCGTGCTGCTTACCCTCTCCCGCAAGGGGAGAAGGAAAAGAAAGATCCCCTGTCCAATTTGTAATCGTCCCGCACCGAACCTGCATCTCGCTTGCACGCGACCGATGGCTGACGACGCATGCAAGGAGAGCCACCATGAAACGTCTCGGCCTCATCGCCGCGCTGCTGATCGGCAGCGCGGTCCCGGCCCACGCCGACACCGACATCTGGAACAACAGGCTGAAGCAGCAGCGCGGCGACGATGCGCTGCATGTCGACAGCGCGTTCTGCGACGCGCAACTCGGCGCGCCGCAGAACGGCACGGCGACTTCGGCGCAATACAAGCGCTGCATGCGGACGCGGGGCTGGCGCTTCAGTCATACGGTTCGCGAGAAGGACGACGGCTATCCCGATCCTGATAATCCCGGTCTCGTCTGCCACGACTTCAAGATTGGCGGCGTCACGGGATCGTCCTGTTCGAATTTCTGAGCACGGCAATAGGCCCGGCGGCCGGATGATCCGGCGCCGCCGGGCAAGCCCGTGATGCGGTCGGTGATGTCTCTAGATCATGCCGAGCACGATGGCGCCGACAAAGGCCATGGCGAGGCACGCGGTGATAACGCTCAGTCTCCCGGCGAACGTCATAAGGTCGCTCCCGCTGCTGTCCCCCGTGCGAGCGCATCATGGTTAACAGAGAGTCTCTCTCCGAAAAAGTCAGCCTTGCTTCCGCTGCTGCCTGGCGGCGTACGCGCGTGCGTGCCGGTATGGTTAAAGAACACTGAAATCAACACGTTGAAGAGTCTTTAAGTAAATTCACCGAACGTGCGTGCATGACGCGCGGAGTTCGTTTGTATCTCGTCGGCTCCATCGTCCTTGTTTCGCTTGCGGGTTGCGGACGCGGCTTTTTCCAGGCCGAACGCGAACCGTGGCGGGCCGAGGCCGAAGCCGCATGCCTGAAATCGGGCGCGGTGAAAGAGGGGCCGGATCTCGTCCGCATCGAGCCGATCTCGGGCCCCGGCATGTGCGGCGCCGAGTTCCCGTTGAAGGTCGCCGCCATCGGCGAAGCCTCGGGCAGCTATGGCTTTGCCGACGAGGAACTGCGTCCGCCGGGGAGTGTCGGCGGCCAGCCGCGATGGCCGGTGACGCAGCCGCGATCGAACCCTCCGCAGAGCCAGAACTATCCGTCATCCTCCTATCCGCAGCGGTCGAACTATCCCGAGAGCGCGGTGCGCCAGCCCTCCGGCTACGGCAACGCGCCCGGCCCGATGTCGCTGAACGCGCCCGGCGTGGCCCAGCAAGAGGACGAAATCGACCTGCCGCCCGAAGGCACCGACGCCGCGGGCGCCGCACGCTACATGAATGCGCCGAGCTATCCGGCGCGGCCGGCGCCGTACTCGCAGGCGCCCGCGCAGCAACCTTTGCCGCGTCTTGGTCCGGCGCAGGGCAATCCCGTCATCGCCGTCGGCCCCGTCGCGATCAAGCCGACCGCGACGCTCGCCTGTCCGATCGTGTCCGAGCTCGATCGCTGGCTCGCCGACACCGTGCAGCCATCGGCGATGCGCTGGTTCGGCGCCCGCGTCGTCGAGATCAAGCAGATCTCCGCCTATTCCTGCCGCGGCATGAACGGCAACTCGCACGCCCACATTTCCGAGCACGCCTTCGGCAACGCGCTCGACATCGCCGCCTTCGTGCTCGCCGACGGCCGCCGCGTCACCGTGAAGGACGGCTGGCGCGGCATGCCGGAAGAGCAGGGGTTTTTGCGCGACGTGCAGTCGGGCGCGTGCGCGCATTTCACCACGGTGCTGGCGCCGGGCTCGAACGTCTATCACTACGATCATATCCACGTGGATCTGATGCGCCGCGCCAGCCGCCGCCTGATCTGCCAGCCCGCCGCCGTCTCGGGCGACGAGGTCGCCGGCCGCGCCCAGCAGCGCAACCCTTACGCCGGTCGGCGTGATCCCTATGTCACGGGCTCGCTCGGAACGCGCAAGAGCGCGACGCGCAAGCAGGAAGAGGACGAGTACGCCGACGAGTAAGATGCCCGCCGATATCGTCCGCTATCTCACCCATCCGCAGGTGCAAATAGATCCCACGGTGCCCGTGCCGCAATGGGGCCTGAGTTCGGTCGG
The DNA here is from genome assembly GCF_051810765.1 of Bradyrhizobium sp. 604_D8_N2_3. Classification (NCBI taxonomy): domain Bacteria; kingdom Pseudomonadati; phylum Pseudomonadota; class Alphaproteobacteria; order Hyphomicrobiales; family Nitrobacteraceae; genus Bradyrhizobium; species Bradyrhizobium sp. 604_D8_N2_3. The sequence continues at coordinate 7,337,780 of NZ_JBPWPM010000001.1, read as the reverse complement.
TCGCGCGCGCACTGAGACCGCGGCGAATGCGGGCTGGCTCGCGAGCACCACGCAGATCGTCTCGAGCGCCGAGCGCAAGGCGATCGAGACCGCGGAGATCATCGCGGGCCGCCTCGGACTCATGATCGAGATCCGCGAGGCCATGCATGAGAACGACCGTTCAGCGACCGGCTTCCTGAAACCGGCCGAGTTCGAGGAGGTCGCCGACCAGTTTTTCGCGCAGCCACATCTCAACGTCCGCGGCTGGGAGCGCGCCGTCGATGCGCAGGCGCGCATCGTGCGCGAGACCGAGGCGGTGCTATCCCGCAATCGCCCGGGCGACGTTCTCTTCGTTGGCCACGGTGCCGTCGGCACGCTGCTGTTCTGTCACCAAGCCGGTCATGCCATCGATCGCGTTCACGATCAGGCGGCCGGCGGCGGCAATTGCTTCGCATTCACCCGGGAGGGGCGCCGCGTCCTGCATGGGTGGCGCAAGATGGAAGAGATCGGGGCCTAGTCCCTGGGTGCCGGACAGTCACTTCGAGGCCGGCTTCGACGGTGCGGGGACCAGCCCCATGCACCGCTGCACCTCGCCCGGAACGTTGTAGGTCCGCATGATATGGCGGCTGTCGCGCAAGCCGGTCGCCTCCCGTTGCACCACGAGCATCCAGAGCGCCTGGCCGGCTTCCATCACCAGCTTGCGCCGCGCCGCTTGCATTGAGGCCGGCACTTCCGAGCGCGCGTGAGCGGCGTCGAATTCGCGCAGGCGCGCAAGACTCTGTTCGAGTGCACTGCCCATCCGTCCAAGCGCTGAGGCCTGTTCCTGGACGATCTCGTAATGGAGGATATCGACAGGCGGGCGAAGATCACGGGACATGGCGCTTAATATAATGCCGCGGCAGCGGGCTGCGCAACGAGTGGCACGCCGCTGCTACTTCGCGCGGTACGCCGCCAGAAACATCCGCGTCGCGCTGTCGACGACCTCGGTCATGCGCTCTTCCGACGGCGCAGGCGCGGCCTGGAAAACGAACGGCAGGAAGAGCGAGGCCTTGCACAGCTCCATGAACTGTGACGCTGCCAGATCGCAATCGTCGATCTTGAGGTCGCCGGAGGCGACATGGATTTTGAGATATTCGGAGAGCCGGTTGATGGTCTTGTCCAGCACGCGCAGATAATAGCGGCGGCCCACGTCAGGCATGCGCTCGGCGATCGCCATCACGGTGCGGATCGCCGAACCGCCGCCGGGCCGGCACAGCAGATGGATATAGGCCTGGCCAAAATCCTTCAGCGTGGTCTCGGCGTCGCGCGCGGGATCGAAATTGAAAACGACCTGGCCGTGCTGGAGCGCCTCCTGCTCGAGGATGGCTTCGAACAGCGCGCATTTGTCGGCGAAGTAGACGTAGAGCGTGCCCTTGGAGACCTGCGCCGCGCGCGCGATCTCGCCCATGCTGGCGCCGTCGAAACCGAGATCCATGAACACCTTGCGGGCTCCGTCCAGGATCTGGCGGCGCTTGGAGCTGTCCTCCTCTTGGACGACGTGGAGATGTTCGCGGCCGGCTACAACCATTGGTTCAGCGTCTCGGAAGGTTTCTGGATCGGGCCCGACCCATGAAACCCAAATAAAGGATTCGGGCCAGTAGGGTCCTGCCCGGGAATATTATCTATGTTGACCGAACCGTTCGGTCAATGATATTTGGAATGGGCGAAAGGGAACCGGCCGCAGGAGGGCCGTCCCTGGTCGCCGCTTTTTTTGTTGGGGAGGCCTTTATGGCCGTATCGAGAGACCAGGCTGCGCGCGTCCTTCGCCAGGAAGCGGTGGAGACGACGCCGGGGCATGCCGGCAGTGAAGCTGCGACCGAGAAATCCGTCGCCCTTGCCGAGCAGTTGCGCTCTCATGTGGCCGAGGAAACCAAGCGCCGCACCAATGAGGCGCCGGAGACGCCCGTGACCGACAAGCCGGCTGCACCCGCTGCCGCCGACGCGCCGAAGCCCGGCAAGCGCAAATTCGTCCTGATGGGTGTTGGCCTCGTGCTGGCGCTCGCGGCCGCGAGCTATGCCGGCTACTACACGCTGGTCGGCCGCTTCTACGTCTCCACCGACGACGCCTATGTCCGCGCCAACAACACCATGCTGGGCGCGCGCGTTGCCGGCCACATCTCTTCGATCCTCGCCGGCGACAACACGACCGTGCGCGCCGGCGACGTCGTCTTCCGCATCGATGACGGCGACTATAAGATCGCGGTCGATGCCGCCGCGACCAGGATCGCGACCCAGCAGGCCACCATCGATCGCATCGGCCGCCAGATTGCAGCGCTCGACAGCCAGGTTGCACAGGCCAAGGCGCAGCTCGTCTCGGCCGAGGCGGGCCTCAAGCGCGCCGATCTCGATTATGAGCGCCAGCAGGCGCTGAGCAGCAAGGGCTTTGCTTCGCGCGCCACGTTCGAAAGCTCGGAAGCCGGACGCGACCAGGGCGCCGCCGCGGTCAAGGCCGCCCAGGCCGCCTACGACGTCGCGGTCAGCAATGTCCACGTCACCAAGGCGCAGCAGGCCGAAGCGCAGGCGCAGCTCGCCGAGCTCAAGACCTCGCTCGCCAAGGCCGAGCGCGATCTCGCCTTCACCGCGGTGCGCGCGCCGGTCGACGGCACGTTCTCGAACCGCCTGGTCAGCGCCGGCGACTTCGTCGCGGTCGGCCAGCGTCTCGGCAACATCGTGCCGCTCGACGACGTCTATATCGACGCCAATTTCAAGGAAACCCAGCTCAAGCGCATCCGTCCCGGCCAGCCGGTGACGATCAAGGTCGATGCCTACGGCATGCGCAAGTTCTCCGGAATCGTCGACAGCATCGCAGCGGGCTCCGGCTCGGTGTTCACGCTGCTGCCGCCCGACAACGCCACCGGCAACTTCACCAAGATCGTGCAGCGCGTGCCGGTCCGCATCCGCGTGCCGAAGTCGGTGGCGAAGCAGAACCTGCTCCGCGCCGGCATGTCGGTCTATGCGACCGTCGATACCAACAAGGGCGCCGCCGACGCCGACAGCGAGATCGATCTCGACGATCCCACCGCGATCCACCCGCAGTAGCCACAAATCGAGCGCTGCGAGGTCAGACCATGGCCAACGCCACCACCGCCTCACCCGCCATGATGGCGAACCCCGACTCGGAGCGCATCGCGCCGAAGCGGCTGTTCGCCTTCATCATCATGGTGTTCGGGATGTTCATGTCGATCCTGGACATCCAGATCGTCTCGGCGTCCCTCAGTGAAATCCAGGCAGGCCTGTCGGCAAGCTCCAGCGAGGTCGCCTGGGTCCAGACCGCCTATCTGATCGCCGAGGTGATCGCGATCCCGCTGTCGGGCTTTTTGTCGCGCGCTTTCGGCACGCGGCTGCTGTTCGCGATCTCGGCCGCGGGCTTCACCGCCTCGAGCCTGCTCTGCGGCTTCGCCACCACGATCGAGGAGATGATCCTCTGGCGTGCCCTTCAGGGCTTTTTGGGCGCCGGCATGATCCCGACCGTGTTCGCCTCGGCCTATACTGTATTCCCGCGCTCCAAATTCCACATCGTCGGTCCCATCATCGGGCTTGTTGCGACCCTGGCTCCCACGATCGGCCCGACGGTCGGCGGCTACATCACCGATCTGATGTCGTGGAACTGGCTGTTCTTCATCAACGTCGTGCCCGGCATCGGCATTACGCTGGGCGTGCTGGCGCTGGTCGATTTCGACGAGCCGCATTTCGAGCTGCTCGACCGCTTCGACTGGTGGGGCCTGCTCTTCATGGCCGGCTTCCTCGGCACGCTGGAATATGTGCTGGAGGAAGGTCCGCAACATGAGTGGATGCAGGACACGTCCGTCGCGATCTGCGCCTGGATCTGCGCGGTCTCGGCGATCGCCTTCTTCTGGCGCGTGTTCACCGCGGCCGAGCCGATCGTCAATTTGCGCACCTTCTCCAACCGCAATTTCGCGGTCGGCTGCGTCCTGCAGTTCTGCATCGGTATCGGGCTCTACGGCCTGACCTACATCTATCCGCGCTACCTCGCCGAAGTGCGCGGCTACAGCGCGCTGATGATCGGCGAGACCATGTTCGTCTCGGGCATCACCATGTTCCTGGTCGCGCCGCTGGTTGGCCGTCTCATGGTGAAGGTCGACATGCGCTACATGATCGCGTTCGGCCTCATCGTGTTCGCGATCGGCTCCTACCAGATGACCTGGATCACGCGCGACTACGATTTCTACGAGCTGCTGGTGCCGCAGATCCTGCGCGGCATCGGCATGATGTTCGCGATGGTGCCGACCAACAACATCGCGCTCGGAACGCTGGCGCCCGACAGGGTGAAGAACGCCTCCGGCCTGTTCAACCTGATGCGCAATCTCGGCGGCGCGGTCGGCCTTGCCGTCATCAACACCGTGCTCAACAACCGCACCGATTTGCACATCACCCGCCTTCAGGAGCGGGTGACCTGGGGCAATGCGACCGCGACCGAAACCCTGACCATGTTCATGCAGAAATTCCAGGGGCTCGGCGATTCCACGCTGATGGCGATGAAGCAGCTCAGCCAGATCGTGCACCGCCAGGCCGTGGTGATGAGCTTTGGCGACGCCTTCTTCGCGCTGACGCTGTTCTATCTCGGCCTCAGCCTGCTGGTCACGCTGCTGAGCAAACCGGCCTCGATGACCGGTGGCGGCGACGCGCATTAGGCAAGCGGCTTACGAGGTGTCATCGCCCGCGGAGGCGGGCGATCCAGTACTCCGCAGCGGAAGTTGTGTGAGCTAACTATCGCCGCGGAGTACTGGATGCCCCGGTCAAGCCGGGGCATGACAGCGGAGATTGAGGCGGCGGCGATGCCGGACCAAGGCGCCACGCACCAAATTGCAACACTCGTCCATGAATTCGCGGGGGCCCCGTTGCAAACCGGAAACGATACATCTATAAAGCGCACCTCATTCAATCGAGCCAGGGAGAGATTTGCATGATTTCGTCGCACTCGCAGATCGTACGCCCGCGTTCGATGTTCTGGTTCGGTATGTCGGCGGCCTGTTAGAGGCCTCTTCCGCCAGATTCGATCGGGTCACGAGTCCCGATCTCTCCACTTCCCAAGTCAAAATCAGTTGTGAGTGACGCCGGTCAGCCCTCCGTGGCGGACTTGCGTCCGTCGATGGAGCCGGCCTGCGCCGAAAGCGGCCGGATAATGTCATGACCTCTCTGTCAAAAAGGCCCGCGGCCATACGCGTGGTGCTGCCCTTCGTATTCCGGCACTGGCTGAAGCAGCCCGGACGCGGCCTGATCGTGGCCGGCGGCCTGCTGGGCGCAACCATCGCCGACCTGTTCATGCCGGTATTCTCCGGACATCTGGTCGATGCGCTGACGCGCGGCTCGTCCGATCCCGACGCGCGCCGCGCGGCGCTGGTTGCGTTCGGCGCCATCGTGGCGCTCGGAGCGGCGTCCGTGGTGCTGAGGTTGATCGGTCTCCAGGCGATCGTCCCGTTCACGCTCAAGATCATGTCGGATGTCGCCCAGGAGGCCTTCACGCGCGTGCAGCGCTTCTCGACCGACTGGCACGCCAACTCCTTTGCCGGCTCCACGGTGCGCAAGGTCACCCGCGGCATGTGGGCGCTCGACCTGCTCAACGACACCATCCTGATGGCGTTGGCGCCGTCTCTGCTGGTGTTGATCGGCTCCATGGTCCTGATCGGCCTGCACTGGACGTCGCTCGGCGCGGTGATCGCGGTGGGCGCGCTTTTCTACGTCGCCATCACCGTGCTGTTCTCGACGCGCTACATCGCGCCGGCCGCGCGCGTCTCCAACGCCTGGGACACCAAGGTCGGCGGTACGCTGGCGGACGCGCTGACCTGCAACGCCGTAGTGAAATCCTTCGGCGCCGAAGCGCGCGAGGATACGCGGCTCGCCCGCGTCATCAACCGCTGGCGCGTGCGCGTGCGGCGGACCTGGTTTCGCTACAACTACACGGCCATGGCGCAGCTCTCGCTGCTGCTATGCCTGCGTGCGTCCGTGATCGGCGGCGCGGTGCTGCTGTGGATGTCCGGGCACGCGTCGCCCGGTGACGTCACCTATGTGCTGACGAGCTACTACGTCATCCACGCCTATCTGCGCGACGTCGGCATGCACATCAACAACCTCCAGCGCTCGGTCAACGACATGGACGAATTGGTGGCGATCCATGGCGAGCCGATCGGGATTGCCGATGCGGCCAGTGCGCGACCGATCGCGATCGAGGCCGGCGAGATCGTATTCGACGACGTCACGTTCCACTATGGCGGCCATCGCGCGCCACTGTATGACGGACTGTCGGTCACGATCCGCGCCGGCGAGCGCGTCGGCCTGGTCGGCCGCTCCGGCTCCGGCAAGACGACCTTCGTCAAGCTGGTGCAGCGGCTGTACGACGTCTCCGGTGGTCGCGTGCTGATCGACGGGCAGGACATCGCGCTCGCTACGCAGCAATCGCTGCGCAGCCAGATCGCGATCGTGCAGCAGGAGCCGATCCTGTTCCACCGCACGCTTGCGGAGAACATCGCCTATGGCCGGCCCGGTGCCAGCCTGGAGGCGATCGAGCACGCGGCGCGGCTGGCGAACGCGCACGACTTCATCCTGCGCCTGCCGAAGGGCTACGGCACGTTGGTTGGCGAGCGTGGCGTGAAGCTGTCGGGCGGCGAGCGGCAGCGCGTGGCGCTGGCGCGCGCCTTCCTGGCGGATGCGCCGGTGCTGATCCTGGACGAGGCGACCTCGAGCCTCGATTCGGAATCGGAGGCGCTGATCCAGCAGGCGATGGAGCGGCTGATGAAGGGCCGGACCTCGATCGTGATCGCGCACCGGCTGTCGACGGTGCGCAGCCTCGATCGGATCCTGGTGTTCGACCGCGGCGAGATCGTCGAGCAAGGCACCCATGCCATGCTCGCGAGCAAGCCCGGCGGCATCTATCGCGGTCTGTTCGAGCGCCAGGTGGTGGAGCTCGGGCGCATCGCGGCGGCGGAATGAGAGGCGCGCGGCAGCGGGACGAAAGTCCCGCGGTCACGCCGTTAAGGATGGAATGAGATGAAGGACCTGACGCGCGGCTCCATCGTGAGCCACATCCTGAGCATGGCGCCTCCGATCGTGGTCGGCATGATCACGATCATGATCTGTCAGCTCGTCGATCTGTATTTCGTCTCGGGTCTGGGCGAGGCGGCGATCGCCGGCGTCGCGGCGGCCGGTAATGCGGGCTTTCTGGTCAACGCGCTGATGCAGGTGCTCGGCGTCGGCACGGTTGCGCTGATGGCGCACGCCGTGGGGCGGAAGGACCGCGACGACGCCAATCTGGTCTTCAACCAGTCGGTCGTCCTGTCGGTGCTGTTCGGGATCCTGACATTGGTCGCGGGCCTCGCGCTGTCGCGCCCCTACATGCGCGCGGTTGCAGCCGACGAAGCTACGGTCGAAGCCGGTACCGTTTATCTGCTCTGGTTTATGCCGGCGCTGGCGCTGCAATTCGCCACGCAAGTGATGGCTTCCGCATTGCGGGCGACCGGCATCGTGCGGCCGAGCATGCTGGTGCAGGCGCTGGCCGTGGTCATCAACATCGCGCTGGCGCCGGTCCTGATCACGGGCTGGGGCACCGGACATGCGCTCGGTGTCGCCGGTGCCGGCCTTGCCAGCTCGATCGCCGTCTTCGTCGGCGTGCTGATGCTGTTCGGCTATTTCCTCAAGCTGGAGCGCTACGTCGCGTTTCACCCCGAGCAGTGGCGGCCGCAGCTGCGGCAGTGGAAGAGAATCCTCAATGTCGGCCTGCCCGCAGGCGGGGAATTTGCGATGATCTTCATCATCATGGCCGTGGGCTATTACGTGCTGAGCATTTTTGGCCCGGCGGCGCAGGCGGGGTTTGGCATCGGGACGCGTCTCCTCGGGCTGATCCAGATGCCGGCGCTCGCCATCGCCCTCGCTGCAGGGCCCATCGCCGGCCAGAATTTCGGCGCCGGCAATGGAGCACGTGTGCGGGAGACCTTTGTCAAGGCGTCGCTTATCGCGACCGCCGTGATGATTGTCTTCATGATACTCGCGCAGTTCGCGCCCGGTCTGTTGCTTGCCGGCTTCTCCAGGGATCAGGAGACGATGGCGGTTGCGTCGCTGTTTCTGCGCCTCGTCTCGCTCAACATGGTGGCGCAGGGGCTGATCTTTACTTGCTCCAGCATGTTTCAGGGGCTTGGCAACACCAAGCCGGTGTTGTGGACCTCGGCGACGCGGGTTCTCACCTATTCCCTGCCGTCGATCTGGCTCTCGACGTGGCCGGGCTTCCGGATGGAGCATGTCTGGTATTTGTCGATCGCGACGACCACGCTACAGGCCGCCCTGAGCGTGTGGCTGTTGCTCCGGGAGTTCAGAAAGCGCCTTGCGCTGCCGGCACAGGAGAAGGTCGCGAAGCCGGCAAATCCCGAGCCGGTTGTGCCTCCAATGCGCGAGCCCGCGTAGCAGATTGAACGGACGCGCGCTTGTCGCCCACCCACGGCTCCGGCTAGTTTGCCGCGCCGTGGGTGGGCCGCGAATCTGCAAGGGACAGCAATGACCGAGGTGTTGAACGAGCAAGGACGAGCGTCCTGGCTCTCCGCGATCTGGGCGGCGCGCTACCGCACACCGGCCCGCTTCGTCGCGCTGGTCGCGTTGCTGCTGCCCTGGAGCACCACCGGCGTGACTTTTGCGCTCGTGCCCTGGCTGATCGCCTTTGCTTTCATCGACCTTCGCGAACTCCCGCGCTCGCTGCTGCGCCCGATCTGCCTGCTGCCGATCGCGCTGTTCGTGCTGGCACTCGTCGGCACGCTCTGGTCGGTTGCGCCCTGGGCCGAGCGGCTGCACGCGCTCGGGCCGCCGGCAAAACTGCTGGTGATCCCGCTGCTGATCTACCAGTTCGAGCGCTGGCCCTACGGCAAATGGGTTTTTGCGGCGTTCCTGGTCTCCTGCACGCTGCTCATGCTGTACTCCTTCACTGTCGCGATCGATCCCAGGCTCTCGCTGAAGCTCTATCTGTCGCGCGGGCCCTACCAGGTCGAGAGCGGGATCGCCGTGCGCAATTATATCGACCAGAGCCAGGAATTCGCGCTCTGTGCGATCGCGCTGGTGTACCCGATCGTGACGCTGGTCCAGCAGGGCCGCGTTCGGATCGCGGCGTTGTTCGCCGTATTGGCGCTCGGCTTCCTCGCCAACATGATGTTCGTCGTGGTCTCGCGCACGGCGCTGGTGACGCTGCCGGTCCTGCTCGTGGTGTTTGCACTGCTGCATCTGCGCTGGCGGGTGGCGCTCGTTGCCGGCGCTGCGACGGCGTTGATCGCCGTAGCGCTCTGGGCCGTCTCGCCGCATCTGCGCGCGACCGTCGGCAAGTTCCAGAGCGATTATGAAAGGAGCCTGGAGGCCGACAACAATTCGATTAGCGGCATGGGCTCGCGTCTCGAATACTGGCGGAAGTCCCTTGGGTTCATCGCCGACGCGCCGCTGATCGGCCACGGCACCGGCTCGATCCGCGGTCTGTTCGCCGGCGTGGCCGCCAATCCGCACGACGACCCGCTGCGCGGCGAGATCGTCAGCAACCCGCACAATCAGCCCCTGAGCAATGCCGTGCAGTGGGGGATGGTCGGCGTGCTGGTCCTCTACGCGCTGTGGATCGCGCACCTCTTGATGTTTCGCGGCGAGGGGCTAGCCTGCTGGATCGGTATGCTGGTCGTGGTGCAGAACATGCTGTCCTCACTGCTCAACACGCATCTGTTCGATTTCACCTCGGGCTGGATCTACGTGCTCGGTGTCGGCGTCGCCGGCGGCATGGCGCTCGCGGCGAAGAGGACGCGCACCTAAAGCGCGGCAATACTGTTCCAGACGAGGGTGAGGCCCGACAGGAACAACAGGCCGAGCACGACGTCGCCAAAATGCTTGTCGTTCAGTGCGTGATAGACGCGGGCGCCGGCCCAGGCGCCGATCAGCGTGCCCGGGAAGGCGACCAGCGCGAGCCAGACCACCTTGAATTCGACGAGACCCGACGCCGTCTGCAACACCAGCGCGGTCGCGAGCACGGTGAAATTGAAGAGCTGGAAGATGCCGCGCCGCTCGTGCTTGTTCCAGCCGCGGATATTGGCCCAGAGGATCGGCAGCGGCCCGGACAATCCGGCGAGGCCGCCGAGAATGCCGCCGGCAAAGCCGATCGCGCCGTCGGCAATGCGGCCACCGAACGTCACGGCGAGGGGCCTCTTGTTGAGATAGAGAGCGGTCGAAAAGATCAGGATCAGCACGCCGACGCTCAGCTTGAATACTTTTGGATCGGCGGAGGCGATCAGCATGGTGCCGAGCGGCACGCCGATCAGGCCCCCGATCAGGAACGGCCAGACCAGCGACAGGTCGAAACTCTTCCACATCGACGGCAGCGTCGAGGTCTGCGCGATCACCGAGCAGATCAGCACCAGGGGCACCGCGAGCGAGGGCGGCAGGACGTAGAGCCAGATGCCGAGCGCCATCAGCGCGGTCCCGAAGCCGGCCAGTCCCGAGACGAAGCCGCCGGCCAGCGCGCCGAACAGCAGCAGCGCATAAGTGAGCGTTTCCAACAGATTGTCCTTGTCGCAATGGGCGATCCCGAACTGTTGATCGCCAACGCCCGCATAGCACGGCTGCGGCCGTGCAGGTCAATTCCAAAACCGCACGCAAGCGTGATCCCCAACCGCGGGCTTTCGCCAAAGGCAGGCCTACATGATGACCATACTTCAATCCGGGGGCCTGCCCGACGCCATGATGCGCTCTCATTGGCCTTTCCCCGAACGAGATGATGGAGAACGACCATGACCCGCACGAAGATTGCCGTTGCAGCCGCGCTGCTGTCTGCGGCGGCCCTGATGCCGACGATGGCGCAGGCGCAGTTCTCCGAACCCGCGGCCTATCAGGCCGCCCATCCCGACCGCGATGTGCTGAACGGCGGCCAGCTCACGCCTGCGGCGCGCGCGGCTCGTGGCGAGACAGTGGCACCGAGCGAGGCCTATGCGGCTTATTCGTCAGGCGTGACGCCGGTCGTTCGCCCGCGCCACCGCCGTCACCACCGATAAGAAGAGCCTAGACGATCTGCCTCGTGTCGGCCGGCCTGTGCAGCGCGCCGACCAGGATGCGCAGCGCTTCCGTCAGCTCCGATCGATTGCGCGCGGCGCCGAGCGAGACGCGCGCGGCATGCGGCGGTGTTCCGTCCACGGTGAAAGCGTCGCCGGCGACGACTGCAAGTCCATTCCGCAACAGATGCGCGGCGACGTCGGGGCGGCCCTCCGGCAGCCGCAGCCAGAGATGATGGGCGGCGGGCTTGGCCAGGAATTGAATGCCTTTCAGCGCGCGCTGCGCAAGCTGCTGGCGGCCGATCGCCTCGTTGCGGATGGCGGTGATGATGCGATCGGCGATGCCGTTCTCGATCCAATGCGTCACCAGCGCGACCATCAGCGGCGCCGGCATCTGCACGGTGGCCTGCAGGCCGGCACGCATGTCGCGCTGCGCGGCGTCGTCGGGCGTCAAGAGATAGGCGACGCGCAGCGCCGGCGCGATGCATTTCGACAGCGTGGTCGCGAGATAGGTCCGCTCCGGAATGAGGTTTGCGATCGGCGATGCCGAACGGTCGAGCAGCCCATAGGCATCGTCCTCGATCAGCGCCGTATCGGCATCGCTGATGATCTTTGCGATGGCGTTGCGCCGCTCGGCGGAAAGCGTCGCGGTGGTCGGATTGTGCAGCGTCGGAATGAGATAGACGGCCTTCGGCCTGTGCGCGCGACAGGTCTTCGCCAGCGCATCGGGCAGGATGCCGCCATCATCCATGGCGACACCGACGAGCTTGACGCCGAGCCGCGCCGCGGCGGCCTTGATGCCGGGGAAGGTGAGGGCTTCCGTCAGCACGACGTCGCCGGGCCGCGCGAGCTGAGCGAGCAGGTTGAACAGGATCGTCTGCGTACCGGGAAAGATCACGAGCCTGTCGGCGTGTGCGTGCGAAACGCGTGCACGCATCCAGCGGGCCGCGACCTCGCGCTCATGCGCGCTGCCGCCGGGCGGCTGATAGTTGAGATGCGCCGTCAGGCCCGATTGCGCGCGGATGGCTTCCATCCCGGCAATGATCCGCTCATCGAGTTGCGCTTCGAGCGGATGCGGCGGCACGTTCATCGAGAGGTCGATCGCGACCGGGTGCGGCATGTCGACCGCGCGGCGCGCGCTGGTCTCGGATACGAATGAGCCTTGTCCGACCCGGGCTTCCATGATGCCGCGGCGCCGCGCCTCGGTGTAGGCACGCGTCACCGTGGTGAGGTCGATGCCGAGGGCCTTCGCCAGCGCGCGCTGCGTCGGCAGCTGCTGGCCGCGCACCAGCCGGCCCGCGGCGATGTCGGCCTCCATGGCCTCGACGATGCGCTGGTAGCGCGGCCCGCTCAGCTCCGAGATTGTAGGGGTCCAATCCATGCAATTTAGGCCCATATCCTTTGAATGTATGGATACAAGATATTATTGTATGGATCAGCGAAAAGGAAGAGGTGCTGTCATGGCAACCGGTTCAGTCTCTCTCACGAAGGCGATGTGGCGCGGCTTCTTGGGCAAGTGCCCGAACTGCGGCGAAGGACATATGTTCGGGCGCTTCCTGAAAGTGGCCGACAGCTGCGACCATTGCGGCGAGGAGCTGTTTCACCAGCGCGCCGATGACTTCCCGGCTTATCTGGTGATGGTCGTAGTCGGCCATCTCGTGGTGCCGGCGATCCTCGCGGTCGAGACGGCCTACGCGCCGGCGGTCTGGCTGCAACTGGCCGTGTGGTTGCCGGTAACGCTGTTCGCTTCGCTCGCGCTGCTGCAACCGACCAAGGGCGCCATCGTCGGCCTGCAATGGCAGATCGGCATGCATGGTTTTGAGGCGGGCAAGCTGCGCCGCGAGGCCGTCGCGCCCGTCCTCGTGAAGGTGAACACCCGCGCGGCCTGAGGGGCCGCAGCGTTTACATCGCGCGCGCGGCGGCTACACTCCATCGTAGAAACAAGAACGATGGAAATGCCGATGGCCGCACGCGCGAAGACTTTTCTGCTCTGTCATGGCGCATGGTCCGGCGGATGGGCCTGGAAGAAGATGCATCCGCTGATGGCGCAGGCCGGCCACCGCCTGGTGGCGCCGACCTTCACCGGGCTTGGCGAGCGCGCGCATCTGGCCAGTCCCGCGATCGATCTGGATACGCACATCCAGGACATCCTCAACGTCATCAAGTTCGAGGACCTCGACGACATCGTGCTGCTCGGCCACAGCTATGGCGGCATGGTCGCGACCGGTGTTGCCGACCGCGCGCGCGAGCGCGTCACGCAACTGATCTATCTCGACGCCTTCGTGCCGCGTGACGGCCAGTCGCTGTTCGATCTCAACGAGGGCGGCCGCGAGCCGATGCGCAAGGCGACTGCCGCGGGCGACGGCTACCGCATCCCGCCGAATCCACCGCCGCCGGATACGCCGCAGGCCGATCTCGACTGGCTCAATGCGCGCCGCATCAACATGCCGATCAAATGTTTCGAGACGAGGCTCAAGCTCGAGCATGGCGAGCCGGCGATGCCGCGCAGCTACATCTATTGCAGGCGCATTCCGCCGGGCGATGTGTTCGGGCAGTTCGCGAAGCGCACGAAGAACGAGGAGGGCTGGCGCTATTTCGAGCTCGATGCGAGTCATGCGCCGAACGTGACGGCGCCCGAGGCTTTGATGGGCGTGTTGAACGAGATTGTCGCTTAGTTCGCAGCCGTCATTCCGGGGCTCGCGAAGCGAGAGCCCGGAATCCATCAGGCGGCAGAGTCGGTGGATGAATGGATTCCGGGCTCGTGCTGCGCACGCCCCGGAATGACAGCCGGGTCAAAATGGTGAGGGGCTCGATGCGGTCAGCATCGAACCCCTCGTTGCAAGATATCAGCCGGCCTGTAAGCCGGGTTCTGTAAGGCACCGTCCGCTTGCGCGAACGATACGTGACGGCCATTCCTCTGGGACCATGTTTGCACATGGCCTCGAGCAACCTACCCGGACGGCGGGCCTGACATCGCCCCGCGGCGTTATCGCTTGCGCGAACAGCCCGCTACGCCGTCCCTATTCGGTTTTGCTCCCGGTGGGGTTTACCATGCCGGCTCCGTTGCCGGAGCCGCGGTGCGCTCTTACCGCACCTTTTCACCCTTACCTGCCTACGCAGCTTGCGCTGCTACGGCACGGCAGGCCCGAGGGCTTGCCGCGCCAGAGCCCCGAAGGGGCGTCGGCGGGCGGTTCGTTCTCTGTGGCACTTTCCCTGGGGTTGCCCCCGCCGGACGTTATCCGGCACCGTATGTCAAGGGAGCCCGGACTTTCCTCCCCGGCGGCCTTTCGGCACCTGCCGGAGCGGCCGTCCGGCCGACTGACCGGCTACGCATGGGGCATTTGTGACGGTTCCGTCAAGCAGAGATCGCCGCGCACGCCGGCTGCGAATAATTTATCCTGAACATGTCGTTGGGCGTGGGCCCGGTTCGACTGGATGCCGGCAATCCAGCCGAGCAACAGGAGTTAAGCGATGCAGTATTTGCTGCTGATCTACCGGAACGAAGCTCAACAGAGCAAGATGGACCCCGCAGATTACCAGAAGCTGTTGGCGGAGTATTCCGCCTACACCCAGTCCATCGTCCAGAGCGGCAACTTCAAGGCCGGCGACGGGCTCCAGCCGACCTCGACTGCGACCACCGTTCGCGTTCGCGACGGCAAGGTACTCGCGACCGATGGTCCGTTCGCCGAGACCCGCGAGCAACTCGGCGGCTATTATCTCGTCGAGGCGAGAGACCTCGACGCAGCGATCGCGATGGCCGCGCGGATTCCCGGAGCCAGGGACGGCTCGATCGAAGTCAGGCCCGTGATGATCTACAAATGATCTCGTCCCCTGATATCGAATAATTATCCCGAGGATGTCGTTTGATGTTGGCCCCGTTCGACTGGATGTCGGCAATCAGGCCGAACAACAGGAGTAAGCCATGCAGTACCTACTGCTGATCTACCGGAACGAAGCGAAAATGATCAACATGTCCCCCGCGGACCGTCAGGCGCTGTCGGCGGAGTACGGCACTTACACGCAGTCCATCGTCCAGAGCGGCCATTTCAAGGCCGGCGACGGGCTTCAGCCGACCACGACGGCGACCACCGTGCGCGTGCGCGAGGGCAAGACCCTGACGACCGACGGTCCCTTCGCGGAGACTCGCGAGCAACTCGCCGGCTACTATCTGGTCGAGGCCAAGGATCTGGACACCGCCGTCGGACTGGCTGCTCGGATTCCCGAGGCCAAAGAGGGATCCATCGAAGTCAGGCCGGTCATGATCTACAAGTGATCTGTCCTGCCGACATCGCTCGGATTTTTCGCGACGAGGCGGGGCGGGTGCTTGCCACGCTGATCCGCCTCGTCGGCGATTTCGATCTCGCCGAGGACGCGCTCCAGGATGCCTTCGCGGTCGCGCTGGAGCGCTGGTCGGCGGGCGAGGTGCCCGATAATCCGCGCGCCTGGCTGGTCAATGTCGGTCGCAACAAGGCGATCGATCGCATCCGGCGGCAGGCCGTGTTCCGCGGCAAGCAGCGGGCGCTCGTGCATGAGCTCGAGTTCAACGCGCAGGCGCGCGACGAGCCGCCAGCAACGCTCGATGACGATATGCTGCGGCTGATCTTCACGTGCTGCCATCCAGCCTTCGCCATCGAGGTCCAGGTCGCGCTGACGCTGCGCACCGTCTGCGGGCTGTCCATGGCGCAGGTCGCGCGCGCCTTTCTCGTCGGCGAGGATGCGATGGCGCAGCGCCTCGTCCGCGCCAAGCAGAAGATCAGGCTCGCCGGCATTCCTTATGAAGTGCCCGAGCACGCCGCGCTTGCGCCGCGGCTCAACGGCGTGCTCGCCGTGATCTATCTCGTCTTCACCGAAGGCTATGTTGCGACCTCGGGCGCGGATTTGATGCGGCCCGATCTCGCGGTCGAAGCGATCAGGCTCGGCCGGTTGCTCGACCGGCTGATGCCGGATCGCGCCGGGATCAAAGGCCTGCTCGCCTTGATGTTACTGCACGATGCGCGCCGTGCCGGGCGCGAGACCACAGCCGGCGACGTCGTTCTGCTGGAAGAGCAGGATCGTTCGCTCTGGAATTGTGTGCAGATCGAGGAAGGTCTGCGTCTCGTGGACGACGCGCTCCGCGTGCCTGGCCGCCCGCAGCCCTATGCTGTGCAGGCCGCGATCGCCGCGCTGCATGCCCGTGCGCCGAGCTACGAGCAGACCGACTGGCCGCAGATCGCTGGCCTCTACGAAGTGCTCTTGCGCATCAATCCGTCGCCGGTGATCGAGCTTAACCACGCCGCCGCAGTCTCGATGGTCGACGGCCCGGCGCGCGCGCTCGATCTCGTCGACGCGATCACCGCGCGCGGCGGGCTTGGCGGCTACGAGCTGTTGCCTGCGGTGCGCGCGGATCTGTTGCGACGGCTTGGGCGCAAGGACGAAGCGCGCGAGGCGTATGTCGCCGCGACGGCGGCGACGCAGCTGGAGCCGTTGCGGCGGCTCTATGCGCGACGGATGCGGGAGATGGAGTAGTCGCCACGCATTCCGTCATTGCGAGGAGCGAAGCGACGAAGCAATCCAGACTCTTTCCGCGGAGGCAGTCTGGATTGCTTCGCTGCGCTCGCAATGACCGGAGTGTGTGGCTTGCGCCGTTACTTCGCCGCGACTGCCGTCGCATCCGTCGGCAGGCTTGCGAGCAACGCCTGCAATGTCGACAGCGTCGAGTGATCCGCGACACCATCGAGCCGCGCCGGGCGGAAATGGCGCTGGAAGGCGGTGACGACTTCCATCGTCGCGGCGTCGTATTTGCCGGTGAGCGGCACGCCGTAGCCGTATCGGGCGAGCGCCTGCTGCAGGCTCAGCACCTCGTCGCTGATGGTGCCGAGCATCAGGCTCTCGCCGCGCACGACCGGCGCGGGCGTCACCCAGTGTCCGACGCCGGAATTGGCCAGCGAATGCCACGGAAATTTCTCGCCGGGATCCTTCTTGCGCGCCGGCGCGACGTCGGAATGGCCGAGCACCCGGTGCGCGGCGACGTTGCGGCGAAGCATGATGCCGCGGCACAACGTGATCACGGCGGCGATCTGGCGCGACGGATATTCCGGATAGCCCCAGTCATGGCCGCGATTGATGATCTCGATGCCGATCGAGCAGGAGTTGATGTCGTCCTCGCCGGCCCAGGACGAGACGCCCGCGTGCCAGGCGCGCTTGGCCTCGGGCACGCATTGCACGATGCGGCCGTCCTCCAGCACGACGTAATGCGCCGACACTTCGGTGCCCGCCGTGCACAGCCGCGCCAGCGCGCCCTCGACGTCGGGCATGCCGGTGTAGTGCAGCAGGATCATATCCGGCTGCCGTCCCTTGTTGCGGTCGCCATGGTTCGGCGAAGGGATGATGTCGGAGACGATCGAGGAATCCGGCTCGAACGTCCGCGTGTTCGCCGCGGCCTTGGGAACCGGGAGAACGCGTTGACGTTTCGAATCAGATCCAGACGGCGTGGAAGGACCGGACGACATAGACAGCTCAAGTCGGACAGAGAGTGGGCCAAGCCCTTCTCTTTACTATTCCTTTACCCTCCGCCGCGCGCAATCGCGCGGCGCGGTTAATGGATGCATTTTGGCGCATGTGTGTGGATGGAGCATCACCGACGCGTCACCTTTTCGACTTGTAACAAGCCGATCAACGCTTTCTTAACGCTAAGGGCCGTTACTGAGGATTGAAGAGCCGACCCGCGTCCGGAGGCGGCCAAAGCGTATTTTGGCTCGAAATCCCATGGCTGCCCGACAAATTCCACTGGGAACACTGGGTTTGCGGCCCGGGATGACCGGGCTCGGTAACCATGCTGGACGAGGGTTGGGTCGTGGAACCGCCGCGACGCGGAATTATTCGAGGCGTAATGGACTCGCTCGTCCCAGATCTCGCAAGGACGCTCTGCGGGTGTGGCGCATGAGTTCGGTTCCGCACATCCCCGTTCTTGGCCGCGAGGCGGTCGATCATCTCGCGCCGCGCGCGGGCGGGATCTATGTCGACGCCACCTTCGGCGCCGGCGGCTACAGCCGCGCCATCCTCGACGTGCCGGGAACCCGGCTGATTGCGATCGATCGCGACCGCACGGCGATCGCCGGCGGGGCTGAGTTGGTCGAACGCTCCGCGGGCCGGCTGACGCTGGTCGAGGACCGCTTCTCCAATCTCGCCGAGGTCTGTGCGGCGCAGGGCGTCGATGCCGTCGACGGCGTCGTGATGGATGTCGGGGTCTCCTCGATGCAGCTCGACCAGGCCGGCCGCGGCTTCTCCTTCCGTCTCGACGGTCCGCTCGACATGCGGATGGGGCAGGCGGGGCCGACGGCGGCCGACATCGTCGCGCGCGCCTCGGAAAGCGATCTCGCCGACATCATCTATCTCTTTGGTGAGGAGCGGCAGTCGCGCCGCATCGCCCGCGCCATCGTCGCCGACCGGCAGGAGACGCCGTTCACGACAACGCGCGCGCTCGCCGATCTCGTCGGCAGGGTCGTGCGCTCGAAACCCGGCGATATTCATCCGGCGACGCGAACGTTCCAGGCCCTGCGCATCTTCGTCAACGAAGAGCTCGAGGAACTCCAGACCGCGCTCGCTGCGGCCGAGCGCGTGCTCAGGCCGGACGGCCGCCTCGTGGTGGTCTCGTTCCATTCGCTGGAAGACCGCATCGTCAAGAATTTCCTCTCCGAGCGTAGCAAGACAGGCGGCGGTTCGCGGCATCTGCCGGAAGTGGCGCAAACCGCGCCGAGCTTCCAGCTGCTGACCCGGCGGCCGGTGATCGCGGGTGAGGAGGAAGTCGCGCATAATCCGCGCGCGCGTTCCGCAAAGCTGCGCGCCGCTGAACGTACCGATGCGCCCGCGCACGACGACGGCGAGACCTCGTCCTGGCCAAAGCTCTCCGACGTGATGAGGGGCGGCTAGCGCATGCGCTTCATCCACCTCCTCGTCATCGGCGCGCTGATCTTCGCGGCGGCCTACGTCTACCGGATCAAGATGGACTCCACGGCGCGCACCGAAAAGGTGCTGCGGCTGCATGCGGAGATCCGCGAGCAGCGCGATGCGATCGCGGCGCTGCGCTCCGAATGGGCCAAGCTCGATGCGCCCTTGCGCCTGCAGGGCCTGTCCGACCGGCATCTGCCGCTCAAGCCGGTCAACGGTACGCAATATGACTCGCTGAAGAACCTGCCGGAGCGTCCGCCGCGGATGTTCAGGCCGGGCGAGCCGGATCCGATCGGGGCCATGCTCAACACCATCGAAGCCGCGAGCGATCCGGATACGGTGACGGGCTCCGTGCCTCAACCCGAGGACAAGCAATGAGCGCTGTGACCCCGGCCAAGCCAACTCAAAAGCCGCCCGAGCCCTGGCGGCAGCGGCTGATCCGCAGCCTGCTCTACGGGCGCAACGTTGACCGCGCCGCGAAGGCGCGCGCGCGCGTTGGCCTCGCGATGATCGCCTTTACCTCGGTCTACGTCCTGATCGGCGGCCGGCTCGTGATGTTCGCGATCGGTGCCGACGCCCACAGCGCGCGCCGTGCTGCCGCGCAAGAGGTGGTCGCGACCGCGCGGCCCGACATCGTCGACCGCAACGGCGCGATCCTCGCGACCGACGTCAAGGCCGCGAGCCTGTTCGGCGAGCCGCGCCGCATCATCGACAAGGACGAGGCGATCGAGCTTCTCACCGCCACCGTGCCCGACCTCGACGAGGCCGAGGTGCGCGAGCGCTTGTCGGCGCGAAAGGGTTTTGTCTGGCTCAAGCGCGAGATCACGCCGAAGCAGCAGCAGGACATCCACAAGCTCGGCATTCCCGGCATCGGCTTCCTGCGCGAGAACAAGCGCGTCTATCCGACCGGCAACGAGGTCGCCCACCTCATCGGTCTCGTCAACATCGACAACCAGGGCATCGCCGGCATGGAGAAGTGGCTCGACAATCAAGGGCTCGCCGATCTCCACCGCGCAGGCTTTGCTACCGACCGGCTGCAAAAGCCGATCGAGCTGTCGGTCGATCTGCGCGTCGAGCACGCGCTGCGCGACGAGCTCTTGAAGGCCAAGGAGAAGTACCACACCAAGGCCGCCTCCGGCATCGTCTCGAATGTCAAGACTGGCGAGATCGTGGCGATGGTCTCGCTTCCGGATTTCGATCCCAACAATCCGAAGGAAGCGCACGACCCCGACCGCATCAACCGCCTGACCACGGGCGTCTACGAGATGGGCTCGACCTTCAAGGCGTTCACGCTGGCAATGGCGCTCGATTCCGGAAAGATCAATTTGAACTCGTCGTGGGATGCACGCGGAAACCTGCACTACGGCAAGTTCACCATCCACGACAGTCATTCGCTCGGACGTTTCATCAACACCAAGGAAGTGTTCTATTACTCCTCCAACATCGGCGCTGCGCGGATCGCGCTCGGCCAGGGCGTCGAGGCGCACAAGGCGTTCCTTGCCAAGATGGGCCAGTTGACGCGGCTGCGCACCGAGCTGCCCGAGAGCGCGGCTCCGCTGGTGCCGCGCCGCTGGAGTGAGCTGAACACGGTCACCATCGCGTTCGGCCAGGGTCTGTCGGTGGCGCCGCTCCAGGCGGTGATGGGCATCAACGCGCTGATGAACGGTGGCTATTTGATTCCGCCGACCTTCATGAAGCGAAGCGAAGCTGAAGCGGCGGCGATGGCCAAGCGCGTGATCAAGCAAGAGACCAGCGACAAGATGCGGTATCTGATGCGGCTCAATGCGGAGGTCGGGTCGGCGAGACAGGCAGACGTCAAGGGCTATTATGTCGGCGGCAAGACCGGTACGTCCGAGAAAGTCATCAATGGCCGCTACGCCAAGAAGCGGGTGCTCAACTCCTTCACGGCGATCATGCCCTCCGACAATCCAAAGTATCAGATCCTGATCATGCTGGACGAGCCGCAGGCGCTGCCCGAAACGCATGGTTTCATCACCTCGGGCTGGAACGCGGTGCCGACCGGCGGCAAGGTGATCGAGCGGATCGCGCCGCTTCTGGGCATCGAGCCACGGTTTGACCTACCGCCGTCCGACCGCCTTATTCTTGCAGCATCCAGGACAACCCAGTAATCAACGGGGGTGGGCCGTCGCCGCTGCTGAGTCGGGGCTTTTCCGAAGATCCGGCTTTCCGGACGGCATGTCGACTGGAAGACCATGAAGCTGCGCGACCTCCTAGGTCAGGACGTTCCAGGCAATGATGCCGCAATCGAGCCCGCTGTCGCGGCGCTCGATGTGACCGGCGTTGCGCTCGACAGCCGTATGGTCAAGTCAGGTGATCTCTTCTTCGCGCTCGCGGGCAGCAAGACCGACGGCGCGCGCTTCGTCGATGCCGCGATTGCAGCAGGCGCGGTGGCGATCGTCGGCGACCATGCACCTGATGGCAGCAAGGTGCCGTTCGTCACGGTGGCCAATCCGCGCCGCGCGCTGGCGCTGGCCGCGGCCAAATTCTTCCCCGCACAGCCGGCGACCATCGCGGCGGTGACCGGCACCAGCGGCAAGACCTCGGTCGCCGCGTTCACGCGCCAGATCTGGGAACGGCTGGGGCATGCCTCCGCCAGCATCGGCACCATCGGTCTCGTCTCGCCCAGGCGCACCGTCTACGGTTCGCTGACGACGCCGGATCCGATCGCGCTGCACCGGCAGCTCGATGAGATCGCGCGCGAAGGCGTGACGCATCTCGCCTTCGAGGCGTCCTCGCACGGGCTCGACCAGTACCGCCTCGACGGCGTGCGTGTCTCCGCCGGCGGCTTCACCAATCTCTCGCGCGACCACATGGATTACCATCCAACCGTCGCGCATTATCTCGCAGCAAAACTCCGCCTGTTCCGCGAACTGGTCCCGGCGGATGGCGCGGCGGTGATCTCCGCCGACCATGATTGCTCGGCGGAAGCAATCAATGCTGCCAGGTCGCACGGCCTGCGCGTGATGGCGGTCGGCCGCAACGGCGACGGGGCAGGCGCGGGCATTCGTCTCGCCGCGGCCGAGGTCGAAGGTTTTTCGCAAGTCCTTGCCGTCGAACATCGCGGCAAGCGTTATGCGGTCCGGCTGCCGCTGGCCGGCGAATTCCAGATCGAGAACGCACTGGTGTCGGCCGGTCTGGCGATCGGCACCGGCAGCGATCCGGCCAACGTGTTTGCGAGCCTCGAACATCTCGAAGGCGCCAAGGGTCGGCTCGAGCGCGTCGGCGAGCGCAACGGTGCGCCGATCTTCGTCGACTACGCCCACAAGCCCGACGCGTTGGAGAAGGCGTTGCAGGCTTTGCGGCCTTACGCAAAACGCCGGCTGGTCGTCGTGTTCGGCGCGGGCGGCGATCGCGATGCCGGCAA
Source organism: Bradyrhizobium sp. 604_D8_N2_3 (assembly GCF_051810765.1). Lineage (NCBI taxonomy): Bacteria > Pseudomonadati > Pseudomonadota > Alphaproteobacteria > Hyphomicrobiales > Nitrobacteraceae > Bradyrhizobium > Bradyrhizobium sp. 604_D8_N2_3. The sequence goes on along the minus strand of NZ_JBPWPM010000001.1, from coordinate 7,315,439 downwards.
GCGCCCGATCATGGGCGAGATCGCGGCCGAGAACGCCGACCGCGTCATCATCACCGACGACAATCCGCGCAGCGAGAAGCCGGAAGCCATTCGCGCCGAAATCCTCGCGACTGCAAAAGGTGCCCGCGAAATCGGCGACCGTGCCGCGGCGATCCGCACCGCGATCGAGGAGTTGGAAGACGGCGATGCGCTGCTCGTCGCCGGCAAGGGCCACGAGACCGGACAGATCGTCGGCGGCGAGGTGCTGCCCTTCAGTGATCACGAGGCGGTCGCCGCCGCATTAGCGTCGAGGGATGCATGAGCGCGCCAATATGGACGGTTGCCGAAGTGGCGCGTGCGCTGGGCGCTGCGGGATCATTTCCGGACACGCCGATCGACTTCGTCACCCAGGACAGCCGCCTGGTGAAGCCGGGCTGCCTGTTCGTCGCGCTCAGCGGTACGCCGAGCGGCGGCTTTATCTCGGCCTTCGCCAGCGCGCGCGACGGCTGGGAGTTCGCCGACAAGGCGGAAGCATCGGGCGCGGTCGCGATGATCGTGCCGCATGAGATCGCCGGCATCCGCATTCCCCAGATCGTCGTCAAGGACACGCTGATCGATGGTCTCTGGGGCCTCGCACGCGCCGCACGCGCCCGTTTCAACGGACCGGTGATCGGACTCACCGGCAGCGCGGGCAAGACCAGCACCAAGGAATTCCTTGCAGCCTACCCCGGCGCCTATGCCAGCCCATCGAGCTTCAACAATTTCTGGGGCGTGCCGCTGACGCTGTGCAATGCGAGGCCTGACGCCAGCCTCTGGGTCGTCGAGATGGGCATGAACCAGACCGGCGAGATCGCGCGGCTCAGCGAGCTGACGCGGCCGACCGTCGCGCTCGTCGTCAACGTTCAGCCGGTGCATCTGGAAAAGCTCGGCTCGCTCGAAGCCATCAGGCGCGAGAAGGTGTCGATCGCGCTCGGCCTGCCCGAGGATGGCGTGCTGGTGCTGCCTGCCGGGATCAAGGCGCCGGACTGGAAGGGCAAGGTCGTACGGTTCGGCGAGAAAACCGAGGTGCACGAGGTCGCGCACGCGCCGCATGGCGAGAGCTGGCAGGTCGTGGCCGCGCTCGGCAAGAAGGAGATCGCCTTCAGCCTGACGCCGGGCGCACCGCACCGCGTGCAGAATGCGCTTGCGGCGCTCGCTTCGATCCGCGCCGCGAACCTCGATGCGGCGACGCTCGCGATCAAGCTCGACCGGGTCGGCATCATGACCGGCCGCGGCGTCGAGCAGGCGATTGGCGGCGTCACCGTGATCGACGACAGTTTCAACGGCAATCCGGCCAGCGTGGCTGCTGCACTGCAAAGCCTCCAGGCGCGCAACGTGACCGGCGGCCGTCGCATTGCGGTGCTCGGCGACATGCTGGAACTGGGCGATGACGCACCAAGCTACCATACGGCCCTCGCCAAGCATCTCGACGGCATCGACGGCGTTTACTGCGTAGGTCCCTTGATGCGCCATCTCTACGAGGTGTTGCCGGCGGGCAAGGGCCTGGGCTGGCACGACGACCCCGTCACGCTGAAGCCGGGCGAGGTCGCAAATCTGCTGAGGGCAGGCGATGTCGTGGTTGTCAAGGGCAGCAAGAAGATGTTCTGGGTCAACAAGTTTGTGCCGGGCCTAGTGGCCGCCTTGCAGGCAAAGGCGTAAACTGCTTGGAAGGCGCTGTTCCCGAATCCCACCCTTTGCGGCGCGAAGCCGTCCGTTTTCCCAGAGGTCGCCCGACCCATGAAGAAGACCCGCGAATGCGCGTGAGGCAAGTCAAGGCCAACACCAAGGCCGCGTGCAAAGGCGCCATAGGACCGTCTGAATGTTTTACTGGCTGATCGAGCTCTCCAACACATTTCCCGGCTTCGGTGCCGTTCGCACCTTCCTGAACGTCTTCCGCTACATCACCTTCCGCACCGGCGGCGCCGTCGTCACCGGCGCGCTGTTCGTGTTCCTGTTCGGGCCCTGGATCATCGACCATCTGCGCATCCGTCAGGGCAAGGGCCAGCCGATCCGGACCGACGGCCCGCAATCGCATCTCGCCAAGAAAGGCACGCCCACCATGGGCGGGCTGATGATCCTGTCCGGCCTCACGGTCGGCACCGTGCTGTGGGCCAATCCGCTCAACCCCTATGTCTGGATCGTGCTGGCGGTGACGCTCGGCTTCGGCTTCGTCGGTTTCTATGACGATTACCTCAAGGTGACCAAGCAGACCACGACGGGCTTCGGCAGCAAGCTGCGCCTGCTGATCGAGGCAGCCATCGCGCTGGTCGCCTGCTATGCGCTGGTGCGGTTGAACCGCGATCCCGCGTCGACCGCGCTGACGATTCCCTTCCTCAAGGACACCGTGCTGCATTTCGGCTGGTTCTTCGTCGTGTTCGGCGCCTTCGTCATCGTCGGCGCCGGCAACGCGGTGAACCTCACCGACGGTCTCGACGGTCTTGCCATCGTTCCCGTGATGATCGCGACCGCGAGCTTTGCGATGATCGCCTATCTCGCCGGCAACGCGGTGTTCGCCGACTATCTCCAGATCAAATATGTCGCGGGAACCGGCGAACTCGCGGTGCTCTGCGGCGCGCTGCTGGGCGCCGGTCTCGGGTTCCTCTGGTTCAACGCGCCGCCGGCCTCGATCTTCATGGGCGACACCGGCTCGCTCGCGCTCGGCGGCATGCTCGGCGCAATCGCGGTCGCGGTGAAGCACGAGATCGTGCTCGCGGTGATCGGCGGCCTGTTCGTGCTGGAAGCGGTTTCCGTCATCGTGCAGGTGGTGTCGTTCAAGCTCACCGGCAAACGCATCTTCCGGATGGCGCCGATCCATCACCATTTCGAGCAGCTCGGCTGGACCGAACCGCAGATCGTGATCCGGTTCTGGATCATCTCGGTGATGCTGGCGCTCGCCGGCTTGTCGACGCTGAAGCTGCGGTGATCGATCGATGATCCCGGTCACATCCTTCGCCGGCAAGACGGTCGCGGTGTTCGGCCTCGGCGGCTCGGGGCTTGCGTCCTGTCACGCGTTGAAAGCGGGCGGCGCTGAGGTGATTGCCGCCGACGACAGTGCCGAGAACGTCGCCAAGGCCGCGCAAGCGGGTTTCGTCACCGCCGATTTGCGCAACGTCTCCTGGGCGAATTTCGCAGCCCTCGTGCTCGCGCCCGGCGTGCCGCTGACGCATCCGGTGCCGCACTGGAGCGTGCTGAAGGCGCGCGAGGCCGGCTGCGAGGTGATCGGCGATATCGAGCTGTTCTGCCGCGAGCGGCGGCGGCACGCGCCGAACGCGCCATTCGTCGCGATCACCGGCACCAACGGCAAGTCGACCACGACGGCGCTGATTGCGCATCTCACAAAGGTCGCCGGCTACGACACCCAGATGGGCGGCAATATCGGCACCGCGATCCTGTCGCTGGAGCCGCCGCGCACGGGCCGCGTCCATGTCATCGAGATGTCGTCCTACCAGATCGACCTCACGCCCTCGCTCGATCCCTCCGTCGGCATCCTGCTCAATGTCAGCGAGGACCACATCGACCGTCACGGCACCCTCGCGCATTACGCTGCGGTGAAGGAGCGTCTCGTCGCCGGCGTGCAGGCGGGTGGCACCTCGATCGTCGGCGTCGACGATGGCTTCTGCCGCGACATCGCCGACCGGCTCGACCGTGCCGGCAAGAACGTGGTGCGGATCTCCGTCAAGAACCCGCTGGCCTCCGGCATCCATGTCGAGCACGGCACCATCGTGCGCACCGCGGGCGGCGCGCGGAGCGAGGTCGCAAAGCTCGGCGGCATCGGCTCGCTGCGCGGCCAGCACAACGCGCAGAACGCGGCCTGCGCCGCCGCCGCCGCGCTCGCGATGGGCATCAGCCTCGATGTGCTGCAGAACGGCCTGCGCAGCTTTCCCGGCCTCGCGCATCGCATGGAGCAGGTCGGCCGCCGCGGCAACGTGCTGTTCGTCAACGACTCCAAGGGCACCAATGCGGATGCCACGGCGCATGCTCTGTCGTCCTTTTCGGAAATCTTCTGGATCGCCGGCGGCAAGCCCAAGGCGGGTGGCATCACTGGCCTGACCGGCTTCTTCCCACGCATCCGCAAGGCCTATCTGATCGGCGAGGCCGCGCAGGAGTTTTCGGGAACGCTGGGCACGCAGGTGGCGCACGAGATCAGCCAGACGCTGGACATCGCCGTCGAGCACGCCGCGCGCGATGCCGAAGCCTCGGGCCTCGCGGATGCAGTGGTGCTGCTGTCACCCGCCTGCGCGTCCTTCGACCAGTACCGCAATTTCGAGATCCGCGGCACCAAGTTCCGCGAGCTGGTACAGGCGCTGCCGGGTGTGAAGCCGGTGGTGTAGGGCGCGGCTACTCCTTGCTCCGCTGTCGTCGCCCGGCTTGACCGGGCGACCCAGTATCCCAGAGGCGGTGCTTGAGCCGGGAGGCCACGGCGTACTGGATGCCCCGGTCAAGCCGGGGCATGACGAGCATGTGAGGTCGGCGCTCGCTCCTATCTCCAAACATCCGCGTTTCCTTAACCCCCCGGTAACCAACCTCGGCGACCAATGGACCGACCTCTGTCCGAAAGCGGCCGCCCATGCTCTCCCGTGAAGAACGCACCCCCTTTTCCGAGTGGTGGTGGACCGTCGACAAGCCGCTGATGGGCGCCATCCTGGCGCTGATGCTCACCGGCGTGATCCTGTCGCTGGCGGCGAGCCCGCCGGTCGCGACCCGCATCGGGCTCGATCCGTTCCACTTCTTCAGCCGGCACGTGATGTTCCTGGCGCCGTCCTGCCTGGTGCTGCTCGGGGTGTCCTTCCTGACGCCGCGCGCGATCCGCCGCTCGGCCCTGATCATCTTCGCGGCCAGCATCATCCTGATCGTGCTGACGCTCGCGATCGGCCCCGAAGTGAAGGGATCGCGGCGCTGGATCACGCTGCTCGGCGTCAACATCCAGGCCTCCGAAGTTGCAAAGCCGTCGTTCGTCGTCATCGCCGCCTGGCTGTTCGCGGAATCGACCAGGCGGCCGGAGATGCCGGCGACCTCGATGGCGCTGGTGCTGCTCTTGATGCTGGTCTCGCTGCTGGTGATGGAGCCCGATTTCGGTCAGACCATGCTGATCCTGATGGTGTGGGGCTCGCTGTTCTTCATCGCGGGCATGCGCATGATCTGGGTGTTCGGCCTGGCGGGCGCCGCCGCTGCCGGTCTGTTCAGCGCTTATCTGTTCGTCCCGCACGTCGCCGGCCGCATCAAGCGTTTCATGAATCCGGCTTCCGGCGACACCTTCCAGGTCGATACCGCCATGGAAGCTTTCTACAACGGCGGATGGTTCGGGCTCGGGCCGGGCGAGGGCATCGCCAAGCGCAGCCTGCCGGACAGTCATACCGACTTCGTGTTCGCGGTTGCCGCCGAGGAATTCGGCATCATCCTGTGCCTCGCGATGCTGGCGCTGTTCGCTTTCGTCGTGATCCGCACGCTGTCGCGCGCCTACGCCAATGAGGACATGTTCTCGCGCTTTGCGGCGTCCGGCCTTGCGATCCTGTTCGGCGTGCAGGCCGCGATCAACATGTCGGTCAACCTCCAGCTCATCCCCGCCAAGGGCATGACGCTGCCCTTCATCTCCTATGGTGGCTCCTCGATCGTGTCGCTGGCCTATGGTGTCGGCATGATGCTGGCGCTGACGCGGCTGCGCCCGCGGACTGAAGTTGAGGCGAGCGGCCACGCCGAGGCGATGCGCAGTTACGCGTGACCCTCTCGTGTCCCGGACAAGCGTAGCGAAGCGGAGCGCAGAGCCGGGACCCAGAATGCCGCACCCATGGGCCCCGGTTCAGCAGCGCACCACGCCGCGAAGTGCGGCGCGCTGCGCTGCGCCCGGGGCACGAGCACGGCTCGCAATAGGCGCTTTTTCCCTGTAAATACCGCTACCATGGACACTTCCCCCCTGATTCTTCTCGCCGCGGGCGGCACCGGCGGCCATTTGTTTCCGGCCGAGGCGCTCGGTGTCGAGCTGATCCGGCGCGGCTTTCGCGTCCGCCTCGTCACAGACGAGCGGGCCCTGCGCTATAGCGGGCTGTTCAGCAAGGACATGATCGACGTCGTCTCGAGCGAGACCGCGCGTGGCCGCAATCCATTGCAGCTCGCCTATGCCGGCCTCACGCTCGCCGCAGGCACGCTGTCCGCCTACGGCCTGATCAGGCGATTGAAGCCCGTCGCCGTCGTCGGCTTCGGCGGCTATCCGACGCTGCCGCCGCTGGTCGCCGCGAAATTTGCGGGCGTGCCTAGCATCATCCACGACGCCAATGCGGTGCTCGGCCGCGCCAACCGGTTCCTGTCGAGCCGCGTCCGCGCCATCGCGACGTCCTTGCCCGGCGTGCTCGACCGCGATCCGGCGCTGGCAGGCAAGACCACAACCGTGGGCACGCCGATGCGTCCGGCGATCCTCGCCGCAGCCGCCGTGCCCTATGTCGCGCCTGAAGCGAACGGACCGCTGCGCCTGCTCGTCGTCGGCGGCAGCCAGGGCGCGCGCATCATGGCCGACATCGTCCCGGGTGCGATCGAGCGCCTTGAGCCTGCGCTGTGGAGCCGGCTCGTCCTCACCCAGCAGGTGCGCGACGAGGACATGGCGCGCGTGCGCGCGGTCTACGACAAGCTCAAGATCAATGCCGGGCTCGCGCCGTTCTTCACCGATCTGCCGGCGCGGCTCGCCTCCAACCATCTGGTGGTGTCGCGCTCCGGCGCCGGCACGGTCGCCGAACTCGCCGCGATCGGACGGCCCTCGATCCTGGTGCCGCTGCCCGGCTCGATCGACCAGGACCAGTTCGCCAATGCCGGCGTGCTGGCCAAGGTCGACGGCGCGATCCGTATCCCGCAGACCGAGTTCACCTCCGACCGGCTCGCCGCCGAGATCTCCGCCTTCGCCGCCGAGCCCGCGCGTCTTGCCTCCATGGCCGCAGCCGCGAAGGGGGCGGGGCGGCTCGATGCGGCCGAACGGTTGGCCGATCTGGTGGTCAAAGTCGCGGGAATCTGACGCGAAAAAGCCCTTGTCTTGGCCTTCCAAAGCGGGGCATCCAGTAACAACGGCGCGGCTGATTTGGCCGTGACCTTCGCCAGATGCCGCCTTTCCGGCGGCGAGGTCAGGGAACAGAGCATGAGACTGCCGCGCGAGATCGGACCCATCCACTTCGTCGGGATCGGCGGGATCGGCATGAGCGGCATCGCCGAGGTGCTGGTCAATCTCGGCTATGTCGTGCAGGGCTCGGACGCCTCCGACAATTACAATCTCGACCGTCTGCGCAAGGCGGGCGCGAAGGTCTCGGTCGGCCACAAGGCCGAGAATGTCGACGGCGCTGCGGTCGTCGTCGTGTCCACCGCGATCAAGCGCGACAATCCGGAATTGATGGCGGCGCGCGAACGGCGCATTCCCGTGGTGCGCCGCGCCGAGATGCTGGCCGAGCTGATGCGGCTGAAGAGCTGCGTCGCCATCGCCGGCACCCATGGCAAGACCACCACGACCACGATGGTCGCAACGCTGCTCGATGCCGGCGGCCTCGATCCCACCGTGATCAATGGCGGCATCATCAATGCCTATGGCTCGAATGCGCGCCTCGGTGCCGGCGACTGGATGGTGGTCGAAGCGGACGAGAGCGATGGCACGTTCCTGAAGCTGCCGACCGATGTCGCGATCGTCACCAATGTCGACCCTGAGCATCTCGATCACTTCAAGACCTTCGAGGCGGTGCAGGACGCGTTCCGGCATTTCGTCGAGAACCTGCCGTTCTACGGCTTCGCGGTGATGTGCATCGACCATCCCGTCGTGCAGAGCCTCGTCGGCAAGATCGAGGATCGCCGCATCATCACCTATGGCGAGAATCCGCAGGCCGATGTGCGGCTCGTCGATCTCACCCCGATGGGCGGTGGCTCCAAGTTCAAGGTCGCGTTTCGTGATCGCAAGACCGGCGCCGTGCACGAGATCGCCGATCTCATGTTGCCGATGCCGGGACGCCACAACGCCTCGAACGCGACGGCCGCGATTGCGGTCGCGCGCGAACTCGGCGTGTCGGACGAGGCGATTCGCAAGGCGATCGCAGGCTTCGGCGGCGTCAAGCGCCGCTTCACCAAGACCGGCGAGTGGAACGGCGTCACGGTGATCGACGATTACGGTCATCACCCCGTCGAGATCGCGGCAGTGCTGAAGGCGGCGCGGGAATCCACCAACGGCAAGATCGTCGCCGTGGTGCAGCCGCATCGCTACACCCGCCTGCAATCGCTTTTCGAGGAATTCTGCACCTGCTTCAACGATGCGGATGCGGTTGTTGTCGCCGATGTCTATGCCGCCGGCGAGGCGCCGATCGACGGCATCGACCGCGATCATTTCGTAGCCGGCCTGCGCGCCCATGGCCACCGCGAGGTGATCCCGCTGCCGGCAGCGCCGGAGCTTGCAGGTATCGTCAAGGGCCTGGCGAAGTCGGGCGATCTCGTCGTGTGTCTTGGTGCCGGCAACATCACGCAATGGGCGTATGCGCTGCCGGACCAGTTGAAGGCGCTCGGATGAGAGTACTCTGGCTGCAGCTAAGAGATGTTCCCGGTGGCTTCGGTATCACCGCTCGGGATTGGCAAGATGCGATGTATCTTCTAGCCGAAGCAAGGCAGGTTCTGAAGGGACGACCGATAGAAGAGCCGATGATCGAGAGCTGGACGGACGTGCGAAGCATTGATGAACTTGATCAAGACCATGTTGTTCCAAACATGGGCACGATGCTTCATCGTGGTGTCTGGTTTCCAAACCTTCCGTACGTCCAATGAGCTTTCCCGACATCACACCCGAGCTCAAAGCCGCAATGCCGCAACTTCGCGGACGACTGCTCGCCAACCAGTCGCTCGCCGAGCTCACCTGGTTTCGCGTCGGTGGTCCCGCGCAGGTGCTGTTCACGCCGGCGGATGAGGACGATCTCGCTTACTTCCTCGCGCATCTTGCGTCCGACATTCCCGTCTATGTCGTCGGCGTCGGCTCCAACCTGATCGTGCGCGACGGTGGCATTGCGGGCGTGGTGATTCGGCTGGCGCCGCGCGCCTTTGGCGAGGCGAGCGCGAGCGGCGATGTCGTCACCGCTGGAACTGCCGCGCTCGACAAGCGCGTGGCGGAAGTGGCGGCCTCCGCCAATATCGGCGGGCTCGAATTCTATTTCGGTATTCCCGGCACCATCGGCGGTGCGTTGCGCATGAATGCGGGCGCCAATGGCGGCGAGACCAAGGACGTGTTGATCGAGGCGACCGGCGTTGCAAGGGACGGCAGCAAGCACGTGTTCTCGAACGCCGACATGAAGTTCGTCTACCGCAACAGCGGCGTCGACCCCTCCATCATCTTCACCTCCGCGCGCTTTCGCGGCGAGATCAGGGATACTGATGCGATCCGCGCGCGCATGGCGGAGGTGCAGAACCACCGCGAGACCGCGCAGCCGATCCGCGAAAAGACCGGCGGCTCGACCTTCAAGAACCCGCCCGGCCATTCCGCCTGGGAGCTGGTCGACGCCGCCGGCTGCCGCGGCCTGCGCGTCGGCGGCGCGCAGGTCTCGGAGATGCACTGCAATTTCCTGATCAACACGGGCGATGCCACCGCGCACGACATCGAGACGCTGGGCGAGACCGTGCGCGAACGGGTGAAGGCAAACTCCGGAATTGGGCTACATTGGGAAATCAAGCGGATTGGAATTCCCGGCTAACCTGGACAGGCGACGAGAGAACATGCGCATCACCATCCTCTTCGGCGGCTCCAACCGGGAGCGTCTGGTTTCGGTCGCCTCAGCCCAGGCGTTACATCAGGCGCTGCCCGAGGCCGATCTCTGGTGGTGGGACGTCGAGGACAAGGTGCATGTCGTGCAGTCGAAGCAACTGCTCGAACACGCCCGTCCATTCGAGGACGAGTTCAAGCCCGGCACATCGGGCATTCCGCTGGGGCAGGCGCTCGACCAGGCCAAGACGGAAGGCCGCGTGCTGGTGCTCGGCCTGCATGGCGGGCGCGCGGAGAACGGCGAATTGCAGGTGATGTGCGAGGCGCGCGGCGTGCCCTTCACCGGCTCGGGCTCGGCCTCCTCGCATCTCGCCTTCGACAAGATCGCGGCCAAGCATTTTGCCGCGCTCGGCGGCGTGACGCCGCCGGAAAACGTTGCGCTTGAGAACATCGACGAGGCCTTCGCCGAATACGGCCGGCTGATCGCCAAGCCCGCGCGCGACGGCTCGAGCTACGGCCTGATCTTCGTCAATGCGAAGCAGGATCTCGTCGCGGTCCGCAATGCCGCGAAGCACGAAGACTATGTGATCGAGCCCTACATCGCAGGCGTCGAGGCGACCTGCGGCGTGCTGGAGCGCCCCGACGGCTCGATCATCTCGCTGCCGCCGATCGAAATCATTCCGGGCGAGGGCAATTTCGACTACGCCGCAAAATATCTCCTGAAGTCGACCCAGGAGATCTGCCCCGGGCGTTTTTCGCCCGAGATCACCGCTGCGCTGAAGGAGCAGGCGATGCTGGCGCATCGCGCGATGTCCTGCACCGGCTATTCCCGCTCGGACTTCATCGTCTCCGACAGGGGCCTGATCTATCTCGAGACCAACACGCTGCCCGGGTTGACCAAGTCCTCGCTCTACCCAAAGGCGCTGAAAGCCGAAGGCATCGCGTTCGTCGACTTCCTGCGCGGCCTGGTCGAGCTCGCCGGGCGGGGCGTAAGAAAATAATTAGGACTGGTTAACGGCCGAACCGGCGAAATGGCCGATTTTGGAAGCCAAAACCGGTAAAATGCCGGACATCGCGGCATAAATGCCTCACACGCCTGGGCAAAACGCATCCCGCGTTAACGAAGTTTACCTTTTGTTTACCAGGACGTCCGAAGGTTAACGCTGGCGGCGCATATGACGCTTTGGCTGCCGGCGCGTGGGCTGTTGCGGGTGATGTCACCTCCAGCGAACGCTTTGAAGGGGAGAGGTTTTCTTCTTCTGAAGACCAGCACCCGGCCCGGCAAGTCCGAGACGTCATGTTCGCCAGGACCCGCGCGATGTCGCGGGCTAACTGTTGACGAGCTCGTGCAATGGATGGTGCAGGAAGCCTCACTCGGTCGTTTCTGAGATCGCTGAGGCCCCAAGCTGACCTGAAGGCGGCCGCTATCGGAGCGGTCATGCTTCTGCGCGAGTGGGTGCAGGACAAGCGCGACGAGAAGCGCGCTGCCGCCCAGAACAAGATCAGGTCCAAGACCAAAGCCAAGCCCGTCGTCGAGCGCGAGCCGCCGCCGCGCGTGGTCGCGCTGGTCGAGCGCTATGCGCCGCGCCGGATCGGGATCACCATGACCGTTCTGCTGCTGGTCGGAAGCTGCGGCTTCGGCATCGTCAGGGGCGGCCACCTCCAGGATTTCATCGCGGCAGTCAGCGACACCCGCAACGCGCTGGCCAATTCCGCGGGCTTCCGCATTACCTCTGTCGTGATCAACGGCCGCAAGCAGCTCAGCCAGGACGAGATCCTCGCGGTCGGCGGGGTCAGCGGCCGCTCCTCGCTGCTGTTCCTCGACGCCGACGTCGTGCGCGACAAGCTCAAGGCCAATCCCTGGATCGCGGATGCGACCGTGCTGAAGCTCTATCCGGGCCGGCTCATGATCGACATCACCGAGCGCCAGGCGTTCGCGCTGTGGCAAGAGGCCGGCCGGCTCTCCGTCATCGCCGATGACGGCGCGGTGCTCGAGCCTTACGTCTCGCGCCGGTTCCTGTCGCTGCCGCTCGTGGTCGGCAAGGGCGCCGACACCCAGGCGCGCGATTTCCTGGCGCTGCTGGCGCGCTATCCGCAGATCAATTCGGTGACCAAGGCCGCGATCTATGTCGGCGAGCGGCGCTGGAACCTGAGGCTCAAGGATGGCCTCGACATCCGTCTGCCCGAGCAGGACGTCGGCAACGCCCTCGCGACGCTGTCCAGGCTCGACAAGGAGGACAAGCTGTTCTCCCGAGACATCGTCGCCGTCGACATGCGCCTGCCCGATCGCCTGGTGGTGCAGCTGTCCGACGACGCCGCCAAGGCGCGCGAGGACCTGTTCAAGGACAAGAAGAAAAAGAAGGCCGGGGACGCCGCATGACCGGTCTTGATCGCACCCAGACCCCGAAGACGCGCCCGATGCCGCACAAGCGCGGCGGCATCGTCGCCTGCCTCGATATCGGCACCAGCAAGATCGCCTGCATGATTGCGCGGCTGAGGCCGTCGGCGCCGAGCGAAGCCCTGCGCGACCGTACCCACGCGGTGGAGCTGATCGGTTACAGCCAGATCCAGTCGCGCGGCATGAAGGCCGGCGCGGTGATCGATCTTGCCGAATGCGAGCAGGCGGTACGCCAGGCCGTCGGGCTGGCGGAGAAGATGGCCAAGGTGCGGGTCGAGTCCGTGCTGCTGTCGGTCTCCGGCGGCCGGCTCTCCGGCCAGCTGGTCGAAGCTGCGGCCGACATCCGCGGCGGCGCGGTGACGCCCGCCGATGTCAGCCGCGTCACCTCGACCGGCATGCGCCACGCCACCGGCGAGGGCCGCACCGTGCTGCACGCGCTGCCGGTCGGCTATACGCTCGACGGCGTCAAGGGCATCCGCGATCCGCGTGGCATGGTCGCGCATCAGTTCGGCGTCGACATGAACGTCGTCACCTGCGAGGCCACCGTTGCCCGTAACCTGATGCTGGCGGTGGAGCGTTGCCACATCAATGTCGAAGCCATGGCGGCGAGCCCCTATGTGGCCGGCCTGTCGGTGCTGACCGACGACGAAGCCGACCTCGGCGCCGCCGTCGTCGAGATGGGCGCGGGCACCACCACCATCGCGGTCTATTCCGGCGGCCGCTTCGTGCATGCGGCGGGCTTTGCGGTCGGCGGGCAACACATCACGATGGATCTCGCGCGCGGACTCTCCGCGACCATTGCCGATGCCGAGCGAATCAAGACGTTATATGGGACCGTCATCACCGGCGGATCGGACTCGCGTGAGCTGATGTCTGTACCGACAGCCGGTGACGAGCAGGATCTGCCGCAGATCGTCTCCCGCGCCACCATCGCCAACATCGTCAAGCACCGTGCCGAGGAAGTCTTCGAAATGGTTCGGGACAAGCTGAAGGATTCGCCCTTCGCCTCAGAGCCCAACGGCCGCGTCGTGCTCTCCGGCGGCGCCTCGCAGCTGACCGGCCTCGTCGAACTCGGCACACAGATTCTCGGCCGGCCCGTGCGGGTCGGACGTCCGCTCGGTTTCGGCCGGCTGCCCAACGAGGCGAAGAACGCCGCGTTCGCGGTGCCGGCCGGGCTCCTCGTCTACCCGCAATATGTTCATCACGAGCATGTCGAACCGCGGCATACGCGGCAGCAGGTCAAGACAGGGACGGGCGGTTATTTTGGAAAGGTCGGACGATGGCTACGCGAGGGCTTCTGATGAACCGGTTCCGCAACCTTCGCATTTCACCAACTCCCGCGGCCGCCGGCCGGGGCGAACCCACGCGCGCGTGATCGAGAGGCAAACATGACCATCAGCATCAATGTTCCTGATATTCACGAATTGAAGCCCCGGATCACCGTGTTCGGCGTCGGTGGCGCCGGTGGCAACGCCGTCAACAACATGATCACGGCGGGCCTCCAGGGCGTCGACTTCGTGGTCGCCAACACCGACGCGCAGGCGCTGACGATGTCGAAGGCGCAGCGCATCGTGCAGATGGGCACGGCGGTCACGCAAGGCCTCGGCGCGGGTTCGCAGCCGAACGTCGGCGCGGCGGCGGCGGAAGAGGTGATCGATGAACTGCGCGACCATCTCTCGGGCGCCAACATGGTGTTCGTCACCGCCGGCATGGGCGGCGGCACCGGCACCGGTGCTGCTCCCGTCATCGCCAAGACCGCGCGCGACATGGGCATCCTCACCGTCGGCGTCGTGACCAAGCCGTTCCACTTCGAGGGCGGCCGCCGCATGCGCACCGCCGAGGCCGGCATCAACGAGCTACACAAGGTCGTCGACACGCTCCTGATCATCCCGAACCAGAACCTGTTCCGGGTCGCCAACGAGAAGACCACTTTCGCCGACGCCTTCGCGATGGCCGACCAGGTGCTTTACTCCGGCGTTGCCTGCATCACCGACCTGATGGTCAAGGAAGGTCTGATCAACCTCGACTTCGCCGACGTTCGCGCCGTCATGCGCGAGATGGGCAAGGCGATGATGGGTACCGGCGAAGCTTCGGGTGACAAGCGCGCGCTGACCGCCGCTGAAGCCGCGATCGCCAACCCGCTGATCGACGATAGCTCGATGAAGGGTGCCAAGGGCCTCCTCATCTCGATCACCGGCGGCAAGGACCTCACCTTGTTCGAGGTTGACGAAGCCGCGACCCGCATCCGCGAGGAAGTCGATCAGGACGCCAACATCATCGTCGGCGCGACCTTCGACGAAGCGCTCGACGGCCTGATCCGCGTCTCGGTCGTCGCCACCGGCATCGAGCAGGCAACGATCGCCCGCAACACCCAGGCCACCAGCGCCCCGGTCGCGAACGCGGCGCCGCAGCAGATCCAGCAGGTGCAGCAGGCTCCCGCTGCTCCGGCCGCTGCCGAGAGCCGTCTCGCCGACCTGACCGCGCGTCTGCGCGCCGACAATCAGCGCATGGCCGAGCGCGCCCAGAAGCTGGAAGCCCAGATCCCGGCCGCCGCCCCGACCGCGCCGCGTCCGAATGTCGAGCGCGCCGCGCTGGCCGCCATCGCGGCTGCCGTTGCCGAGGTCCCGCAGGCGCCCGCGCCGATGCAGACCTATGGCGACGTCACGGTACGCCCGATCGCGCAGAAGCCGACGCTGTTTCCGGAGCCTGACATGGCCCCGGTCGCGATGCAGGAGCCGATGACGCCGGAAACCTTCATCCCGCCGCAGGCCGAGCGTGGGCCGGTCCGTGCACCGCGGATGCCGCGTATCGACGAACTGCCGATGCCGGCCCAGGCCGAGCTTCGCCAGGCCCGCGGCGAGGTTGAAGAAGAGACCCCGCAGAAGACCCGCCTGTCGTTGCTCCAGCGCCTCGCCAATGTCGGCCTCGGCCGCCGCGACGAGGAGAGTGAGGCGCCGGTCGCAGCCCGCACCGCCGGTCCCGCGATGCCGCCGCTGCCCGATCGCCGGCCCCAGAAGAGCGTGGCGCAGCAGATCGCGGCGAGCGAGCCGGTATCGGAGTATGCCCGCCGTCCTGCGCCTCAGGGCCTGGACATGCATGGCCGCCCGGCGCCTGTTGCGCCGGCGCCACAGGGTGACGACCATCTTGATATCCCGGCCTTCCTGAGGCGTCAGGCGACCTGAGGATTGTTACAATAGGGCTGACGAAAAAAGGTCCCGGCGGGAAGCTTGCCGGGACCTTTCCTTTGGTCCCGTGCATGCCCGGATTGCGGCATCAAACAACTGATTTTAAATCATTAATTACGCATTTGGTGGTTCAGTAAAACTGCCGATAACGGTCCCAAACTCCGGCGCAATTTGGTTAAGCCTTGGCGCGAATACGGCAGGTTTGGGGTAACAATCGGTAAAAAAGCGTGAGTTGGCGCTGTTTGAGGCTGTGACTATGGTTTGCCGTGACTTGGGGATACGGAGATTCGCAACCGTCGGCACTGGCCGGCCAAGCGGGCCTAGTATAAGTCGCAGTGGGTCGTAGTGGGGCGGATTCCTGATGAAATTTAGCCGGCAAACAACGCTTCGTGCGCAAGCCACAGTGGCCGGCGTTGGCGTTCATTCCGGGCTTCCCGTCACTCTCACGCTTGGGCCTGCGCCCGTCGATGCGGGGTTTGTTTTTGTCCGCACCGGCCTCGAGGGAAGTGACCGTGAGATTCAGGCGACCGCCGACCAGGTGATCGCGACCGACTTCGCCACCGTCCTCGGCGATCGTGACGGCCCGTTGGTTTCGACCGCCGAGCACGTGCTTGCGGCGCTGCGGGGCATGGGCGTCGACAACGCCACCATCGAGATCGACGGACCGGAAGTGCCGATCATGGACGGCAGCGCCGCGGCCTTCATTGCCGCGATCGACCAGGCCGGCATCGTCAGCCAGCCGGCACAGCGCCGCTTCATTCAGGTTTTGAAGCCGATCTCGGCCAAGGTCGGTGACTCCTTCGGCGAGATCCGGCCCTACGCCAACGGGTTCCGCGTTGATATCGAGATCGACTTCACCAATCCCGTCATCGGCCAGCAGAGCTACGGCTTCGACCTGAGCCCGGAGCGCTTCCGCCGCGAAGTCGGTCGCGCCCGGACTTTCGGCCTGATGTGCGACGTTGCCCGGCTCTGGAGCGCGGGTTACGCACTCGGCGCCTCCTTCGACAATACCGTCGTGTTCGACGACGAGCGGCTGCTCAACACCGAGGGCCTGCGCTACGCCGATGAATGCGCCCGCCACAAGGTGCTGGACGTGATCGGTGATCTCGCGCTGGCCGGCCTGCCGCTGCTTGGCGCCTACCGCTCGGTGCGTGGCGGTCACAAGCTCAACCACGCTGTCCTGACCGCGCTGCTCGCCGACCGTACCGCCTGGCGGGTGGTCGAGGGCGAGGCGGTCCGCCGCGCCACGCGTCCCGTGGGCGAAGTCGGTCGCGGCATCGTCGGCGGGCGGATCGCCGCAGCCTACGGGCCGGACGTGTCCTGAAGAGACCTGTCGCCACTGGCGTTCTGTTGCCGCCGGCGTTTGGCGGCGGCTCCCGGGAAACTCCTGGTAACGATGATCGGCTAGGATTGCGGCGCGTTCGCCTTAATCCGGGCGAAATGCCTGCCTATCCGGTTGGTTCGAGATCGTTTTTCGGTTACACGGCGTGGTCGCATGGCAGGCGCCACGGCTACATTTCGCGCCCATGACGGGGTTCATGGGCTGGCGGACACCGCATCACAGGGCGTCAGGGCTTAAATTCATGTCGGCACAGCGTATGACGCGCGGATATCTCTCGGTCTCGCCTGGAGTCCGCGGGCTGCTTCAAGCCGCCACCTTCTTGGTGCTCGCGCTGCCGCTGGCCGGCTGCGGCACCGGCGCGCTCTGGGACAAGTTCACCGCCAAGGACGACACCTTCACCGAGGAGCCCGCCGACAAGATCTATAATGAGGGCCTGTACCTCATGAACGAGAAGAAGGACATGAAGGGGGCGAACAAGAAGTTCGAAGAGGTCGACCGCCAGCATCCTTATTCCGACTGGGCCCGCAAATCGCTGTTGATGTCGGCCTATGCCTCCTACCAGGGCGGCGACTATGACGGCTGCATCGGCGCCGCGACCCGCTACGTCACGCTGCATCCCGGCAGCCCGGACGCGGCCTATGCGCAATACCTGATCGCCGCCTCCCATTACGATCAGATCCCGGACATCAGCCGCGACCAGGCCCGCACCGAGAAGGCGATCGCCGCGCTGGAAGAGGTGAACCGCAAATATCCGAACTCGGAATATGCGACCTCGGCCAAGGCCAAGATCGAGGGTGCGCGCGACCAGCTCGCCGGCAAGGAGATGAATGTCGGCCGCTATTACATGCAGAAGCGCGACTACACGGCCGCGATCAACCGCTACAAGGCCGTCGTCACGCAGTACCAGACCACCCGCCATGTCGAGGAGGCTCTGTTCCGGCTCACCGAGGCCTATATGACGATCGGCATCGTCGCCGAGGCGCAGACCGCAGCCGCGGTGCTTGGCCACAATTTTCCTGACAGCCGCTGGTACAAGGACGCCTATAATCTTGTAAAATCCGGGGGTCTCGAGCCGAGCGAGAATCAGGGTTCCTGGATGAGCAGGGCCTTCAAGAAGATAGGCCTATAGTCTCGGCTAGGAAATTTGATTCCATGCTGGCGCGTCTGTCGATCCGTGACATCGTCCTGATCGAGCGGCTCGATATCGAATTCGCCACCGGACTTGCGGTTTTGACCGGTGAGACCGGTGCGGGCAAATCCATCCTGCTCGATGCCTTTGCACTGGCGCTTGGCGGCCGCGGCGACGCCGGGCTCGTGCGCCATGGCGCGGAGCAGGGGCAAGTCACCGCCGTCTTCGATATCCCCAAAAATCACCCCGCGACGAGGATTCTGGCCGAGAACGGCCTGGATGATACCGGCGAGATGATTCTCCGCCGGGTGCAACTCGCCGACGGCCGCACCCGTGCCTTCATCAACGACCAGTCGATCAGCGTGCAGACGCTGAAGGCGGTCGGTGGTGCCCTGGTCGAGATCCATGGCCAGCATGACGAGCGCGCGCTGGTCGATGCCGCCACCCACCGCCGCCTGCTCGACGCCTTTGCCGGGCTCGAAAAGGACGTCACCGCGGTCGAAGCGCTCTGGGACGCGCGCCGCACGGCCAGCGCCGCGCTGGAAGAGCACCGCGCCGCCATGGAGCGCGCCGCGCGCGAGGCCGACTATCTGCGCCACGCCTCCGACGAGCTGAAGCAGCTCGCGCCCAAGGAAGGCGAGGAGACCTCGCTCGCCGGTCGCCGCACAACCATGATGCAGGGCGAGAAGATCGCCTCCGATTTGCGGGAGGCGCAGGAAGCCGTCGGCGGCAATCATTCGCCGGTCGCCTCCCTGTCGGCCGCGGTGCGCCGGCTGGAGCGGCGCGGTGTCAACTCGCCGGCGCTGGTCGAGCCCGCCGTGAAGGCGATCGACACCGCGATCAACGCGCTGGAGGAAGCCGACCAGCATCTCCTGGCCGCGCTCGCCGCGACCGACTTCGATCCGGGTGAGCTCGAGCGCATCGAGGAGCGGCTGTTCGCGCTACGCGCCGCCTCGCGCAAATATTCGACGCCGGTCGATGGCCTCGCCGCGCTTGCCGCCAAATACGCCGCCGATGTCGTCCTGATCGATGCCGGTGCTTCGCGGTTGAAGAAGCTGGAGCAGGCGGCAATCGAGGCCGACGCGCGCTATGCCGCTGCCGCCAAGAAACTGTCGATGGCGCGGCAGAAGTCGGCGGACAAGCTCAACAAGGCGGTCAACGCCGAGCTCGCGCCGCTCAAGCTCGAACGCGCCAAGTTCATGACGCAGGTCGAGACCGATGAGGCCGCGCCGGGCCCGCAAGGTTTCGACCGCGTCGAGTTCTGGGTGCAGACCAATCCCGGCACCAAGCCGGGTCCGATGATGAAGGTCGCTTCCGGCGGCGAGCTCTCGCGCTTCCTGCTGGCGCTCAAGGTCGTGCTGTCCGACCGCGGCTCGGCGCCGACGCTGGTGTTCGACGAAATCGACACCGGGGTCGGCGGTGCGGTCGCAGACGCCATCGGTGGACGGCTGGCGCGGCTTGCCGGCAAGGTGCAGGTGATGGCCGTGACCCACGCCCCGCAGGTCGCCGCCCGTGCCGGCCAGCATCTGCTGATCTCCAAGGACGCCCTCGACAAGGGCAAGCGCGTCGCCACCCGCGTCAATGCGCTGGCCGCCGACCACCGCCGCGAGGAGATCGCCCGCATGCTCGCCGGCGCCGAGATCACGGCCGAGGCGAGGGCGGCCGCCGATCGGCTGCTCAAGGCGGCGAGTTAGACTTTGTGTCCCGGATGCGCGTAGCGCGAGCCGGGACACGGAATGCCGCCACACAGGCCCCGGCTCTGCAGCGCACGGCTCCGCGCTGCGCAGCGTCCGGGGCACGAGACCAACCGCCTTTACCCTCCCGCCCGCTCCGTCGTATCCAAGCACCATGGCAAGAGCAGCAAAATCCAAAGCAAGGCCGCTTCGCGACGTCGCCGACCTCACCAAGGCGCAGGCCAAGGTCGAGCACATGCGGCTCGCACTCGAACTCGAAGAGCACGACAGGCGCTATTATCAAGACGACGCGCCCACCGTGACCGACGCCGAGTACGACGCGTTGCGCCAGCGCTTCAACGCGATCGAAAAGCGCTTTCCGGATTTCGTCAGCGCGGAGTCGCCGTCCCAGAAAGTCGGCGCGGCACCGTCGGGTCGCTTCAGGAAAGTCCGGCATTCCGTTCCGATGCTGTCGCTCGACAACGCGTTTGCCGAAGAGGACGTCCGCGACTTCGTCGGCCGCATCGTGCGCTTCCTGAAGCTCGACGACGACAAGGTCGATTTCTCGGCCGAGCCGAAGATCGACGGCCTCTCGATGTCGCTGCGCTACGAGGGCGGCGAGCTCGTCACCGCGGCGACCCGCGGTGATGGCGCCGAAGGCGAGGACGTCACCGCCAACATCCGCACCCTCGAAGACGTGCCGCAGAAGCTGAAAGGCCGCAACGTCCCTGACATCTGCGAGGTGCGCGGCGAGGTCTACATGACCAAGAGGGCCTTCCTGACACTCAACAAGAAGCAGGTCGAGGCCGGCGAGGCGCCGTTCGCCAATCCGCGCAATTCGGCCGCAGGCTCGCTCCGGCAGAAGGACCCGACCATCACCGCCTCGCGCCCCCTGGGCTTCTTCGCCTATGCCTGGGGCGAGATGAGCGCGATGCCGGAGGGTACGCAGAGCGGCATGATCGGCTGGTTCGAGCGCTGCGGCTTCAAGACCAATCCGTTGACCAGGCTCTGTCATTCCGTCGAGGAGTTGCTCGCGTTCCATCAGTCGATCGAGGAGCAGCGCGCAAAGCTCGATTACGACATCGACGGCGTCGTCTACAAGGTCGACCGCATCGACTGGCAGGAACGGCTCGGCTTCGTCTCACGCACGCCGCGCTGGGGCATCGCGCACAAATTCCCGGCCGAGCGCGCCGTGACGGTGCTGCGCGACATCGAGATCCAGGTCGGCCGCACCGGCTCGTTCACGCCGGTCGGCAAGCTCGAACCGGTCGGCGTCGGCGGCGTGATCGTGCAGAACGTCACCCTGCACAACGAGGACTACATCAAGGGCATCGGCAACAAGGGCGAGGTGCTGCGCGAGGGGCGCGATATCAGGATCGGCGACACCGTCGTGATCCAGCGTGCCGGCGACGTCATCCCGCAGGTGGTCGACGTCGTCCTCGACAAGCGGCCGAAGAGCGCAAAGGAATTCCACTTCCCGACGAAGTGCCCGTGCCCGCTGCACACCGACGTCACGCGCGAGGAGACGGCGGCCGGCGAAGAGGGCTCGCGCGCCCGCTGCACGGGCGAATTCGCCTGTCCCTATCAGAAGATCGAGCACCTCAAGCTGTTCGTGTCGCGGCGCGCCTTCGACATCGACGGTCTTGGCGAGAAGCAGCTCCAGTATTTCTTCGACGAGGGATGGGTGAAGGAGCCCGCCGACATCTTCACGCTGGAGAAGCGCAATGCGAAGCTGAAGCTCGAGGAGATCGAGGGCTACGGCGCAACGTCGGTGCGCAACCTGTTCGGCGCCATCGAAAGCCGGCGCAGAATCGCGCTGGAGCGCTTCGTCTATGCGCTCGGGATGCGTCATGTCGGCGAGACCACGGCGCTGGCGCTCGCACGCGGCTATGGCTCGTGGGACGCCTTCCACGACGCCTGTCTCAAGGTCGCCAAGGGCGACGAGGAGGCGATGGCCGAGATGGACGCGCTGGATCAGATTGGCGACACCGTGATCAAGAGCATCGCCGACTATTTCGGCGAGAGCCACAATCGCGGCATCGTCGAGCGGCTGACCAAGGAAGTCGAGATCATCGACGCCGAGAAGCCGAAGAGCAACTCCGCCGTCGCCGGCAAGACGGTGGTGTTCACGGGATCGCTGGAGAAGATGACGCGCGACGAGGCCAAGGCGACCGCGGAGCGTCTCGGGGCGAAGGTGTCGGGCTCGGTGTCGAAGAAGACCGACCTCGTCGTCGCCGGCCCGGGCGCGGGCTCCAAGCTCGCGGAAGCCAACAAGCACGGCGTCAAGGTGTTGACTGAGGACGAGTGGCTGACGCTGATCGGGGAGTGAGAGGGGCGCGCTCGCGCCACTCACTCCGCTGTCGTCGCCCGGCTTGACCGGGCGATCCAGTACTCCGAGACGGCTGTGATAGAACCGATGGGCCGCGGCGTACTGGATTCCCCGCTTGCCGCCTACGCTAAAGCTTCGGCGGCCCTGGACCTCAGCCCCGGCGAAGCCTTGGCGTAGCCGGGTCGCGGGGAATGACACCGAGATTGGCGCGAGGCCAATCGCTCCCCTCACATCATCCCCGTCTCTTCCTCCTCCGCCTGCTCGATCAACTCCTCGCTCACCACTACCTCGCGGCGAGGAACGACGAAGATCATCATGCAGGCGCAGAGCAGCGAGATCGCCAGCACCGCCGAGGTCAGCGGCCGCGTCGTTGCGGAATGGCCACCGAGATAGGCGCCGAATTGCGACATCAGCGCGCCGATGCCCTGCTGGAGGAAGCCCATCGCGCCTGATGCGGTGCCGGCGGCTTCAGGGCGGATGCTGATGGCGCCGGCGGCGGAGTTCGCCATCACGAAGGCATTGCCGACCATCACGATCATCTGCGTGCCGAATAGCCAGCTCGGAGCCTCGTTCCAGCCGGTGAAGCTCCAGAGCAGGTTCAACAGGCTGCCGCAGAGTTGCAGGCCGAGCCCGAACCAGATCAGTCTTTCCAGCGAGTGTCGCGGCGCGAAGCGCACGCAGAGCAGATTGCCGACGAGATATGCAAAGCCTGTTGTCGCGAACCAGGCGCCATATTCGGCGCTGGTCCGGCCCATCTGCGTCACCACGATGTAGGGGCCGCCGCCGGCGAAGGTGAAGATAATCTGGGACGCCAGCACCTGGCACATCACATAGCCGATGAAGGCGCGGCTCTTGATCAGGGTGCCGACGTCGCTGCGAAACCCGCCGCTGCCGACCGCGCGATCGCGGCGGGTTTCGGGCAGCGCGATCGCGATGCCGATTGCGACCGCGATCGCACCGATCGTGACGGCGTAGAAGATTGCCCGCCAGCCGAATGCGGTCTCGATCAGGCCGCCGGTGAGCGGTGAGACCATCTGGCCGATCATGAGCGCTGCGACCACGAGGCTGATCATGGAGGCGACGCGGTCGCGCTCGTAGATATCGCGGATGATGGCGCGGCTCACCACCATGCCGGAGGCGCCGCCGAGCGCCTGGAAGAAGCGCGCTGCGATCAGTTGCGGCAGGGTTTCGGCGAAGATGCAGGCGACGCTCGCCGCGACCATCAGCGCGAGGCCGCCAAGCAGCACCGGACGCCGGCCGAACCTGTCCGACAGCGGTCCCATGATGAGCTGCGACAGCGCGATGCCGACCATGTACAGCGACACCGTCATCTGCGCGATCGAGATGTCGCGGCCGAACGTCGTCGCCAGCACTGGCAGCGCCGGAACCAGGATGTAGAGCGAGATCGGCGCGATCCCGGTCATGACGACCAGCAGCAGCAACACCACGCGCGAGGTCGCGATGTTTTTCGTCGCCGCGTCCGGCGGCCTGCTGATCATGCCGTGCATAGTCGTCCGTCTTTCGAAGTCGAATCGACTGTAGCGTGCTCGCGCAAGACGGATATCGGCGTTTCGGAATGCGGCTATTCGGATTTCGGGACGGTTACGATGAGGGCACGATGGCGACCGATTGGGCGCGTTGCTCGTGCCTTAAGGGCGGTGTCATCGCCCGCGAAGGCGGGTGATCCAGTACGCCGCGGCCTTTCCGCATGCGTTTGCTGTCTCTGGAATACTGGATTCCCCGCTTTCGCGGGGAATGACAGCGATGGGTGGGGAAACAGCGTTGCGCAAATCGCGTAGAGCTATGCATCGTGCCCCGCAGGCCGAGCTCTACGTCAGTTCCGCCGTGGCCTGATCGAGCCAGGCCTTCGTCGCCTCGTCCAGTGCCGGCCGCACCTCGGCGCGGACGCGCGCGTGGTAGGCATTGAGCCAGTCGAGCTCGTCCTTGCCCAGCATCGCGACATCGACCAGGCGCCGGTCGATCGGCGCCAGGGTCAGCGTCTCGAACGCGTTCATCGGCTTCTCGGCACCCTCGATGTCGGCGGCGACCACCAGCTCGAGGTTCTCGATGCGGATGCCGAAGCCGTCGGTCTTGTAATAACCGGGCTCGTTGGAGAGGATCATGCCGCGTTTCAGCGGCGTCGTGCCGAGCTTCGAGATCCGCGCCGGTCCTTCGTGCACACTGAGATAGCTGCCGACGCCGTGGCCGGTGCCGTGCTCGAAATCGACGCCGGCGGCCCAGAGATATTGCCGCGCCAGCGTGTCGAGCTGCGCGCCGGTCGTGCCGTCGGGAAACACCGCGCGCGCGATCGCGATGTGGCCGCGCAGTACCCGGGTGAAGCGGTCGCGCATCTCCTCCGTCGGCTCGCCCACGGCCATGGTACGGGTGACGTCGGTGGTGCCGTCTTCATATTGCGCACCGGAATCGATCAGCAGCAGGTCGCCCGGCGCGATGCGCCGGTTGCTCTTGCGGGTGACGCGGTAGTGCACGATGGCGCCGTTCGGGCCGGTGCCTGATATGGTCGGGAACGAGACGTCCTTCAGCGCGCCGGTGTCGCGGCGGAACGTCTCAAGCGCTTCGACCGCGTCGATCTCGGTCAGCTTGCCGCTTGATGCCTCGCGGTCGACGAAGGCGAGGAAGCGCGCCAGCGCCACGGCGTCGCGGCGATGCGCCGTCCGTGTGCCCTTGATCTCGGTCGCGTTCTTGACGGCCTTGAGCAGCGCAATCGGATCGCTGCCGCGCACCGGCTTGCCGCCGGCGCTTGCGATCAGCCGGCTGAGCGCGTCGGCCGCGGTGGCATTGTCGAGTGCGATCGCGGCGCCGCTCTTGGCGAGCGCCATCAGCGTCGGTGCCATCGCATCGGGCTCGCGCACGTCGGCGGACTGTTCCAGATGGTCGCGGGTCAAATTGGAGAGTTTTCGGTGGTCGATGAACACGGTCGGCCGGCCGTCCTTCGGCACCAGCGCGTAGGACAGCGGCAGTGGCGTATGGGCGACGTCGGCGCCGCGGATGTTGAAGGTCCAGGCCACGGCGTGGCTGTCGGAGAGCACCAGCGCGTCGACGCCGAGCTTGGCGATCTCGCTTTTGATTTGCGTGATCTTCTCGGCCTCGGCGACCCCGGCATTTTGCAGGCTGTGCACGGCGACAGGGGCCAGCGGCGGCTGCGGCCGGTCCTGCCAGATCGCGTCGACCGGGTTGCTGTCGACGGCGATCAGCTCGGCGCCGGCCTTGGCGCAGGCGGCGGCGAGGCGCTCGGCTGCCGAAGAAGTGTGCAGCCACGGATCAAATCCGAGGCGGTCGCCGGCCTTCAGGTGCGTCGATACCCAGCTCTCCGGCGGCGGATCGATCAGCGATTCCACCGCCCAGGCCTTTGCGTCGACCTGCTTGGCCGCCTGGATCGTGTAGCGGCCGTCGACGAAGACCGCGGCCTCATGCGTCAGCACCACCGCCAATCCTGCGGAACCGGTAAAGCCGGTCAGCCAGGCCAGCCGCTCTTCCGAGGGGGGCACATACTCGTTCTGCTGCTGATCGGCGCGCGGAACGACGAAGCCGGTCAGCTTGCGGCGGGCGAGTTCTTCACGGAGCGCGGCCAGGCGCGCCGTCAATGCGACGCCGGCCTCGGGCTCCTCGAATGTCTGGAAGTGTGCTTCGAACATGGCTCAGTTTAGGATCATGAGGATCAGTCCGCAATGTAGACGCATTTGGGGTCGCATCTGGCACGGACCGTGCTTGAAAATGGTCCATTCGAATTGAGTGGAGTACAGGATGCAGCAGTTGCGCTTCGTCCGGATAACAGGGAAATTCGAGCGGGTGGTTCATCTCAACGGCGAGGGGACACACGATGCCAGCGTTCATGTTTGAGAAGATTTCGCCGCCGGCCCACCGCGCCCCGGCCGCAACGACACCGAAGAAGCCGCGCGGCCTCATCAGCCAGATGATCGACCGTTTCGCCGAGCGCCGCGCCAGGCGCGCCTTGCAGGGCAAGCGCGCGACGCGCCGGGACGAGAAGCCGGCGGAGTAGTGGTGTTCCGCCGTCGCTCTTCGAGCTATGGCGGACAAGTCGCTTTGCCCACCCGACGGCACCTACGCTGGCCTTACCCCATCTTCCTCAGCAACAAGCTGCTCCACCCCTCGATCCGCAGGTGCCGCAGCGGCACGAGGCCGCGTGCGCGGTAGGCGGCGATCACGGCGGGGGCCTGGTGGGTCAAGAGGCCCGAAAGGATGACGCGCGCGCCGGGCGCGAGGTGCCGCGCCATCGGGCCGGCCAATTGCCTTAACGGATTGGCAAGGATGTTGGCCAGGACCAGGTCGAACGGGCCGCATCTGGCAAAGTCCGGTGCGGCAAATCCGGTTGCGCGGATCACCCGCACCTGGTTGCCGACGTGGTTCAGTGTCGCGTTCTCTGCCGCCACCCGCACCGACGGCGGGTCGATGTCGGAGGCGAGCACCGCGCGATGCAGCGCCTTCGCTGCGGCGATGCCCAGCACGCCGGTGCCGGTGCCGAGGTCGAGCAGGCTCCTCGGCCGGGAACTCTTCAGGACGTGGTCAAGCAACAGTAAACAGCCGCGTGTGGTGCCGTGGTGGCCGGTGCCGAAGGCGAGCGCTGCCTCGATCTCGATGGCAAGCTTGTTCGGCGCGACGCGGTCGCGGTCGTGGCTGCCGTGCACGACGAAGCGCCCGGCCGGCACCGGGACGAGATCTTCGAGGCTCGCCTTGACCCAGTCCTTGGCCTCGACAATGTCGAAGATGAGCGTGTCCGCGATCTCGTTTCCTGCCGAAGTTACAATGAGTTCCCGCAGCCATGCCTGATCGGGCGCCTCGGCGAAATGGAGCGTGACGTCCCACTGTCCGTCCGGCCGTTCGAAGGCGGCGACCGCCGCATCGCCGTCGAAAAAGACCTCCGTGAGCACGTCGACGACGCGCTTGGCCGCGGCCTCGGTGCCGATCGAAAAGCAGGCGCGATGAGTGGGAGAAAGCTGCATTCTAGGGTTCCGTCAGTTCAATTTTTGGAACTTTTGTTCCCAATTTTCCGCATAACTTGCAGGTTCCGATTTAACCTGACTGCAGGTTGTATCCCGTAGATTTCCGGGTGTTGGATCCAGCCAACGCACCTTGGAATTGAAACGGAGGCGAGTCTTGAAGAGCATGGTTTTGAAGTTCTGGTCGGACGAATCCGGTGCAACCGCGATCGAATACGGCCTGATCGCAGCGGGCATCGCGCTGGCGATCATCACCGTGGTGAACAGCCTGGGCACCAGCTTGAACGACAAGTTCGGTTCGATTAGCAGTTCCTTGAAGTAATTTCCGCCTCCCATTTCCTGGCGGGGGCTGTTTTTCTTTAGAGGCTGTTACCTGACGATCGCCCGCACGGGGAGTTGCCCCCGGCGGGCGAGGTCGTTTTGGGGGGCGGCCCGGAAATGCCCACAGGCCTTCCACTCGTTTCCCCCAAGTTGTCCACGGCTTTATCCCGCCACTCGTCCCCAGCTTTTCCACCGCCTTGTACGGGGCGCGCCGGGCCTGCCGCGCGCAGGCGACCCACTGCTTTCTCACAGCCCTGCCAACAGCCTGTCCACAGCCCTTTCCACAGACCTATCCACGGCTTCCGAACAGCGAGCGGTGATCCCTCAAAATCGCCTGTGCGGCGTTGTGGCCGGGCGCGCCGGTGACGCCGCCGCCGGGGTGGGCGCCGGAGCCGCAATGATAGAGGCCCTTCAGGGGCCCGCGATAGTCGGCATGGCCCAGCATCGGCCGCGCCGAGAACAGCTGGTTCAGCGTCAGCGCGCCGTGGAAGATGTCGCCTCCCAGCAGGCCGAATTGCCGTTCGAGGTCGAGCGGGGAGAGGATCTGGCGGCCAAGCACGCTTGCCGCAAAGCCAGGTGCGTATTTGTCCACCGTCGCGATCATGAGATCGGCGACCTCCTCGCGATGGTCGTCCCAGGACTTTCCGTCGGGCAGTTCGGGCGCGACGTGTTGGCAGAACAGGCTCGCGACGTGTTTGTCCGCCGGTGCGAGCGTGTCGTCGAGCGTGGAGGGGATCAGCATTTCGACGACAGGCTCCCGGCTCCAGCCCAGCGCGCGCGCGTCGAGATAGGCGCGGTCCAGGTAGCCGAGGCTTGGCGCGAGGATGATGCCGGAGGTGAGGTGATCGCCGTCGCCCGGGAGCGCGGTGAAGGAGGGCAGGCGGTCCAGCGCCACATTCATGCGGAAGGTGCCGGAGCCGTTCTTCCAGTGCCGGATGCGCGCGAGGAAGTCCGGGGGCAGCGCGTCGGCCGCGATCAGCCGCGTGTAGAGCAGCTTTGGATTGACGTTGGCCGCGACATATTTCGCGCGGATGGAGGTGCCGTTGTCCAGCACTACGCCCACCGCGCGGTCGCGCTCGACGATGATCTCGCGCACACCCGCATCCGTGTCGATCGTGACGCCGCGGCCCTGCGCGACGCGCGCCATCGCCTGCGTGATCGCCCCCATGCCGCCGATGGCGTGGCCCCAGACGCCCTTCTTGCCATTCACCTCGCCGAAGGCGTGGTGCAGCATCACATAGGCCGAGCCCGCCGCGTACGGACTGGCATAATTGCCGACGATGGCATCGAAGCCGAACAGCGCCTTGACCAGATCGTGCTCGAAGCGCTCGTCCAGTATCTCGCCGGCCGAGCGGGTGAAGAGATCGAGCAGGCTGCGGCTTTGCTCCAGCGTCAACCCACGCAGGATGTTGGCGCTCTGCAACGCGTTCACCGCTTCGCGGATCGCGTTCGTGCCAAAACCGTCAAGCAGGTTCGGCGGCGCACGCAGCACGAATTGCCGCAGCACGTCGGCGATGTCTTCCAGCTCGCGCGAGAACCCGTCCAGCGCGCTTGCGTCGTGCGTGCTCAGCCGCGCGACGGATTCCTTCGTCCGCCCCTCGCCGGTGAGCAGATAGCTGCCGTCGGGCGCGGGCAGGAAATTCTGGGCGCGCCGCTCGACGATCCGCAGGCCCTGTTCAGTGAGCCCCAAGTCGCGGATCACCTGCGGATTGAGCAGGCTCACCGTGTAGGCCGCGACCGAGTTGCGGAATCCGGGGTGAAACTCCTCCGTGACCGCGGCCCCGCCGACCACCTTGCGGCGCTCGACGACGCGCACGCGCAGGCCCGCCATCGCGAGATAGGCCGCGCAGGTGAGGCCGTTATGGCCAGCGCCGATGATGATGACGTCGGTTTCGCTCATGAAGGATTCAAAATGTTCCGCGGTCTTTCCGGGATGGTCCGAAAGACCAGACCCGGAATGACATCTGTATATCAAGCAATCGTCGCTGCAACATCACGAGACCCTTTATTGCCCGTTCATGCGCCTTGTGCTCCATTGCGCGCGTCCGGCGCCCGCCGGGGTTTAAGCCGGAGCTTCCATGGATTCGATCGTGCAACCCGCCGCCACGGAGCAGCCCTCCTCGTCGCGCAACCGGCTGCTGCTGACGGTCTATACTGCCGCGATCTTCGTCAGTGCGCTCTTGCTGTTCTCGGTGCAGCCGCTGTTCGCCAAAATGGTGCTGCCGCGGCTCGGCGGCTCGCCGGCAGTGTGGTCGGTGGCGATGGTGTTCTTCCAGTCGCTGCTGCTGGCGGGCTATGCCTATGCGCATCTCTTGATGCAGATCAGGAGCCGGATCGTTCCCGTGGTGGTGCATCTCGTGTTGCTGGCGCTGGCCTTCGCCACGCTGCCGCTCGGCATCGCCACCGCCTATGGCGAGCCACCGGCGTCGGGCTATGCGTTCTGGCTGCTCGGCCTGTTCGTGGTCTCGATCGGCCTGCCGTTCTTCGCGCTCGCCGCCAACAATCCGCTGCTGCAGGCCTGGTTCGTCCGCACCGGCCATCCTGCCGGACACGATCCCTATTTCCTCTATGCATCCTCCAACATCGGCAGCTTCCTCGCGCTGTTGTCCTATCCGTTCCTGCTGGAGCCGATTTTCACGCTGCACACGCAGAACCGGTTCTGGACCCTTGGCTATGGCCTCCTGATCCTCCTGATCGCCGCCTGCGGCGTGCTGCTGCTGCGTTCGCCGAAGCTGGCCGTGGTCGACGCAAAAACCGAGGACATCAATGCGCCGGCGCCAGGCTTCGTGACGCGGCTGCGCTGGATCTTCCTCGCCGCGGTGCCGTCCGGGCTGCTGATCGCCGTCACGGCGCACATCTCGACCGACGTCGCGGCGGCGCCGTTGCTCTGGGTGCTGCCGCTGTCGCTGTATCTACTCACTTGGGTGGTGGTGTTCCAGTCGCGGCCGCTGCTGCCGCACAAATGGATGCTGATGCTCCAGCCGGTCGCGATCGCGGGCGTCATCGTCCTGCTGGCGTTCGGCGGCGAACAGAATCTGCTGCTGACCCTCGGCGGCCACCAATTGTGCTTCTTCGTCATCGCCATGGCCTGCCATGGCGAGCTGGCGCGGACACGCCCGGCCGCCAAATATCTCACGGGCTTCTATGTCGCGCTGTCGTTCGGCGGCATGGTCGGTGGACTCTTTGCCGGCCTCGTTGCTCCATTCACCTTCTCCTGGATCGCCGAATACCCGATCCTGGTCGCGCTCGCCGCGCTGTGCCGGCCGCCGGCGAACGAGCGGCTGGCGGGTATCGTCAGATGGTACTGGCTGGCACTCGCCGTGCTTGCGGTGGCGCTGGTCGCGCCGTCTTACATGACCGGCGATCTCTCGACCTGGTTCGAGGATCATCGCGTCTGGGTCGCGGGGGCCGTCGGCGTGCTCGCAGCACTTCTGGCGCTCGCGCTCAACGCCAGCCGCTGGAAGATCTTCGCCACCGCCGCGCTCGCGCTGGCGTTGATCCGCGTCTATCCGGCGGACGAAGGCCGCGTCACGACGGTGCGCAGCTTCTTCGGCGTGCACAAGATCGTGGTGACGCCCGGCGGCTATTTCCATGTGCTGATGCACGGCACCACGATCCACGGCGCCGAGCGCTTCCGCAACAATGACGGCACGCCGGTCGTCGGCCGGCCCGAGCCGATCACCTACTATCACAAGGACGGCGGGATCGGTCAGGCCATCACCGCGCTCCGCGAGCGCAAGGGCGCGCCGCTGAAGGTCGCTGCAATCGGCGTCGGATCGGGCACGCTCGCCTGTGCCGCCGAGCCCGGCGAAAGCTGGACCTTCTTCGAGATCGACCAGTCCATGGTCGACGCGGCGAGCGACCCGAAGAACTTTCGCTACATATCGAGCTGCATGCCGGGCCTGAAGCCGGTGATCGGCGATGCTCGCCTCACCTTCGCGAAAGAGCCCGACGGCGCTTATGACCTGATCATCGTCGACGCCTATTCGTCGGATGCGATCCCGATTCATCTCGCCACCGAAGAGGCGATGAATATCTACAAGGACAAGCTGGCGCCGCACGGTGCCGTGGTGATGCACGTCTCCAACCGGCACCTCGATCTCGAGACCGTCGTGGTCGGCATCGCCGATGCCAACGATCTGAAGAGCTGGGTCTTCAACGAGGATTCCGGACGCGACGGGGACTACATCTTCTCGACCGACGTCGTCATCTCCGCGCGCGAGGAGGCCGACGTCGGCCGGCTCGCCTCCTCCAAGTCATGGGAGCAGACCGAAGCCGACGACCGGGTGCGGGTCTGGACGGATGATTATTCCAATATTTTGGGCGCGCTGTACCGGCGTCT
Source organism: Bradyrhizobium sp. 604_D8_N2_3 (assembly GCF_051810765.1). Taxonomy (NCBI): domain Bacteria; kingdom Pseudomonadati; phylum Pseudomonadota; class Alphaproteobacteria; order Hyphomicrobiales; family Nitrobacteraceae; genus Bradyrhizobium; species Bradyrhizobium sp. 604_D8_N2_3. The sequence goes on along the minus strand of NZ_JBPWPM010000001.1, from coordinate 7,284,026 downwards.
GCGGGATGGGGAGTAGGGACGCCAAAGGTACGGCGCGCAGATTTACGAGAGGTCGTCATGCCCGGGCTTGTCCCGGGCATCCACGTTCTTCCGACGATGCCGCAACACGTGGATGGCCGGGACAAGCCCGGCCATGACGGCGGATAGACTTCACGGCACGACCGGCGTTCCCGCCGGCAATGCAATTCCCTTCTCGCCCGCGACTTGCCGCAGCAGGTCCGGCCTGTCCGAGATGATGCCGTCGACGCCGAGCTCGATCATGCGCGCCATGTCCTCGCGCTTGTTGACGGTCCAGACCACGATGCGCAGTCCGAGCGTGTGTGCCTCCGAGACGACCGCCTCGGTTACATCGCCGAAATAGGGCGACCAGACCGCGCCGCCCGCAGCCTTGATCGTCCGCGGCAGCGAGCCGCCGTGATCGGCCGGGCTGAAACCCGCCGTCCAGTTCGTCGCCTTGTCCAACGCCACCGTCTGGCCCGAGCCGCGCTGGAGCGTCAGGTAGACCGTCGGAATGTTGGGCGCCTGTTGCTGGACGAGCAGCAGGGTCCGCCAGTCGAACGACTGGATCATGACGCGATCGGACAATCTCTCGGCCTCGATCAGCCCGAGCAGCTTTGCGACAAAGCCTTGCGGATCGAGCGACTCGTCCGGATGGTTTGGATCGATCTTGGTCTCGATATTGAAACGCACGCGCGTGTTGCCGGCCTTGCGTACCAGCGCGAACAGCTCGCCCAGGGTGGGAACGCGTGTCCCCGGCACGGCCCGCTGGTCGGGGAATTGCTTCGCGTAGGAACTGTCGGGGCGGATCTGGCCGACGTCATAGGCCCTGACCTCTTCGAGCCGCAGCTTCACGAACGGTGTGCCGGGCGCGGCGACATAGGCGCCGCCTGCATCGCGCGCGAGGTCGGGATTGAGCCCGCGTTCATGCGAGATGATGACCTCGCCATCCGCGGTCACGCCGACGTCGAGCTCCAGCGTGTCCACGCCCATCGACAGCGCGTTGGCGAAGGCCGGCAGGGTGTTTTCCGGCAACAGCGCGCGCCCGCCGCGATGCGCTTCGAGATCAAAGGCCATGGCTCGTCCCGCAATGAGAACCGAGAGCACGATCAGGATTGTCGCGGCGCGTGACGGCATCAAGGTTCGCAGCCCAAGTGAAAAGAGGAGCTTATGAAATCTTCGCCCGGTTCGTCCAGCTTCGTGGTCGACAGGTGCTTGACGGCGGCCGGGGAAGGCGGAAACTGGCTCTCAAAAAAGGGAGCCATTCATATGCGGCTTATCTTCATCGCAACGATGGCGATTCTCATGGTCGGACAGGCGCTAGCCAAGGATGTGCTCTCGGGTGCGAGCCTCTACGAAGATGTGGCGCGCTATGCGTCCTTCGGTCTGCACCGCTTCAGCTCGGCGGGCGATCGCGCGACGGCCGACTGGATCGCCGGCGAGATGAAGCAGGCGGGTTTCGAAATCAGCTTCCAGCCCGTCGTGCTCGGGCGGCAATATGTCGTCGAGCGGGCCAGCGCCGAAGCCGCCGGCATCTCTGTCGAGGCGACGCCATTCTGGTGGCCGCCGGAGGACAAGGCCAGCTTCCATCTCGCCGCGCCGCTCGCGCGCGACGGCGATGTTACCGGCAGGATCCTTCTGCTCGATCTGCCGTTCGATCGGGGCGCCTATCTGGGGCCGACCCATCGTGCGGCGATCGAGGAAGCCGCGGCAAGGAAGCCGGCGGCCATCCTGCTGATGATCGGCAATCCCGCCGACGACCGCTTCGCCTATAACGTCACGCAGGAGGATGCACCCTGGCCCGTGCCGGTGATCGTGGTCGGCGCGGCGTCGCGAGCGGTGTTCGAGCGCGCGCTCGCCTCAGGTGCGCCTGTGACCTTTGACGTCAAGGGCCATTACGAGCGCGATGTTGTTGGCCGCAACGTCATCGCCGAGATCGGGGCCGGCCGTGGGCCGGTCATCGTCGTCTCCACGCCGATGACCGGCTGGTACTCGTGCGTCTGCGAGCGCGGCCCCGGCATCGCCAATTTTCTCGCGCTGGCGCGCACCGTCGCCGCCGAGAAATGGCCGGCGCATCTTGTGTTCATCGCCACCGCCGGCCACGAGATCGGCCATGGCGGCATGGAGCTGTTTTTGAAGCACGGAGCGCCGGCACCGAAGGACACGCTGGCGTGGATTCATTTCGGTTCGTCGAACGCCTGCTATGCCTTCGCGGAAGGCGCGCGCACCGATCGGCCCGAGCAAGAGCGTTATCTCGTGCTGAGCAAATCCGCCGTCGCGCTGACCGACGAGGCTTTTGCAAAAGTCGAGGCCAAGCGTCTGGTGACGGAGAAGCAGGCGGTCGGTGAGCTGCGCGACGTGCATGCGGCGGGCTACGCCAATTTCCTCGGCATGGCCGGGCGCCATCGGACGTTTCATACGCCGTCGGATGATCTCGCCGCGACCGGGCCCGAGATCCTCGAGCCGGTCGCGCGCGCCTTCGTCGATGCTGCGCGAAAGATCGTCGAACGCGGCAACGCCGCGTTCCGGTAGCGTCAGTTCTGATAGTAACCGCGCGGCTGATAGTATTGCCGGGGCTGTGGCTGATAGTAGCCCTGCTGGCCGTAGCCTTGATTGTAGTACTGCTGCGGCTGCTGCTGTTGGTAGACCTGTGCGTCATAGAGCGGACGGCTGGCCGAGCGCGGCGCGGGATAGCGCGTGCCGGTGTCGCTGCCGTCGGCCGGGTAGATGTAATTGTCGTCCTGCGGCATGTAGCGGCGGGCGGGCTGCGCCGGCGGTGCGAGATTCACGGGATCGCCTGAAGTGGCGTACTGCTCTTCGGCCGGCTGCGGCGCGCGGGCCACTGCTGTGGGGTTGCGGCCGCGCGGGTTGCGGGCCAGAGCCACCTGGGCCGAGCCGGTCAGCGTCACCGTGGTGTTGAGCACGCCCTGCTGCTGCACCAGCGCATAGAGCGTCGAGGCATTCTGGCGCGACAGTCGCACGCAGCCGTGCGACGCCGGCGAGCCGAGGCGGCCGACCGAGTCGGTGCCGTGGATGGCGTGCCCGACCTTGGTGAAGAAGATCGCGTGCGGCATCGGCGCGTCGTCGAATTCCTTGGAGTAGTGATCCTCTTCCATGCGGAAGGCGCGGAAGGCGCCGCCCGGCGTTTCGCGCGAGGGGATGCCGGTCGACACCGGCCAGTGATAGCGCGCGACGCCGTCGACGGCGACGGTCATCTGCTGATTGTCCTTGTCGACGGTGATCTCGACCTTGGCCTGCGCGGTGCCCGCGCTCAAAAACATCAATGAGGAAAAAGCGATGAAAAAAGAACGCATCTGGAAACGCATTTGAGTTCTGGCCTCCGGCCTGTTCACGCTAGGCGCCGCGGCTCTCCGTCCCCCGGCGTGCAATATGCCTGCAATCCGGCTTTCGTTCCAGCGGGCTGCCCCTCCATCGTTAACGCGATGCCGGGCGTAAGCAAGGCCGCTTTGTGCCGCGTGGCTGGCGGTGGCGCTGACATTTTCGCGAGCGTGCCAAGCAGTCACAACGCCGACAATTCGTCACAAAGGCGCAACCATTCGGCCGCTTCAGGCGTTGATTGTGGCTGCCCTCGACGGGCGGCTTCCGCTGCCCTCTCCCCTTTAATTCCCTTGGGACCGAAGATGAACAAAGCCCGTATCGCCGCCGCGCAATTGCCGGCCGGTTTGCCCGTCCGCCTGCTGTTCGCAGCCACCGCCATCCTGCTCGCGCTGTTGTCGCTGCCGCAAGCCGGCCACGCCCAGGGCATCGTGCGCGGCGCCCAGGAGGGCTCCTATGAAGGCAACCGGATTGCCGGGCCTGTCGGTGGCGTCGTTGGCGGCGCGGTCGGCGCCGGTGTTGGAGGGGCCGTGGGTGCGGTGGAGGGCGTGTTCGGCATTCCGCATCACCGCCATTACCGCTGCCGCGGCTACTATGACGGCTACCATCGCTTCCACTGCTACAGGTGAGGTAGCGCCGTAGCCCGGATGGAGCGAAGCGCAATCCGGGGCCGCTGGTGCGTGAGGTGACGCTCGTCCCGGATTTCGCTGCGCTCCATCCGGGCTACGGATCTGCGGTCAGTTCTTCAGCCGGTAGCCCGTGCGGAAAATCCACCAGATCACGGCGAGGCAGATCACCAGGAACGCCGTCGTCATGCAGATGCTGACGGACACGCTGACATCCGCAATCTCGTAGAAGCTCCAGCGGAAGCCCGAGATCAGATAGACGACCGGGTTCAGCAGCGCCACGGTGCGCCAGCCTGCCGGCAGCATGTCGATGGAATAGAAGCTGCCGCCGAGGAAGGTCAGCGGCGTCACCACCAGCATCGGGATCATCTGGAGCTTTTCGAAGCCGTCGGCCCAGATGCCGATGATGAAGCCGAACAGGCTGAACGTCACTGCCGTCAGCACCAGGAAGGTCAGCATCCAGACCGGATGATGGATGTGCAGCGGCACGAACAGGCCGGCAGTGGCGAGAATGATCAGGCCGAGAATGATCGACTTCGTCGCGGCGGCGCCGACATAGCCGAGCACGATCTCGCCATAGGAAATTGGCGCTGACAGGATTTCGTAGATCGTGCCGGTGAATTTCGGAAAGTAGATGCCGAAGGAAGCGTTGGCGATGCTCTGTGTCAGCACCGAGAGCATGATCAGGCCCGGCACGATGAAGGTGCCGTAGCTGACGCCCTCGACCTGGCTGATGCGCGAGCCGATCGCGGCACCGAACACCACGAAATAGAGCGAGGTCGAGACGACAGGCGAGACGATGCTTTGCAGCAGCGTACGCCAGGTGCGCGCCATTTCGAACAGATAGATGGCGCGGATGGCGCGATGATTCATGACGTCCTCACGAGGTCGACGAAGATGTCCTCGAGCGACGATTGCGTCGTGTCGAGATCGTTGAAGCGGATGCCGGCGTTGCGGAGGTCGCTGAGCAGGCTGGTGATGCCGGTGCGCTCGCCCTTGGTGTCGTAGTCGTAGACGAGCGTCGCGCCGCCGTCGCAGACGTCGAGTTCGTAATGGCTGAGGCTGTCCGGCAGCGTCGTGACCTTGCCCTGCAGATGCAGCGTCAACCGCTTCTTGCCGAGCTTCTCCATCAACGTCGCCTTGTCCTCGACCAGCACGATCTCGCCCTTGTTGATGACGCCGATGCGGTCGGCCATCTCCTCGGCTTCCTCGATGTAATGCGTGGTCAGGATGATGGTGACGCCGGATTGCTGCAGGGTGCGCACCACCTCCCACATGCCCTTGCGCAGCTCGACGTCGACGCCGGCGGTCGGCTCGTCCAGGAACAGGATCTGCGGCTCGTGCGACAGCGCCTTCGCGATCATCACGCGGCGCTTCATGCCGCCGGAGAGCGTGATGATCTTGTTGTCCTTCTTGTCCCAGAGCGAGAGGTCCTTCAGCACCTTCTCGATATGGGCGGGGTTCTTCGGCTTGCCGAACAGGCCGCGGGAGAAGCTCACCGTCGCCCACACGCTCTCGAAGGCGTCGGTGTGCAATTCCTGGGGCACGAGGCCGATCAGCGAGCGGGCCTTGCGGTACGAGGTCTGGATGTTCTCGCCGCCGACGAGGACCGTGCCTTCGCTTGGGTTGGCGATGCCGCAGATGATCGAGATCAGCGTGGTCTTGCCGGCGCCGTTGGGGCCGAGCAGCGCGAAAATCTCGCCGCGCTTGATGTCGAGATTGACGTTCTTGAGCGCCTTGAAGCCGGACCCATAGGTCTTCGACAAATTGGCGACGGAAATGATGGAGGACATGATGGCCGCAGGGCTGAAAGGTAAAGACTGGGGAGGGGAGGCTGGAACCGTCCGGGAGGAGGTCAGCGGAGCCCTGAAATAGGAATGCACTTGCCCGGCCGCAATTGGCCGGAGAAAAATGGTCTCAAAACAGTCCCTTCGGTGGCAGGTTCCGGGCAAGTGTTGCGCGAGGGTCACGGCTTGTGGCTAAGATTGCCGCTCACGCGCCTCTTTGTTGCGTCTGCGAGCAGGCCGTGGCTACGATTCCGGCCAATCGCAAAGCGTATCGTCCCCAGGGAAAACATCGAGATGAGACCGAACGGCCGTCACACCGCCGGCGCCAGCCAGTTGCCCGCCCTCCGTGTGTGGGCGATCTGCCTGCTCCTGCTGTCAGCTGTTGCCATTAGCCCGTCCACCGCCAGGGCGGCGCCGAGCCAGTCCGCGGCCGCGACCACCCATGTCTACCTGCTCCGCGGCGTGCTCAACATCTTCTCGCTCGGGCTCGATACGATCGGCTCCCGCCTCCAGGCGCAGGGCGTCCAGGTGACCGTCGCGAACTTCGTGTCCTGGTCCTCGCTCGCTGATGAGGCCGCGGCCAACTACAGGGCCGGTCGGGTCAAGACCATTGTCCTGGTCGGCCATTCCTCCGGCGCGACCGCGCTGCCCGACATGATCGCCAAGCTCAACCAGCTCGGCGTGCCCGTGAAGCTAGCGATCGGCCTCGATTCCGTATTCAAGACCAGGCTGTCGACCGGCGCCGAACGCTACATCAACATCTATATCGGCGACGGTCCCGGCGAGCCTGTGCGCGCTGCGGCTGGTCTCCGCGGCAAGCTCGACAATGTCGACGTCCGCGGCACCGGCGTCGGCCACATCTCGATCGACAAGAACGAGGCGATCCAGCGCCGCGTCATCGGCGAGATCGACGCCGCCATCTTGCGCTCGCGCGCCCCGGCAGGTCCGGTCGCCGAACCCGGCGCACCCAGGGCCCCGCGGCAGGCACGCTCCGCGGCGGCAACGGCGCCGGCCAGGAACTGAGGGCGCGTCGCGCCCGCAGCACCGCGTGATGCCGCCTAAGCGGCGGTCACGCGGACCGGGATGCTCTCCAGTCCGCGCAGGGAATTGTTGAGCCTGCGTTTCGGCTCTGCCGTGAGCTCGATGGTCTTCACGCGCCTTGCAAGCTCGCCGAAGATCAATTCGCCTTCCAGACGTGCAATCATCTGGCCGACACAGGCGTGAATGCCGGCGCCGAAGCCGACATGTCCGGTCGCACTCCGTTCGACATCGAAGCGGTCGGGTTTGTCCCAGCGCGCCGGATCGCGGTTGGCGGAGGCCATGAACAGCAGCACCTTGCGGTGCGCGGGGATCACGCCGTCGCCGATCTCGACGTCGCGCGAGGTGGTGCGAAAGAACGTCTGCACCGGTGAGTCGTAGCGTAACCCCTCCTCGAAGGCGTTGCGCGCCAGTTCCGGCTTGTGGTGCAGCTTGCGATATTCATCCGGATGCGTGGCGAGTGCCAGCAGGGTATTCCCGATGCCATTGACGGTGGTGTCGATCCCGGCGGTGAGGAACGGCCGCACCAGGTGCGTTGCTTCGTGCTCGGTGATCTCGCCGTCGTCGGCCGCCTGGTAGATCATCATGCCCAGCCCGTCGGGCTGCAACGCGTCCCGGGCGCAGCATTCCATGATCCAGCTCTGAGCGGCGAGGCCCGCCTTGCGCGATGCGGCCAGCATTACGTTCTCCGGGCCAAAGCTGTCGAACACGAACGTGCTCCAGGCCAGCAGCTTCTCGCGGCCGTCAGGCCGGATGCCGATCGCATCCGGAAACACTTTCATGGGATAGGCCTCCGCAAGATCGGCCACGGCATCGAAGGTGCCCTTGTCGATCAGCTCCGAGACCTTCTTCTCCGCTTCTAGCTGAAACGTCTCGCGCAGCTTCCTTGCGACGCCCGGTGACAGGGTGCGGCCGAGGACGCGGCGGCCCTTGTCATGATCGGGAGGATCGATCTGGAGTGTCAGCGGTTTCGGCAGGGCAGGATTCATCCCGTGAAGCCCGACACCCTCGCCGCTGATGAACGTCTTCCAGTCCTTCAGGGCCGGCTCGACTTCGGCATAGCCTGCCATGGCCCACACGCCATACCGCTCCAGCGCGAACGCAGGCCCGAGCGCGCGCAGCGCTTCATAGGCGGGATAGGGGTCCATCAGGAAGTCAGGCGCGAACGGGTCGATCGGACTGGATGCAATGCCGCTCATGGTCAGCTCCCGGCCGTTATTGCGTGGTCAGCGGACACTTGCCTTCGCTCTCCGCGCGGAATGCGTCCTCGCCCTTGATCGTGGCGACGACCTTCAGCAGGTCCCAGGCCGAATTCGACTCCTCGGGCGCCTTGACCTGGAGCAAATAGAGCGGGTGGATCTTGCGTCCGTCCTTGCGGATGTAGCCCTTGCCGAACAGCGGATCGTCCGTCGGCATCTCCTTCATCGCGGTGACGACGGCCTTGCCGTCCTTGGCGCCGCCGACCTTGTCGACCGCCTTGAGGTAGTGAATGACCGAGGCATAGACGCCGGCCTGCATGTCGTTGGGATAAGCCTTCGAGGGAATGCGCTCGGCGAAGCGTTTGGCGAAAGCCCGCGTGCCGTCGTTCAGATCCCAGTAGAACGGGTTCATGATCTGCGCGCTCTGCGCAAACTTCAGTCCGAGTGAGGGAAGGCCGTTCATCCCCAGGATCAATCCGACCAGCTTGTGGTCCTTGGTCAGCCCGAACTCGGCGGCCTGCTTCATCGAGGTGATGGTATCGTCGCCGGCATTGGCGAAGCCGACGACGTTCGCGCCCGAAGCCTGGGCCTGGAGCAGGAAGGAGGCGTAGTCAGCCGTTCCCAGCGGATGCCGCACGCTGCCGAGCACCTCGCCGCCGGACGCTTTCACGGCCTCCGCGGCCTGCTTCTCCAGATCGTGACCGAACGCGTAGTCGGCGGTGATGAAGAACCACTTCTTGCCGCCCTGCTGCACGATCGCCTTGCCGAGGCCGCGCCCGTAGGCATAGGTGTCGTAGGTCCAGTGCACGGTGTTGGGCGTGCATTTTTCGCCGGTCAACAGAACCGTGCCAGCGCCCGATCCGACGAAGACCTTGTTCTTCTCGGCGCTCATGCCGGCGACAGCGAGCGCGATCGACGAGTTGGGGATGTCGAAGATCGCGTCGACGCCGTCATTCTCGTACCAGCGTCTGGCGATGCCGATCCCGATGTCGGTCTTGTTCTGATGGTCGGCCGCGACGACCTCGACAGGCTTGCCGGCGGCCTTGCCGCCATAATCCTCGACCGCCATTTTTGCGGCGACGACCGAGCCGATCCCCTGATAGCTCGCGAACGGACCGGATTGGTCGTTCAGGATGCCGATCTTCACGGCATCCTGGGCAAAGCCCGGCGCGGCAACCAGCATCGAGGCCAAAATGCACAATTTGTGCAGGAATTTGCTGTTCATTGTGTCCCTCCCATGCGCGGTCTTGGTGCCGCTAAATAATAGTTATATTTTATAGCTATTTTTGAGAGTGTCAATTCGGCTTTGGCCGCCGCGGATTGAGGATCATGAGTTCGAAAACCGTAAGACCCGGGTTGAAGTCCGATCAGCAGCCGGAGAAATCGCTGGACCTGCGCGCGCTCCGGCGGACGCCCGGCTTCATGCTGCGCCTCGCGCAGTTGAAGTTTTTCGAAGGCTTTTACGAGGAGTTCGCCGCGTTGGGCCTGACGCCGGCGACCTATGCGATCTTCGCCGTCATTCGTGACAATCCCGGCGTGCCGCCGAGCAGCCTCGCCAGCCTGCTTCGGCTGCGCCTGCCGAACCTGATCAAGATCCTGAACGAGCTCGAATCGTCCGGCTTCATCAAGCGCAACCGCTCGAAGGCGGATCGTCGCGCCGTCGAGCTGATGCTGACGCCGAAGGGCGCAAAGCTCATTGCCGAGGGGGCAAGGCTGACAGAGCCCTATAACGAAAAGATGCTGGTCCCGCTCAGCGCGGCCGAGCAGCGCACGCTGCTGGAATTGCTGAACCGGCTCCTGCCGCTCTAGGGTCGGGCTCTATCGCTTCCTGACCAGCTTCAGGGGACGACCGGTCTTCTGAATGCGGGGCTTGATCGCAGCGCTCTGTGCGTCGGGCGGGTTCAGGAAGCGCGCGAGCATCGTTCTCAGATGCTCTACGCTCTGCTTGATATCCAGCTTCGGATTGCGGATCGGCATGGCGCGGGATCCGTCGACGAGGGCGATCAGGATGTTTGCCGTCGCGTCCGGATCTAACCCAGGATCCACCCGTCCCTGCTGCTGCGCGCGGCGCAGGAAGTCGCTCCACATGCGGCGGACCGCCGCGGTGTGGCGTTCGATGATCGCAGCGAATTCAGGATTGCGGGCGGCCTCCGCGAGACCATCCAGATTGAGGATCTGGGCGGGACGAAACCGCAGGCTGGTTTCCTCGATATCGACGAGCAGTGCCTCGATCACGTCGGTGGCCGCGAGAATCTTTTCAAACCGCTCGGCCGACCGCGCGAGACCGAGGTCGATCATCGCCTCGATGATCGCCTCCTTGCTCGCGAAGTAGTGATAGAGGTGGCCCGGACTGATGCCGGCTTCGGTACAGATATCTGTCGTGCTGGCGCCGCGGAAGCCGTCCCGGATGAAGCAGCGGATCGCCGCGCCGAGGATTTCCCCGCGCTTCTGCTCATGCTTAACGGGGTCGACTTTCCTCAAACCGGACATCTCCACTCACACTCGCCCCGTTTAGCACGACGGTTCGCCACGAGAAAATCAAAATTAGAGAGTTCCATCTATTTATGTTGACGGATGTTGCGAGGCGTGAGAAGTGATTATTAGAGCGATCTCTCTAATAAACTGCCGATGCGGGAATGGGACCATGCGCTTTCCACGGACGGCCCTGATGGGTGCCGCGCTTGCGCTCGGAGGGTGTGCGACCGCGCCGCTCGAACAGGCCGGCTCGCTCAGGAGCTACGACCGGATGTCGGAAGCGAACGGGCTGGTGACGCGATCGAAAATCCGCGTGAACAAGCAGGATGTCCTGGCGGCGAAGACGATCCGGATCGCATCGACCGTCTTTCCCGCGCGCACGGATGTCGTCTTGAACGAAAAGGAACGTCGCCTGGTTGCGAACGCCATCAGCCGCGAGCTGTGTCTCCGCTTGAGCGAGCGCTTCCGTATCGTCTCATCCGATGACGATGCCGATCTCACGGTGCAGGCGACCGTGACACATGCCGCGCCGACCAGCCCGACCGCCTCCGGCGCATCGAAGGCCCTGTCGATTGCCAAGACCGTTGCGCTGCCCGGCGTGCCTGTACCGGTGCCGAGGCTTCCGGTCGGGCTCGGCAGCCTGTCGGTCGAGGCGGAGGCGCGCGATTTTGCAGGATTTCAGAAGGCGGCCATGGTCTGGGCGCGCGGCGCCAACTCGATTACCAACTCTCCGCGGGTCGCCAATGAGGGCGATGCCTACGATCTCGCCGCCGATTTCGGCACGGACTTCGCAAAACTGGTTACGACCGGAGAATCGCCGTTCGGCGGCATCCCTGCGCTGCCGCCGATGGACAGCATTCCCGTGCGCCTCGGCGGTGCACCCAAATACGTCGCCTGCGAAGCGTTCGGACGGTTTCCCTGCATCACCGGCATCGCGGGGCAGGGGCTCGGCCTGCCGCCGGCCTGGACCGATTCCGGCGCCAAGGAGAGCCCGGCCAACAATCCGGCCCCGCCGCCTGTGCCCGGAGCGAATTCAGATCAGGCGCTGACACAGTGATGCGGCCGCGCGCCCCGCAACATCCGAGCCCGACATATTGGTAGCCGATCAGAGTCAATGACATGCTGACATCCGGAATAACTCGCCTTTCCCAACGCGCTTTGCGCCAAAGCGCAGCACGCGACGATGCGCGCGCGAGCAGCGTTCCCCTGTTCACGGCCGATGAGGCGTGGAGCCGGACGAATGCAGATCGGCGTGCAGTCGACGAGAGGGATGACCAGGACTCGATGCTCGAGCCCGGCTTCTGGATGACGGCCCTGGTCGCGTTCCTGCCCACGGTCGCCGGCTGCCTCTATCTCGTCCTGACCCAGGGATGAGGCGCGCAGCGAGCGCGGCACTGGGGACAAGCGATGCATTCACGATATGAGTTGGCGTGCGGCCAGCGAAGGTCCGTCTTCGGCCGCCGCAGTTCTCTGGCGGCCTTGTCCGCCATCTTGACGCTGCTGCTGGCGGGATGCGCGTCGAGCGGGAATTTGCCTCCTGTCTATCATCCTCCGCGTCCGCCTGGTGCCAAGGCGGTGCAGGAGGGCGTCAGGAAGGCAGCCGCCGAAGTCAAGCTGACCGGGGGACTCGAGACATCCGCCGTCCGCCCTACTGACCACGGGCCGGGGGCGTATTTCGTCTGCCTGAGGCAGGGCGCTGGTCCGTCTGACAGACACCCCGCCTATTCGGTCTTTTTCGACGATGACGCCTACAAGGGAGTCCAGAGCTCGGTGATCCTTGATACCTGCGAAGCCCAGCCATGGATTCCCTTCAATTGATGCCGGGGATGTAAGGGGCAGGATGAGAACCTCGACCGACGGGCGTCACGGGCCCGGTTCCGTGCCCCAAAATCCACCCAATCGGTGGTCACTAAGCCCGCGGAGGAGGCCTTTGCCTCCCATGGTGGGACTGCTGGACGGATGATCGATTTGAGGCGGCTAGTCGTGCTGGCAGCGGTTGCGCTGCTCGCCCTAGGCACCGGCATGGCCGCTGCCTCACCTGCGAAGCCGAAGCGCCCCGCGGTCACGACCGCTGCGCCGCCGCCTCCCGCTCCGCCGGTCGAGCCGCTGCCGCCGCCAAAGATCTACCTGTTCCGCGGCGCCATGGGGCCGATCTTCTCGACCGGCATGGACCGGCTCAGCGAAAAGCTGACGAAGGCCGGCTTCTCGGCCGACGTCTATGAATTCACCATCTGCCGATGGATCGGCGATCGTGTCATCTCCAGCTACAAGGAGAGCCCGGCGCCGATCGTGCTGATCGGCCACTCCATGGGCGGGCTGTGCTCGGTCGTGATCTCCGAGATGGCGGCCAAGGAGAACATCCGGATCAGCCTCGTCATCGCCATCGATTCCGCGCATGCGACCGGCGACGTGCCGCTCAATGTCGAGCGCTTCATCAACATCTTCCTCTCCGACAGCGTGCTCGGCGGCGGCGACGTCGTGGCCGTGCCCGGCTATCGGGGCCATTACGCGAGCTACGACCTCAAGGAGAACAGCCGCGTCTCGCACATCAACATCGAGAAGTCGGACGACATCCATCGCCAGATCATCGAGATGGTGACGCAGCTGCCACGCATCCCCGCGCAGAGCCAGGCCGATGCGGTACCGTTGCGCTATCTCGTGCCGCCGAACACGCCGGTGGAATTGTGGGACAGCGGCGTGCGGGTGCCGGTGCGCGCGGGCGACACCATGGAGAGCATCGCCGCCGCCCGCCGCGTGCCGCTGTGGACGCTGGCGCAGAGCAATTCGCTGGCGGAGAACGCGACCCTCACCCCCGGCCAGTCCATCATCGTCCCGCGCCATCTGACGCCGCCCGAGCCTGTGGCCGCGATGGCGGCGCCGGCGCCTCCGCCGCAAGGGCGGAAGTAGTTGATCCACAACTCGTCATGGCCGGGACAAGCCCGGCCATGACGTCGGGTAGCGATTACACGTTCGTCCCGTGGATCGCGTCGATAACGGCGTCCGTGACTTCCTTCGTCGTCGCCTTGCCGCCGACATCGGGCGTCAGCACGCCGGCCGCGCAGACGCGCTCGACCGCCGACATCAGCCGTATTGCCGCGTCCTTCTCGCCGAGATGCTCCAGCATCTGGGCACCGGTCCAGAAGGTCGCGACCGGGTTGGCGATGCCCTTGCCGGTGATGTCGAACGCAGAGCCGTGGATCGGCTCGAACATCGAGGGGAAGCGGCGCTGCGGGTCGATGTTGCCGGTCGGCGCGACGCCGAGGCTGCCGGCGAGTGCGCCGGCAAGATCGGAGAGGATGTCGGCGTGGAGGTTGGTCGCAACGATCGTGTCGAGGCTCTTCGGATGCAGCGTCATGCGCACCGTCATGGCGTCGACCAGCATCTTGTCCCAGGTCACATCGGGGAATTCGGTCGCGACTTCGGCTGCGATCTCGTCCCACATCACCATGCCATGGCGCTGCGCGTTCGACTTGGTCACCACGGTCAGGAATTTGCGCGGCCGCGACTGCGCGAGCTGGAAGGCGTAGCGCATGATGCGGGTGACGCCGACGCGGGTGAACACCGCGACCTCGGTGCCGACCTCTTCCGGCAGGCCCTTGTGGGCACGGCCGCCCATGCCGGCATATTCGCCTTCCGAGTTCTCGCGCACGATCACCCAGTCGAGATCGCCAATGCCGACATTGCGCAACGGCGAGGCGACGCCGGGCAGGATCTTGGTCGGCCGCACATTGGCGTATTGATCAAAGCCCTGGCAGATCGGCAGGCGCAGGCCCCACAGCGTGATGTGATCGGGCACGTCGGGCGCACCGACTGCGCCGAAATAGATCGCGTCGAACTTCTTCAATTCGGTGAGCCCGTCGGCCGGCATCATCACGCCGTGCTTCTTGTAATAGTCCGAGCCCCAGTCGAACGTCTTGACGTTGAAGGCGAGGTCGCCGCTGCGTTTTGCCAGAGCCTCCAGCACGCGGACGCCGGCCGAGATGACCTCGGGGCCGATGCCGTCGGCCGGAATTGCTGCGATCGAATGAGTGCGCATGAAGATGCTCCGTTTGAGATGTCAGTGGGATTGCGGGACGGGTTCGACGGGCGCGGTCTGCGCGCGCGACAATAGCAGGGTCAGGACCGCCGAGAGAACGAGCAGGCCGCTGACGAAATAGAGTCCGCCGACAAAACTGCCGGTCTGGTCCTTGATCCAGCCGATCATGGCCGGACCAACGAAGCCGCCGAGATTGCCGATCGAGTTGATGGTGGCGATCCCGGCCGCGGCCGCGGGGCCGGACAGGAACAGCGTCGGCATGCTCCACAGTGGCGGCTTGGCCGAAGAGATGCCGATGTTCACCAGCGTCAGCGCGACCAGCACAGCGACGACGCCGGTCGCAAGGCCGGCATAGGCGAGCCCCACGGCCGCGAGCAGGCAGGCGAGCACGACGTGCCAGGTGCGCTCGCCGGTGCGGTCCGAATGCCGCGCCCACAGCACCATGGCGACGACGGCGGCGGTTGCCGGCAGTGCATTGAGGAAGCCGACCTGGAGCGTGGACAGGCCGAACTGCTTGATGATCTGCGGCGCCCAGACGCCGAGCGTGTAGAGGCCTGCCGAGGTGCCGAAATAGATGAGCGCGAGCGCCAGCACGCGCGGATCGGCGAGCCCGCGCCAGATGCTGTGGCTCGCGGTCGCGGCCTTGCTCGTGGTTTCCGCATTCATGACGTCGACCAGCCATCGCCGCTCGTCGTCCGCGAGCCATTTTGCCTTTTCCGGGCGGTCGGTGAGGAATGCCAGCACAACGAAGCCAAGCAGCACGGCCGGCAGTGCCTCCAGCACGAACAGCCATTGCCAGCCCTTGAAGCCGAACAGGCCATCCATTTCCAGCAGCGCGCCGGAGACGGGCGATCCGAGTACGGTCGACAGCGGCGCCGCCGCCATGAACAGCGCGGTCACCGCGGCGCGCTGGCGCGCCGGGAACCAGTAGGAGAGATAGAGGATGATGCCGGGGAAGAAGCCGGCTTCGGCGACGCCGAGCAGGAAGCGCAGCACATAGAAGCTGGTCGGGCCCTGCACGAACGCCATCGCGGCCGACACGAGGCCCCAGGTGATCATCACCCGCGCGATCCAGATCCGCGCGCCGACCTTGTGCAGGATGATGTTGGAGGGCACCTCGAACAGGAAATAGCCCCAGAAGAAGATGCCGGCGCCGAAACCGTAGACGGTGGGCGACAGGCCGATGTCCTTGTTCATCGTCAGCGAGGCAAAGCCGATATTGACGCGGTCGATGAAGGCCACGAAGTACAGCAGCATGATGAAGGGAACGATGCGCCAAGTGATCTTGCGCAGCACGCGCGTCTGAATCTCGCTCGCCACCCTGGCCTCCTCGAGTTCCGGCTTGTTGTTGTATCGGCGGACCCTGAGGTCCACGCCGGCAACGAGCCTAGGCGGGGGAAGGAGGCATACTCAATTGGCGCTGGTTTATACAAAAAAATGATATAATCCTCGCCTGGCGAGACGAGAGGACCTTGGATGGAATTGCATCAGTTGCGATGCTTCGTGGCGGCGGCCGAGCAGCTGCATTTCGGCCATGCGGCGCAGCAGCTCCAGATGCTGCCCTCCGCGCTCGGCCGGCAGATCAGGCTGCTGGAAGAAGATCTGGGAACGCGGCTGTTCGCACGGACCACGCGCGCGGTGTCGCTGACGGAAGACGGTTCGACGCTGCTGCGCGATGCCCGCGCCATCCTCGCCAAGGTCGAGGCGGTCGAGAATAATCTGCGCAACCGCTCGCGCGCGGGCGCCGCGCGGCGGCTGCGGGTCGGCGCCATCGACAGCGCGGCGGCGGGATTGCTGCCGCCGCTCTTGCGCGATTTCCGCGACAAGCATCCCGAGATCGCGGTGCAGCTGCTCGAAGACAAGACCGTCCGGCTGCTGCCGAAGATTTTGACCGGTGCGCTCGATCTCGCCTTCGTCCGCCCGCCCGACAGTGCGGACAAGCGGCTCGAATTCCGCGATCTGCTCCAGGAGACCGCGATCGTCGCGTTTCCGCAGCGCCACCCGCTCGCCGAGCGCAAGTCGATCACGCTGGCGCAGATCGCCGACGAGGCGATGCTGGTGCCGGACCGCCGCTCGCGGCCGCACAGCCATGACCTCACCATCAAGCTGTTCGAGCAGGCCGGGCTGACGCCGCGCATCGTGCAGGTCGCCGACGAGAAGCAGACCATCATCCATCTGGTGGCAACGAAGCTCGGTGTTGCGATCGTGCCGCGCTGGACCACGCGGATGGCGGTGACGGGCGTGCGCTTCGTGCCGCTGCGGCCGAAGCAGAGCGGCCCCATCGGCCGGCTGCCGCTTGCCGCCGCATGGCTGCGCGGTTCGCGCGACCCGGCCCGCGATGCCATGCTGGCGGTGCTGGAGGCGCGCCTGCGCAGCTATGCGCGGGAGGCGTGAGCGGCTATGACATGGGCCTGGCGAGAAGGCGGGATGCGATGACTGGACAGAAAGCTTCGAACGAATTGCGGGTTGCCATCGCAGGCCTGGGCTCGATCGGCACCAAGATCGCGTCGGCGCTCGATCAGGGTATCGAGGGGCTGACGCTGTCCGCTGTCGCCGTGCGTGATCCCGCCAAGCATCAGGCGTTTCTGGGCGGCCTGCGTCGTGCGCCATCCGTGCTGCCGATCGATCAGCTCGGTGACGCCGCGGATATCGTGGTCGAATGCGCGCCGAGCAGCCAGTTGCGCGCGATCGTCGAGCCCGCGGTGAAGCGCGGCAGGGCCGCGGTCGTCGTCAGCGTCGGCGGGCTGCTCGACAATTTCGATCTCGTCGATCTTGCCCGCGCCAATGGCGGCCGCATCATCGTGCCGACCGGCGCGCTGATCGGGCTGGACGCCGTCAACGCCGCCGCAATCGGCACCATTCATTCGGTGAAGATGGTGACGCGCAAGCCGATCGACGGTCTGAAGGGCGCGCCCTTCATCGTCGACAACAACATCGATATCGACAATCTGCGCGAGCCGCTCAAACTGTTCGAGGGCACCGCGCGCGAGGCCGCAAAGGGCTTTCCGGCCAATCTCAATGTCGCGGTCGCGCTGTCGCTCGCGGGCGTCGGACCCGACCGCACCTCCGTGCAGATCTGGGCCGATCCGACCGTGACGCGCAACGTTCACCGCATCGAGGTCGAGGCGGATTCGGCGCGCTTCTCGATGTCGATCGAGAACATCCCGTCGGAGAATCCCAAGACGGGCCTGATCACGGCGCTCTCCGTGATCGCGCTGCTACGCAAGCAGCGCGCCACGCTCTGTGTCGGGACGTAACCTCTACGCGCCCGTGACGCGCCAGATCACGTTGCCGACGTCGTCGGCCATCAGCAGCGACTTCTT
This sequence comes from Bradyrhizobium sp. 604_D8_N2_3, assembly GCF_051810765.1. Classification (NCBI taxonomy): domain Bacteria; kingdom Pseudomonadati; phylum Pseudomonadota; class Alphaproteobacteria; order Hyphomicrobiales; family Nitrobacteraceae; genus Bradyrhizobium; species Bradyrhizobium sp. 604_D8_N2_3. The sequence continues at coordinate 7,266,209 of NZ_JBPWPM010000001.1, read as the reverse complement.
GTCGGGTCCGATCACGACGCCAACCGGACGGCCGTAGGATTCCTTCTCGTCCGGGGACAGGAAGCCCGACAGGATGTCGCGACCGGGGCCGGAGGGCTTGCCGTTCTCGAACGGGATGAACACCAGTTTGTAGCCCGAGAGAGTGCTGCGATTCCACGAGCCGTGCTGGCCGATCACCATGCCGTCGGGGAAGCCGGGCAGGGTCCCTGCGGGCATCCAGCACAGGCCGAGCGAAGCGGTGTGGCCGCCGAGTGCGTAGTCCGGTTGAAGCGCCTTGGCGACCATCGCGGGATCCTGCGGCACGCGATCGTCGACCGTCTTGCCCCAGTAGCAATAGGGCCAGCCGTAGAAGCCGCCGTCGCGCACCGAGGTGAGATAATCCGGCGGCGTCTCGTCGCCGAGCCCGTCGCGCTCGTTGACGACGGTCCAGAGCACGTTCGTATTGGGCTCCCAGGCAAGACCAACAGGATTGCGCAGGCCCGCACCAAAAATGCGATGCGTGCCGGCGGCGAGATCGAGCTCATAGACCGCGGCGCGGCCTTCCTCGACCTCCATGCCCATCTCGGCGATGTTACTGAGCGAGCCGACACCGGCATAGAGCTTCTTGCCGTCGGGACTTGCAAGCAGGCTGCGCGTCCAGTGGCCGCTCGGCTTGAACGTCGTGAGCCGCTTGCCCGGTGCGGTGATGCGGTCGGCATTGGCGACATAGGGGAAGGCCATCACGCCGTCGGTGTTGCCGACATAGAATGTGTTGCCGACCAGCGCCATGCCGAAGGGCTGGCTGAGGTTCTCCATGAAGGCGCCGCGCACTTCGGCGACGCCGTCGCCGTCCTTGTCGCGCAGCAGCGTGATGCGGTTGGCGCTGACGCCGAGCGCTGCGGCGCGCCGCATCGTCGCCTGCATCGCATAGTGAAACACCGACCTCGGCGCGCCCGCGATCTGCGTCGCCTCCGCGATCAGCACGTCACCATTCGGCAGCACCTCGATCCAGCGCGGATGGTCGAGCCCGGCCGCGAACGCATTGACCTTGAGCCCGGGGGCGACCGTCGGCTTGTGGCCCTCGCTCCAGCCCCTGGCCGTCGGCATCTTCAAGGTCGGCAGCGCCCCCTGCGGCTTCGCTTCGGGGATCGCCGGCGCCTGGCCCCAGGCCGGCGCGGGCGCGGTCCCCGACAGCCGCCGCCATTGCAGCGCGGCACCGCCGATCAGCGCGACGAACTGCGCGAAGATGCTGGAAAAGGTCATGGAAATCCCCTGTTGAACGTACGGCACAGTCCAACGACGGATCGCCCAAAGCCCCGCGCGGGCTCAGACCTTATCGTCGACCTCTCCAGATCCACGATGGGATGTCGTCGTGCCTTTTTGCGCGCGCATCCAACTGGGTAGCGGCAAAAAGGTCAACCGTTACGGAACTCGATCAGCGCCTATTCCCGAGGAATGGCAGCCGACCAAATTTGCATGGAGAGGAAAGTCAGCGGCCGATGTGCCGGTCCAGCCGCCGGCGCGAGCCTCTGCTGCTACGCTAGGCACGCCCAAAGAACTGACTGATTTTCGGTGCCATTGCCCGCCGCGCGCCGTTACGACATCTCCAGGCATGCAACTGTTTAACCATCCGTTAACCATAGCTATTCATGATACTGCCCGTGTATGTGTGTTCGCGACGAGCTTGAACTGCATGGCGCAGCGTAGTTCCAGAGCGCCAGTTGGAGGGGATGAGGGCATCTTGAGCTTTCCCTCACCGCTGGCACCAGACAAGGGAGCAACAGCTCTCGATCTGGTATATCAAGCGGCCGATGTCTTCCGCGATATGGAGAAGCACGCCCGCGAGACCGAAGCCCGTGCCCAATCACTTTGCACGAGCGCCATAGAAAGATTGCGGCTGGCCGAAGGGCGAGCGGAGGCCGCCGAGCGGGCACAGCGTGAACTCACCGTAACCACCGAACGTAAGCTGCAAGATGCTTGCCGAGCGCTGGAGCTGGCCCAGTGCTGCATTGAAGCTCAGAAGGATAAGTTGACGGCCGTAGAGCTTCGCGCCGAAGTTGCGGAAGCCGAAGCGCGACAAGCCAAGGAAGCGCTCGCGCTCGTTGAAGAGGCCATTCGCAAGCGTCTGCTTTGCGCAAATCCGCATGCCGATGGCAGGTTGGCAGCGGTAGCCTGATCAATTGCGACTGCAATGGCTCACTGGGGGCTACCGCGCGGACCGGCGCGGCACGGGCGAACTACCCCTGCTGCGAGCCTGGCGGTAGCCACCTCCTTTAGCATTTGAAATCGGGTGGGATTGGGTTCGACCCAAACAGGGGCTGGTGCAGCCTGAGAGGCTCATTTGACTTGCGGGACAAGACGCCGCGTGACCCGCGCGCCAATCCAAATGACAGAGCCAAACGATAACGAACTATTAACCATGTTGAGCTATCTGGAGAATTGGGCATTCGGGGCGCGTGTGCTGGCTTGCGGGCCAGCCGGTAGCGTAGGCGTGGACCCATGGCCCTTGACCCGGAAGAACTCGTCACCCTGACAGATCACGGCTCGATGAAACTGCGCGCGGCAGTATCGCGCGCGATGACGTTGCCACCCAAGGAACGCAAGCGGACGACAATCGTCCGCGAGGGTGAGCCGGCGATCCTGCATTTCGAGCAGATCAAAAACCTTGCGGCGCGGTGGAACGAACGGCTCGCGCCAATCGACTGACTAGTTTCGCTGCGCTGGTGTCAATCGGGCCACGAGCCCCCAAAGAGGCGGCCCGTGCACGGCCTCGTCGACCCTCGGTAAGCATGAGTTTGATGCCGGTCGCCGCATGCGGATTACCGTTCGTTGCGACCTGCGTCCGCGAGCGCTGCCGAGATCTCTCGCAATGAGCGCCGACCGCCCTTTAGCGGCACCCGCGCGACGCTTGGCTTCCGCTGCCCCGTTAAGATTTCATTAACCCTACGAGAGCAAGTCTTTTGGCTGGGGCCGGGCGGATCATTCGCAAGGAAAATCCCATGCCAAATCTGGAAGAGGCAATTCGCGAGCGCGCCTACCACCTCTGGGTCGCCGATGGGCAACCCGACGGAAAGGCGGAAGTCCATTGGAAGCATGCTCAATACGAAATTCTCGAAGCGTCAGTCGCAAACCCTGCTGTGGCTGACATCGCATTGACAAAACCCGCCAGAAGGGTGCGATCCCCGAAAAAGCAAAACTCGCGCTGACGGGTCCAGCGCGAGGACGTGCGCCATTCGCAATTCGGTCGGCGGGCTGCCGGTCGTCGTTAGAAATGACATCCAACGATGCGGGAATTGGCAGCCTCGCTAACCCAAATTTCTTCGAGAGGAACAGACAACAACACCTAGACTATTCGTCGGGTCGGCAGTTCAATTGGCATTGGTTGATCGAGTCGGTTTCTCGCACCATCCAGCGCCGAGAGCGACGAGCGCCGACGTGACCAGAGCCGATGGCAACCAGTGTCCGACGGGACCAGCGTCCATAAGGCCAGCGTCAAGGAGGCCAGGGTCCAGAAGGCCAGCGTAGAGCGAGCATCAACCCTGCAAGCAGCCCGCCAAGTCTGCTCGCAGCCCAACTTGGCAAGACACGGCAAGGCCTTTGCCAGCGAAGAGCCTTTGAGGCTTTTGGGACCATCGGTTACTCCGATGGTCCCTTTTCATTGTGGTGCCATTGGCGCGAGACATCGGGCGGCTGTTGCTTCCGCGTTCACCATGCAATCGAGCGAGGAACGCTATTTGATCGTCGCGTGCACAGTGATTACCGACGTGCCAGAAGCTGTCGGTCCCTGACCCGTCGCTTTGATGGCAAAGGTATCGCTACCCTTATATTTGGCCTTCGCCTTGTATTCGAACGTAGACAGGTTGAGCCTTTTCAGCTTGCCGTGTGACGGCTTTTGAGAGATGTCCGAGCCACTCACCGTGCCGCGTATCTTGATTGGAAATTGGCAACTTCCTCCGGACGTGAGGTCAATGTCGGCCGTCGAGTTCTCGCCCCAATCCGCTAGTGTGCCTGAGATTGAGCATTCAGAAACGGCCGCCGCCCGAGATACAGACAGTAGGCTTGGACAGCTAGCGATGAGCGCCAACGCGGCGACCTTTGACAACTGCATAATCGGCTTCTCCGTAGCGTTGTCAGTTTACGGACATCACTCCTCTGGCACCCCGGCTAGGGCTAGGCGCATGCCCTCGCAGACCCGCTCTCGTCCTGCGAGATATTTCGTATCGTCGCTTGCTTGGCTGACAAGCAAGCGACTGATGGTAAAGCTTGGATCGAGCGCAAGTCCGACACTAGCAGTAACTTCGTGCAGAGAAAGCGGAACGCAGCGACCGCGCCTTCAGGACGCTCACCGCGGCGATAGGAACGGAATGATCATCGGCACGCGGCGGCAATAAGCGCCGTAGGCGTCTTCGCCGAGTTCCTTGGACAGAAACACCTCTTCCATCCGGCCCTTCTGCCACATGCCGAGCGAGATCAGGATGGCGCCGAGGATCGTCGTTACGAGGCCGATCGCGATGCCGGTGACGAGCATGCCTGCAATCAGTCCCGTGTAGATCGGGTGACGCACGATGCCGTAGGGGCCAGTGTCGATAACGCGGTGGTCCTCCTTGTGGGTGATGGTGTTGGACCAGAATTTTCCGAGATGCAGCCGGCCCCACCAGGCGAAGGCGATGCCGGCGGCCGAGAGGACCGCGGCGATGTAGATGCCGGTGTTGCCGAGCACCCAGAGCGGCTTCCAGCCCAGGACCTGTGCAACCCACGGCGTGTACAGGATTCCGCCGACCAGGATCGGCAGGCGATAGCGCTGCGACTCCAGCGTCATGACCTGCTTCTGGGTGCGGCCCTGCCAGAACGAGGCGCCGACCCAGCTGGCGAGAAAGGCGAGCCAGATCAAGGCCAGGAGTTCGGTCGGCCAGGTCGTGGTCCAGCCACCCCAGGCCACGGAGAGAAGCTTGCTGAAATCGAAGGACATGAAGGTTCTTTGCGTTTGGGCGGAGGCCTTAGCTCGCGCGCGAGGAAAGCGCGTGATGCTCGATGGCGCCGGAGGGCCGCTGGCCGTTGCGGGCGAGCAGATGGGTGATGGTTTCGCGCAAGACCGGTTCGATCGGGCGCGGCGCGTAGCCGAGCTCGGTGCGCGCCTTGCCGATCGAGAGGTCGCTCGCGGCAAGCGCGATGCGCACGCCCTCGGCGGTGCCGTTGGGCGGCCGGCGCGTGATGCGATCGGAGATGGATTCGAGCATGATCGCGGAGAGCTCGGCGATCTTGCCGGGCACGACGACCGGGAACTGCCGGCGGCCGCTCATCGCCGACATCATCCGCAGGATGTTGCCGAGCGGGACGCAGTCGCCGCCGAGGATGTAGCGCTGGCCGATGCGGCCGCGCTCCATGGTCAGCACAAGGCCCATCGCGACGTCGCGGACATCGACGAGATTGACCAGGAAGTTGAGATGCGGCTGCACCTTCTTCTGGAGGAAGTACCACAGCATTGCGGTCGGCGGCGTCAGGTTGTGGTCGGCGGCGCCGATCGGCATGGTCGGCGTGCCGATCACGAGCGGAAAGCCCGCGGCCGCCGCCTTCGCGGCGTGGTGCTCGGCGAGCGACTTCGACCGCGTATAGGCGCCGGGCATCGCATCGGCCGGCTGCAGCGCCTCTTCGGCGGCAACGCCGTTGAGGTCGGAATAGGGGAACAGGATCGATTCCGTCGAACAGTGCAGGAAGCGCGACACGCCGCGCTTCATCGCCGCGGCAAGCACGATTTCGGTGCCGCGGCAATTGACGTCGTGGAAGTCCTGCTTGTTGGCGACCCACATGCCGGGCAGGCCGGCGAGGTGATAGACCTGATCGACACCGGCGATCGCCGCGTCCACCGCGGTACCGTCCAGCACCGAGCCGTGGATGTGTTCAACGTCCGCGTTCGCCGCGGCCGGCGCACGGACATCGAGAACGCGTACCCGCTGCCCACGGGCGCGGAGCGCTTCTACGAGATGATGTCCGATGAAGCCGCTGCCACCGGTAACCAGTACGAGAGCCATGCAGAAGGTTTACTGTTTCGCTTCTAGAGCTATCGGGTTGAAAGGGAATTGGTCGGAACAGGCGCCAAAATCGCGGCAAGGTCGCGACGGAAGCCCAGTGCAATGAATAATTTCGCCATGACAAACATCGGTCCAAGCAGGAAATGCGCGGGGTGGTCGACCATCGACGGCTGCCGTTCCTCGAAAACCCTGTGGCCCACGATCTGCGCTGCGACGCCAGATCCGATCAGCAGCGCAAAAATCGACCACATCATGACGATCGAGGCCTGATTGCCGATTGCGGTTGCGACCGAAAGCAGCACGATCATCGCGGCGAGGATGCCGAGCCCAATCCCGGCGTCCAGCATCAGCCAGTAAACCAGCACCGGCAGGGCCGCAACCACGGCCAAGCTCACCTCGATCCCGAAGATGGGAAAACGCACGAGAGTGAGCGGCAGCACGGCGCCGGTGAAGAGCAGGAGGATTCCGACCACGTGCATCGCGCAGTTCCAGGGATCGCGATGATATTCGACGTAATCGGCCAGTTGGCGTTGAAAATAACCAGCCATCTCGGTCTCGTGCAGCATGGGGTCTGGGAAGGGCGAGAACAGGCTATAGCACCTGATAGGGCAGTGCACAAACCGGCTCGCGTGTCGCGCAAAGCATGGCTGTTGCGCTTTCGACAGGCCGCAAAACGGTCGGAACTTCAAAGAGTTCCGTCAGGGGAGGTGATCTCGTTCAGCGCTTCTTGGCGGGCTTTTTCGCCGCAGGCCCAGGCGCCGCAGCTGGATGCGCAGGCGCCTCCTCCGGCACCTTGGCATAGGTCAGGATTTGCAACTGACCGTTGGCGGCCGAGGTCGGCTTGGCCCGGTCGAGAAACTGCTCCTCGCCGAGGCCGATCGGATGCAGCCGCTTGGTCGAGATCTTGAAGGTGTTCACCAGGACGTCACGGATCGCATCGGCGCGTCGCTGGCTCAGGATCGCATTGGCCTCGCGCGTCTTCGCATTGGATTCGACATGGCCGACGATCAGGAACGTGTACGGCAGCAGCGAGGAGTTAACCAGCGCGTCCGCGATGCGGCCGACGGTCTGGTAGGAGGTCGGCTGGATGATCGGCGTGTCGGCGTCGAACTGGATCTGCGCGTTGAAGGCGGGCAGGTTGGCGAGATCAGGCGCGATCAGCGGCCGGTTCACCGGACCCGGATCGTTCTTGATCCTGGCCTTGGCGCGCTCCATCACCTGCTGCTTCAGCGCGGGAAGGTCGACCTCGGCGGCCTGTTCGAAATGGTTCAGCTTGCCGACGATGTCGTCACGCGTCGGCGCCGCCGTCTGCGCGCTTGCTGCGCCCGCGAGCAGGGCCAGGACCTGGACCACGACCAGCGTGATGGCGATTCCGTTCGCGCGCATCACCGATACCCCGCGTCGTCGACGGCCTTCAGGCAGTTGTTGCTGATGCCCTTGGGCGTCGTGACCAGGCAGGGGATCGACTTGCTGGTCTCCTTGGTCGAGCCGCCGCAGACCTTGACGATCTCGCGCTGGCAGGCGTTCGCCACCGTGACGCGCGCGGCGACGCGCTTCTGGATGGCATCGAAGGCGCCGAGATAGTCGCTCTGGCATTGCTGGGAGAGCACGTCGCGGTTGCGGGACAGGCACTCTTTCAGCCGGGTCGAGTCCGGGTTGACGCCGCGGCAATTGGCGACGATTTCCGCGCCGCAGCTCTTGGCCAGGAGCCCGATCGAATCGCCAAAGCTCATGGTCTCCGCCGCCGCAAGCGACGGCATAACCAATGCCAGCAAGATCAGTGTGATGGAGCCCCGGACCATGGGCGCATCTGATACGGGGAAGTTCGCGGTGGTCAAGGGGCGTTCGGGTGAGAACTGTCGAACGTCCGGCCAGTGCGGCGAACAGTCCTCACTCGGCCTCAGGGAGGGGCGGCCATTCGATCAGGGCGACCGTGTGTTTCCTGAGGTCGTCGGCCACAGCAGGGTCGGCCTTGAGCTCGTCCAATGTCCGCGGCGGGGGAAGCTGGCGGCCGTCCGCGCTCAGCTCCTGCGCATAAAATGCGAGCGCCTCGGGCGCACTCTCCAGGGCCTCGTCGACGTCGTCGCCGCCGGAAATGCAGCCCGGCAGGTCGGGAAACCACAAGCCGACGGCGTCGTCCGGGCCTGCGTCCTCGATGATGGCGACGTACTGAGGCATATCAGGCCTCACGCCCGCTGCACAAAACTGTCCACGACCTTCTTCTCGCCGGCCTTGTCGAAGGCGATGGTGAGCTTGTTGCCGTCGATCTTGGTGACGCGGCCGTAGCCGAATTTCTGGTGGAAGACGCGGTCGGAGAGGGAAAATTCCGAGGTGGTGCCGGTGGATTTGGCGACCAGCTCGCCCTCGATCGTCATCGGCCCGCGGCGGCGTGAGGAGAAGCTGCCGAAATCCGGGCCGGATGAGGAGGAGAACGACGAGGCCTGTTCCTCGAAGCCGCCTTGGCCGCCGCCACTGCGGCCGCCGCCCCGGTTGCGGTTGGCCTGGGCGCGCTGCCAGCCCGGGGTCGAATAGGTGGAACCGAACGCCTCCATGTCGTCGAAACGCGAGGCGCCGTAGCCGCCGGTGCCGCCCCAGGCCGAGCCGCCCTTGGATTCCGTGATCTCGACATTGGCGGACGGCAATTCGTCGAGGAAGCGCGACGGGATCGTGGTCGACCAGGTGCCATGGATCCGTCGGTTGGTCGCAAAGTAGATCTTTGCGCGGCGCCTCGCGCGGGTCAGGCCGACATGGCCGAGCCGGCGCTCTTCCTCGAGGCCGGCGCGGCCCTGCTCGTCCAGCGTGCGCTGGCTCGGGAACAGGCCTTCCTCCCAGCCGGGCAGGAACACGTTGTCGAATTCGAGGCCCTTGGCCGAATGCAGCGTCATCAGCGACACCGCGTCCTCGTCGGCGCCGCTGTCGCGGTCCATCACCAGCGAGATGTGCTCGAGGAACCCTTGCAGGTTCTCGAACTCCTCCATCGAGCGCACCAGCTCTTTCAGGTTCTCCAGCCGGCCCGCGGCGTCTGCCGAACGGTCCTTCTGCCACATCTCGGTGTAGCCGCTCTCGTCGAGCACGATCTGGGCGAGATCGGTGTGCGCGGTGACCTCGCGCTGGGCGCGCCAGCGGTCGAACTGGGCGACGACGTCGCGCAAGCTTCCGCGCGCCTTCGGCTTCAGCTCGTCGGTCTCGACCACCGCGCGCGCCGCCTCGAACAGCGGGATGCGGCGCTTGCGGGCGTGGTCGTGGAGCATCTGCACGGTGGCGTCGCCGAGGCCGCGCTTGGGCACATTGACGATGCGCTCGAAGGCGAGGTCGTCGGCCGGTGAGTTGATGACCCGCAGATAAGCCAGCGCGTCGCGGATTTCGGCGCGCTCGTAGAAGCGCGGGCCGCCGATCACGCGGTAGGGCAGGCCAAGCGTGACGAAACGATCTTCGAACTCGCGCATCTGGTAGGAGGCACGCACCAGGATCGCGATCTCGTTGAGCTTGTCGCCCTGGCGCTGGATCTGCTCGATCTCCTCGCCGATGCCGCGGGCTTCCTCTTCCGAATCCCACGAGCCGGTGACGGTGACCTTCTCGCCGTCATGGTCCTCGGTGCGCAACGTCTTGCCGAGCCGGCCTTCGTTGTGCGCGATCAGATGCGAGGCGGCGGCGAGGATGTGGCCGGTCGAGCGGTAATTGCGCTCGAGGCGAATGACCTTGGCGCCGGGGAAATCGTGGTCGAAGCGCAGGATGTTGTCGACCTCGGCGCCGCGCCAGCCATAGATCGACTGGTCGTCGTCGCCGACGCAGCAGATGTTTTTGACGTGGGGCGTCTGCTCCCTCGCCCCGCTTGCGGGGTCGCGACGAGCTTCGCTCGCGCTGAGAGCGTCGGGGTGAGGGGCTGTCTCCACGAGTTCAGTCTGCGGAGAGTCCCCCTCACCCGCATCGCTTTGCGATGCGACCTCTCCCCGCACGCGGGGAGAGGTGAAGGAGGGAGACGTCGGCGCCTGCGACAGCAGCCGCAGCCACAGATATTGCGCGACGTTGGTGTCCTGATATTCGTCGACCAGGATGAATTTGAAGCGCTGCTGGTATTGCCGCAGGATGTCCGGATGCTCGCGGAAGATCCGGATGTCCTCGAGCAGCAGATCGCCGAAATCGGCGGCGTTCAGGATCTTCAGCCGCTCCTGGTAGCTCGCATAGAGCTTGCCGCCCTTGCCGTTGGCGAACACGGCGGCTTCGCCTGACGGCACCTGCGACGGCGTCAGGCCGCGGTTCTTCCAGCCGTCGATCAGGCCGGCCAGCATGCGTGCCGGCCAGCGCTTGTCGTCGATATTGTCGGCCTGGAGCAGCTGCTTGAGCAGCCGCACCTGGTCATCGGTGTCGAGCACGGTGAAGTTCGACTTGAGCTGCGCCAGCTCGGCATGGGTGCGCAGGATGCGGCCGCCGATGGAGTGGAAGGTGCCGAGCCACGGCATGCCCTCGACCGCATGGCCGAGCATCTGGCCGAGCCGATGCTTCATCTCGCGCGCGGCCTTGTTGGTGAAGGTCACCGACAGGATCTCGGCGGGGCGGGCGCGGCCCTGGCTGAGGATGTGGGCGATGCGCGTGGTCAGCACGCGCGTCTTGCCGGTGCCGGCGCCGGCCAGCACCAGAACCGGGCCGTCCAGCGTCTCCACGGCGTCGCGCTGCTCGGGATTGAGCCCGGACAGATATTTCGGGCCCACGGAGGCGCGCGCACGCGCGGCGATGCCGCCGGCTGCGGGCTGGTGGTCGGGTACGCTGGTGATCTTGCTCGGCTCGGTCATGCGAATCATTGGCCCCACGATGGCACCGCGGGGTGGTGGAAGGGAGCCTTCTTAACAGGGATTGCTGCCTATATGGGGCGCCGGGGCGAGGTTTTCCACGTGCGCGGCGGGCTGATTTGTTCCATCGGCGAGGGCGAATTTCCAGCTTGCGTGGGCCGGAACCATCGTTCCCGCGTCGAGATTGTCTGGACAGGTGGCGCGGCCAGCCGCGCCGACGCAGACAGACATCAAGACGAGGGTTTGACCATGCTAGGCTGGGTTGTGACGTTTCTGGTTATCGCACTGATCGCCGGCATCCTGGGCTTCGGCGGCATCGCCGGCGCCTCGATCGAGATCGCCAAGATCATCTTCTTCATCGCGGTCGTGCTGTTCCTGGTCTCGGCCGTGGTGGGACTTGCCCGCGGCCGCAACAGGATATAGCGCGGTCTGATGGGTGCATGATCTTACCGGAAAACCGCTTCACACTTTTCCGGATCATGCACTACCGCTTCGAGGGCATCGCCACGTTCCGGCCGATGCCCTCGGGCCGCGGCACGGCGCCGTGGGCGCCCACGACGGCTGCGATGCGCTGCCGGATATCGGGCGGAAAGGCCGCCACCTTTCGCGAGCCCATGTCGATGTGGAGCGACATGTTTTCGGAGGTCGCCGACAGCCAGCCTTCGGTCGCGTGCCGCAACTCCTGGAACGTATGCAGCCGCTTGTCGTCGGCTTCGAGCAGCCAGACCGACACCTGCACGGGATCGCCGAGGTGGATTTCGCGCAGATACCGCACATGGCATTCGGCAGTGAAGGTCGAGCCGCCTCGCTCCTTCATGTAGCCCGGCCCGATCCCGAGCTGTAACCACATCTGGTCGATCGCGCGGTCGAACATCACGTTGTAATAGGCCATGTTGAGATGGCCGTTATAGTCGATCCATTGCGGCTCGATCTGCATGATCGACGAGCGGAACGGCTCGGCAGCGGCGGTCTCCGGCATGTGTCTTTCCTGCTATGCGCGCGGTCGCTTGACTTGACCGGTCAGATGTCCTTTGCCACGGTTCTTCTGTCGGGAGGAATGTCCGTGGGTACGACCATCACCAATAATCCGCCGCGGGTCGAGCCGAAAGCCCTCGCAAGCGCGCTGGAGCAGCTTGCCGCACGGTTCGGCAACCGCCTCATCACCTCGCAGGCCGTTCGCGAGCAGCACGGCCATACCACCACGTGGATCGTCAACCAGCCGCCGGACGGCGTGGTGATGGCGCAGGAGACCGCCGACATCCAGGACGTGGTGCGGATCTGCGCCAGGAACCGCGTGCCCGTCATCGCCTTCGGCACCGGCACCTCGCTCGAGGGCCAGGTCAACGCGCCCGCCGGCGGCATCTCGATCGACCTGCGCGACATGAACAAGGTGCTCGCGGTGCATGCCGAGGATCTCGACTGCGTGATCCAGCCCGGCGTCACCCGCAAGGCGCTGAACGAGCATCTGCGCGACCAGGGCCTGTTCTTCCCCATCGACCCCGGCGCGGATGCTTCGCTCGGCGGCATGGCCTCGACCCGCGCCTCCGGCACCAACGCGGTGCGCTACGGCACCATGCGCGACAGCGTGCTCGCTTTGAAGGTCGTGCGCGGCGACGGCGAGATCATCACCACAGGCACGCGCGCCAAGAAATCATCCGCCGGCTACGACCTGACGCATCTGTTCGTCGGCGCCGAAGGCACGCTCGGCATCATCTCCGAGCTGACCATTCGCCTGCGCGGAATCCCTGACACGATCGCGGCCGGTGCGGTGTCGTTCGAGACCGTGCACGGGGCATGTCAGGCGGTGATCCTGGCGATCCAGACCGGCATTCCCGTGGCGCGCATCGAGCTGCTCAACGCCGCGCAGGTGAAGGCCTGCAACGCCTATTCGAAGCTGACGCTGCCGGAAACGCCGCTGCTTCTGATGGAATTCCACGGCAGCGAGGTCGAGGTCGGCGAGCAGTCCAAGGCCTTCGGCGAGATCGCAAAGGATTGCGGAGGCGGCGATTTCTCCTGGACCACCAAGCCGGAGGATCGCACCAAGCTGTGGCAGGCGCGGCACGACGCCTATTGGTCGGTGAAGGCGCTGCGGCCCGGCGACAGCATCGGCGTGGTTGCGACCGACGTCTGCGTGCCGATCTCGCGGCTTGCCGATTGCGTCGGCGAGACCGAGGAAGACCTCAAGCGCCTCAACCTGCTGTCGCCGATCGTCGGCCATGTCGGCGACGGCAATTTCCACTGCTCGCTGGTCTGTGACACCAACGATGCCGACGAGATGGCGCGCGGCGAGGAGTTCATGCATCGCCTGGTCGAGCGCGCGCAGGCGATGGACGGCACCTGCACCGGTGAGCACGGCATCGGCCAGGGCAAGCAGAAATATCTCAAGGCGGAACTCGGCCCCGAAGCGCTCGACGCGATGCGGGCGCTGAAAAAGGCGCTCGATCCGCTGAATATCTTCAATCCCGGCAAGATCGTGCCGGAGGCATAGCGCGCGGGCGGCTGCGTCGCGGTCGCGGAACTTTCGGCAGTCAGGCCGGTTCCAATCCCGTCAATTTCCGATGCCTCGATGGCGCGGCTCTGCGGGAGGATGCGATGTTGCGACCTGTCATTGGAATTGCCGTGATGGCGCTTGCCTGCATGCTGGCGGGCACGGCTCTGGGCAAGGGCGGGCACGGTGGCGGCCATGGTGGTGGGCACGGAGGCGGGCATGGCGGCGGCCATCACGGCGGCGGTCATGGTGGTGGTCATCATGGTGGCGGCCATTTTGGCGGTCATGGCTTCGGACACGTGCATGGCGGCGGGCATCATGGCGGGCCCCGCTTCGCAACGGGCGCGCGACATCGCGGCCCGAACTTCGGCCAGATCCGCAATGCGGCCGTCCGTCCTGCGAATTTTCGCAACGCCCTCAACGTGCATTCCAGCGCCTTCCGCAACGGCCGTCTGATCAGCAATCCGGCCGCGCGAGCCCAGATCGCGGCGGCGGCCGCACTCGCCGGCTGGCACGGCGCCAGCAGCGGGTGGTGGCAACATGCGGGCGGCGGTTATGGCTGGGTCGGACCGCTGTTCTGGCCGTTCGCCTACAACGATCTCTACGACTACACGATCTGGGGCGACGGTCTCGGCTTCTGGGGCTACGGCTATCCGGACATCTATGCCGGCATCTTCGGGCCCTATGGCTATAACGGTCTCTCGGCCTATCTGCCGCAGCGGCCGCAGGGACGGCGCCAGGCGCGCGGCGTCCCGCTGGATCGGCTCTGCGGCAGCGACCGCCGCGAAATCGTCGGTCTGCCGATCGACCAGATCGCCGCCGCGGTGCAGCCGACCGAGGCGCAAGGCGCAAGCCTCGACGAACTCGGCAACGCATCGATCCAGGCGTCCGAGATGATCCGCGCGTCCTGCCCGTCGCAGGTCGCGGCGACAGCGCCAGGTCGGCTGACGGCGATGCAGCAGCGCATCGAGGCGATGGAGAAAGCCGTCGATCTCGTTCAGCCCGCCCTCGATCGATTCTACGGCTCGCTCACCGACGAGCAGAAGGCGCGCTTCAATGCGCTGGCCGAGGATCAGCGTCGTGCGACGGCTTCCAACAACACCGGCGGATCGCTGGTCCAGAATTGCGCGACGCCTGCTGCGCTCGATTGGCCCAGCACTGACATCGAGGCGAGGCTTCATCCCAACGACACCCAGCGCGCTGCGCTACAGGTGCTCCAGGATACCAGCGCCAAAGTCAGCGCATCGCTCAAGGCGGCCTGCGAGCCCAGCGACGTGATGACGCCGCCGGCGCGAATGGCGGCGGTTCGCAAGCGGCTCGACACGATGCTCGACGGCGTCAAGTCGGTTCGCGCGGCGCTGGAGGATTTCTACGCCACGCTGAACGACGAGCAGAAGGCGCAGTTCGAGGCCATCGGACCACGTCGGACGCCCTGACTGCATATCGATAATACGTGGCGGAAAAATCGCCTCGCCGATCTCGATCGGCCTCTCTATGCTGGGCGAGGCGGGAGCGCGGAACTACGGCGGCTGGAAGACCATTGGTGACGGGGCGATGAAGTGGTTCGCAAAGCAGAAGCCGGCGGACATCTGGGACGAGACGATCGAAGGACCGCTCGGCGACATCGAGGCCGCCGAGCGCATCCGCGCGATCTGTGACGCCGCGGCCGCGAGCGCGGCCGGTTCGGCGCGCAACGACACGCGCGAAGGTGAGCGCTATGAACGCGCGGCCCAGGTCGCGATGGAAATCGCGATGAAGATCTCCGACGGGCTGATGCGCGATGACGCAGTCCATCGCATCGTCGATCTCTGCATGACAGCGAACGACCTCAAGACCGCGCAAATCCTGTTTCGCGCGATCCATGCCAGCTGGATCCGGGAGACGGTGCAGCGGGATCATCCGACCCTGGCCTAGAGGCGTGTACTCGTAAATCCGGTGTGCCCGGCAACGAGCCAAGTGCCATCGCGCTCTCCGGGCGTCATCGAAGCTGGTGACAAGAAGGCGAATTCCCGCTCACCGGTGGAATTGATCCTCTGCCGGGGTTAGATGGCCGCCTCGGTCTGCGCGTCGAAAACATGAAGCCTGGAAGGCCGCATGGCAACGCGCAGCCTGTCGCCCACCCTCACCCTCGCGGTCGGCTCGACGCTCGCCACCATGATACTCTCGCCGACCTTCATATCGAGCAGGATTTCCGAGCCGAGTTGCTCGACCACCTCAATCACAGCATCGAAGCATGAGTGGCCGAGATCAGCGCTACCCGCCACGGTAAGGTCCTCCGGCCGCACGCCGAGCATGACCTCGCGTCCGATATGGCCGCGCAGCCGCTGCGCGGTCTCGTCCGGCAGCTTGATGCGCAGGCCGGAGTTCTCGGCAATCAGCGATCCGTTCGCCTCGGTCACCGTAACGGCGGCGAAATTCATGGCCGGGGAGCCGATGAAGCCGGCGACGAACTTGTTGGCGGGCTGATTGTACAGTTCGAGCGGCTCCCCCACTTGCTGGACCACGCCGTCTTTCATGACGACGACCCGGTCACCCAGCGTCATGGCCTCGACCTGATCGTGGGTAACGTAAATGGCGGTGGTGCCGAGACGGAGATGCAGTTTCTTGAGCTCAACGCGCATCTGTACCCGCAGCTTGGCATCGAGGTTCGACAGCGGCTCGTCGAACAGGAACACGCGGGGGTGACGCACAATGGCACGACCCAACGCCACGCGCTGGCGCTGGCCGCCGGACAGCTGGCGCGGCTTGCGCGTTAGCAATTCACCGATGCCGAGGATGTCGGCCGCCTCCCGCACGCGCTTGTCAATCTCGGGCTTTTCGAATTTGCGCATCTTCAGGCCAAACGCCATGTTGTCGTGCACGCTCATGTGCGGGTACAGGGCGTAGTTCTGGAACACCATGGCGATGTCGCGGTCCATCGGCGCCAATTCATTGACCACGTTTCCGTCGATGGAAATGTCGCCGGAACTGATCGCTTCAAGCCCGGCGATCATTCTCAGCGTCGTGGTCTTGCCGCAGCCGGACGGTCCGACGAACACCACGAACTCCTTGTCGCGGATCTGCAGATTGACGTCTTTGACAGCGTGCACGCTGTCGTAGAACTTGTTGATCCCCTTGAGGACGACCTGGCCCATTCGCTCCACCCGCCTTCCGCATGCCCACTTTCCTGATGATCCGGGGTGCTGTCAGCCCTTCACCGATCCAGTCAGTCCTGCGACGTAGTGCTCGACGAAAAACGAATAGGCGATAGCAACCGGGATCGATCCGAGCAGGGCGCCAGCCATCAGCGGTCCCCAGAAGAATACATCGCCGCGGATCAGTTCCGATGTGACGCCGACCGGCACGGTCTTCTGTCCAGGCGAGGACAGGAAGACAAGTGCGTAGATGAACTCGTTCCACGACAGGGTGAAAGCGAAGATGCCGGCCGAGAGGATGCCCGGGATCGCCACCGGGATGACGATGTAGAGCATGGCCTGCCAGCGCGAGGCGCCGTCAATGCGCGCGCATTCCTCGAGCTCCTTGGGCACCGCCTTGAAGTAGCCCATCATGAGCCAGGTGCAGAACGGAATGAGAAAGGTCGGATAGGTCAGGATCAATGACCAGGGCGTGTCACCCAGCCGATAGTTGCGGATGATCTCTGCCAGCGGAATGAAGAGCAGCGTTTGAGGCACCAGATAGGTGATGAAGATGCCGGTGCCCAGGCTGCCTGCAAATGGAAAGTTCAGCCGCGAGAGAGCATAGCCGGCGAACACGCCGCACACGAGCGAGATGGCGGTTGACGCGAGCGCGATGAACGTCGTGTTCCACAGCCACGATGCAAACAGCGTCTCCTCGAACAGGTACCTGACATGGTCCCAGGTCGGGTTCCAGGTCCAGAACGGATTGTAGTTGATCGAATTCCAGGGTCGGTAAAGCTCGCCGTCCGGCCGCACCGAAGTGATCACCATCCAGTAGAACGGGAACAGCAGGAAAAGCAGGAACATCGCCATGGGGACGTAGAAGAACGCCCACTTTCGCCACCTTGCGCCCTCGATCATGGCTCAGCGGACCTCCACGCGGCGGATGTAGAGAAGTTGGATGATAACGACCAGAAACAGGACCGGAAACATGGCGAGCGAGATGGCAGCGCCCTCGCTTAGGAGGCCGGTGCCGATGCCGATCTGATAGGCGTAGGTGGCGAACAGGTGCGTTGCATTGGCTGGTCCGCCGCCTGTCATCACATAGACGATCTGGAAGTCGGCGAACGTCTGAATCACCGAGAACAGCACCACGACCATGGTCACGGGCAGCAGCAGGGGCCAGGTGATGTGCCAGAACCGCTGCCACGGCCTGGCACCGTCTATGGCGGCGGCCTCGCTAAGTTCGGGACTGATGGTCTGCAGGCCGGCGAGCAGGCTGATGGCGAAGAATGGCACTCCGCGCCAGATGTTGACGATGATGATCGAGATCATGGCGAGGTCTGGATCGCCAAGCCAATTGATCCGACCGCTGATCAAACCGAGATGGTAGAGGAGCCAATTGAGGACGCTAAATGTCGGGTCGAACATCCACTTCCAGGCGAAAGTCGAGAGCACGGTCGGGATGATGAAGGGCAGCAGGATGAAAGCACGGGTGAAAGCCTTGCCGCGGAAATTCCGGTTGAGCAGCATGGCCAGCCACAGCCCGAGCGCCAGCTTGAAGACGGTGGTTACGCCCGTATAAAGAAACGTGTTGTAGACGGAGGTGCGAAAGATCCCGTCATTGAAGATCTTGTAGAAGTTGGCGAGGCCGACGAACTCGCCTGGAACGCCGACGCGCGAGTTGGTCACCGACAACAAGATGCCGCGCAAGAACGGATAGGCGATGAACGTACCGAGCAGCGCCAGGGTCGGCACCAGCAGCACGAATGCGAGCCAACGCTCGTCCTCAAGCAGCCGGATTCTGGGCCGCGGCGCCTGCGGCATGTAGACTTGGGTCTCGGCGATCGCCATCTCGCTTCACCTCTAAGCGCACGCCAACAGACGCGTCATGCGAAACTTTGATCGCGCCGCCTCACAGAGAGACGGCGCACCGTACAAGTCCGAGACGCGGGGCGCGCGGCAGCCACTTCGCAGCCGTGCGACGTGCTGCGCACGTACTTTCAAGAATAGACCTTCTTGAGTTCGACTTCCGCCCATTTCACGGAATCCTCCGCCGGAGCGCCCTGGATCGCTTTGGCGTACATATCTGTGATGATGTATTTGGTGAGCACTTCGGCAGCCTTCTTGCCTGATGAGGGCAGAGGGTACCCGGGCGTCTGACCCAGGAGGCCGGCGATCTTGAAGGGCGCCATGACCTTGTCCTCTTCCCACAACTTGTGTTTCTCCCATTCGTGGGTCGGCGGTGTCGCGAAACCTTTCTGGGAGACGAACCACGGCTCGTAGTTCGCCTTGGTATGGACCCACTTCAACAACGCCTTCGCACCGTCCTGATTCTTCGAATAGTTCGGAATGACGTGAGAGAAATAGGTGTGCATGGCGAATTGGCCGGCCGGGCCTTTGGGCAACGGCGAGTGCTGGATGTCGGTCTTCAGCTGTGCGCCTTTTTCAGTAATATATTTGTCGGGGTTGCGCAGCGATTCGATGTAGATCGAAGCGCCGTTGAGGGTGGCGCAGATGGTTTGCGACAGGAACGCACGGTTGTTGTTGGTGTCATCCCAGGCAAGCCCGCCCTCGTCGTGGGCTTCCTTCCAGAAAGCCGTCATGAACTTGACGGACTCGATGACCTCTTTCTTGTTGATGTTGACAGTCTTGCCGTCCTTCTCGACCTCAGTGCCGCCCCACGACCACATGTACGGGTAACTGAACGTCGGCGCGTCACCGAACGTGTGGCCGAGCGTCTGACCGATCGGCCGGCCCTGGGCCTTGAGCTTCTTGCCAACCTCGCGATACTTCTCCCAAGTGTCCGGGAAGGTCGATGAGCCGATCTCATCGAACCAGGATTTTCGGTAGGCGATCATGGCGCCGACGATGGTCCACGGCAAAGAGATCCATTTTTGGCCGTCGGCGGAGTTGGACTTGCACAGATCATAATAGCCATCTTCGGCCTCGCTCACACGACCTGCGATGTCGGACAGGTCGATGACGCTCTCCGAATAGATCTGCGGGTGGTTATTGAAGAGCATGATGATGTCGGGACCTGAGCCCGACTGGATCGCCGAGGTGATGCGCGGCTGCAGGTCATTGCCATTCACAGTCTCAAGATTGATCTTGATTCCCAGCGCCTTCTCGGCAGCAGGCAGCAGCTCCTTGCGCAATAGCTGATCGGAAGCTGGCACGAAGTCATTCCAACGCAGCCAGTGTACCGTGGTGCCCTGTGCAAAAACGGGAGCCCTGCCAGTGGCCAGGATGCCGGCCATGCCGCCCACAAGCGCCGTGCCGCCCTTGAGGATGTTACGTCGGGTTACCGTCGTCATGCATTCCTCCCTCGGTGTGTCTGAGCTAATATCCTTTGGCCAGTCTAACGCCGGCCTGGAGTGCCTTTCAGTCTATCGCGCCTCCGTGGCTCAACGCATGCGCCCGCGACAACGTGCGCATTGCATTGGCTCGATGATCCTTTGGTGGCCTTCCACTTGCAGCGCCGGGGTGGCGAGTTCGCCGCGAACCAGGGGGCGTTCTTCGCGGAGCAGCGGCGCGATTGCATCGCACCCAATCGTAACGGCGATACGATCGGCGGCCTGGATCATGTCGGCGCTGCAGCCAGCGCTTGAACCCTACCGTCATAACGATCCCTCCCGCGCAGCGACGGTATAGCCGCGGCCAAGCGGGTTTTCCCCGTCTTATATGAAGTTCGGTACCGGAAGCTGGCGCGACATCATTGTCGCCCGTCGCGGCAGGAAATCAAGTGCTAGCTTTGACGCGGCGGCCATGGGCTCACTCCGCGAACTGGCCGGCGACCAAAAGTATCGCTCCCTTTGGGGCGGCGGACCGAGTGAAGGCGGTGGTTATTTTGCCAGCTTGCGCACGGCCTCATCGACGCTGTGGAAGACGTGTTCGCGGGGCAGGGCGTCGAACAGTCTGAAACGTTCGAACGCGTTCTGCGCGCGCACCGATTCCAGCCGCGCCAGCGCGACGGTGACGCCCTGTTCGCTGCACGCCTTGAAGACGTCGAGCAGGATCTGCGCGGCGGTGAAGTCGATCTCGACCATGCCGCTCGCCTCCAGCACCAGCAGTTGCGGCGTCGAGGTGCCGAGCACCTTGGCCACGTCGCTGCGAAAACCCGGCGCGTTGAGGAAGGACAGCGGCGCCTGGAGCCCAATCACGGCGACGCCGGCGACGCGCTCGCCGGTGATGTGCGGATGCGCCGGCCACCAGATCGTGGTGCCCGGCACGCGCTCGAACTCGACGAGCCGCGCGCGCGTCGTGCTCCAGATGCCGTGCAGCAGCGACAGCACGATGCCGAGGAAGGCGCCCTGCTGGATCGGCAGCACGATGATCAGCGCGGCAGTGGCGACGATCAGCAGGAACTCGCTGAACGATTGCCGGTAGATCATGGCGATCTGCTTCACCCGGATGATCCGCAGCGCCACGAACAGCAGGATGCCGCCGAGCGCGGCGTCCGGAACGTGCTGCAGCAGCCCCGTCCCGAACGCGAGCAGCGCCAGCACGATTGCCCCGGCCGCAAGGCCCGCGAGCTGCGATTGTCCGCCGGTCTCGACAACGATCCCGGTTCGCGGCGGGCTGGCATTGACCGGAAACGCGCCGAACAGGCCGGACAGCACGCTGCCGGCGCCCGCACCGAGGAAGTCGCGGTCGACATCGGCAGGCTTGTCGGGATCGGACGGGAACGACCGCGTCGTCGCCGCGGTCTGCACCATCACCACGACCGTGATGACGAAGGCGAGCGGCACCAGGCGCACCCATAGCTCCGGTGCCAGGTCAGGCAAGGTCGGCCGCGGCAGCGTGCCCGGCACCGCGCCGACGACGCTGACGCCCTTGCTTTCGAGGCCGAGCGCGATTGTGGCCAGCGTCGCGGCGACGAGCCCGATCAGCGCGCCCGGAATTTTCGCGCTGACCCTCTCGGCGATGAAGACCACGGCGAGCACACCAAGCCCGATGCAGAGCGTGAAGGGGTTCGTGCGGCCGAGTTCGGTCGCGAGCACGCCGATGCGTTCGAGTGTCGGCCCGCTTGGTGATGGAAGCCCGAGCACGCCCGGCAGTTGCGAGACGATGATGTGGACGGAGATGCCGGCGAGGAAGCCGACCATCACCGGCACGGACAGAAGATTGGCGATGCCGCCGAGGCGGAAAGCGCCGCTGGCCAGCATCATCGCGCCGACCATCAGCGCCAGCGCGATCGCAAGCCCCTGATACTCAGGCGAGCCGGTGGCAGCGAGCGCGGCAAGTCCGCCGGCGAAGATCGGCGTGATCGTGGAATCCGCGCCGCAGGACAGGAAGCGGTTGCCGCCGAGCAGCGCGAAACCGAGCGAGCCCGCCATGAACGCGAAGAAGCCGATCTGCGGCGCAAAACCGCCGAGCCGCGCCGTGGCCATCTGCTCGGGGATCGCAATCGCCGCCAGCGTCAGGCCCGCCATGAGGTCGCCGGGCAGGGCATAGGACGCGAGTGACCGGAACAGCGGCCATGAGCTCTTGGCGGGCGCGTCGTGCGGCATCGATATGGAATCCCCGGAAAGGCTGGCGTCAGCAGATCAGCCTACAGTACTTCCGGAAGGCCACAGAAGGCGAAATATCCGCAACTCTCGTGTCCCGGACGCGCTGCAACGCCCAGCGTTGCTGCGCAGAGCCGGGACCCATCGCGCCGCACAGTTCGCTGGTACATGGGCCCCGGCTCTGCAGCGCACCGCACCGGACGATGCGTCGCATCGCCGGGAGCGCTGCGCTCCGTCCGGGGCATGAGAGTTGCTGGCCGCTCACCATCAACAGAAATGTCCGCAGGCAGGGCCTGCGGACATCCATTCGCTTGGTGAACTGGGGCTCAATACCTGCCGCGGTTGTAGTCGCCGCGTCCGTAGCCGCCTCCGCCACGGCCGCCCATACCCATGCCGAGACCAATCCCGACGCCAATTCCGACGCCCACGGCTTCAGGTGGCGGGCCAGGTGGCGGCGCGCGCTCGTAGATCACTTCGTCGGGCGGCGGCCGGCGCGGCTTCGGCGGCGTCTCGACCACCTTTCGCTTCGGCGGCGTGTCGTCGACGCGCTTCTTGATGACGGGCGCCACCGCCGGATTGACCGGCGTTGCCGGTGTCGACGGCGCCGAGCACGGGCAGGTTGGGGCCATTGCGACCGCGACCGGAGCAGGGGCCGCTGCGGCCGCGACCGGCAAGGCATAGTTGCGGTTCTGCACGCGGAGCAGCAGCCGGCGCGCGGTTGCGGCGAGGTCGCTGTTGTCCCAATTCGCCAGATAGGCCTCGAACGAAGCGCGCGTGTTGATGGCGGTGGCGCGCTCCCAGGCCAGCATCTGGCGCCGGCGCTCCAGGATCGTGCGCAGGCGCGGCGTGTAGGAGGCCTGTGCGTAGAGCTCGACATAGGCCTGATACGCCTCGACGGTGTCGTCGGCGATCACCAGCTCATAGGCAGCCTTCGGCTCCTTGCCCTGCAAATCCTTGCGCCAGTCCGCGACGCTGCGCGTGCCGCTGGCGAGTGCCATGGCGGATGCGCCCGGGAGAGCAGGCTGTCCGCCGCTGCTCTCGCCGCCGAAGAACTTGAAGTCGGTCGTCAGCGACGAGCTTTCCCAGGGGATCTGCCGCCCGTCGGTCGATTGCGCCACGGCGATGCGGATGCGCTTGAACACTTCCTCGATCGGCAGGTTGGGCTGCTTGGCGACGGTCAGCGCGGCCGTGGTGTAGGGGCTGTCGACGCCGGAGCCGTCCTCTGCTTCCGCGCCGGGCGAGGTCGAATAGGAGATGAAGGAGCCGGGTGCACCGGCCTTGGTGTCGACGATCGCGAGCCCGTGGCCGGCGCCGCTGAGCGCCGGGAACGGATTGTTGCGGCAGGCGTCGAGCATGAAGATGCGTGCCCGCGTCGGCAGCGCGCCGAGCGTGTTGAGCAGATCGTTCAGCCGTACGCCCTGGAGCGGAATATCGGCCTCGCGCTTGGGATCGAGATCGACCGGCACCAGATAGTTCTCGCCGTCGATCTGGAGGCCGTGGCCGGCATAGAACACCAGTGCGACGGTGTCGGCGCCGCTGGCGCTGACCTTGCCGGCGAAATCGGAGATCGCAGCGCGCATCTCGTTCTGCGCCAAATTGGCCGCCGTGGTGACGGTGAAGCCGGCATTGCCGAGCAGCTCCGTCATGCCCCTGGCGTCGTTGGCTGCGTTGGGCAGCTCCGGCACGGTGCGATAGGCCGATTGACCGATCACGAGTGCGAGCCGCGCCTCGGCGTCGGCGTCCGTCGGTGTCATCAATTGCGCGAGCGCGACAAGGCTGGAGGCAAGAAACAAATTGCGAAGGACTGGACGGCGCATAGTGTCACCTCCATCGGCAATGCGCGCGATGATGTCACCTTTTCTAGGTCGCGGCCACGCGTCTGTCTGTGCACTGGATCACGCAGCAAGCTGCGGCAAAATGGGGCAGGGCGTCTGCCGGAGCCGCCGGGTATCGCTCCGGCGGCATCCATGTGAATTGCGCATTGATCCATGCACCAATTGGATTGATCCCCGCTGTTGCGCGAAGCGTCCTGTCGCACATCGGCCACCAGGCCGATCCGATCGAGAATCCCGGACAAACATGGTTGTTTTGACGGCGCCGATGCCGTCGATGCTCGCGACACGCCGCTTTGCGACGGCCGGCTGCAACCCTTGCCTGCCCCGTCGCTTTGGCCATACAGTCCGCGCAACAGGCCGCGGCAGCGATCTCGGCCGTAAACAAGAATATTCGGGGAGAGACCGCGCCATGACCATCGTGCCCGTGAGCCGTCGCACGTTCATCAAGTCGTCGACGGCGGTTACCGCCGGCCTCGTTCTCTCTCCCGCCATCATCGGTCGCGCCGAAGCGGCGACGCTGAAGCTGAAATGCTCCTCCTCGCTGCCGAACGATCCGAAATACGCCAACGGCCGCGTCTACTACGACAACCTCGTCAAGAACCTGAAGGGCAACGGGCTCGGCGAGCAGGTCGAGGTCGCCTCCTTTCCCGACAACCAGCTCGGGCAGGAGATCGACGTCATCAATTCGGTGAAGCTCGGCGTCATCGACCTCATGGTATCGGGTTCGTCGATCTCCGCCAACCTGGTGCCGCTGGTCGGCACCTTCGATCTCGGCTTTCTGTTCTCGAGCTTCCCGCAGCAGACCAAGGCGTTCGATTCCGGCGCCGCCAAGCCGATCGAGGACGCGCTGCTCAAGAGTGGCAACATCCGCATCATCGCCTGGGCCTATAATTTCGGCTCACGCAGCGTGCTCGCGAGGAAGCCGGTGAAGACGCCGGAGGATCTCGCCGGCCTCAAGATCAGGACGCTGCCGAATCCGGTGATCACGGAATGCCTGCGCCTGATGGGCGCCGCCGCGACGCCCCTGGCCTTCGGCGAGATCTACACGGCGCTCCAGGCCGGCGTGCTCGACGGGCTGGAGCACGATCCGCCGACGATCCTGGCCAGCAAGTTCTTCGAAACGGCAAAATTCTACTCGCTGACGCAGCACAATTTCTCGCCGCTCGCGATCTACTTCAGCGACGTGACCTACAACCGCATGGATCCGAAGCTGCGCGAGGGTTTCCTCGATGCCGCCAAGAAGGCCGCGGCCGACACGCGTGCCCATGGGCTTGCGGTCGAGAAGGAGGCGCTGACGGCTTTGACCGAGAAGGGCGTGACGGTGGCCGAATGCGACCGCGAAGCCTTCAAGAAGCGCGTCGCGCCGCAGCACGAGAACTTCATCAAGGCGCGGCCGGAGTCCAAGCCGGTCATCGACATCATCCGCGCGACGCAAGCTTGAGATGACCAAGTCTGAGATGGCGTTGACAGCCGCCGTGCCCCTCTCGGGCGGCCGCCACGGGAGCATTACGCTGCTGCTTCGCCTCAGCGACGCGATTGCGGCCATCCTCCTGGCCGCCGATCTCGTGGTCGTCTGCGCGTCGGTGCTGCTGCGCTTCTGCTTCAATGCGCCGGTCGAATGGTCTGACGACGTCGCGCGCGGCCTGATGGTCGGCTCGGCCTTCTTCGGCGCAGCGAGCGCGCTCGCGCGTGGCGAGAATGTCGGCGTGTCCTTCTTCCGCGATCTGCTGCCGGTGCGGCTGCGCACGCTGGTCGATGCCGCGAGTGCGCTTCTGGTCGTGCTGATCTCCGGCTATGTCGCCTACAACGCCATCAAGCTGGGATCGTTGACTTCAGGCCAGACCACCGGGTCCGGCCTGCCGCTGGAGCTGACCTTCTACCCGATGGGCATCGGCGCGCTGTTCATGACGGTGTTCGCGATCGACCAGCTCTGCGCGCGGCCGCTGCCCGACATCGTCAGGGGCCTCGTTGCCGTCGTCATCGTCAGCGGCCTCTATCTCGCCTGGGATTATCTGTCGCCGTCCACGGTGCCGTCGGCGGGCACGCTGATGTTTATCGGCTTCTTCGCAACCCTGTTCGGCGGATTGCCGATCGGCTTTGCGCTGGCGCTGGCCGCGCTGATCTTCATCTGGGTCGAAGGCGCGCTGCCCGGCGTGATCTTCGCCCAGCAGATGGCGCGCGGCATCGACAATTTCGTGCTGCTCGCGATTCCCTTCTTCATCCTCGTCGGCTACCTCATGGAAGCCAACGGCATGTCGGTGCGGCTGATCGAGTTGCTACAGCGCTGCGTCGGCCGTATGCGCGGCGGCCTGAATGTCGTGATGGTGGCCTCGATGGTGCTGTTCTCCGGCATCTCGGGCTCGAAGATGGCGGATGTCGCCGCGGTCGGCTCGGTGCTGATCCCGGCGGCGCGACGCTCGAAGCAGAACCCGGGCGGCGCGGTGGCGCTGCTTGCCGCATCCGCGGTGATGGCGGAGACCATTCCGCCCTGCATCAACCTGATCATCCTGGGTTTCGTCGCGAACCTGTCGATCGGCGGCCTGTTCGTCGCGGGGCTGTTGCCGGCGGCGCTGATGGCGCTGGTCCTGATCGCGGTGTCCATCATCTTCGGCAAGCGGCCGGCGGATACCGAGGACGTTGCGCCGCAGATGCCGGTGTCGGGCCTGTGGAGCGGCGCCATCGCCTCGTTCGGCCTGATCTTCATGATCTTCTTCGGCTTCAAGAGCGGATTTGCGACGGCGACGGAGATCTCCGCGTTTGCCGTGGCCTATGCGCTCGTCGTCGGCAGCGTCGTGTTCCGCGAGCTCACCTTTAGGTCGGCCGCACACAGCTTCGTGCAGGGCGCGACGCGCGCGGGGCTCGTGCTGTTCATCGTCGCCGCGGCGCAGTCGCTGGCGTTCACGCTGACCTTGCAGCAGGTGCCGCATGCGGTCGGCGATTTCATGCTGGGACTGTCCAAGACCTCAGGCGTCTGGCTGTTCATCCTGCTCGCGATCGCGGTGCTGATCGTGATGGGCTCGGTGTTGGAAGGCGCGGCCGCGTTGATCATCTTCGGGCCGCTGCTGCTGCCGGTGGCCGTGCAGCTCGGTGTCGATCCCCTGCATTTCGGCGTCGTGCTGGTCATCGCGATGGGCATCGGCCTGTTCGCGCCGCCGCTCGGGCTCGGACTCTACGGCGCCTGCCTGATCGGCAACGTGCCGATCGAGCAGACGGTGAAGCCGATCATGGGCTATCTCGGCCTGTTGTTCCTCTGCCTGCTCGTCATAGCCTTCGTGCCATGGCTCTCGACCGCGCTGCCGCGGGCATTCGGCTATTAAGGGAGTCTCGTCTTGAAAGTGTTGCTCGCCCATACGCCGGAGATGCGTCGCAATTACTACGGCGACCGCAGCCTGAACGGCCTGCGGGCAGCCGCCGAGGTGATCCTGCACGAGAGCGACGATACGCTGGACGCGGTTACCCTCGTGCGTGCGGCGAAAGATGCCGACATTATCGTCGCCGACCGCATGACGGAAGGGCGCGGCGAGATCTTTGCGCAACTGCCGCGCCTGCGTGCCTTCGTCCGCTGTGCCGTCGACATCCGCAACGTCAATGTCGATGCGGCCTCGCAAGCCGGCGTGCTCGTGACGCGGGCCGGTCCCGGCTTCGTGCAGGCGGTGGCCGAGCTTGCGATCGGCTACATGGTCGATCTCTCCCGCGGCGTCTCGCGGGCGACGGCGGATTACCAGGCCGGCCGCGAGGTCGAGGCGCGGATGGGCCGCCAGCTCGCCGGCAGCCGGATCGGCATCATCGGCTATGGCAGCATCGGGCGCTATCTCGCCGAAATCGCCAAGGTGATGCGCATGGAGGTGCTGGTCTCCGATCCCTTCGCTGATGTCAGCGACAGCGCGATCCGACAGGTCAGTCTCGACGAGCTTCTTGGGGCCTCCGACTATGTCGTCTGCCTCGCCATCGCCAACGAGAAGACCGAGAATTTGATCGGCGAGGCGGCGCTGGCGCGCATGCAGAAGTATGCCGTGTTCATCAATCTCTCGCGCGGCAATCTCGTCGACGAGGCTGCGCTGGCACGCGCGCTGCGCGAAAACCGCATCGCCGGCGCGGCGATGGATGTCGGCCGCGCGCCCGACCAGATGCCGAGCCCGGAGCTGGCGAGGCTTCCCAACGTTATCGCGACGCCACATGTCGGCGGGCTGACGCCACAGGCGATCGAATACCAGTCGCTGGAAACGGTGCGGCAGGTCGAAGCGATCGTCAAAGGCGAGGTCCCGCAAGGCGCCGTCAACGCCGACCGCTGGACGCGGCGGCCTTGAAGACTTACTAGCCGACAGCACAGCTCTCTCCGTTCCCTCTCCCCCTTGCGGGGGAGGGGCAGGGAGAGGGGTGCCGCACGGGGATTCTTTCCGTCGCGCACCGAGCGGTGCATCGTCGGCAACAAGCACCTTTTCCTGGGCTGCCCCTCTCCCCAACCCTCCCCCGCAAGGGGGGAGGGAGCGCACCTTTTTCGTGGCGCTAGTCGGGGCTAGCCTACAGCCGGTCCACCGCCCTGAACGTCCCGTCCTTCTGGATCACGGTCAAGAACACCTTCAGCGGCGCGTCGGTCATGCGCGCGCCGACGGTGACGATGCTGCCGCTGATGTCGAAGCGGCCGACGTCGTTGATGGCGCGCAGGAGGCTCGCGCGGGTCGGCTGCGGCCCGGCCTTCTCCAGCGCCGCGGCCGCGAGGCGGCCGGAGAGATAGCCTTCGAGCGAGACGAAGTCCGGTGTCAGCGTCGGGTCGAACGCGTTCTGCGCCGCCTGGTAGTCGGCGACGAGCTTTTGCGAGCGATCCCAGGGAAACGGCACGACCTGCGAGACGATGACGCCTTCGCCGTCGGGGCCGAGCTCTCGGGCGAGCGCATTGGCGCCGACGAAGGAGATGTTGACGAAGGTCGGATGGAAGCCGCTGCGATGCGCGAGCTTGATGAACTCCGCGCAAGGGCCGTAGGTCCCGACCATGACGACGGCTTCGGGCTCGGCGCGCTTGATCATGCGCCAGGCCGCGCCGACCGCGCGGGTGTTGCGCTCGAAGGTGCCTTCGGCGGCGAGCTCGAGGCCGCGCCTGGCGAGTGCGCGCTTCACGCCGGCGAGACCGTCGCGTCCGAAGGAATCGTCCTGATAGAAGATGCCGATGCGGGTGAAGTGGCGATCCTCGGTGAGGTGCTTGACCCAGGCCTCCGCTTCAGCGCCATAGCTTGCGCGAATGTTGACGACGTTCGCAAGCTCGAGGTCGCGCAGGAATTCAGCGCCGGTGAAGGGGCCGATGAAGGGGATGTTCCTGGTGCTGGTGATCGGTATCGTCGCCATCGCGGTCGGCGTGCCCACGGCGCCGATCAGCGCGAACACCTTGTCGTCCTCGATCAGCCGCAGCGTCTGCGCCACCGAGCGGTCGGGATCGTAGCCGTCGTCGCGGCTGATGAGCTGGAGCCTGCGGCCGTGGACGCCGCCCTTTTCGTTGATCTCGGTGAATGCCGCGACGATGCCTTGCCGCATCCGCTGTCCGAGCGCGGAGGAGGGGCCTTCGAGCGCGGCGGCCTGGCCGAACAGGATTGTATCGTCGCTGACGCCGACCTCGTCGCCTTTCGCTGCAGGATTGGCCGCGGCGAGTAGCGCGACGGCCAAAGCGACGCAGGCCGCTGATCGCGATCGTGTCATGAGGATGCTTGCCGGATAAGGGAATACCTGCCGGAAACGATAGTCCCGTCGTCCTGAACAGCTCGCTAACCCCTGATGTAACGGTGCTCCGTAGGACTCCGGGGAAAAGCGGCAAATTGCTCGCACAATGGGCCCTGCTTGCAGGCCAATCGTTAACTAAGCCACGCAATGCGCGACGACCCGGTTTCGAAATTGTGCGGTTCTTAACCGCGATCCTGGTCCGATAGCAGTTCCGGCAGCTCAACCAGAAGTGGGTTGCCGCGACGAGGGGACTTGCGGATCAAGATGGGCGGTCGGGGGCGGAACGATCAGGATAGAGAACGTATGACCGGATGGTGGCGCGCCGCGCCGCTGCTCGGACTCTATCGCCCTGCGCTCGTCGCAATCGGCGTCGGTCTTCTGTTTTCGCTCGTCGGCGCCGCCGCCGTGGCGCGATGGGAAAATCGCGTCAACAAGATCGAGTTCGAGAACGCCGCTGAAACCGAAGCCATCGTCATGCAGAACGGCATGAGCGAGTACATCTCCAGGCTCGTCGCGCTGCGTACGCTGTTCGAATCGACCAACGAGGAAATCACCCGCAGCGAATTCGAGACCTTCAGCTCCCGGCTGTTCGAACGTCATCCCGGCATGCTACGCATCTCCTGGCTGCCGCGCGTCAACCGCAAAGAGCGCGCCGAATACGAGGCCGCCGCGGCCACGGACGGCGTGTCCGGCTATCGCATCAAGTCGCTCCAGGGCGAGACCTTCGCGACCGCGCCGCAAGCCGATGAATATTTCCCGGTGTTCTACTCGACCCAGCCGAAGACGTCGTCGGTCTACGGCATGGATTACGCGACCGTTCCAGAGCGCCGCGCAGCCCTCGAGCGCGCGCGCGACAACGACCGCGTCGCCGCCATTCGCACGCGCCTCTACGAACCGAAGGAGGGCGGCCGGCAGCCCGACGTGCTCGTTGCCATTCCCGTCTACGCCAAGGGAACCTCGCGCGAGGCGGTGGCGGACCGGCGCCGCAATCTGGCGGGCTTCGTCGTCGGCGTCTTCGACCTGCCGCTGCTGATCCAGTCCATTCGCGTGACCACGGGAGCAAGCCCCGCGGTCAGCGTGAACGTCTATCCGCCCTTCACGGGACAGATCGTCAGCCTGGAACAGACCCTGCCGGACTATTCGTCGGCCGCCACGTCGCCGCAGTCGATGCGGGACGTCGCCCGGGCGCTGCACTGGTCGGGCAGCCTCAAGATCGGGGATACCGACTGGCAGGTGCGCGCCATGCCGACGGCCGGCGGTTCGCTGGAGACGGCCTACGACCGCGCGGTTGCGGTCATCGTCGTCGGCATGCTGCTGACGCTGTCGCTCGCGACCTATCTGATGCTCGCAAGCCGCAACTCGCGGCGGCTCTCGCTGGCGAACCGGCGGGTGCTGGAACTCGCCCAGACCGACATCCTGACCGGGCTGCCGAACCGCGCCTTCTTCCTGACCCGGCTCGACATGATGAACAGCCAGTTGAGCGTGCGGGGCCTGCCGTTCGCGATCCTGATGCTCGATCTCGACCGCTTCAAGAACGTCAACGACTCGCTCGGCCACGGTGCGGGCGATGTGCTGCTGCGCCAGGTGGCGCTGCGGCTGAGATCTGCGCTGCGCGCCACCGACGTGCTGGCGCGGCTCGGCGGCGACGAGTTCGCCATCATCCAGGAGGCTTGCGACGATCAGCGGACTTGCGCGACCGAGCTCGCCGCGCGGATCGCGAAGCTGGTCGCCGAACCGTTCCTGCTGCCCGGCCATCGCGTCGAGATCGGCACCAGCATCGGCATCGCGATCGCACCGGACCACGGCAGCGACCAGGAGCAGCTGCTGAAGAAGGCGGACCTCGCGCTCTACCGCTCGAAATCGGCCGGCCGCAACTGCTTCACCATCTACGACGAGGCGATGTCGGCCGAGCTCGAGGCTCGCAATACGCTGGAAGGCGATTTGCGCGATGCCATCGCGCAGTGCCAGCTCGAAGTGCACTATCAGCCCTTTATGGACGTCGCCAGCGGTTGCCGTCGCGGCTTTGAGGCGCTGGTGCGCTGGCGGCATCCGAGCCGCGGCCTGATCCCGCCGGACCAGTTCATCGGGCTTGCCGAGGAAACCGGGCTGATCGTGCCGCTCGGCGAATTCGTGCTTCGGCGCGCCTGTGCGGACGCCGCCGCCTGGCCGTGCGATCTCATGGTTGCCGTGAATCTGTCGCCGATCCAGTTCAAGGAAGCCGAGCTGTTCGAGACGATCTGCGCGGCGCTGGCAGATTCCGGCCTGGCGCCGCAGCGGCTGGAGATCGAGATCACCGAATCCGTGCTGCTGGAACGCGGCGTCGAGAACCTTGCCTTCATGGAGCGGCTAAAGCACATCGGCATCGAGCTCGCGCTCGACGATTTCGGCACCGGCTATTCGTCGCTGAGCTATCTGACCACGTTCCCGTTCGACAAGATCAAGATCGACAAGTCCTTCATCCGCAACCTCACGCATCAGCCGCGCAGCTCCGCGATCATCGCCTCGATCGTGACGCTCGCACGCGGCCTCGACATGTCGGTCACCGCCGAAGGCGTCGAGACAGCTGAGGAGTTCGAGCGGCTGACGGCGCTCGGCGTCAATTTTGCGCAAGGCTATCTGTTCGGACGCCCGCAGCCGGTCGACCAGATCGCATTCGACGAGACCGCTCAGCCTTCGCAGCGCAACGCGGCCTGAGCGCGCGGCCCAAAGGGGCATCTCGTGAAAATCGCTTGACCCAGACGGCCCTGGATGGTCGGTAGCACCATCTAGGGATGAAATAAGCACAACATGCGGCTTCCGTTCTTCTACGGCTGGGTCGTGGTCGCGGTGACCTTCGTGACCATGGCGATCGGCGTCAACGCACGCACCGCGTTTTCGCTGTTCTTTCCTCCCATCATCTCCGAATTCGGCTGGGAACGCGGCGTCACTGCCGGCGCGTTCTCCTTCGGCTTCGTCGTGTCGGGCATCGTCAGCCCGCTGATCGGCCGCCTGATGGATCGCGCCGGCCCGCGCGCGGTGATGGAACTCGGTGTCGTGCTGATGGGCGGCGGCCTGCTGCTCGCGCCACTCACCAGCACGCCCTGGCATCTCTACGTGACCATCGGCGTCATGGTCGGCGCCGGCTCGGTGTGTCTCGGCTATTCCGGCCAGTCGCTGTTCCTGCCGAACTGGTTCATCCGCAAGCGCGGCTTCGCCATCGGCATTGCCTTTGCCGGCGTCGGCATCGGCTCGGTGACGCTGCTGCCCTGGGTGCAGCACATGATCGAAGAGACCGGCTGGCGCACCGCCTGTACCGCGATGGGGCTGCTCATCCTCGTCGTGCTGGCGCCGATCAATCTGTTCCTGCACAAGCGGCCCGAAGACATCGGCCTCCAGCCGGACGGCGATGCCACGCCGGCGGCGGGCGCGGCGACACCGGTGTCCAACATCGTCGATCCCGTCTGGGTCGGCACCGACTGGACGCTCAAGCGCGCGGTTGCGACCGCGCGCTTCTGGTGGATCGCGCTCGGCTATTTCAGCGGCCTGTACATCTGGTACGCGGTGCAGGTGCACCAGACCAAATTCCTGCTCGACATCGGCTTCAGCCCCGGTGTCGCGGTGTGGGCGCTCGGCATCGTCAGCCTGCTCGGCATTCCCGGCCAGATCCTGCTCGGCCACGTCTCCGACCGGATCGGGCGGGAATGGGTGTGGGCGATCAGCTGCGCAGGCTTTGCGATCTGCTTCGCGGCGCTGATGGCGCTGAAATTCCAGCCGTCGCTGTGGCTGGTCTATGTCATGGTGTTCGCGCAAGGCGCGCTCGGCTACGGCCTCACCTCGATCATGGGCGCGGTGGTGTTCGAGATCTTCCAGGGCAGGCACCAGGGCAGCATTTTTGGAACGATCATGCTGGCGGCCCTGGCCGGCGGCGCGGCGGGTCCCTGGCTCACGGGTTTCCTCTATGATCGCACCGGCGACTACACGCTCGCCTTCGCCATCGCCATGGTCGTGAGCGGACTGTCTGCGCTCTCGGTCTGGCAGGCCGCTCCACGCAAGGTGCGGGCGGTGGCCGGCCGGTTGCACAAGCTCAAGCCCACAAGCGCGGCCGAATAGGTTCCGATGCATCGGATTGCCTTCGCAGCTTTCGCGAGCCGTTAAGCATGTCGCGTCTTGGCCGGACGCGACCCGGTTGCAAAAACGTCTTGGACACCATCGCGGCGCTAGCCTCGGCCCCCCTTGCCATCTTCCCGATGCATCCGGGTCCAACGATGTCTGCCGCCGATTGTCCCATGACAGAAATTCCGGACGTGCTGCTGGCTGCGCTCGAATGTGCCGACGGCGGTATCGTCATCGTCGACAGCGCGCGTCGCATCACGCATTTCAATGCCGGTGCAGAGCGGATCTGGAAACTCGCGCGCGCCGAGGTGCTCGGCTGCGACGCCGAACTTCTCACGCTCAAATGCCTTCGGGCCGATCCGGTCGCGGAGTTCCGCGACGAGATCAGCCTCGTGCGGCGCGACGGCACCCGGATCCGGGCGGCCATCTCGCTTTCATCCGTCACGCGTGGCGGCGCCACCCATCACGTCGTGTTCGCGCGTGACGTCACCGCGGAGGCCGAGCGCCGCGTCAGAATCGGGCTTCTCCACGCCGTCTCCGACCAGACCAACCGCGCGGTGCTCATCACCGACACGGACCAGAACATCGTCTACGTCAATTCCACCTTCGGGACGCTGTTTGGCTACACCAGCGAGGAGGCCGAGGGCCGCCGCGCCGGCGCGCTGATCGCCGGCCGCCACACCGATCGGAAGGCCGTCGCGAAGCTCGTCAAGCGCCTGATGACCGGCGGCCGCCGCGGCGAAATCGAGACGCTGGTCTACAACAAGGGCGGCGAGGAGATCTGGGTCTGCGCCCGTATCGACGTCTTCCGCGACAAGAAGGGCCGTGCCAGGCACATCTTCGCGCTGCTCGAGGACATCACCGAGACCAGGCAGCTGCGCTCGCTCCAGCAGCTCATCATGAGTGCGCTGGCCGACGAGGTTCCGATCACCGATATCGCCGACAGGCTGTGCCGAAGGGTCGAGGAGATCGCGCCTGACGTGGTTTGCTCGTTGCTTCACGTCGATGCCGCAGGCCTCGTCCATCCGCTCGGCGGGCCCAGCCTGCCCGAGGACTATTCGCGTGCGCTGGACGGCATCGCGATCGGTCCGAATGTCGGATCCTGCGGCACCGCGGCCTTCTACGGTGAACCGGTGCTGGCCGAAGATCTCGACACCGATCCGCGCTGGCAGCCCTACAAGACGCGTCCGCTCGAAGTGGGCCTGCGCGCCTGCTGGTCGACACCGATCAAGGCCAAGGACGGCCGGGTCATCGCCACCTTCGCCTTCTATTTCCGTGAAACGCGCGCGCCGAGCAACTGGCACCGCCGCATCGTCAACGCCTGCGTCGACCTCGGCGCCTTCGCGATCGAGCGCAAGGAAGCTCGCGCCGAGATCGCGCGGCTCGCCTATCACGACATTCTCACCGGGCTGCCGAACCGCGCGCAACTGCGGCACCTGATCACCACGGCCATCGATGCCTGCCCGACCGGCAGCCACGTCGCGCTGGCCTTCCTCGACGTCGATCATTTCAAGGACGTCAACGACACGTTCGGCCACGCTGCCGGCGATGAGCTGCTGATCCAGCTCGCGCAGCGCCTGCGCGAGCAGATCGGCCCTGAGGACATGCTGGGACGGCTCGGCGGCGACGAGTTCGTCATCCTGCTGCCGCAGCGCAATGCCGAGAGCGCCGAGCGCGTCGCGGCCGGGGTCGCGGAGGCGCTCGCCGCGCCGCTGCGGCTTGGCTCCAGGCAGCTGCAGATGTCGGCGAGCATCGGCATCAGCCTCTATCCCGACCATGCGACCGACATCGACACCTTGATGCAGCAGGCGGATGCGGCCATGTACATGGCCAAGCAGGCCGGCCGCTCCACCCATCGCATCTTCAGCGCCGAAATGAACGGGCTCACCGAGCAGCGCCTGGCGCTGATCGCCGCG
Organism: Bradyrhizobium sp. 604_D8_N2_3; assembly: GCF_051810765.1. Taxonomy (NCBI): domain Bacteria; kingdom Pseudomonadati; phylum Pseudomonadota; class Alphaproteobacteria; order Hyphomicrobiales; family Nitrobacteraceae; genus Bradyrhizobium; species Bradyrhizobium sp. 604_D8_N2_3. The sequence continues at coordinate 7,230,748 of NZ_JBPWPM010000001.1, read as the reverse complement.
CTGCGCCGCGCCATCGCCGAGGGCGCGCTGACCCTCAGCTACCAGCCGCAGATCCGCAGTTGCGACGGTGCCGTCCATGGCGTCGAGGCATTGGCGCGCTGGCATGATGCCGTGCTCGGCGACGTCTCGCCGGCGAAGTTCATCCCGCTCGCCGAGGAGTGCGGCCTGATCGAGCAGATCGGCCTGTGGTCGGTGCGTGAGGCCTGCCGGCAGATGGCGGACTGGCGCCGCGCCGGGCTCAACATTCCCAGCGTGTCGGTGAACCTGTCGCCGATCAATTTCCGCAACGTCACGCTGGCGGCGCGGCTCAAGGACACCCTCGCCGAATACGATCTGCCGCCGGATGCGCTGATGCTCGAGATCACCGAGGGCACGTTCATGCGGGACAGCGTCGCCGCGCTGGAGACGATGAACGCGATCCGCGCGCTCGGCGTCGGGCTTTCCGTGGACGATTTCGGCACCGGCTATTCCAGCCTCAGCCGGCTCGCGCATCTGCCGATCCGCGAGCTGAAGATCGACCGCAGTTTCATGCGCGACATCGAGAGAGACGCGGGCGCGCTCGCGGTTGCCACCGCCGTGGTGCGCGTCGGACAGGGCCTCGGCATGACCGTCGTCGCCGAAGGCGTCGAGACCGAAGGCCAGCGCAAGACGCTGGCCGAGCTCGGCTGCGACGTCGTCCAGGGCTTCCTCTACGCGCCCGCGCTGCCGCCGGTCGCATTCGAACGCTGGTTGATCGAGCACTGCGCCGAGCAGGCGAGGGCAATGCTGGGGCGGCTCGATGTTACGCCGGCCGGTCGCGACGTGGTGAAGCGGTCGGCATAGTCGGCTCCAGGGCGTTCGCGTACAATCCGGCAGTCATCCCTTTCAACGGGTAGCCCCAGCCCCAGCCCCAGCTGATGATCGGCTGGTCGGATTTTTGTTTCTGGATATTTCCAATTGCCGATCGGCAATATCGAGCAACCGGCGCGGCGCCCTGCCAAATGCTCCGCGCCAGCTCCCGTTCCTACCACCGCGCAACCGGGCAAATCCAACTGCCAGGGCGAACTCAGGACTGGATGGGACTCGGGGCAACGTCACCTCGGGTCCGCCAAAAGCACGGAAAGCCACCATGACCTCGATTTCTGCGCTCTCCTCCAATCACCACCGCTCATCACCGTTGCAACAATTACAAGACGAGCTGCAAGCGGAAGTCAGTTCCGGCACGATCGATGCGTCGGATCAGTCGGCGCTGTCGGCCGCGCTCAGCAGCATCGGCTCCGCGTTGCAGTCAACCGGTGCAAGCGATCAATCCGGCGGCGGGACATCTTCGCCCGACGCCTTCGCGTCGAAGATTAATGGCCTCATCCAGCAGCAAGTGTCGGCCGGCAAGTTGACGGACGAGCAGGCCACCGAGCTGCAAGGAATTTTCAAGGCGGCGCTCTCGCATGGACCGCACGGAGCGGGTGGACCGCCGCCGGACGGGCCACCGCCATCCGGTGAGCCTCCCTCGGTCAACGGCACGGACGACTCGTCAAGCGGCAATTCGACGGCGGAGCTGCTGCAACAGTTTCTCCAGCAGCTGAAAAGCTCGCTTGCGGACTCGACCTATAGCGCGACGAAAGCAGGCGATACGACCGATGCGAACGATCCGTCGTTGTCCGGCGTCCTGATCAACGATCGGATCTGATATCGGCAGCGCGCCGCGCTGACTCGATTCGCGCATCGAAACCAGGGCCCGCCATGAATGCGCGCCCTGGTCTCACGTTGGCTCAGCGAGCGATCAGTAGTCCCAGAAGACCGGCACCCAGCGGAAGGCGTCGCCGGCGACCGCCACATGGCCGACGGAGGGGAACGGCATGTGTGTTGCCACCAGCATCTCGCCGCTCGCGGCAATCTCTCGCAACAGACCGACCCGAACGCGCGCCGCCTCCTCGGGGTCGTGTTCGAAACCGTTGTGCCAGTCGGGTTGATCGAACCCGACGGCAAACACGGCGTCGCCGGCGAATGTCAGCCCGTCCCCGCCGGATGCCACGCGAACCACGCTGTGTCCGGGGGTGTGACCGCCGGTGCGACGAACGACGACGCCCGGCGCAACCTCGTGCTGCTCATCGAAATGCCGCAGCTGACTTCCGTACTCCTTGACGAACCGCTTAGCGGTCGCCCGAAGCGCGTCCGGGAAGCCCGGCGGCATGGCGGTGTGGGAGAAATCGGGCGCCTCCCAGAATTTGACCTCGGCGGCCGCCACGTGGATCCGCAGGTCTTTGCGCAGCCGCTCCTTCACCCCGTCGACGAGCAGTCCGCCAATGTGATCCATGTGCAAGTGGGTCAGCACCAGATCGGTCACGGACGAAAGATCGATGCCGGCGGCTTCCAGTCGCTTGATCAACTGGCCGGCGCGCGGCAAGTGCAGATCCGGGTCTGACCCCAGTCCAGCATCGATCAGGATGGTCTTGTCGCCGCTGCGGACCACGACCGCATTCAGCGCCCAGTCGAAAGCGTCCTGCGGGAGGAACATGTCGTGCAGCCAGGTCGCCCGGACGGCCGGGTCGGCATTGTGCGCCAGCATCGTGGTTGGCAGCGGCAGCACGCCGTCGCTGACCACCAGCACGTCGATTTCGCCGACCTTCAGCGCGTAGCGCGATGGAACGAGCTCTTCCGGCTTCGATGTCGCGGGGTATGAGGTGTTGTGCAGGTTCATGTTGGTCTCCTGTTTCAAGGTAGGGCTCCCGGCTGGTCTTGGTTGAGCAGGCCGCGCAGCCAGGGAGGTGCGGCCGTGATCGTTTCGTGCTTCTAGAGGCTCGTCACACGCTCCGGATCGGCCGACGCGAGCGCTGCGGCACGCTCGGCACGGGGCGGGTAGATCCAGACCGTGTTGATCTCCTGCTTGGTCTTCTTGGCGACGTCGCCGACCATCTCGACCTTGCGCTCCCAGCCGCGCGTGAACAGCGCGCCGGCTTCGCCGAGATCAAGGCACGTGACGTAGGCCTTCTGGTGATACGGCCTGGTCGGGACGCGCAGGAGTTCGGCGGCCGCGTTGTTGCCGGCAAAGGCGCCCATCCGCGTGGCGTGCTGGCACGACATCAGCGCGTAATTGCCCTCGTCGTCGCATGCGGCCCGCGCGGCATCGCCGGTGGCGAAGACGCCGGCGATGCCGGGCACGCGCAGATCGCGGTCCACCAGCAGCCGGCCGAAATTGTCGCGCTCGGCGGGAATCTGCGCTGTCAGGGGCGCGGCGCGAATGCCGGCTGCCCAGACCACCGTCTCGGTTTCGATGTGTTCGCCGGTCGACAGCGTCACGCCGGATTTGTCGAGCGAGGCAACGCCGGTGCCGAGCCTTGTCTCCACGCCGAGCTTGCGCAGCGCCTGCTCGATGACCGGGCGGGAGCCTTCGCCCATGTCGGGAGCGATTGCGCCGTTACGCTCGACGATGATCACGCGCGTCCTGGCGTTTTGTCCGAAGATGGCGCGCAGGCGTGCGGGCAGCTCGGTCGCCGCCTCGATGCCGGTGAAGCCGCCGCCGGCGACCACGACCGTGTCGCGTCCATTGACGGCCGGCCGGTCGGCGAGGCCATGCAGATGCTTGTCGAGAGCAACCGCGTCGTCGAGCGAGTCGACGCTGAAGCCGTGCTCGGCGAGGCCGGGAATGTTGGGTCGGAAGAGGCGGCTGCCGGTGGCGATCACCAGGCGGTCGTAGGACAGGGTCTTGCGGGTGCCTTTGGGAGTCGAGATCTGAACCGTCAGCGCCTCGGTGTTGACGGTCTCGGCGCTCCCCTGGATGTAGTCGACGTCGATCGCCTTGAGGACACCGAGCAGCGGCGCCGTCAGGGTTTCCGGCTTCGGCTCATAGAGCCGAGGGCGGACCACCAGCGTCGGCTCCGGTGCGATGAGCGCGATCTCGAGCTCTTCCGGTGAGACCCCCTGAATGTCGCGCAGGCGGGCGGCGGAGAGGGCGGCGTACATGCCGGCGAAGCCGGCGCCAATGATGAGCAGTCGCATGTGGTTCACTCCTGGATTTGGTTCTGGGGTTGTTGGTTCGAAACGCGCGCCATCGCCGCCGCTCGATGCGAGCAGAGCCTGTTGCGAGCGATGATGACGCGAAGAGGTGAGACGGAGACCGCCGGGCCTTTACGGCGCGGTGCAGTTCGGCAGCGAGGACAGCAGCGCAGGGCCTTCACATCCTGCGCGGCAGCTTCGCGGGCCCGATGGCCAGCCGCGCAGGGCGACCGGCAGCGCAGGTTTGTTGGTCCAGCCCCGATCGATCAGGATCGACGTCGAGACCTTGGCGTCTTGTGCGATCTGTGGCGGCGCCTCATCGGCCGTCGGCGAGGTGAAACGCACGGTCAGTGAAAGCCCGTACATGAGCGCCGTCGAGACGGCCTTCCGCCGTGGCGCGATTGCAAGCCGTTTCCTGTCCATCGTTTGTCTCCGTCCCCATGATGTGACGTTGCGATGTTTAGCCAATCGGATCGTCGGCTGCGCCAGAGCGATTGCCGTCCCTGTCGAGAGATTGCTGCTAACCCACGCGCCTGCGCCAATCGCTCGGCGCCTAGCCGGTTAGCGGCGCGGAGGCCCGGCGTATTTCCCGAAGCGGCAATGCCTTGTCCGATCCTGCTGCAATCAGGCGCACGTTTTCAAAAACGCACGATTGGGGCGGGCGGCGAGTTGTCGGAGAATTCAACGCCGGTCGGATGACGGTCCGGTCGTGGACCTGATATCGGCGATCCAGGCTAGTTCGACGACAATCCGGTCCTGCGCCTCAAATCCGTGATCGCGCGCAGAAAACTGTCGGCCGGCGTTGTCTCCGGATCGATCAGGCGGTGCAGGCGAAAGCCGTCTTCCAGCGCCAGCACGACGGAGGCCATCCACGGCGGATTCAGCGTGTCGTTCCTGCCGTTGCTCTTCAACGTGGCCTCGACGATGTCGGCGACCAGCTTGCGGCGCGCGCGCAGCCGCTTGGCAAGCTCCGGGCGGCGCTTCTCGGCGCGCGCGACGAACAGGATCATCTCCATGTGCAGAAGGGGCGAGCGGCCGAGCGGGTCTTGCCGGCTGCGATCCATCGTCTTCAGCGCCGCGATGAAATCGTCGAGATTGTCGTGCTGCGCGAGGATGTCGAGGTTGCGCCGGATCGACTGCTCGACGTGATCCTCGAGCATGGCGATGATCAATTCGTCCTTGCTCTTGAAGTTGGAATAGAACGCGCCGCGGGTGAAGCCCGCGGCGGCCGCGATCGCCTCGATGCTGGCGCCGCCGATGCCGTCCGCCTCGAACACGCGCGCGGCCGCCTCGAACAGTTTGTCGCGTGTGTGGTCCCTGGTCGGCCTGGTTCTCAGCCTTGACATCGGCGCAGGTTAGGGCAGAATGCAACTCGATACAACAATGTATCGAGTTTATAATCTTGGGGATGGTTACGCCGCGCGCGCAAGGGGCTGCCGGCGTATTCGTGTCATGCGGCAACCGATTGAGGTCACCATGAACGAGCAAGTGCAACCCGCAGGCGGACCGCTGTTCAACCCGCTGTCGCCGGACTTCATCCGCGATCCCTATCCGCACTATGACCGGCTGCGCACGATCGAGCCGATCCATGTGACGCCGTTCGGCCAGTTCGTCACCAGCCGCCACGCCGATGTCAGCCTCGTGATGCGCGACAAGCGCTTCGGCAAGGATTTTGTCGAGCGCTCCAAGCGCCGCTATAGCCCTGCCATCATGGACGAGCCGGTGTTCCGCAGCATGAGCCACTGGATGCTGCAATCCGATCCGCCCGACCACACCCGCCTGCGCGGCCTCGTCGTGAAGGCCTTCACCGCCCGTCGCGTCGAGGACATGCGGCCGCGGATCCAGGCGATCGTCGACCAGGCCATCGATGCGGTGATCGAGCGCGGCCACATGGACCTGATCGAGGATTTCGCCTTCCGCCTGCCGGTCACCATCATCTGCGACATGCTCGGAATCCCCGAGGATCATCGCGAGACCTTCTACAACAGCTCGCGCGATGGCGGGCGGCTGCTTGACCCCGTGCCCCTCACGCCGGAAGAGATCGCGAAGGGCAACGCCGGCAACATGATGGCGCAGATGTATTTCCAGCAGCTGTTCGAGCTGCGCCGCCGCAATCCCGGCGACGATCTCACCACCCAGCTGGTGCAGGCCGAGGAAGACGGCCACAAGCTCACCAACGAGGAATTGACCGCCAACATCATCCTGCTGTTCGGCGCCGGCCACGAGACCACCGTCAATCTGATCGGAAACGGCCTGCTCGCGCTGCACCGCAATCCGGATCAGCTCGCGCTCCTGAAGGCGCGGCCCGAGTTGATGGTCAACGCGATCGAGGAATTCTTGCGCTACGATTCCTCGGTGCAGATGACCGGACGCGTGGCGCTGGAGGACATCGCGGATCTCGGCGGCAAGAGCATCCCAAAGGGCGAGACCGTGCTGTGCCTGCTCGGCTCGGCCAACCGCGATCCGGCGGTCTACCCTGATCGCCCCGACAGGCTCGACGTCACCAGGCCCAACGTCAAGCCGCTGTCGTTCGGCGGCGGCATCCATTTCTGCCTGGGCGCCCAATTGGCGCGCATCGAGGCCGAAATCGCCATCGCGACGCTGTTGCGGCGGCTGCCGGATCTGCGCATCGACGACGTCGAGAACCCGGAATGGCGCCCGACGTTCGTGCTGCGCGGCCTGAAACGCCTGCCGGCGAGCTGGTGACGGCCGCCAGCGTTAACCTCCGCGCGCAACAGTCGCTGTGACTTCGCCACACTTCCCCTTATATAAGGGGCTGTTCCGGCGCGCCTGAGGCCCTCAGGTTCGGCCCGGGCCGATTTGGCCGAGGGGAGACCCGTGCAGACGACGCTGCTCGGATTGGCGATTGCCTTCATCATTGCGCTGCTGACCGCGCTGATCGGGCCTTACTTCATCGACTGGAACCAGTTCAGGCCCCAGTTCGAGGCGGAGGCGGGCACGATCATGGGCGTGCCGGTGCGGGTGGCGGGCGAGCTGGATGCACGGCTGCTGCCGGCGCCGACGCTGCGGCTGCGCTCGGTGACCTTCGGCGGCAACAACGATCTCGGCCGCCTGCGCGCCGACAAGCTCGACGTCGAGTTCAGCCTGAGCTCGCTGATGCGCGGCGAATGGCGCGCCACCGAGCTGACCGTCAACGGCATGGCGGTGGATCTCGGCCTGGATGCCAAGGGCCGGGTCGATTTGCCGTCCACCGCGAGCGGCACCTTCAATCTGGCCTCGCTTGCGATCGAACGGCTGAACCTCACCGGCCGCATCGCCCTGCACGATGCCGCCAGCCGCTCGACGCTGGAATTGAACGACATCACCTTTTCGGGCGACGTGCGCTCGCTGGCCGGCTCGGTCCGCGGCGACGGCAGTTTCACCGCCACCGGGGTGCGCTATCCGTTCCGCGTCTCCTCCGGCCCGAGCGCCGACGGCAGCGCCACCCGTCTCCACCTCAACATCGATCCCGGCGAGCGCGCGATCTTGGCCGATCTCGAAGGCGTGCTCGCCTTCGACAACCGCCTGCCGAAATTCGACGGCGCACTGACGCTCGCTGTGCCCCCTGTCAAGAAGGCGGGCACGGCGGGGCCGACACCCTGGAAGCTCACGGCAAAGCTCAAGGCCGATCCGGCCGGCGCCAAATTCGAGCAGATCGACGCGAGCTTCGGCGCCGAGGACAATGCGCTCAAGTTTGGTGGTGTCGGCGATGTCAGGTTCGGCGCCTCGCCGCTGCTGCGCGCGGTGCTGTCGGCGCGCCAGGTCGATGCCGACAAGCTGGCGGGCAAGGACGATGCCGAGCCGCAGCGCGTCCTGCCGGCCCTGCGCGCGGGCCTTGCGGCGATCCCGCAGGCGCCGATACCGGCGCAGATCGAGTTCAACTCCGACCAGATCATGCTGGGCGGGCGTCCGCTCCAGAACATCACGGCGGAGCTTCAGACCGACGGAAGGTCCTGGACTTTCCAGCGGCTCGAGCTGCGCGCGCCCGGCATGACGCAGCTCTCGCTCAACGGCGCAACGCCTGGCGCCGACAGCTTTAGCGGCCGGCTCAGCGTCGAGTCGTCCGACCCCGATACGCTGGTGGCCTGGCTCCAGGGCCGCAGCGAGATCAACCGTCGCAGCACGCGGCCGCTGCGCCTTGCCGGCGACGTGACCATCGCAGCCAACCATCTCGCCGTCGACAGGCTGAAGGCCGAGATCGAGGGCGGCGCGGTGGAGGGCCGCATCGCCTTCGTCCAGACCGGCGCGAGCAAGGGCTCGCGGATCGACGCCGAGCTCAAGGCCGACCGTCTCGACCTCGATGCCGCCGCAAGCTTCGTGCGCGCGCTCGCGGGGCCGCAGGGCGAATGGCCGGAGGAAGCCAGGCTCGCGCTCGATGTCGGCCGCGCGATGTCGGCCGGACAGGAGCTGCGACCGTTCACGGCGAAACTCGGCTACGGCCCCGCGGCGCTGTCGCTGGAGCAGTTGCGGTTTGGTCAGGCGAGCGGCGTGACCACCGAAGCGAGCGGCAGCTTCGACCGCGTTCATGCCACCGGCAAGCTCGCGCTGAAATCCTCGGCCAATTCGCTGCGCGAGCTCACCGCGCTGCTCGAGCCGATCGCGCCTTCGGTGCGCGCACGGTTCGACGCCATCCCGTCATTGCCCGGCGCGACGCGGCTGAAGCTCGACCTCAGCCTCGACAAGAACGCCGACCATGCCGATCGCAACGACGCGCGCGCCGTGCTCGATCTCGATGCGCCGCAGCTCAAGGCTACCGCGACGCTGGCCGGGCAGACGCCGGTCGCGGCGGTCAACGGCATCGACATCGACCGCTTGCGCAACAGCGACTTCACGCTGGACTCGAAAATTTCGACGCCGAAGGCCGGCGCATTGCTGGCGCTGCTGGGCCTCGATCGCGTCGCCGCCGTGGGCGAGGGCCCTTCGCAGTTCGAGGGCCGGTTGAGCGGCGCCTGGCGCCGGCCGTTGCAATTGAACGCAAAGCTCAGTGGCGGCGGGCTGGATGCGGATGCGCAAGGCAGCATCGAATTGTCGGACCCCAATTCGTTCCAGCCGAAGGCCAGCGTGAATTTGCGCGTGCGCAATGCCAATCTGGCGCCGCTGTTCGGGACCAGCCCGGCGGACAAGTCAGTGCAGAGCGTCAACCTGTCCTCGCGCGTCGGCCTCTCCGGCAACCGCCTGACCTTCGACGATCTCGACAGCAGTGCGGCCGGCTCGCATCTGCGCGGGCATCTCGCGGTGACGCTCGATCAGGAGAAGAGCGTCGATGGTGAAATCGGCCTCGACGCGCTCGATCTTGCGCCCGCGTTCGCAATGGCCATCGGCGCCGCCGGACATGATGCCGGTGATCCCCTGAGTGCGGGGCTGCTCGGCGGCTGGCGCGGCCGCATCGCCTTCCAGGCCTTGCGCGGCACGTTGCCTGACGGCATCGAGCTGCGCCCGGTCGGCGGCACGATCCGGAGCGATGGCCAGTCGCTCGCGCTCGACGCGCTCAAGGGCGGTGTCGGCGGCGGTGAGATGTCGGCGAGTTTCGACGCGCGCAATGGCGCCAATGGCGTTGCGCTGAATGCACGTATCGAGCTGCGCAATGTCGATGCGGCGGCGCTGCGCTACCGCGATCTCGCATTGCCCAAGGGACGCGCCTCGGTGCAGATGGCCCTGACCAGCCAGGGCCGCAGCGTTGCGGCGTTGACCGGTGCGCTCGCCGGCAATGGCACGGTGACGCTCGAGGCCGCGGAAATCAGCGGCCTCAATCCGCGCGCCTTCGAGATCGCCATCCGCGCCAGCGACGGCGGCCAGGTTGCCGACGACAACAGGCTGCGGCAGCTCGTCGAACCCGCGCTGTTGGCAGGTCCGATCGCGGTCGCCTCGGCGCAGATCCCGTTCACGATCCGCGACGGGCGCCTGCGCGTCGGCGCGACACCGCTGGAAGCCAAGAACGCGCGGGCCATCGTCTCCGGCGGCTACGATATTCCCGCCGACCAGGCCGACATCCGCGCCAGCCTGACGCCGATCATGACCGGACTTTCGGGCGCGCCGCCGGAGATCCAGTTGTTCGCGGCGGGTCCCCCCGACAGGCTCAACCGCACCGTCGATCTCGCGCCGCTGTCGTCCTGGCTCGCGGTGCGCACGATCGATCGCGAGACGCGCCGGCTGGACGCGATCGAGCGTGGCGAGCCGCCGCCGGCGACTGCGGCGCTGCCGACGCTGGTCTCGCCCGATCCGGTGCCCGAGCCGTCGCTGACCGACGTGCCGTTGCCCGGCCGCGATCCGCGCCGCGCGCCGCCGAAGCCAAAGGCCGCGCCGACGCCGAAGGCGCCGCTGGCCGCCCCTGCAGCGCCAAGTCCTCCACTCACAAGCCCGCCGCTCGCGAGCCAGCAGATCGCCCCGCTGCCACCGCCGATCGAGGTGAGGCCGGCGCCGGGCCCGCCGCCCGCAAAACCCAAGCCGAAGCCACCGCTGGTGCTGACGCCGTCGAATCCGTGAACGCGGCAGCCTGTTCGGCAAGCGCTGGCCCTTGCCCGCCGGTAAACCCATTCCCGCGCATTTTAACGAATTTTGCTCGGCAAAACTGATCTGCCGACTTTACTGGATTCTCGCGTTTGATCTCTAGTGTCGGTTCCCAGAGGAATTCGGCGTCCTGCCAGCACAAGCAGGATGGCTAACCAAGAACTGGGGTAACGAGATGAACGGGGCGAAATCGCTTCTGCAGGATCTGGACGACGCGATCGCGCGCGGCACCGACGAGAGCCGGGCGAAGGCGTTGTGGCATGCGACCGACATCCTGATCACCGGCCGCTACAGCGACGACGAGATCAGCATGTTCGGCGAGGTCATCGGGCGGCTCGCCGACGAGATCGAGGTCGCCGCGCGGGCGCAGCTCTCCGAGCTGATGTCGGCCTGCGACCACGCTCCGCTCAATGTCATCGAAAAGCTCGCCCTCGACGACGAGATCGACGTGGCCGGTCCGGTGCTGCGCGACTCCAGCCGTATCGACGAGAAGATGCTGGTCGAGAGCGCCATGACCAAGGGCCAGGCGCATCTGCTTGCGATCGCCCAGCGCAGGTCGATCGGCGAAGCCGTCACCGACGTGCTGGTCAAGCGCGGCGACCAGGAGGTCGTGACCTCCGTCGCCAAAAACGAGGGCGCGCGCTTCTCCGGCTCGGGCCTGCTGCACATGGTCCGGCGCGCCGAGGGTGACTCGATCCTCGCCGAGCAGCTCGGCCTGCGCAAGGACGTCCCGCGCCACATCTTCCAGCAGCTCATTTCCAAGGCGTCGGAAGACGTCCGCCGCCGCCTCGCGAGCGAGCGGCCCGAAATGATGTCGCAGATCCAGAGCTCGGTGACCGACGTCACCGGCGATCTCCAGTCCAAGTTCGGTCCGTCCTCGCGCAGCTATTTCGTCGCCAAGCGCGTGGTGACGACGCAGTACCGCCAGGGCAACCTCAACCAGGACTCGATCTCGAACTATGCGCGCCAGCACCGTTTCGACGAGGTGCAGATCGGCCTGTCGCTGTTGTCGTCGCTTCCGGTCGACGTGATCGAGCGCGCGATGATGGACCGCAATCGCGAGATACTTCTGGTGCTGTGCAAGGCGCTCGACTTCTCGTGGGACACGACCATGTCGCTGCTGTTCCTCGGCGCCAAGGATCATCTGATCACGGCGCGCGAGCTCCATGACAGCGAGCGCGAGTTCGGCAAGCTCAAGATCGAGACGTCGCGCAGCATTCTGAAGTTCTACCAGTCGCGCAAGACCGGCGCGGGTGCCGATACGGGCCGTCAGCCCGAACTCCAGGTGCACTGAGCGAGAGGGGAGTATTTGCAATGTTGCCTCAATTCGGCACCGCAATTCGCAAGAACAAGAGCCTGCCCGTCGATGCCGGCGGTTCGGCTCCCGAGAAGGCTTCCGTCGACGCCGCCTGGCTCGTGCTCGAAGCCGCCAACGATCTCGGCGATCACGCCGCGATCGCGGCCTGCCGCCGCGTCATCGACGCCGAACTCAACGGCACCGTGGCGGGCAGCGCGGATATCGATCTCGTGCTCGGTTATTTCAGGTAGCGACGATCACCCGCGTCTAGTGCGCCATCGCGATTTCGCCGGACACTTGCTCGCGCCTTGCATCGATGCGTAGCAGCACGACTACGACTGCGCCCACCAGCGCGCAACCCGCCAGCAACAGAAGACCTGCGGTAAAACTGCCGGTTAAATCCTTCAGGTAGCCCATTGCGTAAGGACCGGCGAAACCGGAAAGATTTCCAAGCGAGTTGATCGCGGCGATGCCGGCGGCAGCCGATGCTCCCGTTAGAAAGCTCGCCGGCAGCGGCCAAAACATCGGGGGGACCGCGGAGACGCCGATCTGTGCGAAGCAAAGCAATGCCATGACAAGGACGGAGTTGGAAACGAGACCTGCCACTCCGATCCCCACCGCTGCCATCAACAGTGCCGCGGCGACGTGACCCTTTCGTTCCATGGTCCGATCGGAATGACGACCAAGCAGCACCATGCCCGCGGCCCCGAAAATAAAGGGCAGCGCTGCGAGCAGGCCGGTCTGGGTATCGCTGACGCCAAAACCCTTGATGATGGTTGGCAGGAAGAACGCCACGCCATAACTTGCAGCATTCAGGCAGAAGTACACCAGAGCGCACAACAAAATGCGGTAATCGGTGAGCGCCTGCCCCAATGACAGGTGTTCGACCTTCTCCTTGTTCCGCTTCTCGGTGGCCTGCACGTCTTCCAGCCAGGCAATCTCGTCTTGTTGCAGCCAGCGGGCCTGGCGCGGAAAATCGGTCAGATAGAGCAGGACGCAGATGCCTACCACGACCGAGGGCAGCGCCTCGAGAATGAACAGCCACTGCCAGCCTTCCAATCCCCAACCGGTCACGCCGAGCAGAAGCCCGGAGATGGGCGATCCGATGATGGACGAAATCGGGATCGCCAGCATGAACAGGCTGATGACCCGAGCCCGGTAAACCGCCGGGAACCACAGGGTCAGATAGAAGATGATGCCTGGAAAGAATCCCGCCTCGCAGGCGCCGAGCAGCAAACGAAGAGAGTAGAAGACGCCCGTTGTCGGTAGTCCCGTTGCTGCCGATATCGATGGGATGAATGCGAAGGCCGCCGAGACGATTCCCCACGTAATCATGATGCGGGCGATCCAGACGCGCGCGCCGACTCGTTCCAGGAAGATGTTGGAGGGGACTTCAAACAGGAAATACCCGACGAAGAACAAGCCCGCGCCCAGTCCGAACGCTGCTTCACTTAAACCCAGCGCCTGGTTCATGTGCAGCTTGGCAAAGCCGACATTGACGCGGTCAAGATAGGCCACGAAATAGCAGACGATCAGGAACGGTATAAGCCGCCACATAACCTTGCCAATGACACGCTTCTCGACGTCTTGCATGGCAAGGCCTCCCGTTTGATCACCGGAACCCGCTCAACATCCGGGCGGCGTTGCGAAACAATGACGGGTACGAACGATGAGTGCAAACGGCATTTTGACGTTCAAGCCAAAGTGACAGTCGTGCTGTCATGCTCGAAGCTGGACGAGGGACGAAGCACGCGACACGCTCCATCTAACGCTCGCGGGGCGGCCGAGGCATCGGCCGCCCGCCATGATGATCGCGAACATCATCTTATTTTGCCATCGCAGTCATCGCCAGCTTCTCGACCTCCTGTTGGACGAACACCAAGCGCCGGAATGTCTACGCGTTCGCGCCGCCGTCGACGGTCAAGGTCGAGCCGGTGATGTATTTTGCCTTCGCGCTCGCCAGGAACGCCACCGCGTTCGCGATGTCATCCGTCGCGCCGTACCGGCCGAGCGCCATGAACTGCTTCAATGTCTCGGCGGTCGGGCCGTGCGCCGGATTCATGTCGGTGTCGATCGAGCCCGGTGCCACGAGGTTGACCGTGACGTCCCTCGGGCCAAGCTCCCGCGCCAGCGCCTTCGTGAATGCGGTTAGCGCCGACTTCGACGCCGCGTACACGCCGAGCGCCGGCGAGGGCACGCGGTCCGCGAAATAGCTGCCGATGGTGATGATGCGGCCGCCCTTGCCAAGGTGCGGCAGCGCCGCCTTGCTCGCGGCGATCGGCGAACGCACGTTGACGTTCAGCATCGCGTCGATGTCGGCGAGCGAGATGTCGTTGAGGCCGCCCAATCGCAGAATGCCGGCATTGTTGACCAGGATGTCGAGCCCGCCCAGCTCCTTGACGGTCTTGTCGACCGAAGCCTGAACGGCAGCGACATCGGCGCTGTCGGCCTGGATCGCTACGGCTTTCCGGCCCGTCGCCTTGATCGCGTCCACGACCTTGGCGGCGATCTCCGCCGACTTCTCGTAAGTAATCGCGACATCGGCGCCTTCCGCGGCGAGCGCCTTCGCGATGGCCGCACCGATACCCCTGCTTGCGCCCGTCACCAGGGCCCGTTTTCCTGCCAGTGTCATGTGATCTCTCCAATTCTGTAATGATCGACACAGAATATGTGGAGTCTTGATTGCCGCGGTCAAGTGAATTATGTGTTGATCATTACAGAAAGACGGGCGATGGCAGGTCGGCCACGGGAATTTGATCGCGACGCGGCGTTGGAGGCCGCCATGCTGCTGTTTTGGCGCAAGGGCTTTGCGGCAGCCTCGATGCACGACCTCTGCCACGCCATGGGCGTCAGCTCGCCCAGCCTCTATGCGGCCTTCGAAAGCAAGGAGGCACTCTACCTTGCCGCGATCGAGCATTACGTCGAGACCCAGGGCCAGCCGGTCTGGGACCGGCTTGCGGAAGGCGCGACCGCGCGCGCCGGCATCGAGAATCTGCTGATCGGGGCGGCCGAGACCCTGCCGAAATCCCGGAGAGCGCCGGCCGGCTGCATGGCCGTGCTGGGCGCCGTCAGCGACGAATGGCCGGCCACCATTGCCCGCGAGATCAAGAAGGTCCGGCTCGACATGCTTGGCAATTTGCGCGGGCGGCTGGAGGCTGCGGTCGCGAGCGGCGAACTGCCTGCCGCAACCGACATCGATGCGCTGAGCCGGTTCTACCTCAGCGTCTTCGAAGGCATGGCGATCCAGGCCAAGGACGACGCGACGCCTGAGGAGTTGAGAGGCGTAGCGAAGGCGGCCATGGCGATGTGGCCGGGCGAGCGGTAGCTCGCGGCCTGTACGATGGGTAGAGCGCAGCGAGACCCATCGTTCCATCCAGGCGTGTTGATGGGTTTCGCTCCGCTCTATCCATCGTACGAGCTGGGTCGAGAGATTGATCTATCTCAAGACCGCATCCGAAACGCGGGCCCAGCTTACATTCGGAAGGCAGCGATACGTCCAGACAGGCGGGAGGTGAAGCATGTACCGGCATATTCTCATTCCGACAGATGGGTCGGAGCTAGCGGAGCACGGAGTGGCGCATGGGTTGGCGCTGGCGAAATCCCTTGGAGCCAAGGTATCTCTAATCTTCGTTGTGGAGCCGTTTTCAGAAATGACAGGGCGGTTCCGTGAAGCAGTCGCAACATATGCCGAGCTGCGCAAGGAACAGGCCACGAGCGCGTTGGATCGCGCGGCAAATGCGGCCAAGGAGGCCGGCGTTTCCTGCGAACCGATTCAAGTGGAGAACGGGCAACCCCATCAAGCCATCATCGCAGCAGCCGAGAATAAAGGTTGCGATCTCATCGTGATGTCATCCCATGGCCGCAGCGGACTCTCCATGCTTCTCATCGGTAGCGTGACAAACAAGGTGCTGGCACAGGCGAAAACTCCCGTACTGATTTGTCCGTGAATGTGCGGATCTGCTGACAGAGTTCTCGCTCGCCGCGAGGACTAGAAAACTCAACGGCCGCATAAACCGCCTTGTCTGCTTTCGTCATCTGCGGGCCTTACCTGCCGGTCAGGCCTTGTCGGCCCGGCACCCGGGTAGCCGGTGACAGTGCACTTAACTCGAAGCAGGAGACCCCGTGCGCATCAATTGAATGCACTGTCATCGCAATTGCGGCGACGGCTAGAGCCTGTCGATCCGAAATGCGCGAGTCTCGACCGTGGCGCGGACACGCGCATTGCACGCAGCTGTGATCGTGGAACCCCGCCGCGGATGTAACGACGGACGCTCCCCTCCGAATAGCCCGTAGCGGACGCTTCGTTCGCCAATAGATGGATGCGCAATCCGGGGAGAAATCGTCGCATGATGGGATTCAACGTCGCGGAGAATGGTGGAGGCTCTTATCGTCCGCTCGCCATTCTGCGCTGGGTCATGGTGGTCATATTCGTATCGTTTGGAATGCAGAAATTCACACTGCAATCCGCACAGGGTATCGCCCAGTTCATCAGCCACAGCCCGTTCATCTCCTGGCTGTCGGTATTCGGCCTGAGGGGAGAGGCCTATGTTCTCGGTGTCGCCGAATTCGTGATCGCGGCGCTGCTCGTGGCCGGCAGCTTCAGTCCGGTCTTGTCGGCGCTGGGTTCGTTCATGGGCATGATGACCTTCGCGATCACGTGGTCGTTCTTCTTCACGACGCCGGGCGTCGTCACATGGAGCCTGTCAACCGATCCGATGGCGTGGAATCTGGCCGGCGAGTTCCTGTTCAAGGACATCGTCCTGCTGTGTGTGTGCGTTGTGCTGTTTCTCGCTTCGTTGCCGCAGTCGGTTGTCCGGCTCCGCACCGGCGGAGCCTAAAGCGGCTTTGCGATAGCCCGTAGGACGGGGAGAGCACAGCGAAACCCATCACGCTTCAACGCGCCCGGAAGCAAGGATGGGTTTCGCTTCGCTCTACCCATCCTGCGAGACGCATCTCACCGCCGAGCGCGGTAAATCACGACATCATTGCCATGACGCGTCGTACTCTTCTCGAGGATGTAATTGGCCTTCTCCAGCACGCGGCGGGATGCGCCGTTGCTGACATAGACAAGGCCGATGAGAGACGGCAGTTCGTGGTGCGACAGCCCAATGTCCGTCAGCGCGATTGCGACCTCGCTCGCAAATCCGCGGCCCCAGAACTCGCGCTTGAATGCGTAGGCAATCTCGATCTCGTCGATTTCGTCCACGAGGATGTGCCGGATGCCCGCTCGCCCGGCGAAGGCGCCGTCCTTCGTTCGCAGCACCCACAGCCCAAAACCGTGCTGGTCCCAATGCGCCATGTTGGTCGCGAGATAGGTCTTGGTGACCTCGGGTGCACGCACGCCGCCGAGATAGCGGGACACCTCGGCATCGAGATGCAGCGTGACGAGGTCGTCGAGGTGGTCTTCGCGAAGCCTCTCGGCGGTCAATCTGTCGGTGCTGAAGCGGTCCATGGAGACTGATAGCCGCTTTGGCGGCCGGTCGTCGATCGCTTTCGCGATGCGACACCGCACGCGTCAGCAGCGGCTGGACCGCTTGGACTCCATGTCGCGCCCGGGTTCTGCCTTTGCCGCGCTGAGCGCCGCGGCCAGCTCGTCGATATGGTAGGGTTTCGGCAGAATCTGCAGACCCGCCAATTCGGCGTCGTGAACTGCGGCTTCGGAGTATCCGCTGGTCAGAAGCACGGGTATGTCGCTTCGCCTTCTCTTGATCTCCCGCGCCAGCTCGACCCCATTCATGCCACCGGGCATCATGACATCGGAAAAGACGAGGTCGACGGCGCGGCCGTCGGCCAGGGCACCGAGCGCGGCCGCGCCACTCGCCGCGTGCGTGACCTCGTAACCGAGCTGGCCCAGCATCTCGCTCACCAGCGCGGCAACCTCGTCATCGTCTTCGACCAGAAGGATGCGGCCATGATTGCTCTTCTTCGGCCGCACCATGTTGAGATCGATCAGGTGTCGCTCCCTGGAAGGAGTGCTGAGCGATCGCGGCAAATAGAGTTCGATGCTGGAGCCTCGGCCGACTTCCGATCGAATGCGGACCGTCCCCCGCGACTGCGTCGCGAATCCATGGACCTGGGCGAGCCCGAGCCCCGAGCCCTTTCCGACCTCCTTGGTCGTGAAGAATGGTTCGAAAACGCGTGACAGGATCTCCGGACTCATGCCGACACCGGTATCGACGACGGACAGGCGCACATAGTCTCCGGCGATCTGCTCGTCATTCAGATCGGGCAGATTTTCCCCGCGCACGAGAATCGTGCCGCCATTGGGCATGGCGTCGCGGGCGTTGACGGCGAGGTTGAGGATCACGAGTTCGAGCTCGCCGGGATCGACCTCCACCGGCCAGAGCGTGTCCGGAAAATCGAACTCGACATGGACGTCGCCTCTCAGGCTTCGATCGAGCAGTTCGCGCATGCCGCCCATCTGCGAGGCGACGTCGACGGGCTCCGGCCGGAGCGTCTGCCGGCGGGAGAACGCGAGAAGCTGCCTGGTCAGGCTGGCCCCGCGCTGGGCGGCCTGGACCATCCCGTCCATGAGCCGGCGGCGACGGTCCGGATCGGTCTGGCGGTCGAGCATGTCGAGGCCGCCGGAGATCACCATCAGCAGATTGTTGAAGTCGTGCGCCACCCCGCCGGTCAGCTGTCCGATGGCTTCGATCTTCTGGGCTTGCCGAAGCGTCTCCTCGACCCGGGCACGCTCGTCCATCTCGACGCGCAATTGCTCGACGGCTTCCGCAAGGGCCCGCGTGCGCTCGACCACCAGCGTCTCGAGCTCCTGAGCCGCCTGTTCGCGCGCCGCGAACAGAGCCCGGATTTCGTATTGGCGCCGCCGCGCGCGCAGTGCCGATTGAACGGCGCTGGTCAGCGTCATTGGCTGAACCGGCCGCTCGAGCAGCGAGACGTTACGGAGAAGCGCGACAATGCTGCGGCGCCAGGCAAGGACGGCCGGCTGCTCGCGATGGCTGGTCAGGACGACGAAGGGCAGGTCGGACCAGGGCGGTTGGCTCTCGATCCATTGTGCCAGCGGCGAGGTGTCTTTCCCGAACAGAGCTTCCTCGGCAACGAAAACGGCGCCGACGCCGGCTGCCATCTCGCTGACGAGTTCGGGCAGACTGCGGCAGCTGGTCGCTTCCAGGTGCGAACTCCGGAACAGCTCGGCGGAGGCAAGTCCGTCGCGCCCGATCGGAGCAAAGACGAGAACATGGTGATCTCGCTCAACGCTCATTCAACCGACCCTTCGGGCTTAGGTGCCCCGGTATAATGCGGATTGCCGGAAAAGATGCCGCTGAACTCCCTCAGGGGCGGGCCGAGCGTGATGCCGGCGCTGCTAAGCCGAAATTCCCGGATGGTATGCTCGTGTCGGCCGCTGCGCTTCTTGACGACAGACAGAGCGCGCCGCACCGTTCCGCCGACCTCGAAATAGCGCAGCATGACCACGGAATCGCTGAGATAGCTGATGTCGAGAGGCGTATCCATCGGACCGACGAGGCCATGCTGGGCGAGGACCAGGATGGTCAGCACACCCTGCTGCCCCAGGTAGCTCAAGAGTTCGTGCATCTGCAGGATGAGAAATCGCTCGTCGGGCATCGCGGCCAGATAGCCGTTCAGACTGTCGATGATGACGAGACGGGCATTGTCGGCCTCGACGCTCTTTCGCACGTTTGCGGCGAACTCACCCGGCGACAGCTCGGCGGGATCGATCTGCTGAAACCGGACAAGCCCCGAATCGACGTGTTCTTGCAGGTGCAGGCCAAGTGTCCGGGCGCGCGCTTCGACCGTGCCGCGGCCTTCATCGAACGCGAAGAACACCGCGTGCTCGCCACGTTCGGCCGCCGCGATCGCGTAGGTGAGCGCAACCGATGATTTGCCCACGCCGGCGGCGCCGATGAGCAGCGCATTGGTGCCGCGCTCGAGGCCGCCTCCCAGGAGCTGGTCGAGCTCGGCGTTGCCGCTCGGGGTGAAGTCGCCGACGAAGGTCTTGTGATGTTCGGCCGCCACCAGGCGGGGGAATATCTGCAGGCCGCCTCGCTCGATCGTGAAATCGTGAAACCCGCCGCGAAACCGGATGCCGCGCATCTTGATCACGCGGAGCCGGCGCCGCTCGGCGCCGTAATCGATCGCGACCTGTTCGAGCATCACCACGCCGTGCGCAATGGAATGGAGCTGCAAATCGTCCTGAGATGACGAAAGATCGTCGAGCAGGACCACTGTGCAATTGCGGTTGGTGAAAAAATGTTTCAGGGCCAGCACCTGGCGCCTGTAACGAAGCGGGTTCTGGGCAAGCAGGCGCAGTTCGGACAGGCTGTCGAGCACGACGCGGTTGGGATTGACCCGCTCGACTTCCCTGAAGATCAGGCCGGTCGTCTCGCTCAGCTCCATTTCGGCGGGATGAAACACCGTGAGCTCGCGCTCCGGATCGAGCGTCGTCTCCGGCGGAACCAGTTCGAAGATGTCGATGCCGTCCAGCGTCCAGCCGTGCCGCTGCGCCACGACGTCCAGCTCGCGCTTGGTTTCGGACAGCGAAATATAGAGCACGCGCTCTCCGTCCCGCACCCCCCTCAGCAGGAACTGAAGCGCGATGGTGGTCTTGCCCGTGCCGGGCTGCCCCTCGTAGAGATACATCCGGTTGGCGTCGAAGCCGCCACCCAGGATGTCGTCCAGCCCGGCGCTGCCGGTCGATATTCTGGACAGCTCTCGGGGCGCACTGTCCGTAACAGTGCTGGATGGACTGCTCATTGATCCCCTTTGACGCTTCGAGAGAAGGGCGCCACCGCCCCTGCGCGAGTCCCAGGGCTCGCGCCCGGTTAAGCCGAACGGCCTTGGAACGAACTCTCAGATCGGCGCCGGGTTCCCTGCTGATGGGGTGGCGGTCGGCCCTGATCACGGCGCCGATCCAGCCCGAAGACGGTATCGCATCGCCATTCGCGGGACGGAGAAGGTCGGGAGCCGGATGTCACTGAAGCCGATGATGCCATCGTGCTCCTGTGTTGCCCGACGGGTCAACCGACCCTCAGTTCGCGACCCGGCGCGTCAAGCGTTCGCAGTCAAGTCGCTGCTTGATCTGAATCAAACAGGCGGATGACAGCCGCACCACAACGCGAGTCCAGGGACTGGTGACATGTTGGTGTGCGCAATGAGTCCGACCTGGTACGTCACCTTCGAAGTGCAACGGCGAGGCGTTCTGCCGAGACAACGAAGTCCGCGCGAGACGAAGACCTTCGCGACTGAGCATGAAGCCAAGCTGTTTGCGCGCGCCAAGCGCGATGAGGGACTTTCCGTCTTTGCAGGCACGATCAACCCGCACCTGCCGAAGCGGGTGATCCCATCCTCCGGCATCGGCGCGTGGCTTGCTGACGAACAGGACGGTGCTGGAGCGCACGGCACTTCAAAGACTGACTAAGCACTCTTCTGTGCACAGCGATGGCGTTTGAGTGTTGCCATTTTGGTACGGGCCAGGAATCCCCTCGCGCATAGACTTCAGGCTGTTCGCAGCACTTATGCACGCCAGCCTGCATAAGGGCTCGCTTTTATGACGGACGAGATTTGAGCAAAGGGGATGAGACGATGAAAAAGCTTTCGATCGCGGCGATCGGCTTCGCGGCGCTGAGCATGGCGCCTCCGGCCATGGCGGCCGATATGGCCGTCAAGGCGCCGCCGCCGGCACCGATGATGGCGGTTTACAATTGGACCGGGTTCTACATCGGCGCCAACGGAGGATGGGGGCAGAGCCACGGTTGCGTCGATTTGATAACGCCCGCAGGCAACGTCGCAAGTGGTTGCGCCGATCGCTCCGGAGGCCTCGTCGGCGGACAGATCGGGTATCGCTGGCAGACCAATCAGTTCGTGCTCGGCCTGGAAGCGCAGGGCGATTGGGCCGAGATCAAGAACACGCGCGTCAGTTTGATCGATCCGTTGATCTCGACCACGGGCAAGACCGATGCCATCGGGCTGTTCACGGCCCAGCTTGGTTGGGCATGGAACGCCTCACTGCTCTACGTGAAGGGCGGCGCCGCCGTGACGCGCAATCGCTTTGACATCTTCAACAATGTCACCGGCGTCGGCCTCGCCTCGGCGGGTCACACGCGCTGGGGCGGTGCTCTGGGTGTCGGCTGGGAGTATGGCTTCACCCCGAACTGGACGGTCGGTGTCGAATACGACCACCTCTGGATGGGGCGTGACAACACCTCCTTCGCAGGCGTGGTCACACCCGGTGGGTTCACCCTCACGGGCAGCGGAGTCACCCAGGATATCGACATGGTCACGGTTCGGGTGAACTATCGCTTCGGCGGTTACGGCGCGCCGCGCTATTGATCCAAAGTCCTCCCAGTGAACTCAGGCCCCGGCATCGACCGGGGCCTTTTTCATGGGGAGCGACCTATGGCTACAGTAGATAGTCCGATTATGCCGCGCGCAACGGCATCGGCTGCACGCCAGGCGCGCTCGTCAAGGGCGGCGACGGCATCATGTATGTTTGCCAGTAATGATGATGCACCGGAGGCGGCCTCGTGCCGCCTCCATTTGATTTGTTGATTTTGGTTCGGACCGAACGCGTCCAGTCGTGTGGTGGCGCAGTCGAGGTGGCAATCCCGGGAGGATGCCATCATCCTCCTGTTTTGCCCGACGGCGCAACCGGCACGCCGTAGTCCGTAGCCCGGATGGAGCGAAGCGCAATCCGGGAATCCTCGATCGGATGCGCTTTCCCGGATTTCGCTGCGCTCCATCCGGGCTACGTCTGTTTCCTTGGACGTATCAACGACTTCACCGGGCGCTGGCGCGGTAAACGCCGTCTACTGTGCATGGGGTTGTTCTCGCAATTTTAGTTTAGAGAGGGCGCTACCCCGCGCCGAGTGCGACCGCGACGTTGTAGGTCAGAAGGCTCGCGGCATAAGCCAGCACCAGCATGTAGAAGAAGGTCACGGCCATCCAGGTCCAGCTTCCGGTCTCGCGCCGGATCACGGCGAGCGTGGATGCGCATTGCGGGGCGAAGATGTACCAGGCCAGCATCGACAGCGCGGTCGCGAGCGACCATTTCGTCGCCAGCACCTGGCCGATCTGCTCGGCGGCTTCCTTGCCGCCTTCGATCGCGTAGACGGTGCCGAGGGCTGCGACCGCGACCTCGCGCGCCGCCATGCCCGGGATCAGCGCGACCGCGATCTGCCAGTTGAAGCCGACGGGGGCGAGCAGCGGCTCGAGCGCCTTGCCGATGATCGCGGCCAGGCTGAAGTCGATCGCGGGTTCGGTGGCGCCCGCGGGCGGTTGCGGGAACGAGGCCAGAAACCAGATCAGCACCATCATCGAGAAGATCGTGGTGCCGGCGCGATGCAGGAACATTTTCGCCCGCGTGTAGACGCCGATCGCGATCGATTTCAGCCGCGGCATCTTGTAGTCCGGCAGCTCCAGCATGAACGGTGCCGGCGCATAGTCGCGCAGCATGAAGAATTTGATCAGGAACGAGACGACCAGCGCGCTGGTGATGCCGGCGGCGTAGAGGCCGAACATCACGAGGCCCTGGAGGTTGATGAAGCCCCAGACGTCCCTGGCCGGAATGAATGCGGAGATGATCAGCGTATAGACGGGAATGCGCGCCGAGCAGGTCATCAGCGGCGCGATCAGGATCGTGGTCAGCCGGTCGCGCTTGTTGTCGATCACGCGCGTCGCCATGATGCCGGGAATGGCGCAGGCAAAGCTCGACAGCAGCGGAATGAAGGCGCGGCCGTGCAGGCCGGCGCCACCCATGATGCGGTCCATCAGGAACGCGGCGCGCGCCATGTAGCCGAAGTCTTCCAGCAGCAGGATGAACAGGAAGATGATGATGATCTGCGGCAGGAACACGATGACGCTGCCGACGCCTGATATCACGCCGTTCTGAAGGAAGCTCTGCAAGAGGCCGGCGGGCAGGGTGGCGTGCACGAATTCGCCGAGCGCGTCGAAGCCGTTGTTGAGCAGGTCCATCAGCGGCTGCGCCCAGGCGAACACCGCCTGGAACATCACGAACAGGATGAGAGCGAGCACGATCAGGCCGCCGACCGGATGCAGCACAACGGCATCGATCCGCGCGGTCCAGGTGTCGGGCCGGCTTGGCAGGCTGACGCAGTCGGCGATGATGCGGTCGGCCTCGCGCTGGGTGGCGCGCAGCTCGGCGACGCTGAGCGCGCGCCAGCTGTTCTCCCGCGGCTCCGCGGCGAGTTTCGCCGAGATCTCGTCCGTCAGCGCCAACAGGTCGGCCGTGCCGCTCTTGCGCACCGCGATCGAGGTGACCACGGGCACGCCGAGCTCCTTGGCGAGCCGCTCCACGTCGACGGTGATGCCGCGCCGGCTCGCGATGTCGAACATGTTGAGCACGAGGATCATCGGCCGGCCGGTGCGCTTCAGCTCCAGCAGCAGGCGGATGGTCAGGCGCAGATTGGTCGAGTCGGCCACGCACAGCACGAGGTCGGGCACGGTCTCGCCGGACGCCTTGCCGAGCACGAAGTCGCGGGTGATCTCCTCGTCCGGGCTGCGGCCGCGCAGCGAGTAGGTGCCGGGCAGGTCGACCACCGAGACCTGGCGTCCCAGGGGCGTGACGAAGAAGCCTTCCTTGCGCTCGACGGTGACGCCGGGATAGTTCGCGACCTTCTGTCGGCTGCCGGTCAGCGCGTTGAACAGCGATGTCTTGCCGCTGTTCGGCGTGCCCACCAGGGCGAGATGCAGCAGAGGAGCTTCCATGGGATCAGATTTCCGGTCGCTATCTAGGCGACAATGATGGCCATGGCTTCACGACGGCGGACCGCGATCGTGATGTTGTCGACACGGACGGCGATCGGGTCGCGCCCGACCAGGCCCTCGTGCAGGACCTCGACCCGGGCGCCCTCGACGAAGCCGAGCTCGATCAGCCGGCTCTCGAGCTCGATGTCCGAGAGCGCCGAGCCCGCATCCCCGGCGGAAAGATGTTGGATGACGCCGATATAGCCGCGCTGGGCCAGGCCCAGCGGCATCCGCGAACGCGTGTCATTGGTGTCGGTCATGCCCTGTATTTTCAACGCAGGGCAGTGAGGTCAAGCGCGCGGGTCGGCTGAAACTGCACCTTAGAGTGATTTTAAAGTGCAGAACCGTGAGGCGCCGTTGGGGGACGCCCAACGGCTACTGGGCCGGGACCTTTTCCGGCTGGATGGCGGCCATGGCGCGGCTCTTGAAGTAGTCGAGGACGAACAGGCGGATCGCCGAGGACAGATTGCCCTGCTGGCGGTTGCCGTCGATCTCGCCGACCAGCTCGGACAGCGTCATGTTGCGCAGGCCCGAGATCTCCTTCATGCCGTTCCAGAACGCCTCTTCCAGGCTGACGCTGGTCTTGTGGCCGGCGACCACGATCGACCGTTTCACCACGGGCGACTTCATGACTGATCCTCGCGATCGATCTGATGCTGGTCCAGATGCGCCTTCGCCTGGTCCGCGCGCGTCTCCTCCGCCGACCGCTCCGCCTTCGTGCGGCCGAACTTCGCTCGATTGGTGTCCGCCTGCTTCGCCGATGCTTCCCGCTCGGCGCGCTTCCTGAAACGATTCAGGTTGATGACGTTCCCCATGCCGCGTCTCCATCATCCGCTCCTCTTCTGGCAGGATGAAACATTCAGAAACTGGGTGCCGTGTTGCGCCCTATGAGACTTGATCGCCATTCGCTCGTCCTCGTCAATTGGCCCCTTGGGCCATCAAACGATGAATTAGCCCCGTCAAAGGGCAGAGAGGCCTGCGTAGCACGCCGCCTCGCCACAACATTGACGGTAATCAAATCCCGGCCCTTAAGCCTTATATTTATGAGCCCCAAGGCACCGTATCATTACGGATGACTATCGGAATTCGGAATTCATCCAGGCCGCGTCATTTTCTCCGGCTGCACCAGCCGGTCGAACTCGTCGGCCGAGACGAAGCCGAGCCGCAGCGCCTCCTCCTTCAGCGTGGTGCCGTTGGCATGCGCGGTCTTCGCCACCTTGGCGGCGTTGTCATAGCCGATCTTCGGGGCGAGCGCGGTCACCAGCATCAGCGAGCGCTGCATCAGCTCCCTGATGCGCTTTTCGTCGGCGCGGATGCCGCTGACGCAATGTTCGGTGAAGGAGCGCGCGGCGTCCGCCATCAGCCGGATCGAGTGCAGCATGTTGTAGGCGAGCACGGGCTTGTAGACGTTGAGCTCGAAATGGCCTTGGCTGCCGGCGACTGTGATCGCAGTGTGATTGCCGAACACCTGGCAGCACACCATCGTCATCGCCTCGCACTGCGTCGGGTTGACCTTGCCGGGCATGATCGAGGAGCCCGGCTCGTTCTCCGGCAGGATCAGCTCGCCGAGGCCCGAGCGCGGGCCCGATCCGAGCAGGCGGATGTCGTTGGCGATCTTGAACAGGCCTGTCGCGACGGAATTGATGGCGCCGTGCGCCAGCACATAGGCGTCGTTCGAGGCCAGCGCCTCGAATTTGTTGGCGGCGCTGGTGAAGGGCAGCTTCGTAATCCCGGTAACGTGCTTTGCGAACAGTCTTGCGAAGCGCGGCTTGGAGTTGAGGCCGGTGCCGACGGCGGTGCCGCCCTGGGCCAGCGGATAGAGGTCCTTCACCGCGACCTTGAGGCGGGCGATGCCGCTTTCGACCTGTGCGGCGTAGCCCGAAAATTCCTGACCGAGCGTCAGCGGTGTCGCATCCTGGGTGTGTGTCCGCCCGATCTTGACGATCTTTGCGAACTCCTTCTCCTTCTTGCGGAGCGCGCGCAGCAGCTCGCCGAGGGCAGGGACGAGATCGGCATTGATGCGGCTTGCGGCCGCGATGTGCATCGCGGTCGGGAATGAGTCGTTCGACGACTGGCTCATGTTGACGTGATCGTTGGGATGCACCGGCTTCTTGGTGCCGAGCTCGCCGCCGAGCAGCTCATTGGCGCGGTTGGCGATGACCTCGTTGAGGTTCATGTTGCTCTGCGTGCCCGAGCCGGTCTGCCACACGACCAGCGGGAAATGATCGTCCAGCTTGCCCTCGATCACCTCGCGCGCGGCGCGGATGATGGCGTTGGCCCGGCGCTGGTCGAGCAGGCCGAGCGCGAGGTTGGATTGTGCGGCGGCGAGCTTGACGATGCCGAGCGCATGCACAAGCTCGATCGGCATGCGGTCGATGCCGATACGGAAATTCTGGCGCGAACGTTCAGTCTGCGCCCCCCAATAGCGATCAGCGGGGACCTCGATGGGACCGAAACTGTCGGTCTCGGTGCGGCTGGCGGGGCGGGCAGTCTTCGAGCGAGCAGTCTTGGCCATGAGCACATCCATTCTGCGGCACGGAATGCCGTGCGGCCTCTTCATGTGCTCTTCTATATCGGCAGTTTGGCCGGGCGCGACCGTTTCGCGCCCAACCTAGATCATTTCTTGCGGAAACGATCGAGCCGCACCACCTCGGCGCCGCCCTGGTTCGGGGCGGTCGGCTCTTCGGCGCTTTCCGCCGGCTCACTGGCAGGCGCAGGCACCGCGACGGCCGACGGCGCGGGAGCGGCCGGCAATGTCTCGGATGAGACCTCGGCGACATCGGAGGTGTCGAACTGGAGGCCGAACTTCACGGACGGATCGAGGAAGCTCTTGATCGCGCTGAACGGCACGATCAGCCGCTCCGGAATGCCGCCGAAGGACAGGCCGACCTCGAAGCGGTCCTCGAGCACGGTCAGATCCCAGAACTGGTGCTGGAGGATGATCGTCATCTCTTCCGGGTATTGCGCCAGGAGCCGCGACGACAGCTTCACGCCCTCGGCCTTCGACACGAAGGTGATGAAGAAATGGTGCTCGCCCGGCAGTCCATGGGACGCGGCATCGGTCAGCACCTTCCGCAGCACGCCGCGCAGCGCGTCGCGAGCCAGCACATCGTATCGGATATGATCGGTCGCCATGGTGGTCCTGTTGCATTCCAGGAGTTGGGCCCTGCCGGCCCGACTCGCCAAGCCGCAATAGTACCGCGCCTGACGGGTCAGCAGGAGTCCCCGCCGGGAAGGAAATAAGAGGTAAGTGGAGGCTTCTGTTGCCAGGTGCCTCCGAACCCCGCCTAACGGAGCTTAACCCGTTAGGACTTTAAGATGGTCTTTCAAACTGCGTTACGCAGCCTGAGCAACCGGAGCAAAGTTGTCGTTGGCAACTATTGCAGTAGCCCGATAACGGCGGAACAATACCGGGAAAAAGCACGCCCTTTACGCCCTCGTCGATCCTATTTCGCCCCCGCCAAAACCCGCTCTGGGTGAGCCCGCTGGTGGGCTTTGGTGGAGGCGCCGGGTACCGCCCCCGGGTCCGAATGGTTTATTGCGACGACCGTTTATTTCCATAGCCGGCGAACCGGCACCCCCAATATAGGGGGCAAAGGTTTCAAATGACAGGTGTTTCGAGCGGCGATCCCACGGTTCCCTTTGGATAGGTCCCGGGCGGGCCTCGGTATGATCTTGGCCCTGGGACGGCCAGCGTTCTAAGCTCCTGACATGTCCACGGATTCAGCACCGGCCGCCCAAGAGTCGGACCATCCCGCCGCCCACGCTCCTCCGCCCGGCCTCGTTGCGCTGTTCCTGGCCTTCGCCCGGATGTCGCTGGCCGGTTTCGGCGGGGTCCTGGTGTTTGCCCGCCACGCCATCGTCGATCAGCACCGCTGGATGACGGCGGACGAGTTCAACGAGACCTTTGCGCTCTGCCATTTCCTGCCAGGGCCCAACATCGTCAACCTGTCGATGGTGTTCGGGTCGCGGCTGCGCGGCATCGCCGGCGGCGTTGCCGCCTTTACCGGGCTGCTGCTGCCGCCGACGGTGATCATGACCGTGCTTGCGATCATCTACGCCCGGTTCGGCGATGTGGAGGTGCTGCGCCGGATCCTCGCGGGCATCTCCTGCGCGGCGGTCGGGCTGCTGATCGCGGTGGTCTTCCGCATGATGATGCCATTGCTCAAGCGGATGGACGTCGTCGTGCTCATTCTCATGCTCGGCGTGTTCGTTGCGATCGGCGTGCTTCGCCTGCCGCTCCAGGCGGTGCTGCTGGTCGCGATCCCCGTCAGTATCGGCGTCACATATTGGGTGCGGCGGAAGGTAGCAGCGTGAACAGCGAAAACCCGATCTGGGCGCTGATCTCCACCTTTGGTCTAATGTCGCTGTTCGCAGTCGGCGGCGCTGCGGCGGCGGTACCGGAGATGCACCGCATCGCGGTCGACGTGCATCACTGGATGACCGAGAAGCAGTTCGCCGACGCCTATGCGATCGCGCAGCTCTCGCCAGGTCCGAACGTACTTATCGTCACGTTAATCGGCTATGCCGTCGCCGGCATCCCCGGCGCGCTGGCGGCAACGCTGGCGATGTGCCTGCCGACGGCGCTGCTTGCCTATTATGTCAGCCGTCTGCTGAGCCGGCCCAGCCAATCGCGCTGGCCCGCCTTGATTCAGACTGCACTGGTTCCGCTATCGATTGGATTGATGGCAGCCAGCGCCCTGATCCTGGCCCAGTCGACCGATCGCACCTTTGCTGCGCTGCTTCTGACCGCGGCGGTTGCAGTGCTCGCGTCCGTCTCGCGCATCAATCCACTCTGGCTTCTGCTCGCCGGAGGCCTGATTGGTTTTGCTGGCATTGTGTAATGAAAATCGCTAGGCAGTGATCCGGGCGGGGGATCCTTTTCCAGCCGATTAGAACAACAGTGCTCGTGACTTAGGAGTCGCGGAGGAGACAAGCATGGCCGACACGATGGGCCACTCGGCGACTGCCACCCGAAACACCTCGGTGGCGATTGGCTTCTGCCTGCTGGCGATCGCGCCGCAGATTTTCGAATTCATCTGGTCGATCGGGACGATCTTCGGCTGGGGTGCCGGGCGCGGCCCACTGCAGGTCGTAACCGGCCATGCGACCGCGCTGCTCGCCGGCGCGCCCAGTGCCATATTCGGATCGTTCGGTGGCGGCGCCAAGAAGGCGTCATCTGATGTGCTGCTGGCGCTGATCTACTCCTATCCGCTGTTTGCGGTGGCGATCCTCACGCTGTTCATGACGATCCGGTCGGCGCAGGACTATGTCGGCGGCGTCATCCTGATGGCGCTCGCCCTGTTCGCGCTGTGGGCGTCGAGCGATCTGCAGGGCATGCGCGGCTTCTCCTTCGGCGCCGGCACGGCACCGCGGATGTTCGGTGGATTGCTGGTGGCCTTGTCGGCCGGCATCGCCTTGACCGGCCTTCTGACCGATGGGCCGGCGATGGCCCATTATTCCTGGCGCGGGCCTCTGTTCGTGATGGTCGCGATCCTGTTTTTCGCGCTGGCGATCCGGCCGCTCGGCCTCGTGGTCACGGCCTTCGTGAGCTTCATGATTGCAGCGCTGGGCTCGCATGAGACGCGCTGGCTGGAGGCCGCCATCGTCGGCGCCTGCCTGACGCTCGGCTGCGCAATCCTGTTCCCGTACGTGCTCGGATTGCCGATGCCGATGTTCCCGCGTTTCCTGGTTCAGTGAGGGTGTAATGGAGCTCTTTGCCAACCTCGCTCACGGTTTTGCCGTCGCGTTCTCTCCGATCAACCTGCTGATGTGCCTGATCGGCGCCCTCGTGGGTACGCTGGTCGGCGTGTTGCCGGGCATCGGCACCATCGCGACGGTCGCGATGCTGCTGCCGATCACTTTCGGCCTGCCGCCGGTCGGCGCGCTGATTATGCTCGCCGGCATCTATTATGGCGCCCAGTACGGCGGCTCGACCACGTCGATCCTGGTCAACATACCCGGTGAGGCGACATCGGTCGTCACCGCCATCGACGGCCACCAGATGGCCAAGCAGGGCCGCGCCGGCCCGGCGCTGGCGATCGCCGCGATCGGCTCGTTCTTCGCCGGCTGCGTTGCGACCGTTTTGATCGCCGTCCTCGGCGCGCCGCTCACGAAGCTCGCGCTGGCGTTCGGTCCGGCCGAGTATTTCTCGCTGATGGTGCTCGGCCTGATCTTCGCGGTGGTGCTTGCCAAAGGCTCGGTGCTGAAGGCGATCGCGATGATCGTGTTCGGCCTGCTGCTCTCGATCGTCGGCTCTGACATCGAGACCGGCGCCTCGCGCATGGCCTTCAACATTCCGGAGCTCGCCGACGGCCTTGGCTTCGCGACGGTGGCGATGGGTGTATTCGGCTTCGCCGAGATCATCCGTAACCTCGACGCCGGCGCCGAGATGAACCGCGATCTGGTGCAGCAGAAGATCACCGGCCTGATGCCGACCAGGAAAGACCTGGTCGATTCGGCGCCTGCGATCCTGCGCGGCACGGTGCTCGGCTCGATCCTCGGCATCCTGCCCGGCGGCGGCGCGGTCATCGCGTCGTTTGCGGCCTATACGCTCGAGAAGAAGCTCGCCAAGAACCCGTCGCGGTTTGGCCGCGGCGCGATCGAGGGCGTGGCGGGGCCGGAAAGCGCCAACAACGCTGCGGCGCAGACATCGTTCATTCCGCTGCTGACGCTCGGCATCCCGCCGAACGCGGTGATGGCGCTGATGGTCGGCGCGATGACCATCCACGGCATCGTGCCGGGCCCGCAGGTCATGCAGAAGCAGCCGGATCTGGTCTGGGGCATGATCGCCTCGATGTGGATCGGCAATCTGATGCTGATCATCATCAACCTGCCGCTCGTCGGAATCTGGGTGCGGCTGCTGCGCGTGCCTTACCGGCTGATGTTCCCCTCGATCGTGATCTTCTGCGCGATCGGCATCTACTCGGTGAACAACGCACCGGTCGACGTCATTCTCGCGGGCGTCTTCGGTCTGGTCGGCTACTGGCTGATCAAGCACGATTTCGAGCCGGCGCCGCTGCTGCTCGGCATGGTGCTCGGACCGCTGATGGAAGAGAACCTGCGTCGTGCGCTGCTGATCTCGCGCGGCGACTGGAGCGTGTTCCTGACGCGTCCGTTGTCGGCGGTGCTGCTGGCGATCGCGGCGTTTCTGCTGATCCTCACGGTCCTGCCCGTGCTGCGCGCCAAGCGCGACGAGGTGTTCACCGAATCCGAGAACTGACCGCGCCTGCGTCGTCGCGGCGCCCTGCGTCCGCACGCCGCATTCGGAAGTCGAATCGACTTGTGTGACCGCTTCGTGAAATGAAAATGCCGGCCCTGTGGCCGGCATTTTTGTTTTACGTCCGAGGGGATCGAGATGACTTCCATTCGCGCGCTTGCGGGCGCATGTGCTGCGGCGTTCGCATCGTTGTGCGGCTTTGTCGCACCGGCGGAGGCGCAGACCTATCCGACGCGCAGCATCACCATGATCGTGCCGTTCGCGGCCGGCGGCCCGACCGACGTGATTTCGCGCATCGTCACCGGGCACATGGCGCAGACGCTCGGACAGAGCATCATCATCGAGAACGTGGTCGGCGCCGGCGGCACCACCGCGACCACGCGCGCTGCGCGCGCGGCCAATGACGGCTATACGCTCATTACCGGGCATATGGGCACGCATGCCGCCTCCGTCCCGCTCTATCCGAAACTCGCCTACCACCCGGAAAAGGATTTTGAGCCGGTCGCGCTGCTCGCGGGCACGCCGATCCTGATCCTGGCGCGCAAGGACTTTCCGCCGAAAGACCTCAAGGAGTTCGTCGCCTACGTGAAAGCGAACGCCGAGAAGGTCAATGCCGCGCATGCCGGCGTCGGCTCGGTCTCGCACGTCTCCTGCGAGCTCCTGCACTCGATCCTCGACATCAAGCCGGTCGGCGTGCCCTTCAACGGCACGGGCCCCGCGATGAATGCGCTGGTGGCCGGACAGGTCGACTACATGTGCGACCAGATCGTCAATGCGGTGCCGCAGATCAATGCCGGCACCATCAAGGCCTATGCGATCGCGACGGCCGAGCGCAATCCGTCGCTGCCGAACGTGCCGACGACGGCGGAGGCCGGCCTGCCTGCATTCCAGGCCCAGGCCTGGAACGCGATGTTCGCGCCGAAGGGAACTTCGCCCGCGATCATTGCGAGCCTGAATGCCGCCGCCATCAAGGCGCTCGACGACGAGACCGTGAAGAAGCGCCTGCTCGAGCTCGGCAGCGTCATTCCGGGTCCCAAGGACCGGACGCCGGAGGCGCTGGCGACCCTCGTCAAGAACGAGATCGCGAAGTGGACCCCGGTGCTCAAGCCGGCAACTTAACGAGCACTTTCAAGTCGATAGGCGAGGGGCGGGACGCAAGTTCCGCCCCTTGTTGTTTGCACCGGGAACAGTCACTTTTCGGGGTATAATGGGCTTAAACAGCGAATCGCTGCTGTCGTAGCGCGGGGCGCGCCGTTAAGTTCGCCGCCTCCCCAAAGGCTGCCGTCTTCTCAAAGGTTTTTGGCACATGCACCAGTATCAGGACCTGCTCGAGCGGATTCTTTCAGACGGCGCCGAGAAGACCGACCGGACCGGCACCGGCACGCTGTCGGTGTTCGGCCATCAGATGCGCTTCAACCTGTCTGCCGGCTTCCCGATGCTGACCACCAAGCGGCTGCCGCTGAAGGCGATCGTGCATGAGCTGTTGTGGTTCCTGAAGGGCGACACCAACATCAAATATCTGCGCGACAACGGCGTCACCATCTGGGACGAATGGGCCGATGCCAATGGCGATCTCGGACCGGTCTATGGCCATCAATGGCGTTCCTGGCCCACGGCCGACGGGCGCAGCATCGACCAGATCGCCAATGTCATCGACATGATCAAGCGCACCCCGGATTCGCGCCGGCTGATCGTCACCGCCTGGAATCCCGCCGACGTCGAAAAGATGGCGCTGCCGCCCTGCCACCTGCTGTTCCAGTTCTATGTCGCCAACGGCAAATTATCCTGCCAGCTCTATCAGCGCTCGGCCGACGTCTTCCTCGGCGTGCCCTTCAACATCGCGTCCTATGCGCTGCTGACGATGATGGTCGCGCAGGTCACGGGATTGAAGCCCGGCGACTTCGTGCATTCGCTCGGCGACACCCATCTCTATTCCAATCACCTGGAGCAGGCGCGGCTCCAGCTCACGCGTGCGCCGCGGACGCTGCCGGTGATGCGGATCAATCCCGATGTGAAGGACATCTTCTCATTCCGCTACGAGGATTTCGAGCTCGTCGGCTACGATCCGCATCCGCACATCAAGGCGGAAGTCGCGGTCTAGCGCAGATGTCGCTGACCATCCGCCGCGTGCGCGCCGGTGAAGCCGGGCTCGTTCTTGCCTTCATCCGCGAGCTTGCCGAATACGAAAAGCTTTCGCACGAGGTCGAGGCGACCGAGGCGATGATTGCGGAAGCGCTGTTCGGCGAGCGTCCGCAGCTCTATTGCGCCATTGCCGAGTGGAACGGCGAGCCCGTCGGCTTTGCGGTCTGGTTCGTCAATTTCTCCACTTTCAGCGGCCGTCACGGCATCTATCTCGAAGATCTCTATGTGCGGCCGTCGCATCGGGGCAAGGGCCTCGGCAAGGCGCTGCTGGTCTATCTCGCCAGGGAGTGCGTCGACAACGGCTGGTCGCGGCTGCAATGGGCGGTGCTCGACTGGAACGCGCCGTCGATCGCGTTCTACAAATCGCTCGGCGCCGTCATGATGGACGATTGGACGCTGTGCCGCGTTACCGGCCCTGCGCTGACACGGCTTGCAGGGGGCGCGTCCTGATGGAGATCGTCTTCGTCGTAGCGATCGCGGAGAACGGCGTCATCGGCGCCGGCAACGGGTTCCCGTGGCGATTGAAATCCGACATGGCGCGCTTCAAGGCGCTCACGATCGGCAAGCCCGTGATCATGGGCCGCAAGACCTTCGAAACCCTGCGCCGGCCGCTTCCTGGCCGTACCAACATCGTCATCACGCGCGATGCGGATTATCGCGCCAATGGCGCCATCGTCACGACATCGGCTGCCGATGCGGGCGCGGTTGCGCTTGGCGATGCCCTGCGGCGTTCGGTCGCCGAGATCGCGGTGATCGGTGGCGCCGAGATCTATCGGCAATGGCTCGATCGCGCCGATCGCCTCGAAATCACCGAAGTGCACGCGCGTCCCGAAGGCGACACGCATTTCGACATCGACAAGGCAGAGTGGGATGAGGTTGAGCGCATCCGGCATCCTGCCGGACCCGACGACAGCGCCGACTACTCCTATGTGACATATCGTCGGCGGGCGGGCAATTAACCGCATTCGTCAATGTTTACATTGACTTTTTCGTGCCCGAGCATAGCTCGAAGGACAGCCCGGGCCGCGTTGTAAGGGACTTGCCTGTCCCCTATAAAGCCGGACCGGACAAAGCGGGCGGGGGCGATTTTCACCTGCCGAGGAGAGCGTCGAATGCCGTGGAAGAATCAGGGCGGTGGCCCATGGGGCTCGGGTCCGAAGGGACCATGGGGCAACGGCCCGCAACCGGTCGGGCCAAGGCCGCCGGATCTGGAAGACCTTCTGCGGCGCGGCCAGGACCGCCTCCAGCAGATCATGCCGGGCGGCTATTTCTCCGGCATCGGCATCACGCTGATCGTCCTGCTCATCATCGCGTTCTGGCTGCTGTCGGGCTTCTTCCGGGTGCAATCCGAAGAGCTCGGCGTCGTGCTGCGCTTCGGCAAGCATGTCCGCACCGTGCAGCCGGGTCTGAACTATCATCTGCCCTATCCGATCGAAACCGTGCTGCTGCCGAAGGCGTTGCGCGTCAACACGATCTCCATAGGCATGACGCTGATCGACGATCCGGCGCGGCGCGGCCGCTCCATTCGTGACGTGCCGGAAGAGAGCCTGATGCTGACCGGCGACGAGAATATCGTCGACGTCGACTTCACCGTGCTCTGGCGCATCAAGCCGGACGGCGTCGGCGACTTCCTCTTCAACATCCAGAATCCCGAAGGCACCGTGAAGGCGGTCTCCGAGAGCGCGATGCGCGAGGTGATCGGCCGCTCGCAGATCCAGCCGATCCTGACCGGTGCGCGCAACGTTACCGAACAGGGCGTGCAGGAGTTGATCCAGAGGACCCTGGACAGCTACGGCGCCGGTATTCTCATCAGCCAGGTGCAGATGCAGAAGGTCGACCCGCCGGCGCAGGTGATCGACGCGTTCCGCGACGTCCAGGCGGCGCGCGCCAATCTCGAGCAGCTGCAGAACGAGGCGCAGACCTACGCCAACCAGGTCGTGCCGCAGGCCCGCGGACGTGCGGCGCAGATCACGCAGGCTGCCGAAGGCTACAGGGAGCAGACGGTCGCCGAGGCCAAGGGCCAGAGCTCCCGCTTCCTGAAGGTTTACGAAGAATACAAGAAGGCGCCCGACGTGACGCGTGAACGGATCTATCTGGAGACGATGGAGCGCGTGCTCGGCGGCGCCGACAAGCTCGTCTATGACGGCGGCCCCTCGGGCCAGGGCGTCGTGCCCTATCTGCCGCTCAGTGAGTTGACGACCAAGCGGCCGCCTACCACCGGTCAGCAGTCGAGCGGAGGCAACCGATGAGGTCTCCGGTCACAGGTATCGTCACGCTGCTCGCCCTCCTGCTCGTCGTGATCGTCGGCTACATGTCGCTGTTCACGGTGCAACAGACCGAGCAGACCATCGTGCTGCAGTTCGGCCGTCCCGTCGACGTCGTCACCGCGCCCGGCCTGCACTTCAAGGCGCCGTGGAATTCGGTGATCAACATCGACAAGCGGATCCTCGATCTGGAGAACCCGTCGCAGGAAGCGATCGCGTCCGACCAGAAGCGGCTCGTGGTCGACGCCTTCGCGCGTTACCGCATCAAGGACGCGCTGCGCTTCTACCAGAGCGTCGGCTCGATCCAGGCTGCCAACATCCAGCTCACCACGCTCCTGAACGCGGCGCTGCGCCGCGTGCTCGGCGAGGTCACCTTCATCAACGTGGTGCGCGACGACCGCGAGAAGCTGATGCAGCGCATCCGCGACCAGCTCGATCGCGAGGCCGACGGCTACGGTATCCAGGTCGTCGACGTCCGGATCCGCCGCGCCGACCTGCCGGAGCAGAACAGCCAGGCGGTCTACCAGCGCATGAAGACCGAGCGCGAGCGCGAAGCCGCCGAGTTCCGTGCGCAGGGCGGCCAGAAGGCACAGGAGATCCGCTCCAAGGCCGACCGCGAGGCGACCGTGATCGAGGCGGAAGCCAAATCGCAGGCCGAGCAGATCCGCGGCGTCGGCGACGCCGAGCGCAACCGCCTGTTCGCGGAAGCCTACGGCAAGGACGCCGACTTCTTCGCCTTCTACCGGTCGATGACAGCCTATGAGAACGGGCTGCGCGCGAACGACACCCGCTTCCTGCTGCGGCCGGACTCGGATTTCTTCCGGTTCTTTGGTAACCCGTCCGGCAAGACGGCGACCGAGACGCCGGCGAAGCCGTGAGCTAGACAGAGGGCGGCAGTTCTGCCGCCCTTCGTCCAGACAAGAACAGCACTACGGGAGGTTCCATTCCGATGAGGTCCATTGCGTTCGCCGACTTCCTCATCGGCTTAGGCATCCTGTTCGTGCTGGAAGGCTTGATGTTCGCGGCAAGTCCGAACTGGATGCGCAAGGCCATGAAAAGCGCCATCGCCACGCCGGACAATATCCTGCGGGCGGTTGGGATCGGTTCGGCCGTGGCCGGCCTGGTCTTGATCTGGGTTATGCGCCGTCCGATTTAGGCGTCACGCCAACGCCAAAGTGAAGGCGAGAGACTGGTTTTCGCCGTATTATCCGGGTCTTGAGGCCCGTTAAGCTCCGCGCTTGCGCCGTCCCCCCGTTCGAGCGCAGTCTTGGAGGCGAATCCTTGGGGCCTGATCCTTTTCTCTGGAGATACCAATGACCGCTGCCACCATTGCCCCGACCCGCTTGCGCTTAGGGCTGGCCGCGCTCGCCGTCAGTGCATTCAGCGCGTTCGGCACGCCGGCCCTTGCCCGTGGCCCGGACGGGATCGCCGACGTCGCCGAGAAGGTGATCGACGCGGTCGTCAACATCTCGACCTCGCAGACCGTCGAAGCCAAGGGCGGCGGCGGCGGCAGCAACACCATGCCGCAACTGCCGCCCGGCTCGCCCTTCGAGGAGTTCTTCGACGACTTCTTCAAGAACCGCCGCGGCCCCGGCGGCGGCAGCAAGGGCGGCGAGCGCGGTGACAACCCGCCCCGCAAGACCAACTCGCTCGGCTCCGGCTTCATCATCGACACCGCTGGCGTCGTCGTCACCAACAACCACGTCATCGCGGACGCCGACGAGATCAACGTCATCCTCAACGACGGCACCAAGATCAAGGCCGACCTGGTTGGCGTTGACAAGAAGACCGACCTCGCCGTGCTGAAGATCAAGCCGCCGAAGCCGCTGGTGGCCGTAAAGTTCGGCGACTCCGACAAGCTGCGCCTCGGCGACTGGGTGATCGCGATCGGCAATCCGTTCAGCCTCGGCGGCACGGTGACGGCCGGTATCGTCTCGGCCAAGAACCGCGACATCTCCTCGGGGCCGTATGACAGCTATATCCAGACCGACGCCTCCATCAACCGTGGCAATTCCGGTGGTCCGCTGTTCAACCTCGATGGCGACGTCATCGGCGTCAACACGCTGATCATCTCGCCCTCCGGCGGCTCGATCGGCATCGGCTTTGCCGTGCCCTCGAAGACGGTTGTCGCCGTGGTCGACCAGCTCCGCCAGTTCGGCGAACTGCGCCGCGGCTGGCTCGGCGTGCGCATCCAGAGCGTCACCGACGAGATCGCCGAGAGCCTCAACATCAAGCCCGCGCGCGGCGCGCTGGTCGCCGGCGTCGATGACAAGGGCCCGGCCAAGCCCGCCGGCATCGAGCCCGGCGACGTCGTCGTCAAGTTCGACGGCAAGGACGTCAAGGATCCCAAGGATCTCTCCCGCGTCGTCGCCGACACGGCGGTCGGCAAGGAAGTGGATGTCGTCGTCATCCGCAAGGGCCAGGAGGAGACCAAGAAGGTCACGCTCGGCCGTCTCCAGGATCCCGACAAGGTGCAGGCCGCGGTGAAGACCGACGAGCCGGCGCCCGAGAAGACGGTGACGCAGAAGGCGCTCGGTCTCGATCTTGCGGTGCTCAGCAAGGATTTGCGCACGCGCTACAAGATCAAGGACAGCGTCAAGGGCGTGGTCGTCACCAATGTCGACGCCAATTCGGACGCTGCCGAGAAGCGCCTCTCCGCCGGCGACGTCATCGTCGAGGTTGCGCAGGAGGCCGTCTCCAGCGGCGCCGACATCCAGAAGCGGATCGACCAGCTCAAGAAGGACGGCAAGAAGTCCGTGCTGCTGCTCGTCTCCAACGCCGACGGTGAGCTGCGGTTTGTGGCGCTGAGCGTGCAGTAGTCGCGGTTCAATCCAGTAGGGTGGGCAAAGCGAAGCGTGCCCACCATCTTTCCACCAGCGCAAGTGCGCCTTTGCCCACCCTACGGCCGCTGGGCGTGCCGCAAGTGCTGACGACGGGAGAGGCTAAGCCTCCACGAACTCGTCCCGCCGATACCCCTGCGCGTAGAGCAGCGCGGTGAGATCGCCATGGTCGATCCGCGCGGCAGCCGCAGCCGCGACCGCCGGCTTGGCGTGATACGCCACGCCCAGGCCCGCAGCCTGGATCATCGCGAGATCGTTGGCGCCATCGCCGACCACGACGGAATCGATGTCGTCGAGATCGAACGACTCCATCAGATCCACCAGCGTCGCAAGCTTTGCCGCGCGGCCCAAAATCGGCTCCTTGACCTCACCGGTGAACTTGCCGTCGCGGACGACGAGCTCGTTGGCGCGGTTCTCCTGGAAGCCGATCTTGGCGGCGACCGCGCGCGTGAACAGCGTGAAGCCGCCGGAGACGAGACAGGTATAGGCGCCATGGGCGCGCATGGTCGCGACCAGTTCGCGGCCGCCCGGCGTCAACGTGATGCGCTTGGCCAGCACCTCGTCGACCACGCCGGCGGGAAGGTCCTTCAGCAGCGCGACGCGCTCGCGCAGCGCCGGCTCGAACTCGATCTCGCCGCGCATCGCGCGTTCCGTAATCGCCGCCACGTGGGCCTTCATCCCGACGAGATCGGCGAGCTCGTCGATGCATTCCTGGCCGATCATGGTGGAATCCATGTCGGCGAGAAAAAGCTTCTTGCGCCGGAAGCCGACTGGCTGCACCACGATGTCGATGGGAAGGTCGCCGCGAAGCTCGCGCAACCGCTGTTCGATGGCGTGACGGTCGCCTTGGAGGTTATCCTGCGCGCCGAAGGGAATGTCGACCGCAACCCCGTCGAACAGCCAGTGCGCAGGTTGCGCCTGGGGCAGCACGGCGCGGGCGCCGTCGACGATGGTGCTGTCGAGCGCGGGATTGTCGGGATTGCAGATCAGCGTGGCGACGAGGGACATTTGAGGTTTTCGTGAGCGAGGGACAAGTCAGCAGAAGACACGTTGGCAAGGCCGTGCTTATCGCAGGCCCGACCGCCAGCGGCAAGTCGGCGCTGGCGCTCGAGCTTGCCCTGAGTACGGGCGGAATCGTCATCAATGCCGATTCCATGCAGGTCTATCGTGACCTCCGCATCATCACCGCGCGCCCCACACATGGCGAGGAAGGACGCGCGCCGCACCGTCTCTACGGCCACGTCGATGCGGCCGTGAATTTCTCGGCCGGCGCATGGGTGGTCGACGCGACGAAGGCGCTGGAAGAGGCGAAAGCCGAGGGCCGGTTGCCGATCTTCATCGGCGGCACCGGGCTCTATTTCAAGGCGCTGACGGCGGGCCTCTCGGTGGTGCCGCCGATCCCCGCCGAAGTCCGCGACGACGTGCGCGCGCGGCTGGAGCGGAACGGCGTCGAGGCGCTGCATGAGGAACTTGCACGCCGTGATCCGCGCGCCGCCGAACGATTGAACTTGCGCGACCGCACCCGGATCGCGCGCGCGCTCGAAGTGGTCGAAGCGACGGGCCGTTCGCTGCTCGACTGGCACCATGAAGGCCAGCCGCCGCTGCTGCCCAAGGACAGTTTTCGCGCGGTGTTTCTCGCCCCCGAGCGCGACGAGCTCTATGCCCGCATCGATGCCCGTTTCGATGCCATGCTCGGTGCCGGCGCGTTGAGGGAGGTGGAGTGGCTCGCCGCCAGACATCTCGATCCGCTGCTGCCGGCGATGAAAGCCCATGGCGTGCCGGCCCTGATCCGGCATCTGCGCGGTGAGATCGGCCTGGACGAGGCGGCCACGATCGGTCGTGCCGACACCCGCCACTACGCCAAGCGGCAATTCACCTGGTTCCGGCACCAACTGCCCGAGTTCGAATGGGTAAAGCCGGAGGAGGCGAGGGGGTGGCTTGCCGCCATCGTGAATGCGGCCCGAGACCCCGGCTGACGCGCTTTTGTACCCGGGTTCCCGAATTTACCTCTCGCCGAACCCTGGGAACACCGCTACATTGCCAAAATCGCGCGGGAACGGTCGCATTGCCTTGACATCCGGGCTTTGACCGTTATGTTTCGCGCAACCTTTGGGAAGGCGGGCACCTGCCATGCGTAACATTATTACCAAACTCCTTATCGCCGTCGTACCCAGGCACACCGCCGGGGGTGGCTAGCTGCCATCCACAAGACAGGCGGTGTGCATGGGCCCTCTTCGGGGCCTTTTTTATTTCCCGAACCCGACACGAACGAAGCCGCTGACAACAGCGCATCCGGAGCAAGACAATGAGCGACAAGAGCCACGATCCGAACCAGATGACCGGCGCCGCGATGATCGTTCGCGCGCTCATCGATCATGGCGTGACCGACATTTTCGGCTATCCCGGTGGCGCCGTGCTTCCGATCTATGACGAGATCTTCCAGCAGAGCGAGGTCCAGCACATCCTGGTCCGCCACGAGCAGGGCGCGGGCCACGCCGCCGAGGGCTATGCGCGCTCGACCGGCAAGCCGGGCGTTGCGCTGGTGACCTCCGGTCCCGGCGCCACCAACATGGTGACGCCGCTGACCGACGCGCTGATGGACTCGATCCCGCTGGTCTGCATCTCCGGCCAGGTGCCGACGCATCTGATCGGCAACGACGCGTTCCAGGAGTGCGACACGGTCGGTATCACGCGGCCCTGCACCAAGCACAATTGGCTGGTGCGCGACGTCAACGATCTCGCCAAGGTGCTGCACGAGGCCTTCTATGTCGCGACCTCCGGCCGTCCCGGCCCGGTGCTCGTCGACGTGCCCAAGGACGTGCAGTTCGCGACCGGCACCTATCATCCGCCGCGCAAGTCGGACGTGCACCGCTCGTACGCGCCGCGCGTGAAGGGCGACGCGACGCAGATCCGCAAGGCCGTGTCGCTGCTCGCCAACGCCAAGCGCCCGGTGATCTACAGCGGTGGCGGCGTGATCAATTCCGGCCCCGAGGCGACCAAGCTCCTGCGCGAACTGGTCGAGGTCACCGGCTTCCCGATCACCTCCACGCTGATGGGCCTGGGTGCCTATCCGGCGTCGGGCAAGAACTGGCTCGGCATGCTCGGCATGCACGGCACCTATGAAGCCAACATGACCATGCATGATTGCGACGTCATGCTGTGCGTCGGCGCGCGCTTCGACGACCGCATCACCGGCCGCGTCGATGCGTTCTCGCCGGGCTCGAAGAAGATCCACATCGACATCGATCCGTCCTCGATCAACAAGAACATCCGTGTCGACGTGCCGATCATCGGCGACTGCGGCAACATCCTCGGCGATATCCTCCAGGTGTTCAAGGCGGAAGCGAAGAAGCCCGACATCAAGGCCTGGTGGCAGCAGATCGCGCAGTGGCGCGCCCGCAACTCGCTCTATTACAAGAAGAGCAACGACGTGATCCTGCCGCAACACGCGATCCAGAGCCTGTTCGAGGCGACACGCGGCAAGGACACCTACATCACGACGGAAGTCGGCCAGCACCAGATGTGGGCGGCGCAGTTCTTCGGCTTCGAGGAGCCGCATCGCTGGATGACGTCGGGCGGTCTCGGCACCATGGGCTACGGCCTGCCGGCCGCGGTCGGCGTGCAGGTTGCCCATCCGGACAGCCTCGTCATCGACATCGCGGGCGATGCCTCGGTGCAGATGACGATGCAGGAGATGTCGACGGCGGTTCAGTACGAATTGCCGATCAAGATATTCATCCTGAACAACCAGTACATGGGCATGGTGCGGCAATGGCAGCAGCTGCTGCACGGCAACCGGCTGTCGCATTCCTATTCGGAGGCGCTGCCGGATTTCGTCAAGCTCGCGGAAGCCTATGGCGGCGTCGGCATCCAGGTGCACAAGCCCTCTGATCTCGACGGCGCCATCCAGGAGATGATCTCGGTCAAGCGCCCGGTGCTGTTCGATTGCCGCGTCGCGGCGCTCGAAAACTGCTTCCCGATGATCCCCTCCGGCAAGGCGCACAACGAGATGCTGTTGCCCGAGCAGGCGAACGACGAGGCCACGGCAAAGGCGTTCGCCGGCGGCAAGGCGCTGGTGTGACGTCATGTTCGACCTGACGGAGCTCGAGCGCGCACATGCGATCGTGGGGCAGGCGGTGCCGGCGACGCCGGCACGCGGCTGGCCGCTGCTCGCCGAGCGCCTCGGGACGCAGGTCATCGTCAAGCACGAGAACCACACGCCGATCGGCGCCTTCAAGGTGCGCGGCGGTCTCGTCTATCTCGAACGGCTGAAGCGCGAGCGGCCGAACATTCCGGGCATCATCTCGGCGACGCGCGGCAATCACGGCCAGAGCCTGGCCTTTGCCGCGAGCCGTCACGGCGTGCCGGCAGTGATCTACGTGCCGCGCGGCAACTCGGTCGAGAAGAACCGGGCGATGAAGGCGTTTGGCGCCGAGCTCGTCGAGTATGGCGAGGACTTTCAGGCGGCCGCCGAAGAGGCGCAGCGGCGCGCCCAATTTACCGGCCTGCACATGGTGCCGTCGTTCCATCCGGATCTCGTGCTCGGCGTCGCCACCTATGCGCTCGAACTGTTCCGGACGGCGCCGGATCTCGATGTTCTCTATGTGCCGATCGGGCAGGGCTCTGGAATCTCCGGCTGCATCATGGCGCGCGATCTCCTGGGCCTGAAGACCGAGATCGTCGGGGTGCAATCGACCGAAGCCCCGTCCTACGCGCTGTCGTTCGCGGCCGGCAAGGTCGTGACGACGAAGACCAGCAACACGCTGGCCGACGGCATGGCAACGCGCATTCCCGATGCAGACGCGTTCGCGTTGATCTGGAAGGGTGCCGCGCGCATCGTGCAGGTTTCCGACGACGAGGTCGCCGCCGCGATCCGCGCCTACTGGACCGACACGCACAATCTCGCCGAAGGCGCCGGCGCAGCCTCGCTCGCCGCGGCGCTTCAGGAGAAGACCAAGCTGTCAGGCAAGCGCGTCGGTCTCGTGCTGTCCGGCGGCAATATCGATTTCGATCTGTTCCGCAGTTGGGTCGGGGCAGAGGCGCCAGCGATGGCGTGACGGAGAGACAAGAGGGGACGACCATGAACCAGCCGGCATCCGCCTATTTCATCGA
Organism: Bradyrhizobium sp. 604_D8_N2_3; assembly: GCF_051810765.1. Lineage (NCBI taxonomy): Bacteria > Pseudomonadati > Pseudomonadota > Alphaproteobacteria > Hyphomicrobiales > Nitrobacteraceae > Bradyrhizobium > Bradyrhizobium sp. 604_D8_N2_3. Next base: position 7,186,654 of record NZ_JBPWPM010000001.1, on the reverse strand, counting down.
GGACCGCCACGATCCCAACGAGACGCATACGCTCTCGGTGCTCGTGCAGAACGAGCCGGGCGTGCTCGCGCGCGTCATCGGGCTGTTCTCCGGGCGCGGCTACAACATCGAAAGTCTCACCGTCTCGGAGACCGAGAGCCAGAAGCACCTGTCGCGCATCACCATCGTCACCACGGGCACGCCGATGGTGATCGAGCAGATCAAGCACCAACTCGACCGCATGATCCCGGTCTATCGCGTCGTCGACATGACCCTGACCAAGCGCTCGATCGAGCGCGAGCTTGCGATGGTGAAGGTGCGCGGGCAGGGCGAGCATCGTGTCGAGGCGCTGCGGCTGGCGGATGCGTTCCGCGCCCGCGTGATCGACGCCACCACCGAGAGCTTTGTGTTCGAGATCACAGGCAATACGGACAAGATCAACCAGTTTATCGACCTGATGCGCCCGCTCGGCCTTGTCGAGGTGTCGCGCACCGGCGTTGCCGCGATTGGCCGCGGGCCTGAGGGGATGTGAGCCATGCTGGCGCGCGACTGGTACTATAACGAGCGCAACCGGATGGGGATCGAGCCCGCAGTGGCTTCGATCTACGACGCCCATGACGATGCCGATCTGCGGGCGCGCGCCGCGCTGAAAATGCTCGGGGTACAGCGCGGCTGGCGCATCGCGGATATCGGCTGCGGCAACGGCGTGCTCGCGACCGAAGCGGCGCTGATGGGTGCCGAGGTGGACGCCATCGATATCTCGCCGGCGATGCTGGCGCTCGCCGAGATCTACGCCCGCGACCGCAAGGCGCCGGTGCGCACGCAGTCCGCCGGCTTGCTCAGCTTCGCCTACCGCCCGGAATCCTACGACCTGATCGTCAGCGAGTTCACGCTGCACCATCTGCCGGATTTCTGGAAGGCGGTGGCGATGTCGCGGATCTACCGTGCACTGAAGCCGGGCGCGAGCTTCTATCTGCGCGACATCGTCTACGCCTCGATGCCCGACGCCATCGAGCGCGACGTCGAGCAATGGGCCGACTTCCATATCAAGAACCACGATTTTTCGCGCGAAAGCGTCGTCACGCACATGCGTGACGAATATTCCACCTTCGGCTGGGTGATGGAGCGGATGCTGACCGATGTCGGCTTCACGCTGGTCTCGGTCGACTACCACGCGCCCATGCACGGCACTTATCTGCTGCGGAAACCGAAAGCCGGCGAGCAAGGCTAGAACAGAACAACAAACAGGGCTGCACGACAAAGCAGAACCGAGAACAACAATGAAGCCGGCCGATATCCTCATCGCCATTCTGGTGGCGGTCATCTGGGGGCTTGCCTTCGTGGCGAGCCGGATCGCGCTCGACGAATTTTCGCCGGAGCTGATGACGGCGATGCGCTTCACCATTGCCGCGGTGCCTTGCCTGTTCATTCCCAAGCCGAAGATCGCCTGGTCGCTGCTGATCGCGATCAGCTTCACGCTGTTCCTCGGCCAGTTCCTGAGCCAGGCCTATGGCATCGCGCACGGTGTGCCGGTGGGGCTCACCAGCGTCGTCGTGCAGAGCCAGGCGCTGTTCACCATCGGCTTTGCCGCGATCGCATTCGGCGAGCGGCCGACGCCGGCGCAGACGCTTGGCATCGTCGTCGCCGCAGTCGGCCTGCTCTTGATCTGCGGTACCGTCGGTTACGATTTCAGCGTTGGTGCCTTCGCGGTGCTGATGATCGCCCCGATTTGCTTTGCCGTCGGCAATCTCCTGCTGCGCGGCGCCCGTGGCGCGCCGATGTTCGACCTGTTCGCCTGGCTCTGCCTCACCGCCGCCGTGCCGCTGTTCGCGCTGGCGCTGGTCGTCAACGGGCCGGCGCCGACCTTCCAGTCGCTGATCCATATGTCGCCGACTGGCCTCGTCTGCCTGCTGGTGATCGGCGCCATCTCGACCAGCATCGCCTATTGGCTGTGGGGCCGGCTGCTGCGTGATTATCCAGCCGCTCAAGTGGTGCCGTTCGCGCTGCTGGTGCCGTTCGTCGGCTCGGCTGCTTCCAGCATCGTGTTTGGCGAGAAGTTCGGACCGTTGCGGCTGGCCGGGATGCTGACGGTCATCGGCGGCATCGCGGTGATGGTGCTGGCGAGACGCCCGCAGCCGCTGCCGAAGACCGCGTGAGGTGAGCATGTCCCAGTCGCTGCTCTATGCCTTCATCATCTTCGCCCTCGTGATGTTCTTCACGCCGGGGCCGAACAACATCATGCTGCTGTCGTCGGGACTGACTTACGGCTTCCGCCGCACCATCCCGCATATCGCCGGCATCACGATCGGCTTCGCCTTCATGGTCGGCGCCGTCGGCCTCGGGCTCGGCACGGTGTTTCTGGCCTATCCGATCCTCCAGACCATCCTGAAATATGCCGGCGCCGCCTACTTGATTTACCTCGCCGCGGTGATCGCCTTCTCGGGTCCGACCAAGCCGGGCGAGGAGGACGGCCGTGGCCCGATGACCTTCTGGGGCGCGGCGATGTTCCAGTGGATCAACGCCAAGGGCTGGGTGATCGTGATCGGCACCATCACCGCCTATGCGGCCATCGCCCAATTCCCCCTGAACATCGCGATCCAGACCCTGATTAGCCTGCTCGTCGGCACGGTCTCGACGGTGGTCTGGGCCCTGTTCGGCACTGCACTACGACCGGTACTGACCTCGGAGCGGCTGGTCCGCGCCTTCAATATCGTGATGGCGCTCCTGCTGCTCGCCTCCCTCTACCCCGTTTTCATGGATGCATGATGTCGCGGATTTCCATGCAGAAACGGGTTTCCCTAGGGGCTGAAAATGCTCTAGACAGCCCCCGAAATCCGCAAATTTCACCCTTCGGACACTGACTATCGGCCGCTTCTGGCCCTGAACGAGGAAACGACTATGCGTGTTTATTACGATCGCGACGCCGACCTGAACCTGATCAAGGGCAAGAAGGTCGCCATCGTCGGCTATGGCAGCCAGGGCCACGCCCATGCGCTCAACCTCAAGGACTCCGGCGTCAAGGAAGTCGCCATTGCGCTGCGCAAGGACTCGGGCTCGGTCAAAAAGGCGGAAGCCGCCGGCTTCAAGGTGATGGAAGTCGCCGACGCCGCCAAATGGGCCGACCTCGTCATGATGCTGACCCCGGACGAGCTCCAGGGCGACATTTATCGCGAGCACCTGCACGACAACATGAAGAAGGGCGCCGCCCTCGTGTTCGCGCACGGCCTCAACGTCCACTTCAACCTGCTCGACCCGCGCGCCGACCTCGACGTGCTCATGATCGCGCCGAAGGGCCCCGGCCACACCGTGCGTTCGGAATATCAGCGCGGCGGCGGCGTGCCCTGCCTGATCGCGATCGCCAAGGACGTCTCGGGCAACGCCCATGACCTCGGCCTCTCCTACGCCTCCGCCGTCGGCGGCGGTCGTGCCGGCATCATCGAGACCACCTTCAAGGAAGAGTGCGAGACCGACCTGTTCGGCGAGCAGGTCGTGCTCTGCGGCGGCCTGGTCGAGCTGATCAAGGCCGGCTACGAGACCCTGGTCGAAGCCGGTTACGCCCCTGAGATGGCCTATTTCGAGTGCCTGCACGAAGTGAAGCTGATCGTCGACCTGATCTATGAAGGCGGCATCGCCAACATGAACTACTCGATCTCCAACACCGCGGAGTACGGCGAGTACGTCACCGGTCCGCGCATCGTCACCGCGGAGACCAAGGCCGAGATGAAGCGCGTTCTCGCCGACATCCAGGGCGGCAAGTTCGCCCGCGACTGGATGCTCGAGAACAAGGTCAACCAGACCTCGTTCAAGGCGACCCGCGCCAAGCTCGCCGCGCATCCGATCGAGGAAGTCGGCGCGAAACTGCGCGACATGATGCCCTGGATCAAGAAGGGCGCGCTGGTCGACAAGAGCAAGAACTGACGGCTGCGCCGTCATTCCGGGTTCGCGACTTCGTCGCGCCCCGGAATGACGAGCGAAACACAAGCTTCGCTCGCCAAACCAAATTTTAAACCTTCTCGACTACATCGGAGCGAGATCGCGAACGGCGGTCTCGCTCCTTTCATCTCGCGCGAAGCATTGCTGCTTCATTCAAATTCTTCGCGAGCTGACGTGCCCTCTGAGCACGAAGAACTGACGCTTAAACCACATTCTTGGTCTCGCGTCGTTTTCATGACTTCTCCAGAAGCTCGCGATCGCCAAAACCCCAGCGTCTTCAGAGTCAAGGATTCGGCTCTTCATCCGCATCTTCAGGGCGCACTCAATCTCATGTCGCGAAGCTCGCGCGCCGCTTCATCTTAAGAATCGACACCCGCGACGTCCCTTTGAGCGTTGGGTGGCATTGCGCTGACACATCCTTCTCTCCATGATCGCGGGAACTTGAGGGGGAGGGGTCTATGCGATCTGTCGTCATCACCGGCGCGTCCACCGGCATCGGCTGGGCCATTTCGAAATTTCTGATCGGGCGCGGCTACCGCGTCTTCGGCAGCGTCCGCAAGCAGGCCGACGCCGACCGGCTCAGGGGTGAGTTCGGCGCGAACTTCACGCCGCTCCTGTTCGACGTTACCGACGAGGCCGCCGTGCTCGCCGCTGCGCGCCAGGTTCGCGAGGCGCTGGCTGGCGACACGCTGGCGGGGCTCGTCAACAATGCCGGCATTGCGGTCGCGGGGCCGGTCCTGGAATTGTCGGTCGACGATTTCCGCCGCCAGATGGACATTAACGTCATCGGCCCGGTCATCGCGACGCAAGCCTTCGGGCCGCTGCTCGGCGCGGACCCGTCGCTGAAGGGGCCGAAGGGGCGGATCGTGATGATCAGCTCGGTCGCCGGCAAGAACGGCAATCCGCTGTCGGCGCCTTACTGCACCTCCAAGCACGCCATCGAAGGCCTGTCGGAGAGCCTGCGGCGTGAGCTGATGCTGTTCGGGATCGACGTCATCATCGTCGCCCCGGGCGCAGTGAAGACGCCGATCTGGAGCAAGGCCGAAGAGATCGATCTCTCCGTCTATCAGAACTCGCCCTATCTGCCGGCGCTGAACAAGGTCATGGCGTTCATGATGGACCTCGGTGCGAAGGGTCTGCCGGCCGAGCGGATCGCCGAAATCGTGTTCGAGGCGCTGACCGCCGCGAGCCCCAAGGTGCGTTACCAGATCACACCGGACCCGCTGCGCCATCTGATCGGCGCATTGTTGCCGAAACGGACGGTCGATCGCATCATCGCCAAGCGCCTCGGGTTCCTGCCGCAGGGCTGATCGACGTTCAGCTCGCTTCGGCCGTCCGTCGGCGGGGGTGGGCGGCCATCGCGATCAGCCGCAGCGCCATCACGGCGAACAACGGAATGAGGAAGGCGGCATAGAGCGGCGTCGCCGGCACGCGCTTGCCGAACGACACCATGAACTGGAACCAGAGATAGTAGCCGCCGACGAGGTGCAGCACGCGCCAGGCCTGCGGCCCGAGCAGCGCGGCGGTGCGGTCGAACGAGGTCGCGCTCATGGCGATGATGAATGCATAGCCGATGCCGCCGAAGATGTAGGAGGCGGCCGAGGTGGTCTCCGCAAAGCCGGCCGGGTCCATTTTGGCGAAGGCAACGATCGCAACCGCGTGGATGGCGTGGGAGGCCGCAAAGCTAAGGCCCAGATAGCGGCGGTTGCGGCGCTGCCAGCGAGTCCAGGCGTTAGGCCACAGCCGTGCGAGTGCCGCAGCACTGAAGGCAAGGCAGAACAGCAGCAGCGAGCTTCGCGCCGTGAAACGGATCACCATCCGCATGCCCTCGACCTCGAACTGCCGCATCGACGCGATCCACAGGCTGAGCGCGATCAGGCTCAGGGTGAGAACGGCGAGCAGCCGCCAGCCCTCGAACCAGTTTTGGCGTTGTGACATGGCGATCTCCTCCCTAATGTAAGCATCGATTACATTTCAGCTGGCGAAATCGTCAACGGTGTAATCGGTGCTTACATTCACGTTCGGGTGATGCTAGGAAGCGCCATGCCCGCCCGACAGCCGTCCAAGCCGCGCACCCGCCGCGGCGTCCCGGAAACCCGGCCCTATCATCATGGCGACCTCCGCCGCGTGCTGATCGATGCTGCGTTGCAACTGGCTGCGGAAGGCGCCGAAGTCTCGGTGCGCGAGGCCGCGCGCCGGGCCGCGGTTTCGCCGGGGGCGCCGTTCCGGCACTTCCCCAACCGCGACGCGCTGATGGCGGCGGTGGCCGGGGAGGCGCAGCGGCGGTTTCGTGCCGAGATCGAGGTGGCGCTGGACCAGGCGCCGGCCACCGACCCGCTCGGCCGCTTCCGCGCCTTCGGGCTCGCCTACCTGCGCTGGGCCATGCGCAACCCCGCGCATTTCGAGATCATCTCCACGGGGCGCTACTTCGCCCATGGCAGCTCCGCGGAGTTGACCCGCGACAATGCCGAGCTGATCGCTCTGACCGAACGGATGCTGGCAGACGCGGCGGAGCAGGGCCTGCTGCGGTCGGCCGACCTCAAGCGCATCCAGATCGCCGGCCGCGCCCTGGTCTACGGCTTCGCCCGGATGAACCTCGACGGCCACTTTCCGCGCTGGGGCGTGGAGGAGGGCGAGACCGAGCGGATGGCGGAAGGGGTGATCGACCTGTTTATCGCGGGGATCGCGAAATCGGGCGGCGGTTCCTGAACTGACTGACCCTCATGGCGAGGAGGCGCGTAGCGCCGTCTCGAACCATGCAGGCCCACTCGGGCCTCGCCCTTCGAGACGCCTGCTTCGCAGGCTCCTCAGGGTGAGGGGATGGAGTTGGCCGTGCGGCTGTTCGCCGCCTGCTAACATTAAGCGAAGGTCGGACCGCGACACGCGTTGCTTGTCCGTGACCATTCAATTACAGTTTTATGACACGGTGCAGGCTTCCGGCTGCGCCGAACGCCGCAGGCCGGCCCGACGGCTGGGTATTCATCGCGCCGGACCAGAAGTTGCGTGCCGTCGATGGCGTCCGCGCCGAATCCAGGTCCTTCTGCCACCACCGCCGTGCTGGCGAGCGTTGCCGCGCTCGGCATCTGGCGCCTGCTTGCGGTTGCCGCGCCGCATCTTGCCGCCCTCGCTCTCATGTACGAGACCGAGACCGATTTCGGTTCGCGGCTTTCGTTCGTGCTCGCCTGGGGCATCCTCAATTTCTTCTGGATCACGCTCTTGCGGCGGCCGGCACTGTCGGGTGCGCTGTCGCTGACCATGGTCGTCGTGCTGGTGCTGCTGTCGCGTCTCAAGCACGACGTCGTGCAGATGACGGTCAACTTCATCGACCTGATGATGATCGACCGCGACACCGTGGCGTTCCTGTTCACGATCTTCCCGAACTTGCGCTGGTCGGTGATCGGGGCCGGCCTCGTCACGCTGCCGCTGATGTATGCGCTGTGGTGGCTCGATCCGTTTCGCATCCGCCGCCTGCCGGCGTTCGCGTCCACGCTCGCCTGTCTTGCCGCACTGGTCGGCTATTCGCTCTATCATCCGGACGAGGCCTGGCGCGGCTATTACGACGACGGCTATCTCTCGAAATTCTTCCGCTCCGGCGTCAGCGCGGTTTCCGACTTCGCGCAATACGGCTTCATGGAGTCGGCCGCCTCGACCAACGAACGGCTCAACATGCCGCTGGTGGATGCCTGCCACCCCGCGGGCCGCCGGCCGAACATCATCATGGTCCATGATGAATCGAGCTTCGACATCCGCGCCGCCCAGGGCATCAAGGTGCCGCCGCGCTATGGCGATCATTTCAAATCCTTTGACGGCAAGCAGCGCACGTTCCTGGCCGAGAGCAATGGCGGGCCGAGCTGGTTCACCGAATACAACGTGCTCGCTGGTCTCTCCTCGCGCTCGTTCGGCCGCTTCGCCTATTTCGTGACGCGCATCGCCTCAAACCGCGTCGAGCGCGGCCTGCCGCTGGCGCTGCGCCGCTGCGGCTATGACACGCTATCGCTCTATCCCGCCTATGGCGGCTTCATGGGCGCGCGCAGCTTTCAGGTGACGACCGGCGTCGAACGCTTCCTCGACTCGAAGGATCTCGGCGCCAAGGACGTCGAGCCGGACTCCTTCTTCTACGACAAGGCGCTCCAACTGATGGGCCAGCAGCCGCCGAACAAGCCGCTGTTCACCTTCATCTATCTCGGCGCCAATCATTTCCCCTGGGAGACGCGCTTCCGCCCCGACCTGCTGCCGAACTGGCGCGCGCCGGGCAATAATGTGGCGTCCATCGACGAATATCTGCGCCGGCAAGCGATGAGCGCCGAGCAGTACAGAGCGTTTGTCGCGGGGCTGAAGAAGAATTTTCCCGGCGAGCCCTTCCTGATCGTGCGCTACGGCGACCACCAGCCCGAGTTTGCGCCGAACCTCCTCGAGCCCGGGCTCGACGAGGGCGCGCTCGGCAAGAAGCTCGACGCCTACGATCCGCGTCTCTACGCGACCTATTACGCGATCGACGCCATCAATTTCGAGCCGGTGAAGAGCGAGGCCGTGATGGACACGGTCGACGGCCCTTATCTCCCGCTGGTGATTCAGGAAGCCGCCGGCATTCCGCTCGATCCCTCCTTCGCCGAGCAGAAGCAGATCATGCTCCGCTGCAAAGGCATCTTCTACGGCTGCAAGGACGGCGCCGAGGCGCGGCGGTTGAACCGGCTGCTGATCAATGCCGGGATCATCCGGGGGCTGTAGTCGGCCTACCGCTTGCCCACCTTCTCCCAAAGCCACTTCGCCACCGCATCCGGCGATGAATTCGCGTCGTTGCCGCTGGCGCGCAAATTGGCCTCTCGCATCGTGGCGATGTCGATCTTGCCGAGCAGCGGCTCGAGCGCGGCCTGTAGTCGCTCATCGCCGGCGCGCTTCGGCGCCAGCAGCAGGATCGCGTCGTAGGGCGGGATCGCGTGCCTGGGATCGTCCAGCACGACCAGATCGTATTTCGCGATCAGCCCGTCGCTGGTGTAGCCGGCGATCACGTCGACCTCGCCGCTGGCGACGGCCGCATACATGAAATCCGGCTGCATCTGGCGCTGGGCGCGGAACGAGAGGCCATAGGATTTTTGCAGCGCCGCCCATTCGGGGCGCGAGAAGAATTCGTAGTCGCCGGCGATGGACAGCGCCGGTGCATGTGCGGCGAGATCGGCGATGGTGCGGATGCCGAGCGCCTCGGCGCGCTTCTTCGGCATCACCAGCGCATAGGCGTTCTCGAAGCCGAGCTCGCCGAGCAGGGTGATATGGTCCTTTGCGAGCGCCGTCTTGAGCTCCGCCAACAACTCCGCGCGCGGCTTGATGTCCGTGCGGTGCAGCTGGTTGGCCCACAGCGTGCCGGAATAATCGACATAGAGATCGATGTCGCCGGCCTTGAGCGCCTCGAAGATCACGCTGGAGCCGAGACCCGACCGCGCGGTCGCGGGGAGACCGGCGGCCTGGAGGCGGTCCCTCAGCAGGGCCGACAGCACATATTGCTCGGCGAATGTCTTGGCCCCGACGACATAGCTCTGCGACGAGCGTCCCATCGTCGGCACCAGCGTTGCGAGGACCAGCGCCGCGATCCCGATGCCGCCGAGCGCGGCAGGCAGGCGGCTGCGGTGGCGCAAGCCGCTCTCGATCAGGCCGAGCAGCTGATCGACGGCGAGCGCGAGCAGGGCCGAGGCAAAGCAGCCGAACAGCACGAACACCCAGTTCTGGGTCTGAAGCCCGGCAAAAATGTAGTTGCCGAGGCTGGTCTGCCCGATCGGCGTCGACAGGGTCGCGGTGCCGATCACCCACACCGCCGCGGTGCGGATGCCGGCCATCATCACCGGCAGCGCCAGCGGCAACTCGACCATGACGAGCGACTGCCGCGCGGTCATGCCGACGCCTTTGGCGGCTTCGATCAGCGCAGGATCGATGCCGTTGAGGCCTGTGATGCCGTTGCGCAGCACCGGCAGCATCGAATAGAGCGCGAGCGCCAGCATCGCCGGCAGGAAGCCGAAAGCGGAGAAGGAGATTCCGAACCAGGCGAGTGTCAAGGACGCGGCCAGCAGCAGCAGCGGATAGAACAGCGCGAGCAGCGCCAAGCCGGGCACCGTCTGCACGATGCTTGCGAGCGCGAGCAGGATAGCGCGCGGCGCCGGGCGGTTGCGGGTCAGGATCGCCAGCGGCAGGCTGACGGCGAGGCCGAGCGCGAGCGCGGCGAGGCTGACCCGAACATGGTTGCCGAGATAGTCGGGGAGATGCGACAGCGCCTCGCCCCAGCGCGGATCGGCGAACAGGCTCATGCCGCACCGCTCGGCGGCAGTAGCGCGTTCAGCCGCTCGACCTGGCGTCGCGGCGTGCGCAGCAGCTCCAGCACATAGGCGTCGCCGCTCGTCGAGAGGTCCGCGGGCGTGCCCTGCGCCAGCAGTTGTCCGCCGCGCATCACCGCGATGCGGTCGGCGAGCAGGATCGCCTCCGTCATGTCATGGGTGATCATGACGGTGGTCAGGCCGAGCTTGCGATGCAGTTCGCGAAAATCCTCGCCGAGCGCATCGCGGGTGAGGGGATCGAGCGCGCCGAACGGCTCGTCCATCAGCACGATGCGGGGCCGTGCCGCGAGCGCCCGAGCCACCCCCACGCGCTGGCGCTGGCCGCCGGAGAGCGCCTCGGGCAGGCGATCGCGATGCGCGCGACGGTCGAGTTGCACGAGCTCGAGCAGCTCGTCGACCCGCGCGGTGATGTCCGCTGCCGGTGCGCCCAGCAGCCTTGGCGTGATTCCGATATTGTCGGCGACGCTCAGATGCGGAAACAGCCCGCCGCTCTGGAAGACGTAGCCGATCCGGCGCCGCAGCGAGACAGGATCGACGGTCTGCACATCCTCGCCCTCGACCGTGATCGTGCCGGCATCGGCCTCGATCAGCCGGTTGGCGAGCCGCAGCAGCGTGGTCTTGCCGGAGCCGGAGCCGCCGACGATGGCCAGAAATTCGCCCTCGGCGATATCGAGCGACACATCGTCGACGGCCTTGAGTGAGCCGAAGTTCTTGCTGACGTGGGAATAGCTGATGGCAGGTTTGGAAGGCATTCGACGCGGCTCACTCTTCCTTACCCTCCCCTGGAGGGGGAGGGTCGCTCGCGCGAAGCGCGGGCGGGGTGGGGTGATCTCTCAACACGGGCGGTGTTGGACGTGGAGGGACCGTCACCCCACCCCGGTCCGCATTCCGCTTCGCTTCATGCGCACCGACCCTCCCCCTCCAGGGGAGGGTGAAGGAGGCGACGGACCCCATGCGTAGCACGCTTGGCGGCTCGATTGAACTTGGCCGCGCGAGCGGCTAAGGCATCGGGCCAAGTTCGGAGGGAACACATGACGACGCCCACGGCAGTGGCGCTGGAAGACGCCAAAGTCGCGTTCCGGCTGGGGGACGACCGGGTCTATACGGCGGTGGAGAAGGCCCATCTTTCGGTCGCGCAGGGCGAGTTCGTCGCCATCGTCGGGCCGACCGGCTGCGGGAAATCGACCCTGCTCAACGTCGCGGCCGGCCTGCTCAAGCCCGCCGCCGGCAGCATCAAGATTTTCGACCGGCCGCTTGCGGGGCTGAACCGGGACGCCGGCTACCTGTTCCAGGCCGATGCGCTGTTCCCCTGGAAGACCGCGCTCGACAATGTTGCGATCGGGCTCGAGATCGCGGGCACGCCCCGCGCCGAGGCGCTGCAACGCGCGCAAAAATGGCTGACTTCCGTCGGCCTCGGCGCCTTCGCCAACCGTTATCCGCACATGCTCTCGGGCGGCCAGCGCAAGCGCGTGGCGCTGGCACAGGTGCTGATCCGCGACCCAAAGATACTCCTGATGGACGAGCCGTTCGGGCCGCTCGATGCGCAGACCCGCCAGGTGATGGGCAATCTGCTGCTCGACCTCTGGAATGCCGACCGCAAGGCCGTGCTGTTCGTGACCCATGATCTCGAAGAGGCGATCGCGCTCGCCGACCGCGTCGTGATCATGTCGGCGGGGCCGTCCTCGCGCATCATCGGCGACTGGCGCGTGAGCTTGCCGCGCCCGCGCGATATTTTCGAGGTGCGGCTGGACAAGGAGTTCCATGCGCTCCACCGCGAGATCTGGAGCGTGCTCAAGGACGAGGTGATGAAGGGCTACGCGCAATCGACCCAAGCGGCGGAGGCGATCTGATGTCGCGCGTGACGCTGCTTGCGCTGCAAGTCCTGGTCGCCGTTGTCTGCCTTGCACTGTGGCAGCTCTTTGCGACCGTGCCGGTGTTCGGAAAAATCCTGTTGCCACCGTTCTTCTTCTCCAACCCGGTCGACGTGTTCAGCCAGATCGTCAAATGGTTCTCGTCCGGCGTGATCTGGAAGCATCTCGGCATCACGTTGACGGAATCGATTCTGGCGTTCGTGATCGGATCGCTCGGCGGCGTGCTGGTCGGCTTCTGGTTCGCGCGCCAGCCGCTGGTTGCCGCGGTGTTCGATCCTTACGTCAAGATGGTCAACGCGCTGCCCCGCGTCGTGCTTGCGCCGATCTTCGCGCTGTGGCTGGGCCTCGGCATCTGGTCCAAGGTCGCGCTCGGCGTGACTCTGGTGTTCTTCATCGTGTTCTTCAACGTCTATCAGGGCGTCAAGGAGGTCAGCCGCACCGTGCTCGACAATGGCCGCATGCTCGGCATGAGCGAGCGGCAGCTGATGCAGCATGTCTATTGGCCGTCGGCGCTGTCGTGGATGTTCTCCTCGCTGCACACCTCGGTCGGCTTCGCCGTGGTCGGCGCAGTCGTCGGCGAATATCTGGGATCGGCGGCGGGGCTCGGCTATCTGATCCAGCAGGCCGAAGGCATCTTCGACGTCGCCGGTGTGTTCGCCGGCATGTTCGTGTTGTCGGCCTTCGTCATCCTGATCGACTTCGGGGTGACGCTGGTTGAGCGCAGGCTGCTGGTCTGGCGCCCGACCGTGGACGGGCGGGGGTAGTCCGCCTCGTTTGGCTGCTGACGTTTATGTGATTGACCGCCCGGAATAGAACGCCCGGCCATACGTCATACCCCCATGCAACCACCTGCATGGGAGTTCAGGATGCCCCCCTCACAGTTCCGCCGCGCCGTAGCGGTGTTCGCAGGCAGATGCCGATGGCCCAGGCCCGGCCTCGGTACGGCGTTCCTTGCCGCGCCAATTCTGGTCGCGTCCGCACTCCCGCTGCTCGTGTTCGCGCATGAATCCCATCCGGCCGCCCCGCCGGCCGCGGTGAGCACGGAGGAGCGTGCGTTTTTGGAAGAAAACGAAGCGGCGATGACCAAGATGATGAACGACATGGCGGCCAAGCCGACCGGCGACATCGATCGCGACTTCGTCGCAATGATGAGTCCGCATCATCAGGGCGCGATCGAGATGGCGGTCATCGAATTGCGCTATGGCAAGAACGAGCAGCTGCGGCGCATCGCCCAGGAAATCATCGTCGACCAGATGCAGGAGATCGCGGCCATGAAGCTCGCGATCGGCGAGCCGGCGACAGACACCACGCCCGCCCCGACCCAACCGCCCTCCGCTCCCAACACAACCGTCCATCATCATCCGGGCATGCAGATGGATATGTCCACGGGAATGAAGAAGTAGGAGTCGCAGATGACCACGTCACGAAGCACCATGATGAAGAGCATTTTCCTGGCGGCCACGATGCTTGCGACGGGTTCGGTCGCGAGGGCGGGGCAGGCGCCGGGCGCGCTGTCCGGCCCCGATATTCCGATCAGCCACCACGACCGTGTGTACGCCGCAGAGCAGTTCTCGAATACGGTCTCGGTCACCGATCCCGTCGATAACAAGCTGCTTGGCGTGATCCGGCTGGGCGACCCGCAGCCAGGCAATTTCAGCCCGCTCTACAAGGGGCAGGTGCTCGTGCACGGTATGGGCTTTTCGCCCGATCACAAGACGCTCGCCGTGGTGTCGATCGGTTCCAATTCGGTGAGCTTCATCGACACCGCGACCAACGCGGTCAAGCATATCACTTACGTCGGACGATCGCCGCACGAGGCGTTCTTCACGCCGGACGGCAAGGAAGTGTGGGTCACCGTTCGCGGCGAGAACTACGTCTCCGTCATCGATCCGATCAGCTTCAAGGAGAAGACTCGCATCACGACCCCGAACGGGCCGGGCATGCAGATTTTCTCACCCGACGGCAAATACGGCTACATCTGCTCGTCGTTCAATCCCGAGACCGACGTCGTCTCGGTGGCCGAGCACAAGATCATCGCCACGGTGAAGCAGGAGAGCCCATTCTGCCCGAACATCGCGGCGACGCCGGATGGAAACCAGGTGTGGTTCACGCTGAAGGACGTCGGCCGGACACAGGTGTTCAACGCCAGGCCACCGTTCAACGCGATCAAGACGATCGATACCGGGCCGATCACCAACCACGTCAATTTCGCGCACACCGCCAAGGGCACGTTCGCCTACGTCACCATCGGTGGCCTGAACGAAGTAAAAGTGTTCCGCACCGACGATTTCTCGCAGGTCGCGACGATCCCGGTCGGCAATCTGCCGCACGGCGTCTGGCCGTCCGGCGATGGCACGCGCATCTATGTGGGGCTGGAGAACGCGGACGCACTCGCGGCCATCGACACGGCGACCAATAAGGTGGTCGGGAACGTTCCGATCGGCCAGGCGCCGCAGGCAATCGCGTATGTTCCAAATGCTGCGCCTAACCCTGATGACCGCCAGAATTTGCAGGCCCTCGGCGTTGCCGGCCAAGTCGCTCATCTCACGCTTGCGTCGAAGGACGGTGCGAAGGACGGCACGGCGCCGACCAGCGTGTCGCTGTTCGATCAGGGCCTGATTCAGATCTTGCAGGCTTCGGTGACGGGACTTCAGCCCAAGCAGAAATATGTGCTTGCCCTGGCGGAGCATGGCGACGGCAGTGGCCCGTTGCAGCCGTTGGCGGCGTTCATGACCAATCCGGCTGGATCTGCCATCGTCAATGTGGCCGGTCCGATCCGGCAGATCGTCGACCAGTCCGCCGCTGAAGCAAGGCGGTACCTGGTGATTGCGGCCGGTGACGCGGCCATGCCTGGTGAGGCGGTCCAGATCGAGGCGCGATGACGCGCCGTCCGACGTCGGCAAAGGGCAGGTGGAGCGGCTCGTGAAGGACATGCTGGTTCAGGTCGAGCCGCTTATCCCCGCGCTCCGCCGCTACGCGCGCGCGCTTTTGCGCGATCGCGTGGCTGCCGATGATCTGGTTCAGGATTGCCTGGAGCGTGCCGTCAGCCATTGGCATCAGCGGCGCGACGGCAGCGTGCGCGCCTGGCTGTTCAGCATCCTCCACAATCTGGCGGTCACGCAATTCCGTCAGGCGACGGCGCGGGGCAGGCATATGCCGATCGACGATGCAGGCGAGCGTGAGCTTGTCAGTGCCGCCGCGCAGGAGCACAGGCTGATCTATCAGGATGTCCTGAAAAAGCTTGCGAGACTGCCGGAAGAGCAGCGTGCCGTGTTGTTGCTTGTTGCGGTTGAGGATCTATCCTACGCGGACGCCGCGGGAGTGCTGAAGATCCCGGTCGGGACCGTGATGTCACGCCTGTCGCGCGCGCGGGAGAGGCTATTGCAGGAGATGGAGGGCGTGGCTCCAGGGAACGTCGTGGCATTGCGGGGCGTGAAATGAACCGCCGGCCGATCACCGAGGATGATCTCCACGCCTATGTCGACCAGGCGCTCGAGCCTGAGCGGCGCGCGGAGGTCGCATCCTATCTGGACGATCATCAGGATGTCGCCACGCGCGTTGCGGCCTTCGCCACCCAGCGCGAGCAGCTGCGCGGGGCATTTGCGTCGATCGCCGACGAGCCGTTGCCGGCCGAGCTGAATCTGTCGCACATCATCGAAAGCCGGAGGCGGTCTCCCATGCGGGCGTGGTGGGCGATCGCTGCGATGTTGCTTCTCGGCATCGGCGGTCTCGGCGGATGGACCATGCGCGGCGTCTTGCAGGAGGGCTCGAACGGACTGTCTGCGCTGGCACAGGAGGCGGCCTATTCGTATGGCGTTTACGCACCGGACCGCGTGCGGCCGGTCGAGATAAGGGCGTCCGACAGTGCCGAGCTCACGCGATGGGTATCGAATCGGCTGAAACAGCCGGTCAAGGTGCCGGACCTCTCCGGCTCAGGTTATCGGTTGATGGGCGGTCGCCTGGTTGCGACGTCGCACGGCCCGGCCGCGATGTTCATGTACGATGACGATCGCGGCGACCGGCTTGTCGTGCTGACGCGTCCGATGAGCAACCGCAACCTGGATACGCCGATGATGCCGCAATCGACCGGCGATGTCGCGGGCTTCGTGTGGGCAGATGGCGGCATGGGTTACACGCTCGTCGGCCAGCTTCCGGGAGACACCCTCAAGCCGATCGCGAACGAGATCCGGAAGCAGACGCGCCCGATCTAGCCTCGAAACCGACGAAATGGGCCCGCACGGCAGTGCGAGCCCGAACGTTCAACCGGCCCGAGTTGCGGGGAGCCTAATCCAGCAGCTTGGTGTCATCGGGCGCCTGCGGAGGCGTCTTGATCGCGATGGCCTTGACTTGACCGCTGATCGGCTTGGTGCCGCCATGCGGCGTTCCCTTGGGGATGATGACGAGGTCGCCGGGTTTCACCGTCACCTCCTTGTCGCCGAGCCAGATCGTCCCGGTCCCGTCCAGGATGTACTGGATCTCGTTGGTGTTGGGATGCATGTGCTTGGGCACATTGCCGACCTGGATCGAGATGGTGGCGCCGTCGGCGCTGGCAAACATCTTGGAACGGTAGCCGACATTGTTGGCGGGCCCGAGCGCGTCGCCTTCCATCTCGCCGGTATGGATGATCTGCGCGGTGACGTTCTCCGCGGCCAGCGCCGGCCGGAGCAGTTGGTTTGCGCCGCATCCGGCGGCAAAGGCGGCGGCGATCGACAGCCCGATTGCAAGGCGATTCATGGATGATCCTCCCCATCAAGAATTGTTCTTGTCTGAGCATGTTATTGCGCCGAAAGGCCAATGGCCAGTGCCACTTAAGCGGTGCTTCTCAAGCCAGTCCCGCTGCTCTATGGTGCCGCCGGCCGAACGGAGGAAACCAATGAAGAACACGATTGCCAGGCTCGCCGGCGCGCTGCTCGCGCTCACGCTCACCACCGGTCTTGCCGCGGCGCAAAGCAAGGTCACCATCGCGATCGGCGGCGGCGCCTGCCTGTGCTATCTGCCGACGGTGCTGGCAAAGCAGCTCGGCGAATACGAGAAGGCGGGCCTCAATGTCGAGCTCGTGGACCTCAAGGGCGGCTCGGACGCGCTGAAGGCCGTGCTCGGCGGCAGCGCCGACGTGGTCTCCGGCTATTTCGACCATTGCGTCAACCTCGCCGCCAAGAAGCAGGAGCTTCAAGCCTTCGTGGTCTATGACCGTTATCCCGGCCTCGTGCTGGTGGTCTCGCCGTCGCACACGAACGAAATCAAGTCGATCAAGGATCTCGCCGGCAAGAAGGTCGGCGTCAGCGCGCCCGGCTCCTCGACCGACTTCTTCCTCAAATATTTGCTCAAGAAGAACGGGCTCGATCCCGCCGGCACCGCCGTGATCGGCGTCGGCCTCGGCGCCACCGCCGTGGCCGCGATGGAGCAGGGGCAGATTGACGCCGCCGTGATGCTCGATCCCTCCGTCACCGTGCTCCAAGGCAGCCACAAGGATCTGCTCATCCTCAGCGACACCCGGACCCAGAAGGACACGCTCGAGACGTTCGGCGGCGAATATCCGGGCGGCGCGCTGTACTCGACCGTGGCCTGGATCAACGGCCACGAGAAGGAAACGCAGGCGCTCACCAACGCAATGCTGGCCACGATCGGCTGGATCCATTCGCATTCGCCGGAGGAGATCATGGCGAAGATGCCGGACGAGATGGTCGGCAAGAACAAGGAGCTTTATCTCGCCGCGCTGAAGAACACGATCCCGATGTTCTCCGAAACCGGCAAGATGGACCCGAAGGGCGCGGACGCGGTGCTCGCGGTGTTCAGCGTCGGCTCGCCCGAGGTGGCCGCCGCCAAGATCGACGTCAGCAAGACCTTTACCAACAAGTATGTCGATCAGGCCAAGAAGACCACGGGGAATGCCAAATAACTGACGCGAAGGCATTGTAATCAGCTGTCATGACGTCATTGGTCATTCATCGCGTCACGACGCTTGATCTTGCCGTGCGGCCAATCGCCTGGCCGTTCGCGGAGGAACGCCGCGCCGAGATCGCGGCGCATTTCGCCGAGAAGCAGCGCGAGCGGCCGAAGATGTGGAACGGCCGCGTCCTGCTCGGGCGCGATGCCGTGTTCACGGACGGCCATCTCGCCGCGACCTATTTCGAGACGGATTTCGCGAGCTTCCTTGCCTGGCGCGACTGGGGCTTTCCCGACAGGGCCGTGTTCAACGGTTTTGGCATGGGCGCGCTGCGCGCCTCCGACGGCGCCTTCATCATGGGCGAGATGGCGCAGCACACCGCCAATGCGGGCCGCATCTATTTCCCCTCGGGCACGCCCGATCTGGACGACGTCAGTGACGGCGCGCTCGACATTCCCGGCAGTGTCATCCGCGAACTCGGGGAAGAGACCGGCTTGACCGCGGCCGACTACCGGACCCAGCCGGACTGGCACTGTGTCGTCACTGGTCCGTCGATTGCAATGATTCAAATCATCAACCTGGACATGCCGGGTGACGTGGCCCGGGCCCGGATCGAGGCCAACCTCGCCCGCGAAGCCGAACCGGAGTTGTCGGCCATTCATCTCGTGCGCGGGATGAGTGATCTCACGCCGACCATGCCGCGATTTGTCACGGCCTTTATCGAGCAGCAGTTCGCGTCGCGCTGAAGCGCGAGGCTTGACATCGCTGCCCCCAGCCCATGTGATGGGCCAAAAAGCAAAAGCAAGAAGACTGCAATGCACAATCGTCCAGGGAGGTTTTAATGCGCCTGCGCATGGCTGCCCGCTTGGTACGTGGGCTGTTGGTCGCGATATCAGCGACGGGCTTGATGGCTTCGGCCCAGGCTCAAGAGAAGAAGATCAAGATCGGCGTTGTTTTCGACCTGACCGGGCCTCTCGCGGGCGGTGGATCTGAGCTCGGCTATATCGGCGCAAAAATTATTCTCGACCATTTCGCCAAGACCGGCGTCGAGGGCTACATGATCGAGGCGGTCTACGCCGACGCGCAGAGCAAGCCCGACATCGCCATCAACGAATCCGTCCGCCTGCTCGAGCAGGAGAAGGTGGACATGGTGCTCGGCTTCTTCTCCTCGGCGCAATGCGTGCCGGTCGCCGCCCGCGTCGAGCAGCTCAAGAAGTTCATGTGGATGACGACCTGCATCTCGTCGGCCGTGTTCAACGACAAGGGCTACAAATACGTGTTCCGCCCGCAGGCGAGCGGCGACCAGTTCGGCATGATGACGATGGATTTCATCGCGCAGAATGCCAAGGCGAAGTTCGACAAGGAGCCGAAGGACCTGCGCGTCGCCATCATCCACGAGGATGGCGCCTATGGCGTCGACGTCTCCAGGGGCAATGAGGCAGGCGCGAAGAAGGCGGGCTTCAACGTCGTGATGAAGGAAGGCTATTCGGCGACGGCGCCCGATCTCTCCGCGCTGGTGACCAAGCTGAAGCGTGCCAAGCCCGATGTCATCTTCCACACCGGCTACAACCCTGACATCACGCTGTTGCTGCGCCAGGCCCGCGAGCAGGGGCTGAAGTTCGGCGCGCTGATGGGCCATGGCGCCGGCTACGGCGTCTACGAGAAGCTGAAAGAGGGGATGGGGGTCGACGCTACCTACATCTTCAACACCGACCCGATCTCGATCTGGCTCGCCAACCAGAAGACCATGGATCCCAAGCTCCCGCCCGTCATCAAGATGGTCGGCGAGGAGTTCGACAAGATCAGGCCCGGCGTTGCCATCCGCTCGGCGCATGTCGGCATCGGCGCGTCCAACACTTACGTGTTCATGAGTGATGTGCTGCCCCGCGCGATCAAAAAGTATGGCGGCGTCGATCCCGACGCGCTGCGCAAGGCCGCGCTCGACACCGACATCCCCGAAGGCGGCACGATGCTCGGCTTCGGCGTCAAGTTCTACGGCGAGGGCACGCCGATGGCCGGGCAGAACGAGCGCTCATTCCCGGTCGTGATCCAGTACATCGACGACAAATCCTCTGTGGTGTGGCCCAAGAGTCAGGCGCAGCGCGAGGCCGTGCTGCCGCTGCCGAAGGGCACCACCTACAGCAACCAGTAGCGGCGGAGCAGGGCGGTGCTGGAAGTCAGCGGGCTGGTGAAGCGGTTTGGTGGCTTCACCGCCGTCAACAACGTGTCGTTTCGGGTCGATCAGGGCGAGATCCTCGGCCTGATCGGCCCCAACGGCTCGGGCAAGAGCACGATCTTCAACATGCTCTCCGGCACGCTGGCGCCGACAACCGGCTCGATCCTGTTCGGCGGCGCCGAGATCGCAGGCCTTGCGCCGCACCGGATCATCAACAGCGGCATCGGCCGCACCTTCCAGATTCCGCGGCCGTTCCGGCGCCTGACAATCTTCGAGAATGTCGCACTGGCCGGCTTCTACGGCCAGGGCCGCCACAGCCGTGCCAGGGCGGAGGAGGCGGCCGAGCGGTCACTTGCGATGGTGGGCTTGCCGACCGATCGCCATGCCAGCGTCGATGGCCTGGGCGCAGCCGGCCTGAAGAAGCTCGAATTGGCGAAGGCGCTCGCCACCGCGCCAAAACTGCTGCTTGCCGACGAGAGCCTCGGCGGTCTCGACGAGACCGAGATGGACCAGGCGGCGGACATGCTGCGCAACATCCGCGACGAGCTCGGCATCACGATCATCTGGGTCGAGCACATCATGGGCGTGCTGATGCGCGTCGTCGACCGCGTCATGGTGCTCGATCACGGCGAGAAGATCTCGGAAGGCTTGCCG
The DNA here is from genome assembly GCF_051810765.1 of Bradyrhizobium sp. 604_D8_N2_3. Classification (NCBI taxonomy): domain Bacteria; kingdom Pseudomonadati; phylum Pseudomonadota; class Alphaproteobacteria; order Hyphomicrobiales; family Nitrobacteraceae; genus Bradyrhizobium; species Bradyrhizobium sp. 604_D8_N2_3. The sequence continues at coordinate 7,165,834 of NZ_JBPWPM010000001.1, read as the reverse complement.
AGCGCGGTTGCCGGCGACCCGCGCGTCATCGAGGTCTATCTCGGCACCGATGCCGAGACCACGCAGGCCGCGGCGGCGGAAGCGCGCCGCCGCTCGGGAGGCTAGACGATGCTGGAGCTTCGTTCGGTCAGCGCGGGTTACGGCACGTTCCAGGCGCTGTTCGACGTCAATCTTGACGTGAAAGCGGGCGAGGCCGTCGGCGTCATCGGTCCGAACGGCGCCGGCAAGACCACCCTGATGCGCGTCATCTCCGGCCTGATCCGTCCCACGCGCGGGTCGATCAGGATGGAGGGCGTCGATGTCGTGGCGACGCCGCCGCACAAGATCGTCAGCCTCGGGATCGCCCATGTGCCGGAGAACCGGCGGCTGTTTCCGCAGCTCACGGTCGACGACAATCTCAAGATGGGCGCCTTCATGAAGGAAGCGCGCGGCCACTATGCCGAGCGGCTGGATGTCGTGTTCGACCTGTTTCCGCGCCTGAAGGAACGCCGCCACCAGATGGCCGGCACCATGTCCGGCGGCGAGCAGCAGATGTGCGCGATCGGCCGCGCGCTGATGTCGAATCCAAAACTCCTGCTGCTCGACGAGCCGTCGGCGGGGCTGGCGCCAGTCGTGGTGCAGCAGGTGTTCGAGCTGGTGAAGCGGATCCGCGCCCGTGGCCTGACGGTGCTGATCGTCGAGCAAAACGTGCAGCAGGTGCTGAAAGTGGTTGATCGCGCCTATCTGATCGAGGCGGGCACGATCCGGGCGTCCGGCACCTCGGCCGAGATGCTGGCGAGCGACACGGTCAAGGAAGCGTATCTCGGGGTATGAGGTTCATGCAGGCATGCAAGCTTTTTTGGGCATTTTCGACATCTATCTGCTGGAGGCCGTGATCAACGGCATCCTGCTCGGCGGCGTGCTGGCACTGCTCGCGCTCGGGCTCAATTTGATCTTTGGCGTCATCGACGTGACCTGGATCTGCTACGCAGAGCTGGTGATGATCGGCATGTACGCCATGTATTTCATCGTGCAGTATTACGGCCTCAGCTACTTCATCGCAGCGCCGTTCACCATTTTGCTCGTCGCGATCCTCGGCGCCGCGCTGCACTACCTCGTGATCGCGCCGCTGCTCACCGCGCCGCCGATCAACCAGCTGCTTGCGACAGGCGGGGTGCTGTTCGTGCTCCAGAGCTTTGCCACCGTCGCCTTCGGCATCGACTTCCGCAATCTCGGCATCCGCCTGCCGGTGCTCGCCTTCGGCGACATGAATTTCAGCTACGCGCGGCTGCTATCCTTTCTGGCCGCGCTGGTCGGCATGGTCGCAGTGTACCTGTTCATGACCCGCACCTTCACCGGCACCGCGATCCGCGCCATCTCCCAGGATCGGCAGATCATGGCGCTGATGGGCGTCGACACGAAGAGAATGTATCTCATCACCTCCGCGCTCGGCGGCGCGCTGGCTGGGCTCGCCGCTTGCCTGCTGGTGCTGCAATATGACGTGCATCCCTTCGTCGGCCTCTCCTTCGGACCGATCACCTTCCTGATCTGCGTGCTCGGGGGGCTCGGCAATTTCATCGGCGGCTTCATCGCCGCCTTTGTGTTCGCCGAGATCATCTCGCTCGGCGGCCTGTTCTCCGACCTCGAATGGGGCTACGTGCTCGCCTTCGCCTTCTTCATCGTCATGATGTTCATCCGGCCCGCGGGCCTGCTTGCGAGGCGCCGATGATGGGGCAGGGCCGGCTTGTGGCGTGGGCAATCGGGCTTGCAGCATTGATCGCGCTGCCCTTCCTCTATCGCGACCCCTATCATCTGCACATTCTGGTGCTGATCCTGATCTGGTCGTTCGCCTACACGTCCTGGTCGATGATGGGACGGTTCGGTCTGGTCTCGCTCGGCCATGGCGGCTTCATGGGGATCGGCGCCTATGTCACCGCGCTGCTCTGGAATCATCTGGGCTGGTCGCCCTGGATCGGCATCCCCATCAGCATGGTTGCGGCGGGTGCGCTGGCGCTAATCGTCGGCTATCCCTGCTTCCGCTTCCGTATCACCGGACATTATTTCGTGCTGGTGACGCTGGCGCTGTCAGGCATCGTGCTTCAGGTCATTACCGCGACGCGCGACTATACCGGCGGCTCGCTCGGCTATACGCCGAATCGCGCCTCCGGCAACAAGCTGCTGGCGCTGCAATTCGACGACAAGACGACCTGGTATCTGATCGCGCTCGGGGTCTGGCTTTTCGGCATCGTGGTCTGGCACTGGGTCGACCGCAGCATGGCCCGCTACGCGCTCGAGGCGATCTCGGAGGACGAGGATGCCGCGGCCGCCGCCGGCGTCGATGTCACCGCGGAGAAGCTGAAGATCACGCTGCTCAGTGCGGTGATGACGGCGCTCGCCGGCGCAATGTACTGCCAGTACCAGATGTTCATCACCCCCGACACCGTCAGCGGCATCGCGGTGTCTCTCCAGATGGTGTTCGCGGCCATCGTCGGCGGCCTGTTCGTCTCGCTCGGCCCGACCTTTGGCGCTGTCATCACCATTCTGCTGGCGGAAACCCTGCGTATCGGCTTCGGCACCAAGGCGGTCGGCTGGGACAACCTCGTCTATGGCGTGCTGCTGGTCCTTTTCATCATATTCCTTCCCAAGGGCATCCTTGGTAGCCTGCTCGACCGATTGAAGCCGCAACGCAAGGTGCCCCGCGCTCATGAGCAAGAAGCCGTCCAAATCGCTCGCCCAGGAACTTGACAGCTACATCACGCCGTTCCGTTACGACGGATCGGGCAAGTTTCACCTCAAGGATTACAAGACCAACGAGAAGGGCGATCTCGACAAGGAGAAGGCGCAGGAGATTCTCGACGCCAACAAGAAGCGGATGATCGAGTTTCAGGAGAAGCTCTACGCCCAGGACCGCTGGTCGGTGCTGATCGTGCTCCAGGCCATGGACGCCGCCGGCAAGGATTCTGCGATCAAGGCGATCTTCGAGGGCATCAATCCGCAGGGCTGCGAGGTCCATGCTTTCAAGGCGCCGAGCACCAAGGAGCTCGATCACGATTTCCTCTGGCGCCACGCGATCGCGCTGCCCGAGCGCGGCCATATCGGCATCTTCAACCGCTCCCATTACGAGGAGTGCCTGGTCACGCGGGTGCACCCGGAGATTCTTGCCAGGCAGAAGCTGCCGCAAGGGCTCGTCACCAAGAACATCTGGAAGGAGCGGTTCGAGGACATCTCCGCTTTCGAGCGCCATCTCAGCCGCAACGGCACGGTGGTTCTGAAATTCTTCCTCAATCTATCCAAGGAGGAGCAGCGCGAGCGCTTCCTTGAGCGGCTCGAGGAACCGGCCAAGCAGTGGAAGTTCTCGATGGACGACATCAAGGAGCGCGCGCTGTGGCCGCGCTACCAGGCGGTCTATCAGGACATCGTCCGGCATACGGCAACGTCGCACGCGCCCTGGTATGTCGTGCCGGCCGACCACAAATGGTTCGCGCGCGTCGTGATCGGCTCGGCGATCGTCGCGGCGCTCGAAAAGCTCGACCTGCGCTTCCCCCGCGCCGACAAGGCCTCGCTTGGCGAATTCGACGAGGTGCGCAAGGCGCTGGAGCGCGAGGGGAAGGGAGGCCGGAAGCCCGCAAAGTGACCGCCCGTGAGACCAGCAACCAGAAGAACGTCAACTTCGCGCTCCAGGGCGGCGGCGCGCACGGCGCCTTCGTCTGGGGCGTGCTGGACCACGTGCTCGAGGACGGCAGGCTCGCCATCGAGGCGATCAGCGCTACAAGCGCGGGCGCGATGAATGCGGTGGTGCTGGCCTCAGGCATGGCCATCGGTGGAGCCGAGGCGGCGCGGCAGAACCTGCATGCGTTCTGGTACGAGGTCTCGCGGATGGATCAGGTCTATGACCTGTTCTCGCCACTCAACCAGTTGATCCAGGCCCTCAAGCTGCCGCCGGAATATCACCCTGTCCATGCTTTCATCCACACGCTGACGCACACGGTGCCGCCGAACCTGCTCAACCCCCTCCACTTCAATCCGCTCCGGTCGTTGCTGCTACGCGTGGTCGATTTCGATCGGCTCAATTCATCGCCGGACGCACCGCAGCTCTTTCTCAACGCAACGAATGTCCGTACCGGCAAGATCAAGGTGTTCCAGACGCCGCTGCTCAGCGCGGAGACCGTGCTCGCCTCGGCCTGTTTGCCGCCATATTTCCAGGCGGTCGAGATCGACGGCGAGCATTATTGGGATGGCGGCTATCTCGGAAATCCCGCGATCTTTCCGCTGATCTATCGAAAAGGTAGCCAAGACGTCATCATCGTGCAGGTGACCGCGATCCGGCGTGACGAACTGCCGGCGAGCGCCGCCGACGTTCTCCATCGCATCAACGAGATCAGCTTCAATTCGTCACTGATGCGTGAGATGCGCGCGATTGCCTTCGCGACCCGGCTGATCGACAATGGCGAGCTCGATCGCAACACGCACAGCCGCATGTTCATGCACTGGATTGGAAACGACCAATTGATGTCGCAGCTCGGAACGGCCACGCAGTTCCATCCCGAATGGAGTCTGTTGTGCCGTCTGCGTGACGAGGGGCGCGAGGCCGCGCGAAGCTGGCTGACGCAAAACTTCGACTTGATCGGCAGCTCGTCGACGGTTGATTTGACTGAAATGTTTCTCTGATTTCGAGGTTGTCGTGTACAAGCCTGCTGTCGTCGTTTCCCTGTTCGCCGCGCTCTCGATCGCCGGTTCCGCGCGCGCCCAGACCTATGGGGGCGATGCGCCGGTCTGCCTGCACGTCTTCGGCGAGTTGGAGGGCGAGCGGATGGACTGCATTTTCTCCTCGTTCGCCCAGTGTCAGGCAAGCGCGCAGGGGCGTCCGGCGACATGTCTGACGAATCCGTATTTCGCGCAGGCGCCGTCGGCGAGGACAGGGCGGCGCGTTCGCTAGCGGCGATCCCTAGGGTGGGCAAAGCAAAGCGTGCCCACCAATCTTCATCCGGCGAGAGGTGGTGAGCACGGCGCAAGAGCGCCTTTGCCCACCCTACGATCTCAGCGCGAGCGAAGCTCGTCGCGTCTGAGCAAGCCGACCCTCAATACCCGCGGCCCCACCAGTAGCAGAAACGCTCGATATTGGCGGGAAGGGCGGTCTCGTAATTCGCCCATTTCTCGTATTTCGGCAGCTTCACTTCCTTCATCGCGGTGTCGAAGCATTTGCCGGCATCGGCGGCCTTCTTCACCTCCGCGGACAGATCTTCCATGTACGCGATGTCGTCCTCGACGTCCTTCTTGGTGCCAAAGCGCCCTCCGGCATAGGGATGGCCGGGGATCATCCGCTCCCAGTCGAGCGAGGCCAGCTTCTTCAGCGAGGCGATATACTCGACCGGCGAGGCGTTGTCGGGAATGTTGCGGAACTGCACGGACTCGATCGGCGCGAAGTCGACGACGAAGACGATCTTCTCCTTCGGCAGCCGCATCACCAGCGAATTGTCGGAGTGGTTGCGGCCGACATAGTTCAGCTCCAGCGTGGTGCCGCCGAGCGTGATGCTCTTCTTGTCGTCGATCACCTGGTCCGGCATCACGACATCGGCGAGCAGCGAATTCTGCTTCTTCAGCTCGAGCAGGCGCTCCTTGGTCCGCCGGTGCGCAATGAAGGTGGCACCGAGATCCTTGAAGGGCTGGCCGCCGGCGATGTGGTCGTAATGGTGGTGGCTGTAGATGACGTATTTGATCGGCTTGTCGGTGACGGCCTTGATGGCGTCGATATAGGGCTTTGCCGGACGCAAATACGAGATCGGGTCGGTCGCGATCACGCCCTGCGGCGTCACGATGAACATCGACTGATGACCGCCATAGCGGAAGACGTAGACGTTCTCGGTGCCGTCGACCTTCTTGGTCGAGGTCTGCGGCGGGGTCTGCGCGAAGGCTGATCCAGTCAGGAGGGCCGCGACAGCGGCGATGCAAAGTAATGCTTTCATGTCTTGCTTTCTGGAAATGGATGGAATGCGGAAGGCGAATGGACTCTCTGACACAAACGCGGCGGGAGGGAATTTATTCCCTGATCCACTGTGATCAATCTGTCGAGGTGGGAGGGAACACGTCCTCAAATGTGATACCGGCACCATTGATCCTGCTTGACAGTTTTATGTCACGGGAGGAGCATCGTGCTGGTCGCGAATACGCGACGCGTAACGTCCACCTCATGAGCAAGGGGAGGTCTATGACTCCACCTCCGCAGATCCAGCCGCGTTAAGTGCGATGGAGCTCGTTCGGACTATCGCATAGCGGCAGAAACCGCGAACGGCACGCCGGGTCAAGGTTTAGCGGGCTGCATCAGTGAGGCAAAGCCCCTACCTTCCCGGCGCTGTATTTTGCATCACACCGATCATGTCGGATGGCCGTGATGCGGCCGCCGCGATAGGCGCTTTGACATCCTGCTCTCTCCTCCTCCTCCTCGCCGTCATTCCGGGCCGACTCCCGGAATGACGGACGAGCTTTGCTGTGCGCATCGCACTCGGTTGATGTTCGGCCGCACGGGGCCGACGGTTCCCGTTCCTGCACCGCGGCAAATGCCAAGAGAATGTCGCCGCGTTGGCCAACTTCCGACACAGCGCCGGGGCGAATAGCGTCGATACGACATGACGCAGTGCTTCGGCGGCGACAGTCCCGACTCCGCCGGCGCATGCGCTTTTCCAGGGAATCCTCGTGTCGCACAAGCTTGCCCCGGCGTTCCTCGCCGCTCTCTTCATCGCGATCTCATCTCTTTCCACCGTTCGCGCCGAGCCGCCGGCCGCCAATAGGGCCGCCGCACTGTCGCCGGAGGAAGCCAAGCGGGCGCTGGAGACGCTCCAGGACGACAAAAAACGTGCGAAGATGATCGATACGCTGCGCGTGATCGCGAATGTGCCCGGTCAGCAGCAGCCCGTGCCCGCCGCGCCCGAGCAGAAATCGCCGATCCCGCTCTCGGCCGACGGCCTTGGCGCACAGCTCCTGCTCACGGTGTCGGAAGAGATCGGCGAGATATCGCGCGAGATCGCCGACGTGGCGCGGACGCTGACGCATTTCCCCGCCTTCTATTACTGGATCGTACGGACCGCCAACGATCCCGTCGCCTACAACCTCCTGATCGAGATCGCGTGGAAGCTCGCGCTGGTGCTCGGCTGCGCCATTGCGGCGGAGTGGGTGATCTTCCGCGCGATCCGGCGACCGGTCGCCTTCCTGGAAGGACGCGTACCCCAAACCGCGCGCCTGCCGGCGCAGGTGCTGCCCATCGCCGATCCGCCCTCATCGGTCGCCGATGTCACGCCCGCGCCCGAACTGCACAAGCGCCGCCACAGTCTCGCACGTGTCTGGCAATTGCTGCTGCGGCTGCCCTTCGTGCTCGGGCGTCTCCTGCTCGAGCTGCTTCCCGTGTTCGTTTTCATCGGTGTCGCAACCGCACTGCTCGGCACGGAGATCGGCGATCCAGCAACCGTCCGCCTCGTGATCCTGGCCGTCGTCAATGCCTATGCGTTCTCGCGCGGGCTCATCTGCGTCGTCCGCGCGCTGGCGGGGCCGTTTGGCCTGGTTCCGGTTCGGGCAGAAACCGCGGCCTATATCGAGATCTGGGCGCGGCGCATCGTCGGCGTCGGTGTCTCCGGCATCGCCTTCGCCAATGTGGCGCTGCTGCTCGGCCTGCATCGCGCCGGCTATGCCGCGCTGCTGCGCATGGTGTTGCTGGTCGTGCATCTCTTCGTCGTCGTCATCATCCTGCAATGCCGCCGCCAGGTCGCCGAAGCCATCCGCGCCCCGGCGGAGCGGCAGGGGATCGCGGCGCGCCTGCGCAACCGCATTGCCGGCGGCTGGCACTATCTCGCCATCGCGCTCGACCTTGCGCTGTGGGCGGTGTGGGCGCTCAACATCCGCAATGGCTATTCGCTGCTGCTGCAATATTTCGTCGGCACCGTCGTGGTCGCGCTGATCACGCGCGTCGCCATCATGGTGACGCTGAGCCTGATCGACCGCGGCTTCCGCATCAGGCCGGAGATCCTCCAGCGCTTTCCGGGCCTCGAGATCCGCGCCAACCGCTATCTGCCGTTGCTGCGCAAGATCGTATCCAGCGTGATCGCGTTCATCGGCTTCGTGGCCGTGCTCGAAGTCTGGGGCGTCGACGCCATCGTCTGGTTCTATGGAGGCCAGATCGGCGGCCGGCTGATTTCGGCGGTGGCGACCATCGGCATCGCCGTGCTCATTGCTGCCGCCATCTGGGAAGCCAGCAACGCGCTGCTGGACCGCCAGATCAACACGCTGTCGCGCGACGGGCACTACGCCCGCGCCGCGCGCCTGCGCACCTTCCAGCCGATGCTGCGGACGGCGCTGCTCTGCCTGATCGCCACGGTCGTCGGCCTCACGGCGCTGAGCGAGATCGGCGTCAACGTCGCGCCGCTGCTGGCCGGCGCCGGTATCGTCGGCATCGCCATCGGCTTCGGCTCGCAGAAGCTGGTGCAGGATCTCATCACCGGCCTGTTCCTGCTGCTGGAGAACACGGTCCAGGTCGGCGATAATGTCAGCGTCTCGGGGCTGTCCGGCGTGGTCGAGAACGTCTCGATCCGCACCATTCGTCTGCGCGCCGGCGACGGCGCCGTGCACATCGTGCCGTTCAGCGCGGTGACGACCATCACCAATGCCAGCCGCGGCGCCGGCAATGCATCCGTCAGCGTCAATGTCGCCTACAAGGAAGACACCGACCGCGCCGGCCAGATCCTCAAGGACATCGTCGAGGAGATGCGCCGCGAGCCGGAGTTTCGCGCGGCAATTCGCGGCGACCTCGATCTGTGGGGCATCGACAAGGTCGATGGTGCCATGGTGTCGATCGTCGGCCAGATCCGCTGCACGGAGGCCGGCCGCTGGCCGGTCCAGCGCGAATTCAACCGCCGCATGAAGCTGCGCTTCCAGCAGAACGGCATCGAGGTCGCATCCCCGGTCCAGACTATCCTGATGCAGATCGCGCCGCCGGCTGATGGCGCCACCAATCTGGCCCCGCGGCGGGCGGCTGGTTAGCGCTCGGCATAATTTCCAGCTTGCCTCTGCCCGCCCGGCAGCGTTCACTCCGGCCCCAGCCCGCTGACAACATGCGGGCGATGAAAAAGGGTGGATGGAATGCAGGGGCTGTGGGCCGGACTACGCGGTCATGTGATCGTCATTTGCGCGTTGATCGGATGTGCGGCGTGGACCGTACCGGCGGGCGCCCAGCCGTTCCCGTCGCGCCCCATCACCCTCGTGGTGCCGTTCGCGGCGGGTGGCCCGACCGACACGCTGGCGCGGATCCTGTCCGAGCGGATCGCCGCTCAGCTGCACACGACCGTCGTGGTCGAGAACGTCGCCGGTGCCTCCGGCAGCATTGCGGGCGCCCGCGTCGCGCGCGCGACGCCTGACGGCACGACGATCACCATCGGCCATTGGGGCACGCATGTGCTGAACGGCGCAATCTTCAAGCTGCCCTATGATGTGATCGCCGATTTCGAGCCGGTCGCGACGATCGCGATGGGAACGCAGCTGATCGTTGGCCGGAAGTCGCTCGAGGCCAACAATCTGAAAGAGATGATTGCGTGGCTGAAGGCCAGCCCCGGCAAGGCGACTGCTGGCACGGCTGGTGCCGGCACGGGCGCACACGTCGCGGGCGTCTTCTTCAAGGAGAAGACCGGGACCGATTTCCAGTTCGTGCCTTATCGCGGCGCCGGACCCGCCATGATCGATCTCGTCGCCGGCCAGATCGACATCATGTTCGACCAGGCCTCGAACTCGCTGCCGCAATACAAGAACGGCGCGATCAAGGCGTTCGCGGTGACGTCGCCGACGCGGCTCGCGTCCGCGCCTGATATCCCGACCGTCGACGAGGCGGGCCTGCCCGGTCTCTACATCTCCTACTGGCACGGCATCTGGGCACCGAAGAACACGCCGAAGGAGATCGTCACAAAGCTCAACGCGGCCATCGTCGCGGTGCTTGCCGATCCCGTTGTCAAGCAGCGTTTCGCCGAATTGGGGCAGGAGATTCCGCCTGCCGACCAGCAATCGCCTTCGGCGCTCGGCGCATTCCAGAAGGCGGAGACCGAGAAATGGTGGCCGATCGTGAAGGCCGCCGACATCAAGCCCGAGTAGTTCTGCTGCGTTGACCTCTTCTCGCGCGCAAATGCCGGCTTTTCACGAAATCTCGCTGCGGTGCGAGATCACAATCGAGCCTTGAGTCTCTACGTCCTTGATCTCAGGTGAGCGCTGGCCGACAATGTTTGCCCTTCAATAAGAAACTCCCTGGGGGATTTCGTGAATAGACCTGCTCGGGTCAGCGCCCAATCGACATCATCCGACCCCGCTCACGGCATGACGCTGCTGCGCGATCCCTTGCTCAACAAGGGCACCGCCTTCACGGAAGCGGAGCGCGATGCGCTCGGCCTGCGCGGCCTGCTGCCGCCCTGCGTGCTGACGATGGAGACCCAGGTCGAGCGCGTGCTGACCAATCTGCGCACGCTGCCGACGGATCTGGAGAAATACGTCGCGCTGAATGCGCTGCATGACCGCAACGAGGCGCTGTTCTTCCGCGTCGTCGTCGACAATATCGACGAGATTCAGCCGATCATCTACACCCCGACGGTCGGGCTCGCCTGCCAGAAATACGGTCTGATCTTCCAGCGGCCGCGCGGCATGTTCATCTCATCGCGCGATCGCGGCCAGATCGCGGAGATCCTGAAGAACTGGCCCTATCCGGCCAAGCTGATCGTCGTGACCGATGGCGAACGCATCCTTGGGCTGGGCGATCTCGGCGCCAACGGCATGGGCATCCCGGTCGGAAAGCTCTCGCTCTATTCCGCCTGCGCCGGCGTGCATCCCGAGCATTGCCTGCCGATCGTGCTCGACGTCGGAACCAACAACGAAGAGCTCTTGAATGATCCCTATTATCTGGGCCTGCGCGAGCGGCGGCTGACCGGCGAGGCCTATGACAGCTTCGTCGACGAGTTCATGCAGGCTGCGCGAAAGACGTTTCCGGGCGTGCTGATCCAGTTTGAGGATTTCGCCAATCACTCGGCGTTCAAGCTGCTGCACAAATATCGGGACGAGGCCTGCGTCTTCAACGACGACATCCAGGGCACCGCGGCCGTGGCGCTCGCCGGCCTGTTCTCCGCGCTGCGCGTCAATGGCGGCAAGCTCAGGGATCAGCGTATCCTGTTCCTCGGTGCGGGCGAGGCGGCAACCGGCATCGCCGATCTCGTCGTCTCCGCCATGATGGCGGAGGGGATTTCCGAGGCGGAAGCTCTCCGGCGCAACTGGCTGGTGGATTCCCGCGGCCTCGTCGTCGGCGGCCGTGATGGCCTCTCTGGCCACAAGCTGCGCTATGCCCATGCCGGCCAAGCGCCGATCGCCGATTTCCTCACCGCGATCAAGACGCTGAAGCCGACGGCGATCATCGGTGTCGCCGCGGTCGGGGGCGCCTTCACGCCCGAGGTGCTCAAGGCGATGGCCGCGCTCAACGAGCAGCCCATCGTGTTCGCGCTCTCCAACCCGACCTCGAAGGCCGAATGCTCGGCCGAGGATGCCTACCGCTATACCGAGGGCCGCGCACTGTTCGCCTGCGGCAGTCCCTATGATCCGGTGACGCTCAACGGCCGCACCTTCGTGCCGCGCCAGGGCAACAACTCCTATATCTTCCCCGGCGTCGGCCTCGGCGTCATCGCCAGCCGTTCGCGCCTGGTGACGGACGAGATGTTCATGGCGGCCGCCCATACGCTCGCCGATTGCGTCGGCAAGGAGGACCTCGCGCAGGGCAGCCTCTATCCGGCGCTGCCCCGCATCCGTGAGGTCTCGGCCCGCATCGCCGTTGCGGTGGCAGACGTCGCCTACCAGCGCGGTCTCGCCGACGGCCCCGCTCCCAACGACGTGAAGGGCCTGGTCCAGTCCCAGATGTACGAGCCGCAGTATTGAGGCTCACAACTTCAGCCGAACGTGTGGGGGCAGCCCCTCACCCCAACCCTCTCCCCGTAAGAACGGGGCGAGGGAGCGCGAGAGTGGTGCGTCCCTGACGTCGGATGGTCAGCCAGATCGTTCGCGGTGACGCTTCTTAACCTCTCCCCGCTTTTTCAGCGGGGAGAGGTCGGATCGCGTGAGCGATCCGGGTGAGGGGCAAGGCACGCTGCTGGCCAAAATCGAAAGTTTATCCGTCTCGTCAGGCCGGCCCACGACGCCATTTCAGGTGGAATCGCCGTTGCGCGGCGCGGCCGCATATGCGACGATCTGTAGCGTTACAAGAAAACTCAATCCGCAAGGTCAGATGCCATGGACGATCGTTTGCCCGAACTGGGCGACCTCGAGCACGAGGTTATGCAATTGGTTTGGGCCCATGGTCCCGTTACGGCCGAAGTCGTGCGCGAGCGGCTGTCGCGGCGTCTAAAGGAATCCACGGTCCGCACGGTGCTGCGCCGGCTGGAAGAAAAGGGCTATGCTCGGCACACCGTGGACGGACGCACCTATGTCTACCACGCTGCGGAAGAGCGCGCGCGGGTCGCGGCCAAGGCGGTGCAGCGTATCGTCGACTGGTTCTGCAACGGCTCGATGGAGGAAGTCCTCGTCGGCATGGTGGACAATGCGATGCTCGACCAGCAGCAGCTGCGTACACTGGCCGACCAGGTGGCCAAGGCGAAGAAGGCGAGGGGAGTGAAGAAAGAATGATCGCAACTCTGGCTGAGGCGGCGCTACGCTCCTTCGTGCTGGGAGGCGTCGTCTGGTTCGGTCTCAACCTGTTTCGCGTGCGCAATCCGCACGTCCACATGACGGCGTGGGTCGTCGTGCTGCTGGCATCGCTGGCGATGCCCTTCGTGATGCATTGGCCGACGCTGACGATCACCCGGATGCCTCTGCCGGTATCCGTGCCGGATGATTTCCTGCCGGCCGACATCTCGATGCTGGAGGCCCCGCAACCGGCGCTGCCAATTCCGCCGGGCGCGGCTGTCGTGGCGCCGGCAAAAGCTGCTGTATCGATCAATTGGTGGCTGGTCGCCACCATCGTCTATGCCGGCGTCGCCGGCGCGTTGCTGCTGCGGCTGGCCATCGGTCTCTGCCTGACCTGGCGTCTGGCACGCGCGGCAAGGCCGATGAGCGGCCCGCAGCTGATCGACGCCGACGTGCGCGTCAGCCGCGAGGTCGGCGGTCCCGTCACGTTCGGCTCGACCATTCTGGTGCCGCCGCAGTTCTCCGGCTGGGATGCGAAGAAGCGCCTCGCGGTGCTTGCGCATGAGGGCGCGCACGTCGCCAATCGCGATTTCTATGTCCTGCTGCTCGCCTCGCTCAACCGTGCAGTGTTCTGGTTCAGTCCGTTCTCGTGGTGGCAGCTCGCGCGCCTTGCCGAGCTCGCCGAGATCATCAGCGACGCCGAGGCGATCGAAGTCATCGACGACCGGTGGTCTTATGCCGAAATCCTGCTCGATGTCGCGACCAGCGTAAATCCGCGGCCGGTGGAGCTCGCGATGGCGCGGGTATCGACCGTACGCGCCCGCGTCGAGCGCATCATCGCGGCCGCCGCCATGCCCGTCGCGGTCGGCTGGCGCAAGCGGCTGTGGATCGCGGCCGCGATCATTCCGGCTGTGATCGTGTCCGCCGGCATGATCGCCTATCGCACCCCGGACCCCGCGCCCGTCGCTGCGGATACCGGCGAGGTGCCGGCCCAGCATTACCGCCCCTTCGTCAATTTCTACGCCATGGGTCCTGCCTCGGTGTTCGCCATCTTCCGCGAGGGCGACGACCTCTACGGCCAGCTCACCGGACAGCGCAGGCTGCGCCTGACGGTTGGCAGTGACGGCACCGCGGCCTACGCGGCCTCGTCCGGCGAGATCACGTTCCCGCTCGATGCGGAGCGCCGCTCCTCCGAGCTGACGCTGCGCATGAACGGCCGCGATATCCGCGCGGTTCGCGTCGCCGAGACGCCGACGGCGGCCGTCGCCCCCGCGTCGCTCGATCAATATGTCGGCTGGTACAGGATCGCGCCGAACCGCGTGCTCACGCTGCGGCGTGACGGCGATCGTCTCTGGTTGCGTGAGACGGGACAGGGCGCAACGCAGGTCCTCGCCGAGGGCGCTGACGCCTTCTCCTTCCGCGGCGACCATCTCTTGATCTTCCTGCGCGACGAGCAGTCGAAGGTCGCACGCGTGCTGGTCCAGAGCGCGATGTTCGGCGCGCGCCTCGCGCCTCGCGTCGATGCAGCGGTGGCCCAGGCGGTCGAGGCGGACTTCACGCGCCGCCTTGCCGAAGTTCCTGACAGGTTCAGGGAGCAGGTCCCGGTCGCGGGCGGCAAGGAGATGATCTTGCGCGGGATCGAAGACCTGCGCGCCGGCACGCCGAACTACGATCGCATGAGCGCGCCGCTTGCGGCCAAGGTCCACCGGCAGCTCAATGAAATGCGCGAGGCGTTCCAGGCGCTAGGCGTGGTGGAATCGCTCTTCTTCCGCGGCGTCGGCCCTGGCGGCTATGACATCTATGGCGCGAAGTTCGAGAACGGCACGGCAGAATTCCGCTTGATGATCGAGCCCGACGGCAAGGCCGGCGACGTCATCTTCCGGCCCGACGGCAATGACGAGCTCGGCGGTATCGTGCCTTGCTCGGAGGAAGCGCGCGTGCGCGGCCACGCCGGCACTTCGCCGATCAGGATCATGGTCTATAACGAGATGGGCGACGACATCCAGGTCTTCAATCTCGACGCCGATGGCAATCGCAGGATGCAGAGCACCGTCAGGCCCAACGTGTCCTGGGCGTCCACGACCACCGTGAACAACCCCTGGGTGATTGCCGACAAGTCCGGGCGGTGCCTCGAGGTCCTCGTGCCGGGGCGGCAGACCCGCTTCCACAATGTCGAAGCGTCGAACATCGGCGCGCGGCCGGGGCGCGCAGCGCGCCGCGCCGTTCCGGTCGCCAATGGCGAGGAGATGCTGCGCCGCTATATCGAAGGCGTCGGCAAGGGCCAGCCGGACTACGAGCGCATGACGTCGGAGGTGGCCGACATCACGCGTCAGCAGCTTCCGTTCGACCAGGCGATCCTGGCGCGGCTCGGCGCATTGCGCGCGGTTTCGTTCCGTGGCGTCACCGCGCTCGACAGCGACATCTATGTCGCCCAGTTCGCCAACGGCTCGGCGGAATGGCGCATCGGCGTCAGGAACGGCACGATCACGAAGATCGCGCTCGGACCCAATTTCTAGCGGTTCACATCTGCCGCAGGAGTGCCTGCTCAGATTTGTTGTGCTTCTGCTTCTGCGGAGACTGCGGAGTGAGACTCGTCGCATCGATGTGGGCGATTCCCGTTGTGCTTTGCCTGTCGGGGACGGCGTTCGCCGATGACCTCGCGACGCCGGGCGATGCGAAAAGCCTGGGGTTCTCGGCCGCGCGTCTGGCGCGGATCGCGCCGTGGTATCAGGCGCGCTTCGATTCTTTCTCGCCGTCGGACGGCCTTCTCCCCGGTGCCGTCGTCGCCATCGCGAAGGGCGGCAAGCTCGCCTATTTGCAAGCCATCGGATTTCAGGACCGCGCCAAGACCGTCCCGATGAAGACGAATTCCATCTTCTGGATCGCCTCGATGTCCAAGCCGGTGGCCAGTGTCGCCGCCATGATTCTGGTGGATGAGGGCAAGCTCGACCTCGACGCGCCCGTCTCGCAATATCTGCCGGAGCTTGCGAACATGCGGGTCGCTTTCCAGAAGGCGGACCCGGCGACAGGCGAAATGGAGTACGGGCTCGGTCTGCCAAAACCAGCAAAACGTGCGATGACGGTTCGCGATCTGTTGCGCCATACGTCTGGCCTGATCTATCCGGAGCTCGATTTTGCCTACCCGGAACGGGGCCTTGCCGACGCAAGCGCCGACTTCGGGATCCGGACGATCCATGGGCTCTACGGCTTGAGGGCCGTGCGGAGACGCGACACGACGTTGGCGGAATTCGTGTCGAGCCTGGCCCGCCTGCCGCTCGCGCACGAGCCCGGCGAGGTCCATGAATATGGCTGGAGCGCCGAAGTGCTGAGCCGGGTCGTTGAAGTGGCGTCCGGTCAGCCCTTCGATCAGTTCCTGGAGAGCCGCATCTTTGGTCCGCTGCATATGGTCGACACCGGCTTCTTTGTGCCGAAGGAGAAGCTCGATCGGCTGGTCGATTCTCCCATGCCGGAACGGCCGCCGATCTGGGATGTCACGACGCCGCCAAAGTTGTTTTCCGGCGACGGCGGACTCGTATCGACCGCGCCCGACTATCTCCGCTTTTGCCAGATGCTGCTCAATGGCGGCGAGCTCGATGGCGTGCGCGTGCTCAGCCAGCATGCGGTGAAGCAGATGACGACGAACGCACTGCCATCGGGTGTCACCATCTTCGGAGGTGACGAGGTTGGCGCCCGCGCGGGAACAACCTTCGGGCTTGGCTTCGCCATCCGCACCGATCCGGTCCAAAGCTGGATACCGGGAGCGGTCGGAAGCTTTTCCTGGGCTGGACATTGGAGCACGTATTTCTGGATCGATCCGGCCGAGCAATTGATCGGCGTACAGATGGTCCAGGCGACGCCCGGCAGCAAAGGGCGCCAGGCGGTGCTGTATTCGGGGATCAATCACCTCGTCTATGGCGCATTGACGATTCCCGAGTCGTCCGCCGTCCCGCCGGTTGCGCCGGTGACCCTGAGCCCGGAAGCGCTCGCCGATTATGCCGGGAGCTATGACTTCGGCGCCACGGTGAGCTCGCGTGACAGGCAGGGCCTGGCCGATGGCAAGACCGGATGGCTTGGAATCGGGAATTTCGTCGCCATGGAGCAGGAGGGGCTCAGGATCAACAAGCCGAACCCTGGCAGCAGCCCCGCAGCCAAGGCCGGTGTGACGGCGGGCGACCTCATCACTGAAATTGACGGCGCGTCGCTCAGAGGCCTCGCGCTCGCCGATGTCCTGGCCAAGCTGCGAGGGCCAGCCAACACGACGGTCAAGATGAAGCTCGTCCACAAAGGGCAAGACGGCGTGAACGACCTCAGTGTCGTGAGAGCCGACCGCCGTGTCAATTCGGTCCGGCTTCAGGTTCGCGTCGCGGAAGGCAAGCTCGTCGCGGAAGCGACGGGGGTCTGGCCGGTCCTCGAATTCGAGAAGGGCAAGGCGACCCCGTTCGTGGCGACATCAAGCAACGAATTCACCGCAGCCGACGAAGATCGTACCCGGATCGCCTTCGTCAGGGACGCCGCGGGCAAAGTCTCTGGGCTCATCTTGAATCCTGGGCCTTGGGAGCAGCACGCGGCGAAGATCGCGCTCGGGCCGAATTTCTAGGCCTCTCACGCGCGTCCGCCGGGCAGCGGATGCGCGCTTGTTCTACCGAGATAGTGCAGCGGCGTTTTCAATCCCGGCTTGCGCAAGCCGATCTCTAGTGTTACGGTCTGTAGCATTACGGTTCGTAGTCCGCACGCGGCAACATCGCGCTGCCGTCGGGTGGCTCGGAGAATTGGGCGTTCGCCATGAGCAATTCTGCAAAGGCTGAAGCGGTGCTGGCGCTTCATCGGTTCGGGATGGGGCCGCGACCGGGATCACTTGCGGCTGTCGGGACCGACCCGCGCGGCGCGTTGATCGCAGAGCTCGATCGGCCGCTCGGATTGAGCGCCGCCGCCAGCCTTCCCACCAGTGCGAAGGCCTATCGCACAGTGGCCGATGCCAATGCACGGCGAGCCGCGCGCGCCAAGCAGGCGCAGCAACAGGCCAAGAAGCAGCAGGTGGCTGCGGTGCCAACTGCTCCGGGTGACCAGGCTCAGGCTCAGGCTCAGGCGCAGACCGAGGGGCAAGCGCCAGCACAGGGCCAGGAGAAGGATGCTGCCGAGATGGCGGCCAAGCAGGCGGCCGATGCCGTTCCCGATCCCGGCCGTCCGATCTACTTGCAGGAAGCCAAGCTGCGCACCGAAGCCGCGCTCGCCACCGACATCGGCTTTGCCGAGCGGCTGGTGTGGTTCTGGTCCAATCATTTCTGCATCTCGGCCTACAAGATCCAGAGCATGTCGGGTGCTTACGAGCGCGAGGCCGTTCGTGCCAATGCGCTCGGCCACTTCGTCGATCTTCTGTTGGCGGTCGAAGGTCACCCGGCGATGCTGTTCTATCTCGATAATCTCGGCTCGATGGGCGCGAACTCGATCGCCGGCATCAACCGCAGCCGCGGCCTCAACGAAAACATTGCGCGTGAGATCATGGAATTGCACACGCTGGGTGTGCGGACCGGCTACACCCAGGACGACGTGATCAGCTTCGCCAATGTGTTGACGGGATGGACGCTTGTTCCTCCTGGAGACAATCCGGAGCACGGCGGCGAATTCACCTTCAACCCGCGGCTCCACGAGCCCGGCGGGCAGACGGTGCTCGGCAAGCGTTACGAGCAGGAGGATGCCGAGCAGGGCCGCGCCGTGCTGCGCGACCTTGCTGCACATCCGGCGACCGCGACCCATGTCGCAACCAAGCTCGCACGGCATTTCGTGGCCGACGAGCCGCCTCCGCCACTCGTCGAACAAATGGCGAAGACGTTCCGCGACACCGAGGGCGATCTCAAGCAGGTCGCGATCACGATGGTCTCGTCGGACGACGCGTGGCGCGGGTCGCCGTCAAAACTGAAGCGTCCGAGCGAATGGGGCGTTGGCATGGTGCGCGCGACGGGGATTACGGTCGTCGACCCCACGCGTTTCACGGCGGGCCAGGAGCTGCTCGGCGAAGGGCTGTGGCGGCCGTCGGCGCCCAAGGGCTATCCGGATGACGAGGCAAGCTGGATCGACGGCATTGGCCGGCGGCTCGACATCGCCAACAATTTTGCCGAGCGCGTGGCGGCCACTGCTGATCCGCAGGGGATCATCGAGGACGTCTTCGCATCGCAGATCGCGTCCGAGGTGAAGCAGGCGGTCGGCCGCGCCGAGAGCCGGCAGCAGGCGCTGGCATTGTTGTTCATGTCGGCGGATTTTCAGAGGAGGTGAGCATGGGCTTCGTCAATCATTTGCCCACGCGGCGCGAGCTTCTGGTCGGCTCCGGTGCGCTGTTCGCGTGGAGCCAGATGCCGCGGATCGCACGCGCCGAAGGGCGCGATCCGCGCCTTCTCGTCGTCGTCTTGCGTGGCGCGCTCGATGGTCTCGGTGCGGTCGCGCCGGTCGGCGATCCCGATTGGGTCGGCTTGCGCGGCGATCGCGCGCTAGTGCTGGACGGCAAGCCGCCGGCGCTGCCGCTCGATTCCTTCTTCGCGCTCAACCCGGCGATGCCGAACCTGCACCGGCTCTACAAGACCGGCAAGGCCGCAATCGTCCATGCCGCCGCGACGCCCTACCGCGAGCGCTCGCATTTCGACGGCCAGGACGTGCTGGAGAGCGGGTTCACCAAGCCCGGTGCCACCGCATCGGGATGGCTCAACCGCGCGCTGCTCGCGATGGAATCGGGTGGGCGCGTCGATCCGCGCGGCAGCCGTGCGCTCGGCATCGGCTCGGTGACGCCGCTGGTGGTGCGCGGCTCGGCGCCCGTCATGACATGGGTGCCGCAAAAACTGTTACCGGCGAGCGAGGACACGCAGAACCGCCTGCTCGATCTCTACCAGCACACCGATCCAAAGCTTGCGACCGTGCTCCAGGCACGCATGAAGCTCGCCTCGCTCGGCGGCGCGCCCGGCACGGGCGATCCGATGTCGGACGATCCGACATTGATGCCGCCCGGCATCGCGCGCGTGCGCGCCTACTTCGCCGAAGCCGCCGGAACCGCCGCGCGCTATCTCGCCAAGCCCGACGGCCCGCGCGTCGGCGCGATGGGCTTCGTCGGCTGGGATACGCACATCGCGGAAGGCGCAGCGTCAGGCCAGCTCTACAATCTGCTCGGCGCGCTCGACGGTGCGTTTGCCGCGATCGAGAGCAACATGGGCGAGGTGTGGGGCGAGACGGTCGTCGCCGTCGTCACCGAGTTCGGGCGCACCGCGCGCATCAATGGCACGCAGGGCACGGATCACGGCACGGGCACGGTCGCCTTCCTCATTGGCGGCGCGCTCGCCGGCGGCCGCGTGATCGCGGACTGGCCGGGCCTCAAGCCGGCGCAACTGTTCGAGGATCGCGACCTCAAGCCGACCACCGATCTCCGCGCCGTGCTGAAGGGCCTGCTCAGGGATCATCTGCGTGTCGAGGAGAAGGTGCTGGCGGATGCGGTCTTCCCCGGCAGTGCTGACGTCAAGCCGATGGGCGGCCTCGTCGGCTGACGGCGCGGCCTGCGCAACCGGATCGGGTCCATGATGTGCACACTGACGCAACGGGAACTCGACTTTCTCGCCAGTCTGAAAACCGGCTGGCGGCGGCTCTATCGGCGCGAGCTGATGCGGCTCCTGAAGGGTGACACCGAGGCGAGCGACGCGCAGCTGGAGACGCGCCCGATCGTCTGGCGTGTTGTATCGGGTTAGTTTTTCGCGAGTCTGGCTCGACTTAGGACACGCCACTGTGGTGGAATCGCCACAGCCGGCGCGAAACGGTCGTGGCCCTAAGCCTGCTTTCCTTCAGCCAAGGTTCTGCCCTCATTGCCCGCCGAAACTCCGGGTAGTTCGGAGGGCGCATCATGTCTCGCATTGCAAGTGCCGAAACTGCCCGAATTTCCCTCGCAAGCTCATGCCGGTTGCTGCTCGCCATCGTCGGTGCCGCATCGCTCGCCGCCTGCGCACAATCGCCGGTCGGCCGCCAGAAGGCCGATCTTGGCACCAATCGGCAGGCTGCGGTCCAGCGGCCCCATAGGGTAGCGGCCTTGCATCCGCGTCCGATCAGCCGGGTACGCGTCCCCGACCGTGACGCAAAGCAAACCGCTTCGCACGGCGTTGCCAGCTTCTATTCGGACACGGAGACCGCGAGCGGCGAGAGGTTCGACAAGAACGAATTGACCGCGGCGCATCCCAGCCTGCCGTTCGGCACCAAGCTGCGCGTCACCGATGTCTCCTCAGGCCGCTTCGTGACCGTCAGGGTCAACGATCGCGGGCCCTATGTTCGCGGGCGCGTGGTCGACATCTCGCCGTCCGCGGCCGAGGCGCTCGGCATGGTCGACAAGGGCATCACCAATGTCCGGCTCGACGTGGTGCGATAGAGCGCGATTGATTGACTTGAGCCGCCCCGCTTAACCGAGTGTTAGTCGCCCTGGCGCACCATGAGTGCCCAAACAAGTCGGGGCTCCAATTTGGAGTCCTCGGGGGAGGCGGCGTTTGAACACGATCCAGTATCTCGAAGATCAGGCCGCGCGCGCCGAGCGGCTCGCCAAACGGATCACGGATACGCTGACGATCGAAAAGCTCCTGACCTTCGCCGGCGAACGCCGCCGCGAAATCGAGGTCATCGCCGGCAAGTATCGGCGCGCCTGATAAACCATGCACTGGACGCATTCGCCCTCGCTGCGAGGCGCGGAACTTCTGTTCGTCTCTGGCGTCATGTCAATGATGAATGTGGAGGAGTAAAGTCATGGGTTTTGGACGAGGTGCTTTGCTTTGGCTGCTTGGCGTGCCGCTGCCGATCGTTCTGCTGCTGGCATTGTTCTGGCACCACTAGAGCACGATCCGGAAAAGTATGGAGCGGTTCTCCGATAAGATCACGCTCACACAATAATGCTGCCACACGAAAAGCGCCGCGGAAGCGGCGCTTTTTTTGTTGTTGCCTGCGATTTGAAGCGTATCAATGAGAACGACGCGCGGTCAGGTCAGCTATGGCTCTCGACGAAGTCGCTGAGATAGTCGGGAAGCCGGACGCCATCGATGTCGCAGCGCGCCTTGATCTCGCCGGCGATTTCGGTCGAGATGTCCTTCATCCAATGCTCGAGCGTGTTGAACGAGATCACCTTGATCGGATCGTTGAAGCAGCCGGCGACAAGCTCGCCAATCGTGGCTTCAAGATCGCTTCGTTCGATGCGGATTTCAGTCGCCTTGTCGCGGCGATCAATCACCACGAACAGGGTCTGGTCTGCGCCATAGGGCACGACCGCGGATGGTACGCCGGCTTCAAGCATCTTGGGGCTCTCGTCTCGACTTCCGATCCCGGTTAACGGGAAAATCCGGTAGAAGGTTCCTGCCTCATGAAAAGCTTGTCGCGCGCGTGCAGCTTCCGCGTCTGCACGCAATCAGAGAAATTCTCTCAACCGCGATAGCTCGATGACGTGCTCGGGCGAGAGGATATCGGTGACCAGCGGCGGCTGCGCAATCGTGTGAATCTCATAGAGATGCCTGGTCGTGGCCGGCTTCTCCATGAAGGCCGATATGCACTGGTCGAGCGTACCTTCGCTTATCGGATAAGAATCCCTGTCCGGTCGGCGCTGGTTCGCAAGCGACGGCCATTTATGCAGGGCTGCAGGCGCTCCGAAATCGACCTTTGAATCCGCAACCACGTCTCCCATCGTCTCGCCTCACGCAACAAAAATAGCCCCAACACGCGGATCTGCGTGCCAGGGCCCACACCTATCGCTGCATCTTAATGCCAAGCGCTTAACGCAGCAGCCGGGAAAAGGTTCCCGGCCGCCTTGTCGCAAATCAACTCGCGGCCGCCGCGATTCTGTGGCCCGGGCTGGCATGATCGTGGCTATCCTCATCGCCGCGGCTGACTTCCGGCGGAAGCCCGGCGAAGCGCCGCAGGGCTTCGGCCATCTGCACCCGGCCTGCTACACCGGTGATCACCACGTCGACCATCGCAAAGGACGAGTGGAAATGGCCGCGCGCCCTGAGCTGCTCGACCGGGACGCCGGCGGCCGCCATTGCCTCGGCATAGGCGATGCCCTCGTCGCGCAACGGGTCGAATTCACAGGTGACGACCAAGGCCGGCGGCAGGCCGGCGACGTTGCCGCGCAGCGGCGAGACGCGCGGATCAGTGCGGTCGGCCGGTGAGCAGTAGAGGTCCCAGAACCAGTACATTAGCGGGCGCGTCAGGAAATAGCCGGTTGCATTGTCGTTGTAGGAGGGCCGGTCGAAGGTGCAATCGGTGACCGGGCAGACCAGGAGCTGGCCGGCGATGTCAGGCCCGCCGCGATCGCGCGCAAGCTGGCAGGTGACGGCGGCGATGTTGCCGCCGGCGCTCCAGCCCGCGACCAGCACCGGGCCCGGCCTGCCGCCAAGCTCGGTCGCGTGCTCGGCGATCCAGCGCGTTGCCGCATAGCCGTCCTCGGCCGCGGTCGGGAAACGATGCTCGGGCGCATGGCGATAGCCGACGCTGACGAACATCATGCCGGTCCGCCGCACCAGATCGCGGCACAGCGGCTCGTCCGATTGCTCGTCGCCGAGCACCCAGCCGCCGCCGTGGAAATAGACCACGACCGGATGCGGCCCCGGCGTTGCCGGCTTGTAGATCCGGTAAGGCAGCGGGCCGTCCGCGCCGGGCAGCGTGCCGTCGACGATATCGCCGATCAGCCGTCCCGCGGGCCGGCCCTGGTTGAACTCGTTGACGAAGGCGCGTGCGCCGAGCGCGCCCATCGACTCGATCGGCGGCAGGTTCAGCGATGCCAGCAGGTTCAGCACCAGCCGCACATCCGGCTGCAGGCATACCACCTCGCCGTCGTTGCATTGCGCGGCGCCGTTGGGGCCGGTCAGCTTGAAGCCGAGCATGCCGCGGGCCGTGACCTCGTCGCAAATGCTGCGATAGGGGCCGACGCCGCCGGTGTAAGGCATCAGGCCCTGCACCTTGCCGGGAACGTTGGCGCCCGTGTACCAGGTGTTGGCGAGCCGGTGCAGGGTCACCATCGAACAGTCCGTCATATGCCGGCCCCAGCCGGCCTGCGCCGTCTCGGTCGGCTCGATCGTGGTGAAGCCGGCGTCGCGCAGAGCAGCGATGCGGTCGACGACCCAGTCGACATGCTGCTCGATCGACACCGCCATGTTCGACAGCACCGACGGGCTGCCGGGCCCGGTGATCATGAAGAAGTTGGGGAACCCTTCGACCGTGACCCCGAGATAGGTCTGCGGCCCCTGCGCCCAGACATCGGTCAGCGACTTGCCGCCGCGTCCGGTGATCGGATGCACGGCGCGGATCGCGCCGGTCATGGCGTCGAAGCCGGTCGCGAACACGATGACGTCGATGTCGACGTTACGTTTGCCGGTGGTGATGCCGCTGGCGGTGATCGCCTTGATCGGCTCCTGGCGCAGATTGACCAGCGTGACGTTCGGCCGGTTGTAGGTCGCGTAGTAATTGGTATCGAGGCAGGGGCGCTTTGCGCCGAAGGGATGGTCGTGCGGCATCAGCGCCGCCGCCGTCTCCGGATCCTTCACGGCAGCGCCGATCTTCTCGCGGATCAGCTCGCCGATCAGCGCATTGCCGTTGAAGTCGACGCCCTGGTCGGCCCAGAGCTGCGTCAGGATGTGGACGAGGTCGCCGGCTGCCCAGGCACGTTCGAACCGCTCACGACGCTCGGCATCGCTCAATTGCCAGCTCACGACGGTTTGCTGCGGATAGGGCACGCCGGTCATCGACTGTCGCGCTTGCTCGCGATAGGCCGCGCGGTCGCTCTGGAAAATATCCATGCGATCGGACGGCGAGGGGCCGTTATGCGCCGGCAGCGCGAAGTTTGGCGTGCGCTGGAACACGGTCAGATGCGCGGCCTGCTCGGCGATCAGCGGGATCGACTGGATGGCTGACGAGCCCGTGCCGATCACGGCGACGCGCTTGCCGGCAAGATCGACGCCGTCATGCGGCCAGCGCCCGGTGAAATAGACTTTGCCCTCGAAATCCTTGACGCCGTCGATCTCCGGCGGCTTCGGCGCGGAGAGGCAGCCTGTGGCCATGATGTAGTGGCGGCAGGAGACCGGCGTGCCGCTGCTGGTGGTGAGCTGCCAGCGCTCAGTCGCTTCGTCCCATTTGGCTTCGGTGACCTTGGTCTTGAAGCGGATGTCGCGGCGCAGATCGTAGCGATCGGCGACGAAGCCGAGATAGCGCAGGATCTCGGGCTGGGTCGCGTACTTCTCAGACCAGGTCCACGCGTTATCGAGCTCCGGATCGAAAGTGTAGCTGTAGTCGATGGTCTGGATATCGCAGCGGGCGCCGGGATAGCGGTTCCAGTACCAGGTGCCGCCGACATCGCCGGCTTCCTCGAGGGCGACCGCCGTGAGGCCGGACTTGCGCAGGCGATGGAGAAGATAAAGGCCGGCAAATCCGGCACCGACCACGGCAACGTCGACTTGTTGGGCTGTTCCACTCGCCGCTTTGGACTCACGTGCGGCGACCATTGCGTCTGGCATGGTATTCCTCCCGTGTCTTTTGTTTTGCCGGCAGGCTATCGCCGCAGGCTTGGCTTGTCATCAGGACAGGTACAATCTTCGGTAGTCGTTTGCGGCACCATCGTGACCGCGCGAAGGTTGCGGCGATACACGCACCGCGATGCACAACCGCCGGGATTGTCCGGGCTAATCAGACCACATCCTTCTGTGTATGCTTGCGGTTACAAGCCACGCGTACCCAGGGCGTCATGACAGAGCTGAGTGAGCGGACGAAAGCGAACATGGACGTCGTCCTGGAGCAGACGTGCCGCCAATTGCCGCACGGCGGCGATCACGACAGCCGCAGGTTCATCGCCGAGCGCCTGATCGAGGCGGCGCAATCGGGCCATTCCACGCTTGGTGAGCTCGGCATCGTCGCACGCCGCGCGCTGGCGGAGATCGTCGCCAAGGGCAGCTAGCTGGCGCCGCCGAGCTTGCTTCATCGCGGGCCGCAGACGTAACCTGTCGGGGAACCTTTTGGCGCATCGAGATCCTCCAGGATGCGACTCCAGTTTGCGCTCGTTGTGGCGTCTTCACTCCTCTGCTGGGACGGTGCTGCCGTCGCTCAGGCGGTCGGGCAGTTTCCGTTTGCGCTGACGCGTGAAGGACAGATGCTCGGCGCCGTCGAGGGCGAGGTGGCGTCGTTCAAGGGGCTGGCCTACGCGGCGGCTCCGGTCGGCGCACTGCGCTGGCGCCCACCGCAGGCAACGGCCGAGAACCCCGAGATGCGCACCGCCTATGAGTACGGCGCGCCGTGTCTTCAGCCCTCGCTGCCTGATACGAGCGAGGACTGCCTCACGCTCAACGTATTCCGTCCCTTCGGGGTCGATGGTCCGCTGCCGGTGATGGTCTTCATCCATGACGGCGGCTTCATCAGCGGCACCGCGAACGATCCGCTGTTCGACGGTGCAAAGCTCGCGCAAGCGGGCCTCATCGTGGTCACCGTGAATTATCGGCTCGGCGCGCTCGGCTGGCTCACTCATCCCGCGCTGTCGGAAGGTGGCTCCGGCAATTACGGCCTGATGGACCAGATCGCGGCGCTGCATTGGGTGCACGACAACATCGCGGCCTTCGGCGGCGATCCGAACAACGTCACCTTGTTCGGCGGCGGCGCAGGCGCGACGTCGATCGCGCTGCTGATGCTGTGTGCGCCATCGCGCGATCTGTTCCAGAAAGCCATTCTGCAATCGCTGCCCGGCCGCGCGCGCCTGCGCCCGGTGCAGGAGGCGGAGGCCATGGGCCGGCAATTCGTGGCGGCGCTTGGGCAGCAGGCGGATTTGCGCGTCGCCGCGCCGGCGCGGCTGCTTGCGGCCGAACAAAAACTGCTCGCCAAATCCGAGCGCAGCTTCGCGCCCGCGATGGATGGAATCCTGCTGCGCGAAGACGTGGCCGCGGGATTTGCGGCAGGACATGAAAGCCGCATTCCACTCATGATCGGCTCGAATGACGACGAGACGCGTTTCGACGGCGAGCGGGAGATCAAGGAGACGCTGGCGTCCTCGGGCGAGAGCAGCGATGAGCTGCGCCAGCTCTACCCTGACATCGCCAGGCCATCGGAGCGCGCAGCCAGATTCTACACCGACAAGGTTTTCTCCGAGCCGGTCAGGCTGCTTGCCCGCCTCCATGCGGCAACCGGTGCGCCAACGTTTCGCTATCGCTTCGCTTACGTGACCGAGGCCCGGCGCACAAATCCCGACGAAGGGCACGGGCGCGAGTTGCAATTCGTCTTCGGCGCGGAAGGCGTGCCCGGCGCGGGGCCGCTCACATGGGGGGATCGCGAGGTCGCGACCCGCATGCGCGGTTACTGGATCAACTTTGCGAAAACTGGCAATCCCAACGGCCCGGATCTGCCGCATTGGGACGCGGCCGCAGACCGCGATCGCCTGCTGCTGATCACGAACGATCGCATCGCGAGCGGAGACGACCCCTGGTCGGATCGCCTGGACCGGCTTGCAAGTGAGAGCAGAAAATGAGTTGGGCTTAGGCCGCGAGCTCGACGCGCGGCGCGGGGCTCAGCCGGTGTTCTTCCAGATGGTCCATCGCGCCGTCCTTCTCGACGGCGTAGAACTGCTGACCGTCCTTGGACCTGTAGGCGGCGCGAACGACGCCGCGGCGGCCCTTGTCACTGTTGACGACGTCCCCCAGCGCAAACTTCTTCATCTCACGTCCCGCTTGTCTTCAGGCCGACTCCTTCGGCCACGGCCGGATTGTGGGCGGCAAATCGTTAACGACTTGCTAACCATACCGGTTTGCCTATGCTCGCCGCCGTTCGCGCGGGCAGCTCGCACGCGCATGTTGTCAACGAGACGAGCCGGCATCCATGACGCGATTTCCAACCCTCTTCCTGTCGCATGGCGGCGGCCCCTGGCCCTTCATGGAGGACCGGCGGGTGCAATATGCCAAGACGGCCGCGGAGTTCGGCCGGTTGCCGCAGCTTCTCCCCGAGAAGCCCAAGGCCGTGCTCGTCATCACCGGCCATTGGGAGGCCGAAGCCTTCACCGTGTCGACCTCGGCGCATCCGCCGATGGTGTACGACTATTACGGTTTCCCCGAGCATACCTATCACCTCAAATATCCAGCGCCGGGCAAGCCCGAGCTCGCCGCGGAGGTGAGGGCGCTGCTCGAGCACGCGGGCCTCGATTGCCGAGAGGATCCCAATCAAGGTTTCGATCACGGCACCTTCGTGCCGCTCGGCCTGATGTATCCGAACGCGGACATGCCGATCGTGCTGCTGTCGCTGAAGTCGAGCTACGATGCGGCCGAGCACATCAAGGTCGGACAGGCGATCGCATCGCTCCGCGACGAAGGCATCCTGATCGTCGGCAGCGGGCTCACCTATCACAACATGCGCGGCTTCAACCGGCCTGAGTCCAAGCCGGTCTCGTATGATTTCGAGGCCTATCTGAACGAGGCGATCAGCAACCCGGATGCGGCGCGCCGCAACGCGATGCTGGTCGACTGGGAGAACGCGCCGAGCGCGCGTCTCGCGCATCCCCGCGAGGACCATCTGCTGCCGCTGATGGTGGCGGCAGGTGCCGCCGGCAGCGACGTTGGCAAGCGCGTCTTCGTCGACGAGGTCGCGAACGTCGCGATGGCGTCGTATGTGTTTGGATGAATCTTAGGGTGGATTAGCGCAGCGTAATCCACCATCGAGCCACAATGAAGGTGGTGGATTACGCTGGCGGACTGCGCTTCGCGCAGCCGCGGGCTAATCCACCCTACGGGGTTCCGACTAAAAATGTCGAAAACAACCCCATGCACAGTAGAACGGCCCAGCAAATAGAATGGCTTAGCAGAGTACTTTTGCCGGGCAGGATACGCGAGCGGTATTTCGACGGGTTTGACACGTCGGGCAAAACAGCGGCAAAATTCGATCATGGCACCGCTCTCGCTGAAGCACAGCGATTCACGGCATTTGCGAGGAGTCCGCTTTGGGTTCGTTGCGCCTTTGAAGGTGCGATTCTCCGCCGCGATCAGGCGGCAGCTGTGGTGTCAGAGGCACAGTTCTCCAACAACTGGCTTCCAATCGGGAGGCCTGTCGATTTTGTCTAGACGGACAGTGCTAGTGCCGGCTTACTCTTGATTGTCCGAGTCTGGAAATACTTCGGTTTCAGGATTATCGACGCCTCTGATGACGCTGCATGTCACGGTCAACGACGCTCAGACTGGCGCCCCCCGCTGTGACGTGAAGGCGGTCATCGCCGTAGTTGGACTTGCGATCGAGGCCAGAATAGCCGGCGCGCCAGCGATGATCGCTGAAGGTGACCGGACCGCCTTTTACTTGCGCGACGCCATCAGACATGGCGCGCGCGGCATTATAAGTTTCGGAGTGTGCGGCGGGCTAGATCCGAAGCTCCGACCAGGTAACATTGTCATCGCCTCGTCGGTATTTGCCGCGAAAGATGAAGCTTATCCAGCTGACCTCCCCTGGGCCGAGGAGCTCCTTCGGATGATCCCGGGTGCCAGCTACTCTGCGATAGCTGGTGTCGCTTCCCCGATGACAAGTCTTGAAGAGAGACGGGATTTCCATGGCATCACCGGGGCGGTTGCCGCCGATATGGAGTCGCAGATCGTCGCTCGAATTGCTTCCGAACTCAGAATTCCCTTTGCCGTCTGTCGTGTTGTTCTAAACCCCGCTCATCGAAAACTTCCGAGGGCAGCGCTCATAGATATCGGGCCAGCAGGTAAGCCTGAACTGCGCAAGATTGGACGTTCGCTTGTTCAAGACCCGGGGCAACTCCCTGGCCTTGGCCGGCTCGCCGTTGACTCCGTCATGGCGGTGATGGCTTTGCGCAGCGCCAAGCGACGGCTCGGAGCTCACTTTGGTTTCCCGCACCTGTGTTCACGAGACCGAGTCCCCATTCCGACGCGTGCACTTGAAACGATAGCCACACGCGCCTGATTCTGCAGCGGCGCGCTCCCGATCTCAGACTCCAGGCTTGTCCAGGTCCGAGATGGTGTTCGAATCTGCACGCCGGCGCAGGAAGACGTTACTCACCGAAAGAGCCGGCGCGGCCAAAATATCCGCCAGCGCGTTCCAGGAAAACGTTGGCCGAGGCGCGCCCGCGTGGCACGAAGTCGGCTCGGCCGCTCGTCCGAAGCAGCCTCGTCGTCTCATAAATCGCCAGGCGAGCGGGTTCCAGTCGCGCCAAACCTGCTCGGCCCTTTGGGATAGCAAGCCCGAGACGATTTCCGGCGCAGGTCCGAAGACCTCAGGCAGTTTGCTCGACAAACTGTTGTCCGACAGAACGTCCCACCTCGAAAATCCGCCCATGATCGGAGATGAGATGGCGAACACCACGCGACCAATCCGCGCCTCCCGTGCCGGGAAAGAACACATTGGGCAAGGTTCGACGATTGAATACAAGGTGCAATCCGGCAAACGCTTTTGTCTTAGAATCTTCTGCGCCTCTGAAAGAGCCACGAGTTCCGCGTGTCGGGTCACGTCGCATTCCGATGAAACGTGGTTGGTCGCTTCTGCGATGACCTGTCCTCGAAACGCGATTACGGCGCCGAATGGCAGCTCTCCTTGCTTCACCCCTTGCCGAGCGAGTTCGAGGCATCTTTCCATCATTCGCAGATCTTGGACGTCAGCTTCTGATCTACTCATAGGCGCCCCCTTGGGAACGCGAGATCGGTGTTGAGAATGCGTCTGTCGCTGCCCCTTCATATTACCGCGGCGTCGTAGCGACGAAGAATGTTTCCGGCGCCGCTAACGTGAGGCGGCTCCTGCGGCCTGGCATATTGGCAATTAAGCAGCGGGCTACAAACAGTCTGACTTGATCTGGATCAAGGACCGTTACCTTTCAGGTACCGCACGGACCACACGATGATCGATTGTCTATGTCCGCTCCGGGGCCCCTCGAAAACAGACATCCCGGATTTTATGGGTACACGCGCCAATCCGCTCTACGCAGCTTCAACCTCACCCATACCTCAGCTTCATGAACAGGATACCGCCGGCGAGCACCATGGTGATGGCGTTGGCCGCGACCAGCGGGGCGTCGCCAGAGAGCAGGCCGTAGATGAGCCAGAGCGCCAGGCCCAGCACCATGACCAGGAACATGCCGAGCGAAATGTCGCGCGCCGAGCGGGTCTTCCAGACCTTGATGAACTGCGGCGCGTAGGCGACGGTGGTGCAGGTTGCGGCGGCAAAGCCGATCAGCTTGATCGCGAAAGGGTCCATGCCGGCTCTATAGCATGGATTCGGTGGTGATCATGAGGTGCGGCGCGCCGTCATCAGATCGCGATAGAGCACGGCATAGTCGCCGGCGCGGTTGCGCCAGGAGACGTCGGTCGCAAGGCCGCTCAATTGCAGCCGGCGCCAGGTCGCCTTGTTGTGGAAGGCGGTGTTGGCCTTGCGCAGCGTGCCGGTGAGGGCCTCCACGGTGACGGGCGCGAACTTGAAGCCGGTCGCGTCGCGGTCCGATGTGTCGGCCTCGCCGATATCGACGATGGTGTCTTCGAGGCCGCCGACGCGCGACACGATCGGGACGGCGCCGTAGCGCAGCGCGTAGAGCTGGGTCAGGCCGCACGGCTCGAACCGCGAGGGCACGATGAGGGCGTCCGATCCGGCCTGGATCAGGTGCGCCAGAATCTCGTCATAGCCGATCACGACGCCGATACGCCCGGGGTTCGCGCGGGCGACGGCCTGATAGCGATCCTGGAGATCGCGATCGCCGCTGCCGAGCAGCGCGAGCTGCATGCCGTCGCCCAAAATGGTCGGAATGGCCTCGAGCAGGAGATCGAGCCCTTTCTGCCAGGACAAGCGGCTGATGACGCCGAGCAACGGTGCCTCGTCCGAGGAATCGAGATTGAACTGTTGCTGAAGCACCGCCTTGTTCGCGGCGCGGAACGTGAGGTCGTCCGCGCCGAAGCGGTAGGCGATGTGCGGATCGGTTTGCGGATTCCACACGTCGGTGTCGATGCCGTTGAGGATGCCGCTCAGCACATCAGCGCGCTCGCGGAGCAGGCCGCCGAGCCCCATGCCGCCTTCATCGCTCTGGATCTCCTGCGCATAGGTCGGGGATACCGTGGTGATGCGATCGGCGAGTTGAAGCCCCGCCTTGAGGAAG
Organism: Bradyrhizobium sp. 604_D8_N2_3; assembly: GCF_051810765.1. Lineage (NCBI taxonomy): Bacteria > Pseudomonadati > Pseudomonadota > Alphaproteobacteria > Hyphomicrobiales > Nitrobacteraceae > Bradyrhizobium > Bradyrhizobium sp. 604_D8_N2_3. Next base: position 7,134,075 of record NZ_JBPWPM010000001.1, on the reverse strand, counting down.
CTGATGCCGCCGAAATATTCGAGGCCGTGAACGTCGAACGCCGCCGCCGCGGGCAGGCCGATCTCGCTTGTCAGCGTGCGATCGAACTTGCCCTGATAGGCCATGTTGTGGATGGTCATCACGGTGCCGGGGCGCGGCCCGCCGTCGTAGTGCAGATAGGCCGGCGCGAGCCCCGCCTGCCAGTCATGGGCATGGACGACATCCGGCACGAACGCGGGCACGAGGCCGTGGCCGATATCGGCCGCGATACGCGACAGTGCCGCGAAGCGCACACCGTTGTCCGGCCAGTCGACGCCCTCAGGGGTGACGTACGGATTGCCCGGTCGCGCGTAAAGATGCGGCACGTCGAGCACGAACAGGTCGAGGCCGTCATGCGAGCCCGCGAGCAGGCGGCCCGGGCCGCCGAAATAATCCGGCCAGCGCCGGATTTCGCCGGCTCCCCCCAGCATCCGCATCACGTCGGGATAGCCCGGCATCAGCGTGCGCATCTCGACGCCGTGCGCCTTCAGCGCAAGCGGCAGCGCGCCGGCGACATCCGCGAGGCCGCCGGTCTTGACGATCGGGTAGACTTCGGAGGCGACCGCGAGGACGCGAACAGGCGTCATGTATTGAGCCTGTCGAGCATTGTCTGGGTGATGAGCGAGATGCCCTGCTCGGTGGTGCGGAAGCGCTTGGCGTCGAGCTCCGGGTCCTCGCCGACGACGAGCCCCTCGGGGATTTCGACGCCGCGGTCGATCACGACGTTCTTCAAGCGAGCGCCGCGAGCGACGTTCACGTAGGGCATGATCACGGCGTTCTCGACAGTGGCGTAGGAGTTGACGCGCACGCCGGTGAACAGCAGCGAGCGGCGCAGCGAGGCGCCGGAGATGATGCAGCCGCCCGAGACCAGCGAGCTCACGGCCTGGCCGCGCCGGCTCTCCTCGTCATGGACGAACTTGGCGGGCGGCGTGATCTCCGCATAGGACCAGATCGGCCAGGCGCGGTCGAACAGGTCGAGCTCCGGCACGACGTCGGTGAGGTCGATATTGGCCGCCCAATAGGCATCGACCGTGCCGGCATCGCGCCAGTAGGCGCGGGGATCGCTGCCCGAGCGTACGCACGAGGTCGAGAATTGATGCGCGATGGCGCGGCCGTTCTTGACGATATAGGGGATGATGTCCTTGCCGAAATCGTGACTGGAGTTCGTATCCTCGGCGTCGCGCTTGAGCTGGTCGAACAGGAATTTCGTATCGAACACGTAGATGCCCATGCTGGCGAGCGAGACGTCTGGTTTGCCCGGCATCGGCGGCGGATCCTTGGGCTTCTCGAGGAACTGCTGGATCCAGCCGTTCTCGTCGACATGCATGATGCCGAAGCCGGATGATTCCTGGCGCGGCATCTCGAGGCAGCCGACGGTGACGTCGGCGCCGCTGTCGACATGCTGGCGCAGCATCACCTCGTAGTCCATCTTGTAGATGTGATCGCCAGCGAGCACCACGATGAAGCGTGCGTTGTGCGACTCGATGATGTCGATGTTCTGATAGATCGCATCCGCCGTGCCGACATACCACATGTTCTCCGAGACGCGCTGACTGGCCGGGAGGATGTCAAAGCTCTCGTTGCGTTCGGGGCGGAAGAAGTTCCAGCCCATCTGAAGGTGCCGGATCAGGCTGTGCGCCTTGTACTGGGTCGCGACCGCGATCCGGCGGATGCCGGAGTTCACCGCATTGGACAGCGCGAAATCGATGATGCGGGACTTGCCGCCGAAATAGACCGCGGGCTTGGCGCGCCGGTCGGTCAGTTCCAGGAGCCGGCTGCCGCGTCCGCCGGCCAGGACGAACGCCAGCGCCTGACGGGCAAGCGGCTCGGGTCTCGCGGCACTCATGTCATCCTCCCACACCTCTGGCGCTTTGCGAGAAGCCTCCCGGCCGCGCACATTGGAACCGATGGTAACGGTACGAATAGTAAATCGGGAAGGTGCTTGTTGGTTGCGAACGCCCGGGAAGCTTAATGCTTTGCTGTGGCCTGTGGCTCCGTCGCACCGGTGTCATGTCCGTGCGGGCGCTGGCGTTGGCCGGACCAAAATCGAGGCATGCGCTTGTATTCTTGTGCGGTGCACGCAATGCAGGCTGTGACTTTCGGAGGCTTTGACTTGGGGCAAGGATGCCCGATCATGGCCTTGCGATCCTTTTCCAAGCAAAACGTCAGACAGGGAGCAAGACGATGAGTATCTGGAAAACGGCAATTGCCTGTTCGCTGGCGGGCGCGGTGATGGCCGGCCAAATCGAGCAGGCGGCGGCGGCTCCGCTGCCGACCAACGTCGCGACCATGAAGGCTGCCGTTGGTGACGATGTCACCCCGGTGTATTGGCGCGGCCGTGGCTGGGGATGGGGCGCAGGAGGCCTCCTCGCCGGAGCAATCATCGGCGGTGCCATCGCGAGCAGCGCGCCCTATGGTTACTATGGCGGCGGCCCGTATTACGGCGGTTATGGTGGTTATGGTTATGGCTCGGGCTACGGCTATGGCTACGCTCCGTCCTATGGCTATGCGCCGGCCTATTACGGCGGCTACGGGCCGAGCTATGGGTATGGCGGCTACTACGCGCGTCCCAGCTACTACGGCTATCGAGCCTATCGTCCATCTTACGGCCCTCGCTACGGCTACTACCGGCCGTACCGGGCCTATGATCGCGGATATTGGTAAGGACCCTGCGCGGTTAGAGCGAGAGCCACACCATCAGGCTCATGCAGGCGAAATGCGCGAGCACGATCGCGGCGAGATGCAACGGGCCGGCCTTGAGGCTGGACTTGCGCATCCCGCCGCGCCCCGCGCTAGTTTGACCCCGCGGCCGCGGCTGCAAAGCTGCGGTCGACGGCCTTGCTCACATCGAGCGTCTTCGGCAGGATGCCGTAGCGCGTCGAGCGGTCGGAGGCTTCCTGCACCTCCTTCACCACGTTCTGGTCGATCACGATCGGGCTGGTGCGCTGCGCGGTGTAGGCCGACAGCAGCACGTCCTCCGGCAGTTTTGTCAGCTCGGCTGTGCTCTTTGCGTATTCGGCAACATGATCGAGCGACCACAGCCGTGCCTTGTTCAGCCGCTGCACGAGGTCCTGCACCGCTGCGCGCTTGGTGGCGATGGCGTTGTCGGAGGCCACGATGAAGGTGATGGTCGGCGTCAGGCCTTCGCCGTCGGCGATCACGCGGGCCTTGTCCTTCAGCGTCGCGAACGAGACGTAGGGCTCCCACACGGCCCAGGCATCGATCGAGCCGGCGACGAGTGCGATCTTGGCGTCGACCGGGCCGAGCGGCGCGAAGGTCGCGTCCTCCAGCTTGATCTGCGCTTTCTCCAGCGTCGCGTCGATCAGGAACTGGCCCCAGCCGCCGCGCGTGCCGGCGAGGCGTTTTCCCTTGAGATCGGCGGCCGACTTGATCGGCGAATCCTGGCGCACAAGGATCGCTTGCGTCTTCGCATCCGACTTTGTGCCGCCGATTGCCTTGATCGGCGCGCCGGCCGCATAGACCGAGAGGAAGGAGAGATCGCCGGTGTAGCCGACGTCGAGCGCGCCGGCGTTCAGCGCCTCCAGGATCGGAGCGGCGGCAGGGAATTCCGACCATTCGATCTTGTAGGGCAGGTCCTTCGCATAGCCGGAGATTTCGAGCAGCGAGCGGTTGCCGCCCTTCTGGTCGCCGACGCGCAGCACGACGGTGTCGGCCGCGAACGAGGCGGCCGCGGTCGACAAGGTGATGGCTGCGGCGAGCAGCGATGCTGCGAGCCGCCGTGTGATCGAATGGTCGTCGGAGTTGGTGCTCATGTGGCCTGTCTTGTTGCTTTGCCCACGACGCGTGAGCGAGCGATGCAGCGAGACGATCAAGTCTATGACGGCGCGATGCGCAGTCAATGAAATGGCTATCCGTATTGGAGATGCGTCGGGCAATGACGTTTCAGCGTAGCGCCGCTTTCGAGAACGCACCGCGTGCGCGGCGGGAGATGCGCAAGAATGATGCAGGCTGCGGAGTCGCGGCGCATCCTTGCAAGATGATGCAGCAACGAAAATCGTTTCATCGCTGTCCCATGCGCTGATGGAGAGAATGACCTCGCTTCGCGCCACATTCGAAATTCCATTTCATTGACGATGCGGCGACTGCGCCGCATGATTTGCGCATCGCATCAAAGCGGCGCGGGAAGCGCCGGCGAAATTATTCTCTCAACGCAGCTCCACATGGAACATGCGCAACGCGAGACGTTGCGTGAATGGCGGAGCTGTGCCAGCGCAGAAGTGGGGACTGATGGGCAACGACAACAAGGGCAGCGGATCGGGCCTCGACCGGCGCCATTTGCTGCAGGCGGGGCTTGCGGCGGCATTCGCCGCGCCGCTTGGTGCCTTTGGTGCAGCCCAGGCCTTTGCGCCACAGGCGATCGCGCCCGGTGTCGATCTCTCTGAGTTTCCGCTGTGCCGGACGGCCGCGGATGGCCCCGTCCTCACCGGCGCGCCGCGCAAGCTGAAACTCTCCTGGAACGCCGGCGCGGTCTGTCTCGCCCCGGTGCCCGTCGCCATCGAGCACGGCTTCTTCCAGAAGCACAATCTCGACATCGAGCTCATCAACTATTCCGGCTCGACCGATCAGCTGCTCGAGGCGATCGCGACGGGAAAGAGCGATGCGGGGCTCGGCATGGCGCTGCGTTGGCTGAAGCCGCTGGAGCAGGGCTTTGACGTCAAGATCGCCGCCGGCACCCATGGCGGCTGCATGCGCGTCCTGACCCGCGCCGACTCCAACGTGAGCAAGCTCGCCGACCTCAAGGGCAAGATCGTCGCGGTCGGCGACCTCGGTGGCCCCGACAAGAACTTCTTCTCCATTCAGCTCGCCAAGCTCGGTATCGACCCGGTCAAGGATGTCGACTGGCGCGCCTATCCCGGCAACCTGCTCAACGTCGCCGTCGAGAAGGGTGAGGTGCAGGCTTTCCTGTCATCCGATCCGCTGGGCTATCTCTGGCTCAAGGACAGCCAGTACAAGGAAGTCGCCTCCAATCTCGACGGCGAATATCGCGACAAGAGCTGCTGCATCCTCGGCCTGCGCGGCAGCCTGGTGCGCGAGGAGCCGCAGGTCGCGCGCGCCCTGACGCAGGCGCTGCTCGATGCCGCGATGTTCACCGCGCAGAACCCGACCGTAACGGCGAAGTCGTTCCAGCCTTATGCGCCGAAGACGGCATCACTCGCCGATATCGAGGGCATGGTGCGCTACCACACCCACCATCATCATCCCGTGGGTGAGGTGTTGAAGCGCGAGCTGAAGTCCTATGCCGACGATTTGAAGAGCGTCCAGGTCTTCAAGCAAAGCACCGATACCGCCAAATTCGCGGAGCGCATCTATGTCGACGTATTCGCTGTCTGACGGCCTCGCCTCCGGCGCGCCGCGCCTCTCGCGCGCGCCGGTTCTTGCGAGCTGGGTCCGGGAATCCGGCGGCGGCATTCTCGCGAGCGTCGCGTGGATCGCGTTCGGCCTGTCCTGCCTGTGGTGGGAGGATGTCGGCGACTGGTCGCGGACGCACTCGCTCGGCATCGCCGCCTTCATCGTTGCCGCAATCGCCTTGTTCGGCACCGTCGGCGCCGACTACCTCGGCTCCGCCGGTAAGGCCTTGCGCCAGCGCGCGCCCTGGCTCGTGGCGCTCGGCGCATTCCTGACGTTGTGGGAGGTTGCGACCGCAAAGTTTGCGTGGCTGCCGCTGCCGTTCTTCCCGCCGCCGCAGTCGATCATCGAGGTCTATACCGACGATCTGCCAAAGCTGCTCGACAGCGTCTTCGCCTCGGTCAAGCTCCAGCTCGGCGGCTATCTGATCGGCGCCACGGTCGGCTTCCTGACCGGCGTCTCGATCGGCTGGTCGCGCGCGGTCGGCTATTGGGTGCATCCGGTGCTGCGCTTCATCGGCCCGCTGCCGGCGACCGCCTGGCTGCCGATCGCCTTCTTCACGTTCCCGTCGAGCTGGAGCGCCTCGACCTTCCTGATCGCTCTGGCGACCGGCTTCCCGGTCACCGTCTTGACCTGGTCCGGCGTCGCGAGCGTCAGCAACGCCTATTACGACGTCGCGCGCACGCTCGGTGCAAAGCCGTCCTTCCTGGTGCTGAAGGTCGCGATCCCCGCGGCACTCCCGCACGTCTTCGTCGGCCTGTTCATGGGGCTCGGCTCGTCCTTCGCCGTGCTCGTCGTGGCCGAGATGATCGGCGTCAAGGCCGGGCTCGGCTGGTACCTGCAATGGGCGCAGGGCTGGGCCGCCTACGCCAACATGTATGCGGCGCTGATCGTGATGTCGCTGCTCTGCTCCGGCGCCATCACGCTGCTGTTCGCCATCCGCGATCGCCTGCTGGTTTGGCAGAAGGGGACCGTGAAATGGTAGCCGCAACCGCACTGGCCGAGGTCACCACCCCGCCGGCCGCCGGCGCCGCGCTCGACATCGAACAGGTCAGTCACGCCTTCGACATCGATGGCACTGAGCTGCCTGTTCTCAGCGACGTCAGCATCTCCGTGGAGCCGGGCGAGTTCGTCGCGCTGCTCGGCCCCTCCGGCTGCGGCAAGTCGACCTTGCTCCGGCTCGTCGCCGGCCTCGACAAGCCCAAGGCCGGAACGCTCCGCGAGGACGAGGTGCGCATCACCCGCCCGCATCCCTCGCGCGTGGTCGTGTTCCAGGATCCGACCCTGTTTCCCTGGCGGTCGGTCTGGGACAACGTCGCCCTGGGCCTCGAGGCCCAGGGCATTTTGAAGAGCCAGCGGCAGCGTGTCGATGACGCGCTCGATCTCGTTGGGCTGTCGTCGTTCCGCAATGCCTATCCGCATCAGCTCTCCGGCGGCATGGCGCAGCGCGTCGCGCTCGCCCGCGCGCTCGTGAATGATCCAAAAATCCTGATCCTCGACGAGCCGCTCGGCAAACTCGACTCGCTGACCCGCATTACCATGCAGGCCGAGCTCGTCTCGCTCTGGCAGCGCAAGGGCTTTACCACGCTGCTGGTGACGCATGACGCCGAGGAGGCGCTGGTGCTCGCCAACCGCGTCATCGTGTTCAGCGACCGCCCGGCGCGGGTGAAGGCCGACATCCGTGTCGACCGGCCCTATCCGCGCCATCGCGGCGATCCATATCTCGCGGATCTGCGCCGCCAGATTCTCGGCTTGTTGGGATTGGACGCTACATGGTGACCTCTGTAGCCAAGGGTCGGGCGGCCCATAGCGAGCCCGACTACATCGCGCGCGCCGAGGCGCTGGCCGAAGGCTTTGCTGCGCGTGCAGCCGAGCATGATCGCGCCGGCAGCTTTCCCTTCGAGAATTTTCGCGAGCTCTCCGAGGCAGGCCTGCTGTCGCTGACGGTGCCTGCGGTTCATGGCGGGGCCGGAGCGGGCGCACGATATGCCGCGCGGGTCATCGGTATCATCGGCAAGGCCGATCCCTCGACCGCGCTGGTGCTGTCGATGCACTACATCAACCATCTGGTGATGGGGCGCAGCCCGACCTGGCCGGCGAAGCTGTCGCGCAAGCTTGCGCGTGAGAGCGTCGAGGGCCTCGCGCTCGTCAACGCGCTCCGCGTCGAGCCCGAGCTTGGCTCGCCGTCGCGCGGCGGCCTGCCGGCGACGATCGCGCGGCGCACCGAGACCGGCTGGCGCCTGACCGGTCACAAGATCTATTCGACGGGATCGCCGATCCTGAAATGGTATCTGGTCTGGGCCCGAACCGACGAAGCCGAGCCGCGCGTCGGCCAGTTCCTGGTGCCGGCTGGCCTGCCGGGCACCCGCATCGTCGAGACCTGGGATCATCACGGCCTGCGCGCCAGCGGCAGCCATGATGTCATCTTCGACGACGTCGTGATCCCGCTCGATGCCGAGGTCGATGTCCGCAATCCCCAGGAGTGGCGTGCGCCCGACGTTGCGCAGGCGACGGTCCACACGGTGTTCGTCGCGGCGATCTATGACGGAATTGCCCGCGCCGCGCGCGACTGGTTCGTCCAGTTCCTGAAGCAGCGCGTCCCCGCCAGCCTCGGCGCGCCGCTTGCGACCTTGCCGCGGGCGCAGGAGATCCTCGGTGCCATCGAGGCCAGGCTCGCAGTCAATGCACGGCTGATCGAGACGTTCGCCCGCGACTTCGACGAAGGCGTCGATCTCTCCACCGGCGAATCCAACGTGATCAAGCTGACGGTGACCAACAACGCCGTCGCCGCGGTCGAGGATGCACTATCGCTGACCGGCAATCACGGCCTGTCCCGCACCAATCCGCTGGAGCGGCACTATCGCGACGTGTTGTGCGGCCGCGTGCACACGCCGCAGGACGATGCCACCCGCACCGGCCTCGGCCGCGCCGCATTGGGCCTCTAGCTTTCAGGACAACAAACAGGGAGACGATCATGTCGATCGAGTTCATCGGCTTCATCAGCAACAACAATTCGTCCGAGATCGTCGTCCGCGAGGGGCCGGTCCTCAACCCCACCCATATCGAGACGGTGGCGAAGGCGCATGAGAATGCCGGCTTTGACCGCGCCCTGCTGGCGTTTCATTCGACGACGCCGGACGCGCTCCAAATTGCTCAGCACGTGCTGGGCGTCACCGACCGCCTCAATGTGCTGATCGCGCAGCGGCCGGGCTTCACCGCGCCGACGCTGCTGGCGCGCCAGTTCGCCGTGCTCGACCAATTTTCCCGCGGCAGGGTCGCCCTGCATGTCATCACCGGCGGCAACGCCACCGAGCTCCGGCAGGACGGCAACACGCTCGACGACAAGGACGAGCGCTACGCCCGCACCTCCGAGTTCCTCGATGTCCTCAAGCTCGAATGGACCAGCGACAAGCCGTTCACCTACAAGGGCAAGCACTACCAGGTCGAGAATGCGTTCTCGCAGGTGAAGCCGTATCGCCCCGAGGGCATCCGGATCTATTTCGGCGGCGCTTCGGATGCGGCGATCGAGGTCGCCGGCAAGCATGCCGACACCTTTGCGCTGTGGGGTGAATCCTATGCGCAGGTGCGCGACGTCACTTCCCGCGTCCACAACGCGGCGGTTCGTCAGGGACGGCCGACGCCGCGTTTCAGCCTCTCGGTGCGGCCGATCATTGCCCCGACCGAGAAGCAGGCCTGGGAGAAGGCGGAAGAGATTCTGGCACGTGCCACCGCGCTCCAGGACAAGACCGGCTACCGCAAGCCCGCCGACGGCCATGCCACGGCCGGCGCGCGGCGTCTGCTCGCGCTTGCCGACCAGGGCAGCCGCATCGACAAGCGGCTGTGGACCGAGATTGCCAAGCTCACGGGTGCCAACAGCAACACCACCGCGCTGGTCGGCACGCCCGAGCAGGTCGCCGAAGTGTTCGGCGACTATTACGATCTCGGCATCAGCCACTTCCTGATCCGCGGCTTCGATCCCCTGATCGACGCCATCGAATATGGCCGCGAGCTGATCCCGTTGACGCGCGAGCTGGTCGCCAAGCGCCAGGCCGTTCGCGGCGAGGCGGCGGAATGATCCGTCTCATGCTGGCCGGTGCGCTGCTGTTCGGCTCGTTGGAGCTCGTGGCGGCGCAAACCACCTTGCGCGTCGGCGACCAGAAGGGCAATTCGCAGGCCGTGATGGAAGCGGCAGGTGTGCTCAAGGACGTCCCGTACAAGATCGAGTGGAAGGAGTTTCCGGCAGCGGCACCGCTGCTGGAAGCGCTCAGCGCCGGCGCGATCGAGACCGGTATCGTGGGCGATGCGCCGTTCACCTTCGCCGCCGCCTCCGGCGCGCCGGTGAAGGCGATCGCCGCGATCCGTCAGACCCGCGAGGGGCTCGCGATCCTCGTGCCCGAGAATTCGCCGATCAGGAGTTTTGCCGATCTGCGCGGCAAGAAGATCGCAACCGGCCGCGGCTCGATCGGTCATCAATTGATCCTCGCTGCGCTCGAGAAGAACGGCTGGGCTGCGAGCGACGTGCAGATCGCGTTCCTGGCGCCGTCCGATGCCAAGATCGCCTACACGCAAGGCTCGGTCGATGCCTGGTCGACGTGGGAGCCGTATGTGAGCCAGGAAGAGGTGCTGTTCAAATCGCGCCGCGTCATCACCTCGGAGGGTCTGACGCCGGGGCTGAGCTTCCAGGTCGCACGGCCCGACGCGATCCGCGACAAGCGCGCGGAGCTGACGGACTTCATCCGCCGCCTCACGGCGGCGCGGGCGTGGTCGCTGAGCAACGTCGACGGCTATGCCGCGACCTGGGGCAAGCTGATGAACATCCCGACCGCCGTGCCGCAGAACTGGCTGTCGCGCGCAAAGATCCGCATCGCGCCGATCGACGACGGCGTGGTCGCGGACGAGCAGAGCACGATCGATCTCTATTTCCGCTGGGGCCTGATCAAGCAGAAGCTCGATGCGGCCGAGATCGTGGATCGCTCCTTTGCGGACGCGATCGCCAAGGCGGGGTTGTAAGCCACTCGTGAACCGGACGCGGCGCTTTCCCTCTCCCCTTGTGGGAGAGGGTGGCTCGCCGCGATAGCGGCGAGACGGGTGAGGGGTATCTCTCCGCGTACTCGCCTCTCACTATTGAGTTCGCGGAGAGATACCCCTCATCCGGCGCTTCGCGCCACCTTCTCCCACAAGGGGAGAAGGGGAGTAGCGTACGCCGGGTTACCCTCGAAACATTTCTTCTGCGTTCCTCACCGCCGACAACAGCCCCATTGCTATTTGCATCGCCTCCCTTGCACCACACCGCATCCCCGCAAAAATCATTTAGACGACCACATCGGGAGACCGGCCATGGGCCTGCAAGAAACAAAAATCGAATCGCTTCCCTTCGTCACTGCTGAACTCAACTACCTCGCGCCGGTTTCCGGCAAGCCGCGCACCTATGCTTTCGATCCGCCGCCGGGCGAGCCCAAGAGCACGTCATTGCCGGAGCCGCATCAGGTCCCGATCTTCGATGCGCGCCTGATCGCGGACAATTTCTCGCTCGATCGCGAGGGCTTTGCGCTGGTGCGTCACCCGACGCAGGTGAAGGATTTTTACAACGACGAGGAAATACGTGCGGTGTATTATCCCGCCGTCGAGGCCTTCCTGCGCGCGACGCTGAAGGCCGATCGCGTCTTCATCTTCGATCATACCGTGCGCAGGCGCGTCGAGGGGGCGGCGGATATTCGCGACGGCGGCCCGCGCCAGCCTGCGACGCGGGTCCATGTCGACCAGACCGCCGTCTCCGGCGCCAACCGCGTGCGTGAGCATCTGCCCGACGAAGCCGACGCGCTGTTGAAGGGGCGTGTGCAGGTGATCAATCTCTGGCGGCCGATCCGCGGACCCTTGCGCGATTCACCGCTGGCGATGGCCGACGGCACGACGGTCGCGCCCGACGATCTCGTCGCCTCCGATCTGATCTATCCCAACCGCCGCGGCGAGACCTATTCGGTGAAATACAATTCGAACCACCGCTGGTTCTATTTTCCGGAGATGACGCCGGACGAGGCGCTGCTGCTCAAGTGCTATGATTCCGCAACCGACGGCCGGACGCGGTTCGGGCCGCATACGGCCTTCGTCGATCCGACCACGCCGGCCGATGCGGCTCCGCGCGAAAGCATCGAGGTCCGCACGCTGGTGTTCCATAAACAGTAACAATGTGTGATGGCACTGCCGGGCGCGCCCGGCAGTGTTCCTGGAACTTACCGGAACAAATCGACGTTTGCAGCGCCGGGCAGGGCAACCGGGAGCGGTGCCGTGCGAACGCAGACGACGCTTTTCTTCAGTCTGGCCACTTTTTCGCTTTCTGCATTTTCTGTCGCGCAAGCCGAAAGCGGGCTTGCCTCATACTACGGTTACGGAAAAGCCGGTAAGGGCGGCGAACTGACCTGCGCTCACCGCACGCGCGCGTTCGGCAGCGTGCTGACGGTGTCCTACGGTGGCCGGTCGATTCAGTGCCGCGTCAATGATCGCGGCCCGTTTATCCGCGGCCGGATCGTCGATCTCTCGGTGCCGGCGGCCAAAGCGCTCGGCATGATGAGCGCCGGCGTGGTGCGGGTCTCGGTGGAATAGGCTGGCCGTCGCGCTATAGTGCCGCCCAACGCAAGGCTAAGGGGGGCGCTATGGCCAGGATTCGGGTGGGGCTTGTCGGCTGCGGCTTCGTGTCGGAGCTGCACATGTATGCGTTCCGCCGCGTCTACGGTGTGGATGTCGAGGTCGCGGCGGTCGCGGCGCGCGGCGATCATGTCGTCGAATTCGCCGGCCGCCACGGGATTCCGCGGGTCTATCGCAGCTTCGCCGAACTGATCGCGGACCGCGAGCTCGATGTCATCGACATCTGCACCCCGCCCAATCTCCATGCCGACATGATCGTCGCCAGCATGCAGGCCGGCAAGCACGTGATCTGCGAGAAGCCGTTCGCCGGCTATTTCGGCCGTGCAGGCGACGCGCAGCCGATCGGCAAGCATGTACCGAAGGCGCTGATGTATGAGCGGGTGCTGGAGGAGATGGACGCGACCCGCGCCGCAATCGAGCGCACCGGAAAGCTTTTCATGTATGCGGAGGATTGGATCTACGCGCCCGCGGTGACCAAGACCGCGGAGATCATCAGGGCGACCAAAGACAAGATCCTGTTCATGAAGGGCGAGGAGAGTCATTCCGGCTCGCACGCCGCGCATGCCGCGCAATGGGCGATGACCGGCGGCGGCTCGCTGATCCGCATGGGCTGCCATCCGCTCTCGGCCGTGCTTTATCTCAAGCAGGTAGAGGCCAGGGCGCGCGGCGAAACCATCCGCGTCGCCAGCGTCACCGGCGACGTCGGCAACGTCACGGCCGTCCTGAAGCCCGAGGAGCGCACTTATATCAAGGCCAATCCGGTCGATGTCGAAGATTGGGGCACGCTGACGGCGACCTTCTCCGACGGCACCAAGGCGACCGTGTTTTCCGGCGACATGATCATGGGCGGCGTGCGCAATCTGATCGAAACCTACACCTCCGGCGGTTCGCTGTTCGCCAACATCACCCCGAACACGCATCTGATGAGCTACCAGACCAGCGAGGAGAAGCTCGCCAGCGTCTACATCACCGAGAAGGTCGACCGCAAAACCGGCTGGCAATATGTCTGCCTCGAGGAGGAGTGGACACGCGGCTATCTCCAGGAGATCCAGGATTTCATGGAATGCGCCGCGAGCGGTAGGCAGCCGCTGTCGGACCTGGCGCTGGCGTATGAGACGATCAAGGTGAACTACGCGGGCTACTGGGCCGCGGAGGAGGGACGGCGGGTGGTGTTGTAGGGCCGCTGAAGAGACCGCAGGCACGCTGCCATCCCTTCTCCCCTTGTGGGAGAAGGTGGCGCGGAGCGCCGGATGAGGGGTCTCTCTCCGCGAGTTCGAACGTAAGAGATTTGCTTGCGGAGATAACCCCTCACCCGCCTCGCCGCTACGCGGCGAGCCACCCTCCCCCTCCAGGGGAGGGTGGCACCGTCCGCATCACCTCACGCCCCGTAGGTCGAGCCCTTCGGCAGCGGAAACACCGGGTCCTGCGTGCGGATGTTGGTCGGCCACACCACCGAGATGCGCTCGCCGGCGTTCTGCATCACCACCGGCGTCGAGCGTTCGTTCTGGCCGGACAGCGGCGTGCCCGGCGGGAAGAATTTGACGCCGTAGCCCTGGATGGTGCCGCCGGCGGGAATGTCGACGTCGAGCGCGGCCTTGCGGATGGCCTCGGGATCGAAGCTGCCGTATTTCTCCTTGGCGACCGGCAGCACGTTGTTGAGCAGCACCCAGGTCTGGTTGAAGCCCATCGAGCAATGCGGCGGCACTTCGGTTGCACCGGTCTTGGCCTTGTAGCGCGTGACCATGGCGTTGGTCAGATCGCCGATGCCCGGCGCGAGCTTTGCGGGATCGAGCAATTGCGCGGGGACCGGATCGATGTTGCAGAAATTGTCGATGTCGGCGCCGAAGGTGGCGCGCAGCTTGTCGAGCTGGCTGTAGCCGGCGCCGGCGCCGAACAGCATCTTGAAGCGCAATCCGCTCTCGCGCGCCTGGCGCAGGAACAGGGTGATGTCGGGGTTGTAACCGGCATGCGAGATCACGTCGGCCTTGGCGCGCTTGATTTTCGTAACGAGCACCGAGAGGTCGGGCGCCGAGGCGGAGTAGCCCTCGCGCAGCACCACCTGGATGCCGGCCTGCTTGGCGTAGGCCTCGTCGGCCGCCGCGACGCCGACGCCATACGGGCCGTCCTCGTGGATCAGCGCGACCTTGACGTCCTTCGGATCCATACCGAGCTTGCCTTGCGCATGCTCGGCGAGGAAGCTCGCGAAGGCCTGGCCATACTGGTCGGAATGGATCTGCGCGCGAAACACGTATTGCAGATTCTTGTCCTTGAACACGGCGGTCGAGACCGCGGTCGTGATCCAGAGGATCTTCTTCTGCTGCTCGACCTTGGCCGCGAGCGGCACCGCATGCGAGCTCGCATAGACGCCGTTGATGATGTCGATCTTCTCCTGACTGATCAGGCGTTCGGCCTCGTTGATCGCAACGTCGGGTTTGCTCTGGGAATCCGCTGCGACCGGAGCAATCTTGGTCTTGCCGCCGACACCGCCTTTCTCGTTGACGAGATCGATCGCGATCTGCGCGCCGATTGACGAGGCGACCGAGCCGCCCGCCGCGAACGGGCCGGTGAGGTCGTAGATCAGGCCGATGCGCAAATTCTCGGCTTGCGCCTGGGCCCGGGTCCAATCGAGGCTGAGTGCGGCGGCGGCAGCCGCCGAGCTCTTCAGCAACTGCCTGCGTGAAGTCGGCATCCTATCCTCCCTCAAAACCCGTCTGTTGATTGGTCTTGTTATTTTTTTACGAATTATGGGGAGCGGGACGATGGAAAGTCAACATGGCGAAAGGTCGATAGGCGGGTCATGGCGCAGAACGCAACTGCGAAGACGGACTGCATCGAGCGATTTGCCCGATCTCAGTTCGTGTCGGAGCGCATGGCCTCGAATACCGCAAAGCCTGCACCGTCGAGCAACGGCACCACCCTCGCCAATCGGAATCCGGCCTGCTCCAGCAGGGATCGATATTCGGCGTCGGTGCGCTCCATGCCGGAGACATTGACCAGCATCTCCATGTCGATATGGAGCACGCGCATGGCGTCGCGATGATCTGGCTCGATCCGTCGTTCGATCAGCAGAACCCGAGCATGTCCTGGCATTGCCGCGCGAAGATTTCGCAGGATTGCCAGCGATTGTTCGTCATCCCAATCATGGATGATCTGCTTCAGAATGTAGGCGTCTGCGTCTGCCGGAATGGTTTCGAAGAAGCTCCCGCCGATGATCTCACATCGGTTCCTGCCTCCAATCGCCTCCAGAGAAGCACCGGCTACGACATCGGGAAGGTCGAACAGCACGCCTTGCATGGTCGGGTGATCGGCCAGAATCGTTGTGAGCGTGAAGCCATGTCCGCCGCCTATGTCGACGATGCGGCCTATCCCGTGAAAATCGTAGTGCTTGAGAAGCGCGGTGGCCAACCGGGCGGAGCTGGTTGTCATCGTCGCGTTGAAAATCGCAGATAGCTCGGCGTCCTCGCGCAAATAGTCGAAGACCCCGGTCCCGTGTGCGTGATCGAAGGCATGCTGGCCGGTCTGTACAGAGTGCAGAAGATGGCTCCAGGATTGCCAGTGCGATTCGCTGAGCCATAGCCGCACCACCGGACAGATCGAAGCTGGGATATCGGCGCGGAGGGTAGACCCAAGCGGTGTCAGCGCAAACTGCTTCGGAGACGTCTCGTCGAGCAGGCCGGCACCGGCCAGGAAGCGAAGCAGCCGGTAAAGGGTCGGAGCATGGCTTCCAGTCGTTGTCGCGAGATCGTCGCAATGGCGCGGGCCTGCCGCCAGGTGATCCGGAATGCCAAGCTCGACGGCAACGCGCAGGGCCTGCGAAATGCGGTACCCACCGATCAGCCTGAAGATCTGGGCGAAATCTTGAGGTGCGGGAGATTGTCCGCGAGAGATGCCTGCGTCCATCTGAGATGCTCCGCTTCATCACCGGCGGGGTACATGGCGGAGGTTGCGGCAAAACGTCAACGTGACCCAAGGTCGCTACGGGCCGGTCGCGGCGCAGCATGCTTCCTGCAGGGCAAGGAAAAGCCCACCGCTCGCGAAGGAGCGGTGGGCCTGATGCCGGGACGAGCCGGTTACTGCGACAGCTTCACGAAGGCGGGAAACTTCAGCTTGCCTTCCGCGATCTTCTCGGGCCAGACCACGACCTGCTTGCTGTCCTGCCACTGGAAGACGAGGCCGGACACGGTCGTGGGACCGGACTTGATGCCGTGGGTGAACTCGTCGTACTTGCCGTAGAACTGGATGCGGCCGATCGTGCCCTCGTAGTCGGTCTTCTCCAGTTCAGCGACCATCTTGTCGGGATCGGTCGAGCCTGCGCGCTTGATCGCGTCGGTGATGAAGTAGACCTCGTCATAGGCGGTGTAGCCGGTATAGGCCGGCGGCGTGCCGAACTTGGCCTTGAACGCGGCCGCGAACGGTTTTGTCTTGGCGGTCACGGCGACGTCGGGTGTTGCCACCGCGAGCGACGGCACGCCGTCGGCCGCGCCATTGGTGTCCTTCCAGAAGGTCGGGCTCAGCGCCTGCGCGCTGATGCCGAACATCGGGATCGGCACCTGCTGGTTCTTCCACTGCACCGTCGGCTGCACGCCGACATGCGAGATGCCGGTCACGATCACGTCAGGCTTCTTGCCCTCGATGTTGTTGAAGATCGGCGTGAAGTCGGTGGTATCGGGCGAGAAGCGCACATGCTCCACGACCTTCAGGCCCGCCTTGGGCAGGCAGGCCTCGTAGCCGACGTCGAGCGGCTTGGTCCAGGCCGCATCCTCGCTCATGATCGCAACCGTCTTGAACTTGAGCTTGTCGACCAGAAGATCCTTGGCGGCGTCGCAGACGAGCTGGGCTTGCGCGGCCGAAGTCAGATAGCCGTGGAAGGTGTACTTGTTCTTCTCGTAGTCGTTGTGGATCGCCTTGGTGATCTCGTTAGAGGCGGCGCCGGGTGTGATCAGCGGCATCTTCAGTCGCGCCGCCCAGGGCTCGAGCGCGAGAACGACTTCGGAGATATAGCTCGCGATCACGGCGGAGACCTTGTCCTCGCTCACCGCGCGCTGGAAGGCGCGCACCGAGTCGGCCGACGAGCTCTTGTTGTCATAGGTGACGATCTCGACCTTGCGGCCGAGAATGCCGCCCTTGGCGTTGATCTCGTCGGCAGCGATCTGCGCGCCGCCCGGGGTCGCAGCGCCCGCGATCGACTGCACTTCGGCGATGACGCCGATCTTGATTGGATCGTTCGACTGCGCATAGGCGGGTGCGGCAAGACACAGCGCCAGTGCGGAGGTGAGGAGGCTGCTGCCGAGGATTGAAGGTCGCATGGTCGTTTCCCTTTCTATGCTTTTTGTTGATGTTGAGGACTCAAAGAAAATCGGCGCCGGCTTCGCTTGCGAAGCGGCCGGGATCGCCCTCCCAGACGATGCGGGCGTGCTCCAGCACATAGACGCGGTCGGCATGCGGCAGCGCGAAGGTGACGTTCTGCTCGCCAAGCAGCACCGTGATCGCGGTGGTCTGCCGCAGCTTCGTGAGCGCCTTGGACAATTGCTCGAGGATGACGGGAGCGAGGCCTAGCGTCGGCTCGTCCAGGATCAGGATCTGCGGCTGCATCATCAACGCGCGGCCGATCGCGAGCATCTGCTGCTCGCCGCCGGACAGCGTTTGTGCCATCTGGCCCTGGCGCTCCTTCAGGATCGGGAACAGCTCGAACAGCCAGGCGAGCTGCGCGGCGCGCTTGTCGTCGGAGAGATGCTGGCCGCCGAGATCGAGGTTTTCGCGCACGCTCATCTCGCCGAACAGCTCGCGCGCTTCCGGGCATTGCACGAGGCCACTGCGCGCGATCTTCGCCGGGCTCGTGCCGCGCAGTCTGTCGCCGCCGCGCACGATCTCGCCGCTATAGGGCAGGAAGCCGGAGATGGTGTTGAACAGCGTGGTCTTGCCGGCGCCGTTGAGGCCGACGACGGAGACGAACTCGCCCTCGTGGACGTGGATCGAGACGTTCTCCAGCGCCTGCGCCTTGCCGTAGAACACGCTGACATTCTCGACCTGGAGCAGCGGCACCTTGTCCTTGAAGCTGGTCTCGGGCCGCGCATGGGTCTCGATGGCGCCGCCGAGATAGACCCGGCGCACCGTCTCGTTCTTCATGACCTCGTCGGCGTTGCCGGTGACGATTTCCTCGCCGAGATACATCGCGAGCACGCGGTCGACCAGTGCGGCGACGCTCTTGACGTTGTGGTCGACCAGCATCACGGCGCGGCCCTCGTCGCGAAAGCTGCGGATCAGGTCGGAGAAGACGTCTACTTCCGCCCGCGTCAGCCCGGCAAAGGGCTCGTCCACCAGCACGACCTTTGGGTCACGCGCGATCGCCTTGGCGAGCTCGAGCCGGCGCAGATCGGCGAAAGGCAGCGTCGGCGGCCGGCGGTTCATCACGCTGCCCAACCCGACGCGGTCCGCGATCCATTTGGCGCGCTCGACCAGCGCCTTGTCCGGGAACAGCATGAACAGGCTGTCCGGCAGCAGCGCGACCATGATGTTCTCCAGCACCGTCTGCCGGTTCAGCGGGCGCGAGTGCTGGAATACCATGCCAAAGCCTTTGCGCGCGATCTTGTGCGCGGGCAGGCCGGCGACGTTCTCGCCCTCGAAGATGACTTCGCCCGATGTCGGGCGTTCGATGCCCATCACGCTCTTCATCGCGGTCGACTTGCCGGAGCCGTTCGGCCCGATCAGGCCGAAGATCTCGCCGGCGTTCACTTCGAAGCCGAGGTTCTTCACCGCCGTCAATCCACCGAAGCGTTTTGTCAGGCCGCGGACGTCGAGCACGGGCCGGTTTGCGACCATATCCATCACGAGCGCGCCTCACGTGAGAGGGCCGCTCCGAGGAAGCCGCCGGGGAAGAACAGCACGACGAGCAACGCGACCGCCGAGACGATGAAGGTCGCGAGCTCGCCGGTCGGCCTTAGGAATTCGCCGGCGACGATCAGGAAGATCGCGCCGAGCGCGGCGCCAAGCACGGTGCGCCGGCCGCCGAGCACGGCCGAGACGATGACGTTCACGCCGACCGCGACGTCGACGACGGTGCCGACCGAGGCGGTGCCGAAATAGAACACCAGCAGCGCTCCGGATAAACCAGAGAAGAACGCGCTGACGATGAAGGCGGCGAGCTTGTGCTTGACGATGTTGAAGCCGAGCGCGCCGGCCTGTACCGGATCCTGGCCGCTGGCCTGGAGCACGAGGCCAATTGGCGATTGCGACAGGCCGTAGAGGATCGCCGCCGAGATCGTCATGAAGCCGAGTGCGATCCAGTAATTGGCGCCGGCGTTGATGGTGATGACGTCGGGGATGGTCAGGCCGATCTCGCCGCCGGTGAGATCGGCGAACACCACGATGAAATTCTGCAACATCAACACCGCGACCAGCGTGGTCAGGCCGAAATACGGCCCGCGCACGCGCAAAGCCGGCAGCGCCAGCACTAGGCCCGCGATGACGGAGGCCAGCGCCCCCAGCACGATGCAGAGATAGACCGACCAGCCGAACTGGGCGTTGAGAATGCCGGCGGTGTAGGCGCCGACGCCGATCAGGAAGGTGGGCCCGAAATTCACTTCGCCCGCAAAGCCGAACAAGAGGTCCCAGGCCATCGCGAACACGCCGAAATAGAACGCGACGGTGAGCAGGCCGAGCACGTAGCCGGAGACGTAGAGCGGCAACGTCGCCGCGATGATGACGAGCGCGACCGAGATGAAGAACAGGCGGGAGGTGAAGAAGGTGGACATCTCAGCGCCTCCCCAGAAGGCCCTGGGGCCGGATATACATCACGAACACGAGCAGCAGCAGCGCCGGAATGGTGCGGTAGGCCGGCGAGACCAGATAGGCCGTCAGCGTTTCGAGATAACCGACCACGAAGGCCGCGATCAGCGAGCCGGAGACGCTGCCGAGGCCGCCGAGCACCACGATCGAGAACGCGCTCGCGGTCAGCGGTCCGACGCTGTAGGAGCTGACGCCCAGAAACATGCCGAGCAGCACGCCGGCGATGCCGGCGAGGATCCCGTAGATCCCCCACACCACGATGTAGATGTTGGTGAGCTCGAGGCCGAGTAGCGTCACGCCGCGCGGGTTCATCGACGCCGCCAGCACCGCCTTGCCGGTGCGGGTGCGGTTCACGAGCAGCCACAGCAGTGCGATGACGAGGCAGCACACGATCGCCGTGAAGATCTCGTTCTTCGGTGTACGGACGCCGAGGATCTCGACGACGCCCTCGACGATCGGCAGCACGGTCTTGGCGTTGTTGGTGAAGAAATAGGCGATCAGCTCCTGGATCATGATGCCCCAGAGCAGCGTACCCGTGAGGACGAAGATCTCCTTCTCCTCGTTGGGGATGCGCCGGGAGTCCTGAATGGGCTTCACCACCGCGAAATAGGTCGCAAAGGCGGTGAGGAGGGCGACGGCGACCCCGATCAGTGCACCGGCATAGGTGCCGACGTTGAGGATGCTGGCGGCGGCCCAAGCCGCCACCGCTGCGGCGACCATGATGGCACCGTGGGAGAGGTTGAGCACGCCGGAGACGCCGAAGATCAGGGTGAAGCCGGTGGCACCGAGAGCGTAGAGAGCGCTGATGGCAAAGCCATCGATCAATATCTGGAAAGCTCGCATCTATGATTGGCCGGGTGGCAGCCGAACTGCCGCTTTGAGGAAAGGTGCTGCGGAGAGCCGCATGTGGAAGCTCCCGGGAGGTGGTCCCGGGAGCATTTCCTGCTAGTTGCTGAGCTTGATGAAGCTCGGGAACTTGACGTCGACCTTGGCGACGTCCTTGGGCCAGACCGCGCTCTGCTTGCCGTCCTGCCATTGCAGCATCAGCCCGGTGATCAGGCCCTTGCCATATTTGATCGAGTGGGTGAACGGATCGTCCTTGCCGTAGAACTGGACGCGGCCGATCGTGCCTTCCCAGTCGGTCTTCTCCAGCGCGGCGACGAGCTTGTCGGCGTCGGTCGAGCCGGCGCGCTTCACCGCGTCGGCGATGTAGTAGACCTCGTCATAGGCGGTGTAGCCGGCATAGGAGGGATAATTGCCGAACTTCTTCTTGAAGTTCTCCGCGAACGGCACCGATTTCGGCGTCACCGCGACGCCGGGCCCGGAGACGCCCTGATAGAGCACGCCTTCGGCCGCCTGATTGGTGTCCTTGCCGAAGGTCTCGTTGGTTGCCTGCGAGGAGATGCCGAACATCGGGATCGGCACCTGCTGGTTCTTCCACTGCACCGTCGGCTGCACGCCCACATGGGAGATGCCGGTGATGATCACATCGGGCTTGGAGCCTTCGATCTTGTTGAAGATCGGCGTGAAGTCGGTCGTATCGGGCGAGAAGCGGATGTGGTCGAGCACCTTAAGCCCGATCTTGGGCAGGCACTCCTCGTAGCCGAGGTCGAGCGGCTTGGTCCAGGCGGCGTCCTCGCTCATGATGACCGCGGTCTTCATGTGCATCCTGTCGACGAGGAGGTCCTTGGCGCCGTCGCAGACCGAGAGCGCCAGCGCGGCCGAGGTCAGATAGCCGTGGAAGGTGTACTTGTTCTTCTCGTAATCGGCGTGGACGCTCTTGCTGATCTCGTTGGAGGCAGCACCCGGCGTGACGAATGGCGTCTTCAGCCGCGAGGCCCAGGGCTCCAGCGCCAGCACGACCTCGCTGATATAGCTGGCGATGACCACGTTGACCTTGTCCTCGTTCACCGCGCGCTGGAACGCACGCACTGAATCCGCCGACGAGGAGTGATTGTCGTAAGAGATGATCTCGATCTTGCGGCCGTCGACGCCGCCATCGGCGTTGATCTCGTCGGCGGCAAGCTGCGCCGCCTGTGGAATGGAGGCGCCGGCGATCGCCTGCGCTTCCGCGATCACGCCGATCCTGAGGGGATCGGCCGCCAGTGCCGCGCTTGATGCCGTCATCAGCGCGCCGACCGAGGCCGCACCGAGGGCTATTCGCAATGCAACAGAGAGTCGTTTTTTCATGTTGTTCTCTCCCTTTGAACAGGCCTCTTGTGAGCCATTATGTCGCAACTATAACGGCGACGGCATTCTCGGCAAGTGAAACCGCGTTCAGGATTGGGAGAGACGGACTAAAGTCTAGCGCTGCGCAAATTGCGGGCAGGATAGGTGCGAGACACCCATGACGCGCGCAGGCATGCAGATTCTGTCGGCGGGCATGCGTGAGCGTTGAAGCCTTGGAGTCGGAGCCTCGGAGCGTGCGGTAGCCTACAAGACGAGCAGCGATGCCGGTTCAGCGCGCTTGCAGCAGTGATGGATCGAGCGGCCTCAATCGGGCCGGATCGAATGGCGACAAGTCTACACGCGTCGCATCCTTGGCGATCAGCTGCGCCAGCGCTTCGCCGGTGGCGGGCGCATTGAGGATGCCCCAGACATTGTGCCCGGTCGCAACATAGAGGCCTTCGCTCCGCGGCACCTTGCCGATCAACGGAAAGCCGTCCTCAGTCACCGGTCGGAAGCAGGCCTGCTGCGCGATGATCTTTTCGGGACGAAACAGTGGCGACAGCCGTTCGCACATGATTTGCAGGCGCGCGATCGCATCGACGTCCGGCG
Organism: Bradyrhizobium sp. 604_D8_N2_3; assembly: GCF_051810765.1. Lineage (NCBI taxonomy): Bacteria > Pseudomonadati > Pseudomonadota > Alphaproteobacteria > Hyphomicrobiales > Nitrobacteraceae > Bradyrhizobium > Bradyrhizobium sp. 604_D8_N2_3. The sequence continues at coordinate 7,111,485 of NZ_JBPWPM010000001.1, read as the reverse complement.
TCACGGCCGCCGGATCGAGCGGCAGCGGCGCGATGTCCGAGAGTGCGGTGATATGCGTGCTGCCGTCGGCTCGCGGAAAGACCTCGATCGACACGGCGCTTCCGTCCTCGTCATACTCCAGGAACAACGCATCGGCGGGCACGTTGGGGCCGATGTCGTACACGATGCTTGGGCTGCGCTGGCCATAGACAGCGGGCAGGCGCATCCATTGCGCGGCGAGCAGCGACCATGGCCCCATCGCGATCACGACAGCGTCCGCCTCGACGAGGCTGCCTTCGACCTCGACACCCTTCGCGGTCGTGCCATTCGGGTCGCGCACGATGCCCGTGATGCGGCCGATGCGAAGCTCGGCGCCTTGCGCGACTGCGGCGTTCATCACGGCCGACGTAAATTTGCGGGGATGAACGATCGCAGTCGTCTCAGTCGTACCGATGCGCTGCGCGATGACGACGCCGTCGGCGAGCCAGCCGAGCGCGGATGGTGCATTCCGGCGCGGATCGGCGTCGGATGCAACAAAGCCGCTATACGCGGTCATCGGGCGATAGCCCCAATCGCCCGCGATCTCCTGCGCCAGCTGCGCGTGAAGCGCAAAGCTCCGCCGCGCGAGTGCGTCGAGCGGCGAGCTGGCGCACCAGTCACGCGCCAGAAAGCCGCCGGCCTTGCCGGAGGCTGCGGCCGCGACCTCGGTCCGTTCGACCACGACGACCTCGATGCCGTGGCGCCAAAGAAACAAGGCGGTGCAGGCCCCGATCACGCCGCCGCCGCAGATGATGACGCGCATGGCTTGTTCCTTGGATAGTGCTGCGCTGACGTGCGCAACATCGCCTGTTCGGCACGATCGTTCAGGCCAAGATTGCCGCTTCGCCGCTAGAGGTGCAATTCTGTCGTATATCGAATGTCGTCACTCAACGATCATGCGAGCGTCATAAAGAATCACAAAAGCGTCATGCCGCAAGCCGCCAATGGAGCAGGCGCTGGGGCGAACACTCTACGGGGAGGGTAAACCATGGCGCTCAGATTCCGCAGCATCGACGGCTCCAACAACAATCGTGCGGATCCCACCTTGAACCAGGCCGACACCGACTTTGCTCGGCTGGGGCCGGCAAATTTCGTCGATGGGGTCAATGAAATGACGCCAGGTCCGAATCCGCGCGAGATCAGCAACATTGTCGTGGCGCAGACGGATATTGGTGATGGCGAGGAAGGCCCGCATCTGGTGGATGACGCCGGCGTCGCGCTGTCAGGCATGATGTATGCGTGGGGCCAGTTCATCGATCACGATCTGGATCTGCAGAAGGAGGGCACAGGCACGGATGATATCTCGATCAAGGTCCCGGCTGATGATGAGTTTCTGCCGCCCGGCAGCATGATCGCGTTGACGCGGGTGGCGATCGATCCTGCGACGGGGGTCACCGGGCATCCGGCAGCTGCGATCAATACGGTGACGGGTTGGCTGGACGGATCGCAGATCTACGGTTCCGACGCGGCCACCGCAGCGAGCCTGCGAACGGCCGACGGCCATATGAAGGTGTCGGCGGGAGACAATCTCCCGATCGTCGAGACCGAGCACGGCAACGTCTTTGCGGCCGGTGACGTACGGGCGCAGGAGAATCCCGACCTGACCGCCTTGCAAGTCTTGTTTGTGCGCGAGCACAATTACCAGGTCGATCGACTGCACGAGGACCATCCGAACTGGAGCGGCGACAAGCTATACGAGACGGCCAAGGCCATCACCACGGCCGAGATGGTCAACATCACCTACAACGAGTTCCTGCCGCATCTGTTGGGCGAGGACGCCATCAAGCCGTACCAAGGCTATGACCGCACGGCGGACGCGCGGATCACCGAAGAGTTTGCCGGTGCGGCCTTTCGCTTCGGTCACTCCATCGTCTCCGACGAGATCAGTGCGACCAGCAATCTGGGTGCCTTTACGTCGGAGCAGACGCTGGCGCAATCGTTCTTCGAAGACACGGCGACTTTCAAGGCGACTGGTGCGGATGGCCTGCTGCGGCATCTGTCGGGGGACCTGGCCAACCCGCTGGACGCTCACATTGTCGATGGCTTGCGAAACCTCCTGTTCGATCCTCCGGACGGCATGGATCTGGCAGCGATCAATATCCAACGCGGCCATGATCTTGGGCTGGGTACACTGAACCAAACCCGGGAGGCGCTGGGGCTTGCGCCTTACACCAGCTTCGATCAGCTCAGCTCTGATCCGGCGACGGCAGCAGCGTTCGAGAAAGCCTATGGTTCGATCGATGCCGTCGATTTGTGGGCCGGTGGATTGGCTGAGGATCATGCGCCAGGAGCCGTCATCGGGCCCACCTTCGGCACAATCATCGCCGACCAGTTCGCCGCTTTGCGCGACGGCGATCGCTACTACTTCGAGAACCAGGGCTTCGATAAGCAGACCCTGAATGAGATAAAGAACACCACGCTGTCGGACCTCATTCTGCGCGACACCGATACCACTGCGATGCAGAGCGATGCCTTCGTCGCCACCGAGCGGCACAGCGGCACGCTGGGCGGCGTAGACCCGACCGGAGAAAAGGCTGCAGCAGGCATGGCGCAGCTTGTGGTCGGATCTCCCGGCAGGGATACCCTGACAGGCGGAGATCTGGATGACACGCTGGTCGCCGCGGCCGGCCGCATGACCATGACCGGAGGTGCCGGTGCCGACACATTCGAATTCGACCTTGGTCATCTCGCAGGTAAGCACAACACCGCGGTCATCACCGACTTCGATCCCAAACAGGACAAACTGCAATTTTCGAACGACGTTCACGTCACGAAATCATCTGACCATCATGGCGGAACGCTGTTGCAGGTCGGCTCCGAGACCATCGACCTGCTGGGCGTAAAGCCGCATGAGATGCATCTTCACGAATGGGGATAATGCTGGGTCGCTTCAAACGAGCAATACAGCATCATTCGGCGCCGGCGGGGCACGCCGGCGCCGTGTCGTGATCCTGCTCGTCCCGCGTCAGCCTGGGCCGGCGCCTTGCGTCGCCGTGTACACGGCGTAGAGCGACTGGCTCGCGGCCATGAACAGGCGGTTGCGCTTGGGGCCGCCGAAGCAGACATTGCCGCACACTTCCGGCAGGCGGATGCGGCCGAGCAGCTTGCCCGCCGGCGACCACACCGTCACACCGCTATAGCCGACGGCGCGCCCGGCGTTGCTGGAGGACCAGACATTGCCGTTGACGTCGCAGCGCAGGCCGTCGGGCCCGCACTTCACGCCGTCGATCACGCAGTCGCTGAACTTCTTCGCGTTGGAGAGCTTGTTGTCGGCGCCGACGTCGAACACGAAGATCTCGCCCTTGCCGCCGGGCCCGGTGTCGCCCGGTCCCTTGCCGGTCGAGGCGACGTAGAGCTTCTTGTAGTCCGGTGAGAAGCACAGGCCGTTGGGATCGGGCACCTGCTCCTCGGTGACGACGAGGTCGATGCGGCCACTTGGATCGATGCGATAGCAGTTGGTGGGCAGCTCGCGCTTGCCCGGCACGAAGCCGGCCGGCTGTCCGATCCGCGGATTGAGCTTGCCGCCTGCATTGCTCGGGCCGCCCGCCACGTCGGGCTCGCCTTCATAGAGCTGGCCGCCATAGGGCGGGTCGGTGAACCAGTAGCTGCCGTCGGGATGCGCGGCGACGTCGTTCGGCGAGTTCAGGCGTTTGCCCTGGTACGAATCCGCGAGCACGGTGGCGGTACCGTCATGCTCGTAGCGCGTCACCCGCCGGGTCAGATGTTCGCAGGAAAGCTGCCGGCCCTGGAAGTCGAACGAGTTGCCGTTGGAATTGTTGGAGGGCGTGCGGAACACGCTGACGCGGCCGTCGTCCTCGGTCCAGCGCATCTGCCGGTTGTTGGGGATGTCGCTCCAGAGGAGATAACGGCCCTGCGCGCTCCAGGCCGGGCCCTCGGCCCACAACAAGCCGGTGTAGAGGCGCTTGATCGCGGTGTTGGGCTGCGCCAGATCGTCGAAGGACGGATCGACGGTGATGATGTCGGGGTCCGAGAAATAAGTCGTCGGCGCGCCGTTGGGGCCGAAATCGCGCGGCGGGGTGGTGATCGTCGTTGGCGGGGCGGCAGGTCCGGTCTGGGCCAGCGCAGGGCCGGCCACGGTCGCCGCAGCGCCGAGCGCAAGTCCCCGCACAAGTGTTCGTCGTGAAAGCGCAGCATCCTGGTCACGCTGCTCTGGGCGTTTCATCGCGTCCTCCCGGTTATGTTCGGCTGGCCGGTTGATCCGGCCGAGCGGGCGAAGGTTAGTCCGGTCCGCGGCCGGTTGCGAGGGGCAGGTGCGCATCCTCCGCGCGATGGCAGGCTTGCGAAGGCTGGAACGCGGCGGCATTGCGGCGAGGCGAGGGCAGAAGCGGCAATTCGTCCCGGTCTCGTCGTTCGGGGCATGTCGTCGCGCTTTGCGCGGTTAACCGGTGCCGTTTTTAGGACCTGTCAAGCCTTGACCTCACGCGCGATGATGGCAGAACGTTTCCGGGGTATCAGCCGGAGTTCATTGTGTTAGCCGTTGTCGCACTGGTCATTGCGCTCGCCATCGCGTTCGCCGCCGGCTATTTCACCCGCGATCTCGCCTCCCGCAAACGACGCGCGGAGGCGCGCCGCTGGCGCGAATATACCGAGCCGGGTTGGCTCCGCGCCGCCGCACCCGCCAACACCAACGAGATCGTGCCCCCGGCCACCGGCGAGCTTGGCCAGATGCTGGATCGGTGGGAGAGCAGGGCCCGCGCCCGCCGCGCGGGATAGCCTGACCGCAACGCGGGTACGGGGTGCGACATCCGGACGACCTTCCCGTATATCGCTCCGGTCTCGTGGGTCCCTCGCGCTGCCCGGCGACACCGTCGTATTTCCAGCCTACGTAATTCGGATTTGCCGTATGAGCCGCGCGATGACGGACCGGTCGTCGCGCCGTACATTGCAGATCTGGCGGCAGGTCAGTCCTCCTGACCATCTTTTGGCGTTGCGGTTGCAGCCATTTCTCGTCTAGAAACGGCGCATCGAGCCTCCCGGCAACCAACCGTCAACGGTTTTGACCGAGGATTTGAGGGCTCAAAAGGGTCTGGCAATGCTGATTCGCGGCCAAATTGATGGGATTTCGGGGGAGGTGGCTCTGGCCGCCGCCACGATCCCGGCCGCGCTGCTGCCCACCCTCCTGATTGGCGGCCTTCTTCTTACTTGCCCCTGAGGGCCGGCTGGGCGCCATGCGCCTGGGCGCTCAGGGGTTGGTCGAGATCACCGGACACCTCAAGCGCCCAGCAGACTGACGGCGCAAAAAAGCTCAAAAGGAATTTTGCAATGGCCCCCGTGAACAAGTCCGATAAGGACCGCGTCATCATTTTCGACACCACGCTGCGCGACGGCGAGCAGTGCCCCGGCGCCACCATGACGTTCGAGGAGAAGATCGAGATCGCCGAGATGCTCGACGACATGGGCGTCGACGTCATCGAGGCCGGTTTCCCGATCACCTCCGAAGGCGACTTCCAGGCCGTCAGCGAGATCGCCCGCCGCTCCAAGAACTCGGTGATCGCCGGCCTGTCGCGTGCCAACCCGAAGGACATCGACCGCTGCGCCGAAGCGGTGAAATTCGCCAGGCGCGGCCGCGTCCACACCGTGATCGCGACCTCGCCGCTGCACATGCGCGTCAAGCTGAACATGACGCCGGAGCAGGTGATGGAGCTCTCGATCGCCAACGTGACCCGCGCCCGCAACCAGATCGACGACGTCGAATGGTCGGCCGAGGACGCCACCCGCAGCGAGATGGACTATCTCTGCCGCATCGTCGAGGCCGTGATCAAGGCCGGCGCGACCACCGTCAATATCCCCGATACCGTCGGCTACACCACGCCCGAGGAATATGCCCGTTTCATGCGCACGCTGATCGAGCGCGTGCCGAACTCCGACAAGGCGGTATTCTCGGTTCATTGCCATAACGACCTCGGGATGGCCGTGGCGAATTCGCTGGCCGGCATTGCCGGCGGCGCGCGGCAGATCGAGTGCACCGTCAACGGCATCGGCGAGCGGGCTGGCAACGCTTCCCTCGAGGAAGTCGTGATGGCCATCAACGTCCGCAACGACGTGTTTCCGTGGTGGAACAAGATCGACACCACGCAGCTGACGCGCGCCTCGAAGGTCGTGTCGGCCGCAACCTCGTTCCCGGTCCAGTACAACAAGGCGATCGTCGGCCGCAACGCCTTCGCCCATGAGAGCGGCATCCATCAGGATGGCGTGCTGAAGGACGCCTCGACCTACGAGATCATGCGGCCCGAGATGGTCGGGTTGAAGCAGTCGTCGCTGGTGCTCGGCAAGCATTCCGGCCGCCACGCCTTCGTGCACAAGCTGGAGGAGATGGGCTACAAGCTCGGCGCCAACCAGCTGGAGGATGCGTTCACGCGGATGAAGGCACTGGCCGACCGCAAGAAGGACATCTACGACGAGGACATCGAGGCGCTGGTCGACGAGGAGATGGCGGCCTCCCACGACCGCATCAAGCTGACCTCGCTGACCGTGATCGCCGGCACCCACGGCCCGCAGCGCGCGACCATGAAGCTCGACGTCGACGGCCAGATCAAGATCGAGGAAGCCGAAGGAAACGGGCCGGTCGACGCGGTCTTCAACTGCATCAAGGCGCTGGTGCCGCATGAGGCAAAGCTCGAGCTGTATCAGGTCCATGCGGTGACCGAAGGCACCGACGCGCAGGCCGAAGTCTCGGTGCGGCTGTCCCATGACGGCCGTTCCATGACGGCACGCGCAGCGGATCCGGATACGCTGGTGGCCTCGGCCAAGGCCTATCTCGGCGCGCTCAACAAGATCGTCATGAAGCGCCAGCGCGATACGGTGACGACGGCAGCGGCGAGCTGACGCTTCATCCTCTCCAGTTCATCGGCAAACGCGGCGCCCTCGGCGCCGCGTTTTTCGTTTGGCACACGATCCCGTCATGTGGGGGGGCATCGCAATAAATATGTTATTAACATGTCATGTTAACATTCCATTAACCGGCAGCGTCGCGCGCCCTTGCTGCTGGAGAATTTGGAATGCCCCTTTCCGCTGGTTCGATCGCCTTCACCGGTTTCAACGGTGACGGCAACGATAATTTATCCTTTGTCGCCCTGACCGACATCCCGCAGGGCACTGTCATCAATTTCACCGACAGCAACTGGAACGGCTCCGCCTTCGCAACCGGCAGCAACGCCGAAAGCACGATCGCCTGGACCGCGACCGGCGCGATTCCCGCTGGCACCGTCATCGACATCAACAACATCGGCAAGGGCACGTTCGGCACCAGCGCCGGCTCGGCCACCTTCACCAACGCCAACAATACCGGCCTGTCCAACGACAGCGAGGTCGTCTACGCCTATGTCGGCACCTCGACGGCGCCGACCTTTCTCGCCGCGATCTCCAATGTCGGCTATGCGACCTCAGACGGCACGCTGACCGGCACCGGCCTCGTTGCCGGCCAGACCGCGGTCAGCTTCACCGGCGGCCTCGATATCGTCGGCTATAACGGACCGCGCTCGGGCTTCGCCAGCTTCGCCGACTACCTTGCCGCGATCGGCAACACCGCCAACTGGGCCACCCAGAACGGCAGCGGCGACCAGAGCACCGACGGCACCACGCCCGACGCGCCGTTCCCGACCACCGCCTTCACCGTGGCCGCGCCCGCCACGCAGACGATCTCGTTCTCGTCGCCGAGCGTGTCGGTTGCCGAGGGGCAGAGCGGCACCAAGACCATGACTTTCACCATTGCGCGCACCGGCGGCACCACCGGCGTGCTCAGCTTCTCCGGCAGCTTCGCCGCCGGCACCACCGATGCGACCGATTTCGGCGGCACGCTGCCGGCCTCGACCTTCAGCGGCAGCTTCGCCGACGGTGCGTCCTCGGCGACCATCACCATCACGATCTCCGGCGACACCACCGCGGAGCCCGACGAGAATTTTACGCTCACGCTCACCAGCGCCAGCAATCCGGGCGCGGCGGTTACGATCGGCACCGCGACGGCGACCGGCACCATCGCCAATGACGACGGCACTCTCGTCTCCGGCAACTCGTCGAACCCGATCACGCTGGCGAACAACGATCATCTGACCGTCCTCGCCGGTGCGACCCTGTCGGGCTCGACCCCGGTCACCTGGATCGGCGGCAGCACCTCGCCCGGCGCGCTGGTCGACAATTCTGGCACCATCACCGGCACCAGCCGCGCGATCGCCACCAGCGGCTCGACTAGCGGCAGCCTCACCATCAACAACAAGGCCGGCGCCACCATCACCGCGACCAAGGACGCTGTGAAGATCTCGAACCTGGTCTCGGGCAAGAGCGGCACCTTCACCGTCAACAACGAGGGCACGATCTCGTCGACGGGGACCGGCGGCAATGCCGGCCAGGCGCTCGATCTTGACGACATCAATTCGAGCGGCGCCAATACCGTCATCAACAACGCGGCAACCGGCGTGATTTCGGCGGCCGATGCTGACGCGATCCGGCCCGGCGCCAACGCCACCATCAACAATTACGGCCAGATCGTCAGCCACAATGCCTCGTCCGGCAACGACGCGATCGACTTCCAGTCGGTCAACACCGGCGGCGTGGTCAACAACTACGCCGGCGGAATCATCGACGGCGCCCGCCACGCCATCACCGGCGACCAACCGATCACCGTCAACAATGACGGCACGATCACCGGCCGCAGCGGCTCCGGCATCAACATGGACAGCGCGCCGAACTCGACGACAACAGTGACCAACCGCGGCACCATCACCGGCACGGCGGTCGGCGGTGCTGACGCCGACGGCGTCGATGTCGACGGTCTGGTCTCGATCGACAATTTCGGGACGATCGCGGCGGTCGGCCTGACCAGCGGCGCCAACGGCCTCAACGAGGCGCTCGCGATCGGCGGCGGCTTCGTCCACAACGAGGTGGGCGGCCTGATCATCAGCGATCAGCGCGCGATCACCGTGGACGACAGCAATGACGGTAGCGCCTTCGGCGTCACGACCATCATCAACGACGGCACGATCCGCGGCAACAACGGCGAGGCGATCTCGATCGTCGGCACCTTCGGCGACACCGTCACCAACACGGGCGGCATTTTCGGCAGCGTCGCCACCGACGGCGGCAACGATACGCTCACCAACAGCGGCTCCATCATCGGTGACGTCTCGATGGGCGCGGGCGACGACAGCATCAATCTCGCCACCGCTTCGATCGTCACCGGCACGATCGACGGCGGCGACGGCGTCGACACGCTGGTGCTGTCGGGAAGTGGCTCCGGTTCGCTCCTTGGCACCGTCGTCAATGTCGAGAAGCTCGACGTCAAGAGCGGCGTCTGGCGGATCAAGGATGCGTCCGGCTATTCCGACATCCAGGTCGAGAGCGGCGCGGCGGTCGTGCTGGAGGGCTCGGCCAATGGAATGGTGGTTGCCGCGGGCGCCGCGCAGCTGGTGTTCGGTCTGGCCTCGAACTCCGTGATCTCGGGCAATCAGTACATCCAGATCGGCGGCTCGGCCGACGGCACGACGATCGAGGCCGGCGGCGACCAGGATATCCTCGGCGGTGGTATCGCGACCAACACCACCGTGGACGGCGGCACCCAGAACGTCTTCGGCGTTGCGATCCAGACCACGGTCGCGAATGGCGGCTTCCAGCACGTTCACAACAATGCTTTCAACACCATCGTCAATGCCGGGGGTGAGCAGAACGTCTACATCGACGGCAGTGCGACCGGATCCACCATCAATGCCGGCGGCATCCAGATCGATTGGGGCTTCACGATCATCACGACGATCAGCGGCGGCGGTCAGTACGTGTTCGGGTCGGCGAGCCTCACGACGATCAATTCGGGCCTGCAGGCCGTCGAGAGCGGCGGCACGGCCTCGGACACGACGATCCATGGCGGCGGGCAGGACGTCTATCTGGGTGGAACCGCGATCAACACCACCATGGATGGCGGCGTCCAGTCGGTCTATGGCGGCACGGTGGTCCAGACCACGATCAGCAATGGCGCCCTCCAGTATCTCCACGGCAACGCGTCGATGACGACGGTCAACGCCGGCGGCCAGCAGAGCGTCTACGCCGACGGCACGGCGACCGGCACCACGATCAATGCCGGCGGCGTCCAGATCGATTGGGGCGCCGCCAGCGCCACCATCGTTAACGGCGGCGTGCAATATGTGTATGGCAGCGCGACCGGCACGACGGTCCTGTCCGGGACGCAGCACGTGCAGGCCGGCGGCAGCGCTGATGACACCACGATCGGCTCGGGTGCGCTCGCCTTTGTCCATGCGGGCGGGACGATCGACGATGTGATCTTCGCCGGTCCCAATGCCTCGCTGGTGCTGGCCCAGGCGTCGGCCTTCACGGGAACGATCTCCGGCTGGCAGGGCCATGACAGTCTCGATCTCGGCGACATCCTGTTCAGCGACGGTCTGACCTCGATGGCCTATGCGCAGAATGGCGACAACACCGGCGGCACGCTGACAGTCTCCGACGGCGCCCACGTCGCGACGCTGCACTTGCTCGGTCAGTACAGCGCGGCCGATTTCGCGCTGTCCTCGGACGGGCACGGCGGCACCCTGATCACCGATCCGGCGGTCGCGCAGCAGGCCCAGCTCGCGCCGGCGCTGCACGGCTGAGGTTGCGAGAGGCGGCAGCGGCGATGGCAGGGTTTCCCTGCCATCGACCTGCGTGAGCCAGTCCAGCAGATTTCGCCTCCGGATACCGCATTTTTGCAAGCCGCCCCCTGCTAAGGGGCAATGGCGCCTGTGCCCGCTTCCCTATAATCCTGCCTTCAAGTCTTGAATCTAGGGCTTGGGGGCGACGGTTCGTGCCCCACCAAAAAACGTGCGGGAGGAAGCATGCGGAAACTCATTTGGGCTGCGGCATCGGTTGCGGTCTTGACCGGGGCGTTGGCCCTGACCGGGCCGGCATCGGCGCAATCGCCGATCATCATCAAGTTCAGCCACGTCGTCGCCACCGACACGCCGAAGGGCAAGGCGTCGGAGAAGTTCAAGGAGCTCGCCGAGAAGTACACCGGCGGCAAGGTCAAGATCGAAGTCTATCCGAACTCGACGCTCTACAAGGACAAGGAAGAGCTCGAGGCGCTCCAGCTCGGCAGCGTGCAGATGCTGGCGCCGTCCAACTCGAAGTTCGGCCCGCTCGGCATCCGCGAATTCGAGGTGTTCGATCTGCCTTACATCCTTCCGGACCTGAAGACGCTGCGGAAGGTGACGGAAGGCCCGCTCGGCCTCCGGCTGCTCAAGCTGCTGGACTCCAAGGGTATCACCGGCCTTGCCTATTGGGACAACGGCTTCAAGCAGATGAGCGCGAACAAGAAGCTGGTTACGCCCGCCGACTACCAGGGGGTCAAGTTCCGCATCCAGTCCTCGCGCGTGCTGCAGGCCCAGTTCAAGTCGCTCGGCTCGCTGCCGCAGGTGATGGCGTTCTCGGAAGTCTATCAGGCGCTGCAGACAGGTGTCGTCGACGGGCAGGAGAACACCTGGTCGAACATCTATACGCAGAAGATGCACGAGGTGCAGAAGTACATCACCGAGACCAATCACGGCTACATCGGCTACGTCGTGATCGTGAACAAGAAGTTCTGGGACGATCTGCCGGCCGACATCCGCGATCAGCTGTCGAAGGCGATGAAGGAGGCGACCGACTTCAACAACGCGCAGTCGCAGAAGGAGAACGACGACGCGCTGGCCGAGATCAAGAAGAGCGGCAAGAGCGAGATCATCAAGCTCACGCCGCAGCAGGACGAGGCGATGCGCAAGGCGATGGAGCCGGTCTACAAGGACGCCGCAGGCCGCGTCGGCCAGCCGCTGATCGACGAGTTCCTCAAGGAATCGGAGAGCACGACGAACTGATCAGGATCGACCATCAATGAAGGGGCTTCCGTGCAGCCTGCGCGGAGGCCCTTTTTGTTGCAAAACATTTCAGTCTGCATCTGAATGGACATTCAGGGGAGTTACATCTTCGTAAGAACGCTCTCTCTGTCCAAGTTGTAAGTTGCGCGTCAGCCGTCCGGCGCTCATCCTCACTGGCATCCTTCCAGAGGAGGTCCGTATGAGGAAGTTCACCATCGCCGCCATCGCCGTGCTCAGCATCGCCGGCTCGGGCGCGGTCTATGCCCAATTTCATCGCCCGTGGATGGAGCACTTCCGCCACGTCCGCATGAACCCGGAGGACCGTGCCGCCTTCGTCGACGCGCGGATCGCCGCCGTCCATGCCGGGCTGAAGCTCAACGCCGACCAGGAGAAGCTGTGGCCGCCGGTCGAGGCAGCCGTGCGCGACTTCGCCAAGCTGCGCATCGACCGCGCCAACGCACGGATGAATGCCGGCCCGGGTGACGCCGGCAAGAACGCCGACAAGCCCGAGGATCCAATCGCCCGCCTGCGCCAGCGCGCCGAGGACATGGGCGCGACCTCCGCGGCCCTGAAGAAGATCGCCGATGCCGCCGATCCGCTCTACAAGACGCTCGACGAGGGCCAGAAGCGGCGCCTTGCCGTGCTGACCCGCCACCGTGGCCCGTTCGGCGGCGGTGGGGACGGCCCGTCCCGACACTTCATGGAACGGGGCATGGACCGCATGATGGAGCGCGGCATGGACCGCTTCCACGGCGACCGTTTCGACCGTGACGGCGGCCCGGACCGGGATCGCGAGGGCCGGCTCTGAGCCACCCCGTATTTCCCGAGGAATTAACCCCGGGATTGGCCTTGGCGAAGCCGCTGGAATCCAGCGGCTTTTCGCATTTTCGGGCCTGTGGAAGAACCTTGGAAAACATGCGCCACATCGCTTGCCATACCCGGATCGCTTTGCTAAACGACCGGCCTCGCAAGGCATTGACCGCCTTTCGGGCGCATAGCTCAGTTGGTAGAGCAGCTGACTCTTAATCAGCGGGTCCCAGGTTCGAGCCCTGGTGCGCCCACCATATAAATCAAGCACTTAGCATCTGGCTTGGTAGAGTAGGCGACCTCATTTTACAGGTCGTTTTACAGTTTTGTTCTCGCTTCGAGCTTGAGTACCGCAGCTTCTGCAAGCTGAATGTCGCGACCAAGATAGTGCGCGTCCAGAATGGCCTCGACGTCCTTTAACGAGTGGCCGGTCACGGCCGCGATCTGCGGTACGCTGGCGCCAGCGATCGCCAGCCGAACCACTGCGGTGCCCCTCAAATCGTGAAACGTCAGGTCGCCAATGCCCGCCCGTTCGCAGGCCTTTGCCCACGATGTTCGAAAGCCGTCGGAAGTCCAGGGCCGGCCGAGCGTGTTCGTCAGGATAAGAGGTCCCCGACGCTGCGTGGTGTCGAGCAGAGCTCTCAAGGGAGTGCCGGCAGGCATCACTACGCGGCGCCCGCCTTTCGACTGGCGGAGACGAATATGAGGGCTCTCGTAGGCTGACCAAGGTAAGCGCAAAAGGTCGCCTTGTCGTTGACCGCTCCATAAAGCCAAGATCAGCGCCAACCTGATCTCTTGAGATGCAACTGATAGAACTGCGGCAATGTCCTGCTCGGTCCAGATCTTGTCTCGGCGGTCTGCGACGTAGAGCCGACCACCACGCTCGCAAGGATTGCTGGTGATAATGCCGCGATCTTTCGCGAAGGACAGAATGCGCGCCAACACCGTCCAGGCGAGATCAGCCTTGCGCGGCGTGTTGGCGAATTTGTCGCGCCAGCCTTTGAAGTCGCCGCGAATCCTGCGATCGGCGAGAGCGGCGATCGGCAGGTCAGCGAATTCTTCTTCAATGAGTTTGATGTACCTCAGATAATCGCGGCGAGTGGACGCTGCGATCTTGGTGAATTCCGGCGCCGCTTTGTATCGTGCGATGACTGACATGAAGGTGCCGCCGCGTGGCTGCCGTAAGTTCGAATGCGCCTCCTGGTATTGCTGGATAAAGTCTGGCGTGCCTGGCTCTGCTTTGATCTGGGGACCGCCGCGATAGGCGTAATAGTACGTCTTTGGTTCGCCGCTTGAGAGCGTCACCTTTACTTTATGAATCCCTTTGAGATTGACGCGCACGCTTTGCTCTCCACTCGTCCAGCGCGGATGTCGCAACGTCCGGAGTTTGAGTTCTGAGTAATCCACTCAGCGAGTCTAACGCGAGATCGATCGCTTTCAAGTCCCATCGCGACGTGCCAGAAAGAGCAGAGGGTAGTCTTCCGATTTTTACCCAGTTCGAGAAGGTGCTGACTGACAGACCACAGTATGAGGCAGCTTGGTCACGCGACACCAGGCGCTGGCCAATACCGCCCCGAACAGAATCCATCGGAATTATCCAGTCGTGACAGCACCACGCCGAGGTAATTGGAAGATCGCACTTTCGCTGGCTGGCGCAACTGCAAGCACCGGCACGGAGATCAAGCTGCAGCCTTGTAGGAATGCGATCACGCAAGAAGAATCAAGCCAGATCAGGCGGCTCACATTGTCTTGAGATGCGACGAAATCCGTCGATCGCCGAAGATGGCGATCCTGGATCGGCTCACTCTCCCCGCCGCTGTCTCACTGATTCTGATTTGGGTGCGCGTGCGGCTGTCGCCGCATCGGGCTCTCGTGTTGGGGTGGACGGCCCCCTTCCGCCGGTCTGCGTGGCAGGATGGGGTCGTCGATGACCTCAAACGAAGGAGCCGCCCGTGGAAACGATTGTTCGTATCGGTTTGGACACGTCAAAGAGCGTATTTCAGTTGCATGGCGTTGACGGGATGGAGCAGCCGGTCTTGCGACGCAAGTTGAGACGCGGCCAGGTTCTGGCGTTCTTCGGCCGTCTGCCGCCTACGCTTGTCGCGATGGAGGCTTGCGGAGCGTCGCACTATTGGGCGAGGGAGCTGCGTTCGCTGGGGCATGAGGTGGCGATGATCCCGCCGCAATATGTCAAACCGTACGTGCAACGTGGGAAATCCGATGCGGCGGACGCCGAGGCGATTTGCGAAGCCGCGAGTCGACCGAAATTGCAGAAGAACTTCGTGCCAATCAAAAGTCCCGAGCAGCAGGGCGCACAGATGCTGACTCGTGTACGCAACCAGTTCATTGGCAGGCGCACCCAGCTCGCCAATTCGATCCGCGGCTACGCCGCAGAGTTCGGCTTTACCGCGCCCAAGGGGCTTTCAAGGCTTCCGCAATTGCTGATCGATATTAGGGCTGATGCGACAGTCCCGGACTTGGCGATGGAGTTGATAGAGGCGTTGGCTGCAGAAATGGCGCGCGTCGATGATCAAATCGTTACGCTCGACAAGAAGCTCATGCAACTCCATCGGAGCAGCGAGATGAGCCGAAGACTTGCGACCATTCCAGGAATTGGTCCGATCGGCGCGACGCTGCTGTCAATCAAGGTCGTGGATGCGCGCGGATTCAAGTCGGCAAGAAACTTTGCCGCGTGGCTTGGCCTGACGCCAAAGAATCACTCGACGGCCGGCAAGAATCGGCTCGGGGTCATCACCCGCGCCGGCGACGGCATGTTGCGAACCGTTTTGGTAGCTGGCGCGACGGCAGTGATCGCGGATATGCGACGACGCGGGAGTCGCCCTTGGTCCTGGCTGAAAGACATGATCGCTCGCAAGCCGCCAAAGCTGGTGGCGATAGCGTTAGCAAACAAGCTGGCGCGGATTGCTTGGAAACTGATGGTCAGCGGCGAACGGTACCGGCCTGCGAGCGCCGTACCGATGCCAACGCCGACATAGACTTGAACGACAAAAAGAGCTTGGCGTCAGACGGGCAGATCTGACGCTGGGGCCGGAACTTGCAGGAAAGGAAGAGGTGGTACGTTCGGCGCGAGCCGGTCATGTGAGACACTCCGCTCGGTTTACCGGCAGCAAATGCCGCTCTCGTGTTTGGAGCTCACTGTCCGCGAAGCCCATCTTGGCCAGTGGTCGCAAGACCCGATAATAGGCCGGACATATGAGCGCAAGCGATCCGAGCATGCTGCCCGAGCCAATCCTTGCAAGTCGGGGGCCGTCCACATATGAACCGAGCGCGTTGCGTCTCGGCCATTCGGCTTCGATCCCTCACGCAAGCAGATATAATGTGTCGCTCGCCGGAGGCACTCGCACGGAGGGCTGCCGCTGCGCGGCACCGCTATCACTGCCCGTCGCGCGGGTGCCTTGTTAACCGGTCTCGCGACTGCACTCGGTCCCGGGTCCCGCCGCTACGCGTCGGCGCTATGCTGACCCTCCTGCGGGTGCCTCTTTTGATTTTCTCACTTTTGCTCTTGTTTTCGATCTCTTGTTTTGGCCTGCGCTGACTTGCTCAACGTTCTAACGCTTGAGATCTCAGGGGCTCCGCCCCTCGCGCGCGCCAGGGTAAAGCGCCGGCTGGCGCCGGCGCCGACCCGAGCGGTCTCCCCGGTCTTCCGTGCTTTCGAACGGGCGTCACCTTCTCGAACGGCCGACATGCGCCGTGCAGACCCGCTTCTAGCGAGCGGCCCTTGCGGGCGGGCGATCCCCCTCCGCTCGGGTCGCCCTGGCGCTTGCTACCCCCGGTCTCGCCGACGGGCAGGGGTGCAGGCGCGGAGTGCGCGCTGCACCCATGGAAGTAAAAGGAAGAATGATCATGTCGGCCAAATCAGTTGAAATCATTCCCGCGAGCGGGACGGAGACTTTGATCCCGCTCAATAAGCTCAAGAAGTCCCCGAACAATGCGCGCAAGACGCCGCACAGCGAGGCGGCGATCGAGGGTTATGCGGCGAGTATTGCCGCCAAGGGCATCCTGCAAAATCTGGTGGTTGAGCCCGAGTTCGACGGAGCGGGAACGGCCACGGGGTTCTATCTCGTGACCATCGGCGAGGGCAGGCGGCTTGCACAGCTGCTGCGGGTGAAGCGGAAGGAGATCAAGAAGACCGAGCCGATCCGCTGCATCATCGACACCGCGAATGACCCCCACGAAATCAGCCTGGACGAGAACGTCACCCGCGAAAACATGCATCCCGCCGACCAGTTCGAGGCGTTCAGGAGGCTTGCGGAGGAGCGTGGCTTTGGTGCGGAGGAGATCGCCGCGCGCTTCGGGGTGACGCCGCATGTGGTGCGGCAACGCCTCCGGTTGGGTGCGGTTTCACCCAAATTGGTGCAGCTGTATCGCGATGGCAATCTGACCCTTGAGCAGTTGATGGCCTTTGCCATCACCGACGATCAGGCGCGGCAGGAAGGCGTTTATGAGCGCCTGTCCTACGACCGCGATGCCAGCACGATCCGGCGTCTGCTCACCGAAACCCATGTCGCTGCAACCGATCGCCGCGCGCGGTTTGTCGGGCTCGAGGCCTATATCGAGGCAGGCGGTACGATCCTGCGCGACCTCTTTACCGAGGATCGCGGCGGCTATCTGGAAGACGTGGCACTGCTCGATCTCTTGGTGACAGCACGGCTTGGCCGGGAGGCGGACGCCTTACGGGCAGCCGAGGGATGGAAGTGGACGGAGCCCCATCTCGACTTCCCGCACGCCCACGGCATGCGTCGCGCCTACCTGCATCCAGTTAAGCTTTCGGCGGAAGATCAGACCGCGCTTCAAGTCGCTCAAACCGAGTTCGACCAGCTGACCGAACAGCATCAAACGGCCGACGAACTGCCTGATGAGGTGGATGCGCGGTTCGGTGAACTGGAGACCCAAATCGAGCAGTTTGAGACGAAACGGCAGGCCTACGATCCCGGTGACGTCGCGCGTGGCGGCGCGTTCGTCATCCTAAATCATGACGGCAGCGTCAGGATCGAACGCGGTTTCATCCGTCCCGAGGACGACAAAGCCCACCCCGAAGCGGGGGAGGATGGCGACGGACAAGCATCGGATGAGGAGGGTGGAGGGGACGGTCAAGCCACGTGCGATGGTGAAGGAGGGGAGGAAGAAAACGACGAGGAAGACGAGGAGAAGTCGCTGTCTGACACGCTCGTTCGCGACCTCTCCGCGCATCGCACCTTGGGGCTGCGCCTCAATCTGAGTGAGCAGCCAGACGTCGCCATCGTGGCGGCCACCCATGCGCTCGCCGCGCAAATCTTCTATATCGGGGCCAATGCCCATGTGGTTGGCATTCAACCGGTCAAGACGGATTTGGCCACGCATGCGGTCGGAATCGAAGATACCCCGGCCGGCAAAGCGTGGTCGGATCGCCATGCCAATTGGGCCAGGCAGATGCCACGAGACGTCGCCAAGCTGTGGGAATTCGTGGTCGAACTTGATCACGACAGCCGCATGGCGCTGTTCGCCCATTGCACGGCATTGACGGTCAATGCGGTCAAATTGCCATTTGACCTCCGGCCGCGCGCCTTGGCGGCGGCCAGCCGTTTGGCCGGGGCCGTCGCGCTCGACATGACCGGATACTGGCGGCCGACGGTGCAGAGTTATCTCGGCCGGGTCACCAAGGCGCGCATCCTTGAGGCCGTCCGCGAAGGCGTCGGCGAGGAGGCAGCCGAACGTTTGTCGGGATTGAAAAAGGTCGAGATGGCAGCTGCCGCGGAGCAACTATTGGCGGTGACCGACTGGTTGCCGCCGTTGCTCCGCACGGCCAAGATGGAGGATCAGGTCGGTGCGCCAGACAAGGCGCAGCGTAATGATTTCTGCTCGCAAGCAGCGGAGTAAAAGGTGAGCCGGGGCCGCAAGAACGGCCCCGGCGCTCATTAAATTCCGGCCGCGCACCTCACGGTGCGCAGCCGGTTCAGTTGAAGTGAAGCGGAAGATTGCTCACGCTTGCCCGTCTCCAAATGTGGGCCACGATCGGTTTGGTCTGCGCGGCAGGCAGCGGCTTGTGAGGCTGTGCTCCACCTCCCTTTCGTAGCGGCGGGGCGATCAAGTTGGGGTGCGGATCGTGCCTAGACCTCGCGTATTCACAGCGCAGTCGGGCGAATAATCCCGGCCGGAGCCGTCGCTTCCTGATCCGCAAATGCGGTCGGGTTCGCTTGATTTGTCCGGTCCATCGTTCTTGCTCTTGATACGCAGACGTTGGCTTTCTTTCTGATCGATCCCGCCGTTTTCCAATGCTGTGGGACGTCGGCAGCCATGGTCATCGCCGTCAGTTCGGTCATGGGCTCGCGTCCAACGCGCCCTCGATTGGCTGATCAGGCCCGAGGGACGGCAAGAGCCTCGATCGCCTTCCCGCAACAGCTCACGCCTGCTTTTTTCCCCTACCGCCAAGCGGCGGCATTCCTCGCGCACGACAAAAAAGCAGGCTTTCGCCGTCCTCCGCTGCGCTGCGGGCCTGAAGGCTGCGGGCCGATCGCTCCCCGGGCCAAGGATCGCCATCGAGGCTGCGATGGGCGCGGCCCGAGCAACAGACAGACGGAGATGACCATGGCGACCATCGGCACTTTTACTGCTTTGGACAACGGCTACACCGGCTCGATCAAGACACTGACGCTGAACATCAAGGCCAAGTTCGCTGCCTCCGAGAAGGACAACGACAAGGCTCCCGACTACCGGATTTTTGCAGGAGCGACCGAATTCGGCGCCGCCTGGAAGAAGACGGTTCGCGACAGCGACCGCGAATATCTCTCGGTCAAACTCGACGATCCGAGCTTCCCGGCTCCGATCTACGCCTCGCTGGTCAAGGTCGAAGGCGAGGAAGGTTTCAGCCTGATCTGGTCGCGCCGCAGCGGCGACTGATCGTCCCGGATCAACGGCCCCGCTTCCCTGGAGGCGGGGCCTCTTTGCGTTTCTGCGCCGTATTTAAGAGGAAGGACAAGAGCATTTTCTGCCTCCAAAGGGAGGCGTGTAGCCGTGAAACCGCGGCGCAACCTGAGGCGGTTCGATTCGCCGAGTGGCAAACAAATCGAGCCTTCGAGAGCGTTTTCGTCGCGCGGTTTCGCGAACTCAATCGCCGTGCGCGCGATCGATCAATAGTGTCGGATTCGACTTGATAACCGGCACCAGGACCACGCCTCAGATGCGAAACCGAGCCGCTTTCCCGGCGGGATAATCGGCTCTGAATCGCGAGAGACTCGAGACGCAGCGCATATGTCGAAACGTTGCCCAAGCGCCGTTTGTGCGGGCGAATAGCGCTCTGCGGCAAGGCCTGTCTCCTTCGTCTGAAGAGGACGATTCCCTGCTTATGGCGCTACGACCTATGGCAGCCCTCCCCCATCCGAAACCCTCGCACGCTTCCTTTTTTCCCCGCCGGCAAGCCGGCTCCTCGCGGCCGCTTCGCTGCAAAAAAGGAGCGGGCTCGGGTGCGCCGCTGCGCTTCGCCCCTAGGGTTCGGATGCTGGCCGGCCGCCATGACGGTCTCGCCATCGCAGGGCATCGGCCCTGCGGCAACGAAGGAGACAGACCATGACCGCGATCGGATTCGTCACCCGCACAACTCACGGCGGCTTCAGAGGCCAGCTCAAATTCCTGCCTATCTGCGCCGACATCGACATCGTGCCCAACCGCGATAAGTCCGGCGATGACCCGTCAGACTTCCGCATCTTCACCCAGGGGCTCGAGGTCGGATCCGGTCGGATTTTGACCGGCGAGAGCCCCGGATCGGACTACGTCAGCCTGTCACTCGCAGCACCTGGCCTTGGGGTCCGCAAGCTCTGCGCCAACCTTGGTCGAACGGTTGGCCTTTACGCTGACGGCAGCTTCTTTCTCATCTGGAATCCTATCGACTAGGTCAAATGCTGGGCTCCCGCGCATCGCGCGGGAGCCCTTCTCATGTCCCGGAAATCAGGTTTTGAATATCACCGACTAGTGTGAGAACGCTCCCAACTGGGCGCGCGTAGAAGAACGAACGCGGCTTAACAGCCTGCGGGACATCCCATTACGATCGAAGAAACGCACTTGCACGGGGCCGAATTTTGCCTGGAGCGAAGGGTCGTTCAATGGCTCTTTCTCTTCGTTCCGATGCAGAAAATCGCTCCATCGCATTGGAATTTACGCCAATCTATGGACAGACGAGAGGCTGGAATTGATGGCTTGGACGCGTGCCGAGCGGCAGATTTTTTGCGTGCCTCGTGGATCAGCAGATGCGGTTGCGGCAAGATGAGGAAGAGTTAGCGAGTAGCAACGAGCAGGGGGAGTGATGGCAAGATAAAAGCACTGTCGCCTAAGGGTGGCTAAGTCATTGTCTGCACATCCAAGAGTTATCGCCATTGGTGCAATATCTGTCGCCAACACGCACCTACGCTACTCAATGTTCTGCGCAAATTCGTCCGCAGGTTCGTTCGGCATTGTCGTGCTGCAAGTCTCCGAAGCGACAGTTGAATGGTCGACTTAGCCTCTCATCGGAAGAGCAAGCACTTCGCATCAGCGGCCCGTCAGATACTCCTTCACGACTTGTTTTTGCGCCACCGGGTTCAAGTTGCGACGACACGGTTGAACTCGGCATCACATATTGCGTGGAATAAGAGTGTGGATGCAGACGAATAGTCGGCGTTTGATCGGGGACGCCATTTTCTTGAAACGGAGACCCTCAAAGCTGCGCCAGCCGAGCAATGGCTCGTTTTACCAGGCCCACGGAACGTTCTAGGCGATGAAGCAGAGCTTCCAACTCTTCGGGTGTAGCTTCTTCCATTCGGAGGTTGTCGTCGGCGACAGTCCGAGCAACAAGACTGTCGACTTGTTCAATTGCAGAGCCCGCGCCTGACGAGGCTTCGACTTGTCCCGCGGGTGTTAGGACAATCGAGGTCTTCGATCGCCTAAGAATTGCTGATTCCGCGAGTGCGGCGGGTAGCTTGACTGCGCAGACGACTTCGCCCGTTTCGATCAGCCGATAACCAGCGCTATATGACCGACGAGCGAGAACGTCGTCGCCGTCCTCCACATCCAAGAACGCCTCTACTGATCCTGTCGAAAGGTTCACGTCGTCCGCCCGTTGAGCCCCATTCGCCTTTGGCGATGATAGCAATTTCCAATGTCGAATGTAACTTAAAAGCGGTCGTCTTAAAGGCGTCAATTTGGCCGATGTGTTCCTGTGAAACGGACACACAAAGGGCCCTTACGAGATATCCTGGCGAAGAACATGCGTCGGCTTCGGGCTGTGCGTGGTCTGAGCCAAGAGGCGCTTGCGCATGAGAGTGGGTTGAACAGGACCTATCTTAGCGGAGTCGAACGTTCCGAAAGGAATGTGTCGATCGACAACGTGGCGCGGATTGCAAATGGCCTCGGTGTCGAACCTTGGAAGTTGCTTAAAGACGACTGAGACTGTTTCCGGAACGTCTCGCACCTTTTGATTGCCGACGTGGCGGTTGACGACCCGGAACAGCGCGCTGATGGCGGCTTGGTTCGTGGTGATCGAGTAGAGATTGCACATCGTCAGGTCTCCGGAGCGGCCTGGCGCGGGCGCTGCGCCAATTGTAGCAGCGTCGCCGCCGGGCGGCGATTCGCCCTCGCGCACTTGCTGCATCGGAGCCGACTGTCAATCGGCCTGTAAATTTGGCTCTGACGCAATTTTGGTGCAGCTCCGATTATTCTGCACCGATTAGCCTGGCCTGAAGGAGATCGATTTTCCCGCGACCGTACATCTGCCTTCTCACGAGCTTGAGGCGGGTGATCTGACCTTCAGTCTGTCCGTTGGACCAGGGCGAAGTGATTGCCGCCCGAACCGCCGCTTCATCCTTCGTGACGCCGCTGGCGAAGGAAGTCACGAGACTGGCGCGGGCGCGGTCGATCCACGGCGTGAGCCCTGCTTCGGCTCTGCGCCGGATCATCAAGTGGAATTCGGCGATGATCTCGCGAGCCTCGACCAAGGATGGTACGCCAGCTTCGATTGCCGCGACCGTGACGGTCTCTGCTTTCGTGAGCAGATCTCCGCCGATTGTCATGAGGCGCGCGATCGTTCTGGCCGATGGAATCCGCTGAAGGTTTCGTGCGTCGGGCTTTTCAGCCCTTCGTCTGCGGGTCGCCCACTCGCTGATGACGCGGAGCGAGCCTCTGAAGCCACGCGCCGTTAAACGACGCCAAAGTTCAGCCCCGTTTCGGCAGCCGGACGCCCACTGATCGTCGAGCCACGGCAAGTGTAAGTCCAACGAACTTTGCCGGGTCCGGAAGACATCGTGTCGTTCGCCGCGAATCGCCTGCCGTACCAGCTGCCTGCTGTGACCAGTCTGACGCACGATCTGCTTGATAGGTATGCCATTCTTCGACAGAGCCAGGATAGCCGCATTGGTCTCCTCGCGGCGCAGATAACCCTCATACTGGATCCGCTCTGCGGCTGTTAGCAGCTTGGGATCAATCGTGGTCGCGCCGATCACTGTGCGTATCTGGCGCATCGATTTGCGAACGGCATCGAGGAAGGCCCGACTGGCGTTCTCCATCAGATGCCAACGATCTGCAACCTGTACCGCATGCGGTAAGGCTCTTGCTGTCGCTTCGCCATATCCCCCACCACGGTCACGGGCAACGATCGCGATCGTGGGATGAGCAGCGAGCCAGGCTTGGGCAGTTGCGGGCTCCCGATCCGGGAGCAGGGTGACTACTCGGCGCCGCTCCAGGTTGCAGATGATGCTGGCGTATCTGTGGTTGCGCCGCCAGGCCCAATCATCAATGCCGATAACCCTGAGCGGATCAGCTGGCGGACGGCTACGGCGTCGGACCACGCGAAGGAGCGTATCCTTGCTCACCGGCAGCATTAGCCGTTTTGCGAAGCCTGCTGCCGGTCGACCGCCAAGTGCCAGACCGAGGTGATGGACGATAGAGTCCAGCCTTGCCGTGCGTCGCGCCGACGGTGCCAGCACCCCTTCGGCGAAGCGCTCGGTGAAGATTTGGCGCCCGCATAGGACGGCGCCGCAACGGAAGCGACGAGCAATCACCAGAAGCTGTACGATCCGCCCCGAAAGGGGAAGATCAGTCACACGACGCCGGTATCGGCTATGGACGCGTCGGGAAACCGTTCCGCAAGATGGGCACAGACCAATGCTTCCCGACGCCCGGACCGCAATAACAGCCTTATCACCTTCGTAGTACGCACTCTCTACAACAAATCCACTCGGCACCAGACTGGAGCGCTGGAGTGCCTGCTGCATGGCGCTGATTCTCCCCCAAATCAAAGCGCCAGACATCCCTCGAACTGCATCAAAAGTGAGTCAGAGCCAATATTGCAGGCCGAATGACAAGCGCTCAAGCTACTCAAAATGCCGTCACCGTGGCAGCGGCCGCTTGAGCCGATCTACGAACGCATGGCTGCATTAAACTCAACAATCGATTGGCCCGGTCCTGAGAGCGAGGCAGAAGACTGGATATTTGCAATGTCCGCTCTGATGTTTGTCGAGCCGACGAAGTCGGAGCGCGCTCTGGAAGGATTGCGGCAAGCATTGGGCGCGAAGCGACTTGAGTATCTGCTCGCCTTTCTAGCTTTCATCAGAACTGCTCATTATTGGACCATGGTCCATCCCGAGCTTGAAATCGAGCACGATGCCAAGGAACTTATGGCTTTGAATGCGGAGCTCGCTTCGCTTCTTTTGCAAGGCTCAGAGTTGGGATAACCGGCGGCGATGTCCGGTTGTGGCCCTCAGCTGAACACCGCGGAAGCCAACGCCACGTCTGCTGTCGGAGGGAAGCCGGACGTCGCCCCACTGATTGGCTGGCAGCCGCTTTGACCCTAAGCGGACGCCCTAAGAAAAATTGACTGACTTGCCCTTCAGCAGTCCACAAAGATTGAGGTGTACCAGCCTCACGACCGCAGAAGCGCTCGGTCTTGAAGTGCAGCCGACATTGCTCACCCGCGCCGATCGAGACCGACCTTTGCTAGGGGACTTATCCCGCTTTCTGCTTCACCCTCGACGGATGGCACAAGGTTCGCGGCGAGAAAGTCCACGAAAGCTCTGAGTTTGGGAGCGAGTTGCCGGCTCGACGGCCACAGGACCCGTAGCGGTCCCGAACGATCGGTGTAATCGTTGAGCACGGGGACGAGCAGACCTTCGCGAAGCTGGCGGTTGATGGCGAAGTCCGGCAGGTAAGCGATGCCCATGCCCTGTTCGGCCATATAGATGAGCGGCTCAAGCGTACTCGCCACGACCGTTTTTGGCAGCTCGCTCTCGATGTCGGCATGCTCTCCCCGCAGCGGCCATCGCTCGAACCTTCGGCTGGTCGGAAACATGTGGCGTAGACAGGCGTGAGCCTTGAGGTCGTCGGGGGTCTGAGGAACGCCTTTGGCTGCCAGATAGGTCGGCGATGCCACCAGGCGTCGGCGATACATGCCCAAAGCCCGGGACATCAAGCGCGTGTCGCCGGCGTCGGCGAAGCGCACGACGGCGTCGAAGCCTTCCTCGATCACATCGACGACCCGATCGCTGAAATCGAGATCCAATGTAATCTCGGGATAGGCCCGCATGAACGCGACGAGAGTCGGCATCATCAGCATGCCAGCCAATGGCAGGCCGACACGCAGCGTGCCACGCGGGGCCTCCTGCGTCTGCGACAGCTCAAGCTCGGCCGCTTCAATCTCAGCAAAGATGCGACGGCAGCGTTCCAGAAATCGGGCACCTTCCGCCGTGAGCGTGATGCTGCGCGTGCTGCGATGGAGAAGGCGCACGCCGAGGCGTTCCTCCATCCGAGCTACCGCCTTGCCGATCGCTGACGACGACACGCCAAGCTGCCGTCCCGCGACCGTGAAATTTCGGGCTTCCGCCGCCCGTACGAAGGCATTGAGCGACCCCAGACTGTCCATACGCGAACCTCCATTTCGGACATTATAGTCCGATATGTGTGGAATTGCGGCCCAATTTTCAAAATGCTCAGGAGCGCTCATCTTCGGCCCAACGCCGCGATGTCTTTCGCCTCACTGAAGAGATGGAGACGACCGGCGACCCAGAGCGGAGAAGCCGCCTCTGCTCAAAACATCGCTTTTTCAAGGAGATAGTCATGTCATCGTCAGTCGTATTGATCACAGGGGCCCTCACTGGCATCGGCCGCGCTGCAGCAGTCGCGTTCGCAAAAGCAGGCCATCGCGTCGTTGTTTCCGGGAGAAAGCCGGATGCCGGGGAGGCTTTGATCCGCGAACTCCGTGCGTCTGGTGGCGAAGCCGAGTTCGTCCAAGCCGACGTGCGCAAGGAAGACGATGTCCGTCGCCTTGTCGACCGCACGGTTGAGCGCTTCGGGCGTCTCGATGTCGCGGTGAACAATGCCGGCACCGAAGGCAAGCCCGGCCCGATTACGGACCAGACCGCGGAAAGCTACGCCGCGACGTTCGACACCAATGTTCTCGGCGTGCTGCTGAGCATGAAGCACGAAGCGCGCGTCATGAAGGGACAGGGCAGCGGCAACATCATCAACATCTCCTCGACCTACGGGCATGAGGGCGCGGCTGGAGCGTCGATCTATGTCGGCAGCAAGCACGCCGTCGAAGGCATTACCAAGTCGGTGGCGCTCGAACTCGCAAAGTCGGGCGTCCGTGTGAACGCCGTGGCTCCCGGTCCGACCGACACCGGCATGTTGACCCGCTTCACCGGTACACCCGAGAACAAGGCGGCTCTGGTGACGACCGTGCCGATGGCCCGCCTCGGCCTCTCGGAGGAGCTTGCCAATGCGATCGTCTTCATCGCGTCGCAAGGCGCCTCATACATCACCGGCCATGTCCTCCATGTCGATGGCGGCAAGAGCCACTGACTGTCGGGGCTTTCCATGACCCAGCACAATCACCAGACCGCTCCCACGCGGTTCATCGAGGCCAACGGCATCCGCTTCGCCTATCGCCGCTTCGGCAGGGCAGGTGGCGTGCCGCTGGTCTTCAACCAGCATTTCCGCGGGACGATGGATCATTGGGACCCGGCCGTCACCGACGGTCTGGCCGGGAACCGCGAGGTGATCCTCTTCAATAATGCGGGCGTATCGAGCAGTTCAGGCCGGGTCCCGACGAGCTTTCAGGAAATGGGTGCAAATGCAATCTCGTTCATCAAGGCACTCGGGCTTACCAAGGTCGACGTGCTCGGCTTTTCCATCGGCGGCATGGTCGCCCAGGAAATTGCAATCCAGGCTCCCGATCTAGTTCGCCGGCTCATTCTTGTCGGAACCGGGCCGCGTGGGGCTGACATGGCAACGAGCAGATCAGCAGAGATATTCGCCGCCACCTACGACTCGCCGGAGTATCTCTGGCTCGCCGTTCACTTCTCGCCGTCCCCTTCGAGCCAGGCCGCAGGCCTCGCCTTTCTGGAACGCAAGCTTTCCCGCGACGATCGCGACCCAGAGGTGAGCGGAGAAGCTGCATCCGCGCAGCGCGAGGCCATCGGCAGGTACATCGCGCCGGCCGAGAGCGTCTTCGACCGTCTGAAAAATATCCGTCAGCCGACGCTGATCGTGCAGGGCAGTAACGATGTCATCATACCTACGGTGAACTCTTACATCCTGCAGCAAAACCTGCCGAATGCGCAGCTGATCCTTTATCCGGATGCAAATCACGGGTCGTTCTACCAGTACCCGGAAATCTTCGTGTCGCAAGCCGACCGGTTCCTCAGATCGTCACTTCAAGGCGACGATGCTAACCTGCAACCCGCCGAGCGGCTGCCATTCCCCTCCATCGTCTCGGAAGGAAGTTAGCTGGCTGGGACACGGAGCCAGGACATGGAAACGCCGCCCAAGACCCCGTTTCCAACTGAAAAGGATGCAAATCATGGCAGACAAAGTGGTGAAGATTCCGGGGGCTGATCACCCGATTTCGATCGAGGTGAACCCGTCGCGTATCGTGGTCAAGATCGGCGGAAAGACCGTCGCAGACACAAGCGCTGCGCTAACGCTGCGCGAGGCGTCCTATCCGCCCGTTCAGTATATCCCCCGTCGGGACGTCGATATGACCGCGCTCGCGCGGAGCGAGCATACTTCGTACTGTCCCTACAAGGGCGACGCCTCCTATTACAGCATTCCGGTTGGAGGAGATCGTTCGGTCAATGCGGTGTGGACTTATGAGACGCCGTTTGAAGCGGTGGCGCAGATCAAGGACTACGTCGCCTTTTACCCGGACCGGGTCGACGAGATAAGTTAACCGGAGCGGTCTGCTGATGTTCGGCGACAGGTTCGTAGATCGATCTTGATCGCGACAGAGCGAAGGCGGCGAGCTACACCGTGAGCGATGTGATGGAGAAAGTCACGACGACCGGTGCGAACAGGAACTAAGAAACACCCAAGGTTCGCGGCATTTATGGTGGTAAGGGGGTGCTAAAGGCATGACCGCAATTGGCCCCAAGCGGCCGACACGGCATGTCCGCTAGACGTCTGTTCTCTGGGGGTGAAGCGGACTCGACATACTCAACCTGAGTTCTTCCGCGTGTGACCCATCTCGGACATTTGGACGCAGCGACCGGGCCGATTGTTCTCATCGGCGTCCCGTCTTGAAGTGCTAGACTTCGACATGGACGAGGCGTTTTCCATTGGGGGTTCCAATGAGACGGCGCGGTTTCATCACGCTTGTCGGCGGCGCGGTGGTGGCGTTGCCGCTCGCAGCGCTGGCCCAGAAAACGGGACGGACCTATCGCCTGGGTTGCTTGTCTCCGCATCCTCGCGACATTCAGTTTAACGTACGTTTTTTTGACAACCTACGGCGCGCTGGTTTCATTGAAGGCCAAAACCTCACGATTGATTACCGCGCCTTTGCACTTCATATCGATCTGCTTTCGCAACATGCGGCGGAGCTGGTCATAGCCCAACCCGAGGTCATCTATGCTGCTGGAAACGAGGCAGTTGACGCCGTGCAGCAGGCGACCAAGAGCATTCCCATCGTTGGGATCACAGGCGATATGGTCGCGGAGGGATTGGTAAAATCATTCGCCCGGCCCAATGGGAATATCACGGGGATCAGCATTTTTGCTCCTGAGCTTGACGGCATGCGACAGGACATCCTGATCGAAGCCGTGCCTGGAATTCGCCGCATGGCGGCTCTCGCCGATACCAGCTTGACTGAGGCGAAGACGCGCGCTCTGCAAGAGGCGGCGCGCGCAAAAAACGTCGAGCTTTCAATCTATCGCGTCACCAGAGCTGAGGAGATTGCAGCGACTATCGATGGCGCAGAGGCATCGGGGGCCACAGCGCTAAATGTTCTTAGTTCCGGGATGCTCGACGGCAATGGTCCGCTGATTATGGAACGAGTTGCAGCACTGCGCCTTCCAACCATGTATCAGTGGGGAGTGCGGGCCGAGCAAGGTGGCTTTATCGGCTACGGCCCATCCTCCGATCACTTGGCAGACCTTACTGCCCGATTTGCGGCGAGCCTTTTGCGCGGCACGATGCCTGCCGATCTGCCGGTCGAACAGCCGACGAAATTCGAGCTGGTGATCAACCTCAAGACCGCTAAGGCGATGGGTGTGACGGTGCCCGAGTCTCTGCTGGCCCGCGCCGATAAGTTGATCGAATGAGATGATGGGTTTGCGGCACCGCATGAATCTGGAAATGGCCCGCTCGAGACCGATCGATGGGCCTCATGATGTCTGCTCTTGGGGTTAGACCGGAAGCTCTCGGGTAGAAGGTGAAGCCGTCGCGAATAACCCATTTCGGACGAAAATGACGTCCATTGGCGTCCGACATGACGAACGCTACCCTTCCGGTACCCCCGCCAGCCGCATTCCCTCAACGAGGCGTTCGTGGACAGCAAGAAAAATCGGATTGTCGCTCGGTACGTGAGCGCGAAACCGACAGATGGTGAAGCTTGGATCAAGCGCAAGTCCCGCTCGTACCGTGGCGCGCGCCTGGTCTAGTTCGCCAAGCCACGCAAGCACTGCCCCGAGAGGGAAGTGGGCGAACGAATGGTTGCGGTTTGCATCGAGGCCCCGACGCATCCAGATGACCGCCTCGTCATCAACACCGAGCTGCGCCTTGGCAAGGCCAACATACCCCATCCAACGAGCGGCATAGGTGTCGCGAGGAGAAAGGCGGAACGCCTCGTTTATGTGAGTTTCGGTTTCTGCGCCTCGACCAAGGAAGAACTTGGCCAGGCCGATGAGAGCATGAGCGCGGGCTAAATTGCGATCCAGCGCCAATGCCTGCTGGCACTCCGCGATGCCTTGGACTGCGCGTTTCGTAAATATTTGCGAGTTGCCCAAAGTCAAGTGAGCCAAAGCGTGGTTTGGGGCGAGGGATAGTACCCTCATTATGGTTGTCTCCGCCGCAGCAAGCCGCGCTGAATAGTCATCGGCTATAAAGGAAGCCCCTAGTGAGGTATCGACCCGCGCCAAGCCGACCATGGCCTCAATGTTTTCGGAATCGAGCACAAGGGCTCTCTCGAAAAAACTGCGCGCTCGTGTCAGGCAATCGGGGGTCTGCCCCTTGTTGAACCAGCTGCTGCCTTGGAACACCAAGTCCATCGCGTCTGGACGCAGTGAACACTCCGCCCGCCGTGCCTCCGCGGCAACAAGTTCGGCATCAAGCTCGTTAGCGAGTCTCGATACGATTTCATCCTGCATGTCAAGGAGGTCGGCAACAGGCTTGTCAAAGCGTTCGGCCCAGAGGTGATTGCCTGTATTGGCGTCAACCAACTGCACGTTCACACGGAGGCGGTTGCCGCTTCGCTGCACAGAACCTTCGAGCACATAACGGACGTTCAGCTCACGTCCCAGCTTCCTTACGTCCAGGGCTTTGCCCTTAAACGTGAACGCGGTGTTGCGCGCAATCACAAACGCGCCACCGATGCGCGATAAGTCTGTAGTGAGGGTCTCGGTCACCCCATCCACGAAGTACTCTTGCTCCGGATCACCGCTGAGGTTCGTAAAAGGAAGCACTACTATGGAAAGGTGAGGCGCTGAAGCCGTGTCCCACTTTGCGCGCATACCGTGGGTCGCGGGGCTTTGCTCTTCCCAGACGATAGCGAAGGCCCGGACCGGGCGGGCGATGTTTTTAAGGCTCTGCTCACCCATGTCGGCGAACTCGACGCCAACTTTGCCTCGGACGTGATCATACGCAGACAGCGAGATGCAGATGCCGCCGGGCTCTGCGATCGTCTCAAGCCGCGCCGCGATGTTTACGCCATCGCCGAACATGTCATTACGCTCGATGATTACGTCTCCAATGTTGACTCCCACCCGGAAGGCTATGCGACTGTCCTCCGCGTCTCCAATTGTAAGTTCTCCAACTCGGATTTGGAATCGTACAGCAGCTCGGACTGCTTCAACCGCGCTCGGAAATTCTGCCAAGAACCCATCGCCAGTGTTCTTCACGATGCGGCCACGATGCTCCGCGATCGCAGGACCGACAGCTTCCGTCAGGAGCGTCGTAAGTTTGGTATGAGTAATTTCTTCGTTGTCATGCATTAGCCGCGAATAACCAACCACATCGGCGGCCAATATTGCCGACAATCTGCGCTCAACCCGGACTGGCCGCTCTTGCACCATGGCCCGCATCCGACCCATGGTACACCGTACACCGGATCATAGTGCCAGCCAAACCCGGCTATGAACGGCTGCCCGGCTGACTATTGCTTGTTGGTCATTGAAATGTCAGCCGCGCTGACCGATGCTGCGAAGGTTTCGAGGACGTGCCCATATGTCGCTGAAGGTCCTTAGTTGACTCTCGTCTTAAGCGCGTGAACGTCGGGTTTCCGGCCGCGAGCGCACTAGGTGTGAACAGCGTCGGTAAGACCGCTTGTGACCAATTCGGACCTTCAACGCTTCGGCGCGTTGATATCATCGTGGTGTCAATTGGCTGATGCTGCTTCCGGGCAATTTACGAGTTCGGGCCGCCCATTTCACGCAGCAGTGTTTGGGCCTCCCGGAGGTCGAGGGTATCAAAGCCTTCGGTGAACCAGCCGCAGATTCCTGTGAGGAGATCCTGCGCATTGCGTCGCTCGCCGCGCTCGGCCCACAGCCGGGCGAGCGAGGTCGCGGCGCGGAGCTCGAGGGACCTGGCTTGCTGATTGCGCGCGATCGCGATCGCCGTTCGAAAGCAAGTCTCACAGGCCGAAACGTTTACAGGATTGCACCGGAGCAGCAACGCGCCCCTAAGGCGATGCAGCTCGGCCTCGTAGAAGCGTTCCGCCCGTTCCTGGACGATGCCGAGTGCCTGGTCGAGAACCGTGAGCCCCTCATCGAGGCGGTTCGCTTTGTCACATGCTTCGGCAATCAGGGCGAGGAAACATGGCTGCCAGAGTCCAGCGCCCGTCGCCCGGAGATCGGCCATCCCCTGCCGCATTTGCGCGATACATTCTTCCGGCTTCTGTCCGCTCTCGCTTAGCGCCCAACCGTGCAAAATGGTTCCCATCGCCCTCCAGAGGGGATAGCCGTGCTCGCTACAGAGCCGGATGGCTGCCTGCGCCATTTCTTCTGTGCCGGGCACTTCGCGGCGGAACTGGCGGAGCCACGCGGCCCACACCAGAGCTAAGGCGCGGCTGTGAGGATGTGAGAGTTCCTCAGCCAAAGCGAGCGCCCTCTGGCTCCTGTCGAGGGCCTGGTCGGCAAAGCCCAGAAACCACCAAGCGAGAGCTGCATAGGAGAGACACACCACGCCAGGGTCAATGCCGTAGGTATTGGCATGCGATCGCAGCAGCTTCGCATCGTATAGTGCTGTCCCTTCTTCCAGTTTGGCGCGGGCGAGAGCCACCTCTCCAAGCCAGAGCAAGGGTACCCCAAGGGCCCGGTTGGCCTCCACGAGGAGGGTCTGATCGCCCAGACTCTGCCCCAGCTCGGTGAGATGCTCCCCGACCCCCCGCGCCGCGATCAGATCGCCGCGGACGTGATAAATCCTGTACAGGCCATGCAGCACTGGGAAAAGCCGGGGTGTGAGATCGATGTGGCTACACAACGCCCTTGCCCGAACGTAGGCCTGCTCCACCTCCGGCGCGGCATAGCCCTTAGTCGCCATCAGCGCGGACCCGAGCGCCAATTGCAATTCCAGCTCGCGTTGCGCGCGTTCGGTGGTGTCTGAAGAAGCCTCGAGCAGCTCCAATCCGCGGGCCAAATGACTGATCGCCTCAAGGTAGGCCGAGCGCTCCAGGGCTCGGACGCCGGCCCTCTGGAGGTAAGCGACGGCCTGCTCTTTCAGGCCCGCCTCCGCATAGTGATGGCCGAGCAGCTCGGGCTCCGTCTCAGCAGATTCCGGAAAATGCTCTTCCAGAACGGTGGCAATCCTCGCATGAAGCTGCTGGCGACGGCTCCGGAGCAGGCTCCGATAGGCCACCTCGTGCACGAGCGCGTGCTTGAAGCGGTAGGTCGCGTTCGGCGGTGTGCCTCGGCAGAACACAAGTTCCGAAGCACACAGTCCCTTGAGTGCATCTTGCAGTATGGCCTCACTCAGAGGGGCGGTCATGGAGACCAAGTCATAGGAGAACTCCCGACCGATGCAGGAGGCGATTTGTGCCACTTGCTTGACGGGAGCGAACCGGTCGAGGCGAGCCATGAGGCTGTCGTGCAGCGTGGCTGGGATTGCGAGCGGCGGCAGGGGGCCGCCGAGAATGTAGCGGTCGCTTTCTTCCGCCAGCATCCCGGACTCCAAGATCGCCTTGGTCAGTTCCTCAACGAACAGCGGCACGCCATCGGTTCGGGCCAAGACCTGCGCGAGCACTTCTGCAGGCAGTGCCTTGCCGCCCGTGAGCTGCTCGACCATGGATGCGCCCTGCCGGCGCCCGAGGCGGCTGAGGGTCAGTAGCGTGAGATGCGCGTGGCCAGTCCAGCGCGGGGAAAACTCGGGACGGCAGGTAATGAGCACGAGAATGGGCAGGGTCTGCACGCGCTCGATCGCCGACTCCAACCATTCTAGCGTGGATGGATCAGCCCAATGCACGTCCTCATACACTGCCAACACCGGTCGGTGCGCGGCCAGTCCGGTCAGTTGATCCACGAGCGCATCGAAGGTGCGCCGCTTCTGCTGCTCGGGGCTCAACTCGAGGGGCGGGTAGCGGGGGGCGGTCGGGACCGACAACAGCGCTGCGAGCAGCGGCGCGGCCCCAGCGACGTCTCGGGTCGCTACAGCGATGAGCGCTTCCAGCTTATCGAGCTTCTGCAGTGGCCCGTCATCCCTTGCAAAGCCAGCGCCTCTTTCGAGCAGATCGATCACGGGATGGAGCGGACTCGTTTGGTGGAATGGCGAACAGAAGTGACTCAACGGCGTGTAGGTCTCTCTGGCCAGGCGCTCGCGCAGCGCGCGGACAAGGCGCGACTTGCCGATACCGGGCTCGCCAGACAACAGAACGACCTGCCCCTCGCCGTCACGGACCCGTGCCCACCGGTCGAGCAATAGCGCCAACTCCTGCTCACGACCGACGAGCGGCACCAAGCCTGTCCCGTGCAAGGCCTCGAAGCGATCCTCCGCTACGCTTGGGCCTAGGAGAAAGATGCGCAGCGGCTCGTCGAAACCATCCAGGGCTCGCTGGCCCAGGTCCTCAACCTCGAACAGCCTGCCGAGCAGTCGCCACGTGCTTTCGGCAATCACGACCTGTCCGGGTCGGGCAAGCGCCTGCAATCGAGCGGCCAGATTCGGGGTCTCTCCGATCACGTCGCGCTCCTGAGCCTCCCCCGAGCCGACCAGATCCCCGACAACGACGAGACCGGTCGCGATGCCGACGCGCGCGGCCAACGGTTGGCCGTCCGGAGATGTGAGCCCAGCTACGGACTGAGTGACGGCGAGGCCTGCCCTGGCGGCCCGCTCCGCATCGTCCTCGTGCGCCTTAGGCCAACCAAAATAGGCCAGGACCCCGTCACCCATGAACTTGGCTACATGCCCAACGTAACGCGAAATCTCGCCCGAGACCGTGTTCTGATAGGCGCGAATGACCTTGCGCATCTCCTCCGGATCGACCCGCGACACCATTGCAGTCGAACCGACCAGGTCGGCAAACATCACCGTGACCTGGCGCCGCTCCGCCTCCGAGAACGGCAGGGCTGTCCCGGGGACCGCGGCTGGTGCTGTCATGCGAGGGGTGGTCACCGGAACTGAGCCGGTGCGCAGAGCGGCGATCGCCGCGAGCAGCTTGCGGCGATGGCCGATCGAGGTGACTCCGAGCCCGATCAAATCCTCCGCCGTGAGATCGGCGAGGACCTCGGCGTCGACATCGTTCTCGCGGAACGACTGCTCGTACTGTCCCAGCCCCAGATCACGCAGCCAGGCCGCGACGTCCATGGGCTCCTCCCGGCTCCGCTGTTCTCAGAGGCGCAGGTGCTCTAGCGTACCTCAAAATGGCTCACGGGGGGCGCGGTGAAACGTCACGAGCCGACTCCGGAGGAAGGCAGCTTTTGGCCCTTAGCGGACCGTCACCATCGCCCACTGACACTTCGGCTGGCCGGCGACGTGCGGACTTCGCGCAGAGCGGCCGCCATCGGCGGCTTTTGACCCTCAAGAGACGTCGCTGGGTTGACTTTTGTCTGGCGTCGCTCCGGTTGCGGGTGCACACTGGGTCGATCACCGCACCGCACCGCACCGTGCTTTGATCAGTGATGAGAACGCCGGTTGCGCTCCCTCCCAATTCACGCAGGGAAAGGAGAGTGCCATGAGACGACACCCACAATCCCACATTAGCGACAACTTGAATGCGGAACGAGCACGCATCATAGCGGAGCTGGAAAATACGCAGCCAGAACCGCAGCGTGATCTTCTAGAACGCAGACTGCGCCAGCTCGAAACCGAGTCCAACATAGACGAATGGCTGACGTCGTCGGGTCTGCAGCCCCCTGAGCTATAAGGCCGTCTCAGGTCGACCGACCGCGTAGGGAGCAGATGCAAGAGTATCGCGCAAATATCATGGGCCTCGACGGGCATATCGAGCTTCGCATGGTTCTAATATGCAAGGACGAAACCGAAGCCAAGAAGCGCGCCAGATGCTTGGCAGACGGCTACGACGTAGAACTATGGTTTGAAGATCGAAAGATCGCGGAATTTAAGAGCGAGTAGACCAGTCTCAGCTGGCAGCCTGCTCGCCATCCCGCTACCGCACGGGAGCGTCCGTCACTCGCGGAGATTTTTGGCAAACTCGAAGCCCGGCGGATAGCCGTGTTCCTTTGCGGTTTGCGGACCCAATCCATATTTGGAGACGAATACAAGAACGCTTTTGCCGCTATGTTCTCTGGTCTTGCCAGCGAGCACAATGTGCTGTTTTACCCGGCTTTTGATGATGCGTTTGTTGACAATGCTCAGCTCAAGGCGCTGGACGGTCTGCACCCCAACGCGGCTGGAAACGAAGCAGTCGTCACGCGCATGTTGCCAACCGTCGAGGCCCTGATCGGCCGAGCACGTCGCAGAGACCGTTGAACCTGCAATCTCGGCGGACAACGGTATCGCCAATGCCGCGATGAAAATCCAACGGCCCACTTCGGCTAGTGGCCCATCAGCGAAGTGGCGACATCTTTCATTGAGGTCCGCTTGGTGGGGTAGAGCGGACTGACTTTGCTCACTCTGAGTTCTTCGCATTTTGACCCGTTGCCGACTTAGCGAGACTGTCAGCACCTGTTGTACCAAGCCTCGGCTTGGTCCGCCTGTAGATCGGACCTCCCGGCACATACCATCCGGCTTTCTTGCGAACGGTTGAATTTTCATCATCTTGCTGGGCAGCGGAGATTGCCGCAGCGGCAAGAGCATTGGTGTGAACGAATTGTCCGACCACTTCTATCGCCATTGCGCGGACGTGCGCATCGGGGTCGCGCGCAAGCAATCTCATTGCCTTGGGAAGCACTTCACCTTCCTCGGGCTTGCAGGCCCCTTCCTTACACCGGTCGCATGCTAGCGTGTGCAAAGCAGAGCACCTGACGCGCTCATCGGCATCGTTCAGCATACCCATCAGATCGGCGAGAGTGTCGGGCGATAGATATCGGTCGAGAAACCTGCAGCAATGCAAGCGAACATCAGCATTGTCATGCCGCAGCCCAGCGCGCACTGCAGGAACCGCTTGCGTCCCAATATTGAGCAACGCCCGATAGGCGTCTGGCGCCCTGTATGGGAATGCAAGCTCTTCGATGATCTTGTGAGTTCTGCCAACATGTCAGCGACCCGTTGGGTTGTTGCGCGTTGCCCATTTTAGAACGCCACCGCGTTTCTCGCCATATAGCCATTTCCGCTGATGGCCCTTAGCGGACCTGCGCGACGACCCCGGTTGATGTCCGCCTTTGACCCGTTTGCGACATCGCAGCCAGCCCTGACGGTGTCCATTCTTCTGGTCTCGCCCTATGGTTCGCACGTCGGCGTTGAGATCTAACGTGACGACCGCGTTGCAGGCTCCATGCTCACAAAGCTGAAGACCTACCGGATCTCGCTGGGCTTCTATAATCTGGCGATCTCGGCGCGGCGAACCCGGCGCGTGCGCCCACTTGCGCGCTCAGTGTTAGGGCGTGCATTCCGGGCAAGTGTCGCCAATTGATCCGAGCACGTCGCCGATCTCCGTGACGGCCTCCTCCAGTGAGACACCAGGCGGCGGATCCAGGCGGGCGATGTCAAAGACGCGTTCTCGGGCATGAGGATCGGCACGATCCTGCGCCCAGCCGTGCGCCTCGCATTCGCGGATTGCGCCGGCCTCTTGCAATACGGCGAGCGCCCAGCCTCGTAGCGTTCGGATCGCCGGGTGTCTCTGTTTCGTCGTCAGCATCTCGTCGCTCCTGCCCGGACGAATTCCTCCGCCCCTCGGTCGTTCCGGCCGGTTAGCGCGGGACAGGGATTCAGAATTGGCAGGGCGGACGACCGTCCACCTGTTCCACCCGACTGTGCATAAGCGCAGGCAATCAGCCTTCCTTGGCGGTCAGCTTCGTCGCGCCATGTTCTTTGCGGATCGGGAGATCACTTCGGACATAATTTCTCCAAAAGTTCCATCACGTACCCCTCTTGTAAGGGGCGGCGCTCCATCCATATACCATCCATACAGATGGCGAATGGATGGCGATGCCCTGGAATATTCAAGAATTGAGGCCCAAGCCTCCGGAAACCGAAAAGATCACCATCAATCTCGGCTTCGTCGATCTGGGCCACGTCGATCTGATGGTGAAGGACGGGTTCTATTCGAACCGCACGGATTTCATCCGGACGGCGATCCGCAATCAGCTCGAGCGTCACGCCGACGTGGTCAAGCAATCTACCGCCCGTAAAGGCTTGGATCTCGGCCTCCGGAATTACACGCGCGCGGATCTCGAAGCGGCGCAGCGAGCCGGCGAGATGCTGCACATCAATGTGCTTGGCCTTGCCAGCATCGCGCAGGACGTCACGGCCGAACTCGCCCGCTCAACTATCGGCTCGGTTTCCGTGCTCGGAGCCCTCCATGCCACCCCCGCGGTCAAGGCCGCTCTCGCCGACAGAACAAGGTGAACACGATGTTGAATCACGACACGCTGCGCGAAGCCACGCGGTTGACGCGAGCGGGGCAACTGACCGAAGCCACGGCGCTGCTGCAGCGCATGTTCAAAGGCGAGCATGCGCCCGCTGCGGCATCGCTCGTCCCGCAGCTCGTCGGCCTTCCAGACGGCGTTCCGCCCACCATTGACCTCAAGTCTAGCCGCCTCGGCTGGGCCGACCTCAAAGCTCCGGCTACCACGGCACGTTTGCACCGGCCGCTGTTCGATCGGGCCAAGGACGGCACCTGGCTGGGTCTGCGGGGTGCCAAGCACGCGCCTGCTTCGATCACCGACATCGCGCCGGAAGGAACGAAGTTTATCGATGGCAACTACAGCAACGAGGCCGGAAGCCGGAGCTACAAGCTGTTCATCCCCAGCGGCTACCAACGAGGTCAACCGCACCCGCTGGTCGTCATGCTGCATGGCTGCACTCAGTCGCCGGACGATTTCGCAGCCGGCACCAGAATGAACTTCATCGCAGAAGAACAGAACTGCCTGGTGGTCTATCCGGCACAGCATGGCGGCGCTAATCCGTCCAAGTGCTGGAACTGGTTTCGCGCGACTGACCAGCGCCGCGACGAAGGCGAGCCCTCGCTGATCGCCGGCATCACTCGCCAAGTCATGCGTGACTACTTAATCGATCCAAAGCGCGTCTTCGTCGCCGGCCTCTCGGCTGGAGGCGCCGCTGCAGCAATCATGGGAGCCACCTATAGCGATCTATATGCTGCGGTCGGGATCCATTCCGGCCTCCCTTGCGGAGCCGCTACCGATATGCCCTCGGCGTTCACCGCCATGCGGCAAGGGGGCAAAGGCGCTCGTCCTGCGGCGACCGGCCCGATGATCCCGACCATTGTTTTTCACGGCGATCGCGACACCACCGTGCATCCAGGCAATGGCGCCCAGGTCGTCGAACAGACTATCGGAGCGACCAAGACGCAGAAGAAAGTGCATCGCGGGCAAATTCCGGGAGGGCATGGATATACCCGAACGACCCACGTCGACGGCCAGCGGGAGATTTTGGAGCACTGGAACATCCACGGCGCCGGCCACGCTTGGTCCGGAGGGAGCCCCGCCGGATCCTATACGGACGCAGAGGGGCCGGATGCCACGAAGGAAATGCTGCGATTCTTTCTGGAGCGTCCGCACGCCGGATGAATCTTGAAGCGGAGCTACTCCGACGGCATCGTGAATGTGAAGCGCGTCTCCTTCGGCGACGACGAGACGGTCAAAGAGCCGTCGTGCGCCTTCGCGATCTGAGAAGCGATATATAGCCCCAATCCGAGTCCTTGCCTGCTTGCGCGGGCCTCGGAACGAAAGAACGGCTCGAACAGCTTCTCCATCGCCGCTTCCGGTATAGGCTGGCCGGCGTTGGCGACCCAGAGCTCGAAAGAACCGCCGTGCGTTTCGGCGTGAACGACGATCGGCTGGTCAGAGGTGCCATGCGTCAAGGCGTTGCCTAGAAGGTTGGAGAGTAGCTGACCAACACGCGTCCGGTCGCAATCAACCGGCCGGTCGATCGCGAAGTCCGCAAGGATTTCCCTCCCGGGCGATCCCATACGCAGTTCGTCTACGACCTGCTCGAGTTCAGGTTGAAGTGGCTTTCGGGTGTCGCGCCGCAGGGTGATGCCACCGCCCAGCCTGCCACGCGCGAAGTCCAGCACGTTGTCGATCATCGCGCTCATCCGGATGACGGTCGACTGCAGCATCGCGGTGACCCGGTGCTCCTGCTCGCTCTGTACCGTCCGATCGAGGATACGGGCGCCGGCGCTAATCGAGGCGAGCGGATTGCGCAGATCGTGACCGAGAACGGCGATGAATTGTTCGCGAAACCGCGACGTCTCATTTTCCAGCCGCAGCACCTCCTGCGTGGCCTTTTCCGCCGTCACGGCCAGATCCTTGGCCGACAGAAGCTCCGTTTCGTACCGGCGCCGGTCGGTCGCCTTAATCAGCGCGATGCGGATGCCCAGCGCGTTCCCGTTCGGATCGCGGCGCTCATTGGCGTTCGCGATGATCTGCAGCGGATCGCCCGCGGCCGTAAGCATGTCGATCGCGAACTCGTTGAAGAAACCCTGCATCCGGAGTAGGGGCGCGATATGGGTTTCGAAATAGATACGCCCGGGAAAGGTGAGGAAATCACTGAAGCGCTTCCCGAGCATCGCGTCCGCGTCGTGACCGGTCCATGCGAGGAACGTCCGGTTCACGTGCTCGATGCGCGTGTCGGCGCGCAGCGTGATGTAGCCGCACGGCGCATTTTCGATCATGTCGTCGAAGTCGAGACCGGCGACGCTCACTAGACGAACGTTCTCATGGCGTCGACCACCTCTTTAGGGGCGCTGAGATTCGGACAGTGTCCGGTCGCGTCGAGGACGATCATCCGGCTGCCCGGGATGTTGCGGTGGACGAACTCGCCGACCTCAAGGGACGCGATGATGTCCTCCTTGCACTGGAGGATCAGCGTTGGAACGGCGACGCCGTCCAGGTCCTTGCGGTTGTCGGAGGTGAAAGTGACTCGGGCGAACGCCTTGGCGATCTCCGGATCGGTTCGGCAGAAGCTGTTCGTCAGTTCTTCGCCGAGTTCGGGCCGGTCGGGATTGCCCATGATCGCGGGCGCCATCTGGGTCGACCAGCCCATGTGGTTGGACTCGAGGAACTGCAGCAATTCCTCGATCTGCGAGGCACTGAAGCCGCCGACGTATTCGTCATCGTCGATGTACCGGGCAGAGGGGCCGACTAGGACCAGCTTGCCGAACATGCCGGGAGCCTTCTGAGCGGCAAGTACGCCGATCATGCTGCTGACGGAGTGGCCGACGAAGATTGCATCCTCCAGTTCGAGTTCGCGCCCGATTTCGACAAGGTCGTCGGCATACCCCGATAGGCTGGAGTATTTAGTCTTATCGTAGGCGGCGAGATCCGACCCGCCTGCGCCGACCTGATCGAACGTTACCGTCTCGAAGTCGTTCTCGAACGCCGGAGCCACGAACCGCCACATGTTTTGGTCGCAGCCGAACCCGTGACCGAACACGATAGCCCGGTCCCCGGCTCCTCGAACATTCACGTTGTTCCGCTCGATTACGCCTGACATCGAATACCTCAGAAATTACGGCGCGATGCCGCATCTGCACCTTACCCGGGATCAGGTCGAGCTTGCGAGTCCTTAGCGCGGAACCCTGTCATTTATCGCTGTTCGACGGACCAGTTCGATCCGACTGACGCTGGCCAGGTCTCCTTGCCGTCGTTGAGTGCATCTACAAACCGAGTTGTGGCCCTACCGGCTGTCATCCTGGCGGCCGAGGTATGACCTTTGAAAAGTCTGGTTGTTCGAGCCCCTCGGCCTGCTGACATTCGCACGGCATTCCGGCGCCGCATTGACAGCCCTTCTCATTCCAAGCTTGGAAAGGGTGGTTCTCGCACACCCAGCCCAGCCCAAAGCAGATCTGGCAGTCGGGATCTATCAGGTGACTAACTCCAACGAACAGTCGGCACACAATCTCTTGTAATCGCTGATGGCTGTGTTCGAGAGCATCAAGACACGGTGTTCACCACGCCTAACCATTGCTTCCACCGACTCCAGCAGCACCTTGCTCGCAACCTCGGGATCACCGAGGTTGCCCGTCCGCTCCAGGTAATCCCAGGCGATCTGGATCGAGTTTTCCATGATAACGGGCAGGGGCTCACTCATGCGAGGAAACGACCCTAATAAGCTTGGCGAGTTCCTTGCGTCTCCGTGCTCTCCGATTCGTGGTGCCCGCACCGGCAATTTAGGCAGCCGCACCTATGGTGGCTCTGCGCCACGACGGCGGCCGACGCCGAATGAGGGCGTTCTTCCGAAGAACAGCGGCCGAAGTCGTCTGCGACCAAATAGACGGTCTCGTCACCGTTCGGGGCGATCGACGTAAGCCGTCGAGACTGACGCATAAGCAACTCACACGACGGAACCGGGATTCAATTTGTCGACGTCCGATTTGTCGCTGTTACAGTGCGTACGCAGTTGGAGCGCAACACAGAGTCGGCAAAACAGCGCGACGGCCTGAACAAGAGGCTTCTTTGGTTCACAGGCAGCTTTATGGGGGATGACCGGATTAGTAACCCCTCCGATTGCCCCTAGTTGGGCTGGAGAAGGCCCATGAATAGGCGAATCGAGGAAGCCGTTGCGGCCCGCGCCTACGAGTTGTGGGAGCAGGCAGGCAAGCCGGAGGGCCGAGAAGAAGACTTTTGGCGCTTGGCCGAACAGGAATTGCTCAAAGAGGATCAAGGCTCACCTCGACGCACACCGGATACGCTTTAGGCGAGGAGCTACCCGTCATACCCGCGCTTCCCGGCTATCATCTGTCCTGCGTGACGCTTAGGTAATTTGGCGGGCGGTCTTTCGAAGACACAAGGCAGAACCGGCAACGGACTGGCCGCAGACGGATCGCGTCATCCCCATCGGGAAGCCAAAGGGTTTGGAACGCTTTCCGTACAGATCTTTTGATTTAGTCGCGGTTCAAGCGCTTGTTCGGAGGGTTGCGGCACCCTGATAGAGAGAAGATCGAGTTAATGGCTTCCGTCAAAGCGGAATTGGATAGATACTTTGAATTGCTCCGGCGACGGGTGCCTACGAAGGTGTCGGCCTTCATTCTGTGGCTACGAGAACCATCCTCGTTTTGGGTCCGTGTCGTTGTCGCCGGGTTGCTCATCCTAGGAGGCGTCTTCAGCTTTCTGCCTATCTTCGGCCTCTGGATGCTGCCTCTAGGCCTTCTTCTTATCGCACAGGACATCCCTATTCTACAGAAGCCTCTTCTCATGGCTTTGAGGTGGATCGAGGCCAAGTGGGAGCAGCTGAGAGCGCTCTTTAAGAAGAAACCATCAGGCTGATGGACATGATCCGGCACGCTCACTCTATCCGGAGCGTCACCCGATAAGCGGGCGCCAAACAACTGCACGTCCTGCGTATCGGTGCCGCACAAGTCACCTTGCCGCGCGGTGAAACACCTCGCGATGACACACAATGAACTTGGAACCTGCACCGGAGTTAACGATGGCAGATCGCAGAGTGACGAGGTGATGGCAGCAGTCAGGGTCAAACCCACGAAGCCCGACGTGGTGATCGCGCGGACCGTGTCGCGCAACACCAATCATCGTACCGAGATGGTCTCGCGCGGGCTGACTTGGGGCGCCGACGAGAAAATCCTTCTGGCGCTCGCGACCGTCGGCTGGTTTGCGACGCGTGGTAGGTCGGAGCAGCTGCAGCGGGCGGGCAATCATGCGCTGCTCGTTACGGTCGTGGTCTCGCTGATGCCTCATGGTATGAAGTCGGTATTCGATCAGACCCGCCCGGACCGCAAGACTGTGCTGGGTCACATGCACGGGGTCTCATTTTCCGGAAAGCGCGATGACGCGTTTCCCTCGGGACACGCCCTCCATATGGGCGCGCTGGCATCCGCCGCCGGCACTTTAACGCCTCTCCCGCGGAGAATGATTCGAGCCTTAGCGATCGCCCTTTCCCTGACGCGGATAGTAGTGCTGGCGCACTGGGCTAGCGACGTGGTCGCGGGCTTCGCGCTGGGTGCCATCATAGAGCGGCTGCTGCGCTTGTGGACCGGCTATCCGCTTTGGACATCGGAGAAGAGCGACCGTGTCCATTTTTGAGAACGTCAAGGAATACATGCAGCGCGCGACCGGCCTGCGCCGTCCAGGCAGGAAGGAAGCTCCGGAACTCGCTTGTGCCCGAAAGCCTCACACGGTCCGCTTCAAGGATGACGGCTCGTACCCAATCACTTGCGATGGCCGTTCATCATCTACCGTGGCGCCATCGATTCTGGCGACGGGCACGACCCGGCGGCCGTGATGGAGGATCTCTTCGAGGCCAACAGCTGGGGCGACACTTGGCGCGACGGTATCTACAGCTACGTGCATTATCACTCCCGAATTCATGAGGTGCTTGGCATCGCCCGCGGCAGGGCCGGGTACGCTTCGGCGGCAACAAGGGCCGGATATTCACGCTGAAGGCTGGCGACGTCGCGATCCTGCACGCCGGTACCGACCATCAATGCCTGTTCGCCGAACAGGACTTCCTTGTCGTCGGCGCCTATCCACCGGGACTTACGACGAATGCACGAAGGTCGAGGATCGGCCGCGCGCGCCGAAGGGCTCTCGACCCGCGGAGATCGATCTGAAATGCCGGAGGATGTCGCGCCTACATCCTAGTCCCGGATGGCCTAGTTAGCAGCTTGTCGATCTCCCCTTGAAGAGGCCAAGGAGCGGGCCGAAAGGCTAGTGGACGGCCACGACGTACCGCCTGCAGGATTTGCGATCTCAAAGCCGAAGAGTAAGGCGCTGCCATTTACTCTGCCGATACTGGACTCGGGGACGACCCTTGCCGTGCACTCGACGTATCGATCGGTGGAATAATCCGGAGATGCGTTAGGCGGTGACCGAGACAGTCACGCCCATGCTCAGGAAGCTATCGCTTGGGCCAAAGAAGCTTCCTGATACTGGTATGCACTGGCTGATATCGCGGGCAACTGCGACGGGGATCAGATTTCGACCACCGACGCTGCGGTTCGTCGGGTCGAAGGTGACCCAGCCCGCACCTGGTAGGAACACCTCGGCCCAAGCATGGGTCGAGCCAGCATCGCCCGAACCTAGGAGCTGATGGCTCGGGTCGTGGAGGTAGCCGGAGACGAGCCGCGCGCCGAAGCCGAGCTTTCGTGCGGATTCGGCGAACAAGACTGCAAAGTCGCGGCACGATCCCCGCCCGCGGTCGAGTGACTCCTCGGGAGATTGCGTGCCCTCGATTTCACGGCTCTGGTACCGAACGCGCTGGGCGACTCCG
The DNA here is from genome assembly GCF_051810765.1 of Bradyrhizobium sp. 604_D8_N2_3. Lineage (NCBI taxonomy): Bacteria > Pseudomonadati > Pseudomonadota > Alphaproteobacteria > Hyphomicrobiales > Nitrobacteraceae > Bradyrhizobium > Bradyrhizobium sp. 604_D8_N2_3. Next base: position 7,066,570 of record NZ_JBPWPM010000001.1, on the reverse strand, counting down.
GCGTTCAGGTCTTTGAGCAGTGAAAGCGTATCGGTTGGGTTGCTACGTATAAACCCTCTCGTCCAGTTTTGCAGTCGCCCGCCCGGATCAGGGTATTGGGCAATAGTTAATGCGCCGAGGTCGGTCCATTCTTCGTCGGAGTAGCGGAACGGGTATGAAATGGCCGAGGCAGCGATATCGAACACCGGCCAATCGACTGCATCGAGAAGAATATCGGCTTCGCTGCCAATAACGAGCGTCGGGGCTGTGTCTGCAAAGTTGATCAGGGCGACAGTGTTGCCAAACACATCCTGGGCCCACTTGGTCACAGCGTCCGGCGTGATCGTCAAGATGTGTGACATCAGCCGCAATTCGCGGCTTTCGCGAGGGCGTAGCATTAGGCGGTGTGGAGAGAGATGTACTGCCTCTCTAAAACGATAGGTGGTCGTATGGCGGATTCGTATCGCCGTCATCTCGGCCTCCGTTTGTCAGGCCCATGGATTCTACAGCGGCCTCGCGACCTGAGATCCCGTATCTTGCAGCAGAAAACGATGGCCGCGAGCGTGGCGCTAATCACGTTCGCGCCGACGATCATCCAATCGAATAACACCGTAGACGATCCAAAACCCGAGACCGAGGGTCAGCGCCCAGAGCATGAAGAGCGAGAGATCCTCCGTGGACCCGCGTGGCCACGCCTCATACGGCCAACTAGACCAACTCGGCGTTAGGCGCGGCCTTTGTAGGCTGCGTGCTACTCACCGGGTCAGAAGCCGGAAAGCTGTCTTTCAAGCCTCTCTCAAGTTCATCGTCTTGCTTCTTATCACTGCGCATTTCCTGCTTGGGATCGGCGGCGTGTTTGTCAGTCGGCGCCGGATTGACCTTTTCACTCATGTGATTGTCTTTCTAAATCGAAACGCAACGCTGCATTGAGAGCCGGGAAGGGCCGTCCGGAGGGCGGCGCTTCCCGATCCTTACAGGGTGGTTCAGGCTGCTTCCGCGTTGACTGCCGTCTCAGCAAGCTTTGTCAGCGCATCGTCGGTCTTCTTCTCTTCGGCCAACGTCTGATCCAACAACTTGACCGCATCCTTCATACCAAGCTTCGTGGCCCAGCTCTTAAGCGTCCCGTACCTGGATATCTCATAGTGCTCGACCGCCTGAGCGGCAGCCAAGAGCCCGGCATCAAGTGCCGGCTCACCCTTGTACTCGTCCATGATCTCGGTGCCCTCATCGAGAATGCCTTCGATCGCGTCACACTTCTTTCCGCGCGCCGGCTTTTCGAGAAGCTCGAAGATCTGTTCGAGGCGACCGATTTGACCTTCGGTCTCATCGTGATGTTTTTCAAATGCCGCCCGAAGTTGATCGGAATTGGCGGCCTTCGCCATCTTCGCCAAAGCCTTATAGATCTGTTTTTCGGCGTAGTAGATATCCTTGAGGGTATCGAGGAAAAGCGCATTTAGATCTTTGTCGGCCATCGGAACGCTCCATAAGTAAAAGGATTGATGCACGGCAACATGAGGTTGAGGCGATTGTTCCTAGCCAAAAGCAGCCCGGCCGAGTCTGGCTGCAGCGAGCCGCTCTACGTCGCAAGAATGAAAAGCCAACGATACCATTGGGTTCAAAATTCTGGCCACTTGCGCCGGAAGAGACCAGCGATGTCAAAGGCTTTTCCCGAAAGCCGCGTTGCACCACCTGGCCGTATCACTGCGATCACGCGATGACGACGCCGATGTTGAATTCATTGACGCGGAGTACTGGATGAAAGGCTGCAGTTCGCTCGGAAAGCTGCGTCTCGCGGGTCTCTGCAGCTTCGGTAACGGCAGAAAGAGGGACTTGGCATTGATGGACGTGAAAGATGCTGTCAAGCTGGCGGCCCCCCGGTATGTGACGAGAAGATGCCGAAGACAATTCGGAGCCGGTTGTCGAAGGCGCTACACACCTCTCGCCCATGCTCGGCAAACGGCGGGGCAATTCGGAGAGAACTAGGATCAGGCGGACGACGAATTCTTGAGGTTGCGCGCCTTCTCACGCAAATCGTCGATGCGATCATGTGCGCCCTGACGTGTGAGAAGCTCGCCCGACTTGTCCAGGATATCGGCCTCACGGCAGAGCTTCGTGATCTCGCCGCGCTGTTCGTCAGTCATGGGTCGTGATGGGCATTCAAGGTCATGCTGTATTATGTCCCCGTGGCCTTCCCGTGGAGGCGATTCCAGGATTGAAAGGCCAGTATAACGAGCCTGACCTTGACTGAGCTCTGACGCTCAGGATCGGGAAACTGAAGCAAGCCACCAGTCGCCGATCGCTCGCGTCAGATCGATCCAGAGGCTCGAGGGGAGATCAGGCACGGCGATGCGGACGCCGTAACGGTCGGTCGTCAGGTCGTGAAACCATTCGGTCGCGGCAAAATCAAAGCCGAAACTCCCAGCGTGACGGATTGGAAAGCCGACTTCGCTTAGCTCCTCGCTCATGGCTGCGGCCGCCTGCCGGGCTGCCGCTTCGTCGAGAGGTTCGCGAGATCCCAACGTGACGTATAGTCCGTGAACGGGCTGCAACTGCGACGGCACGCCTCGCAGCCTCAAGGCGAAATGCCGGGAGGAGAAACGACCGTTACGAAGGATCGAGGCCATACGCCTCCTCGTCAGGCGACGGTAAGCGGATGTGCCTACGAATGGCGGAAAGTGCGCGGGTAAGGCTGCGTTGCCTAGGAGCCTTATGGCGTTGCGCGTTTCCGCCATAAGCTCTTCGAGGCATGAGGAAGGAATCCGCTGTGTCGCGAAATCGCTGCGGATCAACGTAATGGAACCTAGCCGCCCGTACTCCGCACCCAACGAATCCAACTTATTGTGACTCCGGACCAGGATCAGCGGAACGCCCCGGCGCCTCGACCACCTGATTACCTGCTCAATACGTCCCGAACTTCCGGTGAAACATGTTGTGTCGAAGATGATGAGGTCGAAATGCAGCTTTCCGCAATTGACGACGTCGCCGAAATCGCGAGACGCGATGCATGAATCCAGCAACAGGACTCTGCGAGAGGTACTGTCCGTCGAGAAACTCTGGATCGACCCGATTACCAGGTGCAGTTGCTGCGCATAGCCGTCGATCAGTTCTAATGTTTCCCCGTAAGAGCCTGGCAGCGCAACGACCTCGCCACCTTTCATCGACTTGGAGAGTGCGAGGAGTAGCGAAGCAATCGCCCCCATTCCCGAAGCCGTGTAGATCGTTTGTCGAGCGTGCCGCTCATCGAGCGCATAGAATGACGGTCCTTCTACGGCCAGGTCAGCGCGTTGATAGTCGTATTGAAACTTAAAGGGCCCGCTGGATGGACGCGCGCTGCCCGCCCATGCGGTCTCGGTGGCGTTCCACTCCTGCGTCTCATGCGCGGCTCTGAGAGCTGCGGTCAGCTGAAATTTACGACGAATGACTTCGGCGACCGAATCAGGACGATCCAGTGATAGCGGTGCAGCCAGGCAGCTGTTCAGAAGCTTCAGTTCTTCCAGCTTGCGATCGAAATACGCGTCTGTGCTCTCCATCCTAATCCTGCTCGGATAGCCGACAGTCGTCAGGCTCCGAAAGGCTTCATCACAACTTTGATGCAACCGTCCTTCTTGTCCCGGAAGGTCTTGTAGAGTTCCGGCCCCTCCTCGAGTGTTGCCCGATGGGTGATGACGAAGGATGGATCGATTTCGCCTTTCTGGATGCGCTCCATAAGCTTCGGCATGTAATGCTGGACGGGGGTCTGGGCCATCCGGAAGGTGAGGCCGCGATTGATGGCGCTGCCCATAGGAATCTTGTCCAGATACCCGCCATAGACGCCGACGATCGAAACCGTGCCGAAATTTCGGCAGCACTCGATCGCCTGTCGAAGAACGTGCGGCCTGTCCGTTCCCATGAAGGTCGCGACCTTGATCCGGTCGATCACAGAGCCAATGCTGGCAGTGGTTTCAGGCTCGGTGCCGACGGCGTCGATGCAGGCATCCGCGCCGCGCCCGCCGGTCAACTCCTGGATGCGATCGTAGATGTCGTCGTTCTGGAAATCCAGTGTGATTGCACCCGATTGTCTGGCGAGTGCCAACCGTTCAGGAACGGTATCGATCGCCAGCACGCGCTCCGCCCCCAACAAAAAGGCGCTCTTGATAGCGAACTGCCCGACAGGACCGCATCCCCAGACAGCCACTGTTTCGCCGCCCTTTATGTTGCAGAACTCGGCGGCCATGTAGCCGGTCGGAAAGATGTCCGACAGGAACAGCACCTGTTCATCGGTGAGACCTTCCGGGACCTTGTAAGGACCGACATCGGCGTAGGGCACGCGCAGGTACTCCGCCTGACCGCCGGCAAAACCACCGAGCATATGCGAATAACCGAACAAACCGGCCGGAGAATGCCCCCACATCTTCTCGGCCATCTTGGCGTTGGGGTTGGACCGCTCGCATCCGGAGTAGAAGCCGTTCTTGCAGAAGAAGCATTCACCGCAGGAGATCGTGAAGGGCACCACGAGGCGGTCGCCGACGTTGAGCTTGGTATTGTCTTTGCCGACGTCGACGACCTCGCCCATCGTCTCGTGGCCCACCACGTCGCCTTTTTCCATGCTCGGCATGACGCCGTCGAGCAGATGCAGGTCCGAACCGCAGATCGCGCAGGCAGTCACCTTGATGATGGCGTCACGTCCATGCTCGATCTTGGGATCCGGCACGGTCTCGCACCGGATGTCGCCTTTGCCGTGCCAAGTGAGAGCTTTCATGTAGGGAACCCCAAGCGAATGATGACGGCTAAGCTTAATTGCGTCTCGAAGTTCCTATCGCGTTAGGAACGGCGGCTGCCTAGCGCGATTAAGGAGGCGACCTGGGAGACAAACGGAGAGCCGAGATGGTCAGGCAATTTGCAATCGTGCCCGGCGCATCTACAGGGATCGGTTACGAGTTTGCGCGCATATGCGCGCGCGAAGGGTTTGACCTTCTAGTTGCCGCAGACGAAGTGGAGATCGAAAAGGCGGCCGCCGACCTGCGACGTGAGCCTGGCGCGGAGGTCGTCGAGGCGCGCCACCTCGACCTCGCCAAGCAGGAAGACATCGACAAGCTCCACGCGGCCATCAGGGGCCGTCCGATCGACGTGCTCACGGCGCCGGGCGCGGACTTGGGCATCCGTTTCTCGATCAGGGCCTCGCCCGCATTCGTGATGTCATCGACACGAATGTAACTGGGACGACTTGTCTGCTGCATCAGCTCGGAAACGACATGCGCAGGCGCAATCAGGGGCGCATTTTGATCGCGGGCTCGATTGCCGGCTTTACGCCCGGCAGCTTTCAGGCGGTGTACAACGCGTCGAAGGCCTATCTGAATTCACTGTCGTTTGCGCTTCGCAAGGAGCTTCGCGATTCCGAAATCAGCGTGACCTGCCTCATGCAGGGCGCGACCGAGACCGAGTTTTTCAAGCGCGCCGACATGCTCGACACCAAGGTGGGCTCAGAGGACAAAGACGATCCTGCCACGGTCGCGCGCCAGGGCTTCGTCGCCATGGTGAAAGGCGAGGGCGATGTTGTCCAGTCTGCAGTGGCAAATGTGACGCCCGCGGAGATGCTCGCAAAACAGCATCGTAAAATGGCGGAACCCGGCTCCGCCAAGCATTAGCCGGCAAACAGGAGGAAATGTCATGCTTACGAAATCAATGCTGGTTGGCGCCGTCTTGGCTGTCAGCTCAACTATCGCTTTCGGCGGCCCTTGCAATACAGCTAACCGCGATGCCGGCTCTGGACCCGTCACGACGGGCCAAGCGAGTACGAGCACGGCACCCCCTCGCCAAGCGCCAAGGAGCATCCGCCAACTTCTGCCATGAACAAGTCGAGCGAGAACACCGCAACCTCGTCGCAGGACGCCCAGCGCCAGATGCAAAGCCAGCCGACGGCAGCTGAACAGTCGAAGACGACCACCGGCGCCCGCGACAACGATTGCTAGGCGGAAAAACTCCCAGGCCGAGCGCGAGAGGTTGGTGGTGGCCCTGCTTTCTCGTGCTCGACGTCTAGTAGAGGAAAGCCAGGGGATCCATATATTCTGCCGTCGCCGTATCGGCGCATAGGATCGTAGGGTTACACAGCGGTTGTCTTTCCTCGGCGTGGAGGGCGAGGAGTTCATTGATGGATGAAGCGGTGAAACGGACGGAACAACCAGTCGTGGGCCGACCGGCGCACGACTACGTGCGCGTTCGCGGTGCTCGCTGGTTCAGCTCAAGAGCTAGTTGCCAAAGGTACAGCGAGCACGCCGTGCGGCGCAGTACTTAGGATGTCGACCGACTATCAGCTATAGTCAATCGGGCCTCAGATTGGCGGCAATCGCCGTCCAAAAATGGTGATGACGGACATTGCTGGTTGAAATCCGAAGGGCCGCTGTCTCTGAGCAGCGGCCCTTGTTCATTACTAAAGCGCCCGGAGTAGTCGGTATAGTAAAGGTCGTGAACTGCTTTGCTGCACCATTACGCCTCGCATTCCACCGTGGAAGCAATCGCGGCGCCGCTGCCACTGCCTGAGGATGTTCCGAAGGCCGAGGACGCACTGGCCAGGCCGTACACTAGTTTGGTGGGTGGAGAGTGTTCGGTCAGGGACGCTGCCGAACACTCGCTCTAGGCGATCCGCCTACCGCTTGTATTGGTTCACCTGCCGCACGATCCAGCGGCGGGTGTGGCCTAGCTGTGGAATCTCAACAGGTCGTCCTTCGGGAGGCCGAGGCGCTCTGACGTGATTGCCGATCCAATGGCGATGGCGAGAGCGACAGCAGTATGACTAAAGCTGCTCGATTCGGACTCTGCTTTGCACCGCCCGAAGGATTGCCGAGCACCTCGCCAATATAGGTGACGGCAAACTTGATGCCGTTCTTGTCGAGGGGATTTGGCAGAAGGCCGAGGGTCGATTCCTGCACCGTGCTCTCGCCGGTATCGGGATCGGATGGCTTCAGATCGTCGGTCTTCTTGTCTTCCTGCGCGAAGGCGCTCTCTACAAGGCGCGCAACGAGCGTCAGTGCCAGCAGCCAAGCGCGCATCGTTCGACCTACCCCTCGGCCCGCATGTTGCAGTGTTCGGCGGGCCGCCACAAATCCTTTCGGCACCGCCGACCATCCTCGTGAGTTACAAAGTGTACACAGCCCGCAACCACCCTTTCTCAGATGCTCGTTTCGTAAGTGGAACCTTCGAGTTCCGCTCCCGTTATCTCGCGCAGGTTTTCGGAAGATCAGATGGGATTGATGATGTCGGCGGCGACCGAAAAACGCAGTGACAAAGGCTCCAGCGGTTCGGCGCGCGAGCGCGCCGGAAAGCTCTTTGGCGACATCGCCAACCGCACATCCCAGGCCGCCGGCCGCGCACTGACCTTCATGATTGCCGCCGCCGTTGTGATCATTTGGGCGATCACTGGCCCGATCTTCCATTACTCCGACACGTGGCAATTGGTGATCAATACCGGCACTACGATCGTGACGTTCCTGATGGTCTTCCTGATCCAGAATTCCCAGAACCGCGATAGCGCGGCAATCCAGGTGAAGCTGGACGAGCTCGTCAGGGTGAGTGCCGTGCACAATTCGTTCGTCGGGATCGAGCACCTGACCGACGATGAGCTCGACGAAATACGCTCGAAATGCGAGGTCCGGGCCAAGGCCGAAAAAGCCGGAGAGCAGACGGTGGAGAGTGCCAGGAAGAAGGCGCGTCGCGCCGCAGACCTCGTCACCGAATGAACGGTGAAGCCGATCATGACCGCGGTATCCGACACAGCGCGGTTTCGAGGAATATTGACTGCGTTGCCGAGCTGGAAAAGGAAGAGGAACGAAAACTATCGAGGTTTCACAGGGCTTCTCACATGGTCGGATGGTTCGTCGGGACCATTCATTTCGTGTTGCTTCAACTCCTTCTCGTCGTCGCATGGGTCGTTTGGAATACCTACGGGTCCACTCGCTTCGATCCTTACCCGTTCAATTTCCTGTCGGCGGTCCTCGCGCTCGAAGCCGTGCTTTTGACGTCCTTCGTTCTGATCCGCCAGAACGCCATGGATCAACGCTCCGAGCAGCGTAATCACCTCGATCTTCAGATCAACCTCCTGGCGGAGAAAGAGGCGACCAGCATTCTCCATAAGTTGGATGCCATCGCTACGAAGTTCGGCGTGGAATTACCACAGGATCTCGAGGCCACAGAGCTTGCGAAGGATACCCAGGTGGAAAGCATTGCGCGCGATATACGCTCCAAGAACGACAAGACGTCCTTCTAACCTTTGGGTGAGGTGAAAGTCAGCTCTCTGGAGCTAGAAAGCTGAACGTGATGCCACCTCCGCGCAGCCAAAAAAGCAGCAAGGAAATCTAGGCACTGGGGGATCTGCCAATCAGGGGCACTCCAGGCGCTCTAATCCGCAATTGGATCGGCAGCCGGGAGCATTGGGGGCTGGAAAGCGAGCCGTGCCACGTTCGCCCTCTAACTGCAATCTCGAGCTTTGCTGAGCCGGCATTTTACGGAATTCCATTTCGGTACGGGATGTTTTATTGAAACAATCGGGGCGCGGACAAATTATCCGCTAGTCAGCAAAGCCTTAGGCCGGCGCGCCGCCGCGCTCCGGGGATTTCTCCGGGGGGCGCGCGCGAACTTCGCTTCCTCGCGCCGGGCTATTTTGAGTAATCGCTTTGCCTCCACCCGGAGCGCCTCCGCACGGCGAACAAGCCGATCAGCGGCCGCGCGCAGCTCCTTGATGCGAAACTTGCGGATCTCGCTAGACGTCTCTGTGAGCTTGCCCGACAGATCGCCAGAAACCGGCCGCCGACGCCTTATTTCGCCAGGGAGGTCGTCTGACCGCGGGGTGGGGGTGTTTGAACGCATGGGCAAAGCTCCCAGCGGGTTTCTGTCGCGGTGCTGATCGCAGTTGGCGTGCTCGGGCTGTTGGCTGTCGTCATGGAGGCCCAACAGCACGAGCCGGGAGTCGAATAGGGGCGCCCAGGTTAGACCGGACTTCAGCTGGCGCGGGCCTGACCCGGCCGCCCCACTAGCCTGCTCAGAGCGCCCTCCTCTGCTCGCCTCGCATGTATCGTCCTCGGCGCGAGTTGGGTAAAGGCTCCCCTTAGGACAATAAGCATTCTGAAACTGCGTACTTATGACCACAGCTTAGAGCGTAAGGATCAGCCAGACCATTAGACCTGCCGTAGCGGCTTGAGCATGCTGGGAATGAGAATGATGGACCTGGTCATGGCTTCCCAATCACCGGCACCGTTGAACGTTCCGGAATGGGTTGTGGGTGACTGCTTGCGTTCACCTGGATTAATGCGGGTGCTCTCGATTTCCTTCATCATGCCGGTGCCTAGTCGGTTTCCACCGCGCGCCTGCAACAGGGCGAGTGTTTTTGAGAACCTGAGCATGTTCCTCCAAGAGGATGCGAAGACCGCGGTCATTGATGGCGAAAGCGCAGCGCCCAGAATGGACGCCAGTGCAACTCAGATCGATCGTCGCCTGTCACACCACTCAACGCTCGGTCTACTCGCCCCGCGCGCTGATTTCCCTTTCCGCCTCAAGCCAAAAATCAAAGTCCTTCCCAGCGGGGCGCCCAGCCTGCTCCCACAGCTCATAGGCGCGCGCCGTGATCTGGCGCCGCTGGGAAGATGGGAATAGCTTCTGCCTCAGCTGATCTGCGAAACGTCTAAGCCTGCTCGCGGTGCTCTCGTCAGCGGTGCAGGCCGCTACGCGGGTAGCCAGTGCGATCTGGTGCTCCAGTTTTTTCCGGTCGTCCATGGTCGCCGCCTCCTTCCTCCTCTCGAGGGAGACGACTCCGGGGCCGCGCAATGGTTTCGAACGCAATCGCCCCGGGCCTAAATTGCGAGGGCTGCCGATCCCGCGTGATATCGTGCGTTCACTTCTGCACACAACATGCCTGGCAAGCCGCTGAAGACCTCGTCCTGGACTTGCGTCGGAAGATCAGGCAAGTCCTAAAGCACTTCCAGCATTAGGAGTTCCCGTGTCGCGGCCAAGGAGGGCATACCGGCAAGCGGCGCTTTCAATGTCGGTCGCTTTGCTCCTTGCAGCCAACGCCATGGCGCAGGAGGACAAGAAGACCGACGACGACAAGCCCGCCGATCCCGACACGGGCGAGAGCACGGTGGAGGAGAAAACGCTCGGTCTTCTACCCAATCCGCTGCAGAGGTACGGCGTGAAATTCGCGGCGACCTACATCGGCGAGGTACTCGGCAACGCTTCCGGAGGATTAAAGCAAGGCACGATCTACGAAGGCCGCCTGAACCTTGCCGTCGATGTCGATCTGCAGAAGCTTGTCGGGATCACAAGCTCACCTTTCATGCCAACATGTTCCAAATCCATGGCGACGGGCTGTCGCGCAGTAATCTGCAAAATTTGTTCGTCGTCAGCGGAATTGAGGCTCTGCCATCGACGCGGCTGTACGAAGCCTATTTCGAGAAGCAGTGGGGCGCGAAGAAGGTCTCGCTCAAATTGGGTCAGTTCGCCGCCGACAGCGAATTCTTCAACACCAAGTACACGGATGTGCTCACCAACGCCTCGATGGGCTGGCCGGCCATCACGTCGCTCGACCTGCCCAGCGGCGGACCGTCGCCGCCTTTGGCCGCCCTGGGAGCCAGGCTGCTCGTCAACGTGACGGACCAGCTTTCCGTGCTTGGCGGAATCTTCGACGGTGCATGTCCCAGCCGTTCGGAAGCATTGAAGTCGAGAAAGGGACCGTGATTCACGCGGCCGGCGAAAACCCGACCGACGTTCAGGCGCGGTGGCTCGGCGTGACTCAAGAGATGGGAATCGACCCGGATACCATGGACGTGCATTTCATCAACGGTGTGGTGAAGATTTCGGAGAACGTCGCGAACATCGAAGCCGAGGTGGCAACGAAGAAACTGCAACCCACCCTGGTCATCGTCGACACGGTCGCCGCGTATTTCGAGGGCGACGACGACAACGACAACGTCCAAATGGGCAACTATGCGCGATTGCTGCGGTCCATGACGAACCTGCCTGGCGGGCCGTGCGTGCTCGCCCTGGCGCATCCGACAAAGCGCGCGGCCGATGACGACCTGATCCCAAAGGGCGGCGGGGCGTTTCTAAATGAGGTTGACGGCAACGTTGCCTTGCGTCGGAACGGCCAAGTGATCGCCTTCGAAGCCCTCGGCAAGTTCCGCGGCCCGTCGTTCGAGCCGGTCCATTTCGAATTAGTGACCGTACAGCACCCTAAGCTCAGGGACACCAAGGGGCGCGCCATCCCGACCGTCGTTGCGCGGCCGGTCTCGGATTTCGGCATTGTGGAGCGTGAGCGGGCGAACGAGCGTGACGAGGACACGTTGCTGCGCGCTATCGATCAGCACCCCGCAAAAGCCGCCGCGACGTGGCGAAGCTGCTCGGAATGAGCGACAGCCGCGTGTACCGGATCGCGCGGAAGCTGGAGCAGCAAAAGCTGATCCGCGCGGAGCGTAATGGCTGGACATTGACCGGTGCCGGCGAGCGGGAGCTTAACGCCATGGATTCGCGTGGTTCAGGGGTGAACCAACCACCGCTGCCGCCAGCGCGATTTCCAGGTGCAAATTGAGCGAACCAAGGGGGGAACCAAAACCGAACCAACAGAGGCTAAAACCCCTTAGATATCAAGCTGGTTCACCTGAACCACTCCGTGAACCACGGACGATACGATGGGGGGCATTTATGCCCATCATCGTCTGGTTCGGTTCAGTCATATCCCTATAGGTGAACCAGTGAACCAACGAACGTTTGTCAATGTGCAACTGAACTGGAGTGCAAGGTCACTCGTAGTGCTATATAGACGGCTCTACCGAATGGGGAATGGTGATGGCAGGGCCGAATTCCTCTACTCAGCAGACCGCTCCAGTAACCGCTGGCGATATTGAGCTCGCAAAGCTCAAGGTCGAACAGACGAAGGCTAGATGGACAGGTCTATCAGTTATCGTGCCGCTACTCAGCGCGATTGTTACAGTTGGAGTGGGGGTTTATACGAACTACCAAACAAATAAAGCCAGTTTTCAGCTTGAGGTCGCTAAGTCAATTATGCAGGCGCCCGGTCCTGAAGAGGCAACTAACCGGGCAAAATTCTTTGCTGCGATTTTTCCCGGACGGCTTCCCGCGAATTTCTTGGCGACCGATGTCGATGCCAAGAAGCTGGGGATCGGTGACTCCGAAGGGGACGACAAGAGATATTTTCTCAAAACTATGATCGAGAAAGATATTGATCTTCGCACGCTGGTGGCGTCGTGGAAGGCACTGTTTCCTAAGGACAACGATTTCCTTAACCGTCCCGAGGTCGCAGAAGTATTGTCGCAGATCCCTTCAAAGCCGGGGAAGTGACGAGACTGATGTAACCGTGCCCATTGCGCCCACTACGCCCAGCGGTACGGCGTCGTCGGTGGACGGTTGTGCTCAACGCAAGCCGAAGAATGACAGAATGATGCCAATTACGACGACAAGTCCGACCAAGTAGATAATACCGTTCATGGCGTTGTCTCCCTGTGTTGTGAGAGTTCAAATCGAAACGTTGCCTATTGTTCCCACGGCGAGCGCGAGCATCAATCCGCGCCACATTTCCCGCGCTGTCGCGGCGCTCGGACGGCGCTATAGCGGATTGCATGTCTTCTCGCGCCCAGTGTGCAAACCAAGGAGGAGAGGGCTCAAGGCTAGCGAGCCCAACGAGCAGATGCAGCGCGATGCGGACAAAGGGATCAAGACCCGCAACTCCGGAGCGTCCGGTTACGTGGCGATCAAGAGAAGCCGGGCGCTTCTGCGCATTCTCCCGGCCAACCGGGAAGGGAGCAGACCACCGGTTCGGGTAGCCAGACCGGGACACCGAAATAGAGGCGTTCTCATGAGGCCGCCCACTGAGTGGCCTTTATCCACAGCGCCCTCCAACGGCTTCTCCTTCCACTGCGCTCGAGCTTCCCACTCGATGCGCGCCTTGCCATCTACGGTCATGTAAGTGGTCCGAAAGGCCACTAGTCAGGTGCTCTGCGGACGTTTGAATATTGCGATGCGAAACTTCCAATGTCGCCCCGTGCGCCTAATTGGAGCCTCCCGGGCTTCAGGCGTGTTCATCGACAGACAACCCACAGGAGTTGCCGATGAACAGAATGCTTATGTCACTCGGGACAGCAACCTTGATGGCAATCTCAATTGGCAGCGCATCTGCGAAAGATAAGCAAAGCGAAACGTTTCTTAAGAAGGCAATCGAGGGCAATTTCGCTGAAGTGAGCATGGGAGAGCTGGCGTAGCAGAACGGTCAAAGCGACGCCGTCAAATCGTTTGGCAGAATGCTCTCTACAGACCACGCTGCCGCCAATCAGAAGGCATTAAATGCTGCCCAAGCACTGGGAATGAACTCACCAGGCGGACCGAATGCGAAGCAAAAAGCTGACCATGACAAGATGTCAAAAATGACCGGCGCAGGTTTCGATAAGATGTTCGCTACCCACATGGTCGCAGACCACCAGAAGGATATCGCCGAGTACAAGAAGGCATCAAAAAGTAAGGATGCTTCTGGAGAATATGCTTCCGGCCAGATAGATACGTTGCAAAAGCACCTGGGCACCGCAAAATCGTTGAAAGCCGGTAATTAATCGGACGCCGGAATTGCGTCGACGTGGGAGCGGCAAGACAAATAATTTGCCAGAACGCCGCAATTTCGGGCAGGACCAGCAGGTCATAATTCGAAGCACGCAGACCCTTCTTGTCGTCAAGGACGGGGCGGGCTCACGTTTATCAATTCAGTCAACGGTTCGTGCGAGCAGGCAAATTCCGTATGCCGCGATAATCAACAAACTCATCAGAAAATCTCCAACCCCGGCTCGTCGCAAGATCAGTGACTCTCAGGGGTCACGACCTGGCTCGTTCTCCACATCGAGAAAACGGGAGTGTAAAGTCATTTCATTCTGAGACCCGGCAAGCAAAACGCGAACGAGGTGGCGCGTTCCGCTAGATCCGCGAACAACGCCATGTCGGCCGGCCATTTCTGGGACCCGCCGCTGCGTTCACGATGATCCGTTACTTCACGAGATCATCAAATCGTCAACGCACGTAGTGTTGCGCGACGGAATTACGTTAGACGATCGTTTGGAGACAAATTGACCAAAGAGGATTTCAGCAGACAAAATCGGTCAGCTCAATCAAGCTTAAGCGTCAGCTCGCAACGGCGACCGAGCAGGAAGCATCAAGAGCATCAGCGAGTCGAGCGGCGGTTTGGGGGTCAAGGCGGAACAGCTTTATAGCCTTTGCGACACGGGTCGTAGGCGGCCTCATTGCTAAACTTAGGCCTTAGGCTCGTCCGGAAAATCGAAGCTGAGAAAAGTGAGGGCGACCGCTCCGACGATCAAGAGCACGACGCACAGCGCCGCGATTCCGTAGGGCCACACTTAGGTCTCCGTTGGAAAGAACGAAGCCGGCGCGCCGAGTATGATGGCACGCCGGCGTCGCCATGCTGAATCCGGACAGGGCAACTCGTCCGGTGACGACAGCGTAATCGGGCAACCGACGAGCGCAATCGAAGGCTGAAATTAAGCTTGAGCGGTAGGGTAAATGAGGGAGGAACTGCCCGACAAGCGAAGGCGTGTGCCAGAGGAAGAAGCCGATGACCTGTTCGACTAACTTTCATGTCAAGACGCGAGGATCGGACTAAATTACAAACGTCGTGCCAAGATTGAGGACCATCTTTACCATCCACTGGCCCTTGATCGTAAAGGTCATGGAGCTCGGGTTTGGTATCTCGAAATTAAAAAAGACGCTTCCGCTCTTATTAAACGCCGCGCCCGACAACGCATCAGGAAAAAATGACACGTTTTGCGTGACGTCACCTCGGTGGCCCTTGACGTCCTTCAATGACCATGGACCGCTGATGTTGCGCATAAGTTGCGAATCTAATTGGAAGTCCGTGTCCGAAACACCGCTTCCAGAGATTGGTCCGGAGCAACCTAAAAGTGCTGCGATATTAGCTACTCTACTGCCAATCTTAAACGATATCGATGCGGTGCCCGACGACGTGCGTACCCTCAGCACGTGCGCAGCAATAAACCAGTCGTCCGCCTTTGTGTCTGCTGCCACGGCCGCCTCCCGCTGTAACTGAAACCTCTCGCCAGCGACTGGAGATTAACCGTCCTGATGTCATACCCATGTGAAGAGGTTCACACGACGTAAAACGACATCCTCGGCTCGCGTACTTCCGGCGCATGAGCGCGGTTGCGACCAGCCTTTCTTTTGTCGAGATTCAGGCACTAGTTTTGGTTTTTCAAAGAATGGAGAAGCTAAGTGGCTATGGGGACGGTAAAGTGGTTCAACCCGACGAAGGGCTACGGGTTCATTCAACCTGACAACGGCGGCAAAGATGTGTTTGTCCATATCTCGGCAGTCGAGAAGGCTGGTTTCACCTCACTCGCAGAGGGAGCCAAGGTTAGTTTCGACGTCGTGAACAATCGCGGAAAGGACTCGGCGGAAAATCTGCGCGCCGGATGAGCCTGCCAAACCGCGACGCGACGGTTCCAAGTTAGCCGCTTGGGTCTATCGTCGAATATCCTCTGATTTCCTCGTCGACCATCCCGCGTTGGTTCGCTGGGTGAGTCGAATGATGAGCGAGGAGGAGGCGGATCGCTATCGAGTCGAAGCCGAGGAATGCCGCCGCATAGCCGAAAGGGCAATTAAACAGCCAGACAAGGAAGCCTGGTTAAGGCTTGCAGCTGATTGGATGAAGCTGGCCGAAGGCGCCAGCTTGGGCGATGAGCGTAAGAAGTGAGGCTTGTTGGTCAGCGCGTCTGTTTGCCAAGCATTCGTCAATGCGAAAAGGCCGCAGCGGCGAACCACTGCGGCCAGCCGGGTTAAAAATAAGACGTGAAATATTGAGTCCAGCCCCGGCGAGATAAAGCGTACAGCGCGGGTGCCTGGGCGCAATGTCGTCGATGTTACACTGTGGGACAATTAAATGCGTCAGCTCCGCTGACTGAGGTGGGACTCGCCGGGGCTGGCGAAGGCGAGCCCTCAACCCCAAGGCCGCGAAAGCTAAAAGCTCCGGCTGCCTTGACGGACGCAGTAGTCTGCACCTGATCGGCGCAGATGCGAGCGTTAAAACAATATCGAAATTTGGCGGCTCCCTCAACGAAGCCAGCGTCAATTTACCGCTGATGCCCCAGGCCGATACCCAACACGATCGCCTTCTGACGTAGCGCGCCCTCGGTTCGCTTGGTCATCTTGGCGATTTTGACGACCGGCGTGCGAGCCTTGGAGTGCGCCTTCAATTCTTTGATATTTTCCTTCGTCCACTCGCGGCGAACCAGCTTTTTCTTCTTGGCCAAAACGGCGCTCCTTCGATGTTGAAGGCGCGGTCTATCAACATGGCGCAATATACGCAACAAACGCTCTGCGCACTTACGGAGATTTAATGGCCGACAACGAACAGCTAGTTCTATCTATTTCGGCTGACACGCGGGAAAATGCAGAACCAGCAAGACAATCGAAACGGCGACTGAGGCGGTAGACGCCAAGACCACGACATCGAAGACCTTGCCGCTCGTTCTGCTCGGCACTTTGCGCCAGTGCATGGCAGTCTTCTCGCTCAGATTTTCGGCGCAGCACCAGCCCGGTCAAAGACCGGCACTTTTTCTTCGTCGTCAGGTGCTGCAGCAGATGGCGTATCTTCTGCCGCGTGCCGCAACGTTTCGGTTTGAGCGTCCAGGCCATCGACAGTTTCATTCGCCTGACTGCCGGAGTCGTGCGGTTTCGTCGGAACTTGGCCAGCGCCGGAACCAGTAACGGGATCCATTGTGCTCGACCCACGTGGCGTCCGATTTTTCTGTGTCATCGGAACCTCCCTGACGAGTCAATTTTTCGCTCGCTGCAGGTTCCAGCCAGCAGAGTCCGCTAGCAATCGCGGCTATGCCGACGCCGCCGGTTGAAGATCTACTGGCCGCGGGATGGCAAATTGGCGCGGATCGCGATGCGCGCAACGCGGAGGTGGATCTACTGCACATGATGGAAGTCCAGCAGCGCCGCCCAGCCAGCGATGGCCGGCATTACATAGGCGGCCATCGGTGCTGACGACGGTGACCGCGGATGGCGTGACGCAGCGCGCGGTGCATCGTTGGCGGGAGGATCGGGCGGGGAAGTCGGTGAGGCCGCAAGGAGAGGCGCGGAGGAGGGCGGCGTGAGGTGGATGACGCGAGCCCGTTTGCTAGCGCCGCTGTCGCACGGACCCTGTCGTTTTTGACAGGTGCGGACCTCCCGAGATGGGCGCATAATCGGGGGCTAAAGGACGGAGGACCGCGGCTATGCGTCGTTACTATTTCCTAATCTTCCACAACGGCGAGGCGCAGACGGACCAGGTTGGCGAGCTATTTGGCTCTGCTGAGCTAGGGTACGGTCGTAGTCGTGGTTGACGCCACCGGCACCGAGATCGCGCGGCAAGAGCTGATCGAGGCGTACATTGAGTTGGAGGCAAGATTCTGCCCGAGCCGGTAGAAGATTGGGCGGCTTGGCGGCGGCAGTTGAGGGGCGCGCGGAAACGGTGGAGGAGGGGCTTCGAGAAGTTCGCCTAGTTGACGAGCAAACTTCCAGACGGAAAGTTTGCTCCAAAGGATACCTGCCAGGGTTCGCGGAACGCTAGAGCGCTTCCTTTGGTGTTACGGCTCCACGCCACGCGAACGCATGCTGCGCCAGTAGTCGCGGATTGCTGCTTCAAACCAACCCTCGGCCTCGTACCGGGGATCACTACGTGATCGAAATGCCAAATAGTGATCGTAGTGCCTACTTTCGAGCCATGTCTTGAAAGCGCCAAAGGTTGGGTAGTGACCGGGCTTTTGACGATAGTTTGTTTCGTGCATCCACTCTAACGCAAGATGCCTGATCATTTGCTCGGCGTCGGCTTTTTTGTGCATAACGTAGTGCTCATTTCGCATTGTTTATGCCACGAGGGTTCTGACTTTCTCTTTCCATCCAACCGAATGCACGATGCGCGCCTTTTGGAGCGACGCATCTAAAATCTGCTTTTTTGATAGCCGAGAAGCCGTTTCCCAATCGCGTCCGAATACGTAAATCGCATTGTCACGCCGGATGCTTTCGAGCACGACCAACTCGTGAGACTTGAATTCATAAGCAATGTAATCGCTGAAGCCATTCACTCCGACGTATATTGTGGTGGGCCCAAGTGAAACTAGCGTCTCTTGCCTATCTTGAATGACCGCAGCGACGCTGTCCGATGCCTTGCGCAAGGCAAAGGTGAGGTGTGTCTTCATTCGGCCCCATGGATACTCGCCTGGTGGCAAAAATTTCCAATTGATCTGCTGGACGTGCGGAGGGGTGAGGGATTTTAGATCGCTTGCGGTTACTTCGCAGAGATACCTGAACCGCGCTCACCTCGAAGACCCGACGGGCGGATGCCCCTCGGCGGCGTTACTCCCCGAAATCGCCCGACAGGCCCGGTCCACCAGGAAAGACTACGAGAAAGGGTTGCGAAGCTACGTTGCGAGATTGGCCGCACTGCTTCCTGACGCAGATGCATCAGCGAGCCGCCGCCGTGCGACCGCCATCTTCGGCCTCATGGTGGGCACCCTTCAGTTCGCGCGGGCAGTGCCCAACGCTGCGCAGGCGGAGCAGATCCTGGAGGGCGGCGTTGAGGCCGCCTTGCGCTTGGCACGAGTTCCTTAGGAAGCCGGGAGAGGCTCAGCCTGGAGATCGTTATCCGCAAAAATCCGAGGTCAGCTTCTGGCCCCTTTGAGACATGCCGACGGCTACCGAGAATGTCTGCTTCTCGGGGGATTGTGTTGCAAAACTCGTTTCTAACTTGGGCAAGCTTGGCTTTTGAGTTTCGGCGTTTCTTTTGGTACGGGGTGCCGGCGGTTTCCATTTTACTTGTGGATTTCAGCACGCGACTGTCAGTTGTGGCGGGGGACGGCAGATTAGCTTGGCCACGGTCTGATCTCTATATTCCGCTCCCCCCCTCGGCGAACAAATTTTAGTTGTGTTCGTGTGTTCTTGCGACGCCGTATTGCGGTGTCACGCCGCTTTTGGCCCGGGGCTGAGCTGACTAGGCTTCAGAGCACCTTGAGGTAACTTTCCGGGAGATGAGCCGACAAAGCTAACGTCGGCCGCCGAGGGCGGCCATTGACCCAAAGCGGTCATGGCTGCTTGGTCCATCGATGCCCGCTTCTCAGGTCGGATCAAGTCATCAGAACCTTTTCCATACCCGCACGTCGGATGGCGGTCAGCTGCAGAAGTGTTGTCGGTCGTCAGCAGCAGCCTCTAAAGTGACCTTTCCCTATGGCATAGCGCGCTTGCTGACGTTCGCGAAAGAATTCCACATAGGTCATGATCGGCTGGTCGGGGTGCTTCTCTTGCCGGTGCGCAACATAGGTTTCATAATCGGGAACGCCGATCATGAGACGCGCAGTGCGCGTGCTCCAATAGCGGGCGGTTCGCATCGCGCTGGCGGACTGGTCGAACAAATTCTGCAGGTCAGGCATGGCTACCTCCCGCGGCTACACCAGCGAACTCTACTTCCATTGCGGTCGGCTGCGGATTGCCCAGTGCTCGCCAGATATTGATTAGACCGTAGATCACTGTCGCAACGACGACCAGCACGAATAAGGCTGCAAGCGTTGCATCGACGTAGTCGTTGAAGACGATCCGGCTCATCTCGCCAAGCGTTTTGGCCGGTGCCAGCAACTGACCTGCCGCGATCGCGTCGTCGTATTTGAGCGCGTGGCTGACGAACCCCACGTTCGGATTGGGGTTGAATACCTTTTCAAGCCCCGCGGTCGTCGTGCAGGCCACGAGCCACGCGGCGGGCACGATCGTCACCCACGCGAACCGCTCGCGCTTCATCTTGAACAGAACGACGGTGCACGTTGTCAACGCGATTGCCGCCAGCATCTGGTTGGCGGTGCCGAACAGAGGCCATAGCGTCCAGATGCCACCCAGTGGGTCGATCACGCCGACGTAAAGGAAATAGCCCCACAGCGCGCACGAAAGCGCCGAACCGATCAGGTTGTTGGTCCAAGATGCAGTTTCCTTGAACGCCGGGATAGCGTTGCCGACGAGATCCTGAATCATGAACCGGAGCACGCGCGTTCCGGCGTCGACCGTGGTGAGTATGAACAGGGCCTCGAAGAGGATCGCGAAGTGGTACCAGATGCCCATCAGGGCGCGGCCACCAAGGAACGACGACAGGATATGGGCCATGCCGACGGCAAGCGTTGGTGCGCCGCCGGTGCGCGACAGGATCGAGTTCTCTCCGACGTCCTTGGCCATTTGAGCAATCTCGTCCGGGGTCACCACGAATCCCCATGTCGAGATCACTTGCGCGGCTTGCTCAGCCGTGGTGCCGATTAGTCCTGCAGAGCTGTTCATCGCGAAATAGACGCCGGGATGGATGATGCTTGCGCCGATCATCGCCATGATCGCGACGAACGATTCCATCAACATTCCGCCGTAGCCGACGAGAGCGATCTGCTTTTCGTTCTCGATCATCTTCGGCGTCGTCCCTGACGCAATGAGAGCATGCCAACCGGAAACGGCGCCGCAGGCGATGGTAATGAACAGGAATGGGAACATGCCGCCGGCCCAAACCGGTCCGCTGCCGTCGGTGAATTTGGTGACGGCCGGCATCTGGAGATCGGGACGAACGATCATGATTCCGATAGCCAAAAGCGAGATGGTGCCGATCTTGAGGAATGTCGAAAGGTAATCGCGTGGCGCCAGAAGCAGCCAGATCGGCAACACGGATGCGACGAAACCGTATCCTATGATGATGAGCGCGAGCGTCTCTCCTTGCAGGTCGAAGTACACCGCAAGCTCGGGAGTCTCGGACACGGTCTTGCCATAGATCAGCGCTGCGAGAAGCAGCACACAGCCGACCAGTGACATCTCGCCGACCTTGCCCGGGCGGAAAAACCGGCCATAGACACCCATGAGAAGCGCGATCGGAATCGAGCAGAACACCGCGAAAGTTCCCCACGGACTGCCGATCAGTGCCTTGACGACAACGAGAGCGAGGACCGCAAGGACAATGACGCAGATCAGGAGAATGCCTACGCCTGCGATCGTGCCGGCCACTGGTCCCATCTCGGCACGCACGATGTCGCCGAGCGAGCGACCATCACGCCGCGTCGATAGAAACAGCACGGTCATGTCCTGGATCGCGCCTCCAAACACCGCGCCGGCGAGAATCCAGAGCACGCCCGGCATATAGCCCATTTGCGCGGCAAGCACCGGACCAACCAGTGGACCCGCGCCGGCGATCGCCGCGAAATGATGGCCGTAGAGCACGTACCGGTTGGTCGGAACGTAATCGAGACCGTCATTGTGGCGAACGGCAGGCGTCAGTCGCGTGCCATCGACCCCGAGCACCCGGTCCGCGACGAACAATCCATAAAACCGGTAGGCGATGAAATAGATGCAAATCGCGGCGACGACTAGCCACGCGGCGTTGACCGTTTCACCTCGATTGAGCGCCACGATCGCGAATGTCACGGCACCCAGAAGGGCGACCGCGATCCACAAGAGCTTCGTCTGGAGCCCATTGGAATTGTTGATGGCACTCATGGATGTCCTCCCGCACTGCAGGAAGCCCAACCAAACAAAATTCACCCTGGCGGGGACCTTGATCGAGGCAAGAGTGTATTGGCTGGGATCCTTCCTTTCCGTACACCAAGGTCAGGACTGGGTATTTCGCTAAGCTCAGAACTCACTATAGCTCCGCTTGACCCTATAATTCTAGGACTCGGTTTCTTCGCTGGGAAGGGTGGGATCGTGCGCAGAAGGTCTGTTGGCTGGGGTGACGAATGGGTGGTTGGCGCGTCACTGGCCGAGCGACAGCGATCCATACCGTTTTGGCTCTGCGCTTTATGATTACAATGCCCTGGTCCGCTTAGGCCGATCTGGGGAAGGGAGTCGGCCGAAGTCGGCTCCTGACCCATCTGCGACATCAGCGCGCATTTTTGCTGTAACGCACAATACCAGGACGGGACTTGGAGCATGTGCCGCATTCGGGGGCATCAAATTCCGCGAGGCATTTCTATTTCTTTTGGCCGGGCGCGAGGTTTGGCTGCCATACCGCCGCCTCGCCCTTTTGGCTTGGGGCGGGCGGCAATTGTCTTAGCCTTTTCTTCCTTAGGCTTCTTCTTCTCCCGATTGCTTCTTTGTTCGCCCCTGGCCATGTCAGCATCCTTCGGTTGACGACAGGATGCCATCTCCGGGCGACTTTGGGCTGGATATTGTTAGCGAGCAAAGGGCTGTGTCCGAAATTGGCCATCGAGTCATTTCGGGGCGATGCAGATTTGGTAGCTATCGGGGCATAGCGGACGATAACCGGACTTGCCACCAGCCCAATCCCGTCGCGAATGACCCTAAACGGAAATCGGGCGTCGCCTGATCGGATTCACAAAATCCCGCTCAATGTGGTTTGCGACAAGGTGCGTGGTTTGGTCCCTAAATCGCGCGGGCCGTTCGCCACATGGGGTCAGGCTGAAGAACCCGGTGTCGCCTTCGAAGGATGTGCAGAGGACTCAGTCGTTCAGAGATGAGCACGCGGCAATAGCCATCCCATGATCTTCTGATACGGATCGCGACGACTGCGGACGAATGCGTTCTCGTTCTGCTGAGCGGCGGTCCTGGCGAATTCAGAAATCCCCTCGATAGACTGCCGTTTATCCTTCGGAAGCTTCGCCCATTGGCGAATGATCTTCCGGCGGGCTTCGCGTTCCTTTTCCCTTACGTTAGGCATCGGGACGCTCCTTGAAGAGGATTATTCCGGTCGACCTAGTATTGTTTGGGCTCACTAGAACTTCAACGTCCAATCGAGAACTCTTGGCCCCTCTGACCGTGCAGCGCTATACACGGGAGCGAGTCTCACATTGGCTTTGTAGGCCCGCCGCCCTAGAATTGCGGCGATCGCGGACGAGCGAAATGCGGTACGTTTGCGACGCGCCGAAGGGTAAGGCCTGGTTCCGTATCGAGACGGAAGGTGAAGCGGCGCATGAGTCGCGCCTGATGGGCCACACAGTCGAGAAATATTTCCGCAATGAGTGGGAGAAGGCAGTCCAGTCCTGGCGTCCGGAGCGGCCGGACGCGATCGAGCGCGACATCGGCCTCGAGGCCTATGTACAGCGAGAGATGCCGGTTTTCCTCACGCTCCGCGACAGGGAGGGCAATGCCCTGGCTACAGCGATGCTGCCTCCGGGTGGCAAGGATCGCGGCGGGTTCCGGATCATCATCGTTGCCGCATCCAATGCCGATCCTTATCCTGAGCAGGACGCGGCCATCGCTGCGCTGGGAACGCATTTCGGCCTCACACTCGATCGCCACCGCTGCTTCCCTTACGGCCGTTAAGAAGCCCGACAAGTATCGCCGCTTGATTGGAGCGATGTCGGCTCATGATGCTGTGGACGGCTCCTCCACCGGCACGAGCGTACCAAGGAGTGGGCGCTGTTTAAGGCTCCCAAGATTCGGAGGAGCAACCTATGCAGTCAATTTCGACAATCGGTCTGGATATCGCGAAGTCGGTCTTTCAAATGCATGGCGTTGATGCGGCCGGCCAGGTGGTCATACGCCGTCAGCTGAGGCGCCAGCACGTCCTGGCGTGTTTCCAGAGGCTACAGCCATGCCTGGTGGGGATCGAGGCCGGCGCCTCGTCGCACCATTGGTCCCGCGAGTTGCAGGCGCTCGGCCATACGGTGCGGTTGATGCCGCCGGTCTATGTGAAGCCCTACGTCAAGCGGCAGAAGAACGACACCACCGACGCGGAGGCGATTTGCGAGGCAGTCACGAGGCCAAACATGCGGTTCGTGCCGACCAAGACATCTGAGCAGCAGAGTTGCCTGATGCTTCATCGTGCGCGTCATCTGTTCGTTCGCCAGCAGACCGCCGTCATCAATTCGATCCGCGCGTATCTTGCCGAGTTCGGGATCGTCGCCCCCGTCGGGCGCAAGGGTGTCGAGCAGCTGCTTGAGGTCGTCACCGATACAGCCGATCACCGGCTCCCAGAGGTCGCACGAATGTGCCTCACTGCGCTGGGCAGCCAATTGCGCTCGCTGAAGGCCCAGATACTGGAGTTCGATCGCCGCATCATCGCTTGGCATCGGTCAAATGTGACGAGCAAGCAACTTGACGCGATCCCCGGTGTCGGTCCGGCGCTGGCAACAGCTCTAGTCGCAAGCATTGCTGATCCCAAGGTTTTCCGATCGGGACGGGACTTCTCGGCCTGGGTCGGGCTCGTGCCGAAGCAGAACTCGAGGCGGGGGCAAGAACAAGCTTGGCAGTATCAGCAAACAAGGCGATCGCTATTTGCACAGCTTGTTTACAGCCGGCGCGCTCGCGGTCATCCGCTATCGGTCGATCCGGCGATCAGGACAACCCACTTGGGCCATGGCATCATCGAATGCGTGCTTTTGACCGGGACCTGATCCGCGGAGGGCATTATGGCCAGCGGTCGCGTGAACCGCGCTAACAGGCCGAACACATGGCTGCTCCGACCAATACTGCGACGTGAAGATTCTTCTTGCCAACCCGGAGCCGTCCACACATGGCCCATCGCTCCCGTTGACGCGGTGCGGTTGCGTGTCGGTTGATAGGGGCAGACCGGAAATATGCGGCTGAGAGCCAAACCGACGCGATTGACCCGATGCAGACATCGAACAAACGTCACTTGATCGCGTCGTAGGTGCCCAACAGGGACATCTCGGGCAGCGAGATCTCTTTCATGCCTATTCCGTCATGCGGGCATGTTAGTTGCGCGGAATGGGTTGAAGCATGCTTACGCGGTTGCCCTCTGTGTCAAAGAACGAGACGTACTGGCCTACGCCTTGTATCGTCAAAGGCTCGCCCAGTATCGTGCCACCAGCGTCAGTCACTTGGCTCATCGCAGCGTGAATGTCATCGACTGCGATGACGAGGGAAGGGTATTGCGCCGGCCAATCGGGCTTCCTCGGAAAAAAGCCGCCATTGATCGCGCTTGGTCGCTTGGGGCCGCTCTCGTCCGTTTGGGTTGTCGTGGCAAGGACATAGTTGTCCATTTCCTCCCCGAGCATCTGTGTCTGCCAGCCAAATACGTTTTCATAGAACTTCGCCATGCGTTCGCGGTCGTCGTAGGGCATTTCGAAGTGAACCACAGAGTTCATACTGCTCATGATGGTCCTCCTTGCTAGTTGCTGCCGTTTTGTTCGCGAATTCCGTCTGGTTCACCGCTGTACAATTTTGGGAATTGGCAAGGTTCCGGATTCCGGAACTCTGTTCATTGCCCGGATGGACTAGGCGGAAGGTGGAGGGCGTAGCCCCCTTCACTTCGAGAACATGCGGCGAACGAAGGTGTTCCGCTGCGCGAACACAAGGTGTAGAGTTCCGTAGAACTTCGGTGGCCTGAAAGGGTTTAAGCAGAGCGAACTTGGTGACAGGTGGAAGTCATGAAGCGCTTCCGGTTCACACCGAATAGAACGCTCGGAGAGCAGCTCATCAAGGAAGCCAGACTAGCGAGAGAAAAGGCAGAGCGATTGCCGCAGGGTCCAGAGCAGGAGGACCTTTTGAGGACGGCCCGCGAAGCCGATGTCGCCGCCCATATCGAGGGATGGCTGAACTCACCCGGCTTGCAGCTACCGAAGTAAGGCGCTCGAATAGAGCATGCTTCATCCGTCCAGACCAAGGAAATAGCGAGCCCGCGTTGATACCCATCAGATGTATGCCCGGATAAGTTAACGTGCATGGACGCGCACGTTTATGTCGGCTTATCGAGCAACCTGCGCAGTCGGAGAAGGCGAAAGCGTTAGCGACCCTCGTCACCTATCTATCTGCACAAGCGATCCTGCCCCCATACTCCTCGAGTGGTCGAATGCTCGGTAGTGTCTCAGTTTGAAATCTCAGCGGCTTCGCGCTTTTTATAGGGTCGAGAAATGTCAATTGCCTCGATCGGCCGAAAGCTCTTAACCGCCTGCAAGTACGCCGCATTGGCGATATTTGCCGCGTTATGGTGTTGGTTCACCGCCATTTTCGGCTCGTTCATCGGCAAAGGCATCGGCGGGAGTCTTTTCGCGGAAAATACTGGCGCGGCCATCGGAGCGCTTGTCGGTTTGGTAGTTTTCATTGGATTGCTTCAGCTAGAAGCCAGCGAGCAAAAAACCAACGAGGACTCATAAGGTCGCTCGCCAAATTACAAACTGAGACACCACCGAATGCTCACAACACCTCCGCATGAACCTGAGCCACGCCACGATCCGTAATACCCAAGCTCCGCGCCGCGGCCAACGAAAGGTCGAGGACACGACCGCGGACGAACGGACCGCGGTCATTGACTATGACGATGACGCTTCGGCTTCCGTGGGTGACGCGCAGCTTGGTACCGAAGGGCAGGCGGCGGTGCGCTGCTGTTAGCCGATTACGATCAAACGATGAACCGCTCGCTGTCTTGCCTTTGGCATAAGAATAGTAGGAGGCCGTGCCGGAGAAGACTCGATTCTGAGATTGAGCTCTTGAACGATCTTTCGAGGGCTCTTCCGAAGTCTGAGGTTGCGTTTGCTGTGTGATCGAAGGTTGCGTTTGCGTTTCGTCCTTCTTTGTCTGGTCGCTTCCTTCAGGAGCTGGCTCCGCGTGAGCTCTTGGAATGATGGACCACCTGTCATCGAAGTTTTGTCCGACAGCAGGAGTTGAGTAGATCGCCATCCAAGCTGGGATTGTTGCAATCGCGATCATTCTACAAAGAACTTGCATGATCGGCCTCACGCACAAATGAAACTGATGGACAATGCGAACTCATCGGCCTGTGTTCCTGCACGCGCATCCACGTGCAGAACAAAGGTGAATGCATACCGATGGTCCGATGGGTGGTTCCAGAGTGTTTAGACGCAGCGCACCAGGCAGCCATCGCTGCGACGCATCACGCCGTAGAAGCCGCAAAACCGAAGGCGCAAATCATATTCGCCTCCAGCAGTCGCTGCTTGGCTTCTACTCCGGTGGTGCAGTCTCTTTCGATCTCGAAATTGCTCAAGCTTCGCTATTGCATTGGCCGCCAGCACGCCCCGCTGGCGAGGTAGAGATCGATCACCTTCTGCGCCTTATCGACGCTCCAGCATAGCGCCTCGGCGATCTCCGGGGCCGTTGCGCCGGCCTCAGCCAGCAGCGTCGCGGCTGTGCCGCGGTTATCGTGGAAATTGGCCAGCGCGCTTTGACGCATTCGGCGTTCTTGCCGTTGGCTTCGGCCTCGACCTGGAAGGCCGCACGTTCATCGTCCTCGACGCCAAGAGCGGGAAGCGATCAACGGCGCGCCAATATATATCCAATCAGGAAGGCGATTCCGAGCGATGCGAGCGGAGCCTCGCGCGTTAGGTCGCTGACGATAGCCTTCCAGTGGCCAGGCGGCTCGCCGTCGCCGAGCCCCTGGCGGACATCGCGTGCGACCTCGCGGACCGTTTCGTTGGCGGCAGCGAAAGTTGAGGTTTGGGTTTGGGATGGCGTGTCAGTCATGGCGTCCTCCTCGAGCGACAATGAACCGTGGAGAGCCTGGTTCCTCCAGAACTGACGGGGTCTGCTGTGCCTTACCTGTGCGACAAGACGGCATGCTGTTCGTCTCAAGCTTTAGGAACGAGGCAATAACGCAGCGTATTGTCAGAGGAAGTGGCGGGCGGAGCCTCGCAATGATCAGCGTGTCAAGGAAAGATCTGGAGCTGATAGCACTGCAGGAGATCCGGAGCTTTCCGGGAGGCGAATTGGTCATCGCGGTCGAAATCGAATGCGACGAAGGTTATCCGAACGGCATGAATTGGCGTTTGGACGTTACTGCGGCCGATAACGCCGACATAGATCGCATCGAGTATGCCGCTCGGACGACAACCGCAAGATTAAAACGTCGATACGTTTTCCGGCGGCACCGAAGATCGATCGCGAGAACTTCTAGAGCAAGGTTTGCGCAATAGGAGGAGCGACCATGCCAAACTTAAGTCAGGAAGACATTCGTATTCGTGCCTACGAGCTTTGGCGTGCTGCGGGCGAGCCAAGCGGGGACATGGAGACCTTCTGGTTTGAAGCCGAAAAACAGCTTCTGGCGGAACGGTCGCAACCAGATGAGCTTCCTCCCGGCATGACCGATAATTTGCCGGTATAAGAGCAATCAGGGCGCGTGGCGATTACGCCACGCGCCTTCGAGCAACGAGCCGTCAACGCTTGGCGGGCGGGCCGCTCTTGTTTCCCGGCAGACCTTTGATATTCGATGAGTCCTGTTGCTGGGTCGTCGTGTTCTGACCGACAGTACCTTTAGGAGAGGGGCCGCTTGTGCTACCCGGTGCTCCGGCAATTCCTGTTCCCGAATTTTGAGCGCTTGGTGCCGTCGTCGTAGAATCGGCGCGACCCGAGCTGCTGCCCGGCATCTGCGCTGCGGAACCTGGTCTGTCCTGTTCACCGACGTAACCCGACGCACCGGAGTTTTGAGTCTTGATGCCTTTATCGGCTTCGTTTTGCATGTTTGGCGAGGTCTGTTGAGCCACCACTGGCGTCAAGCCAACGGCAACAACGATTGCTGCAAGTGCGATGCGACGCATGAGTTCCTCCTTGGGTTGTTTCCTCAACAACGTGAGAAGGGCTCACTGGCTCCTAAGTTCTTTTTGATTCTTTGAAGGCCGATCGCATTCGCGCGCATTGCGAAGCGTTCGGGCCAACCCTCATTGATTGTGTCGCCCAAATCTGATCAGGGTGATGTTCTGTCCCGATACCCAGCCGTGATCGTCACAGTTGACGCACGTCGTGGTCGTGGCACCGGCCGCCGCCGGGTTACCCTCGCTGAACATCAGGCGACCCACTGCAATGGCAGCGCTAGCTGCATGTCGAAGCGCTTTGTGGCGTTAGCGGCGATGAAGTCTTGCAGCGCAGACGAGATCTTGGCGTCGGTGTCGGTTGCGCGCTGGGCCAATGCGTCGGCGACCCCGGAAGTCGCATCCCGCGACCACCCCTCGACCGCATTGAAGGATACAATTCGGACCGGATAGGCGTACTGGCCGGACCGGAGAGTTTGCAGGATCGTCTCGAGGTCGGTGTCAGTCTCGTCGGTCTCGCGCCAGGCGCAACCGGCACGCGCGCCGAAGTCTTCAAGCACCAGATAAATGTCGCGGTCGAGGCGGTCAGCTGGCTCGGCCTGAACATCTCGGAGAGCATTCTAACACGCGCCGACGAGGTTATCGAATAAAGCCCGACTTAATCTGTCCGCTTCTGTCATTCCATTGACGTCCCTCGATGTCAGCTGTTGGCCTAGGCCCAACCTGGCCGTCCACCGTTGGCAGATATCGCAGCCATTCGCCGGATCGGATGCCCCCCGGGTCAATACCTCGGTGCGAGGCGACGTAGTCGATCTCGCCGCGCGTGGTGCCGATATCCATCAGTTCTCCGTCGCTTAGGTCGGACAAGGTGGCGCTCAATTTTTGGCGTTCGCGGCGCTCCTGAAAGGCATCCCAACATTTCGAGATGAAGCTGGTGACATGCCAGGTCGATACGGATGTCCATTCCAGCCACGTAGTGCCGTGCGTCGTGGTCATTCTGGTGTCTCCTGGACGGTGTTTTTCCCCCGACGGGAGAGTGCCGCGGGATTGGCGGGGACGCTTGACCGGCAGCTTACATTGTCCCAACCGGCGGCTTATTCTCGCGATTTTCGGCGAGGCCAAAGCGCTACCCGGTTATGGGAGCCCTCATCCAACGGGATTCGCATCTTGCGCTATCTCTTCGCGGAGTACGTATTCGACACGGACCGACGCGAGCTGCATCGCGGGGCGGACGTCGTCTCCGTCGCACCACAGGTATTTGACCTGATCGATTACCTGATCCGCAATAGGGAGCGAGTTGTCAGCACGGATGACCTCATCAAAGCCATTTGGAATGGGCGAAGCGTATCCGATGCGGCGCTGACAACCCGCTTAAACGCCGCCCGGATTGCAATTGGCGATTCTGGCGACGAACAACGCTTCATCAAGACACTACAGCGCAAGGGCTTTCGTTTCGTTGGAGCTGTTCGGGAAGCGAAGGAACCGGCAGGCGCAACAGTTGCCGACGATCAGGTAGAACTTCAAAAACTCGATCTTGCGCTCCCCGACAGACCTTCCATCGCCGTGCTGCCGTTTGAGAACATGAGCGGCGACCCTGAGCAGGAATATTTTGCGGAGGGCATGGTAGAGGAGATCATCACAGCGCTGTCGCGGTTTAAGTCTCTGTTTGTTATCGCACGTCAGGCTGAGGCTGGTAGTGACCGGTTGCGGGCATGCGCCTTCCCGCTTTGCGACGCAGCAAAGCATCTCACCGAGTACCACGACCCTTGAAATCTGATACTCTGCACTGCGTCCTCCTCAAGTTGCGATGAGGGTCGAATGAAGCGGCGAGAGTTTATAGCCGCTGCGGCGTTTCTCGCTTGGTCAGGGCGTTTGCGCGCGCAGGGTAGACGCCATCGACTTGGCTTTCTCGCCGTAGGTGACGGAGGCGGGCAGGCGCTCAATCAAGCCGAGCGGGCGTTGTTCGATGGATTGCGAAACAATGGCTGGATAGACGGAAGAAACCTGACTATTGACTATCGTTTTTCCCAACCCCCGGACCGACTGCCAGTTTCAATTGCCGATCTGATTGCTCTCCGTCCCGATGTGCTCGTCGTCGCGGCACCACAGGCAACCGAAGCCCTGAAATCGGCGACCACGACCATTCCCATTGTATTCGTAGCTGTGGCCGATCCCGTGGGACTCGGCCTCGTACAAAGCCTAGCGCGTCCGGGCGGCAACATAACGGGGCTTGCGACCTACGTGCCAGGAAGTTTCGTCGCAAAACGAATAGAAATCCTGCGGGAACTGGTGCCCGGTGCCTCGCAAATTGCGATCTTGGTCAATCCCGGCAACCCAATGCACAGGCTGTTGTTAGCCGATGAGGTACCAAGTACGGCGCGCAACCTCGGCGTGGCTCTGCCGATAGTTCAGGCGACCACGGCCGAGGAACTTGATGTTGCCTTTGCCTCGGCCGCAGCCCAGCGCGCGGATGCAATCATTGTTTTTGGCGATACTCTCACCGTTGTCGAGGCCCCCCGAGTTGTCGCGCTCGCGGCGAAACATCATCTGCCTGCGATTCATTTCTCCCGACAATTCGCTAGTGATGGATTGATCGTCTACGGCCCCGATATAGCCGATCTGTTCCGCCGCGCAGGAAGCTACGTCGATAAGATCCTCAAAGGCGCCAAGCCGTCTGATCTGCCGGTAGAGCAGCCGGTCAAATTCGACTTCGTGATCAACATGAAAACTGCCAACGCACTCGGTCTCAGCGTGCCGACCTTATTGCTCCTTCGCGCCGATGAGGTGATCGAATAGAGATGCTGTTTGCTGTGATTTCGACTTATAGGTCCCTAGCAGATATTGCCGCCTCGCGCGCCAAAGTCACCTTTTAGCTGAGTAACGAGTTAGGGCGAAGCCCGGCCCGGTCTTCGGAGACCGGGGCCGGGCTTCGCACCGGCCGGGGGGTATAAGGGGGGTGCGAAGCACATGAGTGCGAAGGGGTTCGAAGCAGTGCGAAGCGAGGGTGCGAAGGCTGCTTTCGGCAGGAGCGGGCTATCGGAAGCTTATCGAGATTTGTCCGCTGGTGACCCGGAGCGGACGTTAGATCTGAAAGATCTATTGCGGGGTACGCAGTGTGAAACTGGTCGCTGCGGCTAGGGAGATGTCGCCGTGAGCGCCTTGTAGCGATCAACCGATCCAAATTCTCCGAGCAAACAGGGCGGCGTTCATGAGCAAAGACGCACCGAAAAGTCCTATCACTCCTGCAAAAAGCCACTTCGCTCGCAATCCCAAATCAGCCAGCACTACAAAAAGTGGAAATGAGAGGAGATTAAATCGGCTCATTGAGACGAAGCCTGCCGGCCCACCGCTGAGTGTTAGATATGGCAACAACAGCACACCCATGGCAAACACTGTCCAAGTTGAGGGCAGTCGAGACCAACCCACAACAATCAGGACAAGGAACAACAATGTAAACCAGCTGGCTTGCCCCCATGGATTCCAGTCATTGAGCATCATTCGGGTGAAGGGTTCAAATTTGAGTGCTGCAATCAATCGTGTAGCCAAGGTCGTTCCTTGATGGAAAGCCGTCTGCCCATCTGAAAATGCAAACGGAGCCCCGAAAGAGCTCCAGAGATAAATCATGAACAGCCAGATACCCGATGTCGCGAGAAGGATGCATGGCAAGAGGGCAACAAGGAATGGCTTCTCATTGCGATTGCGCCACATCTCCCAGAGAAGGACCGGCAATAATACAATGCCCGTTGATCGGTCGGTAAGTGCCAAGCCTGCGAGCAGCGCTGCCGACAAAT
Source organism: Bradyrhizobium sp. 604_D8_N2_3 (assembly GCF_051810765.1). Taxonomy (NCBI): domain Bacteria; kingdom Pseudomonadati; phylum Pseudomonadota; class Alphaproteobacteria; order Hyphomicrobiales; family Nitrobacteraceae; genus Bradyrhizobium; species Bradyrhizobium sp. 604_D8_N2_3. The sequence goes on along the minus strand of NZ_JBPWPM010000001.1, from coordinate 7,034,292 downwards.
AATGTTTTCGTTTTAAAACAAGAAAAAACGAAACGATTAGAAGCAGTGCTAAGGATTCGGTATACCCGGCCGATAGCAAAACCGAAGCCGGAAAAAAGCTGAACAGCGCGATGGTGGCGAGAGCGAGTTGATCACCAGATTCTTCGCGAACCAGCTTGAAAAGAACGACGATAGCAAACAATCCTGCGACATTCGATACCAACAGCAAAGCATCCGCAGGCGTGAGGCCGCTAATCGTTGTCAGGCCCCATGCGAGAATGGGATACAGCGGGTAAAACACGATATTCTGTTGAATAGTCGGATCGCCGTTATACCGATAGCCTTCTGTGACGATCTTGAAATACCATTCCGAGTCCCATTGTAACAATTGGTGGTACCAGATCGGTCCCGCAGACCAGACATCGGCCCTCCCGATGGCCAGATATTTTTGAGAGAATACCAGCCCGAGCGCGACCACCACCCGCGAACAAGAAAATATCAAGATGGCCCAACAATAGGGAAGCCAAGAATGACTTTTCCAGTTCGGACATTGCATCTCCATGTCCATACTGTCGCTTGGTACAGGCCTAAGATCAATCGCCCTAGATGTATCGAAAACCATTCCACTTCCGGTTTTGGCCCTTAGCTGACTTCCGCTCTTGGCCTCGCACTGTCCGCTTTCGAGAGCTGAGCGAATAGCGTCGTGGAGCTGCCGAGGGCAGCCTTTGACCCTTAGCGGTCATGGCGCAACGCAGAACAGCGGATTGCCGCGCGCGACATCTTGCGCCTCCAATACCCCGACTCCCATGCCGCGATGTGGTATGCTTCCAACTGAATCTAGCGTGGTCCTGAGCCTCCTTGGAGGGCTGCATGAGACGGCGCGATTTCATCAGTCTTCTTGTTGGCGGTGCGGCGGTCGTATGGCCGCTCGCTGCGGGTGCACAGCAGATCCCCAATCGCAAGCGCCTTGCTATTTTCAGCCCAGCAGAGCCAAGCGCGGACTTGCGTGAGCATAGCAAAACCAAAGCTTGGCGAGCCTTATTCGCTGAGCTTCGGCGGTTGGGGCAGATAGAGGGACAAAACCTCGAGGTCGAACGTTACGGCCGAGAGCAGAACACGTCCGGCCTCGAAGCCCTGGCGACGGAAGTCGTTCGCGGCAACCCGGCAATCATCTACGTCATTGGCGCTGACGCCGTCATCTTCAAAAAGCTAACATCGCGTATTCCGGTTGTAGTGACCACTTCCGACCCCGTTAAGCAAGGGCTCGCCGAAAGTCTGGCTCACCCAGGCGGCAATTTCACGGGAGCCAGCATCGACGCTGGTCTATCCATTCATGGAAAGCGAATTGCACTGTTGCGCGAGATGGTTCCGACGATCTCGATACTTGGGTGTCTCGCTCTTCGAGCGTACTGGAATGGGCCAACCGCAGGCCCCGCAATTCGCGCAGCGGCCGAAGCGGCAAGCCTCGCTCTCCGGGTGTCTTTAGTGGAATTTGGTGCCAGCGAAGCAGACTATCGGGCGGCCATCGAGAGCATCTCCCGCGACGGTGCAAATGCAGTCATGGTCCTCCCTTCGCCTGAGACCTTTCAAAACAGCACTTTGATCGCCAAGTTGCTCAGCGACGTGAAGCTTCCGGCGATTTTTTCGTTTACCGAATCCGTCGAGGCCGGGGGCTTAATGGCCTATTCGTTCGACCTGATCGAATTGAATAAGCGCGTCGCCAATAATATCGACGCAATTCTCCGAGGAGCAAAGCCCGGCGACATCCCGATCTACCAAGTCACCAAATTCGAGTTGTCCATTAATATCAAGACAGCCAAGCAGCTGGGGCTTTCCGTACCTCCTGCGCTCGTCGCGATTGCCGATACGGTCATTGAGTAAACAAGCAAAGCCCCGGTTGTGGCCCCATTGGGGGCATAACAACGAGTTGGGCTGATATCGGCTTTTGACCCAACTCAGACATACTTGGTGTCGTGCTTGACCGGATAGGGGGTAGTAAACGGTACCGCCTTTCGCGTCATGAATGACCCCGGTCGCGTCGAACCCGGCGGGGCTTCACAGCAACGCCGAGATCAAAACGTCGCAGCTGAATGGCTTGCCCGGAGTTCATGGGTGAGGCAAGCTCCCCATAGCTGCCGGCCCGGACACTCGGGGAACTGAAAATGAGGATTGTTCCCGCGCTGCTCTCGTCTGTGATCGTTTGTGGCTTACTCGCGATACGGATGGCAACCGCCGCAGACGGTCCTCCCGCTTGGGCCTATACGCCGAACAATCCCGACTACAAGCCTCCCGTCGATGACGGAAAGCCAGTTCGCGTGCCAGAGAGCACGGCCGGCTATACCTGGAGCCAGTTGCGTGATCGTTTTGTTGCGCCCATTTGGCACCCCAGCGATCACGGCGCGCTGCCGGACATCGTCGCGAACGGCCGCAAACCCGGTGTGTTCGCATGCGGATTTTGTCACCGCGCCACCGGGCCTGGTGGTCCGGAAAACGCGGACGTTGCAGGGCTGCCGAAGAGCTACATCATCCAGCAAATGGCCGACTACAAGAGCGGGGCGCGTAGTACAGCCCTCCCCGAGCGAATTCCGCCAAAGCTAATGATCGAGCTTTCCAAGCCGATCACTGACGCCGAAATCGAAGCCGCGGCAGCCTACTTTTCGGCCTTGCAGCCGCGCAAACGCATCAAGGTGGTCGAGAGCGACACCGCGCCAAAGACCTATGTGGCGGGTCTGCTTTGGGCGGCGGTGGAAACCAGCGAGCGCGAGCCGATCGGAGCGCGGATCGTGGAGATCCCCGACGATCTGCTCCGCTTCGAAAGCCGCGACCCTCGATCGACCTTCACAGCGTATGCACCAATCGGGAGCCTCGCCAAAGGCGAGGCGCTAGTCATGAAAGGTGGGTCGGGCAAAACGATCCAATGCGCGTTGTGCCATGGCGCGGACCTGAAAGGGCTTGGACCGCTGCCAAGCATTGCTGGTCGTTCACCGAGCTACATGTTCCGGCAGCTCTATGACTTCCAGCATGGCGCTCGAACGGGAGAATGGAGCCCGTTAATGGCCCAAATTGTAGCCAATCTCGACGAGCAGGACCTTCTCGCGATTGTCGCGTACCTCGCATCTCGCGATCCGTGAGCAGGCACGAAACCGCGCCACGCCACACCGGGACAAGGCCATGCTCAGGAGCATCGGGCCCAACTCCTGAATGTCGCATCGCTCTCTTCATAGAAGGGCGTATGAGGTCCGGTTCTGGCCCTTCGCGTCAGTTATCGCATCGCAGCGCCACGTCTGGAGTCGGGGGTAGATCGGAAGTGACCGGCGCACGGCCACAGCAACGCTCCTGACCCGGAACGGACATTCTAAGTGTTGAAAGTCGCGCCCCAAGAGTTTCACTAATTCAGCGGGTTGCAGGTATCAGCGCTGACAATGGCAATCGTTCTGACGCACACAGTGTCTTCGTTCCATTCAACGGAGCCATCGGCATTCTTCGAATGTGCGCGAAACATTTTCGCATCCCTGTAACTTGAGTTAATCGTGGGGCCTAATAGAAAGGTCGCGATATGGAACCGACCAGTCGAATATCGGACCACATTGATCATAAGGCCGCCCGGTCGATCTATGACGAGGTGGGTGACGGATTGCAACAGAACTTATCTCTCGAAGCCTCGCCTCTGCCACCCTACCTCGAACGTCTAGTCGATGAATTGCGCAAACAGGAGCGTCATCCAATTGATGGCGCCGCAGCGCCCGCTAACCGTTTCCTTCATGCGACGCGACGGGTAGTCGCGGCCGTCTGAGCGCGTAAAGAAGAAGCCGTCGCCGCGCTCAACCCGGCGGCTGCTTTTCCGCTAATCTTGTCGCTGAGGCGTTCCAGGCTTGGCCACGCCGGACGCCATCAGGACGTGCTTGCTCAGTGAACGGTCGAGCCGCGCTGCTTCCCCTGTTGGCCCATGAGCGAAGTGGCGAGATCTCAGATCCGGTTCAATGGCCACTACCGGATCTTGGCGTCGCTCCCGTTCCGGGTGCATACTAGTTCTATCACCGCACGGCACCGTGCCTTGATCGGTGGTGAGAACGCCAGTTGCGCTCCCTCCCAATTCACGCAGGGAAAGGAGAGTGCCATGGGACGACACTCACAATCCCACATCGACGACAATCTGCACGTGGAACGAGCTCGCATCATAGCGGAAATCGAAAATACGCAGCCAGGACCGCAGCGCGATCTTCTAGAACGCAGACTGCGCCAGCTCGAAACCGCTTCTCATGTAGACGAATGGCTGACGTCCTCGGGTCTGCAACCCCCTGAGGAATAAGGCCGTCTCAGGCCGACCGAGCGCGAAGGGGGTCAGTAGATGCAGGGCATATCGAGCTTCGCATCATTCTAATGTGCAAGGACGAAACCGAAGCCAAGAAGCGCGCCAGATGCTTGGTAGATGGCTACGACGTAGAGCTATGGTGTCAAGATCGAAAGATTGCGGAATTTAAGAGTGAGTAAGGCCGCCCCAGTTGGCGGCCTTGCTCATCATTGTCGCCTGTTGGCCCATTGCCGACCTTATGCTCTGGCTCGGCGGTGTCGGTTCGTGAGGGGCAACCCGACATCGTTCAGAACAGCGGCCAGGTCTCGAAATGCCCCTAAGCGGGCTTCGCCTTAAGGCCGCCTCGGATGTCCGCGCCGCTCGCATCTCGCGCCGTCTGCGTTTGGAACCGAAACATTTTCTAGCCTGAATGATTTACTCCCCGGGCTTCGCAAGATGCGAGGCATTCATGGATCCTCTCTCGGCGAGCGACGTGTTCCTTACGGTCGCGATCATGAGCGTCACTTTCCTGACCGAGGTCGGGATTTTCATCTTGATTGGAATGTTCTGAAAGGAGCACGCGATCTGGGCAACGCGCAGCCGCGAGGTCTAGGACTCAGCAAACTTGATGGTTGAGACCGGCCATCTTCCATCATGACCAGCGATCGAAACGCGGAGCCCGTGCAGTTCATCCAGCCAAACGTGCTCGACCGTGCCTGCCTGTCCATCGGTAAGGACGACGGCCTTGCCGATCAACTCGGATCGCGCCTCACCGTACTCTCTCAAGATGTTTGATGCACGGAGCATCACTGGTGGCATTGCTCGTCCTGTTCGGCTGCGCCGTCTGTACTGTCCCGAGGCGGCTCACCGCCGAGGTTTGTCCCAGCGCTCGGCATTGGGAATGATTGATGGTGACTGCTCCTCCAATTCCCGGAGCCGGTCGATTTGCGTGCTGAGGCTCCCCGGTAGTTCCGGTTCTGCTTTCAGGAACGCGCGTAGTCTCCCTCCAATCTCTTCTACAATTGCTCGGCTGTGCTGGGGATCTATATCAATGCGGTTGTGCATAGGAAGCCTCAGTAAGAAAGCGCCAGCATCGGCGCAACCCCTCACGCAGCTCCCCGCTTGCGAGCGCGGCTGGCAATTCTGGAATGGAACCGGAGACCGCCGCTTTTGACTATCTGTGCGAGCGCTTGTTGTTGAGAACAGCGGGCCCCGCGTAGGAACCTTTGGCTATCCGCGACATGCGCCGTGTAGTTTAACGGCGAGCGACGGTCTCATGATTCCAAAGTATTGACGGAGCTTTCGTTCCCCGATTTCTGATCGCGACAGCGTCGGACGAAAGGGGGAACAATTACAGCGCCAAGCCGACGCATTGAGGGACTTGCCCACAACCGAGCAATCCGATGCTCGCATGTATCGAACCAGCCGCGCGTCAGTTGCTCAAGCGGTGCGTTTTCACGAATGAAACCGTTTTATTATTAACGGTCGACCGGGTCGAAACGGCATCGTACCAGCGTCTAAGGTAGCGCACTCGGCTTGCAGAGGCGTTTGGAAAGCCCGGCTCGCGGTCGTGTCTGGAATCAAGGCATCTAAGTCGTTCGGCAGGCTTGGCCGAGCATCTAGGCTCCCGCCACAAAGGCCGCGCGATCCCGCGTGGCTCTCGCAGGAGCGCACCAATGAAGCAACTCAAGGATTTTGCCATCGAAGCTCATGGGGGCCTCGATCGCTGGCGGCAATTCGAGCAGGTTTCCGCCGATCTCATACAGGGGGGCGCCCTGTGGTCCTTGAAGGGGCAGGCGCTCACCCTCGAGCAGACCAACGTCACGGTGGGTCTGAAGAAAGAGTGGGCTTCGCACGCCCCGTTCGGCGCCGGGAATCGACGCTCCCGCTTCGAGCCGGGCCGCGTCGCCCTGGAAGCTGCGAGCGGAACAGCTCTCGAAGAACTGCTTGAGCCGCGGGCAAGCTTCGCCGGCCACACGCTGCAAACGCCGTGGACGGAGCTGCAACTGGCTTACTTCGCCGGATGCGCCATGTGGACCTATTTGAACATGCCGTTCCTGCTTGCGTGGCCGGGCGTCGAAACCGAGGAACTGGAGCCCTGGCCGACCGATAGCGGCGACTGGCGCCGCCTCGCCGTACGGTTTCCCGGCGGGATCGCGACGCACAGCACCGTACAGACGCTCTATTTCGACGGCGAGGGGCTGCTGAAGCGCCACGACTATGACGTCGAGATCGCGGGCAACACGCCCGGCGCGCACATTATCGAAGACTATGCGGAAGTCTCGGGCATCAAATTCCCGACGAAGCGTCAGATCTATGCCCGTCAGCCGGACGGCAGCTTCAGCACCGAGCCGCTCGTCGTTTCGATCGATCTCTCCAACATCCGCCTTGGCTAGCCATGAGCCTTTTGGGGTTCGAACTCAACGGCGCAAGATCATCCGATGGAGTTCATGGCGGATGTTCCGCCGTGAACCTCCTCACGGGGCAATGGGGAGCGGAAGCCGATAGCCTTTGTCGCTGTTTGGCCAGTTCGGCGACGATCGTGTCCTGCAAGTCGGCCTCTACCTCGACCGCGAACTGGAAGCAGTGCTTCTTCGGGCCGCTGGCTAAAGCGTCGCGAGCGGTCCGGCGTCATTGCGGATGGCTCGCGGAACCTCTCCATGCACGCGGGCAAACGCCAGGCGCATCCGCTCCCGGTTCGCGAACCCCACCTCACGGGCGATGACCTCGATCGGCAACCGGCTCTGCTCCAGCATCAATTTCGCGGCTTCGACCCGCAGCGCTTCGACCGCCTTCGCCGGCGTGGTGCCCGTTTCTGACCGGAACAGTCGCGTGAACTGCCGGGGACTGAGGCATGCGGCCTCAGCAAGGTCATCAATCGTCAGGCTTTCGGCAAGGTTCTGACGCGCGTAGTTCAATGCGCGCTGAACCCTGTCTTCATTCGCGCCGAGATCCAGCAAGGTGGAATGCTGGGATTGTCCGCCGGAGCGGCGATGATACATGACCATGCCCTTTGCGACTGAACGGGCGATGTCGGACCCGTGGTCGCGCTCGATCATGCCCACGACGAGGTCCGTTCCCGCCGTCATGCCGGCTGACGTCCAAATCGGCCCATCCGCGATGAAGATCTTGTCCATATCGACCTCGCAGCTAGGGAAACGGTCCTGCAGCGCCTGCGCGTAACGCCAATGGGTCGTGGCGCGCCGGCCGTTCAGCAACCCGGAATCTCCCAGGACGAACGAGCCCAGGCAGATGGCGGCAACCCGCCGCGCGTCCCGGGCGGCGGCGCGAAGCAGCCGGACCAATCCCGGCGACGACGTCGGTATCTCAAGGCCCGCGGCGACGATCAGCGTGTCATAGGGCGCGCCGTCGAATGGGTCCGTCATGACCTGCATGCCGGCCCACGAGGCGACCAGCCCTCCTTCCTCCGAGAGGACGCGCACTTCGTAGAGCGTCTCGCCGGCTTGCTTGTTGGCCACGTCGAACGCCGCAACGGCCCCGAAGCAGACGGGTTGGAAATTCGGGCAAAGGACAAGGCCAATCTTCATGCTTTCTCCGTAACGGTTGCTACCCGCCTAGATGGTTGTTCCGGCGACGTTTCGCCATGTTCATGGCCGGAATGACGGCATCTACGTCCTGTCGGCTTCGGGAGGCCGCTGGTAGCGCTCTGATAGCTTTTCAGACGCTGGAGCTTTCATGTCGCACCATCCGACAACATACACCGCCGTCCAGGCCGTCGGGCCGGGACAGCTCGAACTGACGCAAAAGCCGCTTGTCGATCCCGCCCCGGGGCAGGTCCGCCTTCGCGTCGAGGCTTGCGGCGTCTGCCACTCCGACGCGGCGACGGTCGAAGAAGCCTTCCCAATCCAATGGCCGCGCGTGCCGGGCCATGAGGCGGTAGGCGTGATCGATGCGGTCGGCAATAACGTCGAGGGCTGGACGCTCGGGCAGCGTGTCGGCGTCGGCTTCCTCGGGGGCAGTTGCGGACATTGTGCAGAGTGCCGCGGCGGCGATCTCGTCAACTGCCGGAACCAGGAGTTCACCGGCATTCATCATGATGGGGGCTACGCGCAATACATGCTCACGCGCGCCAGCGGCCTCGTGTCGATCCCCGATGGTCTCGCCTCGGAAGACGCTGCTCCGCTGCTCTGCGCGGGACTGACGACCTTCAGCGCGCTCCGCAACTCTCCCGCACGCGCCAGCGACCTCGTCGCCGTTATCGGCATCGGGGGCCTCGGACATCTGGCCGTGCAGTTCGCGCGGCGCATGGGCTTCGAGGTCGTGGCAATCGGACGCGGGCCGGACAAGGATGGCCTCGCCGGAAAGCTCGGCGCCCATCATTATATCGACAGCTCGACCGCCCCGGTTGCTTCGGCGTTGCAAGATCTGGGGGGCGCTCATCTTGTCGTCGTCACCGCGTCGGGCGGCAAGGCCGTGGCCGACGCGGTGAAGGGGCTTAGGCCGCGCGGCCGGATCATCGCACTCGGTGCATCTCCCGAACCCGTAGAGATCGCAACCTCGGACCTTCTGTTCGGCGGGCGCTCTGTCGAGGGCGCCTTGACCGGTGACCCGGCCACCGCCGAGGCCACATTGCGCTTCAGCTCGCTCGCCGGCGTCACTGCCATGATCGAGACGATGCCGCTGGAACGCGCGCCGGAAGCCTATCGCAAGATGATGGCGGGGAAAGCCCGCTTCCGCATCGTCCTCACCATGTAGATGCGCCGCCAATCATCCGGATCGACCTTGCCTCGGGCGAGGCAGCTCACAGAGGAACAATCATGTCACTCGAAACCGCAAGAACAGAATACTTGAACGTCGGCGACGTCCGCTTTGCCTTCAGGCGGCTTGGCCCAACGGTCGGGACACCGCTCATCCTGCTGCAGCACTTTACCGGGACGATGGATTCCTGGGATCCGGAAGTGATGAACAGCCTTGCCGAAACGCGGCCGGTCATTGCGTTCAACAACCTCGGCATCGGCACTTCGACTGGCCGGACGCCCGACACGGTGGAACAGATGGCGGCCGATGCCGAGTCATTCGTGCGGGGCCTTGGTCTGTCGAAGATTGATCTTCTCGGCTTCTCCCTCGGCGGTATGCTCGCCCAAGTCCTCGCCGTGCAGTACCCCGACCTGATCGGCAAGGTCATCATCGCCGGCGCGGCACCACGGGGTGGCGAAGAACACCTTCTCGAAGTGGTCGACGACGCCTTCTCCCGAGGTGCGCCGGATGTGCGTCTGCCCTTGTTCTTCATGCCTTCCGAAGAAAGCCAGCGCGCCGGCCGTGCCTTCGTTGCCCGCGCAACGGCCCGCTCTGAAGGTCGTGATCCGGACAGCGGCGACGCTGTCAGCGAGCCTCAGGCGAGGGCAATCATCGGCTGGTGCGCGCGCAAGGATGAAGGCGACGCAACGCTACGCGCCATCGGGCAGCCGGCGCTCATCGTGCACGGCAGCGACGATACCATGTTTCCGAGCATTAACGCCTACAACATGTTCAACGCGACGAAGAACGCGCAGCTCATCATCTATCCCGACTCGGGCCACGGCGCGCTGTTCCAATATCCGGCGAGGTTCGTCGCCCATTGCCGAACCTTCCTTGACGAGTGAGGTGAAGAAACAGATTCAGCAGCACGTGATCGAGGCCCATGACGATAAGCTCCTTCGGGACACCAGCGACGTCCTCTCCCGATACCCCTCTCAATCGATCTCTGCCTTGGTCTTCAGTCCGGGCAGCACGGTGCGAACGTGCTCGGCCAGCGTTGTCGACAACAAAGACGGCTTGGCCTCCGAGAATTCAAGCGCGATGCCGATCGTCGGAAGCAGAGGCAATCCGGCCGACACGACGTGAAGATCGAACGGAACGGCGGTTCGCGTCAGGACGCTGATCGCATGACCGGACCGCGCGATCGCGATCAGGCCGGCGAGACTGTTGCTGGCGTAAGCGACCCTGTAGCGCCGATTGACCGCGTTCATCGCGGCGCAGGCTGCGCGGTAGTCCAGACTCATCGGTGCTGCCAGGGCCAGAGGCAGGACGTCTTGCGTCAGTATTTTCGGTTCGGCCTCGTTCGCCACCCAGACGAAGCGCTCCTGGCGGATCACGTCGCTCGCACCGGCATCAGACAGCGAGACCAGCGCCATGTCGATCTGGCGCCGCGCCAGCATGGGGCGCAGCTCGGAGGTCGGGGCGCAGACCATGCGCAGTTCGACATTGGGATGGAGCGCGCAGAACCCCTTCAACAGCGCCGGCAGGAAGGCGATCGAATAGTCCTCCGGGCAGCCCAGGCTCAGCGTCCCCTTGAGCCCTTCACCGCTCATGTCGGCCAGAATCTCGTCGTGCTGCGCCAGCAGCGTCTCGGCGTGGGCGAGCAGTTTCTCGCCGGCCGCAGTCAGCCTCATTCCGGACCCGCTGCGGTGAAACAGCGGCTGCGTGATCGTCTCTTCCAGCCGTTGCATCTGCATGCTGAGCGCGGACTGCGTCCGGCCGATTTGCAGGGCGGCCAGACTGATGGAACCGACCCGGGCCACGATGATGAAATTTCTCAGAAGGGTGAGATCCAGCATCCGTATCAGTCAGATTGATATCCAGGTTGAATTATATCAATTAGCCTGAAGCCAAATCATTGGCTAGAGGTCTGGCATCCCGAATGAAGGTGGCTTGTCATGACCTTGAATAGCGATCCCGATTTCTGGGCTTCCGCCAACACGCATCTGACCCGCTACGGCCCGAGTTTCGAACCCGTCATTATCGAGCGGGCGGCCGGCAGTTTCGTGTACGACGCCGATGGACGAGCCATCCTCGATTTCACCTCGGGTCAGATGAGTGCCGTGCTAGGGCACACGCATCCCGACATCGTCGCAACCGTCGCGCGGCAAATGGGTGCGGTCGCTCATCTCTTCAGCGGCATGCTCTCGCGCCCGGTGGTGAATTTGGCCGAGCGCCTCGCCGCGCTTGCTCCCGGCCTCGAGCGCGTGCAGTTGCTGACGACAGGTGCGGAAGCCAACGAAGCGGCGATCCGAATGGCGAAGCTCGTCACCGGCAGGCACGAGATCGTTGCCTTCGCGCAAAGCTGGCACGGCATGACCGGCGCTGCGGCATCAGCGACCTACAGCGCGGGCCGGCGCGGTTACGGGCCGGCTGCGGCTGGATCGTTCGTCATTCCCGCGCCAAACGCTTATCGGCCACGTTTCAAGACCGCCGATGGCAGCAACGACTGGCAGACCGAGCTGGACGATGCGTTCGCGTTGATCGACAGCCAGTCGACCGGCAATCTGGCGGCCTTCATCGCCGAGCCGATCCTGTCTAGCGGCGGCATTCTGGAGCTGCCGCTCGGCTATCTCGCCGCACTGAAGCGAAAATGTGAACAGCGCGGCATGCTGCTGATCCTCGACGAGGCCCAGACCGGAATTGGCCGCACCGGGCAGATGTTTGCCTTCGAGCGCGACGGCGTGGTGCCGGACATTCTCACGCTGTCGAAGACGCTCGGCGCGGGCCTGCCGCTCGCCGCGGTTATGACGACCCAGGCCATCGAGCAGGCCGCGTTCGAGCGCGGCTTTCTATTCTACACCACGCATGTCTCTGATCCGCTGCCCGCCGCGGTCGGCGTGACGGTGCTCGACGTGGTCGCGCGCGACGGGCTGGTCGCGCAGGCGACCGCCAGGGGCAACAGGCTCCGGGATGGATTGCTGTCGTTGCAACAAAGGTTCGAATGCGTCGGCGACGTCAGAGGCCGCGGGCTTCTGCTCGGTCTTGAAATCGTCGTCGACCGGCAGTCGAAGGCGCCGGGCTTCGAACTCGGCGCGCGGATCATGGAGGAAACCATGCGCCGTGGTCTCAGCATGAATATCGTCAAGCTGCCCAGCATGGGCGGGGTGTTCCGAATCGCGCCGCCGCTCACGGTGTCCGAGGCCGAAATCGATCGCGGTCTTGAGATCATGTCGGAGGCGATCCAGGCAGCGGCGAGCGGTCGTTGATCGCGGGGAAGCCTGAACAGGTGCAACTCGCCAGGACATATGGGCGTCCGACGCTGTTCTCGCGGCACGGCATGGTCGCTGCCGCGCATCCGCTTGCGGCGCAGGCTGGTGCACGGCTCCTGATCCAGGGCGGCAACGCTTTCGATGCGGCCGTTGCCACCGCGGCCGCCCTCAATGTGGTCGAACCGTTCATGTCGGGCCTTGCCGGGTTTGGACTGGCCACGATCTGGGTCGCAAGCGAGAAGCGCGTTCGCGTGCTCGACTTCGCGCCGCCGACGCCCGCGAGCTTCCCGGTCGGCAGATACACCAGCCGCCTCGAGCTCGAGCGCGGCGCGCAGGCGGCCTCAACGCCCGGAAATCTCGCGGGCTGGTGTGAGCTGCTCTCGCGCTTTGGACGCAAATCGCTTCCCGATGTCCTGGCTCCGGCGATGACGCTGGCGCGCGACGGCTTTGCTCTTTCGGATTTCGGTCGCGATGAGATCAACGAGCAAGTGCCGCTGCTCGAGCCCTGGCCGGAGTTACACAGCGCGCTGGTCAAGAACTACCTGCCGGACGGCATACCGGTGAAGCTCGGCAGCATCATCCCTCAGCCTGAACTCGCGCGGACGCTTGCGGAGATCTCCGAATTGGGGCCGGAGCATCTGTATGGCGGCAAGCTCGGCCGGCGGATCATAGACTATCTCCGTACGCTCGGCGGCAGCCTGACACTGGCCGATTTCGCTTCCGTCAAGCCGCATTGGCTCGATCCCCTGACCGTGTCGTATCGAGGGCTCGAGCTTCACGTCCCGGCGTCGCAATGCGGCGGTTTCCAACTGGCTCTGACCCTCAAAATTCTTGAAGGTTACGACCTTGGGCGCCTGCCGAAGGACGGCGCGGATCATCTCGACACGGTCTATCGCGCGATCCGTCTTGCAGCCGGCGAGCGGATCGCACACGGCAATCTGGGACTGGATCAAGCAGCCGGCGCCTTGTCCGACACGGTGATCGCGCGGTTGCGGCAGCGCGTGAGCGACGGCCAGCCGATCACTGGCCCCACCGAGCAATGGATGCCGCAAGATCGTGCCGATCCCGGGCATACCACCTCGTTCTCGATCGCAGACGCCGAGGGCAATCTGATCTGCATCACGCAGAGTCTCGGCAGCCCGTTCGGCAGCGGCGTTGTGGTGCCCGGGACCGGCGTTTGCCTCAACAATCATCTCCATTGGGCTGATGTGCAGCCGGGAAGCCCCAACCTGGCCAAACCAGGCGACGCATTGCCGGTGACCATGGCGCCATCGCTCGCGACGCGGAGCAACCGTCCGGTGCTCGCGCTGGGTACGCCCGGCAGCTACGGCATCCCGCAAACCCAGGCTCAGGCTTTCGTGCAGTATGTCGAGTTCGGCCTTCCGCTGCAGCAGGCTATCGAGGCGCCGCGTGCGCGGCTTTGGGATGGCCGCTTCATTCAAGCGGAGAACCGCATCGCGCCGGAGACGATCGCCGAACTGAAAGGCCGCGGCCACGAGATCGAGATCCTGGACACCGGGTGGACCATGCTTTGCGGCGGCATGCAGGCCATCGCGCTCGATCCGGAAACCGGAGTGATGACGGGTGCCGCCGATCCGAGGCGGGACGGGTATGTCGTCGCCCTGTGAACGGGACGCAATCAGAAGGGAAATTCGCTTTTTGATTTTTCGCTCGACGGCCGGAGGAGCCCCGGAGATGCGATAGCGCCCCTCTTCGTCGGCCATCGCGTCATTCGGATTCACGACCCGCCAGCGCCTCCTTGCACTTGGCTGCGAAGGCGTTGAGGTACGAGCCGATCTCGCTCGCCAGTGCATCGGACCGATCGACATTTTGCAGGCTCATGTTCAGTGCGTAGACCGGAAGCCCGTCGAGCACGATGGGCGTTGCGACGGCAAGAACGGCAGGCTGCCACGACACCGCGCAATAGCCGTCGCGTTCGACGGAGCTGATCGATGTCCTGACGTCCGCAAGCAGCGCCTTCGTGGCCGCATCGCTGCGCCGTTTGAACAGTCTTAGCAATCGCTCGCGCTCGGCCCCGGCAATGCCGGCCAGATAGGCACGACCGAGCGACGTCAACTCCATCGGCACCTGCTGCCCGGCGACCACGTTGCGCAGCGCCGCGCGGGGGCTGTAGCGGATCGATTCGAGGTAGACCATCATGGTTCGATCCGCGGTCGCAAGCCCCACGTTGAGCCGGCGCTTCGCCGATTCTGCCCGCATCATCGCGCCGATCGCGTTGAGCACGGGTGATGCTGTCCGCATCGCGTGACCGATACCGATGACGGACGCGGCCAGGCGGTAGGCCCTTTCGGTGCGGACCTGGTCGAGCATCCCGGAATTGACCAGCGTTCGTGTCAGCCGGCTGACCGTCGATCGCGGCAATCCGGTTCGTTCCGCAATCTCGCCGTTGCCCAGCGTGTCGACGCCGGGCCGGAAAGCCCGAAGGATTTCGATGCCCCTTTCGAGCGACCGGTTGCCATCAACCCCGCCCGCATATCTGCGCGCCCGCACCACATCCAGAGCCTCCCGCGGCATTTCCACTCAGTGGAATTAGGGGGATGTTCCGGAGGTTGCAAGCCGCTATAGGCACCGGGAAGAAGAACTCCAACCACGGAGCTTGCCATGTCCTATCAGCTCATCGAGTTTTCCGTCGACGCCGGTGTCGCGACGATCGCATTCAACCGGCCGGAACGGCGCAATGCCATGAGCGACGACATGCGCACCGAGTTCGTCAGTGCGCTCGAAACCGTCTCCCGCGACAGGGCGATCAAGGCCCTGGTGCTGACCGGGCGCGGCAACGCCTTCTGCGCCGGCGGCGATATCAGCGGAATGAAGCGCCGGCTAGAAGCGCCGCAGGGCGAAGTCGCATTCAACGGATGGAGCCGTCAGCAGGGCGTGCACCACGTGCAGTCGTTCCTGCTGGGCCTGCCGAAACCGACGATTGCCGCCGTCAACGGCGCCGCGGCGGGCCTCGGTGCGGACACCGCGCTTGGCTGCGACTTCGTCATGGCAACGGAACGATCGAAATTCACCTGGTCCTACATCAAGCGAGGCCTGATACCCGACGGCGGCGGCCTGTATTTCCTGCCTCGCCGGGTCGGGCTTGCGAAGGCAAAGGAGCTGATTTTCACCGGGCGCGTCGTCGAGGCCGATGAAGCGCTCTCGCTCGGCATCGTCGATCGCAAGGTGGCCTCGACCGAGCTGCTGCCGGCGGCGCAGGCCTGGGCGGCCGAATTGGCTCAGGGGTCTCCCACCGCGCTCGCGCTGGGCAAAAAGATCCTGAACGAGACCTTCGAGCACTCCGCACATGACATTTTCAGTCTCGGCAGCCAGGCGCAGGCCATCTGCTACACCAGCGCGGAGCATCGGGACGCCGTGACGGCGTTCCTCGCCCAATCCTCGTCGAAGGATTGAGCGATGGATGCCATCGAACGCCTGATCCGACCGCGCAGCGTCGCAATCATCGGCGCATCGGCGGACCAAAGCAAGACGGCGGGGCGGCCGGTCTCTTATCTCCAGAAGCACGGCTTTGCGGGTAAGATTTATCCCGTCAATCCGAAGGTCGCGGAAATCGGCGGTCTGGCCTGCTACGCCGACGTCGCTTCGCTGCCCGGCGTGCCCGATGTCGGCATTGTCCTGCTCGGTGCGGAGCGCGCGCATATCGCGGTGCGCGAATTGTCGGAGCGGGGAGCTGCCGCGGCAATCGTTCTTGCCAGCGGCTTCACCGAAACCGGGGCGGAAGGCGCCGAGCGCCAGAAGCAGCTCATGGAGGCCGCAGGATCCATGCGCATTCTCGGGCCGAACACGATCGGCCTAGTGAATCTCACCAACAGTATCGTGCTCTCGGCATCCGGCGCGCTGGCGATGGATCACTTCCCGACCGGCGCGATCGGACTGGTCTCGCAAAGCGGAGGCATTCTCGGCGCCTTGTTGTCGCGCGCCGCCGCGCGCGGGGTAGGGCTGTCCAAGCTGGTGTCGACCAGCAACGAAGCCGATCTCGAGCTCGCTGATTTCATCGACTTTTTTGCCGACGACAGCGCGACCAGGGTCATTGCGCTCTATATCGAGGCGATCCGCAATCCGGCTCGCTTTCGCCAGGCGGTCCTCAAGGCGCGACGCGCCGGCAAACCCGTCGTCGCCTTCAAGATCGGGCGATCGGAGGCGGGTGCACAGGCGGCCGTCTCGCACACCGGGGCGCTTGCGGGCTCCGACCGCATGTACGACGCCTTGTTCGGGCAGCTCGGCGTGATCCGCGCCAAGACGTTCGATGACCTGCTCGACATTCCCGCGGCCCTTGCGGCGGGACGGAAGCTGTCCGGCAGGCGTGTGGCGATCCTGACCTCGACCGGCGGCGCCGGCACAATCGTGTCCGACAGTCTCGGCGTCGCCGGCTTTGCGACACCCGCTCCCGACACTGAGACGGCCGCGCAATTGCGCGCCTTGCAGTCGGGATCGCACGCCACGCTCGATCGCAATCCGATCGACGTGACCTTGGCCGGTCTGCAGCCGGATCTGCTTCGCGCCGCAATCCGCATCCTGCTCGCAAGTCCCTCCTACGACGCACTGACCATCATTGTCGGCTCGTCAGCCGTGGGATCGCCGACTCTGATGGCCGATGCCATCCACGACTGCCTGCCGATGAGTGACAAGCCCGTCATTGCCTATGTGAGTCCCTACGCGCCCGACGTGGTCTCCGTCCTCACCCGGCGAGGCGTCCCGGCCTATACGTCCGCCGAGAGCTGCGCCGCTGCGCTCGATGGGCTCTTGCAGGCGAAAATGCCGGAACAGGTCCAGACATCCGGCTCGATCGAGCCGACGGCCGATATCAGCGACTTCCCGGCGGGATCGCTGGACGAGGCACAGGCCAAGGCCCTGTTCGCCCGTTTCGGCGTTCCGATCGTGGCGGAGAAGGTGGTCGCAACATCAGGCGAAGCGGAACAGGCGGCGCGCGACCTCGGTGGCCGGGTCGTGCTCAAGATTCTCTCGCGCGAGATTGCGCACAAAAGCGATGTCGGCGGCGTCGCGGTCAACCTGACCGCCGAGACGATTGGCGGCCGCCTGAGCGTGATGGCGGAGGAGGTCGCGGCCAGGACCGGGAAGCGAGCCGAACGGTTTCTGGTTCAGGAGATGATCTCAGGCGGCGTTGAAATCATTCTCGGGATGTATCGCGATCCCCTGGGCACCGCGATCCTTCTCGGTATGGGCGGCGTCACCGCCGAACTGTTCAAGGACACGACGATGCGTCTGCTTCCACCCGAAGGCGGCCTCGGTCTGTCCGAGGCTAGAGCGATGGCGCGCGATCTCGTCGCTTGGCCGCTGCTGGACGGTTTTCGGGGCCGGCCAAAGTGCGATGTAGAAGCGCTCGCAGGAACGATCGTCGCTTTCTCGCGCATGGTTGCGCAGCTCGGCGACCGCCTCGTCGAGGCTGAAATCAACCCGGTGTTTGTACTGCCGGCGGGCCAGGGCGTGAGGGCGGCAGACGGATTGGTTGTTCTCAATGTCTGAACAAAATCGGATGGAGTTCCAGATGGCCATTGGCGAAATCATCAATCACGACGGCGTTCGCGGGAAGGGTTTCGCCGCGCGGCGCTGGCTGAACCTCGCCATCCTCGCCTGTGCCGCCTTGCCGGTGGTCGCGGGACTGGGAGTGGCGCCGGCGCGCGCCGAATATCCCGAAAAGATCGTCAAGATCGTGGTGCCCTTCGCAGCCGGTGGCGGGACCGACATCATCGCGCGAACGACAGCGCAGGACATCCAGGCGGATCTCGGCAAATCCGTCATCGTCGAGAACAAGCCGGGCGCCGGGACCATCGTCGGAACCCAGACTGTGGCCACGAGCGAGCCCGACGGCTATTCGTTGCTGATGGCGACCTTCGCACACGCGGTCAACCCGAGCCTGTACAACAAGCTGCCGTTCGATCCGCACAAGGATTTCGCGGCGGTCTCGCTGATCGCGCGGTCGTTCAATATCGTCGTCGTCAATCCGGCATCCAAGATCAACTCGATCTCCGATCTGATCGCCGAGGCCAAGGCGAATCCGGGCAAGCTCAATTACGGTACGTTCGGCACCGGCACTTCGGCTCATCTCGCCGGCGAACTGTTCAATGCGATGGCGAAGGTCAAGATGACGGCGGTGCCCTACAAGGGCGCGGCGCCTGCGATCAGCGATCTCCTCGGTGGGCAGATCGACGTGATGTTCACCACCGTGGCAAGCGCGGCCTCGCTGGTGGCCGCGGGCCAGCTCCGCGCGCTTGCTGTCACATCCGCCGAGCGTTCGGCCGCGTTTCCGCAGTTGCCGACCGTCGCCGAGGCGGGGGTGCCCGGCTATGCTGCAGAGTCGTGGTACGGATTGTACGCTCCGGCCAAGACACCCGCTCCCGTGATTGCACGCTTGAATCAGGCGGTGGCAAAGGCCGTTCAGTCCGGTGGTTTCAAGCAACTCGAGGCGAACGAAGGCCTCATCATGGTTGGGGGCTCTCCGGAAGGGCTCGATCGCTACGTCCGGCAGGAAGAGGACCGCTGGCGCAAGCTGGTCAAGGACGCGAACATCGAGGTGCAATAAGTAGCCGGTTGATGAGCTGAATCAGTGTGCTCTCCAACTCTTCAGGAGAGCTGATGGTGATGCCTTCCTTGTAATACGGCTCGACCGGATGGCCGATGCCTATCGCCGCAAGTCTGATGTCGCCGGCCTGCTCGATCTCGCCGGTGACGCGACGCAAATGGTGGTTCAGATAGCCGTCGCCATTCGCTTGCAATGTGGAATCGTCGACCGGCGCACCGTCGGACAGCACGATCAGATGTTTCCGCCTTTCTTCGCGCCGGCGTAAACGCCACGCGGCCCATTCGATGGCCTCGCCGTCGATATTGACGAGGTCTGGCCGCAGCATCGCGGCGCAGTGTCGCGCGCTCAACGTCTCGCCGGCGCCGCAATAGATGATGTGCAGCAGGTCGTTCAATCGCCCGGGATGGGGGCGGCTGGCGGTCGCTCAGCCATTTTTTCCGGCTCCGGCCGCCCTTCCAGCGCGCGGTCGTGAAACCGAATCGGCTTTCGGCGGATCGGGCGCACGCTCGTCGCTGTGCGCCCGCAAGGGAACCGGCTGGTCGGTTCTCGACCCGTCGTCAGAGCGGGTCGCGGATCAACGGCGCGGTGGAGCAATGGATGCCGCCGCCGCCGAGCGCGACCTTGTCGTAAGCGACGACGCGGGTGGTCACGCCGGCCTTGGCGAATTTCTCCATGGTCCGCGGCGAAATTCCTTCGGGCACGATCACGTGCCCGGGACGAACCGCAAGGCAATTGATCACCCAATTCTGGTCGTCGGGGCAGACCTCGATCTGGCGGATCTTTTACTGGAAGGCGAGGAACCGCTGCGTCGCGAGAAGAACGCTGACAGTACCATTCAGGTCTCCCGTGGCTTTTTTGCGTGTCCTCATTGTAGCGAGACCTTTTTGCATCGCATTTGGCGTTTCAATGGCTGGAAGTGGTGGGAAGACCTCCGGCACATGGTCACTGAACACGGCATGAAGGTCGATGCGGAATTTGAGAAATTCATAGCGAAAGAAATCAAATGGTCGGCGCAAAAGACGGTGAAACTCGAGAAGCCTCCCGGGCGGTGAGCGAAGTTTCACACTCGGCCGACGATAAAAGGAGCGGGTATCGCAGTGAGGCGAAGCAAGGGCTGCGACGAAGATCCACGCGCGCAAGTGACCAGTTTACCAGTTCCCAGAACAAACACGCAGCGACAGCGTGTTCCCGAACTGTATAGTCAGTTAGCTTTGTATGGAATTGCGAAGGGTCCCTCCACGGCATGGTCCTTTCGGAGATTGTCTTCCTTGTCAGCGCCACGCATGACGAGGAATAAGGCCGTCTCAGGCCAACCGAGGAATCGATCAATGAATTCGACTCATCGAACGATTTGAAAACGCGAGTGTATGCATGAACGGAACACGCAGTAACTCAAAATACGGGCTTCAAGCATTGGACGGGCAGCAGAAACAAGAGCACCGCGCATATATTATGGGCCTCGACGGACATATCGAGCTTCGCATCGATCTATTGTGCGAGGACGAAATCGAAGCCAAGAAGCGCGCCAGATCCTTAGCTGACGGGTGCGACGTAGAACTATGGTGTTAAGATCGAAAGATTGCGGAATTCAAGAGTGAGTAAGGCCGCCTCAGTTGGCGGCCGCTTTCGTGCTCATCATCCTGCTACGTCACCTTCTGGCCCGTCGCTTGCGTGAATGCGGTGCAGCCGGCCTGTCCTCACGCCCAGCTCTAGTCTTCAGCCGACGATGTCACGGTCGATCGCAAAATCATCAAGTAGGAGTGAAGTGCCTCCCGAAAGCAGGGTGGCGATCAGCTCTGCCGCGAGAAAGCTGAATGTGATGCCATTCCCGCCGTAGCCGAAAGCAGCAAAGACATTCTTGCAACCAGGGACTCTCCCAATCAGGGGTAGCCCGTCACTGGTGGTATCGAAGGCGCCCGACCAGTTGAAGGCCACATCGCCGGATGCCTGCGGCCAAAGCGCTTTCAGATATGCCCTGAGCGCCTTCACCTTGTCCGGCGTCGCTGCATCGCGGGCGTGTGGCTGAATGAGCGTGTCATCATCCTCACCACCCACGATGATCCGGCCGTCCGTTGTCGTACGCGCATTATGATAGTTCTGAGACGCCTCCCAGATCAGTGCTTGCTCAGGCCAGAGATTGTGTGGCTGCGGGACCGTTGCGATCGCCCAACTGGACGCTGGTTTTTGGGCTCTGGGTCGCACAATGTCCGGCATCACATAACCGGTCGCAAGCACCACGTCGCGCGCCTCAACCGACAGTCCGGCCTCAAGACCGACAGTTACGCCTGATGCGCTGCCGTCAAACGCAATCGCATCGGCTTTGAGCAGACGAGCGCCGCGCTTGACAGAAATGCCGAGCAGGCCGCGCGTCAGTCGCACGGGATCGGCGTCGGCTGCATCGCTTGACAGGATCGCGGCAGCCCGGCCGACCGTGAAACGCTGCAGCAATCCGGCATAGTCGAGCAAGTGTGACGGCAAATCGGCGCGGGACCTGACTGCATATTCGTCGTTGATGAGTTTTGGACTATCGCCCATGGCAAGATAGAGCGAAAGACGCGGCCGCATCTCGCAGGGAATTCCATAATGCGCGACGAGCGACATCAATGCCCGCGTTGCACCGTGGCTCGCGCGATAGCAGCGAATTGCCTTTTCAAAACCGTAGAGCTGCGTGAGTTCGAGAAGCGGACGGTCGATTTCCCACAGCAGCATCGCCGTGCTTGCAACCGTGCTACCGAGGCTCGGCAGCTCACGATCGATCACCACCACTTGCCGGCCCTGCCGGGTCAGGCGTTCAGCGACCAGAGCGGCGGTGATGCCGGCGCCAACGATCAGCACATCGCAGCGGAAACTCTCGGTCACAGGCTTGATGTTCGGGGGTGGTAGATTGGCCCACGGCGAATATGGGCTTCGCAGGTCGTCCTGTTCGATGTTGTCATCTCTAAAGATAGGACGCTCCCACAAACGCTCGGGCACCGTAAGGGCAACTCATCAAAGGTTGTGGCGTTCCCTACGTGACGGCGCAGCTGAGGGATTGTGGACCTCAAATGGGATCCGGCGCCCTCGTTTAGCAACGATACTCCGCTCCGCTGGTTGAAACTGCAAAGTCGCGGAGCCCTTCATGGCACATCGAGACAAGACTTCCGTATCCCGCCGGCAAATCGTCCGCGCGGCGAGCGCGACGCTCGCCGCGGCTTCGCTGGCATCTTCAACAGCGAAAGGAAACACTGATATGGCCGAGCAGGACCTGGTCGATCCCGTCACCCGCTATCCGAAGCCACCATTCAAGAAGCAGTCACAGCCCTGGCCCGGCCTCGCCGGCAAGATGGAGCCGCGTCCCGATCACGGCGAGACCAGCTACAAGGGCTCCGGGCGGCTCGCCGGCCGCAAGGCGCTGATCACAGGCGGCGATTCCGGCGTGGGCCGCGCGGCCGCGATCGCATATGCACGCGAAGGCGCCGATGTCGCCATCAACTATCTGCCCGCGGAAGAGCCCGACGCACAGGAGGTCATCGCCCTGATCAAGAAGGAAGGCCGTACCGGCCTTGCGCTTCCCGGCGACCTCAAGGAGGAAGCCTTCTGCAAGAAGCTGGTCGAGCAGGCTATGCAGGGCCTCGGCGGTCTCGACATCATCGTCAACAACGCCGCTCGTCAACAGACGCGCACCTCCATCCTCGACGTCTCGTCGGAGGATTTCGACGCGACCATGAAAACCAACATCTACGCACCGTTCTGGATCATCAAGGCAGCACTGCCGCATCTGAAGCCCGGCTCTTGCATCATCGGCACGACGTCCGAGCAGGCTTACGATCCCTCACCCGATCTCTACGAGATCACGGGTAGACCGGGGTCGTGTTCTCGAGAATGTTCGGCGATCTTCCATCCGCCGATGCCGCCGGCAACCTGACGTCGGTGACCAGAACGTCGACAACCGGCCGCCCGCACCACGCCAATGCCTCTGCGCCATGCGCCGCGTAGTCGTATCCTTCCTCTCGCCAAGTTTCCACGACGAGCTCGCGTATGAGGCGTCGTCCTCGACGACGAGCATCGCACTGGCGGCTCCTTCAACTGACGGGTGGAGCGCTTCTGCCGACAGCAGGCGCGTTGTCCGCCGCGGCAGGCCCGCTCTCGCAAGCGGGCTCGCCGGTAACCGTCAGAACCCGGAATAGTAGTCGTTCACCGCTCTCGCGCGTCCCGGGTCGTTCCAGTCCCAGGCATTGTCGTTGCCGTACTTCGGCGCGCCCTGAAGCCTGTCGGCGGTAAGATTGGTCCGGTAGCCGCCGAGACCTGTGTCGTACTTCAGCGATTGCCAGGGCAGGGGGTAGTGGTCGTCCCCGATGCCGAGGAAGCCACCGAAGCCGAGAACCGCGTACGACACTTGGCCGCTGACCTTGTCGATCATGACGCGCTCGATCGAACCGATCTTCTGGGCGTCGGACCCATAGACCGCTGTGCCTTCGACCTTGTCGCTACCGATCAACGTACCTGTTTCACGCCTCTCCGTTTCCATCGTCATCTCCTCCTAAAAGACACTGACGCACGACAACTGTGATCGAGAGGCACTCGTTCCTACGTTTTAAAGGTCGGCGGGAGAGCTATGGAAAAGCGAGCGGCGCGGCAAAAACTGAGCTCGTACTTCGCGCGTCGCGATGAAATTCACCACCCCGACAACCGGCGCAGCACAGGGTCACAGGATTTCCAGCCTGTGACCCTGTGCGGCAAAATGAGGTTAAGGTAGTGGCCGGGGATCCGCGACGCGGCTTTTGTGCCATCGATTGGAATGAGCCATCCACTCGGAAATCGGCTCGCCATCGCGATGCCGGCCCCCAGCTTCTGCGCCAGCCCAAGCCGCCGCGGCCCCGAACAGCAACGCTGCAGCCGCCGAGAAAGCGATGATGATGCTCGCCGCGCGAGCCCTCGAGATCGCGCCCTTTGCATTTGCCAACGTCGTATCCACCCGCCTTTCAGCGTCCGATGCTGCAAGCCCGGTCACTGCCGTGACCTGCTGAACTAGATAAGTGCGATCTTCTGGGAGGACGCCGCTGTGACTCGAAGCAGTTGCTAGGATTCGCGCGGCTTCAGCACGCTCACCCGTCAGATCAACGTTCGGCGGCCGCCGGGGCGCACGGAAGAGATGATCAAGCTCGTAACTTAGGACCGACGGTTCGGTCGCGGACGGCGGTTGAGTCGCTGCGGACGGGCGGTTTGCAGCACCCGCTATCAGCGCGGTCAGAACAGCTCCGATTAAGACTGCGAGCGCCCAGGCAGCGACACCATGCAGTCCGTCACGCGTCTCGATGTCATCGGTTGCGGAAGCGTAGGGCGGCCGTACGCGCCCGGCAAAATAACCGCCGCAGCCAAAACTGATGAGGGACTGAAAGATGAGGTAAACGCCCGAGAGCAGCCATAGCGCGACGGAAGCATCTCTCCAGGTCGGCGCAGCGGAGGCCATGCCCAGTCCGAGTGCTGTTCCAAAGGAGATGAGTATCAGGGACAAGGCCGTAGCGACGAATGCTCCAACAACGATGGGTGTCCACTGCAAACCCCAGGGCCTGGTTAGGTTGGATGCGGTGACTGTCTCGGCTTCAATCCCGGAGAGCGTTTCAATGGCCATGGCGTCTACCGGAGACCGAGTAGAGACAAAATGAACATGACGATGACGATCAGGCCAACGAGATAGATGATGCCATTCATGCGAAGTCCTCCTCTTCGCCACTTCAATGCCAGGCGTGCGTGAGGGTTCCTCTATCCAGACGTTTCCCGCCAGGTCGCACACCCGCGCGACCCCGGTCGTAAAAGAACAGCCGCGTTGCCGGGGCAAGGCAACGCGGCTGGGAAGCAAATCCCCGGAGGAGCCAGGCTTACTTCCTGTTGCTTTTGGGGCCGCCCTGATCGCTGCCGGGACCAGAGCCGCCCTGGCCGGACGCGTCTCGGATGCGCAGGCATTGCCGTATCTCGGAATTGGTTATGCGCGTCCGGAGTTTGCCGAATTTTCCCAGTAACTCGGGAACTTTCGGCTTGTGTGCACTTTGTAACGTCCAGTGCTCGTGTGCCCGGGGAGACTTTTGACTAAATGCCACCGATCGTCATGGTGATTGAAGACGACGATGCGATCCAAGGCCTTGTCGAAGATCCAGAAACCCTTTGCGCCGCCGCAGCTTACGACTGCGGTCTCTCAGCCTCTTAACGGGCTCTCGGTGGCCGGTGCGAGCAGGGATTGAGGCAAGACATGACGCAAGCATCGATATTCCTTGTCGAAGATGAAGCGCTCATTCGAATGATGCTTGTCGAGATGGTTGAGGAATTGGGGCACAGAGTCATCGCCGAGGCGGGAAGCGTAGATCAAGCGCGAGCTCTTGCAGAACTTGAGGGCTATGATCTCGCGATCCTCGACATCAATTTGCAAGGCATCAACGTGCAGCCAGTTGCCGAGGTAGTGAGGGGCCGGGGGCTGCCCTTCTTTTTCTTGAGCGGTTACGGAAGTGCAGGTCTGCCCGACGGATTTGAAAAAATGCCTGTCCTCGTCAAACCCTGTACGCCGGTTGCGCTCAAGCACACAATCGATGCAGTCCTACTGAATGGAGAGCCTGAAAAAACGCAAGACAAGCCTCGGGGAGCAGCGTAAATCTTTAGCGCCTAAGGACGGCTTGCCGCCCAAGTCGTTCAGGGCACGAGGTCTGGCATAAAGCTTATGCCGGGCCTCGTTCTGAACTGTCACAAGACGCCTCAGTGTCGCCAGCCGTCCTTGTCGACCTCCACCCGAAAGCCTTCCGGCATGCGCGGCACTTCACCTTCGCCAGCAGCATTGCAGGCCGGGCAGGGTGCGCCGGCGCCGCCACAGCTGCAGGCGCGCGGGCCGTCCCAGGGGCGGTCCGGGTGGTTCTCGCAAACCCAGCCGAGATCGTCACAGTTGACGCACGTCGTGGCCGTGGCGCCGGCTGCCGCCCGGCTTATTCTCGCTGGACATCAGGCGACCCCGCTGCATGTCGAAGCGCCTTGTGGCGTTGGCGGCGATGAAGTCTTGCAGCGCAGGTGAGATCTCGGCGTCGATGTCGGCTGCGCGCTGGGCCAGTGCGTCGGCGACTTCGGAAGTAGCTTTCCGCGACCACCCCTTGACGGGATTGAAGGATACAATTCGGACCGGATAGGCGTACTGGCCGGACAGGAGATTTTGCAGGATGATATCGAGGTCGGTGTCAGCCTCGTCGGTCTCGCGCCAGGCGCAACCGGCACGCGCGCCAAAGTCTTCAAGCACCAGATAGATGTCGCGGTCGAGGCGGTCGGCCGGTACGATCGAGGGCGAGGAACGCATACGCTACTCCGATACAAGGCGAAGAGAACGACCCGGGCTGCGGGGGGACGGGCCGCAGGATCTGTCTTAAGACGGCGCCTGTGGCTTCTCATTCGGCACCTTCCGTTCGCCGCCGCATTGTCCGCGATGGGCGACGCTGATTTTGTGAGATATCTGCGCCAAGCGCAGAATTGCCTGGATGAGGCTGAGAAGGCGACGCGAGACGCCGACAAAGAGGCCTGGCTGAAGCTTGGGGAAGAATGGATGGAGATGGCGCGCAAGGCTCAAAGGCAGAGGCCGCGCGAGCAGTAGGCTCGGCGGGAGGGCGACAAAGTTCAATTCCGGGAACTGAATCTCTTTGGGACCGTTATGAGTCGTCGCTAGCCTACTCAAGGAGGCCGCTGTGCCGGAGCGCCGTAGAGTGAAACAAACCCGCTCCCTTGAAGAACGAATGGCCGATCAGGCCGCCGAACTCAAAGAACGGGCTCACCAGTTGCCCGCTGGGGCGGAGCGTGAAGCCCTGCTTAAGCGAGCCGGGATTGCCGAGACGGGCTCGCATCTAAGCGATTGGCTGCGTTCGCCGGGCCTGCAGCGGCCCAACTAGGACTTTCAGTTTGACACTTTGACACTGGCCTGTTTCCGACCTCAGCCGACCTTCCGAACCATCGCGACCAAATGAGCTTTTCAAGCTTTTCTTAATGACGGCCCTGGGCGGAAGTGGCTAAAATTGTGGGTGCAAACCCTACGGTTAGGACCCGTATGCACGAGGCCAGTCATGAAGCACCGTCGCCGGTTCAAGCAAACCCAATCCCTCGAAGAGCGCCTTGCCCAGGAAGCCGAACGCCTAAGAGAGCAAGCTAAGAAGCTCCCGCACGGTTCTGAGCGCGAAACCCTCCTACGCAAAGCCCGCCAAGCAGAGACCGGCTCGCATATGAGCGAGTGGTTGAGATCGCCCGGGCTGCAGCCGCCAACCTGATTGCTCTCGACATGAGCGAGAAGGAGCTACCCAAGAAGCTTACTGCTCAAAAGGAGCAGGAGTGGCTAAAGGAGCTGCGCAAGATGATCGGCGAGGACATTGAGGGGCTGCGCGAGCTCATCTGTAAATTTCGCCAGAAGCTGCATTGAGGCCGCCTCAGTTGGCGACCTCTCCGATGGCTCGAATATCTGCGAATAGCTCAGGTGCCCCGGGTTGCAGCCGGCAAGTGGGCGCTGACAGGGCGCCTAATGCTGTGGTAAAATCAGCCGAAGGGAAAGTACGCGCGGCGGGGAGTGCCATGCGGGACTATCAAGCGCAATTAGAAAAGCTGCGGACCGACGCGGCCGAGTGCAAGCTCATTAGCGATCTTGCCACTGACAAAGCCAAGCGCGACTTGTTCGAGAGGCTGGCCAACCATCTCACGGTTCTTGCCGATCAGGTCGAGGCGGCCATGCTCGAACGCAAGGTCCGTGACGGAACTTAAACTGGCCCAATCTGCATAGACGCTCGTTCCGGTTAAGCGCATGGTCCCGTCTCAAGATCGCGAGGATCAGCATGACCGAGCGGCTTATTCAGGCGGGCATAGTCACCGTAGGCAGCGTCAACGCTGGCCTTATCATTTGGTTGATTCTGGAGTTTTGAAGCCGCCTTTTGGCAGCTTCTAGGCTAGAGCCGACCAAATAAAACTTCGGAACAGTTGTTCACTTTGATACTTAGGAACATCGACGCGGCCGCGATGATTCGATGCTCCAAATGATTTTGATAATGGCAGGGCTTGGTAGTGCGCTGATTGCCACCATCGTCATCCTGCTCGAGTGGCGCGCCTTGGTCGGGTACTGGCGCCTCAAGAGGCGGCCGCCCGCAAATATCTCAATCGATGCAAAGTAAAGGCCGCCTCAGTTGGCGGCCTCTTTTTAGGGCGTGTACTCATAAATCCGCGATGTCCGCATATTCGCCAACAGCGGCGCACAAGCCGACATTTCACGAAGGTCCGCTAAGGGCCAAAAAGGCGAATTACACCGGGACCAGCGCAGTGATTTCCGGTCTAGGCAATATGTGCGCGGTCGCTCTCTCCCATTTGTCAACGTGGTTGACGGTAATTGCCCGGAATTGCTCTTCCGCGAACTATTGGATGGAGTCTTCCGGCAACCAGCCATGGTGCATGTGCCTGCGCAAAACTGGTCGTGGCGGTTGAAGTTCGCGCGGGTGCGACCGGCTGCATTAGCGGTGTCATGACGCGCGATATGGACTCCCGAGGTGAACGGCGCCGTTGAAGTTACCATCGCCTGCACCTCTTCCGTAATGAACCAATGGCCGGCCACAGTGCGACCGGCGACGGTGTCGTCAAGCTGGCGGATTGCAGCCGCGGCCGACGATCGTAGTGATGATCTAATCAATCGGGAAAGGCGTTATCCTACAGAGGGAGTATCCTATGAAGTTGGCTCCAACATCAGCACTAGTCATTTGTCTGCTCGGCGCGCCGGGAATTTCGTTGGCCGCGGACGCCAAGGGGGACGTGGAGAAGGCTTACGCCGCTTGGGATGCCGCATTCAATAAGCACGACGAGAAAGCCATCGGCGCCTCCTATGCCGCGACGGCAAAATTGATGCCACCCACACATCAGGTCGCGTCGGGTCCGGCCGAGATCGAGAAGTTCTTTGCCGGACTCTTCGCGAGCGGTGTGACGGATCACAAGTTGGAGATGATCGACGCCGGCGGAGACGACAAGGTTGTCTTCGGCACAGCCAAGTGGAGCGCCACGGGTAAAGACAAGGAGGGCAAGCCGTCTCCCTTCAGTGGTTTAGCGACGCACGTCTTCGAACGCCAAGCCGACGGATCGCTCAAATTGAGGCTGCAAACATTCAACTAAGGCGGTCGAAGCTTAATCGGTCCGGCGAGGCGGTCTTACTGGACACCCAAAAGGGCTACTTGTCCCCGGTGTAAGATATGTTCGGGTTGGGTCAAAACCGGCAATACTCTGGTTGAGGAGAATTCTGCTAAAATTCCAAAAGCCGACTTCGGTGCCTTTTATGAGTACACGCCCTTCTGTAATGGGCCCGATGATGTCAAGCCTCCCGAGTGAATGTCACGCCGCCGAGCTCATGCTTCTGTCCGTGGTCAACGCCTGGCCGCCACATCATGCTGTCAGAGGGAGCGGTGAGCCTATCTAGATACGCGTGGTCCGTCAGAAGACGGCCACTGGGCGTGTAACGGCTTCACCGGATCCACCGTCCCGGCGACGGGACTTCGGGCACCAGGCTCAGTTCAGCCCGGTTGCATTCCAATTCTTCTCCTCGTGTTCTATGCTGCGATCGGGGCCGCGTCGGTCCATCGGTAAGTTGTGCCGTCGACCCAGATTCGATGCAGGATCACTGCGAGCTTGCGTGCCAAGGCGACTTTTGCGCGCTTCGAGCCTCGCCGCTTGGCGACGTCCATCCCCCAGCGCTTAAGTTTTGAGAATCGCGTGATGCGCGATAGCAGAACGTTGGCGGCCTCATACAACACCGTACGCACTATCTCGTCGCCGGCCAGCGTGATCCCGCCCGTGACGTCCTTTTCTCCCGATTGGTATTTCTTTGGCGTGAGCCCGAACAGCGCGCCTGCCGCCTTCGATTTTACAATGCGATGAGGATCATCAATCGCCGATTTGTAGGTAATCGCCACTAGGGGACCAACACCTGGCACTGTCATGAGCCGGCGACAGACCGCATCGTCACGCACCGTTGCCAGCACAGCTTTGTGTAGCCTTCCGTACTCTGCCTTCAAGGCCGATCGTGCCGAAAGCATCGCTATGGCAATGCGTTCCAATGTCGCCTGACCCGCAACCAACTCTCGGATCCGCGCTTCGAAATTCTTCCGCGTCACCGGGCCAACCTTCAGCCCAAAGCCACGCAAAATCCCGCGGATACTTAACTCCACATCGATAAGTCGCCCAAGAAGCTGTTTGCGCGCAACCAGCAGCGCTCGGATCTCTTGAGCCCCTATCGACTTTGCGTGCACCGCGCGGAACCATCCCATCCGGATCAACTGGGCAATTCCGCGTGCATCCTTGCGATCCGTCTTCACTGTCATCGCCGACAATGCTGCCTTCACATGCCGTGTTTCCAGCAGAACCGTCTCGAATCCTGCTCTTTGCAGCCCCGCATGCAGCCATTGCGACAGTGGCCCAGCCTCCAGCCCGATCCGATTCACTGCAAAGCCAAGCGTCTCGAAAAATTCGACTAAGGCGTCGGGTTCGCTTGCGACCTTCGCCTCCTTCAGGATCTTACCCTGGGAATCCACAACGCATACGCTCGACAGTTCCAACGACACGTCAATTCCGGCATAATTCTCCACGGCTGTCCTCCGTCTCCAGATGCTTGGGGCCGACTCAAGTCGTGACCCCGTTTCATCATCTATCGGGGGGGACAGCCACCATCATGCCCCCTTGCACGGAGCAGGGCCCATTACGGCATCTAGCCGGTGTGCAATTTGCCAGTCAGCAGATATTCACCGGGCGGCGTCAACTTCACGTAAGTGCCGCTCTCGTGCTTCGACAGCCAGCCGCGCTCGATCGCGAATTTGAACCCGGCGCCGAACCCGCTTCCACTGCCCTTCAGCTTGAACAAGAAGGGCGCGTTGATCCTCTCGATATAGATGTGGCCGTCCTGGACGGCCTCGACGTTGGCTGCGAGCTCGACGAGCTTGCACGCCGGCGCTGATCGAGGCGAGCGGATTGCGCAGATCGTGACGCTCGGTTAAGTCTGCGATATCAGCCGAGATGGCGTGGTCGGATGAGTTCGGCTGCCAGTGTGCGGGGATGCCGTGTGAGTGTCAGGGCGATCTAATGAGATTGATGTACCCGACACCTCTCAAGTCATAGCGCAATCACCCACACCGAAAACGCAATGAGCGCCGTGAGGATGATCGCCGCTACATGACCGTCACTTCTCTTTCCGAACGCCCTTATACTTCACAGCGCTCTTCTTGACGGCCATGAACTGCCCGCCCTTCTTGTTGCCGCGCGGCTTCGTCCGTGCGATCAAGGAAAAGCATGGCGGCGGTGACTATGCGCTGATTGCTGAGATCAAGAAGGCTTCGCCATCGAAGGGCCTCATCCGCGCCGATTTCGATCCGCCGGCCCTGGCAAAGGCGTACGAGGCCGGGGGCGCGGCCTGCCTCTCGGTGCTGACCGATACTCCGTCGTTCCAGGGGCATCTCGACTTCATGGTCGCGGCGCGCGCGGCGACCAATCTGCCGGTGCTGCGCAAGGATTTCATGTTCGACATCTATCAGGTCGTCGAAGCCCGCGCTCACG
This sequence comes from Bradyrhizobium sp. 604_D8_N2_3, assembly GCF_051810765.1. NCBI lineage: Bacteria > Pseudomonadati > Pseudomonadota > Alphaproteobacteria > Hyphomicrobiales > Nitrobacteraceae > Bradyrhizobium > Bradyrhizobium sp. 604_D8_N2_3. The sequence goes on along the minus strand of NZ_JBPWPM010000001.1, from coordinate 7,002,929 downwards.
GCGCGGACTGCATCCTGATCATCATGGCCGCGCTCGATGACGCCGCCGCCAAAGATATTGAGGACGCCGCCATCGCGCTTCAGATGGATGTGCTGGTCGAGATCCACGACCGAGCCGAACTCGAGCGGGCGCTGAAACTCCGCTCGCCGATGGTCGGCGTCAACAATCGCAATCTCCGTACCTTCGAGACCACGCTCGCGACCAGCGAGGCGCTAGCGCCGCTTATCCCGGAGGAGCGGCTGATGGTCGGGGAAAGCGGTATCTTCACGCCGGACGATCTGGCCAGGCTTGAGCGTGTGGGAATGTCGACCTTTCTGGTCGGCGAGAGCCTGATGCGTCAGCCCGATGTGACGGCGGCAACCCGCGCGCTGCTGGTGCGGGACACGCCGGCGACGGCGGCGGGAATACGTTCCAGTCGAGTCGCGCCATCCTCTCAATAAGCGACTGCATGACCAAATTGCGGGAAGATGCGGACCTTCAAAACGGTAGTCCAAAGGCGCCTGCGATCGCTGCACGAAGCCGTGTCGGCTCAGGCGACCTCACGCCAGCCGAAGCCGAGGTCGGCAAATGGGGGTAGAGCGGGCCAAAAGAGCTAAGTCTTTACAAGCTCAATGAGATTACAAACGACGAAAATCTAGGGGGTCTGCTGCGGGTCCCCGACTTGAGCCTACCGTTCGACGAGCTGCCGGGTTCAGGCGGACGATCGGAGGGAATATCGCAGATTTGCGTCGTGTGTGGAAAGGCGGTAGCGGTCTCCTGACTCGAACCCCGACGCTAGTCGTTGACGCACCTGCGTTAAGGCGGGTTACGCAGGGGCCGTTGTCGTTAGTAGTGCGACGAATATGAGGGGCAGGTGGAGGCGCGAAGGCGGCTAATGACTCCATGCCTTCATAGTGCCGCGAAGCCACAGCGCCGAGACTTGCCCGGTTAGCTGACCACCGATTGACCACCGAACCGCCCTGAACAAACAGCGATAAAGGTGGTCAACCAGGAGCGAAGTTCACTGTTTTTGTTGAACTTTTCGGTTGCTACTTACGTTCGGGACGCAAGGGGCGCGGGTGCTGGCGGAACGATCAAGCGATTTACATTTCGGCCATAACGTATTGATTTTGCTAGTGCTGTTCTGGTTGCCTTTTACAGCTAAGTGCCTGAAATCTCTTTTAGAGAATGAGACTCTTAATCAGCGGGTCCCAGGTTCGAGCCCTGGTGCGCCCACCATATCGAAAGCCCTATTGGCGCAGGGTTTTTCCATTTCAGGCGACAGAGCAAAGCGCGTCTCGTGCGACGCTTTTGGTGGTCGGACATCGCGCCGTGCGTCGACTTGGCGATGTTCGCGAGATGTTCTTGCTGGTTCGCATCACCGTCGCGCTCGTCATCTCGCATGGTCGCCAGTATCGTCCATGACTTGTCGCACGCCCACAAGAGCGTCGCGTTTCGTCGCAGTTGTGACGTTTCGCTGGCCGACGTCGAGGATGTCCCTGGCGAGATAGGCGCACAAAAACGCTGCCAGCGCCGTGACCATCATGCAGACCGAGACTGGCCAGCTCGCGTCGCCACTCCACTGCACCAGCAGCGTCGAAATCAGTGGCGTAAAGCCGCCGACGACAGCGCCGCTGACTTCTTTTGCGAAGACGAGACCAGTGTAGCGGATCCGCGTGTCGAACAGCTCCGAATAGAACGCCGCGATGGATCCGGAGATCGATGCGACGCCGAAAGACAAGCCGACGATGCCTCTGTTGATTTCCGAATTACGGAATTTCAAAGAGGTGGCCCGGGCGGAATATGGAAAGACGTCTTACCTAAACAGCGGCGGACTGTTCTGCGGCGCAACATCCTCGCCGGGCCGCTCGATTGCTGCCGCCGCCGTCAAGCGGGCGATGACACAGCGCGCAGATTGACGGACGCGTCTTCATAATCGCGTTTTCGCCGACCCGCATGCTGCTCCTTACCTGCAGCTCCTTGATTTGAATCAGGGAGCATCGCGCCAAATTTGGGATGCTCGGCACACGACGGGGATTGGCTGCCTAGAGGATTTCTACGTAGTGGCTTATACTGATTGCGTGGTCGGTGTGTCGCGGCGGTAGGCTAAATTTATCGGAGAGTTGTCTGCATATGCCAGGAAACTAGCGGTGCGAAAGTTAGCACTGCAGGAAGGCGAGTGTATCATGTCCCTTCAGGAGACACCGGTCAGCCGACATGTTCGAAATGCCTCCGGAGGATCGAGGCATGCGCGCAAGGCGAATTCCGAACGGCTCGCTCTGCAGGAAGAAGTTCATCGTCAAATTGCGTCGGAGCTTCACGATTCAACGTGCCAGCATCTGGTGGCGGCGAGCCTCATTCTGATGCAAGTAAGGAGTGCGCTAGGCGATCCTCTGAAGGCGACGAGACATTGCGATCAGCTCGACATCTCGATCGATCGCGCTATGAAGGAATTGCGGTCCCTCACATATCTGCTTCACCCTCAGGACCTGTTTGAAGGAGGGCTCAGGACGACAATCGAGCAATTCGCAGAAGGGCTCGCAGCCCGAACGCCGCTGAATATTGAGGTCTCGATATCGTCCGCGGTCGACGGCCTGCCATACGGGGCGCAGCGAGCGTTGCTGAGAATTGTTCAGGAGGCCCTCACGAACGTTTACCGTCACGCCAAGGCGACACAGGTCGTCATAACTATCGGGACGAGGGACAGGAAGTTCAAGCTCGAGGTCCGAGACGACGGACAAGGCATGGTCGCTGCAGATGGCGCATGCCGCTTTCGTCCGTGGGCACCCGGAGCGGGAATCCGTATCATGCGAGCTCGATTGCAAGAGATGGGAGGGCAGCTTGAGATATTATCGGCACCCACAACGCTGCGGCGCGGTACCATCCTGCGCGCGACCTTTCCATGCGCTCTTGCGCGCGAGTGAGATGGCCCGGTTGGAGATGCTGCTGAAACGCAGCGCCCATAGCTCGTCCAGGTTCTCTTGCGACAAGATCATCGAGGCAGCCCTCTCATGAAACGAATTCTCATTGCTGATGATCATGATGCTGTTCGATCCGGGCTACGGGCGGTCCTCGAGCAGCGGCCGGGTTGGATGATTGTCGCCGAGGCGTCCGACGGAAGATCGGCATTTGAGGCCGCTCTCAAAGAGCGGCCCGATGTTGCGATCGTCGACTTCTTCATGCCGCGCATGACGGGACTGGAAATAACTCGAGGAATAAAAAAACATCTCCGCGAAACTGAGGTGCTGATCTTTACCGCGCACGAATCCGGAGTGCTGGCTCAAGAGGCGCTTCAGGCGGGTGCGCGCGCGTTCCTGGTCAAGTCGGACGCAAACAAGCTGCTGTTGGCTGCCGTTGAAGCGCTAATGGCACGTAAGCCATTCGTTGGCGGACGATTTTGTGGTCAGTCGGGTCGAGAAGACGAAGCTGGCGAGGGGCATGTGAAGCTGTCTCCGCGAGAGCGGCTCGTTGTCAAGCTCGTGGCCGAGGGGTACAGCAACAAGGGTATCAGCGCGATGCTGAGCTCAAGCGTGAAGACCACGGAAACGCATCGGGCGTCGGCCATGGGAAAACTGGGGGTCAATTCGATAGCTGGACTGGTCCGCTACGCGATCCGAGCCAAATTGATTGAAGAGTGAACGAAATCAGCGACTGCCGGCCCGCCGCGCTTCGCAACCGATCGCGGCGGTGAAGCAGAGCTGATCGCTGCGGAAGTGCAGCTCTGTCCCTTCCCGTCCGCAGAGGGATCGCGGACGGTCACCTCCACCGCCACCCGCAATGGCGGCGACCGCGATGCCACCAGCAAACCCAACGGCGCCTGCGCGGTCGCGACCGCCCCCAACCGGGGCCATGCGGAGGACCCCACTGCGCCTGCGTCGCGAGATCCGTGGTTATCGCGGCCCGTCCCAGATTTGCGGCGACCGGCATAGCCTCCGCTGTCGCAATGAAACGAACGCCGATTGCGCCGACAGCTGCGGCGGCGACGGCGCCCTGCGCAAGACCAAGGAAGACACGACGTGTGGGAGCGTTCATTGTTCTTCTCCTCTCTTCTTGTTACGTCTTCTTGTTACGCAGTTTCAAGCACGGACAACGGTAGCGGGGAACGGCAACGCCGGCATCCAACGAAACCCTGAGCAACAGGCTCGGCGTATTCCCGCCGTCCTGGATACTCGGGTCATGTGGTTCGCGCCGGGACCGGTCGTGCCTTCGCGCGCTCGCGCAGGCGCTGAAACGTGACGTAGAGCATCGGCACCATAAAAATCCCGATTGAGCTTGCGGCGAGCATGCCGGCAAAGACAGCGGTCCCGACCGCCCTGCGGCTCAGCTCGGCGGCGCCGGTTGCGAGTACGAGCGGGAGGAGTCCGAGAATGAAGGCAACCGAGGTCATCATCACCGCGCGGAACCGCATATGCGCCCCCTGGATCGCGGCCTCCGCAAGCTCTGTGCCGGCTTCCCGTCGTTCCTTCGCGAATTCCACGATCAGGATGCCGTTCTTGGCGGCAAGCGCGATCAGCACCACGAGGCCAATCTGGCCGTACAGATCGAGATTGAGGCCGGCGATTTTAATACCGATATATGATCCTAGAACGCCGACAACGACGGAGAGCAGCACCGGGATCGGGATCACCGTGCTCTCATACAGCGCCACCAGGAACAGATAGGCGAACAGCACGGCGAGCGCGAGCACCATCCCGGTTTGTCCTGCTGCCTGTTGCTCCTGATAGGCGGTGCCGGTCCACTCGAAACTGTAACCTGCAGGCAGCACGTTGTTGGAGATCTCTGCCATCGCTGCCATCGCGGTGCCGGACGAGACGCCTGGCGCCGGGCTGCCGTTCACCGTCACTGAACGATAATTGTTGTAGCGGGTAATGACCTGAGGCCCGGTTACGATCTTGATGCCGGCGAGCGACCGCATCGGAACCATCTGACCCGTGCTATTGCGGACATAGATGCGCCAGATATCGGAAAGGTCGGCGCGATCGAGCGCCTCCCCCTGAACGTTGACCTGCCAGGTACGTCCATAGAGGTTGAAATTGTTGACGTAGATGCCGCCCAGCGTCGCCTGAAGGGCCGTGAAGATATCGCTGATGGTCACGCCAAGCGCCTGCGCCTTACGTCGATCGATGTCGAGATAGATCGATGGATTGGTCGCGGTGAAGGTCGAGAACACTCGCGTCAGCCGCGGATCGGCATTGGCCGCTCCGATCAACGCACCCGTGACACTGGAGATCGCGGCGGGGCTCTGTCCTTCCAGCGCCTGGAGCTGGTACTCGAACCCGCCTGAGGTGGAGAGTCCGATGATCGGCGGCATATTGAACGGCAGTACATTGGCCTGCCGGATTTGTGCGCCGGCTGCGTAAGTCTGCCGGATCAACGCCTGCACCGAATCCGCGGCCGCCTTGCGATCGGCAAACGGCTTGAGGCGCGTCACCACCAGCGCGCTGTTGGGCTCGGACGCCCCGTCAAGCAGGGAGAAACCGATGATGGCCAGAACATGGTCGACGGCCGGCATCTCCTTCAGGACGTCCTCGATCTGTTTGGTGACTTCACTGGTCCGCGCAACGGATGCACCGTCCGGCAACTGCACCGAAGTGAAGAAAGCGCCCTGGTCTTCCTCGGGGAGGAACCCTGTCGGCGTCAGGTGCGACATCCCGAAAATGCCGGCTGCGAGCACGGCGACCAGGATGAGGGAGAGACTGGCCACGCGCAGCAGCCGTCGTACGCCGCTGCTATAGCGATCGCGGATCCAGTCAATGCCGCCAAGAACGTAGCCGATCATGCCGCGCCGGGGTCCAGTATGCCGCAGGAACAGCGCGCACAAGGCGGGCGACAAGGTCAGCGCATTCAGTGCCGAAATCATCATGGCGGCGCTGATCGTCACCGCAAATTGCCGAAACAGCGTGCCGGAAATGCCAGGAATGAAGGCGATCGGAACAAAGACGGAGAGCAGCACCAACGTGATCGCGATGATCGGTGCCGTGATCTGCGTCATCGCCTTCTTGCTTGCCTCGACTGGCGAAAGATCCGGTTCCTCCTCCATCACTCGCTCGACGTTCTCCACGACGACGATGGCGTCATCCACGACGATGCCGATGGCGAGCACCATCGCGAGCAGTGACACGGTATTCGCGGAATAGCCAAGCATCAGCAGCACCGCGAAGGTGCCGACCAGGCTGACCGGTACGGCAATGGCTGGTATCACCGTGGCCCGAAGATTACCGAGGAACAAATAAACCACGATCACGACCAGGACGAAGGCCTCTCCCAGTGTCCGCAGAACCTCCGAGATGGTGTCCCGTACGAAGCTCGTGGAATCGTACTGCACGAGATAGCTCAACCCCGTCGGGAATCGCTTCGATAGCCGCTGCATCGTCGCCGCGACCGCCTGCGCCGTCGTCACGGCATTGGCGCCCGGCGCCAGATAGATCGCGAGAGGCACCGCGGCGCGCCCGTCGATCCGCGCTTCGCTGTCGAGGTTCTGCGCGCCAATCTCGACCCGGGCGACGTCCTTGACGAGCAGCGTCGAACCATCCGGGTTGGCGCGCAGCACGATATTGGCGAACTGGTCGACCGTCGCGAGCCGTCCCAGGGTCTGGACGTTGAACTGGAATTGCTGGTCGTCGCTGATTGGACGCGCGCCGATGCGGCCGACCGGCGCCTGGACGCTTTGCGTTCGAATTGCCGCGATCACGTCCGAGGGCGTGAGATTGAGGCTGGTCAGCCGCTGCGTATCGAACCAAATCCGCATCGAGTAGTTCATCTTGGCGAACAGGTGAGCTTGGCCGACACCGGGCGTGCTGGAGATCGCATCGAGTATGTTGATGATCGCGTAGTTGGTGATGAACAGCGGATCTTGCTGGCCGTCGGCACTGTAAAGCACCAGAAATTGCAGGATCGCCGACGATTTCTTTTGCACGGTCACGCCCTGCTGCTGCACCTCGGTGGGCAATTGCGACAGCGCGCTCTGCACCCGGTTGTTAACATTGACGGTGTTGATGTCGGGATCGGTGCCAAGTGCAAATGACACCGTCAGGGTGTAGCTGCCGTCGTTGCCGCTCGTCGATTTCATATAGAGAGCTCGGTCGACGCCGATCACTTGCGCTTCGAGCGGTTGAGCGACGCTGGCCTCCACGACCTCGGCAGAGGCGCCGGGAAAGGTCCCGGCAACCGTGACCTGCGGTGGCACAATGTCCGGAAATTGCGCCACCGGGATCCGTGTCAGCGCGAGCGCACCTGCAATGGTGATGATGAAGGCCACGACCATCGCAAGTCGCGGGCGATCGATGAACACGGCGGACATCATGGCTTTTTGTCCCCCGGGCGCGGTTCAGTTGAACCGCCATGGTCTGGCTGCGAAGGCGCGTCGCCTGTGCCGGCCTTCATGCTCGACTGGATCAGCGCGCTCGCCGGGCCCGGAGAAACCGCCTGACCCGGACGAACTCTTTGCAGGCCTTCGACGATGACCTTGTCGCCTGCCGCGAGGCCGCTGATGACGGAGGCGATGGTGGGCGTCGATTGCCCCAGCTTGATGCGGCGTTGTTCGGCCTTATCGCCGGCGCCAACGGCGAGGACATAGTCACCCTGCTGGTCGGACAGCACCGCCGAACGCGGGACCGCCAACACTTCGATGGGCTGGACACCTTCCAGCAAGACCGTGACGAACTCGCCGTCAGTCAGTTCGTGAACGGTTACGCCCGCGGCGGACGGCGCGCGCAGGATCGGGTTGGCGATCTCGCCGCGCACGGTGATCGTGTCCGTGTTCTGGGCGATGGTGTTGTCGACAAAATCCAGCTTGCCGGACTTGCCATACATGCGGCCATTGGGCAGCCGCAGCCGGATCACCACGGCTTCCAAGCCGCCCTGCGGACCATAGCGTTCACGTAGTTCAAGCCCCTGGCGCAACGGCACCGGGAAGGTGACGTACATCGGATCCTGGCTGACGATCGTGGTCAGGACGCCCGAGCTGGGACCGACGACATTGCCTTCGGTCACGGCCGTTCGTCCGATCTTGCCGTCGATCGGCGCGCTGATCATGGTGTAATCGAGGTTGATCTGTGACGCATCGACTTGTGCCTGCGCGGCCTGGACCTGGGCTTCCAGGCTGCGTTGGTTGGCGATCGCCGCGTCGTAGGTCGATTGCTGACCGGCCGGCCCGCTGAGCAGCGTACGCGCCCGGTCGGTCGTCAGCTTGGCGTTCTCGAGCATTGCTCGGAGCTGGGCCACCTGCGCCTGCTTTGACGCGAGATCGGCCTCGAACGGACCGCGCTCAAGCCGGTAAAGCGGGTCGCCCTTCTTGAGCTCGGCACCCTCGACGAACAACCGCTGCTCCAGGAATGCGGTGACGCGAGCCACGACATTGACGCGATTGACCGCCTCGATCCGCCCGAGAAATTCGTTGGTCTCGGTGATCGGTCGTCTGGTCGCTTCCACGATGCCGACAGCGGGCGGAGGGCCTGCGGCTGGCTGTGTCCAGCCCGTGCCGCCAGCGATGAATGTCAGGAAACCCGCCGCCAGCATCCTGACCGAGACGTCCGCAAGGTCCATTTTCCGCTCCTTGCTCCGGGGGGCGGGACAAGCCGCTATCCCGGTCCGCGCGGGCCGAGTGTCAGGTTCGTAACGCCTGCCGCAAGGTTCAATCCGATCGATCGCTCGATCGACAGAGGCTGGAGCGTAATCGTCCGGCGAGAGCCTCCGATCAGAACGTTCGCTCCGAGACCGGGGCCGAACGCGACATTGCCGCTCGCCCCCACGTAGTTCCCGCGCAGCGTGCCGGGGCCGACGCGCGAGTTCCTGGCGAAGACGGCCCACGAGAGGGTTCCTGCGCTGGTCACGCCGATGTCGAGACCAACGCGCCTGATCCGTCCGTCGTAGACGTACTGCCGGGCCGGGCGTCTCGTGATGAATATACAACGAAGCTCCTGCGCGGAGCCAAGCACCAGCCCAACGCGCGGAGTGCTGGTGCATACGAGCCGGCCGACCCTGAACGCCTCGGCGCGTGCGGGCAGGGCGTCGGCGCACATCAAGGCGGATCCAGAGATGATCGCAAGAAGCAGGTTAATGCGCATTCAGGCCTCCATTTGACTTCCGGTGTCGGTGGGCGAACTCCCTGGGCTGCGATCCTGGCGAAGCCAGAACGTGATGCCGAGGCCGATCAGCAGGACGGCGCCCAACAGGAAGAAGATGATGGATTGCTGTAACCAGGATATCGCCGGAACCGTGACGCCCATCGCAAGGCCGAGGAAGGCAATTTGCGGCGACAGAAGACTGACGCCCGCGAGGAAGGTGCCGAGCGCAAGTAACGTGAGAAGGACGAGGCTGGTTGCCGGCGTCGGCAACAATTGCTGAACGCCTGACACCAGCATGATGTTCATCGTGACCAGGACGGCAACCCAGTGCAGCGCCTGGGTCCAGATCAGTCGCCACCGGGCCTCCTTGCCATCGACCTCCGGCCATTTGTTGATGACGCACACAACGCCGATGGCGAGCGCGAGAAATTCCCAATAACCAACGAGAGGCTGGTGAGAGGCGTTGGTATAGGCGACGCCCGCGACGGCGAGCACCAGTGCAATGATGTAGGGAAGTTGCTGCCACAGAAAATGTGTCATCCGCGTGTGCGCCGGGGATGGCTCCATTCCATTGTTCCGCTCGGCTCGAATCTCGCTCATGGCGCTCCCATTTGCGGTGGTCCCTTGTTGGACATGCGCCCGCTGTTATCGCCGAGGTAATCCTCGACGTAGAATCTAATGATCGCGACCCGGCCGACGGCGACCAGCGGCATGGCGAGTGCGATACCCATCACGCCTAGCATTGCGCCCAACAGTACGATCGCGACCAATGTCCATGCGGGAGGAATTTCGACCGCCTGGCGCTGGATCAACGGGCCTATCACATAGCCCTCGATCGATTGAATGATTGTGTAGATGACGACGGCCCAGATCAGCAGCGATGCGCCGAGCGGCATCGCGACAAGCGCGATCGGGATCGCGGCAAGGATGGGTCCCAGATACGGAACGAAGTTGGAAAGGCCCGCCTGCAGCCCAAGCACGAAGGGGCCGGGAAGCCCGATCAGATAGAGCGCGACCCACACGCACAGTGTCATTAGGATGATGCGGATCAGCTGTCCGACGAACCACAGCCGCAGGACGTTTCCCATCTCGTTCATTACGGCGCGTGTTCGGGCGCGATAGGAAGGCTTCGCCAGCATCACCAGACTCTCGCGATGGCTGGTGGGATCAAAGGCGAAGAGGATACCGAGGAACGCGATCACCAGCACACCAGTCAGAAAGCTCGACGCTCTGCCAACGACGAGCTGGGCGTGGCTGAAGAACCGGCCTTGATCGGACAGCAGCCATTGCGCAAAATCGCGCCCCGATTCCGGACCAAGCAGATCGACGCCGTAGGTCAGAAGGCGTTGCTGCAAGACGTCGAACTGGGTGTCCATGACCTTCAGCAGGATGCGTGTTTGCTCCGGCAGCTTGCCGCCTCCCCAGACGAGGCCTAGTCCGACCAAGGTGGTGAGCAGCAGCAGCACGAATGTCAGCCGCCAGACACGATTGAGTGGAATTAGTAGCGCCAGTGCGCGTGCGGCGGCATCCAGAAAGGCAGCAAACAGTACGCCTGCGAAGATGATGAGAAGACTCGAGGCGGTTTGCCATACGAGGAAGAGAGCAACGCAAGTGGCGAGCAGGGCGAGACCCGTTGCGAGAAAGCCGCGCCGCCTGTCGGTCATGCCCTGGTCTGGAGGCTCGCGGACCACGACCTCGCGCGGTTGCTCTTGTCCTGTCCTCACGTCGCTCATCGATCGGATGTCTCGGCGGCGGATTGCAATGACGAACTGTCGCGCCCGGGCTCAGGTGCGAACACGGCGGCTGCCATAATGGGGATGCGAGCCGCCGCGATGACGCCAGTAGCGATGCTTGGTGGGGTTCGTATTCGTATTTGGCGCGGCGGTGCTTGGGGCAGGTGTCGTGACCTGCTTTGGCACGGATGCGGCCGGATCGGTCGTCTGCGCCTGGGAACTGGTCGACTGCGCGGTCGCAATCGATCCGGCAAGGATCAAGGCACCGCAGATGGTCCGGACATTCATGTTTGTCTCCAACTGACCCACAACAACACTTCAGATCGAGATAGCGCCGACGGCCAACGCATAGACGCGGACGCGTGCGGCGAGCCCTCAACCCCGGAGATGAGGTGGGCGGAAGGGTCGAATTTGAACGGGGTAGGCCGGCCACCCTCGGTTACGAGACTAGAGGCAGCTTCTCGGTCGGCGCATCAGGGATTCTATGTAGAGGGCGAGGCAGGAAATCGGTCGACCGCCTCTAATGAGGACTTGCCGATCCGGGCGCAGCGGCCGGGGCGACCAGCACGAAGCTTGCGCGGAACAACTCGCCTGCCTTGGCGAGTTCAGTCGCGATATGCCTGGCGTGCAGAACGGCGGCGTCATGGTCGGCGCACTCGCATCCAATTCCGTCCGGACAAAGGCCGTTTTTGTCGACGATGTGAAAGAAGTAGCGCATGCGAACGGATTAGGCCGGTGCGTGACCAGCTTCCAGTGACAAAGGTGTAAGAGTCCAGGCAAAAAGGATGAGAAGCCTGGGGCAACCCAAGGTTACGTTTCGGTAAGTCGCTCTGGCGGATACGGGTATCCCGAGATAGGGTGATATATCTTCCGGCGCTCGGGTGATCATCCGATGTCCCCGCAGGGGCCGGACCGCTAGCTTGGTTTGTTCATGCGAACCAATCCGAGGAGGCAAGCGATGTCGAATTATGATCCGAATCTGACTGCCTCAGGCACTGGTGGCGGCGCGCTTGCGATCGATCCCGGATTGCGCGCCTACATGCTGCGCATCTACAATTATATGGCCGCGGGCGTGGGCCTGACTGCAATTGTGGCGTGGCTGACGTATCAGCTCATGGGTCCCGCATTGCTCGAGAGCCCGTTGATGTGGGTTTTCATCCTGGCGCCACTCGGGCTGGTGTTCTTCATCGGGGCGCGCATCAATACGCTGTCGGTGGAAACGGCGCGCATTCTGTTCTTCGTCTATGCCGCGCTGGTCGGCGTCTCGCTCTCGACGCTGCTGCACATCTACACCAGCGCCTCGATCACGCGCGTGTTCTTCATCGCGGCCGCGATGTTCGGGGCACTCAGCGTCTTCGGCTACACCACGAGGCGCGACCTGTCCGCGGTCGGCAGCTTCCTGTTCATGGGCCTGATCGGCATCATCGTCGCAAGCCTGGTCAATATTTTCCTGAGGTCGACGGGGCTCGATTGGTTGATCTCGATCGTCGGCGTTGGCGTCTTTGCGGGACTTACGGCCTATGATACGCAGCGGATCAAGGCGATGTACGAGAGCAGGGACGATGCGACGACGGCAGGCCGTAAGTCGGTGATCGCGGCACTGTCGCTCTACCTCAACTTCCTCAATCTGTTCATGATGCTGCTGCGCCTGCTCGGCGGTAGGCGGTAGGCGGCTTCAGGCCGCCGGCCGCTCCGCCGCGCTGGCGAGCGCATCGCGCAGGATCTTTTCCTTGGTCTCGTCCAGGGACGTTTTCAACACGACTCCGCCGGCATCCTTGATTTCCTTCAATACCTTGTCTGCCGTCATGTTCTTGATCAGGACGAAGAGCGCGGCGTTGCCGGTGTGGAGCGAAGCGGACAGCTCCTTCATGAAGGAATCGTTGATGCCGAAATCGGACAAGGCGCCTCCAAGCGCGCCGGACGCAGCGCCGACCGCGACACCGATGATCGGATTGAGGAAGAGCACGCCGACCAGGAGTCCCCAGAAGCTGCCGGTAATCGCGCCCGTCGCTGTGGTGTTGACGAGCTGGTTGAGCTTGATGTTGCCGTTCTCGGCCTTGACGGCGATCACGGCGTCACTGATGGTGATCAAATATTCCTTTTGCAGTTTGAGCAGCCGAGTTCGGACTTCTTCGGCCTTTGCTTCGGTCGGGTATACGATCGCAACCAGATCAGACATGGAGACCTCCTGGGCATTCCCGCAGGGACCGCGGGAAGACTGATGCCAACTGCATGGCGCGGAGACTAAACGGCGAATTGCAAGCTCGACATCCGAGAAAACCCTTGGGCGCGGGAGAGAATGTTCCGGATCATTAGAGCAGGGGAATCCCTCGGCCCGATCTGCGCGATCCGGCTGTTCTGAGTCTTCAATTTGCTGCGAACATCGACGCGGCGAGCAGCAGCGACACCAGGAGCAGGGAGATGCCCGCGGCGGACCATTGACGGAGAACTTCGTCGCCTCTTTCGATAAGGCTGCCGAATCTAAGACAGCCGCGCCGGAGCGGACCGACCACTCTCATGAGCGCTTTCCAGGCCGCGGATGAGCCCAGCGGGTGTGGCCACGGGCTGAGCAGGATCGCGAGCGCCGCCCCTCCCAGCACAGGCAGGAGCAATTTGGATAGCGCGTCGATGCCGAACAGCTTCGATGTGGCATCATACGGGACCGGCAAATACGAATCCCAGGGCAGCAAGCCAAGGAACAGAGAACAGAGGGCCAAGGCAAGTGCAGCAAGGTCCCGGCTGAGCGGTGCTGGGCCGATGAGGGCAATCGGCTGGTCTGATGGCGCGAACGCATGGGACAGGACTAGTACGACATAGGCGGTCGTGAACATTCCGCCGGCCTGGAGCACGACGGCCCACCACCACTGCCCCGTCCTCGCCGTGTCCTGGAGCAATAACTCCTTCGCGAGTGACGCTCCGCTCGGTTGAACACCCATCAAGGCGATGCCGCCAATCGCGAACGCCAGGACGCTCAAGGGCAGGGCCCGTGCGACACCTCGCAGTCCGGTGATGCGATCGTGGCCGAGCCCGGTGTAGATTGATCCGACGGCCATGAACATCGCCGCCTTGGCAGTCGCATGGGAAACCGCCTGCAATAGGCCGCCCGCCAGGGCCTGGTCACTTTCGAGCTTCCCGGACGCGCCGAACGCAAGAGGAAACATCAGGAAGAGATATCCAATCTGAGCCAGCGTCGAATATGCAATCAGGAGCTTGAGGCGCTCTTGCCGGAGAGCGACAACGCTTCCGAACACGATCGCTCCGGTTCCAAGCGCCGCGAGCAATTGTGCGGCAGCCAAGCCGGGCAAACCCGGCATGACGTCGAACCAGAGCCGCACAAGGATGAAGAACGATCCCTTCACGACCAAGGCGGACAGGATCGCGCTAGCTGCGGCCGGTGCGCCCGCGTGAGCGGGTGGCAGCCAGAGGTGCAACGGAAAGAGTGCAGTTTTTGCGAGGAGACCGGTCGTCATCAAGGCTGCCGCGATGAGCACGCCGGAGTCCGCGCTCACGCGATGCGACAACAACTCGATATCAAGGGTGCCGTAGAGACCATAGAGCAGCGCGGTGCCCATCAGGTAGAGGACCGAGCCGAGCAGTGCGAAGAGCAGATACCGCAGCGCGGCCCGAAGCGTCTCCGCGCGACCGTCGAGAGAGACCAGAGGCACTGCGGCGAACGTCAGCAATTCCAGCGCAACGTAAAGCGTGAAGAGGTCTCCCGCGACGAAGATCGTGTTCAGCGCGCCCCAGATTGCCAGAAGCAGGATCCAGAATGCGAAAGGTGCGCGCGCTTCGACAGATTGGGGACGAAAATCGGTTGCGGCAAAAATGGCGACCGCGCAGATCACGACCGCCGTCGTCGCGAGCATGACCGCTGACAATCCGTCCGCGCGGAGGGCTACGCCGAGCGGCGGTGGCCAGGCGCCGAGCAGGTAGACGAGGTGGCCGTCGCTCCGCGGCAAGAGCACGAGAACGGCGACAGCAATCGCCAACCCGACCGGTACGACCGTGGAGACAACCTGCCGGACGTAGCGCTGGCCGAGAGCGAACGCCAGCAAGACGCCCGCGACCGGCACGACGATCGACAGCACCAGCAGGAAGCCGCCGGCGGTGGTCACCAGCGCGGGGGCGGGGGGCAGCATCAGTGACCGGACGGATCGGAGCGCGGGCTCGCCGCCGTCCGATTGTTGAGCGTCGTGGAGCCTGCGATCTGAAAAAGCCGCAGCAACAAGGCGATCGCCAGAGCCGTTGCGGAAAACGCGACCACGACTCCTGTGATCACTAGGGCCTGCGGCACCGGGTCGTTGCCAAAGCCCGCTGCGGCGCCTCGTCGCCCGACGATGCCGAACAGAAGAAACACGCCGCTGCCGAGCAGATTGAATGCGATGATCTTGCGAAGCGGTTGCGGATTGGCAATCAGGCCGTAGAGCCCGAGCCCGACCGCCGCGGCGGCGCATAGTCCGAAAACCGTCACGGCGCTCATCGCTCAGCGCTCCTTTCAGGTGCACCGGCGAGCAGCAGGCCGAGCGTCGTCGCGATCGTCAGGAGCATCGCGACCTCAATGCTCAGAATTATCGGCTTGGCGAACGCAACGGGATAGGCAAGGAACGCCGACCCAAAACAGAGCCCGCCAAGGCCGACGGCAAGGAACAGGCCGGGGCCGACCACCAAGATGAGACGTAGCCATCGACTGCGCACGGGCGGGGTATCCACCAGCCCGGCCATGATCACCAGCAGCCACATCGATGCGAGAACCGCGCCGCCCTGAAATGCTCCGCCGGGGTGATCAGCGCCCGTCCACAGGATGTAAATGCCGACGACGATGCCGGCGGGTGGCAACAGGCGCGCAAGAAAGGCGAGAACACCATTTGGATCAGCCTGGTGGCGTGGTCCGGGACGACCGCCCCAGGCCTGGTCCGACGCAAGCGACCAGACACCGACGATGGCGAGCAGGAGCACGACCTTCTCGAGCATGGTGTCCATTCCGCGGAATGCCATGAGCACGTTGGTGACGGGGTTGGTCATTCCGGTCGCCCCGGCATTCGCGACGACAGAGGGCGCGAGCGTTGGCGCCGGATCGGGCAGCAGCAGGATCGTGACGGCCAGCGCTGCCGCGATCGACGCGGACAATATGGCCGCGCTCAAGCGCACGATCAGGCTGGGCCCTTCCGTTGTCATCGCCTCGGTATCGCGCAGCCGGGCCGCCGCACCCAACAGCACGACGCCGCCCAGGCCTCCGCCAATTGCAGCCTCGGTCAGCGCGACATCGACGGCGTCAAGACGGACCCAGATCAGCGCAACCAGCAGTCCGTAGGCGATGAAGCCGACCGTGGCCGAATAGGTGTCGGGGACGGCGATCGTCCAGATGGCGAGGCCCAGCACCACGGCGGCGAGCGCGATCTCGAACACTGTTGCGATGTTCATTTGCCTGACCCGCTCTGACGTGCCGTGCGCGCGATCAATTGGGAGACGGTGGCGCCAGCGAGCAGCACGAACATCCAGATGCTGATCAGCTTCAGCCCGTCACGCAGGCCTCCTGTTTGGGGGAGCAGCCCGAGCACGACGAAACCCAGGCCGAGGTTATCGGCCTTGCTGAGCGCGTGCAGACGAGTCAGGGTGTCGGGAAAGCGAAGAAGGCCGACGGTGCCGGCGAAAAAAAAGAATACGCCTGCCGACACTCCCGCAACCGTGATGATGTCGCGTGCCACGCTCATCTGTCCTCCCCCGGATCGGCCCCATCGGTTTCGAGGCGGGAGAGCCCCTTCTTGACGAATGCGATGGATGCGAAAGTGGCGAGCAGTGCCAGTATCAATGCCACGTCGACGGCCGCCGGCACGCCTGTCACGGTTCCGAGCAGCAGCAAGACGGCAATGCCGGCAGTCCCGATCAGTTGCGCCGCCATCATCCGGTCGGCATCTGTCGGGCCACGCAAGATCGAGACCAGCCCGAGCCCCAGCATCGCCAGGATCAAGCCGACTGCGGCCGTGAGGAATTCAGTCATTGTAGAGGGCCCGAACCAACGCCGCTTCCTCCGCGGCAAGTTCGGCAACGACCGGTTGCTCGACGTCGAGACAGTGATAGACGAGCTGCCCGCTCTCCTCCCCGGTTGGCACAGTGCCAGGCAAAAGGCTGGTGAGTGTCGTGAACACGTTCCGTTGCATCCCGCGTGAGAGGCCGGTCGGATAGAACACAAATCCCGGCCGCAGCGGCAGCCGGGGATCGAGCGCGCGGCGTGCGACGTCTACGCCGGCGACCACCGATTGGTATAGGAAAAGCAGCGCCAGGCGGACCATGGCAGGAATTGACCGCCGGGATCTGCTCGGCTCCAGCAGGTGCAGGCTTGTCCAGGTTGCTGCCGCGATTGCTGCCGCGGCGGCAGGAATATCTGTCGGATTGGCGCCGGCGAGCACGAGCCAGAGGCAAAGGAAAAATGCGGCTCTGAAAGTCGCAGTTCGCCACGATCCTCCAACCGCGACGACGGCACGCCCATATCGATCACCTGAGGACCCTGTCATCCCGGTTTCCTCGGTTGCCCCCGGATTGTGTCGTCCGGGTCTGCCGTGCTTTGAGGAAGCGCGTTTGCGCGCCCCAGACGAGAATTCAAACGGCGGAGCCGCGGCAGGGGTCGCGACTGCTTCACCTGACGATTGCATCATGCGTCGTGGACGGAACCGGCGACATCGGGTGATTGCCTGATCATGTCTCAGGAATCTGCTGATGGCCGAGCACGGATTCCATCCGGCACCACCGAGTAGATTTACCGATGTTGACGGCGGACTCCTTCGGCAAAAATGCGGATGGCGGTACCGGGGAAAATGCGACTGCGGACTGAGCAATCCTCCCGGCAAGATCTCACTCCCGGAACGGAACAGGTCATGTTCATGCACGGCAGCCGATCCGCGCCCCGAAACATCCTCACTTCGACGCTGGTGACGGCGTTCTCGCTGATGCTGGCAGGATGTGGACGGGAAACCGAAACCAAGGACGCATCTCCGCCGCGGATTGTACGTACGGCGACCGTAGAAAAACGCAAGGTCACAACGCCGCTGACATTCTCCGGACGGGTCGAGGCAGAAGACGAGGTGAATGTCGCATTCCGGATCTCGGGACGATTGTTGAGTAATGACACCAAGATAGGCGACCGGGTCAAGGCCGGCCAGGTGCTGGCACGATTGGAGTCGCAGAATGAACTGAGCACGCTGCGGCAGGCGCAGGCCTCCCTTGCCGCCGCTCAGGGGCAATTGACCCAGGCGCGCAATCACTTCGATCGTCAGGAGACGCTGTTGGCGCAGGGGTGGACCACGCGCGTCAACTACGATGCCGCAACCCAGGCACGGCAAACCGCGCAATCGCAAGTCGATGCGGCCGAAGCGCAACTGAGTTCTGCGCATGACCTCGTTGGTTTCACCGAACTCAAGGCTGATGCACCCGGTGTGATAACAGCCACAGGTCCGGTCGCCGGCGAGGTCGTCCAGGTCGGGCAGATGATCGCCAGGATCGCACGGCAGGACGGTCGCGATGCGATCTTCGATGTCCCCGCTCAATTGATCAGGTCGGCCTCCATCGATCCAGAGATTACTGTCAGCTTGGCTGACGATCCGTCGATAACGGCGCAAGGGCGCATTCGCGAAGTCGCTGCACAGGCCAGTGCTGTGACCCGAACCTTCGAGGTCAAGGTCGGCCTGACGGATCCGCCAGCCGCGATGCGGTTGGGTGCGTCAGTGATAGGGCGAGTGAGTACCACTGCAGGGCCGATGATCGATATTCCATCTTCCGCGCTGACCAGGATGAACGAGCAGCCCGCCGTATGGGTCGTCGACCCGGCCACCGCCACGGTCGCGGTGCGCAATGTGGACGTGCTGCGATTCGATGAAGCGCAGGCCATCATTTCCCAGGGGCTCGACATCGGCGAAATAGTTGTCACCGCCGGCGTTCAGGCGTTGCATCCGGGTCAGAAGGTCCGGATTCTTGGATCCGAGCCATGAGCGGAATTAATCTTTCCGACTGGGCTCTGAAACACCGTTCGCTGGTCGTCTATATGATGATGATTGCGGTGGTCGGGGGGGCGCTGTCCTATTTCCGGTTGGGGCGCAACGAAGATCCCGCCTTCATCATCAAGACCATGGTCGTCCAGGCCGCGTGGCCCGGCGCAACTGTGGAAGAGACGATGAAGCAGGTGACTGAGCGCCTCGAACGTCACTTGCAGGAAACGCCGCATCTGGACTTCCTGCGGAGCTTCACAAGGGCCGGTGTCGCGACCGTCTTTGTAAATCTGAAGGGGAGCGCGAATGCGAAACAGGTGGCCGACACCTGGTACCACGTACGAAAGGCGATCGGAGACATGCGTCACACACTACCCGCAGGCGTGATCGGGCCGGGGTTTAATGACGAATTCGGTGATACGTTCGGCATCATCTATGGCTTTACCAGTGACGGCTTCACTCAGCGCGAGTTGCGCGATCGGGTCGAGGACATCCGCTCAAGGCTGCTTCTCGTACCTGACGTGTCAAAGATTGAGCTTCTGGGCGAACAGGATGAAGTGATCTTCGTCGAGTTTTCCACGAAGGAGCTCGCGGCCCTCGGAATTGATCGGTCCGCTCTTATTGCGGCGCTCCAGTCGCAAAACATCGTGCGTCCGGCGGGAACGATTCAGACAGGCTTGGAAAGCATTTCGATTCGGGTATCAGGCAGCTTCCAGTCGGAGCAGGACATCGCCAACATCAATTTTTCCGCCGGCGGCCGCATGCTTCGCCTGAGCGATATTGCGCAGGTGCGACGCGGCTACACGGATCCGCCCCAGCCGATGTTTCGGATCAATGGCAAACCGGCAATAGGCCTTGCAATCGCCATGCGGGATGGCGGCGACATTCTCGCGCTCGGCGCCAATATCAGAAAGGCAATGGCGCAAATCACCGCGAATCTCCCCATTGGGATCGAGCCCAGCCTGGTCGCGGACCAGCCCGTTGTCGTCGACCAGGCGATCCGCGAGTTTACGGTCTCGCTGATGCAGGCGATCGGCATCATCATGGTGGTGAGTTTCATCAGCCTGGGCGTACGACCCGGCCTGATCATAGCGCTGGCCATACCATTCACGCTGGCGATCGTGTTTCCGATCATGGGACTTCTCAGCATCGATATGCAGCGAATATCGCTTGGCGCGCTGATCATTGCGCTCGCATTGCTGGTCGACGATGCGATGACCACGACCGATGCGACGCTCAGTCGGCTCGCAGAGGGCGCCAGTAAGATCGAGGCGGCAACTTTCGCATATCGGACCCATGCAATGGCGATGCTCGCGGGCACGCTGGTGACGATAGCGGGCTTTATACCGGTCGGCTTTGCCGCGAGTTCCGCCGGTGAATACACGTTCTCGCTCTTCGCCGTGGTCACGATCGCACTGCTGGTTTCCTGGTTCGTTGCGGTCATTTTCACGCCACTGCTCGGAGCAGCGATCCTTGTTCCGCCGAAGCAAACAAGTACGGCGGATCCGGGCAGGATCTTCCGCATGTATCGGAGTTTCCTGACTTTCGCGATGCGCGCGAAATGGCTGACGATCGCGATCTCCTTGGCGCTCTTCGTTTGTTCGGTGCTTGCGCTGCCGCTCATCCCGCGACAGTTCTTTCCATCGTCGGACCGTCCTGAATTGCTCGTGGACCTGAGCTTGCCGCAGAACTCGTCAATCCACGCGAGCGAGGCTGCGGCAAAGCGCCTGGATGCTGCCCTTTCGACCGATGCCGATGTGGCGCGGTGGAGCACCTATGTCGGGCGCGGCGCCATCCGTTTCTATTTGCCCCTTAATGTTCAGCTCCCGAACGATTTCTTCACGCAGGCCGTGGTGATCGCCAAGGATGTCGCTGCACGCGAGCGCCTGCATTCCAAGCTCGAAAAGCTGCTCGCGCAGGAGTTTCCTAACGCGATTGCGTTCGTTTCTCCGCTTGAGCTCGGACCGCCGGTTGGATGGCCGGTGCAGTATCGGGTCAGTGGGCCCGACGTGGAACGGGTGCGCGAAATCGCGCTCAAAGTCGGACAGATCGTAGCCTCCAGTCCGGACACCAAGCAGGTGAATTTCGATTGGATGGAACCCAATCGCCAAGTGCGTATTCGCGTGGACCAGAACGAGGCTCGCCTTCTCGGCCTCAGTTCGCAAGCGATCGCGACAGTCCTGAATACGGTCATATCCGGCACACCCATTACCCAGGTTCGCGACGATATCTATCTGGTCAATGTGGTGGCGCGCGCGACCAACGAGCAGAGGGGCTCGCTGGACGGTCTGCGCAACTTGCAGGTGGCGCTGCCGGGTGGGCAGACTGTTCCTCTCAGCCAGTTCGCCTCCTTCGAATATGACCAGGAGTTTCCGCTCGTCTGGCGGCGCGACCGCGTTCCGACCCTGACGGTTCAGGCTGCCATTGCCGGTGACAAGCTGCCGGAGAGCGTGGTTACGTCGCTCTCGATGGCGATCGAGAACTTCAGAAAGAGCCTTCCTTCGGGGTACAGCGTCGTCGTGGGTGGCACCGTGGAGGAAAGTCAGAAGTCGCAGGCGTCTGTGCTGGCAGTGGTGCCGGTGATGCTGTTCGTCATGTTTACCGTCCTCATGGTGCAGCTCCAGAGCTTTCCGAGACTGTTCATGGTGCTCAGCGTGGCGCCGCTCGGCCTTATCGGCGTGGTTGCAGCGTTGATGCTGTCCGGCAGGCCCCTAGGTTTTGTCGCCATTCTCGGCGTGCTCGCGCTGCTGGGCATGATCAGCAAGAACGCGGTCATTCTGATCGGTCAGATCGACGCCGAACGCGCTTTGGGCAAGACGGCCTGGGACGCTGCGGTCGATGCCAGCAGCTCCCGTTTTCGGCCGATCATGTTGACGGCCGTATCGACTGTTCTCGGGATGATTCCAATCGCGCCAACAGTATTCTGGGGACCGATGGCATTCGCGATCATGGGCGGACTCCTGGTCGCCACCGTTCTGACGCTGGTCTTCCTGCCGACCCTGTATGTCGCCTGGTTTGCGCGGGAAGAGAAAGAGCGACCGTCCGCGGGATCGCGCCCGGCCTGACGGCCGCTAAAATCGGAGCAGCCAAGGCACCAGCGCCAGGGTCGTTACCATGACGACGACGGTAAAAGGGACACCAATCTTCAGGAAATCGCCGAAACCGTAATTGCCCGGTCCGACCACCAAGGTGTTCACCGGCGAAGACACAGGCGTCATGAAGGCGGCCGAGGCTGCGATGGCGATAGTCATCGCGAAGGGATACGGCGAGGCGCCGATGTCCTTCGCGACAGCGAGCGCTACTGGCGCCATGAGCACCGCGGTTGCCGTATTCGAGATGAACAGGCCAAGGGCAGCCGTGATCACGAAGAGCAGCGCCAACAGGACTCGCGGTGATGCCTCGCCCGCAAGATGCGTCACCGCGTCGGCGGCGAGATCGACGCCACCGGTTCGTTGCAGCGCCAGCGAAAAGGGCAGCATGCCGACAATAAGGACCAGGCTCTTCCAGTTGATCGAGGCATAGGCACTGTTGAAATCCACGCAGCCCAGCAACCCCATCAGCAAGCAGCCGATCAGAACCGCGTGCACGTTCGGCACCACACCGCTGACCATCATACCGACCGTCAAAGCCAGCACCGCCAGAGCCTGAGGTGCGAGGTTCGCGGCCGGGAGAACCTCTTTGTGCTCGGTCGGTAGGTTCAGGACGACAAGATCCGAGAATTCGGATCGCAGCTTGCGGATGTCAGACCAGAAGCCGGTCAGCAGAAGGGTGTCACCGACCTTCAAGGTCTCATCGAGCAGCCCCTGGCTCACGACCTCGCGACCGTGCCGCAACCCCAGCACCGTCAATCCCATTTCGCTACGGACCCGCGCCTGCAAAACGCTCGATCCGATCAGCTTGGATTCCGCCGGGACAATGACTTCGACCATGCCGATCTCCTGCGAACGATCGGTGAAGTAGCCGCAATCGCCCAAAGGGAGCTTTTCGACCATATAGTCATTCAGCATCCGGTTGGTTTCGGCAGGGGACGCGATGACGTCGAGCAGCAAGATCTGCCCCGCGGCGAGCTCGGTCCTTGCGTTCGGACGGATCGCCTCGGACCCGAAGCGGCCGGGAAGCTCGATGGCGAGCAAATTCACGCCACTGTTCCGGAGCGGGAGCTCTTCCAGGCGCTTGCCGACCAGCGGCGAGTCGGTCAGCACGCGTACGCGCAAGGCGCGATCGGTGAGGCCATACTGCGTTACCCAATCAAGCAAGTTCGGCTGACGGCGCTCGCTGTCCACACGCTTGGCCGAGACGGGCAGAAACCGCCGCGCGAACAGCATATAGGCAATGCCGAGCGCCAGGAATGCGAGCCCAAAGGGCGTGAAGCTGAAAAAGCCGAAGCCTGCCGCACCCTGGCGGATCAGCTCGGCGTTGACCACGAGATTTGGCGCCGTCGCGACCAGGGTGAGCATGCCACTGATCAGGGCCGCAAAGCTCAAGGGCATCATCAACTGGCTCGGCGCGGCGCCCGTGTTCTGACAGATGCGCAGCACGACCGGGATGAATATAGCCACCACGGCGGTCGAACTCATGAATGCACCGAGCCCACTGACCGCGAGCATCAGCAGCACCAGCATGCGCGTCTCGCTGCTGCCGGCGGTCGCATTCAGCCAGTCGCCGAGGCGACGCGCCACACCGGTGCGCACCAGCCCTTCTCCGATCACGAAGAGGCCCGCGATCAGCACGATGCTGGGATCACTGAACCCCGCCAGCGCCTCGTTGATGGTAATCACCCCAGTAAATGGCATGATCACGATCATCAGCAGCGCGACCGCATCCATGCGCGGGCGATTGGCCATAAACATCACGATCGCGGCCGCAAGCAGCAGAAGAACCAAAGCAAGATTGGTGTTCATGCGGAAATACCCGGTCGGTTAAGACGCAAACCAATCATCCTGCGCAAACTGCTCATCCTGCGAATGGCCAGAGCATGGGCACGAGAAACGTGCCTACCAGGAAGAACCAGAGCAGCAACGGTAGACCCATCCTCCAGAAATCGCCAAATCGATAGCCGCCGGGGCCCTGCACCATGAGGCTCGCTGAGGCAGCGATTGGCGTAAGAAAGGAAGCGGCCGCAGCCACCGCCACCGTCACCAGCGCGGTGCGCGGCGAGACACCGACGGCTTCCGCGGAGGCAATCGCTATCGGAATGACGATGAGTGTCGTCGCCGTGCTGCTGATCAACTGGCCGATTAGCGCCGTGAGCAAAAATAGCCCCGCCAGCAGCGCGTACGGGCTCGCATTGCCGACAATGGCAACGAGTGTATCGGCGATGAGATAGGCTGCACCCGTCTTGTACATGGCGGTCGAGAGCGGGATCAGCGAAGCGACCATGATCAGCACGTTCCAGTTAATCGCCCGATAGGCTCGTTCGATCTTGAGTACGCGCAACAGGATCACTGCGCAGGCCGCCGCCAATCCAGCGACGACTCTTGGCACGACGCCCGTCGCTAGCAGCGTAACCATGACCGCGAGAATGACAATGGCGCGTATGGAGCCGGTGCCCAGGGGCCTGGCCTGGCTGCGGATCATGTCAGGGGCAGCAACGACGAGCACGTTGGGATCTCGCCCGTACTCCTCGAGCGCTTCCCAACGGCCTTGCAGCAACAGCGTGTCACCAGCCGCAAGAACGGTTTCGCCCGGTCCGAGATTCTCGCCGCCGCGTTGAACGCCCAGGATAATCAGATCGCCACTTTCGGTGACCATGCCGGGGAAGACGGTCTCACCGATCAGACGAGAGCGGGGCGGCAGCACCACCTCGGAAAAGCCATGGCTATCGTTGAACAGTGCCTCCCGCATTTTGCCGATCGTCTCCTGGCAGGGCGTCAGGCCATGCTGCTCCGCGAACGCGTCCATCGCCGCCTGCTCACCGCGCATGATGAGCCGATCGCCTTCCACGAGAGAATGTTGCCACGAGATGCTGTTCTGGCGGCGAGGGCGAATAGCGATGAAGCTGAGCTCCGGGTGGTTCTCGCGCTCCAGCCGCGATTCCAGCACCGCCTGCAACGTGCCGCGATAGGGCGAGGCGGCGGTGATCTCAAGTTGGTACACCTGGTCAAACAGCTTGTATTGCTCGGTCAGCATGCGCGAATGGTGGCTCAGGTCCTCCGGCATCTCCCGGCTAGTGCGCACCGGCAGCAGCATATCGCCGAAAAGAATCACGATGGCCACGGTGCCTGCCAGGAGCGGTACGCCGATCACGGTCATCTCGAAAAAGCCGAAGGGCGTGAGACCGACATCGCTCGCCGCGTCGGAAAGCAGCACGTTCACAAGGCTTCCGGTCAGTACCAGCATCGACCCCGAATAGGAGGCGAAGGCGAGAGGCATCATGAGTTGCGCAGGCGGCCGCTTGAGCCGGACGGAGACGATCACCAGCATGGGCAGCAGGGCAGCCACTGCGCCACCCGAGCCGATCAGCGCCGTGAGAAAGGCCACTAGCAACATCGACAGCACCAACAGGCGTGTCCGGCTTTCGCCGGCGTAACGGATCAGCACCTGGCCTGCCCACGTGGTGACGCCGGACGAATCCAGGCTGGCACTCACCACGAAGAGCGAAGCAATGAAGAGTATCGTGGTGTCGCCGAAGCCTGCCAGCGCCTCGGAGAGCTCCAGAATGCCGGTCGCGTAAAGCACGAGTGTCGCACTTAGCGCCACGACCGCGACCGGCACCCAGTTCGAGACGAACAGCAGCACCATCGTGGCGATGATGGCGAAGGTAATGAGTATATGCGGCGTCATCGCACCTCGCGAGGGCGGTCTGGCCCGGAGCCAGCGCTGCTTGCCCGTGCCGCTCTACCGCGACAGCGCTTCCAGAATACGTGCCCAGGAGCGGATGCCCTTATGGAAGCTCTTGAGATTGTACTTCTCGTTCGGGCTGTGGATGCGGTCATCCTCGAGGCCGAAGCCCGCAAGCACCACGTCCATGCCCAGCGATTGTTTGAGCTGATGGGTTACGGGAATGGAGCCGCCACCGCCGATGAAGACTGCGGGCTTGCCCCATTCGGCCGTCAGTGCGTCGCGCGCCTTGCCGAAGGCCGGGGCCTCGATCGGGAAGCGGATCGCCTGACCCGCGCCATGCTCCAGGAATTCCACACGGCAATCGGCCGGGACGCGTGCATGCACATGCTCCCGGAAGGCTTTGCGGATGGCATGGGGGTCCTGATCGAAAACCAGGCGGAAAGACACCTTTGCCGATGCCATGGCGGGAATCACGGTCTTGAATCCGGCCCCCTGGTAGCCGCCGCCCATGCCGTTGATTTCGCAGGTCGGGCGCGACCAGACCATCTCCAGCGCGTCGCGGCCCTTCTCGCCGGCGGGAATCGAAAGCCCGATGGCGCCGAGGAAGGACTTTGCGCTGAAGTTCAGGCTGTCCCATTGCTCGCGCAGCGCCTTCGGAAGTTCCGGTACGCCGTCATAGAAGCCGCGCAGCGTGACGCGTCCGTTGTCGTCGTGCAGGTCAGAGAGGATGCGGGCGAGGATGCGGTTCGGATTGGCCGCGGCCGAACCATAGAAGCCCGAGTGCAGGTCGCGGTCGGCGGCGTGTATGATGACCTCTTCCCCGCAGAGTCCGCGCAGCATGGTCTGGATCGCCGGCGTCTCGTGGTCCCACATGTTGGTGTCGCAGATCAGGCCGATATCTGCGCGCAGCTCCGCGGCATGGGCATCGAGAAAGCCCGGCAGGTTCACGCCACCGGATTCCTCTTCGCCCTCCAGCAGGATCGAAACCGGAATCGGCAGTTTGCCGGTGACCGCCTTCCAGGCGCGGCAGGCCTCGACAAAGGCCATGAGTTGGCCTTTGTCGTCGGCGGAGCCGCGGCCCGTGATGATCTTCGCGCCATCGGACATCGTCTGGATAGACGGGTCAAAGGGATCGCGATCCCAGAGCTCGAGAGGATCGACCGGCTGCACATCGTAATGACCGTAGAACAGCGCCGAGGGACCGGGCACGTTGCGGTCATGCGCCACGACCATCGGGTGCCCCGGTGTCGGGCGCACCGAGGCGTCGAAGCCAATGCTCTTGAGGTCGGCCACGTGCCATTCGGCATTGGCGGTACATTCGGCCTTGTAAGCCGGATCGGTCGAAATCGACTTGA
Organism: Bradyrhizobium sp. 604_D8_N2_3; assembly: GCF_051810765.1. Classification (NCBI taxonomy): domain Bacteria; kingdom Pseudomonadati; phylum Pseudomonadota; class Alphaproteobacteria; order Hyphomicrobiales; family Nitrobacteraceae; genus Bradyrhizobium; species Bradyrhizobium sp. 604_D8_N2_3. The sequence continues at coordinate 6,976,035 of NZ_JBPWPM010000001.1, read as the reverse complement.
TGCGCAGGATCGCGAACAGACGCTCGAGAGCCGCATCGAGATTTGCGTCGACGTTGGATAGGACATCATCGAGCTTGGTCATGGAGCCCTCCGGAGGGTCTTCTGAGCCGTTGGTCAGTACGCGGGCGCGATCGCCACATTGTCCGTCGTAGCAAACGCTGTTTCTTGCCAGGAGGTTACGATTGCTATTCGTTCCTTCCGCGCTTACGCGGCGCCGGGTCGGGAATTTCGCCTGGCAGGAAGTTGGGCAGCTTCCCTGCCGGGAAAATCGCAAGCAAGGCAACGCCAGCCATGATGATGAGGCCAATTTTCAAAGCGCGCAATCGCACGACAGTGTTGACGCGCACTGCTTCCGCCACTTGAGCCGGAGAGGCCGTGGTTTGCTCCATCACGCTCTGCAGCCGGTCATTGCTGATGAAGGTGATGTTATCCAGGTCCAGCTGCGCCTGTATCTCAGGCGGCAATTTTGGATTTTCGGCGATGGTCCGCAAAACAGCCGCGCTTAACAGGCCGACGAGGAGTGCCCCGGCCACCGCTGTGCCGACGGCCGCGGCGAGATTGTTGGTCGTGCCGCGCAGCGAGCCGACGTCGCCTGCGAGTTCTTTCGGCGAAGCCGTGACCAGCACGTTGAACAGCAGTGTGACCAGCGATCCCTGTCCAATGCCGAAAATCACGAGCCCAAGGAGAACCGGGACGGCGCTCCAATCATTCCTCACGACAAAGGCGAGCCAAAGGAGCGCCACAGTGCAGAGTATGAAGCCATAGCGTCCGATCTGCCTCGGCGTGAACCGACCATAGAACCGCACGATCAGCATCGCAGCGAAGAAGACGGTGAGGTTGAAGGGCATCATGGCGATTGTTGTCGCTAGCGGCGTGCGCCCCTGCACGATCTGGATGTATAATGGAACCGAGAAATTGAGCATTGCTTCCAGCGCTACGACAGCAAACATCGCGTACACCGCCGCCCGCTCCTGCGGGGAGTCGATCACCTCGAGCGCAAGAAGCGGTGTCTTCCCCGCAGCCTGCTGTCTGTGGGTCCAACTCAAAAAGCCCTGACCGAGCACGATACCCATCACGATCATGATCGGGGCGGGAGATACGCCAAAGAGGTCGAATGGCGCATTGGGCCCCGCGAATCCCAGCCCCCACCGATTGAGGTTGTTGAAACCGAAGCTGATCAGAATGATGGCTGCGGCAGCGAGAATGACACCTACGAAATCGATCCGGACCTCCGGACGCGCCTCATCGGGCTTGAGACGAAAGCTCAAAAGGAAAACCACAGCCGACACGGCGATCAGAATCCCGAACGCAGGGCGCCATCCGATGAATGTGCCTAGAGTACCGCCGATGACAAACGCCAGGACGCCCGCAGCGGCGCGCGCGGAACCCAATGCGCCAACGGCTGTTGCCTGCTGCCGCCCCTTGTAGTTTTCCGCGATAAGCGCGACCAACGACGGTACGATCACCGCACCAGCCGCGCCGGACAAGGATTGCGCAGTAATCATGAGATCCGCGTTTGGACTGAACGTCATCAATACCTGCGCGGCGCCGAACACGGCAACGGCAACGCGGAATACGTGCGTCGCCCCGTAGCGCTGTGTCAGCTTCGCACCGAGCATGACGAAGCCGGCTACAAGCATCGAATAAGCCACGATACCGGTGGCGACAGTCGTGGGCGGAACGCCAAAACTGTTGACCATCCCTCCCAGCGCAACTGGCAAGGAGGCGACGTTGAAGGACATGATCATCTGGCCGAGGGCGATGGTGATCATCGGCACCCAGGATGCATTCTCTTCTTCAACGGAGTGAACCGTCGTCGCAGATGCCATCGTCATGGCGTGTCCCCTTGTCATTTTTTTCCGAAGTCCAGCCACAGTCAGTGCGGGCTGAATCTACGACAATTGCAAACCTACGCTTCCGGGTTGGACATGAACAAATCCATGCCCAGCCGCTGCGACAGATACTTCGCTACAAGCTGTCCCTTGACGCTGTTTCCGGCGCTGTCGAGCGGCGGCGCAAAAGTCCCCAGACCGCCCTTTCCGGGGGAGACCGTGACGATCCCGCCGCCGATGCCGCTCTTGCCCGGTAGCCCGACATCGTAAAGCCAATCGCCTGATGTCTCGTACATTCCGGCAGTGGTCATGACGGCCAGTGCGTAGTGGCAGACCGACGGATCGACCACGCGCACTTTCGTGATGGGGTTCACGCCACCGTCCGCCAAAGTCGCACCCATCACCGCCAGATCCTTGGCACTCACATTCAGCGCGCATTGTCTGGTGTAAAGATCGGTCGCCTCTGCCGGATCACAGTAAATCCGTTCGAAACTCTGGAGCAGGCGGGCGATGCTCTGGTTTCGGAAGTTAGTCTCCGTCGCCGAGGCATAAACCTCGTCGTTAAGCGCAAGCGGACGTCCGGCGAACTGTGACAATCCGTCGTAGATGAACTTCCATTTCGCATCAGCCGTCGTTCCCGGTACGAGGCTTGTCGTTGCAATCGCGCCCGCATTCACCATGGGATTTGTCCGGCCATCGGGACTTCGTTCGACGGCAGCGAGCGAGTTGAACGGAAGGCCGGTCGCGTTCGCTCCAAGCTTCTGACGTGCCTGCGCCGCGCCGAGGGCCTGACAGACCAATGCAAAGATGAACGGCTTGGAAACGCTCATGATGGAGAATTCGTATTCGGCCGCCCCTACGGCGTAGACCGCGCCGTTGGTGCCGACCACGCAAACGCCGAACAGGTCGCTCGGCACTTCGGCGAGAGCGGGATATACTTGAGAGTTCTTGCCGTCCGTATTTGATTTGTAGCGCGCGTACACCTCGTCGATCAGCGAGATGACTTCCGCTTCGGCCGGCAAGTGTCCGGTTGATACGTAGGAATAGTTGTTGTCGGCATCGGCGTTCGCATTCATTGCGCGTTCCAAGCCTCCATAATGAGAAGCACCGAGGGAGCCCCGACATGTGTCGGGTCAAACGCCCTCACTCGCCGTTTTCGTTCACTGCCTTTAACGAGGCCCAACGGACCGTCATCTAACGTTGATTTTCCTTGGTGAACAATCAGGCCATTTACCCGGACATCTCGGGGTTTTTCCGGGTTAGGGCTGCCTTGCGCCTCATAATCCCCAAGGCAAGCCCAGCAGGTACCAGACGACGAACAGCACGGTCCAAATGATGGCCATCCAGAGAGTGTACGGCAACATCAGCGCGACAACCGTCCCGACGCCCGCTTTCTTGTCGTAAATCTGGGCAAATCCGACCACCATGGCAAAATAGGCATTGAGCGGGGTAATCGCGTTGATCGGCGAGTCGCCGACGCGGTAGGCGGCCAGGACGGCCGCGGGATCGACGTTAAGCTGCACGAACACCGGCACGAAGACCGGCGCGAAGATGGCCCATTTGGCGATCGCCGGCGTGAACACGAAGTCCAGGATCATGACGACAATGATGAAGCCAACCAGCAGCCACAGCGTGCCGATATTCGCGCTCTTCAAGACATCGGCCATCGTCAGGGCCATCAACGTTGGAATGTTGCTATAGTTGAAGTAATCGACGAACTGGCTGATGACGACGAAGAGGAGGATGGTGCCGCTCAGCGAAGCCACCGCCTTGGTCATGGCCGCGATGACGGCCGCGGAGCTATTCACCGTTCTCGCGCCGATGCCGTATGCGATCCCGGTTGCAAGGAACAGCACCATGATGACCCCGATCAGGCCGTTCATGAATGGTGAGTTGCCGATCAGGACGCCCGTCGTCGGATTGCGCAGGGGCGCGCCCGACGGAACCGTTAACAGAAGGAACAGGATCACGACCCCGAGCAGCGCAAAGCCGCTGTACCTCAGCCCACGCGACTCGTCGGCGGAAAGCTGCCCTCCGTTCGCCTCCGGCTGAGTATTGGCGGTCTTCTCGGCCTGGTAAGCGCCCAGCCGTGGCTCGATGATCCGGTTGTTGATGAGCGCGATGACGATGGTCAGGACAACAACGGAGGCGATCGAGAACGAGACGTTGGCGGTCAGATCCAGCGACGTGGTGGGGTTGACCATGTGGATTGCGTCGTTGGTGATTTCCGTCAGAACGGCATCAAGCGGCTTGATGATCATGTTCACGGTGAATGCACCGGCGACTGCGGCAAATCCCACAGCGAGCCCGGCGAGAGGATGCCGGCCAACGCTCAAGAAGGCGGCGCCGGCCAACGGGATCAACACCACATAGCCGGCGTCTGCGGCAATGCTGGACAAGATGCCGACGAACGCGACGATGTAAACGAGTGCCCAACTCGGAGAGACGGCCACGAGTTTTCGGATCAACGCGTTGATCAGGCCGGCTTCCTCGGCGACGCCGACGCCCATCATGGCGACGATCAACAGCCCAACCGCGGTGAAACCCATGAGGTTTGGCACGAGCCGGGTGTAAATATGACGAATTCCATCCGCCGTCAGCAGGCTATTGGCGGCAGAGGTCGCGGTCTCGATCTTGTGAGTATCCGGGTTGATGACCTGATAGGTGACGCTTGCCCCCAACATGTAGAGTAAGTGAGACAGCACCAACACGATGGCGATGAGGATCAGAAATATCACGACCGGGTGCGGGACGCTGTTTCCGACACGTTCGACAGTGTCGAGGGCTCTTTGCGTCATCGTCTTCGATGGCGGCGTGTTCGTGGCGTCACTGCGCGCGCTCATGTCGGAAATCCTCCCGCTCCATTAGCGACGGCTGGAGCGGCGCTGGTACCATGATGATCCGTGCTATGAGAACAGCGAGGAAGGATCGGACGCCAATGCGCGCTCGAAACCGCTGATCTCGTAATCAACGCGACGACCCCGCTACTCCTCTGACGAAGATGTCAGCGCCATCGCCGCGAGTGCGGCGACGATCTGAAAGGACCATGGAGGCACGGAGGCCTCTCGGGAGAGGATTGCTCATCCTTTCGCGATCTGTCCGTTCACACGCTGCCTTACGAACAATCAATAAGGCGCATCAAAATCCGGCTGAATACCGAATGCGCCTAGATTGTTCCGGGGCAATTACCGACCCGAACGAACGTCTGTGTCAGCAAGGCTTCCATGTCTGCCTGCGAAGCAACAAGACTGTCTTCAAAACCGCACAGTGGCCGAGCCAAGGATGCGATTGGCGGTACCAGAGCCGGTGCTGACCGGGGCTGTTGCTGCGGTGCCGCCGTACACGTCCCGATGGGAGTAGACATATTCAAGACCGACGTCGAGCCATCCGGTCCCGACGCTGTTGCCACGAAGCTCGGCGAACGGGCTCCAGATCAAATTGACGATCCCCTGCTGCATGGTGCTGTTCAACGACGTCGCCGAGGCAGATCCTGGCACGAACAATTGCGCATAGGACGGATATTGCTGCCATGCGTAGGAGTAGACGAAATTGCTGCGTAATTGCGGTGTCCAGAAGCGGCGGTAGCCTGCGCTCGCGCCATAGGTCGGCAGGGCGTCGAGGCTGGGATCGACAACGCCGGGCAGGCCGATGTTGGACAGCGCATCCTGGCCGAAGGTATTGGCGCCGAAATAGCGCCCGATGCCTTGGCCGTAATAGGCCATGCCAACCAGCTCGTCCGGACCGAAAGCTGGTGACAGCCATCGCATTGGGAAGCGACCGCTACCTGCGACACCCCAACCGGCGGTATTGCGCTCGACCGCTGGCGGCGCCGCCGCCGTACCAGCCGTGCGGATGGTGAGATCGCGCAGCAGGCCGCGCAGGTCGAGGCCCAGGCCATCGTTCCGGTATTCGAGCCGGCCGAGTAGATCGGGCACGGAGGCAAATGACGGGCTCAATCCACCAAAGCCAGCCGGGGTGCTGATCTGCGTGAATACGCCTGCCGCGGACGTGTACTGCGTATCCGGCATCTCGATCGAAACGTGCCCGGTCAATCCCGGAGCCAATGTCGCGGTCGCCCGAACCTGCGCCTGGCGCACGAATGACTGGTTGAGATTGGTCGAGAAGTTCACGGTTTCATAGACGCCCTCGTTCCACAGGCTGTTCGCCCAGCCGACCAGGACACGAAACTGTTCGCTGCCGACCTCGCCCCAGGCCTGGCGGAGCCGAAAGACCGCATTGGGTGAGGCTGCCGTGCCCCCGCCGAAGTCGCCTTCAAAGCGGGTTTCGAGAGTGCCCCAGGCGGTCGCCGTGCGCGTATCCATACCGATGCGGCTGAACCGGGCGGACAATCCGGTATCGCCTCCCTGGATGTCGGCGGGGCTTCCGGAAAGCGGAATGGTTTGCACTGTCGGCGCATCGGACTGATTGCGGCCATTGAAGTCGTGGTAGCCATTGACGTTCGCGAAACCGTAGAATCGCACCTCGGACTGCGAACCCGGGATGCGCAAGGACAAACCCGGGAGATCGGAACGCAGCGCGTCCTCGCCTTCGCCGTCGAACTGACTGCCCATCGGTTCGGGCGGACGCAGGCCCGGAATGGGCGCCGCCGCGGCTTGTGGAGGGACCGCAGCACTCGCAGTCATTCGCGGCTCAGTCGACGCAACCGGAATCGCAGGCGGCTTTTGCCCGGCGGTCGGTGCGACGATGTCACGACGTGCGGTGGCGGCTTGGGACTTCGAATGCTTATCGCGCGTTTCGAGTTCGTCGACGCGATGGCGCAGCGCGCTGATCAGCTTGTCACCTTCTGTTGCGCGGGCTTGCAGCGCATCGAGACGGCGCATCAACTCTTCCATGGAAGGTTTCTGCTCCTGACTGGCGGGTGTCTGCGCCAAAGCCGGACCGGCAAATATTGCGATTGATGCAACGCCGCAAAGCGCTCGGAATGTTCGCACGCAAGCCTCCTGTTGGCACGTTCGGGGCACATCGAGTTTTGCGCTTGATTTCAGCGATCGCAAGCCGGCTCCATCGAAGGTCGAAATTTTCGGCGAGATTGTGCCATTTCGGTTGTACCGCAGCGCAGTTGCATCGCGCTCGGTCGGCTCAACATCATCCTGCAGCGCAGAAAGCGATCTCAGGATAGGGACGGGTGCGTGAAATCGAAATGGCTCACAATCCCACCACTGTGCGCTGCATCCTGTATCGTCGCGTCTTGGGTGTCGCCGCCATATTTGCGTGGCACGAACTGCACAGTCACATGCCGGAATTCATGTCAGCCATGCGAGGTTTTGGTCCTCGGAAAATACAACCTGCTGGCTGAGGGTAAGATCGAGCGTATAATCCGGTCTCTCCCCTAGGGCGTTTCCTGTAGTCCAGTGATCGATGTTGGGACGACTGGAGAGGGGGAGCTTCGAGATTGAGCGTTGAGTTCGACCTCGAAAACGACCCGGAAAGTTGGGTGCGTACCGTGAAGCCACACAGTTCTCCTGCTTGCGAGCCGGCGCGTCCCTTTATCGACGATCACCTGATTGGCCAGGACGCAACTGGCGATCGCTCATATTGGACACACTCCGAAGAGCTCCTTTTCGCGGTCCGCCCCTCACGTGGCGGGCGCTTCGTGTACGAGGCAATCAATCAGGCCTTCGAGGCTCTCCTTGGAATGTCGCAGCAGGAGGTCCGAGAGCTGGACGTCTTCGAATGTCTTGCCAAGGAAGACGCCGAGCGTCTCTGTGAAATACTCCAGGCATGTCTTGCGGAAGGAGCCGAGACCAAAATCCAGCACAGTCTGATGCTCGGTGGCTTGCTGCGGGATGTCGAGACAACCGTTGTTCCGATCCTCCATCCCATGGCCGGCAATGCGGCCCGGTTGATTGGCGGTCATCGGTTACTCCACAAGGAGGGGCTCGACTGTGTGACTGAAGAGGCTGCTTTCCTTCACGGGGACGTCAGCCTGATGTCCATCCGCGAGGACATCCACCAGCGGATCGCATCGGAGCTTCATGATTCGACGTGCCAGGAGCTGGTTGCCGCCAGTCTTGGTGTGATGCGTGTCCGCACTTGCCTCGATAACCCGCGCGGCGTCGAGCGGCTTTGCGATGATATCGACGCGTCGATCGACGCGGCACTCAAGGAAATCCGCTCTCTGACCTATCTGCTCCACCCCCAGGATCTGACGGACCGGGGACTCAAGGCGACGATCGAGCAGCATGCCTTGGGGTTTGGTGCACGTACGTCGTTGCGGGTGAGCACGAGGATTCCCACCGCCGTCGATCAGCTACCTTACGCGAGCCAGCTCTCGGTGCTGCGGGTCGTTCAGGAGGCGCTCACGAACATATTCCGCCACGCGAAGGCGACGGAGGTCAGAATCGGCGTCGAGGCAATCGAGGGTCACTTCCATCTGACGATCAGCGACAACGGGCGCGGTTTTCCGGTCGATCACACAAAACGTGGCAACGGTGCGATATCGTCCGGTGTCGGCATTCCCGCCATGAGAGCGAGACTTAAGCAGCTTGGGGGCACGTTCGAGATCCGGTCCAATCCTGCACCGCGACACACCGGCACGACGCTGTGCGCGGTGTTCCCGCATGGTCTCATGACCAAAAGGCGCAGCCGGCGCGCGTCACTGAAATCATAAGCCAGCGTGTGCACGGAATGACGGAGATCAGGGACCCCGAGGGCAGGCAGTCTCTGTCCGTCGGTTCCCGGAGTTCCCTCCACGAAATGAAGGCTGATCGACGATGATCGTGTAGCGGTCCGATTTGGGCTGCGCGCGGGCAAGACCCGTCGATGTCTGATTGGAAACGCCGATGTTTGGTACATCCGCCCGGAGATATCAGGGTTTTGCAGGATAACCCATTGAAGGATAATCGGTAGATTGGCACACTTGACTGCTGGAAATCTCCATCCATTGCCCGACAGGTTCTGGGCCCGCATACGGGAACGACGCCGTGAAACGCATCGTGATTGCGGATGATCATGAAGTCGTACGTTCCGGGCTCCGAGCGATCGTTGAGACCCGCTCAGACTGGATCGTCAGCGGAGAGGCGACCAACGGCGAGCAGGCTGTGGCCGTGGCGGTGGAGACGCGTCCGGACGTCGTGATAGCCGACTATTCGATGCCGCTGATGAACGGACTTGAGGTCAGCCGCCGCCTCAAGTCGATGCACCTGCGCACCGAAGTATTGATCCTGACGATGCACGAGAATGAGGAATTGCTGACTGAAGCCATCCTGGCTGGCGTTCGCGGCTTCCTGTTCAAATCGGACGCCAGTAGGCACCTGATCTTCGCGATCGAGGCCTTGCTCGATGGCAGACCTTACTTCACGGGCGTTCTGTTGGAGAAGTTGCTCCACGAATACCAGGCCGGCAAGCAAAATACGTCCGACATGCTGCTCACCGCGCGCGAGCAGGGCGTTGTCCAGCTTATTGCAGAGGGACACACCAACAAGTCGATCGGCGTCATCCTGAAGCTGAGCGTAAAGACCGTCGAGACCCACCGCGCGTCAGCGATGCGCAAGCTCAGAATGTCATCGACGGCCGAGCTCGTCCGCTACGCCGTTCGCAGGAAGCTCGTCAATCCTTGATGGAGCTTTCAATGCGAGTCGCCGCCTCGCTAGCGATCAGCGACAACGCGTTCTCCCGTTGGAAACGCCGCGATTTTCGCTGGAGCGACAGCGGTGCTGTCAAGGTCCGGACTTGGGCAGACCCGCTCCAGGAGCATCCGGGCATTTCCTTCCAGCGGCCCGAGGCTCGAAAGCACGACGTTGATCTCCCGAATTCGACGATACAACGTCGAGCTCGGCACACCTGGCTGACCGGCAGCGCAATGACGGATTATGATCGTCCGACGGACGCCCATTTTCAGCCGCATAAGCTTGGGATGCGACCGGCAAGTCATTGAAACCGCGGCCGACTCTTAATCAGCGGGTCCCAGGTTCGAGCCCTGGTGCGCCCACCAAGCTTTTCAATAGCTTAGGGGTTTGTTACGATCGTCATTCCGACAGACGCGCCGTGGCTATTCCGACAAACCGGCTGTCTTTGTTCTTTCTTCTCGCCGTTTCTTCGTGCCGGAAATTAGCTGTTTCCGTGTGCGCTTTGCCTAGGTCGGCAACTGCCGCGACGGGCGATGGCGGCCGGCGGCTTGAGTTCAGCGTCCGTCAGATCGCTGTCGGCTCCCTCGGTAAAAGCCGCCGTGGCGGAATGATGTAAAGGACAGCTCTTCACGGAGATCGACTGCACGGACGATCTTTTTCACGACCCCGCGCAGGTAGCGAAGATCCTGCTTGGCTGTGATCCAGGGCAGCAGGGTAGGTGACCTCCGGTGCGAATGGTCGCGTCGAAAGACCAAGCCGCACACGGTCGTCTGCTTGATTTCGTCGAGCTCGGCCATCAGCTCCGGGAATAAGGTCTCGCCAGTCTCATCGAACACTGCGAGCAGCAGCTCGCCATTGGTTAACCCCATCGCATGGGTTTTCCGCCGTTGGCCGCGCTCTCCTGAGCAAGTATTGCGATACGCGTGGCGCGCAGGGCCTCGTTGGCCGCAATCTGCAAGGTCTCGCCGCGGGCGAGATGATCAAAGACGAAGCTGGCGGGCGAGGCGCCCACGGGCAGGTCGATTTCGCGCCGGGGTCTCGTCGCCGTCTCGACGAGCAGTCGATTTTCCGCGAACAGAACGTCAGCACGACCCTTTGTCCCGGAGATCCGCATGGCGTAGTCGCCGTGCCGTGGCGATGCTTCGGGCTGGATCCAGTCAACTTCGATCGCGATTCCGGTCCGCCATCGCAGGCGAGAATAGCACGCCCCAGCGCGGGAAAGTTCGTCGTGCCGGCAGCCGGGGTCGACGAAATCCAGCCGCTGATTGTGCCGCTGGTGTATCCCGTCAACCAAAGGGCCAGATCAATATCGTGGACCGTGAGGTCAGCGAGGATGCCGCCATAAGTTGATGGTTCGAACATCCACGCTGGACGTCGGCTTGGGACCAGCTTGTGCGGCCCGGTTGCAGTGATGGATACAATGTCTCCAAGTTGGCCGCTGTCGATCACGGATCGGAGTGCGAGCGTGACCGGATAAAACCGCTTCTCGAGCAGAAGAGTGAGCAAATTGCGCCCGGCGAGCGTCTCCTCGATAAGCGCAAGCTGGGCCAGGGTCACAGCCATGGGCTTGTCGGCGATCGCGAAGATGCCGCGGCGTAAAAGTTCGACGACGATTGGCGCGCGAAGACCGAATTCGGTGAAGACTGCTGCGGCCCGAACCCGATGCGCATCCAGAAGCGCATTCGGGTCGGCGTAGCCGGGCGTCTTGGTACGTCGTTCGAGCTCGGTGCGCCGCGCTGGGTCATGATCGGCGACGGCCACGACCCTGACGTCGGTTCTGACAGCGATCTCTGACAGCACGTATTCGACATGCGGGTGGGCTGCGCCGATGATGGCGATGTCGAGCATCTCGGAGCTAGCTGGCATGAATGGCCTCCGCTGCGATCTCATTGGGGCTGACGGCGCGACCTTCGGCAGCTGAGCGATAGATGGCGTCAACCAGTCTCGCAGCTTCGAATCCATCCCTGAACGTGCTCGCAGGCGGCCGTTGCTCCCGGACGGCGCGAACGAAGTCGCGCCATTGGGCGATATGTCCGCCGATCCCGATGGCCTTGGGATCGCTGGCGGCACTGCCAACCCCGGCCGCACTTGGCGGCTCCGCAATGCCGGGAAAATCCCAGCGCACGATGCTGTCGTTTGCGAGCTCGCAACTGCCGCGGTCCGTGAACAATCGAAGCATGGCCGGCCGTCCCGGAGGCAGCGCCGTACTCGTCACGATCACGCCGAGCGCGCCGGATGCGAAAGACAGCAGCGCCGCCGTCGTGTCCTCGACGGCGTGTGCGTGTCCGAGCGTCGTCGTCTTGCCTTGAACGCTATCGACGGCTCCGAACAGCCAGAGCATCAGGTCGAGATTGTGAACACCCTGATTGAACACCGAGCCGCCGCCATGCTCCGCTTCGCTGCGCCACGGCTTCTCCGCATAGTAGGCGTCGGAGCGGTACCAATGGATCGCCGCCTCGATCAGGCGCGGCTGTCCAAGATGACCCGCGTCGAGCAGAGCCTTGATCGCCTGGTGCTGCGGTTCGAGACGGCGCTGCGAAACCACACCGCACGTCAGTTGCGAGCGCTCGGCGGCGCGGACCAGGGACGCAGCCTCGGCCGGATCGACGCAGAGCGGCTTCTCGACCAGCACGTGCCGCCCCGCCTCGATCGCAGCAAGCGCGACGTCATGATGCGCGCCGCTCGGGGTGCAGACCACGACCGCGTCGATCCCGGCATTCGCCAGCATCGCCTCGGTGGTCGCGAATGCCGGAACGTCCTCGCCATTCATGCACGCAGCAATCTGCTCAGGCGTGCCGCCGGCGATCGCGGACAAGACGGTCTCGTCGAGCGCCCGTATTGCCCGCGCGTGTGTTTCGCCGATCGCTCCCGGACCGATCAACCCGATGCGAAGCCGGTTCATGTCTCAGTCCTCAAGAGTTGCAACGATAGGGTCGGCCCGCGACATAGACCGTCTCGGGCACGAGAGATTCATCCTCGCCGAGACGGAAGCGCAGCAGATCGGCCGGCGCTCCCACCGTCAGCGCAGGAAGGTTGAACGGGATACGCGGATTGACAGTTGCGAGCCTCAGCGCCTCTGCCAGGGTCAATCCGGCCATGCGTCTTGCCGTGGCTATTCCGAACACGAGGCTGACGGCTGCGCCCGCCAGAAATGATGTGCCGACGACTTCCAGCCGGCCGTTCGCCTTCAACTCGACCTTGCCGCCGATCGGCGCGTCGTAGACTCCGGGTGTGCAACCCGCGAGCGCGGCGGCATCGGACACCAGGATCGCTCGCTCCAGCCCCTTTGCGCGCAGCATGGACTTGAAGGTCTCGGGGGGAAGGTGATGGCCATCGGCGATGAAGCTCGCCCATAGCCTGTCCTCCGCCAGTTGCGACCAGATCGGGTTGGGATGTCGTGGCAGCGTGGCGGCGATGCCATTGCCAAGATGCGTCGACAACATTGCGCCCGCCGCGACGGCGGCGGAGATCTGATCCGGTGCGGCGTTTGTATGGCCGAGGGCAACACGGACGCCGCGCGCATGAAGGCCGCGCACATAGGCGTCCGTTTCCGGCCAATGCGGCGACAACGTCACGAGGCCGACGAGGTTTCCGCAGGCCGCCTGCCACGCATCGAACTCGCCGAGGCTCGGCGGCCTGACATGTTCGGCCGGATGCGCACCGCGCGGACCATCTTCTGGCGCGATGTGCGGGCCTTCAACATGCACGAAGGGCATTGCGTGCTTGAGAAACGGATCGCTATCACGCGCCTGCGCTATGGCGCGCAATGCATCGATGATCGCATTATGCGATGCCGTGATGAGCGTAGGGGCAAAACGCGACACCCCGCTGTTGTGGACGGCCGTGACGAGATCGCGGACCGTCCGGAGATCAGGGCGGCCATTGAGATCGTAGCCTGCAAAGCCGTTCAATTGCAGATCGAACAGGCCGAGCGACAGCCACAGCCCGTCATCGTCACCGCCGGGAACGATGTCCGTGATCCGGCCGTCCTGAATGACGATGGTGCGATTCTGTCCGGTCTCCGGATCGCGGCCCGAAACGCGCGTTGCCGGATCTGTCATGCGCGTACCGGTGTCAGTGAGAGCTGCGGCGGCGTGGAATCCTGGTCGAGATACAGCGCGCAACGTGGGTGCGTGCGGAGCGCGCTCGCCGGGCACTCGGTCCCGATCGGACCATATAGCGATCGTTCGACGGCGGCGCGTTTGGACGCGCCGGGCACGACGCAAAACAGCCGGTCGGCATCCAGGAGCCGGGGAATCGTCAGCGTGATTGCATGTGCCGGAACATCTCCGAGCGTCGGGAAGCACTCATCGTCAACCTGCTGCTGCCGGCACACTGCGTCGAGCTCGACGATCTTGACCGACTTGGTGTCGTGCAGATCGGCGACCGGCGGGTCATTGAAGGCGAGGTGACCGTTCACGCCGATTCCGAGGCAGATGATGTCGATCGGGGCTTCGCCGAGAAGGGCCGCATAGCGTGCTGCTTCCCGCTCCGGATCCGGCTCCTGCCCGATCAGGTGAACCGCGCCGAAAGCGATGCGCGAGAACAAGTGACGCGTCAGCCAAGCCCCGAAGCGCTCCGGCGCATCCGCGGGAAGTCCGAGATATTCGTCCATGTGGAAGGCTGTGACGCGCCGCCAGTCGATATCGCGCTCGCGAGCAAGGGCATCCAGCATCTCCGCCTGGCTCGGTGCCGCCGCGAAGATCATCCGCACGTTGCTCTGCCGTCCGAGGTGGTCGCGGAGCGCCGCAGCGACGTCCGCGGCGGCCGCCCGGCCCATCGCATCCCGCGTCTTAAACGTCGCGATTGAGGGAGTCACCGAAGCCGTCATGCTCATCCATGGTCTGCCGGGCCTGCACTTTACCCTCGAGCGGAGAGAATGTGATGCAACCGGTTGCATGTCAAGCTTGCGCCCCGGGCCCGGCCGGGGCATGTCTAGGTGAAGGCGATGCAGAGGAGGCGGCCTGCGGTGAAACGCGATTCCGATAGCGGCGGGGAGGGACGTCCATCGGTCGTGCCGACGATCAGTCAGGTCGCGAAGGCCTCCGGGGTTTCGCGTGCCACCGTATCGCGCGCCTTCTCGCGGCCGGAGATGCTGACCGAGGAGACCGTCCGGCGCGTCAAGGAAGTCGCGGGCAAGCTCGGTTATGTGCCGAACCAGGTCGCGCGTGCGCTTTCGACCGGACGCCACGGCAACGTCGCGCTCATCGTCTCGGATGTCGCGAACCCGTTCTTTCCACCGCTGATCAGGGCGGCGCAACTGCGCGCCGACCAGGCCGGGCTGTGCGTCTTCCTCGGCAATTCGGACGAGGATCCCGTGCGTGAGGAGTTGCTGGTCGGCCGCTTCATCGGCCAGGTGGAGGGGCTGGTCCTCGCCTCGTCGCGCCTGGACGAGGAGCATATCCGCCGTCATGCGACGCGCCGGCCGCTGGTGCTCATCAATCGCGATATCGAAGGCATTACGCGGGTCCTGATCGACACCGCGCCGGGTGTGGCGGCTGCGATCGCACATCTGGCCGAGCTGGGGCACCGGCACATCGCCTATGTCAGCGGCCCCACGACGTCGTGGTCGAACCAGCAACGGCGCAATGCCGTCCGGCGCGAGGCGGAGAAGCGCGGGCTCAAGGTGATCGCCGTGCCCGCGCGTCCACCCTCCTACGACACCGGCCGGCTGGCGGCCACCCAGATCGTCGCCAGCGGCGTCACCGCGGCGATCGCGTTCGACGACCTTGTCGCTCAAGGCCTGATGGCAGGGTTAGCTGCGCTCGGTGTCGAGGTGCCCAAATCGTTCAGTGTCGTCGGCTGTGACGACGTCCTCGGCGAAACAACCTATCCGCCGCTCACCACCGTGTCGGCGCGCTGCGCCGACGCCGGCGATGTCGCGGTCGGCCTGTTGCTCAGCCAGATGAATGGCGGCGTGTCGGGCGAGATTCGCCACAAGCTGAATTCCCATCTCGTCATTCGCGCCTCGACCGGGCCGGCGCCAGCGAAGCGGCGAGGCCGCTGACGATTTCATCAAAGGCCTTCGAAAGCGGCAACGGATCGCAATTGACACGCAACCGGTTGCATGCGAGCTTTTTCGCAGGATTTGTCCCATTCCGTATTGCGAGAATGACCCTCATGATGAGACCCGTCGGCAGGTTCGGCTACATCACGTGTTCCGAGGACAACATTCGCCCGGCGAATTCGGGGCGTCGGTCATGGATGTCGGCCGCGCTGTCGCTGGCGCTCGCTGTCGCCGTGCCGGCGTTTGCGTCTCCTGCTTCGGCGGAGAAGCTGACCATCTGGAGCGGGTGGCCTGATCTGGCCCCGTTCTACAAGCGCGTCGGCGACCAGCTGAAGAGCAAATACCCGGATCTCGAAATCAGCGTTGAGGCCATTGCGCTCCGCGAGCACGAGAAGCGGTTGGCACTGTCGCTTCCATCAGGCGCGGCCGGGGACGTCATCGAGATGGAGGTCGAGGCGGCACGGTATCTCGAGGCCGGCCTCATCCCGGAGCCGCCGGCGTCGATCGTCGATTTCGTCAAAGCCAATTACGACATGACGCGCGTGAAGACCGCCATGTACGAGGGCAAGATCTTCGGTGTGCCGTTATTCCAGGGGCAGGGCGCGCTGTTCTACAACACCGAGATGTTCGCCAGGGCCGGCCTCGACGGTCCGCCCAAGACCATGGCCGACTACACCGCTTATGCGCAGAAGCTCGCGCAGCGCGATGCTTCCGGCGTGCCGACGGTGAGCGGATGGAGCTTGCGTCTCAGCGGCGGCGGCTCGGGCATCGCCGAGAAGTACTGGACCATCCTCTATAATCACGGCGGAACGCTGTTGCAGGAGAAGGGCGGAAAATGGCGCGCCGCCTATGCGAACGCAGCCGGCCGCGCCGCACTCAAGCAGTATCTCGACAACGTCGTGGTCTACCGTACCGTGACGCCCGAGATGAAGGCGGATGCGGAGGCCTTCGAGCTCGGCCAGACCGCGATGTTCATCCGGGAATCCTGGGTGATCGGCGACGTCGCCAAGAAGGCGCCCAATCTCAAATACGCCACGGCTCCACTGCCCAAGGGCACGCTGATGGTCCCGGTCGATCTCTACGTGCCGAACAAGGGACCCAAGAGCCAGATCGCCTGGGATTTCGTGCAAAAGGCCAACGAGCCGGAAAATCTGCTCTGGCTGCTCGAGAACACGGCCTGGGTCCCGAACCGCAAAGGCCTCGACTACTCCGCCGTGCTCAAGAAAATCCCGCAGCTCGACGCCTTCGTCAACACGCCGCCCGGCCACGTCTTCTTCACGGTCCCGGCGATCAGCCCTGCCAGCGAAATCCTCACCCGGCTCGCGGCGCGGCTGGAGAAGGCGTTCACCGACAAATCGCTGGCCGGCAACGACGCCGCGATCGATGCTTTCCTGAAGGCCGCGGCTGAGGAGAGCGACAAGATCCTGGCCCGGGAAGACCTGCTGGCCAAACCCTAGACTCCATCGACAAGGACCCACTCAATCCAGGCGCCGGCGGCTGACCGGCGCTTGCCGGAGGATATATGCGCACCACGCCGAAATGGCTGTTCCCAGTTCTGGCGTTGCTTCCGGTCCTAGGCCTCTATGGCTGTATCCGCGTCTATCCGATCATCGAGACGCTGCGGCTCAGCCTCTTCCAGTGGAATATCATCTCGCGGCGCAAGCCGTTCGTCGGTTTCGCCAACTTCGTCGAGCTGGCGAGCGACCCGCTGTTTCTCGAAGCGATCTTCAACACCACCATCATCGCCTTTAGCGTCGTAGCGATCACCATCCCCGTCGCGCTTGCGCTCGCCGCCTTGATCAACACCCGGCAGGGGCTGCGGCGCAGCGGCGTCTATGAGGCCTCGGTCTTCCTGCCGCACGTCGTCTCGCTGGTTCCGGCCGCGATGGCCTGGAAATGGATTTTCGACGCCCGGCTCGGACCGCTCAACGCCCTGATCGGCCTTGTCGGGATTCCGGCCCAGTCGTGGCTGTTCGACCCTGTCCTGTCGCTGGTGTGCCTGATCGTTCTCTGCTCCTGGCAGGCGATCGGCTATGCCGTCTTGATCTTCCTGGTCGGACTGAAGAACGTCCCGGAGGCGCTCTACGAGGCCGCGCGCCTCGACGGCGCCTCGTCGTTTCAGGCCTTCCGTCACATCGCCGTGCCGCTGCTAAAGCCTGTCATGCTGTACGTGTCGGTCATCACGCTGATCTCGTCCTACAACATCTATGCGCAGGCCTTCGTGCTGGCATCGGATGTCCAGGGTGCGCCGGGGCGTCTCGTCCGAGTCCTCGTCCTCGACATGCTTGAAAACAGCTTTCGTAACTACCGGGTCGGCTACGCTGCTGCCGAAGCCGTCGTACTGCTCGTCATCGTCCTCATTTTGACCAGCGCGCAGTTCAGGCTGTTCCGCGACAGGAGTCGCGCATGAGCGAGCACGAACGCGAGCATCCGTCCGTCGTTGGTCAGAACGGTGCCGTCGGCCTCGTGATCGACGCCGTTCTTGGCGTCGTCAGCCTGATGATGCTCCTGCCGCTGGTCTTCCTGATCAGCAACGCGTTCAAGACGCCGCCGGAGCTGCTGGCGTGGCCGCCGACCGTCATCCCGCACCAGCCGACGCTGGAGAACATCGTCAGCGTCCTGCGCGAAACGCCGCTGTTTCGCTGGATCGGCAACTCGCTGATCTTCGCGACACTCTCGACCGCGAGCATCGTCTCCACATCGGCGATCGTAGGTTATGTGCTCGGCAAGTTCGATCTACCGGGGATCCCGGTCATCTTCGGCGTGATCATCGCGACGGCGGTCGTTCCCTTCGAAGTCTACATGATCCCGCTCTATCTCAACGTCCAGTCCGCCGGCCTGTTGAACACCTGGCCCGGGCTCCTGGTCGGCTATCTCATCATGAGTTTCGGCATCTTCCTGGTGCGGCAATATGTGATGACGTCGATCCCTGACGAGCTGCTGGAGGCTGCCCGGGTGGATGGCGCGGGGGAGCTCTGGATCTTCCTGCGGATCGTGCTGCCGCTGATGCGCGGCCCGTTGGGCGCTCTTGCCGTGCTGGCGTTCTTTCAGGCCTGGACTGCCTTCGCGTGGCCGCTCGTCGTCATGACCAACAAGGAAACCTATACGCTCGAGGTTGGGCTCGCCTTGTTTCAGACCGGCTTCACCGTGGACATCGGTCGCCTCAGCGCGGCCGCGGCGCTGGCGCTGGTTCCGAGCGCACTGTTCTTCTCGCTGATGCGTCGAAATTTCGTACGTGGCGTGGCCTCCAGCGGCTTGAAGGAGTGACGCCATGGCAGCATCGGAACAGGCGTAGATTTTCCTAGCAAATCATCCGTCTCTTAATCGGCGGCTCTGTCGGAGCATCTCTAACCGATGAGTGGGCGACGACTACATTCGCCATCATCCAAGTCGGTCTAGCGCCATCAAGCTGATTTGCGATGTGCGAACTTGAACGAAAAGTGCACGTATCTGGTACGGTAGTCGCGCTGAGGGAAACGAAGATCAAGTAAGATACTGACGTGATTGGTGGGCCCGGCAAGACTCGAATCTGCAACTAGATCGCCATGAGCGGCGGGACAATGGCCGCCTCCGTTGATTTTCCCGCGCATTTCGTTCTGTTGGTGATAGTGTGATAACGCCAGTCATTCCCGGCGACCGACGGCAAGCGAATTCCATTCGCATCCTGCCGGCTAGTCGCCGCGGTCTGCCAAGGTCAGCGTCTTGGCTCGCGTTGATAGGACGTGAGTAAAAAAGTTCATAGGAAAGCAAGCCAGGCGGGAATGGATCGTGAGTTTCTTCGAGCGTCTAAAGACAGAAGCATCTGCTGAGTGGCGGGCCTACACCGAGCATCCCTTCACGAACGGATTGGCAGATGGCTCGCTTCCTGAAGCCGCATTTCGTCACTACCTTGCTCAGGACTATCTGTTCCTCATCGAGTTTGCGCGCGCCTACGCGCTCTCGGTCTACAAGTCGCCCAAGCTTGCCGACATGCGTGAAGCTGCGGCCGGCCTGTCGGCCATCCTTGATGTCGAAATGAGCCTTCATGTGAAGCTGTGTGCCGGTTGGGGTCTATCCCCGAGTGACCTTGAACAAACTCCTCCGGCGGTCGAGATGCTGGCCTACACACGCTACGTGCTCGATGCTGGAATGCGCGGCGATCTGCTGGCACTCAAGGTGGCACTTGCCCCCTGCGTGATCGGGTACGCGGAGATCGCAACGCGGCTCGCCTCGCGACCCGATGCGGACGCTAGGACGAACTCCTATCGGATTTGGATCGACGAGTACGCTGGCGTGCCATACCAGGAGGTCGCGGCGAATGCGCGTGCGCATTTGGAGCATCTCGCCGATCTCTACGCCACGCCGGCTCGCGAGGCAGAACTGATTGCCATCTTCAAGGAAGCCACTCGGCTTGAGGCGGACTTCTGGGAAATGGGCTGGCGTGTGGGCCAGCGTGTTGAATAGCCCTTCGGCAATCGGTTGATTGCAGGGACTCGTTTGACGGCTGCTGCGCACGAGTTGCGGAGGCGCGTTGTTCTAGAGGAACGCAGTGCGCGGGATTGCTGGAGTAACGAAGCACACGGCCTGGAACAGGCGCGAAAGTCCTCGCCAACGATAGGCGAGATGCAGGATCGCTAAGTCATTAGTATTGTTCAGTCGTGTCCAGTGTTGGAGATGGAGATCCTGGCACGCCATCGTTCTTCAAACGTGTCAGCGCCCTCTTTCAGTGCCAACGCTTGTGCATCCAAAGGATTGCCGGGCTTGTTAGCAATGAGGATACCTGTAGCTTCTCCGCGAGAACCGGGTTGGGGACGCTGCTCTGTAGGCCATTCCAGCAATGCTTTCGACAGCATGGGTTTGCCCGCGTACCAGCATTTTCGTCCGTCGATGATACGGTAGGACCACCATTGCCCTTGCGGATTTGGCGGCATTGCGGCGCTGCATTGTTGCTTGGCATGCAGGCTGGTCATTTCGAGCGATGAGAGCGCAACAATGCCGACGGTTAAAGAAAACGCTTGAAGCGGTTTGCTCATGGGCGCGCTCAATTGCCGTGTTGCTGCAATCGACTTACAGCAACGATCAAAGCCGGCCGCTCGAGAACTTCCACCAACTCTTCAAGGATACGCGCATGATCCTTGGGATGGGGCCGAAGGAATTCTTCCAATATAAGTTGCGCGTCGCTAATCGCTTCCAAGGCTAATTGCTGATCAGTCATCACTACTTACTCATCAATTAGTTGCGCAAAGCCAGCGAAGGGAGAGATCAAGTCAGCTTTGAGGAATATCCCCGCTCTTCTATTCACTTTTTATTTCAACTCTCGCGGTGTCGCCTCGGTCAATGTGCGAAATAATCCCACTAAGGCGTGTCGCGAGCGTTAGGGATCCCGGCGACTAAATAATCCGCTGCTCGATCCTCCCTTCGTCATCCCGCGCATCACCACCTGTTTCCTATCTCGCGGCGGCCGGAAAAAATCTGTTTTGCCATGCACCGCCGCGATGCATTGATCTTATTGAACTGTTCCCGATCAGCCTTTCTCACGAAGGGAGAGAGTGCCCCCCCGCAGGAGCTAGGCCAGGGAAACCGTAAACTCGAAATGCCGTCTGGGGGAACGTAGGTAGGCGGCTTCGCCGAGTAAGGCATTTGGGCGGCCGGCTATTTCCACCGCGGTTCGTTCTGCAGCTCTTGGGATATCCTCTTTCGTTCGGCATCCAAGGCAGTCGATCGGGGTCGAGAATGGAAGGATCGCCATGTCCGTTTGCGATCGCATCCACCAGGCGCAAAGGCCATTTTCGAGCTCAGGGCTGATATGGTCTCGCAAGGGAGAACTCGGATGCGCCGTCGGCGCGATATTGTCCTCGAACGGCCGGGGCAGCCAAGTTTGCGGCTATGGAAAGACGGAGAGCTACGTCAGGGTCAAGCTGATGACCACCGTGCCAATGGCAACAGCTCTAACGTCCTAGTACTCGCCGGACGCAAAGCATTCTGATTTCGTTAGTTTGGTGTAGTTGCTCAGCACTCGGGGGATCAATGGAGCCGAGAGTCTCGATACTAAACTTCGCTTCCAACTCTGACGCCATGCAGATGCAAATCTGCAAGCAAGCGTCCGTCGAAAAACCGCCTTGCTGCGCGCAACCGTTTCGGCACGCTGAGAGAAACTGCGGTCGCCATTCTGCAGCCGTGGCGATTGTTATAAAATTGACAGCAGCTATCGTCAGAGCAGGGAGAAATGCGGGCATTGCTTCGCTTCCCTTTTTTAGTTTTCTGAGGGGCCGCTCTAATTCGACTCCATCTTTTTCGGCTCTAGCAATATGTAGCTATTTGCGTAGTTGTCCCCTGAAGCGGAACCACAAATGACCGATCAGTGATAGGACTATGGCGGTCAGAATTATCGGGAGCCAGATCGACGTGGTTATGATGAACAAGGATATGATCACCACACGTCCAAAGATCGATTCGCTGACCGGATTCTTAAGACGAGCGAAATAGGCGTAGATAATAAAGATGGTGGCCGGCACCATCCACGCGGCGACAAGCACCAGTAACAGGTCAACAAGTTGGCTGGCATAATGGTGCATGAGCGCACCTCCTGACAGCGTCGGCGCGAATTGCTGTCACCGCTGCGAGAGATGCGGTGATTGTCGACGATAATTGGTCTTTGTTCGCGTTGGTGGGCATCTGCACGCTCGGCATCGCTGTCACGGCCGGTGCCCAAACTCTTGCGAGCCCGCAGCCTTCGATTCGCCTGAGCTAGGGCCTCTCAACGCGCGCTCGTTGAGATGGCTCGGGCAAGGGCTCGTCCAATGCAATCATAACCATCGGCGGTATTGTGCAATCCGTCCCACGTTACAAGCTCGCTTTGCGCAACTCCGGCATTGATCGAGTTACGCATCAGCGCAAAACGAGAGAATAGGCCGACCCGTTCCTGCTTCGCGGCATCGGCGATGATGCCCTCCATCGTTGAGTAGCTAGCGGAAGCGAGCACCTGTGGCGCATATTGCAGATCCATCAGCACGACATCGGCAGACCCCGCCTTAAGTGCCCTTACCCCTTCAACAACGCTTCTTTTGAGCCCTTGGTCCGGCCGGCCACCCCAGGCGACGTCATTAGTACCTAATTGCCAGATAACGAGATCAGGCGTGTGCGCGAAAACGTCACGCTCGAACCGCGCGATGTTGTTCGGAATCGTATCGCCGACTCGACCGCTGTTGATGACCTCGATCGTTGCATTGGATCTAAGCCTCGAGAGTTCTCGGCGCATCACCTGCGGATATGTGGCCGCGGACCGAAGTACCCAGAGCCCCACCGTCGACGATGATCCGATCGCGACAATCTTTAGCGGCTCACCAGATCTCAAACGCGCCGCCGTGCGGGGCAATTGTGCGCCCAGCGAAACATCCAAATTTGCAGCAAGGCATCTCTCGCCAGATGATGCCCCGTCCTGCGCTTGAGAGGGCGCTGTGCTGGACAAACCGACAATCACAGCAGCACCGATCGACGCTATTGTTCGAGCGGTTCGGCTTACGCATGGTAGAACAAATCGACCCATGTTCCCCAATAACTGGTCGATTCTCTCTTGACAACCCTTGGCTTCAAACGTCTGTTTTTGATTGCAGGTCGATTGACGCGTGGGGAGCGAGCAGCACGTATGAGTCCGGGAATAAGGCAATGTCCGGCAAGCCTGTAGCGAAACGGTTGGTATTCCATATCGGCGGCTATGATCCAATCACGTCGCATGCCAGCGCGCAACGACGCTTTGTGCGCGAAATTGCGAGGTTCCAACGTACTTGGTCAGTGAAAGCGACCGTCGACGGTTCGCATGATTCCGCCGACCAGATACAATGGAACGTGACGACAATCGGCCCCGATTGGCTCGTCGAAACCGATTACCGTCTGGTCCGATGGCACGATGTAATTGAAGTGTTCGGGGGGCGAAGCATCGGCTCACGCATTTCCGTCGGCATTCTTGCGTTTCTGGATTTCGTTCTGACCGGCACTCTTTGGCGTTACTTGCAGACCAATTGGCGCTACGCACTTTTCTTTCTCTATCCATTTGTCGCGTTCGGATTGCTCATCGCTGCCGCCTTTTTGATTGGCGTGGCTGCATTCAAGATCACTGGATCAATTCCCATTGCTACCGGTGGCGGCCTCTTCGGGCTCGCAGCCGTGTTGGCGGGTCCGTGGCGCTGGCTGCACCTGGGCGACTTGTTCGACGATTGGATTTTCTCTTGCGAGTACATTCGATTCGGTAATTCGGAGATAGAGCAGAGGCTGGACAGGTTGGCCGCCGAGCTCGTGGTTGCGGCGAGCAACTCTGCCGCAGACGAAATTGTGGTCGTAGGGCACAGCCTTGGCGCCGTACTAGCGGTTGATCTACTTGATCGCGCCTTGAAGCGGGACCCTGCGCTCGGTCGGAAAAAGATTCCCGTCACATTCTTGAGCGTTGGATCATCCATACTCAAGATCGGCCTGCACCCAAAGGCAGTGCGCTTTCGCAGGGCGGTGGAACGCGTCGCCGATTCCCGCGCGATCTTCTGGGGCGACTATCAGGCCCTCACGGACGCGTTGAATTTTTACAAATGCCGGCCGATGGCCGAAATGGGCTTGTCGACAGAAAACGAGGCGACCGTCAGGGTCGTGAAGATTAGTCGAATGCTTAACGACGACATGTATCAACGCATCCGCTTCAATTTCTTCCGCGTGCACTGCCAGTTCGTCAGTGGAAATGACAGGCGAACATCGTACGACTACTTCATGCTCACATGCGGACCTATTTCAGCCAAATCCCAGACGCTCGCCCCGGATGGCGCTGTGTCGATGATCGCTGACGACGGAGGCCTTGTTGCGGGCGCGCCGGTGTCGGAAAGCGAACTGCTGGGAAATCCGGGCGCGGCAGCCTGATTCAAATGACGCCCACCATTTCAAAAGTCATCTTCGTTGCGTTGGTGATCGGCTGGTACCTCATACGCTATAAGTACGCGCGGCGTTCCCGCCGTGCGAGGGTTGTGCGGAGCGCTCGCGGCCCCCTGGAAACTGCGCTCCTGCTCATATCTCTTTCGGGACTCGGACTTGTGCCGCTCGCCTACGTAGCGACAGGAATGCCTCGTTTCGCAGATCACAGTTTTTATCCCTGGTTGGCTTGGCTGGGGTCTTTCTTTGCGATTGCGGCTTTGGGCGTGTTTCACCTGACACACCGTGCACTCGGCCGGAATTGGTCGATAAGTCTCGACGTGCGGGAGAACCATGAGCTTGTGACGGAAGGGATTTACCGGAGAGTTCGACACCCGATGTATTCGGCATTTTGGCTGTGGGCCATCGCCCAGGCATTGCTGCTGCCGAATTGGATCGCCGGTTTCGCGGGCCTTGCCGGCTTCGGGATCTTGTTCTTTGGCCGCGTCGCAAGGGAAGAGCGAATGATGTTGCAGACGTTTGGCGACAGCTATCGCGATTATATGGCGCGGACCGGTCGGGTCTTCCCGTGGATACTCTGAGGTAGGTCCCGGCACGTCTCGACCTGTGGTACCCACGAGACTGATTTGGAACCAGATGCCTCAATTTGCGTGCCATTTCCGCAACATGCGGCAGAAAAAGCGGTCGGAACCGCGGACTCCCCGGTCTATTCGTTGGTGCCGTGGCGAGTGTCGGGTTATTCCTATGCGTGTCAGGTGAATCCAATCGTTCCGAACAATGGTGAGAACCGATGTTGAAATTCGTTGTCCTTGGAATCGCTTCTTTGGCTTTCGTGGGAACCGCAGCTGCTGCGGACCTGCCACGGCCTCAGCCGGTTGCCGTCGCGGCGCCGGTTGGCAAAGCTCCGATCGGCAAATATCCCGTGGGTAAGAGCCCCGTGGGCAAATACCCGGTCGCTGCCCCGGCTCCGTTGGTGACCAAGGGTTGATCTGACTATTCATTCGTACGCCAGCGGCGTTCGTTTGGGGTAGCAGATTACCTGTGGCATCGGATCTTGGATCCAAGAGGATTCGAAGATGGCGGAAGTGATTCGGAAATATCCGGGTCTGGGGCTTCTTGCAAAGGCCGCCATGCTGGCGGCCTTTGTAGGCTTGGGGGCCGGGATCAGTAGCGCGCAACCACTCGTGGCGCGTACCGACCAGCAGCAACGGGACGCTCTCCCCAGTTCGGCGATGAAGCATGCAGCGACCATGGCTGCTGCTACGCCGGCGATATCCGATGTAAAGCCAGCTCGAAGAGCTGCCGCCACGGGTCCCTACTACGTTGATTTTCGTGCCCGCACGGCGGCAACGTACGGTCATGCATTCGTCTGGTACGGAAAGACGGGCGAAAAGCAGGTCGAGGTCGCTGGTCTGGCTCCGGCCGGCGACGAGGTGCCCTATATCCTGGGACACATTATGTTTGTCCCTTCTGAGACGGGTGCGACCTACGGTGATCTTGACGAGCAATATCTGACGGCCAGCTATCGTGTCTATTTGTCTGAGGCGGACGCCAAGAAGGTCTTTGCTTATATCAAGCGCCAGCAGGAGTCTTCGCCGCTCTGGAATGCAGCAACGACAAACTGTACTGCCTTTATCGGCCGCATAGCGACGTTCATGGGCCTCAACGCTCCGTTTCATCTGCTAAAGCCTGAGGAATACGTCAACAAACTCAGAGAGCTGAACGGGGGACGAAAAACGGTGCAGCTTGAACCAGGTCGAGGCTAAAATCCTCGGATTGAGTTCATCCACTCTTCCTTGCGTCTGGATGGGTGTGAGGTCTTCAAGAAATTCAAGCGAGCTTGTTCTTTGAGGATGCGGTTCGATACGACCAACCTTCGTGCGCTGCCTCGCCTGGTTGATGAATAGGCCGGGAGATCATGGAACGTCCGTGGCGCTGCGCTGCAAGGCAGCTCCACCTCCGCTTGGTCGTGGCTAAGCTCTTGTTGGAAACCGTTCTGAGGGTGAAGTCCTCCTTGGCGTAGTTGAGGAAGGTTCGCAGAACTTGTCGTCGCAGACGAAGATCACCGCTTAGGCAATGGTTCTGCGTCGAGGCCGAGCATCGACATCAATCGACCAGTGCACGTCGCGTACACGGCAGGATAATAGATGCTCTCCGCGCCGGATCGAGATCTGTACCATCAGCACGCTTGTCGCCGCCGATGTTGATTCGCGATCATGATCGCGGTGTAGCCGACCTTTGCGGCGGTCACGGCGCGTAAAGCTGCGTGTTGTCAAGTCGACAAGGGCTCTTTTAGCTTTGTGGAAATGGAAGAGGTGAGTTCACTTCGCTCCTATTCGAGCGCGGTGGATCAGACGCTTTTTTTGAGCTAAGCCGTCTGAGCCGCCTGGAACGGCGCGGGCGGCCGCTCTATTGCGGCATACTCAATGCCTGCAAGCTATCGCGCCGGGTATTCGGGGGACGTGGATGCGGGTCCATATGATTGTTGCCGGCCTTATCCTAGCGATCATCGGGAAGGCCAGTGCCACGGTTGTCGATAAGGGAACCGACGCGCAAAAGTCTTGCGAGCTGCTTGTCAAGAACTCGCTTCGCAATCAGGACGAAGCTCGGTCCGCAGGCGCATGTGAGGGAATGATCGAGACCGCGATGCTCTTTTCACCAAATCTGCCCGCTGACGTGCGTGCATGCCCCCCCGCGCAAGGCAGCCCTTTGCAAAGTGCGAAGGTTTTTCTGCAGTATCTTGATAACAATCCGGATCGAGTGAATGAACCGGGGATCACCGTCGCGATCGAAGCATTCAGGGATGCTTGGCCCTGCCGTGGGGACGGTGCCGGAACTGGACCGAAAAAGCGTGCCCCAAAAAAATCCAATTAGAACGCGTATCTGCTGATACTAATACTAGCCTTACGGTCCGCGATGTTCGCGTCCGACCTGATTGATTCGCAATGCACTACTGCCGAGGTGCGCGAGCTGAACCGCAGTGCTCACCTCCATAACCAGCACTCAAACGCCTTATCGACGAGCGAAGCGACCCCTTGAGCCCCGATCAACAGCGGGGCATTGTGCCATCAACGCCCGGGCTGGAACAGCATGACAATCCCCTGCCGCGTCCTGATGATCTATCCGAAGTTCGTTCCGAATTCGTTTTGGAACTATGCGGAGGCCTGCGAACTCGTCGGCGCGAAGTATCCAACGGCGCCACTCGGCCTGATCACCGTCGCCGCTATGTTGCCGAAGCATTGGGACATCCGGCTCGTCAACCGCAATACCGAGGCGTTGACAGATGCGGACCTCGACTGGGCCGATCTTGTGATGATCGGCGGTATGCTCAACCAGCAGCCTGATGCCATCTATCTGATCGATCTCGCCCACCTGCGCGGCAAGCCGGTATGTGTTGGTGGGCCGGACGTCTCCTCCAGCCCGCATCTTTACGCGGACGCGGACTTCCAGGTGATCGGCGAGGCCGAGCAGGTCATCGAGCAGTTCATCGCCGCCTGGGAAAGCGGCGAACGCAAGGGCGTGTTCATCGCCGAGAAATTCACGATAGATGTCACGCTGAGCCCCATGCCTCGCTACGATCTGCTCAACTTCGATCACTATCTATACATCGGCTTGCAGTATTCGCGTGGCTGCCCGTTCACTTGCGAGTTCTGCGATATTATCGAGCTATATGGTCGCGTGCCGCGTACCAAGACCAACGATCAGATTCTCGCAGAGTTGCAGGCGCTCTACGATCACGGTTATCGCGGGCATGTCGATTTCGTCGACGACAATTTCATCGGCAACAAGAAGAACCTCCGCACCCTGATGCCGCGGCTCAAAGCCTGGCTGGAGGAGCACGACTATCCATTCGAGTTCTCAACCGAAGCCTCGATCAACATCGCGGACGACAGCGAGTTGTTGCAGGCAATGAAGGATGCGAACTTCTTCGCGATCTTCGTCGGCATCGAGAGCCCGGATCCCGAGACGCTCGTGCAGATGAAGAAGAAGCAGAACACCAGGCGCAACATCGCCGAGTGCATTCACAAGATTTACGGCTACGGCATGTTCGTCACCGCTGGCTTCATCGTCGGGTTCGATAGCGAAAAGGCCTCGATAGGACAGGCGATGGCCGACCTCATCGAGGAGGCGAGCATTCCAGTCTCCATCGTTGGACTGCTTTATGCGCTGCCTGGGACACAGCTTACACGGCGGTTGGCCGCGGAAGGCCGCTTGCACCAGGGCCATGACCTCATGAATGTCGAGCAGACGGGCGATCAGTGCACGCTCGGATGCAATTTCGATACTAAGCGTCCGCTTCGTGACATCCTTGCCGATTACAAGGCTGTGCTCGGGCACGTCTACAGTCCGGCAGCATATGCAGGACGGCTGTCGCGTCTCGCCGCCATGCTCGACCGGTCCGACCGACGCCGCGACCTGCCGGATGGCGACGTGCGCAAGAGGCTTGGCGGCATCGACAGCGTACACAAGATCATGCGGGCCCTGCCGAAGGTTCGCGAGCCGTTCTGGAAGACCTTCGTCGAAGTCGCGGAGACCAATCCGGGCGCGCTACGGTACATCGTGATGCTGATGGCGTTGTACATGCACCTCGGGCCGTTCTCGGAACGCGTGATCGGCGAGATTGACCGCCGCATTGCCGAGCTGGACCATGTACCTCCACTAAGGGCTACCGCAGTCAGTCAAGTGCTACCTCCAGCGACGGTGTAGCCACAGCCACTGATCGGGATATTCGCGGATCCAGCCCTCGATGACCGATGTGACCGCCTGCATCGTTCCCTGAATGTCAATTTGTCCGGCGGCATCGCGGACCGGCTTCACTTCTTCAGACAGTTCGCCACGAAAGCGCTGTCCGGGCAGACGGATGACGCGCACACCATGAATCGGGCACTCAATCTGCCGCAGCAGTCGCGCAAGCATCGGATTGGCCCTGGTCTTGCGGCCGAAGAAAGTAACCTCGACGCCGTTGGTCAGATACTGGTCGACCAGCATTCCAACGTGCTGGCCACTTTTAAGGGCCTCGGCAAGTCTTAGGGGCGCATCACGACCCGCGGGAATGAGCGTGCCCATTTTCACGGCGCGCATATCCTGGATGATGCGGTCGGCGGACGCGATGTTGGGTCGGCGATACAGGATCGCAGTATCCGACCCGTGCGCGACGGCTGCCAGGGCCGGAAGTTCCCAGTTAGCGAGATGACTCGCAAAGATCAGCGCCGGTTTGCCGTCGAGCCGCAGCTGCGTAAACAATTCATATGAGCGCCTGTCGATTTCGATGCAGCTAGCTTTGGGCCGTGCGGGATCATAGTTCCAGATGTGATCAAGATGCGCGAATTCGGCGCCGACTCGACCGAGATTGTCCCAGACGCCTGCGAGAATGGTCTCGATCTCTGCAGGCGATTTTTCCGGAAATGCGGCGGTTAGATTGGCTCGACCGATCTTTTGCTCCCGCATCATGGGCCCGATTGAGCGAGTGATCCGAGCGAATAAGTTGGCGGTCTTGGTTGGATCGAAATGGCGAGCGGCACGCAGTATTCCGATCGTCAACGCGCCCACCGCCGCTTGGCCCAGGGGCTTGGTCACGTCGCGAAGTTGGAGCCTGGTCCGCATTGCAACGACAACCTTGGCTTACAATTTCGGCTTCCACGGGCTTCAGCGCGCATCATCATGCCACCGATACGCGATGCGATCAAAGACACCGACGAGTTGCGCAGGGCGCGCCTCTCGAGTTCGCCTGCAACGGAGGATGAATCGTGCGGGTTCGATCGAGTGCTTCGCGCGTAACAATGAGCGTACCCAGGCGTGGGGTGCAGTCCAATCGCGACATCAGCTCCGAAGCCGATTGAGACGTGAGCAGCCGAAGCGATACTTCGGAGCTCGGGTCCTCGCTAGGACGTGGACTCATTAGCGCCGAGCCATAGCCTGATTGACGCGAGTTGCACGAAGGCAAGGTAATTGGCGGCAAGTTTGTCGTAGCGCGTCGCTACCCGACGACATTGCTTGATCCTGTTGAAGAACCGCTCAACTCGATTGCGAGCGCGATACAGGTAGGGACTGAAGCAGATCGGTTCGCTGCGATTGCTTTTCGGCGGGATGTTGGCCCATGCTCCTTTCTTGATCGCAAGTTCTCTAATCCAATCGGCGTCGTAGCCACGGTCCGCCAGCAGCATCGATCCAGGCTTCATGCGAGACAAGAGTTTTCCAGCAAGCCGATTGTCGTGGGCTTCCCCAGGCGTCAGCGCAACTCGGACCGGTAGGCCGTTTGTATCCACGACCGCATGAATCTTACTGGTCAACCCGCCCCGTGATCGCCCCATGCATTGTCTTTTATTCCGGTCGATGCAGGCTCCATGTTGATGCACGCGGACAATCGACGTGTCGATCATTTGCACAGCGGCATCGTGAGCGGCTGCCAAGGCCTTCATAATCGCCGCCCACACACCTGCTCGTCGCCAACGAACGAAGCGATTGTAGCAAGTGGTATACGGGCCGAAGGCGTCTGGTAGATCGCGCCATGGCGCCCCGGATCGTAGCACCCAGAAGATGCCATTGAGGACGCGACGGTCATTCACCCGCGGTACGCCGCGCGGCTTGTTGGGCAGCATCGGCCTGATGGCAGTCCATTCCTCGTCGGAGAGTTCGTAGCGCATGATTCGGCCCCCTTCGTTAGGGGATTTGAATCATGGCTCGGCAGTCAGGCTCAATGGGCGCCAGCCGACGGGATGGCCGCGATGTGCCCGAAAGCGGACGCATTATGCTCACTCTGAGTTTTGTCGAGTTTGACCCGGAACGGACGTCTGGCGCATGACTAGCTGGCGACTGCGCACCCCAATTTGTGCCGAACATGCGATTGCGCCGTGTGCGGTTAGCCGAGGTACTCGGATAGGATGTTGTTCGTGCCACAGTTCGTCGTTTTTTGCGAGGACCTCGCGGAAAGCAGTTGGCCTATGACCGACATCGAGCTACCCCTTGCTTATGAGCAAGAGCAGGAGTTTCCGGCTTGTTCTGATCAAGCCGTCACATTACGACGACGATGGCTACGTCATTCGATGGTGGCGCGGCGGCCTGCCTTCGAACTCATTGGCCTGCCTTTACGGCATCGCGCTCGATTGTCGTGAACGCCAGGTTCTCGGGCCCGATTTCGACATCGAGATCGACGCCATCGATGAGACCAACTGGAAGGTGCGTGTCGCGGATCTGGCGCGCGCAATCAAGGCCGCGGATTCCGGTATGGTGATGCTGGTCGGAGTCCAGTCCAATCAGTTTCCCCGATCGCTTGATCTGGCGAGACGGTTTCGCAAGCTCGGAATCCACGTTGCGATCGGCGGCTTCCATGTGTCCGGCACCCTCTCGATGCTGCCGGAGCGCGATCCCGGCGTTCAGGAGATGATGGACCTCGGTGTGTCGGTCTTCGCAGGCGAGGCCGAGGGACGGCTGGAGGAGCTGTTGCAGGACGCGGCCGCCGGGCGATTGCAGCCTCTCTACAACTACATCGACGATCTGCCGCACCTGGAGAGCCAGCCATTGCCGATCATTCCCCGCCAGCAGATCCGGCGGGTTATCGGCCACACCACGAGCTTCGACGCCGGGCGTGGCTGCCCGTTCCAGTGCTCGTTCTGCACCATCATCAACGTGCAGGGCCGCAAGTCGCGACGCCGCAGCGCCGACGACATCGAGGCCGTGATCCGCGCCAACGTCGCCCAGGGCGTCTTCGCCTTCTTCCTCACCGACGACAATTTTGCGCGCAACAAGGATTGGGAAAGCCTGCTCGACCGCATCATCGCGCTGCGCGAGAAGGAGGGCTGGGACCTTCGCTTCACGATCCAGGTCGACACGCTTTGCCACAAGCTACCGAACTTCATCGAGAAATGCGCCAAGGCCGGCGTCCGGCGATGCTTTATCGGCCTCGAAAACATCAACCCGGACAGTCTGCTCGGCGCCAAGAAGCGGCAGAACAAGATCACCGACTATCGCGAGATGATGCTGGCCTGGAAGAAGGCCAGGATCATGACCGTCGGCGGCTACATTCTGGGCTTTCCCAACGACACACCGGAATCGATCGTTCGCGACATCGAGATCGTCAAGCATGAGCTGCCGATCGACATGCTGGAGTTCTTCTTCCTGACACCACTGCCGGGCTCGGAGGATCACAAGACGCTCTATATGAAGGGCGTCGCGATGGATACGGACCTCAACAAATACGACCTGGACCACGTCACGGTCGACCACCCCGCCATGTCCAAGGCGGACTGGGAGCGGGCCTGTGAGCTCGCCTGGAACACCTATTACAGCTGGGAGCACATCGAGACCCTGATGCGGCGTGCCGCGGCCATGGGCAACAATGTCGGCAAGATCGGGACCTACGCGCTTTATTTCAAAGGCTACCATCCCATCGAGCGGGTCCATCCGCTCGAAGGGGGGGTGCTGCGGCTCAAGAGCCGCGACGAGCGGCGTCCGCATCTGCCGGTCGAGCCGGCCTGGTCGTTCTATCCGCGCTATGCCGCCGAGACCGTCGTGAAGGCCGCGCAATGGGCATCGCTAGCGCTGCGCCTCCACCGGCTGGCGCGCAAGGTCAAGTCGGATCCGCACCGGCTCACCTATGTCGATGAGGCGATCACACTGCTGCCCGACGAGACCGAGAATCTGGACTTGTACAAGACCCGGTCCAGCCAGGCATTTCTCGATCAGCGGCGACATATCGAAGAGGCGCAGAAACCTAAGTTGGCCGTGCGGTAGTTGCCAACTCGCGTTAGTTGATTTCTCGAGTCGCCGCGAACCATCGTATCCTCACGGATTCACGGACAAGCGACGTCCGTTTGCAGCGAACAGCCCCAAAACATCCACTTCGGCTTTTGGTCCTCACGCGAAGTCCGGCTTGGCTCTGAAATCGTCAGCTTATTGGGGTAGACCGGAAGTGACTGGCCGACTTCCAAACCGCCGCTCATGACCCAAACCGGAAGCCGCGCCTGCTCGTGATGGCTGTTATTTCGCCGCGCAGCAACGGCGGCTGGCCGCAAGAAAATCAACCGGGGTGTATAAAAAGGAACATCCTGCGCGACCTTTTCGTGCCCCAATGCTGCAAGCTCCGATATGGAGCCGCAGAAAGAGACGATGCACTCTTAGGCGGCTTGGTTCTCTCTGCCGGAACAGGCCCTAAGGCGACCTCAGTTGGAGCCTCTCGCGCTCTATCCTGGCGGAATAGGGCGATCTCAGGCCGACAAGACAAATAGGCACACAGACCAGACAGCTTTTGTTGGTGACACGGCCATGGTGGACAATAGGGAGTAGGTGCAATGAGAGTCTCCTCGATTGTCGGACTGCTGTTTGCAGCAGTGATGTTGGCGATCATTCCGGTCTCGCCGCAGGTGACACCGCGCGGCGTGGAGTTAAGCGTTGATCAAGCGCAGGCCGTCACGTACCGGCGCGCCCGCGTGACGGCGCGTCGTGTCGACCGTCGCGATTACCGCTATACGCGTCGCGCCGTGCGGCGTGGTGTTTATTAACGGAGCGCGATAGGCAAGGGTGTTGGCGCGGGCAGAGAGCCAGAACCGGTTCCAGTCGTCGCAGCGCGCGAGGCATGCTATGACCCCTCTACCAGCGGGCGACGCGTTCCTTACGGTCGCCATTATGAGTGCCACTTTCCTGACAGAGGTCGATCTTTTCATCCTAATTGGAATGATCTGAAAGGAGCGCAAGTGGCGGCGGCTCCCGTTAAAGTCTGCTCAGTCGGGCATAGCGGACAAGATTGGTGCAGGTTTGGTATCCGGGCGATCAGCGCGATCGAAAGCGCTTGACGCCGGTGGTATGATTTCCGCGATGTGGCCGTACTGCATGCATGCCCGAATTGATGTCGCCACGCATGCCCGAATAGATGGAGAAGGTCGGGTCCGCGGCTAATGCCGCGGCGGGTTCCCATGCCGAGGCGGGCGTCGCAAGGAGCGCGGAAAAAACGAGCGCTGCGCCCAAAACTTTGAAGCTGGTCATGGTATCCTCTTGTTTACTGGCGTGCACGATGCGCGTGCTGTCCATTGACATGAATGACAGTTAGGCGTTGGCATTCCCCTCGCGCAGGGGTGGCGCAATCACGCTTCGTCGATCGGCGTGATGCTGATGTCGGCAACCGGCCGCGTTTCGCAAAGCCGTTGAAAACCTCTCTCCGGACTGTGAATAGAATTTTAGCCGCCGATGGCGCGTACACGCGCAACGGCGCGTGACGAGCGCGGGCCGGAATTTGTGATCGATTCCTCCGCCGACCTCGCGCAGCGGTAAACGACCATGAACAAATATTTCAATTTAAGCCGCCGGTCGCTCCACCCATTTCCAAAGCAAAGGCCAACGCAAAGAGGACTGCGGAGATCCGGTCACTCATTATCTGTCACCTTGGCAACCAGACCCTATCGAAACCTGCGTCCCCTCGTCGGGCCGAGCTTGATCTATCTCAAGTCCCTGAGCGGCGATTGGCGTTGGTTGGCTTGCCCGATCGGACAGCCAGGTCCGATGTTCGGGGGGCACACAGCGGGCAACGCACGCCGAATGAAGTTGTCGCGATCAGATGGATAGCCGCAATGGATTCGCTTTGTCGGAGGTGAAAATGAAGCGAGCCGTCCTCATGACGACCATTGTCGCTCTCGGGGTGATCCAGGGGACACGCGCCGAGCCCCAGGCCGCCCAGTGTTCGTCCTTCTACATCTCGGAAATCAATCTCGTATCGACGGCCGACGGCGAGGCCGGGCACGTTCAGACCTTTGTGGGGTTTGGCCCCTCCAAGGAAGAGGCAGAGAAGAGCGCCCTGGGATGGTGCTCGCATATCAGGTTCGATCTTGAGACCTGTTTGAATTCGGATCGCCTGACCGCTCGCAACTCTCCGTCAGACGGAGGTGACGCCGCACTTCATCTCAAGTACATGAAGGCAGTTGCGCGCATTACCGGCTGCAGTTAGAGCGCGTTCGCGAGCGATCGAACGCGCTTGATCTATATCAAGCAGCTCGTGGCCATCTTGCTGCAGGTAACAGACGACGTAGAGCCCAGGTCAATGTTTCGGGGGCGCACCGGAGCGACCGGCATGCCACTGGCGGCATATTTCTGGAAGGTCGGAGCAGTGTTGCTCGCACTGCTCTTTGTTGCAGATTATTGGCTGCCGAGGGCCCCGACCGTCGATCAGGCGGCTGCGGACCGGCCGGCCATACGTATCCACTCAGATCGCAAATGGCCCGAGCGTATTGTCTTCGATACCCAGTCGCCGGTGATCGTCGCCGCTGCGCCCGTGGCCGAGGCGACCGAGGTCGCAACTTCATCGGATGTGGCCGAACCGCCCGTTACCGTCAGACAGAGCCCGGCGGTGGCGAATTCTTTCGCGATGCTGCCGAAACAGGATACACGCCCGCCTGAAACCGTCGATCGCAAGCGACAACGCAAGATGTTGCATGTTGCGGCTCGACCGAGGCGAAACGTCCAGCCGCAGATGCTTCTGGCGGCACGACAAGGGCAGTTCGGCTGGTTCGGCTTCAGAACCTGGTGATCGGCGTCCGGTCGGGACCTGTATCTCGCTCAGCGTTCCATTGTTCATCGACAAGCCAAGCTTGGATGCGGGACGACGGAATGAGTTGCTTGGGGACGTGCGGATTGATCGTGCCCGCAAATACTACGAGACCTTCGTCGAGCTTTGCACGAACGAATGCCTTGGCCTCTGCTTCCGTAGCGAAGGTCCTTGTTTCCCGAGGGCTCCGCTGCTTCGGCAGCGTGCCGCGTTTACGAACCTCGAAGGTGACATACCAAGTCGGCGTCATCGCACGCACCAACTAATCGCCCTAGCCCAGTCGGTCTCTTATTTTGGTGCGGGTATCACGAAGCTGGTTGATCTGAATCAAGGTCGCGGTGACGGGCGGCAGGAAACACGGATAATGTTCGACGGAGTTAACGCACAGCCCAGCTCACCCTTGATGTACGTCAATGTCGCTCATCTCTCCGCGCACACGCTATCGTAAGCCGTAGGAATGCGGCTTTTGCTACCCTTGGAGGACCATCATGAAGGCTAAGATGCGACTTTCGATCAAGTCAGTGACGGTTACAGGAATCGCTGCCAGCGCACTTCTGGGACTTGCAGGGGCCACACTTGCTCCATCACCGGCCCGCGCGATCGTGTATTGCCAGTACGTCGACTATCCGGTGGGTTGCGTTGCCCGGGCTGGCGTTGCCCTCCGGCCACGGCCCGTTGCGCGCGCTGCAGTCCGTCATAACGTCGGCGGCAATGCCAATGGTGGCGTTAATCGCGTCGGAGTGCGTCGATAGAGGATTTGCCTGCGGGCCACCAGCCTTGGTAACCAACCTCGTGACCCGCGGTAGCATTCAACACTACTTCTCGGCCATGCAGCGTGCCTCCCTTTGCATGTCGGTTATTGGCCCATAGGCGGCCCCGGCCGAGCGTGGCGCAGTGGTCCGGTTTCGCGTGACGAGCCGACCGAGTTGGGCCCCCGATCTCAACGTCCGCCCGTGACCCTGGCTGTCGGATATCGTTTTCGAATTCAAAGAGGCGACGATTGCGCCGCCTCTCCTTGTGGTCCGCGTGCTTACTGGCAGACGTACATGATTCCGTCACCGCCCTTGATCAAGGTGCCGGGCGTGCAACCAATGCCATTGAGCTTCGCGTAGCTATCCCAACCGTCGTAGCAGGTGTAGGAAGCACGCCCAAAGACCCCCACAGCCGTGCCGTACCCGGTCGTGCCGCCGGCACCACACCAGGGGCCGCCAGCGTAGTAGGCCCGCACTGCGTACCAAGGCAGACCGGACTGATCGGGTATGTAGTGACTATAGGGATACGGGCTGACATAGAGCCGCCTCGCTTGGGCACTCTCAACTGACAGCGAAATCCCGCGCTGCTCAGACCAGTCAACGGTGAACAGTGTCGCAAAGGCGATAACCGAAGTTACAATTGCAAAATTTCTGAAAATCATCCGCTTCATCGTTTTGCTCCTATCCTGTCTCGCCCCCTTTGCTTAAGGAGGCCCGTCGGTTGATGCCGACATTGACAAAGATCAAGGGGCTTGACCTAACTCGTGACCAAATTTCAACGTGAATCACGGAGTTTATGCACGCAACCGTGCACAAAGTCAGTCGAGAGATGTTGCTGCGTCGCGCTCTTTGGTGTGTTTGCTCGGTGTTACGTCGAGGCTGAAGTGAGGCTGGCGGATCGCTTCGGGCGGCACCTGAAAGAAGGTAACAGCGCCAATGTTATCGGAAGTCGGCAAAGATTTCGAAACGACAACCAAGTGAGCGATGTCGCCTCTTGGCCGATTGTGTTGCAAAAGTCGAAAGTTGCAGGGCTCAAGCTTCTTCGCGAAAACACTAAGCAGCGAGCGATCGCTGATTCGTATGACCTCAATCGCGTTACCGAAGTCGCCTGTGAATTTTGCGTGAGGCCGTGAGGTCCCTCGCATCTTGTACGCGAAAGTCGCGCCCACGGCCCGCAGAATTTTGGTCATCGGCGAAAATCGACTTTTGCAACAATATCGGCCCTTCAGCGACCTCGGCAGACGTCCGCTTTCCCGCCGCTGTTAGGGGTTGAGCGGACATAAGGCGGCCAGCTGCTTAATGAGTACACAGCCTAGTCATCTGGAACGCAAGTTCGCCACATTAGTTGATAGCTCGAATCTCTACAGAGGAGAGAGCTCGTGGCGAATGCAGGTGAACGAGGCCGGCCGATCGCGCCGTTGGTGCTTAGTCCGCAGGAGCGGGCGTACTTGGAGAGGCAAGTTCGTCGTCATCGCGTTGCCCGATCGCTATCTGAGCGCTGCCGCGCGATCCTGCGGTGTGCGGATGGCTTGCCAAGCAAGTCCGTGGCTGCCGAACTCGGCCTCCACGAACACACCGTTGGCAAGTGGCGTCGCCGATTTTTGAAGGATCGCTGTGATGGCCTGCTTGACGAGGCCCGCCCTGGCCGCCCTCGAACCATCAACGACGATCAGGTTGCTGAGGTAATTGAGCGGACATTGCGTACAACGCCACCCGACGCGACGCACTGGTCGATCCGCTCAATGGCTGAGGAAACTGGCTTTTCCCACACCACGATCCGCCGAATGTGGATGGCGTTCGGCCTGCAGCCGCACCGCAGCCAGACATTCAAGCTGTCGAGCGACCCGCTGTTCGTCGACAAGGTCCGCGATATCGTCGGCCTTTACCTGTCCCCACCGAACCGAGCCCTTGTCCTCAGTATCGATGAGAAAAGCCAGATCCAGGCCCTGGATCGCGAGCAGCCGGTCCTGCCGATGATGCCGGGCGTACCGGAACGGCGCACGCACAGTTATGTGCGGCATGGTACGACCTCGCTGTTTGCCGCGCTCGATGTCGCCTCGGGGTTCGTCATCGGCAAATGCTATAAGCGGCACCGGGCAGTCGAGTTCTTGAAGTTTTTAAAAGGGATCGATGCTCAAGTTCCTGAAGGCCTCGATGTCCATCTCGTCATGGACAACTACGCCACCCACAAAACACCTAAGATCAAAGCGTGGCTCGCCCGTCGGCCGCACTATCATGTCCACTTCACGCCGACTTCCGCGTCATGGATCAATCAGGTCGAGCGCTGGTTCGCTGAACTCACCAGAAAACAGATCCAGCGAGGTGTTCACACCTCCGTCAGGCAGCTCGAGGCCGACATCCGTACCTTCATCGACCTGCACAACAGAAAACCGAAGCCATTCAAATGGACCAAGTCCGCAGACCAGATTTTGGCTTCCGTCAAACGCTTCTGCTATAAAGCTCAGCGGACTTTATGTGGCGAACTTTAGATTCACGTGACTAGTTCTCAAGCCAGACACTCATGCCCGGCTCAAGGTCTGTCGAATCTCCCTTGGGATCGAGGCGTAAGCGCAGCGTATTGCGGTCATGATGGCCGATGACACGCTCTGCCTGCCAGGTGGCAAAGTAAGCGTTTCGGGGCCGTCGGGGCAGCTTCTGACCCAAGGCGACATTCAACGTCTGGAGTGATTTCCAGCTTCTGTCTGATCTTCGGATGCTAGCCGGGGAAGTCGCGGAACTCCTTGACGAGATTGAACGGGATTTTCCACCCGGCGCCTCCCCCGCGCATCAGCATCTTGATGTCTTCCGCCCTGTTTTCTTTTCCGGTTTTCGGATCGGTCTCCAGCGTGTGGCCTTGGCTGTCCCAAGGTTTGCTCGCGCTCTTCGAGTAGTAGCCGAGAAAATGGCCGGATTCATGGGCAGACGTGTTAGGCCCGCGTTGCGAGCTGATGAAGGCAAGGTCCAGCCCGCGAGCAAACGAGCCATTGGCGAGGCCGCCATTGGACCAAACCTTATCGACGCAGAAAATGGTTAGATGGGCGCCCTGAACTTTGTGTTTGACGAAGATGCCCTTCAGTTTCTCGACGTCGATCACATCGGGAAAGGTCGCCAGGCTCGCATCCTTCATGCCAGTCGCATTGGCGATCTCCTGTTTGATGGCAGCCTGCGAGTCGTCGATGACCAGCCAGTCGCTTGGCACCCGCTCGAAGCGGATGTTGGCCTGCGGCCTCCATATATTGTTCATCGTCAGCAATTCGTCTTGCTCGTTGCAGGGCTTCTTGGCGTGAAACGCCGGAGCGCCGCCACTCCCCGGAACCATGACATTGCGGAGCGCCACCTTGATCTTGATTTCCGGTAGCACCACGACATAGAGCTTGGCTTCGATCTTCCGGCCGGCCGAACGGGCCACCACCTCCAGGCCGGGAAAACCAATCGGCTTAATCCGGCCATTGATCTCGAAAAACCGTGCATCGCCATTGAAGGTGGCGGGAAGTGACGCCGCCCTGAGCTGCGGATCGATATCGGGTTTGGAGAAGGTTTCTCTGGCCTGCATGACGCGTCTAAGGGTATCGGCGCCATCGATCTCCTTGATCCCGAGGGCATGGGCGTTAGGATCGACTTTGAGCTTTCTTCCGGGATCGATCAGCGCCACGATGTTGGAGCCGCCGAACGGCACCACCATGCCCGGCGGGCTGCGGCGCTCATCGATGCCGGAGCGGCGGAAAACCTCTTGAAAGGCGGCCATGTCTGGTTCTCCTGTCTTAGTTCGGTCCGTCAACGCGAAATCTTGCGCGCGGAAATGAGAGCCTCCTTCGGCGGCGGGAAAACAATCTGGCCGGTCCCCGCGGCGAGATGCAGAAAATTTCGGCGGCGAAGTTTCATGGCCAGTTCCTCCGCAACAATTTGGCACGGACGGCAATAGGCGTAGCCTACCCCGCTTTCCGGAGAGCGCGGAAGGCCAATCAATGTCCGCTAATGGCCCTGTTGAGGGCGCCCGCACCTCGCCTTTGAACTTCCCCGACCGCTCACGTCACTACTAGTCATAGCCGTGGTGGGAGCCGACGCTCCCTCCAGTGCTCAGCTTTGGGCAGGCCACGCCAGCAATGGGAGAAATTGCCATGGGACGCGCGCCGCAGCCACTGCCGCAATACACGCCGCCGGGCCCGGTGGAACAGATGCCGAATATGGCGACGCAACCGCAGTGCTCGCCGCTTGCCAAGGTTCACAGCGCCGCCGTCTTTCCCTACGTGGCCAATGAAGTCGCGACGTCCCGCACCGAGGTCGGCCATCTCGGTGTGGACGTCAGTCTGGTCCCGCCGGCCGGCATCTGCCAATATCTCATCATCTGGGATTTCGGCGTCGACTGGCGGCATCTCAAGAACATCGCCAAGCGCGATCCGCTGTTGGCAGCGCAGCTCATCCGATTTGAGACCGACAAGTCGTTGCA
The DNA here is from genome assembly GCF_051810765.1 of Bradyrhizobium sp. 604_D8_N2_3. NCBI lineage: Bacteria > Pseudomonadati > Pseudomonadota > Alphaproteobacteria > Hyphomicrobiales > Nitrobacteraceae > Bradyrhizobium > Bradyrhizobium sp. 604_D8_N2_3. The sequence goes on along the minus strand of NZ_JBPWPM010000001.1, from coordinate 6,934,992 downwards.
GTTCCAGATCGTCGGATACAGCGACAGCACCGGCGGCGAACGGAACAACAGCTTCCTGCGCACGGGCCGGGCCAAGAACGTCTTTCACCTGTTCGGCCCAAGCGCCCGCTCGCGCGTCTTCTCCGTCAAGCCCGCCTCACACTACGAGTATCTGAAGGACAACACGACCGTGATGAACAGGGCCGCCAATCGCGCTGTGGTCGTCGAAATCTTCGGCGGCGGCGGCGGGACGATCTAGCCACCTTCCACAACGCGAACGGAGGGGCGGGCGGCTCCTATTGGTGCAGTACAGCGTTTCAGCGCTTGCGGAGCCTGGCCGGACCACTATTGCTCGACCACGCAAGGGAGGTAGGTCATGCCACTGACCGAAGGCGACGTCCTGGACACACTCAGTGACTCGGTCGCGCTTGGTATCGAGTTCTACGTCGACAAGATCCATATCAAGGGCGAATACTTGACGACAGTTCGCGATCACATTCGCGCCGGCAATATATTGGTGAAGGGCGGCACTCAGGATCTCGCCTTCTACGATCAGGTTACGGATGTTCTGTTGACGCAGAAGAAGTCGCCGCCCGCAAATGATAGCGATCGGGCGCTGCTCCTGCATGAGTGCGTCCACGCCATGATCGACGTCTATGATCCTGACGGCGCTGTTACGCGCCACATGGGCGAACTGGCGGCCTACCTCACTCAAACCACATATAGCGTTCGCAAGAATCCGTCGTCTAACCGCAACGGCACCGCCCCCTGGGACAAATTCTGGGGCGACCTCTACGCCACGGTGCGCGCCAATAAGCTCGACACCAGCGCGGGCAACGGCGTCCGGATCCCGTCGGCGACGCTCGAAAATCTGCGCCGGCAACTCGCAGCGCTGCCTTTTGTGAACTATGGAGATTTCACAAAAGAAGCGACGGGCGTATCGGATGGGCTGACCCGCAGGAACCTATTTCTGTCGAGCGATGAACCCGTGTCGATGCGTTCATCGAGCGTTTCCCACGAAACTTATGTTGATCCGAGCGATGACTATTTGATGCGCACCCTGATGGAGGCCTACGCGAGCGCCGATGTTAGAGGCTATGGCAGCCGCCTGCGCCGGCTACGTCGTGATTTTCTCTATTGCTCGCTGTCTCGCGCCCATGAGCTCCGGAAGAGGTTTTCGGTGCGGAAGCGTGGAGACCGGCTCTCCGAACTGTTTCACGATCGCCTGTCGCATGGCGGCCGCGCAATTCTTCTCCGTGTGCTTGCGCTGCGAAGCTGACCAGCACGCAAGTCGGAAAAATACTTTTGAGAGGAAGAATGCGCGACCGCACCGCGTCGAATGCTCGGCGTGTCGGTGCTTCAGTTAAGTAGACTCCCGACCACTCCCCTGCAGCGGGTTCTAGTCCAGGTGCCTTGCGCGCAGATCTTGAAGGTCCTTTTTCAATGCCACAAGATCCAGCCCGCGAGGAAAAGTGAGGCGTCCAGAGCGGATCACGAGCCGGACGTACGGATAGCGCTCCTCGGCAAGCATCGGAGAACTGATTTTGTATTTGTGCCAATCTTCAACGATGTGTGCCTGTTGCTCGACGTTGTATGAGTCCCAGGAATCGCCCGGCGTGTACTCGTAGCCGGAACCGATTGTCTGCGCCCAGAACGAGCGCGCCATCGTCCAGTTTGAATCGTTGAACGCCTGCCACACATGGGTCATTTCGTGCACGAAGAGGTCGCAAATGCGACCGAAGTCGTCGCACAAGAGACCGAAGGTGGGGCTAGGCGATGCCAGGTTACTGAACGCGACACTGCCAAGATTGATGGCATACCGCATGCTCGGCACCATGGGATTGCCTCCCCTGAAGAACGGTCCATCGTTCGTCCACGGTCTTCCGCCTGCTCCCAGGCCATTGGTAATCGCAATTGTCTCCCACGGCGGCAGCGTCGGGCCAAAAACGTTGCGCGCGAAATCCCGTTCGCTCACGTCCAGCACGCGCGCGAAGTTGGGTCGGCTTCCTTCACATTCCGGCGGGGTCGGAGCCGCTGGGGTGGGCGCAACCGGTGGAGTGGGCGCAATCGGCGGGGGAGGCGGCGTACCTGGCGGCAGATAGATGAATCCCCCTCGCCATCCACCTCTCCCGCCCGTCGTACCGGAGGAAAACGCAAAATTTTGGCGATCGGGCGACATCGCGCGGCAGCCGACATACTCGGCCAGGTACCAGTTCACCTGGCGTGTGGCTTGTTGGAAATCGCGCTGCTTGACGAGCTTGACGCCCGGAAAATTGAACTCGATGAGGTCCCAGGGGGCGATGCCGATCCGCTTGGCAAGGGATATCCAGGTCTCGCCTGCCGTCACCGCATGCCGGATTCCCGCGGGCGGTACATAGCTTTCGACGACGGGCTTCAACGGCCTTTCCTGGTTCGGCAATGTAAGACCTCCCCCGCCGATTCCTGCGGAACTACGCGTTCTCGCCACCAATACTTATTGGTCGCCGCTACCTCGAGGCGGTTCGATGGTTCCATTCATTCGGGCCACCAACTGGCAGTGGCAAATCGAAGAGCCTCATTCGTAGATTGGAGGCGTAGACACGAAGCAATGTCGAACGAGCGATATCCGCTTTAGCGCCGGCCTTTTGGCTTCGAGCCGAGCAGATCATGCGTGCCGCTGATGCTCACGGTTCCGGAGCACTCGAAACCGCCGAAAAGTCCGCAGGAGCCCGTGACCGTAACGCGCAAGTCTTTGCGCTGGTACATGTCGACCGAAATGCCCACGCGCGAAAAGTCGTTCGCGCTGTTCGGCAGGATCAGATCGATGTGCTCCGCGGCCCATTGCGGTATATGCTTGTTGCTCTTCCAGAACAGCTCATTGCCGGCGTGATGCACGAAGTTCGGTCCGACCGTAAGGGCGCCGTCCACGCCTTCGAATACGAAGCCTGTTTCGTCGATGTGCACGTTCACCCGATCAGGTGCTACGGCGAAATGCAACGAGGTGATGTCCTGGGGCTGCGGGTCCTTGCCGAATTGCGAGCTGTAGGCGTCGCTCCATTGTCCGCGGTCGCGCCCGAGCCCGAAGCCATGGCGGCCCGGGAGATCCCGCGTTGAGAGCGGCCTGTCCGACAGCTTTGGGCGCCAGATCTCCCGGAACCCCTTGCCGATCGTTGCCGCCATCGACAGATCGAGGGCCCAATGCGACGCTTTCTCCGGGCTTTGCCCTTCGGCGAAGGCGTCGAATCCGTCCGTCGTCTTGGCAATGCGCAGCTTCTTGATCAGCTCTTCCCAGTCCTTGGGCAGGAAGGTGACGCCGTCGAGCGTGGTCGTCGCGGCAGCGACACCATACTTCTCGAGCTGGTGCCGGATGTAGGGCTTCTCGTCATAAAGGCGCACATCCGGGTTGGGGCCGGCAAAATAATTCTTCAAATCGATCTGCGGCCGCAGCATGGTCAGTCGTGCCGCGATCTTCCGGTAAGTGTCGGTCGTCGTCGGATCGGTCGTCGTCATGGGGCGCACTCCGAGGCAATCCTCGCCCCAAATTGGTCTCGCCCGGACGGGTTCGGGTTCAATGCCGGCTCGTTCGACCAAGCTGCCGCCCGGCCCAGGTTATTCGAATTCCTATCGCGCCGGTGCAATGACTGTTTGAACCTGCTGATCGGAAACGGCGACCACCAACCGTGGGGTAGTGCGAACAACGAGGACGATCAAATGTCACTGCGGAGCAGGGTATTGGACGTACTCCATGGCCCGGCGGTCGCACGCATGCGCTTCCGGTTTCCGATCCGCGGCAGCCATGTGACGATTGCGCCGCAAACGTTCCATCACGTCGCCCGCGCGATCCGGTTGGGGCAGGTCACCGTCAGACCTCCGACGGATCTCGCGGCAGGCGTTGCTGCACAATACAACGATGTCGCGAGAACCAGGGCGGACGGCACGGCGGTTGCGGCAAACACGCTGGAGGTCGTGTCGGCAGCGGGGCGGATGGACGAGGCCTATATCGTCCACGAGAGCCTGCATGCGGCATACGATCTGTTGCGTACAGGCCTTGATGCCAATGCCGAAGAGGCGTCTGCCTACGTCTGCACGGCGCTCTATTGCCGCATGACAGGCCTGCCCCGCCCTCGCTGGGCCAACGGGCCGATCTACGCCAATGCCGCAGAGGTCGCCCGAACGCTGCTGTCCCAGTATCAGAAGGGCGATCCCGGGATTCCCTGGGTCGGCGAGCATGAATGGAAGATGCTGCGCGCAGGTGTTGGCCTTGATCCGGTCTATGCCAGCGGACCCGGCGGTATTCTCACGGGATGGCTCCTCGGCCAGCAATATACCCACGACGGCTAGAGTGCCGGGCCGCATCCGCTGCAGGAAATGGCACGAGCTTCCAACTCCTGCCGTTCATCGCCAACGGAGCCGACGCACTTGAGCGCATCACGCGACCAGCAGGCCCAGCTTGCCGACCATCGCAAGCGAGCGCTGAACGCTTTCTCGCGTTGACAGCAATAACGGCTCGGCAGGCTGCCCGGCATTATCCTTCTGGTCTATCCGGATGGTCGGGCCGAATTTTTCCGTCATTTCGGCCGTGATCTGGTCGATGGTCCGCGCTCCGTCGAGCAATTGCAGGAAATCCCTGGTCCGGTCGTCCTCCAACTGCACCGTTTGGTGGAGGAGGTTGGTGACGAGCGGACCTGTTTGCGCTTGTCTTCGCGCGAGCAGGCTCGCCTGCGGATGCTCGGTAGCTTCCTTCAACAAAAAGGGACGCGACAGCAGGAACGAAACCTCGCCGCTGCAAGCCAGGATGAACATCGCCTCCGTCAACACCTTTTGGTCATCATCCGCCCGCCGGTCGCCCAGCAGCGCGCGGGCCCCATCGAGCAGCTCGTCGAATGATAATGCTCGCGGCCAGGCCCGGCCCAGACATAGATGCGCGGCCTTCAAGAGCGGATTGGTTACCGTGACCCTGCTGCCGTCCTGGTTCTCGAATTCCATCGCGGAATCGTCGGTCACGCAGGCGTCGGGGTCGACCGGGTTGGTCGTGCTCAGCAAATGGAACCGGGTGACGAAATCGAGGTCGACCTGGCGGGACAGCGAAATGCTGTCGTGGCAGAGCAAGGTGCGCCGAAAGCCGTTGCCGTCGATGAAGTCCTGATATTGATCGCGCGCCATGAACTCGCTTTCCGGGAAGCGCTGCAGCGTCGCGCGAACCTCCTCGGAATAGCCGGCAAGATAGCGTCGTGAAAAATCAGCATCGCCCAGATATTGCAGGCCATGGCGGCTTGCGTCCTCGGCGACCTCATGCAGCAAGAACGCCTCGGCACCATCATCGAGATCGTCGTGAAACAGAAGCTCGTCGGGGGACTTGAGGACGCGGTTGTACTGGTCGCGCATAACTGCGCCGTGCACCGAGTTGGCCTTCGAGCCGTCGCTCAGGAACTTCAGGATCGCGCGGGCCTGTCCGACCTTCTCCTTCATGCCGGTGAGACGGCGGGTGTGATACCGCATCATGTCGCGGACCATGTCGCGAAGATGCGAGAACGGGTGCGCATTGTAGCTGACGTAGCAGACCCCGCGGGGAGCCAGGTTCTGCTTGAAGATCATCATCATCTTCTCGCGCACCGCCGGCGGCACCCAGGAATACACGCCGTGTGCGATGATGTAGTCGAACTCCCCGAAGCCTGCGTCGACATTCATGATGTCGCAATGGAGAAGCTTGATGTTGCTCAGGCCCAATGTGGCGATGTTTCGCTGGCCGCGCTCGATCGTCACGCCGCTCAGGTCGACACCGACGAATTCGCTGATTGGATATTGAAAGGCCATCGGCAACAGGTTGCCGCCAACGCCGCAGCCAAGCTCCAGCACCCGGCAACGCTCGACCGGCGCTGACTGTATGCCGTAAACGGCAGCAATGGTAGCAAGATGGTTCGGATGAGTGAGCCCGTAGACGTGGCCGGGGTAGTAGACCTCGTCGTATGGCGTGGGACCGGCGTTCGGGTGGCGATGCTCGGTTTGAATGTTCATCGTCCTCAGTTCCACGAATATGCGAACTTGTCGTTCTCGATCGAGACCCGCGCTTGCTTGATTTCTTCCTTGGCAAGCGACTTGCTAAGGAACTCGCGCGACAGCTCCGGGAGCAGGGTGTTGGTGATGATGTTGTCAATCATTCGCCCGCCGGAATCCGGGTCGTTGCAACGTGACACAATGTGCTCCACGACCGCGTCATCGTAGTCGAAGGACGCGTTATGATTGTCGCGGAGGCGTCGTCCGATCCGGTCGAGCTGTAACCGAACGATCCCGGCGAGCATCTCGTCGGATAGCGGGAAGTACGGTATCGAGACGATGCGTCCGAGCAGCGCTGCGGGAAACACCTTCAGCAGTTCCGGCCTCAGCATCTTGGCGAGCTCTTCCGGCTCGTTGCGATACTTTGGATCGCGCGAGAGGCCCATGATCAGATCGGTGCCGACGTTGGTGGTAAGGATGATCAAGGTGTTCTTGAAGTCGATCCGCCGCCCGTTGCCGTCCTCCATGGTTCCCTTGTCAAACACCTGGAAGAAGATCTCGTGGACGTCGGGATGAGCTTTCTCCACCTCGTCGAGCAGGATGACACTGTAGGGCTTGCGCCGGACAGCCTCGGTGAGGCGTCCACCTTCGCCATAGCCGACATAGCCGGGAGGTGCACCCTTCAAGGTCGAGACGGTGTGCGCTTCCTGGAACTCCGACATGTTGATCGTGATCATGTTCTGCTCACCGCCGTAAAGGGTCTCGGCAAGCGCCAGGGCGGTTTCAGTCTTGCCCACGCCGGATGGACCAGCCAGCATGAACACGCCGATCGGCTTGGAAGGGTTGTCAAGCTTGGCGCGGCTGGTCTCGATTCGCTTGGCGATCATCGTCAGCCCATGAGACTGGCCGACGACGCGGCGGTTGAGGATCTCCGGTAGCTTCAGCACGGTTTCGATCTCGTCGCGCATCATCCGGCCGACCGGGATGCCGGTCCAGTCAGAGACAACGGACGCCACCGATTGCTGGTCTACATGGGCATAGACCATCCGCTTCTCCGGATGGATGCTCTCAAGTGTGTCGAACTTGCCGCGCAACTCCGCGCGCCTGGCAGCCGGATCTTCGCCTTCTTTGGGCTGGGACAGAATCTCCCGGATGCTCCGGATGTCCTTGACGAGTTCCTGCTCTGCGGCCCAATCGGCTTCAAGGTTCGTCAGCTTGTCCTTCAGTGCCGCAATGTCGTTGTCGATCGCCGTGATGCGGTCGCTGTCCTTAAGCCCAAGATCGCTGTCGCTGACGAGTGCCGATTTCTCGGCTTCACGAGCGGTAATCGCAACGCGTGCATCCTCGATCAGGGCTGGCGTCGCGCTCTGGCTGATGGCCACGCGCGCCGAGGCGGTATCAAGCAGGCTGACCGCCTTGTCCGGCAACTGCCGTGAAGGAATGTAGCGGTGGGACAGGTTGACCGCTGCGACGATCGCAGCATCGGAGATGCGAACGCCGTGGTGCTTTTCCATCGGACCGAGAAGTCCGCGCAGCATGATGCAGCAGGTCTCCACTTCCGGTTCATCGATCTGGATCGGCTGGAAGCGTCGCGTGAGCGCGGGGTCTTTCTCGATATACTGGCGATATTCTGCCCATGTGGTGGCGGCGATCGTGCGCAGCGTGCCACGGGCGAGAGGAGGTTTCAGGAGATTGGCCGCATCACCGGTGCCGGCCGCGCCGCCGGCGCCGATCAATGTATGGGCTTCATCGATGAACAGTATGATCGGGGTGGGTGAGCTCTGGACCTCGTCGATCACCGAGCGCAAGCGCTGCTCAAACTCACCCTTCATGGAAGCACCGGCCTGCATCAGGCCGATGTCGAGCGCACAAAGCCTTACACCGCGGAGCGGTGGCGGCACGTCGCCGGCGGCGATTCGCTGGGCGAATCCCTCGACAACTGCGGTCTTGCCGACGCCAGCCTCGCCGGTAAGAATTGGATTGTTCTGCCGCCGTCGCATCAGCACGTCGATCAGTTGGCGGATTTCTTCGTCCCGGCCAAGGATCGGATCCATCTCACCTGATTTGGCCTTGGCGGTGAGATCCTGGGAGAACCGGTCGAGCGGCGTCGTCCCCTTGGGACCCGCTTGGGCCGCGCCTTCCGTGCCTGCGCCGACCAGGCCCGAACCGTCCATCGGCCGCATGGTTTCCTCGTCGGAGCCGGCCCAGACATTGCGGCGCTCCGCGGCGAGTGCGTCGACGTTGACCTTGGCGAATTCCTGCGAGAGGTTGTTCAGCGTGCGACGAATATCATTCGATTTCAGGCCCGCCACGAGCAGATGACCGGTGCGGATCTGGGTCTCGCCAAAGAAGAGCGTGGCATAATGCCAGCCCCGATCGAGCAGATCGATGACCGGATTGGCGACGCCCGGCATGTCGGTTTCGTTCTTACGAAAGCCATTGATCACGCCGGCAAGGTCCGACAACAAGCGTGCCCGGTCGAGCTTGTAATGATCGACCGAGAGGCTGAGATCGTTGCGTTCCTGCTGCAGGATATGAAACAGCCAGTGCGCTAGCTCGACGTTGCGATTGCCGGCGCTCTTTGCGTGGCGCAGGGCCTGTATGAAGGCATCATAGCCGGCCCGGTTCAGCTTGCCCGTTACAGCCTCAATGCTGATGTCGGTCACGGCGGATCCTCCTGCTTAATCCATCCGCGGATGCCTGGCATCAAGCGGAAATTTCATCGAATCCCATAGCTTTAGGCAATCGGCGCTACGGATAGGTTCAAATCGCCGAGGCATCGGCTGCGGCGGCCCGACGGGCGCTCAAGCGCTCGCTGAGCTGAAAGCGGGCATCGCGGCGATATTCTTCCGTGGAAGTCCAGTTCGGCGAGACCCAGGTGGTCCATCCAAGTCGTCCGCTCTGTCCGAGCCTGACCGGGACGACCTCTCCCGCTGGAATGGCGAGCTCCACCTCCCATTCCAATTCGTCGCCGATATAGAAGAACACGGCGTCCGCCAGAGGCTCCGACAAGTTGCGCGCTTCGGTCGGCAAGAACTGTTCGTACTGGGTAAAATTCTTGACAAAGACCCGCACCCTGATCTTGTCCTCGACGCTGAACACGCGTGAGCCCAGAAGAGCGTCCCGGCCGAGCCTGGCATGGGTTCCGCCGAGCCGGCTGCAATGACTTGGGTCGAATGACAGCCAGGTGCCGACAAATTCGTCGATCTCGACCTTGACGTCGAACAGCCCCTGCAGGAACCGCGTCAACCGTGACGCACACTTCGCTCTGGGGGAGATCAGTCCGGCAAAGCTGAGCTTCGCCATGTCCGGTACGGTGTCTCGATCAGCGAAAACGTCGGAGCCGAGGCCGGCGAAGGAGCCGACATAGGCGATGAAGCGATCATCCGCCGGACGGTCGTGCTGAGCGATCGGCCGCGCATCGGCCCAGGCGCGAAAGAAGAGTTGCAGAAAGCGTCCGTTGAGCAGATCGAGAAAGCGCGGGAAGGCGTCATCCCGCATCAGCCACCAACTGAGGCTCTCGTCGGTGGTGGCAAGCGGCAGCGCGCCCTGCGGCCCCAGGAGACCGAGAAATTTGACGAGTATCCTGAGCCGGCCACCCACGTCGTCGACGGCCGCAAGGTTGGAGGCGGGGAACTCCAGATAAGGCACTTGGCCGAGGTCGATATACTCCTCGCGGCGTGCAGCGCTGTCACCGATCCGCGGTCGATCCGAGTTGGCGCGCTCGAGCTGGCGCAACGCATTAAAGAAATCGAACCGCCAGGGCTCCGCCTTCATCTGGTCGATCAGCGTCATAGAGGTCTCCGCGTGCCCATGCGCGGCGGCCAACGCATGATCTCGCCGCGCTCCGGCGTCGAGACGACCGTCTGTGTGAAGGTATTGAAGCCCGAATAGTCGGCGAAGAAGCGCTCCAGCACGGCTCCGAGCAAGAACACGCCGCTGCCCTCGAATGCCTTCTCGTCGAGCGTGATGGTAATCTCCAGGCCGCGCGCTGCGCCGCTGCCGGTGCGCTCGCGCACCCGCCGTACGACCGGCCGGCTTTCTATGCTGCGCACGCCGCGGATCTTGCGTTCCGTGGCGTCGTCGAACTGATCGGCGAACAAGGACAGCATTTCGCGCAGGGCTCCGGCGTTCTTGCCGCCACCGCGCTCGACGAGGCCAAGATAGTTCAGGCTCAGCATGTTGATCAGCCGCCAGCTGACGATTCCGCTGTTCGCGATCTCGCTGCGGCTGCGCAATTGGGCCACGATCGGTTCGCGTGGTCGGGTGGGACCGGCGACGCACATCAGATCAAGGGAAGTATCGTCCAACAGGCGGAAGTCGGCGCCGCCCTGGCCGACCGGCAAGTGTTCGGTGAGATGCCGGTTGGAGCACAGCGCCCGGACGCTGAGTTCGGCGACCGCACCTTCGCCGCTAAGTTCACCGGGCTCCAGCAGAGACAGGAACATGTCCGTCCCGGTGTAGTCCGATGATGCGCCGTACGTCTTTTCTCCCACTGTGCGGCGCCGGGGCAACCGTCGAACGGTGAAATAAAGCCCCTCGACCGATCCGCTGGTCCGGTCGACGGCGGCCGAATACAGCGGGCGCACCGGCCGCTTGTCCTTGTCGGCCGGAAAGTGCGCGTAGACTTCGAGTACCTGGTGCGGTTCGTATTCCAGATAGCGGCTGCGATCGGGCACCACATGGTACTCGTGCGTATTCGACTTGACGGGGATGCGATCGCTCGTCTTCTCGAACAGGTTGATTGCCGGCGCGCTATAGAGCCTGAAGGTATCGGGCCGCACCGCGGCGGCAAGCCGTGAATTGTGTTCATCGAAAGCGAAGACGATATCGATCGATTTGCTGCGCAGCCGTGGCATCACGCTGCGAAGTCCCGTCAGGTTGAAGCCGAGGAACTTGCGTGGAAACATGAAATATTCCCGCAGCAGCTCCGAGCCGCGAAAGACCCGGTTGTCGTTGGGAAACAGCGACTCGTCCTCGTCGAAACCAATCTGCTGCACGCAGTCATGGGGCGCACGAGTCACCACCGGATCGCCGAAATCATCGAGATGCCGGAAGTAGACGCCCTTGCAGTTCGAGATCAATTGCTCGTAAAGCGCAATGGCGTCGGATTCCGCGCCTGAAAGGTAGATCGGAAGTTCGCTCGTGCGGCAGCCTGCAAACCAGGTTTCCGGCTTGGCCCTGGCCTCCGCGTCCGGCAGCTCCTCATCGAGCCGGGCCGCGGTACGGTGGGTCAACGACAGCCTGAGCCCGGCGATGACGTCGCCGCCGACGGGAATCCCGAGCGCCTGCAGCGCGCCTGCCGTCGAGAAGTATTCGGCGCCGGTGACGTCGAATGGCCAAAGAGCGATATCGCGGCAAAGTCGAAATCGGCAGGAGAGACTTCGTTCTCTCTCGCGATAGGTGGCGTCGAAATAGGCGCCGCGCGCGATCTTCTTGCCATCGCGTAGCGCTGGGTCGGCATAGGGGGGGCGTGCCGTGACCAGCATGGCCGACGGAGTCGGGGCAAGGTAATTCGGAACCAGTTGCTCGAGCAGGTTTGCAGTGAATTCCGGGAATTCGTGCTTGAGCTTGAGCTGAACGCGAGCGGCGAGAAATGCGGCACCTTCCAGCAATCCCGTGATCATGGGATCAGAGCGATCCCGGATCAGCCCACCGAGGCGTTCTGCGATGCCGGGATACTCTTCGGCGAAATCCCCGGCCTGCTCGTAGAGCAGTGACAGTTCACGATTGTAAAAATCCAGGAATTCGCGGTTCATGCTAAAGTCGGTTGATCTGGATATCGCCGCTGTCGAGGTCGACGTCGGCGACGAACTCCACGGGGACGTTGAGCGGCTCGGCCTTCAGGTCGGCGTGAACGATGAAGCGCAGCTTGAGTTGCTCGGGGCCGACCGAGCCGTCGCGTCGGACCCGGATGGTGTTGCGATCGAGCCTCGGTTCATAAGTCGTGAGCGTCTCGCGCAACGCGTCGGTGAGCTCGTCGTCGGCGACCTCGTCGATCGAACGGTGGGCAATATCAGGGAAGCCAAAGTTCAGGATTGAGGTTCGGACGCAATCGTGGCCGTTCAGATCCAGGGTCGATTCCAGGGCAATGGTATTGAGGAGCGTTTCGAGGTCATGGGAGACCTCGCGCCGGAGCAACGTTTCCGAGATTGGAAATCGGCCCGCGCTCCGCCGCCCTGCAATGACCCGCTCGCCAGACTCATCGCGTAGATTGAGCTTCTTGCGTGCGTCGCGCGCTTCATGGGCTGAGCGAAATGCCAGCATCAGTGGGGGAGAGAGCCGATCCTTCTTTCGTGCAATGGTCATTCACGGTCCCCATGACGCCCAACTCGCATGCAATCCCGGGGGGCGCGCGTTGGTGTCCGACTTGGCGTCGCCCAGCAGGCTTTCGGGCCCGCAACCGGGCCGGACGAGAGGTGCGATCAAAATCGCACCGCTTGGCGCCGGTTCGCCAATCGCAACCGGCGCCAGGCGAGGGGCCGACAATCAGGCCCATTCCTTGTTGGCAGGAACATCCCAGCCAAACGTCGGCGAAGCTCCGGCGCCACCCTTCTCCGTCTGGGTCTTGTAGATCATCTTGACCTTCGCGAAGTTCAGACTCACGTTTTCGGTAAGGCGATCTTCGCCGTGCGATCCGCCTGTCGATACGCTCGTCACGAGAACCTGCTTCATCTCGATCTTGAGATATTCCAGCGGGTTTTCGCCGGCCTTGCGGACCGTCAGGATCGCGCTGTCGATATGCTTGCCGTTTGCGCAGACCTTGAAAAGTTCCGGCGTGGCCTTGTCAACGAAGTGCGTGAAGTGAAGATCCTGCACGCTGACCTTGCCGGCGCCGCCGCCCGATCCGCTGTGGAAGGTACCGGTCTGGCTCTCGCCAAACGACCAACTCAAAATATCGATTTCGTCTTTGTGCTTGTCGTCCAGCGACTCGCCCTTGATCGGATCGAGTTTCAGGAAGATGTCGACAGCCATAGCATGGTCCTCTCAAATTTCTGTGTGTACGGTTGCGATGCTGCAGCGTCAGGAGCTGGGACCTGGCAGGCGTGAAACCAGACTGAGGCCGACATCCATCGCTTCCAATTGAAAGTGCGGACGAAGAAAGAAGCGCGCGTTGTAATATCCCGGGTTCTCCTCGTTTGCTATGACCTCTACCTTCGCAGCGGCCAGCGGCTTGCGCGCTTTCTGAGCTTCTGACGATAGGGCTGGGTTGGCATCAACGTACTCGTTGATCCAGGTTTGCAGCCAGACCGTCAGCTCATCCTTCTCCTTCATGGATCCGATCTTGTCGCGAACCATGCACTTCAGATAGTGCGCAAAGCGAGACACTGCGAACATGTAGGGCAGACGTGACGACAGGTTGTCGGACGCGGTTGCATCCACGCCCTTCTCGCCGAAATACTTCTTCGGCTTGTAAAGCGACTGGGCGCCGATGAAGGCGGCCTTGTCGGTGTTCTTGCGATGGATCAGCGGGATGAGACCCGCCTTTGCAAGTTCGTGCTCGCGGCGATCGCTGATGGCGATCTCGGTCGGGCATTTCAGATCGACGCCACCGTCGTCGGTCGGGAATGTGTGCGTCGGCAGATTGATGACCTCTCCGCCGGATTGCACACCGCGGATGCGCGTGCACCAGCCGAACTCCTTGAAGGCGCGGTTGATGTTGACCGCCATCGCATAGGCCGCGTTGATCCAGCCGTATTTGTCGCCGGTGTGCCCGTCTGTCTCCTCCTCGAAGGCGAACTCTTCCACAGGCTCCGATTTCGCGCCGTAGGGGAGGCGACCCAGCGCGCGCGGCATGCACAGGCCGAGATAACGCGAGTCGTCCTGGTCGCGCAGTCCCTTCCATGCGGCATATTCCGGCGTGTCGAACACCTTGCCGATATCGCGAGGGTTGGACAATTCGGTCCACGAGTCCATTCCCATCAGCGTCGGCTCGGCGCCGCTGAAGAAGGGGGCGTGTGCGGCGCCGGCGATCTTGCTGAGATCGCGCAGCAACTGCACGTCGGTGGGGAGGTGGCTGAAATAGTAGTCGCCGATAAGGCAGCCGAACGGCTCGCCGCCCAACTGGCCGAACTCGTATTCGTAGATCTGCTTGAACAATGGGCTCTGGTCCCAGCGCGCATCGGGGTAAAGCCGCAGATTACGATACAGCTCGATCTTCGAGACGTTCATGACCCGGATCTTGAGGTTGGCGTCGGTCTCCGAGTTGAAGACGAGGTAGTGGAGGCCCCGCCAAGTACTTTCGATCGCCTGGAATTCGGGTGCGTGAATGATCTCGTTCATCTGCGCGGTCAGCTTCTGGTCGATCCGCGCGATCATCTCCTCGATCGTGTCGAGCACGTCCGACTTGATGACGCTCGAGTCTTTCAATGCCTCTTGAACGAGCGTGGATACCGCGTTGTCGACCTCGGTCGCTGCGCGTTCGGTGCGCGGTTTGAAGCTTTGCTTCAGCAGAGTGGCAAACTCGTCAGCTTCGACGGTCTTGACCTGGGTGGTGCTCTCTTTGTGAACAGCTTCTTTTGCCATGGTCCCCGTTCCTTCCTTAGCTCTCGGTGCCAGGTTCGGTCGACTGGCTGATCGCGCGTTCCCGAAGCGCTGCCATCAGTTGAGGATCGGCCAGAAGTTTTTTCAGCTGATCCTCGGCGGCTACCTTGCCATCCATGTAGCGCAGCAGGTTGGCAAGTTGTTCGCGCGCCTCGAGCAGCTTGGCTGTAGCCGGCACCTGGCGGGCGACGGCCACGGGAGTGAAGTCGGCCATCTTGTTGAAGCGCAGATTGACCGAAAGTTTTTCGTCTGATCCGTCGCTGAGACGATTGGCGACGCGCGCCGTCACGCCGGGCTGGATTGCCGCCATGCGGCTGTCGAAATTGTCCATATCGAACTCGAGGAATTTGCGCTCCTCGACCTTCGTCTTCTCGACGCCGGGGTTATTGCCGGAAAGGTCGGAGAGGACGCCCATGACGAACGGCAGTTCGATCAGCCGCTCGGCGTCGTAAGGATCTTCGTATGTGATGTGCACGCGTGGTGCGCGATTTCGACGAATGAATTTTTGACCGCTATCTGTAGCCATGGTTCCCTCACTACGAAATCGCTTTAGACGTCGAATTTGCGCGACGCAGATCGGCTAGGGGACTTCAAGTTGCTGCGGTCGGCAAACATCCTTGTGTCCATTTAGTGCCCTCGAGCGAAAGCTGGGTTCAATGCGATCTGTCGATTGTTTTAAGCGCTCCCTCAGGAAGAACATCATTCAAAAGGCTGAGAAAGTCTCGTTGCGCGAGGTCGCGCGCGCGATCTGCCAAAAAGGGGATGGGGCTGGACGGCTCTGCGGTTCGGAAAAACGACGCCACCTTCGCCAGCAGGCCCAAGGCTTGCGTTCTGCTTTCCACTGAAAATACAATGTCTTGGGTGTTGTTCTCGGCCGTCGATGAGAATGACGTGGCGAGTTCCGCCATCCGTTCGATCGGCAGGTCGAAGACCTTGTCGCGTCCGATGTTGATCGCAGCGCCCCCCACGTGCGCAGGCACCAGCATCCGCATGACTTCAATAAATGACTTGCCGACCATCTCCTGCGCTTGACGCACCAGCAACAGTGCCGGGTTGGACGGTTCCATTCGGGCAAAATAGTCTGCCACTGCTGCAAGCGCTGCAGATGCCTGTGCGGATGAAGTCACCACACCGGTCGTGTCTGACGGCGCCTGTGCATCGACAGGACCGACATCTTCCGCGGTTGCGGCGATCGCGGCCGGATCGCGCGACGCGACAAGACCCGCAAGCCAGGCAGCCATGCCGTTAACCAAGCCAGAGAGCCTGTCGAGGCTGATCGGTTGCCCCGCGTTCAACTTCTCGTGCCAGGTCTGCTTGATGGCCGCGATTTCAGCAGCGACCGCAGAGCACCGCCCGCTGGCTGCCTTGAGAGTGTCGAGATCTGTCTCGCTGACGATGCGCTCGATGGCCGCCAGATCAGGCCCGTCGGCGTCGGCGTCGCCGGCGGGAATTTCGCCGTGAGCGATCTGATAGGCACGGTAGTTGAGGTTGCCGTGTCTGCGGTTCTCGATCAGGGGAAGGAACTGGAGCGGGTTGATCACGGTCGGGAACACGTCGATTGCCTCGACTGTGACGGCGCGAAGTGCGTAGTCGCCGTCCTCGCCCTTCGGATGCACCGCTTCCCACTGCTCGCGCAGCAGCAGGTTGGTCGCCTTCAGGCAGCAGAGAAAGCCGTCGAGATCGCGGTTGAGGATTGAAAATTTGGCCAGCAGCAGGTTCAGACGCAGATCGCGGGTACGCGCCAGAATGGGCTGCGCGGCGGCAAACTGGCCGGCAAAATCGACCGCTTTTGGGTCGAAGCGTCCACGCTCTCCGTTGGCATTGACGACCTCGAAGAACGACATCGGTAGCAGCGATTCCGCACCTGCGAAGAAGTTCAGATATTGGACGTCTCCGATGGCGTCGAGATCCGGTCCGCAGGGATCGTCAGCGGCAATGGGCTGCGTCAGGGAGGCGACGTCAAGCATATGCGGACCGTCCATCTGCTCGATCACGGCCCCGCTGCCGAGCCCGTGGCGACTAGGGGATCGCGCGGGGGCGCATGATCCGGAATCTATACCTATGGGTCAGATGCCTGCCGACCTTGGTTCATTCCCGAAGATCATGCCATTTTCGCGTGAACCGGCAAGCTCTTGGAGCCGACTACTTGATGGCCCGGGGTAGATCTTTGGCGGCCGTTGTGGAACGTCAGGAAGCCCAGCCCTGGGGCGGGCTTGCCGGCACAGCCGGCGGCACGCATGATTTCCGTCGTTCTTGCATAACGTCTGATCAGCTTTTTTGCAGCGGGTCATTCGATCGAAGGAGGGAGTTTAAGCCCACATGGGCCAGCTTACTCAGGATACCCGCCTCTGCGAACTCAAGACGCCTCTTGGCAAGGACGTTTTGGTTTTTGCCGGATTCGAAGGCTCGGAAGGTCTCAGCGAACTGTTCGAGTATCGCATCGAGTGTCTCAGTGAGGATGCCGACCTCGACTTCGACCGCGCTATCGGCCAGCAGTGCACGCTGACCATAAAGCTGCATGAAAAGGAGCGCGAGTTCAGCGGCATTCTGACGGAGGCCCAGTGGCTCGGGGTGAAGAACGACTATTTCAGCTACCGGATCGTGCTGAGGCCCTGGTTATGGCTGTTGTCGCGAACCACCGATTGCCGGATCTTTCAGGACAAGAAGGCTTCCGACATCATCAAAGAGGTCTTCAACGAACGCGGCTTCACCGACTATGAATCCAAACTCACCGAAGAGGGTTCTTGTCCGAAGCTCGAATATTGCGTTCAGTACCGCGAGACCGACATGAACTTCGTGTGCCGGCTGATGGAGCAGCACGGCATCTACTACTTCTTCAAGCATGAGGGCGGCAAGCACACGCTGGTGTTGGCGGACTCCAAATCGTCGCACAGTCCGATCAATGGTCTTGCTACGATTCCCTACATCCCGCTGGCGGGTGCCGACCGGCGAGGCGAGCAGCACATCTATGAATGGGTATCGGAGCGGCGATTTCGTACCGGCAAGATCGAACTCAACGATTACAACTATCAGAAGCCCAACGCTCAGATGATCAGCGACGCCAAGGGCTCCGAGCATTACACTCGGTCGGAGATGGAGTTTTACGACTATCCCGGGAAGTTCAAGGAGAAATCCGACGGGGAGCGCTACGCGAAGATCCAGCTCCAGGCAGAGCAAGCGATGGATCGGCGTCGCCGCGGCAATGGCGACGCCGTCAACCTGTTCCCTGGCGGGCTGACGAAGCTCGAAAAGCACTCCAAGGACTCGCAGAACGTCGAATACCTCGTGGTGCGAGCTGTGCACTCGTTCTCGATCGAATCCTATCGCACCGGCGGTCCGAGCGACGCAGGGCAACACGTCTATTTCGGCAGCTACGAGTTCTTGCCTAGCGATCGGCCGTTTCGAGCGCTGATGATGACGCCGAAGCCAAGAATCAACGGCATCCAGACGGCCAAGGTGGTGACCAAAGACGATAATTCGAGCGAGGAAATCGACGTCGAGTCCCTGGGCGAAATCTATGTCCGCTTTTTCTGGGATCGGAAGAAGAAGCGGTCGTGCCGGTTGCGCGTGGCTCAGGTTTGGTCTGGCAAGCGCTGGGGCGGTCAGATCATCCCGCGCGTCGGACAGGAAGTCGTTATCGAATTCCTGGAGGGGGATCCGGACCGGCCCCTGGTGATCGGCACCGTGTACAACGACGAATACAAGCTGCCCTACGATCTGCCGTCGAAGAAGACGATCGGGGGATTGAAGTCGGACTCCACCAAAGGTGGCGGCGGCTTCAACGAGTGGAGCTTCGAGGACAAGAAGGGATCCGAGAAGATCACGGTGCATGCCGAGAAGGACCACGACGTAACGGTCCGCGACACCGAGACACGTACCATCGGCGAAGCTGCATTTGGCGGCGACACGCGCAACACCACGCTCAAGAACGGCAATGATAAGCTCGATATCCAGTTGGGTGGTCAGCACATCACTTTGGCCATGGACCAGTCTGTCAATGCAGGCCTCAGCATCACGCTCATGGCCAATGCGAACATCACCCTACAGGTGGGTCCTAGTCAGATCATCCTGACCCCGGCGGGCATCGTCATCAACGCGCCGACGATCGCCATGACGGCGCAGGCCGGCATGGCGCTTGCTGCCGGTGGTCCGCTGGTCGCCCACGGTACTCCAACCCTTGTTGGTTGACGGTCATGGGACAAGTTCGGTTCGGTACGGTTCAGGATCTGTTTCAGGCCTATCCCTTGGCGCGTTATGATGTCGGCAAAGCCGACGCTGACAAGCCTTCGCTGGACTTCCTTCAGGAGGCCGCCGATGCGCGGAATTGGCACCCGGCCGTGTCTTACTGTGCCTATCTGCTTCCCAGGCGCGTAGCAGTTGCCTGGGGATGTCGCTCGCTGCGACTGATGTTCGACCATTTCGACGCCAGCGATACCAGGTCGCTCAATATTGTGGAGACCTGGGTCCGGCAACCGGACGAGCAGTCCCGGAACAAGGCGCTGGCTGTCGGCAATGCCAATGATCCCGAGCAGCCGGCGACATGGCTGGCGCTGGCGGCCGGCTGGTCCGGCGGAAGCGTGGTTCCCCCGGAATTTGCGCCCGTGGAAGCTAAGCCAGATCAGGCCGCGCGGGCGGTGCGTGCAGCACTGCTGATCGGCCTCTGCCGGCTCCCCCGTGACGCCCGGGACCGGATAATGACGTCATGCCTAGAGGATGGTATTCAATTGGCACGCGGCGAACCGCGCCCTCCGCGCTAACGAGACGATGTGATGGTGCTTCGCTTTAATATCGAGAACGAACCGAACCTTCCGGATGGCGGACCTGTGTCGTTTACGGTCACCGGCAGGCGTTCAGTCGATATTGGCCGGGACCGTCACCTCGACTGGACGCTGCCGGATCCGGCGCGGACGATTTCCGGAAAGCATTGCGAGGTGCACTTTCGCGACGGTGGCTATTGGCTGCACGACGTTTCGACCAACGGCACCTTTCTCAATGGTGCCGACCAGCGCATGCGGGGGCCGCACCGCTTGCGCGACGGTGACCGACTCACGATCGGCCACTACATCATCGGAGTTTCGCTGGAGAATGAGGCTGGCGGGGGCAGCCCAAACCACGAGGCGCAACTGCGCGAACCCTCGGTCCAGCAGCATGCCGACTACGGAGAGCTTTGGACAGCCGATCGTGACATTCCGCCGCCGATCGATCCGCAACTGCTGAAGAAGCCACGCGAGGCTGCGCGGCCCGTCAATCCGGGGTTCCTGGATTGGGCGGCGAGCGTCCCGGCACCTGGTGTAGACCCATTCCGACGGTCACAGCCGGCGTCTCCGTACCAACCGTCCGAGCAGGACGACGACATGAACTGGGCAGCCGGTCCAGCCAACGCGCCGAAACCGCAAGTCGAGCGCCCGCCCATCATGCCGACCCCACGCCGGCCGTCGGTATGGATTGATGATGAACCAGCCGCTGCCCAGCCGCCAGCATCGCCATCGCGCCCGGCGCAAGCGGCAGACGAGGGACCTGTCACGGCCAAGCCAGTCGGCGGTCCCGAGTTCGCGCGACTGGTGGCGCGCGCTGCAGGATTGCCGGACAATTTCTTTGCCAGCAGGTCCGATGCCGAACTCGCCGAACAGCTTGGCGTCATCTTGCGTATGACCGTGGATAATCTGATGGCGCTGCTGCAGGCGCGGACCCAAGCCAAGCAGCTGACCCGTAGCACTAGCCAAACCACCGTCCAAGCCCTCGAAAATAATCCGCTGAAGTTCTCGCCGACCTCGGAAGAAGCGATGCGCATTCTCTTTGGGCCGCCGACGCGCAGCTACCTCGACACACAGCGCGCCTTTGCGCAGGGCTTCAGTGATCTCAAGTCACATCAGTTGAAGACCTATATGGCGATGCAGCACGCTGTCCATGAACTGATTGCGGGCATAGATCCGACGCTGATGGCCCGCGAGCTCGAGCTTCAGCGTGGCGCAAGCTCCTGGCTCGGCACGAACAAGGGCAAACTCTGGGACGAGTTCTTGACGCGGTGGAAGGCGCATCTCGGCCGCGACAACAGCGCGCCGATCGAAACCTTTATGTTGCATTTCTCGAACTATTACGACCGCGGTGACAAGCCCGGTTCAAAGTAAACTATCGGCGACCACGCGGCTGCCGACAATTTCTAAGTGGATGTAGGAATGTCTTGGTACAGCAAAGTTTTCTGGTCGGAAGGTCTGTTTCTGCGGCCGCATCATCTGCAGCAGAACGACCGCTACATCGAACACTTGCTGGAAAAGCGCGTTCGCTACACGACACCATACCCGTGGGGCTTTGCCCAGCTGGAGATCGACAAGGATCTTACCGAACAGAGCAAGTTCGCGGTGCGCAATGCGTCCGGCGTCATGCCGGACGGTACGCCGTTCGATATCCCTGCGGACAGCCAAATTCCCGAAGCGATCGATGTGCCGGAGACGGCGGCAGGCCAGGTCGTCTGGCTGATGATGCCGGTCGCGGCGCCAAACACCCGCGAGGTCGACGAGGATCGCACCGACAGCGCCAGTCGTTATGTTCGTAGTTCGGAAACCTTCATTGACTCGACCTCTGCGCTACGCATCGAGGAAGAGATCGACATCGCTTATCCGCGCTTGTCGTTCGAACTGCGCAAGAGCAGCAAGCCCGGATACATGGGCCTCGGCATCGCGCGCATTCTCGAGGTGCGCGACAAGAACATCCTGTTCGACGATAAATTCGTGCCGCCGATGCTGATCTGCGCCGCGCATCCGATCATCGATGGCTGGCTCAACCGCATCATCGGCTGGGTTGAGACGAAACTCGACGAGCTGGCGCGTTACGCGGTCGATCCGTCATCCGGCGGTGGGTTGCAGAGTGTCGACTATCTGGTCCTGCAAGTGCTGAACCGTACCATTCCCGTCCTGACTCATTTCCAGCGCTCCGGCAGCGTGCACCCCGAGCGCCTGTACGAGGAATTGCTGAGATTCGCGGGCGAACTTGCGACATTTTCTACGGCGGAACGGCGGGCGCGCAACTATCCGGCTTACGATCACGACGATCTCGAGAACGTCTTCACACCCTTGGTGAGCGACATCCAGGACTTCTTGAGCGCGCGATTGGGCCGGCGGGCAATCCGCCTGGAGATCATCGAGCGCGCACAGAATGCGTTCGTGTCGCCGATCCGCGATCGCGCGCTATTCCGAAACGCGACCCTGGTGCTGGAGGTTGCCGCACGGCGGCCGCTCGTGGAGATCCAGAACGATTTCCCGCACCTGTTCAAGGTCGGGCCGAACACCAAGATGAACGAGATCGTGCACGCAAACCTGCCGGGCCTGACCTTGGCGCATTTGCCGACGCCGCCGCCGCACATCCGGGCCATCACGGATCACGTCTATTTCTATCTCGACCGCAAGTCGCCGCTGTGGCCCGAGTTCAGCACGGCGGCCTCGATCGGAATGCATTTCTCCGGCGACTGGCCGGAGCTTGAGCTGTATCTTTGGGCCATCCTGGAAGACAGGCCATGAGCGACAGGGACAAGCCGGTCAATCCTTTCGGTCGGGGCGAACGGACGATCATCCGTCCCAACCCCGGCGGGAAGTTGCCGCCGGCGCCGACCTCTCAGCCTCCGCCGGGCGAGGGCCCTGCGGCACGTCCAGGCTATTCGCCATCACCGGTACCCTCTCCCGGCGCGCCGGCGCCACCGTCATCATTTTCTCCTGTCCCGCAGGGCTCGAACTACGCCTCCGCGCCGGCCAGCCATCCCGCTGAGGAATGGATATCGACACCCGCGCCAGCCCAGGCGCAGCAGCCCATGCTACCGCCGGGACCGCCGTTGCGCGTCGACGATCTCGTCGCGCCAAATGCCAATCCAGTGATGCGCGCTGCGGGCCCGTTGCTGCAGCTGCTTGGTCGGTTGCGGGTGGCGCTCATGCGCGCGTCATTCGCGAGTTTGATGGAGCAGGTTGCAGACGCGATCAAGTTCTTCGAGAAGGACATCCGTTCCGCGGGCATATCCGAGCACCAGGCCAACACAGCGAAATACATCCTGTGTGCCACTGCCGACGATATCGTGCAGCACATCCCGACCGAGGAGCGCCACGTCTGGACGCAATATTCGATGCTGAGCCGGTTCTTCGGCGAGCGTGTCGGCGGCGTCCGTTTCTTTGAGATTCTCGACCATTTGAAGGTTGATCCACTGGTCAACTATCCGGTCCTCGAACTTCAGCACGCCTGCCTTGCGCTTGGTTTTCAGGGCATTCACCGGACGTCAGGGGGCGGACTTGCGAACCTGCAGCTGATCCAGCGTAACCTCTATGAATTGCTGCGCCGGGTCCGGCCGAAGACGATGAGCGACCTGTCGCCCAACTGGCGCGGGCAAGCGCTGGCGGGGCGCCGGCAGCGTCTGCGCGTTCCGGTCTGGCTCGTCGCGGCTGTCGTGGCCGCGCTGCTGACCGGGTCCTACTTCGTCCTGCGGACGCTCCTCGCTGGCCGGGCAGAGAATGCTGCCGAGGTGGCGCTCGCGCTCCATCCGGCCGGCCCGATCGAGCTCAAGCGCCAGATCGTTGCACCGCCGCCGCCGCCGCCACCTCCGCCGCCACCGGATCGCATCACCCAGTTGCAACGCATCCGCAACGCGCTCGCGAAGGAGAACACCGCCTGTGCCATGACGGCGGACCAGACCCCGAGCTTCATCGTGATCAGGGTCTGCGACCTGGCGTTGTTCGCGTCGGGCCAGGCGACCATCCTCGACGGCTTCAAGCCGATCGCACTCCGCGTCGCGGCAACCCTCGACAAGGAGCCGGGACGGATCCGGGTCGTTGGCCATACCGACAGTTCGCCGATCCGCACAGTCCGCTTCCCGACAAATTTCGAGTTGTCGGTCGAGCGCGCCAAGGCGGTTGCCGCGGCACTGAAGCCTGGCTTGACCGATGGTTCGCGCGTCGACGTCGAGGGCAAAGGAGCAGATGCGCCAATCGGTAGCAACACGACACCCGAGGGACGCGCCAAGAACCGGCGCGTCGAGATCTTTATCGAACGCAGCGAATAGGCAGATACCGCCGGGTCAGGTGGTTTGCGACAGGTACGGTTAGATGCTTGCCAAGGACATTCTTCGCATCGTTCTCTACGGAGTAGGGCTCAGCTCGCTCGGAGCGGTGATCTATCTCGCCGGTCCCTTCATCGCGTTCGGCGACTGGCGGCCGCTGGAGAACCATATCGTCCGGCAGATCGCTATTCTGCTGCTCACCACGGTCGTGGCAGGCATTGTTGGCCTCAATCTGTTCAAGCGGCGCAAGAGTGCCAAGGAGATTGCCGATGGCATCGCTGGTGCGGACCAGCCCGTCAGCGATGAACCGGTGCTCAAGGAGCGCATGAAGGATGCGCTCGCGACGCTGAAGACCGCCAGCGGCAACAAGTCGGGCTATCTCTACGATCTGCCGTGGTACGTCATCATCGGTCCGCCCGGAGCCGGCAAGACCACGGCGCTGGTCAATTCCGGGCTCAAATTTCCGCTCGCGCGCGGGGCGACGCCCGCAGCGATCGCGGGGGTCGGCGGTACGCGCTACTGCGATTGGTGGTTCACCGAGGAGGCGGTGCTGATCGATACCGCCGGCCGCTACACGACCCAGGACTCCAACAGCAAGGCCGACAAGGATAGCTGGCTGGCGTTCCTGGACATCCTGAAGAAAAGCCGGTCGCGCCAGCCGATCAACGGCGTCCTTGTCGCCATCAGTATCGAAGACATCCTGACGCTGCCGAAGCAGGAACTCGCACTTCACGCCGATGCCATTAGGATGCGCCTGCTCGAGTTGCATCAGAGGCTCAAGGTCAGCTTCCCGGTCTACGCGCTATTTACCAAAGCCGATCTCGTTGCCGGCTTCACCGAGTATTTCGCCTATCTCGGCGAGGCCGGCCGCCGCCAGGTCTGGGGTGCCACGTTCCAGACCGCAGACAAGACCCAGAATCTGGTGGGGCAGATCCCGGTCGAGTTCGACCGTCTGCTGGAGCGCCTGAGCGAGGAGACGCTCGACCGTCTGCAGGACGAGCCGACGCCCCAGCACCGCGTGCAATTGTTCGGCTTTCCGGCACAGATGGCGCGGCTCAAGCCCCAGATCCACGACTTCCTCAACCAGATCTTCGAGCCGACGCGCTATCACGTGAACGCGAACCTGCGCGGTTTCTACTTCACCTCGGGTACGCAGCAGGGCACGCCGATCGACCAATTGATCGGGTCGCTGGCACGTACGTTCGGCGCTGAGGAGGTCGGTTCCGGATCCTATTCGGGCACGGGCAAGAGCTTCTTCCTCGCCGATCTGATTTCCAAGGTCATCATCGGCGAGGCCGACTGGGTCTCGACCGACCGTGCCGCGGTGCGCCGCGCGCTGATCCTGAAAACCGCGGCCCTGTCATTGATCGGCCTGGTCTCGATCGGACTGATCGCAGCCTGGCTGATGAGCTACAAGCGGAACTCCGATTTGATCGAGCAAAGCCTGCAGGCGGATAGCGAGTATGCGGCCGCCGGCGCACCACTTATCAAGCAGACGCTGATTGCCGATCATGATCTCGACAAGGTGCTGCCGCTGCTCTACCGGCTGCGCAACGCCCCGGCAGGCTACGGATCGCGCGGCGAGTCGGTGCCTCTGTCGGCTCGCTACGGGCTCAGTCAGCACGCCCGGCTGCTGTCGCCCTCGAAGGCGGCCTATCATACGGCGCTTGAGCGCATGTTCCGGCCGCGCCTGCTGTATCGCCTCGAGGAGCAGCTCAATGCGCGCATCAACGAACCTGCCTTCGTCTACGAGGCGCTCAAGGTCTATCTGATGGTCGGCGGCCTGCAGTCGCCGGACCGCGAGCTGATCCGCTCCTGGATGCAACGTGACTGGGCGGACAACCTCTATCCTGGCGCCACCAACGCGGAAGGGCGGCGTCTGCTCGACGAGAACCTCGTGGCAATGTTCGACCTCGAGACCGAGCAGCAGCCGCTGGTCGAACTCGACGGCCGGTTGATCAAGCAGGCCCAGAGCTCCTTGGCGCGCCTGAGCGTGTCGCAACGTGCCTACGAGTTTCTGAAATCGGAGGCTCGCGCATCGACCGCTGGCGACTGGATCGCTAGCCGCCATGGCGGACCCGACATGGGTGTCGTGTTCGAAACCACGACGGGGCAGCCTTTGGACGCGGTGCGGGTACCTGAGTTCTTCACGTATAACGGCTTCCATCAGAAGTTCGTCGCCCGGCTGTCCGGATTGTCTGAGCGGATGAAGCGGGAGCGATGGGTTTTGGGTGATGCAGGCCAGCAGTCGGCCATCGACCAGCAGTACGACAATCTGGCCGGCGATCTGCTCAACATCTATTCCAACGATTTCGTGACGACCTGGCGAACGGCGCTCGGGAGCCTGCGCCTGAAGAAGCTGCTCGCCGACAAGCCGAAATACGAGGTGCTGCGGGCGCTTTCGGCGCCGACCTCGCCGATGCGGCAAATTCTGGAATCGGTGCGCGATGAGACGGTGCTGACCAAGGAACGGGCGAAGCCGGCGAACGCTTCGGCGCCAGCTGCCGCACCGGCGCCGGCACTCTTCACGAATGCCCAGGATGGACCGCCTGGCGCGACGATCGAGGCACAGTTCAAACCTTACCACGCGGCGCTCGAAGGCGAGAGCACCCGCCGGCCGATCGACTCGACCGTCGCGAACCTGAACGACATCGCGCAGAACCTGACGTTGATCATCGAGAATCCCCAACTGACAGCACAGGCCACGGCTGCGCTTCAGACCCAGGTCGCAGCGCTCCGCAACAATGCCTCGCGCATGCCGCCGCCATTCTCCGACATGCTGCGCGCTGCAGCCGCGGAGTTCGAAGGCAGCATCGCGGCTTCAACCGCTGGGCAAATCCTGCAAACGTTGCGCGATCAGGTCACGCCGGTCTGCCAACAGACCGTGACCAACCGCTACCCGTTTGTCCGCAGCAGCGGCCAGGAAGTCCCGCTGGCGGATTTTGCCAAATTGTTCAGTCCGAACGGCGTTATGGACAAGTTCTTCACCCAGTACCTGGCACCTTATGCCGACACGTCGCGGTCGGACTGGGCTTGGCGCAAGGAGAGCCCCGTTGGTCGGTCGTTCTCGCCCGACACGCTCAAACAATTCCAGAATGCGGCTTATATCCGGGATGCGTTCTTCCAGACGGGCGGCGGTGTGCCCGCCGTTTCTTTCGCGATCCGGCCTCCTGGGGCACCGGGGCCAGGCGTGACCGTTAAGACCGAGATCGGCGGCACCACGATTGCGAGCCCAACCATTCCCGGACCGGCCACGTCGTCCTTGTTCGGCGGTCCGCAACCGACGCCACCGCCACCACCACCGCCTCAGAGCAACTCGCCAACGACCGTCCTATGGCCGGGCCCAGCGCCGCGAACGGCAATTTCAGTTAGTAACGACACCGGCGCGCCATCCGTGCTCGAGCGCATTGGTCCCTGGTCGTTATTTCGGATGCTAGAGGCGGGCTCATTGGTTGTGAAAGCGGAAACGGCCAGCGCGACTTTCATCGTCGCGGGGCGCGAGCTCAACTATCAAATTTCGACTGGGTCGTTGCGCAACCCGCTGAATCTGTCAGTGCTGCGCGAGTTTCGTTGCCCGACCGGGATATGACCATGCGTTGCGGGCTATTCGGCAAGATCGGCGCCAAGCGCGATTTCATCGCGATCGCGACCCCGCGCAGCTTCCTGGAAGCCTGGGAGCCGTGGGTACAGGCCGCGCTGTCAGCAAGTCGCCACCAGCTTGGCCCAGGATGGCAGCAGGCCTTTCTGACCGCTCCGGTCTGGCGGTTTTGGCTCGGCGCCGCGATCTGCGGCACGACAGTGGCGGGTGCGATCATGCCCTCGCTCGACGGGGTGGGGCGATACTATCCCTTGACCCTGCATGCGGTGACCGGCGAGGCCGTCTCGCTGCCGCCGCCGAGCATTGATCCGCAGGACGAATGGTTCGGGCAAGTGGAGGCGTTCATGCTTTCGACCCTGGATCGGGCGGCAACCTTCGAGCAGATCTCCGATGCATTGGATCAGCTTGCGGTGCCACGACTGCAGGAGACCATCGCCGGCGGTCCGGCGATCACGTCGCTTGGTAGTGCGACAATGGGAAGGGCTTCGGCGGTCGACGCCTTCGCGGGGTCGTTTGCAGCACTTTGCGCCGCCAACCCACAGGTCTACGCCGCGGCCAGCTTCTGGTGGACCGCCGGAGGGGAAGGCTTTCCGCCAATGGCGCTGAGTTGCCGCGGATTACCAGATCCGTTTCACTACATCACGCTGCTGACCGGTGATCTCGGCCACGCGGCATCCGGGAATGGATGACACGCGATGGTGCATATTCCATCCTTGTTCGATGTTGGTAGCGTCACCCATGCCGGACGGGTGCGGGAGCGGAACGAGGATTCATGTTTGGTACGAACCGACGTCGGCCTTTGGGCGGTCGCCGACGGTATGGGTGGTCACGAGGCCGGCGATCTCGCCAGTCGCATTGTCGTGCAGTCGCTTGACGCGATCGGCACGCCAGAATCAGCCGCAGACCTGCTGGCGGAATGCGAGGAACGGCTGTTCAGCGCAAACCAGCAGATACTGGCGCTAAGTCATGAACGACAGGGGGCCACCGTCGGGACCACAGCGGCGGTTCTGCTCGTTCGCGATAGCTACTATGCCTGCATATGGGCGGGTGACAGCCGGGTCTACCTGATCAGTCGTGGCGCAATTAGCCAAGTGTCGCATGATCACAGCGAACTGGAGGAACTGATCGCCGAAGGTGCGCTTTCGCGCGAAGACGTGAATGATTGGCCGAGCAATGCCATTACTCGTGCCGTCGGTGTCGCCGATGATCCGGAATTTGAGGTGGTGACAGGCCCGGCCGAGCCGGAGGATATCTTCGTGATCTGCAGCGATGGCCTGACCAGGCACGTGCAGGACGACGAGATCCTGCAGCACGCGGCTACGCGACGCGCCCAGGCGGCTTGCGATGACATGCTCGCGCTGGCTCTTGATCGTGGCGGGCTCGACAACGTGACGATTGTGATCGTGCGACTGCTGACGCCACGATCTCAGGAGGCGACAAGATCTCCGCTCAATCGGGAGCCGCAACCATGACCCCGAACGATCCGTTCCGATCGTCCTATCACGGCGTGCCGCCCGGCACGCGTCTCAACGGCATTTACGAGATCGAAGCGGTGATCGGCGCGGGCGGCATGGGTGAGGTGTACAAATGCCGTGAGATCCAGACTGGATCGCCTGTTGCGGTGAAAATGCTGCTGCCCGACATGGTTGACAACGAGGCGGCGCTCGCGCTGTTCCGTCGAGAGGCCGCGGCACTCCACAATCTTCCGCATGACGCGATCGTTCGCTACTTCCTGTTTACCGTGGAGCCGGTGCTGCAGCGACCTTATCTCGCGATGGAATTCGTGAATGGCCGCTCGCTCTCTAACATGCTCGATGATGGGCCGTTGGCCTTCGAGGCGCTGATCAGGCTGATGCAGCGCGTCGCATCGGGACTGGAGGCCGCCCATGAGCACGGCATCATCCATCGTGACGTTTCTCCGGACAACATCATCGTTCCGCTCGACGACGTCAGGCGGGCCAAGATCATCGACTTCGGCATCGCGCGGTCGACCCAGATGGGTGACAAGACCATCATCGGCTCGGGCTTCGCCGGCAAGGACAATTACGCATCGCCGGAACAGGTTGGGTTGTACGGCAATGACGTGACTGCGAAATCCGATGTCTACAGCTTCGGTCTTGTGCTGTTCCATGCGCTGACCGGGCAGAAACTCGACATGGGCGGCAGCCAGTTTCAACTGGTGGAGAAGCGACGGCGTATGCCCGATCTCGGTGCGGTGGATATGCGAATCCGGCCTTTGCTGGAGCGGATGCTGCAGCCTGATCCGGCATTGCGCCCGACCATGGGGGAGGTCGCCAACTGGACGCCAACCGGTTCGGCCCAGACACCGGCCGCGCCGTTATATGGCTTCGATCCGCTACGGCGGCCGGAAAGCGCGGCGCCGGCGTCGCAGGACAGGATGCCGTCGACCGCGCGGAGCGCGCGCGGCCTCTGGCTGGGGGCGGGCGTGGCGGCATTGTTGCTGCTGGTCGGCGGTGGCGGATATGCCTTCTACAAGCTGGTCTGGTCAGCGCCCGGCACAGCGGTTTTGCCGCCACCTCCGAAACTCGCTGGAACAATGGTGCCGCCGAAGGTCGAGCCCGCTGGACCACAGCCCGGACGCCAAGAGACAGAGAAGTTGTCCGCGCAGCCGACGGCAACGCCGTCTCCGGCGCTCGATGGGCCGGGGCGAGCTGAGCGCATCCGCAAATACGTGGCCCAATATTCTGGCGGTGACTGCTTCTTTGTCTTGCCGATTGCTGTGAGCCCAAATGCGGCTGTCATCGAAGGGTTCGGTGCCTCGACCGCCCCATTCGACACCTTCGACAAAGCGTTTCGGCGTGAGCAGGGTTTCGAAGCTTCGGTCGGCGTCAGGCAAGTGACCCAGGCGCAATGCCCTGCCGTCAAGTTCTTGAGTCAGGTCGGGAGCGATCAGGCGCGAATGCCACGCATCACCCTGTCAGCGACAGAGCTGAAGGGCGGCGAAACCCTCAATGGGACCATTGAGAACTTTGCCAACCGCGTGGTCGAGCTGCTCATGGTGTCAGATCGCGGCGAAGTCCAGAGCCTCTCCTACCTTCTGAAGCCGGGCATCGACTCACTTTCGTTTACGCTCCCGACAGCGCGCGCGAGCGGTCCGCAATTGCTGTTGGTCGTGGCGGTTCCGCAGGTTCTGGACTCATTGCGCCAGCCGCGACCGATGGCTGCCGACACGTTCTTTCTGCAGGCGCTAAGCGAGGCTCAGCGCAACAAGGTGACCGTCATCGCGGCCGCGCGCTACGTGCTGCTCACCAATTGACCGGCACGCTCAGAATGTTCCGATCACCAGGATTTTCAGGTCGGCATCCGGCTTGAAGTCGCTTGCTGTATATTCAAGCATGTTTCCAGTAGCAGACGATGCCTTTAGCCGCCCGGGACAGAAGCTCACCAAGCGGTCGCTGCCGCCTGGGTCGATAGTCAGTTTGAACGAGCGGATCGGCCCGGCCCAATTCGCGCCGGTCTTGAGCACATACGAAATGCGCCGCTCCTGCAGCTTCGCGCTGTTGGTTTGGTTACTGCCCGCGCGCTTGTCGAGTTCGGCGAGGAACGTATCCTGGACGCAGTACTCTTTCCGGTAACGGGCGACTTCCTGAGCGAGTGCGCCGCTGCGGCGGAGGCTCGAGCGCAGGATGGTGTCGGGACTGGAGCCGACGCTCGGCCGGTACTGGTGTTCGACCAAGACGGTGCGCATGGGCGGAAACACCTGCTGGCGCACGGCCGAGGTCTTGATAACCCAACCCGGCGCATATTGCTGCCGGCCGTTGTCGCTCTTTCCCGCAGGTATCAGAAGTCCGTCGTCCACGAGCCGGGCCCGGGTCGCCTCGGGCAGGTCGTTCACCCGGATCTCGCGGCTACCAATCGGCAGCAGCGGCAACTTGAGTTCGCGGAGCAGGGCACCGACATCCCTGTTGCCGACCATGGCGCGCTGATCGACGGTCAGCGGCGCCGGGCTGCCATCGACCTTGGTCTCGAAGTCGACGAAGTTGATCGGATCATTTGACGGCAGTGCGATGTTCTCAGCCTCCGACAGGTCGATGTCGGGCAGCGGAAAGGCAACGGTAAGCGTGACCGGCCTGGCGGTGACGTTGGCGAATTGGTAGCGAACGCTAATCCTGTCGAGCGCGATACGAAGGTTCTCGCTCTCCATGGCCACGTCATTGGTGCGCACGAACTGGAGCCCGCCGATCGACAATTCCGCAGCCGAGTCGTTGGCGCGTGCCGGCCAGCCCGTCGCAACCAGCAGCGCGACCATCAAGGCCCGTATCCGGAACGATGGTCGGGGGGAGGGTCCGTTCGACAAGCTAGTCTCGATGCGGCGTCGCAGCATATGCTGGTTCCATCCGATGCGGGTCAATCGATCGGCTGATAAAGATCGCCCCACTCGGACTTCCAGACCCCGTCTGGATCGCACACTACGAGCGCGAGCTTTACGTCGTTTGCCAGCCGGATCGCGCCGCGAAAAGCATCCTGAGCCGGCAACTGCGCGCTGACCTGGTCGGTGGTCAGCCGTCCCCCGCTCGCGGCGGCCGGCAGCACGATCGATCCGGAGATGCCGTCATTGTCGCGTTTCAGGACAAGCGTGATCGCGTCGGGCTGGACTTCGCTCACCTGCTCAAATCTATTCCGGGCCATGTTTTGCACCGCAAGCTGAAGACATTCGGACTATCACCGTCCAGTGATAGATTGAACGTGATTGAGATTGCTCACCACTAATTGACGCGCCGCATCAACGGCATCTCGGATTAGTCGATCCGACGCGGCGATCGGTTCGGGGTACATTGAGGCGAACATGCTTCGTCCAAATCATTGGATCTGGGTCTTCATTGTTGGCGCTGGCATTCTTGGAACCAAGGCGTACGCCGACGATACCGTTGTACGCAGCTTTGCCGGCGGTTCGGCTGCTTCCATGGTCGGCATCGTCCCGGCCAGCGAGGACGTGGAACTCGCGGGACCGCAAGCACTCAGCGCCGATGGGCAGGGCAACCTGTTTGTGCTCGATCAGATCAACGGTCGCATCCTCCAATTTGATCCGAAACAGCCGAGCTCGGATCCTGACGTCCTCAATATGCCGAAAGACGTCCAGCCGACGGATCTCGTCGTCCACAACGACGACATCATGGTTTGGGACGGCGGCGTACGGACGCTGAAGGCGGCGCCGGGGCAATCCACGCGCGGCCTCGGTGGTGATGTGATCCAGCTTGAAGAGGTCTCGAGCCGCGGCACGGACGACCAGGTCGCCGTCTCCGCTTTTGCCCAGATGGGATCACAGGCGCCAGGCAGCGCGACCGACCTGCTCGACCAGAACACCCGCGCGGCCATCATCAAGACGACGCGGCAGCCCGACCGGCAATATGTTGCTACTCGAAGCAAGGGCTCGGTGATCGCCGACATCATTCCGGACAAGGGCAATGCCAGCGTACGGGTCGAAATCCAGACCATGGTCACCAACGAGACGATCGGCCAGCTCGGCCTGCGGGTGCGCAACCAGCTCGGCACGGTAGAGTTTCTCGAGATTGACAACAGTGACCGCTTCTATGTGTTGGCGGAGGACGTCCCGCCATCGGGAAAGAATGCCTCTACGTTCGTCGCACGCTATGCCGCGAACGGCCGTCTCGAAGGAATCTATGAGCTTCCTTTGGAAAACACGCCGCTGACCCGGCGATTCGTAACGGTTTCGGGCGATGGCGATGTCTATTTCCTGCGGACCAAACCGGACGGTATTGAAGTGGTCGGCGTGGGCTTCAGGCCTCTGACCAACGCTTCGATTATCGACGTGCGGCCGTCGCGAACGGCAGCCGCGCCGGCACCGCAATCCGGCGTCAAATTTGACGCGTCGGCCGCCGTGAGACCGTCCAATCGCCAGCAGGCGATCGAGACAGCGTTTGCGTTCGAGGGCATCCAGTGGAAGCTGACGCAGGCGAATTACGGCAACGATCCCGACAGCCAATGCAGCGGCTTCAGCCGTGTTCGTCGGCCGTGGTATCTGCAGGGAAAGGTGAATCAGGAGGTCCGCGGCGTACCCTATTGCTGGGGCTGCCACGGTTCGCTCGCGAACTTCCGGCAGCGGATCGAGAGCGGAACGCTGGCTGGCAATGTGTGCACTCGCAATGCGCCACGGCCGGATGTGGCTGGCGTCGACTGTTCGGCCTTCGTCAGCGCCGCGTGGGGGCTGTCCGTCCACTACACGACTGCCGCTATCCCCGCGATCGCAGCCCCCGTGGCAAATCCCTGGGACCTGAGGCCGGGCGATGCGCTGAACAAGCCGGGCTCGCACGTGATGTTGTTCCTGCGGTTCACGCCTGATCGCAAGGCCGAGGTGATGGAATCCTCGACCGGCGGCTGCAACGGCCGCGTCTGCCGCAACGTCTACCCGTTGGCGAGCCTGCTTTCGCGCGGCTACGTTCCGGTCCGCTTTCGAGCCTTCGCGGACGATCAGACGGCAGTTTCAGCGAGCGCCTATCAGGAGACCGAACAATCGCCGGCGGGCCGCAAAACGGCAAGCAAAAGGCGCTGAACCCGGTGTGTCGCCAGAGCTACAAAATGGGTAGGCATGATGTCGAGGTGGATCACGATGCGGATGCCCAGAGGATTTTATTGCGGGATCAGGCAGCTATGCGCCACCATCGGGCTCGCTGCGTTGATCGGGCTGATAACCCCTCACGCATATGCGGCAGGAGGACTGTCGATCAGCAATCCGGACGGGGCGGCGGTGCGCGCGCTCGTGATCGGGATCGATGACTATCAGCACGTGCGGAAATTGAAGGGCGCGGTCGCTGACGCCACTGACATCGTGACCAGCTTGAAAAACATGGGGGTTGGCGACGTCGTCGTACTGACGAACGCCCAGGCCGACAGGGCAAGCGTCCTGCGCGAGATCAGTGCACTGGTGGAGCGGACCAAGAACAACGACCTCATCTTTCTGTCGATCGCCGGTCATGGCACCCAGGAGCCGGAGCGCGTCAAGGGCTCGGAGCCGGACGGAATGGAAAACGTGTTCTTGCTGCCAGGCTTTGAAACCACGCCAACCGGGTCGGTTGAACGTGTTCTGGGCAGTGAGTTCAACCATTTCATCCGGCAGTTCGAGCTGCGCGGGGCGAGGGTGATCTTCGTGGCTGATACCTGCCACGGTGGCGGTATGGTGCGCGATATCGATCCGCGTGCCGCTGAGATGAGCTTCCGGCAGGTCCCGCGTTACACGTTGCTGGTCGACGAACTGAAGCCGGTGTCGGACAGCAACGATCCGAAGTCAGAACTCGATCTTGACCACACGGCGTTCCTGGCTGCGGTGGACCGCTACACCAAGGCGCCGGAAGTCCGCATCCCTGGCATCGATGGCTTGCGCGGGGCTCTCAGCTATGCGGTCGCGCGGGCGGTGGAGGGGAGCGCAGACATCAATCACGATGGGAAGGTGACGCTCAAGGAGCTCTTCAGCAATGTTCGACAGGTGGTCTATCAGCTCTCGGACCAGCGCCAGAACATCGTGACCATATCATCGCCGCCTCAGACGCCGGATACCGACGTCGCCTTCGAATTGACGCGCGGTGTCGTGCTGATTCAGGGGCCGGCCGCGAGAGCTGCCTCTGGTCCGGCCGGATCCGGGGGGGCCGTCGAGGGACAGGCGCCCGCGCCACCGGCTGTCACGGCCAAGGCACCAACCACTCCGACCCTTGCCGCGGCGGCGACCAAGGAACTTCCGACCGGCGACGCGCCGGAGCCTCTCCGCCTCGCTGCACCAATCCGGCTGGCGGCGCTCGACGGCAAGACAAGCTATTTTGCAAGCGTGAAGCCAAAGGATGTTCCCGTGCAGGCGGTTCAACCGACGGACAATCCCGACCTGATCTGGGATCCCGTGTCGCACGACGTGATCGCGTGGGGCGACGTGGTCGCCTACGGGATCGACGTTGCGAACTTGCCGACGGTAGTCGATCGGACAGCGGCAATTCGTGAACTGAAACGCATTGCGACCCGGTCGCCGCAGATCATGCGCATCTGGCCAGACGATCGCCAACAGCGTGCTGGCCAGACTGTCGAAGTTGACCTGTCTGATGTGGCGTCAAGGGCGGTGCTGCT
Organism: Bradyrhizobium sp. 604_D8_N2_3; assembly: GCF_051810765.1. NCBI lineage: Bacteria > Pseudomonadati > Pseudomonadota > Alphaproteobacteria > Hyphomicrobiales > Nitrobacteraceae > Bradyrhizobium > Bradyrhizobium sp. 604_D8_N2_3. The sequence continues at coordinate 6,899,776 of NZ_JBPWPM010000001.1, read as the reverse complement.
GTTCAATGTGTCTGGCGATGGCACCATCCAATTGTTGTATCCGGTGGGTTCTGATGCGGCGCTGGCCCGATCGGCGAGTTTGCGCTTACCGCTCAGGGTCGGCGAGCCGTTCGGTGCGGAACAGATCGTTGCGGTGACCTCGCAGCAACGCATGGTAGATCTTGAGACAGCCCTAATGCAGTTCAACCGGCGTCGCGCCTCGGGGCAAGTGATCAAGAGTCTCGAGCGTTACTTGCCCGCAGACGCGCGAATCGCCTCGATCGGCTTCTTCAGTGCCCCCTGACTCTTAGGGGAGCAGGCCATGCCGTCATCTCGGCCGATCCGCCAGGCGCGACCATGGCTCGCATTCCTGCTGCTACTGGCGGGTAGCGGAGCTGCGCCCGCAGCACCATTGCCGACGGCGTCGTTGCATGTCGGCACGACGTACGCACGTTGGCTTTGGCCGGTACAAGCGGTGCGCGGGCAGACCAATACCGCGAGTGTGTCCCTTCAGATCCTGCCGAGCCAGACCGTCAACGTCGGCGGCAAGGTCTCGTTCGGCGTTACAGCCAGGAAGACTGGATATCTCATTTTGGTCGACGTCGACGCGGAAGGGCGGATGTCCCAGATCTTTCCGACCCCCGAGCTATTGGCGCAGTCGAACGAACGCGACATCAATCTCGTCAAGCCGGGTGTCGAATTTGTTGTTCCTGCCCCGGCGGCGCGACAGCGTGGTTTTGAATACGTCGTCGCACCGCCAACAGGGTCCGCAGTGATGATCGCCATCCTGAGCGAGCGACGCGTGCAGTTGCTCGATTTGCCGGACATGCCCCGCAAGCTGGAAGGTCAGGCCGACGCATTGAGCTATCTATCGGCCTGGACCAGCGAGCTGCGCGTGCCGGACAACAGCAGCGGAAAGCTGGTGACGAACAATTGGTCGTTCGACGTCAAATCCTATTCCATCAAGTGAGCCCTGTGAAGCTTGGGTTATAGCTTGCTCAGTCGGCTGAAGAAGCCACCCCGGGCGATCATGTAATGAATGTCCTTTGGAAAGGGAAAAGCGCTGCGAACGTTGGAAATTGCGTGCTGGAGGAATTCCCCGCGCTGCGGCGCTGGCTTATGCCGCGGCTGGTCCGCGACCTGCGGTATCATGAAGCGATCCACGAAAGCCGGGTCAAGATCGTTGACCCTGACCATCTGGCCAAATGCCGGGAATAGATCGTAATGACCCAAGCTTACGCTGAGGTTCTTGAGGGCAGGGCGCTGAGGCTGAGTTTGATTGCCATCGGTCGTCGCCAGCCCACGCCCGATCAGGTCCAGCTTCACCGATTGCGGCAGAGTTGATGGACCATACACGATCTCGAGCGCCCGGCCGCTCTGTCCGGACAACCATTGGTACCAGAAGGTCGCATCATCGGGCCGCGCATTGGCACCGTAGAGGCAGTCAAATCCCCAACAGGCCGTCAGCTTGCCCTGATACTTTCCAAGGCTCCCGACGAGGTTGCGCATGCCGTTACCACCGCCGGAGTGGCATGCGATGATGAGCTTGCCGATCTGGAGCTGAGGAATGGACGTCGAGGAGAGACCCAGGAACCTGGCAAGAGCTCCAAGGATCTCCTCGAGATAGCGTTCGCCCCAGTTCGCGGTTGCCAGGTCAGACACGCTGTAGTTTCCGGCAAAGGTGTCGCCAACGGCATATTCGTAGCCCAGGAACGGCGCGATAAGCACTACGTCCTTGCCGGAATCCCGGACCTGTTCGCGCAGCCGCGCTGGATCGCTGTGGAAGAGGAATTCATGGTTTTTGACATAGAAGCCGTGAAGCCAGATCACGACATCGAACTTGGTGGCAGCTGTTGGGTGCTTTGGCGGAAGATAAACCGCCGTCGGCTTCATGCCGGGGGCCTGCCGCTTCGTGAAGAGCGTCACCCCGGGAAAGGCGTTGGCGTCCTTTTGCTCAAGCTCACACGCAACCACGCAGGTCGCTCCGCTTCGGCCAATCCAGGCACGGACCTGGATGACCCAGTGTTAAGCTCTGCCGCCCGTCACACCTTCTCGACACCAAGATCCGCGCGGCCTCCTGGCCTTCCATGACGCCGTGGCAGCCTTGCGCGTTGCTAGTTGCAGGACTCGACATTACCCACGTTGCCCCCGGGGCCGCCGCCGCCACGGTATTCGAGGTGGCAGCCACTACGGACCTGACGGCACAGAGATTGATCGCAAACGACCTGACCACCGCCGCCGCCGGACCTCGCAGTTGCTTGTCGCCGCGGAACGTCGGCTGCCGGCGCCGGCCTCTCGCGGGCCGAACGATCCGCACGTGACGGACGCTCGTCCGTGTTGCGCTTTGCGACCGGTTTCTTCCCGCGTCGCTTCTCGCATTCATTGTCGTCGTTGAGGAACGAACCCTCGGCACAGGTGATCCTGCTGCACTGGTCACCGTCGGCCTTGTAGCCATGATCACAGATCAGGGGACAGACCCGGGACGGCTTGAGCTTGATTGCGTCAAGCGCGTCGAGACTTGCGAGCTTGGCGTCGAATTTGGTTCCCGCGTGCTGGTTGAAGAGAGCCAACGAGCGCTGTGAGGCCGCATTCCATTGGCCATTGACGGCGCCGGTGAAGCAGCCGACGCGGCTCAATTCGCCTTGTACAGACTTGGCGATATCTACGGACTTGGAGAGATCGGCCTTTGCGATATCGGTCTGGCGCGGCTCGTCGCTCAGCGCGGCAAGCTTGGGCGTCTTGCTGTCCTCAGCGGGCGTAGCGGCCGCTGGGTTATCCGCGACGGTACTCTCAACAGCCGGCTTATTCCCGGAGAGTGCAGCGACGATTGTAGATTCGGACGCAATACGTTTCCGTTCCGCCTCGGCGGCTTGCTCCTGCGCCGCTTGCTTCGTCTTCTCGGCCGCAATCCGGGCCTCTTCCGCAGCCTTCAGCTCCGCGGCCGCCTTCTCCTGGTCGGCACGCTGGGCGCCCTGGGACATCAGGCGAGCTCGCTGCTGCTCGGCCTCCTGCGCTTTCGCCGTGGCCGCGACACGTGCGTCCTCGGCGTCGAGCTGATTGAGCTGCAGCTTGGCCAGATTTGAGTAGTATCCGTCCGGATGTTGGGTCAGGAACGCGTTCAGAGCAGGCTTGTTGCGGAGCTGCAAGGCCAATTCGTAATCACGTCGAATTTCCGACTGGGGGTTGGCCGCCTGTACCGGCTCCTCGGCCTTGGTAGCCGGAACAAGCGCAACGTCTTCGCCGCCGAGCGAGCCGTAGACATAGGGCTCCTGTCGGTTGCCCGTGGCTTGCAAGACATCGTCGCGGACGAAGCCGAAAGCCCTTCGCAAGTCGAGCCCCGGCTTTGCGATGTACTTCACGAGAGCCGTCGCGTACGGACTATTCTGGCTGTTGCCATCGAGTGCGGTCAGTCCCGCTTTCGCGGCAAACGCGATCAGCGTGTTGGAGACGGTGGGCTCGACCCTGGCCAGTCCGCGGCTGATCGATCGCGAGGCAACTGTACGTTTCATCGAGTCGGCAAACGGATTGTTGCGGCACGCGTCGACGATCACCACGCGTAGTTGCCTCGCAGGCTCAATCGCCAGCAGGACGCGGTCGAGCGAGAATGCTTCGTCATAGATGTCCGTGTCACGTTCGAGTCTGGCGTCGGTCGGGATCAGATAGTTTGTCCCGTCGATCTCGATACCGTGGCCAGCGTAGTACACCAGGGCTATGTCGGCATTGCGGGCCTGATCGGCGAATTCTCTCAAGGCCCGCCGCATATCGGTCGCGGCGAGGTTAAGTCTTGAGTCAACCACATCGAAACCTGCCCCCTTCAAGGTTGCGGTGATGGCCGCAGCGTCGTTGGCCGGGTTTGGGAGCAGAGGGGCGTTTTGATAGTTGGCATTGCCGACCACCAAAGCCACGCGCTTTGTCGCCCAGGCTGGCTGACAGGCCAGGAACAGCGAAGCGGCGAGAAGAAGCAAAACTCGAAGGTGCCTGTACACTCTCATGGCGAACACCCAACCTATGCCCGTAGAATGGTGACGTCGCGAAGATGGCCGCATAAGAAATGACTTTTGGAATTCGTACGCTACCGGCGGCTGCCTATCTGCATACAGTACCAAACTCGAGCCCGATCCATTCCTATGTGTTGTTGCGAAATGCGGACGCGTTCAAAAGGCATGGAAGATATTGCGCCGGGCGCTGTCCGCCGATTCATGTGGATGATAGGCGCCCGCCAGTGCTCTGCTGAGGGCGCGATCACAAAATAAGATATTGATATAAAACGGTTATTTTTCTGGGGGCTGCTCGTGGCAGCGCGGCACAAGGCCTCCGGCTTGGTTCGAACTCGAGTTCCGCTGAGCCGCACATCGAGGAGACGTGAAGAGCGGTGTCAGGCGTGCGGATCGATCGCCTTGGTCGAGAGCTCCGGTCCGGCCTGATGAGCTCGCCGCCCGAGTCTCGCGGGGATCAGACCTGCAGGGATCAGAAAAGGCGTTGCCGCGGCATAGACGTCATATTCAGGGAAGGCCAGTCTTAGAATCCGCTCTTCGTTGATCATTCGTCGGCACTGAATCATCGCAACCACGATGGCGATGAGCACGGCAAGTGGTGAAAGGACCTGAAGTGTGACACCGACCAACGCAATCCCCTCACATAGGTAGAGGGGATGCCGGACGACTCGATAAGGCCCTTCCGTCACAAGGCGCCTCGCCTCCGGTAGAATGCTGAAGGATTTGCCCAACCAGCGGAGTACCACGATAGAAAGCGAGATCCCCACCAGGATCAACGTCGTGGACAGAGCCGACCAGATCGGGCCGAGCTCTGCCTTCGGAAGAAAAGCGAGTGCGACGGTCGGAAATGCGCCCAGCAAGGCCGAGACCCGCATCTCAACGCCCTTCGACTTCATTGTCGGGACCAGCCGAGTCATGGTTGTCAGTGCAACGAGTCCGAGGAACAGGACGTTGGCAATGCTGGCTGCGATCATCAGCAAGTTGTCCACGCTGCCCAACGGAAGGCGATGGATGCTGGCGGCGCCAATGAGAGCAGACCCGCCATAGACGATCACGATGGCCACCCTGGAGGTCCAGTCCAGCCATGGATTGACGCCGCCGGCGATCCGGTTCCTGGCTGTCCCCTCCTGGCCGACCTTCGCGTCAGTCACAGCAGTGATCTCGCTCGCTCAAAATCTGCCTCACTAGACGCCAGGCCTCCGGAGAGGTCAATTGGCTGGCCACATCTCCGGGCGCGGCCACACCAACCGGTCCCATGCGGTTCCACATTCCGCGGACCTTCCGGATCGTCGAGTTGTCATTGAACCGAACCTGTCGTGGCGACACGAATGATAAAGCGCATGATTAAACAGTAGTACTGCCATGGGTTTGCACGGATTCGTGAATTTGCGCCGAATCTTGTTCCTTCTTCCTGTGCTGCTGCTCTTCTTCTGTCAGCCGGCATGGGCGGGGAATCGCGTCGCACTTGTCATTGGCAATTCTGCCTACAAAAACGCGGCGCCACTTTCGAATCCCGTCAATGACGCTGCGATTGTCGAGGCGACACTAAAGAACGCAGGTTTTGACGTTGTGCAAACCCGCCGGGATCTTCAGGCGATCGAGATGCGGCGCACGCTGCGCGATTTTGCCGATCAGGCTCGCGACGCAGATGTGGCCGTTATCTACTACGCCGGTCATGGTATGGAGATCGAAGGTACGAACTACCTGATCCCGGTCGACGCCACCCTTGAGCGCGATACGGATGTGTACGATGAGGCGTTTTCGCTCGATCGTGTCATGCTGGCCATTGAACCTGCAAGGCAGCTGCGACTTGTGATCCTCGACGCTTGCCGCAACAATCCTTTCTCCGAAAAGATGAAACGGACGGTCGGCTCGCGGTCCATCAGCCGGGGCCTTGCCCGAATTGAGCCGGCGACGGCGAATACTCTGGTTGCCTTCGCCGCCAAGGCTGGCTCGACAGCGTCGGACGGCAACAGCAAGAACAGTCCCTACGCTGCCGCATTGGTCAAATATATCGGGACTCCGGGTCTGGATTTGCGCAGGGTGTTCGGCTTCGTTCGCGATGACGTCATGAAAGCAACGGGCAATCGGCAGGAGCCCTATGTTTACGGCACGCTTGGCGGCGACGACGTGCCGCTGGTGCCCGCCAAGGAAACAGCCAAGGGGCCAACCAGGGAACCAGCCGGAGAACCAGCCAAGGAGGCCGCGAAGGAAGCTGCTCCATCGCCAACGCTGCGATCCGAAATACGGCGCGACTACGAGCTCGCGCTGCAGGTTGGCAACAAGGATGCACTGAACTTCTTCATCGTCCAGTATCCGGATGGTTACTACGCAAGTCTCGCAAAGCTTCAGCTCGCCAAAATCGATGCGGAGGAGAAGCGTGTTGCTGCGGCCGAAAAGGCGCGTCAGGCCGAGCAGGAGCAGGCGCGGCTCGTCAACGAGGGCGCACAACAGATGCAACTTGCCAAGGCGGCGTCGGATCTGAAGGCAGCGCAGGAAGCTCGGGCCGCCGCCGAGGCCGCCAAGGAAACCGCGCAGCATCAGGCTGCTCAAGCCGAACAAAGGCGTGTCGCGGCTGAAACGGCACCTGCCGCGAAGAACGCCGCACCATCAGCAACAGGGCAGCCGCAAGAGGCGAAGGCAAACACGGACACAAAAGTGGCAGCGCTCCCCAATCCACAGGCTCCCGTGCCGCCACCTTCGCCAGCTGAGCTGGCAAAATCGGTGCAAAGCGAATTGCGCCGGGTCGGCTGCCTCACGGGATCGGCCAGTGGGGAGTGGGATGCGGCGTCGCGGCGCTCGCTTGAGCTGTTCAATCAAAGCGCCGGCACCAAGTTCGATACCAAGACCGCGAGCGCCGATGCGCTCGATGCGATCAAGCTCAAGGCGGCGCGGGTTTGTCCTTTGATTTGCGGATCCGGCCTAAAGCGCGACGGCGATCGTTGTGTCAAGATTGCCTGCGCTGCGGGTTACTTTCTGAATGGCGACGATGAATGCGAGAAGCGCAAGGTCCGTCAGGCCCCGTCCGCAAGACTTGAACGAAGGGAGAGGGAGGCTGCTCCTGCAAGACCCGCAAGACCCGAGGCCAGCGCAAGCAACAAGCCGGAAGGCGGCGGAATGCCATTCATGTTCTTCCTGCCTTGAAGATTTCAGCCGATATCGTGTAGCGCCGTGTTCAAGCATGCCGTTCGAGTCTGCATCGGCCATTCTGAACGTAAGCCCGGCCCCAGTCTTTCCTTGCGGAGACTTCCGGGTCTTCGCGACACATTTTCCAGCTGGATTGGCCGACCCACGCACCAGGGGCACATGCTCGTCTGACCCGATTCACGTTCAGTCGACGAGGCGGGCGAAACGTGGCTCGTTAGTCGCCGTTGTGGCTAACAAGGGTCAAACAAACCGCTCACGATTGGAATTTCGGACTTCGGAGAAGCTGATGCCCATTCCGTTGAGGATTTACATCACGCCATTTGCCGACAGGGGGGGCGTTGAGCCCGGGCAATGGAGCAGCGACACGGCCAAGAAGGCGCTCGACGTGGTCAATACGATCTGGTCAAAGGCCAAGATCGCGTTCGTGATCAGCGATTGCTTGATGGAGAAGCCGCTCGACATGGCAAAGAGCGCGCGCAGCAATGATCAGCGATTGCTGGGTGTTCTTGCCTCTCGGCACGATCCGGACAATGCCATCCACATCTACATCGTCAATTCGATTGAAAATCTATCCGCCGGCGGAAGTTCATACCCCAATAGCGAACCCGAGCCGGCAAGCTTCGTCCAGTGGTATGGCAATGACCACGCCAATGGACGCGCCTGGGCTCACGAGCTTGGCCATCTGATGAGCCTCGATCATGTCGAGATCGACTATTCCAATGAGAAGCAGGCGGCGCAACGCGTCAAGAACCTCATGACGAAAGGATTGAGCGCCGGCTCCGACTTGACTGGCCAGCAGATCGATGCAGCCAAGGGCTCAAAGCTGATCAAGCGATTTGGCGGATAAGTCGTCGGCCGACCGCCGAAGTCGCCGTCGTCCTGCAGATCGCGTGTCCGAAGCGGGGGAACGTCCTCCTCGCGTGGCGATCTCCGCCGAATTCAGAAAAACGACTACATTGTGGCAATCGGCGCGGTCATTTCGGCACGGGTCTGGAGCCCGATCTAATCCGCCCATCCAGGCATGGGCCGGACAACGGCGCGCGCTTAATGGGCGCTTAATGCTTTTGCGCAACAGATAGATCACCAGCGCGGAATTAGTCCTAGTTACGAGTGCGAGCCGAGCTCCCGGAGGAGGGGAATCGGATGGGACTGCTTTTTGTCGGAGTGCTGGCGGGAGTCCTGATCGGCTTTGGCTGGTTTGCGCCTTCCCGAGGGTACTTCCTCGGATGCGCGTCACGACCCTGTTTCGCTGTCGCCCAACCCGCGCAGCCAATGCCGACGGCGTTGGCGCAAGAGCCTGCGGCTGTCAGATCGAGTTCCGCAACGCCGGCAAGGCCCGGCAAGACATCATCTCCGAAATCTCCGAAGAAACGCGGATCGACCGACCTTGCCAAAGCGGCGTCCCCGCGGACGAGCATCAGCGTCCCGGCATCCGAACGGCCCGCGGAAATGCCGGACCCTGCTCTGGACAAGGCGAAGGTTGCGATCGCGACGCAGATGAGGGGGCCGGAAACGGTCGAACTCAGCGACGTGAAGCGCGCAATGCGAAAGAACATGTTTGGACGCCCCGTGGATACGATTTGCGGCCGCGTGAAAGGAAGAAGCGCGTCAGGCGGCGAGACTGGCGAGAGGCCGTTCCTGTATCTCGTGAAGGAGGATGAAGCATATGTCGTCGACGGCAAATCAGGGTCGGCGGCGTCAACCGCGTATCGAAACATCTGCAATTGAGGGAATGCGTCGACTGCGCCACGGCGTGGTGCGCGTCGAAATGATTTGAGCGGAAAGAATTTCCACCCAGGCGCCAGGTGACCCCGCAGTGGATTTGGCACTAGCGGCGGCACTGCGCCGCTCTCGTGATGCTGCATTCAGGTTGAATGCAGGAGCAGGGGAGACGCAATACGGAATGGGAATATCGCGGAGGTTCTTTTCATCTCGAGGACATCATGCACGACATAACCAACGCTTCAAAACGGCTCAATGAATCGCTTCACTTGCCGGTTCTGGTGATCATCGAGCCGCTCCTGTTGCCTCGTACATGCATTCTGCACGTCCTCAGGCGGGAGCTGGACGAACTTGAGATCCTTGACATGGCATCGGTCCAAGGCCTGGACTGCACGTCAGCCCGCGATGTTCGTCTGGTGATGCTGAGTATCGCGGACAAGCCCATCGGCGATCCCTCGGTTGAGGATGATCTCGCCTTCGTTGCGGAGTGTTGTCCCAACGCCGCCACTGTGGTCCTGTCAAACCACGAGGACGAGCCGACCGTGCAGGCCGCGATGCAGCGGGGCGTGCGCGGCTTTATTTCCACCTCGCTACCGATCGAGATCGCCATAGCCGGCCTGCGCCTTGTTCTCGTCGGCGGCGCCTACAGGCCGTTGCCTGTGGCCGGGATGAACAGGATACCGGATTTCGAGCCGCCGGATGCGCGCGGGCTCGCGCCCGCATATCTGATGAACGAGGGAGCCAGAGTGGCTATCGACAGGAGCGTGACCGATCTCACGCCTCGTGAGCAACAGGTTCTGGCGGAACTGGAGCTCGGCCTGCCCAACAAGCTGATCGCCGCCAAATTGGGCCTGTCGGAAAGCACGGTCAAAATGCACATTCAGCATATCATGAGGAAATGTGCCGCGCACAATCGCACGGAGGCCGTGCTCCGCTGGCGCGGCCGGTTGCCCGCGCCGAGTCGCGATCACGTCCCCGGCGTGGCTCTCATGCCGGAGACCTAATGCATGATCCGGACCCGGAAGGCGCGATGACGATTCACCCCAATCTCATCGCGCTTCAGTCCTCTCTGAATGCACCACGGAAGCTGTCGAGCAGGGGCCTGAGCGCGTAGAGAGCCACGGTGCCGCGCCCCGTCGTGATGAACACCTGAACCGGCATGCCGGGGACGATCTGGATGTCGTTCGCGACGATCTGTCCGTCGTCGATCCGGATCCTGGTCGCGTAGTATGGCTGGTCGGTACGCTTGTCGAGCAGCCGGTCTGCGGATACGTGCACGACGGTTCCCTTCAGGCGAGGCACGCGACGCTGATTGTACGGTACGAGTTGAACCTCGGCATTGAGGCCGGGATGAACCACATCGATGTCCTCGGGCCTCAGGCGCGCGGTCACGATGAGACGGTCTTGCCGGGGCACCAGGTCCATGAGCGGAGCGCCCGCTCCGATGACGCCGCCGGCCGTATGAACCCGCAGATCGGTTATCACGCCGTCCTCGGGCGCCTTGATCTCCGTTCGCGATAGCTGATCTCTGGCCGCAAGCAACCGCTCGCGGAGTTGGAATATCTGGTTCTGTGCTTCACGAAGCGACTGTGCGATCTCGTTCTGCCTCTCGCTCTCGAGCTTGAACAAGGTGGCCTGCTGTTCGCTGATGACCTGCCCGGCGCGGGCAATCTGCGCGGCGATCTCGCCGCGGCGGCCCTCAACGTCGGCCAGCTCCCGCTGCAGGTTCAGCAGCCGTGGCCGCCGTTCGAGTCCCTTGTTGACGAGGGTCGCGACCATATCCAGTTCCTCCCGAACGATGTCGACCCGTTGCCCGGTGGCGGTTTCCTGAGCCTTGAGACCTTCGATCTCCTTCTCGACTTGACGCCTTCGTTCGCGAATGACCGCAAGCTGCGACTCGTGAACCTGGAGGCGTGCCTGAAAAATGAATTGCTGCGCCGACACCGCGGCGGCCGCCACCTCGCTCTGCCTGCTGTCCTGTTCCAGCGCGTCCGGGATTGCGATCCTCTCGAATCTCTGCTGCTCGGCTTGAAGCCGTGCGGCACGAGCAGCGGCATCCCAGAATTGGCCTTGGAGGCTTTGCATCTCCGAGCCGGCCCGGGTGTCGTCCAGCTCGATCAGCGTTTGGCCGCTGCGCACGATATCGCCATCCGAAACCAGGATCTTCCTGATGATACCGCCTTCCAGATGCTGGATCGTCTTGCGGCTCGATTCCGATTCCACGACGCCGGACGCGATCGCGGCGCTCTCGAGCGGCGCGAGGCTCGCCCATGTCCCAAGCCCCAGCATGAAGCAGAGCACCAGCAGATTGCCCGCGACGGTGATACCGCGAAGCCTTCCACGCGGAGAGGTCGGCGTGGGCGTCGAGCACCATGGAAATTCCAGAGGCTCGAAATCGTCGATTGCGGTCACCACGACGCCAGATCGCCGGGCGGGCAGCGGGCTCGCCGGCGCTCGCATGAGCTGGTCCCAGACCATGGGAAGTCTCGAGACGGCGGGAAGCTTCCAGACGGTGAGAGAGTTCCAGATCATGGCGCTATCTGCGAAGTAACCTGGGGTCGGCTCAGGTGCCGTTCAAAGATGTCCTCGCTGTCGCCGAACGCGGCGACCGCACCGCCCTCCATGATGGCAATCTTGTCCGTGGCGGCGAGGAGACCCATCCTGTGGGTGACGACGACAAGGATGACGCCTGCGAGCTTCATGCGCTCGATGGCATCCAGGAGCATTCGCTCGCCCCCATAGTCGAGGCTGGCGTTGGGTTCGTCGAGAACGACGAGGCGTGGACTGCCGAAAAAGGCGCGGGCGAGACCGAGGCGCTGCCGATACCCGCGCGAGAAGGTTGCTTCGCTCTGAACCACCGTGTCGTACCCCAGCGGCAGGCCCATGATCGCCCCATGGATACCGACGAGCTTGGCCGCTTCGATGACCTTCCGCCGGTCGGCATCTTCAAGGCGTGCGATGATGTCGTTGATCGTGTCGCCGAGCAGGTTGATGTCCTGGGGGAGATATCCGAGGCGGTCGCCGCTTCGGCCCTCGCGAAGCAGCGAGACGTCGGTATTGTCGAGGAGGATACGGCCATGCGTTGGCATCGACAGCCCGGCGATCACCTGGCCGAGCAAGGACTTGCCTGATCCGGACGGACCGATGATGCCAAGGCATTCTCCGGGCATGAGGGTGAACGAGACACCGTTCAGCAGAAGATGGCTGGTCCCCGCAAGCCTCACGCCGACATTGTCGACGACGAGGCCGCTTGGCGCCTGCAGCGGAGAAACCTCCGCGCTCTGCTGCCGGGCGGCGGGGAATGCGGCGAGAAGTGCGCCGAGCCGCTGACAGGCGCTCACGGCCGTCACGAGTGATTTCCAGCCTGCGACCGCACTTTCGACCGGCGCGAGCGCCCGGCTGAACATCAGCGTGGCAGCAAAGATGATGGCCGGACTCTTCCCGTGATCGAGGACAAGCCATGCGGCAGCCCCCATGATCAAGACCTGCGACAGCGCGCGAACCGGCTTGGTGGCCAGCGAGACGATCTCGCCTCGCCGGAGTGCCACATCGTGCTCTCTGCGGGCGTGCTGCGCGTCACGGTGGATCATGCGCGCAGCGCTATCGAACATTCCCATGGCGCGGATCATGTGGATGTTGCTCGCTGCAGTCTGGAGGCGGCCGCAGCTTCTGGACAGCGCGGCGCCGGATCTGAGCAGAACGTCTTCGGTGACCAGCTCTCCGGCAACCGTGAGCGCGAACAGGAAGGCGACGCAACAGGCGCCCACCACGCCGAGCAGGGGATGGATCAGAAAGAGGACAAGGAGGAACAGGGGCGCCCAGAGCGCGTCGAACAGCATCGGACATGCGCCGGACTCGACGAACTGGCGCAGCACGGTGAGATCCCGATACGCGCCCGACGCTTGCGTCCAATCGCTGCGAAGCGCCGATTCGAGGCCGGCCGAAAGTACGCAAGGACGAAGGCGATCGTCGAGCCAGGCGCCAAGGCGTCCCAGGACGGCGCGCCGCAATGCATCGAACACGCCGCCGACGACCACAGTGATCGCGACAATGAGCGTGAGCAGGAGCAAGGTGTCGCCACTCCGGCTCGACAACACCCGGTCGTAGATCTGAAGAAGATAGATGGAGGGCGCAAACAGGAGCAGGTTGTAGCTGCAGCTATACGCGAATACGAGACCGAGCGGTCCCGCGCAGGACCGGAGTGCCGCGTGCAGTGGCGTCCCGATCTGCGGCAGGATAGGCAACCGAATGGGCGGCATCAGCATGATCGTCACCGCCTGAAATCGAGGTCCGGCGCGCTTGACCGATGGCCAACGCAATCCGGCAACGGCATCGGTAGATCATTGGCGTGAAATCCAGGACCGGCGGCCGCGGCCGCCGGTCCTGCCAGTCGGACGAGCGGCTGGTTAGAGCGTATCGAGATGGAAGGTCACTCCGCCACCCCATGCGAAGTTGCCGTCTCCGCCATCGCCGCCGATGCCGGCCACAACTTCCTGGTGCTGGTCCACCATGACCTTGTTGATCTGGGTGGCATCCGTATTGGCGTAGACCTTGGAGGTATCGTAGCCGCTGTAGGATTTTTGGCTTCCATTCGACTCGGCGTCTCCGCCATGGGCCTTCGAAAAATACGAGGCCTTGGCGTTTGCGCCGCCGGCATCCCAATCCGCCGTCTGTTTGACGTGATCGCCGGTGTTCACGTGCACGTCGGCACCTTCCGCCTTGTTGGTCGGATCGTAGTTGACAGTCGGCTTGCTGATGATGGCTCCCTTGAAAGTACCGTCGCCGCCATTTCCGGCACTTTGACCACCGGTGTCGATCGATTTGACTTTGATCGTATCCGAGATGTTGATTGCCTTTGGCATCATTTGAGGCCTCCGTCGGTTTGTTGGCTGTCGTGCAACATCCATCCCGATCAGGCGGACGCGCGCGGCAAGTCTGGTCCGCCCACGCGCGATGGCGATAGATGTCAAATCGGACACCATCCGGTTTGGTGGGCCTACGTACGAAAGTACGACATTTCGTCAGGAGAGGCGCCTCTGCGCGGGCTTTGCATGCGAAGAGTGGCGACGGCGCGTGCCGCGATGCGATCGGCTATGCGAGCGATGCGACGTTTCGTTATGCCACCAGGTGAATATCCGACAAGAGATGCGCGGCATCGCCACCCAGTGCGAGATTGCCGTGGCCGCCGTCCCCGCCAACGCCGGCGATCTGGACCGCACTCTGGTCGATGTGCACGTTGTTGACCTGATCGGCTACGGCCGTCGAATGGGGACCTGCGATTGCGATGTTGATGGGTGCATAGATCGCCACGCTGACGTCGATCAGACTGCCGGCAAAATAGCCGTTGCCGCCATTGCCTGCGCTGTTCGAACCGGTCGCGATCGTATCGGAGCCGCCCCACAGATTATGGGAGAGAAGGCTTGCATGGCCACCCGCTGCGGCGTTGTCGTTGCCGCCGTGCCCGCCAATGCCAGCGATCTGAACCGCGGATTGATCCACGGAGACATCACTTATCTGGACCGCGTAAGTGCTGGAGCCATAGCCCGCGATTGCGATGTTGATCGGGTTGTACATTACAAACGAGGTATGGACGAGTTCACCGTGGAACACGCCGTCACCGCCATTGCCGGCCTGGCTTCCGCCCGTTTGAACGCCAAAGACGCCGCCTCCGTTGCTTGATCCCCAGCTGGGGTCGAGCGTCATGACGCTGCCGCCGGCGGCCAAATTGCCATTTCCGCCACTTCCGCCGACGCCCGCGATCTGAGTGGCCGATTGATCGATATCCACCGTGTTCGATTGACTTGCATGCGCAGTGCCGCCCGAGGCCGCCACCGCAATATTGATCGGATGATAGATCACCACGGGAGCGTCCACGATCGCACCCGAGAAATAGCCGCTGCCGCCGTTTCCGGCGCCGTTGTCACCGCTCGCGATCACGCCGGCGCCTAAGGACGTACTGACGCTGCCTCCCGATGCAATGTTGTCATTGCCGCCATGGCCGCCGACGCCGGCCATCTGAAAAGCGGACTGATCGACATTCAAATTGTTGGACTGGTTGGCCAGGGCGACCGAGCCGTATCCCAAGCTCACCGAGATGTTGATCGGTTGATAGATCAACAGGGACGCGTGAATGATGCTTCCGTAGAAGTAGCCATCTCCGCCGTTTCCGGCCGTGTTGGCTCCGCTCTCGACCGCAGCAATGCCCATACCGGGATGTGATGCGCCGGAAGCGGGCGTGGTGGACGAAGCATCCAGGCCCGCCGCAGCGTGGTTGCCGACGTGGCCGCCCGTGTCGCCCACCGACGTGGGATGTTTGGATTGAATCGGGTCGGAGTCATGATGCTGGGTGTCCGCGCTCGCGGGGTGCGCTCCAGAATCTGCAAATTGACCTGCAAACGGGCGGGGACCATGGACCAGGGCGCCACCGCCAACCGCGTCAGTCAGGAACGGTGCGCTCGGTGCCGGACCCGCTTCGTCGTCACCATCGTACCCATCGTGGCGATGGGAGGCGTGATGCAGCCGGATTCCATCCGACATCCGCGAAAAATCCATCGTAGCCTCCCTCATCGCAATCGCTCCGCGCGATCGGACGGGTTCTGCACTCCGGACAGACTGTCATCCCGGGAAGGTCGAATGCCCAGTCGTCAGTTCGGATATAGCGCTTCGTCTGGCACCCGTAACATCGGCTACATCCGTTCGGGTAAACAGCCTTTGCAACTTTGCGTGGGCCGATGCTTGAAAGTGCGACCTTGAGGGGATGGCGAAAATGGACAATCGAGCTGACGGCCAGATCGCCTGCGGCCAAAATGAATCCACGGCGTTGCCGGATTTAAGTCGCATTGCGACCTAGGTCACGGCCAACGCTCCCGTCCGGGCAGGGGCGCAACACCGGGGTTTTCCATGTCCGGTCATTTGCGAGTTTATTGCGCCGCTTTTACGCTTATTGCAGGTCTCTCGACATCATCCGCGTTTTCGACGCCTCTTTCCGAACTCTTCAATGCCGGTCCCGCCACAGCCCCTGCGCCCGCTTCCGCGGAAGCAGAGTGCTTGACGCGGCCCGGCAAGTCGACCGCCGATGGCCAGCACTGGGTCTATCGGGTGGAAGGCCAGCGCAGATGCTGGTTCCAGATCGCCGAAGGAACTGAGAGGGCGAAGAAGCTGGTTCAGCAACGCGCCACCAAACATCGTGTCGCCGCGGCCGAAGAGAACCAGACCGCGGCGCGCAAGCGGAAGACGGTGGTGGATGCGCGCGCGGAGCTGCCGCGCTCCGCACCTGCGGATACGTCCCGGCCGAGCCCGTCCGTGCCCGCGCAGGTGGTTGATGCCAGTCCCGTCCTCGCCACCGGGATCGCAACCCGCGCGTCGCCGGCCCCCCTTTCCAAACGCGACCGGCTCACGGCCGACGAGATCACGCCGCGCCAGGTCGACGTGGAGGCACTCCTTGCTGCGGCGCCAGCCGCCAGTGACGTGGTTGCCGCCTCGGCGGCGCCGCTCGCCTTTTCCGCCGCAGAGGCGGGCGATGACGGACGGGTTTGGACCTGGCTTGGCATGCTGCTGATGGCTTTGGGGCTTGTCTCCGTCTTGAGCGCGAGTCTAACCATTCGGTGGGCCGCGCTGCTGCCCCAGCTATTATTCGCTTGCCAGCGGCGAGTTGACGCCAGCAGGCAGAATGGGCCTCGAGCTCCCTGGCGGCGCGGCTCCCTGGTTTGGGTCCAACAGGGCTTATGGGGCAATGCCTGGCGTCGCTCAACACCACAGCTTTCAGCACCGATCGCGGTGAGTATCTGGAGGCTTCTCTTGTCGAGGGCGAGTTCTCTCGAGAAATTTCATGCGTTCGCTCAATCGCGAGCCGCCGGGCGCCCTGCCTATTCGGAAACAACCCAATTTCGCAGACCATCGATCGTGCGAAATCCGTCGGCGGCGTAGCAGCGGATCGATGGATGGAAGCCTTGCGTCATCTCGGCAAGCGCGTGTCCTGGACCGAGGTCCAGGACTTGATCGACCCCGAGCTCTACGAGAGCCTCCAGCGTCGCCGCCCAGTCGATCGGGCGCGCGATCTGGCATGCGAGCTTTGCTGTCGCATCGGTCACGGAGAAGATGCGCTCGCCGCCATCCCCTGCGAGGAGGGTTCGTTGGTCTGCGACAGGAGCGCGTCTGCTGGTCGCAAGCGCTTGCTGCAAGGGCGTGCAGGCCGGTTCGAGACGCGTCGTATGCGAGGCGATTTTGACGGCGAGAAGACCGGCGCGGGCGGCGCCCTGTGTCGTCGCCTCCTGACAGAGGGCGATGACATCGCACTCCGCGCCTCCAACCACGACAAGAAGGCCGGGATTCCTGATTGCGATCTCGCAGCGGTGCGTCTCGAGCAGGTGTTCGAGCGTGGCTCGTTCGAGCCCGCGGACATAGCCGAGCCGCCCATCCGGCCCCGCCACGCCGTCCATCAATCGGGCGCGGATATCGGTCAGTCGCAACGCTTCGGCGGCGGTCCATATTCCCGCAACGCTCCAGGCCGCCATCTCGCCGACGCTGTAGCCCGTGACAGCGGTGCCCTCAGTCAGCAAGTCCGCGATACAGGCGTGGATCGCGAGCGCCGATGTGACGGTTAGGATCTGGCTGGCATGGTTGGCGGACAGCTCGTCCGCGCGACGCGTCCTGATGAACTTCCGCGGATCTTCGCCGAGACAAGCGGTCGCAGCGGCGAAGACCGATTCCGCAGCAGGCCGATCGGCGACAAGATCGAAGATATTGTCCGACAGGGTGCCTTGTCCGCCGCAGAGCAGTGCAAGCATCAGGGGGCCAGCCGATCGACGAAGAGAGCGTCCACAAACAGAGCCATGGCGAGCAGATCTGCCGATCCGCCCGGACTGAGATTGCGCGCGACGAACGCCTGGTGAATGCCGTCGGCGTGCTTGCGCCAGCCTGGGCAACCGATTCCGCCTGCGGCAAGGAATGCGGATGCGCTAGCCTGCGCGAAGCGCAATCCGTCAACTCCGCCCCTGTGCAACAGATTGGTGTCGGCAACATCTGCGATCAGCGCCATGCAGGTCTGAACCCGGACCGCCTCCTCATCCCGAGGCGCGAGCGTCCGCGCCGCATGCAGCGCGGGAAGGGCGATGTCATAGACGGAGGGGAAGCCACAAGCCGCTTCCGCCCTGGCGCCGCCGGCGCCGTAGCGACGTGACGCCACGGCGCCGTGGCTACGCAGGGATATCGGGCCTGCGTAGATGGCGTCGCCCCAACGTTGCGACACCAATTCGCCGAGCGGCTTGCGAATGCCGAGAGCGCCGCGATACCCGGCCGCGGCGCAGAGCAGACCCAGTCCGAAGATCGCGCCGCGATGCGTGTTCACACCTGAGGTCGCCGCCAACATCGCGCGCTCCGCCGCAACCCCGATCGCGCGCAACCGGTCCATGCCGGCGCCCTCGGCGCCCGCGGCTGCGAGGTCGTGGAAGAACGGAGCCAGCGTGTCGGCACTTCGGCACAGGAGCCCGGCGTCCATATCGCGATGCGCGCCGTTGTCGACGTGGCTGACGAGCCCCGGCTTCGGATAGGTCTCGACTTCGAGCTTCAGGCACAGTGATGCGAGATGACCGAGCTGCTCCGCGCGGAGCGCGCGTTGCGGCGGCGCTTGCCATCTCAGCGCGACATTCATGACGCGCCACCCGCGAGAAACGCCGCACGCATGGTGACATGAACGCCGGCCGCGCCCTTGACGAGGACTTCGTCCTCGTCAGCGCCGGTCAGCTCGCGCCATTGCACGCCGCCGGCGTGATAGACGATCTCGCCGTCGAGCCGCATCGGCGCCGTCTCTGCGATCCGCGCGATGTCGGACGGCAGGGTGTTCGCGTGCCTCGCCGACGACAGCGGCCAGAGCAGGTCGAGGTCCGATCCATCGGACAGATAGGGCAGGCCGGTGAGATGCTGCCAGGCCAGACTGCCGAATGTGCGTGTCTCCGGCAGAAGGCGGACGAGCAGGTCGATGGTCTGGCGCCACGACGCCGGCGCCGATGTTGCCGCATCCGCCAGCAATGGCGGCGGAGCATGCGTGATGAGTTCGCCGGGGGCGAGCGCGACGGCGATACGCCGCTTGCCGTGGCTCGGCGGCAGCGGCAGGCCAAGCGGAATCATGCCTGCGAGATCGTTGCAGGCCGGCCTGCGAACCACGAGCGGGCGGCCGGCGCGCGCCCAGCCCTCGATGATCGGCTCGCTGGCAAGCGCGGGATTTCGGCTCATCGCGGCCGCCCATCCGGTGGCCGAGGCCGTCACCATCGTATGGCGCTGGAGGGCTTCAGCCATGTGGCGCCCCCTGATGCGCGGCTGCCGCGAGCGTGACAACCCGATCGGCGATCTCGGCCGCCTTCCGCCGGCCGCCACGCTCGGCGCCGAGCCGGGCGCGATCGTCCTGTCCCTGCGGCCGTTGCAGCACGGCGGCAAGCTGCGGCGCCAAAGGTGTATTTTCATCCCAGACTGCGTGAATGCCGCCGGTCTGCACCATGTTGTCGAGGCCGGGCGCGAACACCGGCGTCGCTTCCGCCTTGGCCTTCAGCACATCGATCGGCAGCTTGGTGACCCGCGCCATCGACGGCAGATCCATCACGGCGGGATGCGCACCGGGCAGCGCCACCAGCGTAGCCGTGGCGAGCGCGGTGGCGATGAACGCGCCCGCCGCGCTACCGCCATAGAGCAGTCCGACGGTGCGATGTCCTTCGGCTTCGGCCAGCAGCAGGGTCTTGGCGAGATGCGACAGATACTCGCTGAGGCCGAGCAACTCGTCGCGCTTGCTCATGCGCTGGCTGGCGGAATCCACCAGGACCAGGATCGGCGCGCGATCGCCGGATTTGACGATCTCGATCACGCGCCCTGCGAGCACGATCGCCTCGTCGACGCCGAGCGGCTGACCCTGCGTGATGCCGAGCACGTGGACGCGACCTCCATCGGGCAGGATCGCCTGTCCCGCGATCATCGCGCCCGTGGTTGCGATCTTGCTGCCGTTCGGAAAGAGACTGGCCAGGATGTCATCGAGCGTCATCGGCGTTCTCCCTGTTGTCTGCCGCGCGAAGAAATGCGGCTGTGGGAAGCGCGGGAATCTCCGTCGGCTGGTCGATGCTAAGCGTCTGCCATATCTCGATGGCGTCGTCGGCCTCGCCGAAACGCTGCAATCGCCGCTCGAGGCGCGTCTGCTCGGCTTCGAGCACCGCCACGTCGCATCGCCTGTTGGCTTTGAGCGCGTCGACCGCCGCCTGACGAAACGCCTGCGCCTCGTCGTCGACGAACGCATCAGCGCCGCCGATGAGGTAGCGATGCTTGCCACCCATCGTGCGCCACACCAGCGCGCGATCGCGCGAGTCGAATTCCTCGATACCCTTGTTGGTCTCGATCACTTCGGGGCCGCTGACGCTGATCCGCCCCTGTTCGGATACGATCAGGTGCGAACAGGTGCCGGCGATCAGGCTGCCGCCGCCATAACAGCCGGCACGGCCGCCGATCAGGCCGACGACGTGGATGCCGGCGCGCCGTGCCTCGATGATCGCGCGCATGATCTCGGCGATGGCGAGCTCGCCCGCATTGGCTTCCTGAAGCCGCACGCCGCCGGTGTCGAACAGGATCAGTACGTCTTGATGAAGCGCACGCGCGGCGCGCAAGAGGCCCGTGAGCTTGGCGCCATGGACCTCGCCGAAGGCACCGCCCATGAAGCGTCCCTCCTGCGCCGCGACGAGCACGGGCGCGCCGTCCAGGCGGCCGCGCCCGACGACGATGCCGTCGTCGAACTGTTCCGGCAGGTCGAAGATTGCCAGATGCGGGCTCATCTCGCGCAGCTCGGGGCCGATGAATTCCTGGAAGCTGCCGGCGTCGACGAGCGCGTCGATGCGCTGGCGGGCGCTGGCCTCGTACCAGCTCAGCGAAACATTGTCGGCTGTGGCCGCTGTCATTGTTCGGGCTCCTCGATCTTGCGGACGCCTTGCGCAAGGCGCAGCGCGACTGTGTCGGGCCTCGCGCCGCCGTCATTGATGGAAATGCGTAAGCCTCCGGCAGAGCGGCGGGCGACGAAGTCGCGGACCACAGCGTCCCAGACCGTGCCGAAGCCATGGGCTGCGGTTGCGATGTCGATCGTGCACATGTCGGCCGGCGAGACGCGTTCCAGCAGGACCTCGAGATTGCCGGAGGCGACGACGCCGACGATCGCCTGGGGGCGGGTGCCGCCGGCGCATCTCGGGGCAGTCAGTCTGAAGCTGAGCTTTTCCATGCAAAACTCCTCACCAATTGCGGAAGCGGCTGGGCGGGCGGTAGAGACCGCCGGAGGCCAGCATGAGGTCCTTGATCGAGCGGGCCGCCAGCAGGCGCCGGTCGGCGTCGAGCGGATCGATGCCGAGATCCTCGGGGCGCCGGATCACGCCGCGCTGCCTGAGCTGTTCGACCAGCTTCGCATCACGCGCGCGTCCGATGTCGGTGTAGCCGGCAACGCCGCGGATCGCCTGCTCGCGCTCGTCCTTGCTACGGCACATCAAGAGGTTGGCGATGCCTTCCTCGGTGACGATGTGGGTGACGTCGTCCGAGTAGACCATGACCGGCGCGAGATCGAGCTTGAGCTCGCGTGCCAGGTCGAGCGCATCGAGCCGCTCGACGAACAGCGGCGCATTGCGCTGACCGAAGGTCTCGCCGATCTGCACCACCAGCTTGCGGCCGCGGCGCAGCGCCGCGTTGGAGTCGGGATCGGCTTCGGCGCCGGCCTTGAGCCAGGGTTCGCTCGGGTGGCGCCGGCCGCGCGGATCGGAGCCCATATTGGGCGCGCCGCCGAAGCCGGCGATGCGGCTGGTCGTCACCGTCGAGCTGTGGCCCTCGAGGTCGATCTGGAGCGTCGATCCGATGAACATGTCGCAGGCATAGAGGCCCGCTGTCTGGCAGAAGGCGCGGTTCGATCGCAGCGAGCCGTCGGGCCCGGTGAAGAAGACGTCGGAACGCGCCGCGACGTAATCCTCCATGCCGACTTCCGAGCCGAAACAGTGGATCTGGTCGACCCAGCCGGATTCGATCGCCGGAATGATCGTGGGATGCGGGTTGAGCGCGAAATGGGTGCAGATCTTGCCCTTGAGGCCGAGCCTCTCGCCATAAGTCGGCAACAGCAGCTCGATCGCGGCGGTGTTGAAGCCGATGCCATGGTTGAGCCGGCGCACGCCGTAGGGCGCGTAGATGCCCTTGATCGCGAGCATTGCGGTCAGGATCTGGGTCTCGGTGATCGCGGCCGGGTCGCGGGTGAAGAGCGGCTCGACATAGAACGGTCTGCCGGCCTCGACCACGAAATGCACGAGGTCGCCGGGAATATCGACGCGCGGCACCTTGTCGACGATTTCGGTGACCTGCGCCACGACGAGACCGTTCTTGTAGCTCGTCGCCTCGACCACCGTCGGCGTGTCTTCGGTGTTCGGCCCCGTATAGAGATTGCCGTCCTTGTCGGCGCTCACCGCCGCGATGAGTGCGACGTTCGGCGTGAGATCGATGAAATACCGGGCGAACAGCTCGAGGTATGTGTGCACGGCCCCGAGCTCGATCTTGCGGCCGAACAGCATGCGCGCGATGCGGGCCGATTGCGGGCCCGAATAGGAGAAGTCGAGGCGCCGCGCGATTCCCTTGTCGAAGATGTCGAGGTGTGCGGGCAGGACCACCCCCGACTGCACCATGTGCAGGTCATGGACATCCTGGGGGTCGAGGTTCGCGAGCGCCGAGGCGAGGATGTCGGCCTGCTTCTGATTATCGCCCTCCAGGCACACCCGGTCCCCTGACCGGATCACCGCCTTCAGAAATGCCGGCAGGTTCGCGATGGGCACCATCTTGCCCTTCGCGTGCTGGCCGCCGGCCGCCAGGCGCTCCGCCAGGGCGGCCTTTTGCATACCCCAATCGCTCATTTCGGCTCCTTGGCATGCGGGGTTGGCTTTCGATTGGCCTAATGTATGCGTATTGCCTCCTTTTGTCAATTAGTGTATGCACAAATCCATAAGCGATGGATACTCGCATACACAGGAGGGAATTTACGATGAGAATGCATGCAGGTAGTCCAAGTCCTGGGGATCGTGCCTTGCTCGCCGAGGGGAGGCGCCCGTGACCATTTCCGGCGTAGCGCTGCTCGCGATCTGCACCCTCTTAGGGGGCCTGTTGGGGGACCTGCTCGGCGTCGCCCTCGGTGTGAAGGCCAATGTTGGCGGCGTGGGCATCGCCATGATGTTCTTGATCGCGGCCCGGCTCTGGCTGGTGCGGCACGGCATACTCAGCCACGGGCTCAAGACCGGCGTCGAGTTCTGGGGCAGCTTCTACATTCCGATCGTGGTCGCCATGGCCGCGCAGCAGAATGTGGTCGCCGCGGCAAAAGGCGGTCCGATTGTCGTCATTGCGGGGATCGGCGCGGTCGCGGTGTGTTTCGCGATGGTGGCCCTGATCGGCCGGTTCAGCGGTCGTGTCGAGACCATGGACGAGATCGAGGCGCGAGAGGCCGAGGCGCTCGCTGCACCTGTGCCCCACTTCAAGTCCGGGAGGATCGGATGATCATGATGTCTCACATTCTCGCCGCCAATGCGCTGATCACTGCGTTCGCGGTCGTCGGAATCCTGATGTGGATCTCCGGAGCGATCTCGAAATATCTCACCTTCGGGCGCATTCACGCCTCGGCGATCGCGATCATGCTGGGCCTTGCGCTAGCCTTTTGGGGAGGCATCTCCACCGGCGGCGAGAAGGGCGTGGCCGACCTGCCGGCCCTGGCCGGGATCGGCCTGATGGGTGGAGCGATGCTGCGCGATTTCGCCATCGTCGCCACCGCCTTCGAGGTCGATGTCGTCCATGCGCGCAAGGCCGGGGTGATCGGTGCGGTCGCACTCGGACTGGGAACGGTGGTGCCGTTCATTCTCGGCGTGTTCGTCGCCGCGGCGTTTGGCTACACTGACGCGGAATCGCTGACGACGATCGGCGCCGGTGCGGTCACCTACATCGTGGGCCCGGTCACGGGTGCGGCGATCGGCGCATCCTCACCGGTTATTGCGCTCTCGATCGCGACCGGTGTATTCAAGGCAGTGATCGTCATGATCGGCACGCCCTTTGTGGCAAAGATGATCGGCCTGAACAATCCGCGTAGCGCGATGGTGTTTGGCGGCTTGATGGGAACGGTCAGCGGCGTGTCTGGAGGGTTGGCGGCGACGGACCGGCGTCTGGTGCCCTATGGTGCGCTGACGGCGACATTCCACACCGGGCTCGGATGCCTGGTCGCGCCCTCGATCCTTTACTTCGCGGTGCGCGCGATCACGGGAGGCTGAATGGCAGAAATATTGAAGGTCGCAGTCGACGCGGAGGACTATGGCGGGCTGCTCTCCGATCGCATCCGGAATGCGCTCACGGACGAGATTGCCTCAGGTGCGCTCGTCGCCGGTTCGGCCCTGGAAGAGCAGCAGCTTGCCGATCGTTTTGGAGCTTCCCGCACGCCGGTGCGGGAGGCGCTTCGCCAGCTCGTGGTCAGCGGCCTCGTCGAGGTGCGCGGCCGCCGCGGCCTCGTCGTTGCGCGGATGACGCCGGAGCGCATCATGGACATGTTCGAGACCAGCGCCGAGGTGGAAGCCATGTGCGTCAGGCTCGCGACCTACCGCATGACCCCGCTCGAGCGGAGCCATCTGATCGAACTCCATGACGCCTCGTTGAAGATGGTCGAGGCCAACGATGTCGATGCCTATGACACGTTCAACCGCGAATTCCACGAATGCATCTATCGCGCAACGCACAACTCGTTTCTCGCCGAGCAGGCGCAGGACGTGCGTTCGCGGCTCAGCGCCTTCCGCCGCACCCAATTGCGGCAGGGCGATCGCATTCGCAAGTCCCGCGACGAGCATGACGCCATCATGCAGGCGATCGCGGAAGGTGACGGAGAGACTGCCGCGCGCCGAATGCGTGCGCACATGCTGAATGCCGCGTCCGCACTCAGGCGCTACATCGATGATCGCCTCGGCTGAGTAGCCCGATCGCACGATCGGGCCGATAGCATGACCGCATCCGGCGGCCGCAGGCATGGACCATTGGTAAGGTCGCGTGCCCATTCTGCCTGATCGAGGCGCGCCGCGCTCGCATCGCGCCGAGCGGCTTGAGCGCGGCGTCAAATATTTCTACATCCACTCAGATCCGTTCCTGCGTGCCGGTTTGACAGGTATCAGGAAGCTGTTAGGCCAATAGTCCGAAGCAAAACATACGCAACGAACCGTACTCCTGCGGCTTGGGCCGGCGCCTGGCTTGAGACGCTGGTCCTTGTCCCTAGGCATAGGGACAGACACGGCCCTGCGATCCGCCTAGGGTCGCTCGCCTGGTTGCTCGTAACCCCGGGACAGGGCTTGAACATCGGACGATCTCCTCCGGGTCCTTGATGCTGCCCCGCGGGGTCCGATGCAACCGGCCGAAGCACTGGGGCGGACAGGGAGGAGCTGCATGACGATCGGTTTCACGCGCGTTTGTCTTGTTGTGGCCTGCGTACTTTATGGATACGCGGCGCATGCGGAAATTAAAGTCGGAATTGTGATTTCGGCCACCGGCCCGGGATCTGCGTTGGGGCAACCCCAGCTCAAGACTGTCGCAGCTCTGCCAAAAGAGATCGGCGGAGAGAAGGTGACCTACATC
This sequence comes from Bradyrhizobium sp. 604_D8_N2_3, assembly GCF_051810765.1. Taxonomy (NCBI): domain Bacteria; kingdom Pseudomonadati; phylum Pseudomonadota; class Alphaproteobacteria; order Hyphomicrobiales; family Nitrobacteraceae; genus Bradyrhizobium; species Bradyrhizobium sp. 604_D8_N2_3. The sequence continues at coordinate 6,874,298 of NZ_JBPWPM010000001.1, read as the reverse complement.
ATCTTGGACGACGAGTCTGACTCCACCAAAGGGATCCAGAACGCGCGCCGGCTCGTGATCCAGGACAAGGTCGACGTGCTGGTCGGGTCTTCTCTGACGCCGGTGACCATGCCGATGCTCGACGTCGCGCTGGAGTCGAAGACGCCGTTGCTATCGCTTGCGGCCGCCACCGCCATCGTTCAGCCGCTGGACGACAAACGGGCCTGGGCCTTCAAGGTCGTCCCCAACGATGACCTGATGGCGAGCGCTATTCTCAAATACATCGCGAAATCCGGCGCGAAGACGCTTGGCTTTATCGGTGTTTCGGATGGGTATGGCGAAGGTTACTATAAAGAGGTGAGCCGCCTTGCGCCAACCTTGGGCCTGACGGTGACGACGCATGAAGTCTACGCGCGTGCGGACACCAGCGTCACCGGCCAGGCGTTGAAGGTGATGTCGACGAATCCTGACGCCGTCTTCATTGCTTCCGCAGGCACCCCGGCGGTCCTGCCGCAACAGGCGCTCCGTGAGCGCGGATACACCGGAAAGATCTTTCAGACGCATGGCGTAGCCAGCGAGGAGTTCATCAAGCTCGGAGGCGCGACCGTCGAAGGCGCTATTTTTGCCGGCGAGGCCTTTACCATTGCGGCCGATCTTCCGGCGGGAGATCCGTTCCGTCACGCGACGGAGCAGTTCGTGACCGCCTATGAGGCGGTGAACGGTCAGAAACCCAATATGTTCGCGGCTCACCTCTGGGATGTCGTCGCACTGATCGGGAAAGCTGCTCCGAACGCGCTGAAGACGACGAAGCCGGGCACGCCCGAGTTTCGTGCAGCTCTGCGGGACGAACTCGAGCGCGGGGAGAACATCTATCTCAACAACGGGCTGTCGAACATGAGCAAGACCGACCACAACGGCTATGATGAACGCTCAGCCTTTTTGATCAAGGTCGAGGGTGGGAAGTTCCGCTTGGCGAAATAGCAGCGCGCCATCCTCGGGAAGACGCGATGTTGAAGCCGAGCTTCTCATCGATGATCTCGACTCCTCAGCCTGGAGGGCAGGGCGTCACGCCGTCAGCGCGCCACGAGAGGGACATAGTGTTCGAGTTCGGGATCGGGGAAGTGGATGGTCCGGCCAAGTTCCGCGGAGCGATAGAGCCCCATAAGCATTTCCATGACGCCGACCCCGTCATCGAAGGTTTCTGCCGGACTCATGCCTCGCCTGAATGCCTCCACCATATGGCGGTTCTCGTCGGTGTAGCCGTAGATGCCGGCTTCGTCCTCGACAACCGGCATCAGACCTTGCTCGGAATTCTGCTTCTCGACGAGGTCTTCGCCCTCTGATCCGCTGATCGCGCGGGAGAGGAAGACCTTGAGGCCAGTCGAGAGCGAGGAGAACTCCATCGAATATTCGGGACCAAGCAATTCAAGCTGGATGCGCAAGCCCGCGCCGACATACGCCCATGAGGTTGTCGCCTCGATCATCAATTGATGCCCGTCGGTATCTTCCATCGTAAGCATCCCGCGCGCAAAATCTTCGACCGGACGTTTGGTGAAATCGACACCCATTCGCCTCTTGAGGTCGGCAGCGTAGTGGGGGCGCGTCCATTTGAGATTGGCCGTCGTGGCGCTGGCACTGACCAGCCGTAGGGAGTCGCGCTTTGCGCCGGGCGCGGTCAGCATGAAGCGTGCGACCTCGACCGAATGGCACATCATGTCGGAGAGCACGCCCCCTCCCTGTTTGTCGCCTTGCCAGAACCACGGCTCGTGCGGTCCTGAATGCTCCTCGGCGGCACGCGCGAGATAGGGGCGTCCACTTCCGGGTACGGCTCGCCGCCAGATGATGTCCTTGCCGCGCATCACCGCGGTCGAGAAAAGCTGGTTCTCCAGATAACCGTGAAGCAGGCCTGCATCTTGGACGAGCCTGCGCATTTCCCGTGCTTCGGCAAGCGTGCGGGCGAGTGGCTTTTCGCAAGCAATGGCGCGCAGGGGAGCCCCGGCCTTGGTCACGCGGTGGATCTCGCGCATGATGTCGAGGCGGCTGTCGTTCGGCGTCAGCAGCCAAAGCGCATCGACCTCGCCGGACATTGCCATCGCCTCGATGCTGTCAAACACATGCGCCGGCCCAAGGCCAAGATTGCGCGCCTTGTCGGCAATGCGTGTCCGCCGCTCGGCGGAACGGCTGTAGACGCCGCCGACGCTGACGTTGCGCACGCCGAGCATGGACTGCAGATGGAACGCGGCGATGAAGCCGCTGCCGACAAGGCCGATGCGCAGCATTGGAAGTTCCGTGAGCTTCTGCATGTCAGAGACCTCCTTCAATGAAAATGTGGTGGTTCAGACCGACGTGGGCGTTCTGCGTTGCCTGCCCGGGATCGCGGCCAGCAGTGCCTGCGTGTAGGGATGCTCCGGCCGTTCCAGCAGATCTACCGTCGGCCTGATCTCGACGATTTCTCCGAGGCGCATCACTGCGATCCGATCGCAGACCTGGGCCGCGACGTTGAGATCGTGGGTGATGAACAGCACCGCCAGCCGCAGCCGCACCTTCAATGTCTCGAGCAAGGTGAGCACCTGCGCCTGGACAGAGACGTCGAGCGCTGACACCGGTTCGTCGGCCACGAGCACCTCCGGGTCGAGCGCCAGCGCGCGCGCAATTCCGATCCGCTGGCGTTGCCCTCCGGAGAATTCATGCGGAAAGCGTCGCGCGGCGCTCGGGTCGAGACCCACGAGCGCCAGCAGTTCCCCGGCACGCGCGAAGGCCTGCGCCGGCGGGACGCCGTGCGCGATCGGTCCGTCGGCGATAATTCGCCCGACGCGGCGACGCGGATTGAGCGAGGCGAAGGGATCCTGGAACACCATTTGGACGTGCTTGCGGGCGGCCCGCAGGCCGGCACCGCGAGCCTCGGAGAAATCCAGCTCGCCGATACGGACCACGCCCGCATCGGCGTCGGTGAGACGCATCACCAGCCGACCGATCGTGCTCTTGCCCGAGCCGGACTCTCCGACGAGGCCGAGCGTCTCGCCGCGCCGGATTTCGAAGGTCACATTCTTTACGGCTGCGACCTCGGTCTGCGAGTTGAACCAGTCGCTGCCACGATAGATCTTCGCAAGTCCAGTCGCGGCGCAGGCGATCGGTTCGTCCTCGACCCGGACCCGAACCGGCGGGGTCCCGCCGGGCACCGCGGCGAGCAGCCGGCGCGTATAGGGATGCTGCGGGCGTTCGAGCACGTCCTCCACGGACCCCTGTTCGACGACGCGACCCTTCTCCATGACCGCGACGCGGTCCGCGATGTCGGCGACGACGCCGAAATCATGGGTGATGAACAGCACCGCCATGCCGCGCCGCTGCTGAATGTCCCGGATCAATCGAAGGATCTGCGCCTGTGTCGTGACGTCGAGTGCCGTCGTTGGTTCGTCCGCGACCAGGATCGATGGTTCGAGCGCAAGGGCCATTGCGATCATGGCACGCTGACGCTGGCCACCCGACAATTGATGCGGGTAGCTGCGGATGATCCGCTCGAGGTCGCGCATGCCGACCTCTTCGAGGAGGGCGCGCAAGTGGGTTTGCCGCTCAGTCGGCGTGAATTGTCCGTGCGCCTCGAACGCTTCCATGATCTGGTCGCCGATCCTGATCACAGGATTGAGCGCTGTCATCGGTTCCTGGAAGATCATCGCGATGCGTCGCCCGCGCAGCGTCCGCCATTCTGCTGCGGGGAGGTTCAGCAGATCGCGCCCCTCAAAGTGTATGGCCCCTGCAACCGGGCGAATGGCCCTGGGCAGCAGGCCCATGACAGCTGAGGCGCAGACCGATTTACCGGAGCCGGATTCACCGACGACGCAGAGAATTTGTCGCGGATGCAGAGCAAGCGAAACATCCTCGACGGCAGAGGCGCGATCCCCGCCGGCGGGCAGCGCCAGCGTCAGCCGTTCGATCGACAGGATCGCCTCTGTTGTCTCGCTCATGCTGCCCGATCCGACATCACGTCATTCTCATCCTGGTCACGCCGCCAGTGCAATGCCGTCCTTGCGATGGTCCGACGCGCCGAGAAAGACGCCCCTGGAAAGATCGACGTGCACGGCCTGACAACCTCCGAGCGGTTCGTCCGCCCAGATCACGCGATGACCGCGCGCAATCAATTCGTCGGCGACGGAGCCGGGAATCGTGGGTTCGAGGCTCAGCGTGCCATCAAACGCAAAGCTGCGCGGCGTATCCGAGGACTGCTGAATGTCGAGCCCACGATCGAGCACGCCGCTCAGGATCTGCATATGTCCCGCCGCCTGGTATTGTCCACCCATCACGCCAAAGGCCATGATCGGCTTGCCATGCTTCGCCAGCAGACCCGGAATGATGGTGTGAAAGGGACGTTTTCGCGGCGCAATCGCATTGGGATGTCCTTCGAGAAGGGAGAATCCCGAACCCCGGTTCTGTAATAGCACGCCAGCGCGCGGAGCGTAGATGCCGCTGCCGAACGCGAAGAAAAGCGAATTGATGAAAGATACCATGTTGCCGTCGCGGTCGGCGACCGCAACGTAAGCCGTGTCACGATGAACAGGCATGTCAAAATCTGCTGATGCGCCGGCACGCTTCCGGTCGATGGAGGAGCGCAATGCCGCGACTGACGCCTCCGAGAGCAGCGAGTCGACATCGAGCGGACGGAATTCCGGATCGGCGACCAGCGCGTCGCGCTGCCGGTAGGCCGCCTTGGTTGCCTCGGCAAGGAGGTGAATGCGATCCGCCTCGCCGAGCGCCGGATTGGCCATGTCGAAGCCGGCAAGGATGCGGGCGATCAGCAGCGCCGCGACGCCCTGTCCGTTAGGCGGACATTGCAGGATTTGATGATCGCGGTAGTCGGCGCTGATCGGCTCGACGTACTCCGATCGGGCACTTGCGAGATCTTCAAGCTGCATCATTCCGCCCAGCGCCTTCAATGTCGCGACGATTTCTTCGGCGACGGCACCTTCGTAAAACGCGGCGCGCCCCTCGCGTGCGATCCGGCGCAGCGTCGCGCCGAGTGCGGGATGATTGAGCTTGCTACCGACGGCGGGCGCAGCGCCACCGGGCAGATAGACCGGTACGCCAGTCCGATGTCGTTCGATGCGATCGGCGTAGCGTGCCCAATCCAGCGCGGCGCGGGGCGTCACCACAAAGCCGGTCTCGGCCGCGCGGATCGCCGGCGCCAGAACCTCGTCCAGGCCTTTTGAACCATAGTCGCCAGAGAGGCGGCACCAGGCATCGACCGCACCCGGAACTGTGACTGCATGGGGTGAATCGTCCGGGATCGACGCCAGCCCGCGTTGCCGAAACCAGCCGAGTTCGGCCTTCGCCGGCGCTCGGCTCGAGCCGTTGACAGCGACGGGCTTGCCGGAGGCGGGAGCATAGATCGCAAAACAGTCGCCGCCGATGCCGGTCATATGCGGATCAATGACACCCTGGAGGGCGATCGCGGCAATGGCGGCATCGACCGCATTGCCGCCACTGCGCAGGATCTCGACCGCAGCGAGCGTGACGGCCGGATGAGAGGTCGCGGCCATGCCCCGGTCGCCCACCGCCAGCGAGCGCCCCGGCACCATGAAATCGCGCTGTCCCCAGCTCATGCCCTTCTCCGATTGTTGTTGTGGGGCCGCGTGGCGAGGGCTGCGGCAGCCGGTTCATCGCAAAGGATATCGACGTTGCCGTGCAGGCGGAGTGCCGAGGCAGGACAAGCTGCTGTGATCGGACCCTCGATCGCGGCTGCGAGTGCGGCTGCTTTCTCCGGCCCCTTGGCGATCAGGAGGATGCTCCGAGCCTCCAGGATTGTTGCTATGCCCATTGTGATCGCACGTTCGGGAACCGACGCCGGATCGGGAAAATTGATGGCATTCGCGATGCGGGTTGCTTCATCGAGTCTGACCTCGCGGGTACGTGAAGCGAAATCCGAACCTGGCTCATTGAAGCCGATATGGCCGTTGGCGCCGATGCCGAGGAGCAGGAGGTCGATGCCCCCGGCAGCCGCAATCTGCGCCTCATAGCGCGCGGCCTCGGCGGCGACGTCGTCGGCCGTGCCATCGGGGATCTTTGCCCGACCGGCTTCCATATCCACATGCCCGAACAAATGCTGCTGCATGTAGGCATGGAAGCTTCCGGCCGATTGGGGGGCGACGCCCACATATTCATCGAGGTTGAAACTCGACACCGTTCGGAATGAGATGAGGCCGGCGCGGGTCGCGGCGACAAGGCGGGCATAGAGCGGCGCCATTGTCGCTCCGGTCGCAAGACCGAGGGTAACCGGCCGTCGATCGTGCAGCCGCGCGATGACAAGCGCGGCTGCTCGTTCCGCGACGGCGGCGGCATTGCCGACAATCTCGATTCTCGGCGCCTGCTCTCTCATGCCGCGACATCTGCTGCCGTGAAAGGAAGAGCCAGTGGGCCCGCATCCTTGCCGATGCCAAACAGCGAGCGATGCACGAGGTCGATCGCGCTGCCGATCGCGCCGATCAGCGTGGCGCGATTGCCGAGCGCGCTGAGCTCGATACGAACAGGCTCGCGCATGCAGCGTGCCAGATGTTCATCGATCCGGACCTTCAACTCGGGCCGCGCGCCGATGCTGCCGCCCATGATGATGATTTCCGAATCGAGGATGCTGTGCACCGCCAGGATCGCGGTCGTGAGGATCCGGCCGATCTCGTCGATCGTCACTCGCGCCGCCTCCTCGACCGCGAGCCGATCGAAGACATCGCGCACGGTACTGCCGGGCGCGCCGCCGAGCGCGATATAGCGTTCGACAATGCCGGCGCTGCCGATCGCGGTTTCCAGGGTGCCGAACCGAAGACCGCGCGCATCGTAGGGATCGCCCCCAAGCGGCAGGTAGGCTATCTCGCCGGCCGCCCCGCGTGCGCCGCGCACGAGATAGCCGTTCGAAAAGATGCCCATGCCAATGCCGGTGCCGACTGCGATGAAGGCGAAACTGCGCGCCTTGCGGCTATTGCCGCGCCAATGCTCCCCGATTGCGGCGAGATTGACGTCATTTTCGATGGCGACGTCGATTCCGAGCCGTTCGCGCAGCGCGGCCCTCACGTCCAGGCTATCCAGTCCGGGGATATTGGGCGCGATGGCGATGCTGCCCGACGCTGGGTCGACCATCCCCGGACTTCCCATCACGCCGCCGCGCAAGCGTTGCGCCGATACGGACGCACGCTGAAGCAGGGCATCCTTCATGCGATCGATCTGTGCGACCACGGCAGCGCCGCCGTCGCCGGATGTCGGTTCGATGCTCTCGGCGACGATCTCACCGTGCAGATCGGCAAGTGCGACGTGCAGTTTCGTGCCTCCAAGGTCGATACCCAACACGAAGGCGGCGTCCGGCCGGAGCGCATAGGTGACGGCGCTTCTCCCCACACTGCCCTGAATCTGACCGTCCTCATGGACCCAGCCGTCGCGCTCGAGATCACGCATCACTTCGGAGATGGTCTGCTTGGACAGGCCCGTGCTGCGGGCGATTTCGGCGCGCGATACCGAGCGATCGCGCAGCAGGCGCTCAACCACAAGGCGCACGGATTGCTGTCGCGCAACGGGCGATGAGGGGGCGTCTGGCATGGGCCTCAATCCAATTAGTCAATATGCCGAACTAATACGTCGTCTGATCTGCCGTCAAGGGGCGTGGTGCAAGGATTTTTCGCCTTCAAAAGCGATGTATTGTAATTTAGTTCTATATCCTAGGGTGATTTGTTCGAGATGTTTACAAATAGGTTCAGTCGTGCTTGTCTTGACCTTCAACAGCAGAGCCTTGGAAGCCTTGGGATAGGCGTGCGACGAAAGGAATTCCGTATGAAGCGGACGGGCACGGCGTTGGCGGCAATTCTGATGATCGCATCGGGCCTGGTCTCGGCGAGTGCCGCGACATTGCGGGTCGGCATTCAGGACGATCCCGATGCGCTCGACCCGGCACTCAGCGGCACATACTCCGGCCGCTTCGTGTTTGCGGCGCTGTGCGACAAGCTTGTCGATATCTCCCCCGACCTCAAGATCGTGCCGCAGCTGGCGGAGGCATGGGAGTGGTCCGCGGACGGCAAGTCGATCACCTTTACGCTGCGCCAGAACGTCACGTTCCACGATGGCACCGCGTTCGATGCAGCGGCAGTCAAGTTCAATATCGAGCGCATGAAGTCCATGCCGGATTCCAAGCGCAAGGCCGAGCTGGCGCCGGTCGCGAGCGTCGAAGCGCTTGCCGCGGACAAGGTGAAGTTCAACCTGTCGGAGCCGTTCGTGCCGCTGCTTGCCAATCTCAGCGATCGTGCCGGCATGATGGTCTCGCCCAAGGCCGCCACGGAGAAAGCCGGGGAATTTGCAGCCGCGCCGGTCTGTGCCGGTCCGTATCAATTTGCCGAGCGCAAGTCGCGCGACCTCATTCGCGTCAAGAAATATCCCGGCTACTGGAACGCTGCACGAGTCGGCTATGACGAGGTCGTCTACTACTACGTTCCCGACTCGACCGTGCGGTTGTCGCGTGTCCGGGCGGGCGATCTCGATCTCGCGGAGCGTATCGCGCCGACCGATCTCAAGACCGTACGCGACGATCCCAACCTCGCCCTGCATTCCGGCCAGGGACTTGCCGTCTCGCATCTGATGTTCAATGTCGGCGCGGGCGCGAAGGCCGATACGCCACTCGGCAAGAACGCGACGCTGCGTCAGGCCTTTGAGCTGGCGATCGATCGCAATGTCATCAACCGCGTCGCCTTCAACGGCGAGTTCCTGGCGGATAACCAGATGATCCCGCCGTCATCTCCGTTCTACGATAGCGCGCGCAAGGCGCCGGCTCGCGATGTTGCCAAGGCAAAGGCAATGATTGCCGCCGCCGGAATGACTCGCGTGCCGGTCGAGATCCAGTACGAGAATACGGCCGGCGATTCCCGGGTCGCACAGATCATACAGTCGATGGCGGGCGAGGCCGGTTTCGACGTCAAGCTGCTGCCCATGGAAACGACCACGGCCATCGAGCGCTACATGAACGGCAATTTCGAAGCCTATATCGGCAACTGGAGCGGCCGCGCTGACCCGGACCCGACGCTGGTCGCCTTTTTCAGTTGCGCGGGCTCCCAGAACGTCAACAAGTACTGCAACAAGGATCTCGATGCGATCCTGAACCAGGCCCGGGGCGAGGCTGACGAAGCCAAGCGCAAGGCACTCTACGCCAAAGCGACGGACATTTACCTGACGGCGCTCTCGTCGATTCCCCTCCATCACCCGAACTGGTTCTTTGCGGCCCGCAAATCGGTCGGCGGCATCGTCATGGTGCCGGACGGTTTGTTGCGTCTGGTCGGTGTCAGGCCTGTGAATTGATGCGCAACGCCTCGCGCCCGCCGATGCGCTCGCCCTGGTGAGGACCAGTCTGCCCCGATGAAGAGCTTGCTTCTGCGCCGGCTTGCCGTCCTGCTGCCGACCCTGTTGCTGGTGTCCATGATGGTGTTCGGTTTGCAGAAACTGCTGCCCGGCGATCCTGCGCTGGCGCTCGCCGGAGAAGAGCGTAATCCCGAAGTCGTTGAATATCTTCGGCAGAAGTATCGCTTCAATGATCCGATCCCGGTGCAATACGCCGTCTGGCTGAAAGCCCTGGTGCACGGTGACTTCGGCACGTCGGTACGCACCCGATTGCCGATCGGCACCATGCTGGCGGAAAAATTGCCGGTGACCGCTGAGCTCGCGATGCTGTCGATGCTGGTCGCGCTGCTCGTCGGGTTGCCGATCGGGATCTTCGCGGCGCTGGGGCGCGGGACGCCCTTCGACTACGGCGCCAGTCTGTTCGGGCTTGCCGGACTGTCGATCCCGCATTTCTGGCTGGGGATCATGCTGATCCTTCTGTTCTCGGTGAATCTCGGCTGGCTTCCGGCCGGAGGTTTCGTTCCGCCGTCCGAGAGCGTGGGAGGCAACCTGCTTTCGATGCTGATGCCCGCTTTGGTGCTCGGCACGGGCACCGCTGCGATCATGATGCGCCATGTCCGCGGCGCGATGATCGAGGCGATGAAGCAGGACTACGTGCGCACCGCCCGCGCGAAGGGCGTCCGCGAAAGCACCATCGTGCTGCGTCATGCGCTGCCGAACGCGCTGATTCCCGTGGTCACGCTGGGCACACTGCAATTTGGCGAACTGCTGGCCGGCGCGGTGTTGACGGAGCAGGTCTTTTCCATCCCGGGGTTCGGCAAGATGGTCGTCGACGGCGTGTTCAGCCGCGATTATGCCGTGGTTCAGGCGGTCGTGCTCTGCACAGCAGCCGTATTCCTTCTGATGAGCCTGATTGCCGACGTGGCCTATGTGCTGCTCAATCCGAGGCTCAGGTCATGAGCTCGATTGAGACGGTGCCGGTCGCAAGTCAGGCACGCGCCGCCGCTCCTTCGGAAATTCGTCGCCTGTTGCGCGAACCATCCGCCGTCATCGGGGCCACGATCATCCTGTTCTTCGTCGTGCTGGCGGTGTTTGCCTCGTGGATTGCGCCGTACGATCCAAACTCGCCGGACTGGATGGCGATTCGCGCGGCACCCGGTGCGGCACATTGGTTCGGCACCGACGATCTCGGTCGGGACGTGCTGTCGCGCGTGATCTTCGGCACGCAAGCCTCGCTTTCCGCCGGCATCGTCTCCGTGACGGTCGCGGTGCTGATCGGCCTTCCGTTTGGTCTCATGGCCGGCTATTTCGGCGGCCTCACCGACATGGTGATCTCGCGCTTCGCCGATGCGCTGCTCGCTTGCCCCTTTCTGGTGCTGGCGATTGCGCTCGCCGCGTTCCTGGGCCCCAGCCTGCAAAATGCGATGATTGCCATCGGCATTTCCGCCGTGCCGGTGTTCGTTCGTGTCGCGCGTGCCGAGACGCTGGTTGTCTGCACCGAGGATTACATCGCCGCGGCCCGGTCCCAGGGCCTCGGCCATCTCGCCATCCTGACCGGACAGGTGCTGCCGAACGTGCTTGCCCCCACGATTGTGCAGGCGACGCTGACCATGGCGATTGCAGTTCTCGCCGAGGCGAGCCTGGCCTTTCTGGGGCTTGGCCAGCTTCCCCCGGCCCCGTCATGGGGCGCCATGCTTGACGTTGCCAGGCAATTTCTCGGCGAGGCGCCATGGATGGCCTTCTGGCCGGGGCTCGCGATCATTGCGCTCGTCATCGGCTTCAACCTGATGGGTGACGGCCTGAATGATGCCCTCAATCCCAGGCACTAGTGGCTCTGCACAGTGATTTTGACAGGTTGGGTCCGGCGGTCAGATTAGCTCCGGCAGGAGTTTCGGATCAACGAGGACCTCGATGCTGCGAGGCGTCCTTGGCTGCCGTCTGATGAGGCGGGCGCGTTCCAGTGTCAGGACCATCTGGTGAACCGTAGGCGGGCTGACGCGGAAATATTCCTGCATGTCGGTTTCGGCCGGGGGCCTGCGATGCAGCCGGGTATAGAGGTGGATAAAAGCCAGATACTGCCCCTGCGTGGGCGTGAAGGGTTTTGTCGAAGGACTCACGCCGGCCATCCGATTCAGTTGTTCGTGCGTGCCTCGAACGAGGAGGCACGCCATGAATGTACGCTATCGGGTCGAACTCAGCCAAATCGAGCGCACCGAACTGAGGGCACTGCTCAGCGGCGGCAAGCATGCGTCCCGCAAGCTCAAGCGAGCGCAGATTTTGCTGGCCGCCGATGCCGAGACCAGCGACGAGGAGATCGCAAGGAGCGTCGGCGTGAGCGGCTCGACCGTGTACCGGACCAAGCGACGCTTCGTGGAAGGCAATCTGGAGCGGGCGCTGAGCGAAGAGCCGCGTCCCGGGGCGGAGCGCAAACTCACGGGCAAGGAAGAAGCCTTGCTGGTGGCGACAGCCTGCGCCAGTCCGCCAAGGGGCCGTGCCCGCTGGACGCTAAAGCTGCTGGCGGGTGCGATGGTCAAGCTCACCGAACACAAGAGCCTGTCGCACGAGACGGTTCGGCGGCGCCTGGCCGAGAATGCCCTCAAGCCCTGGCGCAAAGACATGTGGTGCATTCCGCAGGTCGACGGCGAATACGTCGCCCGCATGGAGGATGTGCTCGACCTCTATGCCGAGGCACCCGACTCCAGGCGGCCAGTGGTGTGCTTCGACGAAAGCCCGGTGCAACTCATCGGCGAAACGCGTCAGCCCATCCCGGCCAAGCCCGGCAGGCTCGAACGTTACGATTATGAGTATCGTCGCAATGGCACGGTCAATCTCTTCGTTCTCCTCGACGTGCATCGTCCCTGGCGCAAGGTCAAGGTCACCGAGCGGCGAGCGGCAAGGGATTACGCCCAATGCATGCGTGATCTCGTCGACATCCATTATCCCGACGCCGAGATCATCCGGGTCGTCCAGGACAATTTATCGACCCACTCCGCCGGCGCCCTCTATCAGGCGTTCCCGCCCGCCGAAGCCAGGCGGATTTTGCGACGGCTCGAGTTCCACTATACCCCAAAACACGCAAGCTGGCTCAACATGGTCGAGATCGAAATCGGCGTCCTGCGGGGCCAGTGCCTGGATCGCAGGATCGACGACCCTAAGCGACTGCGCCGCGAAATCACCGCCTGGGAACGACAACGAAATGCCGCCCGCTCCCGCATCAAATGGATGTTCACAACAGACAAGGCTCGCGCCAAAATGGCTGGCGCCTACCCCGCCACTTCCAAAGAGTCATAATCTCTGTGACGAGGTACTAGGTGGAAGGCGAGCCTGTTCCGCTGAGGGACTCCGCGGCGTGGCCTAGGGCTGTTTGATTTCAGGCGGCAGACCAAAGCCTGTCTTGTCCGAGCGCTGCAGCGCGCAGATCCGATGACACAGGTCGATGACGTGCTCGTCGTAGACTAGCGTGTATTGGCGCGAGCATTGGGCGCGCCATTGATCTGTATCAAGCCCGCCGCGGGATAGGGGCCGCTAGGCTTCCAGCAGGAGCGCTGCCCGGACACAGGCCTTGAACACTCTTCGCCAGCATCGGTCTATCGACGGAGTCATCCAGCTCGTGATCCGGCTCGGATTGCTGGCGCTGCTGATCCTGTGGACTTTCCTCATCATCCGCCCCTTCGTGCCAATCCTGGCCTGGAGTGCGGTGCTCGCGGTGGCGTTCTATCCAGTCTTCGGCTGGCTTGCCAAGCGCCTCGGGGGCCGCCCGCGCACCGCCGCGTCCATTCTCACGCTGGTTACGCTGGGCATCGTCATTGGTCCTGCGGCCTGGCTCGGCATGAGCGCAGTCGACGGGATCAAGGATCTCGCGGGCCAGATCAGCAGCGGCGATCTCACGCTTACGGAGGCGCCCGAACAGATCAAGAGCTGGCCGCTGATCGGCACCCAGCTCTACGATCTCTGGACCCAGGCCAACAGCAATATTCGCGCGGCGCTGAGCGAGGTGATGCCGTATCTGAAACCGCTTGCCGGGATCATGCTGTCGCTCGCCGGTGATGCCGGTGTCGGCACGCTCCAGTTCCTGCTGTCGGTATTCGTCGCCGGCTTCCTCTTTCCCTACGGTCCGCAGCTCGTCGACGCGGTGCGCGGCTTCCTGTTCCGGGTCGTACCGGAGCAGAGCGAGCATTTTCTGGAGCTCGCCGGCGCGACCATCCGCGCGGTGTCGCAGGGCATCATCGGTGTCGCAATCGTGCAGTCGCTGTTGGCCGGCATCGGCTTCAAGCTCGCAGGCGCCCCGAGTGCCGGCCTGCTGGCATTCCTCGTCCTGTTGCTGTCGATCGTGCAGATCGGCCCCTTCCTCGTTCTCTTCCCCGTGGTCGTCTGGATCTGGATGGACAAGGACGTGACCACCGCGGTGCTCCTGACCGTCTTCCTCGGCGCCGTCGGCATCCTCGACAACATCCTGAAACCCATCGTCATGGGGCGCGGCCTGACCACGCCGACGATCGTGATCCTGATCGGGGTGATCGGCGGAACGCTCGCGCACGGAATCATCGGCCTCTTCATCGGGCCGATCATCCTGTCGGTCGCCTGGGAACTCGCGGCGGCCTGGATCCGGAACGACCGCGCCGCTGCGCCGAAAAGGCCGGAAGAGACCTGAATCTCCGCACGCATCACCTTTGACCTAAGTCAATCCTCTCGACTCCCGATGCGCCCTGATTGGGCGTAGGCAGATCTGACCTCAGGCATGTCGATGGCCCATCAAACGTCGCAGCGGGATTGCGCATTCGGGCAAACGTCCCCGGCGATGACGGCTGTCGACTGACCGCCATGGATGCGATCCTTGCCATCGATGCGAATGCAGGAAGCGTGAACTTCCAGCTCTTCTCCGTACGAGGCGAGGGGAGGCTGGAACGGCAAATCAAGGGACGGCTTGACGGGCTCGGCCGCCATCCGCGCCTCAGGGCGAGCAGAGCGAACGGCGATCCGTTGGCGCACCGCACCTATCAGAACGACGACGTCGATGACATCCCGGCGGCATGCGCGGTTGTCGATAGCTGGCTGCGGGACGAATTGGGAATCCAGCCGCTGGCCGTGGGACATCGCGTCGCTCAGGGAGGACCGGATGACGCCCGACCGGCCCTGATCGATGATGTCGTGATGGCGCGTCTGGAGCGGCTGATTGCACTCGCGCCGCTGCTTCAACCGTATAATCTTGCGCCAATCCGTATCATGCAGGCCAATCATCCGGCGCTACCGCAAGTCGCCTGCTTCGATACTGCATTCCATCTTGGCAAGGTCGTGGAGAACGGCAGCTATCCTATTGCGCATCAACTCTGCGCAGGTGACGTAAGGCGTTACGGGGCTCACGGTCTTTGCTACGAGTCGATCGCACGAGCTCTGACGCTTGAGGCCCCCGAGATTGCCGCGCGCCGCGTGATCGTTGCGTGCCTCGATGACACCAGCTCGATGTGCGCGCTGAAGGAAGGCCGCAGCGTCGAAAGCACGAATGGATTCTATGCCTTTGGCGCATCGCCGTCGGACCATTCCGCAGGTGAAATCGATCCCGGCGACGCATTTCTGTTCACCAATCCGGGTGACGACGGTGCGGCGGCTCGTTTTCTGCGAGCAGAACAGGCCGTCGAGCACCTCGCCTACTGCGCCGGCCTCAACGCCGGCCTGCTCGCGGCCGCGCTGGAGGGGCTTGACGCCTTTGTTTTCACCGGCGCGATCGGCCAAGGCTCGACCGCGATCCGCGCGCGCATCGCCGAAAGGCTGAGCTGGCTCGGTGCTATACTGGATGTTAAGGCCAACGCCCATAACGCACGGCTGATCTCGCGCCGCGATAGTCGTATCCCTCTCTACGTGCTCCCGTCCGACGATGAATTGACCATCGCGCGGCACACGTTGGCGCTCTTGTTGAACGGGCCGTCGCCACGTTGAGGCAGCTTCCCGGAAAGCTGAAAAGGATTGGCGGCGCTCGATGCTTCTTCAATTCCTCGTCGGTACGCTGGTCAGCGTGATCAATATCGGAATCCATGCGCTGGTGACCATCGTCGCCGTCGGGATCGCCCGCGGCGCGGGCTTGCGGCAAACCAGGAGACCAAGAGCGCATCTGATGGGTGTCATGGTCGCGACAGCCGTGGTGTTGCAGGTCGCGCATACGCTGGAGGTTCTGGTGTGGGCTCTGATGTATGAAGTCGTTCAGGCCGCCGCACCGGGCAGTGATGCGCTCTATTTCGCCTTCGTCAACTACACCACGCTCGGCTACGGCGATATCACGCCGGTGCGCGAATGGCGCCTCATCGGCCCGTTGACGGCTATGAATGGTGTCCTGCTGTTCGGCTGGTCGGCCGCCATCCTGTTCGAGGTCTTGCGCAAGACTCTCGAGCACCTCGGCGTAACCCAGGCGCCTGGCCTTAAATGATCCTGATACCGATGGAGGCCTCGGCCAGAGCCGAGCTCACCCCAGGAAAAGGATCATGGCCGTGAACGCCACCGGCAGCGTCCCGAACAAAACGACTGCGATCCGAAATGCGGTCTCGTTCCACATCGGAAGAGGCTAGCATCGGACGGTACCGGTGTGATGTGCAGTTTGTGCCATTCGCCGGTGTCGGCCCGCTCAAGGCTGCAGGTCGAGGCTTGCAAGCTGGTGCCGATCCAGCAGCACGATCTGACGCTGGGTGTTGCCGACGAAGCCGAGGGCGCCGAGCTCATGGAGCCGTGACAGCGCGCGGGATACCGTCTCCAGCGTCAGGCCGAGGTAATCGGCGATATCGCGCCGCGACATCGGCAGCGCCATGACGCCGGACGCCGTCAACCGCCCGTCCATCTCGAGCAGGAACGCTGCGACCCGCTCCAGCGAGGTCTTGCGTCCCAGCAACAGCATGTGGTCCTCCGCATGCTGGAGGTTGTTCGTGGTCATGCTGAGCAGGTTTCTGGCGACCATCGCATCGCTTTCGGCCACCATTTCGAGGCTTTGCCGTCTGACCAGGCGCACCGTGGTGTCGACGATCGCTTCCGTGGTGAAGCGGTGCTCGTTGCCGTTCTCCAGGCCAAAAATGTCGCCGGCGAGGTGAAAGGCGCCAATCTGCCTGCGGCCGTCCGACAGCAGCTTGTAGCTTCGCACCGCACCGGACGTCACCTGATAGACATATTCGGCGGGCTCTCTCTCCCCGTAGATTTCGCTGCCCTTTTTATAGGTAAATTGGCTTAAACTGACGAGCGCATTTGAATCGCTGGTCATGCCGAGGTCACGAAGGGAGTTGGGACGCGGCGTCGAATCCGCTGCAATGCGAACGAACATAGGCCAACTCCTCAGCTCATCGCCGAATTGGTCTGTCGGACGAAAACTCTCGCCGCTGGGAATGCGCCGCGCCGTCCCACTCCCGTCGAAGTTGATTTACGACTAAGGCGGCATTCTCATCCATTGTCCCAAGGTTCATTGTACCAAGGGACAGCGTGGACGCCTGTTGGGAGGTTGTTGCGCGGATTGAGAAGCTGTCGGAATTCAGCAAGAGGTGATGCGTGCCCGGCCTTGTTCACGTGGTGGACGACGACGATTCCTTCCGGACGGCGATCGCGCGCCGGTTGAAGCTCGCGGGCTACGACGTTGCGACCTACGCATCGGCGCAGGATTTGCTGGATGCGTCGCCTGATGACGCACAACCGGGATGCATCCTGCTCGACGTGTGGATACCGGGGCTGAGCGGCCCCGACTTGCAGACCCGCTTGGTCGCGTCGGGCTCGACGCTGCCAATCATATTCCTGACCGGACACGCCGACACGCCAACCACGGTGCAGGCCATCAAGGCCGGCGCGGAGGATTTCCTGACCAAGCCGGTATCCTCCGAGCAGTTGATCGCTGCGATTGAGCGCGCGATGGTGCGCCAGCACACCGCGCAGGCGCATCGCGGAAGGCTCGAGACCTTCCGCATTCACCTCGCCGCATTGACGCATCGCGAGCGTCAGGTGTTCGATCTCATCGTCCGCGGCAGGATCAACAAGCAGATCGCGCATGAGCTTGGAACCACCGAGCGCACCGTGAAGGCGCACCGCCACCAGGTGATGGAGAAGATGCAGGTTCGTTCGCTGGCGGAGCTCGTTTCGATCGCGGAACGGCTTGGAATGCTCGATACGAGCGACGATTAGCTGATTTGTCGTCACGGCACAGTTCCCGCGGTGTGACTTCCCCAAGAGACAATATGAAATTCGTTGGTGCGGTGCTGCCATGCACGGCGGCGAATGCGGCGCTTTGCCTGACACGCAAGTAGACCAGGCGAATATGGCGCCGGCGCCGCCGTGATCAGTCATTCGTCTCGAAGGGGCACTTCCTTGCCAGAGCGTGACTCTGTTTTTGTCGTCGATGACGATCCGTCCATCCGGACCAGCGTGAACAGACTGCTCCGCGAGCATGGCTTTGCCGCGACGCTCTTCGACTCTGCTGGAGCCTTGCTCCATCACGGCAGCTTCGACAAGGCGATCTGCATCGTTCTCGATATCGACCTGAACGGAAGGTCCGGCATCGACCTGCGCCGGCAACTGGCCGAGGAGGGTGTCACCGCACCGGTGATCTACATCACCGGAAATGACAGCTCGGCGAACCGCGCGGCGGCGGTCGCGTCCGGATGCATTGCCTATCTGGTCAAGCCATTTACGGCGCAGTCCCTGATCGAGTCGGTGGCGCGTGCGTCGGCTGCGTAACGCAGCATGGCCGCTCATTCGTCGACATATTGCTCCAGCGTCCTGGCCGGTGCGCCCTTGTGGACGGACGCGAACTGCGCCAGCGGCACCGAGGTCGTCAATGCCAGAAGGTTTGAATCGACGACCTCGAGGGCAAGTGTCTTCCCTGACTCCATCTCCTTGATGATCGCGGGAGGCGCGACGTCGGCCGCAATGCAGGCGTTGGTCAGGCACCAGCTGTAAGGGATGCGGAGGGGGCTGCCCTGGTCGACGGTCAGCTTCGCCGGCTGTTGCAGGTACATGCCGACGGGCACGAAGAGTTGCAGCCGTGCCGAGGGAGTGCCTTCGCGCTCGATCAGGTCCACGCGCACGGCCGTCTGGCCGGTTGGAAACTTGCCGGTGATTGAGGTCCGGCACAACGTCGGCGCACCGCCTGCCTTGAAGCAGAGCTTCTGCCAGTCTCCGTAGACGATGTCCTTTGCCTCGCGTTGGCCGCGCGTCGCGACCTCGGCGGGTTTATCGGCCTGCGCGGATTTAGGCGCGGCGATGCCGGCACATGTCGCGCTTCCGGCGACCGCGACGACCAGCAGGCCGGAGAGACAATTGCGGGGACTTGGCATGATGTGCCTCCGAACCTGAATTTTATTTCTGCGGGTCGAGGAAGTTCGCCACTAGCGGCGACCACAGCGGGATCGCGTCCGGCGAGCCGATGAAGAAATGGCCCTCGCCGCCGAAGGGCGGCATCAGATGATACTCGGCCCTGCCGCCGGCCGCGGTGAAGGCCTCATGCATGCGCTTCGACAGGTCGGGGCCGAAAAACGTGTCGTTCTCGATGTAGATCCACAGCATCGGCACCCGCGACGTGCTGCCGAAATCCGCGGTCGCCTCGACCAGCTTGTCGGGTGCACAATTGTTGTTCGGCTTGCCGCCGACCCGCCCGCCGCGGCCGGCGGCGAAGGTGATGATGGCCTTCACCTGTGGTGGGTTCACACTGGACAAGGCGATGGAAGCCCAGCCTCCGGCGGACTGGCCGACCACGATCACGTCCTTTGGAATGATGCGTCTCTCGGCGGCCATGTAGTCGATGATCCAGAGATCGACCTTGGCGACTGCGAGGCCCGCATCATGGAAGTTGGGGTTCGTGCACTTTCCGACCTTGGAAAAGAATGGCCCATAGAGCGCGCGCTCGGGAATGTCGATGGCGGCTGCGCCATATCCGGTGCCGACCGGCGCCACGACGAAATAGCCGCGTTTGGCGAACCACTTCGCTGCATCGCGGAATTCCACCAGCGGAAAGAAGCCGCGATCGACCGGCTTGAGCGACACGCCGTGGTTCATGATCGCGAGCGGGAAGGGGCCGTCGCCGACGGGCCGCACCACATAGGCGAACATCGGAAGCGGCAGCGGCAGCGCCCAGATCTCCTCCTGGATGCGGACATTGTCCTCGGCGCGCACCGGCAGGACGAAGGCGGCGAGGGTAAGTAGAGCCATCACGAACGGTCGGATGATTGCGGCCAATTGCCTGCGCATCGTCGCCTCCGTCAGCCGGTGTAGGTGAGGGCCACGATAATCGGGCCGAGTACGGTCAGGACGACATTGCCGACGGCGTAGGGCACGGCGACGCCGAGCACCGGCGTCTGGCTCTCGGCGACGTCGCAGGCTCCGGTCACCGCAGCATCGACGGTCATGGCGCCCGCCAGCGCACCGCAGGTGATGACCGGATTCATGTGCACCACATAGCGCGCAAACAGCGTCGCGACGATCAGCGGCACCAGCGTGACGACCAGGCCCATTCCGACCAGCAACACCCCGTGGGCCTGGATCGCAGTCCAGGCCGCGGCTCCGTTGCCGAGACCGATGGCGGCGATGAAGCCGCCGAGCCCGAGATCGCTCAGCGTCTGCTGCGCGGCGGGCGGCAAAGCGCCGATAGTCGGCCGGCGCGACCGTAGCCAGCCGCAGACGAGGCCCGTGATCAGCGCGCCGCCGCCGCCGCCCAGGGTCAGCGGAATACCGCCGACCTTGAAGCTGATGAGGCCTGCGAGCAGGCCCGCCGCGATACCGGTTGCGAGAAAAGCGATGTCGGCGCGGTCGCCGGAGCGCAAGATCTGTCCGACTTTCGTGGCGGCGCGCTCGATGTTGCGGGTGCTGCCGACGAGCGTCATGACGTCGCCCACATAGACGCGGGTATCCGGGCCCAGGGGGACCTCGCGGCTCATCCGGGTCAGCGTGCGGAGATAGACGCCGCGTGCGTCGTTGCCGACGCGTTCGGCGATCTCCTTGATCGACCGGCCATGGAGATCGCGGCTGTCGACGAGGACGTTGATCACGTTGCCCGGAATAGCCTTCAGAATCTCGTCGGCATCGATCTCCTTGCCGATGACCGGCTTTGCAGCGACGAGGGACGCCGTTCGCCCGGCAATGACGATGTCGTCGCCCGATTCGAGAATGGTGTCGAGGCGCGGCTCAACGTCGGCTCCATCCCGCACTATTCGCTCGACGACAGTGCGGCTGCCGATTTCCTCTTCGATATATTTGACCGTGCGTCCCGCGGCGGTCGAGACCCGATAGGCGCGCGCTTGGAATTTCCGATAATGGAGATTTTCGTTCTGTGGCGGATTGCCGCCGGAAAGCTCCGCCTCCAGTTTCGCCGCCTCCTCCTTCAAATCGACCCCCATCAGCTTCGGCGCGACAAACGGCACGTACAGGAGTGTGAGGATGTAGCCGAGGACGTAAGTGACGGCGTAGCCGGCGGCGATGTTCGCCTCCTGCTGCTTAAAGGCGTCGTTGGGCAGGCCGAGTTGCGCCAGCGCGCCAGAGGCGGTGCCGATGATGGAGGATTGTGTCAGCCCACCGGCGGCAAGTCCCGAGGCCGTGCCCGGATCGAGCTTGAACGTGAAGGCGAATATCAGGACGAGGATCAGACCCGTGCCGCCGAGCACGAGCGCCATGACGACCTGCGCCAGAGTGCGGATGCTGAGGGACGCGAAGAACTCTGGGCCGGACCGGTAGCCGATCGTGAACACGAACAGACTGAACAGAATCACGCGCAGCAGCGAGGGGAACGTAAAGGTCCCGAGCTGGCCGATGAGCACGGCGACGACCAGGATACAGGCCGTCGTTCCGATCGAGAAGCCGCGAATCTTGACGCGACCAAGCACCGTACCAATCGCAATGGCGAGCAGCAGGAAGATCTCCGGAGCCGTGGAGATGATCCACCTAACGGTGCCCATGGCGCATGCCCTCCAGCAATTTCCGCCGAATCTGGTTCGTGGAACCAGGCGACGCTTGATCCAGATCAATCCTCCCCAAGGCAAGCTGTCGCCTATGGACCCATGCAGGAGTTAGGAGAGCCGATGTTTCGGACATGAGCACGATGGATATCGCCGCTGCTTCGTCGATACGCCGCGACGAGACGGTGCAAATTGCGTTGTTGCTCGCCTTCGCCGGCGGCTATCTCGATGCCTACACCTGGATCATCCACGGCGTGATGGCCAACGCGCAGACGGCCAATCTGGTTCTGCTTTGGGTCTATGGTTCGATCGGCAACTGGCCGGAAGCGCTGCATTTTGTCCCGCCGATCCTCGCATTCGCGGTCGGTATCGTGGTCGCAGCGTGGCTTCGCCGGGCGACCGGAGACCGTGCCAGCGCCATCAGCACGTTGATCGAAATACTGCTGCTGATTGCCATCGGCATCTTGCACAATCGCCTGCCGGACCTCGCCGGCACGCTGGGCATCTCGTTCGTCGCCGCCATGCAGACCGCGGTCTTCACCAAGGTCGAAGGTGTGGCCTACAGCTCGGTGATGATTACCGGCAACATGCGGCACGCGATTGAGAGCGTGTTCGCCGCAGTCTCAGGAGGCGGTTCGTTTCGGCGCCCCGGCATTTTTGCCGCACTATGCGGCACTTTCGGCTTTGGAGCCGCCGTCGGCGCCTTCGCGACCAAGCAGATTCCAAATCTGGCGCTTGGTGTCCCCGTGATCGCTCTCCTGATCGTGCTGCTGGGCTGCGAAGCAAACCGCGCCGAGGCCCGCACATGAACACGTTCGGGCCGATATCGCGATTCTTTCCGCCCGCGACCTGGCTTGCGGACTATCGCAGCGCCTGGCTGCGTCCGGATGCCATCGCCGGCATCACGCTCGCGGCCTACGCCATTCCGGTGTCGCTCGCCTACGCGACGCTGGCCGGATTGCCGCCGCAGATCGGCATCTATGGCTATATGCTTGGTGGGATCGGCTACGCGCTGCTCGGGTCGTCGCGCCAGCTTGCGGTCGGTCCGACCTCCGCGATCTCGCTGATGATTGCGGCCACAGTCGGGGCGCTGGCCGGCGGAGACGCGGCGAAATATGCCGAGATCGCGAGCCTTGCCGCCTGCGCGGTGGCGCTGTTGTGCCTGATCTCCTGGCTGTTCAAGCTCAGCATTCTCGTTCGCCTGGTCAGCGACAGCATATTGGTCGGTTTCAAGGCCGGCGCCGGGCTCACCATCATCATGAGCCAATTGCCGAGCCTGTTCGGCGTCGCCGGAGGCGGTCACAATTTCTTCGATCGCGCCATCAAGCTCAGTGGTCAGCTCGGCGACACGAAGCCGCTCGTTCTGGCGATCGGGGCGATCGCGCTGGTGCTCCTGCTGCTCGGAGAACGGCGTCTGCCGGGAAAGCCGGTCGGACTCACGATCATGGCGCTGTCGATCGTGTTTGCGACGCTGCTTGGCCTTGCGTCCCTCGGGGTGCCGGTCACCGGGACGATCCCCGAAGGGTTGCCGGCGATCGGAATACCCAGGTTTGGTCTGCTTGAGCCCGACGAACTCTTTCCGCTGGCCGCGGGATGCGTGCTGCTGGCCTATATTGAAGGTGTGTCTGCGGCCCGCAGCTTTGCCGCCAAGCATGGCTATGCCCTTGATGTCCGGCAGGAGTTTTTGGGCCTGGGGGCAGCGAATCTCGTCGCCGCATTCGGCCACGGCTATCCCGTCGCCGGCGGCCTGTCGCAATCCGCCGTCAACGACAATGCGGGCGCGCGCACCCCCCTGGCGCTGGTGATCTGCTCGGCGACGCTCGCACTGTGCCTGCTGTTCTTCACGGGGTTGTTGACGAATCTGCCCAAGGCCGTGCTGGCGGCTATCGTTTTTGCGGCCGTCTACAGGCTGGTGGACATCCGCGCGCTGTTGCGGATGTGGCGCGTCAGCCGGTTCGATTTCTATGCGGCGGCGATTGCGCTCGTGTCCGTGCTGCTCCTTGGGATCCTGCAAGGCGTCCTGCTCGCGGCCATCGCGTCGATCGTCCTGCTGCTGGCACGCGCCTCACGTCCGAATGTCGCGTTCCTCGGACGGCTGCCCGGGACCGGCCGCTACTCCGACAACGCGAGGCACGAGGGTGTCGAGCCGCTCGTCGGCGTCATCGCCTTTCGACCCGAAGCTTCGTTGCTTTACATCAACGCCGAAACGATCCTGGAGTCGGTGCTGGATGCCTTGCTGAGATCGGTCGATATCAGGCTGGTGATTTGCGACCTCTCCGCATCGCCTTACATCGATCTGGCCGGCGCGGGCATGTTGCGCGACCTTTACGATGAGCTCGCCTCCCGGCATGTCGCCTTCTGCATCGTCGGTGCGCATGCGCAGCTGCGCGATCTGTTGCGGGCGGAGGGACTGGCGGAGAAGACTGACAGCGGCGACTGGCTGCGGTCGCTGGACAGCGTTCTTGGCGATGCCCAGCCCAACGATGCCCGAGGAACGGTCTGATCTCTCCGCTGCCCTCCAATCGGTCGGCGACGGCCTATTGCGTTGCGAAGAGGCGTCACGGCCGTGCTCCCCGCCCCGGCATATCGCGCGACCGTTGACTTGGATCAATAGAGCAAGCGGCGCTGCACTCACGATCCGGCATCACTCATGCCCTACGGCTTGATATGGATCGGGAGTGAAACATGTCCAAAGACGCCAAGCCCGCGCAGAAGCGCATCGATCAGTTCCTGTCTGGCCCCGGTGGACGGGCGGACGACTGGCGCGATCTGGTGGAAGCGGCAAAGGTGTGGGCCCGCGGCGGCGATCGTGCAAAATACGATGCCGCGCTGGCCGATCTGTCTGTGACGGAAGAGTTTCACGGCTATCCCGGTCTGCAACTGATGGGGGCCCTGCGGGAAGCAGCCGCCACTGGCGATGCGGCAACGTCGCTCGCCCTCGCGACGCGGCTGACACAGGCCCTGACGACGAGGTCCTTCCGCCAGCATACCGGCGACTGGAATGTGAATGATGAGGACAATGGCGACGCCTCCGATCTGGTGCCGCAGATGTTCGGGCAGCACACCGCGCGTCGCCCCTACTTCGAAACCCTGATCGTCACCGGCCTCTCGTCCGCCAAATGGCTCGCGCTCGCCAACGAATGGCGCAAGCTGCGGCGTCCGGTCGATCAGTTCGTCTATGAGCCGGTCATCGTCGGCAGCCTCGAAGACGCCTTCTGCGCCACGATGCTGAACCCCAACATCGCAGCCGTCGTCATCAACGAAGGCTTCACCCTGCGCTCGCGGCACGATGCCCCGGTGCTCCGCACGTTGACGGCATCGGCGGGACTGAATGACGAGTCCGACGCGTCAGCGCTCCGGCTGGCCCAAATCGTCAAGCGGGTCCGTCCCGAGCTCGACCTTTATCTCATGTCCAACCGCGACGTGGAGGAGATGGCCGGAAATCCGGAAGCAAACGTCGTTCGCCGCATCTTCTATTCCATCGAAGATCTGCTCGAGCTGCATCTCTCGATCCTCGAAGGCATCCAGGACCGCTTCGACACGCCGTTCTTCGACAATCTCAAGAAATATGCGCAGCGTCCGATCGGGACGTTCCATGCGCTGCCGATCGCGCGCGGCAAATCGGTTTTCAAGTCGGACTGGATTCGCGACATGGGCGAATTCTACGGCTTGAACCTGTTCCTGGCCGAGAGCAGCGCGACCACCGGCGGCCTCGACAGCCTGCTGGAGCCGACCGGAACCATCAAGAGAGCGCAGGACAAGGCGGCGCGCGCGCTTGGCGCGGATCGCGTGTTCTTCGTGACCAACGGTACCTCGACCTCGAACAAGATGGCGGTGCAGGCGCTGCTCGCGCCCGGCGACATCGCGATCGTCGATCGCAACTGCCACAAGTCGCACCATTACGGCATGGTGCTGGCCGGCGCCCAGCCGATCTATGTCGAAGCGTTCCCGATGACGGCATATTCGATGTATGGCGCGGTGCCGCTGAAGACCGTCAAGCAGGCCCTGCTGAATGCGAAGGCGGATGGCCGGCTCGACCGCGTCAAGATGCTCGACCTGACCAACTGCACTTTCGACGGTCACATCTACAACACCCGCCGGGTGATGGAGGAATGCCTCGCGATCAAGCCCGACCTGATCTTCCTCTGGGACGAAGCCTGGTTCGGCTTTGCGCGCTTCTCGCCTTACCTGCGGCGGCGCACCGCGATGGGCGCCGCCAATGAGATCGAGGCCTGGATGCACGACCCGAAATCGGTCACGGCCTACGAGAAGCAGCAGGCCGAGCTCGGCAAGAACCCGTCGAACGAGGTGCTGCTCAACGCCCGGCTGATTCCCGATCCGCGTCAGATCCGCCTGCGCGTCTACCAGACCAACTCGACCCACAAGTCGATGTCGGCGATCCGGCAGGGCTCGATGCTGTCGGTCAAGGACGTCGAATTCCATACGGTCGAGCAGCAGTTCAAGGAGGCGGTGTTCACGCACGCATCGACCAGCCCGAACCAGCAGCTCATCGCGAGCCTCGACGTGTCGCGGCGCCAGATGGAGCTCGAGGGCTATGGTCTCGTGGCCAATGCGATGGAGATCGCGTTCGCTATCCGTAATGCGGTCAACAACAATCCCCTGATCTCGAAATATTTCCGCATCCTTGGTGCGGACGCGATGGTACCCGCGCAATACCGCCAGAGCGGCTTCACCGACTATCTCGCGGCCGGCACGAACTGGGCGAACATCCTGAAGAGTCTGGACGACGACGAGTTCTGCCTCGATCCGACCCGGATGACGCTGGTGTGCGGCACCGCCGGTTACGACGGCACGCAGTTCAAGGGCATCCTGGCGAACGAGTACAACATCCAGATCAACAAGACCTCGCGCAACTCGGTGTTGTTCCAGTCCAACATCAACAACACCCGCAGCGACGTCGCGCATCTGGTGAGGGTGCTGGCCGAGATCGCGGGCGAGGTCGACCGCGGACTTGTCCAGGGTGGCGCCAATGCGAAGAAGACATTCGAGGCGCGGGTCAAGAGCCTGATGACCGACGTGCCCGACCTGCCGAACTTCTCGCATTTCCACGATAGTTTCCGCGGCGATGCCGGCACCAAGACCAACGAGGGCGATATCCGCAGCGGCTTCTACTCGGCCTATGACGCAGCCGGATGCGAATATATCCGGCTCGGCGATCCCGAGATCGACCGCCGCCTGAAGGCCGGCCCCGATCTCGTCTCGGCCAGTTTCGTGATCCCGTATCCGCCGGGCTTCCCGATCATGGTGCCGGGCCAGGTCATCACCCAGGAAACCATCGACTTCATGCGCAAGCTCGATGTGAAGGAAATCCACGGCTACGACGCCAAGGAAGGCTTGAAGCTCGTACGCACCGAAGCCTTGGCGAAGATCGGCCGGCCCAAGCCGGGCGCCACGCCGAAGCTGAAGGCCGCATCATAACAGGGGACGGTCATGCAAGGCTTTTTCACGTTCTTGCAGCAGAACCCGTTTCTGCTGCTGTTCTTCGTCGTTGGCCTCGCCGTCTGGATCGGCCGGGCCAGCATCAAGGGCTACGGCCTCGGCATGGTCGCCGGCGCCATCGTGGTCGGCGCCGGGCTGGCGGTGTGGGCCTCGACCTACGGCGTGAAGCTCGAGCTCAACAACTTTGCAAAGAGCTTGTTCTATTACCTCTTCATGTACGGCGTCGGCCTGCGCGTGGGGCCGTCCTTCATCAACAGCCTGAAGGGCGATGGCCTCAAGTTCTGCATCTTGGCGCTGGTGTCCAGCGTCCTTGGTCTGGCGCTCGTCGTCATCTGTTCAAGACTCTTCGCGCTTCCGATCGGCGCGGCTGGCGGCATGCTGGCGGGGTCGCAGACCATGTCGGCCGCAATCGGCTCGGCCGAGCAGGCGATCACCTCGGGCGTCG
This sequence comes from Bradyrhizobium sp. 604_D8_N2_3, assembly GCF_051810765.1. Taxonomy (NCBI): domain Bacteria; kingdom Pseudomonadati; phylum Pseudomonadota; class Alphaproteobacteria; order Hyphomicrobiales; family Nitrobacteraceae; genus Bradyrhizobium; species Bradyrhizobium sp. 604_D8_N2_3. Next base: position 6,847,157 of record NZ_JBPWPM010000001.1, on the reverse strand, counting down.
TCAAGCTTCCTGAAGGCATGAAGCCCGAGGATGCGTCGGGCATGATCGCGCTGTCCTACGGCATCACCTACATCTGGGGTACCGTCGGCATCATCCTGATCTGCAAGTACCTGCCGCGGTGGTGGGGCGTCGATGCCAAGGCGGCGGCCAGGCAGTACGAGAAGGAGTTTGGCGTCAAGGATCTCGAGGGCGGCGGCCTGACCGGTTATCGGCAGTTCGGTCTGCGTGCCTATCGGCTGGAAAATCCGACGCAGGTCGGCATGAGCATCGCCAAATTCCGCTCGATCCATCCGGAGTACCGGATCGTCAACGTGGCGCGCGGCGGCGAGCCGCAGGGAGCCGATCCTGCGTTCGTGCTGCAGAAGGGCGACGTCGTCGCGCTCGGCGGCTCGACGGAGCATCTCACCGACAAGATGGGCCTGATCGGCCCCGAGGTTGCCGACACCACGGCGCTGGGCATTCCCATGGATCAGGCCGACATCCTCGTCACCAACAAGGAGATGGTCGGACGCACCTTTGAATCCTTCCGCGACACGGCGATCGCCGGCCAGTTGCAGGTCACCAAGGTCGAGCGTGGTGGTGTACCACTTGCCGCCGGTCTCAAGACCGAGCTGCAGCGGATGGACATCGTCTCGGTAGTCGGCCTCAAGTCGGCCGTCAACGAACTCGGCGAGATGTGGGGACGCATCGCGCGGACCAATACGTCGACCGACCTGCTGACGCTGGCCGCGGGCATGATCCTCGGTTTCTTGATTGGCATGATCGAATTTCCGGCCTTCGGTGCCAAGATCGGTCTCGGCAATGCCGGCGGTCTGTTGCTGTCGGGCGTGATCGTGTCGTCGCTGGTCTCGCGGCTGCGCTTCTTCGGCAATACGCCGAACGCGGCGCGCAACGTGCTGGAGGACCTCGGTCTCGTGGTCTTCGTCGCCATCGTCGGTGTCAATGCCGGTGCCGGATTGCTGGCGCAGCTTACCGGTGCCGTTGCCTTGAAGATCTTCGTCGCCGGCTTCATCGCCTGCACGATCCCGCCGTTCATCGTCTGGGCGATCGGCTATCACGTCTTCAAGATCAACCCGGCCGTGCTGATGGGCGGCGTTGCCGGTGCGCGGTCGCACTCCGGCCCGTGCCGCGAGGCCGCGGTGGAGATCCAGAGCTCCGTGCCCTGGATCGGATTTCCGGTCGGCTACGCGGTGTCGGGCATCCTGCTCACCGTGTTCGGTTACTTTGCGATGATCCTGGCCTAATAGCTCGACGTCATAACAAGAGGAGAACGTGAGACATGAGAAAAGTCGCCATCTATGCCGCCTTGGCCGTCTCGCTCGCGGGCGTCGCCGGTTTCAGTACGTCATCGCGTGCCGACACCGGCCAGGTTGCCGTGGTCTTCACCAAGGGCGGGTTCATCGTCGGCGTCGGTGGCGGCGAGGGCGTTCTGCTGTACCGGGGCAAGAAATATCCCTTCACCGTCTCAGGCATGAGCGTCGGCTTCACGATCGGCGCCTCGACCACCAAGCTCGTCGGGCGCGCACTCAATCTGAGGGGGCCGGAGTCGATCGAAGGCTCCTACGCGGCGGGCGGCGCGGGCGGCGCGGTTGCCGCGGGCGCCGGAGCCGTTCAGTTGCAGAACGGCAATGGCGTCATCCTCCAGCTCAGCGGGCCGAAGGTCGGCGCGGAAGTATCGGCTGCGGTTGGCGGCGTCACGATCCGGCTGAAATAGGCCCGGGAGGGCGCTCAAGCTAAACGGGCTGCGTCATCGCAGCCCGTTTCGCGTTTCAGTAGCGTTCCTCGACGAACTTCAGGCCGCGCAGGCTTGCCTGGTCGTTGTAACGTCCCTTGTGGGACCGTGGCGGAAGCTTGACCTTCTCCCGCTTGACTTCCTTGTAAGGGATAGTTCTCAGGATGTGCGAGATAACGTTGAGCCGCGCTCGCCGCTTGTCGTCGGAGCGGATCAGTCGCCACGGTGCATGCTTCGTGTCGGTCGCCTCGAACATCATGTCACGCGCGCGCGAGTAATCGTACCAGCGCCCGAACGACTCGGTGTCCATCGGGCTCAGCTTCCACTGCCGCAGCGGATCCTCGATACGCGCCTTGAAGCGGAGCTCCTGCTCCTCCATCCCGACCTCGAGCCAGAGCTTGATCAGGACGATGCCGGCGTCCACGGCGAATTTCTCGACCAGCGGACACAATTCCAGGAAGCGCTTGTGTTCGGTCGGCGAGCAGAAGCCCATGACGTATTCAACGCCGGCGCGGTTGTACCAGCTGCGGTCGAAAATCACGATCTCACCGCCGGCCGGGAATTGCTCGATATAGCGCTGCAGGAACAGCTGGGATTTCTGCCGGTCGGAGGGCGCGGGCAGGGCGCAGACACGGAACACGCGCGGGCTCACCTTTTCGGTCAGCGCCTTGATGGTCCCGCCCTTGCCGGCCGCGTCGCGCCCCTCGAAGATGATGATCACCTTCAGTTTCTGGGCTCTGACCCATTCCTGAAGGTGACACAACTCGACCTGGAGTTTTTCGAGCTCCTTCTCATAGTCCTTCCGCTTCATCCGCTCCACGGGCGCGTCATTGGCCATGCTCAATCACCCCAGGAAATGGTCACGCCGATGTCGCCGGGAACACCGCCTGGAAAATCGATGATCTGATACGCGATGCGATAGCCGCGCGGTTTCAGGTAATCGCTCCAGAGCTGGAAGATTTCCTTCGGAATTCCGGTCAGGGTGTTCTCCCAGCCCGCTTCCATCTGATTGATAGCGCGGCCCTTGTCGGTGCACAGCGTGTTGGGGAAGCGATAGACCTGAACCTCGGTCAAGCCGTTCCGCACCGCACGCTGGATGATCGTCGAGGCGAGCTTGATCTTCTCGTCCTCGGTCTTGCCAGAAGGCTTGCTGAGGCGTTCAATGAGGGCGTGTTTCTCGGCTTCGGCGGCGGCGGCAAGGCGCGCATATTCGTCGGCCTTCGCTGCCTCCTTGAGGGCTGCTTCCTTGCGGATCTGCGTGGCACTGGGGATGAGATCATCGATGCCGGGCATGGCAGGCGGCTCCTGTTGTTGCACGTCAACTTTCAGGCGAGGCTAGGTGGGGCCGTTCCAGGCCCGTTGATCCAAATCAAGCAATTGCGCCACCCGATACCGACACTGCATTCGACGCATTCAAGTGGAAACGCGCCTGTCGAGGAGAGAACGTTGAGCGAGCAACTTCATCCGATGGCCCCGCATCATCTGCCGTTCTATCTCGCGCCGGGAAGCGGGGTGGACCCGCTGATGGTGGTGATGGGGATCTTCCTGATCGGCACCGTGCTCTGGGTGGGCACGCTCTATTGGAAGCTGCACAGCCTGCCTGAGCGCATGGCGCACAAGTCGCAGAAGCTGCAATTCGAGATCGTGGCGGTGCTGGGCATCATCTCGCTCTTTACGCACTTGCACATTTTCTGGGTGGCCGGCCTGCTGCTCGCGATGATCGACCTGCCCGATTTCGGCACGCCGCTGCGCAGCATTGCCGGCTCCGTCGAGAGGATCGCTGACGCCGCTCCGGGCGACGGGCGCGAACCCGAGCAACCGAGCCCCCCACCGGCAGAGAAGTCAGTCCCCAAGGAGAAGGAGCGCAGCCATGTTTGAGCTCATGTTCTGCTCCCTTCTGACCATCCTGCCCGACTATCTCTACCGCCGCTATGCGCAGGGCAAGCGCTTCGGCAAGGAGATCACGTTCTTTTCCATCTGGTACGAGCTGCGATGGGGCATCACCGGCTGCCTGATGCTCACGGTGTCGCTCATCACCATGATCTTCTACTTTCACCCGTCAACGACCTCGGCGACGCTGTATTACCGTACGGTGCCGATCCTGCCCGAGGGCTCCGGCCGGGTCGCGGAAGTCAATGTCGGCTACAGCCAGGCGGTGAAGAAGGGCGACGTACTGTTCACGCTGGATAGTTCGAAGCAACGCGCGGCTCTGGAAACCGCCAAACGCAAGATCGCTGAAGTCGATGCGTCGCTGACGAGCGCGGAATCCGACGTGGTCAAGGCCGAAGCGCAGATCCAGGAAGCCAAGGCCAACCTTCAGCAGGCCAAGGATGAACTGGACGTCAAATCCGAGTTGCAGCGTCGCAATCCCGGCATCGTGCCGCAGCGCGACATCGAAAAGCTGCAGGTGCTCGTCGATCAGCGGCAGGCTGGGGTCGACTCCGCCACGGCTTCGAGGCAGTCGGCAGCCTTGCGCGTTTCAACGCTCTTGCCGGCCGAAAAGGCCAGCGCCGAAGCGACGCTAGCCGAGGCGCAGGTGGATCTGGACAAGACTTTTGTCCGCGCCGGCGTTGACGGGCGTGTGGAGCAATTCCTGGTCCGCGCCGGCGACGTGGTCAATCAGCTGTTGCGGCCGGCGGGTGTGCTGGTTCCGGCGGGCGCCGGCCGGCAGAGTCTGCAGGCGGGCTTTGGCCAGATCGAGGCTCAGGTCTTGCAGGTCGGCATGGTGGCGGAAGCAACCTGCATATCGAGGCCGTGGGTTATCATTCCGATGGTCATCACCAATGTGCAAGACTACATCGCGGCCGGACAGTTCCGCAGCGGAGAGCTACTCGTTGAGGCGCAGAATGTCGTGCGGCCCGGTACGATCCTGGCATTCATGGAGCCGCTCTACAAAGGCGGCCTTGACGGCGTGACGCCGGGCAGCAGCTGCATCGTCAACGCCTACACCAGCAATCACGAGGAGATCTCGGCGAAGGAGACCAGCACCGGCCGGGCCATTGTCTTGCATGTCGTCGACGGCGTCGGGCTGGTGCATGCGCTGCTGCTGCGCATCCAGGCGCTGCTGCTGCCGATCAAGACGCTGGTGCTGAGCGGGCACTGAGGTCCCAGGTCGGATTGTTTCGCGAATGGACCGTCCTGCGTGCAGCTTGACTGCGTCCTCGGCACTGTCGAAGCGGCCCAGTTCTCGCTAGAATTGTGGTCCGGAGGCGCCGGAGCGCGGCCGAGGCGGAGGGGAGCGGGCGCATGATCAGGGCGTCGGTCAAGCAGTGGCTGGTTGCGACCACGCTGTTGGGTCTCGGCCTGTTGCTCGCCGCGTGCATGCTGTCTGGGCCCGCGCGAGCCGCTGAGCCCGGCTCGGCTGCGCGCAGCGAGCCAAAGCGCGTGCTGATCCTGCATTCCTTCGGCCGCGAGTTTCGCCCCTGGAGTGAATATGCGCGGAGCATCAAGGCCGAGCTCGAGCGGCAATCGCCCTGGCCGCTCGACGTCCAGGAGCACACGCTGCTCACCGCCCGTTTCAACAGTCCAGGCCCCGAAGCGCCTTTCGTCGATTATCTCGGTTCGCTCTACCAGGGCAGGCCGCCCGATATCGTGCTGAGCATCGGCGCACCTGCGGCGCGGTTCGTGCAGAGATACCGTGCGAAGCTCTTCCCGGAAACGCCGACGGTGCTGACCGTGGTCGAACAACGGCTGGTGAACCGCCTGGACCTCACCGACAATGACGTGGTCGTGTCCGTCCGCAATGATTTCGTGGCGGCCTTCGAGAACATTCTCAAGCTCTTGCCCGATATCAAAACGGTCGCCGTTGTGGTCGGTGCCTCGCCCCTCGAGAAATTCTGGATCGACGAGGTGAAGCGGGAGTTGAAACCGCTGGAAGGCCGGCTCGACCTCGTCTGGTACTCCGACCTGCCGTTTGAGGAGATCCTGAAGCGCGCATCGGTGCTTCCGCCTCATTCCGCGCTGTTCTGGGGGCTGATGTTGGTCGATGCCGGCGGCATTGTCCACGAGGGCGATATCGCCCTGCACAGGCTGCATGCTGTCGCGAACGCGCCGATCTTCTCGTATCAGGAACCTTTCTTCGGCGACGCCAGCGTCGGCGGGCCCATGCACTCCATCGCCGAAACCAGTTCGAAGACCGTCAGTGCCGCGATCCGGATCCTCGGCGGCGAGAAGCCGGCCCGCATCAAATACGAGCCGATCGGATTCGGGCCGCCGAAATATGATCGGCGGGAGTTGCAGCGCTGGGGGATCGGCGAGAGCAGTCTGCCGCCGGGCAGCGAAATCCTGTTTCGTGAGCCGGCCCTCTGGGATCGCTATCATTGGCAGATGCTGCTGATCGCGGCCGTGATTTTGATACAGGCCGGCTTCATCGGCGGACTTCTGAGCGAGCGCCATCGCCGCCAGTTGGCCGAGATCGAGTCGCGACAACGCCTGACCGAACTCGCCCACGCCAATCGGTACTCGGCCGTCGGCGAGTTGACGACGTCGATTGCCCACGAGCTGAACCAGCCGCTCGGCTCCATTCTGACCAATGCCGAGACGGCGGAGCTTATGCTCAAAGCCACTTCACCCGACATCAACGAGATCCGCCAGATTCTGGCCGACATCAGGCGCGACGATCAGCGGGCGTCCGAGGTCATCCGCAGGCTTCGAAGCGTCCTGAGGAAGCGGCCGTTTGAAATCAAGGACACCGAACTGAACGACACGGTACGGGAAGCAATCGGCCTGGTGACGGCGCTCGCCGACGGGCGCCGGATCACGCTGGCTTACGCGCCAGCCGCTGCGGAGCTGCACGTCAAGGGCGACCCCGTGCAGCTGCAGCAGGTCGTTCTCAACCTGATCATCAATGCGTTGGATGCGGTCTCCGACGCGGACATGAAGAAGCGCGAGGTCGGCGTATCGACCGGGCGCGCCGGGGGCCACGCCGAGATCCGGATCGCCGACACCGGTTCGGGCATTGCGGTCGGCGACCTCGCGAACATCTTCAATCCATTCTTCACGACCAAGCCTCAGGGCATGGGTATGGGGCTCGCAATCGTCAAGACCATCGTCGAGGCCCATCACGGCACCATAGCCGCCGAGAACCAGCCGTCGGGCGGCGCGCTGTTCACGATCAGGCTCCCGATCATCCACTAGCGCAGACGTTTAGCGATCCGGCGGCGCGGCATTGCTCTCGCGCCTCAACAAGGCGGCCAAGCAGGCCTTCGTTGATCTTGATCAATAAACGCCCATGCCGCGGCCCGATCTTGGTGGCCGGAAAGTTCGATGGAGGATGGCATGTTTCGCTGCGGCAAGATCCTGATGGCGCTTGCGTTGATGCTGACGATGCCGATCACCGCAACCGCGCAGACGGCTGACAAGCCGGCGGCGCCGAGCACGCAGGCACAGCCCGCAAGTCCGCCTCCGCCGAGCGCCGAACTCCTGAAACCCGAGCAGCTCGAGGCGCTGGTGGCGCCGATCGCGCTCTATCCCGACGAGCTGCTGGCCAATGTCCTGGCGGCATCGACCTATCCGCTGGAAGTGGTGCAGGCCGATCGCTGGCTGAAGGAGCGCAAGACGCTGAAGGGCGAGGCGCTGAAGGCCGAGGTCGACAAGCAGGCCTGGGACGACAGCGTCAAGGCGCTCGCCAGCACCCCCGATGTGTTGTCGATGATGAGCGACAAGCTCGAATGGACCCAGAAACTCGGCGATGCCTTTCTCGCCCAGCAGCCCGACGTGATGGACGCGATCCAGCGCCTGCGCAACAAGGCCTATGACAACAAGAAGCTGGTCACGACCAAACAGCAGAAGGTCAGCGTTCAGAGCCAGGAAGGCAAGCAGGTTGTCGTCATCCAGCAGGCCGATCCCGCCGAGATGTACGTGCCCTATTACGATCCGGCGACGGTCTACGGCACCTGGCCCTATGCGGAGTATCCGCCGTATTACTGGGGATATCCGTCCTATATCGGCGCCGGCGTGGTTGCGGCCGGCATTGCCTTTGGCACGGCCTGGGCGATCGGGCGCTGGGGCAGTTACTGGGGCGGCGGCTGCAACTGGGGCAACCGCAACGTCTACGTCAATCATCGCACCACCAACATCGCCAACGGCTGGCAGCACAATCCGGCGCATCGCGGCGGCGTGCGCTATAACAACACCAACGTCCAGCAGCGTTTCGGCAACAACAATGTGAGGGCGGGCGCGTCGGACCGGATGGATTTCCGCGGCCGGGACGGCAACCAGGTGCTGCGCCCGAGCCAAGGTGCGGGAGACCGGGCTGGAGATCGCGCCGGCGACCGTGCCGGTGATCGTGGCGGTCCGGGTGACCGTGCAGGAGATCGTGCTGGTGATCGCGGTGATCGTGCCGGCAATCGCGGCGACCGGCCCGGCGGCGGCGATCGTGCTGGCGCGGGAGATCGTGCCAAGGGTGGTGGAGATCGCGCCAAGAATGCAGGCAAGAATGTGGGTAAGGGCGGCGGCGATCGTGCAAAGGCTGCGAATCGAGCCGGCGGCGGCGCTGCCGCCAATCGAGGCGGTGGCGGCAATCGCGGCGGTGCGATGAACGTCTCGTCGGGCCGGGCGGCGGCCGCAGCATCGGCGCGCGGACGCTCCAGCATGGCGAGCATGCCGCGCGGCGGTGGCGGCGGAAGCTTTGCCGGGCGCGGCGGCGGTGGCGGAATGGCCATGCATGGTGGTGGTGGTGGTGGTGGCTTCCGTGGTGGTGGAGGCGGAGGAGGAGGCCGCGGCGGTGGCGGCGGTGGGCGGCGCTCCGACATCGCGCTGAAGCATGACATCGTCCTGCTCGGCCATCTCTCTAACGGCCTCGGCTATTATCGCTTCAGCTACATCGGCAGCGACAAGGCCTATGTCGGCGTGATGGCGCAGGAGGTGGAGAAGGTGATGCCTGACGCCGTGACGCGCGGCAGCGATGGTTATCTGCGCGTCTATTATGACAAGCTTGGCCTGACATTCCGCACCTACCGCGATTGGCTCGCCGACGGCGCGAAGATCCCTGCGGAGGTGACGCCATGATCGGCCTGAAATCGCTCCATCGCGCGATCCTGCCGGGCGTGGTGGCGCTCGCCATGCTTGGCTCGGCGGCACAGGCGCAGCAATCCTACAAGACACCGGAGGATGCGGCCGCCGCGCTCGCGGCCGCAGTCAAAAGCGGGCCGGGCGACATTTTGAAGGTGCTCGGCAGGGCCGCCGAGGATATCGTCTCGTCCGGTGACGAGGTCGCCGACAACGACATCCGTCAGCGCTTCACGTCGATGTACGACGCCAAGCACGGCATCAAGGCGGAGGGCAACAAGACCGCGACCTTGATACTGGGGCCGGACGATTTCCCGTTTCCGATTCCGCTGCTCAACACCAAGACAGGCTGGGCGTTCGACACCGACGAGGGGCGGATCGAGGTGCTTCGCCGCCGCATCGGCCGCAACGAGCTCGACGCGATCCAGACCGCGCTTGCCTATGTCGATGCCCAGAATGAATACGCCGACACGGATCGCGGCGAGGGCGCTGGTGTCTACGCGCAACGCTTCCTTTCCACGCCCGGCAAGAAGGACGGCCTGTTCTGGCGTGACGACAGTGATCCGAGCCCGCTCGGCGCGCTGGTCGCGGAGGCCTCGGCCGAAGGCTACAAGCAAGGCACAGGCGAGGCACCCGCGCCTTATCACGGCTACTACTTCCGAATACTGAAAGGCCAGGGTTCCGACGCGGCCGGTGGCGCGCTCAACTACGTCGTCAAGGGCAAGATGATCGGGGGCTTCGGACTGATCGCTTGGCCCGCCGAATACGGCAATTCCGGCGTGATGACGTTTCTCGTCAATCATGCCGGCACCGTCTACCAGAAGGATCTCGGCAACCGCACGGCTGTCATCGCCGAGCGCACCACGCTGTTCGATCCCGACCAGACCTGGAAGAAGGTCGATGCCGCGAAGCCATAAACCGGAACGCATGCGGCGCGCGACCGCAATCGGCCTTGCCGCGCTCGCGCTCCTCCTGCTCGCGATGCCGGCCACGCCGTCGTTCGCGCAAGCGAGCGGCCATGTCCAGGTGAGGTTCGTCAAGGCTGGCCTGCTGGTCGGAGGCGGCACCGGCAGTGGCGTGCTGAACTACCGCGGTCGGAATTATCCCTTCAAGGTCTCCGGCTTGAGCGTCGGCATCACGGCCGGTGCGACCGTCGGCAGATTTGATGGCCGGGCATCAGGCATCCGCGATGTCGGCGACTTCGTCGGCACCTATAGCTCCGTCGGCGGCGGCTTCGCACTCGTCGGCGGCGTCAATGGCGCCCATCTGCGCAACGAAAAGGGCGTGACGATCGTGCTGCAAGGCCCGAAGGCCGGACTTGAGCTCGCCTCCAACATCAGCGCGATCACGATCGCCTGGAAGTGAGCGCCTCGAGCCTGGGGTTACCGGGCCGCGATGGCCGTCATCTCGAGTTTGACGCCTGGACCGAGATCGGCCACGCCGATCGCAGCGCGCGCCGGCAGGTGAGCTTCCGCAAAGTGCGCCTTCCAGGCCGCATTGAACTCCGCCTTCTCCTTCAGGTTGGTCATGAAGATGGTCACCTGCAAGACGTTGGCGAGATCGGAGCCGAGCGTCGTCAACAGGCGCGCCAGCTGCCCGAGGACGTCGTTGGCCTGGCCCGACATATCGAGGCTGGTGTCCTCGGGGACGATCCCGCCGATGTAGAGCACGCCATTATGCTCGACCACTTCGTGGAGGAGTCCTTCGTAGGGCAAGACGCGCTGGATCATGATGAACCGATGCTGCTGTGGGGATGGGCGGCATATCGCACATTTCCATGTCGATGTCGTTTGAAGAGATTTCGCGACCGGGGCGTCTCGAAGGTCGTCCAACAAGATATTGAAAATAAAGAATAAATTGGCTTAAGAATCGCCGCTTGTCGTGCGGTCGGACGGTCACCCAGCTGCACTTGCGCGCGGGAGCCCGGCGTTTCCGACGGCCCTGATCCCGACGACATCATGATGCGGATCGGTATACTGCCACCGGAATCGACGCGGCAGCGGCTGGGTCCGTGCCGTACCGGAACAAGGATCAGACGATGGACGATACGATTGGCTTTCCCGACCCCGGCCTCGACCTGTCTGACGGCTTCAAGCCCCACACCTCGCATTGGGGCGTGTTTTCCGCGCGTCAGAGCGAAGCCGGGCTCGAGGTCAGGGCCTATGCGGGCGACCCCGATCCGAACGGCATCATCGGCAATTTCCCCGGCGCGCTGCGGCATCAGGCGCGCATCGCCCAGCCGGCGATCCGCCGCGGCTGGCTCGAGCGCGGACCTGGCCCGGACGATCGCCGCGGCCGCGATGAGTTCGTCTCCGTCAGTTGGGAGAAGGCGCTCGATCTGCTCGGCGACGAACTCGGCCGCATCCGCGATACGCGCGGCCCGGGCGCCGTGTTCGGCGGCTCCTACGGCTGGTCGAGCGCGGGCCGCTTCCATCACGCCCAGAGCCAGGTGCATCGCTTCCTCAACATCGCAATGGGCGGCTATGTGCGCTCGGTGAACACTTACTCTTCGGGCGCATCCTCGGTGCTGCTGCCGCAGATCCTTGCCGGCTACGAGGACATCACCAAGCGCAACGTCACCTGGGAGCAGATTGCCGAGAACACCGACATCGTGCTGGCGTTCGGCGGCATGGCGCTGAAGAACTCCATGGTGGCCGGCGGCTCGATCAGCAAGCATGTCGAGCGCGGCGCCATGGAAGCCGCGCGCCGGCGCGGCTGCGCGTTCATCCTGGTCAGCCCGCTGCGCGACGATCTTCCCGTCGAGGCCGGCGCCGAATGGATGACGTGCCTGCCCGGCACCGACACCGCCCTGATGCTCGGCATCGTCCACACACTTGTGAGCGAAGGTCTGCACGACCAGGCCTTCCTCGATCGCTACACCGAAGGCTGGCCCGTGTTCCTGCGCTATCTCAATGGCGAGAGCGACGGGCAGGCCAAGCATGCCGAATGGGCCGCCGCGATTTGCGGCGTCGATGCGGACGCGATACGCGAGCTCGCGCGCCGCGCCGCCGGAAAGCGTGCACTGATCACCGTTTCGCATTCGCTCCAGCGCGCCGAGCATGGCGAGCAGCCGGTGTGGATGGGCATGGTGCTCGCTGCAGCGCTCGGCCAGATCGGCCTGCCCGGTGGCGGTTATGCTTATTCGCTCGGCGCGATCGGCTATTATGGCCGCCGCGTCAACGACGTGCCGGGACCGACGCTGGGGCAGGGCCGCAACGGCGTGCGCGATTTCATTCCGGTCGCGCGCATCGCCGACATGCTGCTCAGTCCCGGCACGACCTATCGCTACAATGGCGAGACGCGTACCTATCCGGACATCCGCCTCGTCTACTGGGCCGGCGGCAATCCCTTCCATCACCATCAGGACATCAACCGCTTGCGCAAGGCTTTTGCGCAGCTCGATACGTTCGTCGTGCACGAGCTCGCCTGGACCGCGACGGCGCGGCACGCGGACATCGTGCTGCCCTCGACCATGACGCTGGAGCGCGAGGACATCGGTTATTCGACCAACGATCCCCTGATGGTCGCGATGCACCAGATCGCCGAGCCCTTCGGCCTTGCGCGTGACGATTACGACATCTTTGCCGATCTCGCCGAGCGCCTGGGTGCGCGCGAACCTTTCACCGAAGGGCGCACGTCGCGGCAGTGGCTCGAACATCTGTACGAGCCGACTCGCGCCTCGCTTCAAGCTCGTGGCCTCGAGGCGCCTGATTTCGACGAATTCTGGCGGCGCGGCAGCCTGGTCGTGCCGCAACAGCCCGACGACGGCGGCCGGCTGCGCAGCTTTCGCGAGGATCCGGCCAAACATCCTCTGCCGACGCCGAGCGGGCGCATCGAGATCTATTCAGCCAAGATCGCCGCGCACGGCGATGCCGATTGTCCCGGCCATCCGGTCTGGCTCGACAAGACCGACATGCCGAAACCCGGCGCGCCGTGCTTCCTCGTCGCCAACCAGCCGGTGACGCGCCTGCACAGCCAGCTCGACTTCGGCGGCCATTCGCTGGGCGCGAAGCATCGCGGCCGCGAGGTGGCGCGCATGAATCCACGCGATGCCGATGCACGCGGAATCAAGGACGGCGACATCATCCGGCTGTTCAACGAGCGCGGCGCCTGTCTCGCCGCCGTCCACGTCACCGACGGCATCGCGGCCGGCGTCGTGCAGCTTCCGACCGGCGCGTGGTACGACCCGATGGACCCCGAGGACGAAGCGCCGCTCTGCGTTCACGGCAATCCCAACGTGCTCACCCGCGACATCGGCACCTCGTCCTTCGCGCAGGGCTGCACCGGCCAGCTCACGACGGTCGAGGTGGAGAAGTTCACCGGCAATCTGCCGCCGATCCGCGCGTTCGATCCGGTATAGGCGCGTCGCCGGGATTGCTGCGGCCGTAGTGCGAAGGCGCCGGACTACGCTGCGCTCTATCCGGTCTACGCGAAATGCGCTCGCAACGACGACGTGGAGGGAGTGTGAGTCATACTGCGCTCTCGTGCCCGTGCCGTAGCGCGTCCAGGACACGAGAGGCAGAAAGAAAAGGGGCCGTCCTGTGTGGGCGGAGGGACGGCCCCGAGTGGCTCGCAGGCCCGGGAGGAAAAGGGCTCGAGCCGGCGTGAGTGGCAGGGCACTCACGCCAAAGAAATCGCAAACCGGTCGAACTGCAGATGGCGTGATGCCAAGTGCCTTGATCTCAAGTCGCTTGATTCCAAGTCCCTTGATTTCAGATACCTCGATTCCAATTCGCCTGCCGCCGCACGAACTACGCGGCTGCGCCGACCATCCAGTCCATGTCCGCGGCAGGGCGCCGCCGCGGAAGCGCCTCCGTAGCAGGCAGCACAGCCCTGCTGGCCAGACGCCAGCGTGCCGGTGACTCGCCGCTGATGCGCTTGAACACGGTCGAAAAATGCGCCTGGGTGCTGAAGCCGACGGCAAGCGCGATCTCCGCCAGCGGCCGCTCGGTCGTCGTGAGCAAGGTCTTCGCATGCTCGACGCGATGATTGAGCAGATATTCGCGCGGACGGTAGCCGGTCGCGGCGCGGAACTGTGCCGCGAAATGCATCCTCGAGAGGCCCGCGACATTGGCGAGTTCAGACAGACTGATGCAGCGATCAAAGTGATCGGCGATATATTGCTCGACGCGCCGTAGCCGCCATTTCGGCAAGGCATTGACTTTTGAGCGTGGCAGCTCGAGCCGGGTCAGATGCATCGCAAGGGTCTCGCCGATGCAGCGCGCGAATTGCTGGTCCGCGGTATCGCCATGCTCGGTCAGTGCCTTGGCGAGCTCGGCTGCGAGCGGGTCGCGCAGCAGGACGAGGTCGTTGAGGCCCTCGGTCGCCGGCCGCGCCGCCGAAAAATGATCGGTGGAGATGTGGAAGTGCAGGAAAGCGCAGGGCGAATGGAATTGCACGCCGAGAAGCTTCGATGGCGCACTGACGTACAGCGTGCCCGCGGGCATGGTGCCGTCGAAGATGATCTGACGGTCCCGCGTCAGCTTTACCCGAGCGGTCTTCAGCGCGATGGCGACGAAATAGCGGTCCGCCGGCGTCGTCGCTTCGTGCGACGAGATGGCCCGCGAGTCTTCCCATCGCGAAATCGTGATGTCCGCGTCCAGGCCGCGATCGATCTTGCGCCATCCGCTTTCCTGCGCGATTGCACGCATCCCGTGCGAAGCCTCGCGATCACACCGGCTGGCGGGAAATTCGATCCAGGCATGCGCTGCTTGCAAGTCATTGAACATCGCTCGTCCTCTCCTGGCCTCGTCGCCGCTTGCAGCGATCAGCCAACTCTCAGTGCTTTCCACGATCAGAGGATAGGCGTGAGCCAGGCAAGAAGCCCGTTAGTGATGATTAGGAGGTGTTAGATTTTGTGCGAGCACATGAAGTGTGACAGCCCGCCGCAGGACGTTTGATTTTGTCCAGCTTTTCAATTATTTGCGCAGATCGGTGCGGTGTGAGGACATTGCAGAACATCGCGCTGCGATCGATGTGCCGGTATGAGGCCGGCTCGGCGCCTTGCTGGACCGCGCATCGACGGCGGGTATAGTCGCCGCGCATTTGAATGAAATGGCCGTCAAGATGAGTCAGAAGTGACCGAACCCCCGGCAGGACATGGCTCGCCCGGCAATGGCGCCGGGGCGAGCCTTGATTTCGACGCAGTCTCGTTCGGACCGTTTTCGCTGCGGTCGCGGTTGCTCGAGAGGGACGGAGCGCCGGTCAAGCTCGGCAGCCGCGCGATGGACATTCTGCGTCTGCTCCTCAGCCGTGCCGGCGAAGTGGTGCCGAAGAACGAGATTCTGAGCTACGCGTGGTCCGGCCTCGCGGTCGAGGAAATCAGCCTGCGCGTCCATGTCGCGGAGCTGCGCAAGGTGCTTGGCGACGGCAAGGACGGGGCCCGCTACATCACCAACGTCCCGAGCCGCGGCTATTGCTTCGTCGCGCCCGTGCAACGTGGCGAGCGCAACGCCGCTCCGGCACTCGCGCCGCGTGCACCTGAAAGAACGGCGCCGCCTGCAGCCTTGCCACACCGGCTGGACCGGATGATCGGTCGGGACGACGTGCTGCCCGAGTTGTCGGCGCGTCTGCTGAGCGACCGCTTCGTCACGCTGCGAGGACCGGGCGGCATCGGCAAGACCACGGTTGCGACCGCGCTCGCGCATGACATGTGGCAGGCGTTCGAGGGGCACGTTCATTTCCTCGAATTCGGCCCACTGAAGGACGCCACGCTGGTCGCGAGCACGGTTGCCGCCGCTCTGGGTCTCGTCGTTCATCATGATGATCCCTCAGGCAGCATCGTCAATTTTCTGCGCGGACGGCGGCAGCTTCTCATCCTCGACAGTTGCGAGCACGTCATCGACGAGGTCGCGTGTCTGGCCGAAAACATCTATCGCGAGGCGCCGGGCATCGCCATTCTCGCCACCAGCCGCGAGTCGCTGCTGGTGGAAGGCGAGCAGATCTTCGAGCTCGTTCCGCTGGCCGGCCCGCCGCAAGGGGCGCGCCTCAGCGCCGGCGAAGTGCTGGATTATCCGGCCGCGCAGCTGTTCATCGATCGTGCCGCGGCCGCAGGCCATCGCGGCGATATCACGGACGAGGATGCCGAGGTCCTGGCCGAGATCTGCGGCAAGCTCGACGGCATCGCGCTCGCGATCGAACTCGCCGCCGTGCGCGTCGGCGTCTACGGATTGCGGGAGATGGCCGCGCTGCTCGACTCCAGGCTCAAGCTCGAATGGCGCGGACGGCGAACGGCGCCGCCACGGCAGCAGACGCTCGGCGCGACGCTCGACTGGAGCTTTGGCCTGATCGGCGAGAGCGAACGCACAGTGCTTCAGCGACTCGCCATCTTCGCCGGCCCCTTCACGCTCAAGGGGGCGATCGCAGTCGCCGCGGATGAGGGTGCCGCGGCCGATCGCGTCGTCGATGCGCTGGAGCAGCTCGTGGCCAAGTCGCTGGTGTCGGCGCAGCCCGATGGCGCATCGCGGCGCTATCGCCTGCTGGATGCCACGCGCGCCTATGCCATGCAGAAGCTGGTCGACGCGGGCGAAGCGGCGGCGATCGCGCGCCGTCACACGGCCTATGTTCAGCGCACGCTCGAAGCCGGCATGGCGGAGCAGGGCGGCGACCCGGCTTCGCGCCTGCAGGCGCGCGCGAGCCTGCTCGCAGATGCCCGTGCGGCGTTGGAATGGAGTTTTGCCAACCACGACGGTGCCGCCTTGCGCGTGCCGCTCGCCGGCAGCGCCGCAAGGCTGTTCGTCGAGCTCAACCTGCTGAACGAGGCGCGCATCTGGTCGGGCCGCGCGCTCGCGATGCTCGACGATGCCAACCAGGGCGGCAAATGGGAGCTCGAGCTGCAGTCGACGCTTGGCCACGCCTTCATGTTCACGGAGCGCAACAGCGAGCAGGCCGAGGCCGCACTCGTGCGCGGGCTGGAGATCGCGGAAGCGCTCGACGATCACGCCAATGCGTTCAGGCTGCTGTCGCGGCTGAACATGTTCTATCGCCGCACGGGCGACTACAGGCACCTCGTGCCGACCGCACTCCAGGCCGAGCGCATCGCCCGCCAGATCGGCGATACCGCGGGGATCGCAGGCAGCAAGGCGCTTCTCGGCGTGTCGTATCATCTCGCCGGCGACCAGGCCGAGGCGCAGGCCCATCTCGACGAAGGCGTGCGCGACGACGCCGCGCTGCGCGGGACGGAGCCCGGGCATTTCGCCTATTCGCGCACGCCGCAGATTCCGCTCGCGCGGGTGCTGTGGCTGCGCGGCTTTCCCGACCGCGCACTCGATTGCGTCCGCCCGCTCGTCGGCGCCGCCGCGCCGCGCGATGTGCTGATGCATTGCATCGCGCTGTGCTGGTCATCCTCGGTGTTCGGCTGGGTCGGTGACTGGGCCGCCGTCGAGACGATGACGGGACGCCTCGCGACCCATGCGAATTTGCACGGGCTCGCGCCGTACGAAGCCGTCGCGACCGGCTTTCGCGCGCAGACCATGATCGCCCGCGGCGAGCTGGCCGGCGGTGTCGATCTGCTGCGGAGCGCGCTGCTGCGCCTGCATGCGGATCGCTACGAGCTCTACGCATCCGCGTTCGCCGCGGATCTGTCGCAAGGACTGGCGGCGCTGGGACGGTTGACGGAAGGGCTGCAGGTCCTGCAGGAGACGATCGCTCGCGTCGAGCAGGGCGGCGGAGGTTTTGACATGCCCGAGCTCCTGCGCCGGCGCGGCGACCTCGAGGCGCGGACCGGTGATCTCGGTGCCGCCGAAGCGGGCTTCGCCGCATCGCTCGCGCTGGCGGAGCAGCAGGGCGCGCTGTCCTGGCGATTGCGGACGGAGATGTCGCTTGCGGCGCTTCGGCTTCGGCAGGGCGTCAAGAATCCGCTCGACGATCTCGCCGCGACCTATGCGCGGTTCTCGGAAGGATTCGAGACGGCGGATTTGAAGGCAGCGCGGCTCGTGCTGGACGAGGCATCTGCCTGACAAGGCTCAGTCGAACCGGAAATTCGCGAGATCGATCGACACCATCAGCTCATCACGCAGCGGCATCAGATCGTCGCCGCGCAGATAGATGCGCCGGCGGGTCGGGAGCTTGAATCCGTCGACGGTGACGGGATCGGACACGTACTGAGCTGCCGGAAAATTGCCGGCGATCTCGACCCGGTAATCATGCCGGCGGATGAGCATGTCGGGGCCAAAATAGAAATCCTGCTCGGCGCTGTGGCTTGCGATCACGGCCGGGAAGGTCGCCCGCAATCCGCGCCAGACCTCCGCGCCCTCGCGCCACGGCGCGATCTCCCGGACCTCGAACCCGTCCGCCGCCAGCAGGAACGGCGCAGTCATGTAAGTCCAGAGCGCATAGCCGTTGAAATAGGCGCGATGCAGCGGATCCCAATGCGTGCGCATATCGTGCCGCGCGAAGGCGGCGCGCGGATTGTTGCGCTCCGCGACGATGCGGCCGTCCGCAGCCACGATGGCGATCCGCTCCGGGCTGAAGTCGGTGCGCTGGCCGGGCTTGCCGAACGGCTCCATGGAAGCCCGCTCACGACGCAGCTCGATCCGCATCGTGCGCGGCGCCTGGTCCTGATCGACGCCCTTCAATATCCAGAGGTCGCCGCCCGTCACGATCGTGGCGGTGAGTCGCTCGTGGGCATTCCATCGATCGAGCCCGCCATGGGCCTCGATCGCATTCGCCAGCAGCGGAATCATCCGGCCGTTTCCTCTCGCATCGGTGGTGTCGCCCCAATAGAGATACCTCCGTGCGCAGACGATCGCCCGTTAAGCGTTGTTAAGTGCCGTTGGCAGGTCCGGCGCCTAGGCTTCGGCCATGACGTCCAGCACCGCGTCGGCAAAGGCCTTCGGCGCTTCTTGCGGCAGATTATGGCCGATACCGCCCTTGATGGTCCGGTGCGAATAGCGCCCGGAGAATTTCTTCGCGTATGCGGACGGCTCCGGATGCGGCGCGCCGTTGGCGTCACCCTCCAAGGTGATCGTAGGCACTGCGATCACGGGCGCCTGCGCCAATTTCGCCTCGTCGTCGGCGTATTTCGCTTCGCCTTCGGCGAGGCCCAGTCGCCAGCGATAATTGTGGATTACGATCGCCACATGGTCCGGATTGTCGAACGCCTTCGCGCTACGGTCGAAAGTGGAATCGTCGAAATGCCATTGGGGCGAAGCGAGCTGCCAGATCAGCTTCGAGAAGTCGTGGCGGTACTTGTCGTAGCCCTCGCGGCCGCGCTCGGTCGCGAAATAGAACTGGTACCACCATTGCAGCTCGGCCTTCGGCGGCAGCGGCATCTTGCCGGCCTGCTGGCTCCCGATCAGGTAGCCGCTCACCGAGACCATCGCCTTGACCCGCTCTGGCCAGAGCGCAGCGATGATGTTGGCGGTGCGCGCACCCCAGTCGAAGCCGGCAATCGTCGCCTTGTCGATTCCGAGCGCGTCCATCAGGGCGACGATGTCGGCCGCGATCGCCGCCGGCTGCCCGTTCCGCATCGTCGAGTCGGAGAGGAAACGCGTGCTGCCGTAGCCGCGCAGGTAAGGCACGATCACGCGGCGGCCGGCCGCGGCGAGCAGCGGTGCGACATCGACGAAGGCGTAGATGTCATAGGGCCAGCCATGCAGCAGGATCACGGGCGGGCCATCCGCGAGACCCGCCTCGGCATAGCCGACATTGAGGAGGCCGGCGTCGATCTGTTTCAGGGACGCGAACGCGGTGTTGGCGCCGGGCTTGACGATGGTGGCGGACTTCGCCGGCTTCGCCGTAGCCGTCGTGCTCAGCGCAAGCTGGGTCGCGGCGAGCGCCATCGCAGCCCTGCCGACGAAACGACGTCGTTCGTGGTTGATGTTGTCGGGCATGTGTGCCTCCTGTGGTCGGTGCATTGTGCAAGTCGCCGTCAGCCCTTGTGCCCGTCCAGACGCGCAAGGAAGTCGCGGATCAGCGTGGCGATCTCGTCGGTCGCCTCGTCGAGCGCGAAATGGCCGGCTTCGAGAATGTGGACCGCCGCATCCGGCACATCGTCGCGATAGGCCGACGCGCCGGCGACGGTGAAGGAGGGATCGTATTTGCCCCAGACCACCAGCGTCGGCGGCCGCGTCTTGCGCAGCCACGCCTGCCATTTCGGATAGGAGGCGACGTTGGTCCGGTAATCCAGGAACAGCGTAGTCTGGATCTCGGCCGCGCCGGGACGCGTCAGGAACGCGTATTCGTCGGTCCAGCTATCGGGGTCGTAGCGCTCGGGGTGCGGGCTGGAGCCGAGGTGCCGCTGGCGCGTCGCGGCCAAGGATGTGAAGTTGGCCTTGAGCGCCTCGAGCTCATGCGCCGGATCAGCCCAGTATTTGCGACGCGCTTCCCAGAGCGGGCTCAGTCCTTGTTCATGCGAAACGGCATTCTGGATCATGATGGCGCGAACGCGCTCGGGATGCGCCAGCGCCATGCGGAAGCCGACCGGACCGCCATAGTCCTGCATGAACAGCACGTAGTTGGTCAGGCCGAGCTTGTTCGTCAGCTCGCCCATCACGCCGGCGATGTTGTCAAAAGTGTAGGTGAAGTCGGACGGTGGCGGCGCGCTGCTGTTGCCGAAGCCGGGATAATCAGGCGCGATCAGGTGATATTTGTCGGCGAGCAGCGGCAGCAGAGGCTCCCACATCCGCGACGAGGATGGGAAACCATGGAGCAGCAGCACGGTCGGCGCGTCGGCGGACCCGGCCTCGCGGTAGAAGATATTGAGACCCCCGATATCGATCGTGTGATAGCTGATCGAGCGTCGGCTCGACCGCAGATCCTGTGCCGAGGCCTGCACGGTGGTGCAGGCGAGGGCGGCTGCGAGGGCGAGGGTGGCTGGAATATTCATGTCATCGCTCCGATGTGGGCGTGTCACGTCGAGACGTGCCGGCGCGTCATGCGCCGGCAACCGCTCTGACGGGATTGAGCGGCACGCTCCCACCTTGATCGCTGTTGTGCGCAGCAGCTTCCGATCGCCGGATCACATTCGTAAGCTCCGGCGTAAAGCTTTCGTCATCGTCCTCGATGTGTCCGGTCAGTGCCGGGGCGGTGCTCATTGATGAGCACCGCTCCGATGCGAGCCTGACTTACGCGGCCGACTTCGCCTTCTTGGCCAGGGCGGCGAGCAGCGTCTGCGCGGCCGGGCCGGAGGAGTGCGGATTCTGTCCCGTGATGAGCTGGCCCGCGCTGACGACGTGTACGCCCCAGTTCGCCGTTTTCGAGAAGACCGCGCCGAGCTTCAACATCTCGTCCTCCACGAGGAACGGCACGACATTGGTCAGGCCCACGTCATCTTCCTCGCCGTTGGTGAAGCCGGTCACTTCCTTGCCCTCGACCAAAGGCTTGCCATCGGGGGTCTTGACGTGGCGCAGCGCACCGGTCGAGTGACACACCACCGCGATGGTCTTGCCGGCGGCGAGGAAGGATTCGATCAGCTTGACCGAGTCCTTGTCTTCGGCGAGGTCCCACATCGGGCCGTGACCGCCGGGATAGAACAGCGTGTCGAAGTCTTCCTGCTTGACGCTGTCGAGGCGCACCGTCTTGTCGAGCTGGGCTTCAGCGGCAGCGTCCGCCTCGAAGCGCAGCGTCAGGTCAGTGCGGAACTCGGGCTCGTTGCTCTTGGGATCGAGTGGCGGCCGACCGCCCTTGGGCGAAGCCAGCGTGATCTCCGCGCCGGAATCCTTGAAAACGTAGTAGGGGGCGGCGAGCTCCTCGAGCCAGAACCCGGTCTTGCGTCCGGTGTTGCCGAGCTGGTCGTGGGAGGTGATAACCATAAGAATCTTCATGACGATCTCCTTGAGTGCGTTCGCTGCAATGACGCATTCCCTCGTGGTGGAGGTGCGCCGGCCTCGGTCTCGTTCGAGCACAACACTTGTTCGTTGCTCGTGAGCCCAATGTTGCACCCAAGGCCGCGTGTTAGCTCGTTATGTATTGTTAGGCGTTGAGAGCAGTGAACGGTTCCCGCTCTCGCGCGTCGCCACCGCTATTCGAACACGGCGTCGAAGATCTCGACGTCCATCAGCACGGGCCTGGCGATCACGCTTCCATCAGGCCGCAGCGTCTGCACACGCCGCAATGTCGGCACGACGATGCCGCCGAAGCTGTCATGGGCCCAGGAATAATGTGCGACCTTGTTTCCGAACAGATCGTGATCCGTCCGCCGTTGCAGGGCGTTCTCGTCGAAGTAGAAGATCTGCTCGGGCGCGAGCGTGATCAGGTTCGGCGGGAACTGCGCGCGCAGCCGCCGCCACGTGTCAGCGTTTTCGCGCCACGGCGGAAGCTCCTCCGTGACGACGTCGGGATGGGCGAGCAGAAATGGGTTGGTCAGATAATTCCAGATCGCTACGCCGCAGAAGAAGACGAGGTGCAGTTCGTCCGCGAGCCCAGGAGAGCCGGTCTCGGGAAATGCAGGGCTCGGGTTATCCCGCGTGCGCAGGACCTCACCCTCGAGGCTCTCGATCGTGATTGCGTCGGGCTGAAAGCAGCCGGAGTGTTCACCCCCGGTGATGCCGGTGAAGCGGACCGACTGGGCGCGGGTCGAGCCCTCCGCCGTCACGTCCTTGAATTCGCTGGCATGTCCGGCGCTGGAGAACAACGAGCCGCCGACGGAAAGGTGGAGCGTGAATCGGGTCAAGCTATTCCAGCGGGCCATACCGCCGCTGGCATCAATTACATCGTCAAGAAGCGCCATATCCCGCCATATCCACCGTGAAGTGCCACCACCATGGCGGGGCGGATGCGGCTTGGCGTGTTAGAAGTTGTTAGGACTTGCGAGCAGGTGCTTGGACGGTATCCTGTTGAAGATACTGTCAATTCAGCGCGCTCAGGAGCTCCCTGGCGGCCACGAGATCGCGGGTCTGGAGGCCTTCCTGGTATCGCGCGACGAGCGGGGCGAGCAGAGCGCGTGCTTCGCCCGCCTGTCCGGCCTGGCGCCAGACCCGGCCGAGGCTGATCGCCCCCCGCAGCTCCCAGCCGAGCGCGCACTGCCGGCGCGACAGATCGAGCGATTTCCGGAGGCAACTCTCGGCCTCGGCGGTGTTTCCCGACCGGACGAGGATGTCGCCCTTGACCCGGAGCATCTCCGGCATGTCGAAGGATTCGCCATGATCTGGAATCTGCGCAATGGCCTCATTGATCGTGCGCAAGGCCTCGTCCGGCTGGTTCTCCGCGACGAGGCCCTCCGCCAGCGCCGTCGCAAACACCGTCGTCATGATCCGGTGCCGCGTCGCGTACAGCGTGGCCTGGCTGCGGCGAAGATGCTCGATCCCGCCGGCGATGTCGCCGCGGCGAAGCATGAGCTCGCCCTTCTGGCCGATGCCGACGGCGTGATAGGGACCAAGGAAGTGCCGCGCCGAATGGTCGATCAGCCGCTCGATCAGGATTTCGGCATTGGCCCAGTCGCCGACCCAGAGGAACACGTAGATCGTCCAGATCAGGGAGATGCCGAGGGTGAGGGGTTGTTCGAGCAGTTCCGCCTCGCGAACGGTGTATCTCGCCGCCTCGATCGCGCGATCGGGCCGGCCGGTGAGCCAGAGCCCGCGCGCCAGCGCGACCAGCGCGACGATGCGGTCGTCATAACCGAGGTGCCCGATGTTCAGCCGCTGCGAGCCGGGATTGTGCACCATCGCGCTCTCGCAGAACTGCACGGCCTTGTCCTGATTGCCGATCAGATGGTGCGCGACGCCCAGCATCCATTCCACGTTCAGCGCGGCGGCCGGATCATTCAGCTTGCGCGCAACGCTCTCGCCCTGCTCGCCGGTGCCGAGCGCGCCGTGAAAATCCCCGACCCTGGTCAGGTAGATGTGCAATCCGCGCAGCAGCCAGAGCTGCCAGTGCAGATCCTCGAGATCCAGCGCAAGCTGAAGACTTCGTGTGAACGCCGACCGGACCGCTTCGGTATTGCCCTGCGTGAACATCACGGAGACGCCGAGCGCGGCCTGCAACGTCATCTCCTGGCGGCGGTCGATCGAATTCGTATCGAGAGAGACAAGCGCCTGCTTCGTCCAGCGATAGCACTCCGTCAGCAATGTCAGTTCGAGGAAAAACTGGGCCGCCGAAGCCGCCAGATCCACGCCGATCGTCCGGTCGGCGTTATCCGAAAAGCTCCAGGCCAGCGCGGCCCTGACATTGGGCAAATGGTCGGCATAGGGAAGGAAGCCGCCCGCGGTCTGCATGCCCGTGGATTTGAGCGCGATGTCGCGCAGGAAGTCGCGGAAATATTCGGCGTGAGCGCGCGCGACACGGGGCGCTTCGCCGTTCTCGACGAGCTTCGCGCCGGCGAAGGCGCGGGTGGTGTCGAGCAGACGATAGCGCAGCCGCCGCTCCGCAGGTGAGGTTGCGATCAGCGATTTGGAGAGCAGGTTCGAGATCGCCTCGACCGCCTCGGGCTCGCTGATGCCCTGGCTGGACGCAACGGCGAGCGCGGCCTCCATCGTGAATGGCCCGACGAACACCGACAAACCGCGCAGCGTCGCGCTTTCGGCCGCCGGCAACAGATCATAGCTCCAGGCGAGCGCCGCGCTCAGGGTCTGGTGCCGCGGGATCGCGGTACGGCGTCCCCGCCACAGCAGCGCGAAGCGGCTGTCGAGCAGCGAGGCGGTTCCGGCAATGCCATAGGCGTTCACGCGTCCGGCGGCGAGCTCGATCGCGAGCGCGATGCCGTCCAGTCGCCGGCAGATCTCGGCGACAAGCGGTGCATCCTCCTCGCTCAGTTCGAATTCGCCCAGGCTCTCGGCAATGCGTTCCACGAAGAGCTGGCTTGCGGGATAGGCAAGGATCTCGGCGATGCCGAGCCCGTCGCGCTGGGGCGGGCAGTCCAGCGGAAACAACCGGTGGACGCGTTCGCCTTCGGTGCGAAAGGATTCGCGGCTGGTGGCGAGAATGTGCAGCTCGGGCGCCTCCTGGACGATGTGCTCGGCCAAGGGCGCGAGCTCGTCGATGATGTGCTCACAGCTGTCGAAGATCAGCAGCATCCGACGGTTGCGCAGCACCGTCAGCAGGCCCGGCATCGGGTCCTCGGAATTGACGGTCAGGCCGAGCGTGGCGGCGATGGTGCTTGGAACGAGCCTGGCATCCGTCAGCGCGCCGAAATCAACGAAGTTGACCTGACCGTCGAAGGCCTGGAGTTCGCGATGCGCGACGGCGAGCGCGACGGAAGTCTTGCCAATCCCGCCGGGGCCGACAATTGTCACGAAGCGATGCTGCGCAAGCTCGGTGGAAATCCGCTCGACCGCGTCGTCTCGTCCGATCATCCTGGCAAGCGGCGGCGGGAGTATGTGAGGCGACGGGACGGCCGGGCTTGTCCGCGTCTCCGGCGATTCGGACCGGACCAGCGGGCCCGCGAAGCAATAGCCACGGCCGGGCACATTGACGACATAGCGGGAGCCTTCACCGGCATCCCCCAAGGCCTTGCGTAGCGTCGTGATGTGGAAGCGCAGGCTGCCTTCATCGACCGTCACGTCGGCCCAGACGCGCTTGATCAACTCACGCTTGTCGATGACCTCGCCGGCGCGCTCGACGAGAAAAATGAGGATGTCGAGTGCGCGGCCGCCGAGGTGAAGCGGAGCGCCGTCCTTCTCGAGCAGGCGCGACCTTGCGTACAGCCGGAATGGCCCGAAGGAAATCGCCGCATCCTGGTCGTTAGTGTCCACCACGCGCCAATGAATCCAGTGAAGGGGCTGTTGTCCGCATCCTGATCTAGCAGAACGAGGTTATGAGTAAACTGGTCGAAAGTGGCGAAATCGCGCGGCAAGTCATTCGGCCGCACCGGGATGATGCGTGACAAATTTCGCTTAAACGCGAGCGGCTTGGGAAGCGATCGGGACGACCCGTCAGCGTGCTTGACCGTCGAGAGGACGGTCTGGCCGCCAACTTGTGCCGCCGATCATAACAAAATCTTGCAACGTCTAACGAGCAAAACGCGCGCGGTGCATCCAGTATACGCTTCGAATTAGGTCCTAGATCCAACGGGGAGGCTATCATGTCCGCTATCGGCTTGGAGACGAGCGACCATTTCGTTCGTTCTCAGCACATTGCCAGCCTTGATGATCAGTCGCGTGACTGGGAACTGGTGCTGCGGGAATCCCACCATCGGATGAAGAACACGCTGACGCTGCTGGGTGCGTCAGTCCGCCGCGACTTCTCGCGGCCGGGTACCAGGGATATGTCGGGCGCGGTGGACCGGTTCGAGCAGCGCATCGTCGCGTTCGGCAGGCTCTATCAGCTTTTGTCCGACAGCGACAGTCTGACCGCCGTCTCCGTCGAGGCCTTCTTCGAAAACCTGTGCGAGGCGCTCTCCGAGGCAGTGCTGGAACCGGCCGGCATCCGCTGCGAGGCAGCGATCGAGAGCGGGGCGCTGCCGGCATCGCAGTGTCATCGGCTGGCGTTGATGCTGACGGAGCTGGTCACGAATGCCGCCAAACATGCCTTCCCGAACAGGAACGATGCGCTGATCCGGATCGAAATGGCCAACCGCGACGGCGCCTGGCTCTGCACGGTGGCTGACAACGGCATCGGCGCGACCGGTCCGCTTCAGGGCACCGGCAGCCGCATCCTTGAAGGGCTCGCACGCAGTATCGACGCGCGGTTGCAGGGCGAGGCGAACCAGGGCGGCACACGCGTGACGATCGTGATGCCCACTGCCGCTTGAAGCTCGCTTCAATTTCAACTCAGGGAGTTCGACATGGCCGGCACCGAAATCGACCGCGACGCCGCGGCGAGGTCTCCGAACACGTCTTCGACATCGCGTGGCGTTGATCTGAAGCTCGAGATCGTCGTCATCCCCGTGTCGGATGTCGACCGCGCCAAGGCGTTCTACACGCGCCTCGGCTGGCGATTGGACGCCGATTTTGCCTCAGGTGACGAATGGCGCGTGATCCAGTTCACGCCGCCGGGTTCGGCCTGTTCGGTGATCTTCGGCAAGAACGTCACACCGGCAGCGCCCGGTTCGGCGCGCGGGCTGTACCTGATCGTCTCCGATCTGGCGGCGGCGCGACAGGATCTGCTCGACCGTGGCATCGCGGTGAGCGCACCATTCCATGGTGCGGGCGACGTTCACGCCGGTCCGGACGAGCCGTATCTGTTCGGCAGCGTCCGGGTCAGCGGTGCTGACCCGAAGCGCGGCAGCTACAGCTCGTTTGCCTCGTTCAGCGATCCCGACGGTAATGGCTGGCTGTTCCAGGAGGTCACGACGCGACTGCCTGGACGCATCGCTGGTGACGGCACGACGTTTGCCTCAACGGCCGATCTGGCCGCAACCCTGCGACGTGCCGCTGTCGCGCATGGTGAGCACGAGAAGCGCATCGGCGGACACGACGAGAACTGGGCGGATTGGTACGCCGACTACATCGTCCGCGAGCAGGCCGGTCAACCGCTGCCCTCCTGAGTTGTAATGAACACATCGCCTGAATTCACAGACAGGGCGCGCGCCGATTGAACTCGTCGCGCGCCGAGTTGCTTCTGCATCGCGCGTATCGTCATCGTCGCTCGCTTTCCTGCATCCCCCGGACTCGCAACGGCTAACGCGGCCTAACAACCGATAACGAGCTAATTGCCAGGACCTGCGCCAATCTCTCCTCACGACGAACCGACGCGTCGATTTCGAATTCGGTTGGCGTCACCGACCAAAGCCAGGGAGATCCGACATGACAACGCAAGCACGAGCCGACATACTCAATCCCGACCGCCGTCAATTGCTGAGCCAGGCCGCAATGACCGCGGTTGCCGCCAGCGTGGCGAGCCTGCTGCCGCTGCGTCCGGCAAAGGCCGCTCCAAGCGGCGCCATCCGGCCGTTCCGCGTCAGCGTACCCGAGGAAGATCTGCTTGACCTCCGCCGCCGCCTCACAGCGACACGCTGGCCGGATCGCGAGATCGTCGCCGACGAATCGCAGGGCGTGCAGCTCACGACGCTTCAGCAGCTCGTGCGGTACTGGCAGAACGAATACGACTGGCGCAAGATGGAGGCGCGGCTGAACGCCTTGCCGCAATTCGTCACCGAGATCGACGGCGTCGACATCCACTTCATTCACATCCGCTCCCGCCACGAGAACGCGCTGCCGATGGTCGTCACGCATGGGTGGCCGGGCTCGATCATCGAACAGATGAAGATTGTCGGCCCGCTCACCGATCCCACCGCGCATGGCGCGAAGGCTGCGGATGCATTCGACCTGGTGATCCCCTCGCTTCCCGGCCACGGCTTCTCCGGCAAGCCGACGGAGCTCGGCTGGGATCCCCAGCGCATCGCGCGCGCCTGGATCGTGCTGATGAAGCGCCTCGGCTACAACCGCTACGTGGCGCAGGGCGGCGATTGGGGCAATGCCGTCACGGAGCAGATGGCGGTGATCGCACCGCCGGAGCTGCTCGGCATTCACACCAACATGCCCGCCACCGTTCCCGACGACATCGCCAAGGCGCTTCAGCCCGGCGGGACGCGGCCGTCAAACCTCTCGGCCGACGAGCGCATTGCCTACGACCAGCTCGACGATTTCTACAAGCACGGCCTCGGCTACGCCTTCGAGATGTCGAACCGGCCGCAGACGCTCTATGGCCTCGTCGACTCGCCGGCCGGTCTTGCATCCTGGATGCTCGATCACGACGCACGCAGTGCTGCGATGATCGCGCGGGTGTTCGACGGCAAGACCGAAGGCCTGTCGCGGGACGACGTGATCGACAACATCACGCTCTACTGGCTCACCAACACCGCGGTGTCGTCGGCGCGGCT
Source organism: Bradyrhizobium sp. 604_D8_N2_3 (assembly GCF_051810765.1). Lineage (NCBI taxonomy): Bacteria > Pseudomonadati > Pseudomonadota > Alphaproteobacteria > Hyphomicrobiales > Nitrobacteraceae > Bradyrhizobium > Bradyrhizobium sp. 604_D8_N2_3. The sequence continues at coordinate 6,818,721 of NZ_JBPWPM010000001.1, read as the reverse complement.
CTACTGGGAGAACAAGCTGGTGTTCTTCGCGCCCAAGCACATCAATATCCCGGTCGCCGTCAGCGTGTTCCCTGACGAGATCTATGCCGCGCCGCGCAGCTGGGCCGAGAAGGCCTATCCGAAGCTGATGCACTACAACCGCCTCGACAAGGGCGGCCACTTCGCGGCCTGGGAGCAGCCCGCGCTGTTCTCTGTGGAAATGCGCACCGCGTTCCGCCCGCTGCGCCAGTCGATCTGAACCGAGCAGGGGACGCGCGCTGCCGTGCGTTCCATTTTCGAACATACATGTCAGGAGTGCCAACAATGAACCGCCCCGTACAGATCTTCACCACCGAGGACATTCGCCTGGAGCGCCGCCTGCCGACATACTGGCGTGTCACCTTCGACATGCCGCCGGTGAACATCTTCGGTCCAAAGCACCTTCCGCTGCTCAACGACATCATCACCGCGATTGAGACCGATCCGGACGTGAAGGTGGTCGTATTCGACAGCGCCGTCGAAGGCTTCTTCATCACGCATTACGACTTCCTGGCGCCGCTTGAGGACTCGCTTCGCGTTCCACCCGGGCCGACCGGCCTGCAGGCGCTGCCCGACATGCTGGTGCGCCTCAGCCGCGCGCCGGTCGTCTCCATTGCCTCGATCCGGGGCCGTGCGACCGGGGTCGGCAGCGAGCTCGCGCTGGCGAGCGACATGCGCTTTGCCAGCCGCGAGAAGGCGATCCTGTCGCAATGGGAGGTCGGCGCGGGACTCGTGCCCGGCGGCGGACCGATGGCCCGGTTGCCGCGGCTGATGGGCCGAGGCCGCGCGCTCGAAGTGTTGCTCGGTGCCGATGACATCCACGGCGATCTCGCCGAGCGTTACGGCTACGTGAACCGTTCGCTGCCGGATGCGGAGCTCGACGGCTTCGTCGAGGCGCTCGCCATGCGCATTGCGTCGTTCGACAAGGAGGCTATCGCCGAGACCAAGCGTCTCGTCGATGTTGCGAGCCTGCCGCCGGATGACGAGATCAAGCCGGAGTGGGACGCGTTCCTGGCCGCGCTCGGCCGTCCTGCCAGCCAGACCCGCATGAAGGCGCTGATGGCGCGCGGCTTCCACCGCGCCGGCGACGTCGAGAACCGGCTGGGCTTCCATGTGGGTCAAATCAGCGGCTAACGGAACCGCTGTGGCGTTCGGCCGGTTGGAGGAGTGACAGGCGGTCGTGCCAATGTCGCTTTCCTCCGCTACCGAGCGCCGGTGCCAAAGACCAACTTAAAAACCAACAAGGAGAATTGAGATGATCCGCAAGGCAACAGCAGTCTGGAAGGGCACCGGTCGCGACGGCACCGGCCATCTGTCGAGCGAATCCGGCGTGCTCGCCGGGACACCCTATTCGTTCAAGACCCGCTTCGAGAACGAGAAGGGCACCAATCCCGAGGAGTTGATCGCCGCGGCCCATGCCGGTTGCTTTACCATGGCACTGGCCTTCGGCCTTCAGCTCGCCGGCTTCACGCCGGACGAGCTGTCGACGGAAGCCGCCATCACGCTCGAGCCGGAAGGCAAAGGCTTCAAGATCAGCAAGTCGGCACTGACGCTTCGCGCCAAGGTGCCGAACCTTGACGACGCAGGTTTCGCCAAGATCGCCGGCGAGGCCGAGAAGAACTGTCCGGTGTCGAAGGTGCTCAACGCCGCGATCACGCTCGACGCCAAATTGACCTGATCCAACACAGGGAGCGGTGCCATGCCTCGCCAAGATCTCTCTCGCCAAGATCCGCCTCGTCAAGATCTGCCTCGCCAGCATCAGCCGGATGAAGACAGGTTCCGGGCGATTTTGCCCGAGGACATCGCTTGGCAACCGTTCCCTGCGTTCCCGCCGGGCGCGCGGCTGGCGGTGATGGTCGGCCATCCCAATGAACCCGGACCTTACGTGGTCCGGGTGAAGGTGCCCGGGGGCACGAAGCTGATGCCGCACAAGCATCCGGAAGATCGCATCTACACGGTCATGTCGGGTGTGTTCTACATCGGCCTCGGCGAGCGTTTTGATGGCGACCAGGTGAAAGCCTATCCGCCGGGCAGCGTCATCGTGCTGCCCGGCGAGACCTGGCATTTTCACTGGGCGAAGTCCGGCGAATACGTCACACAGGTCTCCGCCATCGGGCCGCTGGGCCTCGAATATCACGATGACCATGATGACCCGCGCTTGCATCCGGCAGCGGACAAGCGCTGACTATCTCGACGAAACCAATGGAGCATCAGATGACGACAGAGCGTGCAGTTTTGGCCGGAGGCTGCTTCTGGGGCATGCAGGATCTGATCCGCAGGCAACCGGGGGTGATCTCCACCCGTGTCGGTTACACTGGCGGGCATGTGAAGAACGCCACCTATCGCAATCACGAGGGCCACGCCGAGGGGATCGAGATCATCTTCAATCCCGCGAAGACGAGCTTCCGGACCATGCTGGAGTTTTTCTTCCAGATCCACGATCCCACCACGCTCAACCGCCAGGGCAATGATCTGGGCACGAGCTACCGCTCGGCAATCCTCTATACGAGTGACGAGCAGAAGAGAGTCGCCGAAGACACCATCGCCGATGTCGAGGCGTCAGGCCTCTGGCCCGGCAAAGTGGTGACCGAGGTCGCGCCCGCAGCGGAGTTCTGGGAAGCCGAGCCCGAGCATCAGGATTATCTCGAGCGCTATCCCGATGGCTACACCTGCCACTTCATCCGGCCCGACTGGAAGCTGCCAAGGCGCGCGGCCGCCGTGGGAGGCTAAGCGGATTGTCGCGTAAGGGCGCCGAGGGCCTTTGACGAGGAGTGCAAATGTGCGAACTCCCCTCATCGTACGATCACGAGAATTCCTCGGGGCTCAATGCGCCTCCGACCGGCGTCGGCAGATCACTGTCACCGCCTTGCGGGCGACCTCCCTCAGATCGGCGCGGCGTGCGCCGGCGCGGGCGCGGATGGCGATCGTCTGCATCGTGGCGGCGGCAAGGATCGCGAGTGCAGCCGGATCGGCCTCGCGATCCAGCTCGCCCTTGTCCTGCGCCAGGCGGAAGCGGGCCTCGAAATCGGCATCGATCGCGCGTAGTCCCGTCGCAACGCTGCTCCGGATCGCCGCATCCTCGGCGACTTCGGTCACCGCGGTACCGACCACGAAGCAGCCACGCGCTGATCCCTTGCCGGAAAAGTAGATCGACAGCGCCGCGTCATAGGCCAGCATCAGCGCTTCGTCCAAGGGATGGTCCCCTGCGAGAGCCTCGCGCGTTGCGGCGAGGCTGATCTCCCAATAGCGCGCCAACGCCTCGAGATAGAGCGCGTGCTTGTTGCCGAACACCGCGTAGAGGCTCGGTGGGCTCATGCCGGTCGCGGCCGCGACCTTGTCCAGGGACGTGCCGGAATAGCCCGTCCTCCAGAACGTTTCTGTCGCCCGCTTGAGGGCCGTCTCAGTGTCGTAGGCGGGTGGCCGTCCCCGGCGCGCCGGGCCCGTCTCGCTCTTTTTCCGTGCCATGTCGTTCGAACCTGGTTGCCATGTTCCACACGTATATTTGTATGGATCGTTATAAAAATCAATGGCCGCGCGGCTTGATCGCTGCATCGGGGTACAATATTTGTAACGAACGTTAGTAAATGAGATAGGGACGAGGACGATGGGTTTGAACTTTGCGCCAATCGCCGGCTGGCTGGGCGATCGCAGCTTCCGCGGGAGCGAGGCCGCCGCGCTGTGGTTCGGAGCGGATCTTGCCAGGCGGCTGCGCCGGCCCCTGATGCTCGTGGTGCCCGCCGCGGCTGCCGTGTTCGGCGCCTTCATGTATCTGGCGCAGGAACAATTTGTCTCGACCGACGATGCGTTCGTGCGCGCCGCGAAAGTCACCATCAACGCGCGGGTGTCCGGCCAGGCGGTCGAGATCGCCGTGCGCGACAACGAGCGCGTCCGGCAGGGCCAGGTGCTGTTTCGAATTGACCCGGAGCCCTACCAGATCGCCGTCGATCAAGCCGAAGCCCGGCTCGGCAGCGCGCGGCTCCAGATCGACTCCCTCAAGGCGACCTACCGCCAACAGCAGGCGGAGCTGCAATCGGCGAAGGACTCGGCCTCTTTCGACGAGCGCGAGTTCGACCGCAAGAGGATGCTGGTCGCCTCCGACTTCACGCCGCGCGCGGTCTACGAGCGGGCCGAGACCGATCTCAAGGTCGCGCGCCATCGGGTGGCATCGATCGAACAGCAGATCGCCAATACGGTCGTCGCGCTCAACGGTGACCCCGACATCGATGTCGACCGCCACCCGACGGTCCGCGCGGCCAGGGCGCAGCTCGATCGCGCGCGGCTCGACCTCTCCTACGCCACGGTGAAGGCGCCCGACGACGGTATCGTGACCAAGGTCGACGATCTGCAGATCGGCGGTTTCGTCAACGCGGGCGCGCCCACGTTCTCACTGATGTCGAGCCGGGACGTCTGGATCGAGGCGAATTTTCGTGAGACGGGCCTGACCCACATGCGGCCGGGCCAGGAGGCGAGGATCGACGTCGACGCCTATCCGGATGGAAAATTCAAGGCGCATATCGTCAGCATGAGTCCCGGCACCGGGTCGGACTTCTCGATCCTGCCGCCGGAGAATGCGACCGGGAATTGGGTCAAGGTCGTGCAGCGGCTGCCGGTGCGCCTCGAGCTCGACGATTCCGATCCGACCCGGCCGCTGTTCTCCGGCATCAGCGTGACGGCGCGGGTCGACACCGGCCATCGTCGCAACTGGCTGCATCTGCTCCAGCCTGCGCTTGCGACGGAGGTCAAATGAGTACGACCCTCCCATCGACCGCGACCGGCGGTCATCATGCAATCTCGGCGGCCGCCCTGATGGCGACCTACATGCAGGCCGTCAACATTTCGATCCCGAACGCCGCGCTGCCGCACATCCAGGCCACGCTCTCGATGGCCAATGACGAGGTCGGCTGGGTGTTCTCCTCGTATATCGCTGCAAGCGCCGTGACCATGTCGATCACCCAATGGCTCGCGGGACGCTATGGCCGCAAGGCGGTCTATCAAGCAGCCCTTGCCGTCTTCACGCTTGGTCTTGTCCTCGACACGCTGGCGACGACGTCGATCCAGTTCGTGCTGGCGCGGATTCTTCAGGGCGCGGCCAGCGGACCACTTGCGCCGCTCTCATTGGCGATTCTGCTAGAGGCGACGCCGGCGGCGCGACAAGCGCGCATGGGCCTGGCATTGACGGTCTGCTCGCTGCTCGGCATCAGCACCGGCCCCGCTCTTGGTGGCTGGCTCAGCGAATATTACGGCTGGCCGTCGATCTTCTATGTCAGCCTGCCCATGACGGCCTTCATCGCCTTGACGATGGCGCTGTTGCTGGGCGAGAAGCGGGCAGAGCGGAGCCAGCCCTTCGACGTCTTCGGCCTGACGACCTTCTCCGCCGGCATGATCGGGCTGCAGATGCTGCTGGATCGCGGCGAGCGCCTCGAATGGTTCGCCTCGACGGAGATCTGGGTTGAAGCGATCGCCTCGGTCCTGGGATTCTATCTCTTCATCGTGCACGTTCTGACGAAGAAGGAACATTTTCTCCGCACGGCGCTGTTCAGGGATCGCAATCTCGTCCTCTCGACGGTGATCTCCTTTGCGCTCGGCTTCGTCCTGCTGCCGACATTGGCATTGACGTCCCCGATGCTGGAGGAGTTGCTCAACTACCCTGTCGATACCACCGGCTACATGAGTATGCCACGCGGCGTGGCGCTGGTGGGAGCGCTCGTGCTGACGAGCCTGGTTCCGGGACAGGTCGACTACCGGCCGTTCCTCATGGGTGGAATGGCGCTGGTGGTCTATGCCAACTGGCTGATGCTCGGCTATTCGCCGGCGATGGATTGGCGGCCGGTCGTCGAAGCAGGTTTCCTCCAGGGCGCAGGTCTCGGCATGTTGTTGCCGGCGCTGGTGAGGGCCGCGTTCGGAACGCTCGATCCGAAGCTTCGCCCTGAAGGCAGTGCGCTGATCAACCTGTCGCGCCTTTACGGCAGCACCATCGGCATCGCGGTGGTCCAGCTGTTCTTCTATGCCAACACTCAGGCCGTGCATATCGCGCTCGCCAAGCATCTCACGCCTTATCGTGTCGCGGCGAATGTCACGGGCCCGATCGGGAAGCCAGGCCTTGCCGCCCTCAACGGCATGGTCACGCGCCAGGCGGCCACGGTCGCGGTCATCGATCAGTTCGAGATCCTGATGTTCGCCATGCTCGTCGTGATCCCGCTGGTGTTCTTTCTTCGTAGGCCGCGTCCCGTCGGCTAACGCCGGAGAGTCGTGAAAAAGTGTCCGCAACCTCGATCGCTTGGTCCGCATCGCGCGGCCAGCAGTCAACAAGGAGTATCACCATGACGACCTCCGATTCACTTCGTTACACGAGAATTCCCACGCATGAGGCCGTGACGATTCCCGCAGTCGGATTTGGCACGCTCATTCCCGATCCGCACGTGACCCGGCAGGCCACCAGGGCTGCATTGGAGGCCGGATTTCGACATCTCGATTGTGCCGAGCGCTATCGCAACGAAGCGGCCGTCGGCGAGGCGATGCAGGATGCGTTCAAGGCGGGCACGCTTCGGCGCCAGGACCTGTTCGTTACGACGAAGCTATGGAACACCAATCATCGGCCGGAGCGGGTCAGGCCTGCCTTCGACGCCAGTCGCAGACGGCTGCAACTCGACGAGATCGATTGCTACATCATCCATACCCCCTTCGCCTTTCAACCCGGTGACGAGCAGGACCCGAGGGACGCGAGTGGCCATGTGATCTATGATTCAGGCGTGACGTTGGCGGAGACATGGGGGGCGCTAGAGCGCCTCGTCGACGAGGGGCACTGCAAGTCGATCGGGCTGTCGGACATCACCTTGGCGAAGCTGCGCGAGATCGTCGAGGTCGCGCGGATCAGGCCTGCCATGGTGCAGGTCGAATCGCATCCGTACCTGCCCGAATGGGACCTGCTCGACTTCTGTCGGGAGCATGGAATTGTGCTGCAGGCGTTTGCCGCGCTGGGACACGCCATGAAGCCGAACCTCCTCGCTGACCCCGTGATCACCGCCATCGCGGAACGCCTGCACAAGACGTCGGCTCAAGTCGCCCTGGCCTGGGCCGTCCAGCGCGGCACGGCTTTCCTGACGACCTCAACCAATCCTCGGCGGATCGAGGAAAACTTCGATATTTCGACGCTGCCTGAAGACGCCATGCGGGAGATGCGGGACCACATCACGACGAATGTCCGCTTCAACACAGTGGTCGAGACCGGCGTGCCCGGATTCATTCCGCGGGCAGGATGAGCGAGCGGTGTGGTACGAAGGCCGAAGGCCTTCGGCCGGCCTCGTCAAGTCCGGAGTTGCGCGATCAAATCGCGCGCGCTGCGGATATCGGCGATGCCGGCGCCCTCGCTGAACGGCCCGCATGCACGTTCGAGAATTACCAGGGCTTCTGCATTCTGGCCGGCTCCGATCATGAACCGCGCGAGGCTGATCGCCCCGCGCAGCTCCCAGAATCGCGCGCCCTGCTGGTTGGCAATGTCCATGGCCTCGCGAAAGCGCGCCTCGGCGCCCCCCGCATGCCGCGGGCTGTTGAGCAACAATTCGCCCTTGATGCGGATCAGTTCCGGCAGATACCACAGCTCCTGCCGGTCGTTGCAGCGGGTCAGGACGTCCTCGATCACGTCGAGGCCACGGTCGACCTGGTGGGCCTCGCCGGAGCACGCGGCGAGTTCGCCGAGCAGCGGAAGAAAGCGCGGCAGGAAACGCGCATCGCCGGCGCGATTGAGCTCTTCGCGCAGCAGCGGCAGGCCGGTTGCGACGTCGCCACGCCTTACGATGACCGCCGCGTTGAAGGCCCGTGCCCACAGGCCCCACAGCCGGATGGCGTGGCGCTCGGTGTGTTCGAGCAGCTCGCTGCCGTGGCGCTCCGCGGCCTCGAAATCGCCGGACCAGAAGGCGATCGGGCAGGCGGCTTGCCCCAGCACGCTACAGAAAGTCAGCGCGTGGCCGTTGGCACGACCTTCCTCGATGTTTCGGGTGGCGAGCGCCTGAGCCTGATCGGCGAGGCCCTGAAGCCACAGGATGCGGGCCCGGAAATATTGCGTCGATATCCTGAGGTCGAGCGGGAAGATCTTCGGCTTCTCCGCCAGCACATGCAGCGACGCGTTCACGCGGTCGATGCGCAGCCGTGCGTCGTTCTGATCGCCGAGATAATGCAGCGCCACCGCCATCAGCCGGTCGCCCAGCATGAGATCGGTCCTGTCCGGCGAGTTCGCCGCTGCATTCGCAAACCGGTCGGCGAGCGCACGGGCCTTGCCGAACTGTCCGTTGTTGAACTGGTCGATGCACAAGCCCCAGAGCGCGCGCAGCCGGAAGTCCTTGTCGTCGAGCCTGTCAGCCAGCTCCAGGGTCGTCTCGAGGATCGGACGCGCCTCGCGGGCGCGGCCCTCGCCATACATCAGCGACCAGCCGAGCGCCGACAGGAGTTGCATGCGAATGCGATCGTCGCCGCCGCTGTCGCCGAGCGCGGTGAGCGCCGTCTTGGCGCGCTCGCGGCATTCGGCGAACAGGGACAGGCGGACCCACAGCGTGACGGCAGCCGCCGTCAGCGCGATCCCGAGTGCGGCGTCACCGTCGGGCCCGAAGGCCCAGTTCAATGCGGCGCGCACATTGTCTAGCTCCGCGCCATAGATGCTCAGCCATTCCGGCAGCGGCGTCGATGTATCGGCCTCCGCGCGCTCGAAGAAGTCGCGAAAATGCTCTGCATGACGGCGCGCGAACTGACCGGTCTCGCCGAGCTCGTTCAGCTTTCCATGCGCATAGGTGCGTGTGGTGTCGAGCAGGCGATAGCGCAACGTTCGCGAGCCGGATGGCGAGATCAGCGATTTGGTGACGAGGCTGTCGATCGCCTCCAGCGTTTCGGACGCGCCGAGGCCGTCGCCGGCGGCTACCGCGGCAGCCGCCTCCGGCGCGAAGGGCCCGGCAAAGACCGACAGGCGTCGCAGCGTGGCACTCTCGGCGGGAGGTAGCAGATCGTAGCTCCAGTCGAGCGCCGCGGCGAGCGTCTGATGTCGTGGTACGGCGGTGCGCCGACCCCGCCACTGCAACGAGAAGCGGCTGTCGAGCAGCGACGCCGTGCCGGCAATACCGTACGCATTGACACGGCCGGCCGCGAGCTCGATCGCGAGCGCAATGCCGTCGAGGCGCCGGCAAATGCTCGCGACGAGCGGCGCTTCTTCCGCACTGAGCTGGAACGGACCCGAGCTCTGCGCAATGCGCTCGACGAAGAGCTGGGCCGCGGGGTAAGCGAGGACCTCGGCGACACCCAGGTCCTCGCGCTCCGGCGGGCAATCCAGCGGGAACAGGCGGAAAATCCGTTCGCCGTCGCTCCGGAACGACTCGCGGCTGGTTGCGAGAACGCGAAGCTGCGGTGTGTCGCGAACGATGCGCTCGACGAGCGGCGCCAACGCATCCAGCACATGCTCGCAGCTGTCGAAGATCAGCAAGGCTGGGCCGGTCTTCAGAAATGTCAGCAGGGCCGGCGTCGGATCCTCCGCGCTGATGGTCAGTCCCAGTGCGGAGGCGATGGTGGTCGCGATATGGCTGGCGTCCCTCAGCGGACCGAAGTCGACGAAGAATACGCGCCCGCCGAAATCCGCCGATCTGCGATGCCCGACGGTGACGGCGACGGCGGTCTTGCCGATGCCGCCGGGGCCGACCACCGTCATGAAGCGATGCAGCGAAAGCCCGTTCGATATCTTCTCGACGATCTCCTCCCGTCCGACCATTTTCGAGAGCGGCGAGGGAAGGGAACGGGGAGGTGCGATGTTCACGGCGGGCTGAGCGGCCGGCGGGGCCGCGTGAGCGAGCGAGGCGACAAAGCAGTAGCCGCGGCCGGGCACATTGACGACATAACGGGCCGACTTGCCGGTATCGCCCAGCGCCTTGCGCAGTGCCGCGACGTGGAAGCGCAGGCTGCCCTCGTCGACATTGACGTCGGCCCAGATGCGCTTGACCAGCTCTCTCTTGTCGATGACTTCGCCGGGGCGCTCGGCGAGGAAGATCAGAATATCGAGCGCGCGGCCGCCGACGTGAAGCGGCGAGCCCTCCTTCTCCAAGAGCCGCGACTTCGGAAATAGTCGAAATGGCCCAAAGGAAATGGCCGAGTCTTCGGTACGATCTGGCACGCGCCATTGCCCCCGCAACGGGAGTCAAAATGTATTACTTTTTGGTCTATCAGAACGAGGCGTACAGTAAACTGGCCGAAAGCAGTGGGCAGAGCTGGTAGCCCTGCGCGCATGGCTTCGATCGGTCGGTCCGCCGAAATAACCCTTAAGAAGTAAAGGGTTATGGTGACATGACAGGGCGATGACACCGGTGCCCTCACCCGGATGGCGCATTGACGGCGGTAGCAGATTGCTGAGACTGGATGGTTCGGGAGCCGGTCCCGCCTCGACATCGACTTCCGGAATTCGAACATGGCTTCCTTCTCGCGGCGACGATTCGTCCATGCGCTATCGGGCGCAGCGGCGCTGGCGGCGATCCCGCGCAGCGGACAAGCCGCTGATTATCCGTCTCGTCCCATTCGCCTGGTGCTTCCGTACGGAGCCGGCGGAGCGGGGGACCAGATCGGGCGTCCCTGGGTGGACAAGATGTCGTCGCTGCTTGGGCCGACCTTCGTGGAGTATATCGGCGGTGCGGGCGGCGCGATCGGGGCTGCGACGGTCGCGCGCGAGGAGCCCGACGGCTATTCGCTGCTGCTCGGCAATGGTAGCACCCAGGTCATCATTCCCCTGACCTCGAAAAATCCCGGCTATTCCGTCGACGATTTTCGCGCCATCTATCGCTTGATCAGCAGTGCACTGGTTTTCGCGGTCCATCCGTCGGTGCCTGCCACGGATCTGCGTGAGCTGATCGCCTACGCGAAGGCCAATCCGGGAAAGCTGTCCTACGGGACACCCGGCATCGGCACCGGCAATCATCTGGTTGGCGAATCCTTCAAGCAGCAGGCCGGCGGGCTGGATATCGTCCACGTTCCGTATCGGGGCATCTCGCAGGCAACCAACGACCTCGTCAGCGGTCAGATCTCGCTGATCATTGCCGTCATGTCCGTTCAATTGCAGCAACTGGCTCAAACCGGGAAAGTGAGGCTGCTGGCGGTCACCACCGAAACGCGGCTGAGCGGGGCGCCGGAGATTCCGACCGCCGTTGAATCCGGCATGCCCGACATCCGCTACGGGGGATGGTTCGGCCTGTTCGCGCCCAAGGACACGGACGATGCGGTCATCGACAAGATCGCGCAAGCGACACGTCTCGCCATGGCCGATCCGGCGCTTCAGGCAAGCTACCGCGCGCAGGGCATGGAGCCGGACGGCGATTCGAGCCCGGACAAATTCCAGCGTATTGTCGATGCGACGACGGCAAGCCTGGCGCCCGTGATCAAGTCGATCGGGCTGAGCAATTTGTGAGGCCGCTCAGGCCTCCACGCGCGACGTCTGCCGGCCCTCCGCCGTGACGATGCGGGCCGACAGCGTGACGAGACCCATCAGCGCGGCCAGAAGCCAGAATGCAGTCGGCAATCCGCCAAGGCGTGCGACGAAGCCGACGCCGGCGGGGCCGATCAGGATGCCGGCATAGCCGGCTGTCGTGATTGCGGCGACGGCGAGCCCCGTCGGCATCACCGTTTGCCGCGCCGCCCGGCGGAACAGCACCGGCACGAGATTCGATGCACCGAGGCCGATCAGCAGGAAGCCGCCGATGGCGACCGCCGCTACGGGCGCCATGAGTAGGACTACGAAGCCCGCGATTGCAATGATGCTGCCCCAGAACAATGTCGTGCGATCCCCGATGCGTGCAACGACAGCGTCGCCGCCGAGCCGCCCCGCGGTCATCGCGATCGAGAACACGATGTAGCCGATCCCGCCTTGCGTCTCCGAGACGAGGCCCGCGCCGATGACGAGCAGCGCCCCCCAATCGAGCATCGCGCCCTCGACGAGGAAAGTGATGGCGCCGAGCAGCGCTAGCAGGAGCACGGAGCCATGCGGCAGCACGAAGAGCGGTCCGTCCAGCACCTGCACCGAACGAAGCAGGCGCGGCCAGGCCGCCAGCATCGCGACCAGCATCAGCACGGAGCAGATCAGCGTGCAGGCGAGCGCGCCGAGTTGCAGCGAAAGCAGCGCAGTCATCAAGGCTGATCCCGCGAAGCCGCCGATGCTGAACAGCGCGTGGAAGCCGGACATCAGCGGGCGGCCCGCGTCGCGCTCCACCTCGACCGCGTGGATGTTCATGGCGACGTCGATGGAGCCGAGCGCGGCGCCGAAGGCGAACAGGGCCAGCGCCAGCGTTGCCGGCGAGCTCGCGATCGCCAGCAGGGGCAGCACCAGCGCCAGACCGAGCCCGCCCGCAATGATGATCGGCTTGCTGCCGTAGCGCGCGCTCATGACTCCGGTCAGAAGCATCGCGACGACCGAGCCGATGCCGAGGCTGAGCAGGAGCAATCCAAGAACGCCGTCATCGACGCCGAGCCGCGTCTTTGCGAACGGCACCAGCGGCGCCCAGCACGCGATGCCGAAGCCCGCGACGAGAAAGGCGAGCCGCGTCGCGAGGCGCGTTGCCGGCCGGTCGGCAGAATGCATGGGAACTCCGGGGAAGCAGTGGCGGGGCGATCGACAAGCCCTGAGATTGCCGCGCCTTTATGTCCGAGGCATGCTCGAATTGTCGCAGACTGTGCTCAACAACGGCGCGACGTCAACCTAGGTTCCGAAGCGTGTTGCGTTCGGGACGATATTCGTAAGCGCGCCGCCGGATTCGCGAGCGCGCCGCCGGGCCCGGCCGTCGGGCAAAACACCGGGTCATTCCGAGCTGCGCCGGTGTCAAGCCGCGCTTGCAAGAATATTCCACTTTACCGAAATTCGGAAATGGCGTATGTGTCGCCCATCCCGGCTCACCAAGAGGGGCGATCTTGTGTCGTCACGTGTCATGTGTCGCGAGCCGGGCTTGCGGTGGACGCGACAGCGTCGGGCGCGAGAGGTTAAGGGCAGGGCGGATTGCTCTCCGTGAGCCCAGAACTTCGTGCCGGATGAGCGGCGCTGTCAGGTTCGTCTCGTCTGTAAGTTTCCGGCTCCGTCGACAGGGCTGGAAAAACTGCGGCGAAATGGCGGGCCGTGCGTACGGCAAAACCGTGTGGTCCTTTCCGCAAGCGCTGTTTTCGGCCGGTTAAAAGCGGTGAAAGTACCTGAAACTAAAGGTATATTTCGGTTTTAGTCGCACTAACGAAAGGCCCGCCCGAACCTGCCGGGCCCTATCAGGCCCTAGTTTCACATCCTGCCGTTGGGCGCGAGTTGGAGTTCGGGAAGCTTAAGCCGCTCGAACGGCCTGAGGATCGCGGCGCGCCCCATGCGGTGGCCCTGCGATCCGCGCGCGCTGTACGGCCTTCCCGGGCCTGCGCTGCGGCCCGGTTGCCGTGGTTGGCCCGAATGAACGGACTACTTTTTCTGCTCGGTGGTGGTTGTAGTGGTCGGGGTGCCGTCGCGCGCGTCCCGTCGCTCGTCGCGTCCTGTGCGCCGGTCTTGACGCCGTTCTGTGCGTCCGGTCCGGCGTTCCTGGCGCCTTTCTGTTCGCCCGCTTCGCCGCTCCTGACGGCGCTCTGTCCCAGACATCGGCGCGTCTGCGGGCGGCGTCGTGGGCGTGGCGGGCGCCGTGGTGGTCTGAGCTTCCGCCTCTGACACCGCCAAAATTGCGGGCGAGGCCATAAGCCCAAACACGGCCGCGTATCCAAGGAAAGTGAGTGCGTTGCGACGACAGACCTGTTTCGGCTCCGAACGTTCACTCATCGTCAGGCTCCCGGTTGCTGTTGCCCCAGAGCATGGCACCTGAGGTCGAGAGCCGGCGCTTGATCTAGATCAAATAGGCGCAGTTGCACCCGGCAGCGTGCCAACGTCGTCAAAGATTACTTTTTGGTCGGCCCGCTGCTCTCATTTACTTCGTCAGCTTCAAGCCACGCTGGAATTTCCGGCGACGGGATTGACGTTCTCGGCAGGTGGGGGATCATGGTCCCCGCGGTGACGACCAATCCCTCGTTGAATTTGGTTCGCGCAAAATCCTTCGCTTCTGCTTCGGTTTCAAACGTCTTGGTTAAGCGCGGATGTCGCCGTCTTAACAGCGTGCCATCCGGCGGCACTTCAAAAGTGACGTACCAAGTGTGTTTCATGCCGTGATGCCGCCCCCGGTATCGGTCGCCTGCGCCCGCGCCGGGGGCGATAAAAAAGCCGCCACCGGGACGAAGCGGTGACGGCTTCTTTCTCGCTCGTGACCGCGAAACAAGTCTTTACCGCCCCGCCCCAACGCGATTGACGCCGCCATTTGCATTGCCACCGGCGTTATGACGGACCGCAGCGCGCGCCACCGGACGAGGCCTCAGCACGACGCCTGCCCGGGCAACGCAACCCACTGGATATTCAACGTACTGGCAGTACACGACCGCCTGGGCTGGCGCTGGATTGAGCGTGACACCTGCAAGCCCCAACAGGGCGCTAGCAGCAATCCCGGCAACAGTCGCTGACTTGATCGAAAGACGCTTCTCCGGATGCATGTTGGACCTCCCTCTTCGCGCTTGCGTCACTGAAAGGTGACGGGAGCCGCCTCAGGTGCGGCTGAACATGGCATGAGCGCTAAAGGATCGCTGACGTTGACCTAGATCAACGGAGGGTCTGTGCGCTGTTGCCCCTCCCGGTGTCCGCCCTATGGCCCGGCGCTGGCGGCGCGCTGTACGGCCTTCTGCCGGGCCTTGGCGGTGCCGTAGGCCGCCTGTCGCCGTTGCGGTGACGTGCTGCCGCGCTCGACGGGTGATGAGGCGACGCCGCGCTAAGGGTTCTCCTCGCTGTGTTCTTCGAGCAGCTTCCGGGTAGCCTTGATGCGGGCGGAGACGTTCTGAAGCGTTGCGTCCGAACTGATACCTTGCGAATGCAGGAGCATCCACAGGGCTTCGGCAAGGATGACTTGATTTTCTAAAATGGCGCGTTGGATTTTATCCATCATCATCCATGCTCCGTTGGTTGCCGTCCGCTGTCGGTCGCCTGTCCGCGCCGTGATGCTGGCGCGGTCGAGCGCGCGGCTTCGATCAAGTTGCAGATTTTGCGCTTTTGTCCCAAGAACAGAACTGCGCTTGCGTTGCGCGGCGGCTGGCGATGGTGACGCGGTGGCGCTGCCGGTGCGAGCCGCTGCCGGTGGGCACTGAGGGCGTTACGCCCGCTTCGCCGTCTTGGAAGCTTCGATCATCGCAAGCTCAACATGATCGGCAAGGCTGGTCAGATGCAGGGCCAACATATCGAACATTTCCCGCTTGGTCGGGACAGTGGCAAGATCGCGGATTAGCGCGGCCTCAGCAGCATCCTTCCGAAGCTTTTCAAGAGCCGCTTGATAATCCCTCATGGAGTTGCTTTGGGCGGCCGCTGGGCGGTTGACCCTAAGCTTTCGTTCAGCCAGTCCGCCGTATCGGCCCCGGACGCCTTGCGGAGCAGTTTGTCTTTTTCTGCCCCGGGGGGAAGAAGCGCCGCAACTTCGCGCGCCGTCTTGGCGAATGACGCAAGACGATCTTGCAGCGGCACTTGTTGCTTGAAACGACGCCGTTTCATGGCGCGCTCCTTTCTTCAAGAGGAAGGCGGGAAGCGCAACCGGCGTTCACATCACCGATAAGAGCCTATGACCGGGCGGTGATGCAGGACCAACACTCTTCGAGCAAGTCTGTTCCGGGCCCGCTCAGTCAAAGAGGACCGGGGCCATGACCAATCGGTCGTCAGGGTCCTGTGGAGGGCGCGAGTTCCTGCGGGGACCGCGCGACGGCCCCGCGCAAGCGTGTTTGCAATCGCGCAATCCCGGCTTTATTTATGCGAATTGGTACACAAATTCCGTGTGCGCCGATTGGCCATAAGCAGGCCGCAAACTGCGAATGTTTAATGCCCGCTTCAGCCGGGCGATCTCAACTGATCGACGCAACACTTTATCTTAGAGGAAAAGATGGAGTGTTGGATGGAACGGAGATTTCATAGAGGTTTCACTGCGGCAGAAAAGACGGAGTTATGGGACCGGTGGAAGCGCGGGGAGTCACTGAAGGCGATCGGGCGAGCTTTTGGTAAGCAGTCATCGTCGATCTATTTTCTAGTTGCTCCGCATGGAGGGTTTCGTCCTGCGGAGCGGCGTCGCTCCAGGCTGGCATTGACGCTTGCGGAACGCGAGGTGATTTCCAGAGGCGTTACGGCACATCAATCGGCCCGGTCGATCGCCAAATTACTTGGCCGCTCCCCATCGACGGTGAGCCGGGAAATGAGCCGCAATGGCGGCTATGACCGCTACCGGGCGACACTTGCGGACGAGAATGCCTGGGCACGATCCCGTCGTCCAAAATGTTGTAAGCTGGCGACCAATCCGCGGCTTCGGCAGGCAGTGGCAAGGAAGCTCAGATTAGATTGGTCACCCGAGCAGATAGCCGGTTGGCTGAAGAGAACGTATCCTGAAGACGAGTGTAATCAGGTGTCACACGAGACCATCTACCGCAGCCTGTTTGTCCAAGCGCGTGGCGTGCTCAAGAAAGAGCTGCTTAGTCATCTTCGATCGAGGCGTTCGATGCGCCGCTCTAGGCCGGTTGATCCGAATGGCGATAGACGGGGACACATGAAGGATGCCGTCTCAATCCGTCAGCGACCGGCTGCGGTTGAAGATAGGGCTGTGCCTGGCCATTGGGAGGGCGATCTGTTGTCCGGGCCGAACAACACCTACATCGCGACCTTGGTCGAGCGTCAAACGCGTTACGTGATGTTGGCCAGGGTGGCAGGCAAGGACACCCGGACTGTAGTCAACGCGCTCATCAAGCAGGCGAAGAAGCTACCTAAAGAGCTGTATAAGTCCCTGACCTGGGACCGGGGCAAGGAACTGACGGATCATCGGCGCTTTACGATGGCGACCAACATCGATGTCTATTTTTGCGACCCGCAAAGCCCGTGGCAGCGCGGGTCGAACGAGAATACCAATGGCCTGCTCAGACAGTACTTTCCAAAGGGCACCGACTTGTCGGTGCATTCGCAAGCCCATCTGAACAAAGTGGCTCGTCAGCTAAACGAACGACCACGTGAGACCTTGCAATTTGAAACGCCAGCAGAGAGATTTAATGCCTGTGTTGCGTCGACCGGTTGAGCCGGCCCCGCGTGAGCGGACATTATCAGCCAAATCTGTCGAGTCCGAAAGGGGCCAACAAAAGGAGACGTATTGAAGCACGCGCGGTTATGCGCGCAACAATGAGGCGGTTGCGCAGTTCCAGTGGCCCGTTCAACTCTCGGTCGAGGAGTGGCAATGTGGCCGGCCAAGACTCCGGCCGCGACGCCGCCGTCGGGGCCCACAACCTAGCTGGCGCTTTTTTGAATGGCGGTTGGCAGCGTTTCGGATTTGTGCTTTTTGCAATAGGCGACAACTTTTTCGGAATTCTTTTGCAGGCGGTCGTAGTCCAAAACATTATTATTTGCAGCCGCGTTATAGTAGCCGCTCATGAAATACCTTACGAAATCTCGGTCTGCTGAACCGTATCCTAGCCAATTTCCGCAAGTGATCTTGTTCATGTCCAGCTTGATCTGAGCCGCGGCTGGCGCTGATGCCGCGCCTATCAAAATCACAGAAACGACAAGAGCCCTGCATTTCATAGCGATCCTCCAAAGTCCCGAGCCGTCAATTTTTGCCTACCGATTGTTGCAAACCATACATAACGCTTTCCGCCGGATGGTATTGGCACCATGCCTTTACGTTGGCGATATTTTGTTGATGCAAAGCAAGGTCCACAAAGGTCCTGTTGTTCTGATAACTGAACCAACCGCTCATCCAGGCAGAAAACTTATCTGACTGTGACTGCGGCATAGCAAGATATTGGCTACATATGATCTTGCCCATATCAATGGTTACCTGCGCATTCGCAACGATTGGAATTAAAGAGACAGCAAACGTCAGACTGATCAATCTACATCTCATCGAGGTTGTCCTTGATGCTGATCTACAGGGATCTGGAGAGGGCTGCCACTACAAGGACGCAAGAAAACGAAGTCTCGCGCCGCTCATGTTGATCTAAATCAACAGAAGTCCGCTTGGGGTCATTCGCGTCGTTTTGACCCTGCGCTGACTACTTCCGGTTTCCATCCAACACCGGACATATCGTTGCACTAGGTCGCGGTCACTTGCCCTGCTGCTTGATCGCCCACAGCCGATAGGCTTCGGCCTCGTAGGCGTCCCGCTCTGTCGGCGGCGGGATCAGCTTCGCGCCTTCGCTGCGGAAGTGATCGAGGCCGCGCCCGAGCGCCTTGCGAAGATCTCGGCGCGCGCGCCAAGCTTACAGCCCATCGTGTGCCTCATCGCCGCTCCGCCGTCGCCGCTCTTTGCGCCTGCCACGTTCGGATTGAACGGAGTTGCGCGAGGTCGTCCGGGTCCTGTGAGGCGTGTAGAAAACGCGGGGACCGCGCGACGCCGGGAGGTCTGGATATTTGCTGCGAGAAAAACCGTTGTTGCAGTTGCAGGCGAAGGCGAACGTCCGCCTTGGCCTGACAGCGACGAACTTTCGCTCCGTATGAAAATGACGCTGGGCCCAAGAGGAGACATTTCGAGGCGACCGATTGGTTGCTATATTCGGGCTTTGTACTTCACCGTGACTACGATTAGTCCCGTAGGAGTGCTAACCCTTTTAGGGGAGACAACAATGGGCGATTTGAATTCGGTGATTATCCGCAAGGCCTACGAAGACTTTGCGATAGGAAGCATCCCCTCGGTTTTCGCGGTTTTCGACGCCGGCATCACATGGCACGTTCCCGGTCATAGTCCCCTATCAGGCGACTATACCGGTCACGATCAGGTCGGAGGCTTCTTTCAACGCACGATGGAGCTTTCGGGAGGCGCGTTCAGCATGGATGTGCACAATGTGCTGGCTGAAGACGATCTCGTTGTCGCCTTGGTTACCGTGAACGCAGAACGAAACGGGCTGTCCGCGTCGTTTCCGGAGATCCACGTCTGGCAGATGAAGAACGGAAAGGCGACCGACTTCCGCGAGTATCAAGGCGATGAGCAGCGGGAGGACCAATTCTGGTCTTGAGACGCCGTCATTTCCTCAAGCGATAGACGGCACAATGAGGGCGACGCTAAGATCGACGATCCTTCAAAAGCGGCGCGGCGCAACAGGAATGGCTGATGTCCGAGACCGTCACCGTTGATTGCCCTCATCGCCAAAGGGCTACGACCGTCAGCGCGTCGGGCCAATGACGCTGCACCTCGATTGCAGCCGGGCCTACATCGGCAAGGCGGCAAGGTGACGGCTTCCCGCTAGATCAGAGCCGCGTGGCTTACTTGCGATACCTGCGGCGGGAGCGGCGGCAATCGTCGCGCAGTGAAGCCGATGCTGCGCACGTCGCGGCAATGAAAGCGTGTTTTCGAGAACGCTGCAATCTCCTCATGCTGTTGCCGAAAGGCAACTGATTTATTGTTCTTCGTTGAACTGTTCCATTTTGCGTTTACGCCGCAACAAACAGTTCTAGATTTGCGGTCTCCGGGCTGGGGCGTGTTTTACAACAGCGAATTTTCGAACCCGGAGGCTTTTCGAAATGATTTTGGAATTTCTCGCAATTCTTTCTCTCGTTCAGTTCGCCAACATGATTTCGCGACTGATCGGTCGGCGGCATGACGTACTCTCCTACGTTTCAAGATCAGGTCCTCACCGGTAAGCGTGGCTAAAGCGTCACAAAAGCGAAAGCGGGATGGCCGCTCCGCCCGTGGCACAGTCTGGCTCTGATCGTCTGCTACTTGAAGAGTTTGAGCTGCCTTGTGTCGAGGGGCCTCCTTGAGGGGCGCGGTGGTGGCGTGAGTGTTCTGGTCGTCTCTCGAATGAGCTACTCGCTCGTTCTGGTAGAACCCAAGGGGACATATCCCCAGCTTCCGGACTGAGGCTCAAGCCACCAATGCTGACCTGCATTTGAATACCGACGCAATTCGAGATCGGTCAGTTGCAGAAGCCGCCATGGTAAGATCGCTCGTCACTTCCCGCTCACTGGGACCAATCCATATAGAGCGTGATGCCGATCATGATCAGCGAGCCGATCGCGACCGCCACCGGGCAGATAAACGGCAACTCCTCCAGAACGCCGACAACGACCGCCCGAACGCGGAGACTTCTCTTCATGTGCGCAAAGCGCGAGCCTGCCGCACCCATCGGACATCCCCGTTTGGCCCCCAGCAGCAGCGGTCTCACTCTTCAGCATCAAGTGATCTTCGGCTATCGCCCATTCGGATGTATCCGTGAGTGAAGGTGAAGGAACTCTTGCTAGTCCGTTGGTGACGTGTGTTGCCGAGGCGGGCTCAGGAGGGAATGAGCGAGCAGATTGCGCCCGTTGACCAGCCACGCAGGTTTGATTGAACATCGCGCACACCGTGGCCGTTGATGGCATCCCTGATGGTACGCCGTTCGAACGACTGGGAATATCGCACCATGTGGAACTGGATGATGCTAGGGCTAGAAAGCAATCGCGTGATCGGACTTCGGATCGCGAAGCTGATGCGCGGCGGCAAAGCGGCTCAACGAGAAGCCCAGCGCATGGTGAGTGAAAAGGTCTTGGCGGCGGCGAAGGCCGGTACAAGCCTGATGGCTGGCGCATCTGGAAACAAGATTGTTGAGCAGTATCGAAGAAAGGTGGCGGCAAACGCCAAACGGCTCAGCAGCAAACGGATACGGCGCAGACGAAAATGACGCGGGCCTCTCGGACACTTGCTCTGCTGCTTGATCGCCCACAGCCGGTAGACTTCGTCCTCGTAAGGATCGTCGCGGTCGGTGGCGGGATCAACCTCGCGCCTTCCTTGCGGAAGTGTTCGAGACCGCGGCCCAGCTTCTCCCGGCGAGTGTGTGTTGATCGTTGGCCCGGTCGGGATCGTCGGCGCGTAGTCCTCAAGCAAGGATCGAAGCCGATGGCGGCAGCGAAGTGGTAGCCCGCGCGGGACTTCGGCGCGCACGCCATCATGCGGATCGCGATGCCCCACCATCAGGCGGGCTTCGCCGATCGATAGCGCTCCCTCGACTTGCGCCAATGCCGTCGCGACGAAGGGGGCGACGTGCGGCGCGGGCAATGGTTGTCAATCGGCCTGTAAATATGGCTCTGACTCACTTTTGATGCAGTTCGAGGGATGTCTGGCGCTTTGATTTGGGGGAGAATCAGCGCCATGCAGCAGGCACTCCAGCGCTCCAGTCTGGTGCCGAGTGGATTTGTTGTAGAGAGTGCGTACTACGAAGGTGATAAGGCTGTTATTGCGGTCCGGGCGTCGGGAAGCATTGGTCTGTGCCCATCTTGCGGAACGGTTTCCCGACGCGTCCATAGCCGATACCGGCGTCGTGTGACTGATCTTCCCCTTTCGGGGCGGATCGTACAGCTTCTGGTGATTGCTCGTCGCTTCCGTTGCGGCGCCGTCCTATGCGGGCGCCAAATCTTCACCGAGCGCTTCGCCGAAGGGGTGCTGGCACCGTCGGCGCGACGCACGGCAAGGCTGGACTCTATCGTCCATCACCTCGGTCTGGCACTTGGCGGTCGACCGGCAGCAGGCTTCGCAAAACGGCTAATGCTGCCGGTGAGCAAGGATACGCTCCTTCGCGTGGTCCGACGCCGTAGCCGTCCGCCAGCTGATCCGCTCAGGGTTATCGGCATTGATGATTGGGCCTGGCGGCGCAACCACAGATACGCCAGCATCATCTGCAACCTGGAGCGGCGCCGAGTAGTCACCCTGCTCCCGGATCGGGAGCCCGCAACTGCCCAAGCCTGGCTCGCTGCTCATCCCACGATCGCGATCGTTGCCCGTGACCGTGGTGGGGGATATGGCGAAGCGACAGCAAGAGCCTTACCGCATGCGGTACAGGTTGCAGATCGTTGGCATCTGATGGAGAACGCCAGTCGGGCCTTCCTCGATGCCGTTCGCAAATCGATGCGCCAGATACGCACAGTGATCGGCGCGACCACGATTGATCCCAAGCTGCTAACAGCCGCAGAGCGGATCCAGTATGAGGGTTATCTGCGCCGCGAGGAGACCAATGCGGCTATCCTGGCTCTGTCGAAGAATGGCATACCTATCAAGCAGATCGTGCGTCAGACTGGTCACAGCAGGCAGCTGGTACGGCAGGCGATTCGCGGCGAACGACACGATGTCTTCCGGACCCGGCAAAGTTCGTTGGACTTACACTTGCCGTGGCTCGACGATCAGTGGGCGTCCGGCTGCCGAAACGGGGCTGAACTTTGGCGTCGTTTAACGGCGCGTGGCTTCAGAGGCTCGCTCCGCGTCATCAGCGAGTGGGCGACCCGCAGACGAAGGGCTGAAAAGCCCGACGCACGAAACCTTCAGCGGATTCCATCGGCCAGAACGATCGCGCGCCTCATGACAATCGGCGGAGATCTGCTCACGAAAGCAGAGACCGTCACGGTCGCGGCAATCGAAGCTGGCGTACCATCCTTGGTCGAGGCTCGCGAGATCATCGCCGAATTCCACTTGATGATCCGACGCAGAGCCGAAGCAGGGCTCACGCCGTGGATCGACCGCGCCCGCGCCAGTCTCGTGACTTCCTTCGCCAGCGGCGTCACGAAGGATGAAGCGGCGGTTCGGGCGGCAATCACTTCGCCCTGGTCCAACGGACAGACTGAAGGTCAGATCACCCGCCTCAAGCTCGTGAGAAGGCAGATGTACGGTCGCGGGAAAATCGATCTCCTTCAGGCCAGGCTAATCGGTGCAGAATAATCGGAGCTGCACCAAAATTGCGTCAGAGCCTAAATATTGCAGGCCGAATGACAGCGGAGGTCAAGAATCTTGCACCAGATTTGCGGTCGAACAATTCCAGCGGGTTGCGCAGCGGCATCGTATGTCGGTGGGTTGCGCCGCCGCATCAATGCGTTACAACGATGAAATCCGTGTCTTTTCCCGTCTCGTGGCTAAATCCGTCGTCGGAAATAATCAATGAAGAGGCCGGCGTCAGAAGTTTAGAGATCCTCTCAACGGTATCCCGCGGTATTTCGATGCGGTTGAGGACAGCGTTGGCTTTATCGGGAGACGGTACCGATAGGGCGGTTTGCTTCACGGGCGCTTCGCGTTCTTTTGTGGCATCCTCGATGCGAGGAAATTCGTCCGGAATCGACACGACGGTCCAGCGAATAGCCGCTCCCTCGCTCTGGAATTCCATTGCAGTAAACACGTGCGTTCCAAGGGGCTCCTCCGGATTTTCGATCTTGACCGCAACATCAAACAACGGCGAGAAGCCCTGACGCACGAAGAGCTTGCTCAACTTACGACTCACGAAGACGGAGATCGGGGCCATCTTTCTGGGTGTGCCTTCAGCGGCAGCCGAGTTTGGAACCTGGAGACTAGTGGCTTCTGGAGTCTCGGTCTTGGACACCGGTGATCCATGCGTTGCCGCGGCTGTGCTAACGCTCTTACCCACGACTGTGGCAGCCTGAAATTCCGGCGAACCGGACACTGCTTTCGGCTTAAAGAGGTGCGGACTGGTTATCTCGACCGGCTGGACATCGTGGTGCGCAATGATCACGCGCGTGCCGCGCTTCGTGAGATGCCAGAGTCGAATGGCAAAGTCATTTTTCAAACGGATGCAGCCGTGTGACGCCGGATGCCCAGGCACGACACCGGCATGCAACGCAATCCCTGACCAGGTGATGCGCTGCATGTAGGGCATGGGGGCAGAGCTATAAATATTTGAGCGGTGCCATCGTTGTTTGCTGATCACGCTGAATACGCCCAGGGGTGTAGGATGCCCCTGAGTTCCCGTGGACACCGTCGAGCGTGCGATCAATGCCCCGTTGTCAAAAAGCGAGACCCGTTGGTCAGCGATCGAGATGATGATCTGGAGCGGGCCCTTCGGAGGGGCCTCAGGCCGAGCGTTCTTCGCAGATCCAGAGTTTGTCTGCCGGTGATAGTGCTTGTGTTTGAACGGAGCGTAGTGGCCTGGCCAGAACCTGTCCTGCGGCCAAAACGGAAACTGAGCGTGTGCGATCCCTGTAGAGAGCATGAAAGCGGCGAAAGCTATTATTGGAGTCTGCCTCCTCATTCAGTGCCTCATGCAGTGAAGTTGCATGCGAGGTCCAACGCAAGAAGCGTGGCGTTACCGACCATAGCCTCGTCTTCAAATCTGGTCGCAGTGGGTCGAAAATTGGACCAATTCCAATGACGGGGCCAATCTGCCGGAAGAAGACAATCGGCAATAGCCGTCGCGCTGATCGCCGGGCCGATCAATGTACGGTGTGAGGGCCGTTGCGACGGACGCTTTGATCTTGGGCAATGGGTTCGGTTCGCTCAGATGATCCCATAAATCGTCAACGACAGACCGCTCGAAGGGACGGCATCCCCGACTACGGCCACTCAAGCGCACCTGTTGGTCCGACATTCACCATGACCGGCTCGCCGCGAACTAGCCGCATGCGTCGCATGGGTCCGAAACTTCCCAACACGCTTACGTCGCAGAACAATTGCTTGCCGCCGGCGCGTTGCATGCGGGCAACACTTCGTGGAAAAGATGATGAACCGCGGTTTGCGCCATTGCGCGGCCATGTCTCGACCCGAAAATTCACCCGTCGCGTGCTTGGCTGTGCAGCATTGCTCGGGTGGGGCCTTTGGAAGCGACGGGATGATGAACCCGCGGCGATTTACGGCAGTGGTGCCGACGTTTTGCGGAACGGTCGTTCTCGCGGGGGGGATCGTTGGCTGGCTGGCTGGCTTCGGTTCGGCCGGCACCGAGAACATCGGCGCAGTGCCAATCGAGGATCGCGCAGCATCGCTCGCCGCCAACGCCAGGCTCGCGGATGAACCGCAGGCAATCGCAATGGACAACGCCGTTGTCGCTAACACCGTTGTCGCGAACGCTGCTGTGGCTGGCGCCGAAGTGGCGACGGCCGCCGAACCCGCGGCGGGGACGGCCACCGACACGACGGCGGCTTCGGATAAGCCGGAATCGATCGTCGTGGCTGCGTTGCCCGATCCGTCGCAGATGCTGTCGGCCGATTTACCGCCCGTGCAGGAATCGGTGGACTTGGGCCACCATGATGTCGCCCAACCGGGGCCGACAACGCGCAATGCCTCCAACTCGGCGCCGGTGACGCAGGATTTTCGCTATCTCATCTATTACGTCTGGTCCGAACTGCCTCCTGCCGAGAAACCGGCGGAGATCGTCTTAAAGTCACTCAAGGACATCCCGGTCGGAACGCCGGTCGAGGAGATCAAGCGCGCTTCCGACGCTTTCGGTCTGGACTTCCATTTCATGAAAGCGGTTGCCAAGATCGAGTCCGGTTTCGACCCCAAGCAGCGCACGGGGTCGTATATCGGCCTGTTTCAACTGAGCAAGTACGAGTTCAACAAATTCGGCTCCGGGCAGATTCTTGATCCCCGCGACAATGCCATTGCGGCAGCTTACAAGGTCATTACCGAAGGCATTCTGTTCGAGTGGGTGACGCAGAAGAAGCCGACCTTGAGTGATCTTTACTTGATCCATCAACAAGGCTGGGAAGGCGCCGCCGAGCACATCAGCCAACCCGATCGCATCGCTTGGAAATCCATGTGTGCCACCAGCGAAGGGAGGGAGAAACGCGAAAAATGGTGCAAACGCGCGATCTGGCGGAATACCCTTCCGGCCGTCAAAGCCGAGTGGAAATCGGTGGATAAGCTGACATCGGGGGCGTTCGTCGGAATGTGGCGCGAGCGGGTTGCGCATTTCCAATCGAAATACATGGCTACCGCCGACGCCGAACGGGCGAACCAGTAGATTTCCGTTGAGTGGTTGGTAGGAGTTGCCGCACGCGCGGGCCGAGCGGGGGCCTCACCGCCGCCGCGAGACGTGGTGTCGCTCAGTGGTCGCGCAGGACGCGCTTTACGTTTTCAACGACTCGCTCGGACCATTCCTACTGCGCGCTAACGAGGTGATCGATCAGATGCCGATGTCTGGTTGTGGCCCGGTCCATGCGTAGACCGCCGGCCTTGGCCGTGATGCTACACATCAGCTCGTCGGTGTGCAGACTGCCTTTCATCAGCATCTCGCCGTGGGCAGCGTGGATCAGTTCGACGGCCTTAGCGGCGGCCGCCTCGCTGTGCGGCGCATCGACGATTTCGATTCTCGCGATGTCGAGCCCGTGAGTGTCGGCCGTGTCTCTGATCTTTCCCTCCGGACCCACCAGGATCGGTCGGATGATGCCCGCGCTGGCGCTGTCGAGGACGCCGCAGCGCAGGGAGGTCTCGTCGCAGGGGTGCACCACGACGGTCTGAACGGGATCGATCGAGCGGGCGCTGCGATCAGAGTATCGTACTTGCTCGGAGTGCTCGTGTGGGCGTTTGCGGTAGCCTGGTCGACGGACTCATCGCTGGCGTTTCATTCACGCCTTTCAGGGCTACTGGGCGGTTTTTGACCTCAAGGGCCTAGTTGAATCCGCAGTGGGCCGGATAGGCTTGAACCATTACCACCTTATACCGTGAGATTTACGGACAACTCTCACGACGACCCAGGCAAAAACGTACCTGAGCCTAAGCCATGCGCAGAGGAGGCCCGGCGGTTCGCGCAGCAATATGCCGACGTTGGGAAGTTACGAGGTCGCTCGAATTGAGGAAGTCTCTGCCCCGCAGACCCTCGCCTGAATCCTTGTCCTCCTCATTGCATGATCGAATGAAGTTCGCTGCCGGCGGCACAATACCCATTCAGGGTGCACAGTGGTTCGTCGCCAATATGTTAACGCCTCGCGCGGAACGGCTGGGTTAGACCAGCATCTGATCAACTACGAGCGCAGGAAAACCGCAGCGTCTAGATAGCAAGG
Organism: Bradyrhizobium sp. 604_D8_N2_3; assembly: GCF_051810765.1. Taxonomy (NCBI): domain Bacteria; kingdom Pseudomonadati; phylum Pseudomonadota; class Alphaproteobacteria; order Hyphomicrobiales; family Nitrobacteraceae; genus Bradyrhizobium; species Bradyrhizobium sp. 604_D8_N2_3. Next base: position 6,791,897 of record NZ_JBPWPM010000001.1, on the reverse strand, counting down.
AGGAAATATCGCCTTAAGCCTCGCGCCGCGCAGGAAGATTGTGTGACGAGACAAACCACCACGCGTTGCGATCCAATTCCGAACCGGAGCCGGGTACATTGAATACATTATTCGTGTGGCTTCTGGATTTGTAATTTGGCGTCCGCCAGCCCCCAGGTCCCAGGCTGCGTGGAAGGCAAGATTTGCCCTTTCAGTTACGCAGATTCTTTCCGAAGGGATCTTAGCTAGGACGATCGTACAGGCCGAGGCGCAGAGGCCATCGATGATCACAGTCTGGCCCGTGTTCTTCAAGTTTTCGTACCGATCGAAGTAACGTTGGATCAACCCACCCCGATCGTTGATAATCCTCACCACGGCATCGCTTGGGCCCGCGTATCCCAGTGAAAATGCTGTAGCGAGCAATGCCGTCAGGAATTTCATGTTTGTGCCTCTCAACATTGCATTTACCCCGGTACTACGTTCGAATGTGTTGCGGCAGGAACGACGTCACTGGGCGTTCGGGTAGCGGGTAGCAGGACTCGGCAGCCTGCCTCCGGAATGAACCCTTCGTAGGTTTGGAGCGGCAATCTGAGGCGATCGTGGGACACCCGCAGTTATCGGACGGCTATGCGCTTACATTTCTTGCGACCGCCGAATGGTTTCTGACAGTTTGCCGTACCCGGCGGCCGCGTCTGACTTCCAAGCTGAATACGAGGGTTCGATTCCCTTCCCCCGTCCAAACTTGTCGAAGAACTAGCCTGCGAACGATTGTTGCTTTCGACAAGGACTTCCCGTCTGGCGCGCGGCGCGGTCGTGGTTCACTGCCTCTACTTCGGTACGCATTCGACGTTGAAGGCAATGATGATCTGCGCTGGGTCAGCCTGACCCAGGCTCTTCAAGTCTTCCAAACCGCTTCTCATCCTGGCTCCCGCCTCCTTCAAGCGCTCCTCCAGTTTGGACTTCGCTGCCAGGCAGCGCTCTTCACTGGAAAATTCCTGGAATACCACGGTCGGAAGGACCCTCCATTCCGCTCTGTCATTTGTGGCGGCCGGACTAACTGAATACGAGAAGACGTACATCAGGATCCACATCGGAAGGCTCCATCTGTGACGCGACGGCAGTGAAAGCCTGCGCCCTCAAGGCCATCGTCGATAAGAGGGGCACGTCTCGCCTGCGTCGGTGCTTGCCACAGGCCGTGTTAGTGCAGCGCTGCTTAACAAAGGGAGGTTGATCTGGATCAAACAGAAGCCCGATACTTCCATCCTATGAGCCGGGGCTTGTCCTGGCGGGCGCACTATGGGCGGATCACGCCGATATGGATCATTGCGCTTCCAGCCACGCCAGCGTCTCCGCTTTTTGATCGGACGAAAATCGACGAACTTGCGCCGAGACAAAGTGCTTCGCCATCCGCGGTATGGCCTTGAAGAGCTCGCTGTCAGTCACGACGACCACGCGCTTCACCTGTCGATGATAGCCTCCGACGAGCTTGAGCTGTCCCAGCTCGGAAAGGCCTTTGCGAATATCATTAGGCCGGCCAGCTCTCCATTCGCCGCGACAAAGGGATCGATTTCCTGGGCGAGCCGCTCAAAGTTAGCTTTCTCGCGAGCGCCCCTACCGGCGAGAGAGTGAGGATGCGTCGGTCTCGCAGCAACTCCGGCCTGAGAAGTTCGAGGCCGCTCAACTATCGTCGGCTTATTGGGCTGACCGAAAGCAGCCGCAACATCTGTAAACCGGCGCTCTCACCCACCTCAGACATTGCAAAGATGCAGCAACCGCTAGCCATACATAGCCCGCAAAAACGCCCCGGCGAGCCGGGGCTTTGGTTTGCGCAGACTGGAGCGATCAGTATCTCGCCGCGACAGGAGCTTTTCCATACCCGCCGAAGCGATAGTTGAAGCGCACAGTGACCATATCCACGTCTTGGCTGATCCGGTCGTTGAGTACGGCCGCAAGCCGCGGATCGGCCACGGAGAAGGAGTTGTTCGCATGTCCCATCCACAGATGATCGTATTCAACACCGACCGACCAATTTTGTGCGAAGCCATACTCCCAGCCGACACCCAGCGCGCCGCCCCAGCGCGTGTTATCTGCCGAGACCAGACCGATCCCGGTGGTGTTGTCGAATATTGTCAGGCGATTGCTGGTTACGGCCGCGCCGCCCTTCACGTAGAGCAGTGACGCGTTCCACGCCCAACCGAGTTGGCCCGTGAAGAGACCGATGGCGTCGGTCTTAACTGTGGTTGAAAGCGTCGGGTTGAACAGGCTGACGCGTGTGTTGCTGAGGTCGGCCCAATCGCCCTGCGCTTCCAATCCGAACACAAATTGATTGGATTGCCAGCGATACCCGACCTGCCCGCCGACAACGCCACCCGACCGATCCCGGCAACCGCTTGCAACTGTGCCTGCGAGCGTGACGAAATCCACGCAATTGTGGCTTTGGCCCCATCCGCCGTTGGCGCCGATGTAGAAACCGGTCCAGTCATAGATCGGAGCGACCACCGGCGGCGGCGCCTTGGTGTAGGGGCGTGCCGCCATATCAGCCGCCGACGCGGGGGCCGCCATGCTCACTGCCAGCAAGGCCACGCCACTTAACAAAATCTTCCTCATTATTCTCGCTCCATCCACGTTTCACCCGAACGATGCCGGTTCTTTTTTGGATGTCCGGCGTTCCAGCTCGAACCTAGCTGAGCCGACTAGCATTCGATGTGCCTAAGCGGCAACAGTCGGGAAAATTTGGAAATGTGCGCGCGCTCTAGTTGAGTAAGCGCTATTGACCAATCAACGAAGGAATTTGCGTCTTAGAATTTGCGGCAGCGGCGGTTTGTTGGCCCCTTAGCCGAAGGTCGATTGAGCGCGTGTCATGTCGGCTGTCAGGGGCAAACCGGACGCCGATCCAACTTGGCGTCCACCGCTGCTTTTGACCCAATTGAGACATGAGCATTCCATGATTTGTGCAGCGCGCATGAACGCAGTGCACCATTCCCCTCGACGCCTTTTCCTGCTGGCCTGAGTATCTGGAGCAGTCATGTGCAAAGCTTTGGCGAAAACTATGTCGCTCGATGCGCTGCACATATTCATTGACATCTGGTGACAGTGGCCGACATTGACGGCCATGGTAGATAATAGGAGTAGGTGCAATGAGGGCTTACTCAATTGTCGGGCTGCTGTTTGCGGCAGTGGTGTTGGCGACGATTCCAGTCTCGCCGCAGGTTACATCGCGTGGCGTCGTGGAGTTAAGCGTTGATCAAGCGCAGGCCTACACGTATCGGCGCGCCCGCGTGACTGCGCGTCGTGTCGACCGTCGCGATTACCGCCATACGCGTCGTGCCGTGCGGCGTGGTGTCTACTAACGGAGCGCGATGCGCGCCGACAAGGTACGAGACGGTGATCAAAGTGCTCGATCACTCGCCCGCGCCGACGATTGATTGAGTAAATCACTGCGGTTCGTGCATGTCGTTTGCTGCGGCGATGAGTCCAGGTCTGGCCCATCAGCGAAGTGGTGACACGCCTCATTGAGGTCCGTTCAACGAGGCCGACGTGCTTACGTTGAGTCCTTCGCATTTTGACCCATTTGAGACATCGGCCGATCGCAGCCGACGTCCGGTTGGCACGAGGTTTATTTCACAACCAGATGCTTCGTGCGCGCTATGGCGGCAGGCGCGGACGGGGAAATGGTGAACGTCAGCCAGGTATTCCATCCTGACGGACGGTTGGCTGCACCGAATTCGCCGTATCCCCTCAGGCTAAGGGAGCCCTGCATGTCTGCGACCGGGAAGCCGTACCCGATTTGCGGACCGACACCGAAAACGCGTGACCTGAAGCCACCGAGGATCGGGTTCTGGCCGGAATCGTCGGTGATTTGCTGGTAGGCATATCCGACAATGCCGAGGAAAAGCTGCTTGGTGAGGTAGTGCGATGCGCCCCAGTCGAAGTGGAAATCGATGCCGCTCCGGTACAGGGTATCAGGATTCCTGAAATTGTAGGTAAGGCCGGCGACGCCCGAGATTTCGTTTCCTGCCGCCGGGTCGAAATAGGTATAGGCGCCTCCAATGTCGATCGCGCCGTGCCCGAGCCCGATGTTGGGAATCCGCGTCGGATCATAGTCGCCGACGGGAATATTGCCCGTGACGTAAGCCATGTAATTGTCGACGCCATGGCTCCATAGCAGTTGCGCGAATGGCGCGAGGTCGCCGTAGGAGGTAAGTGAGCCTTCGAGCATTCCGGTGCGCGTCATCACAATCGGTCCGGCTATCGCTGTCAGTGTTCCGGCGATACTGGTGGCGGCTCTGCCGTACTGGCCGGACATGCCTACGACCAACTGCCCGCCAAGCACCGCCGTCGTGAAAGTATACGATGGCGCAAGGGCGATCAGGTCGGCCCGCCCGCTCAGACTCAGATTTAGATTAACGTTGACGTTCGCGGGGATTTTGCCGGCCAGGATCTCTTTGGCCGCAGCAGCGCCCCCGGTTGCGGCGACGCAGGAATGGTAATCGATGACACTGAGCGCCCAGCCCGGTGTCTGCTGCATGGCCACGAGGCTCGCAAACTGACCCGGAAACCAGAACGAGCTACCGCCCTGGTCGGCATGCGAAACATCAGCGCAAAGCACGAGAGCAGCAACCGCTGCCGCATAGTTGATGACGCGGCTTCCCGGTTTGTTTGATCTCATTGCAAACCTCTGGGCGGCATTTGCAACCAGTGGCGGCTACTGCAAAGCGCTCCGCGAACCGCGGGGCCCCAAGTTAGACGGCATTCAATACTAGGGCACAAGCAGCGTCGAAATCCGTGACAGAATGGTAACAGCGGGGGATATTTGTATTACGGCGATGACGCAGTCTCGGCTCGACCAAGAGTTGCTTGCGCTGGAGATATTCGGTTTTCTTTGCCGGAGCGAGGTCTTTTCCTGGGTCATCGCGACAAGTGTGGGAGGTCTTGCTGAGGTCTGCTGTTGGCGGCAGAGCCGACTTGATTTTGCTCACCGCAAGTATTGCGGCTCGTGACCCTGGCTGTGTGGAAACGCTGCTGCTTTGCCATGATTCTCTCGTGATTCTGCGGGGGAAGCAGAGAGGCGCTTCGTTGAGCAGGCGGATCGTGAGCAATGGACACTATTGCCTGAATGCCTGAACCCGCTCGCTATGCGCCAACGTCGCGAGACAGTCGAGCATCCGTTCGGCACGATGAATGCACGCATGGGAAGGACCCACTTCCTCACTAGAACGCTCCCAAAAGTAGCCGCCGAGATGGCACTCTCGGTTCTGGCCTGACACGGGTCATCAACATCGTCGGGATCAAGCCGCTGATCTATGTGATCGCGGCCTGAGGCCGAGCCGGTCTTGGCTTGCTATCGGCTCATCTACAAAAGTGTGCTTCTACAGCCAAGACCCTTAGCAAACATCGTCTAGGCATACAGTCAGTTAGCTGCGTATGCTCCGACCATTATGCATTAGGTTCGAATTGAACTGCTTTGGCTCAGTCCTCGTCCTCGGACAGCGCACGGCGCCGGTCTACGGCATCACTCATATCGTGGAGTACCAGAATCGCGATGGCCGCCATGCGCTGCCTCTGTTCGGGATTAAGCGTTTTGTAGAGTGGCTGCCACGCCTCGGCGAGTTTATCCAAATCGGCTGATCGTTGAGCCAATGCTTCCGAGCGCCGCTGCAAGAAGGTGATAGGGTCACGATTGCGCAGGGCTTCGACACGGTTTTCGTCGGCCCGTCTACCCACTGTTTCTCCGATTTTTGCAAGGCGGGCTTTCCGGTCCTCCGCCCTGGCACGAATGGCGCTCTCTACAGCGGGCCAGTATTTCTCCTGGTCAGGTGTCAGCTGCAACGCGGCCTTTACCAGATCAATCCTCATGTCCGTCAGCGTATTCCGGTCGGCTGCATTTAACCGTTCCGGAGTCGCAGAAGAGGTTTGCGAGGTTTGCGCGTTGGCAATCGGGGATGCAGCAAGGAAGAGTGCGGTTGTTCCGGCAACTACTATTTTCAACATCGGCCATCTCCTAGGCGAGTTGCCCCACTCCACAATGGTGACGCACTGCGCGGTTACGTTGATCTAAATCAGGGAACCAGCGCCGCCCAGTGTTCGTCCTTTTACATCTCAGAAATCAATCTCGTATCGAGGGCCGACGGCGAGGCCGGGCACGTTCAGACCTTTGTGGGGTTTGGCCCCTCCAAGGAAGAGGCAGAGAAGAGCGCCCTGGGATGGTGCTCGCATATCAGGTTCGATCTTGAGACCTGCTTGAATTCGGATCGCCTGACCGCTCGCAACTCTCGGTCAGACGGAGGTGACGCCGCACTTGATCTCAAGTACATGAAGGCAGTTGCGCGCATTACCGGCTGCAGTTAGAGCGCGTTCGCGAGCGATCGAACGCGCTTGATCTATATCAAGCAGCTCGTGGCCATCTTGCTGCAGGTAACAGACGACGTAGAGCCCAGGTCAATGTTTCGGGGCGCACCGGAGCGACCGGCATGCCACTGGCGGCATATTTCTGGAAGGTCGGAGCAGTGTTGCTCGCACTGCTCTTTGTTGCAGATTATTGGCTGCCGAGGGCCCCGACCGTCGATCAGGCGGCTGCGGACCGGCCGGCCATACTTATCCACTCAGATCGCAAATGGCCCGAGCGTATTGTCTTCGATACCCAGTCGCCGGTGATCGTCGCCGCTGCGCCCGTGGCCGAGGCGACCGAGGTCGCAACTTCATCGGATGTGGCCGAACCGCCCGTTACCGTCCCACTGAGCCCGGCGGTGGCGAATTCTTTCGCGATGCTGCCGAAACAGGATACACGCCCGCCTGAAACCGTCGATCGCAAGCGACAACGCAAGATGTTGCATGTTGCGGCTCGACCGAGGCGAAACGTCCAGCCGCAGATGCTTCTGGCGGCACGACAAGGACAGTTCGGCTGGTTCGGCTTCAGAACCTGGTGATCGGCGTCCGGATAAGATCCAAACGCCGAGTCTCGCGGCTCCTATTCGTACATCGCACAGACATTTCCCTGCCAACGGAGACACCTGCGCACTGCACGCCGGGTTTGGCGGATCGTCGTCCTTGCAACGCAGACGCCGTTGATCCGCGTTCTGCCCACTCCGCAGGCGGCCGCGACCGGCGTGTTCAGGCTCTCGGATTGGGGAAGCGTCGGGGAGCAAATTGAACACGTCCACCAACAATCACCGTAGCGCCGGTCTTAAGCTGCAGACCGATGGCAGATTTCTGCGCCGCAGCGCCGCAACCAAACAGATCCAAACTCGGGCATTGTTGTTCTTTGGTGCAATGAACTTTAGGACAATACCGAGAATGCACTATCCCTGAAAATCTTGTCACCATGCACGCCCCTAACCCGGCACCGGAATTGCACGGTTACCAGGCCCATCATCACAAGATTAAGGAATGGGTCCAATGCTGATGCATATCACCTCAGTGTCGGTGCCTCATCCGCACTCCCTTTGCGAACTGGGGATACCGACCGAAACCAATCCGATCGTCAGCCTGAGCCAACTTACCTATCGGAAGTGCAACAAGATCTACGGCGAAAAGGAACCCGCCGATTATGTCTATCAGGTCAAGTCAGGCGCGGTACGAAGCTACAAGCTGCTTCGTGATGGCCGCCGGCAAATCGGCGCCTTTTACGTTTCCGGCGATATCTTCGGACTGGAGAATGGAAGCCTGCACCGTTCTACGGCAGAAGCCGTCGTGGACACGACGGTTCGCCTCATTCGGCGACAGAATCTCGATGTAATTTCCGGCAGTGATGGCGCGCTGGCCAAGCATCTGCTCCGCATGACCACCAGCAATCTGAAGCATGCGGAAGACCATATGCTGCTCCTTGGACGCAAAACTTCGATCGAGCGCGTCGCGGCCTTCATCCTTGAGATGGACGAGCGGCTCACCGACGCCGGCATTTTGGCACTGCCAATGTCACGGCGTGATATCGCGGACTACCTTGGACTCAAGCTGGAAACCGTTTCGCGGGCGTTATCGCATCTGCGCAAGCTTGGCATCCTCGGCTTCATCGGTGCCACCCACCGCCAGATCGTACTGTTGGACCGGCAGCAACTCGCCGGCTTCGATCGTCAGAATTGACAGCCGGGTCGAAGCGAAGACCCTTTGCCGTTCCTAATTGAGCGGCCCCGGTGCCATGCCGGGACCTCTAATCTGCGCGGAAGTACGGTTCAATAGCGAGCGGTGACCGGTGCCGAATAACCGCCGAAACGATAGTTCAACCGAAGTGTGACCATGTCCACATCCTGACTGACCCCGTTGCCGAGAAGGGTGATGCCCCCTGGCGTGACCACGCCCGCGAAGGACGTGTTGTCACGCCCCATCCAGAGATGGTCGTATTCGATGCCGAACGACCAATTCGGCGAGAAACCGTATTCCCAGCCGACACCGAGGGCACCGCCCCAGCGCGTGTGACCTGCGGAGTCAGGCCGACTCCGGTGAGGTTGTTGAAGACATCAAAGCGATTGCGCGTCACCGCAGCGCCACCCTTCACATAGAACAGCGACGCTTTCCATGCCCATCCGAATTGAGCCGTGAACAGCCCAATGCCATCAATCTTGCCTGTGGTTGAGATCAATGGATCGATCAAGCTGACGCGTGTGTTCTTGATCTCGGCCCAGTCGCCCTGCGCCTCCAAGCCGAGCACAGACTGGTTCGTTTGCCAGCGGTACCCGATCTGCCCGCCAACAAGGCCGCCCGAACGATCAGCGCAACCACCTGCGACTGTCCCGGCGGGCGTCAGGAAATCCACGCAACCATGGCTCTGCCCCCAGCCTCCGTTGGCGCCAATGTAGAATCCGCTCCAGTTGTAGATCGCCACCACCGGTGCCGGCGGCGCCGCCTTGACGGCCATATCGGCGGCCATGGCAGGCGCCGTCATGCTCAGCGCTGCGAGACTGAGCGGAGTCATCGAAAGCCTTTTCATCGTCCATATCCCCATGCTCAGAGCTCTTTCGTTCAGAGAACGCGAGCTCTTATGAAGTGCCCGACGTCCACAAGTCTAAAGCGATGAGACCTAAGCCCGTAATAAAATGGCAACACTTGAGAGCGGTGTATGTGCACGGGAACGTGCTTATTCCGCGTCGGGACCTGGATCTCGCTCAGCGTTCTATTGTTCATCGACAAGCCAAGCTTGGATGCGGGGCGACGGAATGAGTTGCCTGGGGACGTGCGGATTGATCGTGCCCGCAAATACAACGAGACCTTCGTCGAGCTTTGCACGAACGAATGCCTTGGCCTCTGCGTCCGTAGCGAAGGTCCTTGTTTCCCGAGGGCTCCGCTGCTTCGGCAGCGTGCCGCGTTTACGAACCTCGAAGGTGACATACCAAGTCGGCGTCATCGCACGCACCAACTAACTGCCCTAGCCCAGTCGTTTTCTTGTTTTGGTGCGGGTATCATGAAGCTGGTTGATCTGAATCAAGATAGCGGTTGGTGCTGTCAGTAAACCAGGCGACGGGCGGTAGGGAACAAGGAGGATGTTCGACGGAGTTAACGCACAGCCCAGTTCACCCTTGATGTACGTCAATGTCGCTCATGTGTCCGGGCACACGCTATCGTAAGCCGTAGGAATGCGGCTTCTGCTACCCTTAGGAGGACATCATGAAGGCTAAGATGCGACTTTCGATCAAGTCAGTGACGGTTACAGGAATCGCTGCCAGCGCACTTCTGGGACTTGCAGGGGCCACGCTTGCTCCATCACCGGCCCGCGCGATCGTGTATTGCCAGTACGTCGACTATCCGGTGGGTTGCGTTGCCCGGGCTGGCGTTGCCCTCCGGCCACGGCCCGTTGCGCGCGCTGCAGTCCGTCATAACGTCGGCGGTAATGCCAATGGCGGCGTTAATCGCGTCGGAGTGCGTCGATAGAGGATTTGCCGGCGGGCCCCTAGCCTTGGTGCATAAACCAACATCGTGGCCCGCGGTGGCATTCAACACAACTTTTCGGCCATGGAGCGTCTTCGTTTCGAGGGACTTCTCGGCTTCAGGAGCAGGCCACCAAATTGCTGTCATCTATTTTCCAATGCGTGATGAAGCCGTCTGGTTGAATCGCCGCACGTGGCATCACCTGCATCGATATCGCGATGGACAGCCAATAACCTGATCACCGTCACCCTCCGTTGGTGCCCTTTGAAAGGAAAGATCAATCCGCGTGCAGAATCAGAAAGAGTTTGATCAGGAGTCGTCCGTGAAGAATGCGGATTGATCTGAGAAATAAGCAGAATTTGTCTTGATGTAGTATTCGATTTTGCAGGAAAGCGGGGTGTTGGACCTCGCTTTCTTGCGTTTTAGGATTTTGCTTTTGGGCGATTCGTGATTCCCTGACGGCGTCGTCGACATTGGGGAATGCGATGAGCAAGCCGAGGGATGATCGCCAGAAAGACCTGTTGCTTCCGGCGCTTGATCAGATCATCGACATGGGTCATCCGCTGGTGCGGTTGGCAGCGCTGATCGACTGGAACATCCTGAATGAGCGCTTCAGTTCAGTGTGCCAAGCAGGGTCGGGCCAGCCGGGCTTGCCGACGCGGCTAGTCGCCGGCCTGTTCATTTTGAAGCACATGCACAACCTGTCAGATGAGGTGCTGTGCGCTCGCTGGATCGAGAACCCCTATTACCAATACTTCTGCGGCGAATTGAGCTTCTGCCACCGTCTGCCGTTCGATCGATCGTCGATGACACGCTGGCGGCAGCGGCTCGGCGAGGAACAGCTCGTCGCCCTGATCCAGGAAAGTCTTTCAGTGGCGCACAAGACCGGCGCCATCGGTCCCAAGGACCTGGAACGGGTGGTCGTCGATACCACAGTGCAGCCCAAGGCGGTTGCACATCCGACCGACGCGCGGCTGCTGCATCGAGCAATCACCAAGCTGGTCGGGCTCGCCAAGTGCAACCGTGTGCCGCTACGCCAGAGCTATCTGCGCCTGGCCAAGCGCGCCGCCATCATGACCGGCCGCTATACCCACGCCCACCAGTTCAAACGCGCCCGGCGGCAGCTCAAGTTCCTGCGGACACGGCTTGGCCGGATCATCCGCGACATCCGCCGCAAGATTGATGGCGATACGGTGCTGGAAGCTCGCTTCGGCCCGTTGCTCGGTTTAGCGCAGCAGGTGCGCAGCCAGGATCAGCATCAGCGCGGTCCGAAGGTCTATGCGTTACATGCTCCGGAGGTTGAGTGCATCGGCAAAGGTAAAGCCCGCGCGCCCTACGAGTTCGGCTGCAAGGTCAGCATCGCCACCCCTGTGACGTCTCCGAAGGGCGGCCAGTTCGTGCTCCATGCCAAGGCCCTGCATGGCAATCCCTTCGATGGGCACACGCTCGGTCCCGTAATCGCCGACATGGAGAAGCTCACCGGGGTGGAGACTCGCCGTATCCACGTCGACAAAGGATATCGCGGTCACAACCACCCGCATCGGTTCAGGGTCTGGATCTCGGGTCAGGTCCGCCGCGTCACAGCTTCCATCCGTCGCGAGATGAAGCGTCGCGCGGCTGTCGAGCCTGTCATCGGCCACGTCAAGGCCCAGCACCGCATGGACAGAAATTATCTCAAGGGACGCCTCGGCGACCGCATCAACGCTGTTCTCGCCGCCGCCGGCTATAACTTCGGTCTGCTGCTGCGATGGCTCGCAGAGCTCTTGCGTGTCATCATCCGAGCCTTCTTCGAGACCGTCCCGGCTCGAAACACCGCTTGAGCCGGGCGCCGCCGCCAGTTCTTCACGAACGACTCAGGAGGCAGCCGTTTGGACCGCCTCCTAGTCGTCTCCTTGCTGACTCGGTGTGCCGGGCGTGCGATCAATTCCGCTAGTCTGCAGCAGATCAGGGTGCCATAACGTCGCTGGTATGCTGACGCGCCGAAGTCGATGCCCGCTTCACCGGCTTTCGCGTGTGTTTTACGGGCAGCGGAACGGCAAACCGTTGGTGCCTGCGACCAAAGTCCCCGATGTGCAGGCCATGCCGGTAGGAGTTATGTACCAGCAATTGCTGGAGCTGGCCGTGGACGCCGCATAGTAGGCGTTGGCTGCCCGAGCTCCGCCTGTGTAGTAAGGGCCGCCTCCCCATCCCCAGTTGGGAGATGTAGCCGCCACAGCAGCAGCGCCGCCGACGGCGGCCGCGCCGGCGACGCCAGCGCCGACTACCTCGGCTCCATACCGGTACGCAGCCCGTCGGTCTTGCAGGCGAGCAACACCTGCAACGCTCATTGGGGTCAGTGGTCGACCGACCCGTGCTTGGGCACTCTCGACTGACATAGAGACACCGCGTTGTTCAGACCAGCTAAACGAGAACAGTGCCGCGCATGCGACAGTTGAGCCCGCAATTGCAAGTTTTGTTAGATGCATCTTTTTCATGAACTTGCTCCATTACTGGCTTGCCCCATGCTGAAAGAATTCTGCCTCACCGCCGGGTGGGCATTGCGCTAGAAGTAGCGAGCGTCAGCGAGGACATTAAGCTCGCCGTTCAGAGACAGGGTTACTACATGCGCAAGCTAACGGACTTTAAGAAGCGGTAGTCCGCAAAGCGCACGTGAAACCTCTACAGCATCACAACCAACCAAGCCGCGATCATCGCGCTGTTTCGCGTCGTCAACCGCTATGCCGGCAACCTCGCACCGATGCCGGTCGTGTTTCCGGGTTACCCGGCAACACTGACACCGGCCGCGAGCTGGCCATGATGCGCTGGGGCATGCCGCCGCCACCAAAGTTCGGCGGGCCACCGGTCACCAACATCCGCAATGCCGTCACCGCACTGGCCAGGCTGCCTGAAGCCGGAGAACCGCCGCCTTGTCCTGGCTAACAGCTTCTCCGAGCAACGTCCGCTGCCGGATGACGCGCTGAGGATCGTGGCGCGTGGCGCCGAAGGAGAACTAAGGCCGTCAAGTGAAAGTCGCCGTCGATCGACCTTACCGATCCCCAAGAGCTGCCCGCAAGAGTCTTGAGATCGCTACGCAGTCCAGCTCGGCAAGCGCGCGGCATCGCCGATTAATTTCTTGAAAGCCGAGCATTTCAGGCGCTCTAGGTCCCGTTCTCCGTCCGCCGCACGCGCCAGAAGATGTTCAGCAATTTCAAGCGCCGAAGCCGACTTCCGCTGATGGAAACGGGCGTCAAGCAGCACCTCGTCCAACGCGCGGCGCAATGTGGCTATCGTGGATGGATCGTAGCTCATGTCGGTCGTGTAGCCGACGCTGACAACAGTGAGATGACTGCCAAAGGACGCTGGGTCCGTTTGGCCTCTTTACGGCCGCGGTCACACTGAAGATCAAGAATTGTCCGGATTTCATACCCGTTCAGTCGTTTGGTTGTCGCAGATCGATGCACCTACAGCGCCGCAGGCCTCCATCAGCGGATTTTCGCTTCAGCGCCAGCGTATGCGGCTCGTGCGAGATCGGATCGAGGGGCGGGCTCTCCAGAGGCGTCAGCCATCTCAACCCGAGTCGTCGCGCCCCTGTCCGATCTAGTAGGCGCGACGAGGCTGCCGATAGGCTGGTTCCCGTGGCACTTGTGCGTTTGCAAAATATGGATTGGTAACGCACATGGCGGAGAGGCCCGATGCATTGGCGTGGCACTGCGCCATCGAGCTATAGCCGCAGTAGAAAGTTTCGCCTCCGCCCCAGTACCAACGTTGTAGGCAGATCGGAGCATTCCCGCCATATGTTTGGGCCTGAGTTGGCGCGGCCGCCAAAACCGAGATCGTTGCCCAAATCGCCAAAGTTGGAATGCGCATCAGAATTTCCTTACGGATCGACTCCATCGCATCAGCGTATCGAAGCCAGACAAAGCCCATTGCTTCAGATCAATTCACATTCGCGCGAGTGGCTGGGGCTACGGCTGTGGTGGTTCAACGCTGCAGCGGGCGCCACCTCGGGCTTGCTCGCCAAATGAGGGGCGAAGATGGGTTTCCGCGCGGAAAGCTGACGATGATTGATGGGCGGCAGCGCGAACGCCACGAGTTGATCTTTGGGGCAGGGTAATCCGGTCAAGCCAGAGCCGCAGCGCCACCGGATCCCCCGCGAGCGCCGCCGCAAAATCGCCAGCGCGGGGGGGGCTCCGGGGGCGTTGTTGGGGCGGCGGCTGTCAAACCATGCCGCGATTTACGTGCCAACCGGTCTTGTCGTGATGGCGCTGCGAAACGCGAGAGGCGAACTAACGGTGGAAATGGTTTGCGTACCCTCGCCGACGCCCTGAATGGTGAGGTCGCCATAGTTCAAAAGGCGGCCAAGAACGCTTTGATTGACATCGACGCTCTCAACCTTGTCGAGGCGCATCTCAAAGGTCCGCCTCTTAATGAAACCGGCCTTGTGGACGACCCGCATGTTGGTAACGTCGGTCTCGGTGGTCCAGCGGTGGAACCAAGCCGTCGCCGTCCAGTACAAGGCCGCAAGCCCAGCGACCGCCGCCAATACCAAGTAAACCAACGTCAGCGCGTCGACGGCGACCAAGCGCCACAGCACCAGAAATGCGACCGCCGCGATCCACGCCCCGATTGCAGGCAGAAAGTACACCCAGTGTTCGTTGGTCGAATACAGCACCCTTTCGCCAGGCTGTAGGATTTCGTCGATATAGCGCCCCATACGCCTACCCGGAGTTTACCTATCACCGCGGTAATATGCGCCATTTTAAACGGAGAAAGACTTTGATCTATCTCAAGCCTTCCAACGGCCAGCGCCGGAAGCTCGCATGCTTTCACACGAGAGCCGGACCCATCCCCTGCCGTGAGAGGTCGGGATGTTTGGACGGTTAAGGGAGGTGCAGAATGATCAGGTTGATTGCTATTGCCGGCTTCGCCTTATCGGTCGCAGTATCGGCGCAAGCCATGACACCTGCGCCGATTACTCCTCCGCCCAACGGCATGATCACTGAAGTCGCTGCTGCCTGCGGCGCGGGTAGGACACGAGTTAACGGTGTGTGCGTCGCAAGAACCACCGTCCGCCATACCCGTCGAGCCGTCCGCAGATGTGCGACCGGAATGACTTGCTAGCGCGCCGATGGCTTAAGCGGTGCAACCACGAAGGCTGAGACGACCCGAAACTGTCACTAGCGGCATTCTGCAATCAAGGTTGCCCGAAGCCGCTGATGGAGCGGCTGCTGGGTGTGATGGTCGCCGCACATGATCCAGATCAACGCTGTCGCTCGACTGCCGAAAAAATTGGCGCATGGCAAGACGGCTTTCCATTATCGAAGTGGGGGCGATTGCGATTATCGTTCTCAGCGTGGCTGTACTCGCCTTCGTCGGGTTTTCCATTTGGGCAGAATTATGAAGGCCGGGGTGCGCCGAGACTAACGCCATCCTCCACGCGCTCCCGGCGCACCGCCTCGCTCGCCGAGTTCTTCGACTTGAGCCACGTCTTCGATAGTCCGCCGTCCGCTTCGACACGATCCCTTCCAGCCCCATCTGGCAGAAGTGCTTGAAGATCGTCGGGCCGCCGCCGGTCAGGTGTTCGTTGAAGCGGATGGCGCGCGACTGTTGAGCGCGAGCCACACCACGTCCTTTTTCTTGGTCTGTGGGTTCGTAGAGTTGGCACGTCGCGTCATTTCGCTGTGCTAGGCATCCGTCGCCACGACGACACAGAACAGGCGTCAAGGGTGAGGCCATTAGAAGGCCCTACAGCGCGCCGCCAGCGCCGGGCTCCCGGACACCGGCAAGCCGCACCAGTTTTCCAGCCACTGGCTTAGTCGTGAACGGTCGGGGCCAACTCCAGACCATAGCGGCTTCGGCCTGCTTTCTCTCATCCGCGGAGTTGCGTGGCAAGAACACTCCAAGAAACCCGTGTGAGACATGCCGGGGCGGTCTGACTATGTCCGTTCGCCGGGGCGATCTCAACTGATCGACGCAACACTTTATCTTAGAGGAAAAGATGGAGTGTTGGATGGAACGGAGATTTCATAGAGGTTTCACTGCGGCAGAAAAGACGGAGTTATGGGACCGGTGGAAGCGCGGGGAGTCACTGAAGGCGATCGGGCGAGCTTTTGGTAAGCAGTCATCGTCGATCTATTTTCTAGTTGCTCCGCATGGAGGGTTTCGTCCTGCGGAGCGGCGTCGCTCCAGGCTGGCATTGACGCTTGCGGAACGCGAGGTGATTTCCAGAGGCGTTACGGCACATCAATCGGCCCGGTCGATCGCCAAATTACTTGGCCGCTCCCCATCGACGGTGAGCCGGGAAATGAGCCGCAATGGCGGCTATGACCGCTACCGGGCGACACTTGCGGACGAGAATGCCTGGGCACGATCCCGTCGTCCAAAATGTTGTAAGCTGGCGACCAATCCGCGGCTTCGGCAGGCAGTGGCAAGGAAGCTCAGATTAGATTGGTCACCCGAGCAGATAGCCGGTTGGCTGAAGAGAACGTATCCTGAAGACGAGTGTAATCAGGTGTCACACGAGACCATCTACCGCAGCCTGTTTGTCCAAGCGCGTGGCGTGCTCAAGAAAGAGCTGCTTAGTCATCTTCGATCGAGGCGTTCGATGCGCCGCTCTAGGCCGGTTGATCCGAATGGCGATAGACGGGGACACATGAAGGATGCCGTCTCAATCCGTCAGCGACCGGCTGCGGTTGAAGATAGGGCTGTGCCTGGCCATTGGGAGGGCGATCTGTTGTCCGGGCCGAACAACACCTACATCGCGACCTTGGTCGAGCGTCAAACGCGTTACGTGATGTTGGCCAGGGTGGCAGGCAAGGACACCCGGACTGTAGTCAACGCGCTCATCAAGCAGGCGAAGAAGCTACCTAAAGAGCTGTATAAGTCCCTGACCTGGGACCGGGGCAAGGAACTGACGGATCATCGGCGCTTTACGATGGCGACCAACATCGATGTCTATTTTTGCGACCCGCAAAGCCCGTGGCAGCGCGGGTCGAACGAGAATACCAATGGCCTGCTCAGACAGTACTTTCCAAAGGGCACCGACTTGTCGGTGCATTCGCAAGCCCATCTGAACAAAGTGGCTCGTCAGCTAAACGAACGACCACGTGAGACCTTGCAATTTGAAACGCCAGCAGAGAGATTTAATGCCTGTGTTGCGTCGACCGGTTGAGCCGGCCGGGGGGGGTAGACTGGAAGAGAACGGCACGCGGCCACCGCAAGGTAGCAAAGGCCAGAAAATTCATAACTACAAAAAAGCCCCGGCGAGCCTGGGCTTTGGTTTGCGAAGGTGGGTGAGATCAGTATCTGGCCGCGACCGGTGCGCCGTATCCACCGAAGCGATAATTCAACCGAAGCGTGACCATGTCAACATCTTGGCTGACCCCGCTGCCGGTGAGGATGAACCCTCCGGGAGTAACCACGCCTGCGAAGCTGGCATTATGACGCCCCATCCAGAGATGGTCGTATTCGATACCGAGCGACCAGTTGGGCGTGAAGCCGTACTCCCAGCCGACACCGAGGGCGCCGCCCCAGCGTGTGTGGCCTGCCGATGCCAGGCCGACCCCGGTGATGTTGTTGAATATATCGAATCGATTTGCGCGTCACGGCGGCGCCGCCCTTCACGTAGAGTGCCCCTTCTGCAACATTCGCCAAAAAAGGGATCGCGCGACTGTCCGCACCGGCATCTATTTGTTGTGTGGGTAGAGCGTCCGGCTAGGGTCAGATTCGGTAAGGGGTAGTGGGCAACTTCAGGGGAGATTGATGCTGAAATTCGTAATTGCGGGTGCTGCGTCTTTGGCTTTGGTGGGAGCGGCAGTTGCCGCGGATCTGCCTCGTCCGCAGCCCGTCGTCCAGACCGCGCCGGTTGGTAAATATCCCGTCGGCAAAACTCCAGTCGGCAAATACCCGATCGGCAAGGCTCCGGCGCCAGCTCCGTTAGTCACCAAGGGCTAATCCCGAAGATTGAAGCGCCTTCGGCCCGTCGGGGCCGGAGGCGTTCACCTCCAGTAATGTTTAGCTTGGGCTGTGTTGGGCCCAAGAAGGGTTGAACGTGGCAAGGGTGATCTGGGAATACCGCGATCTGCGATTTATTGTCGGAGTCGCAATCTTTGCGGCTTCCGTGGGAAGCGCTAGTGCACAGCAACTCGCGGCGCGTGCTGATGTTCAGCAGCGACCGGACACTTCCCCCAAGACCTCAATCAACTCCGCTACGAAAACGGCCGCAGCTGCGCCAGGCAGCCCGCCAGCCACGTCGGATGCAAAGCCGGCCCGGGTATCTTCAGTTAAAGGACCCTACTACGTTGATTTTCGTGCCCGCACTGCTGCATCCTACGGACACGCATTTGTCTGGTACGGCAAGACGAGCCAAAGGGCGGTCGAAGTTGCCGGCCTGCATCCAGCAGGCGACACACTGCCGTACGTATTGGGACATCTCATGTTTGTGCCTTCTGAAACGGGCGCGAGCTACGGCGACCTCGATGAGCAATATTTGACAGCCAGCTATCGAGTCTACTTGAATGAGGCTGACGCCAAAAAGGTATTTGCTTACATCAAACGTCTTCAGGCGACCTCGCCGGTGTGGAACGCGGGAACAACCAACTGCACCAATTTCATCGGTCGCATAGCGAGTTTTATGGGTTTGAAGGCTCCATTCCATTTGTTGAAGCCTGAAGAATACATAAACAAACTCAGAGCGCTAAACGGTGGACGTCAAACGGTGCAATTGGTTGCCGACCGGTAGACCCCGGGAAATGGCGGGCCAAACTCGAGGTGCCATCCGAGCTTGCGTGATGGCGTATCAACGAGCCGGACGGGATGAGCGCGTCGCGTAACGTGTATCGCGATGGCGGCATACACACGGGGCCGCACTGCTCGGCCAGTCTCGCCTAACCGAAAAGGCCGCCAACTGAGGCGGCCGCGGAGGAGCAATGTCCAAGTGGCGGCCTAATCTTTATCTGTCCAGCATTCCAAGGAAACTCTACTGGTCGCGCCCGTGAAGCGGTTTCTGTGTTCGAAGCCTTGCCCGATTGGCTCGTAGCGGAACATCCAGCCGCCAACCAATACGGCGAACACAGTGGCAAATGAAGGCCAGCGGCGCTGGCCCGTCTGCCATTGCAAAGGCCCTCAAGATAGGCCACGCGTCAGTTTATCGCGCGCTTGCGGAGTGATCGGTTGCGCGCGCGTCCCTGCAACGGAAACTTGGTGCGGCCTCGGGGGAGGGCAAAATCCCATGGAAAGCATGCTACCAGGACTGTCTGTGGATCTCGCCCCGCAGCCGACCTGAACCCGAACCTGCCGAAGACCTTCAACATTGATGTGTTCTCGGGCAGGACTTCCGCCGTCAATTCCTTCAGTCCCGTTTCCCTCGTGATGTCGACGAGGTGCCGCATTAGCATCGAGCCAACGCCGCGCCCCTGCCATGCATCGACCACCATGAAAGCCATCTCGGCCCGGCCGGGCTCGGAGACAATATATCGGCGGCCGCCAACCACAGCCTTCCGGCCTGCTTCCTCCGCGCGCGCAACCAAGGCGATTTGATTCTTAAAATCGACGTCCATGAAGAAGGCGCGCTCCTTGTCGGAGAAATGGCGCTTCATCGCAAAAAATCGGCGCTGCAACGACTGCGGGCTCGCTTGGTCTAGTGCGGCGAGCATGTCGGCCTCGTCCTCCGGCCGAAGCGCGCGAACTTCGACCGGACTGCCGTCGCGCAAGTGCTCTCGTGCACTGGTGACCGACATGCGGACTCCGGTGTCGAGAGGCCGGGCGACGCACTTGCCCGATCCCGCCCAAGGGCCTCCCGGCCGGTCGTGGTCGCTTGATCTGGATCAAGACCTCCGCGCGAGAGGGGGAACTAGCTCACTCACCCGCAACATGCGTGGCCAAGGCTGAAGGCGCGTCCGTGAGAACACTCCGCCAGATCATCTTCGGAGACGAGGTCATCCAGCTTGTGATCCGGCTGGGGTTGCTCGCGGTCCTGATCGTCTGGACACTGCTCCTGATCCGTCCGTTCGTGCCAATCCTGGCCTGGAGTGTCGTGCTCGCCGTCGCGCTTAATCCGGTGTTTCAGCGCCTTGCCAAAATCCTCGGCGACCGGCCGAAACTTGCGGCAGCGATCCTAACCCTTATCAGTCTCGCCGTTGTCATTGGGCCCGCGACGTGGCTCGGCATGGGCGCAGTCGACGGGATCAGGGATCTTGCCGGCCAAATGACCGCCGGCGAGGTGTTGGTTCCGTCGCCACCT
This sequence comes from Bradyrhizobium sp. 604_D8_N2_3, assembly GCF_051810765.1. Lineage (NCBI taxonomy): Bacteria > Pseudomonadati > Pseudomonadota > Alphaproteobacteria > Hyphomicrobiales > Nitrobacteraceae > Bradyrhizobium > Bradyrhizobium sp. 604_D8_N2_3. Next base: position 6,771,841 of record NZ_JBPWPM010000001.1, on the reverse strand, counting down.
CAATCGATCAAGGATTGGCCACTCGTCGGGCCTCGGCTCTTCGATCTCTGGGATCAGGCCTCGACCAATCTGCGTTCGCTTCTGCGCGAAGTGGTGCCGTATCTCAAGCCCTTCGCGACGACCTTGCTCGGATTTGCCGGCAATGCCGGTGTGGGGACCGTGAAGTTCCTGCTGTCCGTGGTCGTGGCTGGCGTCGTGTTTCCATATGGCCCGCAACTCGTGGCCGCGGGTCGTGACTTTCTGTCACAGATCGTGCCCGACCAGAGCGAGCACTTTCTGGACCTCGCGGGTACCACCATCCGTGCGGTCGCGCAGGGTGTGATCGGCGTCGCGATCGTCCAATCCTTGCTCGCCGGCATTGGGTTCAAGCTGGCCGGTATCGCCAGCGCGGGACTACTGGCGTTCGTGGTGCTATTGCTGTCGATCGTGCAGATCGGCGGAACGATCGTCATCCTGCCGGTCATTATCTGGATCTGGACTGACAAGGAATTCCCGATCGCGCTTCTGCTGACGGTGTTTCTCGCGATCGTATCTGTGCTCGACAACATCCTAAAGCCGCTCGTCATGGGGCGAGGCCTGACCACACCCGCGCTCGTCATCCTGATCGGGGTGATCGGGGGAACCCTCGTCCACGGCATCATCGGCCTCTTCATCGGACCGATCATTCTGTCGGTGGCTTGGGAGCTGACGGTTGCCTGGATCCGTACCGAACGCGCTCCGCAGCGGGGAGATGTTGGCTATGGGCCGCCGCGCTCTCTTGATCTGCATCAAGGCGTCTCATCATCCCCTTCGCCGGATAACAATCGCTGACCGACGAAACCAGGAGCATGGCCGAGTCCGCCATGGGAGCACGCGATGGCAGTCCAGTTCCTCGGCACCGTCATCAGCGTGATCAACAGTGATCAACATAGAGCTTCTGCCAGTCTCCGAAGGTGATGTCTTTGGCTCCGCGCTGCCCGCGAGGGGCGATCTCGGCGGGCTTCGCCTCAGAGGCCTGCTTTTGCGCCGCGGCGTTCTGGACCGAAGCTGGTCCGGCAATGGCCGCTGCGAACAAAATCAACAGGAAGGTGCGAGCGTGCCCGGGCCATGGCGTTGAAGGGGCGTTGATCATGGTTGCGTCTCCAGGCGCCACCCTCCGTAACTATTTATGCGCGTTGAGGGATTTTTCGACGAGCGGTGACCACATCGGAATTGTGTCGGTCGAGCCGACGAAGAAATGCCCCTCATTGCCGAAGGGCGGCATCAGATGATATCGGCCCTGCCGCCGGCCGCAGTGAAAGCCTCATGCATGCGCTTCAACAACGCCGGGCCAAAGAACGTCTCGATATAGAACCACAGCATGGCACCCGCGAGGTAGGGCCGAAATCCGCGGTCGCTTCGACCAGTCTGTCCGGCGCGCAGTTGTTGTTGGGCTTGCCGTCGACGCGACCGCCGCGACCTGCTGCAAAGGTGATGATCGCTGGAGACGGACATTGTCTTCGGCGAGGGCCGGCAAGCCGAAGGCGGCAAGGAGAACCAAAGCCGTCAAGAGCGGTCGGAAGATTGCGGCCAACTGCGTACGCATCGTCGCCTCCGTCAGCCGTTATAAGTGAGCGCCACGATGATCGGGCCGAGCACAGTCAGGACGACGTTGCCGATGGCGTAGGGCACTGCGACGCCGAGTACTGGGGTCTGACTCTCGGCGACTTCGCAGGCTCCGGTCACCGCAGCATCGACGGTCATGGCGCCGGCCAGCGCCCCGCAGGTGATGACCGGATTCATGTGCAACACATAGCGCGCAAACAGTGTCGCGACGATCAGCGGCACCAGCGTGACGACCAGGCCCATGCCCACCAGCAACGCCCCGTGCGCCTGTATCGCAGCCCAGGCCGCGGCTCCGTTGCCGAGCCCGATGGCTGCGATGAAGCCACCGAGCCCGAGATCGCTCAGTGTCTGCTGTGCCGCGCGTGGTAACGCTCCGATGGTCGGCCGGCGCGACCGCATCCAGCCGCAGACGAGGCCAGCGATCAGCGCGCCGCCGCCGCCGCCCAAGGTCAGCGGGATGCCGCCGACCCTGAGGCTGACGAGACCCGCGAGGAGGCCCGCGGCGATGCCGGTTGCGAGAAAGGCGATGTCGGCGCGGTCGCCGGAGCGCAGGATCTGCCCGACCTTCGTGGCGGCACGCTCGATGTTGCGAGTGCTGCCGACGAGCGTCATGACGTCCCCGACATAGACGCGGGTGTCCGGGCCCAACGGGACCTCGCGGCCCATCCGGGTCAGCGTGCGGAGATAGACGCCGCGTGCGTCGTTGCCGACGCGTTCAGCGATCTCCTTGATCGATCGGCCATGGAGATGGCGGCTGTCGACGAGGACGTCGATCACATTGCCCGGAATTGCCTTCAGGATTTCGTCGGCATCGATTTCCTTGCCGATGACCGGCTTTGCCGCGACGAGGGCAGCGGTTCGCCCGGCGACGACGATGTCGTCGCCGGGTTCGAGGATGCTGTCGAGGCGCGGCTCGATATCGGCTCCCTGCCGCACGATTCGCTCGACGACAGTGCGGCTGCCGATTTCCTCTTCGACGTCCTTGACCGTGCGTCCCGCGGCGGCCGAGACCCGGTAGGCGCGCGCCTGGAATTTGCGATAGTGCAGATTTTCACTCTGTGGCGGGTTGCCGCCGGCAAGCTCCGCCTCCAGCTTCGCCGCCTCCGCCTTCAAATCGATCCGCATCAGTTTCGGTGCGACAAACGGCACGTAAAGGAGCGTGAGAATATAGCCGAGGACATAGGTGACGGCGTATCCAGCTGCGATGTTTGCTTCTTGCTGCTTCAAAGCATCACCGGACAAGCCGACTTGCGCGAGCGCTCCGGACGCCGTGCCGATGATGGAAGATTGCGTCAGCCCACCGGCGGCAAGTCCCGAGGCCGTGCCCGGATCGAGCTTGAACGTGAAGGCAAATATCAAAACGAGGATGAGACCCGTGCCGCCGAGCACGAGCGCCATGGCGACCTGCGCCAGGGTGCGGATGCTCAAGGAGGCGAAGAATTCGGGGCCGGACCGGTAGCCGATCGTGAACACGAACAGGCTGAACAGAAGCACGCGCAGCAGCGACGGGAATGTAAAGGTTCCGAGCTGACCGATGAGCACGGCCACCACCAGGATACAGGCTGTCGTTCCGATTGAGAAACCACGAATCTTGGCTCGGCCCAGCACCGTGCCGATGGCGATGGAAAGCAGCAGGAAGATTTCCGGAGCGGTGGAGATCATCCACCTGACGGTATCCATGGCGCATGCCCTCCAGCCATTTGCGCCGAATCTGAATCGTGAAACCCGGCGACGCTTGATCTAGATCAATCCTCGCCGACGGCACGCCTTCGCCTTTTGAGCCGTGCAGGATTCGGGACAGTCGACGTCTCGGACATGAGCACGATGGACATCGTCACTGCTTCGTCGGCGCACCGCGACGATCGGGTACCAGTCGTGTTCTGCTTTGGGTCTACCGGCTTGGTCTGCATGGACGGAGCTTGGTATCGCTGTGATCGCTCCCTTAACCCTGCTGCCTGGCCGCGAAGCCGACCTCAACGAGGCCCGTTTATGAACGCGCCGTCCGATCGCTCGACAGCGTGCTCGGAGAGGGCAACGCGGGGCAACCGTCTGATCCAAAGGAAGGGCATCCGACCGCATCGTCAGCCGGGCGGCCATGACGTGAACCGTTTCATCGCACGCCGGTCGGCCGCCAGCTGCCTCGGACATCAGACGAATCAAGTTCGCCTGACCTACTCACCCTACAAGAGATTCGCGCGCCACGCGGAGTCCGGGGGAAACACCCCGCAGTTATTCGACCTATTCACAGCGTCTTGACTCCGTGCGAATCGATTCGGCCCCCTTTGATGTGATAGCAAAGCTGTTTTGTGATGATGCTGCTGCTGGTCGGAGTAAGCGCGGTGCAAGCCCAGCAGTCGTGCATGCCCTGCTCGCTGCGCACACCCGGCTTGCTGTACGAATGCGTCGATAAGAACGGAAAGCTGCAGCCTGCTGGACCAACGGCAGCGCGGCAGACAAAACACTTCGACCAGTGCATGGCGCGCGGCGGCTCAGGTTACAAGTGTCTCGATGAAGCAGCGAAGGTGAAGTGAAGCAGCGGAGTGTCTGCCGAAGGGCTGATGACTGCTCGATAGAGCTACAATCGCCGCAACTCTGCGGCCGCGCGGACCGTTATCTCAGTTGACGGAGCTTCGGGCGGCCGCCCGAGCCATGGGTGCGCAGCTTGTGTAGATGATCTTGTTTGAGACACCGAACCGAAAATAAACGCGAGCCGGCTTGCCTTCGTAATTTTGATAGTCGATTTGAACGCCGTGGCCCGTCAGGCTCACGTCGTCCAGCGAAAATGAGAGTACTCGCTTCGTTTCGAGCTTAGGTGACCGGTAGGCAGCGATTGCTTCTCGCCCAGTCAGGCTGACGCCTTCGCAGGCGCATTCAAGCACCGCTCGCTCATCATACAGATCGAGCAGCGCGTTGACGTCTCCACGCCGGCAGGCGTCGAGCCAGTCTACAACTGTGGCAACGGGGTCAAAGTCATCCCTCGAAATAGGCATGGAGGTTCCATCATCAGCCGCGCCGCTCCCGGCGCGGGACTTAGATGGACTGTGATGAATGCTGCTTGAACGCACTCCCGCAGAACTACTGATTGAAGCCCGCCTGATCGAAGCTCAGGCGGGGCGATAGATCAGGCCGCAACGTGAAGCCCGATATTGGCGTCCTTTCTCGATGTCCGCCCGCCGACGATCCGCCGCAGCTCGGCCGCGACGCCGTCCAGCACCGCGCGCTTTTCCTTCATCCGCTTGGAGTGATTGTACACTTTGCCGGTGACCGTCGGCACGATCTGCTCGGCCTTCTTGCTCGCGGCGTGGTCGAGGCACTTCGCAATCCATGCGTCGTCGAAGCCGAGGTCGCCGGCCAGGGTCGCTGCCGTCCGGCGCAGGTCATGGGGCGTGAACGGCTTGAGACCGAGCAGCTCGCAGAGGCCAGCGGTTTTGGTTTTGTCCTTGTTCGTCTCGTGCTTGGTGCCGCGCAGGGCGTCGGCCATCGCTTTCCGGTGGATCGGCTGGCCCTTGTACATGGGACTCTCGAAGGCAAACTGCTGACCATCCGAGGCGAGCGCCTCCTTGATGATCTCGACCGCCAGATCGGATAACGGCTGCTGGATCACCCGCCGCTTCTTGACCCGCTTGAGCGGCACGTCGAAGCGCGGATGCTCGCCGTCGAGGTCAAACAGCTCATCCCGATGCGCGCCGAGCAGTTCCCGCGAGCGCAGCATGGTGACCAGTTCGAACTTGAGTGCGAGCCGGGTCCGGCGGTCGTAGGGAAGGTCGTTGCGGTCCAGTCCTTGCCAGAACGTCTTGATCTCGTCTTCGGAGAGGACCCGGGTGCGGGGATGTTCGGGATCGAGTTTTGGCAGGTTGACGCAGGGGCTGGCGGTCACATAGTCGCGGCCTGCCTCCGCCGCCCAGGTGAACAGGCCCGAGGCCGCCTTGCGCATATGGCGCGCGTTGCTGACCGAGGGCTTGCCGAACTTGCCTGCGACGATGTCGTTCGAGAGTGTGGCGATGTCGTGCTTGGTGACCTCCATGGCCAGCTTCTTGCCGAGGCGTGGGCGGATGAGGCGGTCGAGGTGGCTCGCGGTGTTTTGCCAGCTTTCGAGCCGGGGGCGCATCTCGCCATCGGGCTTCTTGACCAACGTCTTCATCCACGCGATGCGCTCGTCGATGATCTCGGCGACGGTCTTGCCGCGCTTCGCCTTCGCAGCTTTCTGGTCGCGGAAGGTCTCGGCAAGCGCCTCGCCACCCCTGGCCCTGAGGCCGTAGACCTTGCTACGGGTGTCCTCGACCGTGAAGGTCTCAGCATTGTAGACGCCAAGCCAGCCGGTGCGTTGCTTGCCGGTCTCCCGGTCGGTGAACTTGAACGAGAAGGTTGCCACCCCGGGTCGTGGTGATGCTTACGTACAGACCAGGGCACTTACGGTCGTAGAGCTTGGTCCGTTTGGCAACGCGTTTCTCGCACATGCGGTCGGTCAGAATGACGCTGCTGTTGCGGCCCCGCTTGCCGGCGGGGGAGGGGGCAATGCTACTATCCATGTGGTTTCGGCTCCTAAGGCTTGAGACCAAAGGGCTCGGCATTGGGGCTTTCAGTTTGTCGTGCGGACGCTGAAAGGCTTAGGGCCGGGCCCTTATTTTGGTGAAGCCCGCTGAAACAGCCCGCATCAGGCTAGTTGAAAAAGCCTAAAAGGGTTTTGTTAGTTTCGGCGTGTTTCACCGAATGCCAAAGTATAGACGTGTGGTCCTGGCCGTCGTCGCTACGGTCAAGCCTTTGCGGATGCGGCAGTCGCGTCAACCGGCGCGGTGTCGGTGACTTTCGCAGGCGTGAGGGAGGCCAGAAGGAATTCGGCTCCCGGGAGAGCACGGCATAAGCCGTCCAACCACTGCGCAGGGAAAATAAATAGGCGCATGGAGTTCTGTAGAGCGACGTGCAGTTCGCATCCCATTGATCCCGCGCGCAATATCCCCATAACGTGTCATACGCCTTCATGGGCCTCTACAGACACGATCGCGACACTTCGCGACAACGGGGACACGAATTACATGGCACGCAAAGTCAGCTTCAGTGCGCTGGAAAGCCGCAGCGCGCGGCTGCGATTAAAGATTCGCCGCAGGCCTTACAGTGGCCCGTCGCTCGCGCGCGGAATCGCGCTGATGTACAGGCGCAACAAGACCAACGGCACATGGGTGCTTAAGGTCAGCGACGGCCATGGCGCTTACTGGACCAAGAGCTTTGCGTTGGCCGACGATTTCGAGGATGCCGACGCCAGGAACGTGTTGACGTTCCACGAGGCGCAGGATGCGGCGAAGAAGCTGGCGCGCAGCGATGACGGTAGCGCCAGCAACGCACCGATCACTGTTGACGGTGCGCTCAAGGACTACAAGCGCGATCTTGAGGCCCGCGCAGCCAATCCTTACAACGCAGAGCATCCGCGCCTGCATCTCACGCCGGCGCTGTTGTCGAAGCCGGTGGCGCTGCTCGCGGCGATCGAACTGAAGAAGTGGCGCGACGGCCTGCTTGGCACGATGGCGCCGGCCACGATCAATCGGCTCTGCCGCTGCGTTTGCGCTGCGCTGGAACTGGCGGCGCAGCATGACCAGCGCGTCAAGAACCGTGAGGCATGGGAAATTGGTCTTGCCAATCTGCCTAACGCGCAGGAGGCGAGAAACGTGATCCTGCCGGACAACAAGGTGCACGAATTCGTCGCCGCCGCTTACGGACTCGATCATCAATTCGGACTGCTGACCGACACACTGGCGAACACTGGCGCGCGCCCCAGTCAGGCGGTCCGGCTTCGCGTCGAGGATCTGCAGGATCATCCGGTGCGGCCGAAATTGATGATGCCGAAGTCTGCCAAGGGCGGCGGCAGAAATCGCAGTGCGAAAAAGGCCGAGCGCTACAGCGTGCCGATTACGGTCCAGTTGGCTGTACGGCTCAAGCTGGCGGCTAGAGGTCGTGCAGCCGATGCTCAGCTGCTGTTGCAAAGCAACGGCAGTCCCTGGAACAACAATCCGCGCGAGAACTATCATCGCCAAGTGGACAAGGCCGTTACCGCCATTGGGCTCGATCCCGCCGAGGTGACGATGTACTGCCTGCGCCACTCGAGCATCGTCCGCATGCTGCTGCGAAATGTGCCGATCAGGCTGGTGGCGTCGCTGCACAACACCAGCGTAGCGATGATCGAAAAGCATTACTCGAGGTACATCACCGAGCATTCCATCGACGACATCGCGCGCGTCGGGTTGTTGTCGGAACCTGCGCCAGCCGCTGACAACATGGTTGCATGATGCACTCGGAGTTGAGGTCGACATAAACTTCGAAACGTTCGTAACCAATGCCACGGGTCCTTGAAGTCCGCCGACAAGCGGATTTGCAGGGGCGCGGCAAACGAGGGCTATATCGGTCCAAGCCGAGCTCGGAGCTGAGCTAGACCCGGCGATGCAAATGAGCCACTTAGCTTCGCCGAGGCCCTATTTTCGCAGTTTTCTGGTATTTACAGGCGAGATTTTCTGTTTAGGTTTCTGGGTCACCAAATTGCCTGAGGTGACGCGATGTTCCTGACTAAGCCCCAAAACGAAGTGAAAGACGATGCGCCGACCGACGAGGAGATCGCGGCCGGGCTCTACAGCTACGCTGATCTGGAAGCGCGCGGCATCGTTCGTGATCGATCGGATTTGCGCCGCAAGCAACTGCGGTACGGTTTTCCGTGGCCGATCAAAACCGGGGAACGCCAAGCGCCGTTCCTGAAAACCCGCGTGCATGCTTGGGTTAAGCGCCGCGCGGCGCTGTCCGATAAGTCTTCCGCAAAATAGAGAGGCCGGCACCTTTGGCGAGGCGCCGGCCGGGAACACATGAATAGGGGCATCGAGAGCCCTACTATAGTTCCGATCTTCGCATTCGCCAAGCGGTGCCAGCCCTAATCGAGGTGCTGAGCATGCCGAAATCCCGCACCCAGTTCGCTGCCGACCGGCCGCGACCTCCAATGCCGCGCTTGGCGCTCAGCATCGCCGAGTTTTGCGCCGCCCACGGCATCAGTGCGGGATTCTTCTACAAGCTGAAAAAGAAGGGTGAAGGCCCGCGCGAGATGAAAGTCGGCGCGCGCACGCTGATCACGCTGGAATCCGCGGCCGAATGGCGTCGTGAGCGCGAAAGTGCCACGCAGGGTGACCTGCCATGGCGGTAACCGTGGACGAGTGCCTGCACGGGCTTCCGCATTCGGCCTGCCGACGCTGCAATGGAAACGATCCTCTCGCCCCGGGCGTTCCTTCGCAGCTCGTCATCCAAGTGAATACAGCCAACGACGAATCGATCGGTGTCGCCGAGCTCAAGGCCTCCAATGCGAATGTTGCGGCGGAGAAGGCGCGTGACGCATCGGAAGGATTGGGGAAGAGGGCAACCGAGACTATCACTGCTGCGAAGAACGCGCCGACAGTTTTGCCTTTCGGGCAAGGGGAAGCCGGTAAAGGCGGCGAAGGCGGTGCTTTTCGGATTACCAACGCTGAGTTCATTGCGGCGGTTATCGCGGAACTACCCCACGGTGCCTTTGCAGCCGTATGCTCGAAGCCTGGCAACCCGAATCTGGGCGGATGGGTGGCGCGCAGGGTCGATGGGGTGCCCTCGATCGTTGTGCCAGAGCACAACAACTACCTCGGCTGCTCAAGTTTCTATGCTGGTGAAGACGGGTCGTTCAAGGCCCGCAAAGCGCAGTTTGCCGCCTGCCATTTCCTGCTGCTCGATGACCTGGGCACCAAGGTGCCGCTGGATCG